>CAZQSZ010000010.1:0-14722 GCA_964596345.1 uncultured Chitinophaga sp. | reverse complement strand
GATTACTAAGTCCTGTGGTTTGTTCGGATTTAAGGGTGATGTAATTGAAGGCAGTACTTATTTCGCAATATGAATATATGCGCATAAGCAGGTCAGAAATGTTCACTAAAAGGCGGGGTAGCTCAGGTGCCTGCCTGCCGGTAGGCAGGGTTAGAGCACAGGATTCATATCCTTCTTCGGCGGACATGGGTTCAACGGTAAAGGGAGAGCGTTTTTTATAATAGGCGGGGTAGCTCAGGTGGTTAGAGCGTTGGATTCATAACCCAAAGGTCTCGGGTTCAACTCCCGATCCCGCTACATTTTCTCCCACGTAGGAAAATCTCACATTAGATTAGCTGGGAAACTTTATATAGTTTGTCGGCTAAAAAGTTTGATCTATAAGGATAAATCTCTATTTAATCATTTTCTCATCTCCGGTTCTCTCAGAGAACTCCACCTATTCATGCATGGTTTCATCGACTGGTTCACCAGAAAAATTAATAAAATGCTATTGACGATAATCTCACCCAGAAAATCTCTAAGATAGAATGAGTGACTTAAAAGCGATTTCGCTAAAGACGGTTAACGAATAGCACATTCGGAACGCCGATTGGAATTTGTGCTAGTACCGGGTTGTAAATATTGACATCCGCGTTGTCAGTTTCAATGCTTACAATTAAACTGTATCTAACAGCAGTATTATATTTATTAAGTTTCTTTCTAGTTTTATACCATCCGCTCTTGGGGTAGACTGCAAGGATATTTCTTGTTGAAAGGTCAGCTCCAGACGTAACAATGAAATCTTTTTTTATAGACCCTTTACTTCTAACAGATTCTTTCAAAAACCACGGTTCGTCGTTACCTACGTAATCCGGATTGTCGTCTCCCTCTACCGCAGCGGATATCCTCCTTCTGAAAACAGCCAGTTCTTCGGTTGGTTTAATGACTTTAAAATCCAAGGAATGGGAATGATAATGGAAATTATTTGCGTATCGCCTGTTTCCGGGATTAGGGTCAACAAAATAGGAAAGTGTAACTTTTAGCGTTACATCTGCTACAGTCAGATATTCTCTTAGAATATCAACCGGCCAGGGAATTTCATACAAGTGATATTCATTATACTTTACGGTACTGCCCTCCAGTCGATACGGTTGAATAGTGTTTTCAGCAATCATAGTAAGGGCATTACCTGCACTATATAATGCTTTTTCCAGTAACGGCACTCCATAACCAAATGTTCTTAAAAGCGCACGTTTAGATGCACCTGCTGCATTCGCAAAAGAAAGACCATTTAACATAGAACTTGTCCACTCCGCCGAGTGAACCAAAAGTGCTCTAATGGTCTCCGACCATAAATCAGGATACTGTCGGATAAGTTCTGCAGCCATCCTGGCGGCTAATGCTGCCGCCCCACTCGTATCGCCAAAAGGCATAAATACAAACCGGTTAAACTCTTTATCAAGAGACAATGGTTTTAATGAATGAACATCATCCCTTAATTGACCATTTTGAATTGCAAGATTGCCCCCTTCAAGAACCAAATCAGGTTTTATAGGCCACTGTTTATCCCATGTAAGCGAGGTAGAATTTGAAGGTGACATTCCACCATTTGGAGCAAGAGCGGTAAAGCCGTTCCAAGTGTTTTGATCTATCCGATCCATCCTGGTATAAGAGCCAATAACCAACGCATTGTACGACTGACTTGGATCATGGACAGATTCCAGCTCGTTTTTGGTTGGGTAATCGCCAGCATTCGCGGCAGAAGTAATATAGTCAACATTCCCTCCGCTAATAATGAACAGTTGCCGTGATTGCGGGTCAAATATAGTCCCGTTAGCTATTTTATCAATGGCCGAAGACCAGGAAGAAGGTCTACCGTGATAGGCAGTATTACTATCTGTTATTGTCAAGCAAAAGACCCTAGCATTGTCAGGAAAACTCACAAACGGAATGCTACATGCATATTCCGTTAATGAACCATAAAATGCCGGATCATTCGGATCATGTGGATGAACAACTTTGAAAGACTCCAGTCCGTGATAAATAGCTATTCTTTCCGGAGACGCAATTGCATTTACAAGATCACCATACAACGCCAAACCCGCTGTACCTGTCCCATGTCCGCCCCCCGGCCACGTATCATTGGTGCCCCAAGCCTGTCTATAAGTATACAAGCGCTCATTGGGTAAAAAAGTATTTATAAGTGGATGCAAATTATTAACACCACTGTCTAAGAGGCAGATAATAACTGAGTTATCAGCAATATTAACATCTGTTCGGTTTAGCAAATCATTCAACCATTCTTGCTTTTCCGAATAGTCGACATTTCGGACTGTTACAAAATCATTGATTTCCTGGGGCTTTCTTAATTCAGCTAAATTATCAAGCAGTAACAAAGATCCCGAAAGTTGTCTTGCGGAAGCTCTTACCAGCCTTACTCTATGCTCTGGGAATTCCAAAGTTTGCGGGCTTATCTGTGCGCCTATTTCACGGAGATTATGCAACACATTTTGAAGTCGCACACCATCATTTTGAGTACGCCTGAACCATACTTCCCACCATATCACAGCATCTTGGTTTTCAGGAAAAGGGATTTCGGGTCCATCACTCCAAAACGACCTTAGTGAAGCCAATTGAATCAAAGAAATATTAGCTATGAGAGCGCCATTTTTAGGCTTTTCTGTCAAATTCCCATCCTTGTCTTTTATATTTTTAGTGTGGTCGAGATATTCAGTAACTTTTTTTATAAACTTACTGACACCGCCTTCTTTCATCATTACCACGACTCTATATCTTTTCTGCTCTTGATTGTCTTCCGTATATGTAATTTCTTCCTTAATATTCAAGATTTGATATTGCGGAGTATCTGTCTCTTGAGTAAGGCTCTCAAATTTTAAAGGAAACTCGTATTCTGAATAGAAATCTACATATAAAGCATCATCCCTTATGATATTTTCGGGTAATTGTTCCTCCCTTGCAATACGGAATTGTTCTTTAATGCTGGTTAATTGTTGAAGTAATGCATTGCCGTGAATGGCACGATCTCTCTGTACCAGCGGGAACTTAATTGGAATTTTTTTGGGATAGTTGTAAGTCCTTGGCTCATAGAATTTATCAAATTTCAAATGGGGCAATCCTTGGTTTTCTGCCATTAGTTTCTTCTACTTTTAAGGCTATCAAGTAAAAACTTTTTGTGCAGTTTCTTTGCACCAGATAATATCATTTCCTTAATCGTTTCCTCGCAAGATTTGGAAAGATCTGAATAGTTTAAACCTGATGCTGCTTCAGCCAATGCGTTATCATTAACCTTTGTGTCAAAAGAAAAGCCTATTGTATATTTCCGAATTGCTGCAACAATTTCATCGTTGTTTGGCAAAGGATATTGAATAATATCATCAAATCGTCTGAAAAGCGCTTTGTCCAATAGTTCTGGTAAGTTGGTGGCTGCAATAATAATACTGTTGCTTTGGTCCTTTTCGATATTAATCAAGAATGAATTTAGAATACGTTTTATTTCACCAATATCCTGTCCCTGTTCACGTTGCGAGCCAATAGAATCAAATTCATCAAATAAATAAACGCCACGTTGTTGAGGCATAATATCAAAAATCATTCGCAGTTTGGCAATCGACTCACCCATAAATTTTGAAAGAATGCCATCCAATCGTATGATAAAAACAGGGATACCTAATTCACCCGCAATTGCCTGAGCAGTCATGGTTTTTCCGGTACCGGGTGCCCCGGTCAACAGCAGTTTTCTGCGGGGAGTCAGATTGTGGTGCAGCAATAACTCCAGTTTATTTTGTTCTGTAATCAGTTTTTCCAGTCTACTTCTGATCCCTACCTCCAAGACCATATCAGACAATTTGATCCGTGGCTGGAAAATATCTATTAATTCGCTTAGCTCACGTTTCTGAGGAGAAATGCTAACTATTTTTCCCTTTTCAAATTGGGCGAGTGACCTGTTTTTCCTGGCATCTTCTATAAGAGCTTTTAATTCCTGGGCAAAACTGGCATGCCCCTGCCTGGCCTCAGAAGCTGCAATTTGCATCGCAGAGGCAAAAAAACGATCCTCATCCTCTTGTCCAAAGGACTTAATGAGACTCTTTATTTGATCGGATGACGCCATATGTATCTAAAAACCAAAAATATACCAAATAATCTTTACTGTCAACTCTTTAGTTTCAGCTCCTATGCGTGCTCCGTAGAGAATCTTCGTCCAAAACACTTGATTTTCCGAGACATTTATGAAGAAAAACGCAGGAAGTTGAACAGTAAAAGCCGGCAGTAAAATCTGTTATTTCACAACAGCAGGCGATGGATTATGAGCGATGGCTGAAGACCGGAGCGGGCAGAGATTTTGTTAAGAAGATTGCGCATTGATGCGTGGATTTATATCCTCCTTCGGCGGACAGGTTCCGCCGCGGCGGACTCGGGTTCAACTCCCGATCCCGCTACAAAAGTTCCGAAAGGAGCTTTTTTCTTTTATGAGTTACACTGTATACGTATTGTACTCATCCACATTTGAAAAGCATTACACGGGTTATACATCTGATTTAACCAATCGTATGCTGTCACATAACCACTGGGGTAACGACTGGACGGCGAGGTATCGTCCCCGGGTTCCCACGTACGTGTTCCCAAGACCAAATGAATGCGTTCATTTCATCCTCAGCGATACCTTTTCGCTCAACGCTCCTTCTTTATTTCCATTATTTACCGATGACAACTGGTAGAAATACAATTTGCCTTTGGTTACATTCTTATCTGTAAAGAAATCATCTTCAGTAACTGTTCCAATCAATTTAGCAGCTATCCCCGGTTCCGACCTGTAAATCTTTATGGCGTTCACATCACCTGCGATCTGTCCCCAGGTAATATAAACTTCATTCCCCGGCTGGCTCACCCTGATTCCCGAAGGCGCACCCGGTAGGGTTTCGGCATTTGCAGAAACCGCGATTACAGACTTTTCACTTTCATTTCCAGAAATATCATAAAGAGTTACTGCATAAGAATAATTAGCGCCGGCTTGTATGGTTGAATCTTCAAAGAAGTTATGTTCCGCCAGCAGACTATCATTTGCCATTCTTATAAAATTGCCATTGCCGGATTTTCTATAAACTTTGTATCCAAGCAAATCACTTTCCCAGGGTCGCATGTCGTCCCACAACAAGGTGATCTTTCCATCGCTTTCCCTGTACCTGAGATTTACAGGAGATGTTATTGTTTTTGTGATACCCGGATTGGCGGTGACTGTATCCGATGGTTTACTGAGTTGATTATTGTCATTAATGGTTCGCACAACATATTGATAAACGCCACCTGGCTGCAATTGACCTGATGTGTCAATAAACGAATACACCGCCTGACCGGAGTTGATCAACGGACTAACCAAAGTGAAGCTGCCATTTGGCTGATCTCTGCGATATACATAAAACCCTTTGCTGTAAGGTTCTTCACTCTTCCAATATACGTTTATTCCTTTGTTGACCGGTGTTGCGTCAATTTCATTAGGTGGTTCGGGCAGGGATTGGTCACCTGTATAAGCAGCAAATACTTTTGCGGTAGGAACGGGTTTGTTATCAGCGCTCAGCAACAGCAGGTAGTAATAATAATTCTCTCCTGACACGGGGATGATGTCTGTGAAAACGGTATCTCCCAACGGGACAGTAGCGATTCTTTTATAACCCGAATCGTATAGTGCGCTTCTCATCACAGTAATACCATTGAGATATTTTTTGTTTTCAAATCGCCACGACAATTTCACTTCATGATTTCGCCCGGTGTTGATTGCTTTGAAATGAGTAACAGGTGGTGCGTAATAATCCTGAACGTTACCGCCGCTGGCGCTTCCCTGTAAAGGCCCTTCATTGCCATAGGCATCTACTGCAGCAATTTCATATTCGTACCAGGCAGGATGAGTTCCAATGGTATCAATGCCCAGCAACATGAGCTTACTGCCTTGCGTATAGGTTCCTTTTTCTATATTTATTTTTTTAAATTCCTCTTTCCCGAATACAGAACGATAAACATTGAAATGAGCCATCTTCATAGGGTCCGCTACGCTCCAGGTCAATGCAAGTTTTCCATCTGCATATTTTTTCTCCACAAATGAAATGGAAGGAAGCGTACCCTTTTTGAAAGAAGTAGTCGGATTGCTTTCCCTGCTCGAAATTATTTTTCCATCACTTCCTGCTAATGAAATTTTATAGATATAGTTTTCATTCTTTGCCGCCGTGGCATCAAAGTAAGCAGTACCCGCTACCAGATGCATGACAGGAAGGTTGTCGCTGAACAGGCTGTCGGCAGTATTGTATTTTTGAATGGTTTGCCAGATGCGATTGATTTCCTTTTCGCTCAAAGGGTCTAATTTTTCAAAATATTTTCCATAAGACAATTGCCGGCTTTTGATTTCAGATTCTGAAGCCGGAGCTGTTGTATTACCGATTTTTTCAAAACGACCGGAAGTGCCTTTTTTTCTTTCCACCTGGTATTGCATGTTTTTTGGAAGTTGCTGGCCGAAGTAAACCCAAACGCCTTTTTCCAACGGAACTGCTACAGGAACTTCACCTGCTCTATTGTCCTGCGCAATAATATCCGTTGAAAGTATGCTGCACAAAAGGATTAAGAAAAATAATTGTTTCATTATTGAAAATAATTTTTTGTTCTGTTTATTTTAATCGCACGATCCTACCCTCAACTCATAACTCACCAATAATCATTATCCATTATCCATTCCTCAATCCATAATTAACCATCACCAATTCCCACTCATTGTTGATTGTCCGCTGCAATTACCAAAACCAAATGACAGATCGGTGTTTCCTCCTGAATCCAATGTCAGGTTCACTTTTATTCCCTTGCTTACGCTGATACCACCACAAGCTTCACAGCAAACACCATCGCTGAAGCAGGGGGTTGGGAAACATTGTTGAATGCTACCGCCAATCGTAAAGCTGCCACAACCAACGAGGGAGAAAGTTCCGGAAGAGGTAGCATACTTTCCCTGTAGTCCTAACTCTGCCCTGGCTTCCGCACCAAATTTTGTACAGGTAATAGACGCACCTTTCAGGTATGCATGTGCGAAAGCCATAGCGCCTATTCCATACTCGTTGCCCGCCGATCCAAAATCCATCCAGAGCCTTGCATCCAGCCCGGCCTGGGCGCCAAAGGAAGCACTGATCACGCCAAGGTCAATGCTGTAATTCGGAATGTTCAGCACCGGCAATTCCTTCATTCCTGTAAAGAAAAATCCGGATATGCCATTCTGAAAACTGGGAGGTACCTTTTTGTTGTATGCAAATTGCATGAGTGTGGATGATACATTGCCCGGCATACTATTATAATCGCCGATCAGTAATCCTGCGGATAATGCACCAAGCCCGGGAGCCTGCACCTTACCCCCTGCAAGGAAATACCAACCACCGGGATCTACCAACAGGTTGGCCGTACCGGAGAGAGATAGTGGACCAATTGATTTATCCAACTGAAGATTGCCCGTGAACCTGCTGTTGGCTATATCATACGTCAAACCAATATTTCCAAATCCGGAAGGAATATTTTTTACGTCTATTTTTTCATTGTTGGCATTGATGGAACCGGTAACTACAAATGTTTTTCTTGTATCGCCCTGCATTCCTTTAAAACCCTGCATCTCGCCGCTGAATGTAAAATTCTTCCATAAACCGGTGCTCATATCAGCTTCCATTTTCCCCTTGATATTGGCAAGGCTGGTATTGCCTCCCCCTAAGGGAAGTTTCTGATTTTCCGGGTCCACCTGTATCCATGCTGCTGTAGTGGTTTTGTGTAAAATACCTTTCAGCACTATTCCTTCTTTATCCTGTATAGTGCCTAGTGCGGTAAACTTCCCTTCCGTAAGATTTTGTGGATGATCATTGAATTGTACATTAGCAAAGAAGTCCACATCGCCGGGGCCTTTCAACGAAACATTCAATGGGTACAACATCAGTTTTATCTTTCCACTCTCTTTGGTAAACTGAATAACTCCGCTTGTTTCCTGCAATTGAGGAATGCTTAAATCAATGCCACAGGTCATATTCACATAATCTGATCCACTTATAAACGCCAGTGGTTTTACTTTCATTACACTATAAAATGTGGTTGAGTTGGGTTGATTCCCCGGATTTAGAATTTGCTCACCGTTGCTTACAAGAGAAAGATTCTGGAATTTCATTTCATCGCCTGCTTTCATACCGGGCAATGATTTAATCACTACACCCGGATTTCCATTTTCTCCAATCAGGCGGAGTTCATAATGTGCTTTCTGGTCTGAACCGATACTCTTGTTGTATCCAAATTGAGGATTTGTTGCTGTTACATTGATCGGAATTACTCCTCCAAATGTGAGATTATTGACATCGTAATTTCCAATATCAATATGATCTGGTTGTAGTGCAATATCCGATAAAGGCACATCAATGCTTCCCGTTTTCATGGTGCCGGTAGCAATTTGAATGGAACTGTTGCTTTGCGACAGTTGCCAGTTATTGCCGGTGAACTGCCATTTTTCCAAATTGAATTTGATTGGCTGATCACCTTTCAGTGTTTCCAATTTTTCCGGATGAATCACCAAGTTGCCGGCATTGATATCGAGAGTGGAAGGCGACATACCCGGCAGGCTGTTGATATGAATCATCGTTTGCAGGCTGATACTGTTATCCTGTATCCATGAGTTAGCGGCATCGGCATCGGCACTGAATCCAAGCAAAGTATAATTCAATGATTTGCCCTGCAGGTTGGCCAGTCCGAATTTTTTCTTTGATGATGTGCCTGCTTCAACAGAAGGCAGATCGGTATTGAATGATCCGGGTTTTTCGGTAAGGAGCATGGCTTCGTTGGGATCAGAATTGAACGTTACATAGTTCTGTGTAAACTGGAAGGATGATTTCTGAACCGCCATTTTACCCATCAGTCTTCCTTTCTGATTCTCTGCTTTTATTTGCAGCACATCTCCGGTTGAAGGTTTTTGAATAACACCAAAGGAATTCTGCAACAGGAGTTTAATGTTGGCTAAATCAGTAGATAGGGTATTTTCTGCAGGAACTCCCACCGGAATTCCATTTTTGGCAGCTTCACTTTTTTTGATTTTCAAATTCTGGAACGGGATGACTAATTTTTTATCCTGGAGAGAGAAGTTATCATTGGATGGAAGATTGATGATATTACCACTCACCAACCAGGTACCCTCTGATTGCTTCGTTTTATTTTGAATGTCTGCTTCAAATCCAAAAATATTCTCAATCACCAGTTCATTATCATTGACCAAATTAAAATCAAGTTCATTCTTTTGACCAATGCTGATTTTTTTGCTCTGGCTGATGATATTGGGGACTGCTCCGGATTTACCGGCCCACACTGTTTTTTCCGCAGGCGATGTGGCTACTCCTTTTAATTCATATTTGCCATCATTACCGGTTTTTGTTTCAATGGTTTTTCCACCACCTGTTTCAATATAAACTTTAGCGCCTGCCAATGCTTTCTTGTCTGCGCCGATGGTTACGGTGCCTGAGATTGTCGCTGCTTTCTTCAGGTAGGCATTTCCGTAATCTTTAATTGCAGTTGTATTCTGTACCCCGGTTATTTTATAATTCCCGGTTTCATAATCTGCATTTGCCGGAGGCGTAATTTCAAAATCAAAATCAAAACCGCTATTGCTAAATACAAAAGTTACATAGCCGTCTTTATCACTTGTTTGAGTAATAGTTTTTCCGGGAATATTTAACTGAACAGTAGCACCAGGAATCGGTTTTACATTCATAGAACCCAGGGTACCTATCTTGAATTTTCCTTTAAATTCTGCCGGTTGCTCAGCCACTTTGAATCGAATTCTCTTTTGCGACTTCAGAACAACAAATTTTATTTCAACCGGGTTTTTATTATCCTTCTGAATAACGAAGACCGTATCCTTGAGTGAGTAATCTTTATCAACAGGCGTTATCGTTACCTTACGTTTTCCCGAAGGCGCATCCATGGAGAAGTATTCTCTTCCTCCGGTTGGCATAAACATTTGCGGCCCTTTATTATTGGCCGGTTTCCCTTCATTGAAGGAAACATTCTGCTGACCTTTCTGGCTTGCAGTTAATTTTTTGTAAGTAATCTTTTCAGAATTGCCATAAGTGAACTGAAACTTCGTTGACGTTTTAGAAAAACCATCCACATCAATATCAGCCTTTACCGGGTTGCCACTTTCATCCACAACATAACCGCTCAGGAAGCCGTCAGGAGTAAGAAAGAAATCCTGGTTCAATAACTGTTGTCCCCACTTCAAAGGCGGGTAGCAACCAACGCAATGTTTTAATGGTTTTTGTTTGTGTGCAATCATTATGGAATCATTTATTTTCCATAAAGAATCACTGACCTTAGCTGAAGCAGGCAATAAGCCAGCTTTATATCCATCCGGCTTTACAACCAAGGTACGGCTTGGGCCTACAACAGAAGACACCTGGCCCACTACAAAATCTCCAAGCTCTACCGGTAAATTATTGAACTCATAACGACCCAAACTATTTGTTTTTACCGTGGTAAAAAGTTTAGACGGATCACTTATTGATTGATAGCTATTGACCATCACTACCTTAACGCCACTCATTGCTTTGGCTTCTATATTGGTAGCATCCTGCACCTTTCCAGCTATCCGTGGTTTATCCGGGTAAAGGAAAACACTATCCGTATAAGTTTTTATTTCCAGTTCATGATTCCAGGTAATATCTTCTCCATACGTCACCTCCATATTTAGTCCGCCTTTTGTTTTAGGAAGGTAAGTACTGGTTGAATTGAATGGAAAATTTCGCAGATCCTTATCATACAGAGGATAAAATCTTTTTTCCTGCCCTTTAAATATAAAGTCACCTTTCATCTTGTCCGGTGTACATTTTATATAATACACATCCCCTTTATTATTCAGATCATGCTGCACCATATGGCGGAATGTTATGGAGCCATCTTTTCCACTTTCTGCCGAAGAAATAATTCCAATCGCTCCCTCTCCTTTGCCATCACCCTCTTTTACTGGGACAGATGATGGCTTGCTATTTCGTACAATCGTAGCTGTTATACCGGGCAACGGGCTGCGCTGTCCCTGTGCCATATCCCAAAAAGTGCCAGGAGTAGAAACCAAATTTAATTTAAGCGTATAGCTTTTCACAAATGAAATCATGGTGCCCAGGTCAATTCCTTTCCAGGGATCAATTTTAATATTCACATCAGGGCTGCAGTAATATTTATCTTCCACTCTCAAACGCAGCACTTTGAAAATTTTTCCATTTGCATTATCTCCGAATTCACCCGTATGCTTAAACTTGAAGTCCGGGTCAATCAATCCTAATGTTTTTTCTGCATTCACAAAGTTGAAAGTAAAACTGCCATCTGATCCTGTAACAGTAGTAGCCAGTACTTTATCATTGTCTTGCGGTGCAAAGCCGGCATGACTGCTAATACCGGGTTCTCCATTCATATCCTTACCATTGAGTGATCCCGTAAATAAATAAGTTACCACAAGGCTGACTTTTTTACCTGCAAGTGGTTTTGCATCTCCCACGGGTGTATTGTCTGTGTTGTAAACAAGATTATCTGCATTTTCTTTATTGCCTCCTGTAAGAATATTTGTATTTGCTTTTACCTGCCCATCTTGGGCATTAATTTGCCCTGGCTTATTCTGCTGAAGCTTTCCTGAAGGATTGCTATTTGCCACATCTTTAAAACGGTAAAATAGTTTTCCCTTCAATTGGCTATAGGGTACAGGATCAAAATTAGTGACCGTATATCCGGGTGATGGCTTTGAAGGTTTTTTCTCAGACGGTTTTATTGCATTAACAACAACAGCAAGGTTCAACGGTTTACCTTTTGTAAATGTAACCACTTCGCTGCGACCAAAATTTTTAAACCCAACCTGTTTGTTCAAATCCCTGGCTATCACCTGCACGGCATAAAGTGTGTTGGTGTCAATTTTTAAATCGTATGGCTGTGTGACGTATTGCGTACCTGTCAGGTTGTTTTTAATAATCGGATTGCCGGCTTTGTAGTTGACGGCTCCGTTGATTGCGTCATTCGGATTTTGGCCTGCCGGAACTTTCACAACATATAAATCATATACCAAATTGGCCCCAGCTGTATTACCGATTGGTGGTGTCCATGAAAAGACCGTGTTGGGAATTTGGGGATTGATTTCCTGGCCGTCCGCCGGTGATGTAATCATTGGTGCCTGAGCTAACGAGATGGAAAAATCAAAACAGGCATAGCCGACTTGTAAAGGTGGTGCAAAACCGCTGACATAGTTAGCTGTTACGCAAAACCTGTATGGGCCTTCCGGCAATTGCCCCGTCTTCATTATCTCAGCCCATACTTCATCCGGAACTCCTGTGTGTTCTACATTGTTTCTATTCAGAAAAAGCATGGAAGGAATGTCATTAATTACAACCTTAGTTTGGTTGATACCCAGTGAAAATTTACCACCTATATAGTTGGGTTGAGTGTTTATCATCCAGTCGCCTTGCATGTGAGAGAGCTGGCCATGCAAAACAATATCCATTGCCCTGCCTCCGCCAACTAATGTTATGATTGCGTGGTTAGCCAGGTTTTCATAGCTACTATAGTTAGAAGAATAAGGCGGCTTCAATAATACATTCATTGATGAAAGACTCTGGCCTATTCCCCATGCAGGAAACAATACAATGCCAAACAGAAGAAGCGTTTTTCTGAGAAACTGCTGTATAATGATAAATGTTTTCATCACTGCCTCGTTTTAGAAAGTTAATCCGTAAATTAACTGGATGTTGGTTTCATTAAAGTTCTGGATAACCGATATGTCTTTGGAAGTATTATCTAAATAGTTTCCCAATAATTGAAAGTTGTGGTGAGTGCCAACAGGGACCGTGAAACCCAATGTGGCCCTGATGGTATGCCCGTTGTCATTTCCTTTAAATGTATTTTGAAGATAGGATCCTGAAGCATTCACCATTAATTTCCTCTCCAGCAATGAAGCGGATCCTCCGATCGTTCCACCAAATGAACCAATATCGCCTGAAACTGTCTTTGAGTTGATATAATTCAGAGAGCCATTAGCATTAATGCCCGTTTGTATCCAGGTGTGGTTGTAAGTAGTCGTAATTGAATAAGAATTCATGTCAGGCGTGGAGCCGATATAACTGTGTGGCGTACTTAACGACATGTAAGTGGCAACAATGTTCAGGTTTTTTACGGTTTTATCATTCATCCACATCCAGTAGGGCATCAGCATAAAGCTGTTATTTACCTGTTTGAACAATTCATCACCCGGCGAAGTTTGTAAGGGGTTATTGGTGATACCGAAATTGCTGTAGTTGAAGTTGATTCCGAACTTTTGAGAAGGCACGTAATTGATGTTGGCACTGCCAATAAATCTTTTTGATGTGGACGTTTTTTGCTTCTTCAGATTGTCGGTTTGAAATCCGATATTGGTATTGATGGTAAGCTTACCACTATCTAATTTAAAGTTATTCGCTAAACTGTACTCCTGAACATCATTTTGGAAAAAATAAGCCCCCATTGACTGGTAGCCCGGGTCAATTCTTTTGAAGATGAGTTGTGCTCCCCAGGTTTTTTCCTGGTATCCCAATCTCGTTTCACCGGCGAAATAATAATCCGTACTCAGTTTATCTTTTGCCAGGAAACTCATTATTGATTTAGGCCATGCCTTTTTTGAACCCGAACTATCTGCGCTGTCCAGCCGGTTCAGGGTATATGCACTCAGCCCTACATCCACCGACCAGGTAAATTTTTCAAGGAAAGTAACTTTTGAATTTATTCCAACAGTTGTGTTTTCAGCAGGTTGAATGGAATCCTGCAGTTTGTTATCAAGCGATGAAGTTTTATCCCAGCCTTTAAAATAAACCAGGTCAATGAAATTTTTATTTGTTCCGTATCCAAGTTTACCGGCAATGCCTAATCGTTTGTAAGTAGGCGTAGGTCTTATTTCCAATGGATTGGCATTCATGGTGCTGTCAATAGAGGTGGAACGTCTCAGTTGCCCGTACATAAAACCTATTCTGAATTTTTTCGGATTCAGATCAAATCCGGCACCCAGCATTCTGTGCCCTGCCAGTGTGTAATGAGAGTAGGTAATATTCCTGTAGCCCAAATGCAGTGTTGCCCATTTGTAACGGGGGCTCAATCCAAATTGATTGAAGGGTTGGTAAAATTTATTATCAAAATTAGAAAACACAAAGGAGAATGGTAAGTCAACTCCAAGTACAGTCAATACCGGATTGCCATTGATCATCCAACTGAAATCCTTTTGCCGGGCAGGGATCCCCTTAGCATGGTAATACTCTAATTGAAAATTTAGATTACCATGAAAGGTTACCGGCTTTTTGAAATTAATTTGTTCAATATCCTGGGCAGTACTTCTAAGAACACAAAACCCGATACTCAGAAGCATTATTGAAGTGCGCATAGCCCCCAAAAATGAAGGATATACGTTTTGAATTACTTTTAGCATTTCAGTCCCGTTTAAATTCCAACCTGCAAACGTGGTTAGCAATAGCAACCTAAATTTAATAAACAATGAATTCACTGAATTCCGTCAGTGTTAGTACAAGGAAAAATTGTATTGGGGGGCATTCCAAATTGTCACTGGCTGGTTGGGAGACCAGCCAGGTCGGCCTGTAGTGGGCGGTTTCCCCACTGCCACATGAAGCAAAGCAATGCAAAAATTTGGAATACACCCATTGGGGTACGTTTGATTTTT
>CAZQSZ010000009.1:0-95192 GCA_964596345.1 uncultured Chitinophaga sp. | reverse complement strand
CAAAACCCTAAAAAAAGTTGGCTTTTTGCTTGGTTTTTTACACAGTTCATGTTAGTGGCAGGCAAAATTCGTCGTCAAAGATTAAGCATTTGATAGACGCAGTCTAACCGATAGTTTTTTATTGTGAATTCAAGCTTTTGCTTACGCCTGAAATTCTTAAAGTCAAATTGGTATACTCGGTTATTTCTCTTGTCCCAATAAGCATTGTAATTAATTATGTAATCTTTTGGATGAAAAGCTTTTTTCATTTCTTGCCAATTTTCTTGAAGCCTTTTATAGCAACTGTCGCTGTCTTCAAAAGGCAAATTATAGTTGTTTGTCAAAGCTACAGAGTGAAGATTTATACTGTCGGTGTCTGTCACTTGCTGACATTGCAATAATGAAACAAGCATTTCATTGATTACTTTTCCAGCCGTTCCTAAAGTGTCGTAAAGATTGAGTTGTGTCAAACAGATTTTCAATTCTTTTTCAAAAGTCGTATTTGTCGGTTTTACTGAACTAAGTACACTATCAAATTGAAAGTTCCAATAGTCGTGATAGGTGTTTGAAAAAAGCGGAATTATATAAAGTTGTTTAGCCCGATTGATTACAATAATAAGTTTTTGTGGGTCGTCTAAAGTGTCTGGAGTTGAACGTAACTGAAGTTCAATGCCATTGTCGCCAAGTGTCACACTGCGTACAAGTCTATAAAAGCTACTTTGTTCTTCTGGAAGTTGTGGAAATTTTGAAATTGTGTTTGACAAAGCTTCGTCAATATTAGTTTGGTTGTTCGATTGTCTGCAACTCAAAAATATGATTATTGATAATAAAGTTCCTGTCAGCAGTAGAAGTCTTGGCATTAGTTTTTAAATGAGATACAGAGTTTAGAGAATTCCACAAGATGGTCGTCATTGCTTGCCACTAACGTTGAAGCATTGGCGATGTGGCGGTATTCTGTGTTCCGTCTGCCTGGTGCCGCTGCTGATTAAAGATACAAAAGCTCATTGTTCATTCTTTTGCTTGGCGTTATTTGTCTGCCGAAACCGAAGCCGAATAGCGAACAAAAAGATGAGAATATATTTGTCGCCCGCCATATTGCCAATGCAATGTTAGCGGCAGTATATCTATTTGAATTTAGCTTTCTCGCCAACTGATAAATTCATCCACCAGTTGATGAGTCTTTGTCGAGCTGTACTAATAGTGCAAAAGTTAAGTTTACCGTTGTCCACAAAATACTGAATCTTACAGCCAATTTCCGAATAGCCAAAAGGATTATTGCGTTCAATTCCTAAACTGCTCAAAAAATTGGAAATACTTAAATTACTTGAAAGTTTTGTTTTGTAATATTTGGATAGGTCATCATCAAAAAGTTTTTCTTCAACACTAATTTTTTCGGGATATTGAAGTTTAAATTTCTTTAGTGCTTCCTTTATTTGGCCGCTAAAATCAAAGTCATACTCAAGTGTATTTTCGTTTTCTACTTTGAGTCGTATGCTTAAATCCCTTAAAGAGTCTGATAAATTATTTGTGATAGGAAGGTCAATTTTGTATCTGTTTAAGGCGTTTACTATTGGCCAACAAGCTTCTTCATTTACATCACTTTGCAATATTTCAAAGAGATAAGAGACGTCAGATTTCCAGGGATCTCTCATCAATAATTCCATTATTGGATACGTAAACTCGGGCTGATAAAGCAATTTCAATAAAGCTGCTCTTGCTGCTGGGTTTATGAATTTCTCATAGAATCGTCCTACAATTTGTCTGTCAATGCCGATTAGATGTAAAGTATAAATAGCACCAATTTTTCCTTTTTTGTTTTGGGTGGTCATAAAGAAATCTGTCAATGATTGTATTGATTCATTTCCTCTTGAAGCTATTGAGAACATATCTTCTGTATATCCAATCCAATACCCTTTTCCTGTTTCTAGGAAATGCCAATCGCCATTTAGTCTGTCTATTAGCTTATTTAGTGGCGTCGTACTGTCAATCTTCATTCGTATGCCACCACCTTCTACAGGAAGAATATTTTGTCTACCCGTTGGTGCAACATCCAGTACTTGTCCAAACAAAGTTTGGCTTGTTAAAAAGGTAAAAACAATAAAGTTAAAAAGGTGTCGCATCGCTGGTTTTATATTGCCGCTAACACGTAGATTGATGTTATTAGACGTAAGGTACAAAAAAATACAGCTGTTGAAATCCAACCCTTTAACGATATACTTTTTGTACCTGTCTGCCGACAGGCAGGTTGTCGTTAGGACAATCCGATCAGCCTATTACCTGGAAATAAATGGTTTTACAACCCCGCTTTTGCACTGATATCCAGCATCCGGTCAATTGGTTTCTTAGCTGCCAGGCGGAGTGTTTCTTCCATATTGATCTCCGGTGTTTCATATTCCATGCAGAGATAGAGTTTCTCCAGCGAGTTGAGCTTCATGTGCGGGCAATCATTGCAGGCGCAATTATTATCGGGCGGGGCGGGGATAAATGTTTTTGCGGGTGAAGCTTTCATCATCTGGTGCAGGATGCCGGTCTCGGTGGCTACAATATATTCCTGCGAGGGATCTGTCTGGGTATATTTCAACAAGCCGGTGGTGGAACCGATATAGTCGGCCATGCGAAGAATAGGATCTTCACATTCAGGATGGGCGATCAGCTTGGCCTGCGGGTGTCTTATTTTTAATTTGGTGATCTTTTCCAGGCTGAAAATTTCATGCACCATACAGGCACCATTCCACAACAACATATCACGGCCCGTTACTTTGTTGATATACGCACCGAGGTTTTTATCCGGAGCAAAGATGATCTTCTGGTCTTTGGGAAAACTTTCTACAATGATCCGGGCATTGCTGCTGGTTACGATCACATCACTGAGTGCTTTGATACCGGCACTGCAGTTGATATAACTCACCACCACATGATCAGGATGCTGCTCTTTGAATTTTTTGAACAGCGGCGGCGGGCAACTATCACTGAGTGAACAACCGGCTTTCAGGTCGGGTATCACCACTTTCTTCGCCGGGTTTAAGATCTTGGCGGTTTCCGCCATAAAATGCACCCCGGCAAACACGATCATATCCGCTGTTGTCTTTTCAGCCTGTTGTGCCAAACCCAAACTGTCACCGATATAATCCGCCACATCCTGGATATCGGGTTCCTGGTAGTAATGCGCCAGCACCACGGCATTTTTTTCTTTCTTCAACCGTTCGATAGCGGCAAACAGGTCCAGCGTGGGATCGAGGTCAATGTCCAGGAATCCTTTTTTTTCAACGTTGGCTTTGGCATCGGCGAGTGAAGTGTTCATGTGTGCTGTTTTTTTTCGTTGCGGTTGATCAGGCAGCAATATTCCACCACGAATTCCAAATTTTCAAAACAAAGTTTTTTCTCCGGCCCCGTTAATACAATAATAGTATTAATATATTTTTATAAAAAAAGCTTATTATTATTACAGCTGTGGATTCGTGGATAACTGTTTTGCTTCCTGTTTTGTAAAATTACTAAACCTAGTTTATACACATTATAAACAGGGAAATCCACATAAAGGTTTAGCGCCACTGCTGCATTTCAGCTACTCTTTCCACAGGCTTGTTGACAACGGACCTGCAAAATAAAATAAAGTAAAAAAATCTCTGGGCTGTGGATAGTGGTGGAACAACTCGTTAAATTCCTACATCGTTGTTAGTGCTTGTACGGGTTTCCTCTTTTCGTTTCCAATGATGCACTCCGCTATCCACGTTTCACAGCCGGTTATTCACATTTATTTTTCTCCGTGCACATCCCGTTGGGGAGAAATAACCGCTGCCGGGAACGATTGAAAGGAGTTGGTATAATAAATAAAGAACATAACTACCCCGTTCCGGGGAATAGACCAACGGAAAAGGCCTTAATTAATAAAGGACTAATTTTGAGGCCTCAAAATTTGCTGTATGAAGTACCTCAAACTAGTATTGGTTTCGTTTTCCTTGTTAATTGTATCGCTGGTCCGGGCTGATGAAGGCATGTGGCTCCCGCTGCTGCTGGAAAAGATGAATGAAAAACAGATGAAGAGCCTGGGCATGAAGATCAGCGCCAAAGACATCTATAATATTAACAGCGGCAGCCTGAAAGATGCCATCGTCAGCTTTGGCGGTTTCTGCACCGGCGAAGTGATCTCTTCCAAGGGGCTTGTATTGACCAACCACCACTGTGGTTTTGATGCGATCCAGAATCACTCCACCCTGGATCATAATTATATCCGGGACGGCTTCTGGGCAAAGAACTATGGGGAAGAGATTCCCAATCCCAAACTCTTTGTCACCTTTATTGTACGGATAGAAGATGTAACAAAGCAGGTATTAAAAGATGTAACCGCCACGATGACCGAAAGCGAACGGCAATCAACGATTGATAAGAATATGGCGGCGGTTGCTAAAACCGTAAAGAAAGAAGCTTACCAGGATGGTTTTATCCGGGCTTTCTTTGAAGGCAACCAGTATTATATGTTCATTACCGAACGCTACAATGATGTCCGCCTCGTGGGAGCACCACCTTCCAGCATCGGCAACTTTGGAAAGGATACCGACAACTGGATGTGGCCCCGTCATACGGGAGATTTTTCCATGTTCCGCATCTATGCCGGCAAGGATAATAAACCGGCGGATTATTCACCCGACAATGTGCCCTATGTGCCCAAGAAGGCATTATCTATTTCATTGGATGGTGTGAGTGAAGGCGACTTTACGATGGTATTTGGTTTTCCTGGTCGTACGACGGAGTACCTGCATTCATCTGCAGTAGATCAAATCATGAAAGTGAATGACCCGGCGAAGATCGCTATCCGGGACAAAGCCTTGTCCGTGATGGATAATTTTATGCGGAAAGACGAACAGATCAAGATCATGTATGCGGCCAAATATGCCAGCGTACAAAATGCTTATAAAAAATGGCAGGGCGAAGTATTGGGATTAACAAGAACCGATGGCGTTGGAAAAAAGATTAAGTACGAAACCGAATTCCAGAAAAGAGTGAACTCCAACCCGCAATGGAAAACCAATTATGGCAACATGTTACCCGGATTAGAAACAGCCTATGCCGATATGCGGTCGCCGGGTTTTGCCAGGGATTATTATACCGAGATCACAGGAAGAGTGGAATTATTAACGATTGCAGCACAACTCAACAGCCTGGTCACTGCTTATGAAAAAGATGGCGACAAAGGATTTGCACAGCGACTACCAACTGTAAAGAATATTCTGACCGATTTGTTGGGAGAATTCAGCCCGGTGGTGGACCAGCAATTGTTTGAAGTATTGATGGAGATGTATGTAAAAGACCAGGAAGACAAATATGTTTCTCCCTTGTTCAAAGAAGCATTGGCTGCAAACGAAGGGAGTTATAAAAAACTCGCCGCCAAATTGTATGGCGAAAAGGAATTGTACACAACCGGCGAATTGATGAAGCTGTTAGACAAACCGGCTGCTGCCTTAACAGCCGATCTGAAAGAACGGTTATTATTAAAACTCTATAATAATATATTAAAGACTTATCAGACCCAGGTGCAGGGACCGGTGAATGAAGTGCAGTCCCGCATCAACAAATTACAGCGGACCTATATGCAGGCGCAGATGGAAGTGATGAAGGAAAGAAAGTTTTATCCAGATGCCAACAGTACGCTGCGGGTTACCTATGGTAATGTAAAAGGATACAATGCCCGGGATGCGGTGAAATATGATTACTATACCTATCTCGACGGGGTGATGGATAAATACAAACCCGGTGACTACGAATTTGATGTGCCGGAAAAACTGCGGACATTATATAGTAACAAGGATTTCGGCCCCTACGGAAGCAAAGGCAAAATGCCGGTTTGTTTTATTGCCATGAACCATACCACGGGTGGTAATTCCGGCAGTCCCGCCCTGGATGCCTATGGTAACCTGGTTGGCCTGAACTTCGACCGGGTCTGGGAGGGCACCATGAGTGATATTAATTATGATCCCTCTATTTGCCGCAATATCATGGTGGATATCCGCTATGTGCTTTTCGTGGTGGACAAATACGCCGGTGCCGGCCACCTGGTAAAGGAAATGAAACTGGTTCACCCCAAGAAGAAGTGACCCGGGAATTGGTAACCAGGAATTGGTTTTTAGTGGTTTCGGGACCGCCCAACCGGGCTTTCCGGGGCCGGGAAAAGCGGCATGGATCCGAAATCCCAATTACTAAATCCCAATTACTGAATTACACACTATTTTTCCCCAAAAGCCCTATTTTTGCCGTCCTTTCATAAACAGTTTATTATAATATTAGTATGTCAATTATTCAATCTATCAGGGACAGAGGTGCAGTGATTTCGGTGATCATTATAGCCCTTGCATTACTCGGATTTATCGCCATGGATGCCTTTACCGGCAGAAGTAACCTGTTTGGCGGCAGCCCTTCCACTACGGTTGGAAAGGTGAATGGTGAAAAGATCGGGGTGCAGAATTTTCAAATCCTGGTGAACCAGAATGAACAGAATATGCAATCGCAGGGGTATCCTTCCGGCGAAGCCACCCGCCAGCAGGCACTGGAAAGCGCCTGGTCACAGGAAGTGAACAGGATCTTATTGAAACAGGAACTGGATAAACTGGGTATTGAAGTGGGCAAAAAAGAAATGGGCGATATGTTATATGGTCCAAATCCTTCCCCGGTTGCCAAACAATACTTAGGCGGACAGGATGGGCAGTACAATGTAGCCCAGGTGCAGCAAACGATCAGCGAGATCCAGAAAGGAAGAGATGCAACAAGAAAAGAACAACTGAACCAGCTGCTGAATTATATCAAGCAGGTTCGGCTGGAAGAAAAATATAATTCCCTGTTCACCAACAGTACCAATTTCCCCAAATGGTTGCTGGAAAAACAAAATGCCGATAACAGCCAGCTGGGCCGTATCTCTTTTGTACGGGTTCCTTATACCGAGATCCCTGACAGCAGCGTAAAGATCAGTGATAAAGAAGTGGCAGATTATATCAGCAAGCACAAAGATGATTTCAAACAGGAAGAATCCCGCAGCATTGCTTACCTCGCTTTCAGCGCAGCACCCAATGGAAAAGATACAGCAGAGACCATTGAAAAACTGAAAACACTTGCACCATCCATGGCGGCTGCCAAAGATGATGAAATAGAAAACTTCCTGGCTGCCGAAGGAGCCCCCAGTTTTTATAACGGATATATTAATGGTAAAACGATACAGATAGCACAGAAAGATTCTATTTTCAGAACACCTGTAGGAACCATTTACGGACCTTATCCTGATGGTGGTTCATTCACAATTGCCAAACTGCTGGGTGTAAAACAAATGCCCGATTCTGCCAAAGTTCGTCATATCCTTATTGCTACCATGCAGATCGATCCGCAAACCAGGCAATCACAAATGGTAAGAGATGATGTGACGGCCAAAAAACTGATCGATAGCGTACAACAACTGATCAACAGTGGCCAGCCTTTTGATTCTGTTTGTGTAAAATTATCAGAAGATCCCGGCAGTAAAGATAAAGGCGGTGTATATGAAATAGGAAGCGGCCAGATGGTGGCACCCTTCAATGATTATAGTTTTACCAACCCGGTGGGTTCAAAAGGAATTGTAAAAACAGAATTTGGCTATCACTATATAGAAGTGATTTCACAGAAAGGATCTGCCACCGGGTATAAGATCGCTTACCTGAGCAAGCCGGTTGTAGCCAGCCAGGAAACGATCAATGAGGCCCGTAACAATGCCGGTAATTTTGCTGCCAAAGCAAGAGATGAAAAGTCATTCAATGAAACCTTTGATAAAGAGTGGAAAGTAAAAGGATATAACAAAGGAATTGGTTTGGATATTAACCCTACGGCTTACCAGGTAACCGGTCTTGGTTTCTCCAGGGATTTTGTAAGAAAGATCTATGATGCCAAAAGAGGAGAAGTGTTACAACCCGAAAGAGTGGAAGAAAACTATGTGGTGGCCGTGGTAACGGAAGTGCAGGAAAAAGGAACACAACCGGTAGGTAAAGCAAGAGCCATGGTGGAGCCCCTGCTGCGTAATCATAAAAAAGCTGAACAGATCAAAACAAAGATCGGACCGGTGACTACGCTGGAAGCAGTAGCGGCGAAACTGGGAAAACAAATAGAACCGGCCGACAGTCTTCGTTTTGGCGGCGGTCAGAGCACCATCGGGTTTGAACCCAAAGTACTCGGTGCCACCTTTAACCCGGCCAGCCGCGGTAAAGTAGTAACAGAGCCCATTGAAGGCACTGCCGGCGTGTATGTAATAAGAGTAGACAACGTTACTGCAACAGCCATTGCTGATGCGAATGTGGCAGAACAAAGAAAACAACAGTATGAAATGTCCAAACAAAGAGGCAGCTCACCATTAATGGCCCTCCGGGAAGCGGCCAGTATTACCGATAACCGGACCAAACATTTCTAACACAAGCATTTTTACCAATACCAACTGCAAGGCCCGTTCCCTCAAGGAACGGGTTTTTTGTTTTTCCTGCCCCCGTAAACAAGAGCGGAGCGGATTTGTTAGTTTTACATACTGATTTTGTAAGCATGAGTGAACCCTTTGTCAATAAAGTAGCGGAAAGCGGGCTGATCACCCTGGACCTGGAAAAATATTATCCAAGGACAGCTACTGCTGTGTTTGATATGAAGGATCATTTATTCATGGGTATGATCCTGAAAGAAAAAGATTTCCGGGAAGCTTTGAAGAATCTTGACTGGTCGGTGTACCAGGATAAGAACGTGGCCCTGTTCTGCAGTGCTGATGCCATCATTCCGGTGTGGGCCTATATGCTGGCGGCGGCTTACCTGCAACCCGTAGCCAAAGAAATAGTGATGGGCGATGAAAAGGAATTACACAAGCAGGTCTTTCTTAAAAACCTTACTGCTGTTGATATAAATGAGTTTGCCGATAAAAGAGTGGTGATAAAAGGATGTGGCGAAACACCCATTGAAGATTTTGTGTACATGGAGATCACTAAATTATTGCGCCCCGTTGTTAAAAGTATCATGTACGGAGAACCCTGCAGCACCGTCCCGGTTTACAAAAAGAAGTAACCGCTATTTAAAAATATCCTGCGCAAAGTTTTTCAGGAACTCACTGTAGCTGCTGTAATTATTTTCAAAGAAAATATTCCAGAGTTTGATGCCGAGTATCACCAAGCCCAGTACACTGAGCAACTGGAAGGGTTTGATAAATACTTTCAAAGCCACGATGATACGGGTGACGAAAAGAAAGAGTCCCAGGATTAAAATGATCGCCCCCGGTGTTTTAATAGCCCTACTCACACTGCTGCGCATAGCACCACTGACGGGATCATAGGTATCGGGCGGGAAATAAGAATCAAACAGGTACACACAGCCTTTCCATAACAGGATCACACAGGCGATCACGAATAAAATATTACTGGCCACCTGGATGGCGTGGTTCAGCCAGGGAATTTTTCGTTCTTCTTCTTTTTCAAACAGGGAAACAATACCATCCAGCTGGTCGCTTATAAAATCACTCATAACAGTTTATTGGCGGTGAGAGAATATAAAGAATCAGAACCAGCCCCGTTTGCGGAATACCCAGATCATCCATACGGGGATCAGCAACATCACTCCTACGGCGATCCAGAACCCGTATTGATTGTGCAGGTAAGGGATCTCATCAAAGTTCATCCCGAAAATGCCCCCGATCACGGTGGCCGGTGCCAGTAAACAGGTTACGATCGCCATCACTTTCATCACTTCATTCATCCGCAGGTTCACATTATTGATATACAGGTCCTGCATACTTACCATGATATCACGGTAGTTCTCGGTCAGATCTGCGGCCTGTACGATATGATCATAAACATCTTTAAAATACTTGGTGGTGCGGTCATCCAGCAATTCACTTTCACTGCGGATGATATTGTTCAGCACATCCCGCACGGGAATGATATTTCTTTTCAGCACAATTAATTCTTTGCGCAGCTGGTTGATCTTTGCCAGGCTCCTGGTATTGCTCCGGCGGATCACTTCTTCTTCCAGTATCTCGATCTGGTCACCGAGCCGGTCCATCACCAGGAAATAATTGTCAACAATAAGATCGAGCATGGAATATAAGAGGTAATCAGCGCTTCGCTGGCGGATCTGGCTGCGGCCCATTCTTAATTTATTGCGCAGCGGATCAAATACATCCCGGCTGGCATCTTCCTGGAAACTGATCACAAAATCTTTGCCCAGTACAATACTGATCTGTTCCACCTCCACTGATTTTTGCTCGTTGTTATAATACAGCATGTTCAGCAGGCAGAACAACACCCCCTCCACCTCATCCATCTTCGGCCGCTGGTGCATGCTGAGAATATCTTCTACCAACAACTGGTGAACATCATAGTGTTCACAAACGGCTTCCACATCCGACTTGCGCAGTCCGTCAATATTGATCCAGCTGATGCGGTTGCTGGTTTTATACGGAAAACAATCTTTCACATGATCGGCCCGTTGCTCATGTAGTGTTTCTGCATTGTAATCGTACACGAAAGCTTTTACCTCCCGGGCTTCTTCCCGGACAGGAATTAAAGTGGGATTTACTTTCAGGATCTCTTTGGTCCTTTTGGTGCCAAACAGGTTGGGCAGGTAGAGATACTTTAAATATTTTTCCGGGCGAAGCTTTACGTTCATGATGAGGGAAAGTTAACAAAGAAATGGAAGAAGCACACACAAAAATAAGAGGCCCTGTTATCAACAAGGCCTCTTTTATTTTTTTACAGCAAACGATTATTTAGCTGGTGCCGGTGCCGGCGCATCGCTGTTCCAGATATCCCGGTGCATTTTCCATTTACCACCCTCTTCTTTCCACATTACTATGAATTTTCCTTTCTCATACGAAACGCCGCCATCTCCCTGCAGGTCATAGTTGCCGGTTTCGATCACGCCGTCTTCGCCACCCATTACCTCAGCAGTAGTAAGAACGATCTTTTTAATACCCATTTTCACTGCCCCGCCGAAAAAGGCATTGATACCGGCACTGCCGCAGATCTTCGGCACACCAGTCGGGTTGATGCAGGCGTCGCTGGTATAACAGCCCACAAATGTGGTGGAATCATTTTTTGCAAAGCAATCACCATAGACCGCATTGCTGGCGGCGATCTGTGCTTTTACAGAATCAAGACTGAATGTGGAGGCTTCAGCCGTTTTAGGTTCATTGTTGCAGGCCGTAAAACCAAGCAGGGTTACAGCACAGGCGAATAACAATAGTTTCATGTTGTAAGTTTTGCAGTAAGGTAGCCTGTTTGCACCTGCATGCAATACCGGGACAAGGGTATTTTACCGGTACTCCTTAACCCTGCTGCAGGATCTTTTTGATCAATACAATCTGCCCCAGGTGATAATGGGTGTGTTCAATGATACCATAGATGTTCCGGTGGTAGTTGCCGTATTTTTCATCCACAAAAACTTCCCGGAACCGGCTTTCGGGTAATTGTTCCACCAACGCAGCAAAATGTTCTGCATCGGCGAGTGCTCTTACTACTAATTGGTCCCATTCTGCCTGGTTATGAATGGGAGGAACATCAAAACTGAATTTATCACTTGCGTTCAGCGGATTTCCGTTCAGTACCTTCAGCACGGCCTGCACATAATAATGAATATGGTAAACAAGGGCGGCAATGGTATTCAGGGAATGAACCGTTGTGGTAGCCTGCTGCCAGTCAACACCCGCCAGTGTTTCTTTAAGATTAACCGACGTCCAGTTACCACCCGTAAAAACATCACGGAAGTGTTTGGCGGTTTGTTGGGATAAGCTCATGTCCGGTGATTTGTAATAAATAATATTGTATCAGATTCTCCTGAATGTACAACTGCAATTTTTTATGGGCGATGCTTTTCTGCTCAACGAGCCGAAGCCGATCTCCATTCTATACTCAATAAGATACCTATTAACAGCATTTCGCCAACAAAATACAGCACCCCAAAAATAGAGAGACTGGAATAAAAGAAGATGACAAGCCCGGCAGTGGCACAACAATAAAGCAGGTTGGCGATAGCAATGATTTGAAGGCAAATCCGCCAGTGCCGGCCGGCAAAAAAATAACAACTCAACGAATACACAGCAAATAGCAGGGCTGTAAGGGATAAAACAACCAGGGCCTTTTGGGGCATCCCGAAAAACGACTGGAACCTAACCAGGATAACTCCTGTCAGGAAAGCTGTAAGGAGTGCCCCGCCGCTGTCCAGCAGGAAAAGCTTCCGGGGATTCAAAGTAAGCTGTTCATAAAAAAAGCGAAACCGCTTTGTCATTTTTAGTTCATCTTGAAAGTTTCTCCAGGGCCAGCATCGCTTTTTCCGCATCCTGCTGTGCTACAAAAATATGATCATGGTAAAAACCGGCGACCACATTACAACTGATCTGTTCATCGGCCAAAGCCCTGGAAAATGCTGCGGTCAATCCAACCGCTGCTAAAGAAGAGTGAACAGTGAGTGTGATCCAGGCCGCAACAAAGGAATAAGGGATATTCAACTTGTCTGCCAGCGATTTTTCCAGGATGACGGTAAAGCCTTCTTTTTCTTTAAAGGAAAAAATGATATCATTGATATGAATGAGCGAAAGATCGGGTAAGGAATAAAAGATAAACTCCCCTTCATTCAATGCCGGTTTCATCGTTCGCAGTAATTGCTGAAGGTTGGTTTCGCCCCGCATGGTTTATAATTTTTCGTATAAGGCCCGCAGTTTTTCCCGGGTCATGATCTTTTCCCAATCCTTTCCCAGTGCATTTTCCCACAGGGGTTTCATGCCCATACTCACGTTGATCATCTTTTCAAAGTCATCATCGCTAAGGCCCTTACAGATACCAACGGGAATATCGATCTTATTCTTCTCCACCATGTATTTGAATTCTTTTACGCCGGCCGGGTAATATTCTTCCAGGTGATTCATCACGATACAATTGCCGATGCCATGTTTGGTGCCGAGTAAATAGCTCAACCCATAGCTGACCGCATGTGCCACTCCCACCTGCGAATAGGCAATGCTCATTCCCCCCGCATAAGAAGCCATCATCAGCATATCATCACACTCTTCATCCCATTGCATTTTGTCCACAAATACTTTCTGGCACAATTGCAACGCTTTTTCACCATAACTCTTACTGAACTCGTTCAAATAAGTTCCTTCCAGGCTTTCGATACAATGGATATAACAATCCATGCCCGTATAGAAACGCTGGTTGGCCGGAGCGTTGGCGGTCAGCTCCGGATCGAGTACGATCTGGTCGAAGGGGGTGAAATCTGAATTCATCCCGAGTTTTTTGGTGGGGCCCGTTAACACCGTTGTTCTGGATACTTCAGCACCCGTGCCACTGAGTGTGGGAACGCCTACTTTGTATACACCCGGAAATTTTACCAGGTCCCAGCCCTGGTAATCCGCCGAAGAGCCGGGATTGTTCATCATTAAAGAAACAGCTTTGGCAAGGTCCATGGTGCTCCCGCCGCCGATCCCGATCACACCACTCACGGCACCAAATTCTTCTTTCAGTTGCTGCGCCAGTTTATCGACATAGGTGGTTTTGGGTTCGTAGGTCACATCTACGAAGATCACTTTATCATTTCCTCTTACCGGGATACGGTTCACCAGCGGTTTACCATCGAAGAAATGATCCACTAAAAACACCATGGGTTTACCCTCCTGGCGGTGCGGGGCAAGGATCTCATCTAATTGGTTAAAACTTCCACGGCCATAGACCACAAAGCCGACCATCTTGAAATTGCGAAACTTCATATCTGCTCTATTTGAGCAGCGAAGATAGCAACAATAAAAAACCCCGCTGCCGGCGGGGTTATAAATAATAACTGGCGACCCTTATTCTGCTTTAACCAGGCGCATTACTTCTTCTTTGCCGTTTAATAATTTCAGGATCCCGTTTTTGATCTTGAAATGGGTTACGCTACCAAGGGTTGACAGGAAAACTTGTTCCCCGCTACCCGGGCAGGCCATTTTAGTGGAGGCTAATGGTCCAAGATTGATCTTGTTCCCGGCCAATACAGCAAAAGAACCGGAGAGGTTGTTGCAACCGCTGTTACCGGATACACGAAGGCCCCCTGTATCAAAATTCAGAAACGGTATTTTGTTACTGAATAAACCCGGGAGATCGTTTTGCCCGGCTATTGATTGTAAGTTCCATTTTCCCTGTAACAGGTTTGTCATAGTACCGGGTTTATTAACGCTTGAACAGGAAGCTGTAAACAAAACAACAACAAATGCGGTGAGCATTATTTTTTTCATATCAATAATTTTGGTTAGAGATGGTGAAGGGTTGTTGATTACACAAAAGAAAAAGTTAACAAGACCGGCGGCATAAACGGCAATTTGTTCAGAGAATGCTGAACTGGCATTTTGGATTTTTGTACAATCTGGAAAAAATATACCATCTTAGAAAAAAATAAGAACAGGATGCCCCAAAACAGTCAAACCATCAATGCTGCAGGACATACGGCGGCAACATTACAAGCACTTGCTTATGGCACACTCAAAGAATTGGGCTGGACCATCAAATATGCAGGTGAAAACATCCTGTTGGGATATACGCCTCGCAGCTGGAACAGGTATGATAACGAGATCACAGTTCAAACCGAAGACGGTCTACTGACCGTGATCAGCAAAATGATACACAACGAGTCCTTTGACATGATGGGAAGGACTAAAAAAGATGTAGCCGGTTTTGTTGCAGCCTTCGAAACGGTAAAAGCAAGAATGGCCGGGCAAGAAACAACAGAATGGGCAGAAGCTATTGAGCAACTCAAAGAAACCACGATCATCGCTGCAGAACAGGAGATCAAACAGGCGGAAGAAGTGGACAAAGCCATGAACCTGTCCACGGGAAATCTTTATGTGACCTATGCGATTATTGCAATTAATGTCATTGTATTTATCCTGATGGCCATGGACGGAGCCGGTTTATTTGAACCGGACGGAAGAATACATGCAAAATGGGGAAGTAACTATTCACCACTTACCCTGAGTGGTGATAGCGGGAGATTGGTTACCAACATATTTATTCATTTTGGTCTTATTCATATCCTGATGAACATGTATGCCCTGTATTCAATCAGTGTTTACCTCGAGCCCATGATCGGGAAACTAAAATTTATAACCGCCTATTTAGCCACAGGAATTTTAGCCAGTCTTACCAGCCTTTGGTGGCATAGTGAAGGAGCAAACAGCGCCGGGGCATCAGGAGCCATATTTGGTATGTATGGCTTATTCATTGCTTTGTTACTGACCAAACTAATCCCTGATGTGATCCGGAAAGGGTTATTACCCGGCATCGCTGTTTTTGTTGTTTACAACCTGGCGTATGGAATGAAGGGCGGTATTGATAATGCTGCACATATCGGAGGATTGGTCAGTGGGTTTGTTATCGGGTTCATTTATTCTGTTGCACTAAAACAAGAAAAAAATGAAAAGAAGGCGAACTGGGCATTACCCGCAGTGGCAATATGTACTATTGCGGCCGCTGTGCTTTACCTGCAAAACAACCAGGCCACGGCAGCTGAACGCAATACAGCGATGACAGAAATAAAAGGCGCATCTTATAAAGACAGTGAAAAATTTAATGACCGGCTCAATGAGTTTGGTGAACTGGAAAAGAAAGCCATATCTGTTTTTGATAACAGGGAAATAACGGAAGAAGAGCTTAAAAAGCAACTACAAGAAACGGCAATGCCACAATGGGAACAGGCGGAAACAATGCTTGCTACAACAAAAAGCTATGATATCCCCGAAGAAATGCATTCCAAGGCAGCAAAACTGATTGAATATATTGGACTGCGCAAAGAGGAGCTGAACCTGCTGATCAAAATGATTGATACGGGGGAACAGGAAAAATGGGTACCCGAACTGAACCAGGTCAGGGAAAAAATGGGAACCGTGATTGACGAAATATCAAAACTATAATAATCCGGCCGCTCTCTCCAAATCTTCCGGGGTATCAATTTCCACGCCCATATAATCTACTACGATCATGCGGAGCGGAATACCGTTTTCCAGGTAACGGAGACATTCTATTTTTTCAGCGGCTTCTGATGGTGTCATGGGCCATTGGGTAAAATTCATCAGGGCGGCTTTGCGGAAGGCATAGACGCCAATATGTTCATAGTAAGTAACCGGGGCATTTTTATCCCTGGGGTAAGGAATCACCGACCGGCTGAAGAATAAGGAATTCATCTGCTTGTCAACCACCACTTTTACAAAATTAGGATCATCGATCTCTTCCTGTTTGGTGAGCACCTGCATCATTGATGCCACCTGTACGGAAGGATCATTGAATTGCTGCAACAGTTTTTCCAGCGGCTCTCTTTTTACAAAAGGCGTATCTCCCTGTACGTTCACAATAATATCCACCTCCATATCAGCTGCCGCTTCGGCAATACGGTCGCTGCCGCTTTCATGTTCATATTTACTCATTACTGCTTTGCCACCGGCAGCGGTGATCTCGGTAAAAATGATAGGGCTGTCAGTAACCACCACCACATTATCAAATAAACCGGTCGCCATCGTGGCATCATAGGTATGACGGATAACTGTTTTATCACCGAGCACCTGCATCAGTTTGGCAGGAAAACGGGTGGCTGCATAACGGGCCGGTATCATGGCGATCTTTCTCATGGGACAAAACTACACACCTGACCCGGTAAAAATCACCAGCTGGTTATCTATTTGGTACATTTCAAAGAAAACAAAAGCACCATCGGCATATTCCAGTTTTATTTTTTTATACCAGGGGTTATCGCCCAGCATTTCTTTTTCTACTTTGATATCGTATTCCACTTCGCCTTTCTTCATCGTTTTATTTTCGGTGGGAAACTCATCTTTGTCATTGAAAATATCTTTGAACTCCGGGATCAGCCGCAGCAGCAAAAACCCCTGTGTCAATGTAAAACCGGGAATGAAATAAGCTGTGGAATGATATTCATAGCCCAGGTGTTCGTGCCATTCAGCCCCGTTTTTATAAAGCTGTTTGTGCAACTCCCAGCCGCCCTCTTCGATATTATCCATCTTGCCGGATTTCACGACCATCTTCGCACCAAATACAGGAGAGAGTTGCGCCAGGTATTCTTTCATGGTCTTTACCGTGGCTTTGGGCGGCGCCATTGGGAAAAGATAAGAGTTCACCACGTACCCGGTTTTGCCATTGAAGGTTGTTTTGGCCCAGGCACCAACAATCCCTTCGGTTGTGATGTTGACAATCTCTTCCGGGTAATTCACAGAGATCTTCGTGCCATATGGGATCTTGCCGATCACCGTGGCTTTAGCATCGGGTTTATCCCGCATACTTAACCCGGAACGGGCAGCGACATACAAATTATTTTGCGCAGCAGTCAACAGCGATGTGAACAGCATCGCCAGCAGGATGATTTTTTTCATATGAAAAGTTAATGGATGTAAATATCAGGAATCTAACTTTCCGAAAGGCTTCTTTAGTAATAATAAGACATCCTCATCTTTATCGGCCGGGTAATGACGGTCAAGTCCATACCTGATCTGGTCAACATCGAGCTTGCTGAAAGTACCAAGAAAACGATCCCAGATGGAGAATACAGCACCATAGTTACTGTCTGTATAGGGCTGTTTCCAGTGATGATGCACTTTGTGCATATTGGGAGAAATAAGTACATAACTCAGTATATGATCCAGTTTTTTAGGTAAACGCATATTGGCATGGGTAAAAGCGGTGGCCAGCACCACCAGTGTCTGGTACAGCATGACGGCATACATTGGAGCCCCCGAAACAAGAATAAGCAACATAAAAAAGATACCACGAAGTAAGCTGTCGCCGGGATGATGACGAAGCCCTGTGCTTACATCTACATTCGTATCACTGTGGTGGATCAAATGAAAACGCCAGAGGAATTTATTCTTATGCATGATGATATGCACCAGCCAGCTGCTGAAATCAAGAGCCATGACACCGATAAATACCGTTAACCCCACACCGGCCCCCAGCCAGTACACCAAACCAAACTGCTGGCTCATGCACCAGTCGGATAACAGCACAATAAAAATGGCGAGGAACGTATGAATGATGAGATGGATAACCGTGAAAACAAAATTGACACCGGCATGCCGCAGCTTTGTTTTTTTATAGTGCATGGGCAACAGGGGAATGGCACCTTCAATGATCCAGAAAATCAGCAAACCTCCCACGAGGAAAGCCATTCGTTCGAGAGGGCGGTTTTCCAGGGTTTGGAAATAGTGTAAGATAGAATACCACATGGCAGATAAATATGGGTGAAAAGTTACGAAGGAAAAACTATTCCGGGATTTCCTGTTGATCCCATCCATCCAGCAGGCTGGCAGCTCTCTCCGCCTGTGCTGCTGCCACCATTAATTTTATACCCCCGATCGCATTGGATAAAAAAGGATCAATAGTAACAGAATATTCATCCTTCAGCCAGCAGTTAATACCTTCTTCCTGTAAACGGCCCAGTGTGATATGTGCCGGGATATAATTATCATAGCGGCGGAGTAATATAAAATCCATGGTTCAAGTTAATTGCAAAAGAGCAAATAATAAAAAAGCCCACCAATAAGTGAGCTTTTCAAAATTCTATGGTTGGTACTATAATTATTGATTCAGCATAAGGGGCATTACCAGCATCAGCAACTCTTCGTTCTCGTCGCTTTCAGTGGGTTTGATCAAACCGGCCTTGGTGGGTGTTGATAATTCCACATTCACATCATCACTGTCTGCTGCATTCAGCATTTCGATCAGGAACTTGGCATTGAAAGCGATCATGAGGTCTTCGCCGTTGTACTGGCATTTCATTCTTTCATTTCCTTCAAAGCTGAAATCCACATCCTGTGCCGCCAGTTGTAATTCGCTGCCACTGATACTCAGGGCCACCTGGTTGGTACTCTTATTACTGAATACACTCACCCGGCGCAGGGCACTTTGAAAATCATTTTTATTCACGGTCAGGCGATAAGGATTATCGGCAGGGATCACCACTTTGTAATCCGGGAACCGGGCATCGATCAGTCGGCAGCTCATTTGCGTGGTGCCATGCTTTACAAAAAGATGGTTGCCGTTATAGCTCAACGTGATCTCATCTTCATTCGCCGGGATCGCTGCTTTCAATAAGTTCAGGGGTTTGCGGGGAACAATGAAGGAATCATTCTTCGGGCATTTTACTTCTGTTCTTTTATAACGGACCAGGCGGTGGGCATCCGTAGCCACACACTGTAATCCTTTTTTATCCAGTTCAAAGAACACACCCGTCATAGCAGGACGAAGATCATCATTGCTGGTGGCGAATAAAGTTTTATTGATCGCAGTGACAAGGGCTGATGCCGTCATGGTAAAAGAAGTGGTATCATCCGCAGCCGGTTCTTTCGGAAAATTATCCGGGTTCTCCCCCATCACTTTGTACTTACCATTATCGCTGGTGATCTCGATACCAAAATTCTTATCAATGGTAAACGTAAGAGGCTGGTCAGGGATATTTTTCAGGGAGTCCATTAATATCTTGGCCGGGATACAAACTTTGCCGCTGTCTTTGGCTTCAATATCCAATTGTACCCGCATCACGGTCTCCAGGTCGGTAGCCACTACCGTCAGTTTATTTTTTTCAACTTCAAACAGGAAATCTTCGAGGATCGGCAACACCGTATTGGCATTGATAACCCCGGAAATATGCTGCAATTGTTTCAGTAAGGAGGAGGAGGATACAATAAACTTCATCTGTAATTGGTTTGGGGCGAAACTACTGATTTTTGCTTTACCCTCAGCACATTAAACAGGGCCGTGGATTACTTGTTGACCGGTAAAAAAACAGGCAGCCTGTGTGGCTTGTCCCATCTTTAGTATCTTGCTATTTCTCAAAAAATCATGTCATGCTGGAAAAACTATTTGGCTGGGGAAAAAAGAAAGCGGAACCCGCCGCAGAACCGGATACCCATTTTGGCCGCTACTCGGATAATAATAAACTGCCCGGCAAAGTGAGCCGCTGGACGGATGCCGATAACCTGTTCAAAGAAAAAAAATACCCCGAAAGTTTCGATGCTTTTTTTGAATACCTGCGGGATGATGCCGTGCAGAATGTAGTGTATGAACGCAATGGTGCGGAAGGAAGGTTCCAGGTGTACCAGGGATCTAAAATTGTAAGAGGCACATTTAACAAGGAACAGGTGAAAGCAGAAGTGACCCTGGCCCGGATGCCGCAGGCTTCCGTACCGGTGATGCGCCGCCTGCTGGAACTGAATTTCACCTTATACTACAGCCGCTTTGCCATGGACAATGACAGGCTTTGCATGCGGTTCGACGCAGATATGGAAGCAGCCAATCCCAGCAAATTGTATTACGGGTTAAAGGAACTGGCCACCAAAGCCGATAAGCAGGATGACCTGTTACTGCAGGATTTCACTATGCTGGAAACCATCGACAGTGAACATATCGGGAACCTTCAGCCTTCGGAGAAAGAAGTGAAATATGCGTACCTGCAAAAATGGATCGCACAAACACTGGAGACGGTGGCATCCGTGGATCCTGAAAAATTCTCTGGCGGCATTGCCTATATGTTGCTGGCCCTGCTGTACCGGATCGATTACCTGGTGACACCGGAAGGAAAACTGCTGAATGACCTGGAAAAGATCGTAGGTATTTATTTTAAGAAAGATGAACGACCTGCAGCTGATAAAAGCAGGGATATGATCGAAGAGCTAAAAAAGATACAGGCCCGGCCGAAGGAAGAAGTCATGAGCTACCTGTTTCGTTCCAAGTACACATTTTCTATTGTGGCCCCGCAGCCTTACAAAATGGTATCCGATTCCATTCATGCCACCAATGCTAACATGACCTGGTACCGGGATAATAATTACCCATTTATTGCCACGCAGGTTTGTGAATACGGGATCGCCTATTGCCAATACTCCTACAGTATGCCAAGGGCCATAACAGAATTGTTTCATTTATTCATGATGGTGAACTACGCTGATTATTTCAAAGCACTCGGCTTTAGTAATGGCTATTATGATGCGGCAACAAACGAGTTTCGTTCCGATGCCATCATTGAAAAAGTAAAAGAGATACAAAGCCGCTGGAAACAAAAATACCCGAACATGGATTTTAAAACAGAGAACCTGCGGTTTGATAACCTGGTGAATTTTGATCACACCTTCACCACAGAACTGGAGTTTTTGAATATGGAAGCATGAGCAGCCGGCAATAAACAATTGTAGTAAACAAGCAGGACTAATTTGTATAATTCGTGCCCGCAAAAAAATTGAAAAAGCATGGACCCCCAGCAAATCATCGAACAATACCAGAATGCCATCATCCAGATTGCCACGAGTGGCGGCACCGGCACTGGTTTTTACCTGAAGGAATTTGATCTCATCATCACCAACGACCATGTTGTGGCGGAGAATGCGGAAGTAACCATTGCCGGCAAAGCATTTGATAAAGCATTAGCCAGGGTATGGTACACCGACCGCAAACACGACCTTGCTTTTTTAGAAGCACCCAAAGGAATTGAATTACCCGAAATACGATTGGGCCGGTATGAAGACATGAAAGACGGCGATGCGGTGCTGGCCATTGGTCATCCCTATGGATTGAACTATACCGCTACGCAGGGTGTGATCTCCAAAGTGGACCGCATCCGTGACGGGTTGAAGTTCATACAAATTGATGCGGCTATCAATCCGGGTAACAGCGGAGGCCCGCTGGTGAATAATAAAGCCGAAGTGATCGGGGTTAATTCCTTTATTATACGAGGTGGTGATAACTTAGGTTTTGCCTTACCGGTGCTCTACCTCCGGGAAGCCCTGCAAATGTACCAGCCCAGCAAAGGACAGGCTTCCACCCGTTGTTTTAGTTGTGGCTACCTGGTTACGGCAGCCAATATGGATGCAGGAAAATATTGTCCAAGTTGTGGTACGGAAGTGAAACTGCCGGAGCTACCGGAGAAAGAAGTGGAACCCGTTGGAACGGCCAAAACCATTGAAGCGATCTTAAAAGAACTGGGCAAAGATGTGCGGCTCGCAAGAGAAGGAGCGAATAACTGGAGTGTGAAAGAAGGATCTGCGAAGATCAGGATCGTGTATAACCCGGAGAATTTTTTTATTGCGGCGGATGCGTATCTCTGCCAGATGCCCACTGACAGCACAAAGATCAAACCGCTGTATCAATATTTATTACAGGAAAACTACCGCCTGCATGGATTAACGTTGAGCTGTGTGAAACAGAATATCGTACTCAGTTGCATCCTGTACGACCAGGATATAACGAAAGAGAATGGTGTCGCCACGTTCCGCACCCTGTTTCAGCAGGCCGATGAGTATGACGATCACCTGAAAAAAGAATATGGCTGCACCGAAAGACTTGAAGAATAGGTACAAACAATATTAAATAAAACTATCATGTGGCTATAGGATTTGGAAAATATTAATTGTATTTTTCTGAGCACTAAAAGCCAAGCCACATGAAAAGCTCCTCAGCGGGGATACTTGTATCCGCATTTCTTTCATTGATCATTTCGACAACCAGGGCACAAACCAACAAAGCGTTTAATCAAAACTCTGCCAGGTCTGGCAACGGGCTAAGTCTTTCTTTTGCGCCGGTTTATTCTACCGCCAGCAACAGCAGCAGCGATTCATTATTGTTCCGGGGCAGCGGTACCGGTTTTCGGTTTGGTGCTGATTATTTCTTTGGCAAAGCCGGCATTGGCTTTCTTTCCGGCTTTTGTTCCTCATCGGCCGATGATGCCACGATCAATACCTTCTTAAAAACCTTTCCTTTCTCTCCGGATGAACTGATCATTAATAAAACAAAACAGCAGAACATGTATTTGCTGCTGGGGCCATCGGTGCGTTTTGGAAAAACAGTTGAATTGTTTGCGCATGCAAAAGGCGGCCTGTTCATCAATAACAGCGGCCTGGTAAGCCTGCAACAGAAAGGAGCACAGCGTCCGTTGTACAGGAATGAAGCAACCAGCAAGAGTATCTATCCCGGTTTTTTAACAGGGCTCGGTATTCAGTATAAAACAAGATCAGAAGCCTGGTCCTTCGGTATCGGTGCTGACTATCTCAGTACCAAATCAGAAGTGAACAATTATGATATACGTCGTGGCGCTGAACCACTGAAGTTATCCCGTACTATCAGTGATATTGTTACCGGCATCACTATCCGGTATAATATACTCTCACCAAGAGATCAAAACAGCGGGCAGGCAAGCGGTAAAAGAACAAGAGAGACCGGGAGTGGAATGGCTTCCGGAAGAAGAGGAAGCGGCCTTGCCACCGGCAGAAGAACTTACCAGCCGGGACAACCTGTGTATGGAAATATCACAAGCGAAGAATCGAATAATGCCAGTTGCGGACCGGTCACACAACGCACTATTAATCCTGATGGAACAACAGAAGAAATGACTTTCTCCTGCCCGGATGATGCCGCCAGTTATAACAGCCGGATGAAAATAGATGGCGGAATGCCGAATCGTATCTCTATGAATGTAACGGTTCCCAAACAAACACAAGGCGCCACCTTCGGAGAAAAAGTAAACCAGGGATTACATGCAGCCGGAGCTGCGAGGACACAGAATGGAACAGCTCCCAAACAAACACAGGGTTCGACATTTGGTGAAAAGGTAAACCAGGGTTTGCATGCAGCAGGCAGTGCACTTTCACAGGGAGCTGGTAAAAATATTATCTCCGGCAAACTGAGCTGGACATCACCCGCCTCAACAGGAATTGTAACGAATAAAACCATGGCAGGCGGAGGCGCAAGTGGTGCTGCAGCAGCATCGTATGCCGCCACAGGAATGATCATCAACAATAATAATTCAGGTATGGCAACAGGATTTTATGCAAGAGACCACAGCAGCGGGCAGGCAAGTGGTAAAAGATCAAGAGAGAAAGGAAGCGGCCTTGCCACCGGCCGCCGCCAGTATGAACCGGTATTTGCCGATAATGAAGGAGGTACCTGCGAAACCTGTATAGCCACTGCTAAATTATCCAGTGTGCAAAACAACCCATACTTCGTTGGAAACGATTTAAGTGGAGAAAATGTATCACAAAATGGAAACAGCGCAGCAACAGGTAATGCTGTTGAAGGCATTACAGTCTCATTGCTGGAACCGCAGAGTGGAGCCCTGATCGCTAAAACAAAAACAGGAAGCAGTGGTGATTTCTTTTTTGCCAACGTACCTGATGGAGATTATATACTCGCTGTCAGTGGCAGCTTCCTCAGTAAAAAAGGATATGATTATTATGCGGCTAAAAGCACCGACCTGCTGGGACAGGTTACGGTATCGGATGCATCCCTGCAACTGCTGATCAACAGCAGCAATGAACAAGAACCTATGACACAAAAAGCAGGGATCAGCACTTCCCGTTCCAATATCCGGAGATCAGTAACCATCATTGAAGCCGATACCGATGGAGACGGCGTGGTTGAATCAACCAAAGTACTCGCCAGCATGAACGATGGTACGATGAGAGATGTAACTGCCGATGCAAGAATAAGTACAGCCGGAACTGTAAAAAAAGTAACCGTACGTGCCTGGAACCCGGAGAAAAAACAAGGCATGGCCGGGGCGCCGGGCGGGGTGAAGGAATATACGATCAGTATCGATGCTGATCATAAAACAACAATGACCAGCCAGTATGAGAATGGAACCAAAGAAGAAACAGCCGCTGTTACAAAGATCATCCAGCATACCGGCGTAACACAATATGATATCAATACCGGTGACCAGGATGAAGATGGCGTTGCAGCACTTATCAAAACGAAAACCAAATCCAACCAGTCCAATGACCGGGTGGCGGCGGATGGGGAGGAAGAAATATGGAGCCCCCGTTCCAATATCAGCGAACTGAGGCTGATCCCTGTCGGGCTGGATGAAAATGGGATAACACAAATGTCGGCCGCTCCTCCCGGTATTCCTGCCGGGCCTGCGTTGCGGCCAGGTAATCCTATCGGTGGATTGACCATAAAAGGAGGAAGAAACCCGGGCGGTAACCAGCGTACAACTCAGACCAATGAAAATGGGGAGTTTGAATTTACCGGCCTGGAACCTGGTGATTATACATTTACAGTAGAACAACAGGTTGTTATTGAGAGCCAGCTATGGATATCTGCCGGAAAAGCACGGGATCATAACTCATCCCGTTCCAATAAAACAGGAAGCGTTATTGCACCTGATCCGAATAATAGTAATACAAAGGGGCAGGACCATAATTCAACCCGGTCTAATAAAACAGCAAACATGGCAGCACCCGATCCCGGCAACAGTGGCGGGAATAAAGTGCAGGATCATAATTCTTCCCGTTCCAATAAATCGTCCAGCCTGGCAACACCGGGTCCGGACGGAGACGGAGAAAGAAAAGGGGTTACAAAACTCACGGCTTCACAAAACAGCCAGTCATTGCGCAGCATACTGGTTGAAGCCGACCTGGATGGGGACGGTGACTATGAAACAGATATTACATCCGGCACCAAAGATGAAATTGTATTAAATGAGAACGGGGAAATAATAACCGCCCCGCAGCAAAAAGCAGGTGTCAGCACTTCAAGAAGTAATATACGCAACCGTTCTTCCCTGCAGGACAAAGGCGATGCAATTTATATTGGCTATGGCACAGCGTTGTGGAAAGGAACAGAAGTAGCGGTAAAAGTTTTATACAGCGCCAAACAGGGAAAAACAGGCAGTGCTAAATAGAAGAACAGCTATTTATTTAGTTTTGTGCCGATGCTGTACAAAAAACACCTGACCAAAGAGCAGGCCCTGCAAAAACTGAAACATTACTGCGGTTACCAGGAACGCTGCCACAGTGAAGTGCAGCAAAAACTTTACGATCTCGGCGTTTGGAAAACCGATCATGATGAAATTATGGCCAGCCTGATTGAAGAGAACTACCTGAACGAAGAACGCTTTGCCATTGCTTTTGCCGGGGGCAAATGGCGGATGAAACACTGGGGCCGGGTAAAGATCAAATATGAACTGAAAGGAAAGAAAGTAAGTGAATACTGTATCAAAAAAGCATTGCAGCAGATCGATGAAGAAGAATACAGGACGATACTAAAAAAAATGGCCGCTGAAAAATACGCTGCCTTAAAAAGTGAACAGTACCTGGTGCGGAAAAAGAAAACCATGGATTATTTACTGAATAAGGGCTTTGAGCCGGAGCTGGTGAGGGAGGCGGTGGAGAAGGGATGAAGGGCAGAGTTTTTACATCCATAAGGTTACTTTTGGTGTAAACTTATTTCAGGACGAGACACAATTAATTGATGTTACAATGTTCTGCCCTGCTTTTGCAAATACTTTTATTGGCTGCTGTATTTATATTTTCTTTGGTTCATTTACAACTTTCATTCCGTGCCTGTCCCACAAAGTTTTTAATGCAGCTTCTTTTTTTGATAGGTCTTTTTCACTTTCAAGGCTTACTCTTTCAATAAAGAATTCTTCCATTTTTCCTGCTGGTTGAAACATAATCATCATTTGTCCGACTCCTTCACTTGTTTTAGCAAAAGTGTGTGGTACTTTTCTTGGTGCAAAAGCTGAATCTCCTTCTTTCAGGATTAATACTTCGTCGCCAACTTGTACTTTAAACTCTCCTTTGATTACATAAAACCACTCGTCTTGTTTATGATGAAGATGTAAAGGAGGACTTGTTTGTCCTTCTCTTATTGTGTCAAAAATGCAAAGTTGTCCATTAGTGTCTTTGCCGGATACTTTGCAGTCAAAAGTACTTCCAAGAACTTTCATTTGTTCAACGTTTCTACCTTTACCTTTTTCTACTTTGAACCCTTTTTTGGGCCTGTCATTTGTTGATTGTTTTGCCTCTGTTAATAAGGCCGACGCTACAAGTGGAATTGTCAAAAAAGTTCGTCTTTTCATTTTTAAATATGGTTATTGACAAATAATTGAGGCATGCCTGGCAATTTGTTGCCATTTGCCCCTTTTCTTCATCCAAATATTTGTAAATCTTCTTTTGTATGTCTGTCCTGCTTTTGCCTCAGGTATGTCTCTGCGAGAAACAAATATTTCATAACCCATTGTTATTACTATATTTTTCTGAATTTGAATTCGTTCTATTATTCTTTCAAAAGTGCTATAATCAATCATCCCTGCTTTTTGACTAATAAGAACAGAGTCTCTGTTTCCCGTAATTTTATTTCTCGGATTGTTTACTAAGAATTCTGGTGCCCATACTTTTTTAAGTGTACTTGTGTCTGCATTTAAGATTGCGGAAACAACAGTCTGCTCCAAATTTCTTATTAATAGTTCTGTCTTTGAACTCGTTTGGGCCGTCGCACTGATAAGTGTTGCTAATACAATAATGATTGTTATAAAAAATCTCATTCTTTAAAGGTTTTTGGTTGTTAATATAGCAGCCAACGTTCACAGCTTTGCGGTCGGCGGGGCAATTCTTTTACGTCGCCCCTGGCGACGAGTGCTGAACGGTGATACTAAAGATAAAATTTTATTCAAAAGCTAAATAGATAAATGTCAGCCGGAACAAAAGCTAAACAGAATTACAGGTGATGACCGACGCTTTGCGTCGCCCCCTGCTGCCGCAAAACTGGCTGTTGGCTGTAGTTCATTCCTTCCAATAGCTATGAAAATAATTTAATTTACCAGCCTTGCTCATTTCATATTCCCAGTTTGAACTGTCAAGGATTAGATAGTTGTAACCATAAAAAGGTCTCTCGGTTCCCTTAGAAAATACTGTCAACTTGTATTGATAAGCGGGAAAAATAAAAAATGACGAGTCAAAAGGTTCGTCTGAATAACCACGGGTCTTGCTATTATTCCAGTCGTTAGCAAAAACTTCAATCTGATTTTTTGTCATTAATTGTGTCTGCTTAAACCCGCTTGAAAATATTATTACAGAGTCAATAGATTTGCTGTCCAATGAGATTTTGTTAGGCTTAAGTTCTTGAATTGAATTATCGCAGGCATTTAATGTTAAGAAACTTTCATTGTCGGCTTGCCATGTGAATATGCAACTGTCTACTTGTGAAACTCCACCTTTTCTGTCATTGCCCATATAAACGTCATACGTATAGTAAAACGCTAGTACCATATCAGGACATTTTGATTTTACAATTCTGTAATTCTGTACTTTCCATTCCTGAACTGCCTCACATTTCATGCTGTCGTTGTTGCAAGAATTAAAAACTGTCAGCAGGATGATTGTTAAATATAATGGTGTGAGTTGTCGCATTTGAATTACAGCCAACACGTTAATTGGCGTCACTGCTGGTACAGTTTTATATTGATTATCAGTACAAATTGGTACCAGCTGTCGTTAAAGTTAAAAAGTCTTTTTCAACCTGCCCGTATCAGCCCGGCATTTTTATAGATACGGTAGCTCCTTCTCCCCGCTTACTTTCAATATGCAGGCTGGCACCCATGGTCTTCAGCAGGTCTTTGATAATAAGATACCCGAGGCCATGGCCTTTTTTATTATCTACATTGGCGGCTGTGATCACCACTTCATCGGCCATCAGCCGTTGTATCTGCTCCGGCGTCATGCCAATGCCTTCATCTTTTACACTGACTGTTATATGGCCATTTGCTCTTTGCGCCAATACCGTGATGGTTCCTTTCTCAGTAAAATGAATCGCATTGGTGAGCAGGTTATAGACAAGGATCTTCAGCGGCTCATAGTATTGCTGTATGTCGGTGTTTTCATCCACCTTATTTTCAATGACTAATTTTTTTTGCCGGGCCAGCGATTGTAAAATGCCGAGTACCTGGCCTACCATTTCATGGAGGTTAAAATTTTCTTTCACTAACCGCCTGTTCTCATTCTGGTACTTGATCCAGTTCAGGATATTGGTGGAGAGCAGCTGCAGTTCCTGCGACGTGTTAGTGATCTCCCGGATGGTTTCCTGCTGCAACTCTTCGGGCATCAGCTTTCTTCTCTCCAGCAAATTTTTTCCGGCTACGGTCAGGAACTTCAATGGGGTTACTATGTCATGACTGATAATAGAGATCAGCCTTGTTTTAATACTGTTGTTCTTTTCCAACACTTCATTTTGTTCCTGCAGTTCTTTTGTTTTTTCGCTTACCTGCTGTTCCAGTTTGCGCTGCTGAATTTTATATTGCCTTGTTCTCACCCGCAGGTACAGGGCCACAAGACCGAAGGCGGTAAACAAACAAAGCATAAAGAACCACCACTGCCGGTGCCAGGGAGTAACGATGGAGAAAACAATTTTTTTATAGGAATAATTATCAATCCCAAAACCATTCATCTTGCGGATGCTGACAGTATATTTTCCCGGCAACAGGTTATCAAGCCGTATCAGTGCTTCATTGCCGGGTTCCACTGCCGTCCAGGCACTTTTATCATTCAGCCGGTACTCCAGGTAAATATTTTCTTTATTGCACCAGGCAGAGAAAGCCAGTTTTATCCGGATATCATTATCCGTATAGGCAATCGGCAACAGCTCCAGCGAATCAGGATTTAATTTTTTGGTTCCGGCCCTGAACTCATCCAGGTAAATATTTCCTTCGGGCAGTAAGGGTGCTGCATGATCCGGGTCCACCCAAAGCAAACCATCCATGGTGGGAAAAGAAATGGTCTTGTTCTTCATCAGCAGGGCACAGGGGGCACAGCCGCCATTCATCTCGGTGATCTCCATCCCGTCGTTCCTGCCATAATAATGATAATAGACCTGCCGGTTATTTTTTTCAAAGGCATTGATAAGATCAGTGAGCTGTGCTTTGAACAAACCGCGGTTGGAACTGAGCCAGCAAAAACCATTTTCATCCGGAACAAAGCAGTGGGTGTACAACAGGAATTTATTTTTATCCAGTGGCATGGATCGCAGCCGGCCATTCTTCCAGACATAATATCCTTTTCCATAGGTGCCGATAAAAATATAATCCTGGTATTTCCATAAACTGCGGACACAATAGCCACCGGCCTTTAAAATGGTATCCGTTGTTTTTTTGTTGATATCGAATAACACGAGTCCGCTGCAGGAAGCAACACCCAGGACACCTGGTGAAAATTCCACCATACTGTAAGGAGCAGATCCCTGCTTTCCCGGGCCGGGCTGGAAAAGATATTGAAGACTATCCTGTTGCAGGAGGGCTAAACCCAGGTTGGTTACAATATAAAACCGGCCGCCTGAATTACTCATTGCAAAACTTTCCTGGACCGGCGGTATTTTAGTATACGCAATGGTTTCACCTGTTTTATAATTGTACCGGTGCAACAGGTTTTTTTTGTGGACAGGATTCATTTGCGAATACCAGAGCAACGAATCAGCACTGGTATAAACGGTATAGTTAAATTTCCCGGTAACAGGTAAAGGGCCGTGTGCCTTTCCTGATAACCCGATAACATGATTTTCGTTGGTGAGTATATCCCCGTTGGATAATTCCACCTGTGAATAATATGCATTCCGCTCCCGGATATCGGTATTGGTATTTCTCAGGGAGCTGACACGGTTCTTATTGATAATAATGATACCCTTTGAATCCGTGCCGATAAAAAGTGTTTTGTTCTTTTCACTATACTGGGCCGAGCGGATAAAAGAATAAGAAGGAATTGCCGAACAGATCAGTTCCGCTTCCAGCCTGTTATTCCTGTAATGCAATAACCAGGCATTGCTGCCGGAGAAGAGAATAGGATTCCGCATACCATTCTCCCAGAACAGCAGGAAATTAGAAGAGTTAACAGGGACTTTTTCCCCGTCCTGGGTAAGAATACTGACCGGGTTGAATTGTTGGAAATCAGGGGAGGCAATATATACCTGCCGGTCTTTATCCATAAAAAAAAGCCGGTTATCAGCAATGAATTCATTTCTGAGACCGGCAGGTAGTTCCAGTGCTGTAAAATTTTTTTGCGCTGCAGTGACAGAATAGGCTTTTCGGCCTGCTGCTATTACGATCAGTGAAGTATCGTTGGATTGCAATAAACGGTCCCAGGGTATATCCCCGGTTGCTTTCATGAACGATAATACTTTTTGCTGCATGGAGCCGTAGGCATAGAGATAAAACCGTTTTTTAAAACCAATTACGTCAGTTAACTCCGGAAGCGGCTGCGGAACCAGCAAACTGGTTTTCACCGCAATGAACCTGCCGTTAACATCAGCGGCATAAATGGCGGAGCTGTTGTTCTTTACAATATAGGCCATGCGTTCATGTGAAAGGCCCGGTGTATTTTCTTTGGTGAAATTGGCGAAGCCAAGCCCGTCGTAACGGGTCATCCCCGCTTCCGTGGCGATCCATAAAAAACCGGTCTGCTCATCCCACTGCAAACCTTTGATACCATTGGAAGGCATTCCATTCTCCGTGGTGAATTGCTGGATAGTATAGTCCTTCCCCGTTTGAGCAAAAACGGTGATACCGGTAAAACAAAAGATGAAGAAGAGGAGCCTTGTCATAAACAGTTTGCACGAACAAGGTACTGTAAACCGCTTAATAATTTACATTGTAGAGGGTGGCCAGTTCGATCAGTTCTTTGATATTACCGGCACTGGTTTTTTCAAAGATGCGGTTCTTGATGGTGGAGATCGTACTCATTTTTAAATTGAGTGTTTCGCCGATCTCTTTAGTGCCGATACCTTTCAGCACATAATGCAGTATTTCCAGTTCCCTAGGGGCCAGTGCTGAAAAAGGGTTCTCATGATTTTGCAGCACTGGTGATTTTCTGAGTAAGGCCTCGTTTTGTAAAAAACGTTGTACCACCAGGTTGATCTCGTCTTCTCCCACGGATTTGGATAAATAATAATTGATGCCGTATTGCTTTACGGCTTCCCCATAGATCTCGGCGGGTTGCATGGAAAAAACAAGGATCTGCAGGTCCGGGTACACCCGTCGGATATTCGGAATCACTTCAAGCGTATTACCATCGGACAAAATGATATCAAGAATAAGATGCGTGTATTTTTTCTTCACCAGTTCTTTCATCAGGTCGTTGCAGGTAGCCACCTCCTCAATATCGGCATAGCCCATCGCCAGTTGTATCTGTAATTTCAGGCCCTTTCTGATCATGCTGTGATCGTCTGCTATCAGGATTTTTGGTTGCATGGTGGTTGTTGTTTCCGGCGGGAAGGCATTTAGTGCACTAATTTCCATCTTTTATTCCTGCTTTTTGTAGAATTTATTCTACGGGTTAACGGACCAGGGTGAGTGTTCCTTTTAAAATTGTTTTCCTGTCTCCCAGCTCGATCATATATACATAAACTGCATTGGGCTGCGCCACTCCTTTATAAGTTCCATCCCAGGGGTTGTTTGTATATCCTTTGCGGTCAACAATCTTCTGTCCCTCCCGGTTAAATACCACAACTCTTGCTTCCGGGTATAAAGCAAGACCCGGAATAACCCAGCGATCATTCTTTCCATCTTTATTGGGAGTAAAAGCGGTGGGAATGAATAAAGCAGACACCGCGGTGATGACTACATCATCCGCAGCCGTACAACCACTTTGCTGATCAACAGCCTCTACATGATAACTGGTCGTTAGATCCGGAGTGGCAACAGGATGTAGTATTGTTGCATTACTGAGATAAGTTGCCGGCGACCAGGTATAACTATAGTTCCCGGGCGGGGTGACAACCGGATTCATTGTAACGGAATGTCCAACCCGGATCACCGTATCAGTTCCTGCATTTACAACCGGCAATGTTGCCACTGTTATGGAATGGCTTGCGGTGTCTGACCAGCAGCCCGCTGCATTTTTGGTAAGGAGTTGCAGGGTATAATTACCGGCTGTTGTATAGGTATGGGCGAAAGGAGGAATAGAATTACTGTTGCCGTTGCCCATGCTCCAGTTCCATTCACTGCTGCCGGTAATGGTTGAGGATACAGTGACGGGTTTCCCTGTACAATAAGGCGGGTTACTGATGCTGAATGAAGCAAGAGGGTTTTCATGGATCATGATTGTTCTCACCGTATCAGCAATACAACCATTACTGGTGCTGATGATATATTTCACCTGCTGGTTACCTGCTGCAGAAAACAATTTGACAGCATCAATAGTATTTACTGTACTGTTATCCTGGAACAGCCACTGATGATTGGTAAGTATAAATGTTCCGGCAACAGCCGCACTGTTAAAATGAATAGAATCAGCAAGACAGGCCGGGTCAGTAACGGAGAAATCTGCTGTGGGACCCGGTTTCACCAGCACAGCAATTGTTGCCGTTTCTGTTTGGTTGCACGCATCAATACCGGGTGATGTATATGTTACAGGAATATAATACTGGCCGGGAGTGCTGAATGTAAAATCCTGTTGCAGTGTATAGGTATAATAGGGCCTGTTATTAATAAAAGAAGTGCTGACCGGCACGGGATTCATGACAACAGAATCAACCGCAGGACTGATCCCGGGAACAGCACTCAATTTCCAATGCAAACGGGTGGCCGGGTAGGCGAGTTTGATGAATAACCGCACCGGTGTTTTCGGGCAGGTGAAACTATCCGTAGTGCCGGTGGTGTTTAAACTGTTTTTTATTTCACCATAAGCATTCAGGTTATTTACTTTGGCTCCCATATTGTAACCATAGCTTTCAAAAATGCCGAGACCATAGACCGTTGCAATAAAAGTGGAATCACTGCTGATGCTGTGTTGTGCTGCCGGTCCCCATAAACGTTTCGCCACCACCACATAATTACTGTTGGCGGGATGAGTGATAAATTCTGTTGGAGCAATAGGGGCTCCGTTGATACGCAACGAAGACAAACCATTTTGAGGAATGATCACATTGATAAAATTCAGATCGATGGCTTCTGTTCTTGTACTATAGAAAACGGCAGATTTTACACCCTGCTCGATCGGGCTCAGGTAGATCATTTCCGGGTCGCCATAGGGAGATGTTGAAGTGTTGCTGCATTCGTTGGTGGAAACAGTGTACTGACCCACCAATACAGGCTTGTCTGCTTCTATATAATCACCATAGTGACTGGTAAACTCATAATAGAAATTATTGATCAGGCCGGTAAGTGGCACCCCATTTCTTTTTACAATAGTCGAAGGGTCTCTCACTGCCACCCGGTAATAAGTAAGAAAGGGATCGCTGATGATCATGGAAGGATTGTGCATGATATGATAGGTAACATAGCGGGTTCCCCAGGCGTTTGCCGGAAAAATTTGTTGTTGCATCACTTCACCACCATTGCCATCACAAACAACAATACGGCTGCTGCCCGAGAATAAAGCCACCGGGTGACAATTACCATCTGCCCCTGCTACGGAAACGATCTTGCTACCCGTCATATCTTTCCCGGTATATGTGCCGGTTCTTTTTCCAAACACATTATAGAGCTGACCCTTGTTCAGGTTGACCGTATAGGTTTGACCAGGCAACCATCCGCCTTCTGTTGAATCAGCCGGGCTGATCTCAATTCGGGTATTATCTTCTGAGGCGATCACATAAAACCAGGAATAACTGTCGGGATAATTAGAAGTCTGTGTAAAGTTCAGCGAGTAATAAGTATAGCCATAGGTTTCCACCGGCATCAGCATGGTGGCGGCAGAAGAAAAAAGATTGTACTGATGGGCATACACCACAATGGGTACATCACTTACAATATGAACGCCTTTGCTGAATAAACCTTCGCCGGTCAGCCTGGCATCTTCTGGTCCTGTTTTGGGAACTGTAACAGAGAAATCAACACTGTTGGCAGGAATATTTATGGTGCGGCTCCAGCCGGTTCCGTTCACAGCAACAGTAACTGTTGCTGCCTGTTCTGCACTCAGGTACAAGACCTGGTTCTGGCTATTGGATGGTGAAGCCTGTGTGAATAAAACATTATGCCCGTAGCCCAGCCAGAACTCTTTCCCCTTATTCGACCGGTCCTGTGCAGCAACACTGCAACTGCAGATACTAAAAAAGAGCAGGAGATAATATTGGTTGAATAATGACATGCGTGAATAACTGTGATCGCTGTAAGCTTACCGGATGATTGTGACAGTACCTTTCAGTATCCTTTTTTTATCATCATTCAGTTGCACCAGGTACACATATACTTCATTGGGCTGAACGATCCCTTTATAGGTTCCGTTCCAGGGATTATTGATATAGCCGGTGGAGGCAAATAATTTCTGTCCCGCCCTGTTGAACACCGTAACTAAGGCATCTGGATATAAAGCCAGTCCCGGGATCACCCATTTATCATTCCGGCCATCATTATTCGGTGTGAAAGCAGAAGGAATAAAAATATCGGAGACCGGAGTAATCACAACATCATCGGATGCCATGCAATTGCTGGTCTTGTCGATAGCCTGTATGGTATAGGTAACCGGTATATCCGGGGTGGACACAGGATTCAGCAGTACAGGGGAATTAAGATACGTAGAAGGTGTCCACAGGAAATCATAGTTAGACGGGTTGCTGATCGTTGCATCCAAAGTGGCAGAACCACCGAGGTTGAAAAATTTATCCGGCCCCGCATTGATATTCGGCAATGGATGAATCGTGATGGTTTGTGTGGCAGGTAAGGAACCGCAACCGGCTGCTGTTTTAGTAACTAAGGAAATTGTATAGGTGCCGGCGGTAGTATAAGATTTGCTGAATGGGGGAATATTGCTGCCAGTACCATTTCCAAAATTCCAGTTCCAGTTGCTGACACCCGTACTGGTGGAAGAGAAGAACAAGGGTTTCTTTTCACATAATGTATCACCGGTGATCGTAAAGTTAGCTGTTGGATTAGGATTGATCAGCGGAATATTGATCGTGGCAGTATCAGTACCGCAGCCACCACTGAAACTGACGGCATGTTTAATAGTGATATTGGTTAGTGTAGTTGTATAAGCATGGGTAGCAATATTGCTGGTGGAGGAGCTGAAGGTTTGTGCATCGCCAAAATCCCAGAACCAGTTGGCCGGGTTACCACTTACAGTAATGGAAGAAGTAAAGGTTTGCAAACTATCGATACAGGGCTTACCCGAAACAGATATTGATACAGTTGGTTTTGCTGTTACGTTCACGGTCAGCCGGAAGGTATCACTCAGGCAACTGTTACTGCCATTCACGACTAATGATACCGTAAAGTTGCCCGCCGTTGTATAGGTATGATAGAAGGGATTGCCGTTGTTGAAAGTGCTGCTGTTGCCATCCCCGAAATTCCATTGCCAGCTGGTAATGGTATTGCCGGGTACAAAAGAAGAGTTATCCGTAAAACGGATCGAATCACCGGTGCAGATATTCCGGTCGTAGCTGAATAAAGCCTGTGGCCGTGGCTGTACATTCACCGTACTGAAAGCGGTATCACTTTTACAACCATTGCTGCCGGTGGCAATTAAATAAATGGTATAAGTGCCCGGGGTATTGTAGCGGTGATAGAAAGGATTACCAGTAGTAAGCGTAGCCGTATTACCATCGCCAAAATTCCAGTACCAGCTGCTGATAGTGCCGCCGGGTAAAGAAGCATTGCTGGTAAGCAGGATGGAATCCCGCTGGCAAATAGTACCAGCTGCATTAAAAGTGGCAACAGGACTAGCTGTGATCACTAACAATTTTGTGGTATCACCCACGCAACCATTATCAGCGATCACCCGGTAACGGACATTTTGATTACCCGATGCAGCAAATAGTTTTACGGCATTGATACCGGTTTGTGTGCTGTTGTCATCAAAGAACCAGTTATAAGTAACCATGTTGAAAGTACCCGGAACTGCTGCACCCGTAAAACGGATACTGTCTGTTAAACAGGCAGGAGTTGGAAACGTAAAATCAGCTACAGGTCCGGGCTTCACCACTACTTTCACGGTAGCATTTTCGGACTGGCTGCAATTTTCAATCACCGTTGCTGTATAGGTAACCGGGATATAATAAGTGCCGGGGCTGGTAAAGATAAAATCCTGTTGCAGCGTATACACATAATAGGTTCTTCCATTAATCAGTTCTGTCCTGACAGGAACAGGATTGCTGATGATGGAATCAGCATTGGGCGACATACCGGCAACCGTACTCAGTTTCCAGTGGATGGAATTAGCAGGGTAACCGAGTTTTACAAACAAACGAACAGGTGATTTGGGACAGGTGAATGTATCAATCGTATTGGTTGTATTAAATGTGTTTTTGATCTCGCTGTAATTATTCAGGTTGTTGATCAGTGTACCTACGTTATAACCATAACTTTCATAGTTGCCCAATCCATATACGGTAGCAGTGAAAGCAGAATCACAGGTAATGGTATGTTGTGCGGCAGGGCCCACAAATCTTCTCACGGCAACAGAGTAAGAAGGATAATTAGGATGCGGGATGACCTGGGCAGCAGGAACAGGAGTTCCATCCACCCGGAGAGAAGCAGCAGCCACCGTGGGGAAATGTATATTCACATATACATAGTCAATCGATGATTTACGGCTGGTATAAAACAAAACTGATTTTTGTCCCTGTTCGATCGGGCTTAAGTAAAACATTTCCGGGTCGCCATAAGAAGGCGGTGCCGGTGTGGTGGTAGGGAAATTCCAGCACTGGTTTTTATTCGGCGTGTACTGCGATACTAATACCGGTTTATCGGATTCTATATAATCACCACCCGTGGAATCCATGAACTCGTAAAAGAAATTGTTGATCAGTCCTGTTAACACGACACCATTTCTTCTGACAACAGCCGCCGGATCCTGCACACAAACCCGGTAATAATTCCGGTTGGTTTCAAGAATATCGGTGTTGGTATTATTAATAGTATGATAAGTAAGATAACGGGTGCCCCAGGCTTGCGAAGGGAATACCTGCTGGTGCACAAATTCACCACCATCTCCACGGCATAAGCGGATACCACCCGAACCGGAGAAAACAGCAACAGGGTGACAGTTACCATCAGCGCCGGGAACAGAAATAATTTTACTGCCTGTCATATCCTTGCTGGCAAAAGCAGGATTACCATTAAAGAGGGCTTTGCCAAACACATGATAGGATTCCCCTTTGTTGAGATTAATAGTATAGGTCTGTGTGGGCAACCAACCGTTCTTCGTGGTATCAGACGGAGTGATCTCCAGCCGGGTATTGTCTTCGGATGCAATTACATAAAACCAGGAATACCAGTCGTCGGGGCTGCTTTGTGAAGTGGTCTGGTAATAATTGATGGAGCGATAAGAATATCCATAGGTTTCCACGGGCATCAGCATGGTGGCACCGGACACCATGGTTGAATACACATGGGCATACACGGCTACGGGTACATTACTTACTATATGAATATTTCTTGGTTGCAACCCATCCGTCAGCGTACGGGCATCATTGGGTCCTGTCTTGGGAATAAGAATAGTGGCGTCAACGGTATTGGCCGGAATATTCAAAGTTTGTGTATAGCTGGTACCGGTAATGGTAACGGTAACAGTAGCGGCCTGCTCGGTACTTATATATAAGGCCAGTTCCTGGAAGTTGACCGGCGATTCATGAAAAAAGCTATAATCAAAACCGTACGCCATCCAGAATTCCTTACCCCGGTTGGATTTATCCTGGGCGAATGAAGCCAGGACAATACATAAACTAACGAGCAGTAGTATAATTGGTTTCCGCCTCATAAATTTCAGTATTCAATATTCCATCATTTAGCAATTCATTTCAGTAGAATTAATTCTACAAACACTCTTTCCATGTTGGTCTAACATTGTTTCCCTGAATAACAACCAAAATTTTAAACGTTACTGAAATGAACAAGAACTGCTTTGGAAAAATGCATTATGGCTTGTTGCTGTTAATGATCTCATTTTTCTCTCTTTCTTCCCAGGCACAAAGTGATTACCGGACTGATAAGTGGCGCTTCAGCGATCCCAGGCAGTTTGGCTTTACTGTACTGGATGTTCACTTTTACGATAATAACTTCGGTATCGCTGTAGGCGGTAACGGCGGTATTGCCAGGACCACTGATGGCGGTGTTAAATGGACCTATGGCCCTTTCACCTTTACATCACCTGCCGGTTTAACCACCAATGGTAGTTTCAATGATGTGCATATTGCCAGTTCTTCTGTTGCGTATGCAGTAGGATCAAATGGTATGATGGCAAAGACCGTCAACGGCGGGCAGAACTGGACCTTTGTGAATACGCCGTTGTATGCCAATGCAAGAAGCATTAATACCTGCTGGTTCATTAATGAGAACACTGGCTATATCGCCGGGCAATGGAATACACCCGATTCAATTCCTAAAGTTTATTTTACGCAAAATGGCGGCAGCACCTGGGATTCGCTGGCAGCACCTGCTGTGAATGGTACTACCAAAGTCGGATTTATTAATAACGCAACGTATCCTTCTATTGATTATGCCATTACTGCTAAATCAAAAGAGATATACCGGATACAGTTCACCAGTAATAATATTGGTTATATCTGTGGCGGCGGTGCTTCTAACTTTCCTAATATTGGCATCCCCAATATCACCAGCACCAGCACCTGTGCGTTTACAGGGTCACAAACAACCGGGTCACATAATGCGAGTTTGCTCTGGAAATTTGATAACGGAACGCTGATTGATTATTCGATCAGTAAAGAAAGACTGGGATATACCGGTTATCCTGCCACCTTAAATTGTACATCTAAATTCGGATCAGTAACACAAACTGTTCAGCAATTCAGGGCCCTGAATATTATCAATGACTCGATGATCGTGATGATGTCATTTAATAATAACGTGGTGGTAAGAGTGCGGACCGGTGTGAACGACAGCACCCTGAATGTGAACCGTCCGGGTGTGTATGAAAAAGGTAAATATGAAATACTGAATACAGGTAATGCAGGCGCCCCTCCCGGCTTTCCGCCAATACCTGCCGTGCAGGTGTTAACTGCTTCTAACCCCTACCAGATGAGAAGGGCTGCTAATGGTAAATTATTTGCTGCTGCCAATTTGGGTTTGATGTGGACATCCGTAGATACCGGCAGAAACTGGGTGAGAGAATTTTCCTTACCTCAAGGACGCAACTACAGCAGTTTCGCCACCTGGGCTTTTGATATTTTACCCAGCGGTAAATTTATTACTATGGGGCAAGGAGGTGTGGTAGCCGATTCGATTCCCGGGGGAGCCTCTTATAACAGCAGTTATGTGTTTGTAGGCGCAACCGGCAATAAGGTTGACTTTGTGGACTGTAATAACGGTATCATTACCGGTGGTTCTATGATTGCAGTTACCACGAATGGCGGTAATTCCTGGGTGGCTAAGAACAGGCCCGACTTTGCTTCTTCTTTCTATAATATCAATGGCTTTGCTTATACCAAACTGGATAAATCTTATTTCGCCGTGAGCAATGGGGTCATTTATTTTTCAGGCGACCAGGCCACCACACTGGACCCCTTGTATTCCAATTTCAATTTCCAGATGAATGATGTGGTGGGTTTTGGTAATGATACCATCTATGCAGTGGGATACAGCCAATTCTCTGTACCAGCCGCCAGCAGAAAATCTTCTTTCTTCCGCAGCACGGATGCAGGAGCTACCTGGCAGGCGATAGATATTGTAGCCACTACTACCACACCGGCTTTCACAGCACCTACTTTATCCAGGATGGCTTTCCCCAGCCGCAACATTGGTTATGCCGCCGGTTCAAGAAACGGTGTGTATAAAACAACGGATGGCGGAACTACCTGGAGCAGGATCAGTCCGTTCCCGGCATTAAATGAAGGACCGACTGGTTTCCCCAACACCTTTACTTCCTATACCAGCATTTTTGCATTGGATGATAATACGGTTTTTGTACTCGGAAATATTTTCACGACTGCCGGTTTCAGAAGATTATATAAAACAACGGATGGCGGTGCCACCTGGACGGATATCAGCAGTAATATCAATACCCTGCTGCCATCGGGTAACCAGCTGAATGTTTTGTTCCATGATGCGAATAATGGTTATGTGTGCGGCAGTAATGTGTTGTTTGTTACCAATGATGGCGGTGCCAACTGGAGAATGGAAGTAGCCCCGCATGGCAACCTGCAAAATGCCATGGGCTTTGCACCCCGTACCGTGCCGGCTGCTATTCCTTTTGCCAACCGTAAATTATTCATAGGTACTTTAGCTATTGCTAATGGTATTCCATCCATCATGGAGTATGGCGATACGCTGAATGTGAATGTAAACACAACCGATGTGGTGGTGAATGCCTCCTGTACCAACCCCACCGGTGGCAGCATCACCCTCAATACATCCGGCGGAATTGCACCGTATGAATACAGTATCAATGGCGGTGCTTTCCAGTCTTCCAATGTATTCACCGGTTTAAGCACCGGCCCGAAGACGATCATTATCAAAGATGCGTTCTGCGGTACGATCACTAAAACCATCAACGTTGGTTTCAATGATAACCTGACACTGACCACGAACAATGATACACTGGTTTGTGCCGGAGCTCCGGTCAATATGCTGGCGACTACCAACGGTACCGGAGCTGCTTATGCCTGGACACCGGCCGGAGGTTTATCCGCTACGAATATCAGTAACCCGGTTGCAACCGTGAACAGCAATGCTGCTTTCACTGTAACCGCAACACTGAATGGTTGTGTAAGAACGGGCACCGTCAATATTTCCATCAAACCCAACCCGGTGATCAGTGCCGGCCCGGATAAAACCATCGTGGATGGCGACCAGGTGCAACTGAACGGAAGCAGTGCTGCCAATGCGGTATCCATTGCCTGGACACCGGCTGCCACACTCACCAATGCCAATACATATACCCCTGTTGCTAAACCTAATGTGACCACCACCTATACACTCACAGTCAGGGATAATAACATCTGTACCTCTACCGATGCTGCCATTGTAACGGTGATCCCTTATTGCGTGAAAGTGATGAATGCCTTCACACCGAATGGGGATGGCATGAATGACAGGTGGCTGGTGACCAACGGTGCTCCCTGTACCAACAACATCAAAGTGGGAGTGTATAACCGTTATGGTAATGTGATCTATACCAATAACAATTATGCGAATGACTGGGATGGAACCTTTAATGGTAAACCTGTTGCTGATGGTACGTATTACTATACTGTTACTTTCCGCACTATCACCGGTAAATTAATAACATTAGCAGGAGACGTAACCATCCTGAGATAAACAACTAAACTAACAAGCAATGAAACGCTATATCATTTTATCCCTGTTCCTCGCACTGGCGCTGACGAACCTGCAGGCACAGCAATTACAAACCTCTTCTTTGTATGATCTGCAGGGTGTATTGCACAACCCTTCCATGGCAGGCGTCAACAATATGGTGGGGGTTACTTACCGCAGCCAGTGGACCGGTATCAGTGGCAGTCCGCGGACCGGTACCGTCTTTGGTTCTTTTAAATTACCGGAGCAAAAGATCGGTTTGGGTGGTTATATCTATAGTGATAAAACAGGACCCACTTCAAGAACCGGTATCCAGTTAGCTTTTGCCAAACATATTGAAACAGCGAAGGGCACTTTCTCGCTTGGTCTGGAAGCAAGAGGCCAGCAGTTTTCGCTGAACCGTGAAAAACTAAGCCAGTCCATAGCAGGCGATCCTGCTATGGGTGCCGGCGACAACCGTTTTAAATTCGACGCCGGATTTGGTGTTTCGTACACCAATAAGAAATTTCAAATTGGTGCATCGGTATCGCAACTGGTGCAGTCCAAACTGGATTTTTATACCGGCAACTTAAACACAACAGAACAGGCCCGTTTGTACCGTCACTATTACCTGCACGGTGCTTATCACTGGACGGTGGATGAAGCGACCGTGATCACCCCGAATTTTTTAATGATCTATTTGCCGAATGCGCCGCTGGAATTCCAGGGTGGTTTCCGGGTGGAGCATAATGAAGTATTCTGGTGGGGAGTGGCGTTACGGGCCCGGCAAAGCTGGATGCTGAGTGCCGGTGCTCATATCAATAAGAAGTTTACACTGGGCTATGCCTTTGATATTTATAAAACACCGATCAGTTCTTTCCAGGGCGGTGCCAATGCCCATGAAGTAATGTTGCGGTATAATATCCTCAAATAAGTCTTTCTCAGAGCAGTTAGTTCATAGGTTTAATGGTTGCAGCAGCCCCTTTATTGGGGCTGCTGTGTTTTGCTGAAGCGGTGTTGATAATTGATTAGTTCAGTTGTTGGTGAGAAACCTGCCTGACGGCAGGCAGGCGCCAACAACGGCGTAAAAGAGCAAGGTTGGCAGGTATGTAGCTGATAGTAGCACTGCCGATGAGGATTTATTCGTCGCCCCCGCTGACGCAAAACTGAATGTTGTAGGCAGCTTTGTTACGAAACCCAGTTCATTGCTCCGATGAAATATTTTTTGTCACCTGGTAGAAAGTAAACCCGTCCACCAGTACCAGTAAAGTTCCCAGTCTTCTTTGAGCCTTTGTGTCGGATTATTTTAAAGTGCCGCTTATTGTCACTGTCAAGGATTGCACAATTTTTCTTTTCAATCATGTCTGGGAAAAAATTGTTTAATGAACCTAACCCTACTTTGTCAAATACTCTTTGATTAAGAAATATTGTGTCCTGCGTTTTGACTTGAACCTTCAAAAGCTGGTAAACAGAGTCAATCGTTCTCCATCTCGGTTCATAGTCTGGGTTAATATATTCACCTCTTTTTTTTTCTCGCTTTGTTCCCTTCATTCCGTCATGATACCGTTTCCAATAAATGTAAAGTTCTTTTTTGTAGTCGTCATAATTAACAAGAAAAGTGACGCAGTTAACCTTGTATGAAACAACTTTTTTAAAATTAACATCTGTCAATGTTAATGTGTCAACAGTGTAAGTGTCGTAGTATTTGTCTTGGCTTTGAGCCTTAAAAAATATAGTTAATGTCCAGATAAGAAAAAGTATTCGCATAGAAGGTTAAAGTTGCCTACAACGTGTATATTATCGAATATACGAACAGATTTTTTGCGGCAGTATCAAAAAATTACCGGCCATTTTGTTCCCTGGCTGGTTCAGGTTATTGCAATTATTCTGTCAGATCTCGACTTTTGCCGTGCACACAAGTTTTTACCCTGTTCTTGAGAAAAGAACAAACCGGCAGTTGTCAAGAACATATATCTGCTCACTCACATTCTTTACTTACATTAATATTCATGTAGCGCATGCTCTGTTCAAAATGAAAGAAGCTGATATGCCCGTCTAACTTCCTTATAAGACAATCAACATATTGTTTCATATCAGCCGGATACTTTTTAAAAAGCTCTTGCTTTTGCCTTTCTGTCCAGGTAGTGCTTTTGTCTTCATAAATCACCAGGTCTTCAAGTTTCTTGTTGGTATAGTCGGGTAAAGCGTTTCCTGATGCAGCTAACGTAGTAATTGAATTATACAAGAGCCGTTGTCGTGTTATATAGTCATAATTTGTTTGAACGTATTTGACAGGGATTAGTGTTTTTTTGTCGAGAAAAACATCTGTAGTAAAATAGCTTGCATGAGAACCCGGGCTATCATGGTCTTCCAAAAAATGGAAAGTGGTAAATGGCTTTCCATTGATCTGAATAATCTCTTCGCCTATATAAGTAGAAAAACCACCCACAGAAATTCCATATTTACTGTCTAGAGATCCTTTGTTTGCCAACCAATTTACAGTGTCACGAGGGTTTAAAGAATACTCTTTGTGTAGTTGCAGCTTTCGTTTTCCTAAATCAAAATATTGCAGGTAAATACTATCCCCCTTTCTGATATACTTATAAGGATAGTACGATCTGCCACGCCTTTCAAAGATATCTTTTGTTATCAATGGAGTATCACTTATAATTTTTGTGAACAGGTATAGCAATACAGGATACTTTTTTTGTGTGATCCTTCTATTGGTGACCTCATAAAAGTGTACCTGTTCGGATTTATAAAGGGTCGTGTCCCAGTAATAGTCAGTTCTGAAATGTAAGTATTTGTCCGACAGCGATTGACTAAAAGCGGAGATTGTAACCAGAAAACTTAATATCGCTATGGGAATTCTCATTAGTATAACCAGTAATATTCAACTAACGAAATAACGTACTGATTTATTTGAGTTTCCCAAAGATCGCAGGCACAAGTTTCTAATTCCAACGTATTTATTCCCCAAAACCCCACCAGCAAACTCACAAAACCGCTAAAATGTAGTTGAAAACACAGTTGTTTACAACAGCCTCAAAAGGCAAAGCTGTTATTGTACCGCTGCCGTATCCCAATTCCGCATCATAGCGGCGATACTTGTATGTACAGCGCTATCCAGGAAATGGAGCAGGTCTGCATCAGTTAATTTTTCCTGTTGTTGTTGCAATGCTTTCCAGAGTGTTGGCACCAGTTCTTTCCCCGCTGCAGCATAGATATCGCCGGCGGCTGCATGCCAGCGGCATTGGTACCAGCCATAATTTTTTGCATGCATCTTCCCGATCTCTTCATAATGTTCCTCCAGTTCCTGCAGGCTGGTATATTTAAATTCTTTGCTGCCTGCACTGATCACCATGCGGGGAAAAACGGTGAGGGCCGGTAATTGCCCCGGTTCTTCTTCCGCAATATAAGTGTGCAGTAAAATATTGCAGAACAATTCGCCCATCCATTTGCGCTGCATTTGAAGTCCGCCCTGCTGGTGAAACGCATGGCCCAGTTCATGTAAGGCCAGCAGATCAAAAAACCCTTCCATGCTGATTTCGCCGTTGCTGTTGCGGTACACGGTTTCAATTTGTGTACGCAGCGCTGCCGGTAACTGATCCGGCGGGGGCAGAAAACTTTTCCAGAAAGGATTGTCTTCAGCCGCCACAATCAGCGTTTGTGCATTGTTGTAATGAGGCATGCCATAGACAGGAAAAGTTGTATAGCTGCTCCAGTCAGCAGCGGATAAAACCAACAGGGTTACTGTTGGCTGAAAGTTTACGAGTTGCCGGTGAAAACGGATCGCTTTTTCCACCCGCTTGCTGATAGCGGTTGCCCGTGGCTGGAACCCTTTGCTGTAATAGGTAGTGATCGTTGTTTGTTCCAGTGCCTGGAGTTTATCGAACTGTTGAGCAGTGATCTCCATGCTTACTGCACAGAGAAATAAAGCGGGGAGCCAAATATTTTTTTGCATACGGGTTGTTTGCTGTAAAACTCGTTCACGGCTGGCCCGGTAAATAGTAAAAAAACGACATTATAAACGCAGCGAAGCCTGCAGGCGGATGGGGGAACGTTCCAGTTCTTTTTCGATCAGGCGGGGTAATACACCTGCAAATTGTTTAAAGTCGCGGATCAGGTGCATCTGGTCGAAGTAATTACATTCATAAGCGATCTGTGTCCAGCTCAGGCCGCTGCAATTTTCCCGCAGGCGGTAAGCTTTTGAAAAACGGGTGATCCGGGCAAATAATTTCGGTGGCAGGCCGATGCGTTCTTTGCTCACCCGTTCAAACTGCCGAAGGCTTAAGCAGGCCAGGGAGGCTACTTTTTCAACAGGCATCATACCGCCAGATTGCAGCAAGGCCAGCATGGCTTTATCAAAAGGTAGAATATCCTTGACACGGCCCACCTTCTTCAGCAGGAATTGCTCCACGATATCTTTGATAGCATCAAAGTGTTTTGCTTCCTGCAATTTTTCATCCAGTTCCTTCATCTCATTTCCGAATATAGCTGCTGCATCGCAACTGCCATCCAGCATTTCTGCCATAGACAAACCCAGTAACCGGTGCAGGCCACCGGGATGAAATCCCACCCGTACGGCCTTATGGTCCCTGTTCACGTCGATGCTGACACGGCTGAGCTGCGGACCCACCAGCACACTCCGCGGCTGCTCCATAAAACCAGTTGCTCCTTCTGGCTGCACTTTGATGCGGTCGTTGATATAAAAGAACAGGGAATTTTGCGGCGTCGGCGGGTAAGGACAAACCACCGCCGGTGCAGCCGCATCCGTTTTGGCATGCACGATCATGATGCACTGCACCAGGTCCTGCAGCAGGGGGTGTGGGATGTAAAACTTCGTTTCCATGTAAGCGATGAACAGTAAGTTACAACAAGCCGGGGAGCCGGGAAATATTTATTGCGGGAAGCTGTTGTTAGTATTTTATTCGAATTTGAAATAGTTGTCAAACGGAGACAAATTCAATTTTTCATTTTTCAGTAAAGCTTTAAAAAAGGCATGTATCAGGTCGAGGTGCCGGGCATATCCTTTTACCTGGCTCATCAGCATCGCTGAGTCGGGCTGATTAATATCCTTCCTTAAAAAGCAGCGCATCATTGACAGGGATGTATAACTGTTGTGAGCAAAAGGTTCTTTATAGGAGGCAAAAATCATGGGGGCGGAACTGAGGCCTTTAAAAAAATCAAAGTTTGTATCATCATCTGCAGCAGCAAATAACAGAACAGGTATGGAAAATGTATTTCTCTTCACTTGTATAGCATCCCATACATAGGGCCATAATTCTTTTATTCTCGCCGTGTCTTTTTTAAATTCAATGGTGGTTTCCATCGAAACAAATGCATCCGCCCATGCCGGATCATCCAGGAAGCACCAGCCTTCCTGGGCCCCCCAACTGTGCCCGATAAAAAATACCTTCTCCCGGGCAGCTATTGATTTGGCAAAATTGATAAGAGCTTTAGCACTGCTCTGGTTGTGCTTATTTTCTTTTTCAAGATGGTAGGGTAATAATCCATAAATCGTATTCTCGTAGGGCAGATGAAAATTAGCGGTAATAAAAACATAGCCATGTGATGCAAAATATTCTGCCATCACCGTATTCTCAGAAGATAGCCCCTGCGACCCGTGCTGGTAAACGATTACAGGATAATCAAGTTTAGCATCAATAGCTGAGCGGCTGCTGATGGTGGCCAAACGATTTATTTTCTCAAGAACCTGGCGGGTTGTAAGATGGCCGTAATCAATCGGTTCATCATTCTCCATATTGGATTCTATTCCGTCCCGGATAAATATTTCATCCATATGCGAGCTGAGTTTTTCATATACCCGGGATAACCCGGCCGGAACAGCAGGAAGTTTATACTGGCCAAAAGTCAGTCTTTTTTTGGCTGTAGCCTTCATGGAAGGAAACCATACCTGAACAAATAAAGGTGCAGGCCCGGAATAGCCATATTGTTCATAGTGTATGGCAGGATCATAAATAACAGTGTCGCTGTAGCGAACGCTGTATTTCCCAACTGCAATATGGTCATAGTATGAATCTTGTGCTTTGACGGAGAAAACGGACACACATAAAAAATACAGGGGTATCAATTTTCTCATGTATAGTTTTTGAATGATGCTAACGTTTTGCGGCTTGGCGTAGAGGCGGATTTTAGAACAAAAGTTCAATCGAAGAACTGCACTTGAACCTACCACAAAACTGTCATACGAAGCATTGCACCCGCCATTACGCCAAGCCGCTGTTAGCTGCCGCCCTTCTTGTCTGTCACTGTGCGTTGGCTTCTTATTTTGAATTGAAGCAATGTTTCACAATTATTTTTTTCTTTTCGTCTTGTAATACTTTTTCCAAATCTTGAACTGCTACACCTTGAGCTAAATACTTACCTCTGTCGCTATTTAATTTTACTAAATCTTTCTTGATTAATTTCTGTTGCTCTTTGTTTGGAACAGGAATTTTGATTTTTGAAATGTCTCTTGGATAAACGTGTGGTTGTGCTTGTCCTCTTTGTAGTTTATATATCTCTGGTTGAACTATTTTGAGAATCTCATAAAGTAAATCAGTCGATATTTCATCCTCATTGATTGATTTTATTGTCGTGCAGTCTGAAGCAAAAATTTCAGTGTCCCAGAAGTTTAGAAAACCAGCATATGCTCCAGAGGCACTAACTGTAATGATATTTTTGGGTCTATTTGCTACATTATGAAAATAAGCAGGTTGTTGTCCGCCTGCAACAACTGGAATTTTGCCAGTTACAGTTTTAGCTTTAGTAATGGAACTTCCTTTTTGAATTATTGCAATGTCTGGCGATAAGGATTTAATCTCTGTTGAACCCCAAACATCTTCCCAGTTGGTTTTTGAAATAGTTTCAGTCTTAACTTTTTATCAAAATCTATGGAGTCAAAATCAATCAACTCCGCAAGAGAAAATACTTGAACGTGTTTACTTACTGCTGTGTCAATTGTTGTGATTTCTTCATTTTGAATAGATTTTCTTATGTAAGAACTGGCTTTTTCGGGATTGTTTGGATTAATCTCATCAAATAACTTTCCACCATAGTTATTGATTTTAATTCCCTCTTGCCTTTTACGTTTACTAAACTCGTAACCTAAAAACTCTTTTTGCTCATCAATATCTTTTCCTGTTTTTACAATTACTGTTTGCTGATAGTCATAATATTTTTCAATTGTAGTTGGATTCTTTTCCCCATCTGAAAGCGTTAATAGGAAATAAAAGAATTTTTCTTTTTCAATATCCTTACAATAGTGATAAAACATTTTTTGCAATTCAGCATCTTGTTCTGCTGTTGTTAGCTTTTTAAAAGCAGGTTTGTTTTTATGGTCTTTTATTTTCGTGCTGTTGTCAAATTCTGTTTTATAATCAACAAACGTATCAGTTTCAGATAACTCTGTTGAAATTTCAAGTTTCAGAAATCTTTCATAATGCTCTAATTCTAAACCTCTATATTCAACAAACATTTTTAGAAAGCGGTTGGCATCAATATATCTTATGTCTGCTGCATACTTTGTATTAGTAAACAAGTCCGAGGTAATATATTCTCTATCCTTTACAAAGCCATCATCTCTACGCTTAAGAAATACTATTAATGTTTTTACATTGGTTGCAATAAATGTTTTGCTGCCTAAAATTGTAATTCCTTTTATTTCAAAATGTTTGAGAAGGATTTCTCTTGCTTTTGTGTAAATGCCACCGCTTTCAAAAATGGATGTTGGTAAAACGATACCAGCCAGTCCACCATTCTTTAATACTTGCTTTGTTCTTTCAATAAATACAGTTTCTATTTCGTCACTTGTTTCAGTCAAGCTATCAAATAGTTCATAATTTGCCCTACCTACATTTAAGTAATTTTTGAAAGCATCAACAGCATAAGGAGGATTTGCGACTACAATATCAAATTTCTTTTTATTTAGTTTTAGTTGTTCGTGCTCTTCTAATCCATCGCCAAAGATTATGTTTGCATCTCCATCTCCATTGATATAACAAGCAATTTGTGAAGTCCTTGCAAGTCTGTAATCCTTTTCAATACCGAAAATATAATCTTGTGCCCATTCTGTTCCTTTACTATACTTTTTAATTTTTTTTTGTAATTCTGTTGAAAGTTTTAATGTATCAATTTGCTTAATTTTACTTTGCAATTCCTCAACACTTTCTGTTAGAAAGTGTCCTGCTCCGCAGGCATAATCAAGAACTTTGGGTAGAATATGGTCTTCACCTTTTTCAATTTTTGAGTTAATCAAATTTTCATAGCCAAGTGAAAGAATAATGTATCTCACAATTGGTATTGGTGTGAAGAATTGACCTTCCGATTGTTTAACTCCGTGGTTAAGCATTAATTCAAAAAAGTCGCCAAGAACTTGCTGTTTGCTTGTAAAACGAAAACGGAAATTTTGCAATAATTTTATTACCTCCGTTAGAACTCTACCATTTTGTATAAATAGGTTTTTATTATGCACCTCCTTAAAAGCAAACTCATTGTTTGTATAGTATTTTAATTCTCTGAAAATCGCTTCAACTTTTTCAATAGGGGTTTGTTTTGGGTATAACTTAATAATGTCGTGTAACTCATTCTCTGAGTAATAAACAATTTCTTCGTTTAGCTTTTTCATTCCCTTTTGATAAAGAGCTTGTAAACGGTCTATTATATGTTCGTATTCTTCATCTTCTTTTACTTGAAAATCTAAAACATCTTCATCGTTTTTTTCTTCATCAACGATTTTGCAAAGGAATAACGACAGTATTTTATTAAAAGCATTTGCGTTGTCAGAAATATTGTTATGCCTCAATATCTCAGCAAACTTGTTGAATAAACCTGTTGCATCTTCAAGCTGTTTTAGGTTCTTCTTTTTGAGTGCTTTTAATTCAAGAGAATATGCGTTTGCATCATCATCAAATATTCCGTTGAAGTGAAAATATTTATTAAAGGATTCTTTCCAAACCTCAAAATATTCCTTTTTATTTTTTGCATCTCGGTAAAGTTTGATGTTTTCTTCTTCAATTTGTTTTGAACTCTTTTTTAAATCTTCTTCACGGTCTTTTATTTGAACAATGATGTTTTCGTAATCAAACTTATCATCAGCCGTCTTTTCTGAATTTGGTTTTGAGGCATAGACCACAAGGAACTTAGCATTTTGGTCATTGGCTAAATAAGCGAAAACCTGACCACCGTGTTCATCCATTTTTTTCTTTTCGCCTTCAAATTCGGTCCCCCAGGTTTTACATTCAATAACTAAAAGTGATTTTCCATCCTTGCCATATACACAAACATCAGATTTTCCACCACTTGCTCCTCTGCCAGACGGATAACGTCTTTCTAAATGAATGTCATTTGGATTATAGCCCTTTCTTAATAACCTATCAACACATTCTAACACAACCAATGATTCTTGGTATAATGGATGTTGTTCAGGTTTAAAATGAGATGTTGTTTTATCGCCTAGTTGGATTTGTCCATCATCTTGACGTTCTACTGTGGTTTGTTCATCATTACGATAATGAATTTTGCCCTTTGCAACATCAACCTTGATAGTATAGCTGTGTAACTTATAATCCGTTTGGAATAAAGTTCCATTTTTAGTTTTAAACCCGAGTAGTTCTAAAAATTCTTTTCCTGTCATTTTCTGTTCTTTTTAATGTATTCGACTTTTTTCTCAGCTACTTTTAACGCTTGCTTCGCAAGGTCATCGTCTGCAATTTCATAGGCAATGTTCTCACTCAAATACTGAATAAGTAAGTCATCTTTTTTGAGGTCGAGAATTTCGGCAAGCGAAACAATTTGTTCTCTTGTAGCCTTCCTCTCTCCTCTTTCGATTTTGCTTAAAATAGCTGTGTCTATATCGAGTTTAGCTGCTACTTGTCTTAGAAGAAGTCCTTTGGCTTCTCGCTGTTCTCTTATTATTTCTCCGGTCGTTTTCAATTTGATAATATTAACTTGACAATTATTGTCAAATGTAAAAAGTCTTTTCAGATTGTTTGTCAAAAATTTTATCAATAGTCTTCAACTTTCTCAAGAAGTAGGGTGGTGGGTGGGCTTGGCTGCGGTTGGGCAAAATAAAATGTGCTGCAATTTGTGTCGGCTTGTGCGTTGGCTTGCAGCTCTTTTTATTTTGCGAAGGGTTGGCATTTTGTCTGTCGTTTTACTGTTAGTTTGTTGTTGTTTGTGTCGTCTTTTAGGGTTGCTGCTAACGTGTGTATTTGCGAAACTACGAAGTGTTTTGTTTGATAGCTACCAAAAATTGTCGGCCTGACTTTCAGAGGCTTAGAGCGGTTTACGCAAGATTTTAAAAGCCTGGAACGGGTTTCGCAAATCCAACTAATTTTACAGCATGTCAACTCTTACCATCTCTCTTATACAAACACATCTTCACTGGGAAAACAAACCAGCCAACCTGCAGATGCTGGAAGAAAAGATCATGGGTATAAAAGAAAAAACAGAAATCGTGGTGCTGCCGGAAATGTTCAGTACGGGTTTCAGTATGCGGCCCGGAGAACTGGCGGAAACCATGGAGGCGGAGACCGTGCAGTGGATGAAACGGATGGCCGCACAAAAGAAAGTGATACTAACCGGGAGTGTGATTATTAAAGAAGGGGCTCATTATTATAACCGGCTTATCTGGATGCTGCCCAACGGGCACTATGGCGTGTATGATAAACGGCACCGCTTTGCTTATGCAGGCGAAGATGATCATTATACCGCAGGCCATAAACGGCTGATCGCTTCGGTAAAAGGCTGGAAGATCAACTTACTCGTTTGTTATGATCTGCGGTTCCCGGTCTGGGCAAGACAGTCTCCCCCTCGCCTTCAGGAGCGGGGAGCGGGGGGTGAGGTAGAATATGATGTACTGATCTATGTGGCCAACTGGCCGGAACGGCGCATCCATGCCTGGAAAACGTTATTGCAGGCAAGGGCTATCGAAAACCAGTGTTATGTGGTGGGTGTGAACCGGGTGGGTGATGATGGAAACAATATCCACTACAGCGGGGAAAGCATGATCATTGATCCGCTGGGAGAAGTGCTGTACACGAAAAAAGACGAAGAGGATATTTATACCCTCACTCTCGAAAAAACACAGCTTGATTCAGTGCGGGAAAAATTCCCCTTCTGGAAAGACGCCGATACATTTATGATCATGAATGATGAGGAAGATGAGTAACTATTCAAACTTTCGGGTACTGCTCCTCCCCTTCAGGGGAGGTTGGGAGGGGCTTGTGCCTTATCTTTTTTGATCAGCTCCATCGCTTTCTCCAGTTTATAATCCGCATTTCTTTTGATGGCTTCCACGGTTGGCAGCGACAATACTTCGGGCTGCACGCCTTTTCCATCCTTGGGTGTATTCTTATCAATCACCAACCGGAATAATGGCAAACGAAAACGAAGACCTGTTTCAGGCAGCGTTACATCGGGGATCAGCCAGGCAGAATTACCATAAGCACCACCACCGGTTTCTTCGCCCACCACGGTTACATTATCCTGTTTGATCAACGCAGAGGAAAACAATGTAGTGGCCGAAAAAGAATTACCGCCTGTCAGAATATAGACTTTACCATCGTAGTGATTGGTTTGCTTCGGTTTGAAATAATGCCGTTCGAAATAACCAAAATGATAGTTGCCATCTCTTTTTCTTCGGGTGAATAAGCTGATGAATAACCGGTTCCAGAAATGATTCTCAATATAACGGCTGTATTTTCCTTTTTTCCGGATGGCAAATAAAGTATCCGCCACTTTGAAACGATGATCGGCAATATAGCGGGTGATCTTGGTGGAATTGGTGACACTGCCGCCACCATTGCTGCGCACATCAATGATAAGATGGGTGATCTTTTGCTGCTTCAGCGTACGAAAGGATTGCCGGAAGAATTTTTTCAATCCAAATCCTTTACCAAAAGAGGCCAGGTTCATCATGGCGGAAAGATTGACCGTATCAATTTGTAATAAGCGAACTGCCGCCATTTGATTTTGTCTTCTTTCCTCCTTTGTGGGTCTTGGTAAACTCGCAAGCCGGCGAATAGCAGCCCGGTTGAACGTATCAGCAGCGGGGTTATAAACAGGGATGGTGATTGTTTTCAACTGGCCGGTACTGTCCGCATATTCTATGGTATATTTTTCAGATAAGCCAAACAACGAGGTATATAAAGAACCAAAAACACCCCGGTTGCTTAAACTTTGGTATTTATGGGTGCGGTTATAACCATCCGTCGATAAATAATTGAATAAGGTATCAACGATCTCGTTGCCGCTGCGGCCATTGATCTTTGTAATAGGAGTTCCTCTTTTTAAAACAGAATCCCGGCGGTTGAGATTGGCGGTCACGACCATCGTATCCTGCCAGAGCTTTACACTGAGCGGAAATAGTTTGCCCAGCCTCACCGTATCATTGTATTTAATAAATCCTTTGGAAGAACGGACGGTGGTATGCCCGCAATTGATCTTTGCCGTTACATAACTCAGGATCCTGCGGAACTGGATCTCCGTCATGGAATCTTTCAGCTGCTTCCTGCCTTCTTCAAAAAAATGATCCATGCTGTCTTTGGAAGTATACCAGTACAAACCCGGGTGATATTCTTCCAGGATTTCCCGGTAAATGGAATAATCTCTTTGCACCTGTTGCAGCGAATATTTTTTATTGGGAGAGTAGGAATGCTTGCTGGCACTGCAGCTAACCAATAGCACCACGATAATGAACAACCACAATTTCCTCATAGACCAACTTCTTATTAAACCCGGTTTTATTTCAGGTGATTCCATCCCTGTGCGGTAAGGGTATGTTTGCCGCCGCCTTTGGTGATGATATGGGCACCCTGTTCGGGTTCTGTCATATAGCCCACCACACTAATTTCCTCATTTAAAACCAATTTATCGTATTCCGATTGAGGAATGGTAAAAACTAATTCATAATCTTCCCCGCCGCTGAGGGCACAGGCCGTCGGATCGATTTCAAATTTGAACGCTGCCTGTTTCATTTGTTCATTCACCGGTATCTTGTCTTCATACAACACGCAACCCAGGTTACTTTGCTTGCAGATATGTAATACCTCTGAACTCAATCCATCGCTGATATCCATCATTGCTGTCGGGGTGATGGCAGAATTCGCTAAAAACTCAATGATATCTTTCCGGGCTTCGGGTTTCAGCAATTTACCGATCACAAAAGACTCTCCTTCCAGGTCGGGTTGCACACCTGGGCTTTCCAGGTAGATCTTCTTTTCTCTTTCCAGGAATAACAAGCCCACATAAGCAGCTCCCAGATCACCGCTCACACAAAGCAGGTCTCCCTTTTGGGCAGTACTTCTTTTCACAAATTTATCCGGGGCCACTTCACCAATGGCGGTTACAGAAATAATAAACCCCTTTTGTGAAGACGTGGTATCGCCACCCACGAGGTCAACACCATATTTGGTACAGGCCGCATATACACCTTCATAAAACTCATCCATCGCTTCCAGGCTAAACCGGTTGCTGATGCCGAGGCTGATAACGATCTGCGTGGGGATCGCATTCATCGCATAGATATCACTCAGGTTCACGATCACACTTTTGTAACCCAGGTGTTTCAATGGGGTGTACATCAGGTCAAAGTGAACGCCTTCCACTAATAAATCCGTGGTCACCACGGTTTGTTTGCCGAAATGATCGATCACCGCCGCATCATCACCCACACCCAATACCGACGAAGCGTTTTGCAGTTCAATATTTTTGGTCAGGTGGTCGATAAGACCAAATTCGCCGAGAGAACTGATCTCTGTTCGTGACTCACTATTCATTTATTTTAGAATTTTAATTTTAGGTTTTTGATTGCCTGCTACTACTGGTTGCTATTTTTTTCTGTACAGTTTTTACAGAGGCTACAATGATTTTCAAAATTGTTTCTGCTTCTTTATAGATCAGCCGCATATCTGCTTTATACTTTTCATTAAACTCTGCAAGCAGTTCCAGAAAATACATTGTTTCATCCGTTTCTTCCTCAACTACCTGTAGTTTATAAATAAAATCCCTGGAAGATTTTGCCCTGCAGGCGGCCCTGTAATTTGCACCCATCGAGGCAGAACTTCTTAAGACCTGGTCGATGTAAGTATTATTTACTTTGCTGGAAGGCAGTCTCTGGCAAAGCTTGCCAACAGAGATGGCCACATTTTTTGTCCGGATTTTTAATTCTTTTTCAGTCATAAATAAGGTTTACCTAATCTAAAACCAAAAATCCAGAAACAAAAATCAAATCTTATAGCTCTCCTCCATTGATCACCTTCAGCATCTTTTCATGTATCTTTCCGTTCGTGGCTAAGATCCGGTGCTGGTAGACCGAGAACTTACTGCCGGTAAAGTCGGTTACTTTTCCTCCCGCTTCTTCCACGATCAGGTAACCGGCGGCACTATCCCAGGCTTCTAATTTATGTTCATAGAATCCATCAAAACGACCGGCCGCCACCCAGCAAAGATCAATAGCAGCGGAACCGAGACGACGAACCGGCACTCCTTTGCGGATAAAACGTTCAAATATTTCCAGCGGACCATTGGGCATATTAATATAAGTGTAAGGAAAACCAGTCACCAGACAGGCTTTGATGGCCTGCGTTTCTGCACTCACCCGGATTGGCTGATCATTTAAGAAAGCCCCTTTTCCTTTTTCAGCAAAAAAGAGTTCATTCAGATGCGGGTTATAAACACAACCCAGTATGATCTCGCCTTCGTGTTCAATACCGATGGAGACACAATTGAGCGGAATACCATGTGCAAAATTGACGGTACCGTCGATCGGGTCAATGATCCATTTATAATTGGAATCCTGGATAATCTCACCGGTCTCTTCCGCCAATACCTGGTGATCGGGAAATTTGGATTTGATCAGCGCCAGGATCGCTTTTTCGGATGCATGGTCGGCTTCGGTCACCAGGTTGTTGACACCTTCTTTATTACTGATCTTGAATTCACTGTTGAAAAACCGTTGTATCTCTGCGGCACCTGCTTTGGCCGCCTCAATAAGGGTTGTTTTAAGCATGGGCAAAGATAACTCTGATTTTAGATTGCAGATTTTAGAATTTAGATTTGGGGCTGTTAAGCATGCAGTTATCCATCATCATAGTCAATTATAATGTCCGGTTTTTCCTGGAACAATGCCTGTGTTCGGTACAAAAAGCAGTGAAGAATATGCAGGCGGAGATCATTGTGGTGGATAATCATTCGGCAGATGGCAGCCTGGACTACCTGCAACCGCAATTTCCAACCATTCGTTTTGTTGCCAGTGCAGAGAATTTGGGTTTTGCCAAAGCCTGTAACCTCGGTTTGCAACAGGCAACCGGGCAGTATATATTGTTCCTGAACCCGGATACCCTTGTGCCGGAGGATTGTTTCCGTTCCTGTATCCGTTTTTTTGAAACCCACCCGCAGGCAGGTGCACTCGGCATCAAAATGCTGGATGGAAAAGGGCAATTCCTCAAAGAATCCAAACGGGCTTTTCCTTCACCGATGACGTCTTTGTTCAAGCTCTTTGGTTTAGCCAAACTGTTCCCCTCGTCTAAAATCTTTTCCAAGTACCACCTGGGTCATTTAAATGAGAACGAAGATCATGAAGTGGATGTACTGGCCGGTGCTTTTATGATGATACCGAAGGAAGTGTTGAATAAAGTGGGAGGATTTGATGAAACTTTTTTTATGTATGGTGAAGATGTGGACCTGAGTTACCGCATACAAAAAGCCGGCTATACCAATTATTATTTTGCCGGCAGTCATATTATCCATTTCAAAGGCGAAAGCACCCGCAAGGGAACGATGAATTATGTCCGCATGTTCTATAATGCCATGAGCATTTTTGTCCGCAAACATTATGGCGGCAGCAGGGCCGGTATCTTTCATTTGTTGATTCATCTTGCTATTTGGGTAAGGGCAGCACTTTCCGCTGTGGGCCAGTTTGTACGCCGCATTGGGCTACCATTAATAGATGCAGGGCTGATATTGCTTTCCTTCTGGCTCATGAAAAATATCTGGAACCAGTATGTAAGAACAGATATCGAATACGAAAACCGTTTGTTATGGATTGCTTTCCCGGCCTACACTGTTTTTTACCTGATCACCGCCTATTATGCAGGGTTGTATGACCGCTGGTATAAATGGACAGGCCTGGTCCGTTCAACAGTGATGGCAACAATTGTATTACTGGCGGCCTATGCATTATTACCCGAGCAATACCGGTTTTCAAGAGGGATTATTTTGTTTGGCGCCATGCTAGCTTTTTTGCTGATCAGTGTATTAAGGTGGGTGCTGATCCAGACAAAAGTGCTGACGAGCAATAAAGAGAAAGAAGAACATGCCACTACGGTGATTGCAGGTTCACCTGAAGAATATATGCATGTGGTGCAACTGATGAAAGAAGCCGGCTTGCAGGAAAGAATACTGGGCCGTATCGCTGTGGATGAAAATAAGGAAGGGGCGATCGGGCAGGTGAATGAACTGAAAAAACTATTATCCGTTATTCCTTTCCGGGAAATTATCTTTTGCCAGGGCCAGCTTTCTTATGCCAGCAGTATTTCGGTGCTGAAAACCTTGCCGGGGTTTCTCAAAATTAAATTTCATGCTGCCGGAAGCCGGAGTATTGTTGGCAGTGAATCAAAAGATACATCCGGCGAAGCCCTGTCAACCGAAAATGGTTTTAAGCTGGCGGAACCCGGTAACCGCAGGATAAAACGATTAACAGATATTGTTATCTCATTTTTATCGCTGGTAAGTTTCCCGGTACATCTCTTGTTGGTAAAAAAACCGTTTTCTTTTTTTGCCAACTGCTTTGCCGTGCTTACAGCCAGGAAAACATGGGTGGGGTATATTAAAAATGAACAAAAGCTGCCTGCACTCCGGAAAGCAGTGATGACCTGTAATGGTTTTTCCGCCACACAACCGCAGCAATTGCCCGACGACAGCCTGCGCAAGCTGGATTACTGGTATGCCCGCGACTATGAACCCCTGTATGACCTCCGGTTATTATGGAGACGGTATCGTCATTTGGGCGGGTAAAATGATTTGCCCCTATATTCGCAGACCTTTGCGCTGAAACATTGTGTAACTTTAAAGCTATTGTGATAAGTAATGGCGTCTATCATCGATATAAAACTACCCAAAGCGATTGCTGCTGCTCTTCGTATTCCGCCCAATGATCCCCGCCGGCAGCAGATACGGGTATTGAAAAAATTATTAAAGAAAGCAAGGTTCACCGAATTTGGTCAGCAGTATCATTTTGATGATGCCTTATTCAGCCGCCACCCCGGTAAAAGTTTCCAGGAACTGGTACCCGTGCATGATTATAATAAGATCTATGAAGAATGGTGGCAAAAAACACTGGATGGCGTACCCGATGTGACCTGGCCGGGCAAGATCAAGTACTATGCACTAAGTTCGGGCACATCAGAAGCAGCAAGTAAATATATCCCCGTCACCAAAGACATGTTGCGCAGCAACACGGTTAATTATCTTCGCCAGTTGCTAAGCCTGCTGAATTATGAAGAGGCTAATAAAAAAGCCATGACCAAAGGCTTTTTAATGATTGGTGGTGCCACGGATCTGAAAAAAGGAAAAGCAGGCTGGTTTGCCGGCGACCTGAGTGGTATACTCGCCAAGAAAAGACCGTTCTGGTTCCAGAGTTTTTACAAACCCGGTGGCCGTATTGCAGCCATGTCCGACTGGAACCAGAAATTGCACGAGATCGTAGAACATGCTAAAGAGTGGGATATTGGTTATATCGTTGGGGTGCCTGCCTGGTGCCAGATGTGTATGGAAATGGTGATCGAACATTACAAAGTCAAGAACATCCACGAGATCTGGCCCAACTTCAGTTTTTTTGTACACGGGGGTGTGGCGTTTGAGCCCTATAAAAAAGGGTTTGAGAAATTACTGGGTAAACCAATTGTATATATCGAGAATTATTTATCCAGCGAAGGATTTATTGGTTATAAAACAAGGGAACATGCAAAAGGCATGCAGCTGATCCTGAATAATAATATCTTCTTTGAGTTTGTTCCTTTTGATGAGAAGAACTTCGATAGTGAGTGTAACATTGTAGCCAATCCGGACGCAAAAATGATCCACGAAGTGGAAGAAGGAAAAGAATATGCCCTGCTGATGAGTACCAACTCCGGTGCCTGGCGTTACCTGATCGGTGATACGATCAAATTTGTGGACCTGGAAAAAAGTGAAGTGGTGATCACGGGCCGCACCAAGCATTTCCTGAGCCTGGTGGGGGAACACCTGAGTGTGGAGAATATGAATAAAGCGATAGAACTCGTCAGTGAAGAACTGAATGCAAGCATTCCTGAATACACGGTGGTGGGGTTTCCGTATGAAGGGTTCTTTGCCCATAAATGGTACGTGGCCACCGATGATAAAGTGGATGCCGCCGAGTTAGGAAAGAGGATCGATCAGCATCTCCGGGCATTGAATGATGATTATGCGACGGAAAGGGACAGTGCATTGAAAGAAGTATTCCTGGAAGTATTACCCGAAGAAAAATTTTTGCAGTTTATGGCATTGAAAGGAAAACTCGGCAGCCAGCATAAATTCCCGCGGGTGATGAAAGGAAAAATGCTGGATGAATGGAACCGTTTTTTAAAGACCGGGGCGATTTAAATAAATAATAAGACCATTTACACCTCTTTCATTTCCCGAAAGGGGTTTTTTATTTTAGCTTTGAACACATTGTATGATGGAAGCGATCTTAAAAGGAATCGGGTTTGGCTTGCTGCTTACTATTGCAGTAGGCCCGGTTCTTTTTTCTATCATCAAACAAAGCCTGAACAACGGTCATAAAGGAGGCTTTTCTTTTGTAGCCGGGGTATCGGCCAGCGATATCACCCTGGTGCTGATCAGCAATATCTTTACGGAACTTTTTAACCAGATCAAAGAGTACAGGCTGCAGATCGGTATTGCCGGTTGTGTTTTCCTGATCACGATGGGCATCTATTTTCTATTTTTCAAAAAAGTAAAAGTGAATGAAGAAGGACGGGCGTTGATCATCAAGTTCCGGAAAAGGGATTATGCCAAAATATTTTTGTCGGGTTATTTTATGAACACCCTGAACCCCGGTATTTTTATTTTCTGGATCACCACCTCCACAGCGGTCATCACCCATAGTGTGAACCAGCGGATCATCATCTTTGTTACCTGCTTATTATTTGTATTGTTATCAGATGTTCTGAAAGTATTACTGGCGGGTAAGATCCGCAACCGGCTGACGCCGCACAATATTCATATCATTAATAAGATCAATGGCATTATCCTGATCGGTTTTGGTGTTGCCCTTATTGCCGGGTTGTTATTTTACCCGGCGCAATAAATAATTTTTTTAGATAGTATATTGAAGCAATGGCAGCAACTCCCGGAAAAAAAACAAAATGGCAAAGACTGTGGCGCATCAGCAAAAAAGTGCTGCTCTGGTTATTCATTCTCCAGTTTGTATATATCATCCTGTTGCGCTGGATCGACCCGCCTATCACGATGACGCAATTAGTAAGTTGGGTCAGTGGCCACGGACTGAAAAGAGATTACGTGGACCGCAGTGTTATTTCACCGAATGCGAAACTGGCGGTCATCGCTTCGGAAGACCAGCTGTTTCCCGATCATGATGGCTTTGACTGGAAGAGTATTAAAAAGGCGATGGCGTATAATGAAAAAAAACCGGGACGTATCCGCGGCGGCAGCACTATCAGCCAGCAGGTGGCCAAAAATGTTTTTCTCTGGCAGGGAAGAAGCTGGGTACGCAAAGGGCTGGAAACCTATTTCACTTTTATGATCGAACTCTGCTGGAGCAAAGAAAGAATACTGGAAATGTATTTGAATGTGGCAGAAATGGGTGATGGCATCTTTGGTATTGAAGCGGCCGCACAATCCTATTTCAATAAACCCGCCAAAAATTTATCAAGACAGGAAGCGGCGATGATCGCTGCCTGTTTGCCCAGCCCGAAGCGGTATAAAGTAAAACCGGTGTCTGGTTATGTGGCTGCCAGGTCCCGCACCATCGTGCAACAAATGAACAACCTGCAAAGCGACCCGGATATACAGGAAGTGATTGATATGGCTCCGCCAGGCAAGAAGAAATAAACTATTCCACCCGCAACTCAATCTTAGCACTGTTATGCGTGGGGCCATAAGAACCTGCATTGATGGCAAAACGTAAATAGTAGTTGCCGGGAGGCAGGTTTGGTTTTTCTATCAGCAGTTTGACGGGTTGCTGATCTTTTACATCTTTCAAACGAATAGCGGTAAAGAAATCTTTTTGCCATTTCCCTGATTGAAAAACGCCGATTCTTGTTGTATCGTTTAATGATGGATGTGTTGCAATGAATGATTGATATAGCTCCGGTATTGAAAAAGTGATTGTTAGTTCAATCTCTTTATTTTCTTTTACACGAATCTTCCTTTGCCCCGGGTCAATTTGTATTTTACCAAAAGAAACAAACGAGGAATCATATTGATAACCCACATGACCAACAGGGGTCTTCAGGGAATCCGGGAAACGCCAGAGCTGGTATTTATCCAGGAAATAGACCGGCTTGCCCAGCATCGCTTCTTCCAGCGGCCAGAAATTATAATTGTTTCTTCCCCCGGCGATATAATGATTCAGTGAATAAGTGGGTTGCCCGGAATAGAACCAGTACTTGGAAGCCCGTTGGTAAGAATTGCTGAATACAATGGGTAATCCCTTTGTTCTTTCTTTCATTTCGGCCGGCCATGCTTTCCAGGAATGATAACGTTCTTTCACGGCTTTTACCGGGAGTATATCCCGGATCATGGCAATGCGTCCAAATAAAGTAAGCAATAATGTAACCGGTAATAACTTATATAAAAGGGTTTGCCATTTTATTTTTTCAGCAAGATAATTATGCGCCAGGATGATCAGCGGAACCAATGCCGGTGATGTCCAGTTGGCTTCCACTTTTCCCCGGAACGAACTCAGCAGGAAAAAAGCATAGATACCGATCATGGTAAACCGCAAAGCTCTTTCGGTTTGATTCTTTGCCTTGTATAAAAAAGCAGCCGGTAAAAGAATGAACCCCGCAATGGGCCCCGGCAACAGCAATTGCCCGATGATATAATCCCCCGTATGGGAAAATTTATAGGGATTGACATTGCTTTCAAACAAATGATACCGGAAACTGACCCAGTCGTGCTGGTATTGCCACCAGAGATGCGGAGCAAATAATAAGAGGGCAATGATACCGGCCAAATATGTCTGGTACCTGGTGAATAATTTCCAGTTGGCCAGCAGCGAAAAGAAAACGATCAGTACTGCATGGTATTTACTGTACAATAACAGTGCAATGGCGAGGCCCAGCAGCAATGTGTTTTTAGCAGAAGCAGTTTCAGTAAATCGTTTATAACAAAGAAAGAATACGGCGGTAAAAAAGATCAGGGGTATATCCGGCACCGCCACAAACCCGATCAGTTGTAATACCGCAATAGATACCGCAATGGTATAAAACAGGAAGGGGTTCTTTTTATAAATCAGTTTTTCAATGATGACAAGGGAAAGAATATTCAGCAATAAAGGATATAATCTTACGCCCAGCTCATTGGGAAAAATGGCATAGCCCAGCTTGATCAGTAAGCCGATCATCGGGGGGTGGTCATAATAACCCCAGTCAAGATACTGCCCGTACACCCAGTAATACGCTTCATCATCCAGCAACTCCGTGAGACCGGATTGCAGCAGGCCGAGGAGCAGCCAGCAGGTATAAAAAAGAAGGCGATGCTGTTTTTGTAAAAAAGAAGTATTCATTGCTGCTGCGAAAATAGCAACAAATATCAGAGCAGCTGATCCACAGCGGTAATTGCTTTGGCCAGCCGTTGTTCATGATCACCACTGATCTCCACCCAGGGCACAGGCTGGTTCAGCATAATATCTTTATAGACCTGGTATAATTTTTTGCGGGTATGCGGGTCGGGATATTCCCGCAGTTCATCTTCCACCCAGGGCAGGTCAATATTGCAAAGCAGGTAAAGATCATATTCCCTCTCCCCGATCTGGTCCAATATATAGCGGTGGCATTTATTGAAGACAAATTCACACCACACTTTCATCACATACATATCCGTATCGATGAATAAGGGAAGATGCCCGCCATTTTCCAGCATCGGTAAGGAGTTTCGTTCCAGTGCCTGGGTATATTCATCTTCCAGCGCCAGCTGTCCCTTGGCAATGGTCAGCAGGTCATCATATTCATAATTGATACCATTGGTCAGCAGGTATTCACGGGCAAATTCCGGGCACCAGGTAGTTTCATAATGCTGGGCCAGCTGTTCACACAGTGTACTCTTGCCTGTACTCTCCGGTCCGAGGATAACAATTTTTTTAAGCATGAAGTCCTGGTTTTTTGTGCGCCAGCTGCTGAATAAACAATTGAATCGCCTCAGCTGTTATTGTAATGATATTTATTTTTTCACATTAAATCAAGAAACATGCACTACAATCAGTCATGTGCCGCAAAAGGCAATCAACCCGGCAACAGGGGCAGCCACCTGTTCAGTCGTTCTATGCAAAGAGCTGCAGTAAACGTGTACAAAACCGAAACCAGTTTTGAAATGCTGGTCTTCGCCCCGGGACGGATCAAAGAAAACTTCAGCCTTGGGGTAAAAGGCAACGAACTAACCGTTACCTATCGCCCGCCGGAAGGGTTTCCGAAATTCGACTGGGTGATGCGGGAATACAGCCGCGGTGGTTTTGTAAGAACCTTTACACTGGATGACAGCATTGATACCAGCAGGATCAGTGCGAAATACGTGGATGGAGTGTTACAGGTCTCCTTACCCATCATTGTGGGTAAAGAAACAACCAGCCAGGAGATCAAAGTGAGTTAAAGAACCAGGTGATCAATCAACAGGGTGGCTGCTTTAATTGGCAGCCATCTTTTTTTTCCATTCCCGGTAACCCGACCAGGCCAGTGCCAGGAACAATACATACATCAGGGTGAATAACATAAGGCCTTTATAAAAATTAAGCGGGATGGCAATGATATTGGAAAATATCCAGGCCAGCCAGTTCTCAATTTTACGCTTTGCCATCCACCACATCGAGGTGATAGCAGAAGAAGAAACCAGGGAATCAAGAAACGGGGTGTTACTGTCTGTAAATTTTGACAAGACAATATAGATAACGATCCAAAAGAAAATAAAAAGACCAATACCCACACCCAGTTCTTTACGGCTGCACCAACTGATAGGATATGTGTAATGGGCATCATCTTTTTTCTGCACCCAGTTGTACCAGCCATATACACTCATGGCGAAATAATAAATATTCAACGAAGCATCCGCATACAATGGCGGATCAATCATGAAGAAGTACACATACGATGCCAGCAGGACACCAATAATGCCGGTAGGGTAAACGAGTACATTATTTTTTTTGGCATACCAGACACTGGCTACCTGTGCAATGGTGCTGATCCACTCCGGCCATTTGGTCTGCTGCACATTGGCGATGAATTGCTGGTATATCTCGTGTAAAGACAAAACACTAATTGAAAACGAAAGATAAAACTATTCCGCAGGGCTTTTATATTTCTTCCAGCCTCTCAGGTATTTAATTCCGTTGGAAGTTTGAAACCGGGTGGCCACCTGTTGCCATTGCCCGCCGGAAGAACGCCAGACTAAAAAATGTAAATGGGGCGTGGCGGTATAACCTGTTTTGCCACTCAGTGCAATGACCTGCCCTTTTTGTACCGTATCCCCCACATTCACCAAGGCACCATTGAATTGTAAATGCCAGTAGCCCGACCGTGAACCATCGGGATGTTGTATCACGATATTATTTCCATACGGCCTGTATTTTTTATTCCACCCTCCCCGGTCACCGTCTTCTTTTACTCTCACCACCACTCCTTCCCGTGCCGCCAGGATCTTTGTTCCTCTTTTCATTTTAAAATCCAGTGCCGCTCTTTCTTTATGGGAAAACGGACCGAAATATCCTTGTATGATACGATGTGCGGTACCGGCTTCATACGGTAATGCATATACATAGCTGGTATCATCTTTAATCGTTCCCTTTTGTAATCCTTTTATTTCTTTGCGCAGGGGATTATTGCTCACTGAGCAGCTGACCAGGAAAAGAAATATGACAAAAGGAATGTATTTCATCAAACGGGAAACTAACTTCATCCTGAAAATTAGTAATTGCCATTCGTAAAATAGTCACATAATTGTATGCACAAAAAAATACTCTTGCTCGGCTCTGGTGAACTGGGGAAAGAACTGGTGATCGCTTTAAAACGACTGGGACAAACCGTGATTGCAGCAGATAGTTATCCCGGCGCACCAGCCATGCAGGTGGCAGATGGTTTTGAAGTGATCGATATGCTGAACGGCGAACAACTGGATACGGTTGTTGCCAAACATCAGCCGGATTTGATTGTACCTGAAATTGAAGCGATCCGTACCGAACGATTTTATGACTATGAAAAACAACCGATACAGGTAGTGCCCAGTGCCAAAGCCGCCAACTTCACCATGAACCGGAAACTGATCCGTGACCTGGCCAGCAAAGAATTAGGCTTACGAACAGCGAAGTATTTCTATGCGACTACATTTGAAGAATTCACCGCTGCAGTAAAAGAAATTGGTTTGCCCTGCGTGGTAAAGCCATTGATGTCATCTTCCGGGAAAGGACAATCCGTATTAAAAAAAGAAGAAGAGCAACAAACGGTATGGGAGTATGCCATTACTAATTCAAGAGGTGATATCAAAGAAGTGATCATTGAAGAATTCATTGCTTTTCATACCGAGATCACTTTGCTGACCGTAACACAAAAGAATGGGGTGACATTATTTTGTCCGCCCATTGGTCACCGGCAGGAAAGAGGCGATTACCAGGAGAGCTGGCAACCTGTGGCGATCAGTGAAAAGGATTATACGGATGCCTGTGTTATGGCGGAGAAAGTAACAGCTGCATTGACCGGTGCCGGTTTATGGGGTGTCGAATTTTTCTTAACAGATAAAGGTGTTTATTTTTCCGAATTAAGCCCGAGACCACATGATACCGGTATGGTGACCTTAGCGGGTACCCAAAATTTATCGGAGTTTGAATTGCATACCAGGGCCATTTTAGGATTACCCATACCAGAAATAAAATTAGAAAGGGCCGGTGCCAGTGCAGTAGTATTAGCCAGTAAATCAGCCGAACAGTTTACGATAACGGGTGTGGAGAAAGCGATGGAACAAACCAATACCGATATCAGGATATTTGGTAAGCCCAGCACAAGACCTTACCGCAGAATGGCCGTAGCATTAGTATATGATGTAACAGGTACAGATATGAATGCATTAAGAAAAAAAGCAAAACAGGCAGCGGATCAAATAACCATTCAATAAAAAGCGATGGACAAAATTAACCTTGCGGAAAAATTTTCCCTGTTCCATGATCATTTCAGTCCAAAAGTGGTGGGTGAGTTAAATGGACAGTTAGTAAAGCTGGTTAAGTTCAAAGGAGAATTTGTCTGGCATCATCATGATCATGAGGATGAATTATTTTACGTGGTGAAAGGAAGTTTTGATATGCATATGCGGGATAAGATCGTAACGATCCGTGAAGGCGAATTCATCATTATGCCCCGTGGTGTGGAGCACAAACCGGTAGCACACGAAGAAGTGGAGATCGTGCTGTTTGAACCCGCCACAACACTGAATACAGGAAATGTAACCAATGAAAAAACCGTGAAAGAGTTAAAGCACCTTTAATCAACTTCCGGTCAACCAATAAACCTATTAACTAATTAACCAGTTAACTGATCAACCTTCCTCACACATCTTCTTCAAATTATTCAATCCCGTCTCAAACTGGTGGGCCAGGTTTTTATTGATCACCGGTCCCATTAAACGGGCCACCGGCCAGGGAAGGCCACCGCTGTTTTGCCAGGTGATCTTGGTCCCGTTATCTCCCCAGGGCTCAAACAACCAGTTGTCTTTGGCCTTACTTTTCCAGGGCTTGAAGAATTCGAGTTCAAAATGAATATGCTTCTGATCCATGCCCTGCAGTGTTAAACTGCCCACACCAACTTTCTTTCCTTCCCAGGCATATTTGTGCCCAGTTGTTTTAGGTTCACCGGTAATTGTGTTCTTCACCGATGGATCTGATTGTTGCCAGGGATTCCACCGGCTGTAGAAATTGAGGTCTCCCACCCGGTCCATTACCGCTGCAACCGGTTTATTGATGATGATATTTTTTTCAACCTGGTAAGTCTTGGGCATCAGGGCGGCCAGGAGAAAGATGGCCAGGATAATTCCGAGTGCTATATAAACGATGATCATGGCAGCGAATTTAGGACCTGTAAGTTACAGAATAGATAAGGGGCTTACAAACCTTTTATCATTAATAACCAGTGGAAAATGATTGCAGGCAGGGTAGTGTTTATTAGCAGATAAATATATCTTTTTACGACCGGTATAAAGTTAGTATAATTGATAGCATGAACCGGGACAGCCACATATCCAACTCACTTATATATTACCGGTTAATTGCTTTATGGGTGTTGAGTGAAGCGATGCTGGGCGGGATCATTCATGGGTTTAAGATCCCGGTATCGGGTTTGGTGGTGGGCAGTGCTGCGGTTATTTGTATCTGCCTCATTGCGTGGTATGCGCCTGCAAGGGGTGCCATACTGAAAGCAACCGTTATTGTAGCGATATTTAAAATGATGCTCAGTCCACAAGCACCACCCACGGCTTATATAGCTGTCTTCTTCCAGGGATTATTGGGCGAATTGTTGCTTCGCAATAAGAAATACTTCCGTCTTTCCTGTTTGGTCTTTGCCGTACTGGCCCTGTTGGAATCCGGCTTACAACGAATCGCAGTACTTACTATTATTTACGGCAACGACCTATGGAAAGTGATCAATGATTTTATTAACGGGCTGACGAAACAAAAAGCAGCAAATTATAGTTTACTTATTGGCGGAGGATATGTGCTGCTGCATGTAACAGCGGGTATCGTTGCCGGCTGGTGGGCCTCTTTATTGCCCGGCCGGATCAGCCAATGGAGCAAAGAAAAAAAATACCGCTTGCCCGTTCCTGAAAGAGCAGGCAGTATGGTACCGCCAAATTCCCCAAAAAAGCAACGCTGGAAAAAAGGAGTGTTCATGGCCTGGATTTTATTACTTGGGCTTTACATACAATCTTATTATCAAATAGGAACTCCTTTATTACCGGCACATATCTCTTTAAAGATCTTATTACGTTCTTTCATCATTGTACTGGGCTGGTATTTTATCATCGGGCCGCTGCTAAAAAAAATATTACAACAGTGGTTGCAGCAAAAGCAAACCCAGGCACAGGCAGAAGTAAAACAGGTGCTGGAACTGTTGCCGGCAACAAAACAACTGGTGTTGCAAAGTTGGAACTGGACCCCGCAATACCGCGGATGGAAACGAATCAAAGCGGTCATTAAAATAATATTGGTGAATGCACTCGATCCCATGCCTGGAAAAAAGATCGTCGTACTGAGCGGACCGGTGCAAACCGGGAAAACAACAGCCCTTGTCAACTGGTCAACCGGGAGGAATGATGTGTACGGAATTCTTACTCCCGTTGCCAATGAGAAAAGAGTGTTCATGAATATTGCATCCCGTCACCTGTTCCGGATGGAAGCCAAAGAAGGAGATGAATCCGTACTGGTGGTTGGTAAATATGTGTTCAGTACGGAACATTTTGACAGGGCCGTTACCATCATAAAAGAAGCTATGCATAAAGAGGGCTGGCTGGTTATTGATGAGATCGGCCCACTGGAATTGAGAGGAAGTGGTTTTCATGATATATTAAAAGAGCTGCTGGAGCAACGCCGCGATCATATTTTACTGGTAGTGCGGGAGGGATTGGAAGAAAAAGTAATAACACATTTTCAGCTCCACGACCCGATCCGCATCAGCCCGGAACAGGTGGCTGCATTGCTGTAAACTGTACCTTTATAACATGGCTGTTTTTTTCAATGATCATTTCGTGACGAATGAAAATGCAGGGCTGCATGTATCGGATCTCTCGATGCAGCGGGGCTATGCTGTTTTTGATTTTTGCAGAACCAAAAACCGGCGTCCGCTTTTCTTAACAGATCACCTGGATCGTTTTTATACATCAGCAGCTGCCATGCACCTGCCCGCCCCGTATAATAAGGAAGAGCTGACAGCCATCATCCATGAATTAATGGAACGAACCTTACTGGATGAAGCAGGTATCCGCATCCTGTTAACCGGCGGTTATTCGGTGGATGGATACCAGCCGGCTTCTCCCAACCTTATCATTACCTGCAATACCGTCAAAACAGCAAGCCTTGCTGATTTTGAAAACGGGATAACGGCAATGACTTATGAACACCAGCGGGAACTGCCTTCGGTGAAAACGATCAATTACATGATGGCCGTCTGGCTGCAACCCCTGCTGAAAGAAAAAAAGGTGAACGATGTATTGTATCATCACAAGGGCATTATCACAGAGTTTCCCCGGTCCAATGTTTTTATTGTTACAAAAGACCAGCGTTTAATCACCCCTTCCCGCCATATGCTGCGGGGCATCACCCGGAAACAGGTCTTATCCATTGCTGCCCGGCAGATGAATGTGGAAGAAAGAGATATCCGCACCGAAGAGCTTTTGCAAGCTGCCGAAGTTTTTTTAACCAGCACCACCAAAAAAATAATGCCGGTGGCAGCCATCGATGGGAATCGTATTGGCGATGGCAAACCCGGTGCTGTAACAAGAAAATTATACAGCGCATTCCTGCAACTGGAACAACAACTCAGTAATAAATAACCCGATCAATAACTAATCTATGAAACTGGACCTCGCTTCTTTCCGGCCCTTGAATGTGCAACGGGCCACCGAAGGCTTCAAATGTTACGATAACCAGCCCCTCACCTACTGGACAACGGCACTGGCCGGCGAAGTGGGTGAACTCTGTAACATGATCAAAAAAATGCAGCGGGTGGAAAGAGGTGGTATTGACGGCGGCAGCTCCTACACCGCTAAAGACATCAATAAAGAAATGCTGAAAGAAGAGATCGGTGGCATTGCTATTTACCTGGACCTGCTGGCCTCCTTGCTGGATATCAGTCTGGAAGAAGCGATCATTGATACCTTCAACAGTAAATCGGTGAAATATAATTTCAAACAGTTTGTAGAGCCATTGCCTGCGAAATAATATTACTGTAATAACAACCTGATCTTACAGAAGGCAAGGTAAGCCATTGCCAGGGCAAAGAACCAGGCTGCTATTATCAATAGTACTGAGGTGATATTATTTTTATGATCCGGCATTAATCATGCACCCGTTTTAACCGTAAAGCAGTTACCGGTGAAACGATCAGCGGAAATTTCTCCACCACCACGTTGCTGGTATCCAGGCCAAATCCTTTCTCCTCGGAAAGACTGATCTCTTTCAACCCGAAATAGATCTTCATCACCAGCCGTTCAAAGAAGGGCAGTTCATTATCCTGGCTCAGGTATTTTTCCATCACCACAAAAGAGAAATCACCCGTCACATTATTCTTCTCCAGGCTTTCATACCGGCTGCGCACATTTACTTCTTTATTCGCTACCAGGTCTTCCACCACTTTGCGGAATAATAAATTGATACGGGGCTGCACCCGGAAACCCAAACTGAAATCCACCCGGATGATATCATTGGGAATGATATGGCTGACTTTATATTCCGTGGTGTAGGGATCATCCACCGTATCCACATGGATCAGCCAGTAGATATCGGCTCTTTTGGGTTTTCGGTTGAGTATCGAATAGATCACTTTGTGTTCGATCTCTTTGGGATTATCAGCACTGGTGAGGTACACCAGGTGTGTCGCATATTTGGAGACGGATTTATCATTGCTCAGTTCCTGTATGCGGGGAATATATTCTTCCAGCCGCACAAACTCCACATACCGGTTCTTGATCTTGCGGGCCCGGTACCAGGTGTACATGACGATGAATAATAAACCACCCACAATTAAGGTAACATAACCACCGTGCGGAAACTTATCCAGGTTCGCATAGAAGAAACCAAACTCGATGGTCAGGTAAACGATAAGATAGAGATATACCAAAGCTGATTTGGCCCGGTGCATTACCAGGAAGTTGGCAAACAGGATAGAAGTGGCGATCATGGTGGCGGTGATCGCCAGCCCGTAGGCAGCTTCCATATTGGATGCCTTTTGAAAGTACAATACAATGCCAATACACCCGGCGAATAAAAGAAAGTTCACCGCAGGCACATACAACTGGCCCCTTGTTTCTGTCGGGTAAACGATCTTCATCTTGGGCCATAAGTTCAGCCGCATCGCTTCACTGGCCAATGTAAACGAACCGGAAATGAGTGCCTGGCTGGCAATGATGGTGGCAGCAGTGGCGATACTGATGCCGAAATACATGAACCAGCCGGGCATGATACCATAAAAAGGATTGAAACCTTTTTCGATCATTTCAGCCGTGATCATATCTCCATTGTGCAGGTGCAATAACCAGGCACCCTGCCCGAGATAATTCAGGATGAGGCAGGTCTTTACCATGATCCAGGAATAGCGGATATTCCATTTGCCGCAGTGACCGAGATCGGAGTATAAAGCTTCTGCTCCCGTGGTGCAGAGAAAAACACCGCCGAGAATATAAAATCCATTGGGATACGTACTCAGCAGGTTAAAGGCATAATAAGGATTGAATGCTTTTAATACCGACAACTCATTGAACAGTTGAATGGTTCCCAGCGAAGCCAGCATCAGGAACCAAACCAGCATCACAGGTCCGAAGAAACGTCCGATCAGTGCTGTACCAAACTGCTGTAAGAAAAACAGGACCGTGATAATGCCAATCACAATATAAACAACTGTCCATTGACTGATATGCGATAAAGCAGGTACCTGTTTCAACCCTTCAATAGCGGAGGTAACAGAGATCGGCGGGGTGATCATTCCATCTGCCAGTAATGCAGCACCACCGGCCATGGCCGGTAACACCAGCCATTTTTTTCGTCTTCTTACCAATGCAAACAAGGAAAAGATCCCTCCCTCACCGCGGTTATCGGCACGAAGCGTAAGGATCACATACTTGATCGTGGTTTGTAAGGTCAGCGTCCAGATGATACAGGATAAAACACCAATGATCAGGTCTTCAGTAATGACTTTACCGTTGGTAATGGCATTGAGTACATACAGCGGCGAGGTACCAATATCTCCAAAAATAATTCCCAGGGCGATCAGCAAACCGGCGGGTGTTGCTTTTTTCAGCGAAAGTGACATGAAGTGGATGCAATGTTGAAGGAACAAAACTAAAAGGCCATTACCGGCTTTTGAAGAAAAGGGCTCTTCAGTGCCGAAATCTTTATAAAATCTTTATACCGAAATAAAACGACCAGCTCTAAGCCCGGCACTCTACTTTTGTAAGCGTATTGTATGCCCAAACAAGCCCTTCATAAACTGGATCAGCGAAAGCAGTATACCTGGAGTGTATTGCTGGTGCTCAGTGTGGCATTGGTTTGTTATGCACTGACACCGTATATCGGCTACCGGGTGGTTGCTTTTATCTTACTGGTTACGGTTTCGCTGATCGCTATTTCGTTTGAGATATTGCCGGTGTTACTGGCAGCGGCCCTATCTGCTTTTATATGGGATTTCTTTTTTATACCGCCGCATTTTACCATTCATGTGGATTCCACCGAAGATGCGATCCTGCTGCTCATGTATTTTATCATTGCCATGGTGAATGCGGTGCTCACTTATAAAATACGGCAGGTGGAAAAACTGGCCCGCCTGAGGGAAGAAAAAGCAAAAGCGGTGAAATTGTACAATACATTCCTCAACTCTTTATCGCATGAATTAAAAACACCGATAGCTGCCATCATCGGTGCTACGGATAATTTACTTGCGGATGAAAACCTGGAGAAGGAAACAAAAAAGCAACTGGTCAGTGAAATTGCCAAAGCCTCTTTCCGGTTGCACCAGCAGGTGGAAAACCTGCTGAATATGTCGAGGATTGAATCCGGTTTTTTAAAACCCCGTAAAGACTGGTGTGATATTGAGGAAACGGTATATGAAGTGGTGCGACGATTGGAAGAGAACAAGCCCCTGCAGAAAATAACGATCGGTATCCACCCGCAACTGCCTTTGTGTAAACTGGACAAAGCGATGCTGGAAACCGTACTGTATAATTTACTGATGAATGCAGTGCGGTATACCGAACCGGACAATAAAATAGAAGTAATGGCCGCTTGTCATGCCGACCTGCTGGAACTGGTGGTGGAAGATAACGGCCCCGGTTTCCCGGAGGAAGAACTGCCCTATGTGTTCCGGAAATTTTATCGTTTAAAGGATACGAATAAAAGTGGAACAGGCCTCGGTCTTTCCATTGTAAAAGGATTTACCGAAGCGATGGGAGGATCCGTGGAATTAACGGCCGCAACAGGCGGAGGTGCCCGGTTCACGATCCGCATACCGGTGGAAACATCCGAAATAAAAATACAGCTATGAACAAAGCAGAGATACTGGTGATAGATGATGAAGCGCAGATGCGGAAGCTGCTGGAGATCACTTTGCATAGTCACCAATATGCAGTGATCACTGCTTCCACGGCAAAAGAGGGAATGATCATGGCGGCCAATCATCCACCCGAACTGGTTCTGCTTGATCTTGGTTTGCCGGATAAAAGCGGTCACGAAGTATTGAAATCATTACGGCAGTGGTACACGAACCCGGTGATCATTTTATCGGTGCAGCAGGAGGAGGAAGATATCATCATGGCATTGGATAACGGGGCCAATGATTATTTACGGAAACCTTTTCGCACCGGAGAATTACTGGCCCGTATCCGTTCGGCATTGCGCAGTGCCGCAGCAGAGGATGGTGATCCTATCATCGGCGGTCCCGGTTTGGAAATTGACCTGGCGGCAAGAACGGTGAAGAAAAATAATGAACTGGTAAAACTGACACAGACCGAATACAGTTTGCTGGCCCTGCTGGCCCGTAATGAAGGGAAGGTGTTAACGCATCAATATTTACTCCGTGCCATCTGGGGTCCGGGCTTTATCAGCCAGTCGCAATACCTGCGGGTATTCATTGCCCAGCTGCGTAAGAAAATAGAAGAAGACCCGAACCGGCCGGAATACATACTGACGGAATCAGGCGTGGGTTACCGGTTTATCAATAAAGGCGAACTGTAAATACAGGGTAAATCAGTAACTTTTGGTACCAGTTACCGTTCAAATTTTTTATATGAATAAATTAACAGGACTCATACTGCTTTTGTTTGCTGCCTGCACCAGCAGGCAACCTGCTGCTACTTTCCCGGACATAAAATGGATTGATCTTACATACACCTATGACAGCAGCACCTTATACTGGCCCAATAATGCAAAAGGTTTTGAACACAGCACTGATGCAGAAGGAAAAACGGCGCTTGGTTTTTATTATTCTTCCTATTCTATCTGCACACCCGAGCATGGCGGCACCCACCTTGATGCACCGATTCATTTTGCCGAACAAAGACTGACGGTTGATGAATTACCATTGACCAGCTTAACAGGGAGTGCGGTAGTAATTGATGTTTCCAAAAATGCATTGGCCAACCGGGATTATCTTATCAGCATTGCAGATATTGACGACTGGGAAAAGGAAAACGGGACGATCCCGGCTAATACGATCGTGTTATTCAAAACGGGCTACGGACAATTTTATCCCAACCGGGAAAAGTATTTTGGTTCTCCCAAAACAGGAGCTGAAGCAATACCTGAATTACATTTTCCCGGTATTGACCCGGTAACTGCCCAGTGGCTGTTGGATAAACGAGCCGTTAAAGCAGTGGGTCTTGATACGCCAAGTCTTGATTACGGCCAGTCCAAAGATTTTAAAACACACCAGGTATTTCTGGGCGCCAACCGGCCCGGTTTTGAAAATGTAGCGAATCTTGACCTGCTGCCTGCTAAAGGAATTTATGTGGTGGCCTTACCGATGAAGATCGGGAAAGGAAGCGGAGGACCGCTTCGCATCATTGCAGGAATAGCTCCATAAAAAAGACCGCTTCATTTAAGAAACGGTCTTTACATTATTTATACAGGGCTCCTGGCTACTTACAAAGTTGCCATATCAATCACGAAGCGATACCGCACATCTCCTTTCAGCATTCTTTCATACGCATCGTTGATATCACGGATAGCGATCACTTCCACATCACTTACAATATTATGTTCAGCGCAGAAGTCGAGCATCTCCTGTGTTTCGGGTAAACCACCGATAAGGGAACCGGCAAAACTCTTGCGGCCAAAGATGATATTGAAAGCAGGAATGGTAGCGGGTGTTGGCGGAACTCCCACGCAAACCATCGTGCCATTAGTGCGGAGCAGGCCGAGATAAAAATTATAATCATGATCGGCAGAAACAGTATCGAGGATAAAATCAAAATAACCGGTTACTCCCTTCACCTGCTCTGCATCACTGGTCAATACGAATTTGTGAGCTCCTAAACGCTTCGCATCTTTTTCTTTGGAAGGGGAATGACTCAGCATAGTTACTTCAGCTCCCATCGCTGCTGCTAATTTTACACCCATATGGCCTAAACCACCCAGCCCCAGAATACCTACTCTTGTTCCTTTACCCACTTTCCAGTGACGCAAGGGTGAGTAGGTAGTGATACCGGCACAGAGCAAGGGTGCCACGGCTTCCAATGGTAATTTATCAGATATATGTAATACAAAATCTTCGTGTGTTACAATGGATTTACTGTAACCACCATAGGTATTACCGCTGCCATCTCTTTCGGGACTGTTATAACTGAAGGTTGCACCCGCTTCACAATATTGCTCCAGTCCGTCTTTACAATTATCACATTCACGACAGCTGTCCACGAGGCAACCCACACCGGCAAGATCACCCACTTTGAATTTTTTGACATGGCTGCCCACAGCCGTTACTTTACCAACGATCTCATGACCGGGCACACAGGGATATACGGTACCGCCCCATTCACCACGGGCGGTGTGTAGGTCGCTATGGCAAACACCGCAGTACAGGATCTGTATTTCCACATCGTGTGGTTTGGGTTCTCTTCGCACAATGGTATAAGGAGCTAACGGCGTGGTTGCACTTTGTGCAGCATACGATTTTACAGAAGGCATAGTAGTAGTTTTTGTTGGAGATTGTAAATATAAATGAATAAACCCGCAGCAGGAGTTATTTAATGATCGGCCACCGGAAAAAGAGTAATGCGTCTTTTATTCTATCAAGTTCCCTGCCGTGAAAAATCATTGATAACGGGCCGGTGTTCATATTAACTTAACAAAGCGGATAAGATAATGTTGAGAAAAGATCATTTTAAAAACACGGTTATGAAAAAGCTTCTCTTTCTATTCACAGCATTGCTGCTGAGTGGTGCTGCCGGGGCCCAGGGAAGTGTGGCGAAAAAGGAGATGAGATCCTTGCTGACCTTCCATGCCGGTCCTTCTTTTCCTGTTGGCGATTTTAGCAGTAAGAGTTTCGATAACGAACACGCAGGATTTGCCAATACAGGAGTGACCCTTAACCTTAACTATGCCTACCAGTTTCAAAAAACAGTGGGAGTAACGGGTACTGTTTTTTACAACCGGAACAATACCAAAAAAACAATACCGGTGATTGTGGAAGAAGGTCCTGATGTTGCCCTTCATCTTGACCACTGGCAATTTTATGGTATTACTGCCGGACCGGTGCTCAGTTTTGAACTGGCACCAAAACTCTTTACCGATCTGCGGGTGATGGGTGGTGTTGCCAATGCCAATTCACCAAAGATCACTTATGAAGGGATAGTGATCGCCAAAGAAGACTGGAGTGTTACACCTGTGCTGCAGGGCGGACTGAACCTGCGCTACAATACCGGGAACAGGTTCTTCGTCTATACCGGTGTTGATTACCTGTACCTGAAACCAACTTTCAACTACACGTACCTGGACATAAGCGAAATACCCAGCCAGGAGATCAAACAAAAGATAAGTGTTCTCAATGTCAGCGCTGGTGTGGGTATCCGGTTCTGATGCAGGACAACAGTGTTCTTCACTGGCTGTCTGCACAACGGTCAACTCCCGGTAAGCAAGTACCGGGAGTTTTTACAATGATTTACGGATCACATGAGGACGGTCATTGTTTTCGGTATAACCTGCCATGCAACTTTGAATCATGACAATAGTGCTGATCATATTCCTGCTGCTGTTGTGCGGGTTGCTGCTATTGTTACTGGCACCGTTCGTGATCGAAGCCGATACAAGAGTACCTTACCTGTTGTTCCGGTGGAGAGGCATTGGTCATGCAAGGCTTTATTTTGAAAAAGAATGGCAATTGGATCTACGGGTTTTCTTTTTCAGGAAGAATATGCTGCTTCCTGTTGCAGCGAAAGCAACAACCAACAAGAAACAACGTACCCACAAAGCTGCCCGCAAAAGATCTTTCAGCAGGATGCTGCAAAAGATGCGAAGGGTGCTCGCCACATTCCGGGTGGAACAATGGCAGCTGGCGATCGATACCGGTGATCATGTGTTGAATGCACAACTGTATCCCGTTAATTTCTTACCCGGTTGCTACGGGCATGTGCAGGTCAATTTTACCGGGGACAATTATGTTTATATCCTTATCCGCAACCGGCCCTGGCAACTATTGTATGCGTACCTGCGGTGAATGATTTTTTAACCTTTAAAAATTTTACTATGGCATTCAACCTCGAAGCAACAGTAAAAGAGCTTACTGACTTCTTTAAAAGTGAAGCAAAGACAGAGACCGTGGTAGGTGCTTCTTTCCAGTTGGGACAGTTTACCTGTGTACCGGTGATCAAGTTTGGTATGGGTCTCGGATATGGAGGTGGTGAGGGGAAAGGCGGCCAGCCGAATAAAGCCAGTGGTGAAGGTATTGGTGGCGGAGCAGGCGGCGGTATGGGTGTGGAGCCAATCGGTTTCCTGGTAACTCACAACGAAGAGATCTCCTTTATTCCAACCCGCACCAGCAAGGGACTCAGTGCGGCGTTTGAAAAAGTACCGGACCTGATCGAAAAAATGATGGACCGGAAAAAGGAAAAAGCCGAAGCATCTTTGTGATCCGTTCTGTAAACGTGAAAGCAGCAGCAACCCTGCTGCTTTTTTTATGGCCGCAATCCACCCCCGGATTGTCGTGTTATCCCCCGTTGCATGTCACCGCAATTGTACATCTTTGGTATGCCAGCGATCAATCACTACTATAAATTACCATCATGGAAAAGCTTGTCTTCAGTATCAGCATTAATGCTACTCCCGAAAAAGTATGGAATGTATTATGGAACGACGCCAGCTATCGTCAATGGACAACTGCTTTCACCGAGGGTTCACATGCGGTGACCGACTGGAAAGAAGGAAGCAAAGTATTGTTCCTCGATGGAAAAGGTGTGGGTATGGTCAGCCGTATTTCGGTGAACCGCCCGTATGAATATATGTCCATTGAGCATTTGGGAGAAGTAAAGGATGGAGTGGAAGACACAACCAGTGACAGGGTGAAAGCATGGGCCGGTGCCCATGAGAATTATACACTCCAAAAGATCAATGACGAGACCGAGCTGACCATTGATATGGATATCACGGAAGAATTCAAAGAGATGTTTGCACAGATCTGGCCAAAAGCATTGGCGAATGTGAAACAACTTTCGGAACAATGATCAGCTCTTATTGATACAACTTTGTTTTTAAAATTGTCTTCACACTATCGGCCAGCCCGTTGAATAAATTGAGCGGAATACCGGCTGCATTGGCTTCGGTCTCTAAAGCACTGACTGTTGTTAAATAATTGCGCCAGGCATTTTTGCCGGAGCTGGTTGTATTGTATAAGCTATTATTGTTGGGCATGTTCACGGCAAGAACAGTTGCTGTACTTCTTATCCTGGCCAGGTCGCCGGTGCCTTTCGGAATTAGCAAGATCACTTTCCATACTTTGGCCGGAACGGTTACATTGCCATTGGCTAAGGTATTCACAAGCCCTGCCGCATTATAACCACCGGTTCCCATATTTCCCATTAACACAAAGGCTTCATTATTGGTACCCACCAGTGTATTTCTTGTATAGGTTTCCAATCCTTCCCAGGGACCCTGGTTAAAATTAGCCGCCTGCGGAATAATATTGGTCATCAGGAACGTGGACGAATTAGCAGCGGTGGAAGAAGTGCGGTCACCCGAAGGGCAGTTATGCCCGCGGTCAAAACCACTGCCGGTATAATCGGCGGTCTGCACCTGGTACCAGCCCGCAGGTAATCCCGCATCGCCGCGAAAATCATCCTGCCTCGGTGTGCTGCCAATATCATCGCTTTGTAAATGCCAGGCCACCCAGACCGGGATGCCGCGGCTTTTGCTGTAGGCTGTTTTGTAATACCCATTGTCTTTATAATAATTCTCCGGGAAACTCACCGAGCTGGTGGCCATTGTCGGGTTGCCCGGCAGCAGGGGTTCATTATCACCGGTAACTGTAACAGGCGGTGTTGGAGGAGCCGGCGGTACAGGTGGCGTGGGTGCCGTGCCACCATCATTACTTTTACTACAGGATACTAATGTGCTTACAAGAAAGATGGCGAACCATCCGCATAGAGTACGTTTCATGCCGCGAAGGTAACGGATGAGTGGTTAACGAATTAATGATATTTACCGAAACACAGAACCCCCATTTCATCCACTACAATCCCCAATTAATACCCTATCCGCATAGTGATCCGGGTAAACCGCTGCATTTTGCAAAGCCTAATTAAACCACTATGCAAAAATTCATACTTGTGATCAGCTGTGTGCTGATCTCTTTTACCGGGTTTTCACAAACCAAACCCAAAGAGCTGCCTGCTAATCCTGCCCAGTGGAGCCTGGAGGATATGAAACGCTTTGCGGCCCTGCCCGCTTCCGAACAGGAAGCCTTCAAAAAGAAAATGCTGCAGCAGGCCGAAGGGCAACTGAAACAAAAAGCAGATGCCCTCAATCTTACCATTGATGAAACGATATTACCTACCACGGAGATCAAACCACCGGTGTTAGACCTGAAACGAATTTCCGCCATCCCCGTAACGCCGCCCACCCGGCAACAGTTATTGCAGAATGTATCGAAGATGGAACTGGCTTTGAAAAAAGTAGTGCCGCCACAAACCGTACAATCGGTAGAAACATTTGCCGCCAATAAATCCGTCAAAGAAATCCAATCGGCCAGCACCGGCGGCTGGATGGATAATAATCCCGAAGCCGCTTTATTACTGGGGATGAAAGCCGTTACCCAGGACCCTGCGGATGCCGTGGGCCTGAATAACCTCGCTGCCTTACTGAATATGACCGGCATGGAGCACCAGGCCATTCCTATTTTACAGCATTGCCTGGAAGCACATCCCGAAAGTGCAACGCTGCTCAATAATATGGGACAGGCCTGGATGGGTTTGGGTGATCTCGTGAAATCCAAACAATTCTTAGAACGCTGTTTGAAATTGGATGACCTGAACCCGGAAGCCAACCGTTCGATGGCGCTGATCTATTTGTTTGGCAAGGATATGACCAATGCCTTAAAACATTTTGAAAAAGAAATGCAGGTGGGGCAGCGCAAATCATCGCTGGCTTACCTTGTAAAATCCGGGCAGCGGGACAAGATCAACATGGCCCGGCTGCGCAAATTAAAAATGCAGCTGGACGGGGTGGACAACCGGGATTTCTTTTCCGAGATCCACTTAGATAAATTCAAGATACCCGATCCGCCGACGAGTTCGCTGCTGACGGCCAAATGGAGACAGGAGCACCAGCCTTTGTTTGAAGCGATCAACGAAGAAATGCTGTTCTGGATGAATGCGAGCCAGCCCAGCGAAGAGCAGATGAAAGAAGAAGGCAAAAAATATCCCGGCCGTTTCCACGACCTGGTGGATGAACTGCTCCGTGACCTGGGCGACCAGTATATTCCCCTGCTGGCCTATATCACCGAAGATGATGTGCCGCACCTGCAGCAACTGCATTATGATTATATGGCAAAGGACAAGGCCATTGAATGCCCCGACGGGCAGAGCATGAGCCCCGAAGCCTATCATAAACTCTGCTGCACCCTGAAGACACCGCCCATTGATGACCTGATGAACAAGTATAACAGTTTTGTGCTGAGCAGGGTGAAGGAAGCGCAGTCCAATTACAAACAATATCTCAATGGCATCATCAGCATTGTGCAATTAGACCCCAGCCTGTCCAACAAGATGCTGGTGTACCGTTCGGTGGGCAATTATTTTGCCTGGCTGCACGGGGCCATCGGGGCGATGCTGATCAAGGAGCCGTATATGACCTGTTTTGATAATAACATGAGCATTGAAGAAGCGGAGGCCGAACTGGAATCGGCCCGGAATGTGGACCTGCAATGTCCTTCCTGGCTGAAGGTGGATGTATCATTGAAAGTGGCCAAGCTGAAAGCCGATTGCAACGGGTTCAATGTGGAAGCGGATGTTTATAAACTGATACAGGTGGGTGTGGAGAAGAAGTTCAAGACCGGCACTTCCACGCTGTATGTGGGTGCGGGTATCAAGGGCAGTTTTAAAAAACTGGCTTCCGGTTCCATCAAGCAGCAGTTCTATATTGTATTTGACCAGAACAACGAGTTTGCTGATCTCGGTATGCGGGGCAGTGCCAGCGGAGATCTGGCCAGTGGCATGGTCGGTGTGGATTTCAGTTATGATTTTGCCATGAATGCCGGTTTCAATGCACAGGGCAAGGTGAAGAGCGGCTGGGTGACCAACTGGGAGAAAGCGATCAGTTATATACCGAAAACACCCTGAGCGGAGACGAAGGGTGAACCCTGTTTCAATGCACAGGGCAAGGTAAAAAGCGGTTAGTTATATACCGACATAAAAAAATCGATCATCATCAATCAACGAATCATGCAACAAGTCCGACAAATTTCTTTATGCATAGCGATCACCTGCTGGGCCACGCTGCTTGGCGGCATCCTGTATTCGCATATTGTTTTCTTTCCGCCCTACCTGTCGCATTTGCCGGCATCCACCCAACTGATCAGCGGGGAATACGGTTTGAAGGATGAAAACTTCTGGATGTTCATCCACCCGGTCACCATTGTTGCGGTGCTGCTGGCGCTGCTGCTGAATTGGAAAGACCGGGCCCGGCGCAGGTTCATCCTGCTGTCCCTGGTTATTTACGGGCTGGTGATCGGGGTAACCGCCCTTTATTTTGTGCCCGAGCTGCAGGCTTTTGGCAAGAGTGCATCCAACAACAGTGTGACTGCCGGAGAATGGTTGCAACGGGGACAGGACTGGCAGTACCGGAGCTGGGTGCGGGGAAGTTTTATGCTGGCCGGGTTTATTTTGCTGTTAACTGCACTGGCAAAGGGTAACAGGGAGAAGATAGTTTCTTAACTATATAAAACAGTTTCAGAGAACCTGCTTAACATAATGTGATTTCATACATTCCTCATACAGTATCCATGCCTTTGGCAGGGCTTTGCTAAGCTGGGAGCAGATAGGTAAATGAGGTGTGAAAAAAATTTAATTGAAGCGAAATAACGGTTCAAAAACAGTTAAAAGACGGTAGCAGGGTAGTTTGGAAAGGAGTATTTTTAAGACAGAAACCTAAACCAGCCACCATGCTCAAAGTAATTTTATCCTTATTACTAGTTCTTGCTATGTCTGAAATTTCTGCTCAAAAATTCCAGGCTTATTTTGCAAAGGCAACGGATACCATTAAATCCGATTCAAAAAAAGAGATTTCTAAAACATTTACGATCCGGATTCCCAAGCAGGATAGTTGTAAAGACTATAAAGTAAGTTTTTCGGTTACAGATAACGATTTCGGCCTACCGGGTTCAGATGTTTATTTGCCTCAGGATAGAAGTATGAAACTTGATAATAGTAAGGATACACTTGAAAAATCATTTACTATCAAGTTTAAACGGGATATGAAGGATGACAGGCTGCTGGAATTAAAACTGACCGGCTTCAGGAAAAATGGAGATACGGCAAAATTGGCGGATACCGCACTCAGTTATAAAATATATATCAAACCCTATATAGACGATACATTACTGGATGCTTCTGATGATGGGTCGGAATATTGGATATATACCGGAACAAATGTGGACCTCCTGGATGGTATCAAGGTAAGGGAACTGTATGTAAGAGGCAGTTTTCTGGTTAATTTTAAAAAGGAGGACGAATTCACCAAACACTGGGCATTGATCAGTTTTGGTAAGAACCGGTATTTTTCAGAACGGGATTCATTCAGCCGGGTTCGGTTTTATGATATACTTCCAACGGCAGTTCCGGGAGATTCGATGACTGTAGCCCAGGGCTATTATAATACTAACAAACTGGTGGAAACCAACAGCGTATTTGGCGGCGTTAATTATTTATATAACTATGCAAATTTATCATCTCCCAAATCCAAGTTCTTTCTTACGGGTGGATTTATGGTCAGCTTACAAAACATCAGGACCAGTTTTTCAGGAAATACGATCATTGTAACAGATACGTCTAAAGTGTATAGAAAGCCGGATAGTACCTACCGGTTTACTCCCATCGCCCGGGAATCAAAACTGAGGGAATTCAATTATAATTTTAATGTCGGGTTTATCCATATCCTGAGCAAAAAAAACCTGAATATTAAAACACAGCTATTAGCAGGGTGGAACCGGCTGACATATCCTTACCAGACCCGCACATCAGGGGTGAATCAAACTACTGAATATAAAAACAGCAATGGCTCATTTGTGCAATTGCGGGTTGATGGTACGGTACTATCACCCGGTATTTCATTAGGATTCGAAATGTTTATCCGGACAGGTCAGGTCCCCTTATTTAACTTTAATTTTTGCAAGGTCCTGGATATCCGGCAAATCGGGAATTTATTCGGGAAGCTGCCAACGGCCACCAATTAATCCTCTTCAACTGCTTGCCGGACTACGGGCTTTTTCATCCCCTCCACAGGAGGGGCGGTAACCTCTTTGCATAGACGACTATTGATTAGGGGTGGGTAAAATTGTATTTCCAAGGTGACGTAAAAGCAAATGCGAGTTGTAATAGGTTTAAAAAATTTGTCATTAAATAAAAAAAATGACAGAGAAAGAAATCTATTCACTTTGTGAAGCCGTTGCTGATATTTCATATATAGCTGCTGAAGAAAACTATCGAACTGAAGATAGCCGGGAAATGATTGATCAATTCATAACCTGGGCAATGGATTTTGAGTATATACACAGAAATATTGAATGGGGTATCAATTCTCCATTGGATTACATTGATTCTATTTATCACTTTACTATCTTTAAGATAAATCAATGGAGTAATATATGAAGGAGGGTCTTTACGAACAACTTATAAATAAACTGGTATTTTCCAAGTTAAAAGATTTAGATAGAAATACCTTTTACATTAAGGAAACAGTAATTGACAAAAACGAAGCCGCACAAGCCCTATCGCAATATCTGGTTGAAGTGATTCGGTTATCTATGAGTATGATTACAGGTGATGATAGTGTTGAAAAACAAATAGAACTTTCTAATAAACTCATTTATTTAATAAGGACCGAGTTGAATGATGTAGAGTTTGATGAAGATATGATTACGACCGAAGGGAAAATCCTTTCTGCAATTTTTAAGAAGGTTGATGCCCCATTTTCGGATTTTGAAAAACATATTAAAGAAATAACACCTTACACCAGACTATCCCATAGCGAGTTGTTTACTGGTAACAATGCTGGTATTTCACTTGATAGCGAAATTAAAAAGGAAATTCTTTCTTCAGACAAAATAAACTTTCTTGTTTCATTTATCAAGTGGACGGGAATAAGGATTTTTGAGAAAGAATTATTTGATTTTACTGAAAGAGGCGGTCAACTTAAAATAATTACTACATCATATATGGGAGCTACAGATTTAAAAGCTGTAGAATATTTGGCAGAATTAAAGAATACTGAAGTCAAAGTTTCCTACAATACAGACAATGAACGACTACATGCAAAGGCGTATTTATTTTTCAGAAATACTGGTTTCCACACGGGTTATATCGGGTCATCAAATATATCTCGTTCTGCATTGACTAAAGGATTGGAATGGAATCTGAAAGTAACCACAAAAGAGGTTGGACACATTATTGATAAGTTTCAAAAAACTTTTGAAACTTATTGGCAGGATAAAGAATTTAAGGTATTTAATAAAGCACACGACTCTGAAAAGTTAAGAGTTGCTTTAAAGAAAGAGAAGATTTATGAAAGAAATAACGCTGCTGCATACTTTGATATAAACCCATTTCCATTTCAGCAAGAGATTTTAGAAAAACTGGAGACAGAAAGATTAATTCACAACAGATTTAGGAACCTGATTGTTGCTGCAACAGGTACAGGCAAGACTGTAATATCAGCATTTGATTATAAAAATTTTAAGGCAAAATATAGTACAGCAAAACTTTTATTTGTTGCACACCGAAAAGAAATATTACAACAAGCACAAGCAACATTTCAAGGCATTTTAAGAGATAATAATTTTGGTGAGTTATGGGTTGATGGAAATGAACCCGAAAAGTATGATTTTGTTTTTGCTTCAGTGCAAACATTAAATAACAGAATTAAGTCGTTGAATCTCTCTGAAACATTTTATGATTACATCATTATAGATGAAGCTCATCATACTCCCGCATCAAGTTATCGAGAATTTATTAATTTATTCAAGCCTAAAGTACTTCTTGGACTAACGGCTACTCCTGAAAGAATGGATAAAATCGATGTTGTAAAGGATTTCTGTGATACAATTGCAGCTGAAATTAGATTGCCAGAGGCATTAAACAGAAAATTACTTTGCCCTTTTCAATACTTCGGAATTACTGATAGTGTTGATTTATCTAATGCTACTTGGCAAAATGGAAGATACTTACCTAGTGAGCTCACTAGACTTTATACTCAAAATGATAAACGTGTTGGGGATATTATTTCTAGCTTAAACAAGTATCTAAAAGATATTAATGACGTAAAAGCACTTTGTTTTTGCGTTACTCAAGAGCATGCTCAGTTTATGGCAGAGAAATTTTCTCTTGCTGGATTGAAATCAGATTATTTAGTGAGTTCAAGAAATGATTTGAGAGATGAATTAAGAAGAAAATTTTCTAGTAATGAAATAAATTACCTTTTTGTTGTTGATATCTTTAATGAAGGGGTTGATATCCCCGATATTGATACAGTTTTATTTCTTAGACCTACCGAGAGCTTAACAGTTTTTCTTCAGCAATTAGGCAGAGGGTTAAGATTATCCAATGATAAGGAGTGTTTAACAGTATTGGATTTCGTTGGTAACTCACGACCAGAATATGACTTTGAAGGAAAATTTAGAGCATTGGTTGGAAAAACCAAAACAGCTATCCAAAAAGAAATTGAAAATAACTTTCCACACCTGCCTTTAGGATGTGCTATTGTTTTAGAAAAAAAGGCAAAGGAATTTATTTTAGAAAACATACGCAATGCAACCTTGCTGAGTAAGAACCAGCTACTTATTAAAATTCGCAACTACAAGCATCAAACTACTTTACCGCTCACGCTAAGAAATTTCTCCAATTTTTACCATATCCCACTGCAGTTGATTTATAAAAGAGGGGGATGGAAACGACTCTGCGTTTTAGCTGAACAGATTGGGGATTATCAAGATACAAACGAAAATGAAATTTACCGGGCTATTAGCAAGAAATGGCTATCATGTATTTCAAATTCTTACTTCCAATTTGTTTTATCATTAGCTAAAAATAATTTTAATATCAGCGTTAACAAGTTAAGTGAGATAGAGAAATCAATGTGTTTAATGCTTCATTATGATATTTGGCAAACATCTGGAGGCTTTGAGTCATTAGAAGAAAGTATTAAGACTATTGGAAGAAATAAAGTTTTAAATGAAGAAATAATTGAAGTATTAGAAATTTTGATTGACAGAGTAGATTTCTTAGAAAAAGAAATTAGCCTTCCATATGCACAGCCGTTGCAAATTCATAGCAGATATACTAGAGATCAAATTTTAGCTGCATTTGGCGACCATACGTTTGCTAAAAGATCAAGTAATAGAGAAGGTATAGTTAGTCTAGAGAGTAAGAATACAGAATTACTTTTAGTTACATTGGAAAAATCTGAAGAGGATTATTCTCCAACGACCATGTATAATGATTATGCAATTAGCGATAGGAAATTTCACTGGCAATCTCAAAATTCTGCAAAGCCTGAAAACGGCAAAGGGCAATCTTATGTTTACCACCAAATCAATAGTAAATTAATTTTGCTTTTTGTAAGAGAAAGAAGTACTGATGAATTTGGCAATACAATGGCCTATGTTTTTTTGGGAGTTTCAAATTATATGGAGCACTATGGTTCAAAACCAATGAGTATTACATGGGAATTGAATGAGCCAATGCCACCGTACCTCTGGAAAGATTCAGCCAAAATGGCTATCGGTTAGGTCGCTAATTCCTAATAAATAGTGTCGAATATAATTTCAGAGTTACGGAATATGCTAAGTAAAGGACGATACTAATTGTACAACATACAGCACAACAAAACCTCCCTCCCCCATAATTTTTCTCTATTTTCCGATCATGAACCGGATACTTATTTTCTTCCTGCTGCTGTCCATCAACAGCCGGGCACAGGTAAACCCGCAACAGGTCAGCATTGCCAGAGACAGTTTTGGGGTGCCGCATATTTTTGCTCCCACCGATGCCGAAGTGGCCTATGGCCTGGCCTGGGCCCATGCTGAAGATGATTTTGAAACTTTGCAACTCGTGGTGCTATCGGGCAAGGCTTTGCTCGGCACCGGTCTCGGCCGCAAGGGTGCCGAAGCGGATTATGTGATCAAACTGTTGCGCATCCGCCAAACGGTGGAGGAACAATGGTCCACCCTTTCCCCGGATTTCCTGGCGCTGATCAATGGCTATGTGCAGGGATTGAATGCTTATGCCAAAGCCCACCCGCAGGAAATAAAGTATAAAAAGGCTTTTCCCTTCAACGCCAAAGAATATATGACGGCCGTGGTGTTTTCCGTCAGTCTCTTTTGCGGGGTGGATGCCGTGCTGCCGCAGGTTCTCGGTGGTAAAGTGGCCACGATACCGGGTTTCAACCCACAGGGATCAAATGCGTTTGCGATGAACTCAGCAAAGACCACAACGGGTGAAAGTTTTCTCGCCATCAATGCCCACCAGCCACAGGAAGGCCCGGTTGCTTTTTATGAAGCTCACCTGCAAAGTGAAGAAGGCTGGAATATGCTGGGTGGCTTGTTTCCCGGTGGCTGCCTCATCTTTCATGGTACCAATGAAAACTTAGGCTGGGCCCACACGGTGAACTACCAGGATAAGGTGGATCTGTTTCAACTGGAGATGAACCCGGCCAACAGCAATGAATATAAATTCGACGGGCAATGGATGCGGCTGGAAGAAGCGAAAGCTAAATTGAAAGTAAAAGGCATACCGGTAACGGTGGGTAAAAAGATCTACTGGAGTAAATACGGCGCCACGCTGAAAACAAAGAAGGGTGTGTTTGCGATCCGTGTTCCCGCCACGATGGATATTAAAGCACTGGAACAATGGTACCGGATGAACAAGGCGAAAAATTTTACCGAGTTCTACCGGGCACTGAGCATGACCAGCCTGCCGATGTTCAATATCATGTATGCGGACAAGTATGATACGATCTTTTACATCAGCAATGGAAAAATGCCAAGGCGAAATCCCGACCCGCAGTATAACTGGAAGAGTACGGTGCCGGGCAACAGTTCGGCTACCTTGTGGACGGAATTCAAAACCATAAAAGAACTGCCGCAATATATCAATCCTGCGTCCGGTTATTTATTCAATACCAATCATTCTCCTTTTTTAGCTACGGACAGCCGGTATAATTTATCTGCCAATAAATTTGATAAGGCAGATGGGTATGAACTCTATCATAATAACCGCAGCCAGCGGGTGACGGAACTGATCAACGGGGACAAAGTGGATTATACTTATTTCAAGCGGATCAAATTTGACCAGCAGTTACCGGCGCAATTACAATATCCTTATGGTATTGACAGTATGCTGCATTTACCTGTTGCGGATCACCCGGCGCTGAAAGATGTGATCACGGCTTTGCAGGGATGGGATAAAAAAGCAACAGCAGATAGTAAGGGTGCCGCAGTGTTCTTACTCGTGTATGAATATGTGAAACAACAATTAGCCGGTCAGCCGCCCCGGCAACTGACGAAAGCAGAAGCCATCGAAACTTACCGGTATGTGCATGATTATATGCTGCAGCATTTTGGTAAAACGGATCTTGTGCTGGGCGATATTCAAAAATTAGTACGAGGTACGGAAGTGCGTCCCGCCTGGGGATTGCCCGATGTGCTGACGGCCATTTATACAGAGCCTTACAAAAAAGGGCTGCGGAAAGTGAATTCGGGAGATGCGTATATCTGTTTTGTCCGCTACCCGAAGAACGGCGGCCTGCCCATCATTGAATCGGTGAATACCTTTGGTGCATCTATGCATCCTTCTTCTCCTCACTATAAAGACCAGCTGGATCTGTACCAGCAGCAACGCACCAAACCGATGACGCTGGATAAAGCGGAAGTGCTTCGTACAGCAGCAAGAGTGTATCACCCGGGGGAATGAGGAGCAGCCCCGGCTGTTACTGTATGATCGGATGCGGGAGTATAAGGATCTGCAACAGGGGTAAGTTATAAGTTGTTTTCGCTGGCGGTTCAGTAATTTTATAAGGTGAGTCAGATAGAAATATACCAGAGTAAAGACAAGCAAGCCCAAATTGAAGTGAGGTTTGAGGGTGATACTGTATGGCTTTCACAATCACAAATGATTGATTTGTTCAAGAGAGATCAATCAGTTATTTCCAGACACATCAGCAACGTGTTCAAAGAGAAAGAGGTAGATAAAAAAAGCAATATGCATTTTTTGCATATTGCAAATTCAGATAAACCGGTAGCTGCCTACAGTCTTGATGTCATTATTTCTGTCGGCTACCGGGTGAAATCCAATTAATGGCTAATTTTTACAAGCAGAGTTGCCAACTCTTTTCTTAAGCCAGGTTTCCTACCTTCAGCCACATGAAATCTTTTGCGATTGCTATTGTTATGTGCTGTTCTCTTCAGCTGGCAGGACAAACTAACAATGCTTACAAAATAATTGCTTACTATACCGGCAACGGGGAAACGATAAGGCAATATCCCGTCGGTAAACTCACCCATATCATTTATAGTTTTTTAAAACTGCAAAACGATACACTTACTTTTCATAACGAAGCACAGCGGCAATCACTGGAGCAACTGGTGGCGTTAAAAAAGGAATACCAGCAGCTGAAGATCATGGTGTCCATTGGCGGCTGGGGAGGATGTGCACCCTGTTCGGAACTGTTCAGTTCGGCGGAACACCGGTCAGTCTTTGCGAAAACAACCGTGGCCTTGTTCCAACAATATCATATTGACGGGTTAGATCTTGATTGGGAATACCCGGCCATTGAAGGATATCCCGGTCATGCGTATGCAGCGAAAGACAAAACCAATTTTACGTTGCTGGTAAAAGAGCTGCGAAAGGAAATGGGTCAAAACTATATCCTCAGTTTTGCTGCCGGTGGTTTTGTAAAATACCTGGAGCAATCCATCGAATGGGAAGAAGTGATGCCGCAGGTGGATTTTGTAAACCTGATGACCTATGATCTTGTGGGTGGTTACAGTACAGTTACCGGGCATCATACGCCGTTGACGGATTACCGGTCCGGCCAGGAGTCAACCAGCAAAGCAGTGAACTGGTTACTGGCTAAAAACATACCTGCCCGGCAGCTGATCATTGGTGCTGCCTTTTATGCCAGGGTTTGGGAAAAGGTGGAGCCGGTTAACCATGGTTTATACCAGGGCGGGCATTTCAAACAAGGAGTTTCCTATAAAAATTTTACTTCTTTTTTCAGCGACAGTTCGGGCTACAAGTACTACCGGGATCAAAAAGCCAAAGCCCCCTACCGGTATAATGAAAACAAAAAACTCTTCGCCACTTTTGATGATCCCTGGTCCATCCGGGAGAAGGCAAAATTTGCCCGGCGCAAAAAGCTGGGCGGTATCATGTTCTGGGAGCTGGGTGATGATGCACCTGCCAATGGCCTGACCGGGATAGTTTACCAGGAGCTGAATAATTGATCCATCGTAAGGTATGATGCGGCGAATAAAGAGCTTAATCACCGCATAATCTGCGGTGATTATTTTTAAATGCGGTGAATAATGCCTATTTTCACCGTATAATTTGCGGAGAATGGTGGTATATATACATCAACTGGCTGGCTGGCCTTCCTTTCACTGGGATGCGGAGCAACTCCATAAGCTACTCACTGTGGTTCGTCACCAGCAGGGAAAGCTGCTGGGAAATATGGAAAGACTGGGTTTTGGTTTACAGGCAGAAGCCAGTTTACAGACCCTTACCCTCGATGTGCTGAAATCGGGAGAAATTGAAGGTGAAATGCTGGATGCGCTACAGGTTCGTTCTTCCATTGCCCGCCGCCTGGGTATGGATATAGCAGGGCTGGTTCCTGCCGATCGTCATGTGGAGGGCATTGTGGAAATGATGCTAGATGCGACACAACATTTTACGGAGCCGCTTACGGAAGAACGGTTATTTGGCTGGCATGCTGCCTTGTTTCCAACCGGCAGAAGTGGCATGCATAAAATTGTGGTTGGCAACTGGCGGGATAACCCTCCGCATGATCCGATGCAGGTGGTATCCGGTCCGGCGGGGAAAGAAAAAGTGCATTACGAAGCCCCGGCAGCCGAGCTGCTTGCGGATGAAATGAAAGCATTCCTCCATTGGTTTAACAGCAACCATACTACAGACCCCCTGCTCAAAGCTGCTATTGCACACCTGTGGTTTGTTACGGTTCATCCTTTTGATGATGGTAACGGAAGAATGGCAAGAGCAATTGCAGATATGCTGCTGGCCCGTGCCGATGGAACATCACAACGGTTTTATAGTATGAGTGCACAAATACGCAAGGAAAGAAATGCGTACTATGCTATACTGGAGCAAACACAACAAAGTGACCTGGATATAACCGATTGGCTGGATTGGTTCCTGCAATGTATGAACAGGGCCCTGCTGGCTTCCGAAAATATTTTATCTGCTATCCTGGATAAAGCCAATTTCTGGAAAGAGCATGCTGCTACAATTTTCAACAACAGGCAGGTGATGATGCTGAATAAACTGCTGGATGGCTTTGAAGGAAAACTAACCAGTTCCAAATGGGCAACGATGACCAAAACATCACAGGATACAGCGTTGCGGGATATACAAGACCTGCTTGCTAAAAAGGTGTTGACAAAAGAACCCGGCGGCGGCAGAAGCAGCAGTTATATTATTCAGCGATAAGTTTCCCCTGTCAATCTGGCAACTATCCTCCTGTTGGAACAGCTGTTGCTATCTTGCAAACCGCAACGAATTATCTGACCGCACAATAAATCACTTACTATGGTACAAGAGAAAGGAACCATTTCCATTAATACCGAGAACATCTTCCCGATCATCAAGAAATTTTTGTATTCCGATCATGAGATCTTCCTGCGGGAACTGGTGAGCAATGCTGTGGATGCCAGCCAGAAGATGAAACGGCTCGCCACACTGGGCCATTACAGCAAGGACCTGGGAGAACTAAAAGTTAAAGTGGCGGTGGATGCAGCTGCTAAAACCCTGACCATTTCAGATAATGGTATCGGGATGACGGCCGAAGAGATCAAGAAATATATCAACCAGGTAGCGTTCTCGGGTGCCACTGAGTTCATGGAAAAATTCAAGGAAGCCAAAGATGCGAACGAGATCATCGGCCGCTTTGGTCTGGGTTTCTATTCGGCCTTTATGGTGGCGGAGAAAGTGGAGATACAAACCCTTTCTTACCAAGACGGGGCTGAACCGGCCCGCTGGACCTGTGATGGCAGTACGTCTTTTGAAATTACCGAAGGCAGCCGGACCGAAAGAGGCACCGATGTGATCCTGTACCTGAATGCCGACTCGGAAGAATTCTTAGAAGAACACCGTATCAGCGATATCCTGAACAAGTATGCGAAATTTTTACCGGTGCCGGTACAGTTTGGTACCAAAACAGAACGGGTACCCGATGGTGAAGATGAAGAAGGCAAGCCAAAATACACTTCGGTGGAAGTGGATAATATCATCAACAACACGAATCCTATCTGGACCAAGGCGCCGTCTGAATTAAAGGATGAAGACTACCTGGATTTCTACCGGGAATTGTATCCTTTCTCCGATGAACCTTTGTTCTGGATCCACCTGAACGTAGATTATCCCTTCAACCTCACGGGTGTCTTGTATTTCCCCAAACTGAAAAATGATTTTGAAGTACAGAAGAACAAGATCAAACTGTTCAGCCGCCAGGTATTTATTACGGATGAAGTAAAAGATATTGTGCCGGAGTTTTTATTGCTGTTGCATGGTGTGATCGACTCCCCGGATATCCCGCTGAACGTAAGCCGTTCTTTCCTGCAGGCCGACAGCAATGTGAAAAAGATCAACAGTTATATCTCCCGCAAAGTGGCAGATAAATTAAGTGAGCTCTTTAAAAAAGACCGCAAGGCCTACGAAGAGAAATGGAGCGATATCGGCATTTTCGTGAAATACGGGGCCATCTCTGATGAGAAATTCTATGAGAAGGCCAAGGAGTTTTTGTTATTAGAAAACACAGCCAGGGAAAAATATACGCTGGAAGAATACAGTAGTAAGACCAAAGATTTTCAAACGGATAAGGATGGCCAGCTGGTCTATCTCTACACCGCCGATGCAGAAAGGCAGGACAGCTATATCCAGGCCGCAAAGAAAAAAGACTATGATGTGCTGCTGATGAATACGGCGATTGATACCCATTTTATTCATCACCTCGAAACCAAATTGGAGAAAACCTCCCTGAAAAGAGTGGATGCCGATGTGATCGATAAACTGATCGTGAAAGAAGATGCGGCATCACACACACTTACTGAAGAGGAGACAACAAAACTGAAAGCCATTTTTGATAAAGCGATCAACAATCCTTCGATGAAAGTGGAAGTGGAGAGCTTGCCGGCGGATGCGATGCCGGTGACCATTACCATGGAAGAATGGATGCGCCGGATGAAGGATATGAGCCGGATGGGAGGCGGTATGAATTTCTATGGTGCCATGCCGGATAATTATAAAGTGGCAGTGAATGCCAATCACAAGATCGTAAGTAAGATCTTAGCTGCTGATGAAGCACAGCAAACAGCGATGGCGAAGCAAACTTTTGATTT
>CAZQSZ010000008.1:0-320036 GCA_964596345.1 uncultured Chitinophaga sp. | reverse complement strand
TCTTAGCTGCTGATGAAGCACAGCAAACAGCGATGGCGAAGCAAACTTTTGATTTAGCGATGCTGGCGCAGGGTTTACTGAAGGGCGCAGACCTGACGGCCTTTGTGCAGCGGAGTGTGGAAGTGATGGGATAAGGGTTAGCCACAATTATATTGGCCACGAACCTGCCTACCGGCAGGCAGGTGACACGAATTGCACGAATGAGAGAGTTCTTAGTAGTGTGATTGTGGTGATTCGTGGCTTTTTTATTCTTCCTGCGAAAATGTAACGGGTTGGCGGCGGTAGGCTTTTACTTTCCGGTTGTGGTCCACAGCCGGTATCCATTTGGGGCTTTCCGAAATGATCCTTACAGCGATCTTATCAAATTCCGGGTGAAAGGGAGTGGACACAAATACATTTTCCACTTTCCCCTCTTCGTCAATAATAAAACTAATGCCAACGGTTGCTGTGGAGCCGTTACCGAACTTGAGGTCCCTGGGCCAGTATAAATTTTTGTACAAATATTTTAGCCATCCCTCATCACCGCCTTTAGCAAAACGGGCTTCGGTATTTGCTGCGGCAACATTTTTTTCCGGGCTGCCATCTTCCTTAAAATATTCCTGTGTTATCTCTTTATCCTTCTCATAGACCACGATACCGGCAACAGTGCCGTTGCGGTGAAAGTATTTCCATTTGCCATTCTTTTTTCCGTTCACCCAATACCCTCCGGCTGCGGGTGCACCATCATCAAACCAGCTGACTTGTACATCTGTGCTGTCATTAACATGATCAATAGAATCGGAAGGATAACCATTGCGATGCCATCTCATTCTGACACCCACGGGCCTGCCGAGATGAAAATTGGCTGAATCGGCGATCATACCATTAGAGTGAAAAGACAAACAAACGCCTTCCTGTTTATCGTTGATCATATTCCCCATCATGGAAATATTACCGTTGGCATAATACCAGGTGGCATAGCCGTTCTTTATTTTACAGTCCTTGTCCTTATAGAGAGCTTTCATCTGTAATTGCAGGTTGCCCATAAAATAATCATATCGCAGCCAGCCACTATCCGTTTTTTCTAAGGTACTGTAAAACCGGGCCTCGGTGGGCTGGCAGGGTTTCCAGTCGAAATCATAATAGGCTTCGGTTTTTTGTGCAACTGAATTGAAAAAGAATACTACCGGGAAAATACAGGTAATGAATTTCACAAAAAGGGTTTTTGTAAAACTAAATTTTTTCCGGGAGTAAGGTCTGAGACATTTTTATTTAAAGGGGTTGCTGAATTTTTCATCTGTACTGAGTGCCGTATCGGTCAGTGTTTTTAAGAACGCCACCAACGCTGCTTTTTCTGCAACCGTAAGATTTAACCGTTTGGGCGTGCCATCCGGGTTACGCAGTTGCGGCGCCAGGTTGGGATGTGGCTGTACTCCTGAGTTATAATGTTCCACCACTTCTTCCAGGGTTTTAAAACGGCCATCATGCATATACGGTGCTGTAAGGGCAATACTCTTTAAGCTATGTGCTTTGAAATTGCCAACTCTTGCCGGATTGTTGACTACACCCCCGACACCCAAATCAACAGCCGGGTTATCCAGGCCATTGTTACGATCACCGGGAGCTGTAAATGTTTCGGCCGTATGACAAGTGGCACAGGCGGTGAGTGGCCCGAAGAATAATTGCTTGCCAAGATTTTCTTCAGCGGTGAAATTGGGATAGGGTGTTTGTACCGGGTTTTGCGGCGGCGTGATTTGTGCACGACCGGCATCAAATTTAGAGCGGTAGGAAATAATAGAACGGACAAACTGTGCTAATGCTGCTGCAATCTTATCACTGCTGATAACAGGCGAACCAAACGCTTTTTCAAATAATACCGGGTAATGTGTTTTTGTTTTTAGGCGGTTGACCAATGTATCCAGGTTCATACCCATCTCTACATGGTCCTGTACCGGTGTTAATGTTTGTATCTCTAATGTAGCGGCTCTTTCATCCCAGAAGAATCTTCCATTGGCATAATACCGGGCATTGATCAGTGACATCGAGTTCCGGCCGGTGAGTCCGCCGTTAAAACCTTTACTCAGCCGGGCTGTATCTGAAAAGCCAAGATTTTGAATATGACAACTGGCACAGGCAACCGTATTATTAATGGAAAGCACTTTATCGTAAAATAAGACACGGCCCAATGTGGCACCCCAATCAGTTACCGGGTTGCTGGCAGGATTATTATCCTGGTTATTCACAACGGGTGCGCCAAAAAAAGCAGGCAATGGCTGCACAGCATAGCTGAATGCATTGGCAGGAAGGTTCAACGCTGCCAGGGGGTCAACCGGCGTTGCAGTATCTTTTTTTGAACAGGAATAAAAACCAGCCAGGGAAACAATGACCGGCAGTACCGGGATTACCCATGAGGTTCGGTTACGGAGCATAGTGGTTGTTTTAATGATGGCGGAGCCTGAGAAGGCATTTACCGGTCATAGTTTAAATATATCATTTTTTAATCTTCACCGGCTCCTCTATCATACCGGTAAAAGCCGGGAATTTTCACGTCATCGCGGGATAATTAGATTTTTTTCTCCGGCTGATATTTACGGTTCATTCTTTAAACCTTATGTATGAAGCAAACGAGAAAGGCAGTGCTGTTCCTGCTGACAACAGGCCTGTTGCTCCTGGCAGCCTGTAAGAAAGAATACTCCAATGGCACAACTCCACCCACTACGGCAACAAAATTCAAAAGCAGGTCCGGAGAAGATGGATTTATCAGTTTTGAATATAATACGGACGGCAGCATTAAAAAAGCGGCTGTTGCCAATGAAGGCTCACCGGATGATACAACAAGATATACGGTCAGCTATACGGCGGATAAAAGAATAATTGAAATTGTGAATGACGCCGGGGTGAAGTTCACGCCTGTTTATACTGGTGAAGAACTTACCCGGGTGCAGATACGAACTTTGCAAAACGATGCACTGGCATATACAGATTATGAATACCTGAATGGTTTTCTGAAGTCGGTATCGGTGTTTTTTGTGTCAGGCAACCAGGTAACACCGTTCTACAAAAGTAGCTTTATCTATGATGCTTCCGGGAATATCCGGCGCACACAATTATTTTCCGCAGATCCCTTATCTCCCGACGGGCTAAGTCCTGATGGAACTACCCGGTCTGTGTTCGATAATAAAACCAACCCGCTTTTTGCGGCCAGGGATTTTCTATGGATGATACTCATTACACCATCACCTAAAAATACCAGCAAGGAAGAATCGTTTGACAGGAATAACCAGCCGGAGCGGACAAAAGAATATAACTATGTCTATAATGATAAGATACTGCCGGCGTCGGCAGTACTGACTGAAACCATTCCGGGAAAACCAATACAAACAAAGAATATCAGTTATCACTATCAATAATTTTTCGTGTGCATAAGCATAACAGGACAACCTTCTTTTTCTAAAGAGGGTTTTGTTTTTTATACCATCGGAGTTTTCCCCTGCTATGATGAAGCAGGTTCTCAGTAAATTTGCAGACTAAATTGTATTACATGACGATTGCTGTATTAGGAGCCGGTATGGTGGGCAGAGCCATTGCGCTGGACCTTGCTAACGATTTTTCCGTTACTTCTTTTGATCTCAGTGTAGCTAATCTTGAAGAACTGAGCCGACGCAACCCGGCTATTCATACGGCCGCTGCTGATCTCGCTGATTATAACAATTATGCCGGCCTGTTACAGCCGTTTGACCTGGTGGTAACCGCCGTACCCGGATTTATGGGGTATCAAACACTGGAAGCAGTGATCCATGCCGGTAAAAATGTGGTGGATATTTCTTTCTTTCCCGAAGATGTATTGCAACTGGATGCATTGGCCAAAGAAAAAGGAGTTACTGTTATTACCGATTGTGGTGTGGCACCCGGTATGAGCAATTTCATCCTGGGTCGTTACAATGCGGACATGAAAGTGAAAGCCTTTGAATGTTATGTAGGAGGGTTGCCCAAAGAAAGAAAACCACCATTCCAGTACAAAGCACCATTCTCACCCGTGGATGTGATACAGGAATATATACGACCGGCCAGGTTGGTGGAGCAAGGAAAGATCGTTACCAAACCTGCATTGAGTGAAAGAGAGAGGATACGGTTTGATGAAGTGGGCGAACTGGAAGCTTTTAATACCGACGGACTTCGTTCACTGATCTATACAATGAACCATATCCCCGACATGAAAGAAAAAACGTTGCGCTATCCGGGGCATATTGACCTGATCATTGCCTTACAACAGGCCGGTTTTTTTGATATAACACCACTGCATATAAATGATATTGCTGTTTCACCACTTGATTTTACTTCGAAGTTATTAGTGAATGAATGGAAGCTGGGCCCCGAGGAAGAAGAATTCACCGTGATGAAAGTAATAGTGATTGGCGAAAACGAAACTATTACGTATGATCTGCTTGATCGTTATGACCCGGTGACTAAAATATCTTCGATGGCAAGGACAACGGGCTATACCTGTACGGCTGCCGTGCATCTTATTGCTGATAAACTATTCACTGAAAAAGGTGTGTTCCCGCCGGAGCTGATCGGGCACCGCAAAGACTGTTTTGATTTTGTGCTGGATTATTTAAAGGCCAGGAATGTGATATGGAGGAAATCCACGAAATAGGGTTGGCCACAGACCTGCCTGCCGGCAGGTGTTTATCGCCACAGATTACACGAATTAACAAAAATCAGATTCATAAGAATGCAGTATTCTTTTTGAGTTCAGTTCTTTTACTCTTACTGAAAAGAGTACGAAAAATCCGTGTATATCTGTATAGTCCATCGCTAATAAAAAAAGCAGCCGTTAAGCTGCTCTATAAAAATTTTATGCAAAGGGGCTTACTCTGCTTCAGCCACAACTTCTTTCACTTCGGGGATCATCCGCTTCATCATGCCTTCAATACCGGCTTTCAAAGTGATCATGGAAGAAGGGCAACCACTGCAGCTTCCCTGCATGGCTAAGTTAACCGTACCGGCTTCATAGCTTTTGAATTGGATAGCACCTCCATCCATTTCCACTGCAGGACGAACATAGTTATCGAGCAATTCTTTGATACGTTTTACCACATCATCATCATCGGCAGCCACTTCATTGCTGCTGGATTGTTTTACCGCAGCCAGTTCTTCTTCATTGATCACCGCCTTACCTTCTTCCAGGTAATCTTTCAGGAACTGGCGGATAGAAGGGATCACATCCTGCCAGTCGGTTTCGCCGGTCTTGGTCAGGGTCACAAAATTGCTGGCCACGAATACCGCTTTGATAAAAGGAAAACCAAACAGCTCTGTTGCCAAAGGGGAAGGTTTTGCACTCTCTGCATCCGGGAAATCAATGCTTTTGCCGGGATATAAAAGCTTGTTAGCCACAAACTTCATGGTCTCCGGGTTGGGGGTCATCTCGGTATAGATGCTGATAATGGGATTGCCTGTTTTGATCATAGCTCAAAAATTGATACACAAAAATAACAAGAAATGGGCAGGCTTGTTTACGAAGGCGGGAAAGAGGGAATTTAGCCACAGATTACACAGGTTTTGCCACGAATGGCACGAATTCCACGAAAGGGAGTAAGTAATAGGAACAGGAAGCCCCTCTGGAGACAACAAAAATTCCGGGGTGTTATTCTTTAAACTTACCCGTCTTTTTTAAATAGCGGATAAGAAGATAGACTAACAGCAACACTCCCAGGATGATGCCGCCGAGGATATTTCTTTGTTGTTCATCGTGGCCCGTGAGTTCGGGATAATTGAGTAATAAGAGCAGGGTGATGCCGATGAGCCAGATGAATTGGGTGGTATGTTCTTTCAGGATCCATCTTTTCCAGTTAAACTCCATACTGGCAAATGTTTTACCGATACCGCTGAGATTCGGTATCCAGCGGTTCACTTTTTTACAGTATTCATCGAAGCCGGTACCGAATTTACCCCGGAGAAAATTTTCTTCAGCCAACACGATGGCCTGGTAAATGAACAAGAAGACCGGGATCATGATGGCGGTATAAAATAAAGAGTTGGCCAAAATACCTACTCCCAGTAACATTAAAATATTACCGACATACAAAGGATTACGGCAATGCGTGAAGATGCCTTCTGTTACCAGCCCTTCTGCATAAGGTTTTCCTTCTTTACCACCCCGGACGATATAAGCAAGACCAATGGTCAGTCCCCGGGTCAGCTGACCGAGACAGGTAATAAACAAACCAAGGACAATCGGCCATATATAATAATGATTGCCGAATTGTTGTTTGGAGAACAAGGGCCAGGAAGGAATGAACAAGGCTCCGTAAAAAAGGATAAAGATCCAGTTACGGTACTTGAAAAAGAAATTTCCGATAGCTACCATAGAAGATTTTTTTTCGCACAGAGGAAAAAGAGACTTATTTTTTTGTTGCAATGATCCCGGCGAAATTATACCACTTGAAAAACACTTCACAATGTGCAAATCCATGATCACGCAGCAGGGTGATATTTTCACTTAGCTTATAGGGAACCAATACATTTTCAAGTGCCTCTCTTTTTTGAGAGATCTCCATCTCACTGTAATTATTGCGGCGTTTGTAATTATAATAGTAGTCGATAAAGTCGCGGTTGAAATTGCTTTCTTCTGCTAATATTTTTTCTACCAGTATCAGCACACCGCCCGGATTTAAACCATCATAAATATTTTTCAGTAATCGCTCCCGGTAGATCGGACGTACAAATTGCAAGGTGAGGCAAAGCACCACGACCGAAGCGTTTTCAACTTTTACCCCCTGGCCCAGGTCAGCACAACGCAGTTCATAATGACGGGTGAAACCCAGCTCCATCAATTTTGACTTACACTTGTCCAGCATTTCCTGTGAATCGTCAACACCTATAAAGCGGATATTCTGGTCCACCATCGTATCCATACCGATCATGGTGGTGCCGGTGGAACAACCGAGGTCGTATACAAAACTGCCTTCGGCTGCATGATCAGCTGCCAGTTCGGCCATCATCCGTTGAATTTCGCCATAAAAGGGAACCGAGCGGTTCACCATATCATCAAATACCTTGGCCACGCTGGCGCCAAATTTAAAATCGCTGGCCTTTTCTATTTCGCCTTTGAAAACCTCATCTTTGCCCATAATTTTTCTCTTTAAAGTGGCACAAAGTACGCCATTTTACAGCGTAATGAACTAACTACCCTCAATTTGCGTAATAAGGATATGAAGAAAATGTATCACCTCGGCAACTGTACTACCTGCCAGGCCATTATCAAAGAAACCGGAGTGGATCAAAAAGGTTTTGCGATGCAGGATATCAAGTTTGAAAAGATCACAGCTTTCCAGCTGGATGAAATGAAAAAAATGGCAGGCAGCTACGAGTCGCTGTTCAGCCGCCGGGCCATGAAGTATAAAGAATTAGGACTAAAGGATAAAAAACTGACGGAGAAAGACTACCGCCAGTTGATCCTTGATGAATATACTTTTCTGAAGCGTCCCGTTACCATCCTCAACGATAAGATCTTTATCGGTAATGATAAGAAGACCGTGGAAGCATTGAAGCAGGCTGCCAAATAAGCTATGAAGCCAGCAAGAGTATCAGCAGTTGTGCCGCCACAATACGAAGGATCATGGTCAGCGGGTATACGGTGGCATAAGTAACAGAAGGAATATCATTCCCTGCCAGCCGGGTGGCGAAAGCCAGTGCAGGCGGATCCGTAGAAGCACCGGCGAGTAAACCGCAAATTTCAAAATAGGTTTTACGGAAATATTTATGAGCGATATATCCAATGATCAGCAGGGGTACCACCGTGATGATAACACCCATGCCCATCCAGACCCAGCCGCGGCCATCTGCAAAGGCAACCGATAAATTTTTACCACTGCTCAATCCAACACTGGCCAGGAATAAACTGATACCCAGTTCACGAATCATTAAGTTGGCACTGTTCGTAGTATAATTATTCAGGTAGAATAAATTACCGAAGCGGCTCAATGTTAACGCAATGATCAGGGGGCCGCCGGCCATACCGATTTTTACTGCTACTGGCATATTCGGAAAATGGAAAGGGATGCTGCCGAGTATAACACCCAATACAATACCCATGAAGATGGGTGCAAGGTCCGGGACTTCTAATTTCTTTAATGAATTACCAACGGCGGTGGTAACATGCTGCACACCTTCTTCTGTTCCCACTACCTTGATCGTATCACCGAGCTGAAGAAAGATATCACCATGCGGCACCATTTCAATACCGGCCCGGCTTAATCTAGTTAAAGTAAAATCATGCTGGTGCAATTCAGGTATATCTCCTAATCGCCGATGGGTTACGGCAGTTCTTGTTACCACGATATGCCGGGTGATCAGGTCGCTGTCTGTTGCCGTTTTCAGGTTCATGCTGCTGACCGGCCCGATAAGTAATTTCAGTTGTTCCATTTCCTGTTTGGAAGCAACAACCAGTAACACATCATTTTCAGATAAAACAAGATCCGGGGTCGGCGTAATGATCTCACCATTGTGAAACATACGGGAAACAACCACGGGTTCTTTAAGCAGTTCAAATAATTTCCGCAGCGGCTGCCCCACGAGTTGTTTATTTTCCAGTTGCAGGTGAACCGATACGGGACGATTGGCCCGCAATACATTCAGTTTGCGGTGACGCTCCTGCTCTTCTTCGATATTAACGCCGAAGAATTTTTTCAGGATAACCAATGCGCCAATGATACCAAATACACCTAAGGGATACGTAACAGCATACGCTAAAGTGATCAGTGATTTATCAGTGCCGGTCACATTCAGATCGGCTACAGCAGCCTGGGCCGCACCCAGGCCGGGAGTATTCGTCACAGCACCACTCATGACCCCGGTCATTACAGAAATATGATTGCCGCTGAAATAGTACAGTATTACTGTAATGATAACCCCGGTGAAAACAATGGCAAAAGCGAGAACATTATTCGCAATCGCATTCTTCTTTAAGGAAGCCCAGAAGCCGGGTCCCACCTGCAGGCCAATGGAGTAAACAAACAGGATAAGCCCGAACTCCTTGATGAAGTGTTCGGTGCCTTTATCAATTTCCAAGCCCGCATAAGATAAAAATAAGCCGGCGAATAAAACCCAGGTGATACCTAAAGAGATACCAGCGATCTTGATACGACCCATCCAGATACCCACAGCAATTACGATTCCGTAAATGATGACAGATTGAGCAATCGAGGTTTTCGTAAACAGATCATAGAACCAGTCCATGATAAATAGTATTAATTAAATGTACACTGTAAACAGTAAACAGGCAACAGGGTTTATCCTGCTGCCTTATTTACTATTTTCAATTAGCAGGCAATCAGCAGAGGTCAGTGCTGTTCAGGTTGCAATCCCCAATGCTCGGGGGAACGCCACAAGGCGGATAACAGCAGTTCACGCATAAAGAAAAATTCTTTCGGCAGTTTATCATACATGCGTTCAAATAATTCTTCGTGGGACAACAGTTCCTGTTTGCCGGGTTCACGATCAACGGTCATGATCTTTGCAAAATCTTCTTTGGTAAAATTTTCCAGCCCGGTCCAGTCGATGTCTTCATACCTTGGCATCCAGCCGATGGGGCTTTCTACTGAAGAAGCATTACCGCGGATACGCTCCACGATCCATTTCAACGGACGGATATTATCTCCAAATCCCGGCCAGATGAATTGCCCGTTCTCGTCTTTACGGAACCAGTTCACGCCAAATATCCGGGGTGCATTGGGCAGATCACGGCCAAACTGTAACCAGTGGTTCACATAATCACCGATATGATAACCCATGAAAGGTAACATAGCGAAGGGATCACGGCGCACTTTACCAATTTCACCAAAGGCAGCTGCAGTCATTTCGCTTCCCATCGTGGTAGCGAGGTACACACCAAAGTTCCAGTTGAAAGATTGGTATACTAATGGTACACCGGTGCTTCTTCTGCCACCGAAAATAAATCCTTCAATATGCACACCATTCGGATTATCCCAGTCGCTGTCGATAGCAGGATTCTGATAAGCCGGTGCTGTAAATCTTGAGTTAGGGTGTGCAGCGGGTTTACCACTGTTGGGATCCCAGGGTTTACCATGCCAGTCAGTTAATCCCTCCGGAATTTCTTTGGTCAGTCCTTCCCACCAAACATCTTTATCAGGGGTGATGGCTACGTTGGTAAAAATGGTATTGGCTTTAATGCTTTCCATCGCATTCGGGTTGGTCTTATAGTTAGTACCGGGAGCCACGCCGAAATAACCGGCTTCAGGATTGATAGCATACAAAGCCCCATCCTCTCCTTTATGTATCCAGGCAATATCATCACCCACCGTAGTTACTTTCCAGCCATCGAATTCTTTTGGTGGAATGAGCATCGCAAAGTTGGTTTTACCACAGGCACTGGGAAAAGCAGCGGCTACATAGGTTTTCTTTTTATCAGGAGATTCCACACCCATGATCAGCATATGCTCGGCCAGCCAATTCTCTTCTCTTCCCATGACGGAAGCAATACGGAGTGCAAAACATTTTTTACCCATCAATGCATTACCACCATACCCGCTGCCATAAGAGATGATCAGCCTTTCTTCAGGAAAATGAGAAATATATTTTACGTCAGGATTACAAGGCCAGCTGCTGTCTTTTTGATTGCCCTGTAAAGGAGCACCCACTGTATGCAAACATTTTACGTAACTTTTTTTGTGCAGGTAAGGCAACACGTCTTGTCCCATACGGGTCATGATGCGCATATTCACTACTACATATTCAGAATCGGTGATCTGCACTCCATAACGGGCAAAAGGAGAACCTAAAGGCCCCATACAAAAAGGAATGACGTATAAAATGCGGCCCTTCATGCTGCCGGTCAGCAGCACATGCAGTTTCTTTTTCATGTCATCCGGGGCCATCCAGTTATTGGTGGGACCGGAGTCTTCTTTACGGCGGCTGCAGATAAAGGTTTTATCCTCTACTCTCGCCACATCACTTGGATCACTAAAGCAGGCAAAACTGTTCGGACGTTTTCCCGGGTTCAGGGCAATAAAAGTGCCTTTCTTTACCAGTAACTGGCAAAGAGCATCATATTCCTGTTGTGAGCCATCACACCAGTGAACGGAATCGGCTTCACATAAAGCCGCAATTTGTTTGACCCATGTTTCAAGTTCTGCCCGTGCGGGTGCAGCTTCCACTGCAAAAAAGTTGGATTGTTGTAACATAAAATAATTCTTTAAATAGAAAAGGAAAATACAAAAAAGGCGGGCAACCGTTAGAACTGAATTATTGAACGATCATTTCAGTACTGTAAAAGTGAAAAATTGCTTTACCCAAAGTGCTGCTTACGGTCACCCGTATGTATGATTTTAATTAGTAAATGGCGAATTGGATGACGCTGCCCTGACAAATGCTATCTAATGTCCGGCAGGAGGATCAATGGATTGTTTTGCATCGATCAGGTTGACCAGCTCAGGGTTTGTTTTTCTTTCCTTATGTAATATCCAGTAAGTAATTACGGCACTGACCAGCATGAGGATGGCTCCCAGCAAAAAAGCAGCACCCGGAAAATAAACCGGGGTGGTTTTTTGTGTAAAATAGGAAAATACATACGACATCATCAGTGGACCAATAACCATCGTCACACTCATCAGGCTTGTCAGGGTACCTTGTAATTCACCCTGTTCATTGGCTGGAACATGACCTGATATGGTGGCCTGTAAGGCAGGGCCGGCAATGCCTCCCAAACAGTAAGGAATTAAAAACACAAACATCATCCATCCCTGGGTGGCGAAAGCAAAAAGAAAGAGACCAATGGAATAAAGCAATAAGCCCCAATAAATACTTTTTTCGTTGCCGATCTTTGGTGTCAGTATCCTGATCAAGCCACCCTGTACTGCGGCAACAAGCACACCGACAACAGCCAGCGAAATACCGATCAGGCTATTGCTCCAGTTGAATTTTTCGATATTGAAAAAACTCCAGGTGCTTTGTACGGCAAATCCTGCCAGGTATACTAATATCAGGGAACCTGCCAATCCCATAATTGCAGGGTTTCTTTTCAGCAGCATAAATGCACCCACCGGATTAGCCCGTTTCCATTCAAATTTTCTTCTTTTTTCCGGCGGTAATGATTCCGGCAAAACAAAATAGCCATACAACCAGTTTAGCCCGGTGAGTACGGCTGCTGCAATGAATGGAACCCTGGGCCCTAATTCTCCTAACAGGCCGCCGATAGCAGGGCCAATTATAAAGCCCAACCCGAAGGCGGCACCGATCATACCAAAATTCCTGGCTCTTGTTTCTGCAGTACTGATATCGGCCATATATGCCGCGGCAGTAGTAAAACTGGCACCAGTGATACCTGCAACAATACGACCAATAAATAACCAGAATATATTGGGAGCAACGGATAGAAAAATATAATCAACAGCAAAACCGAACAGCGAAGCCAGTAATACAGGCCTTCTTCCATAACGATCACTGAGATTACCGATGATCGGCGCAAAAATAAATTGTGTAATAGCATAAGCAAAAGTGAGCCAGCCGCTGTATTTAGTAGCTTCACTAACACCTCCCTTGATCATTCCTTCGAGGAGGTCGGGCAATACAGGAATGATGAGGCCCCAGCCGGTTACATCAATCATCAGGGTGATGAAAATGAAACCCACCGCTGCTTTACGATTAGTTGCCATGTATTAAAAATAAGAATTGCCGGGAAGCTGGCCGATTTTAATTAAAAACTAATCTGCGCTGCCGGAAGCAGCATGGTTTTACTGATAAAATAATTAACAAATTGCCAGTGAATACAATTACCCGGCCGTTTACCTTTGAGCCTTGTTAAGGCAGTAAAACCAATCTTTCACTTAAAATAAGTTGTATGAAATTAAATCTGATACTGGTAGCCACAGTTTCCTCCCTGCTATTATTTTCCTGTGTCAGCAGTAAGAAATTCAAAACTGCACAGGCTGAAATACAATCCCTGCAATCCAAACAAACGCAGCTACAGGGTGACCTGAACAATTGTAATGACGCTAAAGCAGAATTGGGCCGGCAAAAAACAACCCTGGAAGGCGATAATGCAAGCCTCCATAATAAGATCAGTGACCTGAATAAGCAAATTGATTTTCTGAAAGCGAATAATACGTCTGCGCTGAAACAGCTTGAAGATCTTTCAGTGATCTCCGCTTCACAGGCAGAAAGTATCAGGAAATCTATGGAGAATATCGGGGCCAAGGATGCTTATATACAAACCCTGCAGCAGCAGATGGCGCACAAAGATTCACTGAATATGGCTTTGGTGATGAACCTGAAAGGCGCTGTAGGTAACATGGATGACGAGGATATCAATATCAAAGTAGATAAAGGAGTGGTGTATATTGATATTTCTGACAAGCTGCTTTTCAAAAGCGGCAGGTATGAAGTAACCAGCCAGGCAAAAACCGTATTGGGAAAAGTGGCAGCGGTATTAAAGAACCAGCCTGATATCGAATTTATGGTGGAAGGACATACGGATAATGTGCCATATGTTGGCGGTGGTGTTCTGGCGGATAACTGGGACCTGAGTGTGAAAAGAGCAACCACGATTGTAAAAATGCTGCAAAAACAATATGGACTTGATCCGGCTAAGATGGCCGCAGCCGGCCGTGGGGAATATAAACCGGTGGCTGATAACAGTACCAAAGAAGGTAAAGCGGCTAACCGCAGAACAAGAATTGTGATCCTGCCTCAGCTGGACCAGTTTTTCAAATTGCTGGAACCAAATGGTAACGGCGGATAATAATTATAATAGCAAGGACTAAAAGCAAAACGTCATCACTACACAGCGATGACGTTTTTATTTGTGTTATCCATTCAGTCTTGCTTCTTCCAGGTCAAGCTCCCACTCTCGTTCCCGTATCAGTTCTTCACTGTATTCACCTTTGTGCCGCACATAATTCAATTCTCTCCGCCGGATATGCACCAGCTCTAACAGCATTTGCCGGTAATGCGGTAAGAAAGAGGCTTCTTCGTCTTCTGCTTCACCTGTTTCCAGTTTTCGTTTGGTGATCTCTATCATTCGTTCATACCGGTCCCGCACCCGTTTATAAGTATCATGATTTTGTGTTTCCTCCGGGTAGTTGGTGTCTAAATAAGAAAGCACTGATTCTGCCAGCCGGATCCTTAATGCCAGGGCCTGTAATTTTTCAGATTCTTTTTCATTCACTTCGATCTTTAAAATACGTATCAACGGTTTCAGGCTCAATCCCTGCAATACTAACGTAAACAGGATTACGATAAACGTAATGAACAGGATCAGGTTACGGTGCGGAAAGGCTTCGTTACCGGATAAGGTCAATGGTACTGCCAGGGCAGAAGCAAGTGAAACAACACCTCGCATACCACTCCAGGCTACCAGGAAGACTGTTTTCCAGTTGAGAGGTCCTTCGTTGGTACGGATACTTTTAAATAACCATCTTGGTATATACGCACCGGGGAATACCCAGATGATACGGATGACAATGGTGAGCAGGCTGATGATCACGGCATACAGAATAGCTTCGCCGGTGGAATAGTTACCCAAACCATCAACAATAACCGGCAGTTGCAGCCCGATCAGGATAAATACAAATCCATTCAGCAGGAATACCAGGGTATCCCAAAGCCCGTTAATGGATAAGCGGGATTCATAGGTGAACATTTCATTGGAACGGAAAGAAAGAAACAGGCCGCCACTTACAACAGATAAGACACCGGAGAAATGAAAATGTTCCGCTGCGACATACATAATATAAGGAGTAATAAGCGTTAGTGCTGCATCAATACTGGCGGTGGTGGGAAAGAAACGATGAATAAGATAAACGATATAAGCAATGGCCAGGCCAATGGCAATACCCATGAATACGACCAATGCAAAATTCCGGGCGGCTTCTCCCAAATGAAACTGGCCGGTAATAATCGCAGCCAGCGCAAACCGGAATACGATCAAACTGGAGGCATCATTCACCAGGCTTTCTCCCTCTAAAATAGTGACCACCCGCTTGGGGACTTTCAATCCCTGTAATACCGAGGTGGCGGCAACCGCATCCGGGGGTGAAATAATTCCGCCTAATAAAAACCCATAGGCTAATGGAAAATCAGGAATGATCGCATTGGATACAAACGCTACTGCGGCTGAAGTGAAGATCACCAGCCCAAAAGCCAGCAGGCTGATAGGCCGCTTCATCTTCCAGAAATCGCTCCAGGAAGTATTCCAGGCTGCTGCATATAGTAATGGCGGTAAAAAGATCAGGAAAACAAGGTCGGGGTGTAAACTGATAGACGGAATGCCCGGCACTAAGCTGATCAGCAAGCCGCTAATGACTAAAAGTATGGGATAAGAGACCTTTAGCTTTTCGCTCAGCATCACAAGAAAAGCAATACCGAAAAACAATGAAATGACCAGTAAGATATTATCCTGTAGCATAGACGTCTAAAATAGGACATTTATGGAACAGCTATTACAGGGATCTTGTTCGGGGAAAACTGGTCCGAAAAAAACAATTCACCGGTGTAATGTTTTCAGCAGTTCCAGGTGCGGCTGCAGGTTCTTCAATGTGTTTTTTTGGAGAAATTGTTTCAGGTGTTTATAAAAATGGCTATGATCGTAATAACCATATAAGGAATAATGAAAATCACCGGGGGAGCAGGCGAGATGGGCAGTAGCTTTGCGGATCCGCATTACCTGCAAAGCCTGCTTGCTGCTGATGCCCGTGCAGGTTTCAAAATAACGTTGCAGGGTTCGGACAGATATATTATACCGGGAGGCTGATTGTTCCAGCGAAATGGTGAAATCGTTTTGCCGGATACACTGTTCTATAATAGTACTGACAATATTCACCTGTTGTAAAGAGCCTTCGTGTTTACCCGAGAGGCCGGTAAAATAATCAGACAGGGCCTTTGTTCTTTCGTTAAAGGAACCAGTTTTTTTGATCTTATTAATGATAAGCTGATCCAGCAAATAACTAAGGGGGAAAACATAAGCTTTGTATTCTGCAAAGTTGATCTTCTTTTCATATAGAACAGGTGAAACACGAAACTTGATACCGAATAAATGATTGCCTGGTTTATGAAAACATTCAATGGCATTATACCGGGGTAAAAAACAATCGGTTTTCATGCTGAATTTCTTATCAGCTACCTGCATGATAAACGGGGTGCCCAGGTTGATAATATAGGTATAGCCAATATTGGGAAATTGTGCATCGGAGAACCCTTTTGGATATTCTTTCCATAATGGATCGAATTTGGTTTCCCAGAAAAAATCAATGAAATGGCTGAGTGCAGCAGGCGGCGGCACCCGGTGGTAATTTGTTTCGAAATGATCGGTATGGAAAAATTCAATGTGCTGCACAAAAAATAGCCGGGTATAAATGTACTGGCTGTGCCCGGCAGTTGCCGGCTAAAATACATGTACGGTGAGCCGTTGGTATAATAGCAACAAAAAAACCACTCCTGGGAGTGGTTTTTTTAGCTGAAATAGCTATTTATTTCATTGTCCTCATATAATTTACGATTGCCCAAATGTCATTTGCATCAGGAATTTTCTTTTTGTAGGCAGGCATGTCTTTTCGTCCTTCAGCGGTTTTATAATAAAGTGCTCCATCGGTTTGTGACTGGAAAGATGCCTTGGTGAAATCTCCGCAATCCGTATCTAACTGGGAAGCTTTGGGGCCATCGCCTTTACCTTTTGTGCCATGGCAGGACTTGCAATGCTGGTTATACAATGTTTTACCGGTGGCTACAGATTCTGCATCACCTTTCAGCGGGTTGGCTTTGTTTTTAGCCGCATCAGGAACAGGCCAGGGGTCCTGTGTGTTGTTTTTGGGCACAAAGGCCAGTAAACCGATAGCAAAAAGACCAGCTATCATTACAATTACATTCTTTTTCATTTTCATTGATTTTGCTTATTAAATAGATAGAATTATACTAAGGGTTGGTTGCATGTGGTTGTTCTTTTCTTAACCTGAATAATTCGTAAACAATTACAATATAGTGTCCCCAAACCGCCAGCATTAAGATAATAAAAGTGATCAACATCCACAATGGAGGGTGAGAGCTCCATAAAGCTCTTGGCTGATCTTCGATTTTATCTGATACAGGAACACCCCATTGCTGAACAACAGCAGCTTCCAGGTTGCCATAAATTTCACTTTCATCCAGCCGGGCCAGCAGGGTAATATTACCTTTTGCATCACCGGGCAGGTTGTTGGCTATTTCAGCACTGCCTTCACCATTCTCATCGGTGGTTATTTCACCGATTTTCAGCGGATTGAAAGAACGTTTAACAAAAACAGCAAGTGCTGCTTCCGGAACAGGGGTTTCTTCACCGGTAGCAAGATCAACCAGTTTTACCTGCACAGAATACAATGAATCTTCCTTTACCGGGGTGATGGTTAACAATGCTCTTTTTACGGTTACTTCTCCTTCCGTACTCTCCATTTTTTTAACCGGGCCCAATACTGCTTTAAAATGAATCATCCCTTCCGCGTTCGTAATGACCTGTTCTGGTTTTACATTGAACACCGCTACGCCATTCCTGTCGGTAATCACAGAGCCGAGCTCCTGTTCTGCAGAATCAGCAACCTGGAAAACATTGACTTTAAGGCCATACATCTTCCGCATCTTCTTTTCAATCTTGGCCTTCACGGAGATTTTTAGGTCTACCGATTTATCAGCTTTCTGGATACTGATCAATTCAACAGATGGTGATATCAGTTCTTCTTCTGCTGCAGCAGGTGCCTCTGTTGCGGGTTCTTGTGCTGTGCTGTCGGTTTGAGCAATGGCCGGAGCAGTATTCAGTAAGCACAAGATGAATCCTGCAAATAATACCAGCTGCCTGGTTAGTTTAGTTATTGCTTGTTTCATATACTATCTTTTAGCAGGTTGTACTTTCCTGGTTTTTTTCTTAATGATGTTCTTGTTGTAACTGGTGTTGTTCATGATGTGTATGTGTATCTTCTAACCCCGAAACAGGTACTACCGTTACAAATTTTGACATCACGGTAAAAAACAACAGGAACGTAGCTATACCAGCAATGGTCAATGCCCACTCAGGCCAGGTGGCAGCGTATTTTACATACTCTGTTCTTGTATCCTGCATCGGCAACAAGGTTGTTTCCAGGGTAGGAACAATGATCAGGTAACGTTTTATCCACATGGCTATTACCATAATAAATGCTACTAAAGTGATGGGACCTGGTTTACGGGTGGCTGGAATGGCCACAATAGCTATCGGCAGTACGATACCGGCGAAATTGGCAAAGAAGGTCCACCAGCCGTACTCGGCAGGGCTGAATAGTTTATGGATCAATTCGCTGTCCCATTTTTCTGAGCCAAACCAGCTGGTAAAATATTCGGAGAAAGTAAAATAGCCATAACCGGCTGCTAATACCAGCATAATATACCCGAGGTATTTAAAATGCCGGTCAGTAAAATAATAATCAAGCTTATACATTTTCCTGTAAAACCACATAGCCACGATCAGCAAACCACAACCAGAGTAGACAGCTCCCAAAACAAAGTAAGGTCCGAAGATGGTACTGTGCCAGCCTGGTCTCAACGTCATACCAAAGATCCAGGAAAGGATAGAAGCAACAACGATGGACAGCGGAATCATAATGATCGCCATCAGGTTTTGAGAGATGAGCAAGTGCCTTTTCTGGCTGGCTGCACCCCGGTAACCTAATGCAAGTATCTTATACAATTTCTGTTTCCATTTCGGAACATCCAGTTTGGCATCGCGGTACACGGAAAAATCTTTGATAAGAGCCAGGTAAAGAAACAGGACGCTGCCGGCAAAGAAGGTAACAACCGCCATCACATCCCAGGTAAGCGGGGATTGAATTCTTGGATAAATAAACAGATGATGCATTCTGTCGAACCGGCCTACACAGAGTAAAATAAAAATCGGACCAACAATCACAGAGATCAGTGTCATGAACTGGGCGAGCCGTATAATGGGTTTACCCCATGTTACTTTGGATAAGTGAAGGATACCGGCAATGATGGCGCCTGCATAGCTGAGCCCGATAAAGAAGATAAAGTTGACGATGAATAATCCCCAAACTACATTATCCCGCATGCCGGTTACTCCATGTCCTTTGGCAATCTGCAGGTATAATGCATATAAGCCCACGAGAATGCAGAGCACATAAAAGATCGTCCAGCCCCAGGCCCTTTTGCCATAGGTTTCGATATTCTTGCGTTGATAATCGAAAGCTTCCTGTTGATAGGTATTGAGTTCCATAATTTATTTATTCATTGAGCGGGTTGAAGAATGGGTTTGCTTATTCCTTTGCTTCAAGCATATCCTTATAGTCTTTAAATCTTTCCTTAATGGCAGAATCAGCATCCTGGTATCCTTTTTCCACAGGGAATGCCCTGTCTTTTGGCGGCAGGTAATAGACCCGTGGTTTGGTACCCAGTTCTTCCTGGTAGCGGTAAGCTGCCCGGTCTTTAATCAATTGGCTGAAACTGACTGTTTCAAGACCATTGCTGACGGTATCTTCATTTTCATCTCCAAAATAGAATACGCCATTTGGACAAGCTTCCACGCAAGGCGGGAGCAGACCTTCCCGTGCACGATCCGGGCAGAAATCACATTTTTCCACTGTACCCACTTTAGCAGGAATACCTGTTTCGGGGTTGGAGGTTAAACTTCTTATATAAAAAGGCTGGTCGGGTTCATCCCAGTTAAATACACGGGTGGAATAAGGGCAGGCTGCCATACAAAACTTACAGCCGATACAACGGTCATTATCTATTAATACAAGGCCATCCTGTCTTTTGAAAGTGGCATCAACGGGACAAACCTTTACACAAGGAGGGTTGTCACAATGAAAGCATTGCTTGGGAAACCAATAAGGGGCTGCTTTTTCGCTGTCCTGTAAAAGTTTTACTGTCAGCCATTCCGTTTCTTTCGGACGATAATGCCATTTCTGACAGGCACTCACACAGCTTCTTGCATTTTTACAGTTGGCCAGGTCCACCACCATTACGAATTTTTTACCGGCAATGCCTTCCCTGGCTTCCAGTTTGGAAACAATGGCCATGTGTTCTTCGTGTTTCAGGTAAGCGGAGTCAATCTCAACGATCTCGCCGTTGGGTGATAAGAGTTTTACCTTATCCCCGGTTGTTGCTTTTTTTGAAGAACAGGAACAAGCCAGACTGCCACAGGCAGTGGCTGCTACTGTTGCAATAGCTGCCGTCTTGATGAAATCCCGGCGGCCTTTGTCATTTATTTCTTCTTGTTTCATGATGCTTATTATTAATGAGGAGCATTAAGGTTTATCAGCTGTTTTCTTTGGATGGGTTTTTCATCCAGTCAAAAATTTGTTGATTTGTAGCTTTCTGTTTGTTAGCGAGTTCGTCCAGAATAGCTTTATCCACTTCTACCAGCTGGCCGTCTGCTGTCAGCATTTTCACCATTTCAGCAGGGGCTGTTTTTTTATCAGTGGAAATAAACATGGATAAAAAATCCCGGCGGGATTTATTATCAGGCTTCTTATTGCTTCCCATAACAAGTGATTTTAAATTTTCTTAAATTTAAGAAAACGAGACTGCAACTTATCTATGAGTTATTGACAGTTCTATGACAGGAGTCAAGATTCTGAGTGAGATAAGTCACAAATGCATTGATCTTGATTATCATTAGTTCCTTGTGTGACTAAAGTCATATTTCAAACAGTCTCTTGTCATGAGACTGTCAGACACGTCAGAATAGTTTTGACAGTGCTTTTAAAAAGATGAGTTCATTCCAGCATCAACATTTCAATAAGTTAAACTAGCTTTTTATGAAAAAGGTTTCAGCTATTCAAACGGTGGTTCTCTTTGTTTGTGGTGTGTTTCTCGCAACTACCGTTTTCCAGTGTACAAAATCAGGAGATATTGTAAAAGGTCTTGACAGGTCTTTTACTGGTTCTGCTGACTCCACTGTCTATGCTTCGTTTTATGAAAGCAACACCGTTAGTCCTTCAGATGTTACTCCTGATGTAAATGATGTTATCAGATTCAGGGGTGTTCAAACTATTATTCATGAGTATTGCGGTACTTCTAACTGTCATGGCGGTCCTATTGCACCCAAGTTTGATACCTATGCTGAGATCATGAAGTATGTGACTCCCGGCAATCCCCAGGGAAGCAAATTGTGGGAGTTCATCACCACGAATGATTTTGACAAGGCTATGCCTCCTGTTGCTTCTAACCATGAATTGAATACAACTGACAAAGGCCTTATTTATAACTGGATATTAAATGGTGCTAAAGAAAGACCTAACCTGGCCGATTTCAGACCAGCAGCTATCCGGCTTATTGCGGATGGTTGTGGTTCTGCCAACTGCCATAACCAGGCAACTGCAACCGGCGGATGGGCCAGAAAAGGTTTGTTTGGACCACTGACCACAGCGGATACCACCACCTTTACCTATATTAATCCTGTTACCGGAGCTGTTACTTTATACTGCCAGGTTTCCAATCCAACATTGCTGAACCAGGTATGGACCTCGTATAAAGACAGTGTAAAAAAGTTTTATGCAGATACTATTGCCAATGCAAGTTTCAGACCCTGGAAAACTTTTGCTACTCCACGTTCTGCCTCCAGCACCAGAGGACCGTTACAGACCTATGATGATATCCTGATGGATATTATGTATCCAAAGAGTGTCAGAAGTAATTCATCAGTGCAATATACAGACCCGGTAACTCTGACCCAGTATTATGTAAGAGCTAATTACCTGAATGCAACAAGTTCTATGGTATCAAGGGTGGATTCAACTATGGTACTGGCAAACCCCTCTACGGGTGTATTTGCAACATCGCACCAGGGAGATATGGCTTATGGAGATGGTGGCCTGAAACCTCATGAAGTGGCACTGATCAAAGCCTGGTATTTTGCTGATCCGAATGTACCGGATGTATGGAAATATGGTGTCAGCAATGCCGGTATTTTCAAATACAGGAAAACAGGAAATATCATCAGGCGCTAACCCAATCAATCATTACAAAAACTACAGGTTTATGAAAACAAAAATATTAATAACAGCAATGATGACCACGATGATCGTTTATGCCCTGTCATCCTGCTATCAGAATAAAGAAGACATAATCGCTTTACCCAGGGTGTCATTCAGAAGTGAAGTAGCTCCTATCATCACAGCAGGGCCCTGCGGTTGCCATAATAATGGTATAGCTACACGGGCGGTGCAATTCTCTCATTTCGACACGGTGTTTTATGATGCAATTCTTTCCCGTGTATCTGTTTTTAAAGCATGGGTGGAAGGCGGTATTCACCCCGGTGGTGGTGCTATTGATTTTGCTCCGAATGAGAAAAACATCATTAAGCAATGGATTGACCAGGGAGATCCTTATGATGACGGTGCCGGTTGTACGGTAAGTGGTAACCTGAGATATACTGTTGACATTTTACCGATCTATAATACCAGTTGTAAAGGTTCTACCTGCCATGGTGGTATCGCAGTAGCATTGGATTATAATAAAATGGTAGCTGAGAAAACTGCTCTTACAACAATAATGAACAGTGGCGGCAGCCAGGGTCATCCTGGTGGCGCACTAAGTCTCACCACTTGCACCATTAATAAATTCAAAGAGTGGATCAACCAGGGACAACCCCAATAATTAATTGTCAGTACGAAAAAGATTGTTTTAAAATAAAACAGGTTTTATGAAAAAAATATTTTCGCTTCTCGTTTTAGGATTGGGTTGCTGGGCAACTACCGCTGCACAGGATACCCCTGAAGCTGCAGAAGCTCCTAAACAAAAATTTACCCGGGCCACTTTCAATTCCACCCGGATCATTAATATGCAGAGTACGGAGATCGTAAGTAAAGGAAGTCTCCAGTTTTTAATATCTCACCATTTTAGTCCCCTGTGGCCAGAAGGGGGTTCCACACAGGATAATATGGCCGGTATGCTGGGTTTGAATTCAGGCCTGGCTTATACATATCTTTCTTTTGATTACTCTCCCACTCCTTATATGAACCTCGGGTTAGCTGCTGCCGGCAGGTCTCGTTTCGAAGGCTTTGCTAAATTCAAAATTCTGCGTCAGCAAACCGGGGCAAAAAATATCCCTGTTTCGGTAGGCTGGTATTCTATGTTTAACGTAAATGCTGCCAAAGATGCTTCTGTTTCTCTCGGATGGAATAAATATTCTTTCCTGCACCAGTTATTGGTGGCCCGTAAGTTCTCTGATAAATTTTCCCTGCAGTTAATGCCAACGCTGGTTTACTTTAATGTGGTTCCTTATGGTATCAATAATAGTAATTCAGTATTCTCTATGGGCCTGGGAGGAAAATATAAATTGACTTCTAACAAGAATATTACGTTTGAGTATGCCCGCCAGTTCAATATGTATGAAAACCTGGTGGATAAAAATGGCAATATCGTTAATTACAAACCCGACCTGCTGTCTGTAGGTATGGAATTCAATACCGGTGGTCACTTGTTCCAGTTTTATATTGGTAACACCACCAATTCCTCCAATATTGATCAGCTGGCACGAAACAGCAGTAAACTTGATTTTAATAACCTGGCCTTTGGCTTTACTATTAATAGAAGCCTGAGCCTGAAAAAATAGTGGTATAGTTTTAATGGTTAATAAGAAAGGCGGTACAACCGGTACCGCCTTTTCTTTTATAACTGTTTTGCAGGTCATTTTATCTCTTCAAACATGCCCGTTTGTTTATTCTTCCGCACATTATCCCAGTTGAAATAACGTCCGTTCATCGCCACATAGACACCGGCAGATAATGTTTGTGCAAAGGCTAATGCACTGCCGAGGTTAAATAAGCCGTCAGAACTACCAAACTTGATGGGTATCATTGCCCCCGTCAGTATGATTGTTTTATCCTTTACTTTTTCTGCCAATAATTTTGCCGTGATTGCCATTGTATCAGTGCCATGCGTGATAACGATCTTTTCTTCATCACATTGATTGCACTGGTAAGCTATCAGCTCACGGTCCTCATCAGTCATTTCCAGGCTATCGATCATCATCAGTGTTCTGATCTCTACCGGTACTTTGCTGCGTCCCATTTCCAGCAGATCATGCATATGGGTGTCATTAAAATAAAGCTGGCCGGTAATTTCATTGTATTCTTTGTCAAAAGTGCCGCCGGTGATGAAGATGCGGATAGCCATGGGGTTGTTTTGCCGTGAAGATAAATAATCAGTTTTTGTTGAGTGAATTCCCCGGGTTGAAGCTATTCAGCAAACGGGCAGAAAGAATAGAAAAAATAAAAAAACCCGCTACTATGTTTTGCGGGTATCAATAAAATCTTATTTTAGCAGGCCTTTAAAAGAAAAAAGGCCCTTCCGTAGAAACGGACTGACCTCTAACGATTGCTTGCCATATGAAAATCTTAATAAAGTAGTATCTCTTTTGCTGCTTTTGGACCTCTGACGACTTGCTATTTCCTTCTAACGATTGCCTTGCTTTATGAAGCCCTTCAGCTTTGTATAACAAAATTAAGGGCTGTAAACAGCCTATTCAAGCCAAGATAAGACGGGTTTCATGACGTCTAAAACCGGTATTTTTTTTAAAAACCCTTACTGGTACTGTATTTCAGGATAAATTTGCAATGATGCCCAACCGTCCCACGGACATATTATTTCAGTTAGTAAAATCGTTGGAAAAGGCAGAAAAACGCCATTTCAAGCTCTATATCACCCGCAGTTCCGCCCGGGAAGACCTTAAAATCGTCAAACTTTTCGATGCTTTAGATAAGTTAAAGGAATATGATGAAAAATTATTATTTAAAAGATTGCCGGGTATTCAGAAGCCCCAGCTGGCGAATTTAAAGAGTCATTTGTATAAAGAATTGCTGGCCAGCCTCCGGTTGCTCAAAAGTGCGGATAGTCTTGATCTGCAGCTGAACGAACAATTTGACTATGCACATATTCTGTATAAAAAAGGCCTGTTTATGCAAAGCCTGCGTATCCTGGACAGGGTAAAGGATATTGCAAAGAGCAACCAGAAATATAATTTTCTGACCCAGGTCATTTCATTAGAAAAGAGAATTGAAGGATTGCATATTACCCGCAGTATGCACGACCGGGTGGAACAGCTGGCTATTGAAGCCAATGATGTAAGCCGTCATATTGATGTGGTATCAAGGTTGAGTAATCTTTCCCTGTTATTATTCAGTTGGTTCACACAACATGGTCACGCAAGAAATAAAAGAGATGAGGCGGGGGTAAAAAGATTCATGCAGGAACACTTACCTGCCGATGCACACCTTGTGACGGGGTTCTATGAAAAAATGTATTTATACCAGAGCTATTGCTGGTATGCATTTATCCGCCAGGATTTTTTGCAGTACTACAGGTACGCACAAAAATGGATCGATTTGTTTGATGCGAACCCGTTGATGATCCGTGTCGAAACAAGCCACTATATCAAAGGCCTGCATTATTTACTGAATGCACATTTTGACCTTCGTAATTACCGGGAGTTCGATAAAACGCTGAAAAAATTTGAGCAGTTTGCTCAAACCAGCCGGGTGCAGGATCATGATAATTTTCGTACACAGGCATTTGTATATATCAGTACCGGAAAGATCAACCAGCATTTTATGATGGGTACTTTCAAAGAAGGGCTGAAGATCGTGCCGGACATTGAAGAAAAACTGGAGGAGTATGATTTATTCCTCGATCCTCACCGTATCATGGTCATGAATTATAAAATTGCCACACTTTATTTCGGCAGTGGTGATTACAGTACCTGTATTGATTACCTGCAGGGTATCATCAATGAAACGGGTAACCTGCGTACCGACCTGCAATGTTATGCCCGCCTGCAACACTTGCTGGCACATTATGAACTTGGTAATATGGAACTGATGGAGCCCTTAAGCCGCTCGGTCTATCGCTTCTTTGCAAAAATGGAAAACCTGACCGTGGTGGAACAGGAGATCTTTAAATTCTTCCGCAAGTCGCTGGCCGTATCTAACAGGGAGATAAAACCGGAACTGGAAAAATTCCTCGGCAAGATCAAACACCTGGAAAAAAACCGTTTTGAAACCAGGGCTTTTGCTTACCTGGATATTATTTCCTGGCTGGAAAGTAAAGTCTACAATAAATCCATGAGCAAAGTGATCCATGAAAAATATATGGAAAGTAAACGCAAAAAATAGTTTTCCTTTTACTTGTGTAAAAAAAAGCACTCCGCAACTTCAACTTCAAAACATTATCCCCTGTACAAACTGTATTTTCGCAGCAAGCGATAATCACTGGCTTTGGCCGTGGTTAAAATAATTATGAAAGAATACCTAAGTGGACTGAACGAACGGCAGAAAGAAGCTGTGTTGCATACAGAAGGGCCGTTGATGATCGTGGCTGGTGCCGGTAGCGGGAAAACAAAAGTACTTACCACCCGTATTGCACACCTGATGGGGCTGGGAGTGGATGCATTTCGCATACTGGCACTGACCTTTACCAATAAGGCAGCGAAGGAGATGAAGGAGAGAATCAGCCATATTCTTGGTAACGGAGAAGCAAGAAACCTCTATATCGGTACTTTTCACAGTGTTTTTGCCAGGATATTGCGTAAAGAGGCATACAGGCTGGGCTATCCCAATAGTTTTACCATATACGATACGGATGATGCCAAAAGTGTGGTGAAGGCTGTTATCAATGAGCTGAACCTGGATGATAAACACTATAAACCCAATACGGTTTATAACAGGATATCATCAGCCAAGAATGCATTAGTGGGTCCGGATGAATACCGGAATGATTATCATATTCAACAAGAGGATATGCGGGCCAACCGTCCTGCCATTTCCACGATCTATGATGCCTATTATAAACGCTGCTTCAAGAATGGCGCTATGGATTTTGATGACCTGTTGTACCAGATGTACAGGTTATTAAAAGAACACCCCGAGGCCCTGGTCAATTATCAATCCAAGTTCCGGTATATCCTGATCGATGAGTACCAGGATACCAACCCGGCCCAATACGAGATCATGAAATTGCTGGCGGCCCAGCATGAGAATATTTGTGTGGTGGGAGATGATGCACAAAGTATTTATAGTTTCCGCGGCGCCACGATCCAGAATATTCTGCAATTCCAGAAAGATTATGATGATGTGGCGGTGATCAAACTGGAACAGAACTACCGCAGTACACAAACGATCCTGAATGTAGCCAACGAGGTCATAAAGAATAATAAAGGCCAGATACCCAAAGCCCTGTGGACAGAAAATATAACAGGGGAAACAATCAAACTGGTCCGCACCATGACGGATAACGAAGAGGGTAAGTTTGTAGCCGACTCGATACAGGAACAGAAGCTGAGAAATCATTATGCTAATAAGGACTTTGCTATTCTTTACAGGACTAATGCGCAGAGCCGGGCCTTTGAAGAAAGTATGCGCCGAATGGGTATTGCTTATGTGATTTATGGTGGTATCAGTTTTTACCAGCGGAAGGAGATCAAAGATTTCATTGCTTACCTCCGCGTTGTTGTGAATCCGCAGGATGAAGAAGGGTTGAAACGGATCATCAATTTCCCGGCAAGAGGAATTGGTAAAACAACCGTGGATAAAACCATTTTGTTTGCCAATGAAAATAATATCAGCATGTGGGAAGTGCTGAACCGGGCCAAAGAGTTTGGGTTTAAAGCCGGTACCCTGGAAAGCATTGAGAATTTTGTACTGATGATCCGCAGCTTTCAAAGCATGCTCGAAAAGACCAACGCTTATGAACTGGCTTTTCATGTGGGCAAGCAAACCAATATCGTTAAAGAACTGTTCAACGATAAATCAACCGAAGGTGTTGCACGGTATGAGAACATCCAGGAGTTGCTTAATTCCATTAAAGAATGGATCGAAACACCCATGAACGAGGAAGATGGTGAAGTGGGTGATAAAAGTTTAGCTGCGTATTTGCAACAGATCACTTTACTGACAGATGCCGATGAGAAAGATCCTGATGCAGATGTGGTGAAACTGATGACGGTGCATGCCGCTAAAGGATTGGAGTTTGAATGTGTGTTTGTGGCAGGCCTGGAGGAAATGCTTTTCCCCAGCGGTATGAGCATTAATACCAGGGAAGAGCTGGAAGAAGAAAGAAGGTTATTTTATGTAGCTATTACCAGGGCCAAGAGCCGCTTGTGGCTGACCTATGCAAACACAAGATACCGGTTTGGATCCCTGATACAGAATGAACCCAGCCGCTTTATTGAAGAATTACCGCAGGATCAGCTGGACCGGAGTTTTGCCGGGGGCGGATCCAGGAACCAGGGAGCAAGTAACTGGAGCAAAGGGTCGGCTTTTAACCGGATGAAAGGAACAGATGATGGTGAATCAGGAACAGTAAGCAAGCAATCGGGAACTTATTTCAACGAAAGACCGGCGCCTAAAAAGGAAACTCCATCTTACCTGCCACCCAAAACAACCTATGCCAAAGTAGTCGAACATAAACCTTCTGCTGATTTTGTAGCCAGTGATACATCTGGTCTCCAGGCAGGACAAAAGGTGGAACACCAGAAATTTGGATTTGGTGAAGTATTGAAAATGGAGGGAGCAGCACACAACCCGATTGCCACAGTAAAATTTGAGCATAACGGGGAGAAGAAGATCATGCTGAATTATGCGAAGCTGCGGATATTGGAATAAGTTAACCTAATACTTTCAGTACGCCATTCCGGTATAGTTTTCCAATCGGGATCTCCGTTTTATTTATTTCAATCAGCTCGGAAGTAAAGGTTTTTATTTTATCCAGGGAAACGATGTACGAACGATGAACCCGTACAAAGTCTTTTTCCGGCAACATAGCTTCCACCGAACTGATGGATTGTTTGGTGATGATGACACCTGCGGCCGTCATTACTTTTATATAATCTTTCATGCTTTCGATGTAAAGAATATCCTGCAGCATTACTTTCACCATTTTCCGGTCGGCCCGGAAATACACAAAGGATTCCGATTTTTTGTCTTCATTTACCTGTGCACCTTCTTGTTTTGCAGCAGCTTGTTGAAATGCTTTATTTACTGCTTTTAGAAAGCGGTCAAAAGGAATAGGTTTCATCAGGTAATCCACCACATCCAGTTCATAGCCCTCTAATGCATATTCAGTGTAGGCGGTAGTAAGAATTACTTTCGGGGGATTTTTCAGTGTTTTCAAAAAATCATTCCCGTTTAACTGGGGCATCCGGATATCTAAAAACATAAGATCAACCGGCTGCTGTTGCAGAACAGTAAAGGCCTGGATGGCGTTGGCACACTCTGCCACCAGTTCAAGGGTGGGCATTTCTTCAATATAGCGGCGGATAATCTCCCTTGCCGGAGGTTCATCATCCACTACCAGGCATTTTATGATCATCGTATCAGGCATGTGCCACTTCCTGTTTTTTTGTATTTATAAGAGAAATTTTTTTTTGATATTCCAGTTCAATTTTCAGGTTAATGATAAAGACATCTTCCTCGTTCACAATATTCAATTCATGCTTGCCGGGATACAACAAGGCTAATCTTTTTTCTACATTTTTTATCCCGATTCCGGTACCGGTTGTTTCTTTTGCTGATTGATTTGTCTTTCCATTCATCAGTTTCATCTGCATCAGTGTTCCCCGGAGGCTTACCTGTAAATTGATCCAGGGCTGCTCCAGCATAGTACTGGTACCATGTTTAAAACAATTTTCCACTAAGGGTAACAGTAATAAGGGTGCAATATGAATATCCTTTGTGTTTTCGGGCAGATCAAGGTGTAATTCCAGTTTGTTGCCATACCGTATCTTTTCCAGGTTGATATAATCCTGTATCATTTTTATCTCTTTGGACAGGGGAACCAGTGGCTGGTTACATTCGTAGAGCATAAACCGGAGCAGGTCCGATAACCCTGTTACCATTTTAGCGGCTACCGGCGCAGTGTTCTGAGTGTACGAATAAATATTATTAAGAGTATTGAATAAAAAATGCGGGTGTACCTGGGCCTTGAGCAATTGTAACTGTGATTCCACATTCTCTTTTTGTAATTGCAGGTTGCGTTGTTCTTTTACATACCAAAATTTCATCAGTTTGATGGAAGCAGCCAGTCCGCCGATGGTGATGGCACCCCGCAATCCGCCAAGCAATGACAGGAAAAAAGTTGCATTGTCCGGGTGTGAAGTGTTAAAAGGAAAAAGCCAGGACCTGACACCGGGAAGAATATACATTCCCACAATAGCAGAGAAACAAGCGGTAACAAAAAAAAGCAGGAGGACAAGGGCTGCACCTGACCTATATTTTCCTTTCAGGATAAACTGCGGCACTACAAAGTACATCAGCGAATAGGCTAAAAACATATGAGGCGCCATGAAAAAGATCGAGTTGACGGTGGATACCGGTAGCCGGCGATAATCGGGCAATAAATTTAGTCCGGCAGTATAGGCATACAGTAAACTGAAAAAAACCCACCAGAACAACCAGAAATAAAGGTGGCGCCTGATGCGGTATTTTCTTTCATCGGAGAATATGAAGGGATACTGCTGCATGTGAACAGTTATAAAATTACGAAGCCCCGGCTCCTTTTGTATACTGTGTTTTTGTAATATCGTCATACGGTCATTTTTGGGCGACGAACGGTTTTTAGCGAAAGAACCCTGCCGCTAATTGCTGCAGGGTTGTTTTGAAAACTGATCCTTATGCTTATTTCAGGATAGCTGCAACGTAATTTTTATTCTCTTCCGTTACTTTTTTCTGCTCCCAGGCAATAACGGATGCTTCCAGTACTTTTTTAAGCTTCATCCTGACGGCTCTTTTTTCAGGATTCAGTTTAACGCCGGTAACGGCTTCTTTGTACAGTAATACATTATCGTTATTATAAAACCGGATCACGTGATTGAGCGGGTCTTTGATATTACTTTCAACGACCCAATAGCCTTTATCAGACACCCATTTGGGGGTAACAGGTTGTTCATCCTGTGCGAAAGCGGAAAAAGAAATAAAACCCAGCACTGTGGCTGCCATCATTGTTTTGAAATACTGCTTCATAGTTAAAAGTTTAGCTGTTATTAAATAGTATTTGCTAAAGCTATTGTGCAGCAGAAAGAAAAATTCTGCTTTTGGATAAACTACGGTTTAGACAAGCCAGACAAATCGAGCCAGCAGATAAAAGGAATTGGTCATTAAAATGAACAGGTTGGTCGTTTTGTCGCCTGTTTTACACAGTTCATGTCAGCGATGTGATGAATGACAGCATTGTTAACAGATATTAACAGGATCAAGCTGCATCTTTGTTGTCATTAGTAAAACAGAATATGAAAAGATTTTTTTGCATTGTATCGGCAGTAACAATTTTAATCAGCAGTTGTGCACCGGGTAAAATGGTTGTCAGCGATGAACTGAAAGCCAGCCATGATGAGTATATCGTCAAAGGAAAAGACGGAACCCGCATCAAACAAAAAATGAGTTTTGGCGAATATGCCACCACCACTATCAAACGTTCCTGGATAAAAGGCAGTTCATACCGGAATGGACTTGGGTATGGAGGTACGGCACAACAGGAGTGGGTCAATATTATTTCGACCGAATACGTCAACCGGAAACAAACAATCCGTTTCAGCCTGGCAGATAGTAAGAATCTTTCAGAAGTATATTGTGTCTCAAAATTCAACGCTAAAACGCTGGAGATCGGCAAGAATCCCAATAGCCTGTTGAATATCGGTTTAGATATACTGGGTATCGGAAGTGCTTCTTCCAGTAATTACTATGTGCAAATATTCACATCAGATAAAGATACCCGCCCCTGGGAAATGGTGATTGATAACCAGCTTTCGCAAACCAGGCCTAAGGAATATGTCGGCTACCTGGCCAAAAGCAGGACAGAGTATTACTCTATTGTTCCGGTAACAAAAATGGAAATAAAAGGGAAATCCGGAAACATCCTGGCTGGTTCAGTTGGTTTTGAATTCCGGGATACGCAGGGACGATCCGTGGCGGCTGTTTCATTTATCAACAGGGGGATGGTGTTTTTAGGAAAGAGTACAGCAGAAGAACGGTTTTTATTGGCCAATGCCTGCACAGCTTTGCTGTTACAGGACGTAATAGAATAAAATTACAAAGCCTGGTTATTATGAATTAACAGTTTTCCAGTTTGCATCGGTTTATATTTGTTGCTAATAAATAAAATAGCTGCAAGCTGCTTTCATGACTGCCCGCCAGAAGAAGAAATTTATCCGTTTTATTGTGGTACTGGTCATTCTGCTGGGAATGGCTGCAGGATCCTGGATGTTTTATCAATGGCTTAGCTACCGGAAGGCCAAATTTACCCGCTATCCTGAATTTGGGATCGCTATTCCTACTACTTATGCTATTCATGGTATTGACGTATCCCGCTACCAGCAAATGATTGCCTGGGAAGAGGTAAAGGCGATGAATGTGGAAGGTATTCAACTCGGGTTTGCTTTTATCAAAGCAACAGAAGGGATCGGAAACACCGATCCCCAATTCAAAAGAAATTGGAAAAAAGCCAGGGCCAATGATATCACGAGGGGGGCCTACCATTTTTTTATCCCTTCTAAAGATGGAAAAATGCAGGCAGAGAATTTTATTGAAAATGTTGACCTGGAACCCGGTGATCTCCCCCCGGTACTTGATATTGAGCAGCTCAACGGGACACCCCCTGCACAGCTTAAAAAGGAATTGATGGAATGGCTGAACGTTGTAGAAAATTATTATGGTGTAAAACCCATCATTTACACCAACGTTGATTTTTACAAAAGAAACCTCGGCAGCGATTTTGATAACTACCCGCTCTGGGTGGCACATTATTACCAGGAACAACAACCCCGTATCAACCGGGGCTGGGCCTTCTGGCAGCATAATGATGCTGGTAATGTAAATGGTATCACTTCCAGGGTTGACTTCAATGTGTTCAGCGGAGACTCGGTGGAGTTTAGAAATCTGCTGATCAGGTAAAACTTTACCCCGCCGGCCTTGTTGAATTACTGTAACTTGTTTTTTACTAAAACTGACTCCATGGAACAAGGCTGGGACCCGGAAATCAAAAGCTTTTTTAAGAAGATCATGAATTCCATTTCAATAACCCTTTTGTGGCTGCTGATCATAGCTACAGCCGGATTGTATTTCGGACTGGCTTTTAGTAATGGAAAACCTGTTCTCTATACTGTTATTTTCTATATTGCTTTAACAGGCAGCTTTGCCTGGCTGGTGGTTTACCTCTACCGCACCTGGAAGAAGTAACTTTTTACTCCCTGTTTCGTAGAACATAAAATACCTTTCAGTACGGATAATGGCAAGGCCAAAAATCTGTATTTTAGGAACTTATTATCAACCAACATGTACCTGAAAAAAACCAGCCGGACCTTCGTCATTATTGGTGCTTTGATCATCTGGACAATAAAGTTTCTGATCCGTCCCCTGCACCTGTGGGAGGAAGGGAAATTTTTTCTCGGTATTGCCCCTAACCTGTTGGGCTCATTCCTGATTCCTTTTGGCGCTTACTGGTTCTTCAGCGGAAGAAATTTTTTAATAGCAAGAATTTTCAGGATACAATCATCCTATGATCTGCGGCTGGTATGCCTGATGGGGTTCGGTATGCTGATAGTGAACGAGTACCTGCAACTCATTCCTTTTTTTGGAAGAACTTTTGATTATAACGATATCATTTTTTCGCTGATCGGGTTAACGATCTCACATTTTGTTTTTGAAAAGATTCAGCAAAGGGAATTGCAGCAGGCTTAGCTCAGTTAACTGCTGTGATCAGTGATGATTACCCATTTCCCTTTTATTTTCCGGAGTAATAAACTGTAATGTCCGCCCACATCACCTATACTTCTTTTTAAGAACCATTTACCTACTACCTGGAAATATTTCCGGGAAATTTTTTCCACTTTGATCAGGGTGAAAGTGAGTTGGCCCATAGCTGCCGTATCGGGATATCCCTTTTTATAATTATTGAGTGTATTGGTCCAGCCATACGTGACGCCGCTTTTACCAATAAACATCAAGGAATCATTTTCCCAATAACCTTTCATGAAACTTTCAATATCGCCGCGGTTCCAGGCAGCTGTTTGTTCAGCCAGTAAATTCCGTATGGTTTTCTCGTCTTTGTGTTGAGCAGCGCTTACAAGCGCAAAGACCAGCAAGATGAACAGGAGCGTTGATTTCATACAATCCGTTTAATGGCCAAGTTAGCAAAAGGATCAGTGATTGCAATCATCTGCGTGGGCATGGTCATGAATGCGGCAGGAGCGATAGTTGATCAGGTGTGCGGCAACAATGAACACAACAGCTGGTATCAGTAGCCAGGTGGCATAATGGATAAAAAACTGTTTCAGTACCAGGCAGGAAAAGCCGGCAATGAATAATAAAAAGGGTAACCAGCTATGGTGATGTTTCCGGAAACCATGAAAGAGAGCATAGGTACCAATCAGGAAGGCAAGAACGATCATGCCGGCCTCAAAAGCGAGGTTATCTATTATATTAATACCAAATAGAGGCAGGCTGCTCATGAACAGGGGCAATAGGGCACAGTGAATGGCGCAAGCCAGCGAAGCCCCGATACCCAATGCATCCCAGTTGATCTTTAGTTTCATGAAGATGGCAAAAATAGCAAAAAGCAACATAGTTGCAAAATCTTTGATCAACTCTTTTTGAAACCGGTAAAATCATTGAAGGCTCGTTAACTTTGCAACTCATTCTATTGTTATGACTAAAAAGCAGGGCCTATACACAGCGTTTTTTGCAGGATTGATCATTATTTTTTACCTGGTGATAAGTCCGTGGATCAGCCGGAACGATACTATTTCCGAAGTAATGCCCTTTGCTTTTTTGAACCAGGACGGCAAGATGGTGACCAATAAAGATGTGGAAGGGAAGGTGTACGTGGCGGAGTATTTTTTTACCACCTGCAAGGGTATCTGTCCAAAGATGAACAGCAATATGCGGAAAGTGTATGAAGCATTCAAAGACGAAAAGAATTTCCTGATCCTTTCGCATACTTGTATGCCTGAAGTGGACTCGGTGCCGGTATTAAAAAAATATGCGGATTCGATGAAGGTCAACACCAATCAATGGATATTCCTGACAGGGCGGAAAGATAGTTTATACAATATGGCCAGGGTTAGCTACACCATTGATGACCCGGTGAATAACCTGAAAACGGTTGCAGATGATTTTTTACATACCCAATTCTGGGCGTTGGTTAATAAAGAAGGGAAAGTAAAAAAAATATACGATGGACTGAAAGATAGTGAAGTGGAAGCACTGATAAGACAAATAAGAAGACAACTTAAAAAGTAAAAAACTTTTTATGGTAAAGGATGTCAAAGAAATATTGAGAAATAATAACCTGAGCATCACCGGCAGCAGGGAAAAGATACTGGGTCTTTTCCTGGAACAACCCGGTGCCCTGGCTCATGGTGATATTGAAAAAAGAGCCGGAGAGAAATTTGACAGGGTTACTGTTTACAGGACGCTGCAGACTTTTGTTGAAAAGGGAATTATTCATACAATACCTACGGCTGATAATTCCATCCGTTATGCATTATGTAAAGATGATTGTAAAGAAGGCCATCATCATGATCATCATGTTCATTTTGTATGTACTCAATGCAATATCACTTATTGCCTGGATGATGTGGTGACGCCGGATTTGAAATTACCCAAGGGCTACACTTCTTCGCATATTGAAGTGGTGGCCGAGGGAATTTGTAAGAATTGTAAATAAAAGTGTCGTTTAAAAAATAAGCCCCGGTGTAGAAACAGCGGGACTTAAGGTTAAGGCTCTGATTAGTAGCTATTTTATAATTCGGTTGTTAGTATCTCATTGCTGAATCAAAAATAGTGTCTGGTTTTCAATTTCTGAAATTTCAACCGTACCACTTTCTGGGTATTTTCACTAAGATTTTGCTAAAGCAAGCATTTCCTGCTGTACAAACCCCATTAATTCACTGATATGCGCCGGTGAAAAGTCAAAGCGAAGACCGGCCGCCCCGAATAATTCAGGTAATGTCCGGGTACCACCAAGGTCCAATGCTTTGATATAGTTCTCGACGGCAGCATCCGGGTTTTTCTTGTATTGCATCCACAGACCAATGGCTCCCAGTTGTGCTATTCCATATTCGATGTAATAAAAGGGTACTTCAAACAAGTGGAGTTGCCGTTGCCAGCCATATCGGCGATACTCTTCCAGTCCTGAAAAATCAATGACAGGCGAGGAAAATTCATCCAGTATAGTTAGCCATTTGGCAGCTCTTTCTTCTTCTGTGTGCCCGGGATTTTCAAATACCCAATGCTGAAATTTATCAATCGTGGCGATCCAGGGGAAAATGGTGATTACTCTTTCCAACTGTTGTTCTTTGGCTCTCTGCAATTCTTCTTCACTATCAAAAAAGACGTCCCAGTGGTCCATGCTGAACAACTCCATGCTCATACTGGCTACTTCTGCTATTTCTGTGGGGTATTCTTTAAAGCCATTCAGTTCAAGGTCATGCGATAAAAAAGAATGAATAGCATGGCCGCCTTCGTGGACCATGGTTGTCACATCATCCAGTTGCCCGGCTGCGTTCATGAAAATGAAGGGGGCTCCGCTTTCAGCCAGCGGGCAATTATATCCTCCCGGTGCTTTTCCTTTCCGGCTTTCCAGGTCCAGGTGGCCCATAGTTTTCATTTGTTGCAAACACTCAGCAAAAAAGGGACGCAATTTAGTGAAGCAGGCAATGGTCTTTTCTGTGAGCTCTTCACCCGTTTTAAACGGGCGAAGGGGTTGTATGCCGGCTGGTTCTGCTTCCACATCCCAGGGCCGCAGGTTATCAAGTCCCAGCTTTTTCTTTTTCGCTTCGTAGATCTGGTTCACCAGCGGCATCACATGCAGTTTAACAGCTTCATGAAACTGGTAACAATCTTCTTTGCTGTAATCAAAGCGGCCCAGCTCAGCAAAACGAAAGTCACGGTAATTTGCAAAACCTGTATTTAATGCCACCTGGTTACGTTTTTGCAGCAGGTTTGTATACAGATCATTCAACTGTTTTTTATCCTCCAATCTCCGGTCATTGATCTTGCGATACACTTCTTCCCTTAACTCCCTGTCGGGGTCTTCTAAAAACTTGGCTGCCTGTTGCAGGGTGTATTCCTGGCCATTAACCTGCACGGTCATTTTACCGGCGATCACACCAAACTGTTGCTGCATCACATTCAGGTCGGCCTGGATGGGGATATTGGCCTCACGAAACAGATCAATGTTCTTTTTTACATTTCGCAGGTAGGTAAAATATTTTTGCTGGTCAAGTTCGCTGGTAAAAGGGCAATCCACCAGTTTTTTATTCAGCTTATCTGACCAGGGTTGGATCTTTGGCTGTATCTCCATCATAAAGAACGTGAAGGCTTCTTCGAGTTCTTTATTTTCTGTATCACAGGTCATACGGATCTGTCTCCAGCAGGCATCCTCGCTGATCACTGCTTCCAGCTCACTGGCATCTTTCAACCATTGTTCCAGTTCCTGTAAAGAACTTATAACCCGTTCATCCAGGTTTTTAAAATAAGGTTCTAGGGTTTTCCAATCTTTTACCACAAAATCAGCTGGTAAAAAATGACGGGGTAATTTTTGTATCACTGCGGCCATATTCATGATTATAAAAAAGAACAAGCTACAAACACGGGCAAAAGCCCGGAGCCGGTAGCTTGGTTAGTAAAATAAATTTGCTTATTTCTTTTTGGGAGCTGCTTTTTTCTTGGGGGCTTCTTCCCCATCGGCTTTGGCAGCTTTCTTTTTAGCGGGTTTTTCTTCAGCAACTTCTTCCGGTACTTCTTTTTTCTTCGCTGCCTTCTTTGCAGGCTTTTTTTCTTCTGCCACAACTTTTTCTTCTTTCACTTCTTCCTCCTCTTCTTCAGGGAGCTCTGTCAGTTTGATCTCGATATTATTCTTTTTCAAAACAGCGAACCACTTCACCATTTTCTTCATATCGCTGTTATAAACTCTTTCGAAATCCATATCAGGAAAAGCCTTCTCAAAATATTTTTTGACAGCGGCCGCATCTTTATCATCCGGCAAAGCAATACCCGCTTTATCCATGGCATTAAAAACATCCACCAGGTTCACGTTATCACGAACGGTATATACCTCTATGCTTTCCAATTGTGAGAACTGGTGAATACGATTCGATACAAAACGGGTGCTTTTGTCTTCCAGGGAGCGAACGATGGCTCCGTCATTTTTACTATTGATCAACTCAAACAAACCGGGCAAACCGGTAACGGCAACAAGTTTACTGTACTCCATATACGTTTAAATAATTATTAAGGAGCTGCAAGATACTTTAGTTCCGGGAAATGAGGCCATTATAGTAAACCTTCTCTCTAAAATGCCGTTATTCCCGTCAACTGTGGCGGTTACGAAGGTTTACTTATTTATAGACGTCCAATAACCGTAATTATAAATTGTATGCGGAAAATTCTGTTTCTGTTTGTGCTGATAGTATTCTCGGTAATAGTTCAGGCTCAAAGTATTAAAGGAAAATTACTGGACCTCGTTGATAATAAGCCATTGGCCGGGGCCACCCTTCAGTTGCGGTCCGTCAAAGATTCCATGAACCGTTATAATGTAATTTCAGACAGCAAGGGTGACTTTCTTTTTACAAATGTTTCCAAAGGTTCTTACACCTTACAAATCAGTTTTATCGGCTATGAGAATTTCAAACAATTTGCCGATGTCACCGATTCAATTCCGGATGTTGATCTTGGTTCCTTACTTGTTCCTAAGTCAACAAGGGAGATTGGCGGTGTAACGGTGATATCAAAAGTGCCGCCTGCACAACAAAAAGGGGATACGACTCAATACAATGCGAACCAGTTCAAGGTGAACCCGGATGCAACGGTGGAAGACCTGGTAAAGAAAATGCCGGGTATTACGGTGGATAGAGATGGAACTGTCACGGCACAAGGAGAACAGGTAAGAAAAGTAACGATTGATGGCCGTGATTTTTTTGGTGATGATGCATCAGCAGCCTTGAGAAATCTTCCCTCCGAAGTAGTGGATAAGATACAGGTGTTTGACAGACTGAGTGACCAGGCACAACTTACGGGAGTGGATGATGGTAACTCACAAAGAGCTCTTAATATTGTCACCAAATCAGGGATGCGTAACGGGCAGTTTGGCCGTGTATATGCCGGAATCGGCACCGACAGCAGGTACCAGGCAGGGGGTAATATGAGTTTCTTTAAAAACAACCGCAGAATTTCGTTAGTTGGCCTGACAAACAATATTAACCAGCAAAATTTTGGTTCACAGGATCTGCTGGGTCTTACCAGCAGCGGCGGAGGCAATCGGGGTAACCAGGGAGGTGGTAACCGGGGTGGCGGTGGCAACCGGGGGGGAGGAAATTTTGGAGGCGGCAGCGATAATTTCGTGGTAGGCCAGCAAAGTGGTATCAGCAAGACCCATGCAATCGGTATCAACTATTCGGACAAATGGGGTTCTAAGATTGATGTAAGCGGAAGCTATTTCTTTAATAACAGTAACACTGATAATAACAGGTTCTCCGGTACACAATCATTTGTGAAAGCAGATTCTACTTTATTCCTTGATGATACCTCTATAACGAAGGTCAGTAATTATAATCACCGGATCAATTTCCGGATGGAGTACAAAATTGATTCTTCGAATACGATCATCATTACACCCAATATCAGTTTCCAGAAAAATGATAACCGGAGCAACATCAGCAGTGCCAGTTATTATGACCTGCTGACCGGTATTCAGAGCGAATCCAACAGCAGAACGAATACACTCAATTCTGGCTATAATTTCAACAACAATATTTTATATCGTCATGCTTTTCCAAAAAGAGGAAGAACGATCTCGCTGAACCTGAATACCAGTTTGAATGAAAGGTCGGGTGAAACCTATATAGAGTCGGTTAACAAATATTATAACAGCGGTAATGTGAATGATTCGCTGCAGCAATATTCCGATAACCAGACCAGCGGCCGGACGATTTCAACCAATATCGTTTACACTGAACCCGTTGGTAAAAAAGGGCAGTTACAATTCAATTTCAATCCCTCATTTACCACGAATAAAGCAGATAAAGTCACTTACCAGTTTGATGAAGTGGGCGGTAAATATTCCATATTTGATACCACCCTTTCCAATAAGTTTGATAATACGTATAATACGCAAAACGGGGGTATCACTTACCGGATTGGTGACAGGGATAACCAGTTCTCTGTCGGGGTGAGTTATCAAAATTCATCACTGAAAAGTGACCAGGTATTCCCGGAGGTAGCTGCAGTGGACAGGAATTTTTCTAATATCCTGTCCAATATCCAGTTTCGCAGGAAATTATCAGCCCGCAGTAATATCCGTTTATTCTACCGTGGCTCTGTAAACGCCCCATCGGTCAATCAATTGCAGAATGTGATCGATAACAGCAACCAGTTACGAATGAGTACCGGTAACCCCGGACTGGATCAGCAATACACACATATATTATCAGGCCGCTACACGTATACCAATACCCAAAAGGGACAAAGCCTTTTTGCCAACGTATTTGTGCAAAGAGCTAATGACTATGTGGCGAATGCCACCTATACGGCTGCAACGGATTCGTTCCTGGCACCCGGTATTGTTTTATATAAAGGATCACAGATCACTAAACCGGTAAACCTGGATGGTTACTGGAGCCTTCGTTCGTTCTTTACCTATGGTCAGCCAATTAAATTCATTAAATCAAATGTGAACCTGAATGCAGGGTTTACCTACAGTAAAGTACCTGGCCTGGTGAATAATGTAAGTACAGTTTCTAATACTTATACCTACAGCACCGGGATTGTTATTGCAAGCAATATCAGCGAACGGATTGATTTCAATGTATCGTACAATGCAAATTTCAATACTGTGAAAAATACAGTGCAGCCGCAGCTGAACCAGAATTATATTACCCAATCAGCAGGTATGCAATTAAACCTGTTATCGAAATCAGGCTGGTTCCTGCAAAATGATATCAGTAATCAAACCTATAGTGGTTTATCAGAAGGATTCAATCAGAGTTTCTGGTTATGGAATGCAGGGGTTGGAAAAAAATTCCTGAAAGACAGGAGAGGCGAATTAAAGCTGACCGTATTTGATCTCCTGAAACAAAACCAGAGCATCACGAGAACAGTGGGTGATTCTTATGTGCAGGATGTACAGAACCTGGTGCTGAAACAATACTTCATGATGACCTTCACGTATAGTTTAAAAAATTTTGGTAAAGCCAAAGCTTCCAATAACCAGGAGCGAAGAGACCGTATGCCCATGTTTTAATCACCAGCAATATTATTACCAAAGCCAACCTGTTCAATAGAAAATTTGCGTAATATCGTTGCCTGCTAAAAACGCAAAGCTTGGATGAAAGGATATTAGTTGAACAACTAAAGCAGGGAGATGAATCCGCTTTTAAAACCATTGTTGAGACCTGGCAAAATATGGTCTACAACACAGCGTTGGGTATTGTACAAAATGCCGAAGATGCGGAAGACATAGCGCAGGAAACCTTTGTACAGGTGTACCAGTCGATTGGTTCTTTTAAAGGAGAATCCAAGTTTTCTACCTGGTTGTACCGGATCACTATTGCCAAGGCGCTGGATCATGAAAGGAGGAAGAAACGCAAGAAGCGGTTCGGATTTGTCCGGAGCCTTTTTGGGGAGGACAGCGAGGTAGTGGTCAATCCACCTGATTTTAATCATCCCGGGGTGGTATTGGATAAAAAGGAAAAAGCAGCTACATTGTTTAAAACTATTGCAGAATTGCCCGAAAACCAGCGGATCGCCTTCACCCTTCATAAGGTGGATGGCCTTAGTTATCAGGAAGTTGCAGAGGTGATGGCAACGACAGTATCTTCGGTGGAGTCGTTGATGCACCGGGCCAAGACCAACCTGAAAAAGAAGCTGGAAGATTATTATAAAGGCAAAGAATAGGCACAGGTTTTTTAGACCTGCCAACGTCAAACTAAACGATTATGAAAATGAGACCCGACATCGAGAGAAAAGTACAGGAAACCCTTGAAAGCCTGGATGGCATTCAAAGGGCTGAGCCGCAGCCCTTCTTTTACACCCGGTTAACAGGCCGCCTGCAACGAAATGAAAAAACGGTGTGGGAAACCATGGGCTCATTTCTTTCCCGGCCGGTAGTGGTTATTGCTGGTCTTTTTGTTATCCTGCTTGTCAACGCTTTTATGGTACTGCGCCAGGATACAACTGGCAGCCATGCAGGTCTGGCAACAGAACAAACGGAACAGCTGGTAACAGACAATGAATATGTGCTGGCTACGAACAGCAGTTTTGATTATGAAAATATTGACCGACCATGAGTACCACATCCAGGAATAAAAACCTCATCTTCATCATTGTAGTTTTATTGCTGACCAATATTGCAGTCCTGGCGTATTTTTTATGGTTCAAAAAACCAGTTGAAAAGCCAAGGCTTACCCAGGAAAAAAGAGCTGGTATGATGATAGAGATGCTGCAGAAAGAAGCGGGATTCAACGATGAGCAGATTGCTCAGTATAAACAACTGAAAGACCTGCAGGAAAAAACAGTAAAACCCATGTTCGATGAAATGCGGAAAGCAAAAGACAGTTTGTTCCGCCTGATTACCAATCCTGCCGTTAATGACTCTGTAATAAACAGTGTGGCGGATATAATCGCACAAAAGCAAAAAGCACTGGACTTACAGACATTCAATCATTTTAAAAATCTCCGGGCATTGTGTAAAGACCAGGAGCAGGCTATAAAATATGATTCTGCTATTTTCAGGCTATTCAAAAAAATGGGTAAGCAAATGAAAAGAGGCGAACCTGCCGCGGAATCTAAAAAAGACTAAGATAATTTTCACCTCGTTTAATCACACAAAACACAAATAACAACATGAAAAAACAAGTTTTGTTCCTGGCTTTTATCATGACAGGATTCATCAGCGTTCATGCACAACCGGGTGGTGGTTTCCGCCGTACAGTGGAGGAAAGAGTGGCAATAGTTCACCAGAAGCTGGATAGTGCCTTTCATTTTGATGCTGCCAAACAGGCCCAGATCGATACGGTGTTTGCAAATTTTTACCGCAAGCAGGATGCCGTAAGACAGGAATTGATGAGTGGTGGCGAACGCCCTGATATGCAGGTATTGCGTGACAGGATGCAGCCAATTATTGATGGAAGAGATAAAGAATTAAAAGTGCTGTTGGGGGACGATAAGTTCACTATCTGGAAAAATGATATCGAACCCGCAATGAATCCAAGACGGGGACCTGGCGGCGGCGGCCGTAACTAAAAAGCGTTTTAGGGTTAATGGTAATTATAAGCCCCGGTCTTTATCAGGCCGGGGCTTCTCTTTTGTGTACGAATTTTCACAGCACATATTTTGTCCTCAGCTTCGTTGCCTGAATCCGATCAATGACACTATTCCCATTACACCAATAGTAGCAAATAATAGAGTATTATTTCTTTTAGGGTGATCGGTAATGGTTTCAGCAACCGATGCATACCCAACTTCTGCGGGAATAAATTTTTCTTCTTCTTCATTCAACACTACATCCCAGTCTTTATAGGTTTTACCGGTTAAATAAGCCAGCATTTCCATTTCATCAGAGCGACGTTGCTTCAGGTCCTTCAGGTATTTTTTACCGGCATCACAACCAAAGTCACCGGTAGCAGGATGTGTGACAATATACCTTGCCTGGTAGCTTTCTGTATTAGGTGTAACCTGGAATACCAGGTCCTGCGGAAACTTATCCCGGTTGTAACGTACATGCAAACGGGTAAAATAAACATTATCTGAGTAATCAAGGTCTTCGTCATCATCCACATCACTGTAATCATTCCAGTCACGGTTGATCCACCATACTCCCGCCTGCACGAGGTCTTGTGTGGAAGGTGCAGTAGCCACGCAGGGATCACATTTCACATAATTCTTCGGACTCACATCCCAGGCATATTCCAGCATGGCCAATGCTTTTCCTTCTTTGTTCCATTGATGCTGGAAAAGGTTAGCATAGAAATTCCCAAAATTATTTTTTACAAACAGGGGCACATTCTTGGAAGTAGGTAAGGAAAGTGTCCTGTAGTTGGTTGTTTCTATTCTTCCCTTTTTAGTGAAGGCATATACGATCATATCCTGGTCGCCATCTGCATTGGCCATTCCCAGCCGGATGGGTAACATGAACTTGGGAGATGAAAAACTGATCTGTAAAGGCCGGAGAAAATTGCCCGGCAGTTTCTTCTTTTCTTCCTCATTCACTTTTACCACAAAAAACTTCAGGTTACTTTTGATATACGGCTCCAGCACTTCATCAGCACCTGCAGGAATCTTATACCCATTTTCATCCAGCCAGGTTTTTAACCCCGAACTTTCTTTGGCGCTCAGGATAAGAATATCATATTCGCCAACCAGGTATTTAGCTTCCACTCTTACACCCAGGTCTTTTCGCTTGGCTGTACCATAACCCGTTACAACGACTTCATTTAACTGAAGACCGGGTACACTTCCACTTAACTTATCTTCCATATAGCGATTACAAGGATTTTGGTCATAATATTCCACCAGCCTTGGTTTACTATATTCATTCAGGGTATTAAAAATGGCCTGGTCGACCACTTTGATATCTTTTTTCTGCAACACCACCGGCACCGGCACCACCATGGCAAAGTCTTTCAGGTTGCCTTTAAAGTCATTGTACATCGTGATCACATTCCGGTTGCCATCCCGCACCAGGATAACCTGCGATGTTTTATTCTTTAATGTGCCGTCAGCTTTGCTGACATAGAAGCCGCAGAATGCAGCGGCTTCATGCCCGGCCATTGCAGCAAGAATAATTACTGCAGCTCCTTTTTTCATAATTGGCTTCATGACTATATGTTTTAGTTTTAAAATGACTGAGAATGATAATATAGCTGGAGACCAGGTAAAAACTTTGGCTTTAAAAAGTTTATCCAGTACCGGCACCAGAGGAGCAGCAGCAACTAATATCCAAATGGGGGTATTGTACTTCCATTTAAATGCAGCTAAGTAAAATGCAATGAAAGCGATCAATACTGCCCACACAATGCGGGCAACGGGATGATTGGGAGAGGTCCTGGGATCACTGATCATAAAAAAAGTAAACAACAGAAGGCTACCTGTACTAACAGAGTGAATAAAATGATCCATGGGCCAGCCCAGTACATAGACCTGCCTCCAGTATAAAAGACCTGTAAACGTGATAAGAAACGCCAGTGAGATATCCAGTTTCTGTACTCTTGTTACTACGATCGTTCCCAATGTGATAACTGTAAAGAAAAGAACAGTGTCACTACCCCATTGCCCCGGACTTAGCCAGGCATCATCAGTTAAAAACAAACAGGCTACTATACCAAAGGCAGATGGATTGAAAATATGTTTTTGATTCCAGCGGAAGATATATTTAGAGACAACGGTTAAAAAGGCAGCGAGTAAACTGATCTGCCAGCTGTTGGTCTTTAATAAAAGACATAAACTCATGGCACTGATCAAAACACTGAAGCCCCAACGGTCAAATTCACGGGGCTTCATAAATCGGTTGGCTTTTATAGAATCTGCTGCATACTGAAATAATATGCAGCCTGCAATGCTGATACTAATATGTTGCCAGTCAGCCTTCCATCCTAAAATAAGTATTCCATAACTTAAAAAAATAGCCTGGAAGATTACCTGGAAATAGCGGGGATCAAGGCGCAGCATTTGCTGTTGCATAAGCAAGAATTTGCCTATGGGATGATGCTGCTAAAAAAATTACACAAATTGACCATGGAATTTTTCCTGGGGTTAATTAAAATAAGACCCCTGTTATTATAGGAAGCTGATCCGGTTCTGCACCATGATACCGGTATATTTCAGCTTCCTATCCATTCTTTGAACGCAGCCACATTCTCCTGGCTTACAATTACTTCTTCGTTTACAGCCGGTTCTATTTCCAGTTGTAGTTTACTTTTAGGATAAGTTTTGATCTTTTTAATAGCGGTAAGCTGCACCAGGTATTTTCTGTTGACCCGGTAGAATTGCAGAGGATCTACTTGTTTTTCAATATCAGCCAGCGATTGATCCAGTATAAATTTCTGGTTCTTGTTATCCACCATACAAACCAGTTTATGTGTGGCATAGAAATAAGCGATCTCTTCTGTTTTAACTGTTATATAATCCACTCCTCTTTTTACGAGAAATCTTTTTTTATAACCTGTTCCAGCAGGTTGCTGCTGCCATTGCATCAACTGCTGAAAGCTGGAGGTAAAATACTGTTTTAGTTTGTCGTATTTATTTAAAGCAGCTTCAAGTTTATCCTGTTTTACAGGTTTTAATAAATAATCAATACTGTTATGTTCAAAAGCCTCCTGCCAATATTCATCAAACGCAGTACAGAAAATGACCGGGCTGCTGATTTCGATTTTTTCAAAAATCTTGAATGAGATACCGTCACTCAATGAAATATCCATAAACAGGAGATCCGGCATAGGATGTTGTTGCAGCCAATCCACCGAGGTTTTGATACTATCCAGCACAGCCACCACCTCCACCACAGATTGTGTTTTTTGAATGGCTTTCAGTAATTTTTCAGCAGCAGGCTTTTCGTCTTCGATGATGATGGCTCGCATATCAGCTTATTTTTAATACAGGCAGTATAATTTCAAATTTATCTCCTTCTTCTGAAATACTGATTTCCTGGTTGGTGATCAGCTTATATCTTTCTTTCAGGTTTTGTAACCCGATTTTCGAAGAACTTCTGTGCAAAGTTTTTTTCCGGATCTTGTTATGTATTAGTAATGCTTCATTATTCATTTCGATCGTTAATAATAACGGGGTGGACTCTGAAAATTCATTGTGTTTGATAGCGTTTTCCGCCAGTATCTGTAAGGAAATAGGGGGTAGCAGGCATTGATCCATCATCTCTTCTGGTATTGAAATTTCCATTTGTACGGCATTTTCAAAACGGATTTTTAATAAAAGGAAATAGCTTTTCAGGAAATTCAGTTCTTCCCTGAGCAATACAAGATCCCGTGCTTTGTTTTGTAGAATATAACGATAGACATCGGCAAGGTTATCATTAAATAACCGGGCTTTTTCCGGTTTATCGTCAATCAGATGGCTGAGTGTATTCAGTGAATTGAAAATAAAATGCGGGTCAATCTGGTTTTTCAATGCTTCCAGCTCTGCTTCTGCCTTTGCTCTTTCTAATTGTTCCTGTGTTACCCGGTCATTTGCCAGGTCACGGATAAGAAAAACAGTTTCATACAGGTTGACAAGAAAAAATACAGCAACAAGAATAATAAGCGACGTGAGTTTAATTATGTCCCAATCAACCCGGCCATTCATGAACAAACGATACCAGCCCACCAGCATCAATACACTTACCGGCACGCAATAAAAAGGGATTGTAATGACAAGGGCAAGAACCTTCCTGATAGGTTTATTAAACCAGTCAAAATACGTACGTAGGGTAAAATGCAGGAACCTTGAACCTTCGTAAATCACAAATGCAATCAGTATGGTGTACAGGTAAGAAAATTTAATTTCCCAGTTGCTAAACTGGGTATGCGGAACCATACGGGTGATCAGGGGGATGGTTATACCAAAAAGCGGAACCAGGATGACCCTGATACCGAGATCATTTATCTTTTCCCGCTGGCTGAAAAGCTTTGTCGCTATGCTGCTGGCCTTGATCGGCATTTTATTCGGCTTGGTTCGCCTTTAGTTTGTGCTGTAAAGGTTAGAAATTAGTTTAGAATCACAACAACTCTTCTAAACTAAAGTATACAATTATGGATATGTCTTCAATTAACTGGGTAGCAGTATTAGTGGCCGGCATTTCTGCGTTTGTATTGGGAGGTGTATGGTATTCACCTGCTTTGTTTGGTAACGCCTGGATGAGTGAGAACAGGATGACTGTAGAGGATGTGAAAAAAGGAAATGCCACGAAAATCTATGGGATCGCTTTTATTTTGTCATTGCTGATGGCAGCTAACCTGGCCATGTATCTTGCCGACACTCCGGCAGAATGTACAGGAAACTGTGCTCAAAAAACAGATATTACCTGGGGAGCTATTGCCGGCTTTCTTTCCGGAATCTGGCCATTTTGCGGTATAGCTATTGTTGGATTATTTGAACACAAATCAGCGAGGTATATATTCATTAATGGCGGGTACGTATTAGTGGCACTGACACTTATGGGTGCTATTATTGGTGTATGGCGATAATCAGGGATAAACGTTTCAGCTAATTACAGAGCCCGGCTGTCTGTGAAAGAAAAAACATGAATAAGCTAATCATCTTCATCTTACTTTATTTTGTGAGCTTTTCCGGGTTCTCGCAAAAACCCTGCAGCAAACCCGAATTTCGGCAGTTTGATTTTTGGATCGGTGAGTGGGAAGCTTTTGGAGTGAATGGGGCTAAGGCAGGTGAGAGCAAGATCAGTATAATGCTTGACAGCTGTGTAATACTGGAAGAATGGACCAGTGCTAATACACAGAAGGGCTTACTTTATAAGGGTAAAAGTTTTAATTCTTATAATTCAGCTACCCAACAGTGGCAGCAAACATGGACAGATAATATGGGTAATACAACCGAATTCCTGAGAGGGGGAGGAAGCGACGGTAAAATCATTTACTATGCTGATAAAGTGACCGGACCCGGTAAATTTTTTTTTATGCGTCGCCTTACCTTCACAAAACTTGAAGCAGACACAGTCCGTCAATTAGGAGAGATGAGCAATGATGGCGGAAATACATGGATCACTGAATACGATCTGGAATACAGGAGGAAGAAATGACAGCAGCGGAATGGATAAACGGTAATTAATACAGCTTTTATTGTAGTAACTTAAGATCCTAAAACTATTTTATGAGAAATATCCTTTTCATGACTGCCCTCGTCATGCTTTTCAGCTGCCAGTCAAAGCAACCCGTACAGACAGAAGATAAAAATTTCAGCATCGATTCGGTAAAAGCTCATATTATCAAAATGAATGAAAGCTACAGTGAACGATTTATGAGCAATGACTCTGCCTTTTATGCCGAAAGGTATTGTTTTGATGCACAAGTATATTCTCCCGGAATGCCAGCTGTTATCAGCCGGGATTCCATCCGGGCCTTCTTTTATAATAACGGCAATAACAAGGAAGCGAAGATTGAATTGCCTGCAGGAAATATTTATGGTAATGCAGAACTTGTGGTGGAAGAAGGGACCTACAACTTTCCGGATGGGAAAGGGGGAAGTGTAGATAAAGGGAAATTCATTGCCCTGTGGAAGAAGGAAGAGGATAAATGGAAACTGTTCCGTGAGATATGGAATACTGATATGCCACCTGGGGGACAATAGATTGACAAACCAAAACAATCAATATGGATAACGCAATCAGCTGGTTTGAAATACCAGCCACTGACATTGACAGGGCACAAAAATTTTATGAAGCAGTTTTTCAGATTGAAATGCAGCCCATAGATTTTCAGCAAACAAAAATGAGGATGTTCCCGATTGACGACCCCATGAAAGGGATAGGAGGAACGATTATCGAAAGCGGTGGGTTTCATAAACCATCTGCCACTGATGGCCCGCTGATTTACCTGAACGGTAATCCCAATGTCCAGGTTTTCCTGGATAGGGTAGAAGCGGCAGGTGGAAAAGTTATTGTTCCTAAAACAGAAATAAGCCCTGAATACGGCTATATGGCGGTATTTATTGATACAGAAGGTAACCGTATAGCCCTTCACTCGGTCCCTGAAAAATATTTACAGTAATAAAGCAAACCAGCAAATGATCGTATTATATATCATCCTCGGCATTATTGCCCTGCTCCTGCTTGCAGGACTTGTAATTAGTAAGGATATCAGCGCTACAAAGGAAATTATTATCAACAGGCCTGCGGGTGAAGTATTTAACTACATTAAGTATATAAAAAACCAGGATAATTACAGTAAGTGGGCCAGCCTGGATCCCCATATGAAAAGCGAACACCGGGGTACGGATGGTACAGTCGGGTTTGTGAATCACTGGTCAGGGAATAAAAAAGTAGGGGAAGGGGAACAGGAAATTACAGCAATTGAGGAAGGAAAAGCTTTGTATACTGACCTGCGGTTCATCAAGCCGTTTAAATCATTCGCCAAGGCAAAAATGACTACGGTTGCAATTGATGCCAACAGCACCAAAGTAACCTGGGGGTTTGAAAGTAAAATGAACTACCCGATGAATATTGTAAAATTATTTATGAATATGAGTGAGATGGTAGGGAGAGATTTCAGCACCGGGTTGACTAACCTGAAAGCTGTTTTAGAAAAATAGGGTTTTTAAAAAGCAGGATATGGATACACTCAACTGGAGCAAGTTTACGGTTCGTATTGATGTAAATGCACCCGGTGAAAAGTTGTATACCGCATGGGCTACCCGTGCCGGGATCGAGAGCTGGTTTTTGCGTCTCAGTGAATACAAAACTCCAGGAGAAAAACTCCGGGCTGACAATGAACCTGTTCAAAAAGGAGATACATATAAATGGCTATGGCATGGCTGGCCGGATGATACAGCAGAGTATGGAACCATATTGGATTGTAATGGAAGGGATTTTTTTCGTTTCAGCTTTGGAAAAGCAGGTAACTGTACTGTGAAGATTTACAAAGAACAGGGGGAAACAATCGTGGAAATAGTGCAGGATGCTATTCCTGCAGATGAGAACGGGAAGCTTACCTGGCATGTGGGCTGCAAAACAGGCTGGACTTATTATCTCAGCAATTTAAAAGCGGTATACCAGTATGATATTGATTTACGGAATAAAAAAGATGGTATTGGCAAACTGCTAAATCTCTGAAAAGTATGCCGTACCATGGAAATTGACCGCAAAACCCGGATAAAGAAAAATGAAATTCAGTTTCATCCATTCATACCAGGTATTGGAAAAAACCCCGGTTGTTCTGAGATCAATGCTCAGTGAATTGAACGATGACTGGGTCCTGAATAATGAGGGGCCTGAAACATTTTCAGCCTATGATGTAGTAGGACATTTAATTCATGGTGAGAAGACCGACTGGCCTGTCCGCACCCGGCATATTCTGGAACATGGCAACAGCATACCATTTATTCCTTATGACCGTTTTGCCCAGGTTGAACAAAGCAAAGGCAAAAGTCTGCTTCAATTATTGAATGAATTTGAACGCTTACGAAAGGAAAACCTGCATTGGCTGAAATCCCTGGAACTGAAAGAAGAAGACCTGGATAAAAAGGGTATGCACCCGGTTTTGGGTGAGGTTACGTTGCGAAACCTGTTATCGACCTGGGTAGTGCATGATCTTACACATATTGCCCAGGTTACCCGGGTAATGGCGAAACAATACAAAGACGAGATTGGGCCATGGAAAGAGTTTTTTCGTATTTTAAGTTTCTAAAATTCTTGTATGCAATCTAAAGCAGCCACCGTAGATACTTACCTGGCCGAATTACCGGAGGACAGGCAGAAGGCCATAGCAAAACTCCGTTCAGTAATTAAAAAAAATTTGCCCAAGGGTTTTAAAGAAGGAATGGGGTATGGTATGATGGGCTGGAGTGTTCCGCATAGCATTTATCCCGCGGGTTATCATTGCAACCCCAAAGATCCATTGCCATTTATGGGGCTGGCATCACAGAAAAATTCCATTAATCTCTACCATATGGGTATTTATGCTGACCCGAAATTGCTCAAATGGTTCCAGGATGCTCATGCAAAAGCCAGCCCTAAAAAATTAGATATGGGCAAGAGTTGTATCCGGTATAAAAAACCAGAGGACATCCCCTTTGAGCTAATCGGGGAACTGGCATCCAGGATAACTGTGGAAGATTGGGTTAAGATGTATGAAACCAATCTTAAGGACAGCCGGAAGAAAAAATGATTATGTCACCAACTGTATTGCTACTATGATACTTCGTTGCGTCGCACTCTTGTGCTGCCTGTTTGCTGCTCAGCAATATTGTATAGCCCAAAAAAAGTATAAGATAGTGTATAATGTACTGGAAGACCGGGAGAAGGATAATTATGACATCTACAGCATGAACATGGATGGCAGCGGTAAGAAAAATATAACCAATACACCCGGGGTAGAATGGGTTTATGCTGCTTATAAGGACAAAGTATATTACACAAGCGATAAAGATACCTGCCACCGTTGCTATTTTCTTTATGAAATGGATGCGAACGGGAACAATAAAAGAAAATTATCAGCCCTGCAGGTAGAAGACAGTTGGATGAGCCGCTATGATATTGCTGCCGGGAATTACCTGTTAGTGATGGGAAGGATCGGGAGGACTGTAAGAAATCAATTGTTCCAGGTGAATATTAAGGATGGTACCTACAAACAAATAACAGATGATACCGTTTCAAATAAACGAGACCCGTTATTTATCCCGGAATTGAAAGAAATAGTGATGGCATACAGGCCCGATAAGACACTCCGGAAAACAGTGCCCGACGAATTATGGAAATTCAGCTTTGATGAACAACGATATGGCCCTGATCCATTTGGGAAATTAAAAACACAACTTACTCATTTCCCTAAAGAGGATACCACTACCCAATGGTTTGAATACCATGCGGGGCCCCCGCAGTGGAACAGTAAATACAAATTTATCAGTTATTTGTCGAGACAGAAAGGTCAGCACCAGGTGTATGCTGTTACTCCTGATGGGAAAAAACAATGGCAGATCACATCCGGTGATATGGGCAGCGGCTGGCATAGCTGGAGCAGTGATGGTAAATGGCTGGCCATGGACAAGACAAACAAAGAAGAAAAAGGGTATGATATTTACCTGATGAATTATAAAACAAAAAGAACCATTCAGCTTACAAGCGATGCTAAATATGAACAGGCGCCGGTAATCGTAGAGACAAATAACTGAGTCTAACCTGTGGCATATTCATAAGGTTAATCTCCTTATCTTACCTGCGTGAAAGCAATTGTTTATACAGCATACGGAACTCCGGATGATCTTCTGCTCCGCGAAGTTGACAGGCCATCGATAAAAGACAATGAAGTGCTGCTGAAAACTTACGCCTCTTCCATCAACTCATGGGATTGGGATATGCTGAAGGGAAAACCATTCCTGGTTCGGCTGATTGGCGGATTACTTAAACCAACGAACAAAATTCTGGGTGCCGATGTTGCCGGAATAGTTGAAGCTGTGGGGAGCAAGGTAAGAGACTTTAAACCCGGAGATGAAGTATTTGGTGATATTGCAGGTGGAGGTTTTGGAGGCTATGCAGAATATGCAGCGGTGCCTGAAAAATTGCTGGCTAAGAAATCAGCCCGGATGAGTTTTGAACAAGCCGCTGCTTTACCGCAGGCGGGATTACTGGCATTACAGGGACTTCGTTACAAAAAACCTTTACGGCAAGATCAGCATTTGTTGATCAATGGGGCTGGTGGTGGTGTAGGTCCCATAGCATTACAATATGCAAAATCAATCGGGGCTCATGTAACCTGTGTAGATAGGAAAGAAAAATTTGAGCTTCTTCGGTCTTTGGGAGCAGACGAATTAATAGACTACGAGGAAACAGACTATACTCAAGCAGGAAAGTGCTATGACTATATCCTGGATGTCATTGCACACAAGCGGACCGCTGATTATAAACAGGCTTTAAAACCCGGTGGTGTATTTGCGATGATTGGCGGGTCTATGAGCGGTTTATTATTCCAGATGATGCTGGTGCAACCCCTGCTTTCGGCATTCCGTAAGAAGAAATTAGGTATAATGGGCTATAGGGTGAACAGGGAAGGATTGAATGAGTTAAACCGGTTGTTTGAAGAGGGCAAGATCTTTCCCATAATTGATAAGATATTCCCTTTAAATGAAACGGCTGCTGCTTTCCGGTATTTTGGAGAAGGGAAATTTAAAGGCAAAATAATTATCAGTATAGTAAGATAGTCCCGCCGCATTTCATCAATATATCTGCACCGCTTGTCATAATAGTTTATATCCTGGTAATGCTTAGCTGTATCTTTTCGAGGCTAAAAAGGTAGTCATGAAAAAGCCGTTCTGGTCTCTTCTTTTGGTTCTTGCTTTTTTAGGTTCAAAAGCGCAACAGCCGGTCATTGTTTCTCCGCAATGGGTGAACGAAAACCTTAAAGACCCCGACCTGGTTATACTTTATACAGGGTTTGTCATCAAAGCCGATTTTGATAAAGAACATATTGAAGGCTCCCGTTTTCTTTGGCCCGACTGGCTGGCATTTGATAAACCAGAAGGCAGTATGTATGCACCGGATGAAAAAACGGCTACAAAAGTTTTGCAGGATCTGGGCATCAATAAAAATTCAAAAATTGTTATTTGCCATCGCGGAAGTGATGTAACAATTGCTACCCGCATGTTTATGACGCTGGAGCATTTTGGCCTGGAAGGAAAAGTATCCTTTTTGACTGGTGGTATCGAAGCATGGAAAAAGGCTGGCTATCCCGTTACAGGCAAGCCTTCGGAATTTAAGAAGGGAAATTATATTGCTACTACAACGGGTAAGCTGGTGGATAAAGACTATGTGCTAAATGCACTGAATACAAAATCATCTGAAGTGGTGGATGCAAGGGCAAAACGCTGGTATGACGGCGACCCGACCGGCAACCCGAGAGATGGCCACATCACAGGCGCAAAAAATGTTCCTTACCCGGATATGGTAGATTCTACCAACAGCATCAAGCCAGTTTCTATAGTGGAAAAGAATTTCACCACCGTGTTGCCGGATAAAAATAAGGAGGTGGTAGTCTATTGTTTTATCGGGCAAACGGCCTGTGTGGACTACCTGGTGGGACGTAGCCTGGGTTATAAGATGAAAGTATATGATGGCAGCATGCAGGAGTGGAGCAGGGATGAAAATCTGCCGATGGAGAAAACAAAAAAGAGTCAATAAAAGAAAACCCCGGCTTGCCGGGGTTTTTGCTGAATTTGATTTATTTCTTTCTTTTAAAAACACCTTCCATGAATTTGGCTTCCTTGCCATCATGACCTGTGCCATACATGGACATTGTATAGCTGTTATCATCATGGAACTTTAATTCCTGGCGGATATCCGTTTCTGTTTTCATACCAGGATCTGATTGTTTTCCGGCCATGCTCAATGTTTTGGTAGCCTCATCATAACTGCCTTCCATACGCACAATACCGGAGCCCATATTATCAATCCAGGACAGAACAAATTTCTTCTTCATTTTGTCAAATCCCATAATTCCATGTCCCTGCATGGGCTGCCCCATCATGGTGCTTGAAAAATCTGCCACCTGGTAAAGACCATTTATAGCCATGGTCACCACATCGGTGGCTTTGGATACGGTGGGAGGCTGGGAAGGATCCATCCATTGTAAAACGGAATCAGCTACCCATGTGCCGGCATGTTTGGCCATCCAGGCATGTTCTGGCCCCGGAGTGGCGAAATCCATCCAGGCTTTCATCATTTCGGCCTGTGCTGCGGAGTCGGGAGGTCCGGCAGGTTTTGTTGATACTGTTTCTGAGTTTGCAGATGTTTCAGGTTTTGCTTCATCCGCTTTTTTTTCATTGTTGCAGGCAAAAAGCAGGAATGCTGCACTACAGCATAATAAGGTAATTCGTTTCATATTAATTGTTTTGGGAAAATAAGGTACGAATTACCGGTAAGCCAGTTTAAAATTTTGCGACGAAGCCGGAAATTTCGGTGATGAAAGAGATATTCAGGAAAGCTGGATAGTCTTTATCTGCATTACAGTAGCAATGCTTGTGGCTCTTTCTTTAGCGATAAATGCAATGTCCCCCTCAAAAAGCTCATCAACCGATTCCTTAAAATAGCGAAGCCAGGTTTCAAAATGCTGTTTTTGTAATGGTGACTGACGGTGCAAAGCCAAATGCGGCTGCATAGCATTTTTATGATACGTATCAGACTGGAATAAAACGGAGTCCCAGAAATCAACAAGGATGGGTAAATGATGAGAAAGATCAATTTTAGCTACTTCAGTAAAAATATAGCTGATAGAAGTATCTGCTAACAGCTTTTCATAAAAGCGGGTGACCAGTAATAATAAGTCATCCCTGTTTGAAATATCTTTTTTCATTTTTATTCATTAATAGCGGCATATAGGTTTTCTGCATCACTCTTATTAAAAAGCTGTGTTCCGTCGTTCATGGTTGCGGCACTGCCACAAGCCACTCCAAAACGAATAGCCTCTCTTAATGTTTTCCCTTTTTGTAAAGAATAAGTAATACCCGCCACCATACTGTCGCCGGCACCAACAGTGCTTTTCTTTTCTACCGGGGGGGCATCTACAAAATACCGTTTATCCTCGCTTACCATCCAGGCACCAAGATGCCCCATAGAAACAACAATTATTTCTGCGAAACCATCTCTGATCGCCTGTTGTGCCGCATCAGGTACTTCTTCTTTATCCAGCCACTCCACATTCAGCATTTTACATAACTCACCAATATTAGGTTTGATCATATATGCATGTTTGCCTTTTAATGCCTGCAGGGCAGGGCCACTGGTATCCACAATACATTTGGCACCTACAGCAGCTGCATTTTTAACGATCAGCCCATAGAAATAATCAGGCAGGCCCGGTGGAAGGCTCCCACTGGCTACTACATAGGTTGGTGCAAAGGAGCGGATCTGGTCAACCAGTGATTTAATGGTTTCTTCCAATACTTCCTTACCGGGGAATGTAAAACGATATTGGTTATTGGTAGAAGTTTCCAATACGATCCAGTTTTCTCTTGTTTCCAGTTTTGTATCTACAGCATGGAATAAAATATGCTCCTCTTTTAACAGGGAACATAACATATTTCCATTATGCCCCCCGGCCGGGAATAATGCCACAGAAGGGGTCTCTAATTTCTGTAACGCCTTACTCACATTGATACCACCGCCTCCGGGTTCGTTGACGACTTCCGTGCAGCGCAGCTTACTTTCTGGTTTGAATTTCTCTACCCTGGAGCTTTTATCAATACAGGGATTCAGCGTGATTGTGAGTATCATACATTATTTATTTCTGTTAATACGGACTGTATCCGTTGATGTAGTGTTTCATGATCGGTGTAGCCCCTGGCAAGCAAATAAAATTTTTGTTCAGCCACCTGCATCAATACCTGTGGAAAGCTGGTTGCCTGGAGTTGTTTACATAAAGCGAATTCGTACAGGGCCTTTTCTTTATAAGCCTCACTGTTCATTTTGCTGAAAAAATCTTCTTGGGGGATACCATATTTCTCCAGTAAATGCCGGTAGGCCTCATCATCTGTCAGGTCACGACCTTCAAAATGGAGGCTGTACTGAAGATCAGCAGCAAAGGCTACCTGTTGACCGGGAAAAAGCTCTTTGAAGATACACATAGCAATGGCTGCTTTTTCTGAGTGCGGAAACCAGTCGCTTTCACCAGGATTAAAAATATGCCAGAGATAATCAGGCCCGAATTTGATACCCGTTAGTTCTTCCACCCGGTGATATGCTTCACTGATATAGCGGGCAGTTGCAGCAATAGGACGGGGTTTTTCTGCCGGAATCATTCCTCCCGATAGCACCTCGAAAGATATTTTATCTTTATACTCTTCTGCTATTTGTTTGATAACAGGGCTAAAACCATAGCACCATCCACAATAAGCATCATAACAGTAATAAATTACAGGCTGCATAAGAGTGCAAACTTAAGAAGATACTAAAAGGAAAGTTTATGACTTTAGTAATAATTAAGCCGGATAATGATCACCTGCTCTTTACTTCATCAAATTTTTCATCATAGTCTTTCCGGATCGTACCCATCAGCCGGTCCCAGAACAGGAAGTAAAGCCCGTAGTTGCCCTTAAAATATTGGTGGTGAAGATTGTGGTTCACGGAAGTATTGATCCATTTCCCTAACCAGTGTTTACTAAAACCTCTCGGGTAAAGCTCCCAGCCCAGGTGCCCATACACATTATAGATGATCATAAACAAAAAAAAGAATAAGAGGTGAAAGAGATGCACGGGAATGGTAAATACAAAAACAAGGAATATTCCTGCTTCTACGATTGCTTCCATTGGGTGAAAAGCATAAGCAGCAAAAGGGCTGGGGTTAACCGATTTATGATGAACCAGGTGAACCCACTTAAAGACCCGTGGATGATGCATTGCCCGGTGCATCCAGTAGAAATAAGTGTCATGCAGGAATGCCATTACCGGGAAGGCAAAAAAGAAATACAGTTTTCCATGCTGATTAATATTCGTATAGAATTTTGTGTGTTTTGTTAATTCCGGGCTGCCCAGGACAATTGCCGGGATGAAGGCCATGATGAAGATGGTGGCAATGGAAAACCCGATCTCTCTTGTATAATCATTGAATTTTGGAAACCGCTGCTGAATTTTTTTGGAGATGACCAGCTTTCGCAGTACAACATACCAAATAAAAAATGCAATGCCGGCAATCAGTAAATACCGGCTGCCGATTATTTGTACATCCTTAAAATAAAGAGACCAGTTCATAAAGTTTAGTGGGCTTCCAGCCAGTTATCTCCCTGTCCGCATTCTGCAATAACGGGAACGTCATGAGGCAACGGCAATGCGATCTGCATGTTTTCAATAATAAGAGGTTTTAATTCTTTTACTTCTGATTTCAATGCATCAAAAACCAGTTCATCGTGCACCTGCAGGATCATCCGGCTTTGCATTTTCTCTTTTTTCATGGCAGCATGCACTTTTTGCATCGCTAATTTGATCATATCAGCAGCAGTACCCTGGATGGGAGAGTTGATGGCATTGCGTTCTGCAAAACCACGAACTGTAAAATTGGCAGAATTAATATCCTTTAACCAACGCTTTCTTCCCATCAGTGTTTGCACATAACCATGTTCCCGGGCAAAATTGATCGTATCATCCATATACTTTTGAATACCGGGAAATTCTTTTTTATAATTATCAATGATCTCCTTGGCTTCTGTCCTTGATATACCTAAGTTATCAGCAAGACCAAACGCACCCTGCCCGTAAATGATACCAAAATTCACACTCTTGGCTTTATAGCGCATTTCTTTTGTCACTTCTGTTTCAGGAATATTATAGACCCGTGCAGCAGTAGCCGTATGGATATCTGTTCCTTTCCGGAAAGCATCACACATATTGTCATCACCACTGATCGCAGCCACTATTCTCAATTCAATTTGAGAATAGTCAGCAGATAGCAAAATATGTTTACTGTCCCTGGGGATAAAAGCCTTCCTGATCTCTCTTCCCCTGTCTGTTCTTACAGGTATATTCTGAAGGTTAGGATTATTACTGGCCAACCTTCCGGTTACAGCTACTGCCTGGCCATAAGTAGTATGAACCCTTCCTGTTTTTTTGTTGATCAGTTCCGGTAAAGAATCAACATAGGTTGATTTCAGCTTGGTCAGTTCACGAAATGCTAAAATATCATCTACAATCTGGTGACCTTTGGCGGCAAGTTTTAATAATACATCTTCCCCGGTCTGGTATTGCCCGGTTTTTGTTTTCTTGGCAGAAGGATCCAGTTTTAGCTTGTCAAATAAGACTTCACCGAGTTGTTTTGGGGAAGCCAGGTTAAAGCGTACCCCAGCCTGCTTGTATACACTCTCTTCAGCTTTTTTTGCATCTTTTTCCAATTCTTTTGAGTAATCGCCCAGGAAATCAACATCTACTTTGATCCCTTCATATTCCATATCCACCAGTACTTTCACCAACGGGTTCTCTACTTCATTGAAAACTTTCTCCACTTCTCTTTTTTTCAGAAGCGGGGTAAATACATTTTTCAACTGGAGGGTAATATCTGCATCTTCTGCAGCATATTCTTTAATCTTTTCCAGTTCCACGTCCCGCATATTCCCCTGGGTCTTACCTTTTTTGCCAATCAGTTCTTCAATATGCACTGGTTCGTATCCCAGGTATTTGGCACTCAGCAGGTCCATACTTCTTTTCCCATCGGGCTCTATCACATAATGTGCAAGCATCGTATCGAAAAGGTCGCCGGCTATTTCTATTCCATACCATTTTAACAGTAGCAGGTCATACTTGGTATTCTGCCCGATCCATATTTTTTTCTTATCCGCAAAAAGGGGAGAAAAATGCGTCAGTATAGCTTTTGTTTCTTCCTCGTCAGCCGGGCAGGGCACATAATATCCTTCACCGGGTGTAACAGAGAAGCTGAGACCAACCAATTCAGCATCATTAGCATCAATACCGGTGGTCTCTGTATCAAAGCAGATCTCAGTATGCTTCTTTAATTCAGCCACCAGTTTTTTTATGGCTGAAGCACCCTCCACCGCTTCATATTTATGTGCGGTGTTGGTGATATTTTTATCAACAGATAATCTATCTCTTGTATCATCGTCATCATCAACAGCAGGTATATTTTTACTTTCATTTTTAACCGGCTCTACAATATTTCCAAACAGGTCGGTTTGCACTCCCTGCGGTATTTCTTTATCGATCACTCCTTTTGAGGGAGTTGATAGAGAAAAATCATCTCCGAGTAAACGCTTACCAAGTGTTTTGAATTCAAGTTCACCGAACACTTCTTTTAGTTTTTCTTTATCCCAGTCTTTTAGTTTAAAATCATCTTCATGAAATTCTACCGGGGCATTGGTGATGATTGTGGCTAATTTTTTGGATAAGACCGCTGATTCCTTTCCCTTTCTTACTTTCTCCCCCAGGGCACCTTTAATATTATCTGCATTGGCCAGTGCATTTTCCAGGGTGCCGTATTCTGCTAATAATTTAGCCGCTGTTTTTTCGCCTACACCTGGTATCCCGGGGATATTATCTACTGCATCGCCCATCAAACCGAGAATATCTATCACCTGCGATACCTCTTTAATGTTCCATTTTGCACATACTTCTTCGGGTCCCAGTATTTCTGCATCACCACCCTGGTAGCCGGGTTTGTATATTTTTATTTTTTCAGATACCAGCTGGCCATAGTCTTTATCCGGTGTAACCATATATACTTCGTAACCCGCTTTTTCAGCTTGTTTACTCAGGGTTCCAACCACATCATCTGCTTCATAACCATCCAGCTCAACTACTGGTATATTAAACCCACGGATGATGTTTTTTATATCCGGAATGGCGGCCAGGATGTCTTCAGGAGCTTCCTGCCGGTTGGCCTTATAATCTTCAAAATCTGTATGACGTTCGGTAGGGGCAGCCGTATCAAAGCAAACTGCCATGTGGGAAGGGTTCTGATTTTTGATCAGGTCAACCAGTGCATTGGTAAACCCAAACTGGGCATTGGTGTTTTTTCCCTTTGAAGTAAGCCGGGGGTTTCTTATTAATGCATAATATGCACGAAACACCAGCGCAAAAGCGTCGAGGAGGAATACTTTTTTTGCCATGCTGCTAAGTTAACGTTTTCAGCAGCTATGATACGTACAAAGCACAAATACCCCGCCGGGAACGGCGGGGTGTATTGTATAAACTAACTGCTTTGCTTAAGAGACTTATGTAGAGAAAAAACTTAATTTACTGTATTGTCTTCCTCGTTCTTGATTGCAGGCTGTGCGGTAATGGTGTTTTTATTCAGGTATTCTGAAGGATTTTCTACCAGTACGGTACCACTGAAGGCAGCAACATTACGTTGAGCTCCCGGGTCAGCAACGGCCACTTTATCTTTATGAATAAAATTCAGGTATAAAGCGAAGAAGAGGAGGTTAAAGGCAAAAAAGTTTACGATTTTGCGGACACGTCTTTTCATAAATATTGGATTTATTCGGTTTTACAATTATTGGATTGTTCGGTTTCTCTAAGGCTAAGATAGCCCCCCGTAGTACGATGTGCAAGAATAGGGTAATGGTATTTGTTAAAATAGAGAAGAATTACTTTAAGGCCTTTCGTAAAACTACGAACCGTTATTTTTTCATCTCTTCCAGTTTTTTCTGCAGGGAAAACATCTCATCCCGGAGACGGGCTGCTTCCATAAAGTCAAGATCCCTTGCGGCTTTCTCCATTTCTTTTTTAATTTTTTGAATCGCTTTTTCTGCCTGTGGTATCGTTTTGTACTCTGCCTGCTCTTCAGCCGCAACAGTAACAATATCCTCATCCGGGGCAATAGCATAAGGATTAGCAGGATCATATCCTTTGATATCAAGTACTGAAGTTTGTGCAAATACCTGCTCTTTACTTTTCTTTACTGTTCTTGGCGTGATATTATGTTCAATATTATAGGCAATTTGTTTTTCCCTGCGACGGTTCGTTTCATCAATTGTTTTTTGCATACTCTCTGTCATTTTATCTGCGTAGAAAATAACAAAGCCATCCACATTCCTGGCAGCCCGGCCTGCTGTCTGTGTCAGCGATTTTTCATTCCGCAAAAAACCTTCTTTATCTGCATCCAGTATTGCAACTAACGAAACCTCCGGCAGGTCCAATCCTTCCCGCAACAGGTTTACTCCCACCAATACGTCAATAGTGCCTAATCTTAATTCGCGGAGAATTTCCACTCTTTCCAATGTGTCCACCTCACTATGGATATACTTGGACTTAATATTTATACGGTGAAGGTATTTGTCCATTTCCTCAGCCATCCTCTTTGTCAATGTAGTTACCAGCACCCTGTCACCTTTCTTCACTGTTTTATCAATCTCATCCAGCAAATCATCGATTTGGTTTACGCTGGGCCGGATCTGAATGGGAGGATCAAGCAGTCCCGTAGGGCGGACTACCTGCTCCACCACCACTCCGCCGGTTTTTTCTAATTCAAAATCATCCGGGGTGGCAGAAACAAAAATGGTCTGGTTTAATAAAGAATCAAATTCATGAAAATTCAGTGGACGGTTATCTAAAGCAGAGGGTAAGCGGAAGCCATAGTCAACCAATATCAGTTTGCGGCTCCTATCACCACCATACATGCCACTTACCTGCGGAATGGTTTGATGACTTTCATCAATAACCATCAGAAAATCTTTAGGAAAGTAATCCAGCAAACAGAATGGCCGGGTACCGGGTCTTCTGCGGTCAAAAAAACGGGAGTAATTTTCAATACCACTGCAATAACCAAGCTCTTTGATCATTTCAAGATCATATTCCACTCTTTCTTTCAGCCGCTGAGCTTCGATGAATTTCCCGGTGTTCTTAAAATATTCGACCTGGGCTGTCATTTCATCCTGTATTTCATAAATCACCTGCTGCATAATGTCCTTTGGGGCTACATACAGGTTGGCAGGGAAGATTGCAGCGTTCTCCATTTTCCCGATCCTTTTCCCGGTAATCACTTCTATGCTTTCAATTTCTTCGATCTCATCTCCAAAGAAGGTAATTCTGTAACCATAATCAACATAAGGAAGGTTGATATCAACGGTATCGCCTTTTACCCGGAAGGTGCCCCGGTTAAAATCCAGTGTTGTCCGGTTATAAAGTGAGTTGACCAATGAGTGCAGAAAGCCCTGTCTTGAGATTTGCTGCCCTTTATGAATGCGAATGATCCCATTCTCATAATCGGTAGGGTTCCCCATACCATATATACAGCTAACAGAGGCAACTACAATGATATCCCTGCGGCCGCTCAGTAAACTGGAAGTGGCCCTTAACCTTAATTTATCCAGTTCGTCATTAATACTGAGATCTTTTTCAATATACACATCACTAACAGGCATATAGGCTTCTGGCTGGTAATAATCATAGTAGGAGACAAAATATTCAACTGCGTTTTCAGGAAAGAACTGCCGGAACTCACCATAAAGCTGCGCTACCAGGGTCTTGTTATGTGTCAGGATTAATGTGGGTCGTTGTGTATTCTGAATCACATTGGCAATCGTAAACGTCTTACCACTACCTGTTACACCCAGCAGTGTTTGGTATCTTTCGCCTTGTATCAGACCTTCTGTCAGCTGCTGAATAGCACCTGGCTGGTCGCCGGCCGGGGGAAACGGAGCATGGAGTTTAAAAGACATCATCCAAAGTTAATGCGAATGCAGGTTATTTAGTCAAAGAGGAACGGAAAACCTGGCCAGGCAGGGGCAACTAAACTCATACCGGTCATCATTTTGATACAGTAACTTGCCCGGATAACATTTTATATTTACAATAAACAGTCAGACATGAGAAATACCAGGCAATTTTTTTTGTTGTTGCTTTTAGTTAGTACCGGCCTGAAAGGATTCACTCAAAAAAGAGATTCAATGCTTGCTGTATTAGCTGCACAGTTTCCTGCCGAAAAGATATTTATTCACTATGATAAGGAAAGTTATATCGCCGGGGAAACCATTTGGTTTAAGGCTTATTTTTCAAGTAATGGTTTGCCAAGTGGAATAAGTTCAAATTTATATATCCGGTTGACCGATGATAAAGGACATACGATTGCGGAAAAAAAATATCCTGTAACCGGAGCAACATCAAAAGGAAATATAGATTTACCTGACTCATTATCCCAGGGGAACTACTATTTTATTGCAACTACTGCGGGTATGCTTACCTACGGGACTGATTTTATATACCGGAAGAATATTTACATCTATAATCCATCTGTTGGAGGAAAAATCACTCCTTCTCCGCAAGATATTAAACTACAGTTCTTCCCCGAAAGTGGTAATCTTGTTGATGGTTTGCTGACTGTTGTCGCCTTTAAGGCAACTGATACCGGCGGTAATCCTGTTGAAGTTAACGGGGTGATCCGGAATGAAGAAGGAACCACAATAGCTTCTTTTAAATCATATCATGATGGTATTGGCCGGGTTCAGTTCAAGCCACAGTTTTCCAAAAAATATAAGGCAGAAGTAGATTACAATGGGAATATTCATTCCTTTAACTTACCAGAGGTGATAAGTTCGGGGATCAATTTAAAAATCCAGGACGAACCGGGTGGTATAGCTTTTACGTTATCAAGAAGTACAAAAGATAAACTAGCATTTGAGAACATTATATTAGTCGGTGTAATGAATAACCAGGTTGTTAATGAAACTGAAATTACTTTTGATAATTACATGTCAGTAAAGGGACATCTTTTAACAGATAGCCTGCCTTCCGGGATACTTCATTTTACTGTATTCAATAAAGAAGGACTTCCTTTAGCTGAACGTCTTTCTTTTGTTAATAACAGGGAGTATATCTCTTCGGGCAATATCAATACCGAAAAGTATGACACTGCTAAAAGGGCAATGAATTCATTTGATATTAATTTCCCTGTCTCTATTCAACGAAGTCTTTCAGTAGCGGTCACTGATATATTTTCTGGTGGCAGTGAAGACAAGGAAAATATCTGGTCAGCGTTTCTATTGTCCGGCGATTTGAAAGGCTATATTCATAATCCCGCCTGGTATTTTGAAAAACCCGGAGATACAGCAGCTCTTGCTATGGATAACCTGATGCTGACACATGGTTGGGTGCGATTCAACTGGAAAGAATTACTGGCAGGAAATCCGAAAATTAAGAAAATAAACGAACCTTATTTGTTATCAGTTGCAGGGTTTGTGAACGACGAACAGGATAAGCTACATGTTTCCGGGGGAAAATTGAGTATCTACCAGGAAAACGAGGACTCTACTTCCCAGAGTTACGAGATACCAGTTGAACAGGATGGCAGGTTTGTGATTGATTCGGTGGTTTTTAATGGCAAAGCCAATTTCTTTTATGTGTATTCAAATCTGCAAGGGAAACAAAAGCCAGTAAAAATTCATATAGACCCGATCAGCCGGGAGATTTCCTTACCCGATGATACAGTGCATCTTCATTTTTATCCGGATAATTTGAGGAAAGTAGTAAAAGAGCAGTATGAGTGGATGAAAAACAGGGAAAAAATAAAGGAACTTACCAATGTTACTGTTGAGTCTAAAACAGCGAAGAAACCTTTTGATGTGGTAAATGAAAAATACACAACCGGCGTTTTCAGAGCTTCGGGTAAAGTGAATCTCGATAATATCAACCTTCCGGCGAACGACAAATCTTTAAATGTTATGGATTGGATCCGGAATAGTATTACGCATGTTGAATTACAGGGAAACAGGTTTGTAAGCAGGAAGAACTTCAGTCTTGGAACAGGTCAAAAATGGGCAGTTGGGGTTTTCATTGATGAAGCACCAGCTGATGCAAGTCAACTGCGATCATTACGGGTTGATGAAATTGCACTGGTAAAATATTATGAGGCAGGTTTTGTCGGTGTCGGTAGTGGCTCACCCGGAGGAGCTATTGCTGTTTATACAAAGAAAAAAGATAATGGCCAGCAAACGGATAAGCTTGATTATTTTACGAGTAATGGATATTCCATTGTAAAAGAATTTTATAATCCTGATTATTCCATCAAGGAGAATAATTTACAAATATCTGACCGGCGAAGAACACTTTACTGGAGTCCTGACGTCTACACGGATTCAGATACTCAAAAAGTAAATATCAGGTTTTACAACAATGATGTCAGTAAGAAAGTAAAGGTAATAATAGAGGGGTTTGATGTCACTGGTAAATTAGTTCATATCGAAAAAATCCTTGGGGAGTAAATTATTTTTTCAATCTCCTGTTTGAATAGGCAGAATAGTCCGGAAGTATCGCATCATAATCTTCATGCATCAGTGGGGATGTAAACATAAAATCTGCCGTTGCCCTGTTACAGGCAACGGGTATATTATAGGTAGCGGCAAGGCGTAATAATGCTTTCACATCCGGATCATGCGGTTGGGCTTCCATAGGGTCCCAGAAAAAAATAAGTACATCAATTTTCCCTTCGGCGATCTGGGCACCTATCTGCTGGTCACCTCCCAGCGGGCCGCTCAGGAATTTTGTTACCGACTGATCGAGTGCTGTCTCCAATAATATACCCGTAGTACCAGTGGCAAACAACCGGTGCTTGCTCAGTACTTTTTTATTATAGATTGCCCAATCAATAAGATCAGCCTTCTTATGATCATGGGCTACTAAGGCAATTTTTTTCCGGCTTTCTAATTTTCTTGTACTCATAATCCGAAGTTATAACAAAATAAAAAAGCCTTACATGCATGTAAGGCTCTTTATTTTATTAAAGAAACTAAACTATTACTTCAATTCAGCTGATACAGTGATCTTAGGCTCTTTAGCAACCTTACCTGCATCAATAGGAACACCTGTGATCCCGTAATCTGCCAGCTTAATAGAGAAGGCTGCTGTTGTACTTAATGTGCCGCCGGTTACCACGATAGTGGCTTCCGTACTAACTGGTTTTGTTACATCTCTCACAGTAAGGTCTCCGTTAACCAGCACTGTATAAGAGCCATCTTTGGAAAAATTTACTTTGGAAAGATCAGCGATCTTCCCTTTGAAAGTGAATTTTGGGAAGGCATCAGAGTTTAACCATTTGTCACCATTAAAATGGTCTTGTATCATTGGGTTGGAAAACGCAAAGTTTTTAACTGTAGCTTCAAAAGCAACGGTTCCTGTTTTAGTATCCACTGCAGCTGTTACTGTCTTATTTTCAGCTTTCGGTAATGCATCAATGGCAGTACTGGCATCAAAATTTACAATTGCAGAGGTAGTTGTTTTTTTCTGAGCGAACAAACCGCCGGTCAGGGCCACGAAAGAAAGAAAAAGAATTGTTTTTTTCATTTGGTTATTTTTTGGAGTGATGATTTACTTTTTTATTTGTTTAGAGCACTTCTTTTAAAATCAATTTTTATTACTTCAAGGATTCCGTCAAGGCTTCCCCCGCTGCAACTCCCTTTAATGGATACTTTTTCGCCGATCTTAAGACTTTTGGCTTCTGCGACGTGTTGATCCTGGAAAGCAAAAATGGCAAAGTTGCCGGAAGCGGTATCAATCAATTTCACGTTAACAGTTGCGGTGTCGGGTGATTCTAAATCAGAAACCGTACCATTAACAGTTATAATTTTTTCACGATATTTTAAGTTGGCAAGACTATCATTTTGCTGAAATTCACGGATGAAATCAATTGCGTCTACGGTAAAGGCAGATTTCCTGTCTTTTGTATCGGAGAACGTATCAGTAGCGATATACCAATAAATACCTGCTCCTGCCAATATGATAACCAAGCCTCCCAGTAATATTCTTTTTAGCCAGGGGCTCTTTTTGTTTATTTGTGTTGACATAATGAGATGTGGTAAAACGAATATTTATTTAGTTAGTTCAAAACACAACACAAATATACAATGTTTAAACATTGATTTAATGTTTTAAAGTGAAATATTTGTGAAGAAAATGAAACGTCCCGCCTAAGGCGGGACGTTGTTACTTACTAACCCATTGTAAAGCAACAAATAAAACGATTATTATGCGGTTTGCATTTCTTTGATCTTTTCCCTGATCTTACCTTCAATTTCTTTAGCCAGCTCGGGATTATCCACCAGTAGTTGCTTCACGGCATCACGGCCCTGGCCCAGTTTATCATTATTATAGCTGTACCAGCTTCCGCTTTTTTGAACGATTCCCAATTCTGTCCCCATATCAATGATCTCCCCATTCTTGGAAATACCTTCCCCGAAAATGATATCGAACTCGGCAGCCCTGAAAGGCGGGGCCACTTTATTTTTAACCACTTTCACTTTTACCCGGTTACCAACTGCTTCATCACCATCTTTGATCTGTGTGGAGCGACGAATATCTAACCGGACAGAGGCATAGAATTTCAGTGCATTACCACCTGTGGTTACTTCAGGGTTACCAAACATAACACCGATCTTTTCTCTCAGCTGGTTAATAAATATGCAGATCGTATTTGTTTTAGCAATAGTTGCAGTAAGTTTTCGTAAAGCCTGGCTCATCAACCTGGCATGCAACCCCATTTTGCTGTCTCCCATTTCACCTTCCAGTTCACCTTTAGGAACAAGGGCAGCCACGGAGTCGATCACCACCACATCCAGTGCGCCGGAGAGGATCAGGCGGTCTGCAATTTCCAGTGCCTGTTCACCATAATCAGGTTGTGATATTAAAAGATTGTCAACATCAACACCAAGTTTCTGCGCATAGCTGCTGTCGAAAGCATGTTCCGCATCAATGATTGCACACATACCCCCTTTTTTCTGTGCTTCTGCAATAACATGGGTGGCCACAGTTGTTTTACCCGAAGATTCAGGCCCGTAGATTTCAATGACCCTTCCTTTTGGCAGGCCGCCAATACCAAGGGCCACATCAAGGCCAATAGAGCCGGTTGAAATGACTTCCTGTACATCGCCGGATTTTTCATTCATCAACATCACACTTCCTTTACCAAAATCCTTTTCGATCTTGTCCATGGTAAGCTTTAACGCTTTCATTTTTTCATTGTTCGTTGACATATCGGTAGTTTTTTCTGATTTAGCCATTGCCAAAATTAGGTTTTACAGGTGGCCCGCCCCAAAATTTTGACGGGAGAACGAAACTAAATCATTTAGCAAATAAAAACTAATATTTTTTGGATTTTTTTCTCAGGAAACCCAATTGGCGGTCAGTTGAGATACTATTCCAACCAGTAAACCGGTATAAACCTCTTTTTGTGAGTGATCGGAAACGATAAAACGGGCTGTGCAAACCAGCCCGGTCAAAAGGAGAGCAATAGAAATATAAATACCGTATCCATCCGGATGCGACAAACCCAGCAGCATGATAAAGGTGACCATTACTCCCATAGAAATTGCATGCATACTTACTTTCATGGTGATATTAGCTAATAACCCAAGACTGGCAGCGATCCAGATTGCCATGGAAAGCATTACAATTTCCCTGGAAAATTCAGGCTGGTTACGTAACACATTCCACATCCACCAATAATAAATACCACATGCTATATAAGGGATGACCCTTTCCTTCTGTGTTTTCAGGTAAATGCTTTGCAGAAAACCTAATGCTTTTGCCAATAGTATTGTAACCAGGGGGAAAAAACTGTACATGATAAAGAAACGAAAAACAGTAATCATCTTTTCTGCAGTGGTGAAGCTTGCAAAAAGATGCGGTTGAATAGTTACCAGGAACCAGGCAATATATACAGGTATGAATAAGGGATGAAAAATATAAGAAACGACAGTTGCAACTATACGCACAGGCACCGGTTGTTCAGGAAAACCGGGTTCCCTTGTTTCCAGCAACTGGTTTTGACCATCTACGACTAACCTTGTGCTCATATCTGTTTGTTGATTTCTGCAAAGTAACGGAATCTCTAAAAAGGGTGCGGTTTTTGTATATTTAGCGGACTTAAATCCTTTCCTTGAAAAAGAACCAACTTATTGCTTATCAAAAATGAACTACATGAAGAAACTATTACTGGCTGTTCTTCTGTTGCTGTGCCTCCAGGAAGGGTTTTCTCAAAAATCCAATAAACCCAAAATTCAGGCCCTGTACAATGCCATTAAAGCCGCAGGGATCCAGGAAGCTGATTTTGTGATTGCCCAAAGCATCCAGGAGACAGGCTGGCTTAGTTGTAAGAATTGCTGCCTGCGTTATCATAACCTGTTCGGATTTTATATCAAGGGGAATAAATGCATGAAATTCACCTCTGACTCAGCCTGTATCGCTTATTATAAAAAATGGCAGGATAAGCGGTATCCTAAATGGCGGGCTAAACATCCCAAAGGGACTTATTATGACTTCCTGAAGTATGTAAAATATGCCACCGGTGATAAATACAATAATGAACTGAGACCTAAGGTGGCCTGGGTAAGAAAGAATCTTGAACTCTGATTTACTTTTTTAACCCTTTGATCTTATCAATATGAAAAGGGGTATGCGCTGCAAAAATATTATTGATAAATAACAGGTCGGTGATGCCTTCATATTTTAATAACTCCACCAGGTTGCCGGTATAATACCGCTGGTCGACTACTATTACTTTTTCAAAATTATTAATGAGGAAAGGAGCGAACGCATTTCCATAGGATTCTTTTACCATCAGGATCTTTCTGCCATTCTTATGCTGGGTCTCCATTTTCACCACCGGTAGATCTCCCTGTAGGAAAACGGAATAGCTATTGGACCCGCTGGCACCCTCACCATACATTTTTGATTTGCTCCATACGCCCAGTTTAGCCGTACTGCCAATGTAAAAATTTACTGAATCCCTGAATTTATAATACCGGACCGAATCAGGATTGCTTTTCAGTTTCGGATCTCTTGTTAACCGGTAAAGCGACCCGAGGAATGTTTGTTTGACTTTGGAAGGGACCGTATCCAGCGAAACAGCGGTCATGCCGGCTGTTTCACAAAAGGCACGATAAGCATAATAGGCACCCAGGCTGGTCCAGTGATGATCGGTATTGAAATAAATATACTCTTCCCGGTGGTTCCTTATTTCATCAATAGCCCATACTTTCTTGATAGTTGAATCAAGATGATTGTATATATTTTCAATAGCAGGGCGATTCGGCTTTTGTAAGTTTTTATACTTTTCGGTGAGTTCAAATTCCAGTGCTACGGGTATTATTAAATTATATACCTGCAGGCCTGGTAAATTTAACCGGTTGTACGAGTTGATCACATTTGCATACGATTTACCCATTGCTTCGCCACCACCAAACATTTCAAAAGCACGGTTCTTGAAAACAAAAACCCTTTTCTTTACTTCCCCGGTGGCACCATCATCAGGCAGAGGGCCGTTATTTACTTTTTTTGTTGTATCCGTCAGGTTCTCGTTGGCTTCCGCATCATTGGCGGGATTATAAATGGTGATGTCACTGGATTCATATCCAAAAATATTCCTGAAAGAGCCGGAAAAACTGATCCATTTATCCCGGAGAGGAAAATTATCCGAATAGTATTCATCAATTTTCCGGAAATAATCACCACTCCACAAGGCACTGTCTGAATAAACAGGGAAGCTGGCCAGTTTACGGTTTTCCATTTCAGATACTGTTCCTTTTTCCATGGCCAATAAAGCAACCCCGCCCAGCACTAACATGGTGCAGAAAAGGATAACATTGACCAGGTGAATCTTTTTATTAACAACTTCGCTCATATCTGTACTTCAATAGTGTTTATTGCTCAAAACCTGAAATAGATAAACGGGTTATAACTTTTGCCTACCAGCTGGGCCACGCAAACGAATAACAATACGATATTAAAGCCAATGGCCGCAGTATTATACCAGGTGATGCGTCTTGCTTTTTTCTCCACCCAGTTTTTTACAATGTGGTAGACCGGCATGCAAAGAATGATCGTCAATAATAACCAGAACAGGTGCTCTGTAAGTGTATTCATCACATCCATATTACCATGAGGCCCCGCCCTGAAGGAAAATAATTTTTCTACATAGGCGATCAGTATGCTGGTATCTGTAAAATAAAAGATCACCCAGCCAGGAATAATAACCGCCAGCGCATACACATGCGAAAAGAATGCCGGTAATTTTTCCAATGCTTTTAACAGAAAAGCCCTTTCCAGTGAAATGAACAGAAAGAAATATAAACCCCAGAAGATAAAATTCCAGCTGGGCCCATGCCACATACCGGTAAGAAACCAAACGATAAATAAATTGAGGTAAACTCTTTTTTTATTACCACCTAATGGTATATATACATAGTCCCTGAAAATACTTCCCAGCGATATATGCCAGCGCCGCCAGAATTCACCAATTGACCTGGAGATATAGGGATAATCAAAATTCTCCCGGAAATGAAATCCAAACATCCTGCCCAGCCCGATGGCCATATCTGAATAACCGGAGAAATCAAAATAGATCTGGATCGCAAACATGACAAGACCCACCCAAGCTTCAAGACTGGAAAGATTAGTCAGTTCTGACATGCTTAACGGGTGCTGGTTATCACCCATGTATTTTCGTACCAGTTCCGCCGCCACATTGGCAATGACCACTTTTTTAAACAGGCCGATACAAAAACGGGATACACCTAAACTAAAATCAGTAAGATTCTCTTTTCTTCCATAAATTTCTTTTTCTACATGGGCATACCGGATAATCGGCCCGGCTACTAAAGAGGAGAAGAGGGATACATACATTAGAAAATCAGGAAAATTCCGTTGCGCCTTTATATCTCCGCGATACACATCCACTACGTACGAAATGGTATGAAAGGTATAGAAAGAAATACCCAGCGGCAGTGCATATCCTGTGGCAGTAAAAGAAGTTCCCAAAACAGCATTCAGCTGGTCCACCAAAAATTGATCATATTTAAAAAGGGCCAGCAAAGCCAGGTTAAAACACACGGTAAATGTCACCCCGATCTTTGCCCATTTGGTACCCCGGTGTTTATCAATAAAAATAGAATTGCCCCAGTCGATAAAGGACGAAAGGATCAGCAAAAAGATCCACCTGGGCTCCCCCCATCCATAAAAGGCCAGCGAAAAAACGATAAGCACCCAGTTTCGCCATTTGGGATTTTTGCTGCTGTAATACAACAGAAGGCAAAGCGGCAGGAAAAGGAAGAGAAAAACCAGGCTTGCGAATACCATAGAAAAAGGAGGGGGAATATTTAGCTGCGTAAAATACTAATTTGCTGCAATGTTTTATAGTGCATAGGAACAAAAAAAATGGAATAACAGCAATACCCTCTGAGCGGTATTTGAGAAACTAAAAGAGAGGGAGCTGATTAATACTTGTTAAAGTTCTTTACGCAGCCTGGCCACAGGAATATTCAATTGTTCCCTGTATTTAGCCACGGTGCGGCGGGCAATATTATAGCCTTTCTCCTGCAGGAGTTCTGTCAGGCGTTCATCGCTCAATGGTCTTTTCTTGCTTTCCCCTTCAATCAGGTCGCTGAGGATCTTTTTTACTTCCCGGGTGGATACTTCTTCCCCACTATCAGTAGTCAAGGATTCACTGAAGAAGAATTTAAGACGGTAGGTTCCGAATTCGGTTTGCACAAACTTACTGTTGGCTACCCGGCTTACAGTAGAAATATCAAGATTGGTCTTTTCAGCAATATCTTTTAAGATCATCGGGCGGAGATTGGTTTCATCACCGGTGAGAAAGAATTCATACTGGTGCTCCATGATCGCATTCATCGTACTCAACAACGTGTGTTGCCGTTGTTTAATGGCATCAATGAACCATTTGGCGGCATCGATCTTTTGTTTGATGAAAAGAACAGCTTCCTTTTGTCGTTTATCTTTCTTGGCGCCCCGGTCATATTCTTTCAGCATATCCCGGTAGCCTTCACTGATACGGAGCTCTGGAGCATTCCGGCTGTTAAGTGTCAGCTCCAGTTTACCGGCATTGTTGAAGATAAAGAAATCGGGTACCACATAGCTCTCTGCTTTATTGATCTCACCCGTATTGCCGCCTGGTTTTGGATTCAGCCGGATGATCTGTTGCATTACTTCTTTCAACTGGTCTTCATCCAGGCCAAGTCCCCGTTGAATTTTCTCGTAATGCTTTTTGGTAAATTCATCGAAGTAGCGGGATATTGCTTTGATGGCCGTATCTACTGGCTTACCCTCATCTTTTAAGCGTTGTAATTGCAGGAGCAGGCATTCCTGCAGGTCCCGGGCTGCTACGCCAGGAGGATCAAAACGCTGGATCATTTTGATGATTACTTCCACTTCATCCTCGGTGGCACTGATATTCTGGCGAAAAGCCAGGTCATCCACAATTGCTGTCGTCTCCCTCCGCAGGTATCCATCTTCATCGATACTGCCGACAATTTGTTCGGCGATCTTTTGTTCCTTTTCATCCAGCTTCAGCAAGCCCAGCTGATCCTGCAGCAATTCATAAAAACTGGTTTCCGTTTTAAATGGAAGTTGCTTGTTATCATCTTCCTCGGGATAATTTTCATCCCGGAGTTTGTAATCCGCCACATCATCATCACCCTCCGACACATACTCGCTGACATCAATATTATCATACTCATCTTCGCTGCCATCTTTTTCGTCATAATCCTCTTCTCCTGTCTCTGAAAACTCATCTTTCAGCTCATCTGCATTTTCATCATGGCTTTCATCATCCAGCTCCAGGGCCGGGTTTTCTTCCAATTCCTCTTTGATGCGGGTTTCGAGATTAGCCGTAGGCACCTGCAGCAGCTTCATCAGTTGAATCTGCTGTGGTGACAGCTTCTGCAGCATTTTTTGTTGTAAACTCTGGCTTAAGGCCATATCCTCTCAGGTTGTTTTGTGGCTGGCCGCTATTTTTCAAAAATCCGGCCAATTATCAAAAATCAGGCCGTAAATTACGTACAAATGAAATAAGGATGCGGCAACGGATTTGTTATTTTCTTGTTGTGTTTGTTTTTGGGTTTTGGGGAAATATTTCCGGCCAGGGAACAACGCTTCCTGATTCCCTGGAAAAAAACAGACTTACTAAATTTTGCCCTGAACTAGCGCCTAGCTGCTGGATACGTCCTGCTATGCAAAAGGAGTATTTGCGAAGGCTTCAAAAAGATAGTGTTTCCAAAAAAGCAGAAGGATATTTTTTATTGAATCCGGTTCCAGCATCTTTTTATAGTAATAACCTGGGGTTCTTTTGCCAGAAAGAGTTGAAACTGGAAAAGCTGACTTCTGTTCCTTTCCGTTTCCGTTTGGGTTCTTTGGACTATGTCAATTACCTGGAACAAAAACCGAATGCTTTAAAACCACAATAGATATTATTCTTCTGTATGTTCTTGCGCAACCTGTGAGGATGCCGTTGCTCTTTTAATTAGAATAAATCCGGCCACCCCTGCAATTAATGAAGAAACCAATATAGCAATTTTTGAATGCTGGATAATTGCAGGATCGTTAAAAGCTAACAGGGTAATAAAGATAGACATGGTGAACCCGATCCCCGCTAATACACCGGCACCGGCCAGTTGCAACCAGTTGACGCCATCAGGTAACTTTCCCACCCGGAGTTGAACAGCCAGGAAGCATAATAACAATATACCGACAGGTTTTCCCAGTACCAGGCCAGCCATAATACCAAGGCTGTTATGATTGATCAATATCTCTTGGAGACTTCCGCTGATGATAATACCGGTATTAGCGAACGCAAATAAGGGCACAATGATAAATGCAACCGGGTAATGCAGGAAAGACTGGAGTTTGTAGGAAATAGAATTTTCCTTTCCGTCTCCAAAAGGAATTGCAAACGCCAGTAATACCCCGGATATGGTGGCATGGACACCTGACTGCAGCATACAATACCACATTACTATTCCTCCAAAGAGATACCATGCCAATTGATAAACACGAAGACGATTTAACAGGAGTAATATCCCGAATACACCTAAGGCAATAAAGAGGTAAGTAGTTTGCAGGTCATTGGTGTAGAAAATAGCAATGATGAGGATGGCACCCAGGTCATCAATGATGGCCAAGGCTGTCAGAAATATCTTTAAGGCCAGCGGTACCCGTTTGCCCGCTAATGATAATACACCCAATGCGAAAGCAATATCAGTGGCCATCGGGATACCAAAACCACTTTGGGTGGTAGTGCCTGCATTCAACAGAAAATGAAATAATGCAGGAATGGCCATACCACCAATGGCAGCAACAACAGGCAGTGAAGCATTTTTTATATTGGACAACTCACCGGCATATAACTCTCTTTCTATTTCCAGCCCGACCATCAGGAAAAAGATCGTCATCAGGCCATCATTGATCCAATGTTCGATACTCAGGTTCAATTCAAAATTGCCGATAGAAAAACCGGCTTTTTGATGCCAGAAATCGATATAAGACTGACCGAGGAAAATATTGGCCAGGCAAAGACTTACAACAGTGGATAAGATCAGGATGATCCCTGAGCTTTTTTCACTGTTAAAGAACTCCTTGAAAAGTTTAGTGGCCCTCATGCGATAAAGATAAATCTTATGCAGCAAGGGCAGTATTAATGGTCCGTTAGAAAATGAAATTTACAGGCAATTATCACGCAGTAATTTCATGGCAGCTAAACCTTTTTGACGGGCAAAATTGATATTGCGTTCGGGAATGCTGTCAGGATCAGGAAAATTAGCGATGGCGTCCTCAATACTTTCTTCTCTTAACAGGTGCAGCATGGGATAAACAGAGCGATTGGTATAATTGGCGGGATCATCACCGGGGGCATCAGCAAAACGGTAGAGCGGATGGAAGCTGGCCAACTGGTAAATACCTTCGTACCCATTTTGTACTAATAGTTTATCGCCAAGCTCCACCAGGTCCAGGTAATCTTCAAATAATCCAAAGCTGCCTGGGAAAATGATCAGTGTGGTCTCAATGGTCTCCGCCCTATCCAGCCGGATACATTCATTGAGTAAAGTTTCCAGGCAAACGGCGAGGTCAGCTGAAGTTTCAACAGTATAATGCAGCCGGTTTTCCTTAACAACTTTGGAAGCAAAGGGGCAGAAGTTGCAACCAATCACCACATCCCGAACCCATTTCTTTGTTTGTTCAATGATATGCTGTTTCGGGTCCATAATTCAGTTTATTATAAGCTAACAGTAGCAGCGCTGAGTACTTTCTTTACAGCCGCAACGATCTTTTGCCCCTTTTCATTGATCTGCTCCTCGGTCCATAGTAAGCTGATGGAAGTGGAAATACAACGGCTGAGTATAGCATCACTTGCTGCGAAATCCTTATTCGCCTGCTCCATTACTTTGGCTTTCATTTCAGGATGCAGGGCATTTAGTGTTATAGAATTTTTCAGGTGATCCCATTTACGGATATAATGCCAGTTATTATCAAACCAGTAAAAATTACCTGCGAGTATGCCCTGTGCTTTTAATTCCGCTACCACTGCTTTTGTAATTTCTTCGGTGGGCAGGAACCAACTGATAAAACTGCAACTGTCACCAGCAGGATCAGGGATGCGGCGGAAACTTATTTCAGGAACCTGTTTAAGTATATTGATCAGTTGGGTATGATTCTTTTTTTGCAGCGCTAAAAATTCAGGCAGTCTTTTTATTTGTGCCAAACCAACTGCTGCATGTAATTCGGAAATGCGGTAATTATAGCCAATAAAGGGATGCAGGTCGGCTCCACGATCAGCGCCTTTATGATCATGCCCATGATCGGTATAGCCATCCGATTTTATATATACATCTTCGCTATTGGTCATCACCACACCACCTTCTGCACAGGTCATTGTCTTTACAAAATCAAAACTGAAGGTACCGGCGTGCCCGATAGTGCCCAGGTGTTTTCCTTTGTAGGTGCCACCAATACTCTGGCAGGCATCTTCGAGAAGGATCAGGTTATGTTCTTTGCAAATGCCCAGTAAAGCATCCAGGTCGGCCATGCTGCCACACATATGCACGGGCATGATCGCTTTTGTTTTAGAGGTAATGGCTTTCCGGACAGCATCGTGGTTCAATGTCAGCGTATCATCTACGTCCACCAATACGGGAATAGCCCCAACACTCAGAACAGCTTCAAAGCTTGCTACGAAAGTGAATGAGGGGGTGATTACTTCATCTCCATAACCGATGCCGAGGGCACTCATGGCTGTGGTCAAAGCAGAAGTCCCGCTGGAGGTAAGTTGAGCATATTTGCAGCCGAATGTCTCACTGATGGCGGCTTCCAGTTCTTTGGATTTCCAGATACCTTTCCGGGGTCCGTCAAAACCATAGCGCATCAGGATACCTGTTTCCAGTACGTCATTTACTTCTTTTCTTTCTTTATCACTCCAGAGTTCGTAGCCGGGCATATTATTATAATTAAAGATGAAAAATAAGCAACTGGGTATTGCTTTGCAAAGGTAAAAAAAGGAGCGGAACAGGATCAGGGTTTATAAAACTGCCATTTGCCATCCGGCTGTACGACGATGGTAATCTCACTCATTTCACTTTCGTTATTATTCTTACCAACTGCGGTGATTACATACCGGTAGGAGAACTGGCTGGGTGCAAGCGTATCAGTAAAGCTGAAACCTTCCGGCTTTGTGATTACCCGGTTCATATATTGAGGGATATTGCCAAAGGTTTCGGTATGCGAATCAACCGCATATTTATAAACAACATAATATTTGATAGCAACCAGGTTGCGGGGATCCGGTTTCACATTGAATTCAATGACATTTTGGGTAATCTTTTTTTCAACAAGCGGAGCCCAGGGCTTTTCATTATCGATCCAGCGCATGGGAGGTAGCAAGGCCGGGTATTTATAATAATTGTTCTGCAAACTGTCGTTCCAGCCATTCGGGTTACGGTTAAAAGAACGGCTGCTGAAATAAACGCTACCCTGCACATTCGGGTAGCGGCGCAACAGCTTTATCTGGTTAGGCAGTTCATTTGTATTTCTCCAGGCAGCAGCTCTTTCTTCCACCCGGTACAATCCATGACCAATATAGATATGCCTGCCAAAACTATTGCGGCTCCACCAGTCCAATAGTTTTTCATAAGCGATCTTATCATGGCCGATCTCCAGATACAATTGCGGCGTTACATAATCAATCCAGCCTTTTTCCAGCCATAACAGAATATCCGCATACAGGTCGTCATAGTTGGTTTGACCGGCACGACTGTCGCTTCCTCTCACTGGGTCTTTATCTTTATTTCTCCAAACACTGAAAGGGGAAATACCGAAGCGGCATAATTTATTCTCCTCCTTAATAACATTACTTAGCTTTCGGATAATGGAATCCACATTACTTCTTCTCCAGTCATCTTTATTGAGCTTGCTGCCAGATCTTGCATAAGAAGCAGCATCCGGAAACTCTTTTCCCGGGATACGGTAGGGGTAAAAATAATCATCCATGTGAATGGCATCCACATCATAGCGTTTGACAATATCCCGGATCACATTGACCACGAAGTCCTGCGCTGCTTTATTGGCCGGATCAAAATATTTTTTATCACCATAGGTAAGAAACCATTCCGGGTGAATCTTTGTGATATGGTTAGGGGCAATGGAAGAAGAGCGGATATTAAAGACAGCCCGGTAAGGATTGCACCAGGCATGAAATTCCATACCCCGCTTATGTGCTTCTTCGATCATAAATTGCAACGGATCGTAATACGGAGCGGGAGCTTTGCCTTGCCTTCCTGTCAGCCACTGGCTCCAGGGTTCATAGGGTGAAGGATAAAAAGCATCCCCGGAAGGACGTACCTGCACCACTACTGCATTCATCCCGTTACGCTGGTGCATATCCAGGATACGGATAAACTCTGCTTTCTGGCTCTCCGTATTGGTATTACCATAGGAGGGCCAGTCGATATTATCAACAGTGGCAATCCAGACGCCGCGGAACTCATATTTGGGCTGGGCTTGTACAAGAAAAAAACTAAATACGGATAGAAAAAAAGCTATAAAAGAACGTACCATGTCTTCAATTTCGGATAAATGATTACTGACTTACTGTTGTAAGACGAACAATAAGCTGTAAAAGTACATCATTCACTCTTACGTATCTTATCCAGGAGGTCGCTTAAAAGGGTAGCTTCTTTTTCAGTGAGGTTGCTCAAAACATTGTCGATCTCATCCTGTTTGGCATCGAGCCGCTCCAGCAGCTTCTTTCCTTTGTCGGTAATGATAACATCCACGAGACGACGGTCAGCCTTGCAGGTGACTTTTTTAACAAGACCTTTGGCGATTAATCGGTCAACTATGCGGCTGGTATCACTCATTTTCTCCAGCATCCGCTCTCTTATCTGCAAAGTGGACAGGGGCTGGGGAAAGCTGCCCCTCAGTATGCGAAGAATATTGAATTGCTGGGAGGTAATATCCTCCTCGTCAAAAATGCACTTTGTTTTATCCTTCATCCAGCCCAACGTATAAATGAGGTTGATGCCGGCTTTCTGGTACACATTTCTGAATCTGGCCTGCTGTATATCCTTATCAATACCCATATGGAGTGAATTTACTTGAACGACGCTACTGCTATTCATACAAAAAAATACTTACGTTTAAAAGCTTCGTCGTGTGTGGTAAAAATAAAAAGTTTCGGGCTAAGCTGCGTGCCCGGCCCAAAACTTTCTGAATGAACTGAGAACTCAGCGTTCTTAGCTGTTATAATAGAACTTCTCTTCAACGATCTTCCCGTTTTTCCAGCGCTGAACAGCCAGCTGACGGTAGGTTCGAACGCCATAGTCTTTATGCGTATAATCGAACCACCATTCCGTTACAGCCAGGTCATCGCTTACCAGGGTGTTGAGGATCTTAGCGCCCCTGAATTCAGTAAGGCCGCCTACAAAAGCCTCTTCATGCTGACGATTTACATCCTTTCCCACACGGGCTGGGTAGTCGTTATCCTGCATAACCACTGTATCATCATAAAATTTTTCGAAAGCATCAAGAATCTTTCCTTCCAGTACCATCTGGTTGAGCTGGTCAACCTGTGTTCTTAAATCAGACATTGTATAAAGTTTTAGTGTTTGAATAAATACAGCCACAAAGTTAATGTTGCAACATTGATTATTCCAAATTTAATTTTAGGAAAGGGGTTTAATTCACCATTCCTTAACAAAAGCCGGGCAGCATCCGGCCCGCGAATCCCCTCTTTGTGGTATTGGTATGTATTGCAGGAAAAAGAAGCTTTGCGTCATCAACCATTAACCTGAAACCTTCCACCATGCGAATAGTAACCGAATCAATCAGGAATTTTTTTGAAGGATTTGCTTCCTTTTATACCTTGATCTATGATGAGATGAAAAGCTGGTGATCAGTAGTTGCCAGTTTCTTTCTTTAGTGCTGCTGCCAGTTTGAACATGGCAAAGAGATGATGCGCCTCATGCAGCAGGAAAAAATTCAGCCATTGCACCAGGTTCATTTCTCCAAAAGCAGGATGAATTCCTCTTTTGTCAAGATCGGCTTCTTTAAAAGAAAGAATTTCGGCGGCCATTTCTTTTCGGGTGGTTAAGAGGTCCTGTATCACTTCCCGGGAAGATTTATGGCAGTTATCGAGGAACAGGGGGTCGGAATCAGCTGTATAACGATCAAAGGAGGGGGTCTCTTTTTCTAAAAGATCTTTTACCCGCTGAATAAAAATATGCTGGTAGGTCTGGAGATGTACGATCGTTTCGAAGATCGACCATTTACCGGCTGCAATATGTCTCCTGATCTGCTCATCGGTAAGTCCATCAATAATATCCACTAATGATTTATGCTGGTATTGCAGGCGGGTTGAAACAGAGGATGGCATTTGCATAAGCGTACAATTTAATGATCAATCGTTGCTCCATACTTTCGTTCCTTCGGAGCAATTGGCGCATATATCGATGTTTTTTCGTCCTTTTAATAAGGCTGTTCTGAATTTTGTGTATTCACCGTTTTTCCAGATCTCCCGGAAAGGCTTTTGTTTCAAATCACCCAGGCGGTGTTGTGCATCTTTATCAAAACAACAGGGGGCCACCAGCCCATCCCAGGTTATTACGGGATCGTGCCAGAGGCGCCAGCAATGATTAGACAGCTTACCCTTGAACTCATACCCGCTTGCTGTTTTCCGGTAGCGGCTGAATTTATCTATGGTAGGGATCAGCTGGTTCGGGTCTTTTTCATAATCGTACACCTGTGCTGTTTTGAACCACACATCATCCACCCCTACTTCAGCCGCCAGTTTTTTTACATCTTCAATTTGATGCTCATTGGGCTTCACCACTAAAAACTGGAAAACAACAAAAGGTTTTTTGCTGTTCATCTCTTTTTTCCACTTCACAATATTTTTTGCGCCTTCAATTACTTTTTTCAGTTGCCCACCTACCCGGTATTGTTCATACACATCCTGTGTGGTGCCATCAATGGAAATGATCAACCGGTCCAACCCGCTTTCAATGGTTCTTTTAGCATTGGCATCGGTGAGGTAATGTGCATTGGTGGAAGTGGCCGTATAGATTTTTTTTTGCGAAGCATATTGTACCATATCGAGAAAATCAGGGTTCAGGTAAGGTTCTCCCTGGAAATAAAATACGAGGTACAACAACTCTTTGTGTAACTGGTCGATTGTTTCACTGAAAAAATCTCTTTTAAGCATGCCGGTGGGCCGGGTAAAAGCCCTTAACCCGCTGGGGCATTCCGGGCAGCGCAGGTTGCAGGAGGTGGTCGGCTCAAAGGAAATGGAAACAGGATAACCCCACTGCACGGGTTTTTTAGTCCATTTGCTGATATAATAACTGCTCAGCACTTTCACTCCATTCCAGGCCCTGCGGGGGGTGAGTTTGGATAAAAGGTTTAATGTATCATTTCTGTTCAGTCCCGGCATCAGGGAGTAAAGTTAAGTTGGTATCTTCAAATCATTAATGTATGAACTACGTAATTCCTGCATACCGTATTTTTCCGATTGGCGACACTGCCCTGGTAATTGATTACGGGAATCTTGTTGATGAACCAATCAACAAAGAAGTGATGGCGAGGTTTGCACAATTAAAAAATGCAAATTTACCTGGTGTCGTTGAAGTGGTCCCGGCTTATAGTTCATTAGCCGTTTATTATCATCCGCCGGAAGTGTTGAAGAAGCAGGTAATAGCAACTACGGCATACAACCGGATGAAGAACCAGGTAGAGCAACTACTGGCACAGCCGGTGATCAACAATGAAGCAACGGAAAGACTGCTGACCATACCAGTGTGCTATTCGTATGAATTTGCACCTGATATAAAGGAATTGTCAGCAACTAATAATATAAGTGTAGAAGAAATTATTCAACGGCATACTGCCACCACTTATCGTGTTTATATGCTGGGGTTCCTGCCAGGGTTTAGTTATATGGGCCAGGTGGATGAAAAAATTTCAATAGCAAGAAAACCACAGCCGGTGAATGTAGTGGCAGGCAGTGTTGGTATTGCCGGAAGACAAACCGGCATCTACCCCTTAGCATCACCGGGTGGTTGGCAGATCATTGGCAGAACGCCATTGAAATTATTTGATGCTAAAAAAGAAGAACCTGCTTTTTTCAAAGCAGGAGACCAGGTTCAATTCATTTCAATTTCCAAAAATGAATTTGCGAATTATTAAAGCAGGTATATTGGATACTGTACAGGATACAGGCCGCTATGGCGGGCAGGATCTGGGTATCAACCCGGGCGGAGCCATGGATACCTTTGCCGCCAGGATAGCCAATATACTGGTTGGTAATGATCAGCAGGAAGCAGTGATCGAATTACATTTTCCGGCTGCTGCCTTTTTCTTTGAACTGCCCGCACTGATCGCTGTCAGTGGTGCTGATTTTATCGCCAGTGTAAATGGCGAAGAGGTACCGGTAAACCAACCCATTTTATTAAGTAAGTTCAGCATACTTCAGTTTCATGGTATAAAAGATGGAGCCAGGGCTTACCTCGCTGTTCATGGAGGATTGGATGTCCAGCAATGGTTGAATAGTTACAGCACCCATCTGAAAGCGGCTGTTGGCGGATTTCATGGAAGAGCCCTGCAAAAGGACGATGAGATTGCACTGAAATCAACAAAAGACCTTTGCCCGCTGATCGGCCAGAAAGAATTCCAGGTGCTGCCCTGGAAGGCAGATGATAACTGGAGAGGATGGATGGAAAAAGACATCTTGATCCTCCCGGGCAATGAATGGGACAGGTTGACGGATATTTCAAAAGAGAAATTGTTGCAACATCCTTTTTACATCACGCCCCAATCTGACCGGATGGGTTACCGGTTACAAAGTGATCCGTTGTTAAGTGTGGTGCAGGAGGAGATTATTTCCTCGCCGGTCAACTTTGGTACAGTGCAATTATTACCTGATGGTCAGCTGATCGTATTGATGGCGGATCACCAGACCGCCGGTGGTTACCCGAGAGTGGCACATGTGATCACGGCCTGTCATTCCCGGCTGGCACAGCTAAAACCGGGGGAGGCTATCCGTTTCCGGGTTACCAATATTGAAACGGCGGAAGCTTTATTAGTGCAACAGGAACAACATTTATTGCAACTGCAAAATGCCTGTCAATTTAAACTCGAACAATTACTGCATGCGTATTGATATCAATTGTGACCTGGGTGAAGGAATAGGTAATGATCAGACGATCATACCGTTTATTACATCTGCTAATATTGCCTGCGGCTATCATGCCGGTGATACGGATACGATGTGGGCGACAGCCGAATATTGTATAGCAAATAATGTGGCGGTTGGGGCGCATCCTTCTTTCTTAGACAGGATGAATTTTGGCCGTAAAGAAATGCAATTAACTCCGGATGAAGTCTATGAACTGGTTATTCAGCAACTGATCATACTTGATGAAGTACTTTCCTCTTTTGATACACAACTGCGGCATGTAAAACCTCACGGAGCCCTGTATAACCTCTCTGCCAAAAATGCTGAAACAGCACATATCATTGCAAAGGCCGTCAAGAATTATAATAGTGACCTGGTGCTTGTTGGCCTGAGCGGAAGTTACTCGATCAGTGAAGCCAGGAAACTGGGTTTACAAACAGCCAGTGAAGTATTTGCTGACCGTACCTACCAGGATGATGGTTCTCTTACTCCCCGGCCGGCGGATAATGCATTGATAACGGATATCAATAAAATGACCGCACAGGTTTTACAAATGGTAAAGGAAGGAACGGTTACAAGCGTCAACGGAAAGGTTATTCCATTGACAGCCGAAACGATCTGTATTCACGGCGATGGTGAATATGCCGTTGAGTTCGTAAAAGCTATTCACCAGATTCTTACTGCAAGTGAATGAAAAAAAATTCTGCTATCCTGGGTGCTGCATTCCTGATGGCCACTTCTGCCATTGGCCCCGGTTTTTTAAATAATACCAGTTTATTCACCAGCCAGTTGCTGACGAGTTTTGGTTTTGTCATCCTGGTCTCTGTATTACTTGATATCGGTGCCCAGTTAAATATCTGGCGTATCATCACTGTGGGTGAAAGAAGGGCACAGGATCTTTCCAATGAATTACTACCCGGGCTTGGTTATGTGTTAGCTTTCTTAGTTGTTTTTGGTGGCCTGGCTTTTAATATTGGCAATATAGCCGGCTGCGGTTTAGGTCTTGAAGTGGTAACGGGTCTTGATACAAAATGGGGGGCTGTTATCAGTTGTAGCATTGCCTTATTCATCTTCTGGGTAAAAGATGCCGGTAAGGCTATTGATTGGTTTGTTAAGGTTGCAGGCATGGCGATGATCGGGTTGACAGTCTATGTTGCTTTTGTTTCTCATCCGCCGCTAACAAAAGCACTGGTGCATACATTCTGGCCGGAAAAGATCAACATCAAAATGATCCTGGCACTGGTAGGGGGAACGGTGGGTGGCTATATCAGTTTTGCGGGAGCCCATCGTTTGCTGGATGCGAATGTCAAGGGAGTGGCAGCTATTGCACAAGTAAACAGGAGTGCGGTAACCGGTATCGTCATTACTTCGATCATGCGATATGTATTGTTTTTGGCTGCATTGGGTGTTGTTTGGAACGGAGCAGTATTGAGTGAAAAAAACCCTGCTGCTTCTGTGTTTCAGCATGCGGCCGGAACAATAGGATACAGCTTTTTCGGGATCGTGATGTGGGCGGCTGCTATTACTTCGGTGATCGGGGCTTCTTATACGTCTGTTTCTTTCCTGAAAACATTTTCTCCTGTTCTTGCTAAGAATCAGCGCTGGCTGGTGTCTTTTTTTATTATAATCTCCACCATTATTTTTCTCCTGCTGAAACAGGCGCCTGGTTATATCCTGGTAACGGCAGGGGCATTGAACGGTTTACTATTACCGGTTGCTTTGGCCATCATGCTGACAGCAGTTACCCGGAAAAAACTATTTACGATGTATCATCATCCGTTATGGATGCAGGTCACCGGCTGGATCGTTGTGCTGATCATGAGCTGGATGGGATATATGCTGCTGGAAGAAAGTGTTGGCCAACTATGGTAAACAAAAAAGCCCAACCATAGGGTGAGTTGAGCTTTTTGTTATCATCCATCCTTGTTGTTGTGTCCAATCAGTCGTTTAATATTTTTGAGTTATCCAGGTATTTTTTAGAAGGGTGATAGATAAAAAGGCAGGTGCCGTTTTTAATTGTATTGATCAATGCTGCGCTTTCTTCTTTGGGAACGGCAGGGCAGCCATAGCTGCGGCCCATGAATGAACTGTTGTTCATTCGCTGCGCACCGATATAATCAGCACCATGAATGACGATGGCCCGTTGAAAGGCTTTATCATTAAAGCCGGGCTCTAATCCCTGTACTTTTAAGGATAAACCATGTTCACCTGTATAGGTCTGCCTGGTTACATAAAAACCAAGACTGCTTTGCAGGGATTCAGGTGTATTAGAAAACCGGGTGGCATAGTCCAATCCTGAGTTGCGTCCATGCGCCACCCAGGTATTCATGACCAGTTTCTCATTGTTTATATCAATAAGGTATAATCTTTTTTGTTTAGAAGACTGGCTGAAGTCACATATAGTAAGATAACCGGGATGGCTGAGTTGTTTATTTTCCAGCAATTTCTGATACCCTTTCCAGGCGTATTCAAATGCTTCTTTGGATAAACCTTTTACTTCCAGTTCTAGTGACTGGTATAATACCGTTGCTGTATTTTCAGTAGTTGATAAGAAGGAAGTGTGTAGAAGATTCACTGCTACGTTGCTGCCATGTTGTATACCTGTGAAAGATGACAAGGTCAGGAACAGAAAGGTAACAGGTATGGATACTACTAGTTTTTTCAAGGGTATCAGATTCGGATTCATTAACGGATCAGGGAATAAAAATATTATCCGTTATTAAAAAATACAAGTAATAAACTACTGTTTTATAGTTGTTTGCGTAATTATTCGCTGATAACGATCAAATGATACAGGGAAAAATACTAACAGGCCTTCGTTTTGTAAATAAATGACTACAGGGAAATGCTCAGTTCTCCAGGATCTTATTGATATCTCTTTGTTTGGTAATAAACTCGCTGGAATAGATCTTCAGAAGTAATATGAATAAGGAGATAAGCAAGGGTCCGAATATTAAACCAATAAAACCAAAGAGGTTGAGACCAATGATGACCCCAAAGACAGTAGTCAGAGGATGCACATCACCCAGTTTGCGCAATAAGGTAAAGCGAAGGACATTATCAACTGTTCCGATGATGCCAAAGCCAAAAATCAACATGGCAATACCGCGGCCGGTTTCTTCACCCGCAAAAAAGATGATAGCTAAAGGCACATAAGCTAATGCAGCACCCACCACCGGCAACATGGCTGCAATACAAGTGACACCAAACCAGAAGAAAGGTTCTTTTACACCAATAATAAGATAGCCTACCAGGCCCACCAATCCCTGTGCAAAAGCGATCAATGGAATGCCGATGGCATTTGATACCACCATTGTATTGACTTCTTTGCTGACCTTATCTACATTTTCATCTTTAAGAGGTATGTATTCATATAACCTGTCTTCCATATACCGGCCGTTCACCAGCATGAAATAAAGAATAAAGTACATGAAGAAGATAGTGGTCACTGTATTAAAGGTAGCACCCAGGATACGGGGCAGGCTTTCGGTGATGGCATTGCCGAGTTTGTTGATATTTTCCTCGCTGGTGATCGTAATATCGAACTGCTGCTCAAGGCTGATCACCAGTTTTTTGAGAGCTGCCACCAGTTCGGATGAATGTTGCACGGCATAGGTGATTTTGGAAGAAAGCATATTGGCCAGCAAGCCAACAGGGAGCAGGATCACAATGAATGAAAGCAGCATCAGTAAAGCAGCGGTCCATCCTTTGCGCCATTTCTTTTTTTCGGTTAGAAAGAACATCCAGCGGTGCATTAAGATATACAAGGTCATTGCACCCAATACGGCGGGTAAAAAAGAATAGAGCTCTAAGAATAATAACAATCCGAGTAAAAGCAGGATGACGATAAAGAATACCTGGCGGATCCGGTTCTGGCTGATGGTATCACTCATACGGTAATTATATACAACTAAATTAAATAAATAAGACCGATCAGCGGACCGGTCTTATTTACAGTGTCATTATAGTTTCACCAGTTTCCATTTACCGGCTTTGAAAAAATACCAGGCAGCTAATGCCAGTAATGTTTCTGCCGCCGGTATGGCAATAAAAGCACCGGTGGGCCCCATACCGAATTCTTTGGCCAGTAACCAGGCGAGTGGTATCTGGAAAAGCCAGAAACCAAAAATATTGATCCAGGTAGGTGTTTTGGTATCACCGGCACCATTCAGGGCCTGTATCATCACCATGCCGATACCATAAAAAATGTATCCTGCGCCAATGATCTGCAGGGCACTGGTGCCATAGCGGTGCACTTCAGGTTCTTTGGTAAAAATGCTGATGATCGGGGAGGCGAATACCAGGAACAGCAACATCACTCCTGCCATGAAAATGGCATTGTAGCGGGCCGTCAGCATCACACTTTTCTCTGCTCTTTCTGGTTGTTGTGCACCGAGATTTTGTCCTACGAGGGTGGCAGCAGCATTACTCAATCCCCAGGCAGGCAATATAAAAAATACCACATTCCTGATAGCCACCTGGTACCCGGCACTTGCTTCGGTGCTGCCGGTATGCGATACCAGCCAGGCCAGTACGATCCAGCTTCCGCTTTGAATAAAAAACTGGAAAGTAGCAGGCCAGGCTACATTGAATAATGTTTTCACCACTGGCAGGTCCCAACTAAAGTGTGACCGTTTCAGCTTAATCATTTTCTTACCTCCGAATAAATGATAACATTGATAAACCACGCCAGCACCCCGGCCGATGGTAGTGGCAATAGCGGCACCCTTTAACCCCAGTTCAGGAAAAGGCCCGTACCCGTAAATAAGCAGAGGGCATAAGATGATATTGATACCACTGGCAATCCACAGGCTCCACATGGCCATGGCGGCATCACCGGCACCCCTGAAGATCCCATTGATAAGAAATAATAAAATGATCACTAATGAACCTCCCATCATGATGCGGGTAAAAATGGTTCCTTCTTTCACCACTTCAGGGGCAGCTCCCATGATCTTTAAAATATCGGCTGCGAAAATAACACCTGCAATACCCAGAATAAGGGCCACGAATATAGAAATAACAATCGCCTGGGCCCCGGCATGGGCTGCGCCATCCGGGTTCTTTTCACCAATGCGCCGGGCCACCACGGCGGTAGCTGCCACACTGAGACCGATAGCAATCGTGTAGATCAGTGAAATCACGGATTCAGTAAGTCCGACGGTGGCAATGGCATTTTTGCTGTTGGGTAAGTGGCTGACAAAATACATATCCACTACAGCAAAAACCGATTCCAGGCTTAGTTCCAGTATCATAGGAATAGCCAGCAACACAATGGCAGAGCGGATGCTGCCTTTGGTATAATCGTGTTCATCACCCCGCAGGGATTGTTTGACGAGGGAAAAGAAATAGGATAACCTATTGGTAGTAGTCGTTTGCGACATGGTTGGTAATAATTAAAATGGTCAATGAAAATACAAGTGACTGCCTGCCACTGACAGACAGGGAAAGCAGTGTTGCAACAGGAAAGTTGCTCGTGTCCGTAAAATTCAGGTTCTGATTTACAATGGGGTCGAACCTTAGCAGATCTTCATATTCGTAAAATTGACGAGGGACAAATGTAGTGAGAATTTTTCTCCTGTTATATCCCTCAAGGTGGTGAATTGAGGATTTTGGGGATGAGTGGTGAGGCAGGGTACTTAACATAATGTGATTTCATACATTCCTCATACAGTATCCATGCCTTTGGTAGGGCTTTGCTATGGAGTAAGAAGGAAGGGGAATGGAAAATGGAAAGTGGGGAGAGAGAGTTTGAGGTTTGCCTCACCCGGCCCTCTCCATTGCATGGAGAGGGAGATGGGGAGACCCTGTGATTGTAAGATTTCTTCCAGGGTGGAATGACAAAAAGCGAGATCGAAAACCGAAAGTGGGAAGGCGGTTTGAAGTTTGATGTTTGGGGCCGTCCCTATGGGAGGCAAGTTTGAGGGTTGTCTTAGCCCGACCCTCTCTATTGCCTTTCGCCAGGCTGAGGATAAAGGAGAGGGAGGAAAGACCGTGTTGTTTCATTAAGCCACTTTTTTAAAGGTTTGCTCTGCCGTAAAATTGAAACAGGTATAGCATAACTGTGATAATGACCTGTATGATTCGCATTGCCGGGAGGAGCTGATATCTTTATGAAGTATTTTATTATCTGCAATAACAATTTTACTGTGTAAGGAGTCAGACAACAGCAAATAGCTATCGCTTTGCAGCGCATTTTTCAGCAGGCGATGCGCTTCCAGCACTACTTCACCATATAGTTTTGTAAACCGGCCGACCCGGTATTGGGTCATTTGACCGTAATGGGCAATTACTTTCAGGGATACAGCTATGGTAAGACCAAATCTTTTTTCTAACTGGTTTCGTTTTCTATTAAATGCTGTTTCCATCTTTTTGAATTGCTGTACCAGTTGTTGCAAAGAAGGAGGTGTCCCGTACCGGTAAAACAAAACTGCATCTCCCTCCACTTCGCTTATAGCAAGCTTTAATTGATTCCGGGTGATGATTGCTGTCAGCAGTTCCGCTGTAATTATTTTCCCGGTTATTGCATCGGTGGAATGAACCAGTTGTGTAAAGCCGGATATGTCGGGGATAAATAATAATCCTTCACTAATTCCGGGTTCCGGAATGCATGCACTGAATTTGCCGGGGTGTTTCATGTGCCCTGATTTTTAGAAGTGAAAATATAGAGCCGCCTGCAATTACACTTTGTTCAGCAGGCCGGATCTATTTTTTTGTAAAGGCCAGTTGTAAGCGTTACGACCGGTTGGTTTGTTCCAGTAATTGTGTGGGGGAGTAGCCGAAGAAATTTTTAAAGGCAAAGGAAAAATGAGACAGGTTCTCAAAGCCCACTTCATAGCAGACATCAATGGGTTTCATTTTCTTTTCGACAAACTGGTAGTGGGCCCGTTCTAACCGTTTTTGCGTCAGCCAGCGTTGCGGTGTGGTGTTGAATGCTTTTTTAAAATCTCTTTTGAAGGTGGTGAGACTTCTGCCGGTAAGGTAACCGAATTTTTCCATGGGCATATTGAACATAAAGTTCTTTTCCATGTAGGAAACAAGGTCAATTTTTCCAGGCTCCTCAAAATTAGCCAGTACGTTATCGACGGAGTTATCAATCGTCCGGAGAATACTGATGGCTTCTGTAATTTTCAGTGAAGCGATATTTTCCGGAATGTCTTTCATGTCAAAATAGGGAACCAGGGAAGACAAACAACTTTCGAGCAAAGGATGTTGGCGATAGTGACGGATCTTTTGTGCCAGGGAAGCATCCGGCTTTATGTTCATGCCTGTATAAAAATTTCTTAGTCTTGTTTCAGACAGGTGCATCACCACTGTTTTATGCGGCAGGCCGTCTTTGGGATAATTGATGATGGTGGCCAGCTGGTTCCTGGGGATGAGGAAAATATCACCGGCTTTGAACAGATATGTTCCCTCGGCCTGTACAATCTTTGTTTCGCCGGATATGAACCAGATCAGCATATGCTGACCGAAAGAAATATCCGATTTAAAAAATGTATCCTCGTAACAGGAAAGTTTTATATCGGGGGTGATATATTTAGCGGTATAATCCATTTTTAGTATGCTATAAAGTTAACCAAAGTTGTTATCGAGCCCTGTATCCCGGCAGCGTATTGAGTAACAGGGAATGAGACTCCTGTCATCTGCTCGCTTAAGGCCCATAATTTTTTTGCATTGGTTTCGTCCAGTGAATAGCTGCGTACTCCACCTGTATTGATTGATCCCGGCGTTTCATCCACGAGTGTGGCGATGTCAGCATCTTCACAATACAAACCTCCAATTGTATTCAGCAGCGGGCTCGTGGCACACCATATCGTTGTAGCTGCACCCTGTGGTATTGTTTTCAATGAAGCAGCTACTTCTGGTACCATTTTTCCATCGGCATCATAAAAGCCCATTTGCTGAAATAATTCAACCGGTGCTTCTCTTGCTAATTCAGTACCCCCGATGGAACCCGGATGCACTGCATAAGCCCTGATATGCTGTGCCTGCCCCCGGATGTCCAACTCCAGTGAAAATAAATTGGAAGCTGTTTTTGACTGACCATAGCCCTGAAGGGTTTCATATTCCCGGTTCAGGAAATTGGGATCATCAAAATTGAAGGGGGCAAACTGATGACCTTGCGAGGATAGATTGATCACCCTTGCCCCGTTTGCTTTGAGCAAAGCAGGCCATAATCTTGCAGTAAGCTGGAATTGTGCGAGGTAATTGGTGGCCAGTTGTGATTCTATGCCCCTGCTGTCCCTTCTCAGGGGCACCCACATGATGCCTGCATTGTTGACCAGGATATGCAGGGGCCGGCCGGAGGCTATAAATTTTTGTGCGAAAGCATCAATTGAGGCCGGTTCCATCAGGTCCATTGTTTCCAATTCAATGTTAGCAATACCGGCGAGATTGATCCGGGCTTTATTGCTATCCCTGGCCGGAACGATCACGGTGGCACCTGCGGCTGCCAGTGTTTTGGTTGTTTCCAGCCCGATACCGGTATTGCCCCCGGTTACAATTGCGATTTTACCAGTCAGATCAATTCCTTTTATAACATCGTTGGCGGTTGAAGCGGCATTGAAGCCTGAACCGATCGGTTGTTGCAGAGCTCCCTGGTAGTTGTTTTGTTTCATGTTGCTTTTGTTTTTTGTTGCAACAAAATTGAATAAGAAATTATCCAGACACTTTGTTTAAAGGGCCGAAGTTGCTTTGTTGAAAAGGCCGGTAATGAAACAATAAATGGGTTGATGTAAGGCTACTCCCATTACGCCTTTCATCATGATGCGTGAATGCAATTGCCCAACAAGAATAGCGGGAGAAAAAGAAGAGGTGAAAAGCGAGTGCCGTTGGTGCCGGAAAGGGATGGTTTATGCCCTTTATACAATTAATGGTTGCAAGTATTTCTCGGATACAGGAATCTAATTCTCTTAAAGCTGACTTAACTGAGAAATAATTTAATACACTAGTAATGATCAGTTAACAGCATCATTTTTATGCTAAGAAAAAACACTTAATACATGATAATTTATTTTATTGATTTAATATTATTATTATACTTGTATATCCGTTGCTGAAAACTTGTAATGAGCCACTTCTCTTACTCATTAGTAGCAAATTTTAGAGCTATCTATTTATTCAAGGAAAGATTGAAAGATCTGGTGTGAATCTTTTTGCCTTGAAGGAAATGATTTTATGACCTGTAACAAATAGGGTTACGGGCAGCTAATATTCCTATGTCTGCCAGTTTATTTCAAAACATGAACTAGACAAAGAAATTGCTTATGCGACCTGCCAGCAGGCAAATATGTTGTATCGCTGCATTGCTTTATCATGCAGTGCTGGTTGCACAATCACCGGCTAATGGTGATACAATCGCTTCTGTTCATCAGAACAGGATAGCTGATATCAATCCAAGGACCTTCAAACGGAATGATACGATATGGGTTTATAGCGGAATCTGCAAACCATTGCAGGTTAAAATTTATACAGGGAAGGTTGCGGGTATTTCTGTAACAGGCAGATCAAAGCCGTCAGGATTGATCAGCGTTCACGGGAGTGTGCAGTATGATTTTTTATACAGATCTTTTGCTGATACTCCTTTTTATCAGAAAGATTTTCGTCAGCATAGCCTGCGGGCCTCTCTCCAAGTTGTTTTAAAAAATGGCTATCCGCTGCAGCTTAATTTTCTTGTCAGGGAAAGTAATTCTCCCTTTTTCCGGAATTTTTTTGACGGAGGTTTGCGATTTGACAGTAAAACCTATGAAAATTTATTAAGACAACAAATTGGAACGAGGGTGCTGTCAGAAATACAACGAAGGCCTGATCTTGAGATTGCTGAAAAGGCCCTTGAGAAATTGCTTAATAAGTATGAAGCAGTCAAAGAACAATGGAACAGTGATGCGCTGTCGCAGCGGATGATCGAAGAAAAAGAAAGGGAGTATTTCAGGCAAGCAGGTGATTCCAATTATTCTACTGCTACTTTTTCAGGGAAGGATATGCCGGTGACAGGTACCGGCACGATTGGCGGTAAGGAGAAGCGGGAGCTTGATTCCCTGAAAAATAATATAAGCAGGCTTGCGGGTTATATTGACAGTATAAAAAATGATATTGCCCGTTCTGCTGCAGGTTTAAAAAAGAAGTTATCTAAAGCGGCAACTGTTCAGGAGTTGAACCGACTGGCTGAAGAGAATGGAGCCGGGGAGAAAAAAAGAGGATTCGGAAAGATACTGGCGGATCTTAAAACAGCTGGTGTGGGGCGTTCAGTTTTAAATTATTCTGAATTAACGGTCAATAATATTTCCCTGACGGGGGTGAATGCAGAATATAATCCGAAGATTTATGCAGCGTTTGCTGCCGGTAAGATTGATTATGGGTTTCGTGATTTTTTTGGTAAGAATGCAAAGTCTTCTAACCAGCACCTGTTTATAGGAAGATTCGGTTGGGGGGATAAGGATAAGAAAGCAATTCTATTTTCTTTGTTTACCGGTCGCAAGTCGAATTACGGGGGTGTATTATCGGATAGCATCCGTAATTATTTCCCTGTTACAGGATATTCTGTTGAGGCGATTATAAAAAAAGATGAATGGACAGGCATAACTATGGAGATGGCGAAAACGACCGTAGCTGTTACGGGGCGGTACGCTGATAATAAAGGATTAGAAAGCCTTTTCCGGTTTTCCGATAAGTCCAACCTGGGAGTAAGTATTAAAGGACAAACAAGGATCCCGGAGACGAAAACCACACTAAAGGGATTTTTCAGGAAGACGGGAGAGCATTTTCAATCATTCAGCCTGTTCAGTTATAATACGGATCAAACAGCCTGGATGCTGAAGGCTGAGCAGGCGTTGGCCAAAGATAAAGTCGTGATCCAAATGGCACTACGCCGCAATGATTTTGTCAACCCTTTTACGGAGAAAACTTTTAAAACGAGTACTGTTTTTAAGAGTGCACAGGTGCAAGTACGGGTACCTAAATGGCCATCGGTGAGTGCGGGGTTTTACCCGGGGTCTCAATTGTATATAATCGATCGGGACCGGGTAAGGGAGAATGTTTATTATATCCTGAATGGCACAGTGGTCCATACGTATAAACTTTTTGGTATGCGAATGCTGTCATCGGCAATATATAATTCATATTCAAATAAGGGAACCGACTCCGGGTTTATCAACTATAACGGGATCAACTATGTGGCATCACATTCAGTAGTTTTTAAACGACTACAGTTACAGGCCAGTTATATGTATACTGATCAGCAGGAGTTAAAATTTTACTGTATAGAGAATAATATTGAGTATGCTGCAGAGAGGATATTCCGATTCGGTGCGGGAATAAAATACAATAAGATAAAGGGGGGAGCGGATTACTGGGGTGGTGGTGCTCAGCTGATGGCAGAGATAAAACGATTAGGTGTATTACAGGTACAATATGAAAAATCATTTCTGCCAACGATACAACAAACACTGTTCCCGGTGGAAGTTGGCAGGGTGTCATGGATTAAATATTTCTGATATGAGAAAAAAAAGTATTGCTATTGCCCTGGTTTTTTTAGTAATTGCTGCAAAGGCACAGGTTGTTGTTAATGTACAATTACCCGGAGGAGGCATGGTTCAGAAGGACCAGCTTTGGAATCTTGTTGTTGTTAATAATGTTGCGGAAGTCAGCGAAACAACTGTATTGCTTGACCTGCAGGATGCGATAACGGGGCAAACTGTATTATCAGCAGAGAGCCGGACCTTTATTTTAAGTAAAGGGGTAAAGGTTATTACTATTAAGGATGTACAGCCGGTACAGTATAATTTTTTGTCGTCCGAACTGAATGGGAATTATATACCTCTGGGTTCTTATGTAGCCTGTTACAGGGTGATCAAAAAAGAACTGAAGAAGCAGGAGCCTTTAGGTGATGAATGTGTCCGGGTCGCTATCAATCCGTTGTCACCCCCACTTTTGAATACCCCTTTTGACAGGGCTATACTACAAAACAATTACCCGCAGTTTTCCTGGTTGCCACCTGCACCGGCGGAAATGTTCAATGACTTGAATTATGACCTGGTGATAACGGAAGTAATGCCGGGTCAGTCACCCACAGAAGCAATCTTAAACAATACACCTGTATATGCCAATCATAGCCTGACAAGGCCCTTTGAAACGCTTCCATCTTCTTTTTCATCACTAAAGGCAGGGCAGCCCTATGCGTGGCGTGTTACAGCAAGAAACGGATTCAACTATGCAGCTCAAACGGAAGTATGGTCCTTTGTGATCGAGAAACCGACCGTATCCGATCCTGGTGCACCCGGCAGTAGTTATTTGCTATTAAAGAATAGTTCTGATAACTCGGGAACTGGAATTATTGAGCAGAAGGAGCTGCTTATCAAGTATTATTCTTTTGATAAAGAACATGAAGGGGCGATTACAATTTTTACTACAGAGGGCCGGAAAGTGCAGGAGGTAAAACAAAAAATCCTGTATGGGGATAATTTCCTACGGATTCAACTGAATCACCAGTTTGAGCCTGGTAAAACCTACCAGGTGGAAATTGCAGACCTCCAAAAGAACAAATACAATACACGGTTCAGCATCAAATAATCAAACTCATTTAACTGCTCACCTATGATCCAATTGTTAGCATCCAGGTACCAGAAGCAAGTAGCTTTTACGTTTGTTTTCATTTTTTACCTGAGTATTGTTATTCCTTCTTCTGCATCAGGGAATTATCATTTAACCAGGCACCGGGTCTTTTCTCCGGGATTGCCAGCCATTGACCGGTTACGAGAAAGAGTTAGAGCAGAGCCTGCAATAACAGCGACCCCGGTGAAGAAAGTAAAACTAATTACTACCGATAAGGCGGATATTGATGGTCCCAGTCAGCCGGAGATGTCTTCTTTCAAACCAGCCGGTACTGATAATATGGTGAATTTGTTTACCGGTGATTTCAGTTATAATATTCCGTTGCTGGATGTAGGTGGCTACCCGGTCAATATATTTTACGACGGCAATATTGGAATGGAACAGGAAGCCAGCTGGGTTGGATTGGGCTGGAATATCAACCCCGGGAATGTGAACCGGAATATGAGGGGGGTGCCGGATGATTTTAACGGGGAAGATACACTGACGCAAATACAGCGGATGAAACCCAATAAAACCTGGGGTTTTAATGTAGCGGGAGATCTTGAGATTGCGGGTATCAAGGAAATGCCCGACTGGCTTTCGGTTTCTGTGGGAGCCAGCCTGGGGATATCCTACAATAATTATTTGGGGCCTGCTGTTGATTTTGGTATTAAAGGAGGGGCAGCTGTTAAGCTTCCAGCCAAAGTACTTTCTGAAAAAAGTGCAGATACTTCTCTTCAACTTAAAATAGGTGCATCTGCAGGAGCAAACCTGAGTTCACGATATGGGCTAACCCTATCTCCCAGTGTTTCATTAACCGGATCTTATTTTGCCAGGAACAAAAGTATTTCAAACGGGTTGTCTTTATCCACGAGTTATAATTCAAGAAACGGGATCAAGGCTTTGCAAATAACAGATCAGATCAGTTTTAACAGGAACCAGGATGTTTATAAAGTATATTTTGATAATGACGGATCTTATATGGGGTATAGTAAAAAGTCATACTCGTCTACAAATAGTTTTCGTTTATCCTCCTCTATCAGTTTTGCCAAACCGAGTTATATTCCTTCTATGCGGGCCGTGGTTACTAATGAAGCCTGGGCCGGGCATTTCCAGGTAGGCGGTGGCATTTTTGGAGTATATGGATCGGGAGAAATAGAAGTGTATTCCCAAAAAGCCGAAATCACGAAATATGATACGTTGCAAAGAAAACCTATGGTGGGTTATCTGTATTATCAAAATGCAGTGAATAACCGGGCTGCAGTTATGGATTTCACCCGCTTTAATGATAACGAGGTAACTGCTAAAACGCCTATTATTTCTGCACCTCAATATTCCTATGATGTTTTTTCTATTCAGGGAGAAGGGACAGGAGGTAGTATCAGGGCTTACAGGAATGATATGGGTTATGTAAGGGATAATTTCACAGGCTCCAAAGATAAGAGCCTGAGTATCGGGGGTGATATTGGCATACCTGGTCATTATGGTGCTAATGTCAATATTGTAAAAACGCCATCTACGATAGGGGAGTGGGCGAACGGCAATAAGCTTCGTAATGTTACCGGATTCTCAAGTGCGGCGGGGGATAAAGAGAATGTGTACCTGAGAAGCCCCGGTGAATCAAGTGTTTTAAATCCCAACCAGTTTGACAGTATCGGAGGTACAGATATGGTTCGGTTTAAGCTGGGCGGAACAGGAACTTTTCCTACCATCGAACCGGTTTTAGAACGATTTACTTCTTCGGGATCATTTATTGGGGAAACAAGTATTCAGAAAAGTATGGGAACCACAGATCGTAAGAAAAGGACACAGGTGGTGAGTTTCCTGACTGCTGAAGAAGCATCAAAGGCTGGGCTGGATACGATGATCAAAAGTTATGATGCTACTACTTTTTTAGACGCCAATTATAAACTGAAATATGACAGTATCAGCCGGGTAAGTGAGTACAGGAAAAAACATCATATCTCTCAGGTGAATGTTACTGAAGCAGACGGCAAGCGTTATGTATATGGCATCCCGGTTTACAATGTTGTTCAGAAGGACCTGAGTTTTACTGTAGGAGCCAGTACAGAAACCTCAAAAGACCTTGTTACGTTTTCACAACAGGAAGCCACGGCGAATTCTCCACAGGTGCAGGATGGAGCCAGCAAAGACGGGTTTGTTCAGATAACACAAACTCCTGCATTTGCACATTCTTATTTACTGAGTGGTTTATTGTCGCCGGACTATGTGGATGTAAACGGGGATGGGATTACAGAAGATGACCTGGGGGGGGCTGTAAAATTTAATTATACCCGGATCAAACAAGGAGGTCAGTGGGCTAATCATAAATGGAGAACGCCGCTGAGCTCCGGTTTTCTGGCCAATTTTAACCAGGGTAACAGATCAGAGACTAAAGACGATAAAGGAATTATATCTTATGGTGAACGGGAGTCCTGGTACCTGCAGTCAATCGAATCAAAAACCATGATTGCATTTTTTACATTGGAAGACAGAACAGATGGAAAAGGGGCGACTACAGAATATAACGGGGTGAATGCAGCTGATAATTCTTCCAAACGACTCAAAAAAATTGATTTATACAGCAAAGCTGACCTGAAGAAAAATGGGCTGGTAAATGCAAAGCCGATCAAGACCGTCAACTTTGGGTATAGTTATACATTATGCCAGGGTACACCTGATAACCTGTCGGGAAGCGGCAAGCTCACACTGGATAGTATTTGGTTTAGTTATAACGGGCAGGTTCGTGCCAATAAAAACAAGTATGCATTTTCTTATGGTTCTGCAGCAGGGGAAAATCCTGTGTATGCTTTCAGTTCCGCCGATCGCTGGGGTACTTATAAACCCGATACAGCGAACCCTTCAGGATTGCGAAACAGTTTGTATCCTTATTCTCTCCAGGATAAGAGTAATCATCCTATTGATCAAAATGCATCGGCCTGGGCATTGAAAAAAGTACTGTTACCCTCCGGTGGGCAAATAGAAGTTACTTATGAAAGTGATGATTATGCGTACGTTCAAAACAAGCGGGCCAGTGCGATGATGGAGATAGCCGGTTTTGGAAACACTTCCGGTACTATACTGAATACCCTTTATCAAAACCAGGGAGGCGGGACTATTACGGAGAATGATTATGTATTTATAAAAGTGCCTTCGCCTTGTAGTACGCCTGTTGACGTGTATAATAAATACCTGAAAGGCCAAAGCCAGCTGGCGTTTAAACTTGCGGTGATGATGCCCAAGGGGATAGAGGAGTATATTCCATCTTATGCTACTGTTGCCGATTATGGAGTTTATAATTCTTCTATTATCTGGGTAAGGCTGAATAAAGTAAATAATGAAATAGGGCCATTGTCGCTAACGGCAATTGAATATTTAAGAGAGCAGTTGCCGGGTCAGGCGTTCAAGGGGGCGGATATGTCGGGTGGATCATTACTTGATGCATTTGGTGTTTTGCTGGATATGTTTGTCAACCTTGGCAGTCAGTTAAAAGATCCCGTTACGGTATTGCGCCAGGGAACTTTAACAGAAGTCCCTAAAGCAAAAACGGCTTTGGTAAATAAATCTTTTGTGCGGCTGAATGATCCGGATGGATTTAAATATGGCGGGGGAAGCAGGGTAAAATCAGTGGTGCTGAAAGATAACTGGAAAGAGATGAATCAAAATCAATTGTACACTTCAGTGTACGGGCAGGAATATGATTATACGACTAAGGAGATATTTAATGGTGTTGAACGTGTCATCAGCAGTGGTGTAGCCTCTTATGAACCTTCTATCGGCGGAGAAGAGAATCCATTTCAAACAATTGTACAGGTAGCGAATAAATTGCCGTTGGGGCCCACTTCTTATGGGGCTATTGAAATGCCGGTACTGGATGCTTTTTTTCCTTCGCCGGTTGTTGGTTACAGCAAGGTTACTGTTCGTTCTATCAAAAAGAATCCAGACCCGGCAAAAAAATCAAGATCAGGTATTGGTAAACAAGTGACCGAGTTTTATACGGCGAAGGATTTTCCAGTTTACTACAATCATACATCTATTGATCCCGGTTCTGATAAACAGGATCACCGTTCTTCGCTATTGGCATTTTTCTATAAGTATGCTTTTGACAGCCGGGCGTTATCACAAGGATTTATCGTAGCGACGAATGATATGCATGGAAAGATAAAATCACAGTCCTCTTACCCGGAGAATGATTCAATGACCCGTATCAATTTCACACAGAATTTTTACAGGAATACCGGGGTTAACGGGCTTAATGAGAAATTTGATTTTGCCCACCAGTCACTGGGTGGTGAAGTGAAACAAGGAAATATGGGTATTGATATTGAACTGATGACGGATACCCGGGAGTTTTCTGTAAAAGGCAGCAGCCTGGAAGTACAGGCACAGGTGGACCTGTTTCCTGTGTTATTACCTATTTGGCTTCCGTTTATATGGCCCGTAGCCGGGAACAGTGAAAATACCTACCGGGCGGTAACAACTACCAAGCTGATCAGCTATCATGGAGTGCTGGATAGTGTGGTGGTGATTGATAAAGGAAGCCAGGTGTCTACCAAAAACCTGGTGTACGATGCAGAAACAGGGAGTGTGATCGTAAACAGAACAAATAATGAGTTTGATAAACCCATTTATTCAGTAAGCTACCCCGCTTACTGGGCTTATAGTGGTATGGGGCTTGCTTATAAGAATATTGATGCTGTTTATTCAAGTGTGAGTTTCAATGATGGAAGGATAGTGAGTGGTAATGTCCCTACGAGCATATTTGAAAGTGGCGATGAGTTATACATCATGGATGTGGGTTCATCTGCAGGTTGTGATCCTGCCACTGTATCGTCCACTTCTGACAGGATTGTATGGGTGCTGGATCTGAATAAGAATACCGGTTCGTTAACGAATACTAACCCTGATTATGTTTTTCTTGATAAGAAAGGAAAGCTGTACAGCCGCACAGGAGTAAAGTTCAGAATCATACGCAGTGGAAAACGAAATGTTGTCGGTGCTCCTGTTGCCTCTGTTACTTTAATGACAAATCCTATTGACCCGGTCACGCATAAACTGGTATATAATACCAATAGTAATGTAATTAATGCTTCAGCTATAGAATACAAAGAGAAATGGCAAACAGATAATGATGTTTTTTATAAATATGCATTAACCACACCCAGTGGCGGGATCAATCTTGTTACAAACGGCGATTTTTCACTGGGAAATACCGGGTTTACCAGTGGTTATACTTATTATCCCACACAACACCAGGGAGGTAATGAAGGTAAGTACCATATAATCAATAACCCGCATAACTGGAACCTGGATTTTACGACCTGTCCTGATCACACTTCCGGAACGGGTAATATGATGGTAGTGAACGGGTCACTTACCCAATATACCACTGTATGGCAACAAACCATAACGGTGGAGCCCAATACGAATTATGTTTTCAGGGTATGGGCCAGTACAGTTTATCCCTCCAATCCTGCCTACCTGCAGATGAATGTAAATAGTGAAATGATCGGGCAGAACCTGCAACTGACTTCCACGACCTGTACCTGGGTCCAGTTTATCAGAACCTGGAATTCGGGAAGTAATACCAGTGCCACACTGACCCTTAAAACTTTAAGCACTACTTCCACCGGTAATGATTTTGCCATAGACGATGTTTTCTTTGGTAAAGATGATTGCACCGGCCTGGTAGAAGTTGTGAATTGCACAGGTTATCTTGAAAAAAATATCAATCCCTACCGAAAAGGGTTGTTAGGTACTTTCCGTGGCTACCGGAATATGGTATTTTATGGAGACAGGACTGAAACGAATCCAACTGCGGCAACCAACCTTCCGCAAAATGGGTTTCTCAGTGGGTTTTCCACCTTTTGGAATTTTAATGCCTCCAATAATCTTGTGCCGGATGTAGCCAGTACTAAATGGATTTGGAATACACAAGCCACCCGGTATAACAGCAAGGGACTGGAGTTAGAAACAAAGGATGCGCTGGGGATCTATACATCAGCACAGTATGGTTTTAATAAAACCACCCCGGTAGCCATTGCCAGTAACAGCCGCAATTTTGAAATGTTTTATGAAGGATTTGAAGATGTTACGTATGATGAAACATTGAGTGCAGCTGCATCTAATTTGTGTGCTAAAAAACATACGGACTGGAACGGTTTATCTAACAGCCAGTTTGCTGAAACACAGGTAACAGGTATTGCAGCACACAGCGGTAATAAGATGCTGCAGGTTAACAATAATGCTTCCACTTCTATTAATTTCCCGGTCGGCGAATATGATGATGGGAATTACCCGGTAGCAACAGGAGGAAGCGGTAATGTTGAATCCCTGACCGGAGCTTACGGGGGTAATATTACTTATTCTTCACCTTCTGCCGCGACTATTTTCTGGCCATCCGGTACTTATTCCAGCAGTTCTGTTACAGGTGGCTTATTCTGGAATCTTTTACCTTTCCGGACTACACAGAGTACTTCTGTCTATTACAGTTATTATACCAATACAGAACAATACTTTGAGATAAAACGAACAGGTACTTACATTTTCTCGGCACTTTCGACAAATGCCTGGGTACAGAATGTTTACCCGAACACTCCAATGAGTCATCCCGATATTTCTTCTATCTACATTACAGATATTAACGGAACAGCGTATCCTCATGAAGTAGTTGGTAATTCGGTATCTGCAAGTGGCAAACAAAAATTGATCAAAATGTGTTTGCCCAAAGGAGTCTATAAATTATACCTGACTTTTTATGCAAGCTATTCGTATACCTGTGGCAACTCCGGTTATCCGAGTTGTAATTATGGAGGAAGTGGCCAGCAATTTTTCCCGGAAGACCGGTATAATTTTACAGAAGCCCGTTGGCCGGTGTCTTTATCCGATGCGGTGATTTTTTATAAGAATTATACTCCGTTTACCACCTGTACATATACAAAGCCAATAGCAGCTACCACAACGATGCAAAATCCCACCTTCTCAGTTCCAGTCAATAAGAAGATGGTATTCAGTGCATGGGTGAAGGATAACTGCAGTTCCAACGGAAGCTGCCCGAATTCTAACCAGGCTTATTTATCCTTTAACAACGGTGGAGGACAGAATGTAACCATAAAGCCTTCGGGTCCTGTTATAGAGGGCTGGCAGCGGTATGAAGGCTATTTTACTGCGCCTGCTGATGCCACACAAATGACAATCCGTCTTGATAATAATACAGGTCAGCCCATCTATTTTGATGATATAAGAATACACCCGTTTAACTCGAATATGAAAAGTTATGTGTATGATCCTGTCAACCTGCGGCTGAAAGCGGAGCTTGATGCGAACAACTACGCCAGCTATTACGAATACGACGAAGAAGGTACCCTGATCAGGACAAAGATTGAAACCAAAGAGGGGGTCAAGACAGTAACAGAAAGCAGAAGTGCCAAGCAAAAAAATGTCAGAAACATTCAATAGTTACCCCGATGAATAGTATAAAAATAAGACTACATCTAGTACTTGCTGTTTTTATGGCGAGCAACCTGCCTGTTTTCCTGTTTGCGCAGAAGAAGGATTCTCTTTCGGTTTTAAAGGAGTTTATCAGCATCAGCAGCCGCTATCAACAAGTGCCATTATATGTTGACCTCGAGATGGAGACGCACAGCAATTTTGTGACCGGTGAGAATGATACACTGCATGCCCATGGTGAATTTTACCTGCAGGAAAAGCAATCCTACGTGAGGTTTGGTGAATTTGAACAGGTGGTCAATGATTCTGTGGCACTACTGGTGAGTCATAAGTTAAAACAGATGATACTCTATACCAATGCTTCGCCGGTAATTGAAAAAATGAAAAATATCCTGGGGGCACCTTTACCGGACTCATCTATAAAAAACCTAGGAGCAAAATACAAAGCTACAGCCAGCCAGTTATCGAAGGGAGCCGGGTTCATTTTGCTGGAGAGCCGGATGCCTTTGTACGGAACTTCATTACCCAAGGAAACCATCGAATTGCAATATGACAGCAAAGAAAAACAGCCGCGACAGGTTCTGACCACAAAGCGTAACCTGGTTTTACTTGATTCAGTACAGTATTATTCACTTAAAACGCAACAGGAATTTGAAGGGAAATTATTGTTGCTGGAGAACAGCTATTTCCTGATCAAAGAACTGGTAACAAAATTCACATACAATAAGATTGAGCAAACTGCCGTAGCCAAAATACCCGTTACGATCCAGGACAGAATTATGAAAAACGTCGAAGGAGATTTTGTACCCGTTATGAAGTTTGACAACTATCTGCTTTCACAGGAACAATAGAATAATCAGAACAGTGCATTAAACTATGAGCATATGCTTATGAAAAAAGTGACAAAAAAATTTGCAGTTCAACCCGTTAATAAATATAGACTGCTATTTTCTTCAGCCGGTAAGAAGTGCTTGTGCGGAATACTCTTCATACTGTCTTTTCTCGGGAACCCGGCAGCTGCTACCGGTGATGAGGGTATCGAATCCGTTTATTCTTCGAGATTGACCGGAACAGTAGCTACTGCCAACTCGCAACCATTGTTTGTCAATAATACAGCAACCCATACATTCAGTATTCAACCGGCTGATAAGGTCCGTAATATTATTACGTTTAGTGTTATTGAAGAGACGCCATTGTTTATACCAGCGAATTTTACGGCTTCGGTCCAGGTACGAATAGATTATGGTACTTCTTCCTCCTCCTTTAATCAATATACCCAAACCTTTACAGTAGACTATAATAAAAATGAAGGAGCAAAATATAATGCGAAAAACTATTTCAGTTTTGAGGGAGCTCCGTATGTAAAGATTACCCTTTTAAGTATCACAGCTCCCGTGGTTGGCAGCCTGGATACCCGTGAAGTATTGTCTTTACAAAATGAAATGCGGATTACCCGCTACCTTGATCTTGGAAATAATATACTACCGCTGACGTTTACTTCGACAGGAAGTGTACCCGATGCCCTGTTTGTAAACTGGTCATGGCCAGCTAATGCAGGTAATAATGGTACGCAACTGGAATGGACCTGGCTGGAAGATGAGACCGCTGCTACTTATTATGTGAATGGGGTATTGAACTACGATCTTTTGTTCAGAAATAATGCGACCCGGGTTGATCTGCCCTTATCAAAGAGCAGTTTTAATATTCCCTTGTATTACGATGGTATTGGAAAGGTTTATTACAGGGTGAGAGCAGTTAGTTTCAAAAATACAGGGAACAGGATTGACGGTCCCTGGTCATCCGTGTTGTCCTATAGTTTTAACGGGCATGATAATAACCTGAACTGGCAGGTCAGGACAAGTTTTGCTGAAGAAGGGAAAATGAAAACAGTGATGGAGTATTATGATGGTTCGTTGCGCAGCCGGCAAACCGTAACTAAAGAAAATGTAAATAATACAATTGTTTCTGCCGAGACCTTTTACGATGAGCAGGGACGTCCGGCCATACAAGTTTTACCAACGCCATCTCTTAATACTGTTATAACTTTTACCAAAGGGCTTAATTTATTCAGCAGGCCTTCACCAACGGAAGCAGACCAGACCATGAATGATGATCCGGCCAGGTTTTTTGACCTGCAGCCCATGGCTTCCACAAGCAGTATTACCCCGTCTATGCTGACGAGTACCGGTGCTTCCCGGTATTACAGCATTGCTAACCCGGAACATGCAACTGGGATCAATAAGAATATTCCCGATGCAGAAGGCTACCCGTATACTGTTACCCGTTATACTCCTGACGGAACAGGACGAATCATGTCACAAAGCGGAGTTGGCACTGCTATGAAGATGGGGAGTGGGAGGGAAACTAAATACTATTATGGTTCTCCTGCACAGGAAGAACTGGATGGCTTGTTTGGAACGGAGGTAGGTAATTACACTCACTATTTCAAAAACATGGTGAAGGATGCCAACGGGCAGATGAGTGTGAGTTATACCGATATGCATGGCCGTACCATTGCCACTGCACTGGCGGGAGATGCACCTTCTAACCTGATGGCCCTGAATATAAATAATGCCACTCATTATCCTAACCAGGCGGGAACTACCATTACCCGTAACCTGCTTAGTAATAATTCCAATATTATCAAGGGAAATGGCATAGAGTCCATTAATACATTATTAGTACCTGCAACAACAATTTATAATTTTCAGTACCAGCTGAACCCTGAAATACTCCAGCTTTCTTCCTGCAGCAGTACTCCTATTTGTTATGATTGCATGTATAACCTGGTGATATCTGTTACTGATGAATCCGGGGATATGCCGCCCATTGTAAAAAAATTCAACAATATCAGCCTATCGCCGGATGATAATTGCAATACTGCAATCCCGGCCTTTCAAAATGATACAACAGGCGCTGTATCAAATAATATCCAGTTTAACCTTACATTACCGCCGGGGTCTTATTCTGTCAGGAAAACATTAACGGTCAGTGAGTCTTCCTTACAAACATATAAAGACCTGTACCTGACCAAGGCATTATGTAAAACAGAGCAGCAGATCATTGATTCTGTTTACAGTGTGATGCTGAGTCTATCAGGTTGTGGTACCAATACCCCGCCTCCTACCTGTCAATCCTGCCTGACAGCCCTGGGTGACTCGGTAAGTTTCCGGGCCACGTATCTTACATCTATCGGGCTCAATCCTGCCGTGACTGCATCTTATACTATCGAAAATGAGATCAGGGCGGCTTATGCTGCAGAGTACCAGAACTGTAACCGCCTTTGCAGTAATGTATCACAATTATTAGCCCTGAAACGGCAACTGATGTTATCGGATATGATGCCGGACAGCGGCCAATATGCCAGAAGGGTTTCTACAGGGACAACCATGTATAATAAGTACGATATTTTCTCCACGGTCAATACTTCCACCCAACCTTTTTATAAAAAACCCTGGAATACGAACCAGCAACTTAATTATTATTACAATGCATTTAATTTAAGAGATGAAACCATTCATCCGGCAGGAGCTGCTGATCCGTATGCATTGCTGAACAGTACCACTGCAGATCAGTATTCGGAGATGTTTACCTATAGCTGGGCGAATGCAATGCTGCCCCATCACCCCGAATATAACCGGTTAACATTTGCTGAAGCCAATCTTACCAACAGTTATAACTGGATCAGTACTTTCAGCAGCATTTCAACTTATGGGCAGGCCAATGCCAACGGCTATATTATTACTGCCGGTAATACTACGGCCACTCCTTATAATGATCCTTTCTTCAGTATAGCCCCGACCAGCACTTACCGTGACAGTATGGTTACCTGGGTCACTTCTAATTATAAGCAGGGATTAAGCATGTGGCAAATTGCCCGCGGAGATGTGAAGTGTAAGACGATCATGGATCAAAACGCACAATGGAGCTGTTATAATAATGGAGGTGTAAAAGTACCACCATTTGCAGACGTGACTACTACAGCTGACCAGGACCAGATGTGGAAAGTGTTTAAGGGGTTGTATGCAGCTGAACGGGACAGGAAGGTGAACGACTATATCGTGGCTATGCAGCCGCTGGCAGATGATGCCACGTTGATCAGCCAGGGATACAAGCTCCGGTTTTCCACCATTACTCAAGAAGGAACGCAGAACGGATGGACCTGGTTTCCATCGCCCGGTTCTAACCCTAATCTGCCTCCTACCATTCCACAGGACAGTGTTAACCAGGGATACAATGGTCGCTGCAACGGATATATCAATCAATGGAAACAAGCCCTGCTTCAATGTGCTGCTATTGCCAATCATGCACAAAAAGACCAGATACTAAACCAGATCACGGCGGGTATGGTGACGGTTTGTATCAAAGGAAGTAATGCAGCCAATCCTTATGGTTCTTCTACGGTGGCACCCACCACACCGAATGACGGCTCACCAAGAAGTTTTGAAGAGGTTATTAATATCGTACTGGCACAATACAGTATCAGCAGGGATTATTTCTGTAACCCGTATACGATAGAGTTCCCCAAACCGTATGGTAAGGGGCCGAAACTTACCAAAGATGTTATAACACTGATCGACACCTGCACCTGCAACAGGATGACACAACTGAAAGCAGAAGCTTCGTCTGCCGGTTATAACCCAGCGTCCTTCACCTCGTTCAACCAATATTTACTAAACAAATACAGCGATACACTAACCCTGGCTTTGTACAATTCGTTCGGGAAATGCGATTCGCTGGTAAGGACTACGTCTACCACGGAATGTTATATCTCCTCTTACTATTCTATTCCTTATACCTGTGGCACCACGCCTCCGCTTTGCTGGGTGGACAGATCTGCTGTTCCGGCAGGTGCTGTTATCAAAGATGGGCCAATAGCAGGAGGTGGGGATGATCGTAAAGCATCAGCCGATTCATTGATCAAGCATACAGAGCCATCTGCCGACAGAATCCCGCCGCCGGGAGGCACTTGTTATGTTCAGTGCCCGGTTTATACCTGCAATACTATTTATACAACTACGGTTACTGTATATCCATTGGTTGTTCCCCAGCCATTACCGGAATTCCTGAAGTGCGGATTTGTGGCGAATAACCGTTGCCTGTCCTGTGCGGACCTGAGTGCTTTAACGGGTGAATTCAAAACGCAGTTCAGTTCGCCCTACAATGCAGGCCCGATTTTCACGGGTACGAATCTTACAGATGATGAGATCAATAAGAATAACCTGTACAGCCGGTTTATTAATTACCGTACCGGCTTTAGTTATAACTGGGCTGATTACGCCAAAGCTGCGGCTATGGCAACACCGGCTTGTAACCTGGCCAATTATGCCAGCAATAGTGGTGCCACCCAGAATGTTATTTGTGGTACTACCAAATTGTTAACCGATACAGGCGGTGTATTTGTCAATAATCCACCCTGCCAGCGTATCTATAATATGGCAGCGGCCCTGGGACAAACAATTTACCAGCAGCGGGTGGAATACCTGCTGGCTAATTTTGAAGCATTATACCGGGCAAAATGTATGGCGGCCCGGAACATTGAGCAGTTCACCGTGAACTATTCCAATAAAGAGTATCACTATACTTTATATTATTATGATATGGCGGGCAGCCTGGTGAAGACGGTGCCGCCCAAAGGAGTGAGACCTGATTTCAGCAGTACATACACCAACCAGGTAAAAGCAGACAGGGCCAATGGAGTGTTTAACCCCAGACCGCACCAGTTTGTAACCCAATACCGCTATAACAGTTTGGGAGCTGTTGTGGCTCAGAATACCCCCGATGCCAATACTTCTAATTTCTGGTACGACCGGCTGGGCCGGTTGGTGGTAAGCCGGAATGCTCAACAGGCTATTGACGGCAAATACAGTTATACTTTGTATGATAATCTTGGCCGGATCACAGAAGTGGGGCAGAAGCCACAGGGTACAGCTATGACCCAAACGATCAGCCAGGATAACACAGCACTTAACAACTGGATACTCAATACAGGTGGTATTCGTGAGCAAATCACTTATACCGTGTATGATTTGCCTTATGGACCCGGACTAAGCCCCTTACTGCAGCAACAGAACTTACGGAACCGGGTCAGTTATACGGCTACCAAAAACCTGGCTACGGATGCCATGCAATACAGTGCCAGCTTTTTTACCTATGATATCCATGGAAACGTGGACACCCTGTTACAGGATTATAAAGGAGTGGCAGAGATGGATGGGACCAATAACCGGTTCAAGATGCTGACTTATAAATATGACCTGGTCAGCGGGAAAGTGAATATGGTGAGTTATCAACCGGATAAACCGGATGCCTTTTATCACCGGTATAATTATGATGCGGAGAACCGGCTTACCAGTGCAGAGACGAGCCGGGATAAACTGGTTTGGGAAAGGGATGCAGCGTATAATTATTATAAATACGGGCCATTGGCCCGGACAGAACTCGGGCAATTGCGGGTGCAGGGAACTGATTATGCTTATACCGTACAAGGCTGGTTAAAGGGGGTGAACGGTACCACGGTTAGTGATGGTACTTATGATATAGGGCAGGACGGGCTTGCTGCCGGTACCAACAGCGTGGTGGCAAGAGATGTGTATGGGTTTGGCCTGCATTATTTTGATGATGGTGCTACGGAAACGGATTATAAGCCTATTGATAATACTATACTTTTTGCAAGACCTAATAACGGGGCCTTCAAATCGCTGTACAATGGGAGTATTGCAGCCATGAGTGTGAATAATGCAGGTTTGCTGAAAGGACCTGCGGCAAGCACCAATGCCCTGCCGCTATTTTACAATTACCGGTATGACCAGCTTAACCGGATCGTAAGTATGAATGCGTACAAGGGATTGAGTGCGGCCAACCAGTGGGTGCCCATTTCTATTACGGATTATGCGGAGGCGGTCAGTTATGATCCCAATGGAAATATCCTTACATACAACCGGAAGGGGGCTCCCACTGCTAATAAGCCACTGGAAATGGATGACCTGGTCTATAACTACTATAGTACCAACAACCAACTGAAACAGGTGACGGACAATATCATTGCCGGTAATTATACAGAAGATATCGATCACCAAAGCAATGCCAGCAATTATACCTATGACGCTACCGGTAACCTGAAGACAGATGTGGCAGAAGACATTACTGCTGTTAACTGGACGGTGTATGGCAAGATCAGCAGTATTGTGAAGGGGGGTAACACGATCAGTTATACCTATGATGCGGCGGGTAACCGGATCACGAAGACAGCGAATGGGAAAACGACCATTTATGTGCGGGATGCTTCCGGCAACGTGATGAGTGTGTACGAAAAGCCTGCGGCCGGTGCCATTGTGCAGCTGGAAAACCATATTTATGGCAGCAGCCGGGCGGGGATGGTGACCCAACTGACCGTAGCCACCCAAACGGTGACACTGGCTGCGGGTTATGGATCCGCTGTGATCAGTGTGTTTACCCGGAATGAAAAGATCTATGAACTGAGTAATCACCTACAGAACGTTTTAGTAACCATCTCTGATAAGAAAATAGGAGTTGATGCAAACAGCGATGGAATTATTGATTACTATACTACTGATGTGAAATCAGTACAAGATTTTTATCCATTTGGATTTAAAATGCCAGGCCGTCAATGGAGTAATGGAAGTTATCGTTTTGGGTTTAATGGTAGGGAGGAAGATGATGAAGTAAAAGGAGACGGCAATAGCCTTGATTATAAGAATAGGATATACGACCCGAGAGTAGGAAGATTTTTGAGTGTTGACCCTATTGCGGATGAATATCCTTCATTAACACCTTATCAATTTGCATCCAATCAGCCGATTGAAAGTATTGATTTAGACGGTTTGGAGAGACTTGACTATCGACTTACATTCAACGAAGGGCAAGCTCAACTTGATTTACAATCTACAGGTGAAAGCAAAGAATATATTCCTGGAGTTTTTGGAAGTAAAGTATTTTCTCGTACAGTAGATATTCCAAAGCATTACAGAGTTGAGTATAATGGGCAGCATTATCTTTTTGCTTCCGGAGGACAGAATAGCGATTATGTTAAGAATATGCCACCTGCTGCTTCTGCGTATGGTGAGTATAATGAAGCTGTTTATTCTGTAGCTGAATTATGGGCTTTTCAATCAGACCCTGTAAGTTTTCTTAAAACCCACAAATCATCCGAAGAAGTTACAGGCGAGTGGGATGATGCTTTAGCTAAAGCTGAAATGATAGCAGACCTTGCGGAGGCTTTATCGTCAAGCGGACGTGGTGGAAGGGGGAAGACACCGAGGATTAGAATACCAAAACCAAGAACATCTTCTATTAAGCCTACGATGCAGCAAAAGGTTGCTGCAACTCCTAGTATAACCGTTAAGCAAAAAGCTGTTGTCCAGCAAAAAGCGATAACACATTATCAGCCTACGGGTAGTCTACAAGGTAAAAAAGTAGGGCATACTTTTTCAAAACATGGCAGACATAATACTAAACAACTTACATTAGAGGCGGTAAACGGTAAAAAGCAAGTAGGTCAGTTTTTGGATGAAGCCGCAGCGGAGAAGATAATAGGAGACAACTTAGGGAATTTAAAAAATGGTGCAATCAATGTACCTATTCCTGCGGGAGTAGGAAGAGTAATAATGCCAAATGGTAGTTTTAAGCCAGCTACACAAATGAGAATTGTTCCCAGTGGTTCAGGCGTTAGTACGGCATATCCAATTCTATAGTAATGAATATTGAAAAGAATAGAAAAAAAATATCCCATGACTTAGGGTTAAAGTATGAGAGTCAAGATTGGGGGATAATAAATGCCAGTTATAAAAGAACTGAGGATTTTATTGATTATTATTACCAAAATTTTGATGAGCCGATTTACGTAAAGTATGATTTAATTGAGTTAATAATTGCCTCTTTTAATGATTATGAACTTAGAGGGTCAAAGGATAAGAAACTTGAAATTAAGTTTTCTGACTTTTTAAAGAAAGTATGTATGGAAATAGACTTAAATGTGTATAACCCATTTCAGTATTGGATAGACATAGCAAATGAAAGAGAGTTCCCTGTCGGGGGAAAAATATTAAATATTATCTCAAACTTTATTAGAAATACCTAATCGGTGCTAATCGGTGTGGGTAACGTCAGGTCAATTATTTTCTTTTTTGGATGAAACTAGATGATGTAGATAAAAAAGAATTACAGCATTAATGCAAAACACAAAGCCTGAAAGCACCCGTCCCCATTTATACGATGGGTGCTTTTATACCCCAATAGCCTGAGCCCCGGTTCGGGTCTCGTGAACCGGAATGAGAGTGAAATAAAAAACCCGGTCAACTGACCGGGTTTTTAGCTCCCCCTGCTGGACTTGAACCAGCGACCCTCTGATTAACAGTCAGATGCTCTAACCAACTGAGCTAAGGAGGAATACCTTTCCCTTTCGGGGCAGCAAAAATAGGGATTTTAGGTTTTAAACAACCTATTCACAATCAAATTTTACCGGAAAATATTCCAGAAACTGCCGCTTTCTTCTATTCCTACAAAAATACCATCCTCCCTGTTCTCTACCGGCCAGTTCTTTAAATAATACCCTTCACCGCTTACATTCCGGCCGTTTTGCAGGGCATATTTATAGCGGTGCAGGGGACAAACCACGTTGCCCAGCGCATCAATATAGCCATCAGCCATAATGCCGCCGGCATGAGGGCATTTGAAAGTAAAGGCAAACAGGGTATCCTTAAACTTTCCGATGCAGATCTTTTTACCGTTCAGCTCCGCTACGGCAATATGGTTAGCCCCAAAATCCAGTTCATGTACATGATCAGCGATCTTATGCCAGGTTAATTTTTTGTCAGTCATGAGAAGGTTTAAAAAGCTCCAAGGGTTCAAAAGGTTCAAGAAATGTTTTTGCGAAAGGCCCAACCTATGGAACCTCTTCAACTTTTTAAACCTGTTAAACCCCTAGTAGAGAAACTCCGTTTTATAAGGATACCGCAACTTATACATCAGCCGCACTTTCTCCAAAATCGTTTTACGCAGCCCGTCAATATTTCTTTTTTCCAGTGCGGAAATGAAGATGGCGTTGCCATTGGTTTCGCGGTTCCATCTTTCTTTCAGGTCTTCGAGAATTTGTTCTTTGGTGCTTTCTTCCAGCCATTCATCAAACGTATGCTTTTCATACAGGTCCATTTTATTGAAAATGGTGAGGATGGGTTTTTCAAAAGCATTCAGTTCCTGCAGGGTTTTATTGACCACGCCGATTTGGTCTTCATAAGCCGGGTGTGAAATATCCACCACATGCAAGAGTATATCAGCTTCCCTTACCTCATCCAGGGTACTTTTAAAACTTTCCACCAGGTGGTGTGGGAGTTTGCGGATGAATCCTACCGTATCGCTTAATAGAAAAGGGGTGTTTTCAAATACCACTTTACTGGTCGTTGTGTCAAGTGTGGCAAACAATTTATTTTCGGCAAACACCTCTCTCTTGCTCAGTAAATTCATAATGGTAGATTTGCCCACATTGGTATAACCAACCAACGCCACCCGGATGAATTCACCCCGGTCCTTTCGTTGTGTGTAAGCCTGTTTATCTATTTCCGCCAGCCGTTTGCGCAACAATGAGATTTTATCTCTTACAATACGACGATCAGTTTCGATCTCACTTTCACCGGGCCCTCTTGTACCAATACCTCCTCCCAGCCGTTCCAGGTGTTTCCACATCCCTCTTAACCTTGGTAATACATATTGGTACTGTGCCAGCTCTACCTGTGCCTTGGCCTGTGCTGTTTTAGCACGGCTGGCAAAGATGTCAAGTATAAGATCAGAACGGTCAATGGTCTTTATCTCCAGTGCCTTTTCAATATTATTGATCTGGGCTCCTGTTAATTCATCATCAAAGATGATGATACGGATATCTTTCCCGAGAATATACTGGCGGATCTCTTCCAGCTTTCCTTTACCAATAAAGGTCCGGCTGTCCGGGTGCTGTAGTTTTTGGGTAAATCGTTTGACGGTAACAGCACCGGCAGTTTCTGCCAGGAAAGCCAACTCATCCAGGTATTCAGTAACCTGTTGTTCGGTCTGATCTTTTTGGACCAATCCCACCAGCACAGCTTTTTCTTCTTTTTCAATAACGTTTCTCTTGTCCAGCATAATAATAAAAATATCTTCCATAAAAAGGAAGGACAGCAAAAGTAAAAAATTAAAAAGCGATCCACTTGTGGTGGACCGCTTTTCAGTAAATATTTATTTTAATGGTTTAAAGACCACTGAGGGTAAGACCGATCGAGAAAGGCCTTACCTGCGGGCCGGCGCCATCTTTGAATAAAGTGGTCAGCTGGTAACTGCCATATAAACTGAGATGTCCTATTCCCACCCGGCCCATGGCCACGAGGCGATTCTTATTGAAAAAGCGTTTGCCGCTTTCTTTCATCACATAATCATTCAATGTCTGGTCGCTGCTGTTTTGCAACTCCACATTGCGGGTATGGGCATTGAGCAATAAACCCACTTTCACACCGATAGCTGCTTTGAAGCTTTTATTGGGATTAGCAGGATCTGCCGTATAACGAAATTCAATGGGTGCTTCCAGGTAAGAAGTTGCCAGTTTTGTTTTCTTAAAATGGTTGGTATCTGACTGGTCCGTGAAGCGCAGAGTGCTGGTCAGGTCTTTGATACCGACATAGGTTTCTTTGAAAATGATATGATCAGAAGAGATACCCGGTCCGAAAGCCATACTCAGTTTGGGGTTGGTCTTGAAAGGGAAATCATACATCAGGTATACATTAAAGCTTTTGGAAAAGCCGCTTGTCTTCACACTGTCGGGGGCACCAGCCCAGTTGGTATAACCAAACTGCACCAGCAAATGATCATTGGAACGTCCGCTGAGGTCAACGGGTTGTTTTTTCTTTAATACCAATGTGGTATCCTGGGCAGATAAAGCAGTAATAACAAGGGTACAGGTAAGTAATGAAAGGATCTTCTTCATAAAAATTTAAGTAGTGGACAAATGTATTTTCATCCCGGTTAACAAAAGGTTAAAGAACCTTTGTGGTTTCAATGAAAAGGGTTTACAAATAAAAAATCCCGCAAAGCCGTTTAATACACAAAGAAAGCTGCACCTTTCGTCGTTCTCTTTGTGGTCTCCGTGTCTTTGTGGGATACCTATGATCGCTGTCTTTTTAAATAGTTAGCTGGTGGACCCTGCAGGGCACGATCCTGCGACCCCCTGATTATGAGTCAGGTGCTCTAACCAACTGAGCTAAGGGTCCTGCCAAAAAAGGCGCTGCAAAAATAGAAAAAAACAGTGGTAATCAAATCAGAATAAATATTAAACGGAATCCTTAGATTTACCGCTGCTGACGAGTATGCTTGAAAACGAACAAATAAAGCGGCTGCTTACCGCTATAGCATTGAATAATGACCAGGCTGCCTACAAGGAGTTATTTCTTCTTTTGCACAGCCGCCTGAAACAATTTGCCTATTCCATACTGAAATCGGGCGAGGAAGCCGAAGAATTGGTATCAGATCTTTTTATCCGGATCTGGGAAAAAAGAGACCAGTTAACCAGCATTGAATCCCCCCTTTTATATTTCTATACCAGCGCCAAAAACCTGGCTTTTAACCGGATCAATAAACTGAAACGGCAACAGAACCTGGCCCCGGAGGAATGGCTGGTGCAGCTGAACAGTATCTATTTTGACCCGGAACAACTGATGATGACGGAGGAGATGATGCGGCAGATCAGGCAGGCAGTTAATGAGTTGCCACCGCGGTGCCGGATCATTTTTAAACTGGTAAAGGAAGATGGCCTTAAATACCGGGAAGTGGCAGAATTGCTGCAATTATCTGTAAAAACGGTGGAGGCCCAGATGGCTATTGCTTTGCGCCGGATAGGTAAAGGAATGCACCTGGACATTAAGCCTGCAACACAAGCCCGGCAAACGCCAAAAAATAGTTAAGATTTTTTTAGGGGTAATTACTCAGTTTTATTGTCTTACTGTTTTATTCCAACTAACGATTTCATGAGCCAGGAAAAATTTTGGGTTTTACTTTCTAAAAAGCTGTCCGGCGAGGCCGGGGCAGCAGAGCTGAAAGAGCTGGAAAGTCTCATTCTCGCCCATCCCGAATGGCAGTATGCTATTCAGAACCTGGAAGATCTCTGGAAACATACTTCGCAAAAAGATTCCCTGCAGGAAGAAGATGCATATATGCTGCACCTGCACCGGATGAATGAACTGAATATCCCTTTTGGGGATGAGCCGGCTGAAGCGCCGGCTGCACCTGTTGCTAAAATCAGGAAACTAAAATGGTACTGGGCGGCGGCGGCAGTTATGGCAATAGCGGGTTTATTTGTTTTTGGTAAATCCATACTGGCTGGTGACAGGGATGAGTCGTTGGCCAACAAAGAAGCCAATGAAATATCCACCCGGCCCGGGTCCAAATCAAAGATCCAGTTACCTGATGGGTCCACTGTTATATTGAACTCGGGAAGTAAGCTTATTTATAATAAGGATTATGGAATTGATAACAGGGAGGTTACGCTGGTGGGGGAGGGATTCTTTGATGTAAAGAAAAACAAGGACAGACCTTTTATTATTCATACCGCAGACATCAATATTAAAGTACTGGGAACAGTATTTAATGTAAAAGCCTACCCGGAGGATAAGAAAACGGAGACCAGCCTCATCCGTGGCAGTATTGAGGTTACTATTAAAAACAGGCCCAATGATAAGATCATTCTTTCGCCCAGTGAAAAACTGGTGGTGGAAAACGGGCTGGTGCCGGATAAAGAACTGTCCCAGCAGGGAGCAGGCGAATTGGTAGCAGCACCCACTGGTCTAAATACGCTGATGGCCATCAATAAACTAAAATACAGCCCGGTTGATAGTTCAGTTGCTGAAATACTCTGGACCGAAAACAAATTGGTGTTCCGTGATGAGTCTTTTGAAGAACTGGCGATGAGAATGCAACGATGGTATGATGTCAGTATTTCAATACAAAATGAAGGATTGGCTGAGAAAAGGCTGACCGGGATATTTGAAAGAGAAACGATCGAACAGGCGCTGGAAGCGCTTAAAATATCAATACCGTTCCAGTATGAAAAGAACGGGAATAAAATTATTATTCACCAATAATGCTTATGCCATATGACTGCTCTAAACACTTCGTGACGAGGGTGAAATTAAAATGACGAAGCCCCGCTGCAACGGGACTCCGCCAGGCTAATACAAGTAGAGAAAGGTTCCTGTAAAGGAGGCCTGTATTGATTAACCCTTCAAACGGAAAATATGAAAAAAAACGAAACGACTGCTGTTTCAGGTAAGGTTCTGTATTTAAAGATTGCGAGAATTATGAAACTGATGATTGCTTTGCTGCTGATTGCTTGTCTGCAGGTATCTGCCAAGGGCTGGTCCCAGGACCGGATCACCCTGAAGATGTCTGAGGCAGAGATCAAAAAAGTATTATTCGCCATTGAAAAGAAAAGTGACTACCGCTTTCTTTTCAGCGAAACCGCTATTAAAGGTAAACCCCGTGTAAACCTGGATGTGGTGCAAGCCCCGATTGCCGAAGTACTGGACAGGATACTGGCCAATACCGGGGTGAGTTACAAAATACTGGGCACCAACCTTGTGGTGCTAAAGGAAGGTGTTGCGGCTTCTGCTATTACATCGCAGGAAGTTAAAGTATCGGGAAAGGTAACTGCTGAAGGCGGAGAACCTTTAGCCGGCGTTTCTGTTGCTGTTAAAGGCAGCAGAACCGGGACAACCACAGATATCAATGGTAACTATTCTATTAGTGTACCGGATGATGCGGTACTGGTTTTCAGTTCTGTAGGATATGAAACCCTTGAAATGGCAGTTGCCGGTAAAACCAATATCAGTGTTACGCTGCAACAATCTTCCCGTAAAATTGACGAGGTGGTGGTAATTGGTTATGGTTCTGCCAACAAAAGAGACCTGACCGGTTCCATTGTGAAAGTAGCTGGCAAAGATATTGCTGACAAGCCAAATACTAACCCGGTAGCAAGTTTGCAGGGTAAAGTAGCGGGTTTAACGATTATAAACAATGGAACTCCCGGCCAGGCACCGGATATCCGCATTCGGGGTACCAACAGTTTGGGTGACAATCTGAAGCCTCTATATGTGGTAGATGGTATTTTCAACGACAATATTGATTATCTCAACCCGGCTGATATTGAGTCTATCGAGATTCTGAAAGATCCTTCTTCATTAGCCATCTTCGGGGTGCGTGGTGCGAATGGTGTAATTGCTGTTACCACCAAGCGGGCAAAAGCAGGTCAGACCGTGATCAATTTCAATACAGCGTTTGGATTTAAAAAATTAGTTGATAAGATTGAGATGGCGAATGCCAGTGAGTTTCAAACTCTGTACGAAGAAGAAAAAATAAATATCGGTGCAAACTCCCCATTCGATTATACGAAGTGGACCGCAAATACAGACTGGATCGATGCGGTGACAAGAACCGGTAAATTCAGTACGAATAATATCAGTATCTCCACGAGCACAGAAAAGAATAAATTCTATATGGGTGTTGGTTATACCACAGACGAAGGTATCATCAAGCATGAGCAGCTGAAAAAATTACAACTGACACTGACGGATGAAGTAAAGGTTAATAAGTTCCTGAAACTGGGATTTAATGTTAATGCGGTGAAACAGGATAATCCTTATGGCGCATCATGGGTATTGGATGCTGCCCGTAAAGTGATACCCCAGGTAAGTGCAGGCACAAAATCTGTATATACCAAGAACCCCTATGGATTAGACAGTGCTAATTATAATTTATATTATGAATTGCCTATTATCCAGAATTCCGGTGTCATCAACCCTTTACTAATCCTGGAAAATGAATATGATAAAACAATCAGTCAGGAAAACAGGTTGGTGGCCAGTGCTTTTGCCGAAATTACTTTTAATAAAAATCTCAGCTTCAGAACCTCTGTATATGCTGACATGAGCAACGTTAATGCAAGAGTGTACACTCCGTTGTATAATGCCTATGACGCTTCTAACGATGCCTCATTTCTTTACAGCCGCAGAACAGGGGTAAGAGAGGGTGATGATACTTATAAGAAATTCCAAACAGATAATATCCTGACCTATAAGGGTAAAATCGCCAGTGATCATAATATCACCGGAATGTTAGGTTTTACTACTTATGATAACAGGTATGCAGGCCGTTTTGGTTCTTCCCAGCAAAGTATTACCGGAAATGCAATTCCTAATGATAAACGTTTCTGGTATGTACAGAATGGTTTTGAAGACCCGCTTTCTTTTAAAGCTGGTTCCGGCCAATGGGAGAAAACCACAGCATCTTTCTTATCAAGGGTGTTGTATAACTACAAAGGCAAGTATTATTTCAATGCTTCTTTCCGTATGGATGGTACATCTGCATTTCCCAACAATACCTGGCAGCCTTTCTGGGCCGTGGGTGCTGCCTGGGAGCTGACCAAGGAACCCTTTATGCAGGATCAGAATTTTTTTGATTTCTTGAAACTAAAAGCATCAACCGGTGTGTTGGGTGTTCAGCATACAGCCGGTTATAACTATCCCGCTTATCCACTATTAAACTCTGGTTCGGCTGCCGTATTTGGAGATTTTGTGTACACAGCTGCCCAACAGCAGTACCTGCCAGATGCAGGTTTGAAATGGGAAACCAACCAGGCCAACGAAATTGGTGTGGAGGCAGATGCGTTTAAACGCCGCTTGCATCTTGAAATTGCTTATTATCTCAAAACAACAAAAGATCTTCTTTCATATGTTGACCAGGGCGGTTTGGGTAATGGGTTATTGAACCAGGGTTCTCTCAGAAATAGCGGATTGGAATTTTCTGCAGCCTGGTCACAGACTTTAAGCAGGGACCTGACGTTAACAGTTGGTGGCAACTTAACCACTTTTAAGAATAAAGTATTGTCCCTGGCAGGTAATGGAAGACCTATATTTGATGGCCCTTCAATAACAAAAGTGGGATCACCAATTGGTTCTTTTTATGGTTATATAGTTGAAGGAATTTACCAGAGTTATGCTGACAAATTGGCTTCTCCTGTTAATACAGAATTCACCTATGGACCTGGTGATTTCAAGTATAAAGATATCAGTGGCCCTGATGGTGTACCGGACGGTTATATTGATGCAACCTACGACAAGACCATTATCGGTAATCCAACACCGGACTTTACGTATGGTGGTAATGTAACCCTGAAGTATAAGGGCCTGGACCTTGGTATAGATTTCGGTGGTGTATATGGCAATGAAGTGTACCGTATGTGGGGTGGAACTGAATCTCCTTTCCAGCGGGTGAATTACCCGAAATTTAAAGTGAACCGGTGGCATGGTGAGGGTACTTCTAACTGGGACCCCATCTTAGGACAGGATCACCGGATCAACTATGAGATATCTACCTATGGTATTGAAGACGGCAGTTATTTCAGGTTGAGAAACGTGCAGCTGGGCTGGAACGTGGAGCCTAAATTCATTTCCAAACTGAAAATGAAAACACTACGCCTCTTCCTGAATGTGCAGAATATGAAGACCTGGAAGAACAACCTGGGTTATTCACCAGAGTTTGGCGGAAGAGCCACGCAATTTTCAGTTGACTATGCCGGCAATGCTATACCCGTAGTAACAACCTTTGGTTTAAATGTGAATTTTTAAAATAATTAAACAGCAAAAAAATGAGAAAATTTAAGCGTACATTTTTTGCAGCACTTCTTGCAATTCCCCTGCTTGCTGTATTGGGCAGTTGCAATAAGTTCCTGGACCGAAAGCCATTAACGGCAACTCTGGAAGACCTGAACCAGGGTGGTATCGAAGCCGAGATATTTGGTATTTACAGTAACCTGCGCAATAGTGCAGGGTTCACTACCATTCCCTGGCTGGGTGTGCATGATTTCCGGTCTGATGATTCAGAAAAAGGAAGTGATGCGGCGGATGGTGCAGAATGGGTGGCTCCTTTTGATAATTACCAGTATGTAAAAGATCTCTGGGCCACCAATACGTATTGGGACGATCATATGACCCTGGTTACTCTTTGTAATTCTGCTATTCATAAAGCAGATTCACTGAACCTGGTTGATCAGAGTTCTATCATTAACGTGGCAGAAGCAAGATTCATGAGAGCTTATGCCTATTTCGATATGGTGAGAACCTTTGGTGAAGTGCCGATTATTGACACTAAGGTTTATCAGTCATCAGATCTTTGTAAGCCGAAGAAAACAGTTCCGGAAGTATATGCATTTATTGATGCAGACCTGACTTTTGCTGCGGCAAACCTTCCTACTAACTGGATATCCGGCGGATCTAATAAATATCCTGGCCGTTTAACCAGCGGTGCTGCAAGAGCTTTGCATGCAAAGGCATATTTGTACAGGCAGAACTGGGCACAGGCACTTTCCCTTTGCCAGCAAGTGATGAGCAGTAATGAGTATGGTCTCCTGGACAGTTATTATGGTATTTTTAAAGATGCAGGTGAGAACAGTAAGGAATCCATCTTCGAAATTCAAGCTTATGTAAGCCCGAATGGTGCTATTGACCAGGGAACAGGTTTTGCCACTTGTATGGGGGTAAGGGCTGCCACTTCTACTGGCTGGAACCTTGGATGGGGATGGAATACACCAACTGATAACCTGGTCAATGCATTTGAAGCAGGAGATGTAAGAAAGGGATCAACTATTCTTTTCTCCGGCCAGTCAGATGACCCATCAACAGGTGGATATGGAAGAGTGCTTCCGAATTATATCCTCGATCCGGTACCAGGCCCATTACCAAGAAAATACTGGAATAAGAAGATTTATGCAGATCCTGCCTACCGTGCTTCTACTGGTTTCAGTGATAACCCAAGATGGATCAACAAGAGAATCATTCGTTATGCGGATGTGGTGCTGATGGCAGCAGAGGCCAGCAATGAACTGGGACAAGGTGCCACTACAGGAATTAACTTGTTGAATGATGTTCGTAACAGGGCCAGCCTGGGTGATAAGACATATACAACACAGGATCAACTGAGAAAAGATATCAAGCAGGAAAGAAGGGTAGAGTTTGGTGTGGAAGGTGAACGTTTCTTTGACCTGGTAAGATGGAATGATGCGCTGACAGTGTTAGGCCCGCTGGGATATACAAATCGTTGCCGCTATTATCCCATTCCGCAACCAGTGATTAACAGGTGTCTGAATGTTGTTATACAAAACCCAGAATGGTAATAGTAAACAGGAGCCGGGAGTAATTTCATTGCCGGCTCCTATTAATTCATAAACGAAAACAGTTAACAATGAAAAGTAAAATTCAGTTATACGTTTTTTCGGCTTTGGCACTGATGGTGATCGCCAGTTGCCAGAAAATGGATAAACCCGCCCTTGGCGATTATCCTCCTGATTCTAACCCCCCGGGTGGTCCCTTGAAATTTTATGCAGCTTTTGATGGCACCACTACAGATCCGCTGATGAATGCAGTGGACAGTATCCGGGCCAATTTTGCCGCTGACAATCCCTGGACAGCTATTGATGGAATTAAGGGGAAAGGCGTAAGAGGCGTCAATAAAAAATTTATCAAGTATGTAAAGCCCAATGATTGGGCCAAAACATCCAAGAGCTTTACTATTTCTTTCTGGTACAAGCGGGATGGCCAGACCAAGAACAATACAGGTACCAATGGTCCTGAATACCCTGTGAGTTTTAAATCCAGTAACGGGCATTGGTCAGGAGCTAACCTGTTTGTGATCCTGGAAGGTAATAATGCAGCCTGTGCTGTGAAAGTGATGATCGCTGATAAAAATAATGCCGACAACTGGTTTACCTGGGAAAATGCGAATACAATCCCAGGAATGTTAGATAATGCCTGGCATCATATTGCTTTAGTGTATGATGCTGCGACCAGTGAAATGCGTTTGTATAAGGATGGTGTTGTGAATCCTATCGTTCCTAAATGGGGAACACATGGTGATATTAATATTGATGATACCAAGATCAGCGAAATGAGGATTGGTTGCGGACCCGGAACCGGTTATGATTCGGATGACTGGTTATCTTCTTCCTGGAAAGGAGACCTGGACCAGTTCAGAATGTATAATACAGTATTAACTGTTGCAGAAATACAGGCATTGTTTAGCAATAAGCTGTAACCAAGATCGTCTCGTCAGAGCAAGCAGCATATAAGCAGAAAGGGCTGAACAATTTATTGTTTCAGCCCTTTTAATCTTTCACTCCTTTCGATATATACTTTAATTGCCATGTTTAAAAGAAAAGGCCTTTACGGGATAGCCTTAGTTGGTATTATTTCAGCAGTTCTTTTATGCTGTAGCGGCTGTAAAAAAAAACAAACTCTTTTCGTCAGCCTCCCTTCTTCATCCACTAATATCTCTTTTACCAATACCCTGGAGAAAAAAAAACTATTCAGTATTCTTTATTACCTCTATTACTATAATGGTGGCGGTGTGGCTACCGGCGATATTAATAGTGACGGCTTACCCGATATCTATTTTACAGCTAATAGTAAGGGGGGTAATAAATTATACCTGAATAAAGGGGATTTTAAATTTGAAGATATAACCGAAAAAGCAGGCGTGGCCGGTTCAGCAGACTGGTGTACCGGTGTCTCCATGGCAGATGTGAATGGGGATGGCCTGCTTGATATCTATGTCAGCGCCGTGTCAGGAAAATACGGCCTGAAAGGAAATAACGAGTTGTTCATTAATAATGGCAACAACACATTCAAAGAAAGCAGCGAACAATACGGGTTAGCTTTTGCCGGCTTTACCACGCAAACCGCTTTCTTTGATTTTGACCGGGATGGTGATCTTGACTGTTACGTACTCAACCAGTCGCACCACCCGCACTCCAACATCATTGATACGATCAACCGGACAAATTATGATTCTTTGTCGGGTGACATCTTGTACAGGAATGATGTTGCTACAACAGGAAAATTCACAGATATATCAAAGCAGGCGGGTATTTACCAGAGTAACCTGGGATACGGCCTTGGTATTGCTGTTGCAGATATTAATAACGATGGGTGGGATGATATTTATATCGGGAATGATTTTCACGAGAACGATTATTACTATATCAATAATGGGAATGGTACCGTAACGGAAAGCGGGGCCAACCATTTTCGTCATTACAGCCGCTTTAGTATGGGAAATGATGTGGCTGATTATAATAACGATGGCCAGCTGGATCTTGTGACCCTGGATATGCTTCCCCCTGACGAAAAGACATTAAAAACCTATGGCAGTGATGAGAATCCGGATGTGTATAAAGTGAAGCTGGGGGTTAATGGTTACCAGAACCAATACTCTAAAAACTGCCTGCAGCGAAATAATGGAAATGGGATCAGCTTTAGTGAAACCTCGTTGCTGAGTGGCGTATCAGCTACTGACTGGAGCTGGGCTCCTTTATTTGCCGACTTTGATAATGACGGGCATAAAGATCTTTTTATCTCCAGCGGGATCGTGAAGCGACCGGTAGACCTCGACTATGTAAGATTTGTTTCCGACCTGCAGGTAAAGAAGGGGTTGAACCAATCGGATAAGTATGATGATGTGGCCATTGATAATATGCCGGATGGCAGTTCGCATCCTTTTGTATTCAGGAATGAAGGCGGGCTTCAATTCAAAGATGTAAGTACTGATTGGGGGACGGGGAACCTGAAAGGATATTTTAATGGTTCTTCGTATGCCGATCTGGATAATGATGGCAATGTGGACCTGGTGATCAATTGTATTGATGCACCGGCAGTAATTTTAAAGAACAATGCTGCGAAGAAAAACCACCTGGCGGTTTCTTTCAAAGGTGACAGCCTGAATACATTTGGTATCGGGGCTAAGGCATATTTATTTCAGAAAGGGCAGCTGCAATACCAGCAACTGATGCTGACCAGGGGATTTGAATCTTCCTGTGAAGCAAGATTACATTTCGGGCTTGATTCAGTAACCATGATCGATAGCGTTTTAGTGGTATGGCCTGATCAGCGGTACCAGGTGCTGAAAAATGTTCCGGCTAACAAACCACTGGAAGCAAAACAGGCAGCGGCAGCGGGAATATTTGATTATACAATCTTCTTCCCGGCCCAGCAGCAATTGTTGCAGGATGTAACAGCGGAAAAGGGTACAGGTTGGAAACATACAGAGAATGAATTCCTGGATTTCAATACACAATACCTGATCCCGCACCAGTTATCAACCCGCGGACCCAGGCTGGCCAAAGCTGATGTCAATAAAGACGGGCTAGAAGATATTTATGTATGCGGGGCTTCAGGTCAGGCAGGCGAACTGCTGTTGCAGACAAAGGAAGGGAAATTTATTTCCTCCCCGATAACCTACGTGAACAGGATCAAAGCAACCGAAGAGACGGATGCTGTTTTCTTTGATGCGAACAATGACGGGTTTCCCGATCTTTTTGTAGTGAGTGGTGGCAATGAGTTTCCTGATGAGGTGCCGGTGCTGAATGATAATTTATATATTAATGATGGTAAGGGTAAACTGGTGCAAAGCCAGAACGCTATTCCCAAATTATTAAAGAATAAATCCTGTATTAGTGCGGCCGATATTGATAAGGACGGAGATACGGATATTTTTATCGGGGTGCTGGCAGATGCTACTAAGTATGGGTTTGAACAAAGTTCTTATTTGCTGCTGAATGATGGTAAGGGCATCTTTACAACAGCCGATGCAGCTGTTATCGGGTTGAAAGATATAGGAATGGTTACTACCTCTGCATTTACTGATGTGAACAAAGACGGGTGGCCGGACCTTGTTGTAACCGGTGAGTGGATGCCGTTGAAGATATTTATCAATACGAAGGGAAAGTTCACTGTAAAAGATATAGAAGGTTCAACCGGCCTCTGGCAGACAATTACCACAGCCGATGTAAATGGAGATGGTTTTACAGACATACTGGCCGGGAACTGGGGGCATAATACGAAGCTTTATGCTGGTAAGAATGGACCAGTAAAACTGTTTGTGAAAGATTTTGATAAGAATGGTTCTGTTGAACAGATCATGGCTTATACAATAGATGACAAGGAATATCCTTTCCTGGCCAAAGACGAACTGGAACGTCCGTTACCAGTATTAAAAAAAGCCTACCTGAAGTATAGTGATGTGGCCGGTAAAACAGTGCAATATATGCTGTACGACCTGTTCAAAGAGTATAAGGAACTGAAAGCAGAAGTACTGGGCTCCTGTTGTTTCCTGAATGATGGCAAGGGTAATTTCACCAAAATTGAATTGCCGGAAGAATTACAACTGGCCCCGCTGTTCGCTTTTACTCCAGTGCCATTCGCAGGGGCTAACAGTTTCCTGGCAGGGGGTAATTTTTATGGCGTTATTCCTTATGAAGGACGGTATGATGCACAGCCGCCTGTGTTTTTCTCTTATGATAATAAGGCTAATCGTTTTGTCATTACTGCTGATATGCCATCGGTACCTGGTGAAGTGAGAGATATAAAAACAGTCACCTACCCGGATGGGAGCTCTGGCATCATCATGGCAAGGAATAATGAAAGCCTGTTATTTTATACTACAATCAAAAAAAAATCATACCCCCGTCTTATAACCAGTAAGAATAAGACGGCGTATAAAACTAAAGTATATGCTGAATAAACATTTTATTGCTCCCCTGCTTTTCTGCTTTACCACCCTTTGTTGTGTTTGCACCAAAAAAAATAGCGGCGGCGGCGGAGCAACACCTTCAGCGGCCACTACCAAGGCTGATTTCTGGTTGACCAAAGGGGATAAGAGTGTATTGCTGGCCAAACAAAGCGGTACACTTTCTTTTGAAACAGTCAGCAATGCCATGCCCACGATAGATATCGATTCAGCCACTTCACTGCAATCCGTGGACGGTTTTGGTTTTACGCTTACCGGCGGCAGTGCCACATTGATCAATAGCATGGGAGCCACCGAAAAGAATAGTTTGCTGAATGAGTTATTCGGAAACACCGGCAATGCAATTGGCATCAGTTACCTGCGGGTGAGTATTGGTGCTTCAGATCTCAGTGCCTCTGTATTCAGTTATGATGATATGCCTGCCGGGCAAACCGATCCGACACTGGCGAATTTCAGCCTTTCGCTGGATACGGTGGATGTGATTCCGGTATTAAAACAAATTCTGCTGATCAACCCGAATATTAAGATCATGGGTTCTCCCTGGAGTCCGCCCGTCTGGATGAAAGATAATGGAAGCTCTATCGGGGGAAGCCTGCAACCACAGTATTATAGTGTGTATGCACAGTATTTTGTGAAGTATATACAAGCGATGAAAGCAAAGGGAATCACCATAGATGCTGTCACTATTCAGAATGAACCGCAGCATGGCGGTAACAATCCAAGTATGGTAATGTCTGCTTCGCAACAGGCGGATTTTATCAAGAACCATTTAGGTCCCGCCTTCCAGGCAGCTGCTATTACCACCAAGATCATTATCTGGGACCATAATTGTGATAATGCCAGCTACCCGATCAGCATTTTAAATGACCCGGCAGCCAAACCATTTATCAATGGCTCTGCTTTCCACCTTTATAATGGTGATATCAGCGCTTTATCAACAGTACACAACCAGCATCCCGATAAGAATCTTTATTTCACCGAGCAATGGACAGGTGCCAACGGAAGCTTTGACGGCGACCTGAAATGGCATATGAAGAATGTGATCATTGGTTCAATGCGTAACTGGAGCCGTGTGGCCCTGGAATGGAACCTGGCGAATGATCCTGCATACGGCCCGCACACACCGGGTGGATGCACGGAATGTAAAGGGGCTTTGACGATAGCCGGTTCATCCGCTACAAAAAATGTGGGCTATTATATCATCGCACATGCTTCCAAGTTTGTACCGGCCGGTTCCGTGAGGCTGAGCAGTACTATTCCCAGTGTGTTTCATAATGTGGCATTCCGGACACCCGATGGTAAAAAAGTAGTGATTGTGATGAATGATGCCAGCACATCAGGCAGTTTTAATATCCGTTACATGGGCAAATCAATCACTACGTCCCTGGAAGCTGGGGCGGTAGGAACCTATATTTGGTAGAATCGTTTAAAAAATAACAGATGAAAAAAATGATGCTTATCGCAGGTTTACTGGGATTGTTTTCCTGCGCCGACAAAAAAGAAAAGGAAACCACAACAGCTGCACCCGCTTTTTCCACGGAAGGCAAACAGGTGGTTGTTTATACCACGGCTGACAGTACTGATCTTCGTTTGTCACTAACGGATACACTTGTGTTTAAAGATATGGGGCAGCCCAAAGAAACTGAGATCTGTGTGTTTGTTGATCCGTCCAAAACATTTCAAACCTATTTCGGAACAGGAGCTGCACTGACAGATGCTTCTGCGGAAACATTTTATAAACTGCCCAAAGACAAACAGCAGGAAGTGTTACAGGCCTTTTTTGATAAAGAGAAAGGGATCGGGTACACGGTTGCCCGTACCAATATCAACAGCTGCGATTTCAGCAGTGATATGTACACCTATGTGGCCGATAACGACAAAGAGTTGAAAACATTCAATATTGATCATGACAGAAAGTATAAAATACCATTCATCAAAGAAGCGATGAAAGCAGCCGGTGGCAAATTGAATTTATTTGCCAGCCCCTGGAGCCCACCGGCCTGGATGAAAGATAATAATGATATGCTGCATGGTGGTAAACTGAAACCTGACTTTTACAACAGTTGGGCGATGTATTATACCAAATTCATTAAAGAATACGAGAAGGAAGGCATTCCTGTCTGGGGCATCAGTGTGCAAAACGAACCAATGGCAACGCAGAAATGGGAGAGCTGTTTATACACGGCGGAAGAAGAAAGAGATTTCCTGAAGAACCATCTCGGGCCCACAATGGAAAAAGAAGGACTGAAGGAAAAGAAGATCATTGTATGGGATCACAACCGTGACCTGGTCTACCAGCGGGCACAAACTTATTTCAATGATCCGGAAGCAGCGAAGTATGCCTGGGGTATCGGTTTTCACTGGTATGAAGACTGGAGTGGCGGCACACCGATGTATGAAAACCTGAAAAGGGTGTATGAAGCTTTTCCGGATAAAAATATAATGTTTACTGAGGGATGTGCAGAGAGCTTTAATGCCACCCGCTACAATGCCTGGGTGCTTGGTGAAGAGTATGGCCGCAGTATGATCAATGATTATAATAACGGTATGGTTGGCTTTACTGATTGGAATATTATCCTGGATGAAACCGGCGGCCCCAACCATGTGCAGAATTTTTGTTTTGCACCGGTGCATGGGGATACGAAAACCGGGCAGCTGATCTATACCAATGCGTATTATTATATCGGGCATTTTTCCAAATTCATTCAGCCCGGTGCCAAACGCATCAGTGCTGCTGCCAGCCGCAGCCAGTTGCTGACTACTGCTTTCCGGAATGAAGATGGGAAAACAGTAGTGATCGTCATGAACCAGGGTAACCAGTCATTTCCTTATTATTTATGGATCAATGGTAAAGCTGCCGAAGTAAAAGCAAGACCGCATTCAATAGCGACATTAATATTCTGATCAGATGCTCATTCACAATAATAGGAACATCATTAACAACAAGCGGGTACTGTTTATATATTCTCTTGTTGTTCTTTTCTTTTTTGCCTGCGGTAATAAAGAAAGCCCGGCTCCTCCACCGGTTGTGGCAAAGAACCCGGTGTTTACCACTGCTACGGTGAATGATATTTCTTTAGAAAACCTTGTGTATGATGTGAACCTGCAACCAGCTGTGAAGATCAGTTTTACCGAGCCACTGAAACAAAGCAGTGTGGCGGCAGCTGTTACAATGGCGGATATGAATGGAGTAGCTGTGACTGTGAACACATCACTGCAGAATGATGATAAGACCATTCTTATCCAACCCACAGCAGCATTGGGTTATTTAAAAAAATATGCAGTCCGGGTAAGTACTTCTTTACAGTCTTCTTCGGGCGGCAGGTTACAATCAGAGGTCAGTAAGAATTTTGTGACAAGACTCGATTCTTCGCGGAAATTTCCGGCCATTTCTGATAACGCCCTGCTTGACCTGGTGCAGCAGCAAACCTTTAAATATTTCTGGGATTTTGGTCACCCGGTCAGTGGTTTGGCAAGGGAAAGAAATACATCCGGAGATATTGTTACCAGTGGTGGTTCTGGTTTTGGTATCATGACCATCCCTGTGGCAATCAATAGAAATTTTATAACAAGAGCCCAGGGGTTGGCAAGAATGCAAACTATCGTTGCATTCTTAAAAAATACTGCGGTAAAAGTAAAAGGAGCATTTCCGCATTGGCTGAATGGAAGCACAGGAGCTATTATTCCCTTCAGTGCCAATGATAATGGAGCTGACCTGGTCGAAACATCTTACCTCATGATGGGCTTATTGACAGCAAGGCAATATTTCAATGGAGCAGATCCGGCTGAAACAACCCTGCGTACGGATATCAATACGTTATATAATAATGTAGAATGGGATTGGTTCCGGCAGGGAAACCAAAATGTATTATACTGGCATTATAGTCCTGACCGGGGCTGGGTGATGAATTTACCTATCCGGGGATGGAATGAATGCCTGATCACTTATGTGCTGGCGGCAGCCTCCACCACGCATGGCATCCCGGCTGCTGTATATACCAACGGCTGGACTGGTAATGGCAGCACGAATGGTTTTATTAACGGCAATACATATTACACCCATCAGCTGCCATTGGGAACAGCCTTTGGCGGTCCCCTGTTCTTTGCACATTATTCATTCATGGGAATTAACCCGAATGGCTTAACAGATGCGTATGCGAACTATGAAGTACAAACCAGGAATCATTCGCTGATCAACTATAAGCATTCTATTGCCAATCCTAAGTCATGGTATGGATACAGTGATTCGGTCTGGGGGTTAACGGCCAGTGATATACCCGGAGGTTATACCGCCAGTTCACCCACCAATGATGTGGGAGTGATTGCACCGACAGCTGCCATTTCCTCGATGCCGTATACACCTGCTGAATCCATGAAGGCCTTGAAATTCTTTTATTATGTGCTGGGTGACAAACTCTGGAAGGAGTATGGGTTTATAGATGCTTTTTCGTTGAAAGACCAGTGGTTTGCCAGTTCATTCCTGGCCATCGACCAGGGCCCGATGCTGGTCATGATCGAGAATTACAGAACAGGCTTGTTATGGAACCTGTTTACCAGTTGTCCTGAAGTAAAAGCGGGGATGTTATCACTTGGATTCAGTGCTCCTTATTTATAAAAGGATTTTATGAAACGAATAACTAACTGCCTTTTTATTCCGGTCTTGTTTTTTTCAGTAACCCTGGTTGCTCAAAAAAATAAACAAGAACCGGCTGTATTTGATCCCACAGCAAGACCCAGGAACCTTTCTGACTCTGCGCTCCTTGACCTGGTGCAAAAACAAACCTTTCGTTATTTCTGGGATTTTGCGCATCCTGTAAGTGGATTGGCAAGAGAAAGAAGCAACAGCAATTTTGGATATGGACATGAAACAGTGACCACAGGTGGAACCGGTTTTGGTATCATGAGTGTAATCGTGGCCGCAGAAAGAAAATGGATCAGCAGGGATACTGCTGCGAAGTTTATGCTGAAGATGGTGAACTTCTTATTAAAGGCTGAAAGTTATCATGGTGTGTTCCCGCATTGGATGGACGGTGCAACCGGTAAAACAATTCCGTTCAGCCGTAAAGATGATGGCGCCGACCTGGTGGAAAGTTCGTATTTATTCCAGGGTTTGCTTTGTGCCCGTCAATATTTTAATGGAGATAGCCGGACAGAAAGAGAATTACGCAACCGTATCAACTGGATGTGGCGGGATATTGAATGGAACTGGTTCACCCAAGGACAGGAAGTGTTGTACTGGCACTGGAGCCCCAATAACGGGTGGGCCATGAATTTCCCGGTGCGTGGATTTAATGAGTGTTTGATCATGTATATCCTGGCAGCTTCCTGTCCCAATGAAAAATACCAGGTTCCTTCTTCTGTATATCATCGGGGCTGGGCGCAAAGTGATTTCTTTAAAAACGGGAAAGAGTATTACGGTATCAAATTACCATTAGGGTTTGACTATGGAGGGCCGCTTTTCTTTTCGCAGTATTCTTTTTTGGGTTTGGATCCGAGAGGACTGAAAGACCGCTATGCCAATTACTGGGAACAAAACCTCAATCATACACTGATCAACAGGGAGCATTGCATCCGCAATCCTAATAAGTTTAAAGGCTATGGCGAAAACTGCTGGGGATTAACAGCCAGCGATACCTACAATGGGTATGCGGCACATTCACCTACAGAAGACCTTGGCACGATAAGCCCCACTGCTGCGTTGAGTGCTTTTCCTTACACACCGGAGTACTCCATGAAGGCACTTAAACATTTCTATTATGATCTTGGTGATAAGATATGGAGTGAGTATGGTTTTGTGGATGCATTCAATGAGACAAAAAACTGGGTGGCACCATCCCACCTGGCCATTGACCAGGGACCCATTGTAGCCATGATCGAGAATTACCGGACAGGATTATTATGGAATTTATTTATGAGCTGCCCGGAAATAAAAGTGGGATTGAAAAAACTGGATTTTGAAAGCCCGGCAATACATTAACCTGCTGCCTGTTTTTGGTTCGGTATGCACTTAAACATTTTGTATGAAACGATTGCTCTGTTTTTTTTCAGCCTCGATTTTTACGTTCATCCTTTATGCACAACCTAAAGCGGTTTCCCTGGCAAAGGGAAAATATGGTGATGGGCCTGACAGTATTCCCGCTGTTGCTGTTATTAAAGGATTAAGTGATGACCAGTTATTGGAAACAGTACAACGGCAAACGTTCCGGTTTTTCTGGCATGGTGCACATCCTTACAGCGGGCTGGCCTTAGAAAGAAGTAATACGGTTTTAGCAGAGCACTACTGGGATTATATAAACGAGGCCTGGGATGAACCCAATTTCAGTAAAACAATATTTGGTCCCGATGCCGGTGCAATCGGCGGAACGGGATTTGGGATCATGAGTACGGTAGTGGCGGTTGAGCGGGGCTGGATAGGAAGAGATACTGCTGTAAGAAGATTAATAAAGATCGCCGATTTCCTCATCAATGCAGATTGTTATCATGGCATCTACCCGCATTTTATGAATGGAAGAACCGGCAAGACCATCAGGTTTGACCGGCTGGATGACGGGGCGGATATTGTAGAGACCTCTTATTTGCTGATGGGTTTTTTATGTGCCCGGGAGTATTTTACGAAAGACAATCCAAGAGAAGTGTACCTGCGCAAACGCATTAACCAAATATGGGGTGCGGCTAACTGGAACTGGCATACCAATGGAGAAAAGAAATTGTACTGGCACTGGAGTCCGAATAATGGATTTGATATGAATTTTCCGGTCTGGGGTTACAATGAGTGTTTGATCACTTATATCATGGCGGCTTCTGCACCCAACCCTGCCAAAGCCATTCCGAAAGAAGCATATGATGGTACCTGGGTAGGTAGTTTTGGTTTTAAGAATGGTAATGAGTATTATGGATACAGGTTACCATTGGGTAATTATGACAAAGACAAAGGCGGGCCATTGTTTTTTGAACAGTATACTTTCCAGGGAATTGATCCTAATGGGTTGGTTGATTCCCTGGGAAATGATTATTTCCTGCAAGGCAGAAATCATACGCTGATCAACAGGGCGTATTGTATGGAGAATCCTAAAAAATTCAAAGGTTACAGTGATAAAGTGTGGGGTTTAACTGCCGGAGATAGCTACAAGGGATACCTGGCGCATAGCCCTGAGAACGACCGGGGAGTGATACAACCTACTGCCGCCATCTCTTCCATGCCGTATACACCCAAAGAAAGTATGGAAGCCCTGAAACATTTCTATTACGAACTCGGAGATAAGATCTGGAGCAAGTATGGTTTTGTGGACGGTTTCAGCATTCATCATAACTGGTATGCAAAATCACATTTGGCTATTGACCAGGGCCCGATCATTGTCATGATTGAAAATTACCGGACTGGTTTATTGTGGAAATTGTTTATGCAGATACCCGATATACAGAACGGTTTAAAACGACTGGGGTTTTCATCTCCTTATTTTAAAAAATAAACCAATGGCAGGTAAAATATCAAGACAGCAGTTTCTGCAATACACAGCTTCGGCAGGAGCAGCGGTATTACTCTCATCACTGGAAGGTTTTGCGATGGAAAAAAAGGAGCAAAAATTAAAAGTTGCCATTATCGGCTGCGGCAGTGTAAGTAACCGCTATATACCACACCTGCAAACGTCAGCACTGATTGAGATTGTAAGTCTTTGTGATATAAAACCGGAACGAGCCGTTTCCCAGAATAAGCAATATAATGTTAACGCAGCTACTTATGCCAGTATTGATGAACAGTTAAAGGGTGTTCCTTTTGATATGCTGATTACCCTGACCGATATGCAGGCACATGGAGCACTGAATAAAAAAGCATTGCTGGCCGGCAAACATGTATGGAGTGAAAAACCCATGGCAAATACTTATGCAGAAGGTAAAGCATTGCTTGACCTTGCAAAGAGTAAGAAGCTGCGTATCTGGGGAGCACCGGCCGTGGTCAACAGCCCGCAGTTTGCTTTCATGAGTCGCACCATACAGGAAGGTAAGTTAGGTCGTATTGCAGCCGCACATGGACAATATGGTCATACCGGCCCTACCTGGTCGGCTTTCTTTTATGAGAAAGGCGGGGGCAGTATGCCTGACCTGGGTGTTTATAATATGGCCACATTGACCGGGTTGCTCGGCCCTGCAAAAGCTGTAATGGCGATGACCAGTATTGTGAACCCTGAACGCACAGTAGATGATAAAGGGAAAATAAAAGTAGAAGCAGAAGATAATGCCCATATTTTATTGGAGCATGATAAAGGAGTTATCAGTCATGTGATGTGTGGTTTCAATTATTTTGACCCCCATGGCCATGAGGCGGGAAATCAATCTTTGCATTCTATTCAGATATACGGAGATTATGGGAATATGCGCCTGATCGGTTACGATTGGGAAACCAACGGTGTGATGCTGGATACATCCTGGGATAAACCTGCTGTACTGATGAGTACGGAGAAAGGAGGGTATGAATGGCAGGAAGGGGCAACAAAAACGGGGGAAGCTCTTTTGAAAGGAACAGAACCGCGGATCAACGTGGAGCATGCACTCCATGTACTGGAAATTATCGAAGCGGCAAGAAAATCATCGGCGACAGGAATGAAAGTGAAACTGAAAAGTAAATTTCCCTGGCCCATTGTAAAATAGTTTTCTAACAGCGAAAAGCAATTGTATGAGACTTGCCATTTTAGGATCGGGATTTATTTCCCGTTTTTATGCAGATTCTTTAGTGGCGCAGCGTCGTAAAGATGTTATTGTATCAGTCTATAGCCGGCAGGAAGCAAATGCTAAGAAATTTGCAGCAGATTATAATGTGCCGCATTACACAACGAGCATAAAAGAATGTGTAGAGCATAAGGATGTAGATGCAGTTATCATTGGTTTGTCAAACGATATGCATCTGGAAGCAGTGCTGGCCAGTGCTGCCGCCGGCAAACATGTGTTATGCACAAAGCCACTAGGGCGAACAGCCAGCGAAGCTTTACAAATGTTACAGGCGGTGGAAAAAGCCAATGTGGTGGGTGGCTACCTGGAAGATCTTTGTTATACGCCCAAGTTCCTGAAATCACTGGCTGCAGTAAAGAATGGCAGTATTGGAGAAGTGATCTGGACAAAGAGCCGGGAAACACATCCCGGGCCGCACAGTGACTGGTTTTGGGATAAAGAAAAATCAGGTGGTGGAGCCATGATAGATCTTGGATGTCATTGTGTGGAAATAAGCAGGAACTTTATCGGAAAAAATATCAAACCGATAGAAGTAATGTGCTGGGCAGATACAAGGGTACATCCGATTGATGCGGAAGATAATGCGATAGGTTTAGTGAGATATGAAAACGGAGCGATTGGTCAGTTTGAAGTCAGCTGGACTTTCCGCGGCGGTATGGACCTGAGGGATGAAGTGATGGGTACTGAAGGAACCATCTGGGCCAATAATTTTTTGCGCACCGGTTTCGAAATGTTTACCACCGGCAAAGGAGGACAATATGTGGCAGAAAAGGCAGAAAGCAATGCCGGCTGGTTATTCCCGGTAGGTGATGAAGTCCATGAACTGGGTTATAGCCATATGTTCACCGACATGTTTGATGCGATTGATAAAAAAATCGAACCGGCAGAAACATTTTATGACGGGTACATCGTAAACGCTATCCTCGACGCAGCGTATAAAAGTGCGGCCAGCAAACAATGGGAACCGGTACAGATCTCCGACTGGCGGGGAAAAGCAATAGAAACAACAGCAAAGAAAATGACCAGTTATGACGACCAGTATTATTTAATAAAAGAAGAAGTACTTCCATCGGGAGAAAAGAAATTCATTATTAAGCATAAAGTCACCGGATCAATTGAAAGAAGATAATGGGAATACTCACCGATAAAAAAATTGTGATCATCGGCGGTACCACCGGTATTGGCCTGGCTGCAGCCAAAGCATTTATAGCTGAAGGGGCAAAGCTTGTGGTGCTGGGAAGAAAGCAGGAATCCGTGCGGGAAGCCGGGCAACTGTTAGGAAAAAATGCAGTAGCTATCCCTGGAGATGCCATTGAACCTGCCACTGCGGAACAGGCTATTGAACAATGCTGTGAATTATATGGCGGCTTTGATGGTTTATATCATGTGGCAGGAGGCAGCGGCAGAAAAATGGGAGATGGTCCGTTGCATGAGCTGACGCTGGAAGGGTGGAACAAAACCATGGAATTAAATCTTACTTCGCTGATGTTATCCAACCAGGCAGCCATAAAAAAATTCATGGCTTTACATAAAGGAGGCACCATTTTAAACATGAGTTCTGTATTGGGCTTCTCTCCTTCGCCGGCTTTTTTTTCAACCCATGCGTATGCAGCAGCTAAATCAGCAGTGACCGGCTTTAGTAAATCCATTGCAGCGTATTATGCCACCCATAATATCCGGGTCAATGTAATTGCCCCGGCCCTGGTGGAAACACCCATGGCGCAACGGGCAGTAAATAATGATGAGATTTTGTCATTTGTCAAAACAAAGCAACCATTGGAAGGTGGAAGAACAGGACAACCGGAAGATTTGGATGGACTGGCCGTTTATTTCATGAGTGATCAATCAAAATTCACCACCGGGCAGGTAGTGGCGGTTGATGGGGGCTGGTGTATCAGTGAAGGGCAGTTATAAGTCAGAATTAAATAGCAGTATTCTAAAAAGTGAATAATAAATTTTCAATCGGCATTGATCTTGGCGGCACAAGAATAAAAGCAGTACTAATCGATGCTGATGGTAATGTATTGGGGGAGAACTGCCAGCCTACCAATGATGGAGATGATAAGGTTTGGAAAAATGCAGTAGCCAGGGCAGTAAAAGAATTACAAACTCTCGTAAAAGTAGATAAAATAGCTATAGGATTATCTGCACCGGGTCTGCCAGATGATAGTAATACCTGTATTGCTTGTATGCCCGGAAGAATGCAGGGGCTGGAGCATTTTAACTGGGCTGAATTTTTACAACGACCCGCCTTTGTTTTAAATGATGCGGTAGCAGCAATGATGGGAGAAGCAAAATTCGGAGCTGCAAGAGGAAAAAAAAATGCGGTCATGCTAACATTGGGAACAGGAGTTGGCGGGGCTATATTAATTGATGGCAAGCCTTACCAGGGAGCCATGAATAAAGCTGGCCATATTGGGCATATGGTCATAAATGATGAAGGGGAATCTGATATAACAGGCATGCCGGGTAGCCTGGAAGAGTGTATTGGTAATTGTACGGTTGAGAAAAGAAGCAAAGGAAAATTCACATCTACGCAGGAAATGCTGGAAGCGTACAAAAAGGGAGATGTGTTTGCTAAAGAAGTCTGGATGAAATCGGTAAGGCAGTTAGGTATTGGCCTGGCATCATTGGCCAATATTTTATCTCCTGAGATCATTGTGGTGGGCGGTGGTATTGCACAGGCCGACGACGATTTATTTCTGCCATTGAATGAGTTTATGAAACAATTTGAATGGCAGCCGCAGGGAAAAACAACCAGTATTGTAAAAGCAGTGTTTGGAGATATGGCCGGGGCTATTGGTGTTGCAAGTTTTGCCATGAATAAATAATAAAGACAATAAATACATGCGATGAGTGTTACAGCAATCTATTTACAAAAATGCGGAGCCATCATTGAAAGAATAAAAGCACAGGAAGACAAAATCCAACTGGCGGCCAGCTGGTTTGCAGCCAGTATTCTTGCCGGCAGGGTGGTGCATACTTTTGGTTCAGGACACAGCCGTATCATGGTGGAAGAAATGTGGCCCCGCTATGGTTCCTTTCCCGGGTTCAACCCGATTGTTGAATTATCGCTGACCAACCATAACAATGTCATTGGCGCTAATGGGCAACGGCAAGCCATGTTCCTGGAAAATGTTTCCGGGCTGGCTGAACGCATCCTGCGAAATTTCGGACTGGATGATAGAGACACGGCCCTGGTCATCTCCTCCAGCGGCTGCAATATTGTACCGGTTGAAATGGCCGAACTGTTGCAGCAACGAGGAATAAAAGTAGTAGCCATCATTACCAATGATCATGCAGCAGCCAGCAACAGCAAACGAAAGGATGGAAAAAAATTGACTGATTTTGCATCATTGGTGATCGATACCGGTGCACCCGCAGGCGATGCCATGATACAAATTGATGGATTAGAAACACCGGTATCGCCGGGGTCGACAGTCGGCGGCGTGCTGATCATTAACAGTATCAAAGCAGAGCTGGCAAAACTGCTGACCAATGCAGGACAACCTCCAACGGTGCTGACCGCAGCCTGTGTGGTGGGTGTTGAAAAAGCCACCCGTTTATTTGAAACAGCATATGATGAACATGCACACCGGATGGCAGAACTGTATAAACTTGCAGGAAAATAATTAATGAAGGATTAAATTTTTTTATGACAGCAATCAGAACAACTGTAGTAGGCAGTTATCCATTTCCCGGGTGGCTGGAATTTGCTTCGAAAAACCTGGATCAGTTCGGTGCCGCCGATATAGAAGAAACGATTGAAGATGCCGTCGTGGCGGCTGTTCATGACCAGGTTACGGCAGGGTTGGATGTGATCACCGATGGCGAACAAACAAGATTGGATTTCAATTTATCCTTCTATGGATTTATAAAAGGAATCGAGCAAAATGAAACAGAAACCAGGAAATTTGGACCGGCAGCACATGATCAGCGGGGCAAAAATAATATTGTGGGTGAACTGCTGGCACCGGAGGGGTTGGGTACCGTAAAAGAATTCCAGCGATTGAAAAGACTTGCCCCTGCCGGCCCGGTATTAAAAGCAAGTGTGCCGGGTCCTTATACACTTAGTGGACGATTATTACCCAATGGTTTTTATAAAGACCGCTTTGCCATCACCGAAGCACTGCTGCCTCTTGTCCGTAATGAGCTGGAAGCATTGGTGGCAGCTGGTTGTACAGAGATCACTGTGGACGAACCCTCCATGAGTTGCTATGCCTATAAAGAAGACACTCGGAGGTTTGTCGATATTTTCAATCGTACCGTACAGCCTGTTGTGGGTAAATGCAATCTCAGCACACATTTATGTTTTGGCAATTTTAAAGGACGACCCGTTGGCTACCGGAGCATTAAACCCATGCTGCCCGATTTTTTAGATATGAATGTTAACGAAATTCATATCGAAATGGCAAACCGTGAATTTGCAGAAATAGAATTACTTGCTGCATTTGCAGAAAAGATGCATGTAGCAGTGGGGATCATTGATGTAAAGAATTATTATATCGAAACGGTGAATGATGTGGCGGAGCGGATACAACGCTGTTTAAAATATGTACCGGCAGATAGATTATCGGTGGCACCTGATTGCGGATTAAGCCAGACTGCACGATGGGCTTCCCGTCAAAAATTAGCGAATATGGTAGCCGGTGCCAGAAAAGTAAGAGAAAGTTTATGAGTTTACCGAACATTAAAATATATAATGACTACAATAAAATGTCAGCGGCTGCTGCTGAGCTGATCCTTGACGTAGTACAAAAGAAACCGGAAGCAGTATTATGTTTTGCCACCGGCAACACTCCGGTTGGCACTTACCGGGAGCTGGCTGCTAAAGCAAAAGAAAGCGGAACCGATTTCAGCCGCTGCTTTTGTATCGGGCTGGATGAATGGCTGGGCGTTCCCGGAAATAAAAGCGGCAGTTGTAAATATATACTGCAAGAGCAGGTCTTTGACCCATTGGGAATTAAACAAACACAGGTGCATTTGTTTGATGGCCTTACCACTGCGGTGGAAGAGGAATGTAAAAAAATGAATGCTCTTATTGACAGCAGGAGTGGAATTGATTGTATGCTGGTGGGCATTGGAACAAACGGACATATTGGTTTCAATGAACCAGGAGTGGATAGCACATTACAAGCACATGAACAGGTCTTACATGCAAGTACATTGGATGCCGGGAAGCATTATTTTAATGAACCTACTCCCATTAAAAAAGGGATCACGTTGGGTTTAGGACAAGTGCTGCAGGCAAAAATGCTTTTGTTGCTGGCTAATGGTGTTTCCAAATCAGCCATTATCCAGAAAGCACTGGAAGAGGAAATAAGCCCTGATGTTCCGGCCAGTTTTATTCAACAACATAGAAATGCATATGTGCTGCTGGATAAAGAAGCAGCCGCTGAACTAATAGTATAAATGGAATTGATAAAAGCCATATTGAAAGATGAAGCACTGATTGCTGACATGGACCGCCTGTTGCCGGCGGAAAATGGTTTTCAGTTGTGGTGGCTGGGGCAAAGTGGATTCCTGTTACAATGGAAGGGTAAAAGAGTGTTGCTGGATCCTTATCTCTCCGATTCTTTGACCACTAAATATGCGGCTACCGATAAACCACATACCCGGATGAGTGAACGGGTGCTGCAACCGGGTTTATTGCGGAATATATCCATTGTCAGTTCCAGTCATAATCATACAGATCACCTGGATGCGGAAACACTGGTACCTGTGTTGAAAAATAACCCCGGCATCCATTTCATTATACCGGAAGCAAACAGGGCCTTTGTTGCAGAACGCCTGAACTGTGCAATTGAGTTCCCCATTGGGTTGAACGATGGCCGTTCTGTAACAATCGGTGATTTTACTTTTCATGGCATTCCGGCCAGTCATAATGAAATTGACAGGGATGAAAAAGGTGATTGCAGGTATATGGGGTATGTGATTGAGTTTGGTCCGTATAAAATTTACCATAGTGGTGATACACTCTGGTTTGACGGGATGACGGAATTGCTGCTTCCTTTCGCAGTGGATGTAGCTATCTTACCGGTGAACGGTAATAAGCCGGAACGGAAAGTGGCCGGTAACCTGGATGGCCGCGAAGCAGCGCAATTGGGAAAAGCTATTCATGCCGGGGTTGTTATACCCTGCCATTATGATCTGTTTTCTTTTAATACAGCCGACGTAAATGAATTTATAACCGCGGCATCAGCTATCGGGCAACCTTTCAGGGTTCTGAAAATGGGGGAACGATATGATCAGCCGGTAAAACAATACATGGTATGAGTAAATTCCTTTCAGCAGCACCCATAGGGGATCAGGCGGGTTTATTACTGGTCCGGGTAACGCTTGGTGTATTCCTGGTTTATCATGGTTGGGAAATTTTCAGCGAAGCCAAAATGAACGAATACCTGCTTTGGGACAATTTCAAAAACTCCAATGGCAAATTACTTGTCTATGCAGGTAAGGGGGCAGAACTGGTTGCGGGTATCTTATTTGTTGTAGGATTGTTTACCAGGCTGGCATCATTGTTTACAATAGGCACTATGTGTTATATTGCTTTTTTCCTGGGCAATGGTATCATCTGGAATAACGACCAGCATCCGTTCCTCTTTGTATTGCTGGCATTGATTTTCTTTTTTACCGGGCCGGGAAGATATAGTCTCGATCATTATTTATTCAAATCGAAATCCAGGTATTGATTATGCCCGACAGTTCACAAGTATATATTAATGCAAAAGGCAAGGAAGCCAATAGCTATGATGCGATTGTGATCGGCAGCGGTATCAGCGGCGGCTGGGCCGCCAAAGAACTCTGTGAAAAAGGATTGAAGACATTAGTGCTGGAAAGAGGAAGACCGGTTGAACATATAAAGGATTATCCAACGGCTAATTTATCAAGATGGGAATTGCCTCACCGTGGATGGATCACGAATGAAACAAGACAACAAAATCCGCTGATAAGTAAAGCGGCCGGTTATAGTGAGGATACACAGCATTTTTTTGTGAAGGATGCCGATCATCCCTATGTACAGGAAAAACCGTTTGACTGGATACGGGGATACCAGGTAGGAGGTAAATCTTTGACCTGGGGAAGAGCATGTGCAAGGTGGAGTGAATATGATTTCACTGCACCAAAACGATATGGCTACGGCGAATCGTTTCCGATAGGGTATAAAGACATCAAAGACTGGTACAGCCATGTAGAAAAATTCATTGGTGTATGTGGCAGTTATGATGGCATAGCTTCCATGCCGGATGGTGAGTTTTTAACGGCCTATGAATTAAATGCGGTGGAGAAGCATTTTCAGAAAGTGCTGAAAGAAAAATTCAACCGGCATTATGTGTCAGGACGATGGGCTCACATCACGGATCCGAAACAAATTCACCTTGACCAGGGCCGTGCTCAATGTATGAACCGTAACCTGTGTATGCGGGGTTGCCCGCTGGGAGGATATTTCAGTTCCAATTCCTCCACCTTACCCTGGGCAGCAAAGACAGGCAACTTAACTATTCGTCCGCATTCAGTGGTACATTCCATTATTTATGATGAGCAACAACAGAAAGCAGTGGGTGTGAGAGTGATTGATGCCAATACGAAAGAAAGCAAAGAATACTTTGCAAAGATCATTTTTACGAATGCTTCAGCACTGAATACCAATCTAATTTTACTGAACTCAATATCCCGCCGTTTTCCAAATGGATTGGGCAATGATAGCGGAGTCTTGGGAAAATATATTTGCTTTCATAATTACCGCGGTGGCATGTGGGGTTATATGGAAGGATTTGAGGAATGGTATTATAAAGTATCGAAGCCGGCTGAGTGCATCATCGCCAACTTCAGGAATGTAGAAAAACAGGAAACAGATTTTCATGGCGGTTATGTGATCTATTCTGGTGCAAGCCGGGAAAAATTAAGCGACCATTCAGCAACTGAACCGGTTGGGGCTTCTTTTAAAAATACATTGAGCCGTCCCGGGCGATGGAGTGTATATATGTATATGCAGGGGGAAACGATTGCCAAAAAAAGTAATCATGTACGGTTGAGTAAAGAAGAAAAAGATCAATGGGGCATTCCCTTGCTGGTTACTTCTGTTGGCTATGATGAGAATGATGATAAAATGGTGAATGACTTTTTAGAGCAGGGAGAAGCCATGATGAAGGCAGCGGGGATAAAAGAAGTGAACACTTGGGATACCCAACAACCGCCTGGTTTAGATATTCATGAAATGGGTGGGGTAAGAATGGGGGCTGATCCCCAAACATCATTACTGAACGAATGGAACCAGTTGCATCATTGTAAGAATGTTTTTGTAACCGACGGCGCCTGCATGACAAGCACCGGCAGCCAGAGCCCGTCGATATTATATATGGCATTTACTGCAAGAGCTGTTGCTCATGCGGTGGAAGAACTTAAAAAAGGGAGTTTATAAAATGAAGCACTTATTTGCAGGAATAATACTGCTGCTGAGTTTTTGCAGTACTCATGCACAACAAAAAACCTATTGCAATCCTATCAATATTGATTATGGCTACACGCCGATTCCTAATTTCAGTGAATGGGGGCGTCACCGGGCAACAGCGGACCCTGTGGTGGTAACCTACAAAGGGGATTATTATTTATTCAGCACCAATCAATGGGGCTATTGGGTAAGCCCGGATATGCTGAACTGGAAATTCAATGCCCGGAAATTTTTACGTCCCTGGAATGAAGGGTATGATGAACTCTGTGCACCGGCCGTTGGTATTGTCGGCGATACGATGATCGTATTTGGCTCCACCTATACCAGTAAGTTCAGTATCTGGATGAGTACGAATCCCAAAGCCAATGAATGGAAACCATTGGTAGACTCATTTGAAATCGGGGGATGGGATCCTTCTTTTTTTACGGATGACGATGGCAAACTGTATATGTATAACGGAAGTAGTAATAAATTTCCCATGTATGGCATTGAACTCAACCGGAAAACATTTCAGCCAATTGGTACCAGGAAAGAAATGTATTTATTAGAACCCTGGCGGTTTGGCTGGCAGCGTTTCGGCGAGCATATGGATAATACGTTTTTAGATCCTTTTATTGAAGGATCTCATATGACAAAGTATAATGGGAAATATTATTTACAATATGGTGCACCCGGTACAGAGTTTAGTGGGTATGCAGATGGCTTGCTGGTGGGAGATAGCCCTTTAGGTCCTTTTGAAGCACAAAGTGATCCATTGAGTATAAAGCTGGGTGGTTTTGTAAGAGGCGCTGGTCATGGCGCTACATTCCAGGATAAGTTCAATAACTATTGGCACATTTCAACAACAGTGCTCTCGGTAAAAAACACATTTGAACGAAGATTGGGTGTATGGCCAACTGGGTTTGATAAGGATGGCCATATGTTTTGTAATACAACATTTGGAGATTACCCTCATTATATTCCGGCTGCCGGGTTTCCGGGTAAGGAATATGGCGTCAACGGGAAATCTGCTTATTTCACCGGCTGGATGCTACTTAATTATAATAAACCCGTACAGGTATCGTCCACATTGGGCGGATACCTGCCCAATAATGCCGTAGATGAACTGGCAAAGACCTACTGGAGTGCTGCTACCGGGAACAAAGGAGAATATATTCAAACTGACTTGGGCAACGTTTCAACCGTAAATGCTATTCAGATCAATTACGCTGACCAGGATGTGGAAAGTAACCGGTTGGGTAAATGGAACGACCAGTATCACCAGTATAAACTGTATTACTCTGTTGATGGTAAAAAATGGACCGTACTGGTGGATAAGAGCAATAATAAAACTGATATTCCACATGATTATGTAGAACTGGAAAAACCGGTACAGGCAAGGTTCATTAAGTTGGAGAATATTCATATGCCCACCGGTAAATTTGCTATCAGTGGTTTCCGGGTGTTTGGGAATGGAAACGGGGCCAGGCCGGATGGCGTGCAGGGATTTATTGTATTGCGGACGGAAAAAGATAAACGCAGTGCATTTATCAAATGGAAACCGGTAGATAATGCTTTTGCTTACAATATTTATTATGGCACACAGCCCGATAAATTGTATACCAGCATTATGGTGCATAGCAATAATGAATACTGGATGAAGGCGATGGATTCCCAAAAGACCTATTATTATTGTATTGAGTCAGTCAATGAAAATGGCACCAGCGATAGAAGTAAAGTAATAAAAGTTGATTAACTTATTTAGTATGAAAAGAGCAGCCGGTTTAATAGTACTTATTTTTCTCTGTGCTTCCCAGGTTCGTTCACAGGGTAATATTCCTTTTTGGAAAGAGGTACAGGTATTTAAGCAAAAAGACAGCATGCAGTTTCCTGCTGCCAACCAGGTGTTGCTGATCGGCAGCTCCTCTTTTACGCTTTGGAAAGATGTGCAGGATTATTTTCCCAAACATAAAATATTGAACCGGGCTTTTGGCGGCTCTACCCTTGTTGACCTCATTCGCTTCCGGTATGATGTGATCTATCCCTACCAGCCCAAACAAATAGTGATCTATTGCGGGGAGAACGATTTTGCTGCCAGTGATACGGTAACGGTAGACATCGTGATGCAACGCTTTCAAACACTTTATCAGCTGATCCGGGCAAAATATGCCGGCGTACCTTTATTGTATGTTTCGATGAAACCAAGCCCGAGCCGGATGCACCTGATGGCAAAATACAAAGAAGCGAACCAGCAAATAGCGGCGTTTTTAAAAACAGATAAGAAAGCTGCTTTTGCCGATGTCTTTCAGCCGATGCTGAAAGCTGACGGGACACCGCTCGATGATATTTTTTTAAAGGACAACCTGCATATGAATGCCAAAGGATATGCGATCTGGAAAAAAGTATTGGAAAAATTGCTGATCAAATAAATAACTAATGCTGAACTGTAAAAAATTGATTGTACCGGCACTGCTTTTATCCACTTGCTGGATGAGCTGCCAACAGGAAACAGTGGTTACAAAAATCGCTTTTGGTTCCTGTGGCTACCAGGACGAGCCGCAGCCGGTATTGGCATTAGCGGCAGAACAAAAACCGGATGCCTTTATTTTCCTGGGCGATAATATTTACGGCGATACGGATAATATGGATACGCTTCGGAATAAATACACCCGCTGGATGGCACAACCCGATTTTAAAAAGCTGGACAGCAGCACAACATTGTTTGCCACCTGGGATGATCATGATTTTGGCCGTAATGATGCCGGTAAATGGTACCCGTATAAAAAGGAATCCAAGGAGATATTCATGGAATTCTTTAAAGAACCCGCTGAGAGTGAAAGAAGGAAACACGAAGGCATCTATAAAACAGAATATATACAGGCAGGAAAAAAAACCATCCAGGTTCTTCTACTGGATGTAAGAACATTCCGCAATGATGTATTACTCTATGATACGGCTGCTAAATTACCAAGAGATCACTATTTCTATACACCCGATTATAAACCGCATGTATCAGCAGACAGTACCTTATTGGGCGAAGAGCAATGGAAATGGCTGGGAGAAGAACTGAAAAAACCCGCCGATCTCCGGTTGATCTGCAGCGGCTCACAGTTTGCTATTGAATATAACGGCTATGAAGCCTGGGCTAATTTTCCCCATGAACAAAAGAAGATGCTGGAGTTACTAAAATCAACGAAGGCAAATGGAGTTTTGTTTTTAACCGGAGATGTACATTATGCCGAGATATCCCGGATGGAGGAACCAGGTTTATATCCCATCTATGATGTTACCTCCAGCGGCATCACTTCCACCTGGGATTTTGCCACGCAAAATAAGAACCGGATTGAAGGACCGGTGATGGATAACCATTATGGATTATTAACCATTGAGTGGACAAAAGACCCGGTGATAAAAATGGAGATCATTGATAAATTTAAAAATACCAGGATCGAGTACAGCATCAATAAAAGCCAGATTGAATTCTAATTTTTAGTCACATATAAAAAGGATAATAATGAAAAGGATCGTATCAGTACTGTTGTTTGCTTTGTTGCTTTTCACTTCGGATCAGCTAAAAGCGCAGCAAACCAATGATGCTAAAATGAAAAGTTTCGTTGATGCATTGATGAAAAAAATGACGTTAGAAGAAAAGATCGGGCAGCTGAACCTGCCGGGTAGTGGCGATATTGTTACCGGCCAGGCACAGAGTTCGGATATCGCCAAAAAGATCAAGGAAGGCAAAGTGGGAGGTTTATTTAATATTAAATCAGTAGCCAAGATCCGCGATGTACAGAAAGTGGCAGTAGAACAAAGCCGGTTAAAGATCCCCCTGATCTTTGGGATGGATGTGATCCATGGATATGAAACCGTATTTCCCATTCCATTGGGATTAAGTTGCAGCTGGGATATGAAGCTCATTGAGAACAGTGCAAGGATCGCTGCAGTGGAAGCAAGTGCAGACGGAATCAACTGGACCTTTTCACCGATGGTTGATATTGCCCGTGATCCCCGCTGGGGCAGAATTGCAGAAGGCAATGGAGAAGATGCTTTTCTCGGTTCGCAGATCGCTAAAGCAATGGTAAAAGGATACCAGGGTACTGATCTTACAAAAAATAATACCATCATGTCTTGTGTGAAACACTATGCATTGTATGGAGCAGCGGAAGCAGGAAGGGATTACGGTACAACGGATATGAGCCGCCAGCGGATGTACAACGAATACTTCCCACCCTACAAAGCAGCCGTGGATGCCGGAGCAGGAAGTGTGATGGCTTCTTTTAATGAAATTGACGGCGTGCCTGCAACGGCCAATAAATGGCTGCTGACCGATGTTTTAAGAAAGCAATGGGGCTTCAAAGGATTCCTTGTAACAGATTATACCGGCATCAATGAAATGATCGATCATGGAATTGGTGACCTGCAAACGGTTTCTGCCAGGGCTTTGATGGCGGGCATTGACATGGATATGGTGGGCGAAGGCATTTTGCTGACCACGCAAAAATCATTGAAAGAAGGGAAAGTGACCCTGGCGCAGATCGATGCCGCCTGCAGAAGAATACTGGAAGCAAAATACAAGCTGGGTTTATTTGATGATCCCTATAAATATTGTGACGAGAACAGGGCAAAGACGGAAATATTTACTGCTGAACACCGCCAAATAGCCCGCAGTACCGCTGCTCAAAGTTTTGTGTTGTTGAAAAATCAAAACAATGTATTGCCCTTAAAGAAGAGCGGAACGGTTGCTTTGATCGGGCCACTGGCTGATAATAAAGAAAATATGCCTGGTACCTGGAGTGTGGCTGCTAATTTTGATAAAGCAACTTCGGTATTAACAGGATTGAAAGAAGTGGTGGGCGACAAAGTAAAAATTCTTACAGCAAGAGGCTCTAACCTGGATGAAGACAGTTTGTTTGAAGAAAGGGCTGGTATGTTTGGAAAATCATTACGCCGTGACAGCCGTCCGGCGCAGGTGATCTTACAGGAAGCATTAGATATCGCTAACCAGTCGGATGTGATCGTAGCGGCCCTGGGCGAATCAGCTGAAATGAGTGGTGAGTCATCCAGCCGCTCCGATATCGAAATTCCAAAAATCCAGCAAGACTTACTGAAAGCCCTATTAAAAACAGGCAAACCGGTGGTGTTGGTATTGTTTACCGGCCGTCCGCTGGCATTGAAATGGGAAAATGAGAATGTACCCGCTATATTAAATGTATGGTTTGGGGGCAGCGAAGCCGGTTATGCGATTGCCGATGTATTATTTGGAAACGTAAATCCTTCCGGGAAGCTGAGTACAACTTTCCCCCAAAATGTTGGACAAGTACCTATTTTTTATAATCATAAGAATACAGGCCGCCCGTTGGAAGAAGGAAAGTGGTTCTCAAAGTTCCGTTCCAATTATTTGGATGTAAGCAATGATCCTGTTTATCCGTTCGGATATGGATTGAGCTATACTTCTTTTGCTTACAGTGATATTCAACTCAGTAGTACTTCATTAAAAGGAAAACAAACCCTTACCGCTTCGGTTACAGTTACCAATACCGGTAAATACGATGGTAAGGAAGTAGTGCAATTATATATCCGGGATGTGGTGGGTTCAGTAACAAGACCGGTAAAAGAACTGAAGGGCTTCCAGAAGATTGAGCTGAAAGCCGGGGAAAGTAAAACTGTTTCTTTCAGCATCACGCCGGAGGACCTGAAATTTTATAACTACGATCTGAAATACGATTGGGAGCCCGGTGATTTTGAGATCATGATCGGTGGTAATTCAAGAGATGTGAAAAAAGGCAAAGTAAACTGGACGAAATAAAACTAATCATTCAGTAAAAAGCTGCTGATGAGATACCTGCTTACAATTGGCTGGATACTTTTGTTAAGTACTGCGGGATCTTCTCAGCAGCTTTTCGTTTTGTATTCACCGGATTCATCACTCCGGCTGCAAGTGAATACAAGCGGCAAACTTTCCTATCGTTTATTTGCCGGGGATCAGTTATTGCAGTCTTCTTCTTCGGTTGATATCAAATTGAATAATGGTCAGCAGTTGTCTGACCGGCTGGTGGTAGCCCAAAAAAAAATCAGCCAGCTTAATGAAGCTGTAATTATTCCAATACCGTATCGTAAGCCGGTTATTCAAAATAATTACCGGCAACTGGAACTGGTCTTTAAGCAACCCTTTTCAGTCACCTTCCGGCTGTATAATAATGGCATGGCCTATCGTGTTGGTTTGCGGTTCAGGGACTCCGTGGTCGTAACGAATGAAACAGCTTTATTTGAACTGGATAAGAATGCAACGGTATGGTTTGCCCATATGGATAAACGGCAAAACGTGGACCGGTTTCATACCAGTTTTGAAGCGGTGTATAAAAATGAAAAATTGGAAACAATAGCCGATACCATGTTGACCTATTCGCCGGCTACGATTGCTTTGCCCAATGGCTACTTGCTTACCATCTCCGATGCGGGCATTTATGATTATCCGGGGATGTTTTTACAAAAGAGGGGTAATGCTTTAGAAGCTGTATTTGCGCCGTACCCGGCAAAAGAAAAATTAATGGAAGGTGAATTCCCGCAATATGTAGTTACAGCAAGAGCCGGATATATTGCCCAAACAAACGGAACCAGAAACTTACCATGGAGGGCCGTATTGGTGGCGAAGAATGATATTGAGCTTCCTGCAAATGACCTGTTGTATTTGTTGGGTGATAAGTCGCAGATCAGCGATCCTTCCTGGATAAAATATGGTAAGGGAACCGATGAATGGATCACCGGGATCAACCTTTTTAATATCCCATTTAAAGCCGGGATCAATACGGCTACTTATAAATACTATATTGATTTTGCCAAACGGTTTGGGTTTGACCAGGTGATGCTGGATGCGGGCTGGAGTGATGTAAAAGATCTTTTTAAGATCAACCCGGATATCGATATGGAAGAGCTGGTGAAATATGCGAGCCAAAAAAATATCCGGCTGATGTTGTGGACACTATGCTCCACCCTGGATAAACAGTTAGACAGTGCATTAAAGCAGTTTAATAAATGGGGAATTGCTTCCATCATGACTGATTTCATGGACAGGGATGATCAGCCAATGGTCAACTTTTATCACCGGATCGCCAAGGCATGTGCCGATCATAAAATTGCCGTGATGTTTCATGGTGCTTACCCTCCCAAGGGATTTAACCGCACCTGGCCGAATGCCATCACACAGGAAGGGGTGCTGGGAGCGGAATGGAATATCTGGAGTGAGTTAGCCACACCAGAACATAATGTCGCCATTGCTTACACCCGGATGCTGGCAGGGCCGCTGGATTATGAACCCGGTTTATTATTGAATGCGCAAAAAGACCAGTTCCGCCCTGTTGGAAAAAATCCCATGAGTATCGGCACCCGATGTCATCAGTTGGCTATGTTTGTGGTATACGACAGCCCTTTACAGATATTCAGTGGCAATATCAGCCAGGGATTGCAGGAACCGGCTTTTATGGAATTATTGGGGAGCATTCCAACCGTATGGGATGAGACAAAGGTTTTACAGGGAAAAATAGGTGAGTATATCATTACGGCAAGAAGAAAGGGGAACGACTGGTTTGTAGCAGGATTGAATAATAGCGAGGCTAGGGATATCCAATTACTGTTTGATTTCCTGGCTACAGGTAACTACAGCATTACTGTTTGTAAAGATGGGGTCAATGCACATAATTATGGGAGCGACTATACCCTTACTACCACAAGTATAAATAAAGAGGGCAAACAATATATTCACCTGGCTCCGGGCGGAGGATTTTTATTAAAAATCAGCCCGAATTAATCAAATTTCTTTTCCAATCAGTTGCATATAATACAGATTGATCCATAATTTTCTGTATTGATCATCATCCGGATTTTTGAGCAGTAATACAATGATAACGGCAAATAAAATAAACAGTCAGGGTTTATTTCTGCCAAATTCTTTACTTTTATTCCGCTTGCTTACTGATGCTCGAACATTACAGGACATACGGAGAAAAAGAATTGCTTTCCCTGATGGCGCAGGATGATAAAGCTGCTTTTACAGAATTATACGACCGATTCTGGAAAAAATTATTTGTTATCGCCGTTAATCGTATCAAAGACAAACAATCTGCTGAAGATATTGTACATGATGTTTTTGCGAGCCTCTGGAATAACCGGACCCAGGTGAACATTGATCAGTTAGAAAACTACCTGGCCGTTGCCGTTCGTTATGCTGTATTTTCCACTATAAAGAAAAAAAGCCGGGCAAAGCAAATCGAGCAGAATCTTTCCCTTTCTTCTATTGTCGAAATGCCGGTGGAAACATCCCTGCATTATAAAAAAATCCTGGAGCTGGTTAAAAAAGAAGTGGAGCATCTGCCCGAAAAGTGCCGCATCATTTTCAAATACAGCCGTGATGCCGGAATGCCAGTGAAGGAAATTGCCCGTCAGCTCAACCTGTCGCCCAAAACAGTAGAAAACCAGCTCAGCAAAGCTATTCGCCAGTTAAAACTGGCTACCCGCAGTTTGCTGCAATCTTTTCTTACCCTTATGTGGTAACATACTTACTGAAATATTTTTAAAAGCCGTGGGGGATTTCCTCTTCCGGGCATACCTATTTATATAGCATTATGAATACAGATCAAAATTTAGCCGAACTGATCAAAAAATTTGAGGCCGGTACTGCCAGCCAGGAAGAGATCAACCTCCTTAACGAATGGTATCATTCCTTTGATGATAGTGTTGCACAAGTCAATACTGGTGAAACGATCAATGAGGAACAACTGGCAGAAAAGATAAAAGCCCGGTTGCTGGAAACGATCAGTGACGGCTCCTTAAAAAAGGTGGTTCCGATGCGTAAAAAATGGAAACAGGTAGCAGCCGCTTTGGCCGTTTTGTGTTTGCTGGGAACTGGTACTTATTTATTGTTTGGTTCAGGAAAGGAAACAACAGTACCGGAACAACCTGTAGCTATAAAATCTCAGCCATCGGATGAAATTAAGCCGGGCGGCGATATAGCCCTGCTGACACTTGCTGACGGATCAGTGATTGTACTTGACAGTGCCAGTGATGGATTACTTGGAATACAAGGAAATACGAAAATAGAAAAATTGGAGAATGGATTATTAGTGTATAAAGTAAACGGGCAAACTGTAACCGAAAACGACGAAGCATTTTATAACAGCATTACCACACCCCGTGGTGGTCAGTACCAGGTTACCTTATCAGACGGTACAAAGGTTTGGCTGAATGCAGCTTCTTCTATACGTTTCCCTGTTTTTTTTACCGGTAGTGAAAGAAAAGTGGAAGTGACAGGCGAAACCTATTTTGAAGTAGCGAAAAATGAAAAACTCCCTTTTAAAGTAAAAGCGGTCAATTCGGAAGTGGAAGTGCTGGGAACTCATTTTAATATCAATGCATACGATGATGAAGCCAGCATAAAAACAACCCTGCTTGAAGGTAAAGTAAAAGTATCTGTACCATCTGCCGGGCAGGCGGCCAGTTATTTATTACCGGGTCAGCAATCCGGGATCAGTAAAGCCGGAAAGATAAGTGTGCTTGACAATGCTGATACCGAAGAAGCTGTAGCCTGGAAAAACGGACGATTTCAGTTTAAAAGTGCCGACCTGAGAAGTATCCTGCGGCAGATTGCCCGCTGGTATGATGTGGATATAGAATATAAAGGGGCAGTTGACCTTCATTTCACCGGCCAGCTGACCCGCAACGATAATGTATCTAAAGTATTCGAGAAACTTCAGCTGACCGGGGAGGTACATTTCAGGACAGAAGGAAGAAAAATAATTGTTTCAAGATAAAAGGAGATCATATGAAAAGAACAAAATCTCACTTTTTCTACCCGTATGATAATGACGGGTAAAAAAGACGGGCTCAATAAAAAAAACCGGACCCTGTTTGCGGCAGGACCCGGCGGATGGTTTGAGTCTTTTAATAAACAATAATGCGCTGCTTATTATTCAACCCTCTTCCGGATGCATGCATCCGGAAGGACAACCTTTACAAATTTATGTATTTAACTGCTGTTTGCCGGTCCGGGCTTATCCAGCGCCGGATCGCAAAACAAACGATTAAGATTATGAAACTAACTACAGTTTTATTGATCGTCGCCTGCCTCCAGGTTAGTGCCAAAGGGTTTACCCAGAAGGTCACTATCAAAGAAAACAATATATCCCTTCAGAAAGTATTTGAAGAGATCAGGAAACAGACCGGGATCCAGTTCTTCTATGCCGACGAAACGATCCGCTCCGCTAAAACTGTTTCACTGGCTGTTAAAAAGGAAACGGTGGAGAAAGTACTGGATATCTGTTTCAGGGATCAGTCACTGACGTATACCATCGCTGAAAACACGATCATTGTAAAAAGAAAAGTACCGGAACCAGAGGTAATTACAGCACCCATACCTGAAGTAGTGGTAAAAGAGGTGAGAGGAAAAGTTACTGATGAAAAAGGCCAACCGCTTTCCGGTGTGTCTGTATCTGTAAAAGGAACAACCAACGGTACCACGACTGATGCGAATGGTAATTTCTCTATTACGGTACCAGATGATGCAGTCCTTGTTTTTTCATATGTCGGGTTTTCTAACGTAGAAGAAAAAGTGGCCGGCCGTACAACAATCGAGTTATCGATGAAACCGGTTGAACGTGCTATGGACGAGATCGTGGTGATTGGTTATGGTACACAGCGAAAAAGAGATCTTACGGGTTCTGTTTCTTCTGTAAAAGGAGAAGAAGTGGCAAAAATGCCTTCAACTAATCCTATTGCATCCTTACAGGGAAGAGTTCCGGGTCTCACTATTTCCAACTCCGGCCGTGCAGGTGCCAGCCCGGTGGTGCGTATCCGTGGGGTGAACAGTACCAACTCAGCCAGCCCTGTATATGTAGTAGATGGAATTTTGCAGGACAATATTGATTATCTCAACCCCGCTGATATAGAATCAATAGACATTTTACGGGATCCTTCTTCCATTGCTATTTATGGTATGCGGGCTGCAAATGGTGTGATTGCCGTAACGCTGAAAAAAGCAGCAAGGGGGAAAACAGTGATTAACCTGCAGAGTACTGTTGCCATTCAACGGGTACAGGACAGGATTGAAGTAACCGATGCGGAAGGATTTAAGAAACTGTATAATGCCCAACTGGCAAACCTGAATGCAGCTCCGTTTGATTATACTAATTATACTGCCAATACCAATTGGCAGGACCTCGTGTTAAGAAATGCGGTGATGACCACACATAATCTCAGTATTGCGAATAGCGGAGAAAAAACAACTACCCACCTGAACCTCGGTTATACCAACCAGGAAGGGGTGCTGAAAAATGATCAGTACGAACGATTCCTGCTCCGCCTGGGCGAAGAAATAAAAATTAATCAGAACATAAAAGTGGGCGGTGATTTAACAGGTTATCACTTTATCAGCAATCCTCCTGCTGCCTCTGTCACCAATGCGTTGTGGGCTGCCCCGATCGTTCCCATTCAGTTTGATGAGAACACTTATTACAGTATGCCTTCGTTTCAGCGGGCACAGGTAGGCAATCCTATGGCTGCTTTAAAACGGAATGATAGAAATTCTATCAATAAAGGCTACCGGGTAATTGGTAATCTATTCGCGGAGATAAAATTCCTGAAAAACTTTACGTGGAAATCGGTGTTGTATGGTGACTTTGGTTTTAATACAGGAAGAAGTTACAGCCGGTTACCGTTTTCATTCATTAATCTTGGCGAGGGTGTTACACCCACGACCACAACCTATGATAACTCTGTAAGGACATCGGTTTCACAGGAGCAAAGTGAAAATAAACGTTTCCAGCAGGATCACTACCTCACATTTGATAAACGACTTGGAAAGGGGCATTCTATAACTGCGGTGGCTGGTTTTACTACTCAATATGAATATGGTTCATCTGTTTCAGGAACCAGGAGAGATACAGCCATCAATGTACCTGACAACCCTGATTTCTGGTACCTGGGTATTGTAAACCTCAATAACCCAATTTTGAATGCAGGAGCTGGTTATGAACGATCCCTGTTCGGTTCATTTGTAAGGGCCGCTTATTCTTATAAAGGTAAATATCTAGTCAACGGTACTTTCCGGAGAGACGCCTCTTCTAAATTTGCACCTGAAAACAGGTGGGCCAGCAGCGGTAGTTTGGGACTTGGCTGGGTAATTAGTGACGAAGATTTTTTCGACAAAGTAAAAGGAATAGATTTCCTGAAAGTAAAAGCGTCTTACGGTACTGTTACCAACTCAAACGGTATTCCGGATAATTTATATCAACCTGGAATTCAAAATGCTTCTACGGCAGTGTTTGGTGATAATGTATATACTTCCATCCAGGCAGCGTATGAGCCAGATCCGAATATTAAGTTTGAAGTAGTAAGGGGTTCTGATCTTGGTTTCGAAACAAGGTTATTACAAAACAGGCTCAGTATTGATTTTACCCGTTATGACAGAAAGACATCAAGAATACTTACACTGGTTCCACGGCTGGCAACAGCTAATAACTCCGATGTTTCGCTGTATACGAATCTTGGTGAAATTTCTAATAAGGGTATCGAGATCAACAGTACCTGGACTGATGGCATAGGAAAGGATTTCAAATATTCCGTTAGTGCGAATTTTAGTTATAACAAGAATAAAGTAGAAGCAATTGGTGACAAATTTGATTTTCAGATTACCGGAAACGGCGGAGTGAACTTAACAACCACCGGCCAGTCCATCGGCTATTTCTATGGATATACACAGGTAGGCGTTTACCAGTCTACAGCCGACCTGGCTAAAATGCCGGGATTTGCAAACTCCTTGCCAGGAGATATTGCGTATGCAGATATTAATGGCGACGGTGCGATTACTCCTGCCGACAGGGGGTATATCGGATCGCCATTTCCTGATTATAACTATGGGGCCAGTATCTCTTTAGAGTATAAGAATTTTGATATGGATATCCAGGGACAGGGATCTGCGGGCCACAAAATCTATACGCAACGGCGCACATCCACCTTCGCTGTATTGAATTATGAAACCATGCGGCTGAATGCATGGACAGCCCCGGGAACCAGTAATATCGAACCGATCATGGATAACACCCGTGGTAATAACTTCCTGATGAGTACGTATTACCTGGAGCCGGGTGATTTCTTCCGGATCCGATTACTGCAGTTTGGTTATACGTTCAGGCAGTCATTTATTACAAAAGCAGGCATCCAAAAAGCAAGATTTTTTATCAGCGCCCAAAACCTGAAAACATGGAGTAAGGTAACCGGCTATTCACCCGAGCCGCTTATTGGCAGTATAATCGGAGGGGGTGCTGATAACGGAGCTTATCCTGTTCCCGCTATTTATTCATTAGGTCTTAATCTAACTTTCTAAAATTTGGCATATGAAATCATTTAATAAATTTTATACTGTTGTTGTTTTGCTGCTGATCAGCAGCAGTATTGTAACAATCACTGGTTGTAAAAAATTCCTCGACACACAGGCGCAGGGTTCTTACAATCTTGAGAACTATCCGTATCCGGGAGGTTCTGGTCCTTATGATCAATTCATTTTTGCAGCGTATAATGACCTGCGCAGTTTTAATGTGCACAGCCAGTCGTTTATCACCGCTTCCAGTATCCGTAGTGATGATGCGGATAAAGGAAGCACACCAGCTGATGGAGGTGCTAATGCTATTGATATGGACAACTTCCCTGTACAACCGAGTAATGGTTTTTGTAATACCTTATGGACCGGCTATTATGCGTTGATCAATAAATGTAATACCACCATTTCACAGGTAGTAAATAATGCGGCTATTGTTGCACCAGCTCAGATAAAAGATCAAACAATTGCTGAAGCAAAATTCATCAGGGCTTATGGTTATTTTAATCTTGTTCGCTTTTTTGGAAGAGTTCCGCTGGTAGATACCGGAATTTCAGGTAATATCCCTCAAAGCACAGCGGCGCAGGTGTATGCATTTATAGAAAACGATCTCACTTTTGCGGCAGCCAACCTGCCACTGAACTGGGATGCTAAATTTGTGGGAAGAGCAACCAGTGGTGCAGCCAACGGGATGCTGGCCAAAGTATACCTTACCCAGCAAAAATGGGCACAGGCAATGGCGGCGGCCAATGCAGTAATGACATCAGGTCAGTATGACTTAAGTACAACCTACGATAAAATTTTCCGTGAAGAAGGGGAGAATAGTAAAGAATCCGTTTTTGAAGTACAGGCTACAGCATCAGCTGCGATACAAACAGCCAATGGGGTACAATATGCACAAATACAGGGTATCAGGGGTACCGGTATCTGGGACCAGGGATGGGGATGGAATTCGCCCAGCACTTACTTAGAAGCAGCCTACGAAGCCAATGATCCCCGGAAGAACAGAACGATCATGTATACCAGCACTGCCACCACCACCTATCAAACCATTTACGGAGAAAATCTGCCGGTTGGTTTGCCTAACCCCCGGTATAATAATAAAGTGTACACCAATCCTGCATTGCGTTCATCTTATGGCAACCGGTTTGGTTACTGGATGAATGTCCGTATAATTCGTTACGCAGATGTGGTGCTGATGTATGCTGAAGCGGCTAATGAAGTGGGAGGTACTGCCAATACCACTGCTGCATTAGCAGCATTGAATGCTGTAAGAGCAAGAGCGAGGAATGGTAACAACGCTATATTACCGAATGTGACCACCACCGACCAGGCTTTATTGCGGGATGCTATCCGTAAAGAACGCCGGGTGGAACTTGCAATGGAGCATGATCGTTTCTTTGATCTTGTAAGATGGGGAATTGCACAAGATGCTTTACATGCAGCGGGTAAACCCAACTTCAATAACAGCCGTGATGTGTTGTTGCCTATCCCGCAAACACAAATAGACCTGAGTGCCGGCGTATTGACACAAAATCCCGGTTATTAATTGTCTGACCTTTAAAACGAAACAAATGAAATTTCAAAAATCATATAGTAAATATCGTGTGGCTGGTATAGCATTGATGCTGCTGGCTTTCACCTCCTGCAAAAAAGATGGCAACCCGAATGATCTTCCTGCAGTTGATCCTTCTGTTTATGCAGGCACCATTGATGGCTTTAACAGCTCTGACGAAGTATTCCCGGAAAATCTTATTGCCTACTGGAGTTTTGATGATACCAAAAATGAACTGAAAACAGGCACTGCTCCCTTTTCTTCCTCGAATGACAGCTATGTGACAGGTGGGGTGAGAGGGAAAGCCCTGAGCCTGGCCGCAGGATTTGTTTATTATAAAACACAATTCCAGGCATTCAAAACGGATTCGTTAAAGAACTGGAGTATCAGCACCTGGGTCAAAATAAAAAACAATGGTTCAAAAAGAACAATGCTTTTCCAGATGGCAAGGCCGGGTGTATTTAATGGTAATATTAATTTTGCTTTAAATACAAATGGTTACCCTGCCACTAACGATTCCACGTTGCGGATTCAGCCCACTTTTTCAACAATAGGTGGCGGCACACAGGATAACCTCAACAATGCGGCCGGGCAGGATAAAGCCAACCTGAATGACTGGGTTCATATTGTATTAACCTATGATTTCAGTACAGGAGTATTTAATAACTGGATGAATGGGCGAAAAGTGGGTAATTTTCCTAATCGTGGTACAGGTAATAATAATTACAAATCATGGGAACCCAGCGAGGTCTTTTTTGGGGCTAATTATAATGCAGCTGGTATGCCGGTGAATGCGGATGTGAATTTTGCACCAATGACAGGTCAGCTAGATGAGGTCCGTTTCTATAATAAAACCCTACCCGATGCTTTTATTAAAGCATTGTATAACCTGGGTAAGGCTAATAAATAATAGTTCATACAAAAAGGTGTGTCACTGCATTGGCAGAGTATACCTTTTTTATTTTAAAAGGCACAACATGAAATATATCTTCTGTAGCCTGGGTGTTATTTGTGTAACTGCCTGTTCCGGTCCCAAAACGGCATCCATAAAAAGTGATACAGGTATTTTCTCATCGAAAGCCGATGAAGAATTGTTTACCGAAGTGCAAAGGGGAACCTTTGCGTATTTCTGGGACGGTGCAGAACCCAACAGCGGGCTGGCCAGGGAACGCTATCACGCAGATAATATATACCCGCAAAATGATAAGCATATTGTTACAAGTGGTGGTGGAGGCTTTGGAGTGATGGCCATTCTTGTTGGTATTGAAAGAAAATTCATTACAAGGGAAGAAGCTGTACAGCGCCTGGAAAAGATTATCGGGTTTTTAGAAACAGCGGATCGTTTTCATGGCGCATGGCCGCATTGGTTGAATGGTGAAACAGGAAAAGTAAAACCGTTCAGTCGTTATGATGATGGCGGTGACCTGGTAGAAACATCTTTTATGTTGCAGGGTCTGCTTTGTGTGCGCCAGTATTTTCAACAGGGCAATGAAAAAGAAAAAGCACTGGCAGCCCGGGCGGATAAACTCTGGAAAGAAGTGGAGTTTGATTGGTATCGGAACGAAAAGAATGTATTGTATTGGCATTGGAGTCCGAATAATGGGTGGCGAATGAATTTTGCTGTGCATGGTTATAATGAGTGTTTGATCATGTATGTACTGGCCGCCTCATCACCCACGCATGGCGTGCCTGCAGATGTATATCATGAAGGCTGGGCCGAAAACGGGAAGATCAATGAAAAGCCGGCTTATTATGAAGACATTAAACTACAAATGAACCACCAGGGCGAGGCGGGCCACAGCGGGCCTTTGTTTTGGGCGCATTATTCTTACCTGGGCCTGGACCCAAGAGGCTTAAAGGATAAATATGCAGACTACTGGAAGGATAATACCAATCATGCACTCATTCATTATAAATGGTGTGTCAATAATCCCAATAAATATAAAGGATACGGACCCGATAGCTGGGGATTAACATCCAGCTATTCAATGGAAGGATATGCAGGGCATGCACCCACTGAAAAAAGAGATCTGGGTGTTATTTCACCCACCGCAGCTTTATCCTCTTTTCCGTACACGCCAAAAGAATCAATGGCGGCTATGAAGCATTGGTACAATACGATGAAAGATAAGCTCTGGGGAACCTATGGTTTTTACGACGCATTCAGTGAAACAGCCAACTGGTATCCGCCCCGTTACCTGGCTATAGACCAGGGCCCCATCGTGGTGATGATGGAAAATTACCGCAGCGGCTTATTATGGAAATTATTTATGAGCTCCCCGGAAATAAAACAAGGGTTAAAGAAATTGGGCTTTCAAAGCCCGCATTTGAAATAAACAACGGCGGCTGCAATATATTGCAGCCGCTTTTTCTTATAGTAAGAAGCCTACCCACTTTTGCAGAACCCGGTTATTATGTTGGCTATCTTTACTGGGCCATTTTCAACAGCACTTAAAATATTAATCATTGAAAGCATTCTTTTTTGCCAGCTGCAGTTTGTTACTACTAACAGCTTGTTCTGTAACACAAAAAAGTAAGACAAACGTGAAGTTTGCTAAAAACCCCGTTGTTGCCCATCGGGGAGCCTTTAAAAAGAACGGATTTCCTGAAAACTCTATCGCTTCGCTGAAAGAAGCGATCCGTTTGAAATGTACCGGCTCAGAATTTGATGTGCGGATGACAGCAGATGATTCACTGATCATTAACCACGACCCGCATTTTAATAAACTGGAGATCGAAAAAACAACTTATGCGGAATTGAACCAATACAAATTATCAAACGGTGAAAAATTGCCAACACTCCGGGAATATTTACTGGCTGGCCTTACTGGTAATAAATTAACCCGGCTGGTACTGGAGATTAAGCCATCCGGACTTGGTAAAGAAAGAGGAAAACAGATTGCGGAAAGATCAGTTGCGCTGGTAAAGGAGTTGAATGCAGCTCCGATGACAGTTTATATAAGTTTTGATTACGACATTCTGAAGAGAGTGATCGAGATTGACCCTGTAGCATCAACACAGTATCTGAACGGAGAAAAATCACCGGAACAGCTAAAAGCAGATGGAATCACCGGAGCTGATTATCATTTCTCGGTTTTCAAAAAGAACCCTGATTGGATAGAGGAGGCAAAAAAGTATAAGCTCATTTTAAATGCCTGGACAGTGAATGATGCGGAAATTATGGATTGGTTATTGAAAAGCGGGTTTGATTTTATTACCACGAACGAACCGGAGTTGTTGCTTGAGAAAACAGCCGGTTCGACTAAATAAATAGCTTAGTTATTTACAATTAACATATACCTGTTATGAAATTTGTTTGCCTTGTAACCCTGATAGTATCATTTACAGTTCATCCTTTTCAACAATTATTCGCACAGAAAAAAACAATTGATCAACAAGTGGATTCGGTATTAGGGCTGATGACACTGGATGAAAAGGTGGGACAGATGAACCAATACAATGGACCCTGGGCAGCTACAGGTCCTTTAACCAATGATAATAACCTGTTATCACAGATAAAAGAAGGTAAAGTAGGATCCATGCTGAATGTGACAGGCGTGGCAAGAACAAAAGATCTGCAGCAACTGGCTATGCAGTCAAGGATGAAGATACCTCTGTTATTCGGGCAGGATGTGATACATGGTTACAGAACTATTTTCCCCATTCCTCTTGGTGAAGCAGCCAGTTGGGATATACCCGCTATAGAACAATCAGCCAGGGTAGCTGCTACGGAAGCAGCAGCCGTAGGCGTACACTGGACCTTTGCACCCATGGTGGATATTGCCCGGGACCCCAGGTGGGGACGGGTAATGGAAGGTGCAGGAGAAGATCCTTATCTCGGATCGCTGATTGCCACAGCAAGAGTGAAAGGTTTCCAGGGAAAAGGATTGGGTAATACAGATGCAGTAATGGCCTGCGCCAAACATTTTGCCGCTTATGGTGCTGCGGTGGGTGGCCGGGATTATAATTCAGTGGATATGAGTTTGCGCATGTTGCATGAAATTTACCTGCCGCCATTCAAAGCAGCGGCTGATGCAGGTGCTGCCACCTTCATGAATTCATTCAATGACCTGAATGGAATTCCTGCTACAGGCAATAGGTATTTACAAAGAGATATTTTAAAACGAGATTGGAAATTCAAAGGTTTTGTAGTGAGTGACTGGGGTAGTGTGGGAGAAATGATCAATCATGGTTTTTCGAAAGATAATTATGAAGCGGCCATGCAGGCGACCAATGCAGGCAGTGATATGGATATGGAAAGTCGTAGTTATATCAAACACCTGGTTACATTGGTAAAGCAGGGAAAAGTAAAGATGAATGTGATTGATGATGCAGTTCGCCGCATCCTGAAAAAGAAATTTGAAATGGGATTATTTGATGATCCGTTCAGATATTGCAATGAAGAAAGGGAGAAAATACAATGGAATAATGCGGAACATATAAAAGCGGCCAGGGATATGGCGAGGAAAAGTATAGTGCTATTAAAGAACGAAAAACAATTACTTCCTTTAAGTAAACAAACAAAAAAGATCGCACTGATCGGTCCTTTTGCAAAAACAAAATCCGATAACAACGGTTTCTGGAGTTATGACTGGCCCGATGATACGGCAAGAATTTCCTCTCTATGGGAAGGAGTACAAAAAAAGGTAAACACGGATACAAAATTATTATATGCCAAAGGCTGTAACATTAATGATACAGTACGAACAGGTTTTGCTGAAGCAGTTACCGTTGCTAATGAAGCAGATATTATTATCATCAGCGTGGGTGAATCGAGGGATATGAGCGGTGAAGCAAAAAGCAGGAGCAGTATCCAGTTACCCGGTGTGCAGGAAGAACTGATCAAAGCAGTAATGGCAACTGGTAAGCCGGTGGTAGTGATGATCAGTGCAGGTCGTCCGTTGATCTTCAACTGGACGGCTGATCATGCACCAGCGATTCTTTATACCTGGTGGCTGGGAACGGAAGCCGGTAATGCCATGGCGGATGTCCTGTTTGGTGATTATAATCCTTCTGGTAAATTGCCCATGAGCTTTCCGAGAACAGAGGGACAAATTCCGGTCTATTATAATTATTATAACACGGGTCGTCCGGCCACCAGCGATAGTGACCGTTTTTACCGGTCGGCGTATATTGATCTTTCTATTTATCCAAAGTATCCATTTGGTTATGGACTTGGTTATTCAAAATTTGAATACAGTGAGATCAGGGTGAGTAAAAAACAATTTAAACCCGGAGAAAAAATCGATGCGGTTGTTACTGTCCGTAATACAGGTGAGTATGATGGTGAAGAAGTGGTTCAATTATACATAAGAGATGTCACCGGTGCGGTTGTAAGACCCGTAAAAGAGCTGAAAGGATTTCAGAAAATCCTACTGAAAAAGGGAGAAGCAAAAGAAATACGATTTACGATTGGAGCTGATGATCTTCGCTTTTACAATGATAGGCTGCAATATATTTATGAGCCCGGTGAATTTAAATTGTTCATCGGTGGCAGCAGTGCTGATGTGAAAGAAACGGCTTTCAGGTTACTTTAATGGAACCTGTCGTTTCTTCATATTTGTAAGAGACCGGGGAAGCCAGGTACACCGGATTTTGCTGTGTAAAGACAACCTGCCGGGCAACTAATGCAGGGAACCTGCTTATTTCACTTCTTCAAAATCTATATAATCACCAGCCGGGGTTTTGGAACTCTTATTGTTATCGGAATAAGCAGCAGAAGCTTGTGACTGAGCTTGTTGCTGCCGGTATTGCTCGTTCATTTTTTCCTGCATTTCCCGGAAACCCTTTTTGATCGTCCTGGTGGTTTTGTACACAGGTATGACCAATTTAAAGATGAACTGGTACAGGAACCAGATCAGCAGGGCATACAAAACATATTTCATACCCTAAAGATAGGACGGGCTGGCGGGTCATCACCGGTTTTTGGATACGGTTTACCGAAATCTTAACCGGTAGAGAGTATTTGGGTGATAAGGGGTATTTCCCTTACATTTGCAACGGAAAGAGCAGATAGAAGGGAACGAGGCCGTTCCCTTCTTCTTTTGTATACTATGAACAGCGAATCACAAATACAGGCCCTGGAGCAGAAAGTGGAGGCATTGATCAGCCCGGAACCCGGGTTTTTCCTGGTGGAAATAAAGATTAAGCCCACTAATAATGTAAAAGTATTTATTGATGCCGACCAGGGGATCAGTATTGACAAATTGGTGCAGCTGAACCGGAAATTGTACAAGGATCTGGAGGAGAACAGTTTTTTTCCCGGCGGAGATTTTTCGCTGGAAGTATCCTCACCCGGCCTGGATGAACCCCTGAAAATGCACCGGCAGTATACCAAGAATATCGGCCGCTACCTGGAAGTACTGACCAACGAAGGAGAGAAAAAGGAAGGGAAACTGCTGGCAGTTAATGAAAAAGATATTATACTGGAAGAAGAAAAAGGAAAGAATAAGAAAAAAGAGATAGTACAACATACTATCCCATTTGCAGCTATTAAGACGACCAGGATACAGATAAAATTTTAACTAAGCGGAGTCTTACTCCCCTTCTCTGAAGGAGAAGGGGCCAGGGGGATGAGGCAATAAAAACAACAAAAATTCAAATTAAATTCTGATTGAGGCGGGGAGGACCCGCCAGGATCCCGGTACATACCGGGGCAACAATCAAAAAACGTAAATTTTTTTTTGCTATGGCAAGTATCAATCTTATTGAGGCATTCCAGGAGTTCAAGGATGCGGAGAATATTGACCGTCCCACGATGATGAAAGTGGTGGAGGACGTTTTTAAAACACTGCTGCGTAAAAAATATGGCAGTGACGAAAACTTCGACGTTATCGTAAACGCCGAAAAAGGTGACTTAGAAATCATCCGCCGCCGGATGATCGTGGAAGACGGGCAAGTGGAAGATCCGCTGGCACAGATCGCTTATTCTGATGCCGTGAAGATCGAACCGGACTTTGAAGTGGGGGAAGAATTATACCAGGAGATTGATCTTTATGATTTTGGCCGCCGTGCCATTTTAGCTGCCAAGCAAACCCTGGCCAGCCGTATCAGCGACCTGAAGAAGAATGTACTGGCCAAAAAATATGGTGACCGTACCGGTGATATTATCAGCGCAGAAGTGTACCAGGTTTGGAAAAAAGAAATCTTATTACTGGATGAAGAGGGGAATGAACTCATTTTGCCAAAAAGTGAGCAGATCCCACAGGATTATTTCAAAAAAGGAGAGAATATCCGTGCCGTGGTGAAGAAAGTGGATATGAAAAATAATAGCCCGGTGATCATACTTTCCAGAACTTCGCCAGACTTCCTGGCCAAATTACTGGAGATAGAAGTTCCGGAGATCTTTGACGGCCTGATCGTTATCAAAAAAATCGTTCGTGATCCGGGAGAAAGGGCCAAGGTAGCTGTTGAATCTTATGATGATCGTATTGACCCGGTAGGTGCCTGTGTGGGTATGAAGGGCAGCCGTATCCATGGTATTGTTCGTGAATTAAAGAATGAAAATATTGATGTCATTAACTGGACCAGCAATACCCAGTTATTGATCCAGCGTTCACTGACACCTGCCAAGATCACCAGTATGGAACTGGACCAGGAAGGACATCATGCAAATGTGTACCTGAAACCAGACCAGGTGTCCCTGGCAATCGGCCGCCGTGGAGTGAATATCAAGCTGGCCTGTGAACTGACAGGTTATGAAATAGATGTGTACCGTGACAGTGAAGAGGAAGAAGAAGGATTTGATATCGACCTCGATGAATTTAGCGACGAGATCGATGCGTGGGTTATCGACGAATTGAAAAGGATTGGTTGTGATACGGGCCGCAGTGTATTGAAGCTGACAGCAGAAGAACTGGAACGCAGAACTGACCTGGAGAAAGAGACCATTGCAGAGGTAAGAAAAGTGCTGAAAGAAGAATTTGAAAAAGAATAACGCAGTGTGCGGGTGAGAAAATCATTTTCGAATTTCTAACATCCGCCACATTGATACATTAATTAAATAAACTGAATGGCAGAATTAAAACTTCCAAGATTATTAGCCGCCGCTAAGGAGTTCAACGTGGGGCAGGATACGTTGATAGACTACCTTATTGGCAAAGGTTTTCCCAAAGATGATCTGAAACCTACGTCCAAATTGACGGAAGACATGTATCGTGCCCTGCAGCAGGAGTTCCAGAGTGACAAAGCTGCTAAGATGAAGAGCGACCAGGTGGATCTTCCAAAAGGTGCTACGGCAGAAGCTAAGAAAAAGAAGGAAGAGGAAGAGATCGTCTTTAAGAAAGAAGAAAAGAAAACGGTTAAAAAAGAAGAACCAAAACCGGAAGAAATCCCTGTTGTTGTGGAAGAGGTAAAGCCGGTTGAAGTACCTAAGAAGGAAGAAGAAGTAGTGGTTAAAGTGGAGGCCCCGGAAATCGAAAAGCCGAAAGTGCTTGATAAGATTGACCTTTCTGCCATTGATTCTTCCACCCGTCCAAAAAAACTGGTAAAGAAAAAAGAAGAGAAACCTGCTGAAGAACCCGTAGCGGAAGACGTACCTGCAGAGACGAAAAAGAAAAAAGCGAAAAAAGAAGAAGAGGAGAAACCGGCAGAAGCCAGGAAAGAAGAACAACCTGTAATAGCCGAAGATGTAAAAAAAGATGAGGAAGACGTACCGCCTGTTATTGAAAATATTGAAGTAGAAAAATTGACAGGCCCTAAAATACTCGGGAAGATTAGCCTGCCGGTTGATAATGATACAAGGCCCAAAAAAGACGAGAGCCGGAAGCGGAAGCGTATTCCCATTGCTAAGAAAGACAACAAGCAGGCAGCAGTTCCCGATAAGGATAAACGCCAAAGCGGACCCGGCAATTTCAACAGGGATAATCGTGGCGGAAGAGGTCCTGGTGGCGGAACCGGTGGCGGTCGTCGTGATAATCGTACCCGGGAGGAGAAGCTTATCGACGAAAAAGAAATTCAAAGAAAGATACAGGAAACGCAAGCCAAACTTTCCGGAGGTGGCGGCAAGGGTAAAAACCTGAAAGCAAAACTGCGCCGGGAAAAGAGACAGGAAATGGCAGATGCCATGGATGGCACCGATGATAATAAATTACAGGTAACAGAATTCATCAGTGTGAGTGAATTGGCTAACCTGATGGATGTAAGCTTTGCTGATGTGATCAGTAAATGTATGGGACTTGGTATCATGGTATCCATCAACCAGCGCCTGGATGCGGAAGTAATTGAGCTGGTGGCCAGTGAATTTGGTTTCGATGTTGAGTTCATCAACATGGAAAAGCAAATGGAGATGGAGGTGGAAGAGGATGAAGAGGATTCAGCAGAAGAGTTAAAGCCCCGTTCACCGATCGTAACCATTATGGGTCACGTTGACCATGGTAAAACATCATTACTTGACTATATCCGGAGTGCAAACGTGGTAGCGGGTGAAGCCGGAGGTATTACCCAGCACGTTGGTGCCTACCAGGTGGAATTGCCGAATGGCAAAGAGATCACATTCCTGGATACTCCCGGTCACGAAGCATTTACTGCGATGAGGGCAAGGGGTGCCAAGGTTACTGATATAGCGGTTATCGTTATTGCAGCAGATGATGCGGTGATGCCACAGACCCGTGAGGCCATCAGCCATGCGCAGGCGGCCGGCGTACCGATGATCTTTGCGATCAACAAGATTGATAAAGACGGAGCCAATCCCCAAAAAATATACGAGCAACTATCACAAATGAACCTGCTGGTGGAAGAGTGGGGCGGTAAATTCCAAAGCCAGGAAATAGCAGCGAAGAAAGGATTGAACATTGATAAACTACTGGATAAAATTTTGCTGGAAGCAGAGATATTAGATCTGAAGGCAAACCCCGACAGGGAAGCCAGCGGAACCATCATTGAAGCTTCCTTAGATAAGGGCCGTGGCTATGTAGCTACTTTGCTGGTTGAGAACGGAACATTAAGGGCTGGCGACCTCGTAGTGAGCGGACAGCATTATGGCCGTGTGAAAGCAATGTTCAATGAAAGGAATAAAAAGCAGGATGAAGCAGGCCCATCTGCACCTGCCGTTATATTGGGTTTGAATGGTGCACCACAGGCGGGTGAGAAATTTAAAGTGTATGATGATGAGGCAGAAGCTAAAGAGATCGCCAATCGCCGGGCACAGATATTGAGAGAACAGGGTATCCGTGCCAAGAAACATATTACATTGGATGAGATCGGTCGCCGTCTTGCATTGGGCAATTTCAAAGAACTGAATGTGATTATCAAGGGTGACGTGGATGGTTCAGTAGAAGCCCTGAGCGACTCTTTACAGAAACTTTCTACCGAGGAAATCGCTGTAAGAGTATTATTAAAAGGGGTGGGCCAGATATCAGAAAGTGATGTGGTCCTGGCAACTGCATCCGATGCTGTCATACTTGGTTTTAACGTTCGTCCTTCCAGCCAGGCCAACAGGCTGGCCGAGAATGAAGGGGTGGAGATCAAGTTATACTCCATCATCTATAATGCTATCGATGAGATACGCAGTGCGATGGAAGGAATGCTGGAACCCAAGATGCAGGAGAAGATCGTGGCGAATGTGGAAGTACGGGAAGTGTTCCGTTTTGACAAAGCAACTGTTGCCGGATGTTATGTGCGGGATGGAAAGATCAAGAGAGATTCGAAGATCCGCCTGATCAGGGATGGTATCGTTGTTTACCCGATCGGTGAGGGTGCCGTGGCGGAACTGGCTTCCCTGAAACGTTTCAAAGACGATGCAAAAGATGTGCAGGCCGGTATGGAGTGTGGTTTAACGATCAAAAACTACAGTGATGTCAAAGTCGGGGATGTAGTCGAAGCCTATGAAGAAGAAGAAGTAAAACGTACATTATAAGATCAAACGATCAGCTGCGGGTACATTACCCGCAGCTGATTTAAAATAGCGGGGCTTTCCCCTCAAACTTTTGTTAAATACCTGTTCGGGATTTACTCCGTCATCTATAGGAAATTACTTTTGAAGTCATGCTTTACACAAAAAAAATAGTCACTGCTTTTTTCCTTGTTCTTGGCTTTGCCGTAGCAGCGCAGGGGCAGCCCAAAAAAGCAGTAGGTGATAAGATCGTTGCCATTGTTGGTGACCGCATCATTCTTCAGTCTGATATCAGGAATTCAATTTTGGATATGCAACGCCAGGGTCAAACCATGCCCGACAGTGCAGAATGTTTACTGATGCAGCAAGCTGTAATTTCTAAAGTACTGATGTTGCAGGCAGAGAAAGATTCACTTCCTGTTACGGACGAAGAAGTGGAAGCTGAACTGGAACAACGGATCCGTTATTTCATTAACCAGGTGGGTACACAGGAAGCCCTGGAGGAAATGGCCGGCAAAACCGTTTACCAGATCAAGGACGATGCAAGGGAATCGGTCAAGGAAAGGAAACTGGCGGATGCGATGCAGAAAAAAGTAGTGGAAAATGTCCGCATCACCCCGGTAGAAGTAAAAGCCTTTTTTGATAAAATACCGAAGGACAGCTTACCATTTTATGAGTCACAGTTAGAAATAGGCCAGATCGTTATTTATCCCAAAGCTTCCCGGGATCTTGAGCAGTATATCGTAAGCGAGATGAATAATTACAGGAAGCAGATTGAAAGTAAGCTGACCAATTTTTCCCAACTGGCGATGAAGGTTTCAGAAGATCCGGGCAGTAAGGAAAGAGGAGGTTTATACGAGATCAACCGGACTGAAAAAACCTGGGACCCAGTTTTCTTATCTACGGCGTTCCGGTTAAAGGAAGGAGAAATATCTGCACCTGTTAAATCAAAATTTGGCTATCACCTGATCACCCTGGAACAAAGAAATGGCGATAATGCCGTGGTTCGTCATATCCTTCGCATTCCCCCTGTTACGGAAGATGAAATTAAACAGGCGATCGTAAAGCTGGACAGTATCCGTGCAAAGATCATGGCGGGCACGATTGGCTTTAACGAGGCGGCCACCAAGTATAGTGATGATGACGCAGTAAAATTCATGGGCCCGTTTCTAACCAGCCGCGATGGGTCAACTTATGTTACCATTGATGAACTGGATAAGGATATGGTGGCGATGATCAGCAAAATGAAAGTGGGAGATATCTCGCAGCCAACCCCTTTCCTGAGTGAGCAGGGCAAAAAAGGCGCCCGGATCATCTTCCTGAAATCAAGATCGGAACCGCACCGGATGAATATGCGGGATGATTATAGCAGGATATCACAGTTTGCACTGGAGGAAAAGAAAGCTAAAACACTTGATAAATGGATGAAAGCAATTATCCCAACTTACTATATTATGGTAGATAATATTTCCGCAGCGGAATGCCCTCTTTTGCAGAAATATAATACAACCGACAACAAGGGTTTTTAATAAGTAATACACCTCATTTTAATAGTAAGCCGTTACCATAGTAACGGCTTTTCCCTTATTTAATACTCCCGGTTACTAAACAATAGCCGCCGGGCTATTGATAGTGCTGAATATGGGTTAATTTTACACACTTGTGCAAAGAACCCGGTAAATTCCCAACTAAGAACACATGATCGATTTGTTCCGTACAAAGGCATTAAGCAAGTATTTTCATCACTCAGGTCAGTTTTATTATATACTAACTGATTTGCAGGGGGACTGTTTTTATATCAACCCGCTGTTTCTCCAATTGAATGGTTTTGCCGGTACGGATGCTGAAGGGACCCCTTTTTCTGCTCTGATTCCTGTAGCAGAGAGAAAAATGTATCAATCCATCATCAAACAATGTTTATTACAACCCGGAGTTTCCTTTTTAGCAGATTTTCATCACCAGCTGCCGGATAAAACCTTTAAGCATATCCGCTGGGAGTTTCAAACTATTCTGAACGATACTGAAGAGCCGGAAGTTATCCAGTGTATCGGAACTTCCATTAAAGAGGTCGTGCATTTAGAAACTAATACGGATGAAAAAAAAGGAGAGGATTTTGAACGGTTCAAAGCATATGAACTAAGTGCGGAAGGATTATGGAAGCTGGAACTTGAAATACCGGCACCTGCTGACTGGCCCGCCGACAAACTTATTGCGCATTGCCGGCAACATGCTTACCTGGCGGAGTGTAATGATAATATGGCCCGTATGTACGGCCTGGGCAGTGCCGGGGAAATGACCGGAATGAAAATGGAGAATATAATGAACCTGGATGATCCCGGGGTGCTGGACTATCTCTCAGCATTTGTTACAAATGGCTTTAAGATCAGCAATGCTGAAACCCAGGAGCATGATATAAACGGGAATAAACTTTTCTTCATTAATAATATGACAGGTATTGTAGAGGATGGTTTGTTAAAAAGAGTATGGGGTACACAGCATGATATTACACAAAGAAAAAAAGCAGAGGAACAGCTGTTGCGCAGCGAATTGTTTTACAAAAACCTGATCAGCGATTCTTTAGACGGGATTATTCTTACGGATACGAACGGAACTATCACTTTTTCATCTCCTTCCGTTGAAACCATACTGGGGTACCGGCCCGAAGATATTATTGGCACCAACACATTTGATTATGCCCATCCGGATGACCAGGCGGCGGCTTTGTCAGCTTTCCGGGAAGAAGTACAAATGGAATCACAAACCAAGTTCATTGATATCCGTTTAAAGACAAAATATGGTCAGTGGCTATGGTGCAATGTCCGGGGCCACAATATGCTCTATAACCCTTATGTGGGAAGAATGGTGGTCTATTTTACGGATGATACCTACCGGAAAAAAACGGAGCATGCTTTACGGGAAAGCGAAAACCGGTACAGGAACCAGGCCATGATCCTGAGTAATGTAACAGATGTAATTGTCACTGCAGATCTTGATTACAAGATTACTTCCTGGAATAAAATAGCTGAGGAAACTACTGGTATCAGTGCCGAAGAAGCTATTGGTAAAGAGTATAAAGAGGTCATTCCGTTAGATTATTCGCCTTATTCCCCGGAGGAAGTGGCAGGTATCCTTGCCCGGGAAGGAGTATGGAGAGGAGAGTCGTCGTTTACCAACAATAAGACCGGTGAAAAGAGAGTTCATCTTCATACGTTCTCCTTAGTGTTTGATGAAGCAGGAAATAAGAAAGGTATTCTTGTGGTGGGGAAAGATATTACTGAGCGGACGAAGATGGAAGCAAAACTACAGGAAAGCGAATCCTTTTACCGTAACCTCATCGCTAATTCACTGGATGGAATTGTATTAACAGATAAAGAAGGCAGGGTTACCTACTGCAGCCCTTCAGCACTGAAAATATCCGGCTATTCCAGGGACGAATTATCAGGACATTTCCTGTTTGAGTTTATTCACCCGGATGATATACCACTTGCCCGGCAGGCATTTGTTGTTGAGGTCAATAAAGAATCAGTATTAAACTATGTTTTATTAAGATTGCGGCATGCGAGCCGGGGCTGGGTCTGGTGTATGGTACGGGGGCATAATATGTTTGATAATCCCGGTATCAATGCCATGGCAATCTATTTCACAGATGACAGCCGCAGAAAACATATCGAAGATAAACTGAGAGACAGTGAGCAACGATTCCGTGACCTGATTGAAAATTTGGTAACGGGAGTTGTTTTACAGGATACAGAATCGCAGATGCTGATCTGTAATAAGGCAGCTTATACATTATTAGGGCTTACAGAAGACCAGTTGTTGGGCCGCAGTTCATTTGATCCTTCCTGGAATGTGATACATGAAGACGGGACCGATTTTCCTGGTAATACGCACCCGGTTCCTATGGCTGTAAAAACAAGGCAACCAGTGCGGGATATTGTGATGGGTGTTTACCGTCCGGCTACCAAGGACAGGGTGTGGTTACTGGTGAATGCAGATCCGATTCTGAATGAAAAACAAGAGATCATACATGTAATCTGCACGTTTACTGATATAACAGAACAAAAAAGATTATCGCAGGAATTAATAGAGCAGGAGATACAAAAGCAAAAGCAAATCACACAGGCAACTATTGACGGACAGGAAAAAGAACGGCGGGAGATCGGTAAGGAATTACACGATAATATTAACCAGCATATCACCACCACCCGGCTTTACCTGGAAGTAGGAGAAGAAAAAGCAACCGGGGAGATTAAAGAAATGATCCAGCGGTCACGAAAGGAACTGACAGAAATATTCAACGTGGTCCGGAATCTTTCCCAGTCATTAGTGCCGCCCACGCTGGGTGATATTGGGTTGATCGAATCAATAAAAGATGTTTGCAATTCGTTGAAAGTAACCCACAAATTCAATGTTCATTTCAACTACCATTCTTTTTCCGAGGAAGTATTACCTGATAACATGAAATTGATGCTGTTCCGGATCATCCAGGAACAGATCAATAACATAGTGCGTCATTCCGGGGCTGATACGATCCATATCAGGTTAATCGCCGATGCTGAAGCGGCCGAATTGAGCATCAGTGATAATGGAAAGGGGGTTGATCTTTCCCGGGGCCGTAAGGGGCTGGGGCTGACCAATATAACAAACAGGGCAGAGCTGTTTAACGGGAAAGTTGATATCAAAACCGCACCCGGCCAGGGATTTGAGCTCACAGTATCAATACCCTTAAAATAACAGAATAGTCTGCCGTCAATGGATTACCTTTGCGGCTTCTCAAACAAAGGCGGCTTTCATGAGTGACCCGATCAAACACGAATGCGGTCTTGCATTCATCAGGTTAAGGAAACCTTTCTCGTATTACCATCAGCAGTATGGCACCGTTCTGTGGGGCCTTAATAAACTATACCTGTTGATGGAAAAACAGCACAACCGGGGCCAGGATGGAGCCGGGGTGGCCGCTGTTAAACTTGATGTGGAACCGGGTTATCCCTTTATGCAACGGATCCGGAGTAATGCGCAACAGGCCATTGCAGATATTTTTCAGCAAATCGGAAAAGAAATAGAGGACCTGGAGCAGTATCACCCGGATATCAAGAATCACCCGGGGCTGATGAAAGGCCATGTAAAATTTTTAGGAGAACTTTTGCTGGGCCATCTCCGCTATGGTACACAAGGGAAAAATAAACTGGAATATTGCCACCCCTTTATCAACCGGGACACCATTCCCTCCCGCAACCTCGCATTGGCCGGTAATTTCAATATCGTTAATTCCGATGAATTATTTACCCTGATCGGTAAAGAGCCACACCCCAATATTCGTTTTAGTGATCTTGCTGCAATGATCGAGCTGATGTATACCTTCTTATGCAAAGAAGACGAAGCATCGCCCGGCAAGCTGGATGTAAAAAAGGTTTTGAAAAAAACACTGCCATTGCTGGATGGTGGTTTTCATGTGGCCGGTATGACGGGTAATGGAATCGGCTTTGTTTTCCGTGATGCACATGGTATCCGCCCTTCCTATTATTACATCAATGAGGAAGTGGTGGTAGCTGCCTCCGAAAGAGCGGCGATACGTACTGCTTTCAATGTGGGAGAAAATGAAGTGCAGGAATTGATGCCGGGGCAGGCCCTGATCGTGGATGAAAATGGCGGGATTGAAATTGCACAGGTACTGGAACCCAAAGAAAGAAAAGCCTGTAGTTTTGAACGTATCTATTTTTCAAGAGGTAGTGATGAAAAGATCTACCGGGAAAGAAATGCATTAGGATATAACCTGAGTGAGCCGGTGCTGGATGCAATAGATCATGATTTAAGGAATACTATTTTCTCCTATATACCCAATACGGCAGAGACCGCTTTTTTTGGTATGCTGAAAGGAATGGAGGACTACCTGAGTAAAGTGAAAGTGGAACGCATACTGAGCTGGGGTAAAGATTTTGATGAAGAGAAACTTACGGAAATGGTGAACCGACGTATCCGTATTGAAAAAATAGCCATCAAGGATGTGAAGATGAGAACTTTTATTACGGAAGATTCCGGCCGTAATGAAATGGTGCAACACGTTTATGATATCACCTATGGCACGGTCCGCCCGGGACAGGATACGCTGGTAGTGATCGATGATTCTATTGTGAGAGGAACCACCCTCAAAGAAAGTATCATCCGGATGCTGGCCCGGCTAAAACCCAAACGCATTATTATTGTTTCTTCTTCGCCACAAATACGTTATCCCGACTGCTATGGAATTGATATGAGCAAAATGGGTGACTTTATTGCCTTTAATGCAGCCGTAGAGTTGATGAAAGAAAGGGGGATGCTGGGTACACTGACAGAGCTGCTGGAGAAATGTAAGGAGCTGCAGCGCAATAATAAATTACATACCGAGAATGTGGTACGACATTTATATAAACCATTTACTGCGGAAGAAATATCGGCTAAGATCGCCCAGCTGATCACTCCTCCCGGTCTGAATATACCTGTGGATGTGATCTTCCAGAGCATTGAAGACCTGCACAAAGCTTGTCCGAATAATTTGGGCGACTGGTATTTTACCGGCAACTACCCGACTCCGGGTGGAAATAAAGTAGTGAATAAGGCTTTTATGAATTATATGGAAGGAAAGAATGTGAGAGGTTATTAATGCAAGAACTAAGAATTTAAAATTATATTCGGTAACAAACTCTCTGATTTGAAAACTCTTTTGCTGATCCGCCATGCCAAGAGCGACTGGAATGATGCTTCGCTAAGCGACTTTGACCGCCCTTTAAATGAAAGGGGCAAAAGAGATGCTCCATTGATGGCGCAACGGTTACTGGACAAAAAAATTGCTGTTGATCTTTTTGTTTCAAGCCCTGCCAAAAGAGCCAAAAAAACAGCTGGTATTTTCGCTGAAGCTTATGGTCTTGATAAAAAGCAGGTTGAGTTTTATGATGAACTGTATCTAGCCCCGGAAACAGTTTTTACTGCGGTGATCAGTAGGCTGAATAATAATGCAGCTACGGTTGCAGTCTTTGCTCATAATCCTGGTATTACCGATTTTGCCAATTCACTTACCAATACAAGAATAGATGATATGCCCACCTGCTGCATTTTTGCAGTGCAGGCAGCGTGTACCAGCTGGAATGAATTTGCTGCGGCAAAGAAAACATTCCTCTTTGTGGATTACCCGAAAGCATGAATTATTCTTCGATGACAGGTGTGTTTTTCCGGCTGACTAAATAAACGCCTGTAAAAATTAATAGGCCGGAAATGATCTTTTCTGCTGTAAAATGCTCTTGCAGGAACAGCGTGGCAATAATGGCTGCAAAAATGGGTTGGGTGTAGATATAGGAGCCGGTGATACCCGCACCAAGATGATTGATACCATAGATATTAAAAGAATAAGCCAGGAATGTTCCGCAAACAACGATGAATGACAGGGATGCAAAATGCGACCAGTCGAATAGCTGCCAGTCAATTGCTGCAAACTGGCCCCAGCCAAACGGGAGGATCATCAAAAAGCCAAACGTGAATACCCAACGGATCACATGCAACGGCGGGTAGACCTGCATCAATGGTTTTACAATAATAAAATAAATGGTGTAAGCAATCGCATTCAGCACAATGAAGAGATCGCCGGATAAAGTTGCAGTTCCTGTTTTTTCTTTCGACAGGATAAGTAATACGGCACCACCAATTCCGAGCGACAGCCCCAATGCTTTCAGCACCGTAATTTTCTCTCTTAATACCCAAAAAGCAAGGATGGTGATCAGTAACGGGGTACACAGCATGAGTAAAGAAGCATGAATGGTTGAGGTCATTGTCAGCCCCTTGATGAATAGCATCTGGTTGATGGCCACGCCGGTTAACCCGCATAACAAAAACCGGCCAAGATGTTCTTTACGGATACCGGCTTTTGTTTTTCCCAATAACCAGAATGACCAGAATAATATAAGGCTTACACCCACCCGGATGACATTCAGCCCATAGGGCCCAACCAGGGACGGAGAAATATATTTTACCAGGCTGAAATTACTGGCAAAAAATATATTGGTAAACAGGACAGCAATATGTGCTTTGGTCGTTGTCTTCAGAACTCAATTATTATCCGGCAAAGTTAGCCTTGATCCATTTACAGGGATTAGAGCGACTGTATAAAGGAAGAAATTATTTCTTTTAACCTGTACGGGTTATTTGACGGAAAAGGCTGATAAGAAAAGGAAGTAGCTTCTGCTAATGCCGATGGCAGGTAGAATTTGTTTTGAGAAATACACAGCGCCATATTTTTCTCCAGTAAATATTCAGCAAGATATTCTTGTTCAGTTTGCCCTGGTGTGGCGATCAGTATGGCTTTTTTTTGCAAGGCAGCCATATCCATTACTGTACTATAGCCGCTCCGGCTGATAACATATGTTGCCCGGCTGATCTCTTTTTGTAATTCTTCGGCAGGTAAATGATTATAAAAGCGGATCATATTGGTGGAGGGCAGTAATGATTTCCCCGCCGGCAAGCCTCTTACAACAGTCGCTGTTCCGTTATAATGCGCAATTTCATGAACGATCTTATCCTCCAGCAATGAACGTTGAGGTTCAGGGCCTGAAAGGATAACTAAGAGATGATTATTGTGTCCTGTATTCTGTTCAGCAGAAGGATTGAACCGGGATAAAGAACCGATATAATTTGATGGAATGCGGGGCATTGTACCAGGATGCGAAAGTATCCCGGCTAAACCGCCTGTTTCATTATCGGGTATCCAGCATTCCGTAAACCGGTTGATATAACTGTAATTTCTTTTTTGTATCAACCGTTCACTCCATTTCCCCAACGGACTCTTGATCGTTAACTGGTGTGTAATAAAAACAGAAGGAACTTTTTTATGGTAAAGTCCGAAACGGTTATCACTGATCACCGCATCAAAATGATGCTCAGCGACCCTTTTTTGCAACCAGGCATGTTCTTTTTTTATTATTTGTAAAAACCGGGGTGCTTGTAAAAGCATTTGCCAGCGTAAACCAGTTGCAGAAGAAGCATAACGGGCACGGTATCCTTCCAGTTGCAAAAAAGGAAGACCGGGGAATTCTTCCTGTAACAGGGTTTCCTGGGCTCCTTCGCCGGCCAGCCAGACCTCACAATCAAGGGCTAAAAGCTCCCGGATGATGGGAATGCAGCGGGTGGCATGGCCCAGCCCCCAATCCAGCGGGGCCACCAGGATACGTGGTTTTCCGTTGATTTTCCGGGCATCCGGCTGATCCGTGTTATTTTTTTTTATTCCGGGGCTCACCGATACTAAATTGTTTGTAAAATAGTTTTAATTTAGAAAGCAAGAATATGAAAACCATTAACAAAATAGCGATAGTCCTGTTATTAACTGTGTTGCTGGCTGCCTGCAGCAAGAACTACTATTCCGGCAGCGGAAAAGGTGGCGGCGGTTGTGGTTGTCCAAGCCATAAAGGAATGTCGGGTTATTAATAGAACATTAGAAACGAAAACTTTTCATGAGAGGTCCCAAACGTGACATCCTCGTTGTTGTGAAAAATCAATACCTGAGTGAGCAGGATATTGAACAGGAAGTGCAATGCCTGAATGAAATGCTCAGGATCACTGAAACGCAGGAAGAATTTTGTAAAGCACATGAATTGGTAGACCGTAACCGGATTACAAACCGGCCCCAAAAAATCCTCAGGGTTATTCGTTTTGCTGAATTGCCCGCCTTCCGGTTTTTGCTGAATAAGAATTAAGATGCTCCGCAGTCCCCGGTAACTTTCTTTTATCCCCTCAACTTATGGCTTAGTACAGGTATGTCATGCCATGTCTGTTCAAATTAAATTGCCCGTTTACATATTTATTTTATTTAATTTAAAGGAAATTACTTCAGGTCCTGTTTGTTGTCTGTTTGTGAAAACCAATAAAACTGCTTTCATGAGTCATCCCCGTGCTAATATGACTGATTTTTTTGACCGGATTTCAGATGCGTATATTGAATTGAACAGAGAGTGGGAGTTTACGTATGTCAATAAAAAAGCAGCCAGCCAAACCAAAAGGGATCAGCAATCACTGATCGGCAGTAATATCTGGACGGAGTTTCCACAAGCAGTTGGCTCAGCAATCTATAAGACGTTTATGACTGCGATGCAAGAGCAAAAAGCTGCTACTGTTACCGATTTTTTTGCCCCCCTGAATCTTTGGGTGGAAGTTGATGTGTATCCCTTGCCCAACGGTATTTCAGTTTATGCCAGTGATATTTCAGATAAGAAAATTGCTGAGGAAAAAATTTTAAAGGCTAATCGTCTTTATTATTTTGTAAGCCATGTAACACAGATGATCGTAAGAGTTACAAGCGAAGAAATGTTATACCGGGAGGTTTGTAAGATCGCAATCAATATAGGTAAATTCAGCATGGCCTGGGTAGGGCTGATTGATCCGGAGACAAAAAATGTAGTTCCTGTTGTACATGCCGGGAATGAAGATGGATACCTGTCAAAGATCAACAGGATCTCAGTGGACGATATCCCCGAAGGCAGGGGCCCCACCGGAACCGCACTCCGCGAAGGGAAATATGTGTATTGTAATGACATAGAAAATGATCCCAACATGGCCCCCTGGAGGGAGGAAGCATTGAGCAGGGGTTATTATTCATCTATCTCCTTGCCCATAAGAAAATTCGGGGAAGTTATCGGTGCCTTTACGATGTATGCATCTGTTATTAATTATTTCAATAAAGATGAGATAGACCTGTTGCGGGAAACGACAGCTGATATATCATTTGCAGTAGAGAATCTTCACCGGGAAGAAATGCGTAAAAAAGTTCAGCAGGAGCTGGCGGAAAGCGAACAGAAGTACAGGGCTTTCTTTGAGAATAGTATGGATGGTATCTTACTGATAACAGCTGGCGGCCAAATACTGGCGGCAAATCCGGCAGCTTGTAAAATTTTCGGCATGACGGAGGAGGAACTATATACCGGCAGACTGAATACACTGGTTGACCCGGATAACCCGCAACTCATTAAATTACTCGAGGAAGGGGGGCATAATGTAAAAATAACAGGAGAGTTAACGATGGTACGAAGCAACGGGGAGAAATTTCCGGCTGAAATATCATCGTCTGCTTTTAAAGATGCAAACGGCGAAGAGAAAAAAAGTATGATCATCCGTGATATTACCGGAAGAAAAAGATCAGAAAACGAGATATTGGAAATTAATAGCCAGCTCAGGTTGCTATCTGATTATTTACAAACCATACGGGAAGAGGAACGTACAGCAATCGCCAGGGAAATACATGATGAACTGGGACAACAACTGACCGTCATGAAAATGGATGTCTCCTGGCTGGCCAAAAATGCCGGTAAAACAGACCCTGCTATTCAACAGAGAACAGAAGATTTAAAAAAGATGCTGGACCAGACAGTCGTTACTGTCCGGCGTATCGCATCAGAATTACGTCCAAGCATGCTAGATGATATGGGACTGGGCGCTGCTATTGAATGGCAACTGGGAGAATTCACAAAAAGGTCAGGAGTGAGTGCAAAATTTGAAAACGGAGTCCCGGAAGAAAGCATACCCGGGTTTGTTAAAACAGGGCTTTTCAGGATTGTGCAAGAATCATTGACCAATGTAGCCAGGCATGCCAATGCTGAATATGTGCAGGTTTGTTTGTCCATCACAAATGATCAGCTGCTGCTCAGTATTCGTGATGATGGAGAAGGATTTGACCAGCAAAAAGTGGCTGCTAAGAAAACACTTGGCATCCTGGGGATGAAAGAAAGGGCTACTATGCTCGGGGGTACTTACGAGATACATAACGCTCCTGAAAAAGGAACCGTAGTGCTTGTAAAAGTTCCTTTAACGGTACAAACCCGTAACCTCTAGGACAGTTTCAGCAAAGCCTCCCTGAGTTTTGCGATCATTTCATCAATCTCTCCTTTTTTACAGGTGCCCACACTTAAACGGTACCAGGCCGAGCTTTTATCCGCACCAAATGCATAAAAGGGAACAACAGCCAAACCGGCAGCATTAAGGATATAAGCGGTAACATCTGCCTGGTTAGTTAGTAGTGTTCCATCCGAAGTTGTTTTGCCGGCCAGGTCAACTTTAATCGTCAGGTAAATGGCTGCTTCCGGTGCAATGGCGTCCACTGCTAATCCTTCCGATTTTAATTGTTGAAAACCCTCATAAATGCGGCGGAGCCGTTCTTCCACTTCTTTTTTAAAATTGGACAGGTAACGGTGAATGTTTTCCCGTTGCCCTAAATAATACGCAACGGCTTTTTGTTCTGCCATGGGTGCCCAGGCACCGATATGAGTGAGTATGGCTTTCATTTTACTGATCACAGCCGCAGGCCCCATACTCCAGCCAACCCGTACTCCTGTTGCTGCAAAAACCTTACTGATCGCATCTATATAAACGGTATACTCTCTCATGGCAGGCCGGAGTGATACCGGGTCGTAGTGTTTAATATTGCCATAGGTCAGGTGCCAGTACATCTGGTCGAACATGACGTAGAGTTTCTTTTCGGTATCAGCTCTTCTTTTATTTTCTTCAATCACCAGGTCGCAGATGGCTTCCAGTTCTTTTTTATTAAAAGTGGTACCGGTAGGGTTCTGCGGCGAGCAGAGGGCAATAAGCGTAGCCTCTTTTACAAATGGCCGTATTGCATCGGCCGTGGGCATGAAGTTAGTAGCGGCTGTTGCTTCGATCACAATATGTTCACCTCCTATGAAATGTGTATAGTGATTATTATTCCAGCTGGGAACTGCATAGATGATCTTGTCGCCTTTATCACAGATAGCCCTGAATAAAGAATAGATCAGCGGTCTTCCGCCGGAAGCTACCAGTATTTCATTGATACCATAATCTAATCCTTCTTCATCTTTGAGGAAGGAGTGAATAGCTTCCCGCAGATCAAGATTACCTTCTGCAGCCGGGTAGTTAGTAAAATGTTTACGGTAGGCTTCAACGATGGCATCTTCCAGTTCTTTGGGAATAGGAAAAATGGAAGGATCAAAATCACCGACGGTAAAATTATAAATGCGTTCACCCTGGCGGATCTTTTCCCTTATTTCACCACCCAGTTTTACAATTTCAGAACCGATCAGTGTTTCGGATAAATATGATAGTTTCATAACCCGGCCTTTGGCGCAAATGTAACAGGATTGGCGGAGACGACCATCATCCGGGTAGTAATAAAAAAAGCCGGACAATGTGCCCGGCTTTTTTATTGGTAAGTTTATTTTATTCGATCGGTTTATATTCTTTAAATAAATTCACTTTTGTACCGTCCACCTGCTGCCGGTAGTTTTTCCATTTTTCCGCATAGAATGTATTTATCTTTTGTACCACATCATTCACAGCTGTCTCTGCCATTTGAATGATGGTTTCCACCTGGCTACCTGGTGCCACCATTTTACTGCCAATAGCCTGCTGGCCTTGCTGTAAACGATTCAATACAGAAATTTCAAACGGACTTCTTGAAATTCCTTGTTTATCACTTGTTTTGCCGCTGATGATCTCCCGGATGGTTTTTATTTCATCCTGTAATTTTGTAGTTGCTTTCCGTAAAGAATCTACTTCTTTGCCTTCCACACCTCTTAGCTGTGCCTGCATTTTAGTAAGCAATTCTTCGCTTTCCGTGAGCTGATCCATACCAGTCGTTAATTTATCGGCACTTTTTCTTAGCCGGTCATACATGACACGTTGCGCCAGTTTAATATCATTGCGGTTACCGAGTCTTGGGTCATCTATTACTGTAACATAGGTCGAATCTGTTGCCCTTGCATAGGTCAGCAATAATTTATAAGTACCGGGCAATACCTGGAAACCGCCGGGTTCTGGTGCACCGGGTTGTGGTTTAGGAGAACCGGGCTGACGAAAACCTTTTTCTTCCATTCCCCAATACATACGATTGAAGCCGGTATCAGCATTCCAGCGCAGGGTGCGGATGAGTTTATTACCGGCATCATAAATTCGAACCATTACACTATCGCCGCCCCTGCGGCCAGCCCCTGCCCCGCCAAATTCACCTCTGCCGCCGCGGCCACCACCAGCTCCCTGGGGAGCAGCACCTGTAACCGGTTGTTGTGAGGGAGCTGTTTGTGCAGGTTGTTTGGCAGCTGAGTCGGCAGCAGCTTTTGGTTTATTGATAAAGAAAGAAACGGCAGCACCTCTTCTTCTGTTCTCTCCATCATACAAACCATACGTACTCCATTCATAGCCGGTAGCTGCTTTATATTGTGCCTGGTAGGCTTCAGGTGCAGTAAATGCTGTTATGGGACTTGCGAATTTTATTCCTTTATTCGCCGCTGCTTTTCTGAAAGGGCGGATATCATCCAGTATCCAAAGGGCCCGGCCAAATGTGGCGATCACGAGGTCGGCTTCTCTTTCCTGTATGGCAAAATCATAAGTGGAGACAGAAGGATAACCATTTTTAAATTGTTCAAAAGAAGCACCATTATCAAAACTGATCCAAAGCCCATTTTCTGTTCCGGCAAAAATGAGATTGGGTTCTGCCGGGTCCTGCAATACACATAATGCATAACCTTTTACTTTATTCTCATCCACAAGTTTGGTCCATGTTTTTCCATAGTCAGTAGTACGGAAGATATAAGGCTTCATATCACCCCGCCGGTAATCATTCGCAACCACTAAAGCCTCGCCGGCGTTATGAACAGAAGCTCTTACCTGGGGAATCCAGCAACCAATGGGTAAGCCGGGAATCTTTCCGCGGAAGCTGGTCCATGTTTTTCCACCGTCTCTTGTCAGTTGCACATTGCCATCATCCGTACCGATCCAGATAGTGCCGGGTTCTTTTTTGGAAGGATCAATGCTAAGAATGGTGCAATGCGTTTCTGCACCGGTGATATCCAATGTTAGCCCGCCGGTATTTTGATAGGCAGCAATTTTTACCGAATCATTCGTGGTGAGATCGGGTGAAGCGGTTTGCCAGCTAACACCTTTGTCTGTACTCTTATGCAGGAACTGGCTGCCGAAATAAATAGTTTTCTTATCAAACGGATCTTGTGCAATGGCTGAATTCCAGTTGAAGCGAAGCTTGGTATCTGCTGTTAATGCAGGGGGCTTGATAAACCAGCTTTCACCGGTTTTCCAGTTTCTTCTGCCCACACTTCCGCCCTGGCTCATACTATATACCCAGCTGGCATCTTCCGGGTCCGGCATTACATCAAAGCCATCACCACCGCCCACATTATTCCAGTAATAATTCCGGATGCCGCCATTGGTCCAGGTATAGGCAGGGCCGTGCCAGCTGCCATTATCCTGCATACCACCCATGATATTGTAAGGAATTTCATTGTCAACATTGATATGATAAAACTGCCCTGCGGGTAGTTTCTCATCAAACACCCAATTCTTACCTCGGTCTCTTGAAATACCAATACCACCATCATTTCCTTCGATGATATGGTTGGGATCGTTGGGATTGATCCACCAGGCATGGTGGTCAGGATGGATACCGGAATAAGGGATCATAGTAGAAAATGATTTACCGCCATCTTCACTGAAGGTGATGGTGGAGTGCACATCATAGATCCTGTTTTCATTTTGCGGGTCCACATAAATTTCCTGGTAATAAAAAGGGCGGTCTGTTATTTGAGCCGGATCACTATTGACCAGTGTCCATTTAAAACCGCCATCATCACTTTTATACAAACCATTTTTTGTTGCCTCTACTTTTGCATATACTCTTGATGGCATACTCCGGCTGAAAGCCACGCCAATTCTTCCCAGCATGCCATCGGGCATACCATCTTCTTTGGTCAATGGTTTCCAGTTCTTACCGCCATCGACTGTAATGAATAAGCCACTTCCTTTACCACCACTTTTCAGGTCCCAGGGGGTACGGCGGAATTGCCACATAGCTGCGATGAGTTTATTAGGATTGGACGGATCCATGACCAGGTCGGCACACCCTGTGGTATCATTAGCATAGAGTATTTTAGTCCATGTCTCCCCTCCATCGGTTGTTTTAAAAACACCACGATCGGGATGTTCTGCATAAGGATTACCGATAGCTGCTGCGTAGACTGTATTCGGATTGACAGGGTCGATCACCACCCTATGAATACAAACGGTCTTATCCAATCCCATTTTCTTCCAGGTCCGGCCACCGTCCAATGTTTTATAAATACCTGCACCAAGGTTCAGTGAGTTGCGGGGGTTTCCTTCACCTGTTCCCACCCAAACAACAGAAGGATTGGATTGCTGAATAGCAATCGACCCGATATTCTGAAGGGGCTGATCATCGAAAACAGGCGACCAGGTATGGCCGCTGTTCTCTGTTTTCCAGATACCGCCACTGGCGGCACCCACATAAATAATATTGGGATTAGCCACCACGGCATCAATAGCCGTGATACGACCACTCATACCGGCCGGGCCCACATTACGGGGTTTTAAATTCTTGAATTGGTCTAACGTAATTTTTTGTGCCTGGATAATGCAGGCCATACAAAGAAGAACAGATAGCAGGGCTATTTTTCGCATACAGGTAAGTTTTGGAACATTAAACTTACTGATTACGAACCGCCATGCAAAAAGTTTATATGAACGGTTAGTTAGCGGATCATTCCACCAGGAAAATGATCCTGGTGAGCCATTTGGCGGTATCCTTCACCACACCCGGATCATTCATATACTGCTCAATGACCGGTGGTTTTTGTTTCAGGTTATTGGCCAGCAGGTAGGCATCAATCGTTTTATACGCATCTGCTGTTTTATCATATGCACCATAGTAGTCTACATAAACAGCTTTGGAGCCGCTTATATCAACAATTTTAATACTATCACTATCCAATTGTGTACCTGCAGCAACAGGAATGGCGGCGGCCATATCAGCCTGCTGGTTTTTTTCATCCCATACATAGTAAAACCCTGTTGGTATTCCGGGCTCTGCGCCGGCTTTGGCCACCGCTTCATATATTTTGGGAAAATAAACAGCAAAGAAAGAGGAGATATCTTCCCATTTTATAGTTTCCCTGTAGAGGGCAAAGGAAGAAGCCGGGAAATTCATGGGATTTACTTCATAAGTTTTAGCCGCAGGCCCTGTTCCTGTTTTTTCAATCGCTGCTTTCAGATTCTGTAATCCTTCTTCAAAATCCTTTCCCATTTCTTTATCCATACTGGAAAAAAGATTGAAAATATTCCAGGGTCTTGGTGTGGCTAATGCAAAATCCCAGGTCACTTTGGTTTGCCCGTTGATCTCTTCCAGTGAAAAATCGGAATCAGCTTCCATAGACCGGGGCTTTTGAAAATTGAGCTGGTATTTTATTTTTTTGTTCAGGGTAAGGCTGATGAGCTGCATTTTTCCTTCGCCGGATAAGCCCGGATCGCCCACCCAGGCATTGACCGCACCCGGTGTGCCATCCGTACCGGTGATCGTATTTTTTATAGTGGAATCATTCCGGCTCCAGACCGACCATTTATTGAAATTCTCCAGCTTCAGCAGGTAATTATATACTTCAGTCACCGGCGCATTGATCGTTATGCTGCGTTCTGTTTTTTGTTTTACAGGCAACACCAACACCAGGATCAGTGCAATTGCAATCACTACTAATAAAAGTACAGCCAGTTGTTTGATGATTTTCATAACATGGTTTTAATGCGGACTCACAAATTTAATTTTTTAACTGGTATGAACTAAAAACCCCGCCGGGGCGGGGTTGCTGGTATTAAAATGGCTTGAGTGTTTTATCTTCTGTTTTTTCAGGCTTCAGCACAGCCCTGATATATGCAGAAGGGTTGACATATTTTTTAGCAGCCGCCTGGATCATTTTGCCGGTTAGTTCGCTGATCTGTTTTTCTTTCTGTAAAATAGCTTTTGGGTCATTGCCATAGAAATAAGCATCAAACAAACTGGCGGACCAGAACTGGTTTTGTTTCATATCCACTTCCAGTTTTCTTTTTTGCTGCTCTTTGATCTTGGCCAGGTCTTCCGCCGTAATCCCGTTTTTAATGATCTTATTCAATTCGGCGATAGAAGCTTTGGTCAATGTATCGGCATTCTCCGGTGCACAAGGGAAGGAAATATAAAAAGAAGAATAAGCGTAAGGGATCTTTTGCATCGACCCGCCGGCACCCACGCCATACACACCACCTTTCTCTTCCCGCAATTGTTCCACCAGTTTAATGCTCATCACTTCACCGAGACTTTTAAGTGCATAAGCATCTTTTGCATTATAAGGAACCGGTTTGTTAAAAACAATATTCACCTGGCTTTGTGGCTCCGTTCCTTTATTGATCTGTTTTTCCACTTTTCCGGCAGGCGGGCGGATGCCCAGGTCCTTAAATGTTTCTTTCTTGCCCGTGGAAGGAAGGCTTCCCAAATATTTTTCCAGTAATGGCTTGATGCTTTCTTCATTAACTGCACCCACAAACAGGAAAGTGAAATCGCCGGCATTGCCAAACCGCTCTTTGTAGATCTGTATCGCCTTATCAAGATTTACTTTATCAAAATCTTCGGGTTTGGGAAACCGGCCACCACGAAGATGATCTTTGCTCATCAGTTTTTGAAATTCATTACTGTAATAGTATTGCGGATCTGACAGCACATTGGCATAAACCTGTTTTTGCTTGGTAATAAAAGAGCTGAAAGCATCTTTGTCTTTCCGTGGGGAAGTGAAATAAAGATGGGCAAGCTGTAAGAATGTTTCCATTTCTTTGGGAATAGTGCTGCCATTCATTCCTTCACTGTAGTTAGCAATATTGACAGAAAGGCTGGTGTTTTTCCCTTTCAGCATATTGCCCAGGTCAACGGCATTAAAATCACTCACCCCGCTTTGCTGTACAATGGCGGCTGCATTGATGGCTGAATAATAATCGGCATCTTTTACCAATGAATGCCCGCCTTTACTGAATGCCCTTACAATGATCTCATCGTTTTTGAAAGTGGTGGGTTTCAGTATTACGGTAACCCCGTTGGATAATTTCAGCGTGGTGGTACCCAGTTCTTCATCCGTGACCGATGATATAATCTTACCGGCTTTCAGTTTGCTACCATCCATCAACGAACTGGCCAATATTTTTTCTTTATACGGTTCAATAGTGGCCACATCCACGGCACTGATGATATTTTTTACTTCTTCTTCAGAAGGAATTTTTACACCCTCTTTATCCGGCGCATTCATGGTGACCACCATATTGTCTTTGCTGATCCAGCCGCCGGCCAGTTTATTGATATCTTCCAGCTTCACGGTGGCCAGGTATTGTTTTACAAAATCATATTCCCATTCAATCCCCGGTATGGGTTCGTTAATCAGGAAATTATTGACATATTCACTCACATATTTAAAGGACTCTTCTTTTTCCCGTTCATTGAATACCTGGTCATAAAAACTTTGGGTTTGTTTTTTCTGGCGGCTGAATTCAGTTTCCGTAAAACCATGCAACTGGATACGACGGGCTTCTTCCAGCAGGCTTTTAAGCGATTTGCTCATACCTGTATCGCTGCTGTTGGCATATAACTGGAAAGCATCTTTGGTCCGGGCATAGCTACTGCCATAATATGAACCAGCGCCGATAAAAGGTGGGTTGGGTTTTAATGCCAGCTCCCGGAAACGGCTGTTGAGCATACCGGTAAACAGCATTTGATTCATGTAGCGGACATAATCACCCATGGTTTTCTCTGGCTGTGTTTCTTTTTTAAACATCACTTCAATGGCAGGGAAAGCTGTTTCTTTATCTTTTGCAACTACAGTAAGTATTTCCTGGTGATCAGGAACCGGGAATGATTCTCTTTTGCGGGGAGTGGCAGCGGCAGGAATATCGCCAAATACTTCTTTGATCTTTTTCTCCATTTCGTTTACATCAATATCACCTACAGCAATTACCGCCTGCATATCGGGGCGATACCAATCTTTATAAAAATTTCTTAACGCAGCATGCGTAAAACGTTCCAGTGATTCTTTTGTACCGATGGGCAGCCGGTCAGCATATTTCGATCCGCGGTATTGCACCGGCAATGTTTGTTTCATCATCCGCTCATCTGCTCCCCGGCTCAGTCTCCATTCTTCAATCACTACACCTCTTTCTTTCTCTATTTCTAATGAATCAAGGGTGGCATTGTGTGCCCAGTCTTCCAATATTTGTAAACCTTTATCGACAAGACCCGGTTTATCAGTTGGCACCGGAAGTATATACACCGTTTCATCAAAACCGGTATAAGCGTTCAGGTCGGCCCCAAACTGCACGCCGATACTTTGCAGGTAATTGACCAGTTCATTTTTAGGAAAACGTTTGGTGCCGTTAAAATTCATATGCTCCATGAAATGGGCCAGCCCCAGCTGGTCATCGTCTTCCAGCACAGAGCCTGCATTCACCACCAGCCGCAGTTCCACCCTTTTTTCGGGCAGACTGTTCTTGCGGATATAATAGGTAAGACCGTTGGCCAGTTTGCCAATCTTTACATTGGGATCAACAGGCATCAGTTGTGAACGGTCGATCTGTGACCAGCCTGTTTGCAATAGGCAAACAGCCATTACTGACAACAGCAGGTGTTTTTTTAACTTGTTCATACCGGTTTCTTTTGGGAACGTAAATGTATTTACAAGCCGTTGCTTTGAAAAATAAAAAACCCCGCTTTGGATAAGCGGGGTTACGATCATAAGGAGGATCAGCTCTATTGTTGAGGTTTTTCCTTGTTGTATTGTTTTTCAGCATCTTTAGCCCTGGCAAAATCAAGAATAACCCCGTTGATGCAATAACGGAGACCGGTAGGAGGAGGTCCATCTTCAAACACATGTCCTAAATGCGCCTTACAACGGCCGCACTGCACTTCTGTTCTTTCCATACCATGCGAGTTGTCAGGCGTATAAATAATACTGCTTTTACTGATGGGTTGGTAAAAACTGGGCCAGCCGCAACCGCTTTCAAACTTGGTATCACTTTGAAACAAAGCATTACCGCAGGCAGCACAATAATAAGTTCCTTTCTCTTTAAAATTTTCAAACTTGCTGGTCCAGGGTCTTTCGGTTCCTTTTTTGCGGGCTATATAGTAAACATCTTCCGGTAGTATTTTTTTCCATTCTTCTTCACTCAGGGTTACTTTAGAGCTGTCTGTAGTTGAATAAACGGGGTTCTTTTTACTGCTGCTGTCCATTTTAGGGGTATTTGTTGTTGTTGAATTATCCTGGGAATAGCTGCATTGCTGCAACAGGGAGGCGGTAAGCAATACCAGTATCAGTCTTGTTTTTATCATATCCATCATTTTAAGATAACAAATCTACGGGAACAAGGTTGGGCTGGTTTGTCCGGGGAAAGACAAAAAGCTGTTCTTAACTTTTCATTAGCCCGGATGATTCTTATCAAAACTTAAGCTTATGACAGGATTTTTAAGCCCGGACCATTATATTTGTTACTTACCAAGGTTAGGAATCACATGTTTAATTTGATTTTATTTGGCCCTCCCGGTAGCGGAAAAGGCACACAATCAGAAAGATTGGTTGAGAAATACGGGCTGGTCCATCTTTCCACCGGCAACTTATTACGGGAAGAAATTTCCCAGAAAACGCCCCTCGGGCTGGAAGCCAAAAGCTTTATGGACAAAGGCCAGCTGGTGCCGGATGAAGTGGTGATCGGCATGGTGGATTCCTATTTTGATAAGCATAAAGAAGCGAAAGGCTTCCTGTTTGACGGGTTTCCCCGTACCGTGGCCCAGGCTGTGGCCCTGGATAAATTACTGGAGTTGAAAAAAACAGAGATCGCTTCGGTGCTGGCACTGGAAGTGGGAGAAGATGAACTGGTAAAACGGCTGCTGAACAGGGGAAAGACCTCGGGCAGAAGTGATGATACCAACGAAGAAGTGATCCGGAAACGGTTTTTTGTCTATAGTAATGAAACAACACCCGTGGCGGAGCATTATAAAAAGGCCCGGAAGTTTCATCCCATCAAAGGGGAGGGAACCGTAGATGATATCTTCTCCGCCATCAGTGATGCCATTAATAAGAAATTAAAATAAGTAAACAGAATATTATGAAGCAATGCCGGTGTGATGACCGGCATTTTGTTTTGCAAAACCGGTTTTCGTAAACTTGCAACCTGTAAGCTTGTCACATGAGTATTGAAAAGGAGAACTTTCTGCGTACTAAACTGGTTACTTACCTGCAACAAATAGCTCCGGCCACAGCCGCCCGTTGGGGAAAAATGAGTGTACAGCAAATGATTGAACACTATGCCGGGGATGCTATACGCATTGCCAGCGGCCGCTTAAAAATAGATACCATACTGACCCCGCCTGGAAACCTGGAACGGATGCGGGAATTCATGATGAGTGATAAACCTTTCAAGGAAAACACAAAGAACCCGTTGCTGGGGGAAGAGCCTGCCGCACTACGTTATAAAACGGTGCAGGGCGCCATTGGCGCCCTGCAACAGGAATTAATTTATTTCTTTGAAGCGTTTGAAAAAGAACCGGGGCTGCTTACCCGCAATCCTTTTTTTGGTGATCTCAATTTCGACCAGAATGTGCAGCTGCTCTACAAACATGCCCTCCATCATCTCCGGCAGTTTGGGGTGGAGCCACTCAGAACTTAAAGCTTTGCTTTCAGCAGGGAGTCGGCTTTTGCAAGACTGCCCAGGATCGCTTCTTTGACTTTACCTACTTTCATCTTTTCATCGGCCAGGTATTTTATCCGTTGTCCGGCATCGTTCAGTGAGGAGTCCATATTGAATTCTTCCATCCATTTATTCATGGCAAATTCAGCATACCCAAGGTCTTTAACCAGGCTGTCAATCTTTGCTTTCAACGGGGCGGCAGCCAGCTGTGCTTTTGCAGGTAGTTTGGCAACGGAATCCAGCCATTGCTGCGCCTGTTTTTGAGCAGCCGACAGTTTCGGCATTTTACCCATACCCACATCATGTCCTTCCATTACGTCATGCATCAGGCTGTCTGCTTCGGTTTTTGGAGCAGAGCCGGCATGGTTATGTTTATCGTCGTTATTACAGGCGAACAATACGAATGCACTTGCTAACAGCAGGATCAGTTTTTTCATGTAGTATTTGTGTTTAAAATTCCTGAATGATAAAATAAGACTGCAAATTTATCACTGTTTATGGTCTTCCCCGCTGCATTTTTCCGTCATTTCATGAAACAGATCATGCAAGGCTGTTAATTTTTCGGTGATCTGTTTATCAGTTCCATTGCTTTTGATCAGCTTTTGTAATTCTTTACTGCCTTTTACCAGTTTCTTTAATTGGCCTTTAATGGCTGCCTTATTAAAACCTTCCGGGGCAGTGGACATTTTCCAGGCTACCGCTTTGTCGATCATTTCCTGGCTGCGGGTTTTAATGGGATCCAGTTTACCTTCTTCAGCAGGATGGAAGGCGGCACTCATGATATCATGGAAATCGCTGAGTTCTTTCCATTTGGCTTGGGCTGAAACAGCAACAGTAAGCCCTAATAAAATAAGGAGCAGGCTGGCAATCTTTTTCATAAAAAGTATGTTTTAGCGGCCAAAGTAAAACGGCCCCGCATTTTTTACCATGATTAAAATCATTTGACCGGTTCTTTTTGTTTTTCGGGTAATTTCGTCATAGCTAAAAGATGCTTGCAACGATGAATAAATTACAGAACTACACTAATGGTCAATGGGTGAATGGGGAAGGGGACGGGCAGCTTCTCTTTAATGCGGTGACAGGAGAACCCATAGCCACCGCCAGCTCGAAGGGTATCGATTTTAAAGCGATGCTGGAATATGGCAGAACAGTGGGTAATCCCGCACTTCGTAAAATGACCTTTCACCAGCGGGGTAATATGCTTAAAGCCCTGGCCCTGCAGTTGAGAAATCACCTGGATAAATTTTATGCCATCAGCTACCAGACCGGGGCTACCAAAGCCGACAGCTGGGTGGATATAGAAGGCGGTATCGGTAATTTATTTGCCAATGCATCGCTCCGCCGCAAATTCCCGGATGAAGTATTTTGTATCGATGGGGAGAGCCATAACCTCAGCAAGCAAAATACCTTCATGGGTACGCATATCCTGACACCGAAAGAAGGAGTGGCAGTACATATCAATGCCTTTAATTTTCCGGTGTGGGGCATGTTGGAAAAGATAGCGGTGAACTTGCTCGCAGGCATGCCTGCTATCGTAAAGCCCGCAACGGTCACTTCTTACTTAACAGAAGCAGTGGTAAAAGAGATCATTGCCTCCAATATTTTACCTGAAGGTGCTTTGCAACTGATCTGTGGTTCTGCAGGCGATATATTGGATCATGTTAGTTCGCAGGATGTGGTGACCTTCACCGGTTCTGCCTCCACCGGGCTGTTACTAAAATCCAATAAAAATATTTTAGCTAATAATGTTCCTTTCACGATGGAGGCAGACAGCCTGAACTGTATTGTGCTGGGAAATGATGTGCAACCGGGTATGCCGGAATGGGAGGTATTTGTAAAAGAAGTGCGCCGGGAAATGACTCTGAAAGCCGGTCAGCGCTGCACAGGTATCCGCCGCATATTTGTGCCCGACAATAAAATAGAAGATATGTGGAAAGCGATTGCTGCAGCCCTTTCACAAACAACCATTGGCAACCCGCTGAACGAGAAAGTAAGAATGGGAAGCCTGGCCGGTGAAACACAGCGAAAGGAAGTGAAAGCACAGGTGCAAAAATTGTTAGCCTCTTCACAGATCGTGTATGGTTCATTGGATAGCGTGGAAGTGATTGATGCGGATGCAGGCAAAGGTGCATTTATATCGCCGGTTTTATTAATGAATGATCAGCCTTTTGCAACAAAAGAAGTGCATGAAGTGGAAGCTTTCGGCCCGGTGAGTACCATTATGCCTTATAAAAATGCTGATGATGCGATTGTATTGAGCAAACTGGGTAAAGGATCATTGGTGACAACGATTGTAACAGCGGATGAAAAAATAGCCCGGCATTATGTGATCGGTGCGGCTACGCATCATGGAAGAATTTTAGTATTGAATAATGAATGTGCCAAAGAAAGTACCGGGCATGGTTCACCGCTGCCCTTATTAGTGCATGGTGGTCCGGGCCGTGCCGGTGGTGGTGAAGAAATGGGTGGTATCCGCGGTGTAAAACATTATTTACAACGAACAGCCCTGCAGGGATCCCCCACGATGATCACCGGTATTACGAATGTTTACCAGCCTAATGCCAAAGGAAAAGATCCCGGTAAACACCCGTTTCAAAAATATTTTGAAGAACTGCAGGTGGGTGATCAGTTGCTGACAGACAAACGAATTATTACCAGCGAAGACATCGACCGGTTCGCCGACCTGAGCGGGGATCATTTTTATGCCCATATCAAAACAACCGATTTTAACGGTACTATGTTTGAACAACAGGTGGCACATGGCTATTTGATCATGAGTATTGCAGCCGGTTTGTTTGTGGACAGTTATGCAAAGAACCCGGTGTTGCTGAATTACGGCATTGATGAATTGCGTTTCACCAAACCGGTTTATCCCGGTGCGGAAATACAGATCCGGTTTACCTGCAAAGAGAAATTACCCAACGATAAAAGAGTCGTGGAGAAGCCGGAGGATATGAAACGTGGAGATGATATTGATAAGGGTATTGTGAAATGGCTGGTGGAAATGCTGGACGGAACAGAAGAACCGGTGGTGGGGGTGGCTACAATATTAACGATGGTGGCAAAAAAGAACTGATCATTACTTTAAATCAAATTTTATGTCAGACGCATATGTAAGAGCATCTTATCATCACGGGATAACAACCATTGAATTCTTTCACCCGCAAAGCAATTCATTACCGGGTAAGATTCTCGATGAACTGGCACAGGCCATTCATGGTGCCGGCAATGATTCAGAAACAAAACTGGTCATTCTTCGCTCGGCCGGAGAAAAATCATTCTGTGCCGGTGCTTCCTTTGATGAATTGGCTGCTATACAAAACGAAGAACAGGGATTGCAATTTTTCAGTGGCTTTGCCCAGGTGATCAATGCGATCAGGACCTGCCCCAAATTTGTGATGGCCCGCATACAGGGTAAATGTGTGGGTGGCGGCGTAGGTATTGCGGCCGCGGCAGATTATGCAATCGCTACGGAAGGTGCAGATGTGAAGTTGAGTGAGCTGGCGGTTGGTATCGGTCCCTTTGTTGTAGGTCCTGCGGTGGAAAGAAAGATCGGCGTGGCTGCTTTTTCACAATTGGCTATTGATGCCACAATGTGGCGCAATGCAGAATGGGCCAGGAAAAAAGGATTATATGCAGAGTTGCATCACACAACAGCGGAAATGGATGAAGCGATACAAAAACTCTCCCATACGCTGGTGCATTCGAGCCCGGAAGCGATGGCGGAAATGAAAAAAATATTCTGGAAAGGAACTGAACATTGGGATAAGCTGCTCGTTGAAAGAGCTGCGATCAGCGGAAGTTTGGTATTGAGTGATTTTACAAAACAGGCAATCGCAAAATTTAAAAAGAAATAAACTGCCCTATATCGCTTGAAAAAGAATAATACCGCTGCCATTCAGACATTCAGTGCCGCTGATTTCAACGCTATTTGTAATCAACTGGCTAAAAAAGATAAGGAGCTGCGGGCTATTATTAAAGAACATGGTCATCCACCCATGTGGACCAGGCCGGCCACTTTTCAAACGCTCATTCTCACCATACTGGAACAGCAGGTGTCGCTGGCAGCTGCTTATGCCGCATTCAAAAAATTAAAAGAAAGGATCGGGTATGTCACCCCGGCTAAAATTCTTTCACTGACCGATGAAGAATTAAGGGCCTGTTATTTCACCCGGCAGAAGACCGTTTATGCAAGGGAACTGGCCCTGGCCATTCAATCCAAAAAGATCAGCCTGAAAAAATTATCGGTATTACCGGATGAAGCAGTCCGGGAACAACTGATACAGCTCAAAGGCATTGGCCACTGGACCATTGATGTGTACCTGATGCATGCCCTGCAGCGAACAGACCTTTTCCCGCTGGGTGATATTGCCCTGGTGAACAGTTTAAAAGAAGTAAAGCAATTGCCAAAAGATACCAGTAAAGAAAAAATGCTCGAGATCGCTGAGCCCTGGCGGCCTTACCGCACTATTGCAGCAATGATCCTGTGGCATGCGTATATTAAGAAGAGAGGAATAAGAATAGTAAACTGAAAATCACGAAGGCCGGGATAATTCTTTAGTCATTACGTGGTAATAATAATAAACGTTGTCTTCCGGACCGTTCTTCAGACGTTTATATACTTTTGATACAGGGAATGTTTTTAACTCGCCTATATTTACAAGGATTGTGTTGCCCTGATTCATAAAATCTTCAATGTCCCAACTACCTCCGTAATGTTTTATCATCACCTCACCAATATATCCTCCAAGCATTTTAGACATTTGAACGATTGTCTCTTCGGAAGGAGTTTGTTTTATTAATCGTTTAAAAAAACTTTTAGGAATATCATTATATAGCATTGTACAGATATTTTCCACCTCCTGTATGCTCTCTTCAGAATAATCGAGAGTTATCTTTAGTTTTTTTGCATAATCAACAGCATCCTCGGCGTAGGCAGCCATCATATCGTTTACGTCAGCCATATCAAGGTAAAAATTAAATATTTAAACCACCGCAAACACTTATCGTTTGTCCCGTGATATAAGAACCCATATCGCTGGCGAGGAATAAAGTTACATTGGCAATATCTTCTGCAGTAGCAAAACGTCCCAGCGGGATGCCTGCCCTGTACTTATCACCGGCTTCGCCTTCTTTTAAATAACTGGTCATATCTGTTTCCACAAAACCGGGAGCAATGGCATTGCAACGGATATTGCGGCTGCCCAGTTCTTTAGCTACTGATTTGGTGAAACCGATGATGCCGGCCTTGGAGGCTGCATAACTGCTTTGCCCCGCATTACCCATTTCGCCGATCACTGAACTCATATTGATGATGGCACCACTCCTGGCTTTCATCATGGGCTTAATGACCTGCTTGGTCATATAGAACACACTGTTGAGGTTCACTTTGATCACATCATCCCATTGGTCCGGGCTCATGCGTAGTAACAGGTTGTCTTTGGAGATACCGGCATTATTTACACAGATATCAACAGTGCCGAATTCTTTTAAGACGTCGTTGACAAATGCTTCACACTGGGCAACATCACCGGCATTGCTTTTATACGCTTTTGCTTTTACACCCAATGCTTTTAATTTTTCTTCCAGGGCAGCTGCTTTTTCAGCACTGCTGTCACTCACATAGGTAAAGGCAACATGAGCTCCCTGTTGGGCAAATTTCAACGCAATTCCTTCGCCGATACCACGGGCGGCTCCTGTAACGATAGCAACTTTATTGTCCAGCAATTTCATAATTCAGTTATTTATGAGTTGGCAAATGTACTTGTATTCAGTTGTAAAATTTCTTCTACGTATTTCCTTTCATTACTCAGCCTTGGCACTTTATGCTGCCCGCCCAGTTTTCCCCGCTGCCGCAACCATTCGGTAAATGCTCCCCTTCGCAGTGCATGAATTACCGGTAAGCTTAACGCAATACTCTTGTGCCGCTTGGCTTCATAATCACTGTTGATACTTTTTAAGGCGGTATCGAGTTCATTGGTAAAAGCGGTCATATCTGCCGGTTCTTTTTCAAACTCGATCAGCCATTCATGGGCACCATTGGCACTGTCTGAAAAATAAACCGGAGCGGCGGTATAATCATTTACGATGGCCCCTGTTTTTTCACAAGCCATCGCAATAGCTTTATCTGAATTATCAACGATCACTTCTTCACCAAAGGCATTCATATAGTGCTTCAGGCGACCGGATACTTTTACCCGGTAGGGTTTTACAGAAGTAAACTGAACAGTGTCACCCACCAGGTAGCGCCACAAGCCGCCATTGGTGCTGATGATAAGGGCATAATTTTTTCCAATCTCCACATCCTGCAGGCTGATCGTTTGCGGATCTTTTTTCCCGTACTCACTCACCGGCATGAACTCCATGAAAATGCCATGATCAGTAAATAAAAGCATCCCTTCTTCGCCGGGAGTATCCTGCGCTGCAAAAAATCCTTCGCTGGCATTATACATTTCCAGGTAATTGATCTTTTTGCCAATGAGTTTCTGAAACTGTTCTTTATACGGCGTAAAGGAAACACCACCGTGCATATATAATTCCAATGAAGGCCATACTTCGGCCATGGTTTGTTTGCCGGTGATCTCCAGGATTCTTTTGAAGAGTACCAATGTCCAGGTGGGCACACCCGAAATAGAGGTCACATTTTCTTTGATGGTACTCTCCGCCAGTTTTTCAATCTTATTTTCCCACTCATCCATCAGGGCAATACTGAGGTCCGGTGTTCGCAACCAATGACCCCAGAAGGGAGAGTTTTGCAACAATACAGCGCTGAGGTCGCCATACTGCGCATCCGTATTCATCGGGTTGATATTGTGACTGCCGCCGATCACCAGGCCTTTGCCCGTGAGTAATGCAGAATCCGGGTTGAACTGGTAATAGAGAGACAATACATCTTTTGACGCTTTGTAATGACCATCCTGCAAACTTTCTTCGCTGATGGGGATGAACTTGCTTTTATCACTGGTGGTGCCGCTGCTTTTGGCAAACCAGTAGATCGGTGTATTCCATAAAATATTCTGTTCGCCCTGCATGATGCGTTCGATATAAGGTTTTATATCCTCATACTCATGAATGGGAACCGCCTGCTTGAAGGCTTTTACATTGAACAGTTGTGAAAAATTATACTTCCGGCCAAACTCCGTGTATTGGGCCGAAGTGACCAGGTCCTGCAACACTTCCCGCTGGGCATCCAGCGGATTGTTTTTCCAGGCTTCGATACGCCAGAGGCGCATCCGGGCAAGCGATGATATGGCAGGGCTCAGCAGGCTCATGTGGTTGGCAAGATAAAATTATTTACCTGAATATGCAGGGCTGTTTAGAATACCCCTTAGGACTGAAAAATACTATACTTTTTATTTTTTGTGCAAGACCGGTGTATAATAAAAAAACAACCGGAAGGTATTATTAAGGTCGTACTGGTAACCGGAGAACTTTTGCTGGTACACGATCATATAACCGGTATCAAAACTCAGGTTATTACTGATCTTCTGGCGGATGCCGGCAAAAAAACGGTTCTGGTCAAATGTATTAGATACCACCTCTTTTCCCATGTGCAGCAATACTTCATCAGCGATGCAGAGGGAGGGAAGATTATCATTTTTGAAAACAGGGATCGTAACACTCAGTAAATACCGGAACCGGTTGGTGAAACGCTGTTCACCGGTGAGCTTATCACCGGCTATCTTTTGCTGCCAGCGCTGTTCATTCCGGAAACGTTGTAACAGGGTGGCCTTATGAAATTTAGTGCTGTAGATCACCTGCTGGTAGATCCTGTTCTCGTTTGACACTGTTTTCCAGCCGGGAGTGGTGGGGTGCAGCCACATATGGCCATAACCCAGTGCTACCGAGAAATTTTTATCAATATTATATTGAAGGCCGCCACGGATAAAATCAAAATTGCTGTTTGCCAAAAAATTAGTCCGCCGCTCATGCAGGTCCAGTAATACAGACCAGCGGTCAGCAATACGGGCCGTGGTATTCACAGAAAACCAGGCTTGCGACTGGTGATTGACCTGTCGGCTGGTTTGGGCAATGGAAGGGGTAGGAGAAGGTAAAATCAGTAATAATAATAAAATTCGCAACAACGTTTTCATGGAACAAAATTACCTGAACAGCCAGAACGGGACTATGATAGAGATTAGGGTTTTAGGAAAGAAAACCTGATTAAAATCTGCCGGATGACCTAGATTTAATCATATGAAGGGATTGGTAAAAAGAAAACTAATTATTATCGAAAACTTCTCTGAAAGACGGGTTTTTTACCAATAACAAAATCCGGTTCAGTACACCTTTTAAATTTCCAAGATCATTATCCAGTCTATTAACAGCAGGCTGATAGGCAATAGCTCGGCCGGGACGACCTAAGTAACTAATCAGAATAAGCAAAAAGCCATTCGGCCCATAATCACTTATTTCCATTTTGGGAAGGGCTTTCAATTCTTTTGACAGGTCGTTTCCGGTATCGGTACTAAAACTGATGAGCGATTTTTTTAGTGCGGGTAAAAATTGTAAAAGGTCCGTTAAGCCTATTTCTTCGGGTTCGGTGATATTGGAAATAGTAACTGGAAGCTGTTGTAGTTTAGTGACCATTTCTATTGCACTTTCAATTGAATAGGCCACTAATTCGGGTTTTATTATTTTCTTATCGGAATCAACTGTTTTCCCCGAACTCTTTTGAGCTTCCTCATGCAAATAATCCTTCCGTTTCAGTTCAAAATTTCTGCCGAGGTAAAGTTTACGCACCTGTTCATCCGCAGCCAGTTCTTCTGCCGTGCCATGTTTGAATATTTTTCCTTCGATCAACAGGTAGGCCCTGTCGCAGATGGATAAGGTTTCGGTTACGTTATGATCAGTGATGAGGATACCGATATTCTTCAATTTCAGTTTGGCCACGATACCCTGAATATCTTCCACGGCGATCGGGTCAATACCGGCAAAGGGTTCATCCAATAAAATAAATTTGGGATCAACAGCCAGAGCACGGGCAATTTCAGTCCGTCTTCTTTCACCCCCGCTCAACACATCACCATTGCTTTTGCGTACATGGTGCAGCCTGAATTCATCCAGCAGGCTTTCCAATTTTTCCCGTTGTTGCTGTTTGGACAGGGTTGTCATTTCCAGTACCGCAGCAATATTATCCTCCACACTCAGTTTTCGGAATACCGATGCCTCCTGTGGCAGGTAACCAATACCCATTTTGGCCCTTTTATACATGGGCAGCTGGGTAATATCCTGGTCATCCAGGAAGACCTGTCCTTCATCCGGCTTCACCAGGCCGACCACCTGGTAAAAAGAAGTGGTCTTTCCGGCCCCATTGGGACCGAGGAGTCCTACAATTTCTCCCTGTTTCACTTCAAAAGAAACATGGTTCACCACCGTACGGCTCCCGTATTTCTTGACCAGGTCTTTTGTATGTATCGTAAGCGGCATAGGCGCAAAAATAAGCTATGCCCTGTTACGGCAAGGCCTGTAATTTCATTTAACGTGGCTTTGACTAATGGCCCTGCATCATTAGCTTTGCAGCTCCATGAAAGTAATCGACCATATCAACCAGGCCAAAGACACCTTAGTATCGTTTGAAGTGCTGCCCCCGCTGAAAGGCAAAGGCATAGAAGCATTGTATAAACATCTTGACCCCCTGATGGAGTTCAAGCCCTCGTTTATCAATGTGACCTATCACCGTAGTGAACATGTTTTTAAAAAGAGAACGGATGGCAGTTTTGAAAAAGTGATCGTCCGCAAAAGACCCGGCACCGAAAGTATCTGTGCCGCCATCATGAATAAATACAACGTGGATACGGTGCCCCACCTGATCTGCGGTGGTTTCAGTGTGAATGAAACAGAAGATGCGCTGATCAACCTGCGTTATCTGGGTATTGATAATGTGCTGGTGCTGCGGGGTGATGCGGCCAAGAATGAAACAGCTTTTGAACCTGAACCCGGGGGGCATAAATATGCCAGCGACCTGTTGCAGCAGGTGGTGAACCTGAATGCAGGGATTTACATTGAAGATGATCTGAAAGGAACGCAGAAAACAGAATTCTGTATCGGTGTGGCCGGTTACCCGGAAAAACATTTTGAAGCACCGAATATGGAAACCGACCTGCGGTATTTGAAACAAAAAATAGATGCCGGGGCTGATTATATCGTGACCCAGATGTTCTTCGATAATGCGAAGTATTACGCCTTTGTAAAAGCCTGCCGGGAGGCGGGTATCAATGTGCCTATCATTCCGGGGTTAAAACCGGTATACAGTAAAAAGCAACTGACAGTCCTTCCCAAGACCTTCCATATTGATCTACCTACCGATCTATCCAACGAGATCCTGAAATGCAAAACAGATGAAGAGGTGGAAAAAGTGGGACAGGAGTGGTTGTTAACGCAATCAAGGGATCTGAAGAAAAACGGTGTTCCGGTTTTACATTATTATACATTAGGAAAACCGCATGTAGTGGCGAATGTTGTGAAACAACTGTAATGGGAGTTGGTAATTAGTAATTAGGGATTAGTAGAGTAAGCTGTTTAAAACCTCATACTATGAACTATAAAGGGTATAAAGACTTGGAATGTTATATACAGGCACGGCTGCTCCGTATATATATTTCAGAACTTGTTAAGAAGTTACCGGCGCATAAAAAATTCTTATTAACCTCCCAGGTTATTGACTCATCCCGCTCCGTTACCAGGAATATGGCTGAAGGCTATGGCAGGTATACTTTTTCTGATACCAGGAATTTCTTCATCATCGCCAGGGGGTCAGTTACAGAAACAATGGAACATCTTGCCACTGCATATGATGAAAAATATATTACAGAAGAGGAATTAAAGACGGGAGAAGAAAAATGCGAACTGGTATTTAAACTGATCAACGGCTATATCGCTTATCTTGACAGATCAAAAAATAAAGGGAAGTAGCCTGTAAGAACTAATTCCCAATCCCCAATTACTTGTACAACCCCTCCAGCACTTTCTCATCCACTTTCACCGGGTATTTCTCTCGCAGCCTTTTGATCCATTGTTCTTCCAGCAGGGCCTGGTAATCGTTTATCACTAACCCCTTGGCTTCATTGAATGTTCGTTGCGCCGGTTGCGGGTATACTTTGCTGATATACGCAAAAGAAGCGGTATTATCAGTGGGATTGATCAGTGGGGTGGTTACCAAGCCGCTGTAAGGAACGATCTTGGTTTTGCTGGGCAGTTGCGGCCATTCATACCGGGAAGAATCAGCGACTACTTTTTCCACCAATGCATCGGTGTAGGTTTTCCAGTTCGCCGGGTTTTTCTTTACCTGGTTGAATAATAATTCAGCGGTTTCCTTATCGGAACAAAAGAAGATCACCGCATCTGCACTTTTCGACCAGTTGTATTTACTCTTATTGGCTTCGTACAAAGCTTTTTGTTCCATTGTATCGGTACCGGTGCGGTTCCATATTTCCTGCTGCATGATCTCGAAGAACAAATTGCCTTCTTTGAATTCATTCATCTGGTTGCGGAAATCAGCATTGAAGAGTTCAAGATGGTCCCGGTAGTATTGCATGACCACTGCATTCACATGATCGGTCATCACTTCCTCGTAGGTTTTTCTGCCAGAGCCATCCGGTTTATAACGAAAGGCCTGCGCATAAGTGATCCAGTCGGATACTTTTACTGCTGTATCTCCCAATGTAAAAACTTTCATGTCGGGATTGATATTCTTCCCGGTTCCCAGCGGGCGGCGATCCAGCAGGCTGTCGGTATAAGCCCAGAGATCGTTCTTATTATAAGCTCCGGGTTGAAAACCGGCTTTTGTTTTTACGTTATTATAAATTACTTCACGGGATTCTTTCCAGCGCTGGTCCCGGTTGATCTTTTGCCTTAATTCCTGTTCGTTGGATTTGTTACCAGCATCGGTTATAACCGGAACAATGGTGGTACGCTTCACAATATGATAGCCATGCGAAGTCAGAAAGGGTTTGGTAACAGCGCCGTCTTTGGCAAGCCCCCATACTTTGGCTTCAAAAGCAGGATCATATTGTCCCACGCCAAAATCAGGCAGGGTGCCGCCGGTGATAGCGGTTGTATAATCATTACTGAAAGCGGTAGCCAGTTTGTCAAAAGATTCACCAGCCAGTAAGCGTTTATAAATGGAGTCTGCCCGTTTAGCAATTTTTTGTTTTGCGGCTTCATCGGAGCCGGGCGGGAAAGCCAGCAGGATCTGTTTGGCTTTCATCTTACCAACAGCTTTTCTTTCGGCTATATTTTTGAAAATATGGTAACCGGCTTTTGAACGGATGATAGTGCTGTACTTGCCGGGTGCAGTTGCATACACTGCGTTTTCAAAAATGTAGGGTAAAGTGAAGGCGGTGATCCATCCCATATCACCTTTATTGGTTTTAGCTGCGGGATCTTGTGAAAACTGTTGCGCCAGTGTGGCAAAATCTTCTCCTTTCTGCAAACGTTCATATATACTGCGGGCCTGGTTGAATGCAGCAGCGGTATCATTATTATTGGCAGCAATAAAAATATGGGCCACATGAATATCTTTCTGACTGCGGGCAAATGCTTCCTGCGTTAACCGGGTCATGGTCTGCGGATCACTCATGAAATTTTCAATGATCTGGTTGCGCAGGTTGGTTACTTCCACCGTTATCTGTGGTAAAGTATCATACCTTCTTTCCAGTGCTTCCCTGATCTTGAGGCGGGAGTTGATATACAGGTCAAGATAATCCCGTATGGCCTTTTCCTTGTTGACAGCGGGGGTTGTATTGTTCTTGTTATACGCTTTTACAAATTCATCGGCCTGAACAGCATGGGGACCATAGGTAAAAAGTGTCTGAGAAAAGCAAGGGAAGGATAATGCACTAATAATAATGATCAGCAGGAAAAATCTCTTGTTCATAGTTTTGAATTTTCAGGTATGTTGGTGCTGTTTATTGCGCCTTCATTTTTATTTGCAGCACTTCATCGGTTTGTTCCCAGCTCAGCTTCTTGGCGATAATGCGTTTGTCTTTGTCCAGCAAATATAATGTAGGGAAGGTCAGTACATCATAAAGCTGGGAGTAACCGGGAATACCAGCCTGGATCTTTTTCTTTTCTTCTTCTTTGGAGTAATACACATGTGTCCAGTTCTGCAGGTTCTTTTCATTCACAAAACCCAGCCAGTCTTTTTGGGTGCCATCGGTTTCTTTGGCCACGGCAAATATGCCGACACCAATTGCTTTCCATTTGGCCCGGTACATGGAATCTAATTTGGGAAGTACTTCTTTACAATGCCCGCAGGTGGGATCCCAGAAACAGACAATGGTAAACCGGGATGAATCCGCATACAGCGATCGTATCACACCCAGGCTATCCGGCAATACAATATCTGCTGCAGGTGTGCCCACGATATTGGCCATCATGCTATAGGCACGGTCGGTAATCGTCTTATATTGTTTATCATCATACCAATCCGGCTTCTTAGCTGCCAGGTGCTTTTCAAACAGATGCACAAAGACGGCATCTTCATACATGTATTTCTGGTTGATGTAGCGGTTCACAAACTTTGACAATAAGAATTTATACATCTCCTTATTGATGGAAGCGTAACCCAGCATCCAGTCCAGTTCTTTGTTTACCGAATCTGCATCCGGTACTACCAGCTGCGTAAAATATTTGTCGAGCTTGTCTTCGAAAAAAGGTGTTTGCAGCATCCGGTTATCCCAGAAATTGATGCCGTTCCAGAAACGGTCTTTGTAATACCGGTAAGCAGCCAGGGAATCAGCCTTGGTTCGTTGTTGTTGCAAGGCAGCAGGCAATTCCGGTTCCCGCATGGCCTGCAGGAGGGTAGTGAGAAAACTGGTGGGATTCTTTTTAATAATATTTTCCCGATAAGCTTTAACGCTGCTGTCTGTTCTCACCAGTTTTGTATTGATAGCTGCAGAGTCCGTTGCAGTAGTGGCGGTTGCCAGTTGTTGCCGGAGACTGTTGATCTCCCTTCCTTTTTCGCTCATGTAAAGCTGGTAGCCGTTGAAGAGTGTATTATCCGGGTTGTTCTGGAACTGGATGCCTTTTTTCAAAGTAGTCGTATCAGCCACAATGCTGAATTGTTGTTGTTTGTCCAGCAGTAGTTCAAAGAATCCCTGTTTATTAGGATATCCCACCAGGTAAATCCCACCGGGCAGTAGCTTCTTCCCTTTAAAAGTTCCGGTGCTGTTGGCATCCAGTTTTACCGAGTCAACAATCGGTAATGTCTTCCCGGCATAATGCCCCAGGTAGATGAACTGGTTTTTAAAGGGTTTGAACGTTACTTTGATCTCGTAACCCGTTTGTGCAAAGGCCGGCATACTGAGTAAAAGGCCTGCTATGATGCTCCATTTTTTCATGAGTCAGAATAAGTCGTAAAGATATTTAAAATGGGTTAAAAGGATAAGTCGTTTAAAGAGGCGGCTGGCCCGGAAACAGTTGCGTAATCAACCAAAAGAAACCCGGCTTTTTGGCGGCCTTTCAGGCGATGGGCTTAGTTTTGCGCCGTGAGAAAAAAGAAAAAAAATATCGTATTAGAAAAGATCCTCGTGGAGGACTGTGCTGCAGAAGGCAAGAGTCTGGCCCGGGTGGATGGTAAAGTGATCTTTATTGAAAGAGTGGTGCCGGGGGATGTGGTGGATGTACAGCTGGGTAAAAACAAAAAGGACTGGGCTGAAGGATGGCCGCTACGGTTCCATTCCTACTCTAAAGACCGGGTGCAGCCCTTCTGTTCCCATTTTGGGGTTTGTGGTGGCTGCCAGTGGCAGATGCTGCCCTATGAAAAACAGTTAGAATTCAAACAAAAACAAGTCAGGGATAACCTGCAGCGGATCGGGAAAGTGGCGCTGCCGGAAATGCTGCCGATACTGGGAGCCGTACAAACCCAACAGTACCGCAACAAGATCGAATATACGTTTGGCAACAAAGAATATACAAAAGAGAAGCCTCCCCAACCCCTCCGCAAGGAGGGGCTCAGCAACACACAAAGCCAGCTTAATGAAAACTCAGACAGTATGGGTAACTCTCCATTGCCTGGGTCTTCTGAAGTTCCCCCTGCGGGGGAATTTAAGGGGGCCGGTTTTCATGCCCGCGGTATGTTTGATAAGATCGTGGATATAACAACCTGTTATTTACAGGCCGAACCTACCAATGCGATCCGGCTGGCGATCAAAGAATTTGCAAGACAACACGAATACAGCTTTTATGATATAAGAAACCATGTTGGTTTGTTAAGAACTATGCAGGTAAGGTTATGTGAAACCGGGGAGCTGATGGTGAATATCGTGTTTGGCGAAAATGAGGAAGAAAAGATCAAAGCCTTGCTGGATCATTTGCTGGAGAGATTTCCCGTGATCACGACGCTGCTTTATACGATCAATACCAAAATGAATGACAGCCTGCATGATCTTTCCCCTATAGCGTATCATGGTAAAGGCTATGTGATTGAGAAGTTAGAAGATTTTCAATTCAAGATCGGGCCGAAATCTTTTTTCCAGACTAATACCAAACAGGGAGAACGATTGTACCAGGTAACAAGAGAGTTTGCAGAGCTGACGGGAAATGAAATTGTATATGATCTCTATTGCGGCACGGGCAGCATCGGCATTTTTGTAAGTGAAAAAGCGAAAAAGATCATTGGTGTGGAAATGATAGCGGCCGCTATTGATGATGCCAGAGAAAATGCAGCACTGAATAACCTGCCCGAGGCAGAATTCTATGCCGGTGATGTGATTGATATCTGCAATGATGATTTTTTTGCCCTGCATGGCAAACCTGATGTTATCATCACCGATCCCCCGAGAGCCGGTATGCATGAAAAATTAGTAAAGAAGATCCTGGAGATCGCAGCACCCACCGTAGTATATGTTAGCTGCAACCCGGCTACGCAGGCCAGGGATCTTGCCCTGCTGGATGAAAAATATGCGGTCACCAAAATTCAGCCGGTGGATATGTTCCCGCATACCCTGCATATTGAGAACGTGGTGCAGCTGAAGTTGAAGAATGGTTAAACATCTGTACAAGCCGTTTCCACAACTGAATAACTACTAAATTTGAAGAATGAGTAATTTTCGATTTACCCGGCCCAGTGGCTTTCCCCCAATCGTTAAAAACCTGATCATCATAAATGTGATCGTGTGGCTGGCCCAGTTGTTTTATGATAAAGAATATGGATTGACCATGAAACTGGGTTTGTGGCCGGTGGGCACGCCTTTTTTTGAACCTTACCAGATCGCCACCCATATGTTTGCACACGCCTCGTACGGGCCCGGCGGACAAATCATGTTCTTTCATATTCTTTTTAATATGTTTGGTTTGTTCATGTTTGGCCGCATCCTGGAAAACGTATGGGGACCCAAACGCTTTCTTTTTTTCTACTTAGCCTGTGGCGTTGGTGCAGCGGCAGCGCATTTGATTATGCAATACCTGATGGGAGGCTTTTCCTATGCGGTGGGTGCTTCCGGTGCGGTGATGGGCATTTTTGTAGCCTTTGCTTACCTGTTTCCTAATACAGAAGTAATGATCATCCCGATACCCGTACCTGTCAAAGCCAAATGGCTGGTCCTGGTATATGTGGCCATTGATTTATTCGGGGGCATCAATCCTTCCGTGGGAGATAAAGTGGCCCATTTTGCCCACCTGGGCGGTGCATTGACGGGCTTTATTATCTGTTTTATCTGGAACAAAACCAACCGGCGAACGTTATACTAAGCTAAGAGGTGAAAGAGGGAAGGAGGAAAAGAGAGCTGCTGTCATCGGGTGTTTTATAACTGGCCAGCGCAGTAGTAATGATCAAACAACAAGATTTCTCTTTAAACTCTTTATACTCTTTTGAACTCTTAGCCTACATTTACAGCCTGATAAAGTGAGCTATGGCCTATACCGAAAAAGAATACCAGCAACGCATCTCCCTGGGGCAAAGTAATAATGCCCTTACCAAACTGCTCGTTATTCACCTCGTGGTGTTTGTGATCCTGTTCTTTATTCAAACGGTTTTTTATTTTCTCTACAAGGAGGATGGCAAATACAACCAGTTGTTTTTTGAAAAGATCCTGAAATGGTTCGTGGTGCCGGCCGACCTGAACCAGTTGGCGGCAAGACCCTGGACCATTATAACCAGTATGTTTGTGCATACCGCTTTCTGGCCCATCCTTGCCAATATGCTTTGGTTATGGACCTTTGGTTATATCATGCAGGACCTGACGGGTAACCGCAAGATCATTCCTGTTTTTCTCTATGGCGGTTTGGCGGGTGTGATCGCCTTTGTTGTTTCTTACAATCTTATTCCTTCTTTACAGGGCCAGTTGCCCAGTGCGGTAAATTTTGGTGCGGCGGCCGGTGTTACGGCGCTGGCTATTGCCACTACGATGGTTTCTCCCGGTTACCGTCTCTTCCCGATGCTGAACGGAGGTATTCCCTTATGGATACTGACTGCTTTTTATATGATCATGGCAGTAGCAACAGTACCGGCTTACAAGGTGGAAAGTTATATGCCGCACCTGGCCGGTGCGTTTACCGGGTTCTTATTTATGATGATGGTGCGCCGTGGCTATGACTGGAGCGACTGGATGAATAATTTCTTTGATTGGGTGAATAACCTTTTCAATCCCGATAAGCCGAAGAAAGGAAAAAGCATCAAGGATGAGTTGTTTTATAAGTCGGCCACACATCCCTATAAAAAAACACCGAATATCACCCAGGAACGTATTGATGATATCCTGGACAAGATCAATCACAAAGGCTATCATTTTCTCACCGATGAAGAAAAAGAACTGCTGAAACGGGCCAGTGAAGAAGACCTTTGGTAAGGATGCCCTGAAAGATTTGTAAATTGCGGCAATGGCCAGCAAGTTCCGACTTTTTACGAAACGCTTTTTTATTTACACGAACATTGCGGTCGTCTTTTTTTTCTTGCTCGCCTGCCTGGCTCCCTACCTGAACCCGCAAAAATGGTGGTTCATTTCTTTTCTCGGGCTGGCATTTCCCTTTTTACTGGTTCTTGTACTGGGCTATTTGATCACCTGGCTGATCATTAAGCCAAGGCTTTCATTCATTTCACTGGCTGCTCTCATCATCGGACTAAAAAGCATCAGTGTTTTTTTTGCATTTAACAACCCGGGAGCATTCAATTATAAAAAAGAACCGGGTCATATCCGTATTGTTACCTGGAATGTGGCCAGGTTCATTGAAATAAAGATCAACAATAATAAAGGCAGCCAGACAAGACTGAAGATGATGGACCTGCTGAAACAACAGGATGCTGATATTCTCTGCCTTCAGGAATTTCAAAGCTCCGGGCTTTCCGATTATTATCACAACATTGAATATGTGCAGAAGGAACTGAACTATCCGTATTATTTTTTCATGTTTGACGAGGATGGTGATAAGCAATACTACAGTTCCATCATTTTCTCCCGGTTCCCGATCATTGATACCGGTGTCATCCGTTATCCACGACCAACGTTGCCGGATGTACTGATCCATGCAGATATCAAAGCGAATGATGATACGTTCAGGGTCTATACCACGCACCTGCAATCTTTACAATTCGGGAAAGATGATTACCGCCGCATCAGGGAGATCAAAGAAGCCGACGACAGTTTGCTCAGCAATTCCAAAACGATCTTCTCCAAAGTGAAACGGGGGGTGAGCCACCGCAGCATCCAGGCCGACCTGATCGACCAGGTGATCGATGACAGTCCCAACCCCGTTATTTTTTGCGGTGATTTGAATGATGTGCCGAATTCCTATACCTATTTTACCGTGCGGGGAGCCATGCAGGATGCTTTTTTAGAAAAAGGATTTGGTATTGGCCGCACCTTCTCTTCACTGTCGCCCACCCTGCGGATCGATTATATTTTTGCGGATAAAAATTTTAAAATCCGCCAGTTCAACCGGGTGGTAAAACGGTATTCCGACCATTATATGCTGGTGGCTGACCTGGAATTGAAAAAATGAACCGGATCAGCTATCTTTGAACGAATGAACAATCTTCTCTCACATCACCGTTGTTGTCGCTGTTGTCCCTGTTGACAGCATAATTGCTACTTTTGCCGCACCCGGCAGTTCCTTTAACTAATTTCGAATTCAATAAAGCTGAACAGCAGTACAAACTGGTAAACCTGTATGTAATTACCAGGCGTACTACTGCCGCTGAAAAAATAAATGATATGAATGATCTGAAAGTATATAATTCGTATAGCAGGCAAAAAGAAGTTTTTACACCCATCACTCCCGGTCATGTGGGTATGTATGTGTGCGGACCCACGGTAAGTGGAGAAAGTCACCTCGGGCATGCAAGGCCTTATATCACTTTTGATGTGGTGTATCGTTACCTGCAGCATCTCGGTTACAAAGTCCGTTATGTACGCAACATCACCGATGCTGGCCATTTTGAAGAAGAAGGAAGAGAAGCCGAAGACAAGATCTCGAAAAAAGCAGTATTGGAAAAACTGGAGCCCATGGAGCTGGTGCAGAAATACAGCAACCTGTTTCATTGGGCCATGGAGCAATTCAATACGATACCGCCTTCTATTGAGCCGACAGCCACCGGCCATATCGTGGAGCAGATCGAAATGATCAAACAGATCATGGCAGCAGGATTTGCGTATGAAGTGAATGGCTCTGTTTATTTTGATGTAAAGAAATATGCCGCCTCGCATGATTATGGCAAACTCAGCGGCCGGGTAATTGACGACCTGCTGGAGACCACCCGGGAGCTGGAAGGACAGGAGGAGAAAAAAGACCGGGCCGATTTTGCCTTATGGAAAAATGCAGCCCCGGAACATATTATGCGCTGGCAAAGTCCCTGGGGAGTGGGTTTTCCTGGCTGGCATATTGAGTGCTCGGCCATGGCAACCAAATACCTCGGGGCACAGTTTGATATTCATGGTGGTGGTATGGACCTGTTGTTCCCGCACCATGAAAGTGAGATCGCACAAAGTACCATTTGCAATCATTCGGCGCCGGTGCGTTACTGGATCCATAATAACATGATCACCATTAACGGCCGCAAGATGGGCAAGAGTTATAACAATGTGATCAAACTGACAGAGCTGTTCAGCGGTAACCACCCGATACTGGAAAAAGCATTTCACCCGATGACGATCCGCTTTTTCATCCTGCAGACACATTACCGCAGCACCCTTGATTTTAGTAATGAAGCATTGCTGGCCGCCGAAAAAGGATTGAAGCGTTTATGGGATGCCTATGAAAAGCTGCAGGCTATGAATTATGAAACAGGCAAAGAAGCACCTGATGCAGAACTGGAAGAGAAACTAAAAAAACTGGTCGTAGCATTTCCGGAATTCATGAACGATGATTTCAGTACGGCGAAAGTGCTGGCGAATATGTTCGAGATCGTACCGGTGATCAATTCAATAAAAGATAAGATCATCCCGGTGGGTGCCTTATCGGAAGAAACCTTTCAGTTGCTGCAGTCATCCTTCAAAACCTGGCTGGAAGATATTTTTGGATTGAAAGGTGTAACCGAAGCCGACAACAGCAAATTACAGGGAGTGATGCAACTGCTGATCGATATCCGCAAAGAAGCGAAGGGCAAAAAAGACTTTGCCACATCCGATAAGATCAGGAACCAGCTGGCGGCTCTCGGTATCACCTTAAAAGATGAGAAGGGCGGGGAGATGAGCTGGAATGTGGACTAACAGCAGGTTATATTCTTCTTCAACCCGGTGCGAAAGCGCCGGGTTTTTTATTGTCACGGAAAAAAGCTTAAACAAACTCACACTTGCACTGCTACGATTCACACCCTGTATATAACGGTTCACTCCACGGTGCGTACCGGGAAGCTTTTGTTTTTGTCATTTACTTAAACAAAACAATTTAACTATGGAACTCAAAAAATTTTTCCGTCAAACAGGTCTTATGATGGCCTTAAGTATACCCGTTGTATTTGCCAGCTGTGAAAAAGATGATGAACCTGCTGTAGATAATACCATCACCGGCGTGGTGGTGGCCAGTGGCGATTTCAGTACCCTCGAAGCAGCTGTATTGAAAGCAAATTTGCAGGGCACCCTGAGTGGCGCAGGTCCTTTCACGGTATTTGCTCCCGATAATGCCGCTTTTGCAGCAGCTGGTATTGACCAGGCCGCATTGAATACATTAACACCAGCACAGGTATCCAATATTCTTCTGTATCATACACTCGGTGCTAAAGTGGTAGCAGCTGATGTACCCGCTGGCCCCAATGCCAAAGTAACAACAGCGAGCGGCGACTCTGTATTTGTAACTAAAAATGCAGCCGGTGTTTTTGTAAATGGTATCCAGGTAACACAAGCTGATGTGAATGCTTCCAATGGAGTGATCCATCGTATTGGCCGTGTACTGACTCCCCCGGCTGGTAATATCGTGGAAACAGCAACCGCTGCCGGGTTGGATTCTTTAGTAAAAGCAGTACTGAGAGCAACCAATGGCCCCGGTGGTGATCCCTCATTAGCAGGTACATTAAGTTCAGCAACACTTACGGTGTTTGCTCCTACAAATGCAGCATTCACCCAATTGCTGGGAGCTTTAAGCCTTTCAAAAATTGATGATATTCCTGTAGCTACTTTATTAGCAGTATTGCGTTACCATGTTGTAGGTGGCAGGGCTTTCTCTTCTGACCTGGCTAATGGAAATGTGGCTATGCTGGCCGGAGGTAACACTACCGTGAACCTGACCAACGGAACCGGCGGTGGCCCCACCATTACCGGTAATGGAAATGGCGGCAACCGCTCCAACATCACCGCAACGAACATTGTATGCCGGAATGGTGTTGTACACCTGATTGACCGGGTTTTGATACCCTAACTTATTCATATAACCAGGTACCCCCTCTGAAAAACCTTTGTCCCGTCCCGGCCATTACCGGGGCGGGACTTACTTAAAGGAATGCTATATGTTCAGTCACCGTTACAGATACCTGTTTATCCTGTTGCTCTCGCTGTACACTTTCATGAACACAGCCCTGTGCAATGTGTATCATTATTTCGATATTGATATTGAATGGTATTATGCCCTGCTAACCATTACCGGTATTACTTTTTTGACCTGGGAAGGGAACCGGCTGATCAAACCCGGGTTAAAGAAAAGATTCCTTACACCTAAAACAAAGATCCGCTTCCTGGCATTTTTCTTTTTTGCCGGCAATTTTGTTGCACTGGCAGCTGCCGTAGTGGTGGTGTTCCTTGTGGGAAATGTTTTGCATGGGTATAGCTGGGAACAAAACAGCAACCCGCTTAAGCTCAATATTATCTATGCCAGCCTCATCAATTTATTCTTTCATTTGCTCAATGCGATTTTGTTCTTCTTCCGGGAATACCGGAGACAATGGGCAGAAGCAGAAGAATTGCGGCGCAACAGTTCGCAGGCACAGATGCAACTGATCAAAAGCCAGATCAACCCGCATTTCCTGTTCAATAACCTGAATGTGTTGTCGGGTATGGTCATCAAAGACAATCCCGAAGCCAATCATTTTATTGAAGAATTCTCCAAGGTTTACCGCTATATCTTAAACAACCAGGAAAAAGAACTGGTGGAACTTCGTTCGGAGCTGGAATTTATTCAGCCCTATCTTTTCTTACTGCAAAAACGGTTTGACCAGGGATTGACCGTGGCCATCAATATTCCTGATCATTATAAAACATGGCATGTGGTGCCGGCGGCCCTGCAAATGCTGATTGAAAATGCGATCAAGCACAATATAGTTTCCCGGAATAAACCTTTACATATTGATATCCATGCTAATGGTGCCCAGACCCTGGTGGTGAAGAATAATCTGCAGCCCCGGCAGGTGGTGGAGCCCTCCACGAAGATCGGGTTGCAAAATATCAGGAAGCGGTATGAACTGATCAGCGGCAGGGACGTTATAATAAGGCAGACAGCCGGGGAGTTTGAAGTGATACTCCCTTTGCTGCAACTTAATTAACCAACTACTTATACAGCTATGAAAGTGATCATTGTAGAAGATGAAAAACTGGCGGCTGAACGATTGCAAACCCTCCTGAAAGAGTATGACCCGGCTGTGGAAGTACTGGCCTGCCTGGAAAGCATTGAAGAAACGGTGCAATACCTGCGGCAGCGGCCACACCCGGACCTGTTATTACTCGATATTCATTTATCAGACGGGCATAGCTTCGAGATCTTCAAACAGGTAAGCTATAACAAACCGGTGATCTTTACTACGGCTTATGACCAGTATGCATTGGATGCCTTCAAAATGTTCAGCATTGATTATATCTTAAAACCGGTAACGCTGGAGGCATTGGGTACAGCATTCAATAAATTCAAATCCCTATCGGTTTCTTTTTCTGCTGTTGATTTCAATAAACTGATGCCCGAGTGGCAGCACAGCCGCTATAAAAAAAGATTCCTGGGCAAAGTAGGCCAGCGTTTATTTTTTATTGACAGTACTAGTATCGCTTTTTTCCAGGCCGATAATAAGATCGTTCACCTCGTGGATACAGAAGGGAACCGCTATCTCGTGGATCATACACTGGAAAGATTAGAAGAACAATTAGACCCGCAATATTTCTTTCGCCTCAACCGGCGATTTATCGTTAACATCAATGCCATCCAGCAGGTGAAGCCTTATTACAATAGCCGGTTAAAGCTCTCGGTGAAAGGGGCACCACAGGCCGAAGAGATGGTCATCAGCAGGGACCGGGTGGCAGAGTTCAAACTATGGGCCGAAGCTTAAATGTGTCAGACACATTCCTCACAATACTCTATATTTATTTTTCATTTGAAAAAATATGGAGTACATCGCCCATTTATCCAAAGACAAAAAGCTGAAAAAACTGTTGGCTGCTGCTGAACCGCATCAATTAAAGAAGCGGAAGAATATCTGCATCTATCTCTGTGCCTCCATTATGAGCCAGCAGCTGAGTACCAAAGTGGCGGATGTGATCTATAAACGGTTCATTCAATTATACGGGGGCAAGGAACCCACGGCTCAGCAAATCATCGCCACTCCTTCGGAACAATTAAGGGCCATCGGGCTCAGTAATGCCAAAGTGAGCTATGTAAAAAATGTGGCGCAGTTTGAACTTGATTTTGGGATGGACGCCCAAAAGCTGGGTAAGATGAGCAATGAAGAAGTGATCAGCTACCTGGTGACTATTAAAGGAGTGGGCCGGTGGACCGTGGAAATGTTACTGATGTTTGCCCTGGGCCGGGAAGATGTATTTGCCATTGATGACCTGGGCATACAAAACGCCATGATCGGGTTGTATCAATTAGACCGCAGCGATAAAAAACAATTCAAAGAAGACCTCTTACGCATATCTGCCCGCTGGAGCCCTTACCGCACTTATGCCTGTGTACACCTGTGGCGCTGGAAGGATAATGCACCGGTGCAAAAAGTGAAACGGCCGAAGGAGAAGATCAAATAGTGTATCTCGTGTTACAAAGTATACTGGTTGTGCGGCAGGATCAGGTTCTTGCTATCTCCTCTTGTAGTCCCCGCAAGCAATTGTAAAGGAGCATTTATTCTGCCGGGAAACAGGATGTTTAATAATTAATTACAGACAGGTTACAATTCCCGCTGAACAAATATACCTGTTGGTTGTATTTTTAAGCCCGTTAATTTTTATATCGGGTATTAATTATATTAAATTTTTCATGAAAGTACTATTGGTAGAAGACGAACCCTATGTTGCAGGTATTATTAATAAGGGCCTTACAGAGAAAGGGTATAGTATTTCAGTAGCTCCTGACGGTCATGTAGGGCTACAGATGGCATTGGCCCATAGTTTCGATGTGCTGATCCTGGATATTATGTTACCGGGAATGAGCGGTATGGAATTGTGCAGGAAGCTGCGGGAAAATAAGATCAATTCACCCATATTATTTCTGACGGCATTGGGCACAACTGAAAATATTGTTGCAGGCCTTGATGCAGGAGGGGATGATTACCTGGTAAAACCATTCAAATTTGCTGAGCTGGAAGCCCGACTCAAATCACTTAACCGCAGAAAGAGCCTGGTTGTACAGGATGAAGAAGATGTGCAGTACCTGGACAGCATTAAGATTGATTTTAAATCCAGGCTGGTGGAGCAGGACGGAGTTCCTCTAGCACTTACTTCAACAGAGTTTCGCCTGCTGGAATTTTTTGTGCGCAATAAGAACAGGGTGCTTTCAAGAATGGAAATACTGGAGAAAGTGTGGGGTATTGATTTTAATATGGGAACTAATGTAGTGGATGTTTATGTTAATTACCTGCGCAAAAAAATCAGCAGCAACCCGGAAAGAAAATTTATTCAAACAATAGTAGGCATGGGGTATATGCTGAAAGCGTAAGCAAAACAGCCATATGAAGATCCAGACGAAAACCACGATCCTTTTTACGATCCTTACAGGCACCATTTTCCTGATACTGAATATCGTGGTGTATTTTTTTATCAGTTCGTTTGCGAATAATGATTTTCATAAACGGCTGGAGTTAAGAGCCCGGATCTCTGCCAAATTCCGGTTTGAACACAATGAAGTTTCCACGGAAGCATTCCGGGAAATTGAAAAGCAATACCTGGAGCGGCTGCCGGAAGAGGAAGCCTATGTCCTGAAAGTGGACAGCCTGTCCGGTAAAGTAACAGAACCACTGCGCAAACCCCTTACAAACGATTATGTAGCGGCTATCATAAAAGCCAATGGAGCTACTGTTTTTGAGCAAATCCGGTTCAGGCATTTTGCAGGGTTATTGTATAAAGATGAAACAGGAAATTTTATTGTTATTAAATCGGCAACCAACGAGTATGGCAGCGAAATGATGCGGCACCTGGCCATAATTAAACTGGTTACACTTATCTGTGCTGTTGTGCTTATTTACAGTGTCGGATTGTATTTTTCCAAAAAGACATTCAAACCAATCAGGGACACCATCAACAGGGTGAAGCAGATAAACGAAGGAAATCTGCATCTGCGGCTGAAAGAATTAGAAGGCGCAGATGAGATTGCTGAACTGACCAGTACATTCAACCTGATGCTGAACAGGCTTGAAACGGCTTTTGAAATTCAGAATAATTTTATCAGTAATGCTTCTCATGAGTTCAGAACACCGCTTACTTCTATTGTGGCCGAAGCAGATTTTGCCCTTTCTAAAGAAAGAACGATTGAAGGCTACCAGCAAAGTTTGCAGCAAATAACCCGGCAGGCGGAAAAATTACAGGAACTCACCAGGGGGCTTTTGTCGCTGGCACAAACCGGGTTCGACGGGAAAAAACAGCGCTGGGAAATCATCCGTCTCGACCAGCTATTATTTGATGTGAAGGAAAATTGTGATGCTATTATACCCGAAAATAATATTGAGATCAATATTGATTCAATGCCCGAAGATGAAGCAAGTACCAGCATAAAGGGAAATTATAACCTGCTGGTCATGGCCATTGGTAATATTGTCATCAATGCCTGCAAGTATTCTGATAACAACAAGGTAAGTATCCTCCTGTCTTTTGGAGAAAAGAACGCCGAAATATGGGTTACGGACAAAGGGATCGGTATCCCGACCGAAGAACTGAAATATATTTATAATCCTTTTTTCAGGGCTTCCAATACAAAGCAGTATGAAGGATATGGCATCGGGATGCCATTGTCCAATAATATTATCCGCTTGCATAAAGGAGCAATCGAAGTAAGCTCTGCTGTCAATATAGGAACCACGGTTAAGATCGTTTTACCACTTTGTTGAGCTCTTAAACAAAACAATGACGGATAGATTAAACCTTTCTAATACTCTAATTTTTCTCTAATCCCTTTCTAAGAGAATTTTTTTCTGGTCTTTAGCACTCTCTAATGTTGCAACATCATTTTTGATTTATAAAAAATCAAATGAGTATGGCAAACATTTTAGTACCTACCGACTTTAACCCTGCTTCTTTAAAACTGGCTGAGCAGGCACTGGGCTGCACAGCCGATATGAAAGTGACGCTTATTCTCTTTCATGCTTTTGAGCAATCAGCTCTTCCTTTTGAACTGCTGCGGCCCGGTTACAAAGAACCTTCGGCAGAGTTGATGACAGAGGCATTCCGCCAGGCTTGTAAACAGCTGAAGGATGATTATCCGCAGCGAATCAGTAAAATAATTGTGCGCTGCATGAATGGAGATACCAGGGCTATGTTCAGAAATTTTGCAGAAGCCAATGATGTTGATATGATCTTCTGCCCGGAGCAGTATGTGTTTTCAAAAGTGCACAAGCAAAGCGTTAACCCCATAAACCTGTTTGTGAAATGCGGTGTACCTGTGATCAGAGAAATTCCCCGGAAAAGAGAGCCGGTATTCAGCAACAAAACTTTACTTGTTGCGGAGCCAAAGCTGGTCAATGAAAAGGCAGGTGCGTATTAAATCAGCAGATGACAATTCCTGCAAGAGCATAACCGCTGTTGTATCGAAAAGCAGTTGTCAGTAAAACTAGCAGTATGTTATTACAAAAAAATATTCCCTTTAAGTATGTTTTCGGAAAGATCAGGACAGAGATCATTATAATTACCGTGTACGCCATTCTTGTTTCTATTCTGTACCAGCAATATCATCTTACCCGTATTTCCATCCCTGTTTCGGTGCCGATGATATTGGGCACGGTCATTTCATTGTTGCTGGGTTTCAGAAGTAACCAGGCATACGACCGCTGGTGGGAAGCCCGCCACATCTGGGGCGCCATTGTAAATGACTCCCGTACCCTTGCCCGGCAGGTCACTTCTTTTACGCCGATGGATAGTGACAATGAAGACCTGGAAAACTTCAGGCAACGGATGATCCGCCGGCAGATAGCCTGGACCTATAGTTTAGGCAGGCACCTGCGCCGGCAAAATGTGCTGAAAGGATTGGACAAATACCTTGATAAAAGAGAACTGGAGTATGTGCGGCAAATAGATAATGTGCCTGCGGCACTGATTGACCTGATGGGAAGGGATATACAGCTGGCATTGGAAGAAGGCTGGATCAACCGCTTCCAGCAAATTGAATTAGACAGAACGATCTCCCGCCTGTGTGATGCCATGGGAAAATGCGAACGCATCAAGAACACTGTATTTCCAAGTACCTACAGTTTGTACATCCACATGTCTATGATGCTGTTTATTGCCCTGCTGCCTTTTGGTGTGATAGAGTATTTTGGTTTATTTGAAGTGCCCTTGGTGGTAGCCATCTCGGCCAGTTTTTTACTGATAGAAAAAATGGCGATACACTTGCAGGACCCTTTTGAAAACAAACCTACCGATACACCCATGACCACTATTGCACAAAGCATTGAAAAAAACCTGGAACAGTTGTATGGTACAGACCTGTATAACAAAGGCAAACTAACTGTGGCCGTCGTTGCCGATACGGAACCGCTTTCGGGCGGGGCCAAGTTGTATAAAACAAAATACAGCCGGGAAGAAAGTACTGGTAAAGAAATGGTTGCCGATAATGCCGTACCACAAAAGCCGCTTTATTATATGCTTTAGCAGCCTGTTGGCCCGGAGCCGTTTGCCAAAACGGCTCCGGGTTTTTACCGTTCTGCTTTTTCCAGTATACTGTTGATGAATGCTCTGCGCAAAATCCACCCTATGTTTACAATGCAATAAATTTAGATAACCGGGAACCAGTTGATCCCGGGTTATTCTGTTGGCAATCCTGCATCTTTCCAGGCTTTTATTCCACCATCAAGATGAGCGACATTTTCATAACCCATTTGTTGAAGTGTTAATGCCGCCAGGGCGGAACGTCCACCCGATGCACAATGAAGGATTATTCTTTTTGTTTTTTCAAATTCTGGTTTATGGTAGGGAAGTGCCGGATCGGCGTAGAATTCAAGCATGCCCCTCGATGCGTGAACTGAATTGGCGATTTTGCCATTCTGTTTCAGCTCTTCGCTTTCCCGGATGTCAATCAAGACAACATCACCCCTTGACAATTCTTCCGAAACTTCAGCCGGGGTAAGGTTTTGAACCTGTTGCTTGGCTTCTTTTACAAATTCAGATGCAGATTTGGCCATAGATTTCCTGTTTTGTTTGGATTCAAAAGTTAAGCCATTTATGTCAAAGTCAAACTAAAAAGTTGCGGGGAGTTAGTTTCGTCCTTTAAAATTTGAGAATATAATCGTCGCCACGCCATATTGCCAAGCCGAATAGTTAGTCGTCGGCTTAATTATTATAAATATTTACTTTAAAAGCATTAAAATGTTTCTCTGGGTAAAAATAAACTGCTACACCTCTTTTAGGATTAATATAAATATGACCTCTTTTTTCTCTACGAGAACCCTGTTTCGCAGACCATGTATCACCATTCCTTGTCCAACCCCAATTTTGCATTAACACAGCATAGTAAAACTCTCCATCATTATCAATTTCGTTATCATAAAATATAGAGAACATAGAGCCATCGGACAGTTTTCCTTCAAAAAAAGAAGAACCATTTTTTTTAATCTTAGAAGGTGGTAATTCGTATTCTAACCACTTATTTGTAGTTGCTGTTGAATATACAGCACAACCCAAAAAAAACGCATTACATAAAAAAGCAATAACGATAACACAGAATATATTTTTCATTATCAAATCATTTTATGTTATTTCGAACGCCTTTTTTCATTAGCCCTGTCCGCTGCTACCCACTAACGGCCAGCTATTGCCGATGATGGGATATTTGAAATCCGTCCGCTGGAAACGCTGCCTGGCTTTTTGATAAAGTTAAATATTAAGAACTAAAGCCGGATTTTATTCGTCGAGCCCCGAACCGAAGTACAACAAAATTACTACTGCTGATTGCTCCAATGTCAAGCCCCACTATTGGCAATAGCAATGTTGGTGGCTGGCTTTTTTGATTTTTTATTAGTCTTCCTAATGTTATTTAGATAGTTTGTGTAAGGCTTAACGGTACTATTTGAATCTGTCTCAATTTTTACTTTGTCGTGTATTTTTTGGGGAGCATCGATTTTATTCAGTAACACAACTATTCCTGTAACAGTTTGCTCACCGTTATAATTTGTCTTCCTTCTGCTTATTTTGAAATTGTCACCAATGACTATGTTAAGTATATCGTTGACTATGTGCCCAAAATCTTGTTGAGAAGAAAAGGTCAAATCGTCAACATACCTTGTGTAGATAACGTTGTTTTTTTTGCAAAGCTTCAAAAGTTTATAATCTGTCTTTACAAACGCCAAATTCGAAATCCCCGTACTAGTCGGGCTACCTTGTGGTAATTCATTCTTTCTTGTCGTGAGAGTCGTCAGCCAGTGTGAAATATGGGTAGAATATCCGAGGGCAATAAAGGTTTTATAAACACGAGCCATACTAATGTTTGGATAAAATTCTTGCAAGTCTGTTTCAAAAAGATACTTATTACCCTGATGTGCTTTTGCATTGGTAATGTTACTTCTTTTCTTAACGCCTCCATGAATGCAATCTGGTAAAGCAATTTTGTCTATGATATTACTCTTAATTCTTTTTTGAATAACCTTAAGTAATTGGGATGGATTTCTAAAAGTTCTGGTTTTAACTGTGCCATCTAAATAAGTTTTTGGGTTCCCGTTTTTATCCTCTTTTACTTCTGACCATTCCTTATAATTACCGTCTATTGAATCGAATAATTTCAATAAAAGTTTCTGTTCAAACCCTAGAATATGACAGAGTTTTTTGAACTCATACTTCTTAAAGGCATCTTTTTTAGACTGCGAAGAATTCATTTACAAGAGATTTCACTGAAGGGCTAACAATTTGAAAAGCCTTTCTTTTACTAGGCTGAACATCTTCTTCTGTCATTGACAGAAAAAATAATATTGGCAAAGGAATGTTCAAATTTTCACTAATTAGCTTTAACGTTGAAAGAGTGGGCTCTTTCGAATTATTTTCGATTTGTGAAAGATAAGTTTGAGTAATACCACACGAAAGGGCAAACTCCGCTTGGGTTTGTCCTTTTTGCTTTCTAATATTTTTAATTATGATCCCTAAATCCATTTTTTGAAATTGAAAAAATTTAAGGAGTGTTCGAATTATCATTTGGCATCTTTGCTACAACAGCTTCGTCTTTTGCGAAAAACACAATAAGAAGTACAATGACTTTCGCAATTTCATCACGAATTTGCTCATTGGTCTTACCTTTTTTCCGTTTCAAACGCTGAAGTCTTTCCGAAGCCTCATTTACGACAATTAAGTCTGAATCCGAAAGAGAACACTGGTTCTGAGTGATAGATGCAATACTTTTTATTGCATTATCAATGATTCGATTTTGTTTTAATCTGCTCATATATTTTGTTTTTATAGACAACACCATTATTGTCCTGCGTAATCAATAATGGAAATATGAGCAGTTAGGCGTCTAAGTCCTAAGTGCGTTGGCAATGTTCTCGTACACTCGCTTAAAATTCCTGCGTATTAAATCAATACTGCATAATAACAATTCAATCATTGCATCTTATTTTCTATAATTGCTTTACTGGCTCTTCTTGTCATAGTTTCAGACAATACTACACAGAATGCAGACGTACAGAATCGGATAATCAATGTGTGCTGTTAGTTTACCTGTTAAGGTTTGTCCTCTCGGACATTCAAAGGAACTCCACTTAGAAAAAAGACATCGAATCACTTTCAAAGAACTAATCTGATGTAAATATAGAGAATATTACTAACAGTTAATAAAATTGGCAAAAATATTTTTAAAGAAAATGGTACTTTTTTTGAAAAACTGGGTCAAGTCAAGCTTGTTCGTTAGCAGGGAGTTCCATTAAGCTTGCCACCAATGTGTGTATTGCCGAATATACGAACTGTTTCCAGCAGGAACTTCAAAAAATTGTCGCCCTGATTTTCATTCGCTTAGATCAGTTTATGCAAGATTTTTACAGGTAAAAAGGAGTTGCGACAATCCAACTGCCTCCGGTATTTATATAACCACTTTCTCCATCTTCTTCAACCAGCTTTCTTCAATCGTTGCTCCCAATCCAATTGTATCCGGCACTTTCACCACGCCATTTTTTTCATACACAATGCCGCCGGTCACCGGGTCTTCCCGTAGCATCAGGGCTGTGTCAAAATCAAAATGGACAATAGCAGGGCTGCATAACGCAAAATGCGCAAAAGCGGTCATCGCCAGCCGGGATTCGATCATGGCACCCACTTGTAAATGCAAACCGGCCGCTTCGGCCATCCGCACCATTTTTAATCCTTTATACATACCGCCCGATTTGCCCAGCTTGATATTAAAATAGTCACAGGCATTAATGGCAATCAACCGGGCGGCATCATGGTCATCACCACAACATTCATCCGCCATGATCGCAATAGGGCTTGCTTTTTTTACTTCGGGCAGGCGCATAAAATCCCAGCGGGGTATCGGTTCTTCGCAGTGCTGTATATCAAAGGGGGCTAAAGCCTGCAAGGTAGCAATGGCTTCTTCCACCGTCCAGCCCTGGTTGGCATCAATACGCAGCGGTATCTCTGGTCCAACAGCTGCACGGATAGCCCGCATTCTTTCCACGTCGGTTGTCCCGTTCTTACCCAGTTTTACTTTGATAGCCGGGTAACCCTGTGCCTGTATCTTCAGCGCATCAGCCACCATCTTATCAATATCCCCCACACTCACCGTATAATCAGTCACGATCACTTTATCATTGCTGCCGCCAATGAATTGATACAACGGCATGGCGGCATGTTGCGCAGCAATATCATAGAGGGCCATATCAAAAGCACTCTTGATACTGCCGTTGGCATAGATAATGGAATCCATCAGTTGGATACAGGCTTCAATATCCAATGGATCTTTTCCTTTCAGTGCCTGCGCAAAATATTGCCCCACGATAAAACAGGTGTCCACACTTTCACCATTGATGGGCATATAGGGACTGCATTCACCAAAACCAATAATGCCTTCCTTCGTGATGATCTTTACCAATACATTTTCTGCACTGTCATCTCTTCCGAGTGAAGTGATAAAGGGTTCAATTAAGGGGATGGATAGTTTGTATAACTCAACCTGGCGGATGGAAAGCTTGTTACTCATAGCCATCAAAAATACGCATAAACAAAAGAGGAAGCAGGGCGGGAGAAAATTTCACTTTTAATCAAACAGTATCCGGAGCCCGGCATTGAACATTCCCATCATGGGTGCATTCTTATTCAGGAAAAGATAGTTGCTGGGATAACTGCTGGCAGGTATCCAGGTTCTTCCTTCGGCATATAAATAGATGCTGCCGCCAAGCGGCACTTCCCAGCCCAGCCCGAGATCAAGCGTCAGTCTTTTGAAATTCGCTTTCCCGCTTTTAACCGGAACGTGATACACCGAAGTATCAATATTTTCTGAATGGGTATTGATGACCCGGCCCAGCACCAGCCCGAAACCGGCATAGCCATAGATATTAAATCCTTCTTCAGCGGTAAAACTTCCTTTGAGGTATTTTTTCCAGCCGGTGGAAATTTGTTTGAACCGCATTTGCGCATCATTGCGGTAGGGTACCTGTTGCGGAAGGGTAGAAGGTAATTTTGCCGTGGCAGTCAGATCATCACTGAATTTTCCATCGGAATAATAAGAGGCCCATACATAGATGCCGTCTTTGGGGGTAAAACTAAACTGCCCCTGTATGGTATGCCCGATGGCCCAGTATTGCTGTCCTTTTTTAAAATTCCGTTGCAGGTTCATATCCGTGGCAATACTGAACAGGGGTGTTTGTGCCAGCGATGTGGATGCGGAAAAAAGAGTAAGGAAAAGAAAAATAAGTAGCCTGCAGCGCTTCAATGGAATGGTTTATAAAACGAATTTATCTTTTTATTTGACAATACCAATCATATTTGAATGGGGAATAAAACCAATGAAGCGGGAATCTTGAGCCGCATGACGATTGTCACCCATTACAAAATAGAGTTTTTCTTTCAGTACTTGTTCCCCTTCCCGGATGCCTGGAATATTTTGATATAGTGTATAGTTGAAACGGGTCACAACAATTTTTTCGCCGGGAGAAGGTATTTTCAACGGCCCATAATTATCAACGGTCCACTGGTTTTTTTCATCATTACGGGTAAACATAGATTCTGTATATGCAAATGTTGCCATTTCTTTTTCTACACTGATCACAGCGGGTTTGCGTTGCCTGAATTGGGCAACCTGTTCGGTAGTTAAAGCTGCTGTATAAATAATAGTATCACCAAGCCGTGACTTAATTTGAACAGGGAATTCTTTTCTTTCCGGGAGGTCATCCAGGAAAGTAGTTGCTTTTATTTCATAAGTCATCAAAGCTTTTGGTGGTAACGTTACTTTTTTATCGTTTATAAAGAGGTCCCCGTTCCTAATTTCTATAATATCTCCTGATATAGCTACCAGGCGGTACACTCGTTTTTCCCAATGCTGCGGCCATTGCCCATTTTCATCTGGTTGGACGGTATAGTTATTTCCATAATAACTAAATACAACAATATCATCCCGCTGAAACGAGGAAGAATTTTTAACAAGGATATTGCTGCTTACCGGCAGGGTTTCCTCCATACTGCCTGTAGGAATATTATAAACCCGGCTCCTGCAACTACTGAGTAAGACGGCAGAAAGGATAAAAAAGGGGATAAGCTTCATTCCTGGCATATACTAAAATAAAAAAGCGATGGCGAAATTCACCATCGCTTTAAAAGTATTTTTTACGAAACTTATTTCATCAGTTTTAATTCTTTGATGATATTGCTGCCGCCACCGAGTTTATCAATACACCAGAGCACATAGCGGATGTCCACGCAGATGGTACGGTTCAGGTCTTTATCAAAAGCCAGTTTATGGCTCAGGGCTTCGTAGTTGCCATCGAAAGCCAGGCCGATCAGCTCGCCTTTGTTATTGATCACAGGCGAACCGGAATTTCCACCCGTAATATCATTGGTGGTGATGAAACCGATCACCAGGTCTTTACGGGTGGGGTCCATATACTGGCCGAAATCTTTTTTCTTCAACAGTTCGATCTGGTTAGCAGGGAGATCGAATTCATAATCACCGGCTTTGTATTTTTCCAGCAAGCCTTTTGATGTGGTGACATAATCATAGAATACGGCATCTCTTGGCCGGTAGGATTTTACATTACCATAGCTGACCCGCATGGTAAATGTTGCATCGGGATACATCATTTTGGCTTTTACCGGGTCCATTTCCATAATGCCTTTCAGGTAGAGTCTTCCAAACTCTGCATTTTTTGCATTGAACTGCTGAAACTTGGGCAGGTATTTGGAACTGTAATTGGTATAGAAAGTACTGGCATAGCCAAAAGCAGGATCGGACTGCAAGGTATTGGCATCAGGATTAGCAATAAAAGCATTCCAGCGGGCATCATCAAAGATGATGGTCTTGCTGAAGATATCGGCTGCATATTTTTTATAGGTTGCCTCATCATTCAGCGGGCCATAGGTATTTTTCAGGTTGCCGTAAAAACCAACCGGGTGCTGCTCTTTGTCCACGTCTTCATAGAACATACGGGTCACTGCCGCCACGATATGTTCATCGGATAATTTATTCTCGCCGGCGAGGAAATTCTTCCGTTGCTGGTTGGCCGCTTCAGCAGCTTTTTTAATATCGGCTTGTGTGGAACCGGTTTTAACCAATGCTGTTTCTAATTGGATCAGCGAAGAAGCAAAACCGATCAGCGGTGAACCGAAGATGCCCTCATTAATATACTGGCGGTGTTTGGCAAAAGGGGTCCATGCTTCATAAGCCTTGCCCCAGTCGGCAAAAATGTTTTCATACTCAGGCTTTCCTTTGGCCCAGGCATTGAATTTTTCTTCTGCTTTTTTCTTCTGGCCGAATACATCGTATTTCAATAACTGTTTTGTTTCACCATCAAAAAATTTCCAGTAGTTGGCAATACCGGCGTAAGAAGAAGCTAATTGCAATTTAATAGCCGGATCTTTTTTCATTTCCTCGAACATATATTTCAACCGCATGTCACGCAGTTTCACTAATGTCGGGTTATTGATATCGGTGGCCAGTTTGATACCATAAGAGCTTTCATAGCGGTTGGTGCCGCCGGGATAACCCCAGATCATGGCAAAGTCACCATCTTTCAATGGCTTTAAGGAAACAGGTAAGTACCATTTTGGTTTCAGGGGTTTGTTGGCTTCAGCATATTTGGCAGGTTTGCCTTCAGCATCAGCATATACACGGAACACGGAAAAATCACCGGTATGGCGGGGCCATTCCCAGTTGTCCGTATCACCCCCAAACTTACCTACACTTTCAGGAGGTGTGCCCACCAAACGTATATCAGTGTAGCGCTGGTATACAAATGCCAGGAACTGGTTGCCTTTGAATAAGGCACTTACCCTTGTTTCAATATTTTGTGTGGCATCACTCATTCTCTTATTGATATTGGCAAGTATAGCCCCCTGCCGTTGCACTCTCTCCGCACCACTCAATCCTTTTAAGGAATCAAGCACCAGTGCCGTTACATCATCAATGCGCAGGAGGAACTGCACAGAAAGCGAAGTGGGAATTTCTTCTCCTTTATTTTTTGCATAAAAACCATTCTGCAGGTAGTTGTGATCAACGGAACTTGCATTAGCGATGGCATCATACCCGCAGTGGTGATTGGTAAAGATCAACCCCTCTGCACTTACGATCTCGCCGGTGCAGCCACCGCCAAAAATGATAATGGCATCTTTCAAAGAGGCTTTATTGATATGATATAACTGGTCTTTGGTCAGTTTCAACCCTTTTTTGACCATATCATTATATACCTGCTGGCCTAACAATAAGGGCAGCCACATACCTTCATCAGCGAAGGATTTAAAGAACAGTGATACGGATAGTACAATCGTCAGGAATAACTTCTTCATAACTGAAAAATTTAGTGAGCAAACCTACTGAAAATTGGGTTGAGCCCGGTATGAGATTCGTCAAATGTTGTATTTTGAAGCGGTAAACCATTACTATGCGATCCCTGTCACGATTTCTTATCCCTGTTCTGTTATTTGTTGTTGTCTTAGCATCTTGCAGCAAAAAAGACAGTGGTACACCCACACCGCCTCCGCCCGCCGTGCCGGGTTGTGCTGCCAATACAGCACCGGCCAATGGATCTTTTGTTAGTTCGGGACCGCTGACACTGAGCTGGACTGCCGTATCCGGTGCTGCCAGTTATGATATTTATCTCGGTGCTACTGCTGCTACCGCTTCACTGATCGCCAGTAATGTAACCGCCACCAGTTATAATTATACCGTTCCTGTTTTTGCAGCCAGCCAGACTTTATACTGGTATGTGCAACCTAAAAATGCAAGCGGTGCCGCAACGGGTTGTACCACTTCCGTTACTTCATTTACCTGTGCGGTGATACAGGCACCTCCTTCTTTTGGATATTATGTAGTGGGTTATTTTCCATCGTACCGTAACCCAGCTGATGTACTCGATATCAAATTCAGGATGACCAATGTGGTGATCTATGCCTTCTTTGGCGTGAACGCAACAGGAACATTGACGGTGAACAGCCCAGCCACACTGGATGCAGTGATCCTGAAAGCAAGAACCAACAACGCTAAAATATTTGTGGGTATCAATGACGGGAGCGGTGATGGCAAAACGAACTTTAAGAATATGGCAGCTACGGCAGCAGGCCGGAATACATTTGTCAAAGATGTGATGGCGAAAGTGCGGCAATATAATTTTGATGGCGTGGACATGGACTGGGAATTCCCCACCACTACGGATGGAACGGATGTAACATTCACCGCATTGATGAAGGAATTATCAGACTCACTGCACCGGGATGCCCGGTATTATCTTTCGGCAGCGGTTACGGCCGGTAAATATGCTGGTGGTATAAGAGATGCGATCAAAAATGAGATCTTCGCTTATACCGATTTCTTCAACATCATGGCCTATGATGATTTCAATACAACGGTGCCGTACCGGCATCACAGCGATTATGCACTGGCACAAACCTGTTTGAACTACTGGCTTACGACAAGAGGAATGCCCGCCTCCAAAGCTGTATTGGGATTGCCGGCTTATGGAAGACCCAGCGGGATCACACAAACCAATACGGTGCTGACGTATAAAACGATCTTATCGCAGGGTGGCAATCCACTCTATGATTCTGCCACTGTTACAGCCGGAGGTTTTACGAACTATACTATTTATTATAATGGCCAGTACACGGTAAAACGAAAAGCCAAACTGGCGAAGGATATTGCCAATGGTGTGATGCTCTGGGAAAAATGGCAGGATGCAGCGGATGGCAATTCCCTACTCAAAGCTGCCTGTGATACCGTTGGAAGAGCTTATTGATGTGATTGAGCTCTCTGTAGCGACCCGGTTGGACTGCAATAACTGGTTGGTCTCACAATTATCTCCATCGCAACAGGGGAGTATATTAGTGTGGCAAAAAGGGCACTGGTAATGGCCGTGTACATGAACCGGCTCATGGGTTTGGTGGCAGAAAAAACAATGTTGTTGCATAGCGGTCAGTATTTCCATTGTATCATCTTTTCACATTCCCGGGCAAAGTTTTTATTCTTCAATAATTTGTCATCCATCAATCCCCGCTGAAAACCAGATATCACCCAGTTCATGGAGAATTTACGATTGTATTCCCCGCTGTACAAATCAATATTGATGTAATGGGTGGTATCATTCTGGTTGATGGAGGAAAGAAAATTCTTTAACCGCTGATCGTTGACCAGGGTTTGAGTTCCGTAAGAACCCAGGATGGTTTGTGCCGGTGATAAAAGATCATTGGTGAAGGGGTTGATACGGCTGAGTTTGCTGCTCTTTGCATCATTATTGGTGATATGCAACACAAAGAACTCCAGTTTGCCGGCATATTTTTTCAGCACCGAATCTGCTTTCAGCATATCGTTCATGGCGATCAGCATTTCATTCACCACACCGGCACCTGAATTATCAAAATAACCACCATCCACAAAATAATGCGAGTCGGTTTCGCAGCTGTCGCAGGGTTGGTTATCAATACGGCCGGCAGGACTGAGATAAGGGAAGCTGGCTCCCAGTACCACGGCAGTACTCAGTTTCATGTCCTCATCATCGTTAGTTCCTTTATCCTTTAACAGGCTGAGGACATCCACTCTTTTATTGAAGTAATTTTCTTTAACACTGATATTGCTGATCACTCCCGGGCTTCCGTCCTGCATACGGGTGGTGTTCACGCAAAGAACAGGCAGCGAATAATTGGTATTGCCCTTTTGTGTCATAAAAGAAGAGAAGGGGTCAGCAAAGCTGTTGTATAAAAAACAATCCTTACCCGGGGCTTTTTCCAGTGAATAAGCCAATGCTTCTGCCCGGTCACGGGTATATTTCCGGAAAGCAGGAACGGTATGACGAAAAATATCACGACCCAGTAAACGGCTAAGCGTATAACTTAAAAAATCTGATTCCAGGTAGCGGGTGGCCGCTTTCCAATAGCGTTGTTGTGATGTGTCTTTCGAAGCAAGTTGTTCTTTATTACGCAGCAGGTTGAAAAAAGTGGCATTCCCCACGCTGCCGCCGGAAGCACCGGATAAGCAAAAAAGATGATCGGCAAATTTTCCACCGGTGGTATCCTGCAGTTTGGATAAAATGGAAGCCACCCAATAACCGGAACGGGAAGCACCACCGTTGGCGATCACAAAATAAACCGGGTATCTTTTTACCGTGCTGTCATCCAGGATTTTTTTTCTCACCGGGTTATTCACCCAGTTGGTGAAGTATTCTTTGAGTGTTTGCCGTTTACTGAACAGGATATTGTTTTCTTTTTTAGTGGTTAGTTCGGTGAAATGCGGGTCCACAAATTTGCCGAGTAGCAGTGAGAAGACAAAAAAGAGCAGGTGAAAATTAAAACGGGCCAGCACAGAAATGGTGGCGATGATATTCCCGATACCCAGCAATACCCCAAATGCTAATAATAAAAAAGGAAAACTGCCAATGAGAAGGGATATTTCCAGCGAATTAATGGTAATGATATATACGGCTACTGCAAATAAGCTCACCCATTGAAACAGTTTGAAATACTGGCGGTCTTCTTTGTGACTGATGATGTATTTTAATTTTTTCCAGACACCAGATCTAGATGAAACAAGCGGCTTGTCTTCTGATTCACCGATCTCGTCCAGCTGGTTGGCTGTATCAATTTCCCGCCGCAGAATTAATAACAAAACTAACCCCACCTGCAAACTGAGCAGGAAGATGATCAGTGTCCAGAAGGTTTTGATGAAAACAACAGACAAGATCGATGCACCCAGTATGGCATAGGCGGTGAACCTTGTACTCCGCAAGAAGAAAAGCCATTTCTTTTTGGGCATATTCCGTTGGGCCAGGAATCTTTCCCAGAAATAATAGATGCCATAATACCAGGCATAGCTCAGGACCAGTAAAACATAACATAGCCAGGTGGGCCATTCCGGGTAAGGAGAATTTTCTAATTGTAAAAAAGCCAGTAAGATGATCGTGATACAAGTGAAAGCCAATACTCTTGGTGTCTGCACCAGGAATATTTTCCAGATCTCATGTTTGTCCGGATCCTGGAATTCCTTGGCCCTGGCCACAATGCGGGTACTGTACCAGGTAACAACCACCCAGAAGATCAGCGATAAAATGAAACAAAAAAATACGGGTGAGATAAGATGCCCTTTATCTTCAAGGGCAATGATCATGAGGTCTTTTCCCTGGGTAACATGCCAGAAACAAAAATGAGCCAATACCAAAAAAAGAATAGGAGGAAAAAATAACCAGATGGCTTGCACCATGTACCGCCAGGTGGCTGCCAGCAGCACATCTTTATGGTTCAGTAATTGTTTGGTCCGGTTCAGTAATGCCATAGTGGGTATAGCTAAAATAGCATTCCCTTTTAAAATAGCAATACCGTGGGGCGGGTATTCCGGCTACGGGCAGAAGAAAATTATTTCACTTCTTCATTCAGCACTTTCCACAACAGGTCTTTCAGTTCCAGTAATCCTTTATTGGTCATAGAGGAAATAAAGAGATGAGGTATATCTGCTGGTAATTCTTTTTCGATAGCTGCTTTCAGTTCCTCATCCAGCATATCGCTTTTACTGATGGCGATGATGAATTGTTTATGCAGCAGGTCGGGGTTGTATTGCTCCAGCTCGTTGACCAGGATTTCAAATTCCTTTTTATGATCGGCACTGTCGGCCGGGATGAGGAATAACAATACTGCATTGCGTTCGATATGACGCAGGAAACGATGGCCTAATCCTTTTCCCTCCGCTGCGCCTTCAATGATACCGGGCAGGTCGGCGATACAAAAACTTTTACCGTCCCGGTATTCCACCATGCCCAGGTTGGGAGTGATCGTGGTAAATGCATAATCAGCGATCTTGGGTTTGGCAGCGGTAATGACGGAGAGTAAGGTTGATTTGCCGGCATTAGGGAAACCAACGAGTCCCACATCAGCCAGTACTTTTAATTCTAATACTTTCCATCCTTCTTTGCCGGGTAAACCAGGTTGTGCATGTTCAGGGGCCTGGTTGGTGGGTGTGGCAAAATGAGAATTACCCAAACCACCTTTACCACCTTCCATCCAGATGACTTCCTGGCCATCTTCCAGTATTTCCACTTCCTGCTGGCCGCTTTCTTCATCACGGGCAATGGTGCCCAGTGGTACTTCGATGATGATGTCTTTCCCAAAGCGGCCTGTTTTATTGTTACTGCTGCCACCTTCCCCATCTTCTGCCAGTACATTCTTATAATACCGGAGATGCAAAAGTGTCCAGAGATTTTTGTTGCCTTTCAGGATAATATGAGCTCCGCGGCCACCATCACCACCATCGGGACCACCCATGGCCGTGAATTTGTTACGCATGAAATGCCTGCTGCCAGCTCCACCATGTCCGCTGCGGCAAAAGATCCTGATCTGGTCAACAAAATTGCTCTTCTCCAAAATTTTATATTTGCTGTGAACTGCAAATATATTCTTTCGTTCATCAACCCTTTACTATGAAATATTTCCTGCTTTTACTGGCTGTTCCTGCATTACTTAATCAAAACTGCGGCGACAAGAAAAAAAAGGCTGTTTTACCCGCCTGTGTGCAACAAAAAATTGATTCTATTGCTAAAGAACCCCGCTGGAATCCACCTGCTGAAGTGAATGAGTACAGCTATAAAGGGAAACGGGTGTACTTATTCAGCAGCGACTGCTGTGATTTCTTTGATGTGCTGGTAGATGAAAGCTGTAATCCTGTTTGCGGCCCGCATGGCGGCATTACCGGCCGGGGAGATGGCAACTGCACTGATTTCGATACCGAAGCCCAACATATACGATTGATCTGGAAAGATAGCAGGGAAAAATAAAAACCCCGGCAGTACCGGGGCTTTAGTATAAGGAAAAATGGTATGGTCTTATTGAACGATCAGTTTTTTGCTGAATACAGCTTTACTGTTCTTGTCTACTATTTTTACCAGGTAAAATCCTTTGGCGGCTGATTCAGTGAGGGTGATCGCTTCTGTTTGATTTTTACCTCCTACATTAATGATACGCTGTAGCAGTAATCTTCCCATTACATCGGTCAGCTGCACGGTATATTCACCCGCTTCCAGCTTGTTGAATTGTAAAGAGAATTTGTTATTGATAACCGGGTTAGGATAGATCTGTACCAGCCCGTTATCTTTTTCTTCGATACGGGTAAAATCTTCTACCGGGTTTTGATTCCGTTGCCGGGTATCCAGGATATTACTGTTGGCCAGGTCAGAACTGCGCCATCCACCGGTTGTTTTATATGGCGTGGCTGTCCAGCTGGCAGCATCTACTATATAATAACTGTTGGCATCAACAGCACTTCCGATCATAATTTTGTTATCAGCCGTAACCGCTGCACCATTGCTGGTATAATTAGCAGGTAAGCCGCTGATGGTTCCTGCATGTGTGGCGATCTTTGTTTCAATATTTACTTTGAACACATGGTTGCGGGCGGAAAAAATAAAAAGATTGCCTTCGTTGTCTGCGATCATATCGCCACCAAAACTGCTGCAGGAACTATGGATCGACATCCCTTTATTCGCAGGATCATCTACGACACTACCAAGATCAGTAATAGTTAACTTCTTACCTGTAGTAAAACGAACCAGGTGTGCTCCGTCGTTGGTCATAGCATAGCCATTGCCATCATTGCCGATCGTCATCCGGGTAATGATATTTCCCTGGTCGGGAGATTTGCGGGCCATGCCGGTAAACTCCTGTGATGTGACATAGAAGACCTTCATCGTCTTCAGGTCAATATAACGGAGCTGGTCAATGAACATCGGGGTGTACCAGATGCGGTTATTTTTTTTATCATAGGCCATTGCTGCCACACCACTGCTGAAAGCTGGTTGCAGGTTGTAGCCCCTGTTCTGTTCGATTGTAAAATTGGTGAGTTCTTTTTTACTGCTGGCATCAAATGCGGTTTGTTTGCTGTCAGTACCATTCAGCAAAACAGTACTGAACCCGCCATCCTGGAGATTGATCTTTCTTAAGTAACTCCAGTTCACACCATCCTGCTGCACATCGGTGATCGCATAGGCAAAACGGTCAGCCTGTGCATAGGAAAGCGAAGTTGTCAGTAAGGCGGCGGCTAAAAAAGAAGGGAAGCGTAAATTTTTTCTCATACAAATAGGTTTTGTGTTTCTATGGAGATGAAAGCCATATTTAAATTACATACAATTTTACTTTCCCGGAAATGAAATTATATGGAAGGGGAGATCATATTAAATAAAAAAACCCCTCCGCAATGTGCCAGAGGGGTCAAGGTATAAAAACCCTGAGCATTGATTTTCACTCATCAAACTCAGCGAACGACAGAAAACTTAGCGGCTGTCAGTTCATCACCATTTGAAAGCTGAATAATATAGCTGCCTGTTTGCAAACGTTCCAGGTTATTGATAGCTACAGTGTTAGTTCCTTCTGCAGCCTTGCTTTGCTGTTGTAATACTGTTCTTCCGGCCAGGTCCAACACCCGGATCGTTACAATCGCAGGGCGGGCAGCTTCAAAACGTACATTCGCCACACCACCGATTACGATCGGGTTAGGGTTCATAGAAATGCCGGTCAGTGATTTGGCTCCCTTACGGACCAGCACTTCGTTGCTGTATTTGAACCGGCCATTCAGGTCTACCATTTTCAGGCGATAGAAGAAAACATCTCCGCTTGCAGCTGCAATGTTATCGCTGTACTGGTAGTTAGAACGGGCGGCTGAGTTATTAGCATTTTTGCTGCCGATAGCTGTAAAACTTCCGCTGCCATCTTTTCTTTCCACTTCAAAATGGCTGAATTCAGATTCATTTTCAGTTTCCCAGTTAATCGAGGTTGTATTGTTTTTCAGGGAAGCAGAAAAACTAAGCAGGCTCACCGGTAAAGTTGACTGGCTCGGGAAAGCATAGCAGCCAAATTTGATACCGTATTCACGGCCGGGCCTGCCCACATTGTAGCCGTTAGTGCCAGCTTTGAAATCATAGCCGAGACGGAATGTAACAGAACTTACACCTACCGAATTATAGCGGAAGGAAGAAGCTACCTGCGCACAACGGGAGATACCTGTTCTTTCATAGACACCACCAGCAAAACCTGTCCAGGTATTGCCACCATCTGCATAGTTATAAGCTACCAGTTCAGTGGTTCCTGCTGCTAATACAATCGGGTTACCACCACCGAATACCTGTGCTACACGGGTCTCTCTTAACCAGGCTTGTGATGTTGCGCCACCTGCTTCGAAAGAACCATCTGCATCATAGCTGATCATGTTCAGGCTGCTGATAGATACCGGGGTGGTAAAATTATTGACACCCTGGAAGAAGTTCATGGTCATCTGAACATATCCTCTTCTGTCGGTAGCATTAAGATTCACATCAGGCCGGATCGTTGGGGCAAAGAAATCCGCCACTGAATTACCCGCCTGGTCTAGGGCAGCATTATTATCCATACTGGTCACATCGGCCTGGAACTGGCTGTTGATCGTTACCTCAACGTTTATCTGAACCCCGCCAACGGTACCAATGTTAGCAAAACGCCAGATGGCACCAACACCAAGATTATTACCGTTGTTGCCCCTGTTATAAGTACCACCGGTGAAATTTGTTACGAAAACAGTACTGCCGGCCACACACTGATCGATAGGAGTGTTACCGGGACCTAAAACAGTACAATTGGCAGCATTACCAGTAGCCGGGTTAGCCGGAACGGTAGGCTGCGCATTTAATGCATAACCAGAGAATAATAATGCCCCGGTTAAGATGTAGTAAACCTTTTTCATGCTCAAAGTTTTATGTTAGAAATGATGATCCTTATCCAAGTTGGTCTTGAACGGAGCTGGACTCTGACGGTCATTTAAAGGATTTGAAACTTTGAGGCTTCTTCAGGAAGGAATAATGAATGGCGCTAATCTGGTAGCTGGCCTTTTTGCAGGATGGGATTTTTAGGGCTGCGAACTTAAGTCAACAGCAGGATTTCGACAAGAGTATTAAAAAAACGACTCAATTGAATTTTGGCCCTGGGGTTTCTAGAGAAAGATTGGAGTACGGTAGTATACAGGCCTTTGAGAGGGTATTGGGTACAGATTGTGATGTAAAAGTAAATTGGCGATTGCGGTTTCGCAAGTTTTTTCGAGTATTTTTTTTATTGAATACCGTAATTCTACGATTTGTCTTTCCAGCTTTTATAATGTGTACCAGTTGCCCGATCAGCAGCGACGGGAGTTCTTAAGGGTTCACATTCACTCCAGTTTGTATACATCTGTGCAGGCAGCTGCTGGTACAGAATTGTTCCCTTGGTTTTCCAGGCGATCATTTCATCACTTACTTCTTTAATGATCTTTGCCGGGTTGCCCACCAATAAGCTCCGGGGAGGGATCTTTTCTCCTTCCCTTATCATGGATAAAGCACCTACGATACTTTCATCACCAAGTTCAACATGATCCATGATCACGGCATTCATGCCTACCAGGCAGTTTTTACCGATAACCGCTCCATGAATTACGGCCCCATGGCCAATATGTGCTGCTTGTTTTAATGATACGGTCAACCCCGGAAACATATGAATCGTACAATTTTCCTGCACATTACAACCCTCTTCAAGAATGATCTGCCCCCAGTCGCCCCTTAACGCTGCCCCGGGTCCTATATAACAATCTTTACCAATGATAACATTTCCTGTTACCGCCGCAAGGGGATGAACGAAAGAAGATTCATGAATGACCGGTATATGCCCGTCAAAAGAATAAATCATAACAGCGATTTATGGGTTCTGAAACAAGTGCCTTTGAATAAGGCGACCACATGCTCTTTCTGGTTACTGATCGTGATATGATAAAGACCGGTACTTTTTCCATTGTGCAATTCTTTAGCTTCGGCAGTTAATATATCCCCGACATGAACGGGTTTGGTGAAATTGATCGATGTATCTAATGCTACTGAAAGATTATTCCGGTTGTTGCAGGCAAATGCAAAGGCACTATCTGCCAGGGAAAAAGCAATGCCGCCATGAACAATACCAAACCCGTTGATCATTTCTTCCCTTACCGTCATCCGGATCTTGCTGTATCCCTCAGTAATATTCAATACTTCAATACCCAGCCACTGGCTGAAGAGATCATGTTTCATCATGTGGTCAACCACTCTTGCGGCCAGTTCATCTTTTTCTGCATTCATAACAGTATTCTATTTTCCTTTAAAAACGGGTTGTCTTTTTTCTAAGAAAGCGGCTACGCCTTCTTTGTAATCGTCAGTTTGCGCTGCTTTCTGCTGAAACACATCTTCATCATTCAACTGTTCTTCAAAAGTGGTAGTGAACGACATGCTTAATACCTGCTTGGTATAGGCCAATCCCCTGGTGGGCATCTGCGATAAGGTCGTTGCAATTTTTACTGCTTCCTCATGGAAAGTATCTGCTGCGAAAACTTTATAGATCATACCGATCCTTTCTGCTTCCATGGCCGTTACTTTATCACCGAGCATCATTAAGGCACTTGCTTTTTGCCAGCCAATCAGTCTTGGTAATGTATGGGTGCCGCCACTATCGGGTATCAAACCTATCTTGGAGAAGGCTTGTATAAAGGAGGCCGAATCAGCTGCCACTACCACATCACAGCACAGGGCAATATTGGCACCGGCACCGGCTGCCACACCATTCACAGCGGCAACAACCGGCTTTTCAAGTTCTCTTATCCTGGTTACGATCGGGTTATAGTGTTCGCTCAGTATCCGCTGCATACCCGGCCCGTTCGGATCAACAACTTCAGCCAGGTCCTGGCCTGCAGAAAAGGCCTTACCAGCCCCGGTGATATACACAGATCTTACTGCATCAGTTTTACATGCATCCAGTTTTTCCTGCAGGAGCAATGCCATTTCCCGGTTAAAGGCATTAAATTTTTCCGGGCGGTTCAGGGTGATAAAGGCGATTCCATTTTTTATTTCCGATAAAACAGGGGGCATATCATTAATTGAGGAACAAACATACAAAAGTTCAGTAACCTGCCTGTGGCAACCGGTGTTTGTATGGCAGCGATACAGAATAAGGTTAACTTTAAAAAGGAAAGGGGTCATCAAACCATTTTTCATGTGCCAGGATACGCTTACTAAATATGTTCGGGTACCGGCTATCGCAGCAGCCCTGTATTTGTTTGTACTTGTGGTGAGTTGCAGCAAAGAATATAGCTGTGAGGGTTGCAGTATAAACACCCCAGCTGATAGTTTACCCATACCCACCACACCACCCGTTGCCAGTGAGTTACCTGTTTGTTTATCCTGTGCAACGTATCCGGACCCGGTGGAGCTCAACCAATGGAGCCTGAAAGCACAACAATCACAGGCTTGCGGAAGTATTGATACCGCTATCATAAACCCGGAAAGAACTGCTTTTACTTTTTATGGTCCCTCTGCCTGTTCGGCCGACACCGGTATGGTGCTGACTGTTTATATGGAAAGCAGGGTACTGAACCAGGATCTCTCCAATATCACCATTAACAGAAGTTCTTTTTATTTCTACGACAGGGTTACTCCTTCTGATATTTATATGAGCAGGCAAACTGTTGTTTTCCCGGTACATATCGACCGGTATGATCATCAAACCAAAATAATATCGGGCAGTTTTTCAGGCACAGTATTCAGGGGGAACGGATCACCCGCTTCCATCAGCGCCGGTAAATTCAAAGTGAAACTGATCTGAGTTTAGTGGCACTTGAAATAATCAAAAGGTTCTTTGCAATCATCACACTGGTAGAGAGCTTTGCAGGCGGTGGAGCCAAATTCGCTGATACGATGAGTATGGTATGAATTACAATGAGGACATTGCACTGCTTCAGCAGCGGCAAACAATTTATCATTACAGACCTGTTGCCTGGGATTCGGCGGAGCGATACCGTATTCTTTCAATTTTATTTTCCCTTCTTCTGTCATCCAGTCGGTGGTCCAGGCTGGCGAAAGAACAGAAGTGACCCTGGTATTGGTATAACCATTTTCCGCCAGCGCCAGTTTTATATTCATACTGATCATATCCATGGCCGGGCAACCGGTATATGTTGGCGTGATAATGACCTCCACTGAATCGTTATTTACTTTCACCTCCCTTACAATACCCAAGTCCATGATAGTAAGCACAGGAACTTCGGGGTCGCATACCGTTTCAAGAATCGACCAGATTTTCTTTTGTGTCAATGATGAAGTTTCAATATTCATACGCTAAAGCTCCTTTAGGGGGTTGGGGTTTACCATTGCGAACCCGGGTAAGCTCTTTGTATGTATTGCAATTCTGTAAGAATAAAGCCGAGATGTTCAGTGTGTATACCCATTTTACCACCGGATTGCATAAATGTTTTTTCCGGAACAGGCAGTGTGGCTTCATCAAAAACTTCTTTCACTTTGCCCAGCCATTGTGATTGAAAAGCCGACGGATCAGCACCGGCTTCTTTTTCATAGTCAGCAGCGGTAAATAATTCACCGGTGTATCTCCATAATTCATCTATGGCTTGCAGCATTCTTTGATGGCTTTCAGTCGTGCCATCACCCAAACGGATCACCCATTCACTGCTCCAGCGAAGGTGATAGGTTACTTCTTTCAATGATTTTTCAGCGATAGCTGCGAGCTGTCTGTTATTACTATTTTGTAATTCTTTATATAACAGGAACTGGTAACTACTGAAAAAGAACTGGCGCAATATTGTTTGCCCCCAATCTGCATGGGGTTGTTCCACCAACAGGCAATTCTTAAATTCCCTTTCGGTTCTTAAATAAGCAAGACTGTCTTCTGTCGCCGGGTGAATAGGTTTGTCAGTTGATTGATTGATCAGTTCTGCCGCATATTGATAAAAATTCCTGGCCTGCCCCACCAGGTCAAGTGAAATATTGGTGATGGCAATATCCTGTTCCAGTACCGGCCCTTGCCCGCACCATTCAGCATTACGCTGGCCGAGTATCAGTGCATTGTCGGCAAGATGAAGCGAGTATTCGATTAGATGATTGTTCATAATAACTCTTCCCTGGGTTTACATATGATTTACTTCATCCGGCAGGTCGTAAAAGGTGGGATGACGGTACACTTTATCATTTGCCGGTTCATATAAACTGGCAGCTTCATCCGGGCTTGACGCATGTATATATTTAGATTCCACCACCCAGATACTTACTCCTTCCATTCTACGGGTATACACATCCCTGGCATTTTCAATGGCCATCTGGGCATCAGCTGCATGTAAACTTCCGGCATGCTTATGATCAAGCCCCTGTTTGCTGCGGATAAATACTTCCCATAAGGGCCAGTCAGTTTTACTGCTGCTGGAAACAATAGAGCCACCCGTTTTATCTTCCGGGATATCTCCGTAATAAAATTTCCTGATGAAGTTCATGTCCTTTAGTTGAAATGTTGAAATGTTGATATGTTGAGAGGTTGACAAGGTTTGTAGTTCCGGCACCTTGTCAACATTTTAACCTGTTAACTCTATTAAGCAGCTTTATCTTTTTGCCTGTCCGCTCTTTTCCTGGCATAGGCTGCTGCTGCTTCCCGTACCCATTCACCATTCTCCCAGGCTTTTTTTCTTGCTTCGAGCCGTTGTTTATTACAAGGGCCGTTCCCTTTTACCACCTGCCAGAATTCATCCCAATTGATCTCTCCAAAATCATAATGCTTTCTTTCAGCATTCCATTTCAATTGGTCGTCGGGCAGTTTCATACCCAATGTTTTTATTTGCTCAGCAATCATGTCCACAAAATTCTGGCGCAGCTCATCATTGGTTTTTCGTTTGATCTTCCATTTCATGCTTTGATCACTGTTGGTACTCTCGCTGTCTTTGGGGCCAAACATCATGAGTGCAGGCCACCACCAGCGGTTGATGGCATCCTGGCACATGGCTTTTTGTGCTGCTGTTCCTCTTGATAAAACCAGCAGGATCTCAAATCCCTGGCGCTGGTGAAAACTTTCCTCTTTACAAATTCTTACCATCGCTCTTGCATAAGGTCCGTAGGATGTTCTTGTCAGCATCACCTGGTTCATAATAGCAGCACCATCCACCAGCCAGCCAATGGCACCAATATCGGCCCATGTTAAGGTGGGATAATTGAAAATAGAAGAATATTTTGCTTTTCCGCTGTGCAGGTCATTGATCATTTCTTCTCTCGACATGCCCAGTGTTTCCGCAGCTGAATAGAGATAAAGCCCATGACCGGCTTCATCTTGTACTTTGGCCAGCAGGATGGCTTTTCTTTTTAAGGAAGGAGCCCTGGAGATCCAGTTGCCTTCGGGCAGCATCCCCACAATCTCACTGTGTGCATGCTGGCTGATCTGCCGGATATTCGTTTTCCGGTAAGCTTCCGGCATCCAGTCCTTCGGCTCGATCTTGACCTCGTTGTTGATCTTATCCTGGAATAATTGTTCAAAATCCTGAACAGGCATAATGTTACTTATTTGATCACAAATCTAATCAAAACTAACAGGTGTTCAGCCGATTTGTTGGAGCTCACAGCGATAAAAAAGCGTCCCGGGTAAACCGGAACGCCTGGTGGAAATGAATGGTAGCTTGTTGCTGTGTTCACACACCATTCAGTGCCACTATAAAAAAGGCCAGGTAATTAATGTAATCATATCAGCAGGCAAGAGAAACAGTAACAGGAATAAAAATCAGCATTTTACCGCAGCATCGGGATACCGTCGGGAGGGTATTTATGAAAAGGAGTTTACTTGGCGTCAAAGTCCACCACGATCTTTTCTGTTCTGGGGTGGGCCTGGCAGGTAAGAATATAGCCTTGTTCAATTTCTTCTTCTTCTAATCCCCAATGCACATCCATCATTACCTCGCCTTCCAGGAGTTTGGCTTTGCAGGTGCAGCACATACCGCCTTTACAGGCATAGGGAAGATCAGCTCCTTTTTTCAGCGCAGCATCCAGGATAGTGGTATCGCTGTTTAAGGATAATTCGAAATCAAAACTTCTTCCATCCAATTTTATAGAAACCTTGCTGTTGGGCCCATTATCTGTGGACTGTTGACTATGGACCATGGACTTTTTCTGTCCCGGTGAAGTGAACAATTCAAAATGGATCTTCTTTTTATCAATACCTGTTCCGGTTAAAAAATCTTTCACACAAAAGATCATCTCTTCCGGTCCGCATACAAAAAACTCATCGGCAGCGGTATAATCAACCAGCCGGCTTAGGTCATGCAACTTCCCGGCAGTTATTCTTCCAAAACTTATGGTGGAATCAGTTTTTTCCCTGCTTAAGATATGGATAAGGTTGAACCGCTCCATGTACCTGTTCTTCAATCCTTCCAGTTCTTCAAAGAAAATGATAGAGCCGCGGTTCTTGTTTCCATATACTAAGGTGAAATTACTGCTTGGTTCAGTGGCCAATGTTGTTTTGATCAGGGATAAAACAGGAGTGATGCCGCTGCCGGCAGCGAAAGCTATATAATTTTTGGATTGCGCCGGATCGAGTTCGGTATAAAATTTTCCGACCGGCTGCATTACATCCAGTGTATCCCCTTTTTTCAGTTGTTCGTTGGCAAAAGTGGAGAATAATCCACCTTCCACTTTTTTAACGGCAATACGACATTCATTGTCCAATGGGGAACTGCAGATAGAGTACGTACGCCGCACTTCTTCATTATTGATCATTGCCCGCATGGTCAGACTCTGGCCCTGCTTAAAGGCAAAGTTTGTTTGTAGTGATTCAGGAATATCAAAAACAATGGAGACACAATCAGCAGTTTCTTTCCTGATCTCTTTGATGCGGAGCGGACTAAAGTGGATGGACATAGGTATCAGCCTTGTTTTCTCAAACCACCGATCATGATGGTGATCATATTATCTTCTAATTCTTTGGCGTTGATCTTGGCGGTACTGCGATGCCAGCTTTCAATACCGCTGACGGCATGGAGCATCATCATCACCGAAGTGGGGGCATCAATTTTTCGTACTTCATTTTTCTGAATCCCTTCTTCAATAATACCGGCAAATTTTTTACGGTAGGTTCTCCTCTGGTTCTGGAAATTGGAGAGATAAGGGTCTTCCAGGTGCTTCCATTCCCGGTCAGCTACATATACTTCTTCATAATTGTCCACCATTTGCTGAATGTGGAAACGTAAGAGTGTTTCTACTTTATTGATGGAATTCTGGTTGGACGCTTCAACGATATCAATATTGGTATTGAAACGGTTGGCCACATCAAAACAAATGGCTTCCAGTATCTCGTTCTTGGACCGGATATGATTATATAAACTGGCGGCTTCGATGCCCACTGATTCGGCCAGGTCCCGCATGGAAGTGGCGGCAAAGCCCTTTTCCCGGAACATGGCGGCTGCCTTGCGGAGGATCAGCTCTTTTTTCGATGCTTTTTTGCGTTGTGTTTTGGCCATAACCAAAGGTAATTAGTAATCAACCAAATTAGTAAAATAAGTCATAGGTCGTACAGCAGTTGGTGTTATAAATTGCAGTAGGTTTGCACGCCGTAAATATATTATATATCTAACACGTAAATCACACCCAGCATGTCTTTGATCACTGTCGGAACCATGGCTTTTGATGCAATTGAAACTCCATTTGGAAAAACCAACCAGATCGTTGGCGGCTCCGCCCTCTATGTAGCCTATGCGGCAAGCCATTTTATAAAACCGGTGCAGCAGATATCGATCATCGGCAGTGATTTTCCCCAAGAAGAGCTGGATGAACTGAGGGGCCGGGGAGTACACCTGGACGGGGTGGAGATTGTTCCCAACAAGAAATCTTTTTTCTGGAGTGGTAAGTATCATGAAGACATGAACAGCCGGGACACATTGGTGACCGACCTGAATGTACTGGCCGATTTCGATCCTCATATACCCGATAGTTACCAGGGTGCTGAGTTCCTGATGCTGGGTAACCTGATGCCGAAACTACAGCTGAATGTGATCCAGGAATTGAAACAACGACCCAAATTGATCGTCATGGACACGATGAATTTCTGGATGGAATCTGCAATGGGTGACCTGACGATTGTTTTGAAATACGTGGACATGCTGATGGTGAATGATGCCGAGGCAAGACAGCTGACGGGCCAGTTCTCGCTGGTAAAAGCAGCCAAGGCGATCATGGAAATGGGACCAAAATACCTGATCATTAAGAAAGGGGAACATGGTGCCCTCTTATTCCATGGTGATGAAGTGTTCTATGCACCGGCTTTGCCCCTGGAAGATGTATTTGATCCAACAGGTGCCGGCGATACATTTGCCGGTGGTTTTATTGGCTTCCTGGCCAAGACAGGTGATATTTCTTTTGACAATATGAAGCGGGGTATCATTGTCGGCTCAGCCATGGCCAGTTTCTGCGTGGAGAAATTCGGCCCGACCCGGTTAAAAGAAGTAACGAAAGAAGATATTGATAACAGGATACAACAGTTTAAGAACCTCGTGAGTTTTGATATTGAACTGGTGTAAGATTTACTTACCCCACTGTACTTATTTATAAAAGACCTTTCAATCTGAAAGGTCTTTTCAATTCAATTTTCTTGCCAGCACAATTGACTTTTTATGCAGTGATTTTTTCCCCTGCAGGTTAAATAATTCTGCTACGACTACATAAGGCCCCACTGGCAGCTTCTGCCCTTTATCATCTAACCCATCCCAGTTCCAGTAACCATTTAAGCCCATAATCCCGTTTCGGACCAGGTTCCTTACCGGCCTTCCTGTAGCATCAAAGATGGTAATGTTGGCCACATAGCCCGGCTCTGTTACCTGGTATTGTATGGTTGCTATATCATCCCGGCCATCATTATCAGGAGAGAATACTTTGGGTAAAATATCAATTACTGCATTGACCTGTTCGGTTCTTCTGTATTGCGAATTTTTATACGTGGGTGTTCCATACCCGGCTGTGGAAGCTGCACTGTGCCAGTTCGTAGCTTCCTGTGAAGGAGCTGCCGGATCAATTCTTTCCAGGGAAACTGCTTCTGCATTGTCGATCAATTTAAAATGCCAGTCATCTTTATACTTCACTTCATCCACTGCTTCACCCTGGAAATTTAACGCAACAACAGTTCCTTCATCATCTGGGAAAGAAGGAAGAGAGGTAATAGTTAATACATTGCCGGGGTTTTGAACAAGATAGTTCAGGGCAAGGTTACTGGCATCTTCCGTCAGCACAACATAATCACCGGGAAAAATTAAATGAGGTATTGAGCTTAGTGCTTTAATAGAATTGACTGTCCCGCCACTGTTACGGTTGGCGATATACAGCCTGGCGGCATCCAATATCTTATTACTGTTATTATAGAATTCTATATAATCAAAACCAGTTGGCCGGGGGTTGAACAGTATTTCATTAATGATCCAGTCGCCTGCGGCAGGATCTGCCGGTAAGCCCAGTTTTGCCTTGTTCGTATTGCCTATGGTATTTCCCTTACAATCTGTTACGTTACCCGCTGTGATTGTATAAACAGTATTGGCAGTTAATGGTGTATTTGTTTTTAGTTGAACCTGGTTGAATAAAGGGGCAATTGTGGCGGCACTGGCCAGTGATACGCCACCGTCCATAATATAATTGGATAACGTTGCACCTGATAAACTATCCACGGGTTCATCAAATACAAGTATGATAGTGGTATTATCTGTGGTATATGCTTTTTGTACCCGGGGTGCAGTATTATCTGTATTCAGCGCATCAATGGAATTCTTTTTTCCGGGAGTTCCACCATTACTGCTGGCACTGGCTTTCCAGTTACTGTTTCCCGAACAGGGGTTTTGGGTATCGATCATCTCCAATGTCCAGCCACCTTCTTTTTTGACTTCATTCTGGTACCAGGCAGAGCTGTAGCTGACAGCATGAATGATCATCCCGTCAGGTGCTTTTAAAAATAATTGTTCGCCATCGTTATCCAGCGAGGGGAAACTGGTTACTGAAATTGTTGTTCCAAAAACTGATAAAGCTGCAACCGCACTGCCGGTACAAACGATCACCATACTATCCGGCTGCAATATAAAATTTGGCATCGGTCCACTCTGGCTGCTGGCGTCGCCGATTCTCCAATTCAGTAAATTGAAAGGAACTGTACTTGTATTCTTTAGTTCGACCCATTCATTGTTAGGTAAGCCAACCTGCGGGGAAGGATCTGCCATGATCTCATCAATAACGACATCATACCTGTTTTGCGCCAGCAAACAAACAGGTGTAAGCAGGATGAACAGGATGGATAAGGTTTGTTTCATCATCTGAAAGTTAAAAAATCATTTTAATAAATGAAACAGCTTGAATTTATGAGTGTTTTTTTTGGCTGTAAGACCGGCCCCGCCTATTTTTGCACCCATCATGATCACAACGAAACATACAAAACGCATTCAAAAACATTCCTGAGGGAGGTTTGCAGCGTTATGTGTGTCACAACATAAAAGTTTAGCAGGCCTTCCACACGGAAGGCCTTTTTTTTAAAACAGTATTTTTTAATTAAAACCTGCCTGGTAAAGGCAGAACGGGGGGAAACAAAAAATGAAAGTTGCAGTAGTCGGCGCCACAGGATTAGTGGGCTCTAAAATGTTACAGGTATTAGCGGAAAGAAATTTCCCGGTCACGGAATTGTTGCCGGTAGCTTCTGAAAGATCAGTGGGTAAGGAAGTTGAGTTCAAGGGGAAAAAGTATAAGGTGGTGAGTATGACGGATGCTATTGCTGCAAAACCGGCTGTTGCTATATTTTCTGCAGGTGGGAGTACTTCATTGGAATGGGCCCCTCAATTTGCTGCAGCAGGGATAACTGTTATTGATAATTCTTCTGCCTGGAGAATGGATCCGGCAAAACCATTGGTGGTGCCGGAGATCAACGCAGATATATTGACAGCAAACGATAAGATCATTGCCAATCCCAATTGTTCCACTATACAAATGGTGGTGGCATTAAATCCGCTGCATAAAAAATATAGTATTAAAAGGGTTGTTGTATCAACATACCAGAGTGTAACGGGTACCGGTGTAAAAGCAGTAACACAATTACTGAATGAAAGACAAGGTATTGTTGGTGACCGGGCTTATAAATACCCGATTGACCTGAATGTGATCCCCCAGATCGATGTATTCCTGGAAAACGGGTATACAAAAGAAGAAATGAAAATGGTAAAAGAAACCTGCAAGATCATGCGGAATGATTCTATCCGTGTTACTGCCACTACGGTTCGAATTCCTGTAATCGGGGGGCATAGTGAAAGTGTGAACGTGGAATTTGAAAAAGAATTTGACCTGGCAGAAGTAAGAACCTTATTGAAGTCGGCTCCGGGAGTAGTAGTGGTGGATGATAATGTGAACCAGTTGTATCCCATGCCCATGGATGCGCATGAAAAAGATGAGGTGTTTGTGGGAAGGCTGAGGAGAGATGAGAGCCAGCCGAATACACTGAACATGTGGGTGGTGTCCGATAACCTCCGGAAAGGGGCCGCCACCAATGCCATACAGATCGCAGAATACCTGCAATCAAAAGGACTGCTCTGATCTTACTCTAGACTGGTATTAATATATTTAATCAGCGGTTGCAGCGCTTCAAAAGCTGCAACCGTTTTCTTTACCAAATCCTTAGAGGTAAGATCAGCATCCGGGATTTTGGTAAGAGCGACAAAACTTTTCAGTTTTAAATAATTTTCTGCCGGGTTACCGGGTTCATATCCTTTGGGTAAACGGGTCAGTGTATATTCTGCATCCCTGGAAAGATCACCATATATAGCCTTGAATTTTTTGGCGGTAATTATTTTTTTAAAGGCGGCAAAATTATAATCAATTTCCTGCCTTACTTTACTAAGCTCGGGAGGCATCGGCATCCAGAGACCACCACCCATAAAACTTTGCCCTGGTTCGCAATGAAAATAATAGCCACCGAAAATTGATTTCTTACCGGCACCATTAAAATAAGCTCCCATATTGGTCTTATAGGGTGATTTATCTTTTGAAAAACGAACATCCCGGTTGATGCGGAATAAACAATCTTTTGCGATCAGGGTACTTATTGACGGATCATTCTTACCGTGGTTATCAATTACGGCCTGTACAAAACCCGCATAGTCGGCTTTGGCAGCTTCATACGCTTTACGGTTCAGGTCGAACCAGGGTTTGTTATTATTTTTTTTCAGTTCTTTTAAGAACTTGATCGTTGCAGCTTGTAGCATAAGTTTATTTTTTCCCGATCAGCTTCAGAAACTCTTCTTCGGAGATGATCTTTACAGTATTTATTTTTTTTGCCTTTTCTAATTTGCTGCCGGCGTCCTCGCCGACCACAAGATAATTGAGCTTAGCGCTGACACCGCTTAATATCTGACCTCCCTGTGCTTCAGCCATGCCTTCTGCTTCGCTCCTTTTTAAAGTAGGTAAGGTTCCGGTGAAAAGGAAAGTTTGCCCGGTGAGATTACCATCGGTTACATGCTCTTTTTTTTCATTCTTCAATTGTAAACCTGATTTCTCCAGTTCCTGCAGCATTTCGATATTGCTTTTATTACTGAAGAAATGATGGATACTTCCGGCTACTTTAGGGCCTATATCTTCAAGAGCTTGTAATTGTTCCAGTGAGAAATTTTTAAAATCAAGCAGGTGGTCAACCGCTTGTGCCAGTGTTTTAGCGGTGGTTTCACCAACAAAGCGGACACCCAACGCATAGATCAAACGATGCAGGGGTTGTTTCTTTGAATTCGCAATGGCCAGTTGCAGGTTATCAATAGATTTTTGACCAAACCCTTCCATGCCACTCAACCTGGTAAAGTCCAGCGTATAGATACCCGGAATGTCTTTCACCAGGCCCAGTTCATAAAATTTGCGGACATTGGCATCACCAAAGCCACGGATATCCATGGCATCTTTACTGACGAAATGAATGATGCGTTCCACCACTTGCGCCGGGCATTCAATATTGATGCAACGCCATACGGCCTCTTCTTCTTCTTTGAATAGTTTACTGTTGCAAACCGGGCAGGTGGTCGGGAAGATGATCTTTTTTTCTTTACCTGTTCTGGTATCGGGTAATGACTTTACAATTTGCGGAATCACATCTCCGGCTCTTTCTATCAGTACAGCATCACCGATACGCAGATCTTTTTCCTTAATATATTCTTCATTGTGAACCGAGATGCTGCTGACGGTAACACCACCTACAGCAACAGGTTCCAATTTAGCAACAGGTGTTACAGCACCGGTTCGTCCCACCTGGAATTCCACCGCTATTAATTTCGTAGTTCCCTGCCTTGCTTTGAATTTATAAGCGATCGCCCAGCGGGGATGGTGAGATGTCATGCCCATTTTATCCTGCAGGGCCAGGTTGTTTACTTTGATCACCATACCGTCAATCTCGTAAGGAAGATCATCCCGTATGATCTCAAATTCGTTGCAATGTTTGATAACGGCCTCAATGCCTTTGAATACTTTTTTTTCCTTTTGCGGGCTGCGAAAACCAAGATCCCATAACATTTCCAAGGAACCGGAGTGAGTGGTTAATGTTTTAGGCGTTTCCTTTCCTTTTAAAACAGTATAATAACTAACATGGTATACAAAGGCTTCCAGGTTTCTTTTGGCGACTTCTTTGGGATCTTTTATCCGTAGTGTACCAGCTGCTGCATTGCGTGGATTGGCCAATGGACTTAATCCCTGTTCTGCTAATTGCCGGTTATAGTTAGCGAAATTGGTTTTATTGATCAGCACCTCACCCCTGATCTCCACCTGCTGTAACCCATACGAAGAGAATTTGGCGGACAATGGAAGTGACCTGATCTGCCTGATATTCGTTGTTACTTCATCGCCTTCCACGCCATCTCCCCGGGTAGCACCGCGGACCAGCATATCGTTTTCATAAATCAGGGAGATACTGCCGCCATCAAATTTGGGTTCCACACAGTATTCTATTGTTGTTAAACCGGTTAGTTCCTTAGCCTTCCTGTCAAAATCAATAAGATCATCACTATTGTATGAATTATCCAATGAAAGCATTGGCACCAGGTGCTGTGCTGTTGGAAAATCTTTGGTCAATCCTTTTGCCACCCTTTGTGTGGGAGAATCTGTTGTAACCAGGGTTGGGTTTTCCAGTTCGATTTTTTCAAGAGCCTTATAAAGCTGATCGTATTCATAATCAGCTAACAAGGGATCATTCAGTATATAATAACGGTATTCATGAAAGCGGAGAACATCCCGGAGGTTACCTATTTCTTTGAAAGTCACGGTTCCTCCGGTTAGCTTTTTAACCAGTTCATTCGTAAGCTTTTGCAGTTCTTTTGTTGCTTCCTTTGTATACATAAATAATCCGTTGGGGCTTTAAAGTTAATGCCTGTTAAGGAAAGGTTTTTACCAGTGGAAAAAGAAGTTGGCATTTTAATGTGTCATAAGTACATATTTATTATCTTCGGAAACGAATTGTTTAAACAAGATTGCTGTGAATTGCTGGTAACAGCGATTTTGAACTAATAAAACGAGCTTGCTATGAAGAAAATGCTTTCCCTTTTTACAGGCCTTGCCTGTATGTTAAGTACTGTCAGTGCTCAATTACTGACCTGGACTGCCGATTTTCCCAAAGACAATGATAATGTTTCCATCACCCTGGATGCCACCAAAGGCAACCAGGGTTTGCAGAATTATAATCCGGTAACAGATGTGTATGTACATACCGGCGTGATCACTAATCTTAGTACCAGCAACACCAACTGGCGGTATGTAAAATTCAACCAGAATTTTAACACCCCGAATGTTCAGTTGCAGGCTACTTCTCTTGGTGGGAATAAATGGAAGTTTGATATCACCAATATCCGGGCTTATTATGGTGTACCAGCGGGTGAAACGATTCTTAAGATCGCTATTTTATTCAGGAATGGGAACGGTTCGGTGGTCCAACGAAATGCAGACGCCAGCGATATGTATATACCTGTGTATGATAATAACCTCGCTGTTCGTTTTACGGTGCCACCTTTCCAACCAACCTATACTCCGCAGCCAGAGCCGATCACTAAATCAACCGGGGATAATATAGCAGTAACGGCTATTGCCAACCAGTCTGCCACTATGAAACTGTATTTGAATGGCACAGTTATTCAAACGGCTGCTGCCAGTCAGACTATTACTGCCAATCCATTATTAACAGCCAGCGGTGCAACAGAGATCGTGGCCGAAGCGGATAACGGTTCTGTTGTTAAAAAAGATACACTCCGCTTCTTTGTATCTCCCGGCATTAATGTGGCTCCTTTACCGGCCGGTGTCCGGGATGGTATCAATTATGAAGCTGGTAATACATCGGTGGTACTGGTAGTTTATGCGCCTGGTAAAAACAGGGTTTCCGTTATCGGCGAATTTCCTGGCAGCAACTGGGTGGAACAGACCGGTTATGTAATGAATAAAACACCCGACGGTAATTACTGGTGGTTGCGTATAACAGGACTCACTGCTGGCACTGAATATGCCTTTCAATACCTGGTGGATGGTACACTAAAATTAGGAGAGCCGTATGCCGAAAAGATTCTCGATCCGTTTAATGACCCTTTTATTCCGGCGGCAACATATCCTTCATTAAAACCTTACCCGACCGGGCTTACTACTGGTATAGTAAGTGTGCTGCAAACAGCAGAGCCCGGTTATACCTGGGCCAACAATACATTTACCAGGCCGGACAAAAGAAACCTGGTTGTGTATGAGTTACTGGTAAGGGATTTCTTAGCCAACCGCAACTGGAATACGCTACGTGATACATTGAACTATTTAAAAAACATGGGGATCAATGCCATTGAGATCATGCCGTTCAATGAGTTTGATGGTAATGAAAGCTGGGGGTATAATCCGGCTTATTTCCTGGCTCCTGATAAATATTACGGAACCAAGAATGCATTAAAACGATTTGTAGACTCCTGTCACAGTAATGGTATTGCAGTGATCATGGATATTGCACTGAATCATGCCACCGGAGCTTGCCCACTGGCCGCATTATACTGGAACAGCACTACGAATGCACCTGCGGCTAATAATCCCTGGTTCAATGTAGCGGCCACCCATCCGTATAACGTATTTAATGATTTTAACCACGAGAGTATCCCGACCCGGAATTTTTCAAGCCGGGTGATAGAACATTGGTTACAGGAATATAAAATAGATGGTTACCGGTTTGACCTTTCCAAAGGATTTACGCAAAATACACAATGCGGGGGCAGTACTACCAATGAAAGCTGTATATCCCAGTATCATGCAGACAGGGTCGCCATTTTAAAGCGATATTATGATACCATGCAGTTGAAATCCCCCGGTTCAATCGGTATTCTCGAACATTTTTGTGACAATACAGAAGAAATAGAGCTGTCCAACTATGGCTTCCTGTTATGGGGGAATAATACATTCAACTATCAGGAAGCTGCAATGGGCTTTCTGCCTAATTCAAATTTTGAAAATAACCTGCACACGGTAAGAGGATGGGCTAATCCTCACCTGGTAGGCTATGCTGAAAGCCATGATGAAGAGAGGATCATGTATAAAAACCTGCAGTTTGGTAATTCGTCAGGTGGTTATAATATCAGGGATCTGAATACGGCGCTGAAAAGAAGCGAGATGACCACTTCGTTTTTATTAACCATGCCCGGTCCGAAAATGATCTGGCAGTTTGGGGAGCTGGGTTATGATTATTCTATTAACACCTGTGTGAACGGCACAGTAAATAATAATTGCAGGCTTGATAATAAACCGGTGAGATGGGATTACCTGCAGGTAATTCAACGCCAGCGTCTATATGACATTAATAAAAGCTTATTAGCCCTCCGGAAAAATGCCTGGTATAAAGATGTTTTCACTGCTAATAATATCAATCTGACCCGGAGCCTGGGCGGGGCAATTAAGTGGATGATTATCCGCAGTGCCACTGACTCTTCTGACCTGTGTATTGTTGGGAACTTTGATGTAACGGCACAATCAGGCAATGTTACTTTCCCAATAGCCGGTACCTGGTATGATTATTTGCAGGGAGGCACTTTCTCTGCTACAGGCACGGCACAAAACATTACACTGCAGCCGGGAGAATTTCATGTGTACCTGAACCGTAATCTTACCAATGCAGTGGTTACGCCGGTTACAGGTATAAATAATCCCGGAAATAACTTAATGGCTGTAGTTTATCCCAACCCGGCTACTGATCATTCTGTTATAGAGATTACAATTCCTGCAACAGGAAAAGTGCATATAGACCTTTTAAATGCAACCGGTCAGCAAATGAAACCTGTTTTTTCAGGGAACCTGGCAAAAGGCAAGCACCAGATCATACTTAATGATAAAATCAATAATTTGCCGCCCGGCATGTATTTCCTGAAAGTGAATGCTGCAGGACAATCGAAGCCGGTAAAATTGATGATTCAATAGTTTTTAAAAGTGGCACACATGGCAAAGTCTTTACAATTGAAGACGGCTGAACTGGAGAAGATCAGTCACCTTGATTATTTTAATATTGCCCTTTCTGTTGACCTTGTGATATTCGGATACGAGGATAAAGAGCTGAAAGTATTACTGATAAAATCGGATCTTGAAGAATTTTCGGGGATGTATTCCTTATTAGGTGACCTGGTTCGCCCCGATGAAGATCTTGACAGTGCCCCATACCGTGTATTATTGAGCAGAACCGGTATGGATGATGTATTCCTGGAACAGGTGCACACGTTTGGAAGTATCGGAAGACACCCTTCAGGCCGGGTTATCACTACGGCATATTATGCACTGATTAATATCCGTCATCACCAGTTGCAGGTGGATAGTAATGAACTGCACTGGCATGCGGTCAACGATATTAAAAAACTGGCGTTCGATCATAAGCTAATATTGAATACCTGCCTGGAGCAACTGCGAAGCCAGATCATGGAAAAGCCTGTAGCTTTTAACCTGATGCAGGATAAATTCTCCCTGCGGGAACTACAGGAAGTCTATGAAGCTATTCTGGATATCAAACTGGACAGGAGAAATTTCCGGAAGAAAATTGCCGTGAAAGACTGGCTGCAGGACCTGAATGAAATGGAAAGTAATTTATCGCACCGGCCAGGCAAACTGTATGGGTTAAAAAAACAGTTCAAACGGAAAAGTTCAAAGGCCCTGGCCATCTGATCTTATTTCCCTTTTCAGGTCACAGGGAGCCCCCTTCCACAAGTCTTGAAGGAAGCATGATTGATCTGGCCGTTGTTTTTTCTTCCATGTTTTCGAGCATTCTTTTAATGGCAAGTTTGCCCAGTTCATAACCGCTGGTTTCTATATAAGTGATCTCAGGATTGAAAAGACCCGGGATAAAGCCGTTACTGATGGCCATCACGGAAATATCTTTTGGAATAATTAACCCCGCCTGGTTAATGGCCTTCATCACCCCGATCAGTATTTCATCACTCATACAAAAAATATGATCAGGGCACATAGTCTGTTTCAGTATAGCAGCAACTGTTTGCCGGGCTTCCTCGCTGCTGGAGCAATAACCGACAGTTGTTTTTGCTTTTTTTGATTCTGTTTCCAATACTTTCAAAAAGGCATCTTTTCTTTTTTTAGTGATGGATAATTCACGGTTACCAAACAGGGCCAGTATATTCTTCTTTTTATACTTGATAATAGTATGGGCAGCTATAGTAGCGGCTTCTTCATCTGCCATGCAAATAGTATCGAAGTTTCCGGAGTCAGGTACTTTATCAAAAAAGATAATCGGAATGCCAGCTTCCTGGTATTTCATAAACAGCTCGCCGGAATAACTGTCGGGGGTTACACAGATGAAAATGCCATCCACCCGGTTATGTTTACAAAGCTTCAGGTTCTCGGCTTCCTGTTGCGGGTCATCACCCGATTGAAGGATCATCATCGAGTAACCACTTTTACGGGCATCTTTCTCTACGGCAGAAATAAAGGAGTCATAAAACATATTGGATATAGTGGGAACAATAAGCCCAAGGACCTTGCTCTTGTTGGTCCGGAGGTTTACCGCATAGCTGTTGGGCTCATATTCCATCAATGCTGCCAGCTCTTTTACTTTCCGCTTGGTGTTTTCTGATATATCCGGGTGATTCTTCAAAGCCCTTGATACAGTGGAAATGCTGAGGTTCAACTGGGTTGATATCTTCTTAAGTGTTGCGGTTTGTGCCATGGTGTGAACGTTCAGATTAAAATTACTATCAATATTTTTTCCACCGAAAACATTTCCGCAAATGTTTGCGGTAGTTCTCAGGGACCAAAAAGGATACACAAGTGTTTTTAATACACATATTTAAGTATAAATTTATCTGGCTTTAGGGGATTTTAACTTTGTTTTGGGAAATACGCAGCGATGTGATCAGCGGGTTTGCCTTACGCAGAACGGACCTGAACAGGGTTAATTATACAAGAATAAGAAACGAAAACCTTGTCCCCACCTGGAGTTTTATGTGTTCGACCGGGAACACGCCATATGAAACAGGATTAACACACCGATTATAATTTTAAAAAAACGATTGCTTATGTCTGCAAAAACTCTGCTTTCTGCTATCCTTTGCTTCGTACTTGCGTTTTCCGTGCAGTTTGCTGCTGCGCAGGACAAAACCGTTACGGGGAAAGTAACTGATTCAAAAGACGGATCGCCGGTCGCCGGTGCTTCTGTCCAGGCAAAAGGCTCCAGGGCCGGGACAACAACCCGGGGAGACGGGACCTTTAGCCTTAATGTAGGACCAACTGTATCTGTCCTCGTATTCTCTTCTGTTGGTTATGAAACCCAGGAGGTTTCTATAGCCGGAAAAACTTCTGTCGATGTTTCTTTTGCCCCCTCTGCTGCGGCCAACCTGAATGAGGTGGTGGTAACGGGTTATGGTACAGCCAGAAAAAAGGACCTTACCGGAGCTGTACAGTCAGTAAAAGCCAAAGACTTTAATAAAGGGGTTGTAACTTCTCCTGATCAATTGATCCAGGGTAAGGTTGCTGGTTTACAGGTTACCAATAATAGTGGTCAGCCCGGTGGTGGTGCTACTATTCGTATCAGGGGAGCCAGCTCAGTGCGTTCCGGCAATGGTCCTCTGTTTGTGGTGGATGGTGTGCCCCTGGAAGGTGGCTCAGGTCGCCCGGGTATCGGGCTTCCGAATATTGGCGACAGCCCCGGTGGCAACCCGCTTGCATTTATTAACCCCGCTGATATTGCCAGCATTGATGTATTAAAAGATGCATCTGCTGCTGCTATTTACGGGTCTAGGGGAGCCAATGGAGTGGTGCTTATCACCACCAAAAAAGGAAGTGGCGGCGATCCGCAGGTCGAATTCGGTTATTCTGTCGGATCTGCAAAAATTCTCAGGCAATTAGATGTATTAGATGGTAATGAATACCGTGCAGCATTAACAAAGTATGGATTAACAGGTGGTAATTACGGATCTAATGTGAATGCAATGGATCAAATCTTAAGAACAGGAGTTACACACAACGTTAACTTGTCATTAAGCGGAGGCAACCCGAATGCGAGATACCGGTTTTCAACAAGTGCCCTGGGAGAAAATGGGATTATTAAAGAATCCGGATTAAATAAATACACAATCGGGTTTACGGGTAATTTCAAATTCCTGGAGTCTAAAAAAATGGGATTGGATGTTTCTATTAATACGGCCCAGGTAAATGAAGATGTAGTACCTATTACCCGGGATGCAGGATTTGAAGGGAACCTGATCGGCCAGGCATTGCAGTGGAATCCAACACATGACTTAATAAAGTCAGATGGTACTTACTGGATTCAACCACAATTTGGTGCCAGTTCTATTAACCCACTTTGGTTTTTGAAAATGTATGAGGACAGGGTAAACACTTCGACCATATATGGAAGTTTATCCCCTTATTACAAATTTACCAATGACCTGGAATATCGTTTCCTGTATTCCATTAACCAAAGTGATGGCAGCAGGAAAACAATGGTGGGAAGGCAGATGCTGAATATTGACAGGTACAAAGACAGGGGATTTGCCGCAACAGGTAATAACCGGGTGAGAACACAGCAGTTTACACATACCTTAAGTTATAATAAGAATATTACTCCAGCGCTGAGTTTAAATGCAGTCATCGGGTATGAGTATATGAAATTTGAATTCAAAAGCAGTTCAATTACAGCACAGGACTTTAATGATATTGGTATTCCTTATTATAATATGCTGGGCTTTTCATCACAATCTTCCCGTTCGATCAGTAATTATGAGGCGCCAACCAATGAGTTGCAATCATATTTCGGAAGGGCGGCCTTCAGTTATAATAATAAATATTTACTGACCATGACTGTCAGAGCCGATGGCTCCACCAAATTTGGTGAAAACAACAAATATGGTTACTTCCCCTCTTTTTCAGCGGCCTGGAATATCAGTAATGAGAATTTCATGAAGAGTGTGAATTTTGTACAGAACCTTAAATTCAGGGTTGGTTGGGGACAAACCGGTAACCAGGAATTTCCTTCGGGTGCTTCCCAAACAAGATTTGGAGTATCTGGCCCCGGTTCTATAACACAGCAGAATGTTGGTAATCCTGATTTGAAATGGGAAACCTCTACCACCTTTAATGCGGGTGTAGATTTCTCGGTGGTAAAAAATAAGATAAATGTTTCAGTTGATTATTTTAATAAGGAAACAGAAGACGTGTTATTTGAAGTTGATTTCCCCCAGCCCGGAGCATCAAGTGCAAAACAATGGCAGAATTTCCCTGCAATTATTACCAATAAAGGGGTAGAAGTGACATTAAATTCCAATATCATTAATAAGAAAGATATAAATTGGAATTTCGGTATCAATGCGGCCTGGTTGAAGAACAGGATTGACGGATTAAATGGTACATATAACACGGGTGCTATATCCGGCCAGGGTAGTACAGGTGCCTTTGTTCAGAAACTGGCTTCAGGATATCCATTGAATGTGTATTACCTGCGTCATTTTGAAGGAATAGATAAAACAACCGGACAGAGCATATATAGGGAGGATGGGGATGTGTCTTACTATGGAGAAGATCCAAATCCCAATATGTTATTGGGTATCAGTACTGATTTCACATATAAGAAATTCAGTTTAGGTGTTAATATGAATGGTGCTTTCGGACATTATATCTACAACAATACAGCTACCTCGGTTGTTCCTATTACAAACCTGGGCACCAGGAATGTGGTTGCTTCATTAATAAACAGTGATGTAAAGGAAGATCTCTCGAATCCAATTACAACATCAGACCGGTACCTGGAGAAGGGAAATTACCTGAAACTGGCCAATGCCACACTTTCTTATAACCTGGGTAGGTTCGTAAAATTTATCAGGAGTTCAACTATTTCTCTTACCGGGCAGAACCTGTTTGTATTAACTGATTTCTCCGGGTTTGATCCTGAAGTGAACGTTGATAAAAATATTGGCGGAATACCTTCCAATGGAATTGAATATATCCCTTATCCAACTGCCAGGAGGATCATATTCAGTATCAATTTTGGATTCTAAAATAATTAAGAAACTGAATAAATTAAGTAATATGAAATACACAAAAATAGTTTTACTGCTTACTGTAATTCTTACGCTTGGTTCCTGTACAAAGCTGGATGAGAGTTTCAGAAGTGAAACCACAGCAGGTACTTCAGGTGGAGGTGGTGTGGCAGATCCGGCAGCCTTGCTGGTTGGAGCTTATCGTTCCATTGAAAACCTCTATAATAACCAGGAAAGACTTTTTGCGTCTTTTGAACATACCACAGATGAATCTGTAGGTCCTACAAGAGGAGGAGACTGGGATGATAACGGAATCTGGAGAGTGTACAGCAGTCACAAATGGAATGATGAACACGCCTATTTAACCGCAACCTTCCGCCAATTAGCGCAGTCACAGTTTGCGGCTACAACTGTTCTGGATGTACCTTCAGCAACACCCCGCCAAAAAGCAGAGGCCACATTTTTAAGGTCTTTAGCTATGTGGTATGCACTGGATGGCTGGGATCAGGTTCCTTTCCGTGCAACTTCTTTAGGGGATTTGACAGCTTCCTTGCCGGAAGTTAAAAAAGGAACTGCCTGTGCTGATTTCTTAATTGCAGAGCTGAATGCGGCCATTCCAAACTTACCAGAGTCTGGTATGGGTATGGCTAACAAAAATGCAGCAAGAGCCCTTTTGATGAAGATCTATCTGAACAAAGGAGTGTATGCGAACAGGGCGGCTCCAACTTTTGCAGCGGCAGATATGAACCAGGTGGTAACTCTGGCCGATCAGATTATCAATAGCCCGGCTGGCTACACATTTACACCCAACTACTTTGACAACTTTGCTCCGAATAATGATGCCATTGGTACTGAGCTGATCTATACTCAAAAGAACGATAATGGACAAGGTATAGGCGGAAATGGTGCGATGTTCATGGATTTCCAGGGATTGCACTATAATATGAACCCGAGTGGTTGGAACGGTTTTTCAACATTGGGTGATTTCTATGATAAGTTTGATGCTGCTGATAAAAGAAGAGGTGGTCCGGGTGCTGTACCTGGCCCTCCGGCTCCGGGTCAACCGGGCTATTATCCGGGTTTGACTAACGTAACCGGGTTATGGGTTGGTTTCTTATTCGGTCAGCAGTATAATCAAAGTGGTGTTGCGCTGCAGGATAGAAAGGGCAACCCTCTTTCCTTCACAAAAACCGTTGCATTAAAAGAAACAGGAAATAACCTGGAAATAACAGGTATCCGTGTTATGAAATATGTACCGGACCTGGTGCGCCAGTTTCCCTGGGATAATGATTTTGTTATTTTCCGCTTATCCGATGTGTTGTTAATGAAAGCAGAAGCTATTCTGCGGGGTGGCACCGGAACTGCAGCCGGCCCTTATGGCTCAACCGCCCAGGCTATTGTTGATTATATCAGGACGCTCCCAAGCCGCAATGCCGGACCTTTGGCAGGACTGACACTGGATAAATTATTTGATGAAAGAGGTCGTGAATTGTACTGGGAATTGTGGAGAAGAAACGATATGATCCGTTTTGGAAAGTTCCTGGCAGCTAGGGAATTAAAACCTGCAGTTAGCGGAGAAGAGCGTTTGCTCTTCCCGATACCGAATGAACAATTGATCATTAATCCTAATTTAACCCAGAATCCGGGTTACTAAGAACGTTTTTCGAGCAAGCAGTTAGCAATTTTAGCAATTCAAAAAAAGCCATTTTCTAATGGCTTTTTTCTTTTCATATAGCTTCCCTGAAATAATAAACAGGGGTGAATTTTGCTGCTACAAATGCAATAGATTTGAAAATAATAGTTTAACAAAAACTAATGAGAGCCGATTCAAAGATTGTATTACCCATCCTTTTTATTGTTTTTCTTTTGTTTACCGGTTGTGGTAAGCAACAAAAAGAAAAAACTATTTTTTCATTGCAGGAAAATACAGGCATCGATTTTACCAACACGATTCAAAACTCTCCCGATTTCAACATTTTCAGCTACCGTAATTTTTATAATGGCGGAGGTGTGGCCATCGGCGATATTAATAATGATGGGTTGGCGGATATTTTCTTTACTGCTAATATGGGAGCCAACAAACTCTATCTGAACAAAGGAAACTGGAAGTTTGATGATATATCTGTAAAGGCAGGCTTTGTTGAAAAGAAAGACTGGAGTACCGGGGTGGTTTTTGTTGATATCAATCACGACGGATGGCTGGATATTTTTGTTTGCAATGCAGGATATATTGATGGGAAGAGCCCTAAATGCCAGCTTTTTATCAATAATAAGGATCTTACGTTTACCGATAAGGCAACAGAGTATGGGCTGACCAATGAAGGCGGGTATACCACTCATGCCGCTTTTTTTGATTATGATGCCGATGGTGACCTGGATTGTTTTATTATCAATAACAGTTTCATTCCTGTTAATACACTCAACTATGCTAATAAAAGGGGGTTAAGAGCTCCTGATTGGCCCGTAGCAGAATTCTTGAAAGGAGGGGGAGATCATTTACTCCGGAATGACAATGGAATATTTACAGATGTAAGTAAGGAAGCAGGAATTTATGGCAGCCTGATTAGTTTCGGCTTAGGAGTAACCGTAGGGGATGTGAATGGTGATCATTACCCGGATATATATGTGTCAAATGATTTTTTTGAAAGAGACTATTTATATATCAACCAAAAAGATGGCACTTTTAAGGATGAAATAGAAGAATGGACCCAACATCTCAGTCATTCATCGATGGGAGCCGATATGGCAGATATCAATAATGATGGCTACCCTGATATTTTTACTACAGACATGCTGCCAGATGATGATTACCGGTTGAAGACGACCACTTCATTTGATAATATTGATGTACAACGTTTAAAACAAAAATCAGGATTTTATTACCAATACACCCAAAATACACTACAGATCAACAACCAGAACGGAAGATTTATGGAAACAGCCTTTTATAGCGGCGTGGCCGCATCGGACTGGAGCTGGGGAGGATTGATCTTTGATGCAGATAACGATGGCTTGTCTGATATTTTTGTTTGTAATGGCATTTATAATGATGTGACCAACCAGGATTTTATTGACTTTTTTGCGAATGATGTGATACAGAAAATGGTGACAACCGGTAAAAGAGATCAGTTTGATGAAGTCGTGGCTAAAATGCCCTCCATACCCATCCCGAATAAGTTTTATCAAAATAAGGGGAATATTCAATTTGATGAGATAGCGGTTTCCGCAGGGCTGGGACAGCCTTCTTTCTCCAATGGTTCTGCGTATGGCGACCTGGATAATGATGGCGACCTTGACCTGGTCGTAAACAATGTAAATGAAAAATCATTTGTTTATAGAAATCAAAGCAGGGAGCAGAATGCAAACAATTATATAGGGGTCCGGTTAAAAGGCACTTCGAAAAATACATTTGCCGTAGGTTCGGTTATAAAATTATTCCAGGGTACCCAGGTGTTAAGCCGGGAATTGATACCCTCACGGGGTTTTGAATCTTCAGTTGATTATAAACAAATTATCGGGATAGGGGATGGGATTGTTGATTCAATGATAATTTGCTGGCCGGACAAGACAATCTCAAAATTTATAAGACCTGAAGTAAACAAAGTTCATGAAATCACATATGCGCAACAATCAGTAAGTAGTGAACCCGGCATCGGTATGCCGGATGTTTTGTTTTCTGTTGAGTCCAGCCCTGTTTTTGATAAGCATATTGAAGACGAGTATATAGATTTTTATACAGAAAGAAATATTCCGCTGATGCTTTCAAGAGAGGGGTCGCATGCTGATACAGCAGATGTTAACGGGGATGGCCTGGCAGATATTTTTATAGGCGGAGCAGCTAATCAGCCCGGTCAATTATACCTGCAAACCTCATCAGGATTTCAAAAAAATACAACAAAGGTTTTTGAAAAGGATAAGGACTTTGAAGATGTAGCTATATTATTTTTTGATGCAGATGGCGACGGTGATAAGGATCTTTTTGTGGGTGCCGGTGGAAATATGCAGCCTGCCGGAAGTAATTTATTGCAACACCGCTTATATAAAAATGATGGAAAGGGAAATTTCGAATTATCTGTTAAAGCTTTTCCAGATTATACGATGAATGCTGCTGTTGCCAAAGCTGCTGATATTGATAATGATGGAGATCTTGATGTATTTGTCGGCAGCAGGAGTGTTCCCCAAAATTACGGGGTGGTGCCGGAAAGTTATTTATATAATAATAATGGGAAAGGGCAATTCACGGCTGCCGAGAAAATGAAACCCGGAATGGTAACCGATGCCGTATTTGCTGATGTGGAGGGAGATAGCAGAAAGGAGTTAATTGTTGTGGGGGAATGGATGGAGCCAAAAGTATTTTCATTCTCAAATGGGAAGCCTGTTGAAATAAAAACCTCACTTTCAGAAATGAAAGGGTGGTGGCAATCCATTGCTGTTACTGATATAGATGGAGACAACTTAGGCGACCTGGTGCTCGGTAATATTGGAGAAAATTGTTATCTACAGCCGTCGGCTGTCAGCCCGGTTAAATTGTGGATCAATGATTTTGACGGTAATGGTACAGCCGATAAAATTATTACACGGACAGTTAATAAAAGAGACGTTCCGGTATTTATGAAAAGGGATTTAACAGATCAGATGCCGGGATTAAAAAAGCAAAACTTGAAATTTGAGGAGTATGCCAAGAGGTCAGTCCAGGAATTGTTTTCAGATGCCCTGATAAAAAATGCATCAGTTTACAATTTTAATTATAATGCAAGTTGTTTGGCAATCAATAAGGGTAAAGGAAATTTTGAAATAAAAAAGTTACCCCTCTGCACCCAGTTGTCAAGTATAAATGCAATATTGATAACGGATATTAATACTGATGGTAAAAAGGACCTTATTCTTGGAGGGAATCTTTTTTATTTTCAGCCGCAGTTCTCGAGGCTGGATGCAAGTTATGGCCATGTTCTGATAAATAGGGGGCATACTGAATGGGAAGTAGTAATGCCCAAAGAATCAGGAATTGAAATAAGAGGAGAAGTGAAGAGTATTATGAGTTTTCAATCAAAAGAAAAGAAGCAGATACTTTTTTTACAAAATGACAGCCTCCCTGTTTTATATAGATTAAATCAGTAAAATTTTCGTCAACTTGGGTATTGAGAAAAAGAGAAATTTGAATTGTTGGATTGGCATTTGTGTCCTCTTAATAACTGCCTGTACCGGCAGTAACAAGAAGGATGTTCCTGTATTATTTCAGGCACTGGATCATACGAAAACAGGGCTTGATTTTAGTAACAATCTTTCGGCCAGCCCGGATTTCAATATGCTGAAGTATATGTATTTCTACAATGGCGCTGGTGTGGGTGCGGGGGATTTCAATAATGATGGAAAGATCGATTTGTTTTTTGCTTCCAATCAGTCTCAGAATAAAATTTACCTCAATAAAGGCGATTTGCAGTTTACAGATGTAACAACGGCCGCGAAGATCCCTGATGACGGAGGTTGGTCTACAGGAGTATCAATAGCAGATGTGAATGATGACGGACTATTGGATATTTATGTTTGCAGGGTGGGTCACTTTGAGTCCTTGCAAAGCAAGAACCAGTTATTAATTTGTAAAGGCCTCAGTGAAGCAGGAATTCCATCTTACCAGGATGAAGCCGCCGAATATGGAGTTGATTTTTCCGGGTTTAGTACACAAGCTGCTTTTTTTGACTTTGACCTCGACGGTGACCTGGATATGTACTTGCTCAACCATTCCCTCCGCTACAATAGCACATTTGCGCCAAGAAATAGTTTTAAAGGGACTGCAGATTCTCTTTCCGGCGATAGATTTTTCAGAAATGATGGGGACCGTTTCACCGATATATCTGAAACGACTGGAATAAATCAGACAGTAATTGGTTATGGCCTGGGTATAGCCATTTCAGATATTAATCTTGATGGGTATCCGGATATTTATATAGGGAATGACTTTCATGAGAATGACTATCTCTATATCAATAATAGAAAAGGGGGATTTGATGATTTGATGGATAGCAGTATTATGCATACCAGCCAGTTTTCTATGGGGGTGGATGTAGCTGATATAACGAATGACGGCTACCCGGAGATTGTATCAGCAGACATGCTGCCTTCTGATCCGGTTATTCTTAAAAGTTCATTAGGCGGGGATGAATACAATACTTTTTTAACCAAGATCAGGAATGGCTATAATTTTCAGTATGCAAGAAATGCGCTGCAACTTAACAGGCGTAATGGTTTATTCAGCGAAATAGGATTGTATGCCGGCGTTTACGCTACTGATTGGTCATGGTCAACCCTTTGGACGGATTTTGATAATGACGGCTTAAAAGACCTGTTTGTTTCTAATGGAATCCCAAAAAGGCTTAATGATATTGACTATATCAACTATATATCAAATGAAGAGGTGCAATCGAAAATTCAGAGCAATAAGATCGGGGAACGGGAAATGAGTCTTATCAATAAGTTTCCACAGATTAAAATACCCAATCGTTTTTTCAGAAATAAAGGGGATGCTTCATTTGAAGATATGGGTGAAGCAATTTTCGGGAACAGGGATACTTATTCAAATGGTGCAGTGTATGCCGATCTTGATAATGACGGGGATGTAGATATTGTTGTAAATAATATTGATGAGCCAGCCCTGGTTTACCAAAATAAAACTAACGACAATAGGGAGAAGCCTGCAATTCAGATATTGCTGAATGGGCCTGAAGGGAATAATAAAGCTGTAGGGGCCAAGCTGTATATTTTTTCAGGGGCATCTGTTTTAAGTTATGAAAAATTCCAGGTACGGGGGTTTCAATCAAGCATGGAAGTACCCTTGCAGGTAAGTACAGGTGACGGGAAACGGGACTCAGCTTTCCTGGTATGGCCGGATAACAGCTTCCAAAAAATTAATTTAACCAGTGATTCGTTGCAGCAGCAATTTGATTATAAGAAAGGGCTTCCTGCGTTTGACTATTCCTTAGTTCGGAATTTTTCAACTAAAGCATCGGTAAAATTCTATGATATAACTGCCCGGACTAATATCTCTTTTTTGCATACGGAGAATACATTTGTAGAATTTGACCGGGAGCCTTTAATTCCCTTTATGCTGTCAACTGAAGGCCCCGCTCTTGCAACAGGGGACCTGAATGGAGACGGGCTGGAAGATTTTTTTGTTGGCTCATCCAAATGGGCAAAAAGTGCTGTATTTACACAATTGCCTGACGGGACATTTAGAAAAATAGCACAACCGGTACTGGATGCTGACAGTACGTATGAAGATATAGATGCCTGCTGGGCAGATGTTAATAATGATTCATATCCTGACCTGGTGGTGGCAAGTGGAGGGAATGAATTTTATGGCCAAAGCGATTATCTCAGACCCAGGATTTATTTGAATAATGGGAAAGGGATTTTGGAAAAAAAGGAAGATGCATTTTCTAATGTTTTATTAAATGCATCTAAAGTAACAGCCGACGATTTTAATGAAGACGGGTTTATTGATCTGTTTATAGGGGGGAGGTCAGTCCCGTGGGAATATGGAACGATTCCTGATTCTTATTTATTACAAAATGATGGCACAGGCAAATTCAATGATGTTACTGATAAAGTATCGCCTGGGTTGAAAAAAGCCGGCTTTATTAAGGACGCAAACTGGATTGATCTTAATAAAGATGGAAGAAAAGACCTGGTACTGGCAATGGAATGGGATGGAATATCTGTCTATCTTAATAATAAGGACTCCTTTTCAAAGCAATATATTACTTCACTAAAAGGCTGGTGGAATTTTATTTTACCCTTTGATGTGGATAATGATGGTGACATAGATTTTATTGCCGGGAACCAGGGTTTGAATAGCCGGCTGATAGCGGGCAAAGATCAGCCGGTGCGGATGTATTTTTATGATTTTGATGGTAATGGAAAAAAAGAACAGGTGCTCACTTACTACCTGGATAATAAAGAACTGCCATTTACTAATAAATCTGACCTTGAAAAACAGCTGCCGGAGATAAAAAAGAAATTTTTATATGCAAAGGATTTTGCCAGGACTCCGCTAAAAGAAATATTCGGCGCAGATAAGTTAAATAAGGCCGATTTATTTTCGGCCGACTATTTTTCAAATGCAGTTTTGGTCAATGATGGCAAATTGAATTTTGAAGTGCTCTCCTTACCATGGGAAGCACAACTGACTCCATATAAAACAGCGGCTATGTCAGATATTAATAAAGATAATTTACCGGATATTATTCTGGGAGGTAATTATTATGCAAATAATATTCAACTGGGAAGAGATGATGCTGATTTTGGATCAGTGTTAATAAACAAAGGGAAAGGAGTTTTCAAATATGAAGAACTAAATGGAATCCAGATAAAGGGAGAAATACGGCATTTAAAAAAGATCCGGTTGGCTACAAACAGGGATGCTTTTATTGTGGCAAAAAACAATGATAGCCTCAGAGTAATCAGTACGAAGTGATTATAGTATAGGGTAATACACTTTCATCTGCACAACCTGGTCATCTGCAAAATCATACCCGTCTGTAATAAATTTTTGATAAGGTATTCCCATTGTAGCTAAGTAATGATCGGTTATGAATTTTTCTAATGCAGTGAATACCTTACCGGATTCACCAAAGGGCCCCTGGTATGTAGCTTCCAGTAATTTTTTTTCGAACGGCATCCTTTTAACTTCAACTGATGCATTTTCGGGTATTGTAATTTCACGGGTAATCCCAATGCTGGCGAATAGTGTAATATTATCCCCGGTTTTTAAGGAGTAAAAAATACGATTGCCGGTATAACCCATACCGTTTTCAGCAGCATAGGCCATTAAATTTTCAAAAATTGACTTCATTGCCTGTCTTTTGTCAGCCAGGGGAACGGTTCTTCTTTCAAAAAGAAATAATGTATCAACCACCTGTACGGGTTTTATCTCGTAGCCATATACTCTTTTGGAGTCTTCAATATAGTCGTGGAAATTATTGAAACTGGTCAATGTGTTTTTAGTGAGGGCATCCTTACCAAACCATTTTTTAAAATAGCTGCTTTTGTATATAATAGAAAGTGAGGTGATGCTGTTTTTGGTGGTGTCCGGCAAAGCGGATAAAATGAATTGTATTTCTTTTTTAGTAGTGGAATAAGTAAGCAAGGAGCTGTACAGGGTCTGGTCCTTAATTTGAAGCCCATAGTCACCATTACTTATTTTTTTAAGGGCAGAGTCAATCGAAACAGGGCCCCCGTTGCTAAAAGGAGCAAACCATTTTTGAAGGTTTTCCGGGTTTTTGAATTGTTCTGTTACAGTTAAAGTAGGTAAAGGCAAATGGATCGTTTTTTGAAATTCGACCTGGAAGAAAAAGATATAGAACAAGAAAAAGGAAATAAAGAGCAATACTATACCTGTAACAACCTTTCTTTTCATCTTGTGACCTGTTTTTAGTGCTGCAAAATATATAATTGGGGGAATTGGAAGGGAAAATTTTTGACCTGAATGAACCGGGAAAAAGCGATTGTTTTTCCCAACAACAAACGTTTGCAACGCCCCGAAGCGGTCACTTTCCTGGAAAGAAACCATACTGTTTTTAGTATTTTACCTGTTCAAACGATTGCTTATGTCTTTGTCCAAGCCACGGTTAAGCTTCTGGCAGATCATCAATATGAATGTGGGTTTTTTTGGTATCCAATACAGCTTTGGGCTTCAGCAAAGTGCAGTTAACCCTATTTATGATTTCCTGGGAGCCAAACCGGATGAAATTCCATGGCTGAATCTCGCCGGCCCGTTAACCGGGTTACTTGTTCAACCGATCATCGGGGCTTTGAGTGATAAGACCTGGCACCCGAAATTTGGAAGAAGGAAACCTTTCTTTTTCATCGGTGCGATGATGTGCAGCATTGCCTTATTTCTTTTCCCATTCAGTTCTGAACTATGGATGGCCGCTGGGTTATTGTGGATATTGGATGCGGGAAATAATACAGCTATGGAACCCTACAGGGCTTTCGTAGCAGATAAACTGGACGTAAGCCAGCAGCCGGTCGGTTTCCAGGCACAAAGTTTTTTTACCGGGTTTGGACAAACATTGGCTAATTTTTCTTTGTTTCTTTTTCCGATGATCATTGTAGGATATACCGGTAAAATTCCAAACTGGGTATTTGCCTCCTTCATGCTGGGTGCCGTTTGTTCAATCGGGTCTGTTTGGTGGAGTATGAAAACAACCCCGGAAATTCCACCAACGGATGAAGAGTTGAAAGAAATAAAATCAAAGCCACTGAACGTCTTCAGTCCTTTTATAGATGTTATTGCTGCCATAAAGGATATGCCTAAAATAATGTGGCAACTGGCACTGGTATACTTATTCCAATGGTATGCGTTGTTCTGTTATTGGCAGAACAGCTCCAAAAGTATTGCTAAGTCGGTGTATGATACAACTCCTGATAATAAGGAATTGTACGAAAAAGCAGTGAGCCTGGCCGGTTCTGTGAATGGCTGGTATAATATTATTACTTTTCTTACCGCTTTTGCCCTGGTCGGGTTTGCTAAAAAATACAGTCCCAAGTGGGTTCATTTTGTTTGCCTGGTTATTGCCGGCCTTGGTTTTATTGCATTTCCTTTTATTGAAAATCAGGCATTGTTGTATGTTGCTATTTCTGGTTTTGGTATCGGGTGGGCCAGTATGATGGGAATTCCCTACCTGATGGTGGTGAGCCAGATTCCAAAAGAAAGATATGGTGTCTATATGGGTATTATCAATATGATGATCGTAATACCAATGCTGATACAAACTATGACCTTTGGTTATATCCTGAAGCATTTTTTTAATAATGATTCCGGGAAGGCCATTTTGTTTGCAGGAATATTATTATTGATAGCGGCATTATTTACGACACTGATCAAATTTAAAAAACCTGTTGGCGATATTGTATTACCGGCAGCACCTCCGGGTCATTAATAGGATAGGTATGAAAAAAATACTCTGCATTGGTGAAGCCCTCATTGATATGATCTGTACTGATAAAGGAAAGTCTTTATCGGAAGGGGAGAATTTTTTAAAGAAAGCCGGGGGTGCTCCAACGAATGTGGCTGCTGCAATTGCTGCCTTAGGAGGAAAAGTGGAGCTTTCGGCCAAAGTGGGTACTGATCCTTTTGGTAAGCACCTTATTGAAGTCATGCAATCATTTGGAGTTTCTACTAAATGGGTAATTGAGGACGAACAGCATTTTACCACTTTTGCCTTTGTATCGCTGATGGAAAACGGGGAGCGGGATTTTTATTTTAACCGCGGTGCAGATGGACAACTGACCAAACAGGAAGTAGAAAATATTAACCTGGAAGATTTTTCAATTATTCACTTTGGTTCAGCTACCGGTTTCCTGCCCGGACCATTGCAACAGGCTTACCAGGCGTTATTGCAAAAAGCATTGCAACAGGATATCTTTATCAGTTTTGACCCAAATTATCGTCATTTACTTTTCAAACAGGATACGCAATCTTTCATCGATCAGTCCTGGAATTTTTTGGGTGCCTGTCACTTCTTCAAAGTCAGCGATGAAGAAGCATTACTGATCACCGGCTGCAGCAGCCTGGCAGATGCAGCAGCGATGTTGCTGGAAAAAACAAAGGCTGTATTTGCTATCACTCTTGGAAAGGAGGGAACGATGCTGGGCATTAATGGAAAGACAATGATCATTGACAGTATCCCCGTTAAACCGGTTGATACAACCGGTGCCGGGGACGCTTTTGTCGGAGCTTTATTGTACCAGCTCAATCAAACAACAGTCGCAGAAATGCGATCATTGCCGGAGGAAAATTGGAAAAGCATCATTCACAATGGAAACAAAGCCGGGGCAAGAACCTGTGAATACCTTGGTGCTATGGAAGCATTCAGGCACCTGAGCAGCGATATATTTAAATAGAAACGAAGTGTATAACCATTCCTTACATCAGCAGATCAACCAGGCTATCCAGCAGCAAAAAATAGATATCGCCGGAAGGGATAATTTATTTTTTACCCGGTTCATTGCCAATGCTACTGCTATTGATGCACTTTTTCAGGAGATATACGGAAAGCACCCGCAACAGGAAGATTTTTTTAACCAGCTGATTAACCTGATCGCAGGGTCTTATACCCGCAGGCCAGCCATACTTAAAGAACGTGATGAAGAAAAGGAAACAAAGGGAAACTGGTTCCTGAGCAATGAAATAACCGGAATGAGTCTATATGTGGATCGATTTTGCGGCGATTTAAGAAACCTAGGTAATAAGCTGGATTATTTTAAAGAACTGGGCGTTAATTTTCTCCACCTGATGCCGGTGTTTGAAAGCCCGGAAGGAGAAAGTGATGGCGGGTATGCTGTTTCAGATTTCAGAAAAGTGGATAAACGATTTGGTACATTGAAAGAGCTTCAGCAACTGCAGGAGAAAATGCAAAAGGAAGGCATGTACCTGATGCTGGATATTGTTCTCAATCATACGTCTCATCATCACGAATGGGCAAAAAAAGCCAAAGCAGGAGAAAAAAAATACCAGGATTACTTCTATACTTATCCGGACCGGAATTTACCTGATCAGTTTGAACGTACGATGCCCGAAATATTCCCGGAGAGTTCTCCCGGAAGTTTTACCTGGAATGAAGAGATGAAAAAATGGGTAATGACCGTTTTTCATCATTACCAGTGGGACCTGAACTATACCAACCCGGCCGTCTTCTTGGAAATGCTCGATACCATCTTTTTCTATGCGAACCTGGGGGTAGATATACTCCGTATTGATGCACCTGCTTTTATCTGGAAACAGTTGGGCACCACCTGCCAGAATTTACCGCAGGCACATAGTTTATTGCGGCTCATCAAGCAATCTGTACAAGTGGCGGCACCGGGTATGGCATTGTTAGGCGAAGCCATCGTGGCACCCAAAGAGATCATGAAATATTTTGGTACCGGTTTATATACAGCTAAGGAATGTGATTTTGCTTATAATGCCACGCATATGGCCTTGCAATGGGATGCTTTGGCTACTGCGGATATACGGGTTATGCTGGCAGCGCAGCATGAGATATTACAAAAACCCTATGGAACATCCTGGATCACTTACACCCGTTGCCATGATGATATTGGTTTGGGCTATGATGATTACATGATCCGTAATGCCGGGTTTGAACCTTTCGAGCACCGCCGTTTTTTGAAAGATTATTATGCCGGGTATTATTATGATTCTCCTGCCAAGGGAGCATTGTTCTCCGTAAATCCCAAAACAAATGATGCCCGCATCAGCGGATCGCTGGCTTCTTTATGCGGATTGGAAAAAGCCATGGAACAACAAAACGAAGAAGCAATTGATTTTTCTGTTAGAAAGATCTTACTGATGCAGGCGCATAGTTTTTTCCTCGGAGGTGTACCGATGATTTTTTATGGTGACGAAGTTGGGTATACCAACGATTATTCCTATTTAAACGATCCCGGCAAAAGTTATGACAACCGCTGGATGCACCGCCCTGTGATTGACTGGGATAAGAATCAAAAAAGGAATGAAGCAGGAACCATAGAACAGAAAGTATTTTCCGGCACCCGGAAGCTGATTGAAATACGAAAACAAATATTTGCAGTAGGGGATTATAAGAATCTTACCTGGTTAACCCCTCATAATATTCATGTTGCCGGTTACCTCCGTACGTTTGAGGATCAGAAATTTTATTGCCTTTTTAATTTCCGGGATAAACACTCCTACCTTACCTGGTTTGCTTTCAAACAACATGGTGCAGGCCCCACTACTTTGTATGATCACTGGCAGGATAAAGAATTATTAGTTGGGCATGATCATGAGTACCTGGTGCTGGAGCCTTACCAGTTTCTTTTGCTGGAAGTAAAATAGCTTCAGCAGGAAATTGTATATTTTTTAATTAGTGCCAGTAATACACCATTGGTCCAGCCGAAGCCATCCTGCCCTTCGTATTCACCGCCACCAGCTTCAAGGTGGGTATCAACTACATTGTATTTTTCCATCAGTTTACCGGTTCGTTTGAAAACGGCCGTGTTTAATTTGATCCATCGCTCAGCTATTTCTTTAGCAAGCACAGTATGTCCATAATTTTCAAGACCTGTTATTGTCATCCAGTGGAGAGGAGCCCATCCATTCGGGGCATCCCATTGCTGCCCGGTTGTTACTAATGTACTGGTCAGCCCTCCCGCCTGCAGGAATTTCTCTTTTATAATTGCTGCTACTGCATCTGCCTGTTGCTGTGTGGCTATTTTTAAAAAAAGCGGTGTAACACCCGCCAATGAATAACAGGTTTTTTGTTTACCAACTGCAAAATCATAATCAAAATAAAAACCGGCATCGGGGTTCCAGCAAAAATGCTGAATGGCCTTTTTTCTTTTTTCGGCCAGACTTCGGAACTGTTTTGCTGATGCATGTTCCTCTTTTAACGAAAAGGCATCTGCCAGTATTTGCTCCAGATGAAATAAAAGGCAATTCAGGTCAACAGGAATGATATCCGTAGTATGTATTGATGAAAACAGGTTCTCTTCTTTGAACCAGCGGCAGCTAAAATCCCAGCCCGATTCTGCACCGGCTCGCAAATGACGAAAGATTTTTGCGGCTTCTTGTTCAGACCGGTGTGCCAGTTCCACATCCTCCCGGTATGATTCCGGGCGGGCGGTATCATTGTTATCCCAATAACGGTTCAGGATATCTCCATTGTTCATCCTGGCAACATGATAAGCAGAAGGCTTGCTGCCAGTCAGTTCATCAGTTCCTTTCATCCAGAAATGATATTCCTTTTCCAGTTGTGGTAAATAATCAGTCAATATAATGTTCCCCTTCATATCTGCCAGCAGTCTTACCATCAGCGAATAAAAAGGAGGTTGCGAACGGCCGATGAAATACTGCCGGTTGCCATTGGGAATATAGCCCAGTGTGCCGATGAGGTAAGAAAAATTCTTCACCATGTTTTCGATCATCTCCTTTTTACCCGAGGCTTTTAAACCCAGCATGGTAAAATAGCTGTCCCAATAATAGATCTCACCAAAGCGGCCACCGGGAACGATATAAGGATAGGGAAGGGCGATGAGTGATCCGGCTTCTTTATCCGGCTTCCTGGTCAGCACCGGCCAGAGTGCTTCAATATTCTCTTCTACTGTTTTGCTGGTATCACTGCTGTAGTGGGTGGAATGCGGAACAGGCAGTTCAAAATACCGCAGTACAAATGCTTTCAGATCAAACCCGGCCTCTTTTTTTTGGGATAAATACGCAGCATTGATTATTTCCAGGTCGCACTTTGGCAGGCAATCCACAAATGTTTTTCCATCGGGGAATACCTGTTGCAGCTGCACATCTTCAAATAGCGGATACATCGTAAGCGTCATTTTCCGGTAAATTAATGTTGGGAAGTTGCTGGTGCTGACTTAGGTTGTATTTTCTTGAAGATAAAAAGTAAAATAATAAGAACAGCAATCGGGATCAGTGAGAAATAGAAAGCTGTTTGCCCTCCATATGCCCCGAAAATATGCCCGGTGATAATTGAACCTGTTGTGCCCCCCAAAGCAGAGAATACAACGATCAGCCCGGACATGGAACCATGTTTATGTGCAGGAAGATTACTAAGAATGACCGAATTGATGGCAGGATAAACAGGTGCCAGGAATAGACCGATCAGTGGGAAAGCATATGCCACCAAAGGAATATCACTAAGTGTTGTAACAGGTGAAGCTGAAATATTTTTTGTGAGCGGAACGGTGATGATCACAAGGACAGCGGCTAGGAGCAGGCAGCCGCTTAGGACAAAGAGCCAATCAAACTTCTTTAATAATATGCCTGCAAGGAATCTGCCCAGTGCTATAGATGCAGATAGTATACTTGCCATCTGGATACTAAGGCTGGTTGATAATTGTAATACATCTTTATTGAAAGTAGGCAGCCAGCTCATAATGCTTTGTTCAATCAATACATAAAAGAAGGCGCAGAAAATAAAAACGATCACTAAAGGAAGAATAATGAGTTTCAGCATACCGAGGAAATCATCCCCCAGTGTTTTTGATTCTTCCTGTTCGGCTTTTTTTACGGAAGATTCATCGAGTTGGGTGGAGGATAATAATAGAAATGCCAACAAGGACATCCCAGCCAGTATATAATAAACATTGAACCAGGCAGTGGACTGGGGATTATCATTATCTACAAAAGCCCCAAAAATGAAATAACCGGCCAGCACCCCGATCATAAAGAATGATTCGAGAAAACTCATCAGGCTCAGGTGTTCTTTTTTGTCTTTCGTGATGATGCCGAGTGTGGCAAAGACACTTACTTTGATCAGGGCAAAGCTGATTCCAACAGTTGCAAATAAAAGTTTTGTCATCAGGAAGCTTCCGGCGGAAGGCATCAGGGAGCACATTATTGTAACCAGCATCAATGCAATCTGCATCGCTCTTTTATACCCGATTCTAACGATATAAGATGCCACCAGGAAAGAAGTAATAGCTATACTCAGATCTTTGAAGGCTTCCAAAATACTGGCCGATCCTTTTGAGATACCGAAATTATTTTGCACCTGCAGGATGACAGTGCCTACACTATTCAGCAGGATGGCGAAGACAAAATAGTTCAGGAAAAGTGATAGTTTGATCTTAAAGGAGGACATGTGGCAATCGTTTGGTAGTAAAATAAGCTACCTCAAAACAACAACAAGTAAGCCCCCCGAAACTATAACGTTTGCGGTGTAAAAAACGGAGGTTTTGTGAACTAAAAGCCAGGACCAGCCTTAGAGAGAGCCGCCTTCCACCAGTATAGATTCCAGTCTTACTTCCTGCGGAACGCTATCGCCGCGGAGGGAGGTCAGCATTTGTGCAAAAGCCAGTTTGCCCAACTTAAATCCATTGGTCTCAACATAAGTGATCTTCGGATCATACATCGTGGGAATAAGGCCATTACTGATACTTATTACGGCAATATCTTCCGGTACTTTCAGTTGCAGTTTATGAATGGCGTACATCACGCCGATTAAGATCAGGTCGCCCATACAAAAGATCGTATCCGGTCGTTGCTTTCCTTTCAGCGCTTCCAGGGCCACTCTTTTTGATTCTGCAATTCCTTCCGGGTACTCAATGCTGATCTTTGTTTTAGGCGCCTGCTTGGCAAAGGTTTCCTGGAAAGTGGCACACCGGATCCTTGTTATACTCAGGTGGGGGTGACCAAATAAGGCCAATACCCGTTTCTTCTTTTTTTCGATAATGGCTTCTGCGGCTATCCGGGCTGCTTCTGCATCGGCCAGGCAAACTTTGTGATAGCCGTCTTCTTCCGGCACCCGGTCGAAGAAGACCACCGGCACTTTCATGTCATCCAGTTTTTTAAATGGAGCCATATCTTCTGTTTCAATCGACACTGAAGCAAACAGCCCCATTACCATATTTTTCCGGAATAAATGAAGATTGGATGTTTCTAATTGTACTTTATCTCTTGATTGCATGATCATCACGGAATAACCATGCACCCTGGCATCTTCCTCCACGGCTGCAATAAAGGAGTCGTAAAAGAAATTATCAATGCTGGGAACCATGATGCCCAGCACATTGCTTTGCCTTGTTCTTAATTGTACTGCATAATTATTAGGCTCGTATTCAAGCGCCAGGGCAAGTTCTTTCACTCTTGATTTTGTATTCTCGGAGATATCGGGATGATCTTTCAGGGCACGGGAAACGGTAGAAATACTGATACCAAGAACTTCAGATAATTTTTTCAGTGTGCTTTGCTGCATTCGTCGGTTTTTTGCAATCGTTCAAAAGGCAGCTAAAGATAATATTTTTCCCTACCAGATGTTCCAGCTCAGAATTTTGTGGTTCCCGGGTTAAAAGTTTGCCAGCTGTGCCAGAATTCCTGGTAAGAGGGCAGTTGTTTCAGTGAAAACGAAGTATCAATGCCTTTGCCATCAATTCTGAAGAAATGATTTTTATATACTAATGTGTCTTTATTAAGAAAAAAAGCGTTTGTGTGATCCGGCCGTTCAAAGGCAAAGAAACTTTTATTATCTCCGGCCAGCACCAGCAGTATAGGCTTCTCACCAATTTGATCTGCAATCAGCCGTTTTGTTTTTAATTCATTCCAGTTGTATGCTTTTGTTGCATCGCCTGCCTTAACACCCACCACCCATGATTTATCTTTCCAGGAAAGACTATCCGTTCCTGTTAATTTGTTTTTACTGGTACCACTTTCAAATTTCATCGTGCTGTCATAGGTTTTTACAAATGCCGGATCAGCCTGCATAATAAGTGAGGCCGGGTATAATTGCAACCAACTGGCCAGGGATGTTTGCATACTTAATAATTCCGGCAGCTTTTGACCTTTCAGTTTCCCGGTAATTGCTTCCCCGGTGGCTTGTCTCCACCAGCTTTTAGTGGTAGCATCTTCCAGCATAGCATTAAAATGATCCATTCCCACGAGCCGGAAGCTTTCCTTTTTGCCATTCACGAATGGCTCATACACCCGGCCGGTTCTGCAGACGGTGCAATAAGTGACAAGTACAGCTTTATCGCCTACGATATCCTGTACATGGTGATGATAGCCCAGGAATTGTATGGGATAAGCTTTTGCCTGTCCATTGATAACAATTCCTATCACGAGGCGGGCGGTATCCACTTTATTCATACCGGCATCAGCCAGTAATAACTGTTGTGGTTGCCTGAACATAGCATCAGCAGCCATTTTAAAATTGGTCATATATGCTACAGCCCCGATCAATACAAGAGGGAATACAAGTATCCATTTTCTTTTCCATTGTGATTTGAAAAGCCCGGCTATGATCATGAGCCCGAATAACCCACGGAATAACCAGCGCCATTGGTATAGAAAATAAGCAGTATCAATACTGTTCATCTGCTGGCTGCCCGGCATGGGCATTATGAAATAAACATTCAGTACTTCAAAGACAATTAAACAGATGCTTCCAAGCCAAAATAGTTTTTTCATACTTATTATTTTATTTATACAGGTCAAAATTCAAATATCCTTCTTCTGCTCTCATTTTGGCCCGTTCCACGTATAGCTGCCTGTCAGCAGGAGCCCAGGTTGCCAATCCGTCTACGTAGCGGTTAAACATGCAGAAGGCTGCGGCTATTAAAACAGTATCGTGAATTTCTCTGTCTGTAGCCCCTGCTGCTTTTGCTTCAGCAACCTGTTCCGGGGTTACCGCCTTGCCATTTTTTTGTACACTACCTGCAATGGCCAGTAAACATTTCAATTTTCCAGAGATAGAAACAGCATGAAAGCCGCTTTTAATACTGTCAATAAATTGCATATCACATTGCATATAATGTTGTGCCAGTGCTCCATGAACATTTTGGCAAAAGAAGCAATCATTGAGGGAGGAAACATAAGTGCCAATCAGTTCTCTTTCACCACGGGTTAATGTATTATCATCACCCCGCAACAGGATTTCTGCTAGCTCATTCATGGGTTTTGCTGTCTCCGGCCGAAAAGCCATTGGCCCCCTGATGCCGGGTAACCCTTCAGGTAATTGAATATGTGCCATATAAGGTTGTTGATTTTGGTAGTGAAGAAGATCCCCGTAATAATACCTGAGCCAGGTGGTACAAAGGCTTACCTGTTTCCGGCCTGAATAGTACCAGGCTTCTTATACCGGGAATTGCTTTGTTAATTTGTATATATGCCATCTCTTTTTCTTTAATGATCTGTTTTAGCCTTCTCTTTTGTAAAAAAAGTGGCTGCGAAGCCGATAATAAAGACAAGTGAAAAAATAAAAAGCGAATTACTATAGCCTCCCAGCTCAGTAACCAGTACACCTACAAATAATACAGCTATGGCAGTAAGTATTCTGCCCGTATTGAAACAAAACCCTGTAGCAGTCGCTCTGACAGCTGTGGGGAATAAATTGGGTATATACACAGATAGTATTCCCTGGCTCGCTCCGAAGGATAGGGCCAGCAAAACAATTTCCGGGTAAATAATGAACGAGAAAGATGTATTGGTTTTAAACAAAATCAGTGACAAGACAATGCAGGTAAGGAAGCAGATGAGCAGTGATCTTCGTAATCCCCAGGCATTCATCAGCCAGCCGGAGAAAAAACCACCGATGAGACCACCTATTCCCAGCATCATCATACTGATACCCCTTTCTTTTTGCGCATCGCCGGTTGTAATCAAACTATCTATCCAGGTGGGTAACCATAAAAATATGGCCCACAAACCAATCAGCATTGTACCAAAGATGATGGACCCGGTTATTAAACCGGTACGGTGGCTGGAATGGAAAACTGTATCTTTTTTTGAATGGGGTATTGCAATCTTCCGGGATTGTTTCCATTCCCGGGATTCTTTCAGGAGCCAGCAAGAAAGAATGGCAATAGTAAGCGGGATAATACCAGCCAGGAATGCTTGCCGCCAGGAGGAGATAAAATAATCAATAATACCGGCTGAAAAGATACCAACCGGCACCGCAATGGATAAAATGCCGATAAAAATAGAACGGCTCTTTTGAGGCCACTCTTCTATTAGTAGTGTAGTAGTGGTAACTAATACAGCACCAAAACCAAAACCACTGAAAAAACGGCAAACAACGATAGTCCACCAATGAGTCATATACCCGGTTAGAACAGTAAACAAACCATAACAGGCAATAGAGAGTATGACCCCCTTCTTCCTGCCTGCTTTATCACTGATGATGCCGGTAATAAATCCTCCCAAAGCTCCGCCCAAAATAAAAACCGCATTAATATAGGCGCTGATAGTATCGAATTCATTTCCTTTATTATTCCCTGCTAAATCTTTCACGGCCACTGGCAGATAAACAGACATGAGTGTGGATGTGGTACCTGCAAAAGCAGTACCCAGGAAACAGATAACAAATAACAACCAGTGGTAGGCTGTTATCTGTTCATTTGATTCGGTGCTGGCCATTATTTTTTCTTTAAATGATCATACCCCTGCGGCAGCCGGTTATAACCATTGTTCTTTAAACGTTCGCCGAGTCCTTTATAGAATGCAGGATCAGATGGCGTAACAGTAGCCAGCCCATCCACATACCGGTTATACAAACAAAACAGGGCTGCTATCAGGACAGTATCATGAATCTCGATATCAGTAGCTCCGGTATCTTTCGCTTTTTGTATCGCTTCAGGAGTTACGCTTTTGCCACTTTGTTGTACTTGCAATGCGATTACCAATAATTTTTTCATCTTGTCACTTACAGGCGCTGTATCAATATCTGCTTTTACTTTTGCTGAAGTAATTTCTTCCCCTAGCAGAATATCAGCTGCCGCCGTGTGGGCAGTGGTGCAAAATGTACATTTATTACCATGTGAAACAATCGTGGCAATCAGCTCTCTTTCAGCCTCCGTTAATGTCGATGGCCCCCGGAGCAATATCTGTGTCAGCTCCCGGATAGGAGCTGCCGTATCTTTCCGGTATTCCAGCAGGCCGGTGATGCCCGGCAGGTGATCTTCCAGTTGAATATGCGGCATAGTATTATTAATTTAATTAGGGGGCACGGGAAGAAAAAAGAGGCGTCGGTAAAGAATTACAACGCCGTATTTGCTTTGTCTGTAAAAAAGATTATGCGTTTAAACCGCTTTGCAGTGCTATTTTATTCTAATCATTTGTTTTAATAAAAGAGGCGTCAGTAAAGATTTACAACGCCGTATAATGCTTAGTCTGTAAAAAATTATTCAGCTCCGTCAACCCGGGCTCTTGCAATAGCAAAGGCTCCAACTTTATTACCGGTCTCTAATCCTTTTTCACAATCACTGCGGTAGTGAATGGCACCGTACATACGGGATACTGAGGCTTCTTGTGCCATTGCAGTATAATCTGCTGCACGGGATGGAATAATATGACCGAGTATGGTAGCTGCTGCTGCGCTAAATGTGGAATGCCCAGATATATAAGAAGGGAAATTCGGCAGCCCTGTAGTTGTCTTGATCCTTGGGTCCATCTGTGACGGACGTGGATTAAAGTAAACGAATTTTGCATCCCAGCAAGCTGTAGCAGCATCCATTAACGACATGTTCAAGAGTGCCATATTCCTGGCCCATCTTATCTCACTGAAGTTGGCCTTGACAAAATCTTCTGCTGCAATCGCATTCCAGTGCCCCGGAGGTGTGTAGGTGCTCAACCCATCTGCCCAGAAATGAGCAATACGTATTTGTTCCCGGGTTGGGTTCTTACTGAAATTATAGATCTCTGCTAACTCATCTTTAAACTGTTGAGAGGAAGTAGAAGGGGGAGCAGCTGGCCGAATAGTGGTTACCATGGTCAGTGAATCAAATAACCAGGTTCTTACTCTGCCAAATAACGGAAGCATGGGCGGACGTTTCGGTGATTCCTGGCTGATCCATGGAATTTCTCCTCTGGCGATCGCATCATTCTCCATTTGTGTCCATAGTGTTTGGTTGCCAATAGCAGCACCGGTCCTGTCACCTCTGGCACGGGTGACAAATTTTTGTGCAACCAATTTGCCCAAAGCTTCACCGGCTTCCAGGTCACTACGGACATTAGCACCGGAAATGATCCTTGCTTTTCTATGTTCCTCTGCTTTTAGCTGGATGAATTCCTGGTCGCCGGGGAATAATAGTTTTAATAGCTCGGTGGTTACTCCAATTACAGCCGCATCCTCAGAAGGATAGGAAGGCAGATTTGATTTTGGTATCAATGCATTGACTGTTGGGTCTACGGTATAGGGAGCAGCACGGTTGTATAAATTTTTATAATGCCAGGTTGCCACCAGTGCATCATATTGGGCGGCGGCCACATAGGCATAAGCCCTAGCTGCATAGGGAGGATTAGCAAAAGGGAACTGGGGATATGCTAAAGGGTTATTAGCACTGGGAAAAGGATAAGTACCGTCGGCATTCTGGTAAGGCGGTAAATTATGCAATGCCACCAGTTCTCTCATGATCTCGTTCCAGCGAAGAATAGCACCCGCACTCCAATAGTTAACTGATCTTTTTTCTTCTTTTGTGATATTGGCCTGGAAGCTTTTGATTTCATTCACCTGGGCAATATAATCTGGTGCTGTGGTGGCAATCGGAGCTGCTACAGCAAATTCAGCAGGGCCAGTCAACAGAATGGGCAGCCAGGTGCCCCCGTTGATATCGTTATTAGCCGGTTGTAATGCCGGGAACTGAAGATTACTTTCAGTAATATCTTTTGAACAGGAGTGGAATAGTAATAAGGAAAAAGTGATATATAGTAAGGTTATTTTTTTCATGGTCATTACTTTTTAGAATTATCAGAACCGGTTTTTACTTTTTTGGAGAAATCAAGCACATAGAAAATTCCTGCATTGATACTGTTAGCCTGTCCCATATTTCTCCCTGCAATGGTGGTAAAGAAGTTACCGGTCACAGAAAGGTTAGGTTTAAATGGCATGGGGTATTTAAAATTGAAACCGATCCTTGTTGCATTCATTTCATTGCTTGGAAAGGGCATATTGTTCCGGGTGATATCAAAACCTCCCAGGGTGGTCCAGTTATCAATCACCGCTTCGGCATAAGCGCCTTTATCCCGGTATCCAGCCCTGAAATTGAAGGCGGCAGCATCCGGCATTTTTACTTCATTGCTGTAATGCATTTCTGTAGTGTAATAGGCCGTACGGTCAATTTCAATATTGCTTCTTCTTACGTAAGTACCCGATAAAGTGGCAAACCATTTTCCAAACTGGTAATCGGCCATGCCCCGGATAGAAAGGGTTTTACTCTCTAAACCGATGGACATAGGCAAAAAATCAGCTGTATAATCAGATGCGGGTAATGAATAACCGCCAATGGCGAATAAGGATAAACGACCCTGCCCGATCTTTTTACTGTAAGCTTTCCATTTTATCCAAAAGGAAAGATCCTGGATGCCTTTCAGGCCTTTTAGCTGACCGGCAGATGCTTTTGTTTTTACATAGGGCAGGCCAAACATCACATTCAGCTTGCTCGTAATACCATAATTGCCCATGATACTGTACATAGTGGTGGAAACTTTTCCCAGGTTCAGGTTTTCTCTTTTTAAGGTGCCTTCCCAATAGTTGGTCCAGCTGCTGTAGCCAAACATGGGACCCACACAAAAGGCATTTTTCTCCATCATAATGCCATCAATATCTGTCTGGGCTAAAGCTTTGGAATCAGCTAAAGCAATACATGCCGTAACTAATGAGATATATAAATACTTCATTGTAAAATCGTTGGTTTTCGTGATCAATTATTTTTTCATACGGAGCCGCTGGTTCACCAGCTCTCCGACTTTTCTTCCATATTCTGTACTGACCAGGCAGGAATTATGGAAATGAATTCCTCCGTAAAAACGGGCCCAGTTATTTTCTTGTGCAGCCTGGCGGAAGGAAGTGAAGGAACGGTTTTTAATACCAAACTCCAGTTCTGATGTATCGGTGTAAGCGAAGTTGTCGCCAAATACGCTGGTCAATGCTTCTGCTGCTGCGGATGAAACCGTGCTGTGCCCGCAAGTGTATTCCGGGAAAGGTGGTGTTTGCAGGTAAGGTGCCCAGTTGGCATCAATATATTTATTGATAACCGTTTCAGGGCGAACGGCATTACTCCTGAATTTTTCATCCCAGCATTGAATAAAGGCATCAAACATGGCAATAGCTGTTTTTGTATAAGCGTATACCGTAGTGGAAAAATCTGCTTTCGCTGTTTGTGAAGCGATACCCACAATATTCATCCAGTGACCCGTTGGAGAAAACTTCTTGGATACAAACATCACATGTCCTGCGACATTTAGTTTGGTACCCAGGTCATCCCAGAATTCGGCGATATGTTTTTGTTCATCTGTTAAACTATCTCCTGCATTTTTTACCGCCATCACTTCCTGGTAATATTTACTTTTTTTATCGGTCATATTAAATACAGGCGGTGGTGGCGGGGTAAACATATTAGCGCTGTCCATCACCATGGTCCTGATCTCTCTCCAGTGTGGTTCCAAAGCCTGGGTATAAGAAGGGGGTGTAGGAATCCACCTGCCCGGGGTGTCTATCACCGTGTACTTAGGTGCTGTTCTTGTCTGGGCATAATTATCCTTCTTGCTCCAGGCAAGAACGGCTTTACCCACTTCGTCTGCATAGGCCACTGTATTATTAAATACATCAGCCGGCATTCCATTATCCTTTACCAGTGTTTTCAGGCTGTCTACATACTCCTGCATACTTCCTTCCGGGAAAGTAACGGCTTCGCCGAGTTTGCAAAAAGCCAGTATGGCGGCAAAGTTGAAATCAATCTCTTTTGTGGTATCTGCCGCAGGAACAGCAGCCAGTTCATGCAATTGCCCGGCGAGTGACTGGTATTGTGAAGGGTTGCCGGCAGCAATTACTTCATAAGCTGCAATATTAGCATACAGGTAATTCCTGGAAGCAATAATGGGTGGAAAGTTATTTTGCATCACCACGTTATTGAGCTCCTTCACCGTCCTGGCATATAAATAAGGGTCGCTGGTAATCTTCTTATAATTGTCATTCTTCTTGTTATTGCAGGCACTTACAAAAATCAATGCAGCAACAGCCATTAATGCTATTCGCATAAATTAAAATCTATTGGTAAATAAAAATGGAATCCGGATCAGCAACTAAAGTGTAGCATCATCAGCATTTGGGTGGCTGATGGGGAACCCGTACTAAGAAAGAGGGTATATTGAATTGATAGCTGGCAATATGAGCTATTGACGGATCAGTTTCGCTTTTGGGTAATGCAAACAAAAACTGATCATCGTACTCACTGAGTATTTTTTTTGCAAAAGAAACGGGTTGTTGTTTGCCAGGGCCTGGCTGGTTCTCATTCGCAGCGCTATTACTTTTAGTGATATTATGGTTCATATCCTTCAACTGCTGCTTCGACTGGTTGGCAATGCACTTAAAAGTAACCACATCGCCTTCTATCTTCTTTTTCACATAGGTATAAGCAACACCGTCTATTTCAATTTCGCCATAATGTCTTTCATATTCTGTGAAGCGTTGCTGGTAAGGCATATTCATCGCCACTTTGATCTCCACCAGTTGGGACTCATCATATTCACTGTTATCCAGCAAAGTTTCCAGTTGCTGGTCGGCCCTGTCCTGCATAAGAGCAATAACAATCCTGTAACCCCCGATGTTGAAGAGAAGAATGAAGATTAATAATATGGCAATTATCTTTCTCAAAGCAGTGAATCGTCCCGTTAGATTATTTCACAATATAGGATTTTTTTTCAGGCCCAACCCCTGTAATGGTAAGGCTTTTCCAGTGCTTTGGTAATACTGATTTTACCTGGATGATTCCTTTCGGAGTGATTTCCAATCCCCCAAATCCCATCAGCACACTTTGTAACACCCCTCCTGCACCAGTGGCAAAATAGGGATTAGTACCGCCTTTCGTCTCAGCGATCACCCGGAAAGGCGGATTAAGGTTAGGCAGGTATGCCTCTTTGAACCAATGGTAAGCTTTATCAGCATCACCTAACCGGGCATATAAAGTTGTAAATACCGCTTGTGTCATGGCCGGGGTTCCTTCGTCAGGTACCCGGGTTTCGTAATACTCCAGGTCTTTCCGGATCTGTTTAGGATCGGTGATCTCTTTTAACGGGTAAGCCAACAGGTTAACATCAGCTTGCTTGATACCTTCTCCTTTATATGTTGCATGTTCCCTCGTCACTCCGTCAGGAAACTTTAAAACAGGGATATTCATAGCCACATTCATCCAGTCTGCCGTGGGTACAAGACCAAGAATTTTTGCAGCTTCGGTGGCAAATTGAAGATTAGCTTTAGCCGCAGCGTTGGTGAATGCATTATTGTCAACATTCTCTGCCCATTCATCTGCAGCCACCACATTCTTTATATCATAATGACCGGGCCCGTTTCTTTCCACCCTGCTGGCCCAGAAATCGGCAGTGGCAGACAGGATGGGCCAGCCCTTTTCTTTCAGCCAGTTTTTATCCTGCGTTACGCAGTAATAATTCCAGGCTGCAATTGCCACACAAGCAGTGATATGATGTTCAAACGGCCCGCTTAAGGCCCATACAGGAGTTTCTTCCACACCCGTTTCAGCACTTTCCCAGGGATACATCGCCCCTTTATAACCTTTACTAAAAGCATTGCGCTTGGCAGCTTCCAGCCGCTGGTAGCGGTATTCGATCATACTTTTTGCCAACTCAGGATGTAAAGCAAGTATAGCTGGATACATCCATAATTCTGTATCCCAGAAAACATGCCCGTTATATCCCAACCCGCTTAAACCCATTGGAGAAGGTGATAGAGATGTTCCTTCCCTTGTAAAGGAATATAAATGATAGAGCATACTGTGTATGTCCTGCTGTGCCTGGTCATCGCCTTCTATTTTGATATCGCTTTTCCATAATTCATCCCATGCTTTTTGATGAAAGCTGAGCAGCCGTTCTCTTCCTTCCAGTTTGGCAAAGATGGCGGAACGTTCAGCTTCATTCAACGGATCATCATGATGGGCAGAAGTAATGGATGTACCGGCAATGGAGAAACGATAGGTTTCTCCTGCTTTGATCTTTTTGGAGAATTTCATCAGGTGCATATTGTTATCCCACATTTCATGGATCACTCTTGGTTCATGACCATGCTCTTCACTGAACAAAAAAGTATTGGAAGCACACATGAGTAATTTACCTGTTGGGCTTTTAGCGGAAGAAGTCAGTAAACTGATCACCACATGTGGCCGGTCAATCTCGTTATAATAATTCTGTACATCTTTTAGTGCATCCGGGGCTTCCATTACACTGGCACCGGTGATGGTAATATCTTTTTTGGCAGTAATACTGACGTCCATTAATACGGTGAACGGAAGATGGCGTAATGAATAATAAGTATAGCTGACACTGGCTTTATCACCATGATCGAATTGCGTATTGAAACTGGCTTGTTTCATATCCAGTTCCTGTTTCATGTTTTGTGCATCATTCGTACTGATCCTGCGGCCATCAATTTCGAGGTACATATTGAGTAAATTGAAGCTGCGGAGAAAATTACTTACCCTTCCCCTTCCATACAGATCATATGCACCAGCGAGTACCACATCCTTTACTTTAAACGGCTCGGGTGAAGAAACGATACCCAGCATACCGTTGGCGACCGTTACCCCGTAATAGTCAGACTGTTTGATGGAACTGGTGTTGATTTTCCAGGGATCAATTTGAGCAATGCCCTGGAGGGAAATAAAAAACAGAACCGGGAAAATGAATATTCTCAGGAACATACAAGCAGTTTTCGTTAGCAAATGATATTAAAGATGCTGTATTATTAATTCAATCGTATGCCCCAAACGATTGCAGTTGATAATTTTCGGTATGATCAACTCAGCAGCATCCTGTCCCCGGGCTGAAAAGCTGTTCTTTCAGGACTTCTTTTCCCGTTTTTTGAGCCGCGGAAACAGGTCCCTGGTTTGTCTAATCTTTTGTTCTTGAGGGCTGATCTTCCTTAAACTCGCTGCCAGTGCAGGTTTAGCCGGGCATGATTTTCCTCAGTAGTCCTGAAATAATTTTTGAAAGAATCAAAAAAGTGTTAACATTGTGTTCTAAATACACAATGTGTAGTTAGAAGAATCGAATTGCTAAACTCTTAATGATTGCTTATGTCATGCAGAAACTTGCTCAAAGCGGTTGTGCTGTGCACAGTGCTTTTGCTCTCTCTAATTTCTTATTCCCAGGACAAAGTTATCACAGGTAAAGTCACTGACACCAAGGATGGTGCAGGAGTGGCTGGTGTAACTGTATCCGTTAAGGGAACTACCAAAGGATCATCCACAACAGCAGATGGTTCCTTCAGTGTCAGTGTACCGGCTTCAGCTACAACGCTGGTGTTTTCTTCTGTGGGGTATACCACCCAGGAGGTATCTATTGAGGGGAAAACAACAGTGAATGTTTCCCTGGTGGTTAATAATGCTGCATTGGGAGAGATCGTGGTGGTGGCTTATGGTACCCGCCGCAAGACAGACCTGACTGGTTCTGTTACTTCCGTTTCTTCCAAAGATTTCCAAAAAGGAAATATTAACTCTCCTGAACAGTTGCTGCAGGGAAAAGTAGCCGGTTTGCAGATTACCACCGGTGGTGGTTCCGCAGGTGGTGGCAGCCGTATCCGTATCCGCGGTGGGGCTTCCCTGAATGCCAGCAATGATCCGCTGATCGTTATTGATGGAGTTCCGGTGGAAGGAAACGGTATTGCTGGTTCTGCCAACCTGTTAAACACCATTAACCCTAATGATATTGAATCCATGAGTGTTCTGAAGGATGCTTCTGCCACCGCTTTATACGGTTCGAGAGCTTCTAACGGAGTGCTGATCATTACCACCAAGAAGGGTGTGAAGGGTAAGCTGAAATTCAACTATAATAACCAGTTCTCTGTGGGAGTGATTGGTAAAAAAGTAGATGTATTTTCCGGTGATGAGATCAGGAGTATTATCAATGCCGATGCAGCAGCAACGGGAAATAATACCTACAAGAATCTTTTGGGTACTGCCAATACGAACTGGCAGGATGAGATATACCAGTCTGCGATTGGTATAGATAATACGATCAGTGCAAGCGGCAGTGTGGCCAATATGCCGTTCAGGTTATCTCTCGGTTACCTGAACCAGGATGGTATACTGAAGACCAATAATTTCACCAGGTTGTCAACTGCATTGAACCTCTCTCCCAAGTTCTTTAAGGACCACTTGTCTGTGAATTTATCAGCCAAAGCCAGCCAGACACAAAACAATTTTGCAGATGAGGGTGCTATCGGTTCTGCTATTGCTTTTGACCCTACCAAACCGGTTTACTCAGGCAATAAAAACTGGGGTGGTTATTATGAATGGCTGCAGGCAGATGGTAATCCAATTGACCTGTCCACCCGCAACCCGGTGGCTTTGCTGAACCTGCGGGATAATACATCCAAACTGAACAGGATAATCAGCAATGTGCAACTTGATTATAAATTACATTTCTTCCCTGATCTGCATGTGTTAGTGAACCTGGGTATTGACTATGCCAGCGGCAGCGGGGATGATAATATTGATTCCACATCTGCGACGAATTATAAAACAAGAGGACGGTTCGTTCATTACGAACAAAAGAAAACCAATACACTGGCAGATGTACAGTTATTCTATACTAAAGAATTAAAAAGCATCCGCAGTAAGATCGATGTATTAGTAGGGCATAGCTACCAGGCTTTCCGCACTAACACGAATAATTTTGCTGCTTACGGACAAGATGGTTCACTGGTTCCGAATAGCACACCTAATTTCCCGGATGACGAAGCAGAATTCCGCCTGGAATCCTATCTCGGTCGTGTAAACTTTACGTTCCATGATAAATACCTGCTCACTGCCTCTATCCGGAGTGATGCGAGTTCAAAACTGAACCCGGATGATCGTATAGGTTACTTTCCTGCAGTTGCTGCTGCCTGGAAAGTAAGAGATGAGTTCTTTAAGAATGTTTCTTTCCTGTCTGAACTGAAACTCCGTCTTGGCTGGGGTATCACCGGTCAACAGGATGGCATTGGATATTACTCCTACCTGCCCCGTTACAGTGTAAGTACAAATGGAGCACAATACCAGTTTGGTAATACTTACGTAAGCTACCTGCGTCCTGAGGGATATGATCCTTTCCTGAGATGGGAGACTACAACCACATCTAATATTGGTTTGGATTTCGGATTCTTTAACAACAGGATATCCGGTGCTGTGGATTATTATTTCCGGAAAACAGAAGACCTGCTGGCGAATGTAACAGTGGCTCCGGGAGCGAACTTTGTAAACGAGATCACTACCAACGTAGGTAATGTGGAAAGTAAAGGTGTTGAGTTCACTCTGAATACAACACCCATCAAAACAAGAGATCTGACCTGGGATTTTGGTGTGAACTATACCTATAATAATGCAAAGATCACCAACCTGCTGAAAAACCCTGACCCGAATTTTAAAGGGCAGGAAGTAAGTGGTATCTCCGGTGGTACGGGTAACCGGATTGGTATTCATGCAGTGGGATACAGTCCTTATACCTTTAATGTGTACAAACAAATTTATAATAAGGACGGTGCTCCTATTGAAGGATTGTATGAAGACATCAACCGGGACGGTATCATCAATGCCGATGACAGGTACCTGTACAAAAAACCTGCTGCAGATGTATTACTGGGTATGAACACCCAGGTTACTTACAAGCAATTTAGTTTTGGTTTGGCGGCGCATGGTGCTTTTGGCAATTATCTCTACAACAATTTCTTTTCCAACAATGGTGTGATCAGGGCTATCAAAAACCCGATCAATTTTATCGGTAATGCGTCAACCAATTACAACCAGACATTGTTCTCTAATAACCAGTATATTTCTGACTATTATATTTCTAACGCTTCCTTCTTCCGCCTGGATAATATCAACCTCGGTTATAACATAGGTAAGATATTAAACAATAAAGCGACCATGCGGGTAAATGCAAGTGTGCAGAACGTATTCGTGATTTCTAATTATGAAGGGTTAGATCCGGAAAATGCGGGTGACAGTGGTGTTGACAACAATATTTATCCAAGACCAAGGATATTCTCCCTTGGATTCAATTTTGATTTCTAACCAATAAATTATTGAGCAATGAAACATATATCAATAAAAAATTTACTTATCACAGGCGCAGCGGTTTTAGCCCTATCGTCCTGTTCTAAAAAGTTGGATCTGTTCCCCAAGAACGACCTGACTTCTGAAAATGCCTATTCCACTGTTGAAGGGTACCGTTCGGTACTGGCCAAAGTATATGGCGGGTTAGCCAGCACTGGTAATGCAGGCCCTGCCGGAAACTCTGATATTCAAGGTCTCGATGAAGGTTCACAATCTCCTTTTATCCGGGGCTTCTTCAATTGCCAGGAATTACCTACTGATGAAGCGGTGGTAGCCTGGAATGACCAGACCATCAAGGATTTTCATGACCTCAAGTGGTCAAGCTCTGATCCTTTCCTGAGAGGAATGTATGCCCGCCCGATCTATAATGTAATGGTGGCAAACGAATACCTGCGTGAATCCACCGATGAAAAAGTTGCTTCCCGGGGCATCACCGGAGCCGATGCAACAGCAATCAAAAGCACCAGGGCAGAAGTACGTTTTTTGCGTGCCTTCAATTATTGGGTAATGATGGACATTTTTGGTAAATCCACTTTTATTGACGAGACTAACCTTGTAGGTACCACTTTGCCGGGAGAAAAAAGCAGGACTGAACTGTTTGCTTTTATTGAAACAGAATTAAAAGCAATTGAGAACGACCTTGCCCCGGTAAGAACGATTGAATATGGACGAGTGGACCAGGGTGCCGCATGGGCCTTATTGGCAAGAATGTATTTGAATGCTCCTGTTTACCTGGGCTTTGCTACCAATGATTCAAGAGCTATCCCTTATTACACCGGTGCCATCAGCTATGCCAATAAAGTAATTGCCGGCGGATATAGCCTGCACACTGATTACCGCCAGTTATTCATGGCGGATAATGACAAACGGAAAGACGAATTCATGTATGCGATCAACTGTGATGGCCTGCGTACACAATCTTATGGTAACACAACTTTTTTTGTGCACTGCGCTTCCGGCGATGATCATAATGATTTTGGAGTGGGAGGTGGCTGGTATGGTTACAGGGCCACTAAGGGATTAGCTGATCTTTTCCCGGATCTGACAGGGGCAACTGATAAAAGAGCCATGTTCACTACTTCAAAATATGGCACCAGCCCTGCCCAGATTGCCATTGCCGATATCAGCCAGTTTGATAATGGCCTGCATGTAGCGAAATACAGGAATATCCGTTCAGATGCGGCAGCCACTTCTGACCCTAACCGTGATTTTTCAGACGTTGATTTCCCCGTATTCCGCTTATCAGAGATCTATCTTATTTATGCGGAGGCTGTATTACGTGGAGGAACAGGTGGCGACGCCGGTACTGCATTAAACTATATCAACCTGATCAGGAGAAGGGCTTACGGCAATACAAGTGGTGATATTACCGGAGCTCAAATGACACTGCAATTTATCCTGGATGAAAGAGGAAGAGAATTATACTGGGAGGGGCATCGCAGAACTGATTTGATCCGTTATGGATTACTCACGACCGGTACTTACCTGTGGCCCTGGAAAGGTGGCGTGGCTTCCGGTACGGCTGTTGACAGCAAGTATAATATTTTCCCTGTTCCGGCAGCCAACAGGTCAGCTAATCCTAACCTGACACAAAATGCCGGCTATTAATTACCAACCACTAAATCATCAGATATGAAAAATATAATAAAACTCATTTTCGGATCATTCTTGCTGGCAGGGCTTTTCAGCTCTTGCCAGAAGGATGAGAATAAAGTTTATTTTGAAGGAGGGACGGCGCCTGTGCTCACTGTGTCTTCCACTTCTGCAATGGTCCTGAATATTGCCAATAAAAACAACCTGGCAATAAAGTTTGACTGGACAAACCCTGATTACCGGTTCACAACAGGCCTGAGTTCCCAGGATGTAAATTATATTTTACAATTTGACACTACGGGAGCCAATTTTACCAGTCCGAAAAAATATGAGAAAGCCATTTCCAAGGAACTGACTACTTCGCTTACCGTTGGTGACCTGAATACAGCTTTACTTGCGATGGACCTGGTAGAAGGTATTTCTCATAGTATTGAGATGCGGGTGAAATCAAGTTTGGTAAACGGCAGTGTTCCGCTTTATTCTAATGTAATTACTATTGTTATCACTCCTTACCTGGATGTGGTGTATCCTGTACCGGCCAATTTGTATATCACAGGTGCAGCCACTCCCGGCAACTGGATGGGCGGAGGCGACCCTGAACTGGTGAGCCAGCGATTCACTAAAATATCCAGCTCCGAGTTTGAATTAGCCAGCCTTGCCCTGAATCCCGGTGTAGGATTTTTATTTGTTCCTGTTTATGGAGACTGGGGTAATAAATATGGATTCACCGGTGCAGGATTGGGTAATAACGTGAACGGCGATAATTTTCAGCCCGGGGGGAATGATTTCTTGTCGCCAGCAATAGCCGGTAATTATAAGATCATCGTGAGTTTCAAAACCGGTAAATACAGCCTTACAAAACTTTAATTACGGTCTACTAAAAGATATACAATGAAAAATATTTTTAAACTTATTACGCTGGTTGTTGCAAGTGTCTTTGTAATAACTGCCTGTACAAAGGTGGACGACCTGCCGTATTACGGGAAAGGAAACGCTATTGCGTTGTCGTCATCAAAGACAATCATAACTGCTGCGGCATCTGATTCATTAACTAATGTAATTGCATTTTCCTGGACCAATCCTAATTATGCATCTGATTCCGCCACCTATAAATATGTACTGGAAATTGATTCTGTAGGCAGAAACTTTGTCAAAAAGACCACGAAAACCGTAATTGGTGCAAGAACAACAAGCTTTACCGGGAAAGAGCTGAATGCTATGGTGCTGGGGTATGGTTTTACCCTGGGCCGGCCATTTACCCTGGAAGCAAGGGTTATTTCCTCTTATGGTAATAATAATGAACAATACACTTCCAATGTGATCACTTTTGAAATGACTCCTTATAACGATCCTTCTGTTTTAACAACCGCCAATACTTCTGTTACAGGAACACTGGCAACAGCCGGACAACTTTCCAATACATTTTCCTGGACCACTTCTTTTAATGGGTATACAGGTAATGTAACGTATGTACTGCAGTATGATTCTGCCGGTAAGAACTTTGTAGCTCCGCAGGAAATACCTGTTGGTGCGAACCTGTACACAAAAGCTCTGACCCAGGGAGAAATGAACGAAACAGCCCTGAACTCCGGCATCCCGGGAGGTAATTCCGGTAAAGTGGAATATCGTCTGAAAGCAACTACAGCACAGGGAGCTGTTTCTTATTCCAATGTCGTGAATGTTACGATCCAGAGTTATTTACCCATCCTTCGTTTCTATCTGCCGGGTGGCTACCAGGCGGCAACGGGTAATGGTAATAACTGGGATCCCGGTACGGCCCCTGAGCTGATCAGGGATATACGATCAGCAGCGCTCAATAAATTATACTATATCTATATTTACCTGCCCGGTGGTTCTGAATTCAAAGTCACACAGGGCCGGGCCTGGGATGTGAACTATGGTGGTTCTGGTGGCGACCTTGCTCCGGGGGGAGCTAACTTCTCCGTTGCCACTTCCGGTTTCTACCGTATCTCCATTGACAGGGCCAATATGAAGTATGATATCCGGGAAGGCAGAATGGGATTTGTAGGTGGAGCTACCGGTGCCGGCTGGACGCCTCCGAACGTATTCCCGAATTATGCACTTGGTAATGCTGCCACCAACCTGTTTGTAGGTCTTACTGATTTTACAACCGGTGGCTGGAAATTAATTGACCATAACGACTGGAACAATGGTGATATCACGGCTGTCAATGCAAGAAGTTATGGCGCAGCAGGCGGTAGTGGAAGTACACTGGAAGTAAATGGTGCGAATATGCCTGACATCACAACAGCAGGCCGTTACCGGGTGATCTGGGATGGCCGTAATGTTGACAATATCAAATATGAAATGAGCCCGGCTACAGAAATGAGAATTGTGGGTGATGGTATACAAGGTGTTCCTGCCTGGAATCCTGGTGGATCCCCTCAAATGACTTATAGTGGTAATGGTGTATGGACGATCACCGTTACACTGATCGCCGGTAAGGATATTAAATTCCTGGCGGGTAATGACTGGGGTGCTTTTGACTATGAAGATAACAGTGGTGGCAGCACAGCCACCGGCACGGCCCGTAAGATCAAATGGGAAGGTGGCGATAATTTCAAAACACCGGTGGTAACAGGTTCTTATACGATCACATTAGACGAAAAAGCACAAACTGTTACAATAAACTAGTAATGATCATCATTTAAAATAGAAAGCTGCCTTTTAGAAGGCAGCTTTTTTTATTTTCGGTAAAACAGAAAAGATGATAAGATATTCAGCCAGGCAAAGGGTAGTTACAGGAATTGTATTTTTTTCTTTGTTATTACTTAACTGCAATAAAACCGGCAGCGGTAATGGGGGAACAACTCCTGTAGTTCCTGTTTTTGCCAAAGGAGCTGATGTGGGCTGGCTGACACAAATGGAATCAGCAGGAATTAAATTCTATTCCAACAGCGGTGCGGAAACAGAATGTATGCAGTTGCTGAAGAATCTAGGTATGAATTCGATCCGGCTGCGGGTATGGGTAAATCCTGCCGGTGCCTGGAACGGAACCAATGATGTGGTAGCAAAAGCCGTAAGAGCAAAAAACCTTGGGTTAAAAGTAATGATCGATTTTCATTACAGTGATAGCTGGGCCGATCCGGGTCAGCAAACCAAACCGGCTGCCTGGGCAGCACTGGATCTTGCCGGTTTGCAAACCGCTGTTTATGATCATACCTATTCTGTATTGCAGGCATTGAAGACGGCAGGCATCACACCAGAATGGGTGCAAGTGGGTAATGAGATCAATGATGGCATGCTCTGGCCCACCGGGAGGGCTTCTGCCAGTATGAGCAACTTCGCTGCGTTGGTGAAACAGGGATATAATGCAGTGAAATCCATCGACACCAAGATCAAGGTCATTGTTCATTTATCCAACGGGTATGATAATAATCTCTATCGCTGGCTCTTTGACGGATTAAAGAATAATGGCGTGCAATGGGATATTATTGGTATGTCTTTATATCCTGAACCTCTTGACTGGCAAATCCGTAATGAACAATGCCTGGTGAATATGAATGATATGGTGGCCCGCTATGGTAAAGAGATCATGATCACCGAAGTGGGAATGAGCTGGGACCAGGCTGCTGCCTGTAAATCATTCATCGCAGATATTATTAGTAAAACAAAATCACTGGCTGGTAATAAAGGCCTCGGTGTCTTTTACTGGGAGCCGCAATCGTATAATAACTGGCAGGGTTATTCTAAAGGGGCTTTTGATAATAGTGGCAAACCCACGGTTGCTTTGGAGGCATTTAATTAGTTTTATACTTTATTATTCTTCACTTTAGTTATTGTTTTCATGAGAACAAAACTCTTCCTTGCAATTACTGCAGTTGTTATAACTGTCAGTAGTGCTGCCCAGCGCCGGCAAATTAATTTTGATAAGGACTGGAGATTTCATTTCGGTCATACGGCCAATGCAGAGAAAGATTTTAATTACAGCATTGCCACGATCTTCTCCAAATCAGGAGGTGCTGCCAAAACAGCTATTGATCCGAAGTTTGATGACAGTAAGTGGCGGAAATTAGATATTCCGCATGACTGGGCGGTGGAATTACCCTTTGTGAAAGTGGATAATTTTGATGTGATGGCCCATGGGTATAAACCCGTGGGTGGGTTATTTCCCGAAACCAGTATCGGCTGGTACCGGAAACATTTTACGGTTGCTAAAACAGATTCCGGCCAGCGGTTTCAATTACAATTTGATGGGATATTCCGGGATGCGAATATCTGGCTCAACGGATTTTTCCTCGGCAATAATAAAAGTGGTTATGTGGGTTTGGCGTATGATGTAACCGACTATATTCATTTTGATAAAGACAATGTGATCGTGGTGAGGGCCGATGCTTCGCAATATGAAGGCTGGTTTTATGAAGGGGCGGGTATCTACCGGCATGTATGGCTGAATACATACAAGAACGTTAACATAACTAAAGATGGAATATTTGCTTACTCCACCAGTAAAGGAGATGTGGCCACAGTTACTATTGAAACAAGTGTACAAAACCAGGAACTGACTACAACAGGTTGCTCGGTGTATTCCTATATCACCGACAGGAACGGGAAAAAATTAGTTCAGTCAAAAGAACAAACTATTTCATTACCGGTCAATGGTACTGCAACAGTAAAAGCAAGTATGGCTCTTGCCGGGGCAAAACGATGGTCGCTGGAAAATCCTTATTTATACCGGGTGGTTTCAATCGTAAAACAAAACGGAATAGTCGTTGACAGTGTTAAACAACGCTTCGGTATCCGCTCCATTGAGATCAAACCCAATGGCGTTTTCCTGAACGGGAAATATATTAAACTACAGGGAGTGAATAATCACCAGGACCATGCAGGAGTTGGCAGCGCCTTGCCGGATTATTTGCAATACTACCGGGTAAGTTTATTGAAACGAATGGGAGTGAATGCGTACCGCACCAGTCACAATGCACCCACGCCGGAATTATTAGATGCCTGTGACAGTTTGGGTATGCTGGTGATGGATGAACAACGGTTACTCAACAGCAGTCCTGAATACATGGACCAGTTTGAACGGCTGATCAAAAGAGACCGGAGCCGTGCTTCCGTGTTCATGTGGTCCATCGGTAATGAAGAAGGCTGGATACATACGACCAGTATTGGTAAACGGATAGCACAAACATTGATCGCCAAACAAAAAGAATTAGACCCGACAAGGACCTGTACCTATGCAGCCGACCTCGGTAATGTATATAAAGGAGTGAATGAAGTGATCCCTGTCCGGTCTTTTAATTACCGGCAGTTTGCCGTGGCCGATTATCACCGTGATCATCCAACCCAACCGATCATTGGAACAGAAATGGGGAGCACCGTTACCACGAGGGGTATTTATGAAAAAGATACCATCAGGGGCTATGTACCCGACCAGGATATTACTGCACCGTGGTGGGCCAGTAAAGCAGAGGACTGGTGGACCTTAGCCGCACCCAATGATTTCTGGCTCGGCGGTTTTGTCTGGACGGGTTTTGATTACCGCGGTGAACCCACGCCGTATGAATGGCCGAATGTCAATTCGCATTTTGGTATCCTGGATATGTGCGGCTTTCCTAAAAATATTTATTACTACTATAAAAGCTGGTGGACGGATGAGGATGTATTGCATATTTCCCCGCACTGGAACTGGCGAAGCAAGGCAGCGGGCTGGAATAAAAAGCAAGGTGACCCGGTAGAGGTTTGGGTGAACAGTAATGCGGATAACGTGGAGCTCTTTCTGAATGGAAAAAGCCTGGGTAAAAAAGAAATGCCCCGCAACAGTCACCTGCAATGGACCGTAAATTATGAACCTGGTAAACTGGAAGCCGTCGGGTATAAAAAAGGGAAACGGTTAACCACTAAAGTAGAAACAACCGGGCAACCGGTGGAAGTGGTGGTGACGCCGTATAAAACAACAATACTTGCCGATGGAAAAGATGTAACTGTTCTCAATATCACTGTGCTCGACCGGGAAGGCCGGGAAGTACCGGATGCAGATAATGTAATTAAGTTCAACCTTGCAGGTGATGGAAAAATAATTGGCGTAGGTAATGGTGATCCCAGCAGTCATGAACCGGATAAATGTATGGAGGGTGCCTGGCAACGGAGCTTATTCAATGGGAAATGCCAGGTGATCATTCAGTCGGGTACAAAACCCGGGATGATCCATTTCGAAGCGAAAGCAACAGGGCTGTGGAGCGGCGGAACAGATATTCAAACTATATCGCCTGAAAGTGCGGCCACATTTACCACGGATAAAAAATACCAGCTGACAGCAGCGCAAACAAAGAAAAAAGAAGTGGACAAAATGCTGGGGGCTGATATTTCTTTTTTACCGGAACTGGAAGCAAAAGGGATGAAGTTTTCTGACAACGGGGTGGAGAAAGATGCGATAGCAATCTTAAAAGAATATGGATTGAATTATGTGCGGCTGCGGATCTTCAATGATCCGAAACAGGACAGTGGTTACTCACCCGGCAAAGGTTTTTGTGATCTTGATAATACATTGAAAATGGCGAAACGGGTAAAGGCTGCAGGTATGAAACTGTTACTCGATTTTCATTACAGTGATTACTGGGCTGATCCCGGTCACCAGAACAAACCTGCAGCCTGGAAAAATTTATCTTTTGAAGAATTGAAGAAAGCAGTCTATGATTATACCAAAGAAGTAATGACCGCCCTGAAAGCACAGGGTACCACACCGGATATGGTGCAGGTGGGCAACGAGATCAATCATGGTATGATCTGGCCGGAGGGTAATGTGAGTAATATGGACGGGCTGGCACAACTGATCAACGCCGGCACAGCCGCGGTTAAAGCTGTTGACCCTTCCGTAATCATGATGCTGCATGTGGCACTGGGCGGGCAAAATGATGAATCGGTTTTCTTTATAGATAATATGCTGGCCCGTGGCGTTCATTTTGATGTGATCGGCGAATCCTATTATCCCAAATGGCATGGTACGCTGGAAGACCTGGAAACCAATCTCAACGATCTTTCCCGCCGGTATAATAAAGATGTGATCGTGGTGGAATATTCACACCGCAAAGAAGAAGTGAACAAGATCGCTTTTGAAGTAAAGAACGGCAGAGGAAAGGGAACTTGCATCTGGGAACCGTTGAGCACCTGGGAGAAATTCTTTGATGAGAAGGGCCGTTCCAATGAATTGCTGAAACTGTATGACGAGATCAGTAAAAAATACCTTGCTAATAAAGCCAACTAATAATTATCCATGAGCGGAACGTATACCATACCCGGACCCCTACAGCCTTTTATTACCGATAAATCAATTATTGTCCGTTCGCCGGGAAGGATCAACCTGATCGGTGAGCATACGGATTATAATGAAGGTTTTGTATTGCCGGCTGCAATTGATAAAGCCGTGTACGTGGTGATTGAAAAGAACGAAGGAGATATAATCGTTCTTCACTCTACTGACTTTAATGAAACGGTGGAATATACACTGTCTGAAATCAAACCTGTTTTGGGTCACTGGTCCACCTATATACTCGGTGTGGCTGACCAGTTGCAACAACGGTCTTATACGATCGGCGGATTTAAACTGGCGGTGTATGGTGATGTGCCCCTGGGTGCAGGCCTTTCTTCCTCGGCGGCTATTGAATGTGCCGTTGCTTTTGCACTGAATGAATTATTTGAATTGGGTATTAACCGGAAAGAATTATCGCTGATCGCCCAAAAAGCAGAACATGAATTTGCGGGGGTGAAATGCGGGATCATGGACCAGTTTGCCAGCCTATTTGGTAAAAAGAACAATGTGATCCGCTTAGACTGCCGTTCGCTGGACTATGAATATTTTCCTTTGGAATTAGGAGAGTATCAACTGGTGTTGCTGGATTCGCAGGTAAAACATTCGCTGGCTTCTACGGAATACAATGTGCGCCGCAGCCAGTGTGAAGCCGGAGTGGCGGCCATTCAGCAACAATATCCCCGGGTGAAAAGCCTGCGGGATGTAACCATGGAAATGATCAATGCCTGTATTGACCCGGCGGATATTAGCTACCGCCGTTGCCAATACGTGGTGGAAGAAAATATACGCTTACAGGAAGGCTGTATGGATCTGCAGCAGGGCAGGCTGGCAGCGTTCGGGCAAAAAATGTTTGCCACCCATAACGGGCTGAGCAAAGCATACGAAGTGAGTTGCCCGGAACTGGATTACTTAGTGGAGCAGGTGCAGGATAATCCTGCTGTGATCGGTGCCCGGATGATGGGCGGGGGATTTGGCGGCTGCACGATCAATATTATACAAAAAGAAGAAGCGGCTGCGTTGATCGAAAAGATCAGCGTACAATATAAAAATGCTTTTCAAAAAGAATTAAGATCATATACCGTTCAGATTGAGGATGGGACTTCGGTGATTAAATAATTATTTGGAAATGGGCTTAAGATTATGGGCAAACAAAACCTAATTATAAAATTATTTTTCTTTATTATTTTTTGTCTGCTAATTTCTTGTCATGATGATGATAACTCGTGTCATGAATTAAAACGTAGTTTTAAAAAGGACCTACTCGGCTTAAAGACGAAGGGGGATTCAATTCTATTGATTGATAAAGTTGAGAAAATTCTTAATAAGAATGGCAGATGTAGTTTTGCGTATCATGTGAGAGGGTGGCTGAGAATACAAAAGAGAGATTTTGCTGGAGCTAAACTTGATTTCTTAACCCTTCTCGGGTTTGGTGATAGTTCTGTGTACCCATTATTTAAATTATCGCAATTATATAATTTAGAATCCATTAATGATTCAGCATTGTATTATATTAAAAAAGCAATAGATAAAAAAAGAATTGGCAATTATGCGCTTGACGCAAATTTCTATATTCAAGACGAATTTGATATTCATTATAATAGCCTGATTATGCATAAGGCCATTGTTGAAGCTGAAATGGGGATGTTTAATAGTGCAAAAAGGGATTTTATATTTATTTATAATCAAAACATTGATGACAGCGGAGAGGCAAGCTCATTTCTATCGAAAATTTATTTTTACGATAAAAAGTATGATTCTGCTTGTTTCTTTTTAGATCAAAGTTATAAACGGGGATATTTTGAAGTTCTTGATTCTGCTGTTTTAAAGAGATGTAAATAAGGCTACTCTAAAAATCACCAAGCTATTATTCGAAGCTCATACTACTTCACCTCTCGCTGGTGTTCAATAATAAACGCTATCAATTCTTCCAGCGTCACATCAATTCTTGCAATTGCATCAGTAATATCTTCCCGGCTCACCTGGGCGGCGAAGGAAGGAGTTTTTAATCGTTTCAATACACTTTTTACTTCCAGTCCTTCATATAGTGTCGGTCGGATCAAAGCAGCAGCATGAGTGAAGCCGGAGAGTTCATCTATGGCATAGATCATGTGGTCCATCTTGCTGACCGGTTCCACCCCAAATACTTTGGGACCGTGGGAGGCAATACAGCGGATAATATCCGGATCGATATTCCGTCGTTCCAATTCTTCAATGATAATGCGGCAATGCTCATCAGGATATTTTTCCCAGTCGGCATCGTGCAGCAGGCCGGCCAGTTCCCATTTCAAGGCCGTTGTTTCATCAGCGCCTTCTTTTTCGATGGCCCAGGCTTTCATATTCGCAGCCACCTGTTTCATGTGCAGGCGGAGTTTTTCATTGGGCACCCATTCATGCAATAAAGCATAGGCTTCTTCCAGGGTCATCAGGTTGCCGGTATTTTTCGGATCACCAAAATGGGTTCTGTTTAGCAAATGTGTTGACATACTAACTGATTAAGGAATAAATATAAGCGGCAATTTTCAAATGAGGCACCGGCTGTTAGGAATGGTTATCCCGCTTAGGCCTACATTTGTACCGGAATGGAAAAAGAACAATTATACAGGGGAACCATATCGTTCGTCAATTTTGAAAAGCATTTTGCCACGATCGACTATACGCATAATAACAAGGCCAGATCGGTCAATTTTAAAACAGACGCTTCCGGCAATGATAAGAAGCCGCATCATTACCGGGTGGGGGATGTGATCCATTTCCAGTTGAAGCTGTCTGACCGCGGCGATAAGATGACAGCCTATAATATTAAGTACCTCCACAATACGGCGATTGATCTGCTGATCCAGAAAGCTGCCATTGAGAACCGGTTCTCCGGTTACCTGAAAAAAGTAGAGGAAAATTATTTTGTGAAAGAGTGGGACAGTTATATTTTCTTTCCGCTCATCGTTTCTCCCTGGGAAGTGCCACCGCCCGAAACAGCAGCCAACGAAGCGATCACATTCCGGTTACTGAACCTGGAAAAGCCCAATGCCATCACAGCAGAACTTTTCTCCCATAACTATATACCTCAATACCGGAAAGCGGTACAGCATTTTAAGAACAAGATCGATATTGATGCGGTGGTTACTAAAATCACCCCGCATGCCGTTTTCCTCAACCTCTTTGATGATAAGGTACAGGCAAGACTGGCGTTACCGGTTGAAGGCAGGGAGGAGATCAAAGAAGGTGATATAATCCCGGTGTTGATCAAACATCTTACGCATACTCGTATCGTGGTGGAACCGGTAAAACCTGCTACGGAATAGAAAATTCATCAGCGCTGCGGGTTCGTTAACCGGTAGTTTGGCCCGGTTTACCTAAGTTCCGGTTCAAAGCAGTATTGTCCTGGCCGGCTGTATTAATTTGCAGTAGAAAATGAACCAGCGATGTCATTAAAAATAACCGGTAAGCTTCCTTCAGGTCAGCACCTGGAGCGATTGAAACAATCTCCCCACTTTAAAACAAAAGGGTTTGAGAATTTATCTGTCACACCCATGATGGCAGAAGATGCTTCCTACTGGAAGATGACCAAAGATTTTTTTGCCAGGAACAAAGATGCTGCACCGGCAAAAGTGTTGCCTTCAATAAAAACTGATCTGAATACTATTCATCAGGAAGAACCGGTCATTATCTGGTTTGGACATTCTTCTTATTTCATTCGTATTGCCGGGAAGAATTTTTTGGTTGACCCTGTCTTTAGTGGTAATGCGGCACCGCTTTCCTTTATGGTCAAAGCCTTTCCAGGGAGCGATGTATACAAAGCAGAGGATATGCCGGTGATCGACTATTTGATTCTCACCCACGATCATTATGATCACCTCGATTATAAAACCATTCTTCAGCTGGAAAAGAAAGTAAAAGCCATCTATTGTTCACTGGGTATCAGTTCTCATTTAAGATACTGGGGCATTGATCCCGGTATCATCACTGAAATGGATTGGTGGGAGGAACAGCAGCTGGATGAAGTGATCACATTGGCGGCCACCCCGGCCCGGCATTTTTCCGGCCGTGGTATCAAAAGGGCACAAACCCTCTGGTCTTCTTTTGTATTGAAAACAGCAACACATCGTTTATTCCTCGGTGGTGATTCGGGTTATGACAGTCATTTCAAAACCATCGGGGAAAAATATGGGCCTTTTGATATGGCTATCCTCGAAGCCGGGCAGTATAATAAAATGTGGCCGCAGATCCATATGATGCCGGAAGAAACCGTGCAGGCGGCTGTGGACCTGCAAGCGAAACTATTATTACCTGTTCACTGGGGAAAGTTCACCCTCGCCATGCATGCCTGGAACGAACCGGTAAAGAGGGTACTGGCCAAAGCAAAACAATTGAATATGCCGGTGCGTACAGCTATGATCGGGGAGCCTACCATCGTTGGGTTATCTTACCCGGAGGTAAACTGGTGGGAAAACTGACCGGTTGCTGCTTATTAGCTATTTTTGAATGGTATGGGATTATATTTTTCATCGCTGAATTCGGGAAGTAATGGCAATTGTTATTATGTAGGTAATAGCGAGGAAGCCGTGCTGGTGGATGCAGGCATTTCCTGCCGGGAAACCGAGAAGCGGATGAAACGATCCGGGTTGGAAATGGAGAAAGTAAAAGCCATTTTTGTTTCGCATGAGCACTCGGATCATATCACCGGGATTCCGGCTCTCTCCAAAAAATACCAGCTGCCGGTATATATTACCAGCAACACTTTGAAAGGAAGTAAGATCCCCATTGAAGAACACCTGGTCCGTTCTTTTGAAGCGGATAAACCGGTGACTATTGGCAAACTGGCCGTCACTCCTTTTGTAAAATCACATGATGCTGCCGATCCGCATAGTTTTTTGATCTCCGGCAATGGCGTGAACGTGGGAGTATTTACGGATATCGGTTATTCCTGCAAACGGCTGACCCGATATTTCAAACAATGCCATGCTGCTTTTCTTGAATCCAACTATTGCGAGGAGATGCTTATGAACGGCAATTATCCATATTACCTGAAGCAACGAATCAGTGGTGATGACGGGCACTTGTCCAACACACAGGCCCTGGAACTTTTTACCAAACACCGCAGTTCATTGCTGGAGCACTTAATATTATCCCATCTTTCCAAGAATAATAACTCACCCGAACTGGTGGAAAGGCTGTTCAGCCAGCAGGCCGGGCCTACTAAGATCACGTTGGCCTCCCGCTACCAGGAAACGGCAGTGTTCTCTATTCATAAAGGAAACCAGCCGGCCCGGATCGTATCCAAAAAACGGGTGCCGGACCAGAACCAGCTTTCTCTTTTTTGAATTCTTATCCCTCATTTCGGCACCTGCCAAAAATAATGTGCAAAATATTTATTGAAAATCAGATTATTACAAAGGTGTCGTATAAATTTCTTCCCCGATTTTTAGGTTAAGAATTTACCCCCACCTATCTTCGCAGCCCCAAAAACAGCTATGGCTGAGGAAGGGAACAGGTTGAGGGATAGCTCGCCTGTATATTTTTAAACCTGTTAATGGCTTGCAGCCCGCAGCTATTAACTCAAAGCTTGAAGAATGAGCAAATTACATTTCACTACCAAACATGCGAACGAGGCTACCGTGCAACGTACATGGTATGTTGTTGATGGTACTAATCAAACCGTTGGGCGTATGTGTGCTAAAATTGCTGCGGTACTCCGTGGTAAGAACAAAGCATCATACACTCCTCACGTTGACACTGGTGATTATATCATTGTGATCAACTGCGAAAAAGTTGTTTTTACCGGTAACAAACTGGAACAAAAAATTTACGACCACTTTACCGGTTACCCCGGCGGCCGTAAAGAAGAAACAGCTGCCAACCTGCAAAAACGCCGTCCTGAGGTTGTTATTGAAAGAGCGGTAAAAGGCATGCTGCCGAAGAACCGCTTAGGCCGCAAGATGTACAAGAAATTATTCGTCTACGCAGGCACTGCACATCCCCACGGTGCACAACAACCTAAAGAACTCAAATTCTAATTCAAAACATTCCAAACAATAAATAATGGAAAAACAAACAACAAGCGTAGGACGTCGTAAAGAAGCGGTGACAAGGGTGTTCGTTTCCAAAGGAACCGGCAGCATCACCATCAACGATAAAGACTACAAACAATATTTTCCGCTGGTGTATTTACAGAACCAGGTGGAGCGTCCGCTGAAAACAGTTGACGTGGCCGGCAAATTTGATGTGAAGATCAATGCGGCCGGTGGTGGTCTGAAAGGACAGGCAGAAGCTGCTATGCTCGGTATTTCCCGTGTACTGGTGGAACTTAATCCTGATTTCCGTCCTGCGTTAAAAGCAGCGGGATTACTGAAAAGGGATCCGAGATCTGTTGAACGTAAGAAATTCGGTCATAAGAAAGCCCGTCGTAGCTACCAGTTCTCTAAACGTTAATCGTTGGAGTCAACACAAACAATTTTTAAAAACGATCATTCAAATACAATGGAAAATAATACATCCTTACAACAGCAGCTTCTCGATGCAGGTGTTCATTTCGGTCACCTGAAAAAGAAGTGGAACCCCAAGATGTTGCCTTACATCTTTGCTGAGAAGAAAGGTATTCACATCATTGACCTGAACAAAACCGTAGAATGCCTGCAGGAAACAGCGGCAGCTATGAAAGCAATTGCCCGCAGCGGTAAGAAGATCCTGTTCGTAGGTACCAAGAAGCAGGCAAAAGATATCGTGAACGAATCTGCCAGAAAAGTGAACATGCCTTTCGTTACAGAAAGATGGCTGGGTGGTATGCTGACCAATTTCAACACCGTTCGTAAGAGTGTGAAGAAAATGCAGAGCATTGAAAAAATGCTGGGCGATGGTTCTTTCGACAGCATCACTAAAAAAGAGCGTCTGACGTTGAGCCGTGATAAAGACAAGATGGAAAAAGTATTAGGCGGTATCGCCCAGCTGGGTCGTGTACCTGCTGCTTTGTTCATCGTGGACATCGGTCATGAGCATATCGCTTTGGCCGAAGCAAAACGTCTCGGTATTATGACCTTTGGTGTGGTGGATACCAACTGCGATCCTAACAAGGTTGATTTCGCTATCCCTGCCAATGATGATGCTACTAAATCAATTGCTATCATCACGAACTATATCACGGCTGCCATTGCAGAAGGTTTGGCTGAAAGACAAGCTGCAAAAGAAGAGGATGTGGAAGATACAGCAGGTGATGATGCTGAAAAGAGAGCCGCCCGCCTGGAAGCAGAAGCACAAGCTGAAGGTGGTCGTGGTGGTCGTGGCCGTGGCCGTGGACCTGGTGGTCCCGGTGCTGGTGGCCCCGGCGGACAAAGACGCCGTACCACGGGTGGTGGCGGAACGGGCCGTGGCCCGGGTGGCGGAAGAAGATAAACCCCTGTCTCCTGAAGGGGAACACAGGTGGTAAACTTTTTTCCTGTCCGTGTAGTTCTTTACAGCAGTATAAAAAATGGTTGACCGGCAACAGTACTACTATTGAGCTTTTGTTGCGTCGCACTCTTCATCGTTCTGTTCTTTACTGAACTGGTATAATGATGAAGGCCATTTTTAAAACTGTTGATTTTAAAATTTCTAAAAAGTATTTATATGTCAACTGTAACAATAAGTGCACAGGATATAAACAAACTTCGTCAGGCTACCGGCGCCGGTATGATGGATTGCCGCAAAGCATTGACAGAAACCAATGGTGATTTTGAAGCAGCGATCGACTGGTTGCGCAAGCAGGGTCAGAAAGTAGCTGCAAAAAGAAGTGACCGTGAAGCAAAAGAAGGGGTGGTAATTGCACAAACCACGGCTGATAACAAAACAGGTATTGTTGTTTGTGTAAGCTGTGAAACTGATTTCGTTTCCAAGAACGCAGACTTTATCAGCATGGTGCAAAGCATCGCTGATGCAGCGATTGCCGGTAACGTAAAAACAGTGGAAGCATTGAACGATACTGTTGTTAACGGATCAAAGATTTCAGACCTTATCAACGATAAGCTGGCTTCTATTGGTGAAAAGATCGGCATCACTAAGTATGAAAGGGTTGAAGCTCCTTATGTGGCTTCTTATATTCACGGTGCTTACCGTATCGGTGTGTTGGTGGCTTTAGACAAACCGGCCGCTGAAGCAGGTAAAGATGTGGCGATGCAGATCGCAGCACTGAACCCTGTTGCTGTGGATGCAGCAAGTGTTCCTGCTGAAGTGATAGCCCGTGAAAAAGCGATCATCGTGGATGTAATGAAGGAAGATCCTAAAATGGCTGGCAAACCAGAAGAAATGCTGGCTAAAATTGCTGATGGCAAAATGGGTGCTTTCTTCAAAGAGCAAACACTGACCGCACAGGCTTTCGTGAAAGACGCTTCTAAAACAGTGGCTGATTACCTGAAAGAATCCGGTGATGTGAAAGTGCAGGAATTCAAAAGAGTGGCATTAGGATAATTGATCTGCTATATAATTTAAAAGGGTATATGTTTTCATATACCCTTTTTTGTTTTGTTGTTCTTCAGTGATTCGTCCAGTGATATTTATTTTGGTCCTGTGTAAAATAGATGTCCATCGGGTATATACCGGAAGCGACGGTCGTCGGAAACCAATTCCGTTCTTCGGGCACCAGGATAAATAATCCTTCATCATCACCAATGGCTTTGAACTGTGGCAAGGGCGGTTGTTTGGTAAAATATGAAAGTCCATATTGCTGCAGCAGGTGATCGGCCTCCGTTTGTAAGGTGTCTTTTTGGGTTACTATCCCTGCTTCGCTGATGGAGAGTAATTGTTTAGCTGAAAAGGGTTCTGTTGTTTTATTATCCAGGTCAAACCTGGCGATCAGCTCCACGATATTACCCGCAGGGTCATAGAAGTAAACAGATTTTGCATGCCAGTTCACAAAATCAGCAATATCGCTGTTGTGATCATCGATCCAAATCAATTCAACTTTCTCCTTCAGCCATTCCCTGGCTTCTTCAATTTTGTTCGCCGGGATACTAAATGCAAAATGATAAACAGGCTCTCTTTCATTTGTTTGGTTAAAAACAAGTGTTGAAGAACCTGTTGTTATGGCTATTTGATCATTTCTTTTTTCAACTGGTAATTGTAATACAGTTCCGTAGAATACTGCCAGCTGATCAAGGTGGCCCGTTTCAAGTACCAGTTGTTGTATACGCATTAATACGCAAACTTAGAATTTTCATACGCTTTTTCATCAACCCCTTTCAGGCATTCATTGCAGTGATGATCCGTCAGGCCGGCCTGTACAGCCCCGGCAATGACCAGGACACACAATACAAAGAACCCGATCCAAATAATGGTCCGTTTCATCTTATTTGATTTTCGTTTTTACCGGTTTCAATGTTTTCAGGTAAGCATAGATCGCTTTCAGTTCATCATCACTCATCCGTTTAAATGAATTCCAGGGCATCGGTGTTTTCGGGTGCAGCTTTCCCATTTTAAACCGGTTGATAAACTGCTTCTGAGACCAGCCATAAATCCGGCTGCCGGGATCAGGAGTAAGATTAGGCGTAATAAATCCATCAATCTCCAATCCGCCGGCAAAGGGTTCACCTGTAAATGCACCGGTCATCATATCTCTTTCTGTATGACAGCCTACACAATTAGCTACATTATTAGCGAGGTATTTTCCATAATTCGCTGTCGAATCAACTTTAACTGATCCAGGCACTTCGCCTTCCGGCCCAACCGGTTTGATCAAAAATGCTTTTACAGCATACCCCAGCGTATTGAATTCATTTTTGGGTACTTCATTACGAACAGGTTGTTGCGAACGCAGGTAGGAGATCACTGCCGTCATGTCTTCATCCGACATATTGTGAAATGGCATAAAATCAAATATGGCAGTACCATCCCGGTGAACACCATACCGCAAAGCCCTTGCTATTTCAGCATCAGTATAATTACCAATACCTGTTTCCTTATCCGGTGTAATATTTTTGGTATAGATTTTACCGACCGGGAGTTCAAACATAAAACCTCCGGTCAGGGGTACATCTTGTCCGAGTGCCATTAACGAATCAGGATTTGTTTTGCTATGGCAATCGGCACAATGTGCTGCTCCAAAAACAATATGCTTCCCTTTTTGTATCACAGCCGAATCGGTGGATGCAGTAATAGCAGGATAAGGCCGGTCATATTGAATATTTTGACGCATGGCGATCGTTGCACTGAGTCCGCCAAGAAGCAACAGCAAAACAATGCCCGTCCACTTCAGTATTCTTTTAAAGCGTTTCATTATTATCGTTCTTAAAACAGTTGGTAATGATTTACAGGTCTTTCAGTTGTTTCCATTGCGGAACAACATTCTTTACCGGTTTGGTTGATTTCAGGAAAGCGAAGATGGCTCTCAGGTCTTCATCACTGTAATTCTTATACGCAAACCAGGGCATAGGAGGTAGTAAGGGACGGTTTCCTTCCAGTCCTTTTGACAAACCTTTACGGATGGCATTGAAGAATTGTTGCTCTGTCCACATGCCAATACCAGTTGAATCGGAAGTAATGTTGGCAGCATAAGACATGCCCCAGGGACCAACAGCGTTTGTTAAGCCCATGCCGAATAATACATACCCATTTTTGAATACAGTTGTATCAGGTTTGCCGGTTGGTTCATTGGCAGGATGACCAGAGAAACGACGGTCAATATCAAGATCGGGCCCGTTAGGTCCCATTTTCTTGGGAGTGTGGCAATCATCGCAACCGGCAGCGGTTACAATGTACTCGCCCCGTTTGATGAGAGCTTCCTGGCTCAGGGCAGGCGTGGTTGTATCGGATGTTTTTGCTTTCCCTTCGTTGCAGGCGATGACGACCATCGCAGTAGCGGCAACTATAAGGGACATCACGATTGTGATCTTTTTCATGTTGATAAGCTTTAAGGTTAATGGTTTTGAATAGAGGTGCAAATTAGTCCGGTGTTGTTCCGTAAAAAATGACAGGTTGATTGAATTGTGCTATTCAGCGGATGAGTTGATACAAAAACCGCCTTCATTAGGAAGGCGGTTTCGTAAGGAAAAGAATTGCGATTTACTTTCTCCACAAATAATAACCCACGGTCAATTGCAATCCCCTGTTCCTGTATTTTCCATCGTCTGCCTTATTCAGGTTGGCCAGGCTGAACTGGTAACCCACATTGGCAAAGAAACCGCCAGCCAGTTTCACACCGGCAATAGCACCAATACCAAAATCAGTTCTCTTCCAGGTTCTTTCTCCAGTCTCATCTTTTTCAAAAACATTCGTTTCCTGTTTCTCTGTTTCTTTACTGCCATCAGCAAATTCATAGGTGATATCATCTTTTGATTTACCACTTACTGCATATGAGAAATAAGGACCACCACCGGCGAAGAACTGAACAGCTCCTTTTGTTGTATAAAGTACATTCAGCGGGATCTGCAGGTAATTCAAATTCAGTTTTGAGGTAGAACGGATCATATCAATTTCACCGGCAGGACCCGGTATCGCTGATTTCAGTGTGATACCCTGTTGCAGGAAGTTAATACCGCTTCGTACCGTTACCGAAGAGCTGAGTGTAAGATCTGCCACAATACCGGCAGATGGTAATACTCTTGTTTTTTTATCCAGTTCTGCCAGGGTTGTATTTTTAATGCTGGCGTCACTTAAATTACCAGTACCCTGGATACCCACGGCCAGCTGGCTGAAGGAGGTCAGGGTGAAACTAATTCCGATCAATAGTACAACTACTTTTTTCATGATTGTAAGGTTTAATTGTTATAGTTAATAGATGAATTTATAATCCGAAAATGATCCCTGCTAACAAGGAAACGAACCCGGTGATATTAATGGCCTGCCGGGTATGGTAGAGGCTGAACCATTTGGAACGGTACTGCTCCCAGTTAGCGGGGTAGTTGGTCACTGTCCAGTTGTTGATTGTTTTATTCAGCGGCACATTTCCTTTCAAGGAGATCATAATATCGGCTACCAGTGCTGCCAATGCAATCACAGAACACCTGAATAAAATACCATAAGGATTTACTACGGCAAATGCTGTTAATGCAATGGAAGAAGCCAGGGCCAGGTAGTAAGCCAGGTATAAAGTTGTTTGTAATCTTGCATCCAGTAATTGTCTTGTCTGGATAAAAACCGGAGCCTGCATTTTCTTCATCACCGTTGACATGGCCAGTATGTAAAAAAGACTCTGGCTGATGATGACGGCATAGAATACTGTCGCAATGAATAGTGATAACTTGATAGCCATGGTTTATTTTTTTACAGGTATATGAAATTTTGATACCCACGAAGGATCAATTGTCGTTGGGTTATTGATATCTGCTTCCGGGTGTTTTTCCAGGTCCACCAGCAACAGGTAAGTATTATTGGGATCATCTTTAAAGCTTGTTCTTTCCCAGAGATAAGTGCAGGAATGCTGACCTGCCAGTTCCTCTTTGGGAATAGCCCGGGAAGTAGTATGGCCATTTTTGGTAATACGGTAGGTCCCTTTTTCTGCTTTTGTAATGATGATTGGTTGCCCCTTTTTATCTTTTGTGAATTCAACCGATCCTTCCACCTGTGTCCAGGTTTCTGTGTCAGTTCCATACGTATTAGCCTGTACATAGAGCATGAAGGCAAAGCGGTTTCCTTTTTTGAAATTGAATTTCACCAGCATGCCGCCACCGCTTTTATAACTGTTGTAATTCGGACCGGCAGTGGTATTCACATAACCTACGGTAGAAAGGGTGGAGATGGTCCAGTAGGTGGAATCATTTGTGATCACATCTGCCGGCACATCGTTGACAGGAGCCGGCTTACCTGTCTGTGCCTGGCTGTTCAGGGACATAGCAAAGCCTAAAAAGAGGAATATCTTTTTCATGTTGATAAGGTTTTATGGTTGATGAACCCGGAAAACTAAAAGCCTTTCTTTTCATCGGGTTTGGAAAGCAGGTACCTTGTCATAAAGATCCCCTGGCCGTTATCACCGGGGCTCAGTGTAAAGGAGGTTACTTTATCTATTACCCAGCCTTCATCGGTATAGTTTTTTAATACTTTCACGATCTGGCTTTCGTTCTCTTTAATATTTTTAAAGTTGATACCGGCCAGGCTGAAGAGGTTTTCCATATCCGATTCTTTCTGTGAACCGTCGGGATTGGTAACGATCATTTTTGAACGGCCGAAGCCACCTCCGATCACCGATTCCACCGTGGTAACCTGCATGAATTGTTTTTTAGGTTCCTGTTTAAGTTCCTGTGCAGTGAGTGTGCTGCCGGTTGTGACAGCCATCAGTAAGATGATTATGATCCTTTTCATATCAAAGGTTTTAAGGTTTACTTGTTGTTGATTTATAGTTTGAGAAACTCCACCCGGCGGTTCAGTACTTTTCCTTCTTTTGTTTTATTATCCGCTACCGGTTGTGTTTCTCCTTTTCCTTCTGTTTCGATCCGGGTAGCATCAATACTGAATTCATTCACCAGCATCTCTTTTACAGCCGCAGCTCTTTTCTTTGATAATTCCATATTGGCATTATCATCGCCGTCGCTGCTGGTATGCCCCAGTACTTTTATTTTCACGGCCCCGTTTTCTTTCAATACGCTGGCAATTTCTTTTACCACTCCATATGATTCCGGTTTGATCACCGCACTTTGAAAATCGAAGAGAATACCGGTGGTCGAGAATTTACCTTCTTCGATCAGTTTATGCCGGGTATCGGGTTTGCCGGTGGCCACTTTAATATTGCTGACAAAAACAGCATATTGATTTTCGGGGTAATTGGTACCGCCCACTTCAAAAAATAACTGGTTCATGACATCACCAACAGGAATCGCTTTTGGAGCATCAAATACTTTCTCCCCGTTGATCCAGATGCGGCATCTTTCTTTCTGTACCTGGACCGCCACATGAACAGGGGTAGAATACCATTTCTCCAGTGCTTCAAAAGCTTTGGCATCGCTTTGGTACCAGGGTCTGCCCTGTTGGTAGGAATGCAGTTTCACTCTTGAGGATTTACCTTCACCGGGAGCAAGGGTGGCCACAAGAGCTGTATTTTTCCTATACTCTCGCAGGAAATTATTTCCGGTGTTTGATTCCTCATTACTGGCAAAAAAACCAAAATAGATCTCGGGATAACTCCATCCGTTGTTTTTAAGCTGGAGGATAATATCAAACTCTGCTGTGAAATTTTCTCCATAATTTTTAGTGCTGCTGCTCAGGTAAGTAAATTTTTTATGCAGTTGCAGCCAGTTGCCGGGGTATTTATCCAATGTCACCACTTCGCCGGTACCGCTGGTATTCCACCCGGTGGGTAATTCAGCGATGGCCTCTCCTTCAAATGCATCATAATAAAGCACCGAATCACCGGGAATGAAATCATATTTGGAAAAGCTTTTTAAAGCAGGTTCTTCTGTGGTAGTAGCCGCCGGGGAATTTGTTTTTTTCTCCGTTACCGGTTCCGGTTTTTTCTTTCCTTCGATTTCATCGAGGGTTTTATCGATTTCCTTGTCGATCTTCTGGTCGGCTCTTTGTTTACTCTTATTCTTGACCTTGTTCAGGATATTACCGAATTGTGCTTCGGCTGCAAAGGGTATACAGGCAATCAGCAATACTATGATCAGTTTCTGTTTCATGCGTATAAGGTTTAAATGGAGGTCAAAACTATACCGGGGGGTATGCACACAAAAGCGAAGGATGATTGAATTGAGGGAAAGCAGGTGTGAGTTGGTAAAAAAAAGGCGGTCTATAAGACCGCCTTTTTGCCTTGTAACCCAACGGGAAAAATATCGAATAAGTTACCTCTGTATTTCAATAAAATATATGAGAAGCTGGTATAGGGTCATTTTTTTAGCAGATTTACTCTCTTTTATCATATAAACACAGGTAGTTATTTCACCTTAATAACAACCTTTCCTTTTGCCCGTCCGGTTTCTACATAGGCCAATGCATCATTTGTTTGTTCGAATGGGAACACTTTATCAACGACGGGTTTAATGATACCTTGTTCTATCAGCGATGTAATTTCGCTTAATTGCCCTCCATCTGCTTTCATAAAAAGAAAGCAAAACTTAATGTTCATTTTTTTTACTTTTCTCTTTACACCAGCGCTTAGAAGTTTTGTAACGAATTTTAAATGCCAGGGTAAACCGATTTGCTGCGCAAATTCCGGAGTAGGGGGTCCAACCAATGAAATAAGCTGACCACCTGGTTTTAGTATGCGCAGAGAGCCTGCAAGTATTTTGGGGTCCCGGTTGCTGTGTAATACCACATCGTAGTCTTTCAGTTTAGTTTCAAAATTTTCCTTTTTGTAATCAATCACCAGATCGGCACCAAGACTTTTAACTAAAGCCGTATTACCAGCACTTGTAGTTGTTGCTACAAATGCCCCTATATGTTTTGCTAATTGAATAGCGAACGAACCCACACCGCCGGAACCAGCCTGGATAAAAATCTTTTGCCCCTTCTTCAAGTTTGCAATTTCAATGAGTGCCTGCCAGGAAGTTAAACCAACCAATGGAATTGATGCCGCTTCTTCCATGGAAAGATTTTTGGGCTTTAAGGCTAAATCGTCCGGCTTCACAGCAAGGTATTGGGCAAAAGTTCCTACCCTGTAATCTGCAGGCCTGGCATATACTTCATCACCCACTTTAAATTTTTTTACTTTAGCTCCTGCTTTAACAACTACGCCGGCCATATCATGACCATTAATAAACGGGGGCTTGTAGGGTAAAAAAATTTTGAAATCCCCGTTTTTAATCAGCGAGTCTAACAAGTTTACCCCTGCAGCATGAATTTGCACTAAAACTTCATCTTCTTTTATAAGAGGTTCGCTTATTTCTGATAAGTGCAGTGTTTCCTTTTTACCGTATTTAGTAACCGAGAATGCTTTCATTATAGAATGTTTTAGTTTGGTTGAATTTTATTTTCCGAGGAAGGCTAATGCACTTTTAATGAAATCTTCGTGATATTGGAAAATACCGCCATGTCCAGAATTAGGATAAATTTTTAGTTGAGCATTTGGAAAACGTTTTGCCATATCGTTTGACAATGGTGAAGGCACCATTCTGTCTGCATCACCATTGGCAATAAATACAGGAAGATTGAATACACTTAAATCCATACTTTTTTCATTGCCCCATTTTTTTATAGCATGCAATTGTTTTTTCAATACATACAAGTCCACTTTTTTATCCCGATTTTCTTTTCTCTCTTTTAATCTAAGCAAGAAATCTCTTGCAGCTGCTTTTCCTGTTTTGTCTTGATTGAAAAACAAGTAAAACTTAGGATCTCTGAATGTCAATAATCCTTTTAAAATATCGCTATACGTTTTGCCGACAACGTCAGGTATACCGGCACCGCCTCTTGGTCCGGTGCCTGCAAGTATGGCTTTTCGAACTAATTGCGGTTCTACTAAAAGTATTTCCTGGGTAAGAAAGCCACCCATTGAAAAGGCTACAATATCAACTTGTTTATACCCCAAGGCATGAATAAAATCGATAGCATCTTTGGCCATATCTGGAATACTTTCTCCCTGTTCACCTGTTGTGGCACCAACTCCACGATAGTCAAATGAAATTATCTGGCGTTGCGCTGCAATGGCATCCATAATTCTGGGATCGCAATTATCAAGATTTGCCACCAGGTGGTTAAAATAAATTACAGGGATGTCTCCTGTTTTGCCATAAGAGCGATAGGCGAACTTAATCCCGTTTGCTTCTACGAACTGAGTGGGAACTGTAGCGTAGGTGTACTTCAGGTTTGCAGCATTACCGGCTTGCGCATTTGTTGTCATTTTAATTGATATTAAGATTGTCAGAAGAAATATGTTTTTCACTTTAAGACTTATTTAATTGTTTAAGCACATTTTTTTCCAGAACCCCATAGGCAAAGTGTTGCAGATTAAACAAAACATTAGTGCCCTTGCCAACAACGTTCCTGAATTTAGGCTTGTCAGTTTGAACTACCTTTAGCACTTTTTCTGCAACGATTACGGGGTCTTCTGCACTTTTGACTAAGTCAGTTGTGAAGTTTTCAATCTTGCCTCTTAAAGAATTGTAGTCGTCAATTTTATTGATAGGCGAAGATGAGTTATCCATAATACTGGTTTTAAAAGCAGAGGGCTCAATCATCGCAACACGTATATTGAACTCATTCAATTCATACCTTAATGCTTTGAAATAACCTTCCAACGCATGTTTGGACGCTGCATAGTAAGCAGCATTAGGGAATGATACTAACCCTACAATTGAACCTACGGTTATTATTTTGCCAAATTTTTGTTTTCTGAAATAGGGCAATACAGCATTTGTTACTTTGATAGTTCCCCAAAAATTTGTTTCAAATTGCTGTCTTCCTAACTCAACAGGTATTTCTTCTGCAATACCAGAAACTAAAAAACCAGCGTTGTTAATAAGAATATCCAGCTGACTTATCTCCCTGAATAGTCTCCCTGAAAAAGTAGCTATTGATTCTTCTGAGTCCAGGTTTAATGCTATCATTTTAAAGGAAAACTTTCCTGCATACTTTTCGGGGTAGCGGCTGGTGCCAATTACAGTATAACCACTTTCGTGGAGCCGGCTGGCGATAAGCAGGCCAAAGCCTGAAGAAGCGCCGGTTATTAAAATTGTTTGTTTCATGTCCTGTTGTTTTGTAATTTTACTTGCATTTTGCAAGCACAAATATATAGTTTACTTGCAAAATGCAAGTAAAATTAAAAAATATTTTTATGTCTAAATCAAAAAAGAGATCAGATTGTCCTGTCAGCACCTCGCTTGATGTATGGGGAGACAAGTGGTCCCTATTGATTATCAGGGACCTGATGTTTGCAAAAGAGTGTACTTATGGTGATTTGTTAAAATCACCGGAAGGCATAGCCACGAATATCCTGGCATCAAGATTACAGGCACTTGAGGAAAATAAGGTCATTGAAAAATTAGGTCACCCGGATAGTAAGGCAAAAGTGTTATACAGGTTAACCCGCAAAGGGATTGACCTGCTGCCGGTCATGATCGAAATAAACTTATGGGCTGAGAAATATTATCCGATACCGGAAAACAGAAAGGCAATGTTGAAAGAGGTGAAAAAGGATAAAGCAGGATTTATCAGAGCGATGTCAAAAGAGCTGGAAAGTGTGATGTAGTATCGTGGTATAATCAATAAAAAAGCGATAAGTGGCATCCCGGCCCTTATCGCTTCGTAACGAGAAATTTTGTAGTCCCGACAGGAATCGAACCTGTATCAAAAGTTTAGGAAACTTCTATTCTATCCATTGA
>CAZQSZ010000007.1:0-369028 GCA_964596345.1 uncultured Chitinophaga sp. | reverse complement strand
TTTGATTTCTTCCTGCTACCTAAAACTATTGAAATGTAAACATAGGAAGGGGTTTTGTGCAAGTTGGGCAGACGTAACGCAATTCAACATTTGTATTTCAATTTAGCTTTAGCTCCAGCTCGACAGAACGCTATTGGGCAAAAGAATAAAACATCAGCAATATTGCAATCATCAACTTCGGTTACAGGCTGACTGAACGCTATTTCCCAACCTGCACAAAGCCTTGAACGTTGCCTGCTATATTACTGGAGCATGAAAATTCTAATAACATTCATATTGATAGTAGTCTCTTTTCAAATCTGCTTTAGTCAGAAGGCGGACACTATTCGGGTGTATGACTATCTCAAACCAGGTGAAAGATGGAAGTTGAAAATAAAGAGTAACAAAACCTTTGCCTTGCACACTAATAATCTTTTCTCAAAGGATGAGGTAACTTCAACTGGTACATTCAAAATTGGCGACACAACAATTCAATTTCTTTGCGACACTTCAAAACTTAAAAACAAAAACTTAGCAAGAGAAAAATTCAAACAGTTTTCTAATATTCCTTTAATACTCTGCGGTAACATATTTACCAAACAAAACAACTTCTTTATACCTCAGAATATCAACTACGATCCAGAAGACAGTATGATAACGCCAGCAGGTATTTATGCAAGATATTACCGGGGTGACGGTTTTGGGAGTAACGTCATTGAGCTAAAGCAAGACGGGACTTACACTTTTTTCGACAACTCCTGCATGGCGCATTTCAAAGAAGAAGGCAAATGGATACTTAATAATGACATACTAACTTTTCACCCAAATGAAGAAAAGTGGTCAATGTTAGAATGGGTTACTAAAGACAGGAAACTTTATTTGACAGAAAATCATTTGGTAGGCAAAAAAGTCGTAAAGACAGTCACAAAAACAAAGAAAACTATTGTAACTGAAACCTTTTACTTTTTATCGAAAGAGCCGAAGTATCTGAACGATTAATTGCAGCAGGCAGGCACCAACCTCGGCGTAAAAAGCAGATAAAATGAATAAAATTGATACATGGAACAAATATGAATTGCATGAATTGTTCAATGATTTAGAACAAGCCGGGAAAATACTATCAGAAATAAAAGGAGGATATTCAGGAATTTTTATTTCTGCAGAACAATTTTACGAAACTTTAAAAGAAGAGATATACGATTTAAAACATCAAAATGTTCCTGACTTCAGTCAGATTTGTTCTTGGTTTGCCCCTACATCTACTTGGGATGATTTTGTAGGAATGGAAGGAAACGAATTAGCGAATCGAATTCTTGAAAGAGCCAATAATTGGAACAGGCTAAGTTTGTAAGCCTCTGCTGCTAACATGAACGCTGTAAAAAAGGTTTTTATTTGCCTCCTCCTGAAATAGATTTACATTAGTCCATCATCAATAATAAAAACCAAACACTCACTTCAGTATGCTGCAACCCAGTTCAGCTTTTTCCGATTCCAAGAAACATTTTTTGATCCTGGATGCCCTGCGGGGAGTGGCTGCCATCGTGGTGGTCCTGTTTCATATCCTGGAAGTGTATTCCGGCGGGGATCATGTGAACCAAATGATCAACCACGGCTACCTCGCTGTTGATTTTTTCTTTATGCTGTCCGGTTATGTGATGGCCCATGCCTATGATGACCGCTGGGGCAGTATGTCGGTCAAGAGTTTTTTTAAACGCCGGCTGATCCGGCTGCACCCGATGATCATCCTGGGCATGACGATCGGGGCCCTCTGCTTCTATTTTGGTGAATCGGCTTATTTTCCTAAGATCGCAGGAACGGAAGTATGGCAATTACTATTGGTATTACTTGTCGGGTACACCTTAATTCCCCTTCCACCCTCGATGGATATACGGGGATGGAATGAAATGCATCCGCTCAACGGGCCGGCCTGGTCCCTGTTCCTGGAATATATTGCCAATATCCTGCATGCACTGGTATTGCGGAAACTATCCAAAACAGTTCTTTCTATTTTAGTAGCCATTGCGGCACTGGCATTGATTCACCTGGCCGTCACCAGCCCCGGCGGTGATATTATCGGCGGCTGGTCGGTGGAGCCCGAACAATTACGGATCGGTTTTACCCGGTTGTTGTTTCCGTATATGGCAGGCATGCTGCTGCGCAGGGCGGTAAAAGTCAGCAGCGGCAAAAACACATTCCTGCTCTGCAGCTTATTACTGGTTGCAGCACTCAGTTTTCCAAGAGTAGGCGGACATGAAAACGTTTGGGCCAACGGGCTCTATGATTCACTGACAGTGATACTCCTGTTTCCCCTGATCATTTATGCAGGTGCCATTGGTGAGATCAGGCACCGGTTAACAGAAAAGGTTTGTACTTTCCTGGGCGATATTTCATATCCTGTTTATATTATTCATTTCCCCTTTGCCTATGTTTTCTATGCCTGGGTAACGGAAAATAAGATCCCGCTTGGACAGGGTTTGCTCGCAGGATCAGCCATGCTGGTATGCACAGTCATACTGTCCTATGCCGCCCTGAAATGGTATGATGAACCCATCAGGAAATGGCTGGCAGGACGGTTTTTGAAATCAAAAAAATAAGAACTGTAAAAAATTTAAATCATGCTTACCACCATCCATCCCAAACTGCCCATGCGGAACAAAGCCATAACAAAGGATTATTATATCCACCAGTTAGGTTTCCGGCAATCGGGAAACGCTGACTATGATGGTTATTTAATGCTGCAAAAAGATACCATTGAGCTTCATTTTTTTGAGTTCAAAGAGCTTGATCCCAACGAAAACTACGGGCAGGTGTATATCCGGACAGATGATATTGAGAACCTGTACCAGTCATTATTGGACAAACAAGTAAGCATACATCCGTCAGGTCCTTTGCAACTGAAACCCTGGGGGCAAAAAGAATTTTCATTGCTGGACCCTGATAATAATTTACTGACGTTTGGACAAGCGGTGTAACAGGTTCCGCTGCTGCAATAAAAAAGCAGCAGTATTAACACTGCTGCTTTCCATAAGATACGATCACCCGTTTCAGGGCTTCACGAATTTCACTACTTCTTCCCGGCCCGATACATGATAAATTTTCAGGTAGTACATACCGGCAGCAAAGGAGGGATTGCTGATGGTTATGGATGCCTGCCCGGTCAATTGTTGTTCATACAGCCTGCTGCCATTGCCGGAAAACAGGACCACCGCTTTGGCACCGGGTGCAATGCCGGTCAGCAATACCTGGTCCGCACGGACAATGATATTCGTTTTTACAGGTACAAGCAATTGCTTAATGCTGCTGTAAGTAAATGACTGATCGTTATTCAGGATCTTCAACCGGAAATGGGTTGTTTTGTTTACAACACTTGTAGTAATAGTATACGTCTGCCGGTCCAGCAAATTATTTGCCGGCAGTGTTTGAATGGTTTGCCATTGCAACCCGTCAGTACTTGCTTCGATATGATAACTTTCTATGTTCGTTTCATTTTCTGTCACCCAACTGAGAAGCCCCTGTTGTTGTGTATTCAGCCGGGCATCAAAAGAGACAAGTGTTACCGGCAATGCAAAACAGGTGAGGGCTGGTGCAGCCACAAAAGCCTGGCCGGTCAGTGTGCCGCCGCTTGCTCCCGTTGTAGCGCCATTTGCTGTAAATTCTGTTACTGCATTTGAACTGGTGGTGCCATTTGAACCACCGGCTACGGAGAGGGTAGGTGTACCGGTTGTTTGTATATAGCCGCCGCCACCACCACCACCGGGTCCTTCACTTTCATCAGAAGTAATTAACTGGTTGCCGCCTGCTCCGCCGTTAGCTGTAATAGTAACACCGGTTATAGTTCCTTGTATATTCAAACGGATAGCGCCACCACCGCCGCCGCCACCCGGTGCATCATTATGCCCGCCGATAGTGGGGCCTGCTGCTGCACCATTCGCTGTAACAGCACCCGTACCACTTAAATTACCTGTAACATGCAGATAAATAATCCCGCCACCATTGGCACCGTTTTGCGCAGCCGTGTTATTGCCATCACCGGCTCCGCCGCCACCTCCTAAGTATAAAAGATTACTTGCATAAGCAAGGGGGCGGCCGCCAAGTCCACCTGCTTCCCGCCGGTTATCGCCACCCCATGCTGCATTACCCGGAGCCACGGTTGTAGCCACCTGGTTACTGGAACCATAGGTATAACCACCTCTGCCGCCGCCAGATGAATTGGTCAGTGCATTCCCATTTGCAGTATAACCAGGATCTTGTTGCCAGGCAGCAAGCGGGTTGGATCCATTGACGATCATGACGCCCTGGCCGGTCCAGGCGTTACCATTATTTCCATTGGCACCGCCGCCACCACCGGCATTATGTGCATTGCCGCCGCCGCCGCCGTTGGCAGGTGCACCACGATCATAACGTCCGTTGAGTCCGTCATAATCACCCTGGAAACCGGCAATACTTTCTCCTTTTTCCGCACCGTCGGTAGAAGCAGCATTCACATAGTTGGTCGGTCCGCCGGGTGCACCGGATGTATTATTATCAACAACGCCGCCCCTGAATCCAAGACCTGTAACCGTAATACTTCCATTCACAGCAGCATTACCTGTTACTTCCAGGGCAACAATGCCACCGGTAAATGAACCACTCCAGGCGGAAGCGGTAATGGATGCCGCAGCATTCACTGTTAAAGCACTTAACCGGGGTATCCGGATGACCTGCACTCTTTGTGTGCCGCCGATTGTATAGTTATTGACCAGTCCACCGCAAAAGGAGATCACATTACCGGCCACCCCACGCACCACTTTCAATTCGTAAATACCAGTATTGTTGGCGGCAGTAACAGCACCATAGCCGGAGGTATTGCCGGTATTAATTGTTGCTCCCTGCATTTTGATGATCATGATGAGATCACCATAGCCAAGAGAAGCCGTGGCATAAGGATTATTGGCAGCTCCGGCAATTGCAGCAGAAGAAAGATTGGCAATATTCGAAACCGTAACACTGGTATTACCGGTACTGGCACTGGCTGCCAGCGTGGTGTAGCGGTTAAAAATAACAACGGCTGTAGTCACAGTTTCGGCGCCATCCTTACCTGATTGGGAAAAAAGAGAAAAGGGCAAAAGAATAAACAGGAGTAGTACGGTTTTACTCATGGTGGTTGAATTTTAGTGCTTGTAATGGGTTCGTGCCGCGAAAATAAATAAAAAATAAGTGAAAACACTTATCATAAATAATTTGTACTGTATTCGATGGGGGCGAAAATATTACCAGCCCCAATAATTGCACATGAGCAGGATCATAAAGGTATACGACGATAGATAGTGGTTAACATTTCCCCGTCTATTGCTGGCAACTGGCTATGCTGAGGCAGCTGTCTTATTATATTTATTCCGGTATTCAACAGGGGAGAGTCCGGTAATTTTTTTAAAGGTGGTGCGGAAAGCCTTGGTATCATTATAGCCTACTTCATACATTACTTCATTGATATTTTTGCGGCTGGTCTCAAAACCTTTCTTGGCCGCTTCGATCTTTACCCGTTGTATATATTCCACCACGGTATTCGCTGTCGCTTTCTTAAAACGTCTTTCCAGGTTTCTTCTGCCCAGTGCCAGCATATCCGCCAGTTGGTCCACGGTGATCTTGTCGTTATAATTCCGCTCAATATAATCCTGTGCCTTTTTGATCGGTTCATCTTCATGGGTCTTCTGCCCGTTGAACATAATAAAAGGCGACTGGCTTTCCCGGTCAATATCGATCATAAACGTTTTGGCAATCCGGATGGCCACATCACGGCCGGCATATTTTTCAATCAGGTAGGCCAGTAAATTCAGAAACGAATAAGCACCGCCGCTGGAATAGATACCATCTTCTTCCGTCATGATACGATCATCCACCAGGATCACTTCGGGAAACATAGCCCTGAACTGGTTGGCAACGATCCAGTGGGTGGCACATTTCTTTCCGTTCAGTAAACCGGTTGATGCTACAAAGAATGCAGCAATACAAAAACTGACGAGCTCGGCGCCTTTCTTATACTGTTCGGTGATCCAGGGCAGGAAGGCAGCGTTGGCTTCCATGGCTTGTTGCAGGTCGCCATGCATAGCCGGGATAATAATGATATCGGTTTTTTTTACATCAGCGATCAGTACATCGGGTTGAATAGTGTATAACCCATTGCGTTGTTGAATTTCAGTTGACAATCCGACCAGCTGGATTTTAAACAGCGGTTCTTTACCCATACCCGTAAGAATATTATTTACTTCTGTGAGTATCTGCTGCGACCCGTCAATATTCGGCAGGCTGCTATGACCGGCCGGGATAAGTATAGAGATATGCTTCATCGCTGGTTGTTTGTTGATCAAATGTAGCAAATCAGTTTGTCGCAATCAACCCCGGGGATTGCCGCATTATCACCCTGCATAATCAAAACAGGTTGTATAGGTTTGTTAGCAGAAATATTACTATGCCAATCACCACCGCCAGCTATCATTTAATTATCGGTTCAATGAACGCAACAGGTATTGAACTGGCCAGTTTATTAAAACACATTCCCGATGCAATGATCAATGCTGTTCCGTTTGAAGAAAGCTGGACGATTGCACAGGTGGCGGATCATATTACACTATCCAATACGTCCATTGCAAAGGCCTTATCGTTAGCTGGCATCCCCATTAACCGGGCTCCGGATGAACGGGCCGGGGAACTGGAAGATATATTCCTTGACTTTTCGAAAAAATTTAAGGCCCCTGACTTCATTCTACCTACAAGAGAGCTGTATGAAAAGGAAGAACTGATCTATCAACTTGAACAGTCATTCAGGGCGATAAAAGAAGTCAGTGATCACAGCGACTTACCGGTGTTGATCAATCACCCCGCTTTCGGGGATATCAGCAAACTGGAGATCCTGTATTTTGTGTGGTTTCATACACAACGGCATTGGCAACAGGTAAAAAATATTTTGCACCACCTGGAGGGAAAGAAACCATGAAGTTGTTACAATAAGTCACTGTATGATCGAAGTGTTTAAAACCAATGTAGGCGAAGTGAACGAGGCCCGGAAGATGATCGGGTTACTGAAAGAGCATTTCCCGGCCAGCCGGATCAATATTGACCTGCATGATTGTGATAAAATATTGCGGCTGGAGGGACAAGATTTTCATCCCGTGCAGGTCATCACATTGATGACGGAAAATGGATATAACTGCAGTATATTGGAATAAACATTCTCTTTAAATAAACGATTATGCAAAAAGCCGCCGCCAATACCGATGAATTCATAGCCGGTTTTCCAACAGCAACACAGGTTATGCTCAAAAAGATCAGGGCCATTATTCAGAAAGCGGCTCCCAAAGCCACCGAGACCATCAGCTATGGCATACCCACTTTTGTGCAGGGAGGTAACCTGGTTCACTTCTCCGGTTATAAAACGCATATTGGTTTTTATCCCGGTGCCGCAGGTATTGAAGCCTTCACCAAAGAGTTGTCAAACTATGTGACCTCCAAGGGAACTGTACAATTTCCATTGGATAAACCATTACCTGCCGGATTGATAACACAGATCGTAAAATTCAGGGTGCTGCAAAACCTGGAGAAAGCCCAGGCAAAGAAGGCAGGAAAAAAGGAGAAGGCTGCTCCAACAAAAGTAAAATCAAAGAAACCAACTGATGAAGAACAAGTAAAAGCCTGGATCAATAACCTGAGCCCTGCTGTGAAGACTGAGATTGAAACCGTGCGGAAGATCATTAAAGCAGCCAGCTACAAACTGGGAGAGAGAATCAAATGGAATGCGCCCAGTTATTATTACAAAGAAGACATCCTCACATTCGGCCCTTACAGAACGCAAAAACTATTGCTCGTCTTTCATCACCCGGCAGTGGTGAAAGTAAAATCGGATCTGCTGAAAGGAACTTATAAAGACCGCCGTTTAGTTTATTTCAAAGACAAGGCCGAAGCCAGCAAAAATAAAAAAGAGCTGACAAGGATCATTACAGAGATCATACAACTGATCGACAAAAAATAAAACCAGCGACTATGCAAACGATAACGCCTTTTTTATGGTTTGACGGACGAGCAGAAGAAGCTATCCGTCTCTATACTTCCATTTTCAAAAATTCAAAGATCATTAATATCAAGTACTGGACCGAGGGCAGTCCTTTCCCGAAGGGCCAGGTAATGACCGGCGTATTTGAACTGGATGGCCAGCAGTTCTATGCCTTTGATGCGGGCCCGCAATTCAAATTCACAGAAGCCACTTCGTTCTTTGTCAGCTGCGAAACACAGGAAGAAGTGGATCATTACTGGAACAGCCTGGTGGCGGATGGCGGACAGGAAAGCAGGTGCGGCTGGCTGAAAGATAAATTCGGGCTGTCCTGGCAAATTATTCCTTCCGTATTAATGAAACGGATGGGTGATAAAGACCCGGTGAAAGCCGGAAGGGTGATGCAGGCTATGCTGCAAATGAACAAGATCATTATTGCCGACATTGAAAAAGCGTATAACCAATAAATCATTTAAACTGCAAGAAATGCCAAGCAAAATTTTTGTCAACCTGCCCGTCAAAGACCTGAAAAGAAGTATTGCTTTCTTCACGCACCTCGGGTTCTCTTTTAACCAGCAGTTCACCGATGATAAGGCTGCCTGTCTTGTTATCAATGATGGAAGCATTTATGCTATGCTGCTGACGGAACCCATGTTTAAAAATTTTACAAAAAAAGAAATCGCTGATGCCCGCCAAACAACGGAAGTCTTGATCGCTATTGATACGGACAGCCGGGAACAGGTCGATGAACTCGTAAAAAAAGCCGTGGAAGCTGGTGGCCGTACGTATGCAGAACCTGCTGATCATGGATGGATGTACCAGCATAGTTTTGCCGACCCGGATGGTCACCAGTGGGAAATATTATATATGGATGAAAGTAAATTACCCGGGTAAATAAAAAAGCCGGTAACGCAATTACCGGCTTCAATGTTTTACTGTATCAATGATCAGAACTGTTCCAGTCCGCTGAAGAAGAAAGAACCTTCGATCTTTGCATTCTCATCACTGTCACTGCCGTGTACGGCATTCTCACCTACGGAAGTGGCATATAACTTACGGATCGTACCTTCTGCTGCATTGGCAGGGTTGGTGGCACCGATCAGGTCACGGAAAGAAGCGACTGCATTCTCTTTTTCGAGGATGGCAGCAATAATAACCCCGCTGCTCATAAACTCTACCAACTCACCAAAGAAAGGTCTTTCTTTATGGATCGCATAAAACTCACCGGCTTTTTCGGGGCTCAGTTTGGTTTGCTTTAATGCTACAATTTTGTATCCTTCTTTGATAATACGATCGATGATGGCACCTGCATGGCCGTTCTTCATGGCGTCAGGTTTGATCATGGTGAATGTCCGATTGCTCATAGTTACGTTATTTGTTTTTTGCGCCGCAAAAATAGGTGAAGTTTGTGGTTTATAACTGGCTGGTGATGGTTATTTCCAAAAAAGACCTGCCCACACCCAAAAGGCAGAAACCACAATCTCCAAGCTGCTAACTCCAAACTCTTTATCTTCGCAGCCGTCTTTATGAAGCCAATACAAGAGATATATCCACTGCTGGGCCAGTCCCGGAAAATTGCGATCACCACCCACCAGAAACCGGATGCGGATGCCATGGGTTCCTCGCTGGCACTCCGGCTTTTCCTGGAACAGCTGGGCCACCAGGTAACCGTCATTTCTCCCACCAACTGGGCGGGCTGGGTGAACTGGATGCCGGGTGTGAAAGACGTGATGGATTATGAAATGAATAAACTAAAAGCTGAAGCCGTACTGGACGAAGCGGATTGGTTATTCTGCCTTGACTTTAATATTTTTCATCGCACCAAGACCCTGACAGAAAAGCTGAAGCAGCTGGCCTGTACCAAAATACTGATCGACCATCACCAGGAGCCTGATACTCCTTCTTTTGATTATGGCATTAGTGATACCGGAAAAAGTTCCACCTGTGAAATGATCTATGATTTCATTATGGGTACCGGGAAGGGAGAGTTGATCAACGAAGATATCAGTGAGTGCTTATATGCCGGGCTGGTGGGAGATACCGGTTCGTTCCGCTTTCCCTCCGCACATGCCGGTGTACACAAAATTGTTGCAGACCTGAAAGAAAGAGGCCTGAAACACCCGAAAGTGCATGATAAGCTGTTTGATAATTTCCTGGAGAACCGGCTTCGGTTTACCGGGCATGTGTTGCTGCACCGGATGGAAATTTTTTATGAATACAATACGGCCCTGATCGCCATTCCCAAAAGCGACCTGCTGAAGTTTTATATTAAGACCGGCGATACAGAAGGCCTGGTCAATTATCCCCAGTCCATCCAGGGCATCAAGCTGGTGGCCCTGGTCATTGACCGGGATGAGGAAAGAAAATGGAGCTTCCGCAGCAAAGGGGATTTTGATTGTAATACATTTGCCCGCACTTATTTTGAGGGCGGTGGCCACTATAATGCAGCCGGGGGCCGCAGCAGTGATTCGCTGGAAAACACGGTAAAAAAATTCAAGGAAGTATTGAAAGAAAACGCCAAACTTTTACAATAATTAATAAATATGAAACTGATCCAGTCTTTCGTTTTAGCGATGTTTGCTGTCATCCTGTTTACAGCCTGTAACCAAGTTTCCCATAAAAAAACACCCGGCGGGATGCCTTACAAGTTAATAGCTGGTAAAGGAACCGTCAAAGTGCAAAAAGGGAATATCATCAAGCTTAATTATACCCAGGAGATAAAAGACAGTATCTACTTCACCACCCGGGGTAAGATACCTTTCTATATGCCCGTAACTGATTTCAGCAACCCTTATGATATTTCAGAGATTATTTTGCTGCTGAAAAAAGGTGACAGCGTTATTGCTACGCAGATGATGGACACTTTCATCAAAAGAAATCCTGAGAATGTACCTCCGCAATTCAGAAACGGTGACCGCATCATTACCACCATCAGGGTAATTGACGTATTCACTACTGATTCAGCGGCCCGGCTGGATGAAGAAAAAGAAAAAAGTGTATTTCTTGCTGCTGAAATAAATTCACTTTCCAAATACCTGGCCGATAAAAAGATCAGTGCACAAAAAACACCCAGCGGAACTTTTGTACAGGTGATCAATCCCGGTACCGGTGACCTGGTTGCTCCGGGTAAAATGATCTCTGTCAATTATACCGGCACCGGTTTTATAACCGGAAAAGTTTTCGACAGCAACACCGATACGGCTTTTAATCATGTGGAGCCAATGACATTTGCCGTAGGAACAGGACAAATGATCAAAGGTTTTGATGAAGCAATGCTATTCCTTCGTCCCGGTGCGGAAGCAAAACTTTACATTCCATCGATGCTCGCCTATGGTGCCCGCCCTAACTCACCCAATATTAAAGAATTTGAAAATTTGATTTTTGATATCAAAGTAGTAGATGTAAAAGATCAGCAGGAAGTACAACAGCCGGCTGTAAAAGAGCTGCAGAAAAAAAATTGACGCGGCTCAACCAAATAAATAATGCAGTCATCAAATAATAACTGAACTTTACACCCGTCTTCATAACAGAGACGGGTTTTTTTATCCGTTGTTACAGAGGCCCCGTTTTTAGTCCAAGGTCCAGGTTTGATAATCACTACCCCTTGAAACAGGTTCCTGAGCAGCCCACTTACTTATTACCCTTTATTATAATCCGCTTTTGATAGGTCTGTGAAAGCACCTGGTTACACAGGCAATGATTAAACATCTTGCTGAAAGAGCATCCATTTGATGCTCTTTCTTTTTTATAGGGAGTAGTTATTGAACAGGGTGATAGCTTCTTTGGCTTCTTTTACATCATGCACCCGCAGGATGCCGGCACCATTCATCAGCCCGATCGTATTGAGTACCGTCGTTCCATTTAATGCCTGCTCTGCAGTAATGTCCAATGTTTTATAGATAGTTGACTTGCGGGAAATGCCCAGCAGGAGCGGGGCATCCAGCATTTTAAATAGGGACAGGTGGCGCAGCAGTTCAAAATTGTGAGTGCTTGTTTTTCCAAAACCAAAACCCGGGTCGATAATGATATCATGAATACCAGCTTGCTTCAATTCATCTTTCTTTTGAATAAAGAAATCCAGTACCTCCTTTGTCACATTTTCATAAATGGGTTGCTGTTGCATGGTTTGCGGTGTTCCCTGCATGTGCATCAGCACATAAGGCACCTGTAATGCCGCCACCGCAGGGATCATTGCATCATCCAAACGGCCGGCACTGATATCATTCACTATGGAGGCGCCTGCAGCAACTGCTTGTTTCGCCACATCCGCATAATACGTATCCACAGAAATAAAAGTATCCGGGAAATGAGTGTGGATAGCTCTTATCGGGTCAATGATCCGCACTGATTCCTGTTCAGCACTAAGCTTCTCACTTCCGGGCCGGGTGCTTTGTCCGCCGATATCAAGAATCGTGGCACCCTCGTTCAGCATTTGCCCGGCCTGCTTCAATACAGCCTCCGTGTCCTGGTAGCGGCTGCCACTATAAAAAGAATCCGGGGTGATATTGATGATCCCCATTACCACCGGCTTATCGATAACCAGTAATCTTCCTTTACAATTCAGTGTAAACATTAGTCGCAGTTCGTTATTTTTGGAGCTAAGATATAACGGAAGTCTGAAGTCAGCCCCCAGAAATAAAAAAGGAAAGTTTCCCGGCCTGGTCTCAAATTTCTGGTTTTAGCCATAAAAGGAAATCCTGGATCAAAAAACATGACAACAACCAACCAGCAATACGATATCGCCATCAACTCCTGCAAAGAGATTTTTTTGAAGAAGGCAAGCGATTACGGTACGGCCTGGAGAGTGCTGCGTACCATCTCGATCGTTGACCAGATCTTTATCAAAGCACTGCGTATCCGCACTATCCAGGAAAAGAAACAACAGAAGGTGGCAGATGATATCACCGCTGAATTCAAAGGCATCATCAATTATGCCGTGATCGGGTTGATACAATTAGACCTGCCTGCTGATGCCCCGGAAGAACTGGAATTGCAACAGGTGGCTGCTTTGTATGATGAAAAGGTGAATACCGCTAAACGACTGATGCAGGATAAAAACCATGATTATGGCGAAGCGTGGAGAAGCATGAGCCAGGAAAGTTTCGTGGACCTGATCTTAATGAAACTGCAGCGTATCCGGCAGATATTATCCAATGAAGGGAAGACCCTGGTCAGCGAAGGCATTGATGCTAATTATCATGATATTTTGAACTATGCCGTCTTTGCCCTGATCCTGATGGCGGAAGCATAAATGCCCGGCTTTGCGTGGTATTGTTTATTTTCAGTTGACAATTACGCTTTATGAAAGCAACGATCAATATAATAAGAATCATCGTTGGTATCTTGTTTATTTTCTCCGGCCTGGTGAAAGCGAATGACCCGCATGGGCTGAGCTATAAAATGCAGGAATTTTTCGAGATCTGGCACCTGGGCCAGTTCAACGATTGGTCACTCATCCTGTCTGTATTAATGAATGCGTTTGAGATCATCGCCGGCTTTGCCTTATTACTTGGTTGGCGGATCAAACTGGTCGGCTGGCTATTATTATTACTCATTGTTTTCTTTACTTTCCTTACCGGTTATACTTATATTACGGGCAAGCCGAAAAACTGCGGTTGTTTTGGTGATTGTTTACTGATCACCTCAAAGACATCCTTCCTCAAAGATGTGGCGCTGACCATACTGATCAGCCTGCTGTTGTGGTTCAGGCGCTACATAAAACCGCTCTTCAGCAATAAAGTAAATATCGTTGCCATGCTGCTGGTCACCGTAGTCAGTTTCGGTATGCAATGGTATGCCCTCAGCTATCTTCCCTTTGTGGATTGCCTTCCTTTTAAGAAAGGAGCAAATATCCCGGAGAAAATGAAGATGCCGGCAGATGCAATACCCGACAGCACGGTCATCACTTTTGTATATGAAAAAGAAGGACAAAAGGTGGAGTTCACTGCCGATAATTTCCCGGCCGATTTCTCTGCTGATGCCTATAAATTCATCAGCCGCTATGACAAAGTGGTAAAGGAAGGAAAGAATAATGAACCGCCCATAAAAGGATTTTCTTTATCGGGTATCACTAACCAGGATTCAACACAGTTCATACTGGAACAGCCGTATGCCGTTCTAGTATTCTGCGAAAATTTTTCCACGCCTTTTGCGACCTGGAAAAACGATTTTGAAAAAATATATACAGGAGCAAAAGATAAGAACATACCTGTTTACGCTATTACCAGCAGTATGAACGAGGCGATGAAAAATTTCAGCCCCTATACAGCTGTGCAGGTGTTGACCTGTGATTATACAACGATCCGGACAGCAGCCCGGGTCAATCCAACGGTTTACCTGCTTGAAAAAGGAACGATCCTGGATAAATATGGCTATCGTCAATTCAATAAGATCATACCCTTAATAACCGGGGTGCCTGCACAGAAACCTGTGGTGACAGATCGGATTGATAGTGTATTACACGAAACAAGAGATTCTGTGAACCGTTTTGACAGCCTTATTAAGGAAAAACCGGATTCAATCAAAAGCAATTAATCTTGTTCAACTACATCCTCAAAAAAATGCTCTATGGCCTGCTCGTGTTGGTAGGAGTAGTGGTATTGGTATTTTTTCTGTTCCAGGGTTTTGGTGATCCCTCAAGAATTGTGATGGGACAGTCGGGTGATTCCACCACGCAGGCCAATATCCGGAAAGAGTTATACCTGATCGATGCTAACGGAGAGAAGATTCCTAAATTCAAGCAATTTCTTTATTATCTCAACGATGTTTCTCCAATCTGCTTTCATACAAAAGAGGAGATCAATACGAAGAAACTGAAGGGCTTCTTTATCGGCGGGGAAAAAAAAATCGGTTTAAAAGTTCCATACCTGCGCAAATCATACCAAAGCAAAAGAGATGTCTGGAGCATCCTGATGCAGGCTTTGCCGGGTACAATTATCCTCGCTATTGCTGCCATGTTCATCGCTATCCTCATCGGTATTCCGCTGGGGGTGCTGGCTGCAGTTAAACAAAATACCTGGCTGGATACCTCCGCCATCTTCTCCAGTATTGTCGGCATTTCAGCCCCTTCTTTTTTCATGGGTATCATCATTGCGTATTTGTTTGGATTTGTTTTGAGCGACTGGACAGGCCTCCATATCTCCGGCAGCTGGTTTGAAATTGATGAAGTGACCGGTAAAAGAACAGTATCCATGCAAAACCTGGTCCTGCCTGCCATCACCCTAGGTATACGTCCTCTCGCCATCATCACCCAACTGACCCGCAGTTCCATGCTGGATGTGCTCGACCAGGATTATATCCGGACAGCCTATGCAAAGGGTTTAAGTAAAAGAACGGTCATCTGGAAACACGGACTCCGAAACGCCTTAAATCCTGTTATTACCGCCATAACCGGTTGGTTTGCTGAATTGCTGGCCGGGGCTTTTTTTGTGGAATATATTTTTGGCTGGCAGGGGATCGGCAAGATTACCGTGGATGCGCTGGAAAAGCTGGACTACCCGGTGGTAATGGGATCGGTATTGATCGCCGCCGCTTTTTTTATACTTATCAACATACTGGCCGATATTTTGTACGGAATCATTGATCCGAGAGTCAGAATTCAGTAACTTACTGAAACGAGAACGGATTTACTACCACCCGGCTATTCCTTTACAATCACTGAACGAAACCACCTTGTATTATTACCTGGCTAACACCGGCTCTGTTGCAGCCGTTTTACTGGTTTCAGCTTATTCATTCTAAAAATGATTGTTATGGAAAAAGTAACTGCCATATTAAACCGGAAAGGTCCCGGTTACAGGTTTATCTCTTCCAGCAGTTCGGTGGATGAAGCACTCTGCAGAATGAGTTGTGAAAATGCAGACCACCTGCTGGTGTTCGACAGCGATCAGCAATTTGTCGGGGTTATTACGGAACATGACATTCTGCAAAAAGCCATGCAGGGAGAATTTTACCCGGCCAGTATTCCTGTGGAGAAACTGGTGAACAAAAGATTACCCACGGCCTCAACAGATGATACGGTGGATCAATGCATGCAACGGATGCTGCAATATCATGTGCGGTTATTACCTGTCTTTGATGGATTTGTTTTTAAAGGCCTGGTATCATCCGATGATATCCTGGATGAACTGGCCCTGCATAAAGAGATCGTCTTTGATGAGGATACGATCAACAGGGTTTATTGAATCAGCACTTCTTTGATCACTCTTTGCCCTAATGCTTCATTCACCCGTTGCATGATCTTTTCTTTCTGGTATTTCAACTCCTGCTTCAACGGTGCCACAGAAGTACTGATGATAAGTTTGTCCCCGATGATCTGTAATTTATCTGTATAACGGGCCACGGTCTTTCCCATGATCTGTTCCCATACATCTTCTATCTGCATAGCCTGGATGGAGCCTTTGATCCGGCTTTTTTCCAGGAATTGCTGAATGGCATCACTGATAGAATATTCACCCATGTGACGAAGGTAGAAAAAGTTCAAGAAGTTTCAGGGGTTTAAAAGTTTAACAAGCCGTACCCAATGGATTTATTAAACCCTTTGAACTTTTTAAACCTTTTAATCCTATAAGCTAACAAGCTGGTACTTCGCCGACAAAGCATCCAGGTGCAGCCGGAGTCTTTCCTCGTTGGTATCCGTTATGAAGACCTGCCCGTCATTTTCCACGCAAACTTTCCGCAACAGGTTACTGATCCGCTCTTCATCCAGTTTTTCAAATACATCATCCAGCAGCAGGAGCGGGGCAAAATGTTTTTCTTTGCGGATCATTTCCATTTCGGCCAGTTTCAACGCAAACAATAAACTCTTTCGCTGGCCCTGCGAAGCAATATTTTTAAAGGGCTGGTCACCAAAATTGATCTCTAGGTCATCCCGGTGAATACCAACTGTAGAACGTTGTGCAAAGCAATCTTTTTGACGGGAGGCTTTCAGTAATTCTGCAAATGAAGCTTGCAGCAGATCGCTTTCATAGAAAAGACTGATATCTTCCGGTTGTTGAGCTATTTCCTGGTACAGGTGTTTGGCAATGGGTAGAAAAGCAACAAGGAATTCTTTTCGTTTGTTGAAAATAATGTCGCCGGGTTTCACCAATTGCTCATCCAGCACATCTAATAACGAAAGGTCTTTAGTACCCGTTTCAGCAAATAACTTCAGCAGGGAGTTCCTTTGCTCGATCACTTTTTTGTAGATGATCAGCTGTTGCAGGTAATCCGGGTCCAGCTGTGAAAGCAGGGCATCCAAAAAGGTTCTTCGTTCTTTACTGTCGCCCGTGATCAGTTCGGCATCATCCGGGGCAATGATAACACAGGGGTAGCGGCCGATATGCCGGGAAAATTTTTCATAGGCCTGGTCGTTAATCGAAAGTTCTTTACGGCCATTCTCCCGCAACACACAAACGGCTTTTTCCGGTTTATCTTGCAGTATAAAATTTCCTTCCAGCCGGAAACCATTCTTGCCCTGCTGCACATTATTGGCATCCAGCCGGGTAAAGTAGCTTTTGGTAAAACAGAGATACTGGATCGCATCCAGCAGGTTGGTCTTGCCCACACCGTTCTTGCCACAGATACCCACGATCCTTTCCGAAAAGGAAAAAGAACGGGCACTGTAATTCTTGAACTGGAGAATGGATATGGAACTGACTTGTAACATTCAGGACTGCAAGATAAAGGGGAAGACACCAAGAACAAGGCCTTAAAAATCCGGGGACGGGGAGAAAAATAAACGATGCATGCTTAGCAGACAGGGAGTCGCCACCGGGGCCTGCAGGCCGTTAAAACACTAAAAATCAAAACGCTGAATTTCCTATTTTACCCTTATTTTTGCGTCCCGTAAATCGGTTTACAAAAACATCAAATCAAGCGCCGGTGGCTACCCAATTTTCTAAAGAAACATACCTGTACTGGTACGAACTGATGCAACTCATCCGTCAATTTGAGCTGATGGCGGAAGAGAAGTATAAAATGGAAGGCAAGATCCGTGGATTTTTCCATGCCTATGTAGGGCAGGAAGCCATTGCTGCCGGTTGCATGACAGCTACCCGTCCCGAAGACATGATGATCACGGCTTATCGTGACCATGGCCTGGCCATTGCCAAAGGTGTTTCCGTTAACAGTTGCATGGCTGAATTGTACGGTAAAGCCACGGGCTGTGCCAAAGGAAAAGGTGGCAGTATGCACTTCTTCGGTAAAGAAGTGGGTTTCTTTGGCGGACATGGTATTGTGGGTGCACAGATCGGAACCGGAACCGGGTTGGCTTTTGCTGAAAACTACCGCGGCTCGGATAATGTGGTACTTTGTTATTTTGGAGACGGTGCTGCCCGCCAGGGTATGCTGCACGAAAGTTTCAACCTCGCCATGCATTGGAAATTACCCGTGATCTATATTTGCGAAAACAATAACTATGCGATGGGTACTTCAGTAGAACGTACTTCCAACGTGGTGGATATTTACAAACTGGCAGATGGGTATGATATGCCGGCCGATATGATCGATGGGATGAGCCCGGAAGCCGTGCATGAAGGTGTTAGCAGGGCCGTAAAAAGAGCAAGGGAAAAAGGCGGTCCGACTTTATTAGAAATTAAAACATACCGCTATAAAGGCCACTCCATCAGTGATCCGCAGAAATACAGGACCAAGGAGGAAGTGGATGAATACAAATCCAAAGACCCGGTGCAAATGGTATTAAAGACGATCCTGGAGAATAAGTTTGCCACGCAGGAAGAGATCGATGCTATCAACAAGCGGGTAGATGCTATCGTAGATGAGTCGGTAAAATTTGCGGAAGAAAGCCCCTGGCCCAACGATGATGAAGTGCTGAAAGATGTGTACGTAGACCCAAACTATCCTTTTATTACTGATTAAAGATTCTTTTTAATACAACAACTAACGAAAAGTAAACTAAGTTATGTCAGACAAGAAAATTGTGCAGGGATTGGAAGGCGGTGAGGCCGTGATTGAAAAAGCCAAAGATTTTTGGAGTAAATACAGCAAACCCATCATCATTGCCGGTTTAGCCATTATCGTGGCAGCCGGTGGCTGGTTGATCTATAAAAATTTTGTACAGGGGCCAAAAGAAGCAAAAGCTGCAGAATCGATGTTCAAAGCAGAAGATTATTACCGGATGGATTCGGTGAACCTGGCATTGAACGGTGATGGCCAGAACCTTGGTTTCCTGAAGATAATCAGTAAATATGATGGGACAAAAGCCGCTAACCTGGCACATTTTTATGCCGGTAGTTGCTTTATTAAATTAAATGATAACGTTAAAGCCGTTTCACATCTAAAAGATTTCAGCACTTCCTCTAAGCCATTGCAGGCAAGAGCCTATAAATTATTGGGAGACGCTTATGCAGACCAGGGCAACAATACAGAAGCACTGGGTGCCTATAAAAAAGCAGCCCGGCATTTTACAGCAGATAAAATGGCTTCTGCTGAAGCCTTGTTCCTGGCTGCTTTGGTCGCTGAACGTAATAAAGACCAGAAAGAAGCGATTGAACTTTTAAAAGAACTGAAAGATAAATATCCCCAGACCCAACAGGGCGTTGATGCAGACAAATATCTTGCACAAATGGGAGTATATAATGTAAACTGATTATGGCTGACGTAAGCAACAGTAAACTCTTACATATTGATACAGGCATTCTGAACATACAGGATGCCTGTATCGTTTTGGTGAAAACGGAATGGAATGCGGCTATCGTGGACGAACTGGAAAAAGGATGCATCCATGAATTGCAGAAGCACTCCGTTAAAAAGATCATTACGATCACGGTGCCCGGTGCTGTTGAAATTCCTTTTGCCATTAAAAGCTATTGGGACCATACGGGAAAAAAGAACAGGGCGGATGCATTTATTGCCCTGGGTTGTGTGGTGAGAGGTGATACCCCTCACTTTGATTATGTATGTAAAGCAGTAACAGATGGTGTTGTGCAACTCAATCTCAGTTTACCGGTGCCGGTTATTTTTGGGGTGCTGACGGTTAATAATGAAGAGCAGGCCAGGGAAAGAATTGGCGGCAGGCATGGGCATAAAGGAGAGGAGGCTGCAATCACGGCGTTGAAAATGGTGTCCCTGCAACAAAACTTTGGCAAATAGTACCGGCATGAACGTTCAGCTTTTTATACCTTGTTTTATTGACCAGCTTTACCCGGAAACGGCTTTTAATATGATCAAAGTGCTGGAGAAAGCCGGATGTACGGTCAGCTACAACACTGCACAAACCTGTTGCGGTCAGCCGGCTTTCAATGCCGGTTTCTGGGAAGAATCCAAAGCAGTTTGCAGTAAATTCCTGAAAGATTTTGAAGGTACTGACCTGATCGTGGCACCAAGTGCCAGCTGTGCAGGTTTCGTAAAGAATTATTATAGCAAATTGTTTGATAATTCCTCCATGCATCATGCCGTAACAGAAATGAGCAGGCGGATACATGAGTTCTCCGACTTTATGGTGAATGTATTGCACATTGAAAATGTAGGTGCGTCACTGAATGGCAAAGCCACGTACCACGATAGTTGTGCCGGGCTGAGAGAATGTAAGATCAAAAAAGAACCCCGCAAATTGCTGGGGAATGTAAAAGGGTTGCAGCTTACTGAGATGAATGATGTGGAAACCTGTTGTGGTTTCGGCGGCACATTTGCTGTAAAATTTGAACCTATTTCCATTGGTATGGGCGGACAAAAAGTGGAAAATGCTTTAGCCACCGGGGCAGAATATCTTATCTCCACCGATCATTCCTGTCTCATGCACCTGCAGGGTTATATCAGCCAGAAAGGATATAATTTAAAAACAATGCATATTGCCGATGTGCTGGCATCCGGTTGGTAATGCAATAAAAACAAAACCGGTATGCAATGCACACCGGTTATTATTGAAAGAACACAGGGGTTTTATTTGGGAAGCACCACATGATCGATCACATGGATCACACCATTACTCTGGTACACATTCTTAATCGTAATAGCAGCCATTCCACCGTTCTCATCTTTCAGCATGTATTTGCCGCCTTTTTTCATGATCCACAGTTTACCTCCTGCCACGGTTGACAGTTCAACAGTACCATCACCTGCTTTGATCTTTTCATCCAGTTCTTTGGTGCCGAGCCGGCCTGCCACAACATGGTAAGTAAGAATGCCGGTCAGTTTCATTTTGTTCTCCGGTTTTACTAATGTTTCAACTGTACCCGCGGGTAACATATTGAACGCATCATTGGTAGGTGCAAATACAGTAAATGGCCCTGCACTTTGTAAGGTCTCCACCAGGCCCGCAGCTTTAACAGCGGCCACCAGCGTGGTATGATCTTTTGAATTCACGGCGTTTTCCACAATGTTTTTGGAAGGATACATCGGAGCCCCGCCAACTTCCACTGTTTTCTCTTTTGCCATATCGCTTTGGGCAAAGGAAACATTCAGTGATAAGGAAGCAAGAAGAATCAATCCGATTGATCTGATCTGTTTCATAATAAAAAGGTTTGGGGTTTAGTTTAATTGTTAAGCCGGCTGTTTCACCAGTCCGGCAAAAACAGATACGATGACAGATCAGAGGTTGGATTGCAGAAAAGAAAATTTATTTATCCAACTTCTGCTAAATTTGAAACCTGTAAATAATTAGTATAACATGGCATACTGGCTTATCAAATCTGAACCGTTTAAGTATTCCTGGGATCAGTTCGAAAAGGATAAACAAACTTTTTGGGACGGCGTACGCAATTATGCCGCCCGCAATCACCTGAAAGCAATGAAAAAAGGTGACCAGGCTTTCTTTTATCACAGTAACGAGGGTACTGAAATAGTAGGTATTGCCAAAGTAGCCAAAGAAGCCTACCAGGATCCCAGTACCACCGAAGAAGCCTGGGTGGCAGTAGATTTTAAACCGCATAAGAAATTAAAAAAACCGGTGAGCCTGGCACAGATCAAAGCTGAAAAACGTTTAGCAAATATGGCACTGGTAAGACTGGGCCGTTTATCAGTTCAGCCGGTTACTGATGAAGAATGGGCTATCGTGATGCAAATGGCAGGAGAGAAGTAGTAGTCTTCCTTTCCCCCTTTAACAAATTACATGGGTTACTTTTTAATGTGTTGAAGAATCAATACAAGATTCTCCATTAAATAAAAAAAGTATAGTCATGAAAAAAACATTCATCGGGCTGCTTATTGTAGCAGCCGCCGGTGCAGGCATCTTCCTGTACCTGCAAAAAAAAGACAACAGGATCACCACAGAAGGAATCAGCCAGGAATTATTGATTGGGAAATGGCAGGTGGATTCAGTTCAGCCACTGAAAGATTCTTTACAACCTAAATTTCTTTACGTTATTGCTGATGACGGTTCGTTCTTACGGAGCATAGCTGATACGGTAAAAACCGATTCACTCCGCTATGAGTGGAACAACAAGAACGAATTACGGGTAAAAGAAAATGACAGTACCTCCATTACGTATGTTATTACCCGGTTAACAGCCGACAGCCTGCAATGGCAAACCCCCGACAGTGTGCAAACACTGCTGACAAAGCTGAAGTAATAAAAATGCCCCGGCCATACCGGGAAATTTTTATGTAATCACTTTTATTTAGCATCAAAAGAAAAATTAAAAGCCATGCAAAAAATAATTGTAGTTGCACTAGCCAGTGCGATACTGCTTGTTGTTGCCTGTAACAGACGGAATAGTGTTGACAAGGATGTACAGTATAACAAAGGGAGTATTTCTGATCTTAAACAAATGGAACCCGGAACTTTTGGTTTAGCTACCGACTCTGCCGCTTCGCAGGAGTTTACCGGGAATGAGGATAAGGAAGAAGACCAGGATCAACAACAAAAGAGACAACCAGTTCAGTCCAAACCAACAGAACCGGTGGCCAAACCGGACTGGGATAAAAAGATCATCAAGACGGCTTCTATCAACCTCGAAGTAAAAGAGTATTCCAAATACAATACCTCCCTCCGGGAAAAAGTAAAAAGCTTTGGTGGCTATATTGCCCAGGAAGAACAAAATCAGTCGGATTATAAAATAGAGAACAGCGTATCGATTAAAGTCCCGGTTGACCAGTTTGACAATGCTGTTACCTTATTGACCAGTAATGTGGAGAAGCTGAATGAGAAAAAGATCAGTTCGCAGGATGTAACGGCTGAATTTGTAGATACCAGGTCAAGGCTTGAAGCCAAACGCCAGGTAAGAGAACGCTATATCGGCCTGCTGAAACAGGCAAAGAATATGGAAGAGATACTGAATGTACAATCCGAGATCAACAGTATCCAGGAAGATATGGAAGCAGCTGCGGGCAGGATACAATATCTTGGACATTCAGCATCTTACAGTACTATTAACCTTACCTATTTTGAAGTGCTTAATTCATCCGCCAAAACAGATGACAATCCATCGGTGGGTACAAAGTTTATCAACGCTTTTAAAACCGGTGGCAGTGGCGTAATGGATCTGCTGGTGGGGTTGGTGACCATCTGGCCTTTATTCCTGCTTGCCTTTATTGGATTTATTGTTTACCGGAGAACAAGACCGCTAAAATTAAAAGCTTAATGCAATGGCGAAAAGAATGTCATGCTTTCCTGCATGACATTCTTATTTTTGGGTATGTCAAAAAAGAAACTCGTTGTATTGACTGGTGCAGGTATCAGTGCCGAAAGTGGTTTAAGAACTTTCCGGGACAGTGACGGTCTTTGGGAAGGTTACAATATTGAAGATGTGGCCACACCCCGTGCCTGGCGAAAAGATCCGCAACTGGTACTTGATTTTTATAATTTCCGTAGAAAAAATGTACTGGATGCACAACCCAATGCTGCCCACTACGGGTTGGCTGCCTTGCAAAACGATTTTGATGTAACCATCATCACCCAGAATATAGATGACCTGCATGAAAGGGCCGGCTCCACCAACATTCTTCACCTGCATGGAGAAATTTTAAAAATGCGGAGTGAACGAAATGAAGACCTTATTTACGAGATCAAAGACGATATTCAATTAGGTGATAAGGCAGAAGACGGTTTTCAGCTTCGTCCGCATATTGTATGGTTTGAGGAACCAGTACCGAAAATCGAGGAAGCCATTCCCATTGTGAATGCAGCGGATATATTTGTGGTGGTGGGAACATCATTAGTGGTTTATCCGGCCGCAGGATTAATAAACTATACAAGAGAAGGTATTCCCATCTTTATCATTGATAAAAAAATACCGGCAATTTCATCGGTGGAAAACTTAACAATTATTGAAAAACCGGCAACACAAGGAATAAGTGACCTGCTTCAGCTACTTACAGGTCGATCTTTTTCTCATTGAATTGAACGCCCAGTTGTTCCAGTTCCTTCAGCACGGGTTCATAGATTTCCTTTTTTGTTGGTATATGCAGACCGTTCAACCTGATCTTTCCCTGCAGGATCAGTTTAGCGGCGATACCAAGGGGCAAGCCAACTGTTTTTGCCATCGCCGTCCGCAGGTTATTTTCTCCTTTCACGACCAGTGAACTGCTGATAGCTGATTCTTTATTGCCGATCTTGTAAACAAACTCATGCAGCATCACGATCATATCCTTATCATATGGCCGGAGAGATAGTTTTTTTTCCACAGCAAACTGTAAAATATCTGCCGGGCTGCACAAACCTTTATTCACCATAGTATCCTGGTCATCCAGGCCAAGAAAAAAAAGTTGCTTCAGGGTAAGGTTCGCCTGGTGCATCTGTTGAGCAAGGTAGGCAGCAGCCTGGTTCTTGACTTCATCAATTTCTATTTCCTCGATATTGCCGCTGTCATCCGCAGTCATAAATGTTTGGGGTATCTTTTCACCTTCCTTGCTAACCTCATTCTCCGCCTCCATGAGCTTCATCAGGTTTTCCATCAATCCTTTCGTTTCTGCAAAACGTTCAGAAAGTTTTTCATTCAGCCATTCACCAAACCCATGTTTATCCATATGCTCTTTAAAGACCTGGTACAGCGTTTTTCCGTCGGTATCATATTGCGGTGTTTCATCCGTCAGTTTCAAATCAATGATATTTTTCCACCCATACATGAAATCAGGATGACGTAAGGTGGTTCGGATAAAAGTAGTGGTATCCTGCAAACCATAAAGGGGTGTATAACTGAGTGAATCACGGTTAGGATACCAGCTTAATAAACCCAGGTCAGGTATTTCTACAATATGTTCCCCGGTAAACAGTTCTTCGTATTGCAATTTTTTTTCTTTACCATCCTCTTTATAATGAGCACCTGCCTTTCCTGCCATAATGATATTACGGGGATTCCAGCTGATCTTATAATGCCAGGGGTTATCATCGCTTTCCGGAGCCACGAGTCCGCCGCAATGCGATTTAAAAGAGCTGATCGTGCCGCCTCTTGCATGAATATCATCAATGATCTGCATGGCACTCATATGATCAATGCCGGGGTCAAGCCCCATCTCGTACAGGAAAAGAAGTTTGTTCTTACTGATGCCGGCTTCCAGTTTACGGATACCATCATCCACATAAGAAGCCGTTAGTAAGTTCTTCTGGTAGTTCAAACAGTCTTTCGCCACTTCAATATGAAGAAAAGGAGGCAGCAGCGAAATAACAATATCCGCCTGTTTGATATATTTACCTCTTTCGGTTGTATTCGCAATATCAAAAGAGACTGCTGTTGCTTTTTGTGAAGTACCAATCTTCGATTGCGCCAGTTTCAGGTCAGCATCCACCACGATTATTTTCCAATTCTCTGTGATCGCTGTATCCAGTAAGTAATCGATCAATACTGTTGCTGACTTACCCGCCCCAAAAAGTAAAACTGTTTTCATTCCAATTCATTTATAAATCCGGTTGTAAAGATTATTATTTATTTTTGCAAAAACCATTTTATGAAAAAGATAATTCTGATCCTTGCTGTACTTATTACCATCAATAGTACAGCACAATCATTTCAATTCGGGGCGAAAGCAGGAGCCAATATCAGTAATTTCACCGGAGGTAATTTCGATGCTGTAAAGAAGAAAGCCCTGGTTGGATTTCATGGTGGTTTGTATCTGCGGTTTACCTTTATGAATTTTTCTATTCAGCCGGAAGCACTGATCTCCACGCAGGGTGCTGTAATTGACAGTGTATCCGGCAGCTACGATTGGAAAGTTACCTATGTGAATATTCCTGTGATGGCGCAATACCGGTTCAGTAGTGGTGTTTACATTGAAGCGGGGCCGCAGGTTGGTTTTAAAGTAAGTGAAAGCATCGAGAATGAAACGATCGATAATTTTGCCAAAGGTCTTGATCTTTCCGCTGCCGCAGGGATCGGGTTCAGGGGTAAAAGAGGTTTTGGCATTGGCGGAAGGTATACAGCAGGAATCAGCAAAGTAGGAGATTTCAATTCCGGGAATATCAACCCGGATTTTAAGAACGGAGTTATACAATTCAGCATTTATATCCCGCTGACACCCGGTAAATAATAAAGCATGAAATAATGGAAGCCCTTGCATATGTAGCAGGGACTTTTCTATTACAGGTCGGCCATATCTTTTGCTGATTGCACCGACAGTATATGTGTGATCTTATAGGTTACTTTAATGCCCCGGTTCGTATCCGGTACACGGATGGTTTGTGTACCACCGGGTGCCACCGAACGGAACTGGATAGACTCTGTCTTCAGTGGCTGTTCACTGGGTTTTAAATATTGCAGTTCCACCACCACATTATCCAGCACATATTTTGAATCATTGTTTACGGTAAGCTGAAGATTGCGGATACCGCCGAATGCCACTTTCTGGTAATCGTTACTGGATACTGTTACCTGCTTTGAAAGACTATTATTTTTCAAAGCTGCTTTAGGTGCCGGTTCACTGATGCTTTCTTTCACCGGCGGTTCAGTTGTTTCGCTCCGTACTTTTTTAGTTCTTTCCCCGGTTCTTGCATTGATCTCCACACCGGGTGAGGGTTCATCTGCAGGCACGAATTTCTTTTCAGGCTGCACTGCTTCTTTTTTAGGGGAAATGGTACTTGTTTTTTCTGCGGGAATAACAGCAGCTTGTACCGGGGATTGTTTTTGCTCTTTTACATCCGGTTGCTTTACTTCTTCCCCGGTAACTGGCAGTGGCTCCTCATATGCGGATTCGGCAGGGATTTCTTCTTCCTTTTGCCCTTGTGCGGGTTGTTCTTGTAAAACAGGTTCGGTACTGTCAGCAGGTAACATTGCTACTTGTTGAGGGATTACGGTTTCCGCAGCTGCTGCCGGCTTATTGCCATTTGATCTCATGGCAAACCCGATCAGTATCCCCACTCCGACAATAGCGAGAGCAACGGCTGCATTTTTCATCGCCGCATCCAGGTAGGTTTTTTTAGCTATCCGCTGTTTCCTGTCCTGCAGGGTCTTTACATACATTTCCTTGATCTCATCGAGTGGCTGGGAATATTTGATCTCGGCGGTAACAGGTGTTTCAGTGATAAGCACTGTTGGAGCGGTTGTTTCCGCCACTACCGTTTCCTTCACCGAAGGCTGGTATTTTTCATAACCGGCCACAGGCTGCTCTTTTATCCTTGCCGGCTGCTGTTGCTTTTGCCCTGGTAAGGTTACAAAAACAGATTTTTTAGGAGTATAGGCGGGTTGCTGCACCACAGTTTCCTTTTGCTGAACAGGAACCATCTCTTGTTTTTTTTCCTCCGAAGGTTTTTTGAAAAAGCGGTCGTAGGGCTGTTCCTCCACAGCCGGGGAATATTCTTTGAGTTCTGCGATCTCGCCGGGATAGCGCCAGGCGGCACTCTTCCCGTTCACCCAAACGAGGTCGTAGGGTTTCAGGCCATGCTGAATTAATTCTTCCAGCGAAAAAGGCCCTTTTTCCTTGTTATTGCGGAGTAAAAGGTAACTGGTCATGATCCGTATCTTTTGGTAACCCCACAACAACGAAAAAACAGTGCCGCGAAGTGTAAAAAACTTGTTATAAACCAGCCAATTCGGAAAGCCTTTTTTAATTCACAGTAGTGGATAAATGAGGCTAAAAAACAGGTTTTTTTATCAGGTTTTCAAGGCTGAAAAGGGTAGATTTGCGAGCCTTCAAAAAGCCCCGTTTTAGGGATCAATTTTACGCAAAACGAATATAAGAAGCAGATCACATGGAAGAGAATTTAGAACCATTGGAAACGCAGGATAATAACCGCATCATTCCCGTTAATATCGAAGAGCAAATGAAGACCGCTTACATTGATTATTCAATGTCGGTGATCGTGGGCCGGGCCCTTCCGGATGTGCGGGACGGGTTAAAACCGGTGCATCGCCGGGTCTTGTTTGCGATGAATGAACTCGGTATCCATTACAACAAACCGTATAAAAAATCGGCCCGTATTGTCGGGGAAGTATTGGGTAAATATCACCCGCATGGTGATACATCGGTATATGATGCGATGGTGCGTATGGCACAGGAGTGGAGTATGCGGTACACACTCATTGATGGCCAGGGTAACTTTGGTAACCAGGATGGAGATGGCCCGGCAGCCATGCGTTATACAGAAGCAAGATTAGAACGGCTGGCAGAACATATGCTGGATGATATTGAAAAAGACACTGTCGATTTCCAGCTGAACTTTGATGACTCCGAAAAAGAACCTACTGTTCTTCCCACCCGTGTTCCTCAATTGCTCATCAATGGCTCCAGTGGTATCGCCGTGGGTATGGCCACGAATATGATGCCGCATAACCTGACGGAGGTGATAGATGGTTGTGTAGCTTATATCGACAACCGGGAGATCAGTATTGATGAACTGATGCAATATGTAAAAGCACCCGACTTCCCGACAGGTGGTATTATCTACGGCATGGAAGGAGTGAAAGCCGCCATGCATTTTGGCCGTGGCAGGGTGGTGGTAAGAGGAAAATTAACAGTAGAGACCAAGCCAAGTGGCCGTGAACAGATCATCATCACCGAAGTGCCCTACCAGGTGAACCGGGATGCGCTGATCAACCGTATCGGTGAGTTGGTGAATGAAAAGATCATTGAAGGTATAGCCCACGTTAATAACGAATCCACTAATAAAGAAGGTACCCGGTTAGTGATCGATCTGAAAAGAGATGCGATCGCTAATGTGATCATCAACCAGATCTATAAACTTACCGATCTGCAAACTTCTTACGGTATCAACAATGTGGCGATCGTAAAAGGAAGACCCAGAACCCTGAATCTGAAGGACCTGATCAGCGAGTTCGTTGAATTCCGTCACGAAGTGGTGGTCAGGCGGACAAAATATGACCTGCGGGAAGCAGAAAAGAGAGCTCATATCTTACAGGGCTATCTCATTGCACTGGATCACCTGGATGAAGTGATTGCGTTGATCCGCAGCTCCGCCACACCTGATATTGCCAAAGACAATTTGATCAATGCCGGCTGGGGATTGGATGAGATACAGGCCAAAGCGATACTGGAGCTGCGTTTACAACGCCTGACCGGTATGGAAAGAGAGAAGATCAAAGAAGAGTATGACGAATTGATGAAACTGATCGCACACCTCAATGATTTATTGTCGAATGAGAGCATGCGGTTCGACCTGATCAAAACAGAATTACTGGAGATCAAAGATAAATTCGGTGATACCCGTAAAACAGAGATCACTTACCTCGATGATGAAGTAAAGATCAAAGACCTGATCAAAGAAGAAGATGTGGTGATCACTATTTCTCATCTGGGTTATATCAAACGGACACCGGCTGATGAATACCGGGCACAGCGCAGGGGTGGAAGAGGAGTGATCGGTGGCAAAACAAGGGATGAAGATTATATCGAACACCTTTTTGTGGCTTCCACGCACCATACCATGCTGTTCTTTACTGAAAAAGGAAGATGTTACTGGCTGAACGTATGGGAAATTCCTGAAGGGGAAAAGACAGGGAAAGGCCGTGCCATCCAAAACCTGATGCAATTACCCCCGGATGATAAAGTAAGGGCTATACTTGATGTAAGAGACCTGAAAGATGAGGAGTTTGTAAAAGCACATAACATCGTTCTCTGTACCAAAAAAGGGATCATCAAGAAAACAGAACTGGAAGATTTCAGCCGCCCGAGACAAACGGGTGTGAACGCTATCACCATTGTGGAAGGAGATGAGTTACTGGAAGCAAAGATGACGGATGGTAAGTCGGAGATCATGATGGCAGTGAAAAGCGGAAGAGCTATCCGTTTTTCCGAAGAAAAAGTAAGGGCCACCGGCCGCGGCGCCATTGGCGTGGCAGGTATTGAAGTGGACGATGCTGCTGATGAAGTGGTGGGTATGATCTGTGTAAATCCCGAAACAGATGCATCCAAAACCGTATTGGTGGTTAGTGAAAAAGGATTTGGAAAACGTACTCCGGTGGATGAATACCGTTTCACCAACCGGGGTGGTAAAGGAGTAAAGACGATCAATGTAACTGATAAAACAGGCTCCCTGGTAGGAATTTTGGATGTGACGCCGCAGGAAGACCTGATGATCACCTGTAAGAGTGGTGTAACGATCCGGATGCCGGTTGCCGGTATCAGTGAACAGGGCAGGGCCACGCAGGGTGTCAAGTTGATCCGCCTGGATGAAGGAGACGAGATTGCAGCGATCACCAAGCTGGATGAGGGAGAAGAAGAATTAGGAGAGTTACCGGAAATGCCGGTTCCTCCGGCAGAACCGGGTAATGACGCAACGGGTACCACTGAAAATCCATCCTAGAGGGGTTTAATTATAACTACGTTTATTTTAAATACGCTAATATGAAAAAAGTCGCTTTGTTTTTTGTGCTGGTATCATTGGCCTTTGCCAGCTATGCCCAAAACTATGAACCCATCAAGAACCTTCTTATGCTTCAACAGTATAAAAAGGCCAAAGAAGACCTGGACAAAGGAATGGGAAATGCAAAATTTGCTGCCAAACCGGAAGCCTATATTTTAAAAACACTGGTTTATGCGAGCCTTGCAGGTGATGAAACAATAAAAAACACCCCGGAAGCAGAAACCCTGATAAAAGAAGCCGAAACGGCCTTTGCAAAATACAAAGAGATGCAGCCGGACCTCAGCCTGGCCAAAGATCCTGTTTACCAGAGTGCACCGATCAACCTTTACAGTGCATTGTTCTCTGCCGGCTACAAGGATTATAATGCGAAGAACTGGCAGCAAAGTTTTGAAACATTCGAGAAAGTAGTGACTTTGTCAGATATGCTGATCAAAGAAAAACTGATCAACGTTGCGGTTGATACGAACAGCCTGTTACTGGCCGGTATCACTGCCGAGAGCAGTAATAACAAAGATGCTGCAGCCAAATATTATGCAAGACTGGCTGATATTAAAGTAAGTGACAGGGAATATGAGAACTTCTACCGTTTCCTGGTAAATTATTATTTCACCAAAAAGGACCTGGCTTCTTTTGAGAAATATAAAGCACTTGGTAAAGAGGTATATCCCAAAAGTGAGTTTTTTAACTATGATAAAGTAGATTTCGCTGTTGGCCTGGAGACAGACCTGGACAAAAAGATCCAGTCTGTTGAAGAAATAATAGCCGGCGACCCTTCCAATTACAAAGCAGCTTTATTATTAGGTGGTGTGATCTACGATACACTTAACTCCACCGAAGAAGGTGCTGTACAGCCTGCCAATGCCGCTGAACTTGAAGCGAAGATGGTGGCTTCATTGAATAAAGCAGCCTCACTCAGCCCCAATGAAGAAGATCCGCATGTATACCTCGGGGGTCATTACCTGAACAAAGCCAAAATGGTCAACAAGCAACGTTCAGCGCATGCAGCCGATATGCAGGCCCGCACCAAACCCGGAAAGCCTGCTGCGAAAGAAGATATCCAGAAAAGAGAAGACCTTGATAAACTCTACGCCGCCACAATGGACCTGGCCATCGTTCCGTATGAAAAAGCAGCCGCCATACTCGGAGCCAAATTAGCCACCCTGAACCTGCGTCATAAACAACAATATAAATTCATTGTGAGTGACCTGGGTGAAATGTATGGTTTCAAAAAAATCATGGCAAAAGGCAAACCTGCCGAAGCCGCCAAATTTGCAGCGGAAGAGAAAAAATGGAATGACCTTTACGATTCGATCCACTAAAAATAATTCAGACACCGCTTTTACAGCGGTGTCTGCTTATAGAAAAGAATTCCGGGACCGGCATTCACCTCTTATCAATCCTTCTTATGAGCAAACATATTTCCCTGTTTCTTTTTAGTTTTTTGATCAGTATAATGGCGACGGGACAGAGCCTGGATGATGTCCGTTCACTGGCCGGGAAGAACCAATGGGGAAAAGCAAAGGAAGGAATTGATATCTATCTCAGTACTGAGGCCAATGCCAAACGTTCTGAAGGCTGGTACCTCAAAGCGCTGGTTTACTACAATATACTAAAACAGGGCAATACCTTACCATCCGGTTACGCAGATGCTTTTGCTGCTTATAAAAAATTCCTTGAACTGAAAGAAAAAGATGCTGCGACGACAGAACATGAAATATTATTCGGGCTCACCTTTAATAATATTGACAAGGCCAACAATGATTTCCAGTCAAAGCGGTTCGAAGAAGCATTGAAAAGCTTCCGTGAAGTGGAAGAGATGGAAAACTTCATTGTTAAAAAGGGTTTCAGCTACCAGGCCTATTCATTCCCGGTATATGACACACAGCTTTATGTGAATATAGCCGCTGCCGCTATCAACGCCGGCAAAGAAGATATTGCCATCAGTTATTACCAGAAAATAGCCGATAATAAAATTACAGGTAAAGGTTTTGAAGGTATCTACCGCTTTCTTGCTGACCGTTTTCATAAAAAAGGGGATAAGCCCAACCGTGACAAATACAGCAGCCTTGGCCGTGAACTCTACCCGGAAGATGAATTCTGGTGCCAGCTGCCCCTGAAAGATGCAGGTACGGACAAAAAGAAACTATTTACCAAATACGAAGAGCTGATCAAAAGCTATTGTAATAATTACACCACGAATTATAATTATGCCGCTGAGCTGTATAATTATTGTTTTAAACAAACCGCCCGGCCGTCAGACTTTGCCACACAGCATCCGAAGATCCCTGAAATTCTGAAAAGTGCATTGCTGGCTAAAGCAACCGTGGAAGCCAACCTGCTGATGAGCCGTTACCAGCTTAACCTGATCAATGACCTGATCGATAATTATAATAAGTCTGCCGACAGCAAAAAGAAAGATGCCTACGCAGCAGATATTAACCAACGCTATGAACTGGTGTACCAATATGCCGGTAATGCATACAATAGTATAGATCCGGCTAAACTGGCTGTACAGTCTAAGGAGAAAGATAATTATATCAGTGCCTGTAAAATGCTGCTGGATTACTGGGACCGGAAAAAGGATAAGGAGAGGGTAAAGGAGTTCCAGGAGAAGATCAAAGCAGTCAACTAGACTTTCCCTTGAGAACAACGAATCTGGAAGACCGGGAATACACCCGGTTTTTCCTTGATTCATTTAATTTAACATAATGTAAATTATAGGAAAATATTTAAGCCGAAACTTGGATACTTAACGAGTGTTGCTTAATTTACATCCTTAATTAAAACTCAAATATGGATTACCCTAATCATTCCAGCAGCACTCCCGAGCACCTGTTCAACAGTTATCAGGCTACAGGAACCCGTTCCAAATCGTTTATCGCAAATGTATTTGCCTATATGTTCCTGGCATTAGGCATTTCTGCAGTTGTAGCTTTTTTATTTTTCAATAATCAACAGTGGTTAATCCCAATCGTTGAGAACAAAATACTGTTCTATGTGGTAATGTTTGCACCGCTGGGTTTTGTATTGGCCATGTCTTTAGGGTTTCAAAAGTTCTCTGCCCCTGTTCTTATCTCTTTGTTTATTGCTTATTCAGCTATTACTGGCCTCACGTTTAGTTTCGTCCTATTGATATATACAGCAAACTCCGTATTTGCCTGTTTCGCTTCGGCAGCTGCAATGTTTGGCGTAATGGCTTTTATGGGTTATACCACCAACAAAGACCTCACCAGTTTTGGCCGTATCATGACCATGGGCCTTATCGGTATTGTGATCGCTTCGGTGATCAATATGTTCCTCGGTAACTCTACGATGGATTATATTATCAGTTTTGTGGGTGTGCTGGTGTTTACCGGCCTTACTGCTTATGATGTACAAAAACTTAAACGTATTGGCGAAGGTCTGGATGAAAACGGCCAGGTAATTGAAGCTGATGCCAAAAAACTGGCCATCATGGGAGGTCTTACCCTCTACCTTGATTTTATCAACCTGTTCCTGATGCTGCTCCGTTTATTCGGAGGCAAAAGAGATTAATATATCTCATTCAGTTCATTTACAAAAGGCAGCTTTTTCAAAAGTTGCCTTTTGTATTTTTACCGGGTTATGAATCTGCAGGATACTTTACTTGCCGAACATTCCAAAGCACAGACTGATAAGGTCGTTCAATGGATCGGCAACAACCAGCAACGTTTCGACCAGTTGTTTGCACTTTTTATAAGCGATGAATCCAAGCTGGTACAACGGGCCGCCTGGCCGCTGAGTTATGCAGTTGCTGCGCATCCTGTCCTTATTCAAAAACATTTTGCCAAACTGCTCCGCTACCTGGAACAACCTCACCTGCATGATGCAGTGAAACGCAATTCGGTCCGGCTGCTGCAGGATATCAATATTCCCAAAAAATACCAGGGCAATGTGATGAACCTTTGCTTTGATTATATCATTAGCCCCAAAGAAAAACCGGCTGTGAAGGCTTTTTCTTTAACGGTATTACAGAACCTCTCCCGCCAGTACCCGGAAATAAAAAATGAGCTGCGCACCATCATTGAAACACAATGGGAGAATGAATCGCCTGCGTTCAAGTCAAGAGCCCGGAAGATACTCAAAGAGCTGAAATAGCATTAAGAATTTGGTGAAAGAAATTCAAAGAACTCTTTTATTGTACACACTGATCTCACTCCCTTCTGCCAGGAAAATGGAAGCAGGCTGTTGCCGCTTGAGTATAGCAAAATCACTGCCGTACAAACCTTCGAAATCGCAATCAATCTCAAAACCCTTTACAGGATAAATATTCCATCTCGGGTGATATACATGATATTCTGCCGTCTTCTTATTATTGACTGAAGTGTATCCCCAAAAATGCTGGGTTATAAACTCTTCTTTAGTCCCGGCCTGTAATGGAATTGCTTCCGGCTGACTACTTACTTCCAGTTTATTCCATTTCCCGTTCTTCTTCCATTGATAACTTACAACTAAATTATTCTCTTCCTGCTTCCATTCATGCTTCATGGGCAGTGTGCTATAATGTTCATTATATAGCGTATTAGCTACAAACGATAAGGCCGGCTTAGGAACAATCTCGCTGATAAAAACCACACCTCTTTTCCATTCACTTCCATCTTTGTAACGAACATAAAATCTCAAATTAACCTCCGGAGAGTTTGTATGAAACGGGACACGGATACCCAGTACTTTTGTCTTCATAAACATAAAGCCAACCAGGCTCACATAATGTTTATTATTCCATATATCTAACTCTGTCCCCCGAGGAATATATTTACTCAACAGACCCGGATCAATTTCATAATTGGCTATAATTAATTTCCGCCATTCTGCCGTAAGAAATTTTCGTTTGTTCATTTCACAGGCTTATTAAATTCTTTAAAGATCAACCGAAGGTTCTGGTCATAGGTAAAATAATTATAGAGCCAGTTACTGAATACAAAGAACCTGTTCTTGACACCCAGAATCAGCATCAGGTGCAATCCCATCCAGATCAACCAGGCAATAAAGCCTCCAAAATGTAATTTAGGTTTGGGCACATCCACCACCGCCAGGTTCCTGCCCACGGTTGCCATCGAGCCTTTATCGTTATATTCAAATTCATATTGCCGGCTGATATCCGATTTCTTTTCGATCAGTTTCAGGTTTTCTGCCAGCAGGTCTGCCTGTTGAATAGCTACCGGCGCCACCTGCGGATGACTGTTGGGATATTTGGGTGTTTCCATATAAGCCAGGTCGCCCAGGGCATATACATTATTATATCCCTGCACCCGGCAGTAACGGTCTGTTTTGACCCGGTTTCCCCGGGCGATCAGTGATTGATCAAAACCGGCAGGAATATTTCCTTTGATACCGGCTGCCCATATCACCGTAGCAGCAGGTATCGTATTTCCATCCTGCAATAACACTTCTTTTCCATCATAATCTTTGACCAGTGTATGGGTCATCACTGTCACCCCCAGTTTGGATAAATATTGTTGTGATTGGGCAGATGATTTTTCACTCATTGCTGCCAGCGTTTTACCAGCACCTTCCAGCAGGTAGATATTCATCTGTGAAAAATCAAGTTCGGGATAATCTTTGGGCAACACATATTTTTTCATTTCTGCCAATGCCCCGGACACTTCCACACCCGTGGGGCCGCCACCCACCACCACAATATTCATCAGTCGTTGCAGTTCTTCCTTATTATGGATGGCATGAGCATCTTCAAATAACTGCAGCAACCGGTGACGGATCTGCAAAGCTTCCACCGTTGATTTCATCGGGAATGCATGTTGCTCCAGGTTTTTATTGCCGAAGAAATTGGTATCAGCTCCGGTCGCCAGCACCAGCACATCATAAGAAATCTCTTCTGTATCGGTAATCACTTTATTCTCTTCGGCCACAACCTGTTTTAATTCCGCCAGCCGTATCCTGACATTCTTACTTTTCTGGAATACCTTTCGTAAGGGGAAAGAAATATTACTCGCATCCAGCCCTGCTGTGGCCACCTGGTAAAACAGGGGCTGGAACTGGTGATAATTAAATTTATCAATAAGTATCACTTCAAACCCCACTTTATTATTCAACCGGCGGGCCAGACGGAGTCCGCCAAATCCCCCGCCAACGATCACTACTTTCATACAAAGTCATTTTGTAGTACAAACTTACACTATTTTCAATAATTATTGAAAATACAGGAATAAATATTTTTCTCTTTCTTACCGGGTCTCCCGCCTTAAAAAGCAGTTGCCCAGGTATAGATAATAAACAGGAAGAAATAGCAGACAAAAATAACTTCTCCGGGGAAAATACCGGTTAGCCCGACGAGTAATGAAATACCGCCTAAACATACTAACCCGATAGCGATCCACTGGGATACCGTATTATGTTTGAAACGGATCGGGAACAGCATATGTCCTGCGGGTATGGCCAGTGATAAAGCAATAAGACCACTTGCCAGCCAGCTACCAGATCTTTCCCCCTCTCCCACAAGAGATGAAAGAAAAAGTATGACAGTGCCTGCAGCTATACAGGTCATAAAACCGATGGCATTGATCTTTTCCTGCTTTTCCAATGCATGTTTTCCATCCTTATGAAAAAATAAAAAACTATTGGCAAGCGGGTTTAATATCCAGGAAAGCGAAACAAAAACAAGGTAGGCACCCGCTACGATCATTCCCACGTTTTCAAAACCGGGATTGTCATTACTTATTGTTGCAATAATGCGAACGACCACAAAGATGCCGATCAAAAATCCCCACCGGAAATTGCTTCCTTTATTACTTAACCAAAAATTGAACTGGAGCAACCACCTGTAGGGTGGTATTTTTGATTTCAGCGCTTCCTTCAACCCACTTTTTGCATTGTGATGATCAGGGGCCAGGCGCAAGGCTTCCCGGAAGTGTTCAGTGGCCTGTTTGTGTTTGCCCTTTTCTAGTAAATTCCAGCCGATGGTGGAATGGGTAAATTCATTGTCCGGGTCCTGTGCAAGGGCATTCTGCATAGTTTCAATAGCGTCATCCGTCCGGCGCAATTTATTGAGGGCAACTGATCTTGCATTCAGGCAGGTGATATTCTCCGCATCAATCGCTAATCCTTCATTGGCTTTACTGAGACCTGCTTCAAATTTCTGATCATCCAGTTGCACAAAAGCCAGCAGGCCATAATACTCCGCACTATACGGATCCAGCTCAATGGCTTTACTCAGGTAAGTGATGGCCTGTGCAGTTAAGTTCTTATGGTAATAACCAAATCCCAGCAGGTAATAATAAAATGATTCTTCCGGGTCAATTGCAATAGCTTTTTGAATTGTTTCCATCCCCTTATCATGCTGGCCATTATTCAGGTAAATCCTTGCCAATACGGACAAGGCATAATCATTTTCCGGCTCCGTGGCAAGAGCCTGCTTAATAAATTTTTCAGCATCACCAAAACGGCCTTGTTCCAGCAGCAGGTTGGCTCTTTCAATAAAAGCACTGATTTCGTTGCTCATTTATTTTTTGATCTTCAGGTACTTTAAAATATCATCGTACAAGCCGGATTCGTTGGCATATAAAGCATAATTACGGGCCGATGAAAACCATTCCAGTGTGGTAGGCTTATGCTGTTTGAGTGCTTTTAAAATATCTTTTGTTGTAATGGGCTCAATGGCACCAGTACTTAAAGATTCAGTGATCTTATCCTCCACTGTAATATCGATCAGCGCCTTGATATCTGCGCCGGAATAATTGGCTGCTGCTGCCGCCAGCTTAGCAGTATCAATATTTTTTACCGGTTTACCCTGCAGCATGCTGCTGAACATTTCTTCTCTTGCTTTTTCATCAGGTGGTTCGACGAAAATGATCCGGTCAAAACGACCGGGCCGCCTGAATGCCGCATCCACACCCCAGGGTGCGTTGGTGGCTGCCAGTATCAATACACCTTCGTTATCTGAATCCACTCCATCCAGTTCTGCCAGGAACTGGTTGATCACATGACGCATGGCCGATTGTTTCAGATCACTGCGGCTGGCTCCCAGCGCATCCACTTCATCAAAAAACAACACACAGGGTTTATTCCGCCGGGCCATTTCAAATATCTCATGCAGGTTCTTTTCACTGTTGCCGATCCACATATCCAGGATATCATGCAGCCCGATATTAATGAACCTTGCATTCATTTCACCGGCGGTGGCTTTGGCAATATAAGTTTTACCGCAACCGGGGGGTCCATATAATAAAATACCCCCGCCGGCCTTTTTACCAAATGCCTTATACAGATCAGGATTTTTGAGCGGCTGAATGATCTTCAGCGATATTTCATCCTTCACTTTTTTCATCCCACCCACATCTGCGAAACTGATGGAGGGCTTTTCCATAAAATAATCCCCGGCATCCAACAAATCATCCGCAGCCGCGGCTACAGCAGGCATTCGCAATGCAGCATCAATTTCCTCGTCGTTGAAACCAGGATTGAGTGCCAGTAATTGCTGGTATTGATCTGTTGCAGCCTGAATTGAATGCTCTTTGATCAGTGATTTGATATACATGACCTGGTCAAACAGCTGAAGTTGCCCGTTCAGTTGCTCATAAATGATAATGGCAGTAGAGAATTTTTGCAGATGAAAATAACAGGAAGCCATTCCCAACTGAGCCTTACTGTTACCGTAGCTTTTTTCCAAAACCTGCTGGTATTGTTCAATCGCCTGATCATACATCTTTTGCTGAACCATCAGGTCGGCTACCTGCAAACGCAACGGAATATTATCTGGCGAAAAAGCCAATGCTTCAAGCAAGCTTTTGATCAGGTCCTGTGACATAGAATAAAATTTAGTACAGCATTCTCACTTTGATCGTATCCTTCACTTCTTTCAGTAACTGCAGGGCACGGTTGGATAATTGCTTGTCCACATCCAGCACCACGTAACCAATATCTTCATTGGTCTTGAGGTACTGCCCTACGATATTGATCTTATGCTTGGATAACTGTGTATTGATCTCTGATAAAACACCCGGTACATTTTTATGAATATGCAGGATGCGGTGAGATCCTTCCTGTGGCGGCAGGGCCAGCGCCGGCACTGTATGCGAGCCGAAGGTCATTCCTTTTTCCAGGTAGTTGAACAATTTCACACTCACATCTTCGCCGATATTCATTTGTGCTTCTTCGGTAGAGCCACCAATATGGGGTGTCAGGATCACATTCGGCAGGTCTTGTAAGGGTGTTTGAAAACGGTCGCCGTTCTTTTCCGGCTCCCAGGGAAATACATCAATAGCAGCACCACCGATATGCTCTTCAATAATGGCTTTTCGCAAAGCCTCCAGGTCCACCACTTCTCCCCTTGCATAGTTGATCAGGATCGCCCCTTTCTTAAAATACTTCAGGTTATTCTTATTAATTAAATTCTTTGTTTGTGAAGTTTCCGGCACATGCAGCGTTACCACATCAGCTTTGCTCAATACTTCCTTCAATGTTTTTCCGTCAGATGCATTCCCCAATGGCAATTTGGTTTCCACATCATAGAACAGCACTTTCATTCCTAAAGCTTCGGCCAGCACACTTACCTGGGAACCGATATTACCATACCCGATAATTCCCAGTGTCTTTCCTCTTAATTCATAACTTCCTTTCGCATCTTTCATCCAGACACCTTCATGTGCTGCTTTGTTCTTATCGGGAATACGGCGGATCAGCATGATGGCAAGACCGATCACCAGTTCTGCCACCGATCTTGTATTGGAATACGGAGCATTGAAAACCACCACGCCGTTTTTGGTTGCTGCTTTCAGGTCCACCTGGTTTACACCAATACAAAAGCAACCAATGGCCTGCAATTTTTTGGCAGCATCCAATATTCTTTTAGTAACCTGTGTCTTGGAACGGATACCCAGGATATGTACATCTTTGATCTCATTGATCAGTTCATCTTCCGTCAATGCTTTGGTAATTTTTTCCACCTGTACATAACCATGCTGGCGAAAATTCTTTACTGCTGCATCACTGATATTCTCTAAAAAAAGTATCCGGATCTTTTCTTTGGGATAGCTGGTGGGATTGCTGGGTGCCATAGGCTGCAAATATAACCCCCTCCTGCGTAAGACTAATTAACAACTGGGGAAAAGTTAACGATCCGGCATAATACTTGCCCTGTTATTTTCGTCCAAATTATCCTGTTTGAAAAAAGTTCTGTACACTATTTTCTTACTCACAGTTGTTAGTGGTTGCAACCTCGGATCGCCGGAAACAAAGAAACCGGAGGATTCGCTTGACTACTACCCTCCCACACCCGCCGAATTATCCAAAGAAGAATTCCGGTATTACCAGCGGATATTACCGGCTTGGTTTGATTCAGCGTTGAATTTCCGGGGCTTTAACGGTGCCATATTGGTGGCAAAGAACGGGGCCATCTTGTATGAAAAATATACCGGCAAAACTGATCTCCGGAAAAAAGAGCCGCTTACTGACAGTACGGCCTTTCATTTGGCTTCCAGCAGCAAACCTTTTACCGCAGTAGCCATTTTGAGAATGGTGCAGGAGAATAAAATATCACTGAACGATTCACTGGAAAAATTCTTTCCCAATATTCCTTATCCGGGCATCACGGTGCAAATGCTGCTGAACCATCGCAGTGGTTTACCTAATTATGTATATTTTGTTCCTAACAGCAAATGGGATAAAAAGAAATATGTGACCAATAACGATGTATTGCAAATGCTGTATACCGAAAGACCCAACAAGAGTTTTACAGCCGGTACCCGGTTCAGCTACAGTAATACCAACTATGTACTGCTGGCCTTGATCGTTGAAAAAATCAGTGGTAAACCTTTCCCGGAATACATGCAGCAGAAATTCTTTCAGCCACTGCAGATGAATCATACTTATGTTTTCACACAGGCAGATTCGGCAAGATCACTTCCCTCTTTCAATTATAACAACGCTTTCTGGCAAAATGATTTCCTGGAACTGACCTATGGCGATAAAAATATTTATTCCACGCCTAAAGACATCCTGAAATGGGACCAGGCTTTATATACAGACCAGGTGTTAAGTAAGGAATTACAGGATTCCGCTTATAAACCCTACAGCCTGGAAAGGCCTTCTATTCATAACTACGGACTTGGTTTCAGGATGCTGCAGATGCCCAATGGTAAAAAAGTGATCTACCATTTTGGAAGATGGCATGGCTTCAATGCGGCGTTTGTACGTCTGCTGGATGAAAAAGTAACGATCATTATACTGGGTAATAAATTCACCCGTGCGGTCTACAATGCCGCAAGGCTCTCCTATGATCTTTTTGGGGATTACCAGCAGGGCGGGAAGCCGGAGGAGGAAGAAGCTGAATCCCTCGTGACAACCGGTCCGGCTAAAAAAACAGAAACTCCAAAAAAGCAGGCAACCAAATCATCTTCGCTGAAGGTTGAAACTAAAAAGTAATACCGGATCATTCTTTTTCTGCCGATTGTTTCTCAACTTTAGTAAATGAAAATTCTTTCTGCAGAAGAGATCAGGCAATGGGACCAGTATACCATCCAACAGGAACCTGTTGCTTCTATTGACCTGATGGAAAGAGCTGCTGTGAAGTGTGTGGATTGGTTGCTGGAGAATTATAAAAACACTTCTTCCTTTGGTATCTATTGCGGGAAGGGGAATAATGGCGGGGATGGTCTTGCAATAGCCCGTTTGTTGCTGGTTGGCGGTTACCAGGTCAGCATTCATATCCTTGAATTCGGTCACAAAGGCACGGATGATTTTCAAACCAATCTTTACCGTCTTCACCAGTTGCCTGCGGCCGATATTCACTTTATCCAATCCGGGCAAAACTTTCATCCTGTTCCCAAAGGACAGGTCATTATTGATGCATTGTATGGTTCCGGATTGAACCGGAATCCCGAAGGAGTAACAGCTCAATTGATTCATCACATCAACAACTCCGGCGCTGAGATCGTTGCTATTGATATTTCAAGCGGGTTATTGGTTGACCGTTCTTCCAAAGGCAATACGATCATCAAAGCAACACATACCCTGAGTTTCCAATGCTATAAAGCTGCTTTTCTCTTTGCAGAGAATGAAGAATACACAGGTGAGATCCATCTGCTTGATATCGGTCTGCATCCTGATTACTACCAGGCTTTGCAGAACAGGTTTGAACTGGTGGATGACACGATCATCCACTCCATTCACAAAGCAAGGAACCGTTTTTCCCATAAAGGCAATTTTGGTCATGCATTGCTGGTGGCGGGCAGTTATGGGAAAATGGGGGCTGCTGTGTTAAGTGCCAAAGCCTGTTTACGCAGCGGGACCGGTTTACTCACCTGCCATGTGCCGAAATGTGGCTATGATATTTTACAAACCAGTATCCCTGAAGCCATGCTGCTGACTGATTTCAATTCATCGTTTACAACAAAAGTGGAAGATGATCTGACCAGATATGATGCAATAGGAATTGGTCCCGGGCTCGGAACTGCTACGGAAACAAAAATGCTGTTGCGGGAATTGTTTGATACCTATCGTCACCCGGTTATACTGGATGCAGATGCATTAAATATCATGGCGTCGCAGAAAGATCTTTTGGCATTGATCCCGGCCGGTTCACTGCTAACCCCGCACCCGAAAGAATTTGAAAGACTGTTTGGTGAAACAGCCAATGAATTTGACCGCATTTTATTGTGCCTTCAAAAAGCAAGAGAACTGAACTGCGTCATTGTACTAAAAGGACATCATAGTTTTATCGCCACCCCCGATGGGAAAGGTTTTTTCAATGCCACCGGAAATGCGGGGATGGCCACTGCTGGCAGCGGCGATGTACTGACAGGTATATTGACCGGGCTGCTGGCACAAGGATACAGCTCTACAGAGACGGCGATCCTTGGAGTTTATTTACACGGAAAAGCAGGAGACCTTGCTGCAAAAGAATATTCTATGGAAGCCATGATCGCCGGTGATATCATCACACAACTGGGAGCCGCATTCAAAATGATTGTATAAAAGCAACGGAAAAGCCGATCCTGTTGTCAGCCGGTGTACAAACCAGCACATGCGAAAACTATTCTTCCTTACAATAATAGCTGTAGCCATGCTCCCGGGTTGCAGCAAAAAAGATTACCTCAACGCCGGTGACCTGGATGGCCGCTGGATAATGACCGAAGTGCATAACAAAGCCACCGGGGAAACCTACGGCCCACCGAATGGTGCGGAGGGGAAAGTATATATCAATTTTTCAGGAAACAGTTTTTCCGGTCAAACTCTTAAGAATACTTATTCCAATGGCATATTCACTTTGGAAAAAGGTAACGAGATCAACTTTGGCAATTTTGATATGACACAGGTAACAGAAGATGAATGGGGTGTTGTATTTCTATTTATGCTACAGTCCTGCGGCCTGCAATCCTCATTCCCCTGCAAGCCTTCGGTGATCACCCAGCCTAAACATAACCGTATAAGAATAGACACGCCGCTAAAGTATATTGTCACGTTTAAAAAATCATAATCACAGTTTGCGGGTTACTTTTTATGTAAACAGGTATAAATTGTATCTCATTATACCCAAACCTGTTTATGAAAAAGATCATTGCCCTGCTTAGCCTTCTTACTGCAATTATTATTGCCTGTACTACCAGCCAGCAAACCAACAACCTGCTCTCCAAACCGGGCGATGTGAAAGCTGATGAATACAGCATAACAATTGACCGGGATACGACCCTTGTTACAAAGAACGGTGCTTTACTGAAGATCCCGAAAGGTACACTTGCGACTGATAACGGGAATACCGTTGACCTTGAAATAAAAGAAGCCTATTCACTTGAGCAAATGATAAAGTATGGTCTCACCACCTCTTCCGGTGATGAGCCGCTTTCCAGTGGTGGTATGATCTATATCAATGCTAAAGCCGGGCAAAATGTAACGATCAAACAAGCTATCAAAGTAGCGATACCGGCAAATTACCTGGAACCCGGTATGCAATTATACAAAGGCGAAACAACCAAAGACGGGAATATTAACTGGACGAACCCTGCTCTATTACCAGAAAATAAACAACTGGCTTCAATGAATTATGGCGAGCAGTTATTTAAAACTCAATGTGCCAATTGCCATTCAATTGGGAAAGCAGCAACCGGCCCCGAACTTGCTCATTTTTTGAAACGATTTTCCGGGGATACTTTATTAGTACGGGGATATTCTTTACATATTCCTGGAGCTTACTTGTATGGTGATATGAAATCTGATTCCGTTAACTCAAATCCTTTAATGGACAAACTTTCGCATATCAGCCCTGAGCTTTGGCAGAACCAGCAATTGTATTTCTGTAATCAAAAAGCAAGGTATGGTTCATTAGGGACAGCCTTTCCAGGATTATCAGAAAATGACCTGACCAGTATTTACAGGTATATACAAAACGAAAGTGAAAGAAGAAATCTCCCGGTTTCCTCCGAAGCTTTTTTAGATGATTGTATTGACAGTTGTTTCAGGTATATCTCTGTAACTGATCAATTAATCAAACAGCAAAAAGACCTTGACAACAGAAAAGAAAAATTGCTCAAAGAGAAAGTACCGCTTGTGGAAGAAATTAAAAACCCATCCCCTCCTTCGTTAAATACCCCACCGGCCACACCGCTGAACTATGATGAAGTAGTTTCACCAAACAAGTATGGTGCTGTTTACTACCAGTTCACCATTGAAACATTCGGCTGGTATAATATTGATATCCTGATGAAAGATTTCAATGGAGCAAAAGAAAGCGAATTGTTTGTCCGGATAGTTGGAGCCTACAGGGAAAAAGTACAGGTGTACTTAATCATCCCTTCTGCTAAAGTATATGTACAGGGAGGCCCAGCTGAACGAAATAAAGAGGAATATGCTTTTGTATATAAGAACGGGAAGATATTCCTGCCGCAGGATGTTACTGCTTATATCATGGCGGTGACGGAAACGGAGTCGTCGATTGCCTATTCCGTAAAGGAATTTAATACCGGGATCAAACAGGAACTGGAGCTTTCACTGCAACTGGTGACCAAAGAGGAGTTCAATACATCAATTAGCCGGATCAGCGGAAACGACATTTCCATCTCCGTCAAAGATGCTAAAAACGCTTCGGAGATCCGGAAAACGGTTGCTGACCTCAAAACCATCAACGAAGAACTGAAAAAAGCCGAAAGCCTGAAACCAAAGAACTGTGATTGTGACTGCTGGAAAGATAGGGAAACAACACCGTCTGCCGATGAAATAAATGAAGCTGATATCCTGGACTGGAACAAGTAGTTTTCCTGCCTCAAACCCCTGAAAATAAAGCCTGTGTCCCGGACCCGACTGCCCGCAAGGCAGGTTTGGGTCATTGGGGCTCAACCCCTATCTTTGCCGTCCTTTAAAACTTAGATTAAGACCACAGGCTTATGGACAAATTGATCTATCTCGTTCCCGCCATGGGAATCATTGGTTTGCTTTACACGTTTGTAAAATTCAACTGGGTGTCCAAACAGGATGCCGGTAATGAACGGATGAAAGAGATCAGCACTTATATCTCCGAAGGTGCGATGGCTTTCCTGAAAGCGGAATGGAAAATTCTTGGCTACTTTGTTGTGATCGTGGGCATATTGCTGGCGGTAATGGCGACCTCGAATCCCCATTCCCACTGGCTGATTGCTGCCGCTTTTGTGGTGGGTGCCGTATTCAGTGCCACGGCGGGTTATATTGGTATGAAAGTAGCCACCAAGGCTAATGTTCGTACCGCACAGGCTGCCCGTACCAGTTTATCAAAAGCATTGAATGTTTCCTTCACCGGTGGTGCTGTCATGGGCCTGGGTGTTTCCGGGCTTGCCGTACTTGGTTTGGGAGGTCTGTTCATCGTTTTTAAAATGATCTTTGTACCGGACGGTGCTTCCGTAAATGGTGAAGAAATGATCAAAATGATCGAAGTACTGACCGGGTTCTCCCTGGGTGCTGAATCGATCGCCCTGTTTGCCAGAGTGGGTGGTGGTATCTATACCAAGGCCGCCGACGTAGGTGCCGACCTCGTTGGTAAAGTGGAAGCTGGTATCCCCGAAGATGATCCCCGTAACCCCGCTACTATCGCCGATAACGTAGGTGATAACGTAGGTGACGTGGCTGGTATGGGTGCCGACTTATTCGGTTCTTATGTTGCCACTGTTCTTGCCACTATTGTATTAGGCCAGCAAACCATTATCACCGGTGATGACGGGCTGGGTGGCTTATCTCCTATCCTTCTCCCGATGCTGATCGCTGGTGTGGGTATTTTATTTTCAATTGCAGGTACCTGGTTCGTTCGTGTAAGCGATGCTGCCGGTATCAATACCGATAATGTGCAGAAAGCCCTGAACATGGGTAACTGGGGTTCCATCATCCTTACTGCAATCGCTGCTGCAGGATTAGTGGCCTGGTTACTTCCAGAAACGATGACCCTCCGTGGTGTTGAGTTTACAAAATGGGGTGTGTTGGGAGCTATTGCGGTTGGTTTAGCGGTGGGTGCCCTGATGAGTATCATCACCGAGTACTATACAGCGATGGGCAAAGGCCCCGTTAAATCTATTATCAAACAGTCTTCCACCGGGCATGCTACCAATGTAATCGGTGGTTTGGCAGTGGGTATGGAATCTACTTTCCTTCCGATATTAGTATTAGCTGCCGGTATCTGGGGTTCTTACCAGTGTGCAGGTTTATATGGGGTGGCAATTGCAGCTGCCGGTATGATGGCCACTACAGCGATGCAGTTGGCCATTGATGCATTCGGTCCTATTGCTGATAATGCCGGTGGTATTGCTGAAATGAGTGAACTGCCCAAAGAAGTACGGGAAAAAACAGACGTACTGGATGCTGTAGGTAATACAACTGCTGCAACCGGTAAAGGTTTCGCCATTGCTTCTGCTGCATTAACAGCATTAGCGTTATTTGCCGCTTTTGTGGGAATAGCGCTGCCGGGCGATAACCAGCGGATCGATATTTATAAAGCCGATGTACTGGCTTCTTTATTTGTAGGGGGAATGATCCCCTTCATTTTCTCTTCACTCGCTATCCGTGCGGTTGGACAGGCAGCCATGAGCATGGTGGAAGAAGTACGCCGCCAATTCCGGGATATCCCGGGTATCATGGAAGGAAAAGGAAAACCGGAATATGATAAATGCGTGGCGATCTCTACACAGGCTTCAATCAAAAAAATGATGCTGCCCGGTGCCATCACTATCATTTCACCATTGGTGATCGGGTTTTTATTGGGCCCTGAAGCCTTGGGTGGTTTCCTGGCAGGAGCTACTGTAAGTGGCGTATTGATGGGTATGTTCCAGAACAATGCTGGTGGTGCCTGGGATAATGCCAAGAAATCATTTGAAAAAGGCGTTGAAATCAACGGTGAGACTTATTATAAAAAATCAGAGCCGCATAAAGCTTCTGTAACCGGCGACACCGTAGGTGATCCTTTTAAAGACACTTCCGGCCCCTCCATGAATATTCTTATTAAATTAATGTCTATCGTATCTTTGGTCATCGCCCCGACCCTCGCTCAATTGAACGGGAACCCGGAAGCGGAAGCAGCCAAAGTCCCCAAAAAGGAAATAAAAGCTGAAAAGCCAATAGCTTCATTGCCAAATACAACTACGGTTCAGTATAAATAATTAAAGAATCTAATCAGAACCATTACATAAGTCCCGCTGTTTCTACAGGGGGGCTTATTTTTTTGTACTTACTCCACACAGCCATCTCCTTTGTAACCTTTTTCAACCTGTTGCGTCTCAACGTTAAGCACTGTTAAAAAAAATTAAATAAGGTTGCAGTATGTTCTTTATACGAAATTGGTCGTATATTCGGGTTCCAAAAGATCAAATTATGTCGAACAACAAACTAATAAAGCCAACAGAGAGTGAGCTGGAAATACTACAGATCCTCTGGTCGAAAGGGCTGGCTACCGTGCGGGAAGTACATGAAGGCCTTGCAGCATCCAAAGATGTGGGTTATACCACTACCCTGAAACTGATGCAGATCATGAATGAAAAAGGATTGGTGAAGAGGGATGATTCTATGCGTACCCATGTGTACCAGGCAGCCGTGAACAAAGAAAGAACGCAAAAACATTTGCTGAATAAGATGATCGATAGTTTGTTCGGTGGCTCCCCTACCCAACTGGTGATCCAGGCATTGGGTGAAACCAAAGCCAGCCCCGAAGAAATTGAGAAGATACAGGCCTTATTAAATGATCTGAAAAAACAATAAGCATTATCGATGGGAGCCATTAACCAATCCAACTTTTTGCAGGCATTAGGCTGGGCTGTACTGAACAGCCTTTGGCAAATGGCCCTGCTTTGGGTCGTTTACCAGTTCATCACAGCTGCTTTTAAGAAGACCCGGTCTTCCCGCAAGAGTTTGCTGGCATCCTTACTAGCCATTGGTGGATTTGCCTGGTTCCTGCTTACCCTGGCATCTATTCTTTATAAAACTGAAAATGCAGTTATCGGATCCGCAGGCTTATTCAATCTTGAAGAGAATGTACAGTTAAAGGATTGGCTTTACAGGACATTACCCCTTGCTTCCCTTCTCTATCTTATTCTTTTAGTATTTCCTCTTTTGCAATTCGTAAGGAATTACCGGTATGTACATGCAATCCGCCAATACGGGCTTACCAAGGCAGCGGTGGAATGGAGAATGTTTGTAAAGAAGGTGGCTGCACAAATGGGCATCAGGAAGCCCGTGCATATCTGGGTATCAGAATTAGTTACTTCACCTGTTACCATTGGTTATATCAAACCGGTGATACTCGTCCCCCTGGCAGCTGTAAACCAGTTGTCAACCCAGCAACTGGAAGCGGTGCTGTTGCACGAACTGGCACATATACGCCGCTATGATTACCTGCTGAACCTTATCCTGAAATTTGCTCAGTCGATTTTATACTTTAATCCTTTTGTAAAATCGTTTGTGAAGATCGTGGAAAGAGAAAGGGAAAAAAGTTGTGATGAAATGGTGATGCAGTTCCAGTATGATCCCTATGGATATGCGTCTGCATTATTGGAATTAGAAAAAGTCAATCATTTGCCCAAGACATTGGCGGTGGCTGCAGGTGGAAAAAAGAACGACCTGCTCCACAGGGTTGAATGGATCATGGGTGTGAATAAACAACCGGTTTTTTCTTTCAATAAACTGGCAGGTGTGCTGGCTGGCCTTTTATGCCTGATCGCTTTCAATGCGTTGCTGATCCTGGGCAAACCTGTCAATAAAATCAATAACGGCATTACTGCCACAACGGGTTCTTTATCTTCTCCTTTCTATCTTTTCATGGAGGATGATAAAAAGACTGAAGCTGAGAATGCAGCAGAAACGGCAGCAACGGTCATTAATAATATTGAACCCTATGTAAGGCAGGTAGCAGCCTCCATTGATGAAAAAGAAGTAGCAAGAATTGATAAAGAACTAGAAGGACTGGGTGAAAAAATAGAACAGGTAATGGCAAACCCGTTTGCAGTAGCCGCTTCTCACTTTGCCGCAACAGAAGCTCCTGAACTTAAGAATTACCAGGAAGAACAGGTAAAAGAAGCGATTGATGCCTCTAAAAGGGTACTACAGGAAAAAGAATGGGCAGAAGTTGAAAAAAACATAGCCGAAGTTTTTACCCAGCAACAGAAAGAGGCATTAAAAGCTGAATACCTGAACAAGATCAACAAGGTTGACTGGAAGAAATGGGAGAATGAACTACGTCTTGCCTATAATAAAGTGAACTGGGAAAAAGTGAATGCCCAATTGGCCAATGCCGTTACCAATATACGTATTGACAGTCTCCAGCATGTATATAATAAAGCAATGATGAACCTGTCAATGGTTGAACGGCAGCTTTCAAGAGACAGCCTCGCTGGTATCCCCGACTCCGATATTACACTCGAAGTGATCGAACAAAAGAAAGCGGAGGTCAGCAAAGCACTTAACCAGCTAAGAGGAATCAAATCCAAAAAGATCGTTCGGCTGTAATTTTTCTCCCCTTACTCATTTCTTAATAACAACGGGGACAAGCCTCACTGTATTTATTCCCCAGCAGGAACCCAAGTACGATTTCATGGGTGCCGCGGTTAAAAGCATTTAACTGGATATTATTATTCGTTCTGTCGTAAGAGTAACTGACATTAAAGGAATTCTTGACGTTCATCCCGATCATTCCTGCATATCCATCCTGGTAACGGTAACTACCCCCTACCCAGAAAAGATCACGGTACTGCAGCTTAAGATTTGCTTCAGGCTGAAACTCTTTTAGTGAACTTCCTTTAATATATTTCACCATCAGTGAAGGAATGGCATTCACATCATCATTCAGCAGGAACCGGTATCCTGCTGTAAGAAACAGGTGCGGTACAAATCTTCCTTTCGTAAGAATGGCGGTATTATCATCAACAAAACTGATCGTTTGCGGCATGATCTGCTGGGCAGCAAAGCCCACAAAATAATCACGGGAATACAACCACAGACCAAAACCCAGGTTGGGTCTTACTTTAGTCAGCTCCCCGCTGAAAGCAGATCCCACTGCGGGATCACTGGGATCGCCTGTCCCGTTAAAATCATGCTTGCTCCTGTCAATACTCACTTTAGTGATACCGGCAGAGAACCCACCCGATAGGTTTGTTGTCGGATTCAAGCCCAAGTGATAAGCATAGGTGGCACTGGCAGAAAAGAATCGGAAACTTCCAGTCTGGTCATTGATAATATTAAGACCAATACCATGATGCGGCTCGGCAGCAGTATAATTTTCCCAATAAGCCTTTCCTCTTGGGTTTTCACCGGGTACTTCAAATGAAGTAGCGGAAGTCCGGTAATCATTTTTACCTAATGGCCCGTGTATAGAAATATAGGTTGTCTTCGGAGACCCGTTCAACCCCACCCACTGATCTCTTACACCGATCTTAACATCGGTATAATTTTCAATACCGGTAATAGCAGGATTGATGATATAAGGGTTAATGATGTATTGGGTATAATGCGGACGTTGTTGTGCAATTACTGCAATACCTCCACTCAATACGATCGCTGTTGTAATAAATAATTTTTTCATGGGGCTTATCTTATTACATCCACATAACCGGCAAGCTTGCTGCGGCCATTTTTCGGATCAATTACATAATAATAGGTACCAACCGGAACATCTTTGCCATTTGCTTTTCCGTCCCAGGCAGTGGTATATCCAACAGAGTGATACACCAACTGGCCATAGCGGTTATATACATCGATGGTGCAACCCGGATAACTCTCCAGGTAAGGAATATCCCAGCGGTCATGCACGCCATCACCATTCGGGCTGAAGATATTTGGTATCAGCACTTTCTTCAGCAGTTTGACAAATACATCATCACTTGCTTTACATCCTTTATCCGATGTTACTGTCAGCGTATAAGTAATATCATCAGATGGCGAAGCCTGCGGGCCGGGTATGGTTACATTATTAAGCCCGGCTGGTGGCGACCAGAGATACGTAACAGGAACACCCGAATTCACGGCAGGAGTTAATACAACAAATCCACCTTCCAAGACAACCTTATCTGGTCCTGCATTAACACCCGGCTTAGGATTCACATCAATCGTCCTGCTGACCGCATTGCTGCAACCATTGGTTCCGGTATACGTATAAGTGATCACATGTGATCCTGTGCCTGCAACAGAAGGCGTGAATAAACCGGCTCCGCTGATACCTGCTCCGCTAAATACACCTGTACCCGGCAGTCCGTTTATTACTTGTACCTGGTTTACCGGGAAGGCTGCTGCATCTTCACAAACAGGTGATACAGCACTAAATTGTAAAGTTGGTGTGGGTAATAAAGTAATCGTACGGGAGAATGTGCTCAGGCAGGTAGCACCTGAATAAGCAACATATCTTATTGTTATGATCCTTGGTGTGGCCGGTGTTCCAAATTCAGGATACGCATGACTGTACACTTCACCCGGCACCGGATCATCGTCCACCAGTTTAATAGTCGGGTTATTGGTATAATCCCAGAATATTTCCACTTTCACCATGCTGCCTACATCAACCGTAGAGGCATCTTTGATTTCAATCACCTGGTTGCTGCACAAATTATTGGGGTTCGAAACAGTGAAACCAGCCACCGGCACTGAACCATTCACGAAGAAAGTACTCCGGATTGTATCTGTACATCCTTTATCAGAATATGCAATCAGTGTGGTTGTATAGTTTCCTGTGGCAGTGAAATGGTGTGTAGCGTTTTGCAGGGTTGATGTATTCGGGTTCCCCGCATTTGCATTGGCATCTCCAAAATTCCATTGCCAGGCAGCGATGGTACCCGGAGAAACACGGCTGGTATCAATGAACAGTGTGGCCACATCACTGATACAGGCTTCAGGAGTTATGAACCCGGCTTTGGGCAATACATTTATTTCAATGGGTTTTGTAACTGTGCTGCTGATACAACCTTTGTTTGTTTCTACCTGCAGGCTCACATTATAAGTACCCACGGTATTATAAACATGAGTGAAAGGATTGCCCGTGGTAAGAATAGCTGTGCTGGCATCGCCATAGTTCCAGGTCCACTTGATGAGTGCACCCGCATTAGCGGCAGACGCATCAGTGAACGTAATATCTCTTGTCACACAACCCGGTAAGGAAGTGTTGAAGTCAGCAACCGGTAAAGGGTTTACAATCACTGTTCTTGTGGCCGTATTATTTACTGTTTGGCAACCGGCGGCAGAAGTAATATTTAAAGTAATTGTATAAGTTCCCGCTGCAGCATAAGTATGAGAAGGATTCTGCTGCGTTGATGTGGTAGCATCTCCAAAATTCCAGTTCCATTGAGTGACACTGCTGCCTGCCGCTGTACTGATATCTGTTAAATTAACCGGTGCGCCAGGGCAAACTTCCACCGGTGCATTGAAGGCAGCCTGTGGCTCAGCATAAACAGTGGTCAATGATTGCGTTCCTGTACTGGCACATCCGTTATTCGAAGTGGCAGTAAGTGTTACCGTAAACGGCCCCCCTGTTGCATAGCTATGTGAGGGGTTTTGTACAGCAGCTGTTCCGGCATCGCCAAAGTTCCAGTTCCAGCCGGTGATTGTTCCGCCTGCTACGGTGGAAAGATCATTGAACTGGGCAACTCCAGCGGGTAAACAAACAACAGGCAGAGAGAAATTCACCACTGGTTTTGCATTGACGGTCACCGTTGAACTGTTCGAATTTGTACAGCCTTTATCCGTAGTAGCGGATAACTGAACCGTATAGGTTCCTGCAGCAGCAGGTATATAATTCAATGTTGACGTATTTCCGCCGGTTGGGGCCGTGTTCACCGTCCAGTTGTATTGAGTAAATACTCCTGCATTTGGAACAGAAGCGGAAGTAAACAAGATATTATCCGCTGCACAAACAGGAGAAGAATTCGTAAAGCTGATCGTTGGTAATGGGTTTACGACAATGGTACGGGTTGCTGTGTTATTGACAGTTGCACATCCAGCCGCAGAAGTTACGCTTAATGTAACCGTATAGGTTCCCGCTGCAGTATAGGTATGGGATGGGTTTTGCTGCGTTGATGTGGTAGCATCTCCAAAATTCCAGTTCCATTGTGTCACCGTGCTTCCCGGTGCTGCACTCTGGTCGGTAAAACTGGCTACAGCACCCAGGCAAATTTCTGCTGCATTTGTGAATGCTGCCTGTGGTTCTGCATACACACTGGTTAATGTTTGCGCCTTTGTATCCACACATCCGCTATTAGAGGTAGTTACCAGTGTAACTGTAAAAGGTCCGGTGCCTGTATAGGTATGCAAAGGGTTTTGCGTGGCTGCTGTTCCGGCATCACCAAAATTCCAGGCCCATGAACTGATCGTTCCGCCGGCAATGGTGGTCAGGTCATTGAACTGTGCAAGGCCGGAAGGCATACACACATTCGGCAACGAGAAATTAGCAACCGGATTCGCATTGATCACCACCTGGTCGGTAAAAGCGATACTAACACAACCGGTACTGCTCTCAGCAATTAAACTCACGGTATAAGTTCCGGGTGCAGCATAAATATGTGTCTGATTCGGGCTGGCCGGTGCATTTACAACCACGGGAGGGGTGGCATCACCAAAATTCCAGGTCCATTTTACAATCGTGGTGCTTCCTGCTAATGTTGATTGATCCGTGAAGCCGATTTCTTTACCAACACAGAAAGGCCCTGTTTTGGTAAAACTGGCCGTAGGTAAATTACCAATCGTTACTACATGCGTTGCTGTATCAGAAATACAACCCACATCGGTCCTGATCGCATATTTCACCGTATAAGCTCCACCAGCTGTATAAGTATGACTTGGATTATTAGTCGTCGAGGTTGAGGCATCACCAAAATTCCAGAACCAGTTAGAAACCGGGCGACCGTTGCCATTGTTGACACCGGTAAACTGAACGGGGCTATTGGCACAACCAACGTTGGAAAAACTGAAATCAGCCGTTGGCGGCTCAAATACCTGGATATCGAAATCAATTTCCTGAACACCTCCGCAACCATCCGGGGTCGGATTCTCTGCAATTACACGGATCGGGTAAGTGCCCGCAGTTGGGATAGTATATTGAGTGGGCAACGTATAGGTGTACAGGGTTCTTCCATTTACAACAGAAGTGGTTGTTGCAACCGGCGCATTGATAATAACATCGGTAAAAAGGCCGCTGAACTGCCATTCAATCCTTGTAGGTTGATAAGGGAAGGTCATCGAAAGATCGAAAGGTGTATTCTTACATGTAGCCGGGAAATTTACAGTAGCATATTGATTAGCCAGTGAGATAAACTGGTAAATATCTTTGATATTGGTGCCAGCGTTATAACCATAGGATTCTGCATTACCAAAGCCATAAGCAATCGCATTAAACCCTGAGTCTGATACAATGGTATGTTGTCCGGCTCCTACTGATTGGGTCAGGTAAGAATACCCGGTATTCGGATGAGTGATAAAGGCAGACGCAGGAACCGGTGCCCCATCTAACCTGAAGGAGCTGAGAGCGGTCCCGGTATTAGGAATGACAACATTGATATAATGCTCCTGAATAGAAAAATTAGGAGTTGCATTCCAAAGAACCTTGTTAATATTCTGCTCAACAGGACTCAGGTAAATAACCTCAGGATCTCCGGGTGCACCATTACTGCAACCTGTTCCGTTTTGGGAAGTAACATATTGTGCAACTGTAATCGGATTATTCGCTTCAATGGTCAATGGGCGGTTGGTTCTTGACAGTTCATAATAAAAATTATTCTGAAGCGGAACGCCTACTGGTCCTCCATTCACCGTAACAACCGTTGCAGGGTCTGAAACACATATCCTGAAAATATTATTGGTCATGTTGCCGCCGGTCGGGGACGTCAGGTATTTTTTCCCCCAAGCCGATCTTGGTACCGCCTGTACCATATAATTGTCGGATGAATTACCGGTCAGAGCTCCATTACAACTAATGTTGATCCGCCCGCTGCCGGAAAAAACACCAATCCGTTTACACCCGGAACCCGAGTTAATGCTCTTGATCACTGAACCCGTCAGATCCGACCCGCTATTTCCATTTGTTTGTCCCATTACATTAAACACTTGCCCCTGGGTCAGGGTAACTGTAAAAGGCACACCCACGGGGTAATTATTGATAGTTGGGGCACTGGGTGTTATTTCTACTGTAGTTGTTCCAGGATCGGCAGCCACTACATAAAACCAGCAATTAGCGTTCGGTGTATTGGAATTATTGGTGTAGTTAATAGAGTAATAATCCTTTCCCAGAGTAGGCGTTGGATATAGGATAGTGGCACCGGAAACACTCTGGTTATAAATATGAGCATAGGCGACAATCGGTTTGTCGCTGGTTATATGAATCCCTTTGTTTTCCGGGGTTCCGGCGGGGGAAGCTGCACTCAGCCTGGCATCCTGCGGGCTGAATTTGGGAATCGGGTTACTGGTCAATACTGAATTAGCTGCTACCGCATAATTCTGCGTATATCCAATGCCGGGTATAGATACCGTAACATTGGTGGCCTGGTCGGCGGCAAAATACAGAACCATTTCCTGGGAGTTACCTGAGGTCATAATAGTATGGTAACCATAAGCGACCCAGAAATCCTTTCCTTTATTAGAAAAATCCTGGCCAAAGCAGAAATTGCCCGCCAGTACAGTAAGTACAAGGGTACTTAAGAAGTGTAATTTTCTCATTGTAATTAGTCCAGTAGTGTCCAGTGATACGAATAAAAAAGTCCAGTCGAAATGAAGAAACCAAATTAATAAAAACAAACCGAAGAAAGAAACCTTTGGGGAGAATAAGGATAAACGTGTGGGTTAACAGGGCCCTGCCAGCTTTAATTCGGAGCCTCATTCAGCTTCGCAAGCCCTGTTCCGGGTTCAACAACCAGCTTTAATTTCCAGCCATTTTCCACTTTCACCTGGCAGCATATTCCAATTCCGGGAGCTCCGGCGGATTCAATTCCCAATTCGGATTAATTTTTTTCAATACTTGTTTATCTATAGAATATAATAAAACAAATAAACCCAATTATACTATGGTAATCAAATAATTAATATATTTTTTATAACATTTTTTAAGGAAGTCTGTATATCTTAAAAACTAATGGACTTTAAAGCAATATATTTAGAAATATAAAACGAGATATAGTTTTTAAATGATTGATTAACATTTATATAATTAATATTTATGTAGATTGCTTTTTTAATAAATCAATTTTTCTTGAAAGTTGAATAAATACTAATCATATTAGTTAAACAAAAAAAACTAACAATGGCTACTACAGCCCCATTTTCTGTGAATACGGTTCTTTCTCCTATTTTGCATTCAATTTCATTAGCCATGAAAATGCCTCTTCTCTCCCTCCTCGTAGTTTTCCTATTCGCATCCTGTAATGATGTAAAAGAACCTGTCTTTGAAAATGTGGAAAACCTGAAGATCGGTAAACTGAACCTGTCGGAGACCGACCTTTCAGCCGACCTCCGGTTCACCAATGCGAACAATTTTGGACTGAAACTAAAGACCCTTGATTGCGATCTCTATCTGGACAGCAGCTTTCTTGGACATTTTTCCAATACCGAACCGGTAAAGATCCCGGCCAGGTCGGCCTTTTTACTGCCGCTGAGTGGCCAGGCCAAAACCTTATTATTGATGGAACAGACCCGGAAGGCTTTTACAGGCAAAGAATCCCATGTAAGAGTGGAAGGTAAAGCCCGGGTAGGCCGGTCAGGGTTTTACAAAACGATCCCTATTAAGTATACGGATACCTTGCTGATCAAGTACTGATAAAGGTAATATTTAACCCTCCAAGAGTTATAAACCCTTGGAGGGTTAAAGTAAATACTGATCAGCAAGGCACAAAAAAACCGGTCAGCGACCGGTTATAATTTCTTTTATTGTTGAGGAGGAGCAGGTGGTGGCACTTTGGGTTTGGGATGCCCACCTCCGTCTTCAAATTTTTTACAGGTTCTCGGCAAGCGGTTATATGCATCTTCCGTGGCCGGCACATCATCTGCATCATAACCAGCATTGGCAATCGCTGTTTTAATCTCTTCGATATTGATCCTGTCGGTCAGGTATTTGACCTGTGTTTCGCCTTTCCGGAAGTTGACATTGATGAACGTAACACCATCATAGCGTTTCAGGTAGGTCTCGATCCTGTTCTTACAGGCCTCACATTGTGCTGTCGGTGTTTTGATCTTAGCGGTCAGCGATGCCTTGGTTTGTGCCAATACTGTTGAAACAAAAGCCATACTGATGGCGGCGACAAGAAATAGTTTCTTCATGCGGTATGATTTAATAAAAGCAATTTACAGAACTCCTTTCCATTGGGCAGGATCATCCCGCCACTTTAACAAAATATCCTGCTGGTCAGCACCCACGATCCCTTTTTCCAACGCCAGTTCGATCAGGGTCGGGTAATTGGTCAGCGAATAATAGGGCAATGATGCTTTTTCAAAAGCTTCCGTTGCAACAGGGAAGCCATACGTAAAAATGGAGACCATGCCGATCACTTCCAGCCCGGCTGTTTTCAGCACATCCACTACCTGCAGGCTGCTCTTCCCGGTGGAGACCAGGTCTTCTATTACAATGGTCTTTTGCCCCTTTTCAAAAGATCCTTCTACCTGGTTACCTAACCCGTGTTCCTTAGGTTTAGGCCTTACGTAGATATAAGGCAGTTTTAACTGGTCAGCCGCCATCGCACCCCAGGCAATACCTGCGGTGGCCACACCGGCCAGCAATTCCGCATCCGGGAATTTTTCAAAAACCACATTGCACATTTCCGACTTGATAAAATCTCTGACATAGGGAAAGGATAATACTTTCCGGTTGTCGCAATAGATCGGGCTCTTCCAGCCACTGGCCCAGGTAAAGGGTTGTGCCGGATTTAATTGAACTGCATTAACTTGAAGTAATTTTTCAGCAACAGCTTTTTCATTTGTCATGGAACAAAACTAATTTGATAATGTGACAATATGAAAATGAACAACGAAACAGGCAATAACTTTTATCCTCATATTATGTACATCAAAATATTCTTCAGCGACAAGCCTCTCTTTCTCTGCGATACCGTGGATGAAACCATTGAGCCATTCCTGCATCATGATGATGCCGTTTTTATTGATGAACTGGATCCGCATACGGTGAAGTCAATGATCCATGAAATGCAACTGGAAAAAGTACATGCCGGCGTTTTTATTCACCCCGACCTGGAGGCCCTGAAAAAAGCGTTCTTTAAAAAATTCACTTTTCTGCAGGCCGCTGGTGGCATTGTACAGAATGAAAAGGGGGAACTGCTGCTGATTTTCCGCCGGGGGAAATGGGATCTGCCCAAGGGTAAATTAGATAAAGGTGAATCACTGGAAGATTGTGCCGTGCGGGAAGTGGAGGAAGAAACAGGATTGAAACAGGCACAACTGGTGGAACCTTTGCTGATCACTTACCATACGTATCATGAAGGCACGAAATTCATACTGAAAGAGTCGCATTGGTACAGTATGAAAGTAAAAGGACAACAGGAACTGGTGCCGCAAACGGAAGAAGATATACAGGAAACAAAATGGGTGGCAGCAGATGCGCTGGAACCTTATTTTAAGAACTCTTTCCCCTCGGTGGTGGATGTACTGAAACTTTTCTTAGCGTATTGATCAGCTCTTTCGTGGCAACACGGCCACGGTCAGCCGGCTGACACAAACCAGTTTTTCTTTTTCATCATAGATCCTGATATCCCAGACATGGGTGCTGTTGCCGGTATGTAATGGCATACAGATACCTGTTACATATCCCTCCTTTGCACTCCGTATATGGTTGGCATTGATCTCTAAGCCCACACAATAAAATTTGGTATGATCAACGAACAATGCAGAAGCCACACTACCCAGTGTTTCCGCTAATACACAGGAAGCACCGCCGTGTAATAATCCATAGGGTTGCCGGGTACGATGATCTACAGGCATTTTTGCTTTCAGAAAATCATTCCCCAATTCCAGCCATTCAATGCCGATATGTTCACTCATCGTTCCGTTACCCAATATGTTCATTTTCTCCAGGGTCAGTGTTTGATCAAACCAGATGGACATATACTTATTTTAAAACTGATTTTGCAACAATATCCGGTAAGAACGGAGCTGCATTACCGCCATTGCGGATGATATCCCGGACGATCGTGGAGGCGACGGAGGTATATTTCGGTTCGCCGGTGAGGAATACGGTCTCAATATTTTTATCCAGCGTACGGTTGGCATCAGCGATTGTTTTCTCGTATTCAAAATCACTGACGTAGCGGATGCCCCGGAGAATAAAATGCGCCCCGATCTTTTTGCAATAATCAATGGTTAATCCTTCATAGATCGCTCCTTCCACCCTTTCCTCATCTTTGTAAATATCCCTGATCCATTGCAAACGTTGTTCTGCCGTGAACATCGGTGCCTTAGCGGCATTGAGGCCAATACCCACCACGATCTTATCAAATAATGGGATGGCCCGGTTGATAATATCAACATGACCCAGGGTTAATGGATCAAAGGTTCCGGGGAAAAGACATATTCGCATGGCATTTCAGATTTCAGATGGGGATTTTAGATTTATCGTAACCATGATCAGCAAATCTAAAATCAAAAAATTATGCTTTGTTCTGGTTGGATAAAAGATACAATACCGCCATCCTGACGGCCACTCCATTTTCTACCTGCTGCAAAATAATGGATTGTTTGCTGTCGGCCACATCACTGTCCAGTTCCACACCGCGGTTAATAGGTCCGGGGTGCATGATGACAATCTCTTTATGCAGGCTGTCGAGCAGTTTCCGGCTGATACCATAGGCCAGGTTATACTCACGAAGTGAAGAGAACAGCACCTGGTTTTGCCGCTCTAATTGTATACGCAGCACATTGGCCACATCACACCATTCTAAGGTTTCTTTCAGGTTATAACTTACACTCACACCCAGTGCTTCACTGATATATTTGGGGATCAGGGTGGGCGGGCCACAGACCACCACTTCAGCTCCCATTTTTTTCAATAAATAAATATTGCTCTGCGCCACCCGGCTGTGCATGATATCACCAATAATGGCGACTTTTCTTCCTTCCAGGCTGCCTGTTCTTTCCTTGATCGAAAAGGCATCCAGCAAACCCTGTGTCGGGTGTTCATTAATGCCATCACCGGCGTTGATGATAGCAGCCGGAATATGTTTGGCCAAAAAATGCGGGGCACCGCTGGCACTGTGCCGCATCACCACCATATCCACTTTCATGGACAAGATATTGTTGACCGTATCTAACAGTGTTTCACCTTTCGCAACGGACGAGGCAGAAGCGGTAAAATTGACCGTATCAGCAGATAAACGTTTTTCCGCCAGTTCAAAAGAAATCCTCGTCCGGGTGGAATTCTCGAAAAACAGGTTAACGATCACCACATCCCGTAAGGACGGAACTTTCTTTACCGGTCGTTGTAAAACTTCTTTGAATTGTTCTGCGGTCTGTAAAATAAGGGAGATGTCTTGCCTGTTGAGGTCTTTAATGCCGAGCAGATGTCGAGTGGATAGTTGCATTAAAAAGCGAAATTAGGGGAAACAAAGGAATTATGGAATTTGGATTTTGGAGTAGACAGATTGTACAAATTCCCCATTCCTAATTACAAGTACAGACTATACTTAATACAAGATCACCTCTTTCTTATCCCATTCCACTTTCACCTTTTGCGAGATGATGGAGTCAATGGATTTACCGGTATAATCAGGCTGAATGGGTAACTGGCGGCTGAACCTGCGGTCAATGAGAACACATAATTCCACTTTCCCTGGTCTGCCAAAATCAAGCAGTGCATCCAGTGCTGCCCTGATGGTGCGGCCGGTGTAAAGCACATCATCGATCAGCACCACTCTTTTATTTTCGATAGAAAAAGGAATATCGGTCCGGTTGGCCACATGCAATTGCTGGCGGATATCATCCCGGTAAAAAGTGATATCTAATTTACCATACTGAATAGTTGTACCGGGCATTTCCTTTTGCATTTCTTCCACGATCCTATCCGATAGAAATATACCTCTTGGCTGCAACCCGATGATCACTGTATTTTCAAGGTCGCTGTTATTTTCCAATACCTGGTGCGCCAGCCGTTTGATCGTAATGCCCAGTTGCTGTTCAGAAAGGATCGGTCTCACTAGCTTCAAAATTTGTATAAAAATAAGAAAGCTGGCTCCATTTTCAACCACTCATTTCTTTTGCTTTTTGCCATGGAGATGTACCTGGAAGCCGATGGCCAGCCCGAACGTATTGAAACGGCCATTATCACCTTTGTATTTCAGCGAACTCCAGTTCAGGGTTGCTTCCACGGCCACATGGGGGTTCAGGAAAAAAGCCGGCCCTGCCGAAAAACCAAACTGTGATTTACTTTCCGCATCAAAGCCATCATATTTCTGGATACCGGCTACAAAACTTCCCTCCAGGAAAATATTGGTCTTTTGTGCCACGGGTAAAAAATAATACCGGGCAAAAGGCCCGATCAGCAGGTCACGGTAACTGTCACCCGCATCGCTGTAATTGGTAAACGATGCACGGATGCCGCCGGCCATTTTATCAGCAATAAAATAACCCGCATCCGGCATGATATGCAGTACATTGGTACTGCTGCCCCCACCTGAGTATTTCTGGGATGTAAAAGAAACAGCACCTCCTGCTAATATATTTCCCTGGCTGATCTGTGCATTTGCTGTTAACGTCAAAAAACAGAGGGCAAGCAAAAAAGGTTTATACATGTACCGCATTTAAAAGGTTTGTAATTCATTCCTTCATTTTGAATTGCAATCTACTTCTTATATGAATCCTTCTTCTTGCGAAATGTCAATATCTAAAACCTTCACCAAAAAATAAACAAAATTTATTTCTCCTGCATAAAAGGATAACGGTAATCCGTTGGCGGGTTAAAGGTCTCTTTGATCGTTCTTGCACTTAACCAGCGATACAAATTCAAAATACTTCCTGCTTTATCATTAGTACCGGAGGCCCTGGCACCACCAAAGGGTTGTTGCCCTACTACTGCACCGGTTGGTTTATCGTTGATATAAAAATTACCCGCTGCATTCCTGAGTTTGTTAGTTGCCAATTCAACAGCCGCCCTGTCGGTAGCTATGATAGAACCAGTCAAAGCGTACGGAGATGTCGTATCTACTAACTCCAATGCCTTTTCAAAACTGTTAGCGGGGTAAATATAAACGGTGAGCACCGGCCCGAAGATCTCTTCGCACATCGTTACATAATCCGGTTTCTTTGCTTCAATGATCGTTGGCTGCACAAACCAGCCATCTTTACTGTCGCATTTACCACCCACCCAAATCTCAGCTTTGGGATCTTTCTTTGCGTTATCAATGTATCGCTTAATGTTATTGAAACTCTTCTCATCAATCACTGCATTGATAAAATTGGAAAAGTCTTCCACGGTACCCATTTTGAAACTCTTTACCCCGGCAATGAGTTTCTTCTTCACTTCTTCGGCAATGTTTGAAGGAATATAAGCCCTTGATGCCGCCGAACATTTCTGTCCCTGGAATTCAAAGGCACCCCGCAGCAAGGCTGTTGCCACCACATCAGGATCGGCACTTTTATGCGCCAGCACAAAATCCTTACCGCCTGTCTCTCCCACTATTCTTGGGTACGATTTATAATTCGCCATATTCTTCCCGATCGTCTCCCACATATTATTGAACACACCGGTTGACCCGGTAAAATGAACCCCGGCAAAATCACGGTGATTGAAACAAACTTTACCGATCGTCGGTCCATCCACATAAATCAGATTGATCACACCATCGGGTAAACCGGCCTCTTTTAAAATACGCATCGTCATTTGCGCTGCATACACCTGTGTATTGGCCGGTTTCCATACCACCACGTTGCCGCACATGGCAGCAGATGTAGGCAGGTTGCCACCGATCGCTGTAAAGTTGAACGGCGTAACGGCTAATACAAATCCCTCCAGCGGACGATATTCCATCCGGTTATGCATGCCAGATCCGCTGATCGGTTGCTGCTTATATATTTCTGATAAAAAATGAACATTGAAACGCAAGAAATCGATCAGCTCACAGGCTGCATCTATTTCTGCCTGGAAGGCATTCTTGCTTTGACCCAGCATCGTGGTGCCGTTCATATACGGACGATACTTTGTTGCCATCAGGTCGGCGGCTTTTAAAAAGATACCGGCCCTGTTTTCCCAGCTCATATTCGCCCAGCTTTCTTTAGCGGCTAATGCAGCTTCTATCGCCTGCACCACATGCTTCTCTTCACCGGCATGAAAATAGCCGAGGGTATGTTTGGTCTCATGCGGCGGGTGCATGGCCACTTTCTTCCCGGTCCGTACTTCTTTGCTGCCAATATACATCGGCACATCAATTTCCTGTTGCTTCAGTTCCGCCAGCACTTCTTTTAATCGTTTCTTCTCTGCAGAACCAGGTCCATAACTTAATACGGGTTCATTAACGGGCATTGGGTAAGAAAATGTTCCGATACTCATAATTGTATTTTTGTACGTTGAAGATTTTATTCAGGGTTCATTGTTAATAGTTCATGGTTCATAGTCAACCGCCATGAACCATTATCCATGAACTATGAACTCGCTTCTTTTTCACTCATCAAATACGCCTTGATAAACCCATCCAGTTCCCCGTCCATCACCGGGCCCACATTACCCACTTCAAAATCAGTCCGGTGGTCCTTGATCATTTTATAAGGATGGAACACATACGAACGGATCTGGCTGCCCCACTCGATCTTTTTCTTCTTGGCGTTCGTGGCATCTTTCAGCGCATTGCGTTTCTGCAATTCCAGTTCATATAAACGGCTGCGCAGCATTTGCATCGCCAGTTCCCGGTTGCCGAGCTGGCTCCTGTCCTGCTGGCACACCACCACGATACCCGTAGGTATATGCGTTAACTGTACCTTGGTTTCTACTTTGTTCACGTTCTGCCCGCCGGCACCGCCACTCCGGGATGTTTCCATCTTCACATCGGCCGGTTTGATCTCGATCTCGATGGTATCATCCACCAGCGGGTATACATACACACTCACAAAGGAAGTATGTCGTCTTGCATTACTGTCGAAAGGTGAAATACGAACGAGGCGGTGCACCCCGCTTTCGGCTTTTAAAAAGCCATACGCAAAAGGTCCGTCAAATTGCAGGGTGGCTGTTTTGATACCGGCCCCATCGCCCCATTGCCAGTCCATCTCCGTCACTTTCCAGCCTTGTTTTTCGCCATACATGCGGTACATCCTGGCCAGCATTTCGGCCCAGTCCTGGCTTTCGGTACCACCGGCCCCGGAGTTGATCTGCAATACAGCAGGCAATTCATCCTCCGGTTCATTCAGTGTGGCTTTGAATTCGGCATCATCGAGCAGGGTCAATGCTTTTTCGTAGGCTTCTTTGGTTTCCTCCTCGGTGGCATCACCGCCTTTCCAGAACTCAAAAAGCACGGCAAAATCCTCTACGGCGGTCTCAGCCGTTTCATAGAGTTTCACCCAATACTCATTTACCTTGGTGTTTTTGAGAATTTCGGTAGCCCTTTTGTTATCGTCCCAGAAACCGGGACTTAACGAAAGCTGCTTTTCTTCTTCAATTTTATATCGTCGGTTCTCGACGTCAAAGAAACCTCCTTACCCCGGCAATGCGGGACCGCATATCTTGTAATTTTTCGATTGTCATGCTGCGAAGGTAAGGGATTATTTGCCAAGCTTCATTGCTACTATCATCGTCTGTTGCGTCGCACTCTTGTACTTTCTATTCGCTACTCAACGCCCTGATTAGTGGAGTGTGTTAGACATCAGAAATAATTTTCCTCCTTTGAAGGACTTATGGTATGAGTTTTTAGAAAGTTGCATGAGGACACGCAACAAGGCTTAGGAAGGCGAAGAACACAAAATCGAAAGGGCTATATTTGAAGTCGAAACAAAAAATTCTCATATGCCTACTGATACAATTAAAGTATGGATATCCTCTGTAGATCACATGAGTACTTTTACGTCGATATCAAAAGAAGGTTACGGTTGGAAAAAAATATTCAAATCAAAAAAGATACCTGCTGACTTTCCATATATAAAAATGTTTTTAAGCCACTATCCAGTTGTGTTTTTTTCAACTGGCGTAATTTCTTTTTCTGATACTCAATTGGAATTTAGCCCACGGATACTTACGGCTGTTAAAAATGTCAGGAATTTAGTCAACCAATCTTTTAGTCTTCCTTTCAATGAATTAAAAGCAGAAAGATATACCTATCCCGATCCGTTTATGAAAGCGTTTAACATATCTTGGGTAAAGATAGATTTCGTTGAAAATGGGAAAGCAATACATTATTTAATTTCCGCAGAATCGAAATTTGGTGTAAGCTCAGCCAATAAAGCAAACGATGAAATTTTTGAAAAAATAAGAAATAAAATACAGGGAAATATTTTTTGATGTATTGAATTGTTCCGTTCCTAATGCCGTGATGCGTGGAGACACCTCAGCTCTGCAAAACCTACAGTTTCGCAGCACTACTATATCGCCTCCGGCAGTTTACATCACTAATATTTTTTCTTCTTTGGATTCATCCTCGTATCATACATGTTCAGTACAATCACTTTCTTGCCTTTCACTTTATAATAAAGACGGTTGTGACGGGTAATTAAAACAGCCCTTATATCTTTTATTTTGAGAGAAGGAGCACCGGTAAATGGTTGTCCTGCCAGTTGCTGCAGCCGCCTGTCTGTTTTGGTAAGAAAATTTTGGGCTTCTTTTGCTGACCATTCTTTTTCCAGGTAAGCCAGTACTTTGACCAGTTTATTGGTAAAGCGTTTTTTCAGGATTATTTCGTACGCCATTTCTCCGTAGCCTTGTTGAACTCCTCCAGTGATTGGGTATCTTTTTCATCCGGCTCGGTGGCCAGCTTTTCAAGCTCCTTCAGCTGTTCATCCGAAAGGCTATCGGTAATATCGGTTGTCCGGGATTTTTTATAAAAGACAAGGTCTTCTTTAACCATAGAAAGCAAGTCTTCATTATCAGTTTCTGCTATCAGTTTAGCCAGCTCCTCTTTTATTTTATTTGCAGGCATACAATAAGGTTTCTTCAAATTTACTGTTTTTACCCAGCTCTGCGAAACTTGCAGTTTCACAGCACACTTTATCGCCTCCGGGGATTATTGAACATCCAGGTCTATAAATCCATTGTGAGTTTATTTTAACTTTACCCGGAAACAGCCTGTCCTAAAAGCAGATATAATACATGGTAAAACATTTAGATAAATATATTGAAATCAAAAATCTTATCAATCCCAAAAAGACGTTTGAACGATTAGAGAACGAGTTCATTGATATCATGTATGCCGACCATATTTCCGAAACAGGGCTTATTATGTTACTTGATATAAATATTGATCCGGAAAAGGATATTATTTGGTTAAAAAGTCTTTTAGATGACATTCTTCCGAAAATTGGAGAGACAGAATACTTTCTAACTCCGTTTAAACCGAATAATTAAAATGTGTGGCAACCCGATTCTCCCCAACATAGCTTAACTTACAGTAACTCATCAACAACCAACAACATGTGTTTTTCTGCTACGGCAAGTTTTGGCGCCAGTGCTGTGCTCGGTGTTATCGGCATCGTGGCTGTGGCAAAAGCCAAAACAAAACCGCAACGTTTATTTGCCAGTATCCCGCTACTCTTTGCCGTGCAGCAATTGTCCGAAGGTTTTCTCTGGCTGTCCTTAAAAGATCCCGGGCTCGCCAGCTGGCGAACCTTGCTTACTTATACCTTTCTTGTGTTTGCCATGGCCGTCTGGCCTTTCTGGATATCGCTAACGGTGCGGCTGCTGGAAACCGATGCAAAGCGTAAACGCATCATGAATGTGCTGGTGGGCATTGGTGGCTTTGTTGCTATTGGCGTTTCGTATATACTGTTCAGCTACCCGGTGGAAGCCATCACTCCTTTCTGCCCCACTTGTCCCGGTGCTGCCACTCCCCTGTTCCTGGAGCATATTCATTATGAATTTGCCATTCCGCCACTGGTAAAGAAGCTGATACTTGTTTTTGATATTCTTTATATCATGGCCACAATCATCACGCCTTTAATTTCCAGTATCAAAAAAATGAAATGGCTGGGCATCGTCTTTTTTGGCTCTTATTTGTTTGCCGTCAGCTTCTATCATGGTTTTGTGATCTCGGTCTGGTGCTTCTTTGCCGCCCTGCTCAGCTTCGTGGTGCTCTGGATCATCAGCGACCTGCGGAAGCAATAAGCTCTTCAGGTAAACTCTCCAAGGGTTATATTTCTCCTTGCATAAATTTTCACATTTCCGGTTGAGAAATCTTCCGTAAATTATATAAGTGAAAAAGACCTTGGCAATACTGGCGGGCAGCTTTTTTTCCTTCGTTGGAGCAGCACAGCAACTTGATGGTGCCTGGAAAGGAACCTTAAGTATGCGGGGCTGTTTCCTCGAGAATAATATTGAACTGCAGATCAAAATGAATGGCCGCTCGGCTTCCGGTGATTCTTATCATTTCCAGGATATTGATAACTATGTCAAGAAAAATTTCATAGGCCACTTTGACCCGGAACAAAAGAAATTAAAAGTGGCGGAAGGTGCCGTGACCACCTGGCATATTCCCTATCATTGCAGCATCTGTGTCAAAGAATTTGATCTGTATTACAGCAAAGAAGGCACTGTTGAAAAACTTACCGGTCGCTGGAGCGGCACCGTGCTGAACAGCAGTGCCGGTTGCAGCGGCGGGCAGATCGTACTGACCCGTCTCAAAGAATCATCATTCAAAGAAATACCGGAGATCAAAGTGGATACCGGTACTATCCGTCTCGATTTTTATGATAATGCGGAGATTGACGGCGACTCCATTACCGTGAAAGTGGATAAGAAAGTAGTATTGTCCAACCAGCGGTTAACTGCCAAAGCTATTACCACCCTGATACGTATTGATCTTTCCAATACCTTTCACGAAGTGGAAATGATCGCCAATAACGAGGGCCGTATACCGCCGAATACAGCCGTCCTCATCATCACCGCCGGTGAAAAGCAACATCGTTTATGGCTGAGTGCAAAGGAAGAAAAATCGGCGAGGGTACGGTTTGTATATGACCCGCCAATAAAAGACAATGCAGTTACTGCCCGGTAAAAGTCTTTTATATTTTAAACCAATGTTATCAAATCTCCCTCGGAAATAATACCTCCTGATAAGGGAACCAGGTTTTGCCCGAAAAGAACTTTGTTGTTCTGCCTGCGATAAACGGAAAGCGTAGCTAAGGGTTCGGTGCCCCTCTGCCCTGTTTGTTGATCCACCGTGGGGATGGTGCATCTTCCGCAGGGTTTTATACCTTCCATGCGGCAGTTGCCAATACTGAAATCTTTCCAGCTGTCTTCTTCGTAGGGTTCACCACCGGTGAACACAAGATTGGGGCGGAACCTGTCCATCGGTACGGGTCGATCTAACCGGCTGTTGAGGTCATCTAAGGAAGCCTGCCCGATGATGAGTAATGGATAACCGTCGGCCAGGCTTACCTGTTCACCGTTGCGGGCATACTTACTATCGATATCACGCTTGTTGTTTTCCGGGAAAGCAACAAGCTGGCAAGGGGTGCCCAATTTTTTTGAAAACCATTCACTGTGCTGCGGGCTTACTTCCCCTACCGTTACTGTATCATCCCATATCGTTGCTGTTATGTTATGAAAAGATGTTTCCAACGGCAGGTGCAGGGTATCGCCATCATACTGAATAGAGAACCCGTTGTGATCATACTCCAACCTGAATAAAGCCATGGCCGGGTGTTCCCGCTGTGTCATGAACCGCAGTTGTTCATCCACCAGCATCCAGCGCCGGTCATGCTCCAGCCCTTTGGGCAAGACCTTTGCAGAGGACACTCTTATTCCACCCAATGATTTGACCGGATAGATCCAGATACCGGAAATCAGTTTTGAAGGCATGCTCAAAAATAATTATAACAGCTTAAAAAAGCAGCAGGTATTTCTTTTCAGAATCCATTGCAAATCCTTTAAATTTATAGTTTACAGAACGAACCAAACCAACTGTTATGCACCGTGTTATTATCCCTGTTGATTTCTCCGATACAGCCCTGAATGCAGCCCGGTTTGTGGCCCTGATGCTGGCCGGTAAAAAAGATGCCCTTGCTATTCTCTATCATAATTACAAAGACCCTGCTGATCATGAAATGTGCCTGACATACCTGGAAAGTCTGAAAATGGAATTGCTCCATAAAGGTGATATGAACGTGGAATGTATCACTGAAATGGGAGGCGACCTGATTGAAAATCTTTCCCGGCTGGCACAAACAAGAACGGCCACCCTCATCGCAATGGGCATTACCGGCAGAACAACACTGGGTCAAAAACTGATCGGCAGTAATACCCTGAAAATGGTGGAATACAGCCTGATCCCGGTCATGATCGTTCCGGCAGATGCCACTTATAAAGGCATCAATAATGTTGCTTTCGCCTCTGATTTTAATGATGTGGTAAAAACGACCCCGACTGCCTTTATCTGTTCTGTGCTGGAAATGTTCAGCCCCAAACTGCATATCGTGAATGTTGATCCCAACCATTATGTTTCCATTACCGAAGAATACCAGGCAGAAAAAGAGAAGTTAGCAGACATGTTCAAAGCCTATATCACGGAATTTTATTTTATTTCTATGAACAATTTCTTTGAGGCCATGAGCAATTTTGTAAAAGATTATAATATTGATATGCTGGTGACCGTTCCCCGGTATCATAGCAACAGTGAAGCCCTGTTCAAAAGCACCCACACCAAGAAACTGGCTTACCACAGCAGCATCCCGCTGATGGCGGCACACCAGTAAAACCCATACTTCGTATCTCCCCGTAATAATTTATCTTTATCCAACTGCCGATGGCGGTTTACTTAAATTACTATGCATGAAAACTGTTATTGTACCTGTTGACTTCTCTGAAACCTCGTTGAATGCAGCCCGGTATGCGATGAAACTGCTTACCGGGTATTATGGTGTCAATATGATATTGCATCATGTCTATGAAAAACCTGCCCTGGCGGCAGAGGCACAGGATAAACTGGAGAAGTTAAAAACAGAGCTGATGGAAGCAGGCATTGTAAAGCTGACTATACTGGCCGAGGAAGGAAATGATTTTATTGCAGAACTGGAAAAACTGGCCCGCCATCAGCAGGCCGACCTGGTCATTATGGGTATTACCGGCCGTTCGGCTCTCGGGCAAACATTCATTGGCAGCAATACATTGAAAATGGTGGAACGGAAAGTGTGCCCGGTGCTGATCATTCCCCCCGATGCTGCTTATAAAGACGTGAAGAACGCATTGCTCGCTTCCGATTTTAAGAACGTAGTGGCATCCACCCCTTCAGTACCGATCAAAAAAATCCTGAAAACATTTCAGCCCCGGCTGCATATAATTAATGTGGACAGTGAACATTATGTAGCATTGACCGAAGAATACCAGGAAGAAAGAAATAAACTGGAAGAAATGTTCCGTGAATTTGCCCCGGAATTTTATTTTATCGGCTTATACGATGTAGATGAAGCGGTGAACCAGTTTGCAAGTGACAAAAACATTGATTTTATCATCATCATTCATAAAGAACAATCTGTCTTATCCCGTTTATTTGTAAAAAGTCATACAAAAAAGCTGGCCTACCAGAGTTCGGTGCCGATTTTAGCCCTTCATGAGTAGGTAAAAGCCTGTTTTAGCCTGACTTGATTGCACGGGAACAAAGCACTAACTTTGTTCCCGTACTTATTTTATGAAGAAGAATTCAAAGAAAACAGCCTGTATATACACGTTTGCGGAGCAATCGCTACCCGCCAACTTTTATATTCCTGATTGAAGCCCGTTACAGGACCCTCATCTCCCTTTACTGCCCGTTTTGAATCACCGGATAACCCGGATCTTTTTATTTAACGATTGATGACATGAAAAATATTAAACTGATAGAAGTGCCCTCAGAAATTGGTGCGGGTACCCGTGGTGCCAGTCTCGGTATTGAAGCTATCAAGATCGCTGCCCTGGATTTTATGAGTAATTTCTTTATTCATTTCCCGTCTGAAAAAATTCAGACCGAGAATAAATTACTGTATGAACCAATTGAATCTCCGTATGCAAAACGCATCAAGGGTATTTCAGCCATTTATGAAAGGGTGAGCAAGGCTGTTTGCGATACGATGAAGAATAACTTCTTCCCGGTGGTGCTGAGTGGTGATCACAGCACAGCCGGTGCCACCATTGCCGGTATTAAAATGGCAAAACCAAAAAGTAAGGTGGGTGTGATCTGGATCGACGCCCATGCAGACCTGCATACCCCGTATACCACTCCCTCCGGTAATGTGCATGGTATGTCACTTGCTGCCACGATCAATGAAAATAATAAAGACTGTGCCGTGCATGAGCTGGATGAAGAGACCACCAAATACTGGAACAGCCTGAAGAATATTGGTAAGATCGCCCCGAAAGTATTACCGGAGGATGTGGTACTGATCTCTCTTCGGGATTATGAAAAAGAAGAACGGTACCTGATCGAAAAGCATGGCATGAAAGTGGTCACTACAAAAGAAGTGAGAACGAAAGGCCCTGAAAATGTGGTAAGAGCAGTTCTCCGTTACCTGGCTGACTGCACGGATATTTATATCTCCTTTGATGTGGATAGTCTTGATTCTTCCATCAGCAAAGGAACAGGAACCCCGGTGAGTAATGGATTAAGGGAGAGAGAAGCAGAAGACCTGATCAGTAAATTCATGCAAAACAGGAAAGTTTGCTGTTTTGAAATAACCGAAGTAAATCCCACACTGGATAAAGAAAACCTGATGGCCGAGATCGCTTTCAATATCCTGCAACGAAGTGTGAATGTTTTACTGATGAATTAAATTTGTATGCGCCTATTATTTCTTTCATTATTTATTGTATTCATCCTACCCGGCACTGTGTTGAAAGCACAACATGCTACTTATATTGATTCCCTGGAAGAATACCAGGAAAATTATGTAAAGACACATGAAGTGGTAACTGGTAAGGACAAAGCTCTCATGCATTTCTTCCCGGTCAATGAAAAATACAGGGTGAAGGCCAAAATTGAAAAAATACCTGAAGCCCCCTGGTTCAAAATGGAAACATCGGGTAAGGAAAAGAAAACACACCGGGTTTTTGCCATCGCTTCCTTCATGCTACATGATACGCAGGTAAAACTTCATATTTACCAGTCACAACAACTGATGGGCATTAAACAATATGCGGACTTGTTGTTCATTCCTTTTACTGATCGCAGCAGTGGCGAAGAAACCTATGCCAACGGCCGCTATATTGATGCCTCACTTACTGATATCAAAGAAGATTCTTTAGTCATTGATTTCAACAAGGCTTATAATCCTTATTGTGCGTATGTCAGTAACATCTATAACTGCCCCATGCCCCCGCCGGAGAATGACCTGCCGGTAACGGTCAGGGCCGGTGAAATGAAATTCAGCAAGCCTCATTAATGAATGACCTTATAAGTCCTTTAATTTCTCTTTGATCATTTTTGTAGTTACAGGCCCCAGTTCAAAAGAACTATCCAGGCATTCTTCCAGTATTTCCCTGGCCTTCTCTTCCTGCTGATTTGCTGCGAATATAAAGCCGGTATGCAGCATTGCATTGGGTTCAAATGTTTGCCCATATACATAAGTACTGGCAATCGTATAAGCTTTTTCTTTCTCGCCTTTGTGATAATAAACCCAGGCCAGCCAGTCATAGGTTTCCGGGGTTGGCCTGTTACTGACTTCTTTTTTGGCCAATACTAAGGCCTTGTCATAATCCTTTAGTTGTTCTGTATAAAGATGGATAAGATATTTATTGTACATATCGCCATATCCGGGTTTTTGCACCTCTTGCAGAAAATGGAGAATATATGCCTCCTTCTTCGCTGTATTACCTTCCCACTCTTCCAGTTCAGCCAGTGTGAGCCAGAGCTCAGGCATTTTCGTTTGTCTCAAGAGGAACTGTATTATTTTCTTTGCTTCTTTGATATTATTGTCATGTGCATAAGCGATCCAGGCAATTCCTTTTAAGGCATATAAATAGCTGCTGTCCTTCTGCAATACTTTTAAATAACAGTTGTAGGCTTTTTCAATTTGCCCGGCATGACCATACATATCACCCAGGTTAGAGAGACTCCAGCAGTACAGGCTTTTCTTTTTGTCTTTTACTTCATCAAAAGCCTGCTCCATTAATTTTATGGCCCCGTCAAGGTTACCGTTATGATCTTCCAGTTTAGCTTTGCGGATCAGGTAATCAAAGGATAATTTATCGGTCAGTGAAGCCAGTTGCAGCACCGCATCTTTATAATTACCCAGTTCCATACCTGCATCAAAATCAAGCAGCCGGTTAATGAAACGATCTCCTTCTGCTTTTTCAGCAGCATCATTATAAACCGCAGCATTATTGAACTGGTGTTGGGTTATTGAATTTTGGGAAATGGCAAACAGGATATCAGGATCAGTATCTTTTAGTTTTGCAGAACTCGCTTTTAATAAAGAATCTCCTTTTTTTAATGCAGCAATATCACCTCCCAGTTTAAATGAATATAAATAAGCCGAAGCCAGTTGCAGCATATTCACATAGCTGCCCGTATCTTTTTGCAGGCGTTGCTGCCAGAAATTTATTTCTTCGCTGACCTGTTTCTTCTGCTGGTCCAATATACCCTCTTTGAGAAATACTGCATACGCAGCAGGGTTTGCTATATTTTTTTTATTCATACAGCCTGCCAGCGCCAGCAGTATTCCCAATGGAAGTGCTATAAGCTTTTTCATCTGTGATTTTTTATAAAAGAAAAGACGCCAGGTTCTTTTTACCCGGCGTCCTGTTGGAATGATTTAATTATGCGGTGCTGCCAGGTAAGGAAATGCGGTTAAAAAAGTTTTATCATTTCCATTCACATTATCTTTTGTCAGCCCCGGGTTGGATGCACCGGTCGGTCCGCCGAAAATGAGCAGCAGCTCCGTGTCTATCACATCATCTGCCAGTGCTCTTCCTGTCAGTACATTGGTGCCATCAAAGAATGTAGTGGGGCCATTTGTTTTTACATTCAGTACATCGGTTACCAATAAACCGGCAAATGTGGCTTTATCCTGGCCTAATGCATTTTGTGTATATCCAAAACCGGTCAGTACACCCTGGAACTGCGCATTGAAGGCAGCATTCATCGCTGAAGGAACAGTAGTATTGAACTCATTCTTCCGGGCTGAGCTGACAAATACGGTATTTATTGCGGGTCTTGCCATCTGGTCATTCTGGGTGTAAGTGCCGGATGTATCGAAATTATCTTCATTCTTGTCTTTGTCACAACTTGTTGTAACTATTGCAAGGGATAAAAGCAAACCTGTTGCTATTTTATTTATCTGGATCATGATTATTCGTATTAGAGATTAGAAAGTTTATTTGGTTTTTGTTTCGCCCCATACATTGATAGTGGCAGCAGCGCCTAACAGGGTTTTAGGAACTTCCACAACGATGGACATTACATTCGTTCCGGCAAAAGAATCTACCCCGGGGTCGCGGAAAGCTGTTTGTGTACCGGCAAGGATCTCTTTGAAACGAACCAGGTCAAAAAAGAAGGGGTCATCTCTTGGTCCTGCAAACACTTTAATGCCATTTGAATTCGTAGCCACAGTTGGTGAGGCAGCAGCATAAGCGGTAACAGCTACTTCTGTAACCGGGCCATTGGTTTTCACCATACTGGTGGTACCTGTTGTACCGGGTGCCACGGGGCCATATACTCTCATTTTACCATTCTGCACCAGGCATTGGATAACGAGGTCTTCCACATTGTCTCCTGTATTGTCAATATTGATTTCATACATCACACCGGAGGGAAATGTGGCTGCGGCGGATGCACCCGGTGAAAGTAATCCCTGGGTATTCAGGGCAAACACCATTTTGGTATTATCTGCCGGACTTTGAAAAGCATAAATATCAGTAATATCATTGCCGGGACTCGTACTTCCGGGTCCGGTTACCGCAGGCGCATCAATATGATCGGCTGCAAAGATGACTCCACCTGCAATGGCAACGCCAACGAGGATGCCTGTTAAGAGCTTCAATTTCATAAAATTTGTTTTGGGGTTTTGTATTATATTAATTTTACACTTAGTTCCTGCTCAACCTGCAGGAGCACAAAACAGATACGGGAATCGTTCAGGAACAGATTGAAAGAATCAGAAAGATTTTATTACCGGCCGTCAAAAAGGAGGGGACAGTTGCTGAAACTATTCTTTTCTTTATACCGTAGATATGGAGCAAAATCAATTACAATGAGAAGAATCAAACTTACTGCTATCACTTCCCTGGCCTGTTTATTATCTTTTTCACTGGCCGCTCAGACCGGCATCATAGAAGGTACGATAAAAGATATTGAAACAAGGTCGCCGATAACAGGAGCCAGCATTAACTTGTCCAGTAGTAATAAAGGAGATAATACAGATGCATTCGGCTCTTTTCGTTTTGCCAACCTTCCTGCAGGCCAATATGAGCTGATCGCATCTCATACCGGATACAGAACAGAAATAATACCTGTTGAAGTAAAAGCCAACCTGGTATCAACCGTTGCTGTAAACCTAAAAAGAGGGGTTCTTGATCTTTCCGAAGTACGGGTAAGCAGCAAAAAAACGAATGGCATCAATACACTCAGCCAGGTGGATATCATGTTGCGGCCTGTAAATACATCACAGGATGTGTTGCGTATTGTTCCCGGCATATTCATCGCACAACATGCGGGTGGTGGTAAAGCCGAACAAATCTTCCTGCGGGGTTTTGACATCGATCATGGCACTGATATCAGTCTTACCGTAGATGGTATCCCGGTAAATATGGTCAGTCATGCTCATGGACAGGGTTATGCTGATCTTCATTTCCTGATACCTGAAACAATTGAGAAAGTAGCTTTTGAACTGGGGCCTCATAGTACAGAAAGAGGGAACCTGGCTACAGCCGGGTATGTTGATTTTAAAACAAAAGATTTTCTGAGCAATAACAGCATCAAGATCGAAGCGGGTGATTTTAATACACAACGTGTATCAGGACAATTAAAAGTTTTCAATAAAAGTACGGAAAGAAACAGGCAGCAATTCTACATAGCTTCTGAATATTTTCATAATGACGGATATTTTGAAAGTTCCCAGAATTTTCACCGTTTCAATATCATGGGTAAATACAATGCCTGGTTTGGCAACCAGTCGCAGTTGACGATCACTGCTTCCACTTTTGACAGCCGCTGGGATGCTTCCGGACAGATACCGGACCGGGCTGTTCGCAGCGGCCTGATCAGCCGCTTTGGCTCCATTGATAACAGCGAAGGTGGAAATACCAGCCGTACCAATTTCAATATCCGGTTTGCCAAACAATGGAAACGCAACTGGCAATCCACCGATCAGTTCTATTACAGCAAATATCATTTCAAACTCTATTCTAATTTTACCTTCTTCCTGGAAGACCCTGTAAATGGTGACGAGATCAAACAACGGGAATCAAGAGATATTTACGGTTATACAACAACTGCCGCCAAAACCTGGTTGCTGGGCAATAAAAAAGCAGTAACGGAATTCGGTGCCGGTTTCCGCTACGATAATGTAAAAGATATTGAACTCTCCAGGGCTGTTAAAAGACAATTTCTTTCTTATATCCAGAAAGGAGATGTACAGGAAGGAAATGCATTTGTATACTGGGATCAGCAGGTGGAATTGAGTAATAAATTCTCCATTGACGGCGGCATCCGTTATGATTATTTCCGGTTTGGCTACCGGGATGAACTGGCCGGGGAAACGGATTTCCGGAGACAAGCAAAAGGAACCTTCAGTCCCAAGATCAATTTGAACTACAACCCTTCTGCCAACGTAAAAATATTTTTCAATAACAGTATCGGGTTCCACTCTAATGATTCAAGAGTGATTCTTAACAACCAGGCCGATGATATTTTACCAAAAGTTTTTGGAACCGATCTGGGTATCATTCTGAAACCGGTAAAGGCATTGGTCCTCAAAACCACTTTGTGGCATTTGTATTCGCAACAGGAATTTGTGTATGTGGGTGATGCAGGTATTGTGGAGCCCAGCGGGAAGACAAGAAGAATGGGCGTTGATGTTTCTGCAAGATACCAGGTCAACAGCTGGTTATATGCCGACATGGATATTAACCTGACCAGGGCAAGAGCTATTGGTGAACCGAAAGGAGAAGATTATGTGCCGTTAGCTCCTGCTTTTACCAGTATTGGCGGGCTGACAGCCAAATCAAAAAATGGCTTTAGTGGTTCCCTGCGTTATCGTTTCATTGATGACAGGCCTGCGAACGAGGACAACTCTGTAACAGCGCAGGGTTATTTTATCACAGATGTACTGGCCAGTTATAAGTTAAAAAAATTTGACCTGTTTGTATCCATGGAAAACATATTTAACCGGAAATGGAACGAAGCACAATTTGATACGGAATCGAGATTGCAGGGAGAGCCAGATGCAATATCCGAGATACATTATACACCCGGAACACCCCGCTTTATCAAAGCCGGTATCAATTTTAGTTTCTGATCAGGAAAAAGTTTTAGCAAGACCTTCTTCAAATGATAGGGGCTGGTAACCCAGCTCCTTTTTTGCTTTTTCAATATTGAAGCCTGTTTTCGGTGGCCGTCTGGCAGGTTGTGTAAAATCAGCAGCGGTAACTTTTTTGAGGAGTGATTTATCCAGCCCGAGATAATCAGCCGTCCTGGTAGCCATTTCATAGGGGGTCAGTATATCTGTACCGGATAAATGATAAATACCGGTAGCTTTCTTTTCAATGATTGCCACAATACCTGCAGCCAGGTCTTCCACGTAGGTGGGTGTTCTCACCTGGTCATTCACCACACTGTACTCCTCCCCTTTCGCCAGCTTATCTTTTACAATGCTGAGAATATTTGATCGTCCTGCCAGCGGTTTACCGTACACTAATACCGTTCTGGCAATCGACCAGTCAAACGGGTATTCTTTTACGATCTCTTCTGCTTCCCATTTTGTCTTCCCATAAAAATTCACCGGGGCTGCCATATCTCCTTCCCTGTACATTCCTTTTTCTCCATCAAATATGAAATCAGTGGATACAAAAACAAAAAAGGATCGGTATTCCTCTGCATTGGTCAATAAGGTAACTGTTCCTTCCACATTAACCAGGTAAGCCTGCCATTGTTCTTTTTCGCAATCATCGGGTTTACTCATGGCACCGGCATGAACCACAGCAGCGGGTTGATATTTTTCAAATAGATCATGAACAGCAAAAGGATCTGTGAAATCCATGGGTTCGTAATCAAAATTATCCATTCCTGTAAATGGAAGCCGGCATTCGCCTTTACCGGTGGCGATAACGGTATATTTCTTTAGCAAAAGTTGCTGAACAAGGTAGTGCCCCAAAAAACCATTAGCACCTGTTACCAGAATTTTCATTTTTCAAAAATAAAGCTATTACAAACAAAAAATCCTGCCATCGCAGGCAGGATTATCCGGGTTTGTTTGTCCATATTATGGTTTATTCAATTCTTCCACCAGTACTGAAATTTCGTTTTCGCTTTTCAGTTTTAATTTTTTAGCCGCTGCCACTTCATCAATTTTAGCAGCCAGTTCCGGCAATGCATCCTGCAATGCCTGTTTGCTGTTCTTGATCTTTCTAATTTTTCCACCTGGTATATATATATATAGCTGTTCTGTAGTAACGATCTCTTTACGGCTGTAATCCCCCAACGTAGCAGCGTCTTCCACTTTTTGAGACATGAATTTCAGTAAATGTACTTTAGGCCCCAGGGACAGTACCTGGTATACTGTATTATCATTGTGACCGTCCACTTCAGGATAACCGGCTTTAAACATCACATGCTTTATATTACCGCTGTTATCTGCCTGGTCATATGAAACCAGTTCAAAGAATTCCAGTTTCAGTTCTTCACCATTCTTTAATACCATCATTGCATTATTGAAAATATTGAACTTGACGGGAACACCTGTTACCACTTTACCTTGTCCCAGCTCCACAGCTCCCTGCTGGTAATCGGCAGTTAAAAAAGGGGAGCCATTTATTTCCGCCAGGGCCGGAAGGCGGAAAGGTTTTGCCGGAAGTTCATCAATGGTACCTTGCTCTACTTTTACAGCAGCAGAATCTGTTGTTTGTGATTTTGCTGTTGATACAGAAAAAAAGAATACAGCTGTGGTTACAATAGTAAAAAAAGAAATGTGTTTTCTCATGTAAAAATTTTAGGATTTGCAAATATAGTGGCCGTACCAGTTCAACCCTCACCATTCATCATGATTATTGACAAGTCTGCTCCTCTTATTACTTTTTTATTTTATACCAAATAAAAAAGGCCTTGCTTCATTTTGAAGCAAGGCCTTTTTCAATAAAATGCAGATCAAAAAGCTTTTTTTACACCCGGTGCCACCGGCTCTGTATAATTCATTCCAAGATTAAACATCGTAAAACTCCAGATATCCGTCGCTTCCTCGATCTGTTTGCTGGTAGGTTTACCGGCGCCATGTCCCGCCTTACTTTCAATCCGGATCACAGTGGGGTTGGTGCCTGCCTGCGCAGCCTGCAGTGCCGCAGCAAATTTGAATGAGTGTGCCGGCACTACCCGGTCGTCATGATCAGCCGTGGTAACAATGGTTGCAGGGTAACTAACCCCGGGCTTTAAATTATGCAGTGGCGAGTATTTAGAAAGATAATTGAATGCATCAGCACTGTCACTGCGTCCGTATTCAACAGCCCAGGCCCAGCCAATGGTAAACTTATGATATCGTAGCATATCCATCACACCTACCTGTGGAATAGCGACTTTGAAAAGATCAGGACGCTGAGTCATAGCGGCACCCACCAATAAACCGCCATTACTTCCCCCACGAATGGCGATTTTACTTTTATTGGTATATTTTTCTTTGACCAGGTATTCAGCAGCACCAATAAAATCATCAAAAACATTCTGCTTGTTTTCCTTCATCCCGGCCTTATGCCATTTTTCACCATATTCACTGCCACCACGGAGGTTCACTACAGCATAAATGCCGCCCTGCTCCATGAAGAAAGCATTACTTACACTAAAGCCGGGAGTTGAGGGAATATTAAAACCACCATACCCATAAATCAAAGCCGGGTTTGTTCCATCCAGTTTCAATCCTTTTTTGTAGGTCAGGAACATAGGCACTTTGGTGCCATCCTTACTGGTAAAAAAGACCTGTTTGGTCTCAAACTGTGATACGTCAAACTTTACTTCTGTTTTACGGAATAAAGTTGACTGACCTGTTGTGATATTATACCGGAAAATGGTCGGAGGGTAACTGAACGATGAATAGGTATAGAAAAATTCTTTCGAATTAATATCTCCCCCAAAGCCACCGGCAGAACCAATGCCGGGTAATTTGATCTCCCTTACCAGTTTACCATCATAGCTGTGCTGGTAAACCCTGGTGGACGCATCTTTCAGGTAACTGGCAAACAGGTAACCTCCACCGGTTCCAACGCCCTGTAACACTTCTTCTTTTTCTGCAATCACCGTTTTCCAGTTCTCTTTGCCCGGGTTCTTCGGATCCACCAATACTATTTTATAATTAGGTGCATCTTCATTGGTGCGTACCAGTAATTTATCGCCAACATTCGTAACGACAGAAGGACTTGTTTTAAAACCAGCGATCAATAAAGTGAATTTCGGATCCGCTGCCTTTGTATCTTTTACCCATATCTCCGCACCGCTGGTTCCTTCAGACATGCTGATGACCAGGAAACGGTTATCTTCCGTCATACCCCCGCCCATATTACGTAATGGATGTGCATCGTCTTTATAAATCAACACATCTTCAGCCTGCGAAGTGCCGATCTTATGATACCATACCTGGTGAAACTGGTTTTGTTTACTCAGTTTACTTTTTTCATCCGGCTCCGGGTAACGGCTGTAATAAAATCCATCATCCCCCTTCCAGTTAAGGCCACTGAATTTTATCCATTTCACATTATCGGTTAATTTTTTCCCGGTGACTGCATCCAGCACAAAAGCTTCCTGCCAGTCGCTTCCGCTCATGGCCACTGCATAGCCAACATATTTATTATTTTTTGAAAAAGACCAGGCTCCTAATGCCGTGGTACCATCGGCTGATAATTTATTCGGATCAAAGAAAACCTCCGGTTTGCCATTCAATCCTTTCTGGCGGTAAATAACACTCTGGTTCTGCAAACCATCATTTTTACTGAAATAATAATAGTCTCCCTTTTTAGAAGGAGAACCATATTTAGGATAGTTCCATAATTCTTCCAGTCTCTTTTTCACTTTATCCCGGTAAGGAATAGTAGCCAGGTATTCATTCGTTACCTTATTCTGCTGCTGTACCCAGGCTTTGGTCTCTTCACTATTATCATCTTCCAGCCAGCGGTAAGGATCGGCTACAGAAGTGCCATGATAATTATCGGTAACGTCTGTTTTTTTTGTCTCAGGATATTGCAACTGTGCCAACGGCAACAATGGCAGGAAAAGAAAAAAGAAGGCCAGTATTTTTTTCATACACAAAAAAATTTATTAGCCTAAAGTTAAACGAAACAACTGCCCAAAGAACAGCAGGCTGATAAATGGCCTGTCCGTGGGATGAGTGATCGATTTCCTGATTACCTTATCACGGTGGGAGCTCCGCTGCTCAGCCAGGTGGCAAAAATTTCTGATACTTTCCAGCGCTGCCCTGCATAAAGCCTGGGACGGACAATCATATAATCAAAGAAGTCTTTAAGATAGCCCGGCTGGCATTCCACCATGACATACAATACTTTTTGCCCTTTAAATTCCCCGCTTTTAATTTCCACATCCATGGAAGGATTGTTTTCAAGAAAATACTGGCCGGTAAACTGTATATCACGCACCATCGAATCGATCTGTCTTTTTTCGTCCGCCTCTGTCCATTTTTGAAAGATAGCAAACCGGTCATAAAAAGGTTCTTCATGTACGTTTTGCAGTTCAATGAAATGAGAGGCAAGGCCAATGACCTGTTTCCTGAAAATCGCAGGTTTGTCAACTACTGTGTACAAGAGATCATTCTCTTTGGGAATTATTCCGCTTTCCTTATAGTTAATAGTAAAATAATAATAGTCCCCTTTGATGAGATGACAACGGCCCGCACCGATCTCCGCCGTATCGGCTTTACCGTCCTTATAAACGCCTCTCAGCAAGCCGGGTTGTTTTTCTTTCAGTGCCGGGCCCCCGGGAAGATACACCTGCACCACTTTGATGCTGTCGTTCAGGTCAATCATATAATCTGTAATGGGAAAGGCCCTTACCCATTTCGTGGTATCGGCCTGGGCAATACAGTTTCCCCCGGCGAAAAGGAATATGAAAAGCAATACTTTCTTCATCATGATGATTTGATTTACAACTTAACGCAGGGAATCTTCCTTTTTTCTGCGTACTGGTGGGTATTTATGTTAAGAAGAACTGAAAGATGCTTTGTACCCCCTTCCGTGTTTAAAAAACACAATCAAAACAAAACCTTATTTTTGAGGGCCTTTTACCCTTGGAATATTCAAACGATTGTTCGTCTAAGACAAATAATTAATCAGCAGAAGATAGCAGAACAATACTATGGCAAAAAAAGTAACAAAGATCGGGGTACTGACATCTGGCGGGGATGCCCCCGGAATGAATGCCGCTATCAGGGCGGTGGTTCGCACCGGTATTTATCATGGATTAGAAGTGTATGGTATCATGCGGGGCTACCAGGGCATGATCGAAGATGATATATTCAAAATGGATGGCCGCTCAGTGGCGAACATTATCCAGCGGGGCGGAACCATTTTGAAAACGGCCCGTTGCAAAGAATTCTATGAACCCGAAGGAAGAAAGATTGCATACGAAACACTAAAGAAAAGAGGGATTGATGGATTGGTGATCATCGGTGGTGATGGTTCATTCCGCGGTGCTGTAAAATTCAGCCAGGAATATGATATTCCCTGCATCGGCCTGGCCGGAACAATTGATAAAGACATTGCAGGAACTGATTTTACCATTGGGTTTGACACGGCTGTAAACACGGCCGTAGAAGCGATTGACAAGATCAGGGATACCATGGATGCGCATGACCGGATCTTCATCATTGAAGTGATGGGTCGTGATGCCGGTTATATTGCCCTGCACAGCGGCATTGCCACAGGCGCAGAAAATATTCTTGTTCCTGAACGGAAAACCAATATGGATGACCTGATCGCATCACTCCAGGAAAAAGAACGCCGGAAAAAATTAGTGAACCTTATTGTGGTGGCTGAAGGAGATGAATTTGGAGGTGCAAACGAAGTGCAGAAAGTACTGGAGGAAAAACTTCCGAATGCAGAGATCAGGGTTTGTATACTCGGACATATTCAGCGGGGCGGATCGCCCAGTTGTATGGACAGGCTGATCGCCAGCCGGATGGGATACCACGCTGTGGAAAGCCTGATAGAAGGCCGGCACAATGTATTTGTAGGGATCCTTAATAACAAGATGCATTATATACCACTCGAAACGGCCGTCAAAAACAAAGGTAAGATCAGTGAAGAATGGATGAAAATTGTAAAGATATTAGCCAGTTAAATTATCAAAACAGGTACTGGTAGCTGACCGCCGGTCCCTGTCTTTTCAGCAGGTCAGAAGCAAGTAACCAGAAACGAACACTATGAGTAAGAATATTGAAAAATACCTGCACAAAGAATTTGATAAAGAAGCAGGTCGCCAGCATGCTTTTAAAAGAACCAAGATCGTGGCTACTGTCGGACCCGCCTGCGATACCTACGATAAATTACTGGAACTGGTAAAAGCCGGTGTGAATGTTTTCCGTCTTAATTTTTCACACGGAGATCATGAAGGCAAAGGCCGGATCATCGACCTGATCCAGGAGATCAATAAGAAAGAGCCTTATAATATTTCAATCCTGGCCGACCTGCAGGGCCCTAAATTAAGAGTAGGTGAGATTGAGGGGGGTGCCTTAGACATCAAAGAGGGTGATATACTCACCTTCACCAACCAGAAACTGGTGGGTACTATGGAGAAGATATACGTTTCCTACCCCGACCTTCATGCGGATGTAAAAGTGGGTGAAAAGATATTGATCGATGATGGCAAGCTGGAAGTGGTGGTGAAAGAGATCACTAAAGAAAAAGATGTAAAAGTAGAAGTTACCCTGGGTGGTTTATTGCTTCCTAAAAAAGGAGTCAACCTGCCGGATACAAATATTTCCCTTCCCTCCTTAACAGAGAAAGATCTTGCCGATCTTGATTTCATCCTCACCCAAAAAGTGGATTGGGTAGCCTTGTCCTTTGTAAGAAAACCCAATGATATTATCGATCTGAAAAGAAGAATTACAGAAGGTGGTCATAAAGCCAAAGTAATTGCCAAGATCGAAATGCCGGAGGCTTTAAAAAATTTACGGGATATTATTGTGGAAAGTGATGGTATCATGATTGCCCGTGGCGACCTGGGTGTTGAATTACCTATTGAAGAAGTGCCCCTGATCCAGAAAGATATTATCAAAAAATGTTTACATCGTGCCAAGCCCGTCATCGTGGCCACCCAGATGATGGAAAGCATGATCGACCGGACAAAACCCAACCGGAGTGAGATCACTGACGTGGCCAACGCCGTGCTGGAAGGGGCCGATGCAGTAATGCTGAGTGCGGAAACAGCCACTGGTAAATATCCAAAGCTGGTGGTAGAGACCATGAGCAAGATCATTCACGAGATCGAGACCAAGGCTTATGATTATGACCGCGAAGAAATGCTGAAACCACAACCCCACTCTCCTTCTTTCCTGAGTGATGCAATCTGTTATAATGCCTGTAAACTGGCAGAGGATGTCAGTGCGGATGCGATTGTAGGTATGACACAAAGCGGCTATACAGGTTTTACCCTGAGTAGTTATCGTCCCAAAGCGTTTTTATACATATTTACCAAAGAGAGGTCATTGGTGAACCAGTTAAGTCTGAGCTGGGGTGTCCGTGCTTTTTATTATGATGAAGAAGAAAGCCTGGATGATATCGTATTCGACCAGATCGATATTCTGAAAGAAAGAGGATTTGTTACCAAAGGAAATGTAGTGGTCAGTACAGGAAGTACACCAATCCATTTACACCTGCCGACAAACGTTCTTAAGATCACTAAAGTGGAATAAAAAATAAGCCGGAAAAAACCGGCTTATTTTTTTTAAATATCATTGCCAGACGCAAAGGATGACTGCTGCAAGTATATTACCGGTAATATGGTAACCGGTATCTATCAGCGTTAATACCTGCGGTTTGCTTTGATAGAGATAGGAAATAGTGATCCCGATAGCTGCAAAACATACACCGGTGAACACACCGAGTTTGATGCCTGATAAAAACCCGGATAACAGCAGGCGGTAAATTAATATCCCCAAGCCAATACAGACTATTAACTCCAGCAAAAAAGTAAAGGCCATGATACCCCCTACTCCTTTCCCCGCTCCTGTTCTTTTCATATCCATCCCACTGCTGGCTATCCAATGATTGGCAAATAATAATTTAGAATACCAAAGGGCCCCCAGTATAAAATAGGCCAGGGCGGCGACCAGGACAGCCGGCCAGTTCAACCCTTCAATAAATGAAGTATCCATGTTCAAAGCAGTTTTGGTGAACTTAAAAGTTAGGTATTCCTGCTTTAAAAAACAAAAATCTCCTCTTACCCCAATGTCTACTTTTCATATAGGTTGCTTACCTTCAGTACAAATTTTTTTTATGAGGCCCTTATTCTATATCCTTTTTTCCTTTTCTCTTCTGCTTATAGTTGGGTGTAAGCAAAAGAAAGCACTCACACCGGAAGAAATTGAAAAAGCTGTCCGGAAAAATCCCAATCTCAACGCCGGAAGCGGCAGTTATTCCATTACCGCCCCGGATGGCTGGGACAAGACAGATACATTACTGATGGGAATGAGGGCCACTGTTATCTTTTCTCCCGTTGAGAGCCCCGGTGATGATTTCAGGGAAAACATCAATATTGTTACAGAGAGAACTGGTAATAAAACAACAGAAGAATACCTCCGGCTTTCCCGGGACAATATGAAGAACATGCTCACAGACCTCAAAGAGATCGATAACGGAACAAAGAAAATTAACGGGCATACTGCAAACTGGATAAAGTACAGTCATTCCTACATGGGCTATGCACTTGAAGTGAAGGTTTATATGCTCATTGCTGATGAAATAGCTTATGTCATTACCTGCACCTGCAAAAAGGGCGAGATGGAAAACTGGGAAACCCAATTTGATAATTGTGTGGTTACTTTTTCAACGAATTGACAGCATATCATAATAAAGTAAAAGGGCTGTTGAAATAACAGCCCTTTTTTGTATCGGTAAATATCTGCAATTACATTTTTTTGATCATAACATTCCTGTACCATACCGTGTTACCATGATCCTGCAGTGCGATCTTCCCTTTTTTATAGGTACCAAAATCAGGCATCTTCACAAATTTGCTGCCGGCTACCAGTTTTTTCCAGGCATCATCCCATAAAGTAGTGCTGACTACATTCTCTCCATTCAGCCAAAGTTCGAGTTTTGCATCCACACACTTTATCTCCACCTGGTTCCATTCACCGGCAGGTTTTACAGTTTCTTTACTGGAACTGATCAGGTCATACAGGTCACCGGCCCTGTGTTTAATGATCTTTGAATCAGGATGACCATTGTTATCGAGTACCTGCATCTCAGGAGCTGTTTCCCAGGGCCATTTGTATTTCGCCGTGTCTTCATGCACATAGAACATAATGCCACTGTTGCCATCCTTAGCGATCTTCCATTCCAGCTTCAGGTGGAAATTTTCAAACTCTTCGTCACTGACTATATCGCCACCATCTTTGATCTGCCAGTTTTCTTTTACCGTCGTATCGAGGTAGAGATTGCCATCAGCTATCTTCCACGCACTGCCCACAGGATTACCCCCGTATTTGTGCCATCCCTTGGTGCTTTCTCCATCAAATAACAGCTGCCAGCCATCTGCTTTTTGCTGGTCAGTGAGTTTATTCGCTGCGTTTTCAATTTTAGTTGTTAATGTGTCTGTCTCAGCCGGTTTTTCAGAGCCACTGTTATTACAGGCAGTCATCGCAGCTGCAACAACCGTTGCGGTAAGCAATCTTTTCATGTGTTAATTTTAAATTATTTATACCGAAAAACTAAAGACCTTATTTTTTAAGCAATAAGATATATTTTACCATTGCTTCTGCATCTTCCTGTGACACGGCCGCATGGGGTGTCATATAGGCTTCACCCCACACACCATTACCTCCTTTAATGATCTTACCGGCAAGATGTGCAACAATTGTGTCTGGCATGCCGGCATATTTATTGGCCACTTCCCTGTAGCTGGGACCGGTAAGTTTATCATCAATCTTGTGACAGGTCAGGCAATCGCTTTTAGCTACCAGCGACAATCCTTTTTGATAAACAGGATTCCCGGAAAGGTCATCTGCCGCTGCTTCTTTAGTTTCGGGAGCCTTGGCTTCGCCTCCACCAGAACCGCTGCCTGCTTCTGAAGAACTATTACCACAGGAACTGATTACAATTGCTACTGCAAGGGATAGAAATATCTTTTTCATGTTTTATTATTTTAGAAAGATTGAATGTACGACGAAATTAAAGGTTAGTCTAATCCCAGCAAAAGCCTGTTTGTTTTTTCATCCGTTCCGCTTGAAGCAAAATCATCAAAAGCCTTTTCTGTAACACGGATGATATGCCGTTGTATGAACTCTGCCCCTTCCCTGGCACCATCTTCAGGGTGTTTGATGCAGCATTCCCATTCCATTACAGCCCAGCCGGGAAAATCATATTGCGCCAGCTTGCTGAATATGGTTTTAAAATCAACCTGGCCATCACCAGGTGAACGGTACCGTCCGGCCCTGTTGGCCCAGCTTTGATAGCCACCAAATGTTCCCTGCTTTCCTGTAGCATTAAATTCGGCATCTTTTACATGAAAAGCTTTGATCCGCTCATGGTAAAAATCGATATATTGAATATAGTCCAGTTGCTGCAATACAAAATGGGATGGATCATATAACAAACAGGCACGGGGATGATTGTTCACTTCTTCTAAAAACATTTCATACGTCACACCATCGAAAAGGTCTTCACCAGGATGAATCTCGTAACAAACATCCACACCACACTCATCAAAATAATCAAGGATCGGTGTCCAGCGTTTCCCGAGTTCTTTAAAACCTTCTTCCACCAAACCGGCAGGCCGTTGCGGCCAGGGATGAAAGGTGTGCCATAATAAAGAACCACTGAACGTGGGATGAGCAGTCAGTCCTAAATTTTGTGAAGCTTTCGCCCCGTATTTCACCTGTTGTATAGCCCACTCAGTCCTTGCTTTCGGGTTACCCCGCAACTGCTCCGGTGCAAATCCATCAAACAAGGTATCATAAGCCGGATGCACCGCTACCAGTTGCCCCTGCAAGTGGGTGGAGAGTTCTGATATCTCCAGCCCGCAATCATTAATGATACCTTTGATCTCATCAGCATAGGTTTTACTCTCGGCTGCTTTTTGCAGATCAATACACCGGGCATCCCAGGTGGGGATTTGCACAGCTTTAAATCCTAATGATTCTGCCCAAAGGCAAATAGATTTCAGGTTATTGAACGGCGCACTCTCTCCAAGAAATTGAGCTAAAAAAATGGCTGGTCCTTTTATAGTAGTCATTTGTCAGTTAGTATTAATGATTGAAAAACTATACCTTGAAATCGATCCATTTTTTATCCGCCTGTCCAGATGCAATCACATTTTCAATAAACGCCATTCCCCGTATGCCTTCTTCCACACCAGGAAAATCCAGCCACTCAGCCCTTGGGGTTTCCCCATTGATCCTTGCACGGACGGTCAAAGCGAAGTTGCGGTACAGATTGGCAAAGGCTTCTAAATACCCTTCCGGGTGCCCGGCGGGTGTGCGGCAATTATGTTTGGCAAAAGAATCCAGATAGCCTGAACCTGCCCTGTAGATCTCGGTGGGTTTATCCAGCCATTTCACTAATAAGGTATTCGCATCTTCCTGTTTCCATTCGATACCCCCTTTTTCGCCATACACTCTTATCTTAACATTATTCTCTTCCCCGGCGGCAACCTGGGTAGCCATCAGCACCCCGCTTGCGCCATTGTTGAATTTTAAAAAAGCGGCCCCATCATCATCGAGCATTCTTCCTTCCACGATGGTATTGATATCCGCACAGATACTTTCTACTTTCAAACCGGTAACATATTCTGCCAGGTTAAAGGCATGCGTACCGATATCACCCATCGAACCGGCTTTACCGCTCCGTTTGGGATCAGTACGCCAGGCTGCTTGTTTATTAGATCCGCCTTCCAGAAAAGTACTTAGCCATCCCTGGGGATATTCCACATATACTTTTCTTACTTTTCCAAGCAACCCGCTTTTTATCAGTTGGCGGGCTTGTTTGATCATAGGATAACCGGTATAGGTATGACATAATAATAAGTGAAGGCCTGTTTGCTCAACCACTGCTTTTAGCTTTTTGGCTTCCTCCAGTGAAAAAGTGATTGGCTTCTCTATTACTACATGAAAACCTTTTTCCAGCGCTTTCACAGCAGGATCAAAATGGGCGAAATTGGGGGTGACTATACTTACAAAATCAATCCGTTTATCAGCCGGCATAGCAGCTTCCTTCTCCAGCATCGTTGTATAATCAGTATAAATCCTGTCTTCCGGCAGAAATAATTCCCGGCCAGACTCCACAGCAATCTCAGGGTTAATACTGAGAGCCCCTGCTGCCATTTCCACCTGTCCGTCCATATTAAAGGCAAGCCGGTGCACTGCACCGATAAATGCGTCTTTCCCGCCGCCGATCATGGCCATTCTTAATTTCCTGTTTCCCATTGCAAACGTTTGAGGTTAATAGTATGTATTAAAATGCTAATATAGTTGTCCAAAAATGTATAACCTGAACAGTTATATGTGCTTAAAAATAGTACATTTAGTTTTTCTAAAACACTTTTACGAAACTAACGATTCAACAAATTCACTTGCACATGAAATCTACGACCCGTATTCAGCTTTCGGTAATGATGTTTCTTGAATTTTTTATCTGGGGTGGATGGTTTGTGACGTTGGGAAATTTCCTGGGTACAAATCTAAAAGCAGACGGAGGCCAGATCGGCCAGGTATTCTCTACCCAGTCATGGGGTGCCATCATAGCCCCTTTTATCATTGGCCTTATTGCTGACCGTTATTTCAATGCAGAGAAGATACTGGGAGTATTACATATTATTGGTGCTGCATTAATGTACCAAATGTACAATGCGGCAGATATCACAGTTTTCTATCCTTATGTGTTTGTATACATGGTTCTTTATATGCCAACGCTGGCATTGGTTAACTCTGTTTCGTTTAACCAGATGAAAGACCCGGAAAAGGAATTTTCCAGTATCCGTATCTGGGGGACCATTGGCTGGATCGTGGCAGGCCTGCTGATCAGTTATCTTTTTCACTGGGATTCCAAAGAAAATACTGCCAGCGGCATGCTAAAAAACACTTTCCTGCTTTCCGGGGTTGCAGCTCTTGTGTTAGGATTGATGAGTTTCACTTTACCTAAAACACCTCCGGCGAAAAGCACTGGCGAAAAAGTCAGCATCAGCCAGATACTGGGATTGGATGCCCTTAAATTATTAAAGGATAAAAATTTTGCCGTATTCTTTGTGGCATCTATACTGATCTGTATCCCGCTTGCTTTTTATTACCAGATTACGAATACCTTTTTATCCGATATCGGGATGAAAAATCCTACGGGGAAAATGACCATTGGACAGATATCTGAAGTGTTGTTCTTATTGGCACTGCCCATTTTCTTCAGCAAGTTCGGTTTTAAGAAAACCATTTTGGTGGGTATGCTGGCCTGGGCCCTCCGTTATGTATTGTTTGCCTTTGGTAATGCCGGGGAATTGAGTTTTATGCTGCTGACAGGTATTGCCCTGCACGGTATCTGTTATGATTTCTTTTTTGTATCGGGCCAGATCTATACCAACTCAAAAGCAGGCGAAAAGGTGAAGAGTGCAGCACAGGGTCTTATCACCTTAGCTACCTATGGCGTGGGTATGCTGATCGGTTTTAAAATAGCCGGGATGATCACTGATTCCTACCAGACAGCCACCGGCTTTGATTATAAAATGATCTGGCTGATACCAGCTGCCATTGCAGCTGCCGTCTTCTTATTATTTGCGGTCTCTTTCAAAGACGAAAAGAAAGTGAACTAAATCATTACCCAATATGGATAACCAATCATCAAGAAGAAAATGGCTTAAAAATGCAGCCGCCGGTTCACTGGCTGTTACGGCTATCCCTACATTGAGTTCTTTTATTTCCCCTTCCGAAAATGAATATGCTTTGAAAGGAAATATCAACCATTCTGTTTGTTCCTGGACCTACAATTTCATCCCGCTGGAAGAACTCTGCGGCGTGGTTAAAAAATTAAAGTTCTCCGCCATCGACCTGCTGGCGCCTAAAGACTGGCCGGTTATACAGCAACATGGTATCACCTGCTCCATGTGTTATACCGCCGGGAAAATCAGCCTGACAGAAGGATGGAATGATAAAAAGAACCATGAATGGCTGATCAAGGATTTTACCGAAGCCATTCCGCTGGTATCAAAAGCAGGTTATAAGAACCTGATCTGTTTCAGTGGCAACAGGAATGGCATGGATGATGAAACAGGATTAAAAAATTGCGTGGAAGGGTTAAAAAAAATTATGGCATTGGCGGAACAAAACAATGTCACTATACAGATGGAATTGTTTAACAGCAAAGTGAACCATAAGGATTACATGGCCGATAAAAGTGCCTGGGGTGTTGAACTTTGCAAGCGGCTGGGTTCACCCAATTTCAAACTGTTGTATGATATCTATCACATGCAGATCAATGAAGGCGATGTGATCAGGACCATACAGGAGAACCATTTTTATTTTGGTCATTATCATACAGCTGGTGTACCGGGCCGTCATGAAATAGATGAAACACAGGAACTCTTCTACCCTGCTATCATGAAAGCGATCCTTACCACCGGTTACCAGGGATACGTGGCGCAGGAATTCATTCCCTCTGCCAAGGAAAACAAAGACAAACTATCGGCTTTGAAAAAAGCCATCAAAATATGTGATGTATAAGTAAGAACCCCATTTAAAACGAAAACCCGAAAATCAAACGCATGGCTGACAATCAATTTGACGCAATCGTAATCGGCTCCGGTATCAGCGGAGGCTGGGCTGCCAAAGAACTGACCGAGAAAGGGCTTAAAGTGATCATGCTGGAACGTGGCCGGAATATTGAGCATATCAAAGACTATGTAAATGCGGCCAAAGAATCCTGGGAGTTTCCTCACCGTGGCGGCCGTACCCAGCAAATGATCAATGATTACCCGGTATTGAAAAGAGATTACCCGCTGAATGAAACAGTACTCGACTATTGGGTAAAAGATAAAGAAAGCCCGTATACAGAAGTAAAACGTTTCGACTGGTACAGGGGTTATCATGTGGGTGGACGTTCTCTCATGTGGGGCCGCCAGAGTTACCGTTTTAACAAATGGGATTTTGAAGCCAATGCTAAAGATGGCATTGCGGTTGACTGGCCGATCCGTTATGATGATATCGCTTCCTGGTATAGTTATGCAGAGAGATTTGCGGGCATACAGGGAAGCAAAGACGGGCTGGAAGTATTACCCGACGGAGATTTTATGCCGGCGATGGAACTGAACTGCGTGGAGAAAGAAGTAAAGAAACGACTGCTCGATCATTATAAAGGCACCCGGCATGTTATTATCGGCCGCAGTGCAAATATTACTGAACCCCATTACGACCGAACCAATTGCCAGTACCGTAACCGTTGCTGGAGAGGTTGTCCATTTGGTGGCTATTTCAGTACACAGTCTGCTACTTTACCGGCTGCCATGAAAACCGGTAACCTCACCCTTCGTCCCTTCTCCATTGTAACAAGAATATTGTACGATAAGGATACGAAGAAAGCGACCGGTGTTGAAATACTGGATGCAGAAACAAACAAAACATACGAGTACAAATCAAAGATCGTTTTCGTTTGTGCCTCTGCCTTGAACTCTACCTGGGTGTTAATGAATTCCGCCACCGATGTGTGGGAAGGCGGATTGGGCAGCAGCAGTGGTGAATTGGGGCATAATGTAATGGATCATCATTTCAGGGCGGGTGCAAGCGGTACCGTAGAAGGCTTTGAAGACAAATACTTATACGGCCGGCGTCCGACAGGAATTTATATCCCCCGTTTCCGGAATATCTATGATGATAAACGGGATTATATAAGGGGATTCGGTTACCAGGGAGGTGCAGGCCGGGGCCGTGGCGTTGAAATAGCAGAGATGACAGTGGGTGCTGATTTAAAAGAAGCACTCAGTGTGGCCAGTGATAACTGGAATATGGGTATCACCGGTTTTGGTGAAATGCTGCCTTACCATGAGAACAGAATATACCTGGATAAAGAAAAGAAAGATAAATGGGGCTTGCCGGTACTGGCCTTTGATGTGGAGATCAAAGAAAATGAAAAGAAGATGCGGATCGATATGATGAATGATGCAAAAGAAATGCTGGAAGCTGCCGGGGTAAAAAATGTAAATACCTATGATCATGGATATGCACCGGGTATGGGTATTCATGAAATGGGTACAGCCCGTATGGGCCGTGATCCTAAAACATCTGTACTCAACGGTAATAACCAGGTATGGGATGCAAAGAATGTTTTTGTAACTGATGGAGCCTGTATGACATCCGCCTCCTGCGTAAACCCTTCGCTGACTTATATGGCGCTGACAGCAAGAGCGGCTGATTTCGCAGTAAGCGAATTAAAAAAAGGAAATCTCTAAACACTAACGCAAAAAACTTTTAATATGGATCGCAGAGAGTTATTGAAAATGATCGCTGTTGTGACCGGTGGAGTTGTCATTGGCGGTGAAGTATTTTTAACCGGGTGTACAACTGCGGGTAAAACCGAAGCAGGTTTTACTGCTGAAAATATTGCCCTGCTGGATGAAGTGGCGGAAACCATCATCCCCGCTACGACAACCCCGGGAGCCAAAGCTGCCAAGGTTGGGGAGTTCATGAAGGTCATGGTTACCGACTGCTACACCCAAAACCAGCAAGCTGCTTTTATGAACGGGATAGCACAAATAGACGAAGCCTGTAAAAAAGCAACCGGTAAATCGTTTATGGAATGTACGCCGGTGCAACGTCACGACTTCTTAGTCAGTCTGGAAAAGGAAGCTAAAGAGTTTAATACGAAAAGAGACGAAGCTGATAAACCTAAACGGGATGCGTTGAAAGCAGAAAATGAAAAACTGCCCTGGAAGGATCAGAAAGAATTTGAAGCAACACCCAGTCATTATTATACTATGATGAAACAACTGACCCTGCTTGGATTCTTTAGTTCAAAAACCGGCATGACAGAGACCTTACGTCATATCCCGGTGCCGGGTAAATATGACGGCGCTTTCCCTTATGCCAAAGGAGACAAAGCCTGGGCTGAATAATACTAACCACTTTAAAACAGAAAGATGCAATACAACAGAAGAAAATTTATCAAAATTACCGGTGGTGTTACCACGGGTTTTGCATTAAGCAGTTTAACCGGTATGTCCATTTTCTCTTCCTGTGAGGAAGCAGCGAGGATCAAAAAATTCGGTATCCAGCTATACACCCTGCGGGATGTAATAGGAACTGACCCGAAAGGTGTTTTGAAACAGCTTTCATCTTTTGGTTATAAACAGATTGAAAGTTATGAAGGAGCACAGGGTATGTTCTGGGGTATGAGTAATACCGATTTTAAAAAATACATGGATGATCTTGGAATGGCCGTCGTCTCATCACATTGTGATATCAATAAGGATTTTGAAAAGAAAGCGGCTGAAGCTGCTGCAATTGGTATGAAATACCTCATCTGCCCCTGGAAGGGTCCCCAAAAATCGCTGGATGATTTTAAAAAATTCACCGATGAATTCAACCAGAAAGGCGAGATCTGTAAAAAGAATGGTATCCGCTTCGCTTACCATAACCACGACTATACTTTTAAACCCCTGGAAGGACAACTGCCACAGGATGTACTGATGAAGGGTACAGATGCATCGCTGGTGGATTTTGAACTGGATATGTACTGGGTGGCCGCCGCCAATGAAGATATTGAAGCCTGGTTAAAGAAATATCCCAACCGTTTCCGGCTTTGTCATGTAAAAGACCGGAGCAAAACCCCTGGTGCGGATAATGGAAAGAATTCCGTTGACCTGGGTACCGGTGCAATTAACTGGAGCAGTGTTTTGAAAACTGCCAAAACCAATGGCATGGAGTATTTTATTGTTGAACAGGAAGCTTACCCCAATGGCAGTTCCACGGAAGCATCGAAAGTGAATGCAAGGTATATGAAGAAGCTGAAGATCTAACCTGGTTAAGATAATGAATTACGCAAAGCCCTGACCTCGTCGGGGCTTATTGCATTATTCATATAACTCTCCGCCGAATCTTCAAAGGCAGGATGAATAAATTCCATGTTGCTTTTCACTTTCTCTCTCAGTGAAGAATGAAATTCCGTACACCCTGTTTTTTCAGCCAGCATTTTGATATTCTCCTTTCGTACACCACTTCCCGGCATGATAATAATGCGACCAGCACCTCTCTGATTCAACTCTTTTATTAAGTCAATACCCCCTGGTGCAGCCGGTTGTTGTCCCGAAGTCAGTATCCGTTCGCAGCCAATCTCCACCAGTTGTTCCAACGCTTCAAAGGGATTGCTGCAACGGTCAAAAGCCCGGTGAAACGTAACGCCTAAGGGGTAGGCGACCTCTACCAACGCCGCTGTTCTTTTTATATCAATACCTCCATCGCTGTTTAATAAACCAATCACCACACCATCGCAACCCAGCTCTTTGCAGAGTTTTACTTCTTTCAGCATGATGGAATATTCTTCCTCTGTATATAAAAAATCACCGCCCCTGGGCCGGATGATCGGAAATAACTGGACGGAGAAAGCTTCCCTGCATTGTATGATTGTTCCGTAAGATGGTGTCGTTCCGCCTTCCGCTAAGTTGGCACAGAGTTCTATCCGGTCTGCACCACCTTCCACAGCCGACTTTGTTGTTTCAAAATCGGAAGTAGCTATTTCTATGCTATACTTTACCTGTTCCATAGTAATTATCAAATTAAGAAGTGATGTCTTCCTTTGATGGGAGACCTGTCTGCCGCCAGGCAGATTTAGAGGGGCTTAGGCATTACAAATTTCGCTTTTACCAATTCCTCCCTGGTTCCGTTCTTGATTGCAAAGCTGAAACCGGGGTGAATGGCATAAGCCCCCACCTGCCCCTTTTTGTTTAAGGCAAGGAAAGCCACCTGGATATCTCTTGCTTTTTCCTTCTTGATCTTTACAATTCGTTCGATCACTTTTTTACAGGCTGCTTCGGGTGATAATCCCTGGCGCATCAGTTCCACCACGGAATGAGAACCTGCCACTCTTATCACATCTTCACCCTGCCCGGTTGCCGTGCAGGCGCCCACTTCATTATCGACAAACAAGCCGGCACCAATAATGGGCGAATCGCCCAAACGACCCCTCATTTTAAAACCGGCCCCGCTGGTGGTACAACTACCGCTCAGGTTTCCATTCGTATCCATGGCCACCATGCCGATGGTATCATGGTTCCATTCGCCACTATCCAGCCTGGCCGGGGCAAAAGGCCCATGCCCTTCTTTACCAGCTTGACGGACAGGCTGGTTTTCTACATTTATTGCCGGTGGTTTGTACTGCGAATTTTTTAACCAGTTCTCATAATTGATCTGCGCTTCCGGTGAAAGCTTTTGTTCCTCCAGGGGGAACCCTTCCGCAACAGCAAATTGCTGTGCCCCGCTACCCACCAGCATTACATGCGGTGTTTTTTCCATCACTCTTCTCGCCACGGCAACCGGGTGTTTGATCCGTTCTAAAAAAGCCACACTCCCGCAATTAGAAAATTCATCCATGATACAGGCATCCAGTGTTACAAACCCATCCCGGTCAGGATTGGCCCCGAGTCCTACACAACAATTCTTTGAAGCCTCGGTCACCATTACTCCTTTCTCAACCGCATCCAATGCCCTTCCTCCTTTTCCCAATACCTCCCAGGCAGCTTTATTGGCAGCGAGGCCGGCATCCCAAGTGGAGATCACCACTGGTTTTCCTTTAATAGTAACCGCTTCCCCGGAAGCTGAAGCAGCTTTACCCAGCAATAAACCTATAGAGCCAAAGGCCGACGATTGAATGAACTTTCTCCTGTTAAACATGTTTACCTGTTATATCCTCCGAAATTAAAGGATTCAGTTTCAGCAGGCAAAAAATGGAAGCACAGGCCTTCTTTATTTATGCACAGGCGGCAATAAGCTTAACAAAGCCATAAGAATAAAAATTTGATGTTTAAACATTGATTATATACCTTTGCTTTATAAAACAAGAAAAATGAAAATTGAAATTATATCAGGAAGCCCCAGGATCAACAGTGTTACCCGCCGGGTAGCGTTACACCTGAAAAACTGGATTTCTCAAAACACGGCGCATGAAGTGGATATTATTGACATGAAGGATTGGTCGGTACCTCCTGTTCAATCTGTTTGGGTAACCCCCGAAAAAGCACCGGTGGAATTACAGCCACTGGCACAACGGGTATTTGAAGCTGATGCTTTTATATTGGTTACCCCGGAGTACAATGGCAGCTACTCACCTGCTATGAAAAATATGCTGGATCATTTTCCAAAACAGCATCACAAGCCATTTGGTATCGTAACTGCTTCGCCCGGCGCCATGGGTGGCATGCGAGCTTCACAGCAATTGCTGCAACTCATACCTGCCTTATTCGGTGTAGCTTCGCCTTATATGCTGGTCACACCGGCAGTAGATAAAAAATTCGGCCCCGATGGTGAGCTGCTGGACGAATCGTTCGGCAATGCAGTGCATAATTTTATCACTGAATTTCTCTGGTTATCAGAAAAACTGGTGGAAGAAAAAGTAACCGCTTGATTTAATTAAATACATCCTCCAGTTATTGGAGGACAAAAGGAGTTTTTATGAAAACCGTTCTTCACAAGGCCCATACAAGAGGCCACGCCAACCACGGATGGTTAGATTCTTACCACACATTCAGTTTTGGTGGTTATCATGATCCTGAAAGAGTTCATTTTGGTGCCTTGCGGGTATTGAATGATGACTCGGTTGCTGCCGGTATGGGCTTTGGTGCTCACCCGCATGATAATATGGAAATTATTTCGATCCCCACCTCCGGTGACCTGGAACACCAGGACAGCATGGGCAACAAACAGGTGATCAGGCAGGGCGATGTGCAGGTGATGAGTGCAGGAACTGGTATCCGGCATTCTGAAAAAAACAAGAACCATGACAAAGAAGTAAAATTTTTCCAGGTCTGGATCTTCCCGAAAGTAAAAAATGTTGAACCCCGCTATGATCAGCAGACATTTGCTGATAAGGATAAGCATAATAAACTGCTAACAGTCGTATCTCCTCTCGGTACCGCTGACGGCGGTGTGCAGATCCACCAGGATGCCTGGTTCAGTTTGGGTAAGCTGGATAAAGGTTTCAGCACCCGCTATGCACTAAAAAACAGCAGCAATGGTGTTTATGCATTTGTCATCGAAGGAGATGTTACCATCAACGGGCAATCATTGAACAGAAGAGATGGCATAGGCATCACCGAAACCGATACACTGGAGATCAATGCAGACAGTGATGCAGAATTATTATTAATGGAAGTACCGGTAAAATAAAGGAGTTTATATGAGCAACAGGAAAACAATAGAAGCAATCATTGCTCCACCCCCTCCGCATATGGTGGGCGATGGATTCCGGGTACATGGCTTTTTTCCCGGCGGCAGAATTGATAAAAAAAGAATGAGCCCATTCTTTTTAATGGACTATGGCTCCAAAGTTGACTTCTCTCCATCTGATAAACTGAGGGGTGTTGGCGTACATCCGCACCGGGGCTTTGAAACAGTTACCATTGCTTATCATGGCCGCATTGCCCATCACGACAGTGCAGGCAACAGCGGGGTCATTGGTGAAGGCGATGTACAATGGATGACAGCAGCTTCCGGCTTATTGCATAAAGAATATCATGAAGAATCCTACAGCAAGGCCGGTGGCTTATTCCAGATGGTGCAGTTGTGGGTGAACCTGCCTGCTAAATATAAGATGACAGCTCCCAAATACCAGGAAATCAGTAATGATAAAATGAGCCGCTACTTGTTAGGAGATGGAAAGAGCTTTATTGAATTAATTGCAGGAGAATACCAGGATCTGAAAGGTCCCGCTTCCACTTTTACTCCTGTTCATGTGTATAATGCACGGTTGAAAAAAGGAGCAAGTGCTGATTTCAAATTCCCTTCGCACTATAATACAGGAATGCTGGTAGTGGAAGGAACAACGTTGATCAACGGCAGTTCAGTAGCTACTGATCATTTTGTATTGTTCAAAAATGAGGGAGAAGAAATTAGTATCGAAGCAACCGAAGATACCATTGTTCTTATCTTATCCGGGGAGCCGATCAATGAGCCGATTGCCCAGTACGGTCCCTTCCTGATGAATACCTGGGAAGAAGTGGAACAGGCTATTTCCGACGTGAGTGCAGGTAAGTTTGGAATATTGGAAGATTAGTACTATCCCACAAAGACACGGAGAACACAAAGAAAATCATCTTGTAGTTAGTGACTTGGGGGGATATTTTTTTTCTCCATAAATGTAAAAAGGCTTTTTCTCGCATTGTTCTGTACTTTTCTTTTAAACCAGTTCATCCAGCCAAAGAATTCGCCTTTCCAGCCCAGTGCCTGTGCTGCCCATTTACTTAACTTGAAAGCATCGCTATGCTCAACGATCTTACCGTCTTTGATCCGCATATGGGCTTTGATATAATTGACTACTTTCTTACCCGTTTTTGAAAAGGTATATTTCGCCACCCAGTTACAGGTATAGTATTCTTCATCCAATGCATGTATATTGGAAAAAGTCACCACCAGGTCCTTGCCATTGCTGCAAAGCATTTCCCACATGGCCTTCACTTCGTCACCCTGCAACATGCCAAATGCCGGGTCGCTGAAAACAATATCGTCGCTATAGCAATCATTCATGCTCTTGAAATCCCGTTGCCCAAAGGAGGTATAAAAACGACTGATCAATTCTTCATTGGCTGTCATAAAATAGTAATGTGGGTGAACAGAGAATCAGTAAATTTAAACTTTCAAAATCATCCCGCATGAAGAAATTTATCAGCTCCCTTCTTTTATTATTTTCCGTTCTGTTCGTAATTGCTCAAACTGATCCGCAGGATTCGGCCTGGATCAAAGAGAATTATACCAAACTGGAACAGTATATACCCATGCGGGATGGGATCAGGCTGTTTACAGCCATTTATATACCCAACGACAAAACTGAAAAGCACCCGATCCTGGTAACAAGAACACCGTATTCCTGTGCTCCTTACGGGAAAGATTTCTCTCCCCGTTTATGGGAACGGCACTGGAAATACTATGCCCGTGAAAATTATATCATCGTGGTGCAGGATGTGCGGGGCCGCTGGATGAGTGAAGGCGAATTTGAAGATGTCCGTCCGTTCAATAAAAACAAAACCGGTAATGACATTGATGAAGCCAGCGATACCTATGATGCAATTGACTGGATGGTAAAGAATCTTCCCAACAATAATGGTAATGTAGGTGTGTTTGGCATCTCCTACCCTGGTTTCTATTCCACCATGGCCGCAGCATCAGGTCACCCGGCATTAAAAGCTGTGAGCCCGCAGGCTCCTGTTACAGACTGGTTTATGGGCGATGATTTTCACCACAACGGTGCGTTCTTTCAATTAGATGGTTTCGGTTTTTACTCCAGCTTTGGGAAGCCAAGACCAAAACCCACCACCGTTGGTTCACCCGGTTTTAATTTCACCGTCAGGGATAATTATAAATTCTTTCTCGAAGCCGGCTCCTTAAAAAAATTAGCAGAATACATGGGTGACAGTATCCGGTTCTGGAAAGATATGTATGCACACCCCAACTATGATGCCTGGTGGCAGGCCCGGGATGCCCGTCGCTCCATGTATAATGTAAAACCGGCCATGCTGGTTGTAGGTGGTTTGTTTGATGCGGAAGATTGTTATGGTGCCTGGAATTTGTATAAAGCGATCGAACAACAAAATCCCGGTGCGAATAATAAAATTGTAATGGGACCCTGGTATCACGGGCAATGGTCTTCGGGTGATGGTAGCTTCCTCGGTAATGCGAGGTTTGGTGCTAATACCGCACATTGGTACCAGAATAATATTGAGATACCCTTCTTTAATTATTACCTGAAAGGAAAAGGTGACCTGCAATCATTAGCAGAAGCAACGATCTTTTTCAGCGGCGAAAATCAATGGAAGAAATTAGCCCAATGGCCGCCTGCGGATGCTGTTTCAAAAAATATATTCTTAGCCGCCAATGGTCAGTTATCCTGGTCTGCCCCAACAGGGAAAGAAAGTTATGCTGAATATACCAGCGACCCATCCCACCCGGTCCCTTATACAGAAGATGTACACCAGGGCCGCACCCGTGAATACATGACCGATGACCAGCGGTTTGCCTCCCGGAGACCCGATGTGCTGACTTTTCAAACGGATGTATTAACGGAAGATCTTACACTCGCCGGGGTGGTAACGGCCGATCTTAAAGTAAGTATCAGCGGAACAGACGCCGATTTTGTGGTTAAACTGGTGGATGTGTTTCCTGATGATTTCAGGTACCCGGGTGATATACCGCAACAGGGCCGTACCGCCGGGGGCAGTTATCCCATGGGCGGTTACCAGATGCTGGTCCGTGGTGAAATTATGCGGGGCAAATACCGGAACAGTTTTGAAACACCTGCACCCTTCAAACCTAATAAAATGGAAACGGTGAAATTCGATTTGCCGGATGTGGCTCATACCTTTAAAAAAGGACACCGCCTGATGATACAAATACAAAGCAGCTGGTTCCCGCTGGCTGACCGCAACCCACAGCAGTTTATGAACATCTATGAAGCCAATGCTGCTGATTTCAAAAAAGCCCTGATCCGTATTTTCCATGATGCAAAAAATCCGTCTTCCATTGTTTTACCCGTACTCAATAAATAACAGCTATGCGATTACTGATTTATCTTTTTCTTACTATCCTGGTATCACCAACCCTTGTAGCACAACAAAAGCTGCCTGATCTTATACCCTACCCGGCAGAAGTAACACCGGGTACCGGTTTTTTAACTCTCAAAAAAACTATTACGGTTTCATCCTCGCTGCCGGGACAGGAATGGGAAAACCTGTTTTCTTATTTCAAAAATGAAATGAAAAAACAATTTGGAATAACTGTTAAAGAAGTGAAGGGCAGCCAGCCTGCTGATATCCGTTTTAACATGCGGAGAATGCCCACATCCGGCAAACCTGCTTACCAGCTGGAAGTAACTAAGAAGGGAGTTACTATTAACAGCAACTTTGCGGAACCGGCTTTTCATGCCATGCAGACTTTTTTCCAGTTATTACCTGCAGAAAAAAATAAACCGGCACAAATACCGGTGATAAAAATATTCGATCATGCCCGTTTTGATTACAGGGGCATGCACCTGGATGTAAGCCGTCATTTCTTCCCGGTTGATTTTATAAAAAAATATATTGATTATCTCGCCTACCATAAACTCAATACCTTTCACTGGCACCTGACTGATGACCAGGGCTGGCGGATTGAGATCAAAAAATACCCCAGCCTCACCAATATCGGCAGCTGGAGAAACGGAACGATCATCGGCCGCTATCCCGGCACCGGGAGTGACAATAAAGGTTATGGTGGTTATTATACACAGGAGCAGATCAAAGAAGTGGTGAAATATGCCAAAGAACGTTTTATTGAAGTGATACCGGAAATAGAAATGCCCGGTCACGGCAGTGCCGCTATCGCAGCTTATCCCTGGCTGAGTTGCTTCCCGGAAAAACCAACGGAAATTCCGGAGAATATGATCTCGCAGAAAAGTAGTTCCGAACAACGTAACGGGCAGGTAAAATTAGTGCAGGAAACCTGGGGTGTATTTGATGATGTGTTTTGTGCAGGTAATGATTCCACATTTATGTTTTTGCAAAATGTGATCGATGAAGTTACCAGTCTTTTCCCTTCCAAATATTTCCATATTGGTGGTGATGAATGTCCCAAGACACACTGGAAGATATGCCCCCGTTGCCAGCAACGCAAGAAAGACCTGGGTTTAAAAGATGAACATGAACTGCAGAGTTACTTTGTGCAGCGCATGGAAAAATATTTGAACAGCAAAGGCAAAACATTGATCGGCTGGGATGAAATACTGGAAGGTGGTTTAGCCCCCAACGCCATTGTCATGAGCTGGCGGGGTGAAGCCGGTGGCATTGAAGCAGCGAAACAACAACACCCCGTAATCATGACACCGGGCAACCCTGTTTACTTTGATCATTCGCAAAGCGAAAATGAGGACAGTGTTACCATTGGTGGTTATAATCCTATAGAAAAAGTATATGCCTATGAACCTGTTTCCAAAGAATTAACGGCAGAGGAAGGTAAATATATTCTTGGTGCCCAGGCCAACCTGTGGACAGAGTATATTGATAACAACCGCAAAGTGGAATACATGGTATTTCCCCGGATGGCAGCATTGAGTGAAGTATTGTGGAGCAGCAAGGAAAACAGGAACTGGGAAAGCTTTGAAAAAAGATTAATGACACAGTTTAAACGGTATGAGAAATGGGGAGCGGATTATAGTAAGGCGTATTTTGATTTGAAGGCATCAGTTTTACCAACTCCTGATAACAATGGCATCTTGTGGAAGGTTGAGAATAAGTTCAACATCCCTGTTACAATAAACTACAATGGATGGGATAGTATATGGACATATGTAAAACCACAGTTAATTCAGGATGCAACAACAGCTCATGCCTATTTTATAAAGGAAAATAAGCAATATGGTTTTTCTCAAAAATTCCATTTCAACAAAGCCACCGGCAAACCCACCACTTTGCATGTTCCCCCTTCTAAAAACTATCCCGGTGATGGTGCCTTTACCTTAGTGAATGGCATTCAAAACCAAAAAGGATTGGCCAGGAGCAAAGAGTTTCTCGGTTTCAGTGGTGCTGATTGTGAAGCCCTGATCAACCTGGGCAGTTTCCAGGAAATATCATCAGTGACCGTGCATGTGTTCCAGCAAAAAGGTTCCTGGATCTGGAACCCGGCTTCCGTAGAAGTTTTTTCATCCGTTGACGGTATGTACTTCAGCAGCCTGGGCACATCGGGTGAAGTAACAGCAACCCCGTCTGGTAATGGCACCATCACCGTTAATTGTAATAATACTTCCACCAATTTTATAAAAGTAGTCATAAAGAATTTTGGTGATATTCCCGAAGGCAATCCCGGCGCCGGTAAAAAAGCATGGTTATTCGTGGATGAGATCGAAGTGAATTAGAATTGCAGGTTTTTGCTGCCATAATCTTATTTCCTGCCATTGACATTTTTATATCTTTGACTGGCAATAAACGAAAACTTATTTTGCATGGCTAAAAAAACAGCTCCTATTGACCTCACTGATAGTTTTGAAAAGATCCCTGTTAAGATTTACCCTGACCTGAAAGAAGGATCCAAATTTGTTGCGCAGCAAATCGCCAACCTGATACGGGCAAAACAACAGAAAAAAGAAAAATGTGTATTGGGATTAGCTACCGGGTCCACTCCAAAAACACTATATGCGGAACTGGTGCGGATGCACCGCGAAGAAAAACTGAGTTTTAAGAACGTTGTAACGTTCAACCTCGACGAGTATTATCCTATTGACAACAAAGCCCTGCAAAGTTATGACCGTTTCATGCGGATCAATTTGTTCGACCATGTGGATATCAATCCTAAAAATATTCATATCCCGAACGGCGAGACCAGGAAAGAAGATATAAAAGCCCATTGCAATGAATACGAGAAAAAAATAAAAGAAGCGGGCGGTATTGATCTGCAGGTACTCGGTATCGGTAACAACGGGCATATTGGTTTCAACGAACCCGGTTCCGGTATCTATTCCAAAACAAGGCTGATCACTTTGGATACGTCCACCCGTATAGCGAATGCCTATGAATTTGCTAATATATCAGAAGTGCCCCGTCTGGCGATCACCATGGGTATCGGAACGATCTTACAATCCCGCAAGATCATATTGATGGCATGGGGTTCTGGCAAAGCCCCCGTTATCAAAATGGCGGCTGAAGATGACGATAATGAACATGTACCCGCTTCCTTACTGCAAAATCATGATGATGTCACGTTTGTGGTGGACGAAGCTGCTGCATCAGAACTGACAAGAAATAAATCACCGTGGTTGACCGGTGATTGTGAATGGACGCCCAGGATGATCAAGAAGGCCGTGGTGAATATGGCACTGAAATTAAAGAAGCCGGTACTCAGTCTCACCAATGCCGATTACAACGAATATGGCTTAAGTGATCTGCTGGTGGAAAAAGGTGATGCTTACGAGATCAACCTGCAGGTATATTATATGCTCCGTGATTCCATTACCGGCTGGCCCGGTGGGAAGCCGGACTCGAATATGCCCAATCATCCCGAAAGGTCCAATCCTTATCCCAAAAAAGTGATCATCTTCTCCCCTCACCCCGATGATGATATCATCAGTATGGGTGGCACATTCCAGCGTTTGCAGGACCAGGGACATGAAGTACATGTAGGCTACCAGACCAGCGGTAATATCGCCGTCACCGATGAATTTGTCACCCGTTTCCTTGATTTTGCTGTGGGCTTTGAAGAGATTGCGGGTATTGACACCAGTACTTCAGGAAAAATATTGAATGATGCCCGGAAATTCATTGCCAAAAAGAAATCCAACCAGGTGGATACACCGGCTATCCGTGCTATCAAAGGATTGATCAGGCGATGTGAAGCCAGGGCCACCTGCCGCTATGTAGGCATCAAAGACGAACATATCCATTTCCAGAATCTTCCTTTTTATGAAACAGGAACGATTGAGAAAAAACCGATGAGTGAAAAAGATGTAAAGATCACCATGGAATTGTTGCGGCAGATAAAACCACAACAGGTCTATTGCGCCGGTGATTTTGCCGACCCGCATGGCACCCATATCGTTTGTTTCAATGTGGTATTAGAGTCGCTCAAACGCATCAAAGCTGCCGGTGATGACTGGATCAAAGATTGCTGGCTCTGGTTGTATAAAGGAGCCTGGCAGGAATGGAATATTGAGGAAATTGAAATGGCGATACCGATGAGCCCTGACCAGGTATTGAAAAAGCGTTTCGGGATCTTCATTCACCAGTCACAAAAAGACATGGTGCCTTTCCAGGGCAGTGATTCCAGGGAATTCTGGCAACGGGCCGAGGAAAGAAATGCAGCCACGGCTAACCTGTATGCCGACCTGGGGCTTACCCATTATGCCGCCATGGAAGCCTTTGTCAGGTGGCATTATTAGGGGCAGATTTAGATTTCAGATTTTAAGATTACAGGCCTATATTTGCAGCCCCAAAAGGGAGTTGGCCCCGTAGCTCAACTGAATAGAGCATTTGACTACGGATCAAAAGGTTTCAGGTTTGAATCCTGACGGGGTCACAAAGCTTCAGTAATCACTGAAGCTTTTTTATTTTCTGCCTGCACCAGTTTATGGCTTCGGCTTCTTGTCTCTCCAGTCCGGCAGATATTTATCCAGCAACGCCTGGTATTCTTTATAATTCTTCAGGCCGGAAAGATCGGGATCACTGAATAAGGCATCAAAATTCTTATATCCTCTTTCATATGCCTGGCGCAGGTAAAGAATAGCTTGCTCCGGTTTATTCCACAAAGCATAACTGCAGGCCAGGTCAAAATAAGCTTTACCGTTCTTAGGATTTAAACGGATGGAACGTTGGAGATAAATGATCGCAGAATCATACTTGTGGAGAGAGTGGAATAATATGCCAAGGTTGAACGCCGAATTATAATTATTGGAGTCAATTGCCACCGCCCGGCGATAATAAATGAAAGCTGAATCCTGTTGTTCCATGATCATATAGGCAGCACCAATATTATTATGTGCCGGTATATGCCCCGGATTTTGCTCAATTACTTTTTTGAAATAATAGACCGACGAATCATACTGTTTCATTTCATGGAAATAAAAGGCAAGGGTTTCATTCAACTGGTCGGGCTCAGCCGGCCGGGCAGCCAGTTGTTTTTTAAAATAAAAACCGGCCGAGTCAAATTGTTTCAACTGCCGGAACACCGTAGAAAGATTGGCCATCGCGGTTGTATTCTCAGGGTTCACCTGTAAAGAACGCTGCAAATAAGCCATGGCAGAATCGAGTTGCTTCATTTCTTTCATCACCAGTCCCATATTATTATACAACTGCGAATTCCTTGGATCAATCGCAATAGCCCTCCGGTAATAGGTCCGGGCTGAATCATAGCGTTTCTGGTCAAGGAAGATCAGGCCCAGGTCATTAATAACTGAAATACTGTTGGGATCAAACTGGGGCAATGTTTTCAAATAATTGGTCACCGAATCCGGCTGTCCCAGCTCCCGGTACACTTTCATCAGGTTATTATAGGCCGACCGGTAATCCGGTTTAATGAACAATGCTTTTTTAAAATACGCTTTGGCAGAATCGTAGTTATTATCCTGCCGGTAAATAACCCCGAGGCTGTTCAGGATAGTTGGATTGAAAGGTTCTGTTTTGATTGCTTTTTGGAAATAAGCATAAGTGGAATCGGGTTGTTTCTGTTCTTTGAATACCAACCCGAGATTGATCAGGGAAAAGGCAGAAAATGGGTTTACCTGCAAAGCATTGCGGTAATAATAACTGGCCGAATCCAGTTGCTTCATATTGAAACACACCCGGCCGAGATTATTCCAGGCTTCTTCATATTTGGGGTCAAAGTCAATAGCCGCCCTGTAATACGTTTTAGCTGAATCATACATCTTCAGCTCTTTATAAAAATTACCGATATAAATATTCACGATAGATTTGTCCTGGTAATTGGCAAAGGCTTTGGTGAAATAGACTCTTGCTGAGTCAGCATTATTCAGCCCGATGAATGCTTTGCTGATACCATTATAGGCACTGACAAATTTAGGATCGGCAGCGATCGCTTTCCGGAAATACAGAATGGCCTCCTCATAATTCTTCTTCTCATTATTCAGCCAGCCGATATTATTGCTGGCATAAACGTTGGCGGGTTCGATTGCCAATGCCTTTTGATAATTGACGATAGCTGAATCGGCTCTTGACAGCGAATAATAATAATGACCGAGATCCACGTAAGCATCTGCACTACCCGGATCCACTTGTATGGCTTTGCGGTAATATTTCAATGCTGAATCCACCCGGCCAAGACTTTTATAGGAATAGGCCAATGTTACATAGGGGTACCGCCAGTTAGGAGCTGCAGCAATCGATTTTCGTGCATAAAAAATGGCACTATCGATCCGGCTATTATCAAAATGTAAAGATGCAAGTGTGTTCAAAATATAAGCCGCATTATTATCTGCAGCATAGGCCGTATAGGCATATTGAAAAGCCTTACTGATATCCATCAGCCGCCTGTCTTTACCAAAATAGCCACTGGCTTTGAAAAAATTCATCCTTCCCTGCAGGGATTGCGCAAATACAGGATCATCTTCTGCGATATAACTGATCGCCTTTTCCAGCATGAGGCCTACCTCTGAAAATTCCTGCCTCGCTACCTTTTCCATCCGGTCGAGACTGGTGGCCATTTCATCACTCTTCTCTGTTTCTTCCACCTGTGCCCTGATCTTTTGTACGGAAGCCGCATCCTTGCATTCAAGATATAAGTTGATCTTGCTTTGCGCAAAATTGATGAATTCAACTGCCAGTGTTGATTGGGCATCGATAGTATAAGAAGTGCCGGGGAATTTCCGGGCCATTTCCGTATAATAATACTCGGCTGAATTATTCCCGATCAGCCGGCTTTCTTTCACCGCAGTATTGAAACGGTTATAGGTTTCGATCAGCACCGTATCCTCCGGATACCGGCCGATACCCCGGCTGCGGGGCGCAAAGGAAGTACCACTGCCTTTTGCTTTCAGCTGTTTTGTCTTCAGCCATTTATTCAGGTAAGCCGTATCAACAATACCCATCATCTTCTCATTGTTCTCATTGCAGCAAAAGAAGGGTTCCTGTTTTCGTTTGAACCGTTGTTGTGCAATAGCAGGCACATTCTGCTCCACGTATTTCTGTATTTCCCCCAGTGTGACTTTATAATCAGGAACACCTGTTCCTACGGTATCCGCCATCCCATTCAAGCCGTCCACAAGATAATAGGTAAATAAGCCATGCCCGTTACCAATGGAAGCATCTTCCAGCGATTCCTGCCCGGCCCCTGTGGCCAGCATGATGATCTCCCCTGCTTTTTTCTCTGATATAGCCGCATTCAATACCTGCTGCCCTTCAGAGCCGCCCGGTAATTCATTGCTGCGGCAGGCATCCATAATAAACACTACTTCTACTCCTTTGCGGCTGAATTCACCGATCCGGCTTTTTAATGTATAGAGCTGCACATTACCGGTAACGATATAATTATTCTTGTCGCCGGCAGGATTGCAATCATAGGTCAGGAAAAAAAACTCATCCTGGTTAATGGCATCACCGTGACCGGCGAGGTAGAAAAAGAGCCGGTCTCCTTTCTGCAACCCTTTTGTCTTCAGCCAGGCCATCCCTTTTACCCAGAAATTAGCGGCCATGGCCTGTTCATTCAACAAGCAGTAGATATTTCCATCCGGCACTTTTCCCCCGGCCGGCGATTTCAGGTAATCCCTGAACATTTCGGCATCCTTATCGGCATAGGTCAATGGACGGATATACTTGTACGTGGAGATTCCCATGATCATGGCAAAGGTCTGCGGGCCCCTGGCGGAGTCGGTTTTGGTGGCCGGTGGGGTCTGAGCATGAGCTTCGCTGGCAATCATGCAAAAAAACAAACAGCCTGCAAGCAGTATTGCAAGATATTTTCGCATAAATTCGAACAACTAATTTACAGATTTACAGTGGATATATGACAGGGAAGCAGTATAAAGGATCTGTAAGTCCCCTAACCTCTGATACCAGCACCAATAGTCCTGTTTTCAACTAACCAATGAACTAACTGAATGAAGCAGCTTCCTAAACGTATCGGGCAGCATGTCCGGCGTTTTCCCCGTCATTTCACCAAGTATCTCTATGAACGGGATACCATCTTTGCCACCATTTGGGTGTTCATATTCATTGTCGTACTGGGAAGTATCCCGCTCAATTTATCTGTGCTGAATCCCTTGAAACTGGCGTTAAAGGATTTTGACATCAGTGATATAAGTTATTCTGATTTAGATAAAGATGCCGAATATACCCTGGACAGTAATATTGTCATTATCAATATTGGTCATGCTGACCGGGAAGGTATTTCCCTGCTGATTGATAAAACAGCGTCTTATGATCCCAAAGTCATGGGGCTGGATGTTGTTTTTGAAGGCCCGCATGAAGATCCTTACAAAGACTCACTTACCAGGGCAATTATTGGAAAACATAAGAACCTTGTTATTACAAACAGGATCGATTGGGATGATATGAAAGAACCCCTGAAAGGACAATACTTTTCGGATGTTACCACTCATAAAGGTTATGCCAACCTGGTTGGCGATTCAAAAACAGAACGGAACAGTATCCGGCTTTTTTCTGCCTTTGAAAAGATCAATGACACTGTCCTAAATAGTTTCCCCGCTGCGCTGGTAAAAGAGTATGATGAAAAAGCATTCCGTAAACTGGAGAAAAGGCAAAAGCAGGTGGATGTGATCAATTATTCAAGACATGTTAATCAATACAGAATAGTAGAAGGTGATTCATTGCTGTTGGGCATTATTGAACCTGGCTACATAAAAGGCAAGATCGCATTACTTGGCTACATCAGCGATGATCCGAACGATATAGAAGACAAAGTATTTACACCGATGAATGAAAAATTTGTCGGTAAATCAACTCCGGATATGAATGGGATCGTGGTGCATGCCAACATCATTTCAATGATCCTGGAAAAAAATTATATAAATAAATTACCTTCATGGGCTAACTGGCTTGTGGCGGTTTTACTGTGCTGGCTGCATATGTCTTTCTTTATCCGGTACTATCTTGAAAATCATATCTGGTTCCATTTAGTGGCAAAACTGGCCCAGGTTTTTTCGATCATCCTTTTTTCTTACCTGGCCATCGCCTTATTTGATTGGTTCAATATTAAACTGGATATGAAGTATTCGCTGGTCGTTATTATCCTGGCTGTTGACGTTATTTATTTTTACGAAGCATTTGCTGTATGGATGCATAAAAATTATCATTACCACACTGTCTTTCACCAAAAACATCATTGATCATGAAAAAGTTCTTATTATTATCCGTTGGCTTATTAGGCATTGCCCTGCTCCGGGCGCAGGAAAACGGGTTCCTTATTTACAGTTATAAGGGAAACATTGCTGTCATTGAAAACAAAGTGGAAAGCAAGGCCAAAGTGGGTAAACTGTTGAACAGTGCAGCCAGCATCAAAATAGCTGCCGGCGGAACCGTTACGCTGATCTGTAATGAAGCAGCCATGTTCAGTATCAGCAAAGCCGGGACCTATACATTAAATTCTTTTGGTGATTCCTGCAAAGTTTCCACCAGCTCCGTTAGTGCGAACTATGTAAAATATGTATGGGCACAAATGACCAAATCAGGCAGCTCACCGGGCAGTGATCGTAAGAAATTCATGAATACCGTGGGAGCTGTGAGTCGTTCTGTTAATAATGTCTGGATCGATCCAAGACTGGATACCGTGAATTATTCCGGTGGCGAATTCCCTTTATCCTGGAAATCTTATGCCGATGCCAAAGATTTTGAATTCTCTTTATTCAATGCAGGCAATACCACAACCCCGGCTTTTAAAACGGTGGTGGGTAAATTAAAGATCCCGATACAGCATTTTACCGCCAAAATAAAACCCGGCAACTCTTACTTATGGACAGCAGCGGTAAAAGGAGAAAACAATGATGAATTGAAAGTGCTGAATTATGTGACAAAGGAAAGCTTCCAGGCTACTTTGGCAGCATTAAAATCTTCCGCCGGTGCTTTTGAAAATGCAGCAGAAGAAGCCTACCGGCTGGGTTTCCTCCTGGAAGATGCACATTATATGGCAGAAGCCTACCAGTATTATTCAAAAGCAGCAACCTTAGCACCCGATGTTCCGCTTTACCGCTCTACCCTGATGTCGTTTAAAAAAGATTACGAAATAAAATAAGTCATTAAGTATTTGCATTACCGGATCCGCCACTCATGTGGCGGATTTTTTCATTTAATAAAATCAGCAGGCGGGTCTGCCGATCATTCCTTACATTTAAACGCACAAAAATTATATATGAAAAAACTATTCCTTATTGCCTTGCTGCTTCCGGGGCTTTGCAGCCGCTCCCAGATGAAAGCAGATGATGTAAAAACCTTTGTTCTTAAAAACGGGATGAAATTCCTTGTGGTGGAAGATAATTCTATCCCCAACGCCAATATGTACCTGTTCTACAAAGTAGGCAGCCGGAATGAATACCAGGGTATCACCGGTCTCTCCCATTTCTTTGAGCACATGATGTTCAACGGTGCCAAAAAATATGGCCCCAAATTGTTTGACCAGACCATGGAATTTAATGGCGGTGCCAATAATGCCTATACCACGGAAAACGTAACCGTCTATACCAACTGGTTTCCTTCTTCTGCAACCGAAGTAATTTTCGATCTCGAAGGAGACAGGATATCCAGTCTCAGCATTGACCCCAAAATGGTGGAAAGCGAGAGAGGAGTTGTACTCAGTGAAAGAAGCACCGGCCTGGAAAACTCTCCCTGGAATTTATTGGGACAGCAGGTGCAGGCGACTGCCTTCCAGGAACATCCTTATCATTGGCCCGTGATCGGCTATGAAGATGACATGAAGAACTGGAAACAATCCGACCTGGAACGGTATTTCAAAACCTACTATGCCCCGAATAACTGCGTGGTGGTGGTGTCCGGGAATGTGAAAGCAGATGATATCAGGAAACTGGCAGAAAAATATATAGAACCAATCGCTGCACAGGCGCCACCTCCTCCCGTACATACGGTGGAACCGCCACAAACAGGCGAAAGAAGAATACTGGTACAGAAAGACGTGGCCACGCCTTACCTGATGATCGCTTACAAAGCACCCGAAGCGAAGCATTCCGACTATTACCCGCTGGTGATCCTGAGTGATATACTCAGCAGTGGCAAATCATCCCGGCTCTATGCGTCGCTGGTTGATAAAAAACAACTGGCCACTTCTGTATTCACCAATTACGACCAGAGCTTTGATCCCACCCTTTTCCAGTTCTATGCTGTCGCTGGCAAGGGAATTAACGAAAACGACCTGGAGAAAGCCATTTATGAAGAAATTGAGACCATCAAAAAAGATGGCATCAGTGAAAAAGAGTTGCAGAAAATAAAAAACCAAAAGTTGATGGAGTTTTACGGACAGGTGGAAACAATCAATGGAAAATCAAACAATATCGGCACCTACGAAGTATTCTTTGGCGACTATAAAAAAATGTTTGATGCCCCGGCTGAATTCAATAAAGTAACGATTGATGATGTGAAGCGGGTAGCGAATAAATATTTCAGTAAATCAGCCCGGACTGTGGGTGTGCTGAAATCAAACACCAACGAATAATATTATAAATACAAAAGAGATTGATCATGCAATACATAAAACGTTTATTCATTTTCGCTTTGCTGCTTGTAACGGCAATGCAGCTTACAGCACAAGGTTATAAGCTTCCCAAATATGAAAAGTTCAAATTAAAGAACGGGCTGACGGTTTACCTGATGGAACAAAAAGAAGTTCCTGTGATCAGTGTATCGGTAATCCTGCCGGCAGGTGCTATCTATGATGGCGAAAAAGCAGGGCTGGCTTCTTTAACAGCAACGGCACTGAAACACGGCACTAAAAACTATCCAAAAGCCAAATTGGATGAAGAACTCGATTTTGCAGGTGCTTCACTCAGTACTTATGCTTCAAAAGAATCAGCTGGTCTTTCTTCCAAATTTGCAGCAAAAGATAAAGACAAGGTCTTAGGACTGATCAAAGAAGTGTTACTGGAACCTGTTTTCGATGCAACGGAATTTGAAAAAGAAAAGAAACGCCTGCTGGTTTCGCTGGAACAGCAAAAAGAAAGCCCCCGCTCCGTCATCGGTGCTTATTTTGATAAGTTCATGTACGGCGATCATGTGTACGGCAATATCATCCAGGGAAAAATATCCACCGTTTCAACGCTTACGGTGGATGACCTGAAAAAGTTTTACCAGGAAAATTATTTACCCGAAGGTTCCGCCATCTCCATTGTTGGTGATTTTAATACTGCAGAAATGAAGGCCGCCATCACTACCCTTTTCTCCGGCTGGAAAAAAGGAACCAAACCGCAGGTTAATCTTGCGTCAAAACCAGTTACCCCTCCTGCCGGCAACCGGGTATTGCTGATCAATAAAGATGATGCGAGAGAAACTACTTTCTATATTGGTGCGCCGGGTATTCCCCGCAACAGCCCCGATTATGTAGCGATCGATGTGGTGAATACTTTATTCGGAGGTCGTTTCACTTCCATGCTCAATGATGAGCTGCGGGTAAATACAGGTTTAACCTATGGCGCCAACAGCCGCTTTGCTCCCTTAAAAAATGCAGGAACTTTTGCCATCTCCACGTTCACAGCCGGTAAAACAACGGAACCGGCTATTGATAAGGCACTGGAGGTATTAAACAAACTGCACAGCAATGGTATTGATGAAAAGGCATTGGCTTCTGCCAAGAATTATGTGAAAGGGCAATTCCCGCCACGTTTTGAAACAGCGGGACAACTGTCGGGGTTATTGACGCAAATGTTCTGGTACAATTTTGATGAATCGTTCATCAATAATTTTGAAAAGAATGTAGATGGTCTTACGCTGGATAAAGCCAAAGCTATTATCGCCAAATATTTCCCGAAAGACAAATTGCAGTTTGTACTGGTGGGTAAATCGGCCGATATAAAGAAGATCGCAGAGAAGTATGGCCCCGTAACCGAAGTTCAGATCAAAGAAGAAGTGAAGAAAGCATTTTAAATAACAAAAGAAAGATGATTATTTTAGCCCCTGTCACCGCAGGGGTTATTTTTTAAACCAACAATATGAAGATCATTTTCCGGGCTATCGGTAAATCACATGAGCCGTATGTAAAAGCTGGGGTGGAAGAATTCACCAGCCGCATTGCCCGCTATTATAAAGTGGAATGGGATATTCTTCCTGTTCCTAAAAATGCAGCAGCATTAAACGAACCTGAACTGAAGAAAAAAGAAGCTGAACTTATTTTAAATACACTGGGTAAGGATGATTATCTCGTGGCGCTGGACGAGAAAGGAAAAGAACTAAGTTCAGAAGGATTAGCCGCATTCATCCAGGCCCGGGCGAATGAAAGCTGTAAACAAATTGTATTTCTCATTGGCGGGGCTTTTGGTATTGATGAGGCTGTGCTTAAAAGAGCCAATTATAAATGGAGCCTCTCCCAACTTACTTTTCCTCATCAATTGGTGAGGCTGATTTTGGCAGAAGGTATCTACCGGGCCTGTACGATCCTGAAAAATGAAAAATACCATCACAAATAAGATCAGGCGGTCATCATTTTAACCACCATTTCCTTCATCAGCGATGCATCTTCCGTCCCGGCATCATTCACTCCCACACTTTTGAGATTATAGGTATGCAGCAACAGTAATATTTTCTCCACCCCTTCAAATTTGTATAAGTTGGCGGCCTGCATATAGTCCTTGATAAAATAGGGATTGATCCCCAGCGCAGCCGCCACCGATTTCTCATCATGGCTGCCCGCTCCAAATACCATAAACACTTTACTAAAGAAACTATATAAGGAGGGAAGCACTAACTGGATCGGGGCTGATTTGGGATTCGCCTCAAAATACTGGATGATACGGATAGCTTTCGGTAAATCTTTCTTCGCCAGGGCAGACTGCAATTCAAACACATTAAAGTCCTTACTGACACCAATGAATTCTTCAATATCCTCTTCGGTGATCCCTTTTCTTTTGCCGAGGTTCACCGACAGTTTATCAATTTCGTTTTCGATACGGGACAGATCATTTCCTATATGATCCACCAATAAAGCAAGCCCTTTGGCTGAAATGCTGAGCCCTTTTGACTGTACCAGTTCCTGGGTCCATTCGGGCAGCTTACTGTCATACATTTTTTTGGTGGTCACCAGCACTGCTTTTGCCTTTAAGGTTTTGGCAAAACTTGTACGGCCGTCCACTTTTTTATCCTTGTAAGAAACCACGAACACAGTGGAATGAAGGGGATTATCGACATAAGCCTCCAGTTTCTCCACGTCCCGCATCTGTTGCGCTTCTTTCAGAATTACCACCTGCCGTTCGGCAAACATGGGATAACGGCGGCAGGCATTGATCACATCCGCCCAGTTGGCATCCCGGCCATAAAAAACAGTGAGGTTAAAAGAGGCTTCGCTTTCCGGCAGGATATGATGCTCGGCATATTCCACTGCCTTATCAATATAATATTCCTCCTCACCTTCCAGCCAGTAAACCGGTTGGAAGGAATTTTTCTTCCATTCGCTGATGATCTTTTCTACGGCCATAAAACGCTAAGATACAGGCTTTGGCAGTTGCTTTCATCCACAAATAATTAACTTTTACACATGCAACCTTAACTTTCTGGCACGGTTTTCGAAATTTCGGGTACCAGCGGTTAATTTAGAGAGCCGGTTCAAAACCGGGGCTACCAAAAAGTCCAATTCTTTAACCGAAAAAAATCGTAAAACTTAAAATCTTTAGTATGACAAACACAAATTATCCATCTGCCACTCCACAGGCACAACCTCCAAAGAATAATAAAGCCGGTAAGAACCTGCTCATTATTTTACTGGCAGCCGGCCTTTTAGGCACATGGGGTTACTTATTGTATGATAAAAATAAGACCAACGAGCAGATCCAGGAAGGTGAGAAGAAGGCCATGAGTTATATGTCTCAAAGCGATTCCCTGAAATCGATGTTATATGATGCGGAAATGCGTCTTGACTCTATCACCGGTGCCAACAATAACCTGCAGGGCGAAAAATCAGCCTTACAACAGGAAATTGATGCCAAGAAAAAAGAGATCCGCAGCATCCTGAATAAAAAGAATGCTTCTGATGCAGAACTGAAAAGAGCAAAGACCCTGATCGCTGAACTGAATGACAAGATCACAGGACTTGAAGCGGAAGTAACAAGACTGACTGGTGAGAACCAGGAACTCACCGCTTCTAACTCAACACTGAAGCAGGAAAAAACTGACCTGGAGCAAAACCTGCAAAGTACTACCACACAAAAAGAAGAGCTGGAAAAAACAGTGGATGTAGCTTCTACCTTCAGTGCTTCTAATATCCAGATTGCTGCAGTAAACGAAAAGAAAGGCGGTAAAGAAAAAGCAACTACGACGGCTAAAAGAGTAGACAAACTCGTGGTATCATTTGATGTGGAAAATCGTATTGCAAAATCTGGTCCTGCTGATATGTACCTGATCGTAACGGGTCCTGATGGCAAAGTGATCTCTGAAGGCGGCTTGTCTTTAACTACCCGTACTGATGGTGACAAAGTGTATACAGCTAAAATTCCGATCGAATACGAGCAAGGCAGCCGCAAACCGGTGCAGTTCCCGATTCGTCAGAATGATTTCCAGACCGGCAACTATAAAATTGAAATTTATCATAATGGCTTCAAGATCGGCGAAGGCGTAAGAAGTCTGAAAAAAGGTGGTTTATTCGGTTAAAAGCAGTGGTATAAACTCCTGCAAAAAAGCCGTCCTGTTCCCAAACAGGGCGGTTTTCTTTTTATACCCTATCACTATCGTTTCTCAATAAAACAATCCGGTTTTACTAACAGCTCTTTATGCTGGCACCGGTATCGGTGATTTATGTCACGGTTAATGAATAATGGCGGAGATAGCTTTGCCAAAATTTATTACATGCCGAATCATATCTGGAATTTCTTTGTACGGGCCTTATGGTATTGTTTGATGGTATTACTGCCTGTTTCAGGACTAATGGCGCAGGAGCCGCTGAAAAAAATCACCCTGCAGGAAGCTGTTGACTCAGCACTCAACAACAATAAAGATGTGCAGCTGGCAGGCATAGACGAAAAAATCGCTGCGGCCAGGTGGAAAGAGACCAACGCTATTTTTCTTCCGCAACTGGATCTTTCCTACTCAGCTCTCACGACCAACAACCCGCTGAATGCATTTGGATTTAAACTGCAACAGCAATCTGTAAAACAAGCAGACTTTGATCCTGCGCTGCTGAATGACCCCGGCAACAGGTCTGACTTCCTGACGAAACTGCAACTGAAGCAACCTGTCCTGAACCTGGATATGATGTATATGCGTAAAGCCGCTGCCGCACAAATCGAATTATATAAGTTAAAAACACAACGGACCAAAGAATACCTGGCTTTTGAAGTACAGAAAGCCTATATGCAGTTACAATTATCCTATGATGCAGTGGAAGTGTTACAGGAAGCATTGCGGTCAGCCAATGCCATGTACACATTTACAGATAACCGGGTCAAAGAAGGATTAATGCAGCAATCCGACGCATTGAATGTAAAAGTGTGGATCAGCTCAGTGGAGACCAACCTGGCCGAAGCAAAAAGTAATATACAAAACGCTTCAGATTATCTCAGCCTCCTGATGGGCCGTCCCTATGGAACTGTGTATACGGTTGATAAAGCCGGGCAACAGGCTTCTGCCACAGCAATGGGTGCGATCATTCCGGCCAACCGTTCTGACTTTGCCGCTATGCAAAAAGCGATCGAAGCTTCCGCACTGATGATCGAATCATCCCGGAAAAGTTATTTACCCAAAGTCAATGCCTTTGCATCCTACCAGTTGAATGATAACAGTATGCTGGGTTTTGGTGCTGATTCCTACTTTGCCGGTATTCAGCTATCCTGGGATATTTTCAAAGGGAACAGTACAAAGAATAAGATCGCCACACAAAGTATAGAGAAAAATAAATTAACAGAGCAACTCGCCTACCAGCAGCAGCAAAGCCAGCTGGAGTTGAATAAAACAATCCGCCAGCTCGCCGATGCACAATACAAGATCAACCAGCAACATTCAGCCATACAAAGCGCTGCAGAAGCCCTGCGCATCTTACAAGACCGCTATGAGCAGGGATTAGTCAACAGCACGGATGTACTGATGGCACAAACACAATTATCACAACAAAAACTGGGACTGGCGCAAGCCATCTTCAATCACAATACAACAGCTGCTTATACCAGCTTTTTAACCGCAACAACTAAATAATAAAAACCATACAAGAATATGCGATACATCAAATCAATAGTGGGTATTTCACTGTCAGCCGCTTTAGTAGTCCTCAGCGCCTGCGGGGGAAAGAAACATGCAGAAGCAAAAGACAACACAGCCCCTGTTACAGTAGTGGTTGCCACAGCAGGCGGAGCCGTGGAAGGCGGGATCAGTGTTAGCGGAAAGATCGAAGCACAGCAAACGGCCAATATCAGCACCCGTATGATGGGAACGATTACCCGCATCTATGTAAAAGTGGGTGATAAAGTCCGCCGGGGCCAATTACTGGCAAGTATCAGCAGCCAGGATATACAGGCCAAACAGGCTCAAACCAATGCCTCCATCGCAGAAGCACAGGCCAATGTAAGTAACGTACAAAAAGATTATGACCGTTTCACCAACCTGTATAAGAAACAAAGTGCATCCGCAAAAGAACTGGATAATGTGACATTACAGTACAATGCTGCCAAAGCAAGACTGGAAGCAGCCACACAAATGCGGAATGAGGTCAATGCGATGTTGTCCTACAGCAGCCTCACAGCTCCTTTTGATGGCGTGGTCACACAACGAATGGCCGACGAAGGCAATATGGCCAACCCCGGTATGCCTTTATTAACGGTTGAACAAAATACACAACTGGAAGTGAGTGCTACGGTCAGTGAAAGTGATATCAACTCCATAAAAAAAGGTGATAAAGCACAGGTGGAAGTAAAAGCGATTGGTAAAACCGTGGAATGTACCATCAGCGAGATCAGCCCATCCTCGCAATTCACCGGCGGGCAATACCTGGTAAAACTCAGCATTCCTGAAAAAGAAAAAAAAGAACTCTATGCAGGCATGTATGTGAATGTATTTATCCCGGTTACCGGTAAACCAACAGCAACAGAAAATACAGCAGCAATACTGGTTCCACTCAGCAGCCTGGTTAACAAAGACCAGCTGACCGGTGTATATACCATCAGCAATAGCAACACTGCCTTGCTCCGCTGGGTAAGAACAGGGAACATCTTTGCTGACAAGATCGAAATTCTGTCCGGGTTAGCACAGAACGAAAAATTTATTGTAAGTGCGGAAGGAAAATTATACAACGGTGTACCGGTAACTGAAAAAAAATAAACGGGACGGCAACAATCAATTTGAACAACAAGAATTAATTCAACACTATGCAAGAAGGAATATCCGGTAAAATAGCCAGGTCGTTCATCAAATCAAAACTCACCATCCTGCTGATGGTAGCCTTTCTCCTGATTGGCGGCTACAGCACCATGCTGATACCCCGTGAGGAAGAACCACAGATACAGGTACCGATGGCAGACATCTTTATCGGCTTTCCCGGCGCCACACCTAAAGAAGTGGAAACCAAGATCAGTGCCCCTTTGGAGAAAATGATCTCCAATATCAAGGGAGTGGAATATGTGTACTCCACTTCCATGAAAGGACAGGCCATGATCATTGTGCAGTTTTATGTAGGGGAAGATGTGGAACGTTCATTGGTGAAATTATACAATGAACTGATGAAGAATATGGACAAAATGCCACAGGGCATTACGCTGCCATTAGTAAAAACAAGAGCCATTGATGATGTGCCTGCACTGGGCATCACGTTATGGAGTGAGAACTATGATGACTATGCCCTTCGCCAGATGGGTGAAGCACTGACCAACGAGATCAAAAAAGTAACAGATGTATCGGATGTAAATATCATTGGCGGCAGAAGCCGGCAGGTAAAAGTGATACTGGATAAAGATAAAATGGCGGAGAACCATGTTGACTTTCTCAGCATCAGTAATCATATCCAGGGAAGTAACGTACAAACAAATGCTGGAACACTGCTCAGTAAGGATTCTGCTTTCTCCATTGAAACAGGAAATTTCTTAACCACCGCAGAAGACGTGGAGAACCTGGTGGTGGGCATCAACCAGCAACAACCTGTTTTCCTGAAGCAGGTGGCCAAAATTGAAGATGGTGCGGAAACACCCAATCAATATGTTTTATTCGGGTATGGTAAAGCAGATACCGCCAAACAAAATTTCCGTTCCGAATATCCTGCATTGACATTATCGATTGCCAAACGCAAAGGTGCCGATGCCATGCGTTTATCCGAACAGATATTAAAACAATTGGAGAATGCTAAGAAACAACTCATCCCTTCTGATGTGCAGGTATCAGTGACCCGTAACTATGGAGAAACAGCGTCTGAAAAAGTATCTGAACTTATCCTGCATTTGTTCATCGCCATCTTAGTGGTAACGGTATTCGTAATGCTGGCCATGGGCTGGCGGGGCGGATTGGTGGTGTTCCTCTCCGTTCCTGTTACATTTGCCCTCACGTTCTTTGGCTATTATTTCATGGATTATACGCTGAACAGGATCACCCTGTTTGCACTGGTATTCATCACCGGTATCGTGGTGGATGACTCCATCATCATTGCCGAGAATATGCACCGGCATTTTAAAATGAAACGGCTCCCGCCGATGCAGGCTGCCATCTATGCCATCAATGAAGTGGGTAACCCCACCATACTGGCAACATTCACCGTTATCGCCGCCGTTTTACCCATGGCTTTTGTAACCGGTTTGATGGGACCTTATATGAGCCCCATGCCGATCGGTGCTTCTATCGCCATGTTGTTATCATTGATCGTAGCACTGACCTTAACCCCTTATCTTGGTTATATTTTCTTGCGGGAAAAAGAAAAACGTGGCATTGAACATAAGGAAAGTAAACCGCACCGGCTGGAAGACAGCGGCATTTATAAGATCTACCGTTCCTTCATTCATCCCCTGCTGGAAACAAGATGGAAAAGATATACGTTCATCTTTGGAACGGTTATCATCCTGCTTTTATCCATGTTCCTGTTCTATACCAAAACAGTAGCTGTGAAAATGCTGCCCTTTGACAATAAGAATGAATTCCAGGTGGTGATCGATATGCCGGAAGGAACAACACTGGAAAAAACGGCTGCGGTGGCAAAAGATATTGCCGGTTATGTGTCCACCCAATCACTCGTAAAAGATTACCAGTTATATATCGGCACTTCTGCACCTATCAGTTTTAACGGCCTGGTGCGTCACTATGATCTGAGAAGAGGTGATAATGTTGCTGACATACAGGTGAACCTGGTGAGCAAAGAAGACAGGAAAAAACAAAGCCATGATATTGCCAAAGAAATGCGTCCGGCTATGCAGGCCATCGCTGCCAAATACAATGCGAATGCAAAGATTGTGGAAGTACCACCCGGTCCTCCTGTATTATCTACCATTGTAGCCGAGATCTATGGACCTGATTATGACCAGCAGATTGAAGTGGCCCAACAGGTAAAAGGGTTATTGAATAAAACAGCCGATGTGGTGGATATTGACTGGATGGTGGAAGAAGACCAGCCGGAATATGATTTTGTAGTGGATAAAGAAAAAGCCATGCGGTATGGAGTGGCACCGGCACAGGTGGTGGCAACGATCCGGGCTGCCTTATCAGGGAATACCGTAGGTACTTTGCATAAACCGGCTTCTTACAATCCCGTAAACATTGTATTGAAACTGGATGATGCTGATAAATCCTCACTCGATGATCTGAAGAACCTGAAAGTGATCAGCCAGTCGGGTAATGCAGTACCGGTAGGCGACCTCGTGACGATCAATCGCACAACAAAAGAAAAAAGTATTTACCGGAAGAACCAGAAAAGAGTGGTCTATGTAACGGCAGACATGGCGGGAAAATTAGAAAGTCCCTCCTATGCCATGATGAATATTTCAGACAGTTTGAAGAATATTCAATTACCAGAAGGATACTTATTGAACGAAGAATATACACAGCAACCGGAGTTTGAAGATAATTTTTCCCTGAAATGGGATGGTGAGTGGCAGATCACTTATGAAGTGTTCCGTGACCTCGGTATCGCCTTCGTGGTGGTGATCGTTATCATCTATATGCTGATCGTGGGCTGGTTCCAGAATTTTACTGTGCCCTTAGTGATGCTCGCAGCAATACCGCTTTCATTAGTGGGAATCGTATTAGGCCACTGGATGATGGGAGCTTTCTTTACCGCCACTTCCATGATCGGTTTTATTGCACTCGCCGGGGTGATGGTGCGGAACTCTGTACTATTAATTGACTTTATTGATATCCGCCTCAAAGAGGGTATTCCCTTAAAGCAGGCCATCATTGAAGCAGGAGCTGTGCGTACCACCCCGATCCTGCTGACAGCCGGTGCGGTGGTACTGGGAGCCGTGATCATTTTATTTGATCCCATCTTCCAGGGACTGGCCATTTCCCTGATGGGCGGAACCATCACTTCCACCTTTCTCACTTTATTAGTGGTGCCCCTGCTCTATTATAAAATGCTGAAGAAAAAATATGCGAAGAAACAAACAACAGATGTACAACCCGCAAACGATTAATATATGAAACTACTTTTTGTAACCTGCCTGCAGGATTTTAAAACCGATGTGATGAAGATCTTTCATGAAGCCAGGGTCAAAGTCTTCAGTGTGAGTGAAACCACCGGTGTAAAGGATGAACATGATATGAACCTGCTGGACGACTGGTTTGGCAACAAAGACGGTGAATATGATTCACTCATCCTGTTCAGCTTTACCAGCGGGGATACGGCGGCTGAAGCCATGCGGCTGATAAAAACCTATAACGAAGAAGCCGGTAACCGGTTTCCTATCCGGGCTTTTATCCTGCCGGTGGAAGACTCTAATTATTTACCATAAAATAAAACACATGAGAGAAAGAATAATCCGGGCCGTGGCAGGCACGTTGGTATTGACCAGTATTGCACTGGCATATTTTGTCCATACCAACTGGCTCTTACTCGGCGCCTTTGTGGGGTTGAACCTGCTTCAATCCTCCTTTACCAAATTCTGTCCCCTGGAATCCATATTGAAGAAAGCCGGCGTATAGCCTGATGATCCTCTGCAAGCGGCCTGCCGGTAGATTACTTACTGGCAGGGCTGCTATTTTACAGGCCTCCTCCGTCCTCACTGTTCACCGGTTTTCCACATTGTGGACTCTTTTTTAAGCGTCAACGGCAGATAATCCTTAGTTTGAACGCTAAAACCAACGAGGGAAACCCGATGAGAGATATGAAGTCGTTGTTACTGGTATTGCTGTCCACCGGCCTTGTTTTTACCTGGGTCTATCACCTCTATGACAAGACCCAATACAGCAAACGGAGAACAGAGGTCTATATCAAAGATTCCATTGCCGTGGCAGAAGCCGTGAAGGATTCCCTTCAAAAGATATATGCGGTTACCATCACTGACCTGGACCTCAAACTAGATTCCGCCAGCAGCAATGTGAGCTCCCTGCAAACTGAACTCGGCGCTAAAATGGCCCAGATCAAAAACCTGCGCAGCGAGATCAATGCAATACTCGGCAAACGGGGTGTGACCAAAGAAGAACTGACCTTGGCCCGGCTCAAAATAAGTGAACTGCAATTGCTCGTGGATGAGCTGCGGTCGAAGAACAATTCCATGGAAGACGAAAAGAAAAGACTGACGGGACTGATGGAACAACTGAACGGGAATATGAGCAGCCTGCAACAGAATATGGCCAAAGTGGATGAAGAGAACAGGGCCCTGCGGGAAAAGATCAACCTGGCTTCCGTATTTGTGGCTTCTGAACTGCGGCTGACTGCGATGGCCGTGAAAAGCGGGAAAGAAATCGAAACCACGCAGGCTAAAAAAGCCGAAAAATTCGTTCTCTCTTTTTTATTGCAGAATAATGTGAACCAGTATAGCAATGCCGAGGTCTATGTGATCATTACCGGCCCGGATGGTGAAGTGCTGCAAAGCCCGGTCTGGGAATCCCGCACTATGGACACCAAAGGAGAAGGCAAACGGGAATACACCCTGAAGATCAAATTTGATTATGAAAAAGGCGAACAGAAACAAATGCTGTTCTCACTCACACCGGAACATTACAAAAAGGGTGATTACACCATGCAGGTCTATCATAATGGTTACCGGATTGGCCAGGTGATGAAGACGCTGGGGTAAGAATAGGGATCTTCTTTTGCTTATAAGCACCAACCAATGGTAAGGAAAAGAATTTATCACTTGCAATACTTACTCAAGTATTTTTCGCCATCTTTTAATCCATTTGCTACAGACTTCTTGAGATAATCGCAGCCTGTTAAGCGATTCCCTTGCTTAATAAGTATAGTACCAATATAGTACTGACATTCGGCTTCTTCATATTGATACTCTAATGAATAATACAAATCACTTAAAGCAAGTCCGTAAGATTGTAATGCCACATACGACATCGCTCTGTAATAGCGAATTATCTCAATTGAAACATCGTATGGTTGTTCAACATTATTCTCGTGAACTTTTCTAACCAAAAAACCTCCACTTTCCTTGGTATTTAAAGCCAAATTGTAATAAAACACCGCAGAGTCTTCTTTTGCCTTCATTGAAAACACTAGTCCCTTGTGAAAGAGTGCCGATGTATTTTGAGGTTCCAAATAAATTGCCTTAGTAAAATCGGTAAAAGCAGAATTAGTGTCGTATAAGTCCAAGTAAATGTTGCCTCTAATAATAAAGTGAGTTGGAGCTAGGGAATCCATTCGCACGGCTTCATTAATTAATTTTAATGCTTGATTAAACTCTCCTTTCTCTTCATAATCCAAAACCCTGCGTACTACATCTTCTGACTCGTTCTTATTTGCGCATGAACAAAGAAATAGCACTAGTATTATCTGAAAAAATCTATTCATAAGTAAAGATAAGTAGACATTTTTCCTGCCCGGAGTCTCATCCCCTCTCCGCACTTCTCAGCGCCGAATCTCCCCATGGACTCCGGGCCTGGTTATACCCTTTTCTGTTATCGTATTTTATTTATCCCCTTCATCTATCCCCAGAGTCCCCGCTGGTTTTCCTTTACCACCAACCCCTGCGGGAGACGCTGGGCAGGAAAAAGAACTTTTATTTCAAAAACAACAGAACTACTTGCCGTATTAACTTTTCTTATTTCGCTCTGCTTCAATGCCTGTTATAAGATACATCTCTTCTTTTCAGGTATCTTTTGGCTGTCACCACCTATTTTACTTACTCTGCTCATCTATCTCCTATAGTCTCAACCGGTTTTTCTTTGGCGTTGATCAAAGCTGGGAAGTAGAGTATAGGGCAGGGAAAAAGCATTACAAAATCCACTTTTTAAGTACTACTGCTATTAAAAGTGGAAAAAATAATAAACAATAGGTAATAAAATAATCCAACCATGAGGGTTTTGTTGCAATCTGATTATCCCACCAGTCCTCGATTTCAGTTACCTCGCTATCCCATTGAACATATGTAAACTGTTTACCTAAATATATTCGCTTAAGTAAATTCTTCCTAACCAGAAAATCGTTAATGAGTTTATAAAAGATTTTGACAATTAAAAGAAGAATGAGATGAAACAAACTGATTAATGTCAGCGTCATTTCTTTAAACCATTGATCCTTCTCAGTCATTTTCACAAAAGAAACGAATGGAATAATTAATGAGATAATTAAAAAAATAAAAAAATAATTCCGAGAATATATTTTTTGACTCCAAAAAAAATGAACATAAAAAAAAAGAATAAATGCAATAAATATAAACATATAAAAATCTATTTCTCTTTAGTTATTTCAACATTACCAGACCCCAATTGTTTAGCAACTGTTTCTATCCTTTTCCTGCCTGGAGTCTCATCCCCTCTCCGCCCTTCTCAGCGCCGAATCTCCCCATATACTCCGGGCCTGGTTGTACCCTTTTCTGTTATCTTTTTTTATTTATCCCCTTCATCTATCTCCCAGAGTATCCGCTGTTTTTTTTACTACTACCCCTGCCGGAAGATTCTGGGCAGGAAAAAGAATCATATATATACATTCTTATAGTACATCTGTGCTTCCTTTATTTCATTTTCACCAATCAAAGGGGCTTTAAATTCATTTTTTTTGATGTGACCAATAAAATCATCAGGCAAAAGAGAAAAATAACCTTCTTTTAAGAAGTATTTAAGATAGCTTGGCCATATCCACTTACCGTCAGTATAAATTATTAATGACCCAATAGGCTTGCCATTCACAAATATGTTATGTAAAAAGGAGATTATTGATTGATTACTATCCAAATAATAAATGATTTTATCTAAATTATTTACACTAGCCTTCGGCCCTTTATGGAATTCTGTTAGTGATTTTCCTACCTTAATTAACCCTGGCTCATATTCTTTTAAAATACCAACTAGTTTCATAGTGTAAATTTTATATGAAAAGTAACATCTATTGCCGTGGTTCGTATCCCCTCGGGTTTTCCTTTTTGTTCACGGACATCAACCACATTACTCCACAATTTACTCCACCCTCCCCAAAAAAGAAGGCCTCCTATGCCGTGGTTCGTGTCCCCACGAACCACCTAAATCACTTCCCACAAATCCTTTAAAAACGAAAAAATCTTTTCATTCAATTCGTAATACCCCGCTGATGAATACCTGTACTCACACGGATCTTTTGCCAACTGCCAATGTTCCGCCAACGGGTTATTATGAATATACTTCAGTTTTTGTAAAGCCACGTCCCGGCTGTACAAATGTACGCCCAGTGAATCCCGCTGCCAGAACTCATGCTTTTTATTGGCTGCCTCCACTTTGTATAAACCCAGTTTCTCATCCTGGCGAAGCATTTTCCCAAATGCATGAGCCGTATACTTGAGAAAGGAACCTTGCGCTGTTTCTTTACCGTTCAATGCATTTGTTTTCCAGATTAAATGAATATGGTTCGGCATAATAACAAATGCATACACATCAATTTTCCCGGCTTTGCTTAAATAGTCCAGTGAACTGATAATAACGTCCTTGTACCTGTCTTCCCATAACAAGTGCTGCCATTGATGGATCGTGGCAGTCCAGAAGAAGACTTCACCGATCTCCATGTATGATTTTCGCTTATAGGCAAAGGGATCGTCCGGCATTCCTAAAATTAATAATTCCGGTTCGTGAAGACAGGAACCGGGCTTTCTTTTTGTTCAAGCATCCCTCTTTCATGGTTCGTGAAGACACGAACCATGGCCTTGAATGCTTTATTTTTGTTCAAACACCCACCCAAAAAAGAAGGCCTCCGTTTTAACGGAGGCCTTATACTTAGTAAACCCAATTTGCTTAGAATAAATTGTAGCCATAGCTCAGGTAGTACAAGCCACCCACTGCAGGGCTGCCGAAACCAGTGCGGTAATAGTTATTACCCAGGTTGGTGCCGCCGATGCGGAAAGTGCTCTTGGTACCAGCCGGGCGATAGCTTACCTGTGCATCCACCCAGGTAAAATAAGGCAGTGTGCCACTCACGAAAGTGCCTTCGTAGTAGTTATTGTCCTGCCATTTGGCCACGATATTGAAACCAATGTTTTTGTACACATTATCATTACGCAGACCCACGTTCACCCTGTACTTTGGTGCATTGAAGAAAGTAACCAGGTCGGTCGGTGCATCACGCAGGTCATCAGAGAATACGTTACCATAGATGGTATAATTCTTAATAAGCTGGTATTCCAAACCAATACCCCAACCCATAGCTTTCACCACACCAGTTGTGTTTTGGATATAGGAGAAGTTGGTAGTCGTAAAGGAAGATAACAGGTGAGCCGGAGAAGGTGCTGCAAACTGGTTAGACTGACCTACACCAATGGTAGCCAAAAAGTCTTTGTACTGGCTGTAGTAAGCATACGCATCAACTAACAGTTTCTTGCCTAAAAGACCTTTGTAACCGATCTCGTAAGAACTTACGGTTTCAGGTTTCACCGGGGTAAAGGTTGATCTTACAAGTTTGGTTACATCCAGTGTAGCCCTTGCAGCAATAATACTCTCTGCAGTATAAGCAGGGTTGTTGGTTGAGTTCAGGCCATAATAAGACTGGAACTCAGGTAAACAACCGATCAGCACACCGGCACCGGTAACCAGGTTGATATATTGGTTCTGGTTGGTAGGGAAACGATATGCTGTCTGGAAAGACAAACGGATATTGTTATCCTTCGCCACTTTGATCACAGCGGTGATACGGGGCGTCCAGCGGCCATCAAAATTGGTTTGTTTATCATAACGGATGGCACCGGTCAGTGTCAGTACATCATTGAGTAATTTTTTGCGGAGTTGCAGGTAACCGCCGGTCTCGTTGATTTTAATAGGACCAGTAGTATCAGCAAACAAAGTTCCCTGGGAATTCATTACCCACTGTTTCCACTGCACACCGGCCATTACTTCCACTTTATCAGAGAAGCCGAGGGCATCCGATACATTCACCTGTGCTTCACCAGCCCAGAGGTCAGATTTATCGAGGAATAAGGCACCACCGTTTTTAATAGGGGTGCTGCGTCCTGCTTTGGCAGCAGCCTCAAAAGCTGCAGTACCGGGAAGCAAGCGGCCAACATCAGCAGCAGCACGGGCAGACAAGTGAATTTGTGCATCACTGATAGCACCACCAGCCTGTCTTCTTGTTTCAGCAAATGTTCCAACATACTGGGAGAACCAGGTAGCATTGGGTTTCCATAAGCTGTTAACGTAAACACCCAATGCAGTGCTGTTATAAGATTCACCTGCATTTTCCTGGGTGGTATAAGCACGGACAAACCAGTTCTTAGCCCGTACTTCCAGTTTATGTTGTGCAATTTTCAGGTTGCGCAGGGAATAACGGTCAGCACCTGTATAAACAGTAGTACCGGTACCGAAGTAGGAATTAAGAGAAGCTTCAATATTCTCCGTGATCTTGTAATGAAGAGCACCGGTGAATTTGGCATTGATCGTATTGTAATCAACTAATGTTTTTTCTTCATACCCGGTTCTTGAAACACTTTGTGAACCGAAGTAGTTATTACGGGTACCCACATAGAAGGGAGCAAATTGCTGGGCAGCAGTCTGTGCAGCTCCGGGAGGGAATAACCCAACAAATCCGGCGATCTGTGCATTGGTAGGATAGGTTGGATTGCCGATTGCGGTAAAATAGTTATTGGCAATAGCAGCAATATCAACCGTACCACCAGTTGCCTGTAAGAGACCTGCTCTTACCTGCGCCATTACCACTTGTGAGAAACCTGCCATGGTAGTGCTGGCTTCATCACCATATACATTAATACCATTGTAGTTGGGGTCATTCGTACGATTACCACCCACCACTTTACTCAGCACACCAACCTGTGATTTATTCCTGAAATCATCCGCCTGCCAGTCGCTTCCTCTTGTCAGCTGACCCGCCAGTTTGATAGCGAATTTTTTGCTCTTTCCTATTGTATTGGCCCAACGGAAACTCCAGTCAGAATAAGGAGCTGCTTTCCGCTGCTTGCCGTCCACATGCATGATACCCTGCTTTACGTTTACACTAAGTCCTTTGTATTTGAAAGGATTTTTGCTGTTGATCAGGATGGTACCATTCATACCACCGGAACCATAGAGTGCAGAAGAGGCACCTGACAGCATTTCAATATTATCAACATCCAGCTCTGTTAAACCAACGATACTACCAACAGAAAAGTTCAAACCAGGTGCCTGGTTATCCATTCCGTCGATCAGTTGGTTCAAACGGGTGTTACCACTGCTTACAAAACCACGGGTGGTAACGGTACGGAAAGTAAGACTGGCCGTATGCATATCCACCCCTTTCAGGTTGGTGATCGCTTCATAATAACTGGGAGCAGCAATATTGCGCAGGTTAGCACCACTCATTCTTTCGATAGTTACCGGTGCTTCCAAAATACGCTGGGGAACACGGCTGGCCGAAACCACCACCTCTTGTCCAAGCGTTGTATTAGGTTTAAAATCAACTTCGAGTTTGGCGGTCGCATCACTGACAGTTACTTCATAACTGTCATAGTTGACCGAGCTGAAAATAAGTACAATGGGAAGTTTGGCAACATTCAGGCTGAATTCACCATCCGAATTGGTGAATGTACCCTGGCTCGTTCCTTTAATCATAACAGATACGGCAGGAACTGCATCTTTGGAAATGCTATTACGGACAGTGCCTGATACGGTAACTGTTTGGGCATGGGCAGCAAGCGAAAAGAGGACAGCCATCATCAGGGCAGCTAAAAAGCGGTAGCTTTTTCTCATAAATTGGCAGTTTTAATTTTGGAATTTGACGGAAAAATAAGCATTGTAATTTTTATCTAAAAATTTAATTTTTAGGGAGAAAGGGATAATTTGTTGAAATCTTGGAAGGGTCATTAGCTGGCTTATTTTTGAACCCTTATTACTTTCGGTTATGGCTTCATTTTCTTTTCCCGGCCAGACCGGGTTTTACAGCGGCAAAGTACGGGATGTTTACAGTATTGGCAATGATTGGCTGGTGATGGTCGCTTCGGACAGGATCTCGGCTTTTGATGTCATCCTGCCCCGCCCCATCCCTTTTAAAGGGCAGGTGCTGAACCAAATCGCCGCCTGGATGCTGGCATCCACCCGTGATATTTGCCCCAACTGGCTGGCAGAAGTACCGGCCCCCAACGTTTCCATCGGCAAAAGATGCCAGCCTTTCAAAATAGAAATGGTGGTCCGCGGCAACCTGACCGGGCATGCCTGGCGCACTTATGCATCCGGCAAAAGAACCCTTTGCGGCGTGCCCCTGCCCGAAGGGTTGAAAGAAAATGACTATTTCCCCCACCCGGTCATCACCCCCAGCACCAAGGCATCCAAAGGACATGATGAGGATATCAGTAAAGAAGAGATCATTGCACAAGGCCTGGCCAGTGCAGAAGACTGGAAAATACTGGAAGATTATACCCTGCGGTTATTTGCCCGGGGAAAAGAAATTGCCGCTAAACAGGGATTGATACTGGTGGATACCAAGTATGAGTTTGGCAAGATCGGTGATACGATTTACCTGATGGACGAGATTCATACCCCTGATTCTTCCCGTTATTTTTATGCGGATGGTTTTGAAGAAAGACAAGCTACCGGCGAACGGCAAAAACAATTGAGCAAAGAATTTGTCAGGGAATGGCTGATCGCTAACAATTTTATGGGCAAGGAAGGACAAACCGTTCCGCTGATGAGTGATGAATGGGTGAATACGATCTCGCAACGTTATATTGAGCTGTACGAAAAAGTAACCGGCAAAAGTTTTGTGCCCGAAAAACTGGAGGATGAAGAAACTATCCGCCGCATCAACGAATGCCTCAAAAAACTTTCCGCATAAGTACATTCTGCTTAGCTTAGGAGAAATAAATCCTCATGACTCCTGAAGCTATTTTTCAATATTGCAGCAGTATTGCTATGACCGGCTGGTTACTGCTTCTTTTTCTCAGCCCTTTCTGGTTTAATACGGATAAGCTTTTAATCGGCATCATCATTACTTTGCTAGCCATCGTATATGCCTGGCTGATCTTTTCGCATTTCAGCTTTTCCAATATGGGCGACTTCGGTTCATTGGACGGAGTGATGAATTTATTTGCCGATAAAGCATTGGTTACCGCAGGCTGGGTACATTATTTGGCTTTTGATCTGCTGACAGGTACCTGGATCAAAAGAAATGCGATGAAATATGGCATCAGTCACTGGATATTGCTGCCCTGCCTCCTGCTCACTTTTATGCTCGGGCCGGTGGGTTTACTTGTATACCTGCTGGTCAGGACCATCAAAACAAGAAACTACTTTGCTGAAAATTATTGATCGTGGCTGAAAAAATCATTCATACCAAAGAAAACACCGGCATTGTAGCCTCCTTCTTCATCCGGTTAAAAAGCCGCAATGCGATCCTGTACTATTTCGGGTTGTTCAATTTTTGCGGAACCATCGTAACGATCCTTCTTTCGCAATTGGATACCGTTGAGATCATGGGTATCAACCGCTGGATCAAACCCACCAAGTTTTTTTTATCGATTGGTATTGTTTGCTGGACCATGGCCTGGTACCTGGTGTATCTTACGAATCAAAAACAAGTAAGAAGGTATAGTATAGTGACCGTGATCACCATGCTGGTGGAGTTAGTGATCATTAATGGGCAGGCGACAAGAGCTGTTACTTCCCATTTCAATATCAGCACATCGTTGGACGGTATACTTTTCAATATCATGGGTGTTGCCATCCTTATTTTCACGGTGTGGACGGCTTACATCACTTACCTGTTCTTTAAACAAAAAGAATTTCCCATCATGCTGCCGCCAGGTTATATATGGGGCATCAGGCTTGGATTATTGCTCTTTGTCATCTTTGCTTTTGAAGGCGGGCAGATGGCGGCACAATTAGCCCATTCTGTTGGAGGCCCCGATGGTGAAGATGGTTTACCGGTTTTAAACTGGAGTACCTTATATGGCGATCTCCGGGTGGCCCATTTCACAGGGATGCATGCATTACAGGTACTGCCCCTCGCCGGATATTATTTGGCAAGAACTAAAATGCAGATCATGCTCAGCAGTATAGTTTATGTTTTATTTGTTTTGCTGCTGTACTGGCAGGCCCTGCTGGGTCATCCATTGATATAAATAATTACCAACCCGGTTAAGTGACAAGTTTGTAATTTGAGGCATGAAAAAATTCCAACTCCTTGTTACAGTAATACTGGTATCCTCTATCTCTTTTTCACAAACTAAAGAAGCTCATCTGCTCGTCGGTACGTATACTTCCGGCAGCAGTGAAGGCATCTATGTATATAAATTCAATACAGCGACCGGTGAAAGCATTTTGGAAAGCAGCATCAAATCTTCCAATCCTTCTTACCTGGCTATTTCCCCGGACCAAAAATTTGTGTTTGCAGTGAATGAAGATGCCCCGGGGCATATCAGTTCATACAGCTTTGATAAAACAACCTGTAAACTTTCCTTTGTAAACCAACAGCCTTCCAAAGGAAATCATCCCTGCTATGTTACCGTCAGCAATAATGGAAAATGGCTGTTAACAGGCAATTACAGCAGTGGTAATTTTTCTGTTAACAGGATCAATAAAAATGGTGCATTAGATTCTGCCGTCACCAGTATTCAGCATGAAGGTTACAGTGTTAATGCTGACAGGCAGCAGGCCCCGCATGTGCATGCCACCGTATTAAGTAAAGACAATAAATATTTGTTTGTTCCCGATCTTGGTATTGATAAACTGATGATCTATTCCTTCAATGCAAAGAATGGGAAAGTGGCCCCGGCAAAAATTCCTTTTCAAATGGTGGAAGCAGGTGCAGGCCCCCGGCATTTTGATTTTACTCCCTCCGGCAAATTTGCTTACCTCATGGAGGAACTGACCGGCAGTATTTCCGCCTACAGTTATTACAAAGGAACGCTTACCCTGATCCAGAACATCTCTGCCCTTCCCGGCGATTTCAATGGCGTAATTGGCAGTGCCGATATTCATGTATCGCCGGATGGTAAATTTTTATACGCCAGCAACCGTGGTGAATCGAATACCATCGCAATTTTCTCGGTTAATGAAACGACAGGTATGTTACGGCTTGCGGGTCACCAGCCCGTATTGGGAAAAACGCCCCGTAATTTCAATTTCGATCCCTCAGGTAATTTTTTTCTGGTGGCTAACCAAAACAGCGATGAGATCGTTGTATTCAGCATTGATCATGCAACGGGTCTGCTGACTGATACCGGAAAAAGAATTAAGGTCAGCAAGCCGGTTTGTATCAAATGGATCAACGATTAGGCGAGTATCAATTCATACCCGGTAAGGTAAAAGAGAATACACTGCCTTTGCCGGGTTCACTTTCCACAAACATCTTTCCCCCGTTCTTCGCAAGAAATTCTTTGCAGAGCATCAGACCGAGACCGGTACCGGCCTCATTAGCCGTACCCTTACTGGTAAAATAATTATTAGCGTTAATTTTTTGCAGGGTCTCTTCATTCATACCGGTGCCGGTATCTTCCACAAACACTTCTACAAATGAATCAGCCGGGTTGGCCCCGATATAGATATGCCCTTCTTCCGGCGTAAACTTAATGGCATTGGATAAAAGATTTCTTAGTACAAGATTCACCATGTCTTTGTCGGCATAAATATATACCGGCGATTCGATCTTCATTTCCAGGTACACTTTTTTTGAATCAGCCTGCAACCGCAATAACTGCATCACTTCTTTAATTAATTGCGCTACATCCAGCATCTGTGGCTTCATAGCATCTGCCTGCATCTGGCTCTTGGCCCATTGCAGCAGGTTTTCCATCAGTCCGGTGGTATAATTCAGGTCGGTGACCACATCAGGTATCATCAGTTTGAGCTCGTTGCCGGGGATATCATATTTCTGTGCATTACGGAACATATTGCGCAATGCATACATCGGTGTCTTCAGGTCGTGGGCAATAACAGAAAAGAGCTTATTTTTTAAACTATCCAGTTCCTTCAGCTCAGCCGTTTGCTTTTCTAATTGCCGGGCCTTGAATTCAATTTCTCTTTTTTGGACCTCGATCGCCTGCTTACTCTCTTCCAGTTCACTGTTTCTTCTCAATAAACGAAACTGGTAACCATTGTTTTCTTTTTTGAACATATAAAGGCTGACAAAAATAAAAATGATGGCCAGAGCCTGGTTAAAAATGTAAAATCCATAATTGGCAGTGACTAACTTATATTCATACCGCTGTGTCAGTACAAACACAATAAAGTATAAAGACATCGACAAAGCCAGCGCAAGAATAACATTCACCGTTTTCTTCATCAGGAAAACTGCCAGCACGGCATAAAAAACAAAGAAGAGTTCGATACCCAGGTCCAGGTTGGCTGCATATACCAGGCTGGTCATTACCGGGTAAAAAATAAAATAATACACCCTGGCCATTTCATAATGACGCAGGTGATTACCCAGCAAAACAATAAAACTGATGATAGCAGGCGAACAAGCCACCACCCAGGCCAGTGCCGGTAACTGGTCATCATTGAACAAACCGGCAATGGGAATGATGATACCATTCAACATTCCCATTGCATTCAGTACATTGAATACAGAAAGCTTGCGTTTCTCGTATTCATCCATGCCGGGAGTTACCCCGATGGACCTGATTGACAAAAAAAGGCTGCTGAAGAATTGTAATAATTCTTTCATAGTACGGTACGGTTTGGTTCGTGAATAGGCCTTCAGCAGGATACGGATACTAATACGGGTGGTTTCAAAGGATGGCGGATCTGAAAAACGGGTACAACTAGAAATACGACAAATGGGTTTGGCCGGATTTCACCTATTCAAAATTTTATATCTGCTATGGATAGAAAGCTGGTAACCAGCGGGAAAGGGTTTTACTAACGTATTTTCCGGATCGTTTCCTGCAACTTAGCTTTTGATTTATTGAAGACATTGCGTCCCTTATCCACACCTGAACGGAGTTTCTTTTGTTCTTCTTCCGGTAAATGGATGAAATCCTGGCATTCTTTACTGCAACAGTTCTCAAATTTTTCTTTGCATTCATCACATTGAATAAATAAGAGGTGGCAGGCATCATTCACACAGTTCACATGTGTATCGGCCGGCTTACCGCATTGATGACATTTGGCAATGATCTCTTCCGTGATACGTTCACCCAATCGCTGATCAAACACAAAATTCTTCCCATGGAATTTATTGGCCAATCCTTTTTCTTTTACCTGGTTGGTATAATGAATGATGCCGCCTTCCAGGTGAAATACATTTTTAAATCCCTGATGCAGCATATACGCTGATGCTTTTTCACAGCGGATGCCACCGGTGCAATACATGATGATATTTTTGTCCTTATCCGCTTTCATCATGTCCACGGCCATGGGTAATTGTTCCCGGAAGGTATCACTGGGCACTTCGATGGCGTTTTCAAAATGGCCCACTTCAAATTCATAGTGATTCCGCATATCAATGATGACCGTATCGGGGTCATTGGTCAGTTGGTTGAATTGTTCCGCATTTACATACTTGCCCCGGTTGGCCATATCAAACGATGGATCACTGATCCCATCCGCCACAATATTCTTTCTCACTTTTATATCCAGCACATAAAATGATTTACCGTCATCATCCACCGCCACATTCAACCGTAATCCATTCAGCGGTTCGATGGCATATAAATAAGTCCTGAACTCCTCCAGGTTAGCGGTTGGAATACTTACCTGTGCATTGATACCTTCTTCGGCAATATAAATACGGCCGAGCAGGCCCATTTCTTTCAGATCTTTATACAACTGGTTGCGGAATACAGCAGGTTCTGCGATCTTAAAATAACAATAGAAGGAAATGGTTGTCCTTGGGGTCGGGTCTTGCTGAATACGTCCCTTCAGCTCCCGGCGGGAGATGCGGTTGTGTAATTGTGCCATGTTTTGAATTTTAGTTCAGCTAAAGAACCTCAATTGCAGGTTGAGCAAAATTCTTAAAGCGGGGCAAAGATAAGCTAAGAGAGGAAAAGTGAAAAGGGGTTGAAAAAGCGTTTACTCATAGCCTCCTGAACGTATAACAGAGTTCTGTTATGGCCAGTCATCTCCTCTTGGGCGCAGGGAGCGGCGGAAACCAATCCGGAATGCACTTTTATAAGTCTTGCCATCGAGGAAGCCATGTACAAAATCGATCCTGAACTGCTTGAAGATATTATCAAAGCCGGCAAAAGCTTCGTAATAGTTCGTATTCTTATCAATATAGAAACCATTGGCACCGACAACCAAATAAAGATTCAGTTTCCGGATACCGGGTATCTTATTAGTAAGAAAGCCGGCGAAATTATGCTCAATATGCGCCAGTGAATAAAAGTTTGAAATATTACTGAACCTGTACAATGGCAACAACTGGAAACTGTTCAGGAATTCAGTAGCAAAGGTGGAAAGGTTACCATTGAAATGCTGGTAGTCGGGTAATTGAATTCGTTTAGTATCCAAAAACCCACCAATACCTAACCGGTAACTGAAACGTCCCGCCAGTTTTAAATTAATATCATCTTTTATGCGGAAAGCCCATTTGCTGAAATCACCATCACTGCCGAGGAAATTATCAATGCTGCGGATATACTGCCAGGTGAACACCGGGTACTTCGACCCTATATTGATCTTACGGTCAGGTAATTCAATATAACGGGTACCAGGTTGCCAGGTCAATCTTGCTAATGCTAAAAACACCTGGTGCCGGGTGATGTTTTGTGACACCAGCTCATTGGGATAGTTGGGAGTGTATTCCACGTTCTTACGATCCCGCCAGGTATAATCCGTTTTGTTTTCCAATGGCATCCTGTCCTGGTACTGGAAAGCCACCGTCCAGGCAAATCCATTACCGATACCTTCATTATAACTACCACGGAAATAAATGGCTTCGTAGGTTTTCATCCGGTTATTCTCTCCCAGCAGGCAGGACAATGAATTTCCCCTCGGGCCTATGGGGCTGTAATTATTGAACTGGAAAATCCGTTTGCCACCCGACAAGGCTAAAGAAGATGCATTCTTGTTTCCAAAATTGTATGTAACGGTAAGATGCGCATTGAAATGTTTATTGGTAAACCCGTAACGAAGGTTGGGTGCTATGGAAATACTCTTCCGGCTGTAGGCATTACTGTCGATCCGTTTGGTCCAGGTGGCACCGGTATTGATCACCCACCCTTCCGCCGGGTTAAAACTGACCTGTTCTGTAATAGGGCGAAAACTGAAAGATGTTCGTTTGCTTTCGGCAAGATATGTTTGTTCAAAAAACAATGCACCGAAAATATTCAGTTTGTTCCTGATCCTTTCTAATGAATCAAGATAGCCGGGATCTCTGCGCAATTGCTCCAGGCTGTCTTTTCTCCGGTAATCAAATACTTCATCCGCCTGTAAAGGAATGGGCCTGGCTTCTTCCCAGTAATCAGCTGTTTTTTTATTGGAGCTGTCGGTGTATTTAAGAACGGTACTGGTGAAATATTTTTTGTCAAAGGTTGGATCAACGATGAAATCCGAATAAATATTCACAAAACTGCCATACACATCAAACCCTAATATTTTAGCCGCAGGATAAATGACCTGGCTGCCAATGGCCCATACTTCATTAGTTACCGGCCGGTACAATTGTTCCACCTGCAAAGAATCGATCAGTTCCATCTGTGATTCTTTGGTCAGCAATAATTGTACAGAATGTATTCTCCATTCATCTTCCACGATATTGATGATACCACTAAATAGCGGCTCAAATTTACGGCGGGGACTAACCCTGATCCTGCTTACTTCTCTTCCATCCTCGTAAAAAGTACCTTCAAATTTATAGCGGTAGAAATTCAGTGCATTGTCGGCGACCGGCGAAATAAATCCACGGGGATTGAGATTATTGCCGATAAAAATATTGTTATCATAAAAAGAGAAGAACTGTGGAGCACTCAACCCATACCCATCGCTCTGCCCGCTGACTTTTGAAGAGATGACTTCCACCTTTTCCTTAGCGGGTTTATTCACTGAATATTTAGAGATGGTTTCCGATAGATAAAGCATTTTTTGCTTGCTGGTATCCCCGTCTTCAAAATCCACTTTTTTACCAAAGAACCGTTTGGGATAATTACGTACCCGCAACTGTCCTTTGGTGTATACCTGGCATTGAAATCTATTCAGCTGCTCCTGGTAAAAGGTTCTTTTCTTAATCGTGTTGCGGATGATCTCATAAGCCGGGTCCTCGCCGCTTTTAATGATCACCTCCCCTAAGGTTACTTCCAGCTGGCTGAGTTTGAAATTTAGTTCAATATCATCCTTGCCGCAAACGACGACCTTTTCCTCCTTTTTAAAATTCACATGCTGGCAGACCAGCGTATACTGGCCGGGCTCCAGTTCAAAAAAATATTTGCCCTCGCTATTGGCATTCGTACCCCTGGATGTTCCTTTGATGAAAACGGAAGCAAATGGAACAGGCTTACCCTCAGAATCAGTGATTAAACCAGACACCTTTTGTGAAAAGGAATTAAGGCCGGTTAATAAAAAGAAAAAACTTACGAGAGCTTTCTGCATAGTTTCCGTTAACTGCGGGAGTAATAATTTATAAGATAGCAAGTTTTTCCTGACTGAACTATTTTCACGAAGACCGTTTGTTGGAAGAACGCAGAAAACTTCCGGTCATGGCGCCAAACCCCGCTACTAATGCACCAATCAACGCGGTCAGTAAGATCAGGAGAATAGTATTTCCTCCCAGCGGAAGCAATGAAGCCACTTTCTGAGAAAGGTAACTTTCATTCTTACTATCAATCCACCAGGCCAACCCGGCCCACAACAAAAAAACAGCAAGGAATCCTGCAAAGAATGCTTTCACCGCTTTCTGGTGAACTAAAAGGGCGATGAGGAATGCAGCCACGGCAATACCCCACCAGGGAAAATATAAGCCGCTGACAAAAGCCAGTAATGCTGTTAATATAGTGGCAACTAAAAATTTCATATCAGTTGATTAATAAATGAAGAGTTGTTTACTTATCCTTTGGCAAACTTCATGACCCATTTCACCTTCTTATCCGTTTTATCTCCTTCCCGCATAAACCAAAGGGGATAGTATTTTCCTTCAGCCCAGGTGTCTACAAAGCTGTCATAGTACTTACTGCCCGGGTTCCCGCTTTGTCCTGCCGGGTATACACCATAGGCTTCAGTCGTCGCTGTTAAATGAACGATCATCCGCCAGCTGGGTCCATGACTATGTGTAACTGCATTAATGATATTACCATTTCCCCCCACTGGTAATCCCGTTCTTGCAAAAGGAAGCAATGCATCTTTCAGCAAATGATAAACAGTCGGGTTTTTGAATTTCGACCATTCCAGTTTCCCGGCCGCTTCTTTTTCGGACAGGTTGGTTGCTGCCTTGTTCAGGGCACTGGTAACAATATCAAATAAAGTTTCCTTTTCAGGAGTATTGATGTCATCAATAAAGAGGAGTGCTGAATCCTTTTTCAATAACTCCATCGTGGTCTGCTCTTCCGGCCAGGGAGCTTGTGGTGTCACTTTTGTTATATCGTCTTTCCAGATCGCTGCTTCCGTACTATCCCACCAGCATTGGTAAATCGTTTGTCCTTTTGAATCCGGGGTAGCATAGAAGTCCCAGCTTCTGACCATGGCCAGGTATTTTTTGGAAGCCGGTGTCAGGTCTGCCTCCTGCACATACTTAAGCAGAACAGGCAATGCATCTTCCGCCAGGGTGTTGAAATAATCATACTGGAGTTTCTTCATATCATCCGGGGTGATGCCGTTCATCGCTGCCAGTTTGTTCTCAATTGTTATCCCCCTGGGGGTAATATAACTTCCGGGAATAAAATAAGGATAGGCTGAATCAGCAGGCCGCTGGTTGGCACTTTCCAAAAATCCACGTTCCGGGTTCAATGCATGCGGGTTCTCCCCCTGTGGTATAAAACCCTGCCACATATAGCTGTTGTCTTCGCCGGGCATAACATACACACCCTGCCGTTCCCAGCGGGCCGGGAATTTGCCCTGTTGCCAGATGGCAATATCACCTGTTTTGGAAGCAAAGACAAAATTCTGCCCGGGGCAATCAAATGTTTTGATGGCGTCTTCATAGTCAGCATAATTCTTTGCCCGGTTGAGTTTATAGAACGTCATCCCTTCATTACTCGGGTCATGCGCCACCCAGCGTACAGCCAGGTTCCTGCTTTTTGAAAAATCAGTGGAAAAACTTTCGTCATACATCACCGGTCCGAAAATAGTGTAGGCTACGGTATCATATACCACGTCACCACCTCTTACGTTGATGGCTTCAATACGCTGTGTGGTATTCTGCCAAACGCCATTGAACCAGTATTCTTTTTTAGAATTGTCCTTGAATTTTATTTCATAATAATCTTTTACATCACGTTGAGCATTGGTCACCCCCCAGGCAATGCTGTCGTTAAACCCAATGATCACAAAAGGGGTACCCGGCAACGACACACCATACGTATTACTGTTCGGAGTTTGCAATTGTATCTCGTACCAGATAGAAGGTAATGATAATTCCAGGTGGGGATCATTACATAAGATCGGTGCACCGCTTTTAGTTTTGCTGCCGGCCACCACCCAGTTATTACTGCCATTATTCTTATCCGGCATTTCAACGGGCTTGGTCACGACGGGCTCTGTGTTTCCCAGGTATAAGGAATCGCTGCCCGCAGGTGCAACAGGGACAATTGCCGGTGCAGGAAAAACAGTTCCTTTGGGAACGATCGGTGCCAGCGAATCGGGTACCTGCGGATACAACATTTGTAATTGTGCTTCGGTGAAAATGGATTTGGCATTCGTATTGGCCAGGTCGCTTTCTGTGCCGGAAGCTAACATCTCCGCCATCATTTTTAATAACAAGGCTGAACGCAGGTTGGTCCATTTTTCCGGCTGCAGATCGAGTAATTTGTATTCAAGCGGTAATGTACTTTCGGTTAGTGTTCCGATATAAGCGTTGACGCCATTTGTGTAAGCGGTAAAAGAGGCTTTACTCAACGGGTCCTTCTCCATTTCCTTCAATGCATTTTCGGCAGCAAACTTCATCCCCAGCCTTCTTTTCGTTTTATCGTAATCAATTGCTTTTTCGCCGGCAATTTCGCTGGCCCTTCCTTCAGCCGCCTTGGTCTGCAGGTCCATCTGGAACAAACGGAACTTTGCATGCAGGTAGCCCTGGATGAAATACAGGTCTTCATCATTCTCTGCAAAAACATGGGGAACAAGCCTGTCATCTATATATACTTCTGCTTTCCCTTTCAGTTCAGGGAATTGCAGCTCAGCATTAAAATCATTATCTGCCGGTTCTGCATTTTGCCAGAAGCCATGCTGGGGGCTTACAAACTTACCAATAGGTGGATTGGAGCCAATTTTTGTATTGAGGGCATATACAAGTCCCCCGGTAATAACGGCTGAGATGATAAATGGTACTATGCGCATAAGCTATTGAATGATAGCGAAAGATAAAAATTAAGGCTGACTTGCCCTTATTTTTTTTGAACCAGCCATTCCAGTTTTAAACAAGGTCTTTATGGGCTTTCTAATTTCCTTCTAATAATACACTAATCAGGTATCATTTTATTTGGTATGGTTTTTACATACAGCCAAATGAATCTTATTCATTCACCTATAAAGACAATCTTATGACAACAAAAACAAAGATCGCATTAGGCCTCGCAGGTGCAGCAGCAGCCGGTGTGGTGATCGGTTTATTGATAGCACCTGAAAAAGGAAAAGATATGCGTAAGAAGTTAAAAAAGACAGCCGGTGACTGGGCTGACAATCTCAGTAATCTTTTTGTAAAAGGACAGGAAGAAGTGGAGGAATTAAAAGAAAAAGGCCGCAACGCTAAAGCTGCTGCCGAAGAAAAAGTAAATAAGCTGAAAGAAAGCCTGGGTTGATCATTCCAATTCAATAAGCAGGCTGCACGGCCTGCTTATTATTTCTATCCACCAAACCGATTTGTTATGGAAATCGATGACCTGAAACAAAAGACAGCAGACCTTACCGACCATTTGGGTGACTATGCAGAAACATTCTTCAAGGTCACATTGCTGAACATCACCCAGAAAGGAACAGATATCGCTTCTGCTGCTATCTCGCTGGTCGTTATCTGCATACTCAGCCTCTTTGTATTATTCTTTGCAGGCTTTGGCGTGGGCTGGTGGCTGGGTGACCTGGTGAACAGCCGGGCAGGTGGTTTTCTGCTGGTGGGAGGGTTCTACCTGTTACTGATCGTCTTCATTTTATTATTCAGGAGGAAAATATTCTTCGCCTATTTCAGAAACCTTATTATCCGTAAAATATATGAGTAATTCAATTCGATCCTACAACGAACTGATCGCAGAAAAACAAAGAATGGAACTTTTGTTAGCGGCACAGAAAGAACTGGTAAGGTACGACCTGCTGGAACTGAAAGCAGAATTGAAACCGGCTATCCAGGCCGCATCATTTCTTGGTAAGATAACAACCCGTGACCGCAGCAACCCGCTGATCAGTGGTGCTGCGAATACGATTATTGACCTGTTACTGAAAAAAGGACTATTGGCCAGGTCGGGCTGGCTAAGCCGTATACTGGTACCCTTGTTATTGAAAAACTATTCATCGCATTTTATTAACCGCCATAAAGACGAATGGACAGAGCAGTTATTTTCCCTGTTCAGCAATAACGGGACGGCACAGGAGCTGAGAGCCGCACAGGCATAGGCTTATTTCATCCACCAATAAACAACAGCATGGACCGATTTAATGAACGAATACGCCAGGTACTTGTACTGATCATTATTATTGTTATTGCCATTCTTGTTATCCGGGAATTATATATTTTCCTGCCCGGTTTACTCGGAGCCCTTACACTTTATATACTCAGCAGGGCAAAATATTTCCAGATGGTGTATAACCGGAAATGGAAAAAAGGAAAAGCCGCCGGTTTGTTTATTCTATATTACCTGCTGTTATTGGGTTTACCTATATTTTTGACGGTAACGCTGATCAGCCCTAAAGTCAATGTTTTTCTCAATGATCCTTCGGCCATGATCACGGCGGCCAAGGAATCCATACTTAGTGTGCAACAAAAAGCAGGGTTCACTTTTATTTCCGAACAATCCTTATCCAATTCATTGAATAAATTGTCTGAGTTTATTCCCACCATACTGAACAGCACCGCCAACCTGGTCACTAATCTTATTATTATGCTGTTCATGCTGTACTATATGTTGTACCATGGCCGGGAAATGGAAAAATCATTAACCCGTTTCATTCCACTGAAACCCGAAAATATCAACTTACTGGCGGCAGAAACCAAACGGCTGGTAAAAGCCAACGCACTGGGCATTCCGCTTATTTCAATGATACAGGGAGTAACGGGTTTGCTCGGCTACTGGATCTTTGGAGTTGACGATTTTTTGCTATGGGGTTTTATTACTGCCGTATTTGCTTTCTTCCCGGTCATCGGTACCATGGTAGTCTGGGTGCCGCTGGTTTTATATACCTATGCAAGTGGCGACAACTGGAATGCCACCGGGCTTTTGATCTACAGCGTTCTGATAACAGGCAATGTGGATTACCTGGCTCGCATGACCTTATTGAAAAAAATGGGCGATGTGCACCCTGTTATCACCGTGCTTGGAGTAATTGTTGGATTAGGACTCTTTGGCTTTATCGGTCTTATCTTCGGGCCATTGCTGCTCAGCTACCTCGTTGTCTTATTCCAGATATATATGAACGAATTTACCGGTAAAGAAACAGAAAGTCCGGCCCCAGAAATACCAGCCGTGGAAAATACCAGCGGGTAGTAAGTATATCAGCCCCGGGTTTGTTTTTTTTGACTAATTTCAATGTCACTTAAATCAAACTACTATGCCAGTTTTAATTGTCGTTGGTATTATCGTCCTGATCGTCATCTGGGTGGTGAGCCTCTATAATGGCCTTGTCCGTCTTCGTAACCGCCGTCAAAATGCGTTTGCTGATATTGATGTACAGCTTCGCCAGCGCCACGATTTGGTTCCCCAGTTAGTGGAAACCGTAAAAGGATATGCCACGCATGAAAAAGATCTTCTATTAAAGATCACCGAAGCCCGTTCCAATGCCATGGCCGCTACTTCGATCGATGATAAGATCAAAGCAGAACAGCAATTGAGCAGTGCATTGGCAGGATTAAAAGTGCAGGTAGAAGCTTATCCCGACCTGAAGGCCAACCAGAACTTTTTACAATTACAGGAAGAACTCAGCGATATTGAAAATAAACTCGCTGCTGCCCGTCGTTTCTTTAACGGTGCCACCACCGAATACAATAATGCCGTGGAAACATTTCCCGGAAACCTGGTGGCCCGGAATTTTGGATTTGCCAAAGAAATGTTCTTCGACCTGGGTGAAGATACCCGTAAGAAAATGGAAGAACCTCCGCAGATCAAATTCTGATACCCCTCTGCATCTCCCCTGAAGGGGAGACATGCTTTTCACAGACCCACAGGGTGGAAATCATTTCCCCTGGATAAATCTGAGTACAGATGCAATATGTAGGTCTTGACAAACAGATACGTAAAAACAATTTCAACTCTGTTCTTTTACTGGTAGCATTCCCGGCATTACTGCTGGGAATGTTTTATGCTTTTTTCTTCTTTATCAATGATCAGAATATTGATGAAGCGAACTTACAGTTCATCCAGGTCATGCCGCTTGTGCTGATTGGAGTCGGTATCTGGTTCCTCATCGCCTGGGCCGGGCATGCTGCCTTTATCCGTTTAGCCACCGGTGCCAAGCCACTAGAAAGAACCGCAAATAAAAGAGTGTACAACCTGGTGGAGAATCTCTGCATTTCCCAGGGCATGGTAACACCAAAGATCTATGTGATCGAAGATGATTCGCTGAATGCACATGCCAGCGGTATCAGCAACAGTACGTTTTCTGTTTCCTTATCAAGAGGATTGATCAATAAACTGGACGATGACGAACTGGAAGGAGTGATTGCGCATGAACTGACACATATCAAAAACCGGGATGTCCGTTTACTGATCATTTCCATCATCTTCGTGGGTATATTTTCCTTCCTGGCCGAAATGGCATTCCGCAGCCTTCGTTTTGCCGGTTCGGGCAAAAGAGATAAAGACAGCAAAGGAAGTGGAGCCATTATTCTTATCGCTATCGCTGTTACAGCCGTCGCCTACCTGTTATCGATCTTATTGCGTTTCGGTATTAGCCGCAAAAGAGAATATTTAGCCGATGCCGGTGCTGCTGATATGACAAAGAAGCCCTATGCACTGGCCAGTGCCTTACGAAAAGTGGCTGCAGACCCGAATATTGAAGCGGTGGAAAGCCGGGATGTGGCTCAACTCTTCATTGATAATCCCAAACCATCCGCCCATAAATCAGCCTCCTGGGACAATATGTTCTCGACGCATCCGCCGGTGGAGAAAAGGATACAGCTATTGGAGCAGTTTGTATAGAGCCCGGAGTTGATAGTAGTTAGCAGAAGCAGAGAAATTTGTCCGGGTTAGCTAATAATTTACGATAATCTCCCACCAGGATAAGTTTGTTTCAGTTTATAACAAACTCATGACTTTTTCCCCTCAATCATCGGGACAAAAGAAAAATGATCAAACACTTCTTCTTTCAGGGCACCGTTCTCCAGTTTGGTGATCCGCATCATCTGTTGCACATCACCGGCACCAAGGGGTATCACCATCATGCCACCGGGTTTTAATTGTTCGATCAGTTTGGGAGGTATCTCCGGTGCAGCTGCCGTGATGATCACTTTATCAAAAGGGCCGTAGGTAGGTAATCCTTCATAGCCGTCACCATAAAAGAATTTAATGGAGGGATATTTTCTCAGGTGCTGGAAATTCTTATTCGCATCATATAACTTCTTCTGCCGTTCGATCGTATATACCATCGCTCCCACTTCAGCCAGAACACAAGCCTGGTATGCACTGCCCGTACCCACTTCCAGTACCTTATCAAATTTTTTGATCGCTAATAACTGGGTCTGGTAAGCTACGGTGTAAGGTTGCGAGATCGTTTGCCCCTCACCAATAGGAAATGCCCGGTCTTCATAGGCCAGTTCATCAAAAGCAGAATCTAAAAAGAAATGACGGGGAATCCTGTTGATCGCTTCCAGTACGGTTTCGTCGGTGATACCTTTGCTGCGGACGGTATCAACTAATTTTTTCCTAAGGCCTTTGTGCCGGTATGTATCTTCAATGGGTCTCATAAGCTGCCGCAAGATAATAAACAAAGCAGGCTTTATCCCCATCTTTCATTCAGGAACTTTTATTTTTCTTTTGACTATACGCAAGAAAAATAACGGCCAGTACGACAATGAGCACCACACTGTATTCTATTCCGCCCAATGTTTTACCAACAACAAACCAACCATTTTTCCAGTGCACAAGAATGATCCCGGTAAACAGGATAATAATTTCCCCGATACAAAAGAGCCGGGTGAAATAACCAAGGAACATACAAAAACCTCCCACCAATTCAAATAAGGTAACGGCCCAGGCCAGGTAGAATCCGAATGGGAATCCTTTACTGTCCAGGAAATCTCCAAATCCCGGAATTGAGTAGTCTGCCAGTCTTGCTATCGCATGTGCCATGAAAATAAATCCCATCAGCATCCTCAGGATGGCAACAGGCAAAGAAGGTCGCAGTATTTTTTTCATAGCTGATCAAAAAAGCAGGAAAGAAAATTATTCCGCCGTCACCCATTTTGCCCCATTCCATTGCAGAGCCATCCGAATCGTATCCGCAAAGGGTTCATCGGGCTTGGCTTCGGCCAGCGGCGGATGATGCCGGGTGCCGCTCACAGCACTCACGGTATTAAAAACATCTTTACGGTTTTCATCTTTGCTAACAGAAAGAACCGTAATTCCATCCACATCCCAGCGGCCGGCTCCATCAGCAGAACTTTCCTGCATATACCACATTTCCACTTTCTGTTTCACTTCGGCTTCGGTTGGTGGTGCGGTTGAACAGGAAGTAAGAAAACATACAATCAGCAAAAAAAAGAGTGGCCTCATTTTATTGTTACAATTTCATATCCTGTATTATTGCCTTTATCTTCTCATCCAGCTCCTTATTCACCTTTTCAAACTCCGCTGCACTGTTCAGCTTTGTATTCACACTAAAGTAGAATTTGATCTTGGGTTCAGTACCACTTGGTCTCGCCGAAATACTGCTGCCATCAGCCAGGATAAACTGCAATACATTGGATTTCGGCAGTTCAATGGTCCACTGCTCACCGGTCTGCGGGTTGGTTCCTTTCTGCAATTCATAATCCAGCAATTTCACCACCGCAGTACCATTGATCGTCTTCGGTGGGTTATTACGATAACTTTCCATCATCGCTGCGATCTGCTGCTGGCCATCCATTCCTTTCTTGGTGATAGAGATCAGGTGTTCCTTATAAAAACCATACTGCACATAGAGGTCGATCATTTTTTCATAGAGGCTGCGGCCCTTGTCTTTTTCATACGCCGCCATCTCGCACAATAATGCCACCGCACTCACCCCATCCTTATCCCTTACCTTATCACCGATCATCAGGCCAAAGCTTTCTTCACCCCCGATGATATAATTTTCCTTTCCTGTTTTCTGGCGGATCATTTCAGCGATCCATTTAAAACCCGTCAGCACCCGGTAGCAGGCCACACTGTTGCCCGCAGCAATCGCATCGATCATGGGTGTGGTTACGATCGTGGTCACCACCATATCGTTGGGTTGTGCAATGCCTTTTGCTTTCCTGGCTTCCATCAGGTAGTTAAAGGCCAGCACGGCGGTCTGGTTGCCATTCATCAACACCCATTTCCCATCCGTATCTTTTACACCAATGGCCAGCCTGTCTGCATCCGGGTCGGTGCCGCATAAAATATCTGCATCCAGTTGTTCGGCTAATTTCAATCCCAGGCTCATCGCTTCACTTTCTTCGGGGTTGGGATAGACCACCGTCGGAAAATTGCCATCGGGCACTGCCTGTTCTTTCACAATATGTACATTGGTAAATCCAAACCGCTTCAGCACTTCGGGCACCATGGTGATGCCTGAACCGTGAATAGAGGTATAAACGATACCGAGGTTTTTATGTTTGGCAATTACATCCGGGTAGATACTCAACCCCTTCACCATATCAAAATACACTTCGTCAATTGCTTTGCCGATCAGTACTATATTGGCTTCTCCCCCGCTCCATTTCACATCATCTACAGACAGTATTTTATCCACTTCTTTAATGACGTTCTTATCATGCGGCGGCACCAGCTGCGAACCATCATCCCAATAAGCTTTGTATCCATTATACTCCTTCGGGTTATGCGAAGCTGTGCACACCACACCGCCCTTGCATTTTAAATGCCGGATGGCGAAAGAAAGGTTAGGAGTCGGCCGTAGTTCCTCATACAGGTAAACCTTGATACCATTAGCAGCAAACACATTCGCTGTTGTTTCTGCAAAGAACCGGCTGTTATTACGGCAATCATGAGCAATGGCCACACTCACTTCTTCGCCGGGAAAACTTTGTTTCAGGTAATTGGCATAGCCTTGGGTGGCCATCCCCACCGTGTATTTATTCATCCGGTTGGTGCCCACACCCATCAGGCCGCGGAGACCGCCGGTACCAAATTCAAGGTTCCGGTAAAAAGCATCCGCCAGTTCAACCGGGTTTTCTGACTGCAGTTTTTTTATTTCTTCTTTGGTGGCAGCATCAAAATTTCCATTGAGCCATGCGTCGATCTTTGCCTGGATTGCAGCGTCCATATATCAGGTATTTATTGTTTTTAATAAGAGCAATGAAGTTATTGAATTTTATTATTTGAAACCGAAAACAAACGATAAACGTAAATTTGTTTAATTAATTATGAGGCCAGCAGCAGCACTACTATCATCGTCCCTTGTGTCACACACTTCATCGTCCCGTTCGCTGCCGGGCCTGTTGATAGTTTTGTTCTTGTTTCCCGTATTTGTTTTAGCACAGGCCGATACATTAGTTCCAGTTAAAAAGGCGCAAACAGACAGCATTGTTCAGCAACCAGCAACTGTCCGTCCTGTTTCTGCTATCATTCCACCTGCTGAGTACAATTATTACAGTCTTACCCCGGAGCAAAAGAAAAAAAGAATACGCCTTGTTGCAGCCGGTAATATCATTGGCTACGGCGGCACCATGGTGGCACTCTATTCCGCCTGGTATAAAAACTACCCGCAAACAGGCTTTCACAGTTTCAATGATTTCCCCGAATGGAAACAAGTAGATAAGGCCGGTCACTTATACAGTGCTTATATTGAAAGCCGCTTCAGCATGGAACTATGGCGCTGGACGGGAATTGACCGCAAAAAAAGAATCTGGATCGGCGGCATGAGCGGGGCAGCTTACCAAACCGTTATTGAAGTACTGGATGGTTTTAGCGAAGGCTGGGGCTGGAGCTGGACCGATTTTACAGCCAATATGCTGGGCAGCGGTTTGCTTGTGGCGCAGGAACTGGCCTGGGATGATCAGCGTATCAAACTAAAATTTTCTTTTCACCGGAAGAATTACGATGACCCGGAGCTGAACAGCAGGAGTAATTCGCTGTTTGGTAAAAGTACCGCCGAACGTTTGCTGAAAGATTATAACAGCCAAACCTACTGGGCCAGTGCCAATATCAAATCCTTCTTTCCGAAAGCCAAAGTACCGGGCTGGTTGTCCATCGCCGTTGGCTATGGTGCAGAAGGTATGTTTGGCGGCAGGGAAAATATTGGCAAGGACGATAATGGCACTATCATTTTCAACCGGCCGGATATAAAACGTTACCGGCAATGGTATCTGGCACCTGATATTGATCTCACAAAGATCAAAACCAATAAAAAGGGAATAAAATTCCTGCTCACTTTTTTAAGTGCCTTCAAATTCCCGGCTCCCGCACTCCAATTTTCGAATGGCAAATTCAAAGGAAATTTTCTGTATTTTTAAAAAAAATTGCTCATGCGGCGTTTACATTATTTACTCCTGTTTGCTTTTTTTTCAATTTCAGGTACACACTGTGGTGATAAAGGCAGTACTCCTCCGCCTGCTGATACGGCGGCTGTTATTCAATATACCACGCCGTCAGCAGGTGCAACTTTCCTTAATGGAACTGCATTACAGGTAAAAGGGAATGTGACAGATAATGACGGGATAGCATCGGTAAAAGTGGAGATAAGGAATGCCTCATCTGCTACTGTTATGTACCAGCAAAATATATCCCTCAGCTCACCTACCTATTTCGATTTTAATTTTAGTTGGACTGTGGCAGGTATCAGCTCAGCCACCAATGCTGTTGTCAGGATAATAACTACTGACCGGTATTCTTACCAGGTTTCCAAAGATGTGAGTGTTGTGCTGACGGACTAATAGTTATTGCAGGTAAGTACCTGCTATCTTACCATCTTCCACTTCCACGTAAATATGTTCCTGCAAGGTGGTGGAAACGGATAGCCCCACATAGTCAGGATGTACCGGGAAAGAATTATGGCTACGCTCCACGAGCACCAGCATTTGAATTTTTTTCGGGTGAAAAGCCAGGAATGGTTTCAGGGCATATAATAAAGTTTTGCCGCTGTTGGCCACATCATCCACGAGGATAATGACTTTATTGGTAAAATCCATCTCCTTACTCAGGGTCACTTCCTTGGGCTCTCTTTTATCCAGCGTTATGCTGATGAGTTCAGTTTTAACAGGAGATATTTCGCCTAAAAGTTCCTGCATATGTCTGGCTACCACGGTGCCGCTTTCCCGTACACCTGCCAGGATGATCCCGGTTTCATCAATATTATTTTCGATGATCTCCAGCGCCATTCTCCGCATTTTCTTTTCAGCGGTCGCCTGGTCCAGTATATATTTTTTTGTTGAAGGCATGATTGATACCGTCTTTAACCTGTAAACTTTGATGGGTTTGCTCTACAACCCGTAAATTAGCACTTGTAATTGAATGCTATGCAAATTGCACAACAAATTTTGTTCGTCCTCCTCAGTGCTGTATCCATCTGGCTTTTTTCTAAAAAAGTAAAAGAGATCAGCCGGAATATCCGGCTTGGCCGCGATGAAGACCTGAGTGATAATAAACTTCAGCGCTGGAAAAATCTCCTGCTACTCGCCTTCGGGCAACAAAAAATGTTTCGTAACCCGTTGGTGGCAGTGATGCATTTTTTTGTATACGCCGGTTTTATTATTATCAATATTGAAGTACTCGAGATCGTACTGGATGGTATCACCGGCAAGCACCGCTTATTTGCCGCTCCCTTAGGCGGATTTTATACTTTTCTCATCAATGCATTTGAAGTACTGGCCCTGCTGGTACTGGTAGCCTGTGTTATCTTTTTGATCCGCAGGAATGTGATCAAACTGAAACGGTTTATCAGCAAAGACCTGGATGGCTGGCCCCGGAGCGATGCGAATTATATCCTGGTCACTGAAATTGTTTTAATGTCCTTGTTTCTTTTGCTCAATGCAAGCGACACCTTATTACAAACAAGAGGGGTGGAACATTATGCTGCTCACCCTACAGGAAATTTTATCATCTCGCAATACCTGCATCCTGTTCTCAGCGGCACCAGTAATCATGCACTTGAGATCCTGGAAAGAACGGCCTGGTGGCTGCATATCGCCGGTATTTTTGCCTTTCTGAATTATCTTCCTTATTCCAAGCATTTGCATATCATCCTCGCTTTTCCGAATGCCTATTTTGCCCGGTTACAACCGATGGGCAAAATGGAAAACATGGAATCCATCCAGAAAGAAGTCTTGTATGCCATGCAACCGGAGCTGGCTCCCAGCGGTGAATCAGCTACCGTTCAGAAATTCGGCGCCAAAGATATCATGGACCTGAGCTGGAAGAATCTGATGGATGCCTACAGTTGCACAGAATGTGGTCGTTGTTCGGCAGCCTGCCCTGCCAATACCACCGGGAAATTATTATCGCCCCGCAAGATCATGATGGATACCCGGGACCGGATGGAAGAAGTGGGGAAGAATATTACGACTAATGGTGAATTCAAAGAAGATGGCAAATCACTATTGCATAATTATATTACTGTAGAGGAACTCAGGGCCTGCACCACCTGTAATGCCTGTGTGCAGGAATGCCCGGTCAGTATCAGCCCGCTGGATATTATTATCCAGCTCCGCCGTCATTTAGTAATGGAAGAAAGTAATTCGCCCCAGGAATGGACTACCATGTTCAGCAACGTGGAAAATAATTTTGCCCCCTGGAAATTCAGTCCGGATGAAAGAGATAAATGGGTGGAGGAATTAGGATAACCCGTTCGCATAATAGCAAGCAACATGAAAATCGCTTACGCCTTAGGCATCCCGGTATTAGCAGTACTTTCCGCCGCCGGGTTGAATTTCAGATCCTGTAATAAACCGGTAAATAATACAGTACCTGGCTGCAACACAAGCAGCTGGACCAACTATGTATATATAGAAGATATTCCCGACGATAAGAATTTTTATATTCTTCCTGAAAAAATATTCATTGGCGGAGGTCATGCTGAATTAGAACAACGCTTCACCAGTTATTACCGTTACTGGACAGGTATTGAATTAGCGATACCCTGTGATAAAAAAATACCTGCTGAAAACACAAGACTGGAATGGTATTGTAAAAGTAATTTATCATTAGGGATGTATGAATCGGATATGGGTGCTTCTTTACAGGGGGAAAAAGATACCGCTTCCATTAACTGCATTACAGTGAACCGGCCTCCCTATTTCTTATTCCGTTACGGCGACATCCAATTGAATAATGTCCCTGAACTGGTGAATGATCCGTCTGAATGGGCTGTCTATGCCATTGATATTTCAGACAAAGGAATGAGCTTCTCAAAAGATGGGGTTGTAAAAAAGACCATACCCGGGAAGAAGACATTAGGAACCCTTCAAAAAATATACCTGCACTTTAAAGGCGGAGGAAAGATTGACTGGGTCAGATTATATGAACACAACAAGCTGATCATGGAAGATAATTTTGACAAGCCGGGACAATCTTCGGTTCATTGGATAAAATAAACAAATGAATATTGCTTCTTTTCCTTTTACAACACTTAGCTGGTCATCCATACCTAAAACAGAACACAAAGGTGAAACTGGCATAGCTTATTGGCAGATGCAGATGCTAAATGATATCAGGGTGAGGCTGGTGGAATATTCCCGGGGTTATAAAGCCGATCATTGGTGCAGCAAAGGGCATGTGCTTTTTTGTATAGAGGGTGAAATGGAAACCGAACTGGCCGATGGCCGGATATTTAAACTCAGCAGTGGTATGTGCTATCTCGTAGGAGATAATAATGAGCCTCACCGCAGTTCTACAATTTCCGGGTGCACCCTTTTTATTGTTGATTAGTGATCAACAACGATAAAATATTTTAGAGGTTTATACGTTTTATGCACAATGCTGAAATTTAAAATAGCCATATTGGTCCTGTTTATAGCTTGCTTTACCAATCATGCCCAACGCCCCTTTGAACTCGGCGGCGAATACATGAAATTCCTGGGCCGTGGTTTCAACAGCAGTAAAGCCGCAGTACGGGGCGAAACCTTTACTGCCAAAAACAGTTTCAGCGTAGGGATCACTTACCAGCTGGCCTCTAAAAAAGCCTATTCTGTTTCCACCGGCTTTGGTATCTATGCCGGTTATCGTTATGCTTTTAGCAATAATGTGAATGGCCAAAGCCCTTTTGCCGGGGCCAGGCTGATGTTTTCGTTTGAAAATTTTGAAGGCAAATCAAGAGAGAATAGTCTTTTTATCACCCCGGTTGCTGAACTGGGCTATCATTTTGTTTTTGCCAAACATATTTTTGCCGCCCCTTCCCTGGGATTTGGCTATACTGTTGAATTCAGCCGTGGCTTCAATTCCCTCGATGAAGATGTGGGTAAACGTTTTGTTCCTTCCTTGTCCGCCGGATACCGGTTTTAAATTTTTTATCTTTCATCTGCACTGGGTCCATACATGCCCGGAACAGGTATATCCAGCAACCGCAGGTAAACCGATAGCTGGCCCCTGTGATGAAACTGGTGACTGAAACCCCATCCACGGACAGCCACTTTCTTCGGGCTGCTCATGATCACCTGTTCTCCCCTTTTGATGGTCCACAGTTTATTAAAGTCTTCATCCGTTGCGGCAGACAACGCCTCAATGGCCTTGTCCAGGTTGTTATCAAGAATCGACAGTAACTCAGCTGTATCAGCGGCCACATGTCTTTTCGGTGATGGATTGGCGGCAAAATCAAATTCATCGGCTCCCAGTATAACAGTGATCCAGTGAAGCGTTTCTGCAATATGGGTGGCCAGCCTTCCCAGCGTCATTGATTTTTCGTGCGGCTTCCAGTCTTTCTGTTCCAGTGGAACTCTTTCCAATAACTTTCGTGTGAGTGCTGCTTCATGTTTTAACTCTCCAATGAATGCGCTGCTGACTGACATATAGTAAAAGTTTTATTAATCGATGTGCTTGATCTTTTCCAGCTGCCCTTCTATTCTTTCTGTTACTTCTTCCGGGTGTTCCAACTGGTGAACAGCATCCTTCTTGCGCCATATTTTCCAGAGCTGTATCAATGCAGTTAATGCAAAAATGCCACCGATCACCCAGTTCAGGATATGCTGGTTATTATTGATACTTCCTGCTATGAGGCGGCCACCGAAAATAAAGAGACAGTTGCCAATAAAAGTTCCCAGCCCGATACCAATAATATAGGTATTATAATGATCCTGCCTGGGCAATAAGACTTTCTTCGTGAACAATACTGTACTCCAGCCAAACCAGAACGGGATCTGTACCGGGTTAATGGCACTCATGACCACGCCAAGAAAAAAAGAGGGTAGTGAACTGCTGAGCACTATATTTTTTTCTACCGAAGGATGCAGGGCTGCATAAAAGCTCGAAGCGGCCAGAGCCACCACAACTAATAAGGTCACCCATTCCAGTATCCTGAAGATCCTCTCCTGCTTCCTGATCCAGTCCATGGCCACCAATGAAATGCGGACATAGATAATCTCCACCAATAACGACCCGGCCGAAAACAACAAAGCTCCGGTCACACCGTCAGATACAGCGATCTGCATGGCTGCAATATTGAGCGTTCCCAATGGCAGCGAACCCAGGAAACTGACCAGCATGCCGGTGAAGAAAATTTTAACAAGGGGATGCATAGCTCAAAAGTACGAAGTTAGAAGTAGGAAGTACCTAAAGAGGAAAAACTCGCCGGCTACAGGAAATTTTCTTTCCTGAAATGACTGCACAACCAGGAGCGTTCGTACTTCATACTGCTGACCTCGTAGTTACTCAATCATATTTCTCCAGCATCTTAAAATGCCGGCTTGATTCTTTCAGGAAATTCCAGCCTTTCATAAAAGACCAGTAAGGGGTTCCGTTCTCATGATTATGGCGGCTGATCTTATACAAGGCTTTCCAGTGCTCCAGGATAACCCCATAAGCTTTCCACAAACTCATATTACAATCGTAGATATGGTTTGGCTCTGCACCGCAACCATTGAATTCAAGGATCGAAAAATTCTTTCCCTCTTTCAGGTCATCAATGGAGGTGGTTTTGATATCGTAACGTCCGTAAAAGAATTGTGTCTGGTGACTCAGCTCATCAAAGACCTGGTGCATTTTTTCATTGATCTCGTTATGCAGGTTGGTGAAATGAGCTCCCCGGTTATGATTACCGGCGTAGGACAAATAAAATATTTCACCGGCGGGGATCACCCGGTCAAACCGGTGACCATGACGGTGTTCCATTTCTTCCATGCGGAACTTAGCTCTTGGATGTATTGCCACCAGCTCTTTTAAAGTGGATTGACCGTCACCCTTTACCTGCAGTAATTCTTTATCAATAAATCCACTTACTTTTCCTTTCTGCGCTGCCGGGTGACGGTAATAGAACACACTGACTTCCACCGGCAGCTCAACCAGGTCCTGCACAATGTATTCCACCGGTATCCTTTCATGGTACTTCAGCAGTTGTTCTTCATTATCGATCTTCCGGAACAGAATGCCTTTCATACCCACATCCGGCTTTACAATAAAGGGGAACGTAAAATCCGCCTCTTTTATCTTTTTCCGGACCTCTTCAAAAGGCAGGTCATGCAAAATATAAATGGTTTTAGGCACCAGGTGCTGCGGCAACTGGTCATACATTTCCTTTTTACCTTCGCCTTCAAAACCACCAAAAGTGATGGTAGGATTAGAAGAACTGAAAAACCAGAAGGAACCGCTGCGCAGGCAATACCAGAACCAAACAAAGCTGATAGGGAAATAGAGTACATAAAAATTCCACAACTCCCAATTCGTTAATCGCTGGAAAAATTTCTTCATGCTGTTACTAATGCGGCAAAATAAAGGAAAGAATCGCACAATGCGAATGAAACAGCTTTTTAGTTTAGATTTGAAATAAATTTCACTGCATGAATGTTCCGACCGTAGCCGAACTGTTTGCCAATGGTAAGAGCCCGGAAATATTATTCTGGGTGGGCTGTGCCGGCAGTTTTGATCAACGTGCCCAGAAGATCACCAAAGCTTTTGTGACCATATTAGATAAAGTGGGGATCAACTATGCCATACTCGGTAAAGAAGAAATGTGTACCGGCGATCCTGTCCGCCGTGCTGGTAACGAGTTCATGTTCCAGATGATGGCATACCAGAATATCCAGGTATTGAATAATTATGGTATCAAGAAAATTGTAACCGCCTGCCCGCATTGTTTCAATACACTGAAAAATGAATACCCCGAACTTGGCGGCTCCTATGAGGTGATCCATCATACCACTTTGTTACAGCAACTGATCGACGAAGGAAAGATCAAACTGAAAGAAGGCGGTGTTTTCAAAGGAAAGAAGATCACTTATCATGACAGTTGCTACCTGGGCCGTTCCAATAATATATACGAAGCCCCGAGAAAGGTGCTGGAAGCCCTGGATGCAGAACTGGTAGAAATGAAACGCTGCAAAAGCAATGGTCTTTGTTGTGGTGCCGGGGGTGCCCAAATGTTCAAGGAAGAAGAAAAAGGGACAACCCGCATTAATATTGACCGTACCAATGAAGCGATAGGGACGGGTGCAGGTATCATTGCTGCTGCCTGCCCTTTTTGTAATACAATGATGACCGACGGCGTAAAGCTGGCCGAAAAAGAAGAAGCCGTGGAAGTGTTGGACGTGGCAGAATTGATTGCTAAATCAATGGAATAATGACTACACAACGAAAAGGCTTCTGGAGAGGTTTTACCTGGAAGAGGTTTTTAAAATTTACCCTCCTGTTCTTTATTTATAATATAGTCTTTAATCTGGTGGGGGAGTATTTTGATCGAGATAAAGTTGAGAAAACCTATTTTACCTTAGGATCAGTTGGCTTATATTTTATCAAAGCAGTCATATTGGGATTGGTTTGTGCTATTTGGTTTGAACCCGGCATCGACGACAAGAAACCTGCTCAACCCGGTAAAAGCTGATCCGCTATTTTTTCCTGCACCACAATCGCCTCTCTTAGTTTTCCTTTTGGAACCGGCACCCTGATTTCATGTAAGCCTGCAGGTGCAGTATTGTTTCTTTCCACCGTTATCTCCATTATATTCAACCGTCCGGCATCCCTGATCTCCACCCGTCTTAAGGTATGTTCTGTTGTATTGAAAGGATGCTGACCTTCTCCTATTAATAGCTTTTCCTGCGAGATCTTTACTTCCGGGGTTTGGTTTTTCCAGGGAGTAAAAAAATGCAGCAGGTAATGGAAAAAACTCCTTTTCTTCCTCGTCCAGCGCTGAAAAGCCCGCCATTCCTCCCTGGTGTAGGTCCAGTGGGCCAGTAGGGCCGGTTCTTGTTTGGGTGAATGTTCCAACAGGATTTATTTGTTTGTAATTTAGCGCCATGAATCTCGATTATAAATACCTTCTTGACGGTAGTTTTCATCCCTCTTCCCGGGTTTGGGTGTACCAGTCCAGCCGTCTTTTTTCATTGCAGGAAGCTTTTGAAGTGGAGGAAATGCTGCAACAATTCACTGCACAATGGAAAAGTCATGGCGCCCCGGTAAAAGGCGCTGCTTATTTATTCTTTGGCCAGTTCATCATTTTGATGGCAGATGAAACGGTTACCGGTGTGGGCGGGTGCAGTACCGACAGTTCTGTCCGCCTGGTAAAAGATATTGAACAACGTTTCAGCGTAAATATGTTTGACCGCACCACCCTGGCATTCGTGGTAAAGGATAAAATACAAATGCTACCCCTCTCTCAATTACAGTATGCAGCAGAGAATGGGTTCATCACCAACGATACGCTTTATTTTAATAACCTGGTGCAGACCAAAGAAGAACTGGAGAATAAATGGATTGTTCCAGTAAAGGAAAGCTGGCTGGCAAAAAGGGCCCGTTTTTCGGACGTGGTTTTGTAAATTAGAAGCACAAAAGCGGCAGTAGCTCAGTGGTAGAGCTTCAGTTTCCCAAACTGAAGGTCGTGGGTTCGATTCCCATTTGCCGCTCATAGAATCTACAAGTTGAGGACATGAGTCCCGTAGGGACTTCAGATCGGTAGCTAATAGCAACATGCAAGATTGCCCTGTAAGGGCAAAACAAAACCGGTAATCGGATGTCCAACACCTACACACAAATTCATATTCATTGTGTTTTTGCCGTAAAATTCAGGCAATCTCTTATCAGCAAAGAATGGAAAAAGAGGCTGGAACAATATATAACGGGCATTGTCCAAAATCACGGTCACAAAATGATTGCTATCAATTCAATGCCTGATCACCTGCATATGCTAGTTGGGTTGCGTCCTGCGCAATCATTATCCGACTTGGTGCGGATTGTAAAGGGTGACTCCTCTGAATGGATCAACAGGGAGAAACTAACATCCTTTTTATTTCGCTGGCAGGAAGGATATGGTGCTTTCTCTTATTCCAAATCACAGTTGGGTGCTGTTATTAATTATATTGAAAAACAGGAAATACATCATCAAAAGAAAAACTTCCTGGAAGAATACAAAGAGATGCTGGATGATTTTTCGGTAGCCTACAACGAACAATACTTATTTACATCACCTGAATAGGTTTTGCCCCTACGGGGCAAGGGAAATATCTGCCACCAGTTCTACCGGGCTTTTACTCCTCCGGAGTAAAAAAAATGAAATTCATTTCTTAGCCGGCAGAACAACCGGTTTCTTCTTCGGCGTCTTTGTAAAATTATAGGCCACACTGATCCGGAAATTTCTTGTCCGGGTGCTGCTGTAACTCTCTAAATTGAAATTGGGTCCGTACGTAAATATCCTCCGCTGCTGGTTAGCAAACGGATCGATCGTATTGATAGTAATGACCATTTTCTTGTTGAAGAGCTTTCGTTGCACACCCAGGTTCATACTCGTATTCCAGCGGGCATAACCCTGTGGATTTGCAAACCTGTTGATATTAAAACCGCCGTTGATACTCCAGCGGTCTGTTGGAACAAAGCTGGAGTTAATATTGGAGGTAAATGATCCGCCGTCCCGGAATTTCCTGACTGTTTTATCAAACTCACTGTATTTATTATATGTATAACTGGCACTCGCATTCACTTTCCATTTTTTGGTGATGGTTACACCGTTCCAGCTGCTCAGTTCATATTCCTTCCGGTCGCTGATATTTTCCCAGGTTACCTGTGTCACCCCATTTGCTAATAAGGTTCTTACCTGGCTGAAGACATCCTCCACAACATTATAACCCATCCCAAAGTTGACATAGTATTTGGGCTTGGTGCGGCCAATAACAAAATCAAAGTTGTGCGCCGTGGAAGCTTCCAGTTTTTCATTACCAAAACGGATATTGTACGGATCAGAAAAATCAACCGTCGGGTTTAATTCACCAATACCCGGTCGGCGAATGCTGCGGCGATAGGCCAATGTTAAACTCAGCTTCTCCTTCCAGGTTTTATTGATATTCGCAAAAGGCAACCAGGTCCAGTAATTATTCTTTACGTCCCGTCCTTCTTTTAATAATTCAAACCAGATACCTGTTTGTTCAACAGAAGTACCTGCGGTAAAACTGAAATTCTCCCCGAGTATTTGTTTGACAGAACCCCGCAGGTTCGTAATAGTTTGGTGAAACCAGAAATCATTACTCAGCATATCCAGTTTCTCCATAGTGCCTTCCGGTTTCTTTTTATAACTGGCATCCACGGTCACATGATTATTAGAGCGGTTATAAGCGGTGCCCAGCGATATAAATGTTTTCTTATTATCCAGCATCTTGTCGTAATTCACCCGGCCATTATAACTGTTGATCCTGGTATCGTTCAGTTGTTGCTGTGCAGAATCAACTCCGTTGGGAGTAAGATCAGGATTAAAGAACTGCTGGTAAAAATCCCGGTCACTTTCATTGAAGGATAAATTATACCCGGTGATAATGCGTAAGGTTTCACCCGGTTTACCTTTCCAGGTATAACTGAGGCTGAGGTTCGGACTGCGGCTGCTGCCTTCGCTAAGTACTTCCCGGCGGCTCATCCGCCATAACTCATCGTTGCGGTTGATATTCCGGTATTCTGTAATATTGGAGTTATCGAAATCATTCTGATTATAGCTGAATACAAAATTCAGCAGGTTGTTTTTATTGAAATCATAGTCCACGTTCGCCCTGAAATTGGGACGCAGCCCTTTGTTCGTGTAGTTATTCGTGGTATTGAAAAAATTAGACGAGTCGGTATATATATTATTCCTGGTGGAATAACCATTTCCCTGGTATTGATTATAGCCCCCCCCGGCATTGATATTAATCGCAAGGCCTTTATTGCGATAAGTAAAACTGGCGTTGAAAGAAGCTTCTCCCCTTGTACCGGCGGTCAGCGAGGCCCTGCCACTCATACCCACTTTTCCTCTTTTGGTGACGATATTGATCACTCCCCCCTGTTCGTTAGCATACTGAGGTGGCGGGTTGGTCATTACTTCAATCTTCTCAATCGAACTGCCGGGCATAGATTCCAGCAGGTCTTGTAATTGCTGCATATTCAACTCAACCGGTTTATCGTCGATAAGAATCTTCGGTTCCTTTCCTCTTACCGTTATTTTTCCATCCGGGTCTTTCCCTACCAGCGGCACATTGGTCAGCAGTTCGCTGGCATTGCTTCCTGCGGCTAAGGCGGATTCACCGGCATTAAAAGTGATATTGCCATCCTTAGACTGGACCAACGGTTTTTCTGCATAGATGACCACCGCTTCCAGGTTATCTGTTGTCCTTGGCTGGAGGGTGATATCACTCATATTAAAATCAAACCGCTCCGTCCGGAAATAAATACTGTCGATGGTCAGGGGTTGCAGGCCGATATAACTGATGGATAATTTATAATAGCCAAAAGGAATGGCCGAAAAAGTGAACTGGCCGGTCTTGTCGGTGGAAACAGAACGTTTGTCCAGGCTATCAGCAAAAGAAATCAGTTGCACACTGGCTCCTTCCAGGGCTTTCTTTTTCTCATCCATGATATTGCCGGTCAGCAAGCCCAGCACCGCTTTTTCCTGGGCGGCCGCTATGAAGACAAACAGAATAGTGGTAATAAGGAAAGTGGCTCTTTTTAACATCGGTAATTAGACGGTCAAAGATAACCTGAACCTGCTGATGGCCAGAAAGTTTTGGAACAATGGTAAGGCCAAACGTTTGTTTCCCGGCACTGATAAATTGCTGCCATCCTGTCACAATCTTCAGGCTTTGGAGTATATTTGTGCTCCAAATTTTTAGTTGATGCTTGACTACGTGACAGATAAAGTTCAGGATGAAACCCGGCAAGGGGAAGCCTATGCCCCCTTTGCCAACGATCCGAATGCATATAAGAAACGGTTTTATATCGAGAGCTACGGCTGCCAGATGAACTTCGCTGACAGCGAAGTCGTTGCCTCCATATTGAATAGTGAGGGCTTTGGTGCTACAAGAAACGTGGAAGAAGCCGATCTTATCTTCATCAATACCTGCTCTATCCGGGAAAAAGCCGAACAGACCGTACGCAAAAGGCTGACCGAGTTCAGGAAACTGAAACGCAAAAAGAAAGGAATGCTGGTCGGCGTACTGGGTTGTATGGCAGAACGGTTGAAAACGAAATTCATCGAGGAAGAAAAACTGGTGGATATCGTGGTGGGCCCCGATGCTTACCGCACCCTTCCGACCCTGGTGGAAGAAGCCACCGGCGGACAAAAAGCAGTCAATGTTTTATTAAGCCGGGACGAGACCTATGCTGATATCGCACCGGTCCGGCTGGATAGCAACGGAGTATCCGCTTATGTGAGTATTATGCGGGGCTGCAATAATATGTGCTCTTTCTGCGTGGTGCCTTTTACCCGTGGCCGGGAAAGAAGCCGGGATGCCGAAAGCATACTAAGCGAATGCAACCATCTTTTTGCCGAAGGATACCGGGAAGTAACGCTGCTGGGTCAGAACGTTGATAGTTATTACTATACAGACGACAGACCACGGACAACTGACAACGGGCAACTGGTAACGCCGTCACCTGTTACATTTGCAAGATTACTTGAGCAGGTAGCTCAGATATCTCCCCTGCTGCGGGTTCGTTTCTCCACCTCGCATCCAAAAGATATAACCGACGAAGTGCTGCATACCATTGCGAAGTATGAGAACATCTGCAACTACATTCATTTACCCGTACAAAGCGGATCATCAAGAATTTTGCAATTGATGAACCGAACTTATACCCGTGAATGGTATATGGCGAAAGTGGACCGTATCAAAGAGATCATACCGGGTTGCGGCATCAGTGCGGATATCATTACTGGTTTTTGTACCGAAGAAGAACAGGATCACCAGGATACCTTAAGTATTATGGAGTATGCACAATATGATTACTCTTATATGTTCTACTATTCTGAAAGACCGGGCACCCTGGCACAACGCCGTTTCAAAGACGATGTGCCGCTGGAGGTAAAGAAAAGAAGATTGCAGGAAGTGGTGGACCTGCAAAACCGGCTCTCGTTAGAAAGTAATAAAAAAGATATCGGGAAAACTTTCAAAATTTTAATTGAAGGGGAAAGTAAAAAAAGTGATACCGACTGGAAAGGAAGAAGCTCTGAAGGAAAAGTATTTGTTTTTCCCAAGGAAAACCATGCCCTGCAAAAAGGCGACTATGTTTGGGTAAGAGCTGATGAATGTACACAAGGCACCTTACTTGGAAGGATCACAGCAACACAATAAACCATGGACATTCAAATTATAAAAAATCGTTTCGGCATTATCGGCAATTCTCCTGCCCTGAACTATGCGTTGCAGGTGGCAGCACAGGTATCGAACACTGATCTTACCGTACTGATCAACGGGGAAAGTGGTGTGGGAAAAGAAGTATTCTCCCAGATCATTCACTCTTTATCGGCAAGAAAACATAATCCCTTTATTGCTGTGAACTGCGGTGCTATACCGGAAGGCACAATCGATTCCGAGTTATTCGGCCATGAAAAAGGATCCTTCACCGGTGCTTCTGATGCAAGAAAAGGATACTTCGAAACAGTAAATGGCGGTACCATCTTCCTCGATGAAATTGGTGAACTGCCACTGGGCACACAAGCAAGATTACTTCGGGTACTGGAAACCGGTGAATACATCCGGGTGGGTTCTTCCAAAGTACAGAAAACAGATGTACGGGTTATTGCAGCCACTAATAAAGACCTGTTGCAACTGGTGCAGGTGGGCAAATTCCGGGAAGACCTGTATTACCGGTTGAGTACCGTACCTATTCGTGTACCTGCGTTGCATGACAGGCCGGAAGATATTCATATTCTCTTCAGAAAATTTGCGGCTGATTTTGCAGATAAGTATAAAACAGCCCCGGTGCAATTAGATGAGGAAGCAAAACAACTGTTAATAAACTATCCCTGGCCCGGTAATGTGCGGGAATTGAAGAATATTGCGGAGCAGATCTCAGTTCTTTCACAGGATAAGCAGATCGGTTCCAAAGAACTCAGCCGGTTCTTACAACCTTATTCCAGCAACCGGATGCCGGTACTGGCACATCCCGGCACACACACCCAGGATTTCTCCAACGAAAGAGAGATCTTATACAAACTCTTTTTCGATATGAAAAAGGATGTGACCGAGTTGAAGAAGATGTTCCTGGAAGTATTGCAAAACCCGAATATGGTGGCCCAGAGCCAGCATTTTATCAACGAATTAAAAGAATCAGATGGTTACCGGGTGAAGAATGCTGAGCTGCTGCAACAACCGGCATTGGTGCCGCAAAATTCGCTTCAACCTGCTGTTCAGTCTGTACAACCCGTTATCATGAACAATGATATTCACGAGCATGTGGAAGTGGAAGAGAGCCTCAACATCATGGATAAAGAAAAAGAGCTGATCATCAAAGCCCTGAAAAAACACAAAAGCAAAAGAAAAGATGCTGCCTTAGATCTGGGTATCAGCGAAAGAACACTTTACCGGAAATTAAAAGAATACGACATTGAAGAATAAGGAAGCAAATACGAAGTACGAAATACAAAGTACGAACGAAAAAAGTCGTTACAGCAGAACTATCCTTCCTGCTTTATATACCGTTATTGTTATTGCCATACTTCTCTTTACCGGTGCAGTGAACAGCGGTTGTAATATTTATAAGTTCAAGGATATCTCGATTCCCGATACAATCAAATCCGTAAAAGTAAATTTCTTTGACAATAAGGCAAGATACGTTAACCCGCAACTGAGCCCAAGGCTATCCGATAAGCTTCGCCAGAAGATCGTTAGCCAGACAAGACTTTCTCAAACCAATGGCGATAATGCGGACTGGGAGATCAGTGGTTATGTTTCCCAATACGATCTCAGCACTTCTGCTATTTCCGGGCAGCGGGAATCAGGCAACCGGTTAACGATCGGGGTGCATGTAGCTGTTTTTGACCGCAAAGCCGATAAGACCACTGATTATGATATCACCCGGAATATTGAATTTTCTGCCACACAATCATTGCAGCAGGCAGAAGCCGAACGGATAGAAGAGATCGTTCGTGGATTGACGGATGATATTTTCAACCGCATTTTCTCCAACTGGTAAGTTAGACTTAAATTGCGCCCATGAACAGCGCAATTCAGCAACTGGTACAATCATTTTTACAGAAAGACGATCTGCAGCAATGCAGTGTGCAGGAGTTACAGCAGCTTGCCGCCAAATACCCTTATTCAGCAGCCATTCAATTATTAGTATCGCAAAAAATAAAAACAGGACATGAAGGTTCATCCGGAATGGAACAGCCTGCAAATGATATCTATTTTCACAACCCTTTCTGGCTTGACCAGTTATTGAATGAAAAGGGAACGGTTAGCATTAAAACAAGAGAAAAAGAATTGCTTCCTGCAGCCGGGCCCGTTATTGAAGCAACAGTAACAGAAGAAGCGTCTCTTGAATTACCAACAGCCAACCCTGTTACTAAAGAAATAGAAACAGCAGCTTCCTACCCTGCTCCCGAAACACCAACAATGGTGGAAGAAGTGGTGACCAATATTTTTTCAAAACAAGAAGACATAAAAGAACCCGGAGCTGTTACTGAAACAGAACAAGCCGTGGCACTGGAACAGGAAGAACCAGCTATTAAAATCCCTGCTTTTAAAATAGAGCCTGTTGATCCGGCCAATGCCACATTGACCTTCGAGCCCTATCATACCGTCGATTATTTTGCTTCCCAGGGCATCAAATTCAGTACGGAAGAAAAGCCTAAGGATAAATTCGGCCAGCAACTCAAAAGTTTTACCGAATGGCTGAAAACGATCAAAAAAGTACCCGCCGCCGAACTCAGCAATGTGGCAAACAACCAGCAGGCTGAGCAAAAAGTGGAGCAATTAGCCGAAAAATCACTCACGGAAGGCGATGTGCTGACCGAAGCCATGGCCGAAGTCTGGGCCAAGCAGGGAAATACGGCTAAAGCCATCATCACCTACCAGAAATTAAGTTTGCTCAATCCCTCCAAAAGCTCTTATTTTGCAGGCCTAATTGAACAATTAAAGCAATCCTGATATGTCGATCCTTTTTATCGTATTGATCATCCTGGCAAGTGTGGTACTTGGTCTTATTGTATTGATCCAGAATCCAAAAGGTGGCGGACTGGCCGGTAATATCGCTGGTTTCAGCAACCAGTTCATGGGCGTTAAACAAACCAATGATGTACTCGAAAGAGGTACTTGGATATTTGCAGTGGTGATCGCTGTGCTTTGCCTTACTTCCAGCATTTTCCTGGGTGGCAAAAGCGCAACACAGAATATTGAAATATCGGCTCCCACTAACCAGCAGGCACCAGCTACCAACCAGCTTCCCCCGATCAACCCAGGGACAACCACACCAGCTGCAACAACTCCTGGTACTGCAACCCCGGATTCAACGAAATAATTCATCGCTATATAATTTCACCCGGTCCCGTTTCATACAGGATCGGGTTTTTTATTTAAATTGTTGACGAACCAACCCTGTCAAAACCAATAACAGTTATTCATGAAAAGGAAAATCATCTTTGGCCTGCTGGCCATTATCATCTTCATGGTTGCTTTTGTAGCTATGAAATTTTATGGCAGCGCTGTCTCCACTCCTTCCGGGGAGTTTTTTTATATCAAAACCGGGGCAAGTTATGACGATGTTCAGCAAGAGCTTGTTGATAAAAAATACATCGGCAGCAAAACCTGGTTCAATTATGCTTCTTCCCTGCTCCGCTATAACACCGTGAAACCCGGCCGCTATAAACTAAAAAAAGGGATGAGCCTTTTTGACCTGGTAAGAATGCTGAGAGCAGGTAACCAAACGCCTGTCAATTTTGTGATCACCAAGATCAGGACAAAAGAAGTACTGGCTTCTAAAGTGGGTAAACTGTTTGAATGTGATTCAGCAGCTATGATCAGCTTTCTCAATAACCCTGATTCACTCAAGCCCTTTGACCTGGATACCAATACAGCAATGGCCGTTGCATTACCACTTACCTACAGCATCAACTGGAATACAACAGCGGGGAAAGTATTCCGCCAGTTACATACAGCATATGAAGTATTCTGGAACAAGGAGCGGAAACAAAAAGCAGACAGCCTGCATTTATCGCCAGTTGAAGTGATTACGCTGGCTTCGATCATTGAAGAGGAAACAAATAAAAAATCTGACAAGCCCAATATTGCCAGCACCTACCTGAACCGGATCAGAAAGGGAATGCCCCTGCAGGCAGACCCCACTGTAAAATTTGCAATGAAAGATTTTGGATTGAGAAGAATCCTCAATGTGCACTTACAAACTCCCTCTCCTTATAATACTTATATCAATAAAGGATTGCCGCCGGGCCCTATCTGCACTCCATCCGAAGAAACGATCGATGCCGTACTGGATGCCCCTGCAACAGAGTATATCTACTTTGTGGCTAACAGTACATTTGACGGTACGCATATTTTTACCACTAATTATGATGATCATTTAAAATATGCGAGATTATACCAGAAAGAACTCACCATTCTTATGAAAAAGAAAGACAGCATCAATAAAGCTTCTTCAAAGAACTGAACATGCCATTAATCACCCGGATAACAACTGCTTTACTGAAATCGGCCCCGGTTGATTTTATGATCCGGAAAAGCAAAGCCATTTTCCTGCCGGGTTTCCGGGGTATTGCGTTGTATGATGTGGTGCAGTTCTTTATCGGCCAGGTAAAAACTGTAGGGATGACGGAAAGAGCTTCTGCTATTGCGTTTAACTTTGTAATGGCCATCCCGCCTGCGATCATCTTCTTGTTTACACTGATCCCCTTTCTTCCTATCCGCCAGCAATTCCAGGAAGAGATGTACAGCCTGATCCGGGATGTGATACCCGGGCAAAAGAACAACTCGTACCTGATCGAGTTCCTGAAAGATTTCATCAATAATCCCCGCAACGGGCTTTTGTCATTAGGTTTTGTATTGTCTTTGTTCTTTTCTTCCAATGCCATGATCGGTATCATGCGTTCCTTCGATAAAAATTATATCGGGTTCAGGAAAAGAACGGGTTTTCAAAACAGGATGGTGGCACTGAAGATCACAATCATCCTGTTCTTTCTTGTTGTTCTTTCTGTATTGCTCCTGATTGCAAGAGATGCGGTGCTCAGCTGGCTGGGTATTGAAAATAAAACGCTGATCGAGGTAATTAATAACCTTCGCTGGCTGATCATCATCCTCTTATTCTTTGCATCCATTTCTTATATCTACCGGCATGCGCCGGCTGTGCATAAAAAATGGAGCCTGATCAATCCCGGCTCCATACTGGCCACGTTCCTGATGATCCTCTTCACCATGGGTTTTTCCTGGTGGGTCAATAACTTCGGGAATTACAATGAGCTGTATGGTTCCATCGGAACGGTGCTGATCCTGATGTTGCTGATCTATTTCAATTCCCTTGTATTACTGATCGGTTTTGAACTCAATGTCAGTATTTCTTCCCTCAAAAAAATTGCCGACGAGCGGAAGAATATGGGGTCGGACGGCGATGAAAAGACGGCCTGATTTCCGAAATTTGAACTATAGCAGTTCCTACTTGTTAACCAGTACAGCCTAATTTTTTCACTCTTAAATTTATAACAGATGAAAAAAATACTTTTTGCAGCTTTCCCGGTTCTTGCAGCCGCTTTGTTTTTAGCAGCCCCTGCTGACCCGCTTCCCCTTGGATCAGCGGTCCCTAATCCTGATCTGAAAATGAAAGATATTTCCGGCAAGGAGGTATCCCTGAAAGAAGCCCAAAAGAAAAACGGTTTGCTGGTGATGTTCAGCTGCAATACCTGCCCTTACGTGGTAAAAAATCAAAGCCGTACCTACGAGGCCTGTAAATATGCGTTGGGAAACGATATCGGTGTGGCAATTCTCAATTCCAATGAGGGCAAACGTGATGAGGATGATTCTTTTGAAGATATGAAAGCCTATGCCAAAGCGCAGGGCTATAACTGGCACTACCTGGTTGATAAAAATTCTGCCCAGGCAGATGCCTTCGGTGCCAACAGAACCCCGGAATGTTTCCTGTTTGATGCCAGCGGTAAGCTGGTCTACCATGGTGCGATTGATGATAACCCCGGCGATGCTGCTGCGGTCAGCCGCAAACATTTGCTGGCGGCCATTGACGAAATGAAGGCAGGCAAAGATATTTCTGTCAAACAATCCCGTTCTGTAGGCTGTTCTATCAAACGGCTGAACTAGTCTGCCTGATCTTATTGAAGGACCCTGTACAAAAAGTACAGGGTTTTTTATTTTCTTTTATGGAAATGAAAAGGAGCTGCATCCAACTATTGACATGTACATTCCAACACCAAAAACCAGCTTATGATCACCCGGTCATTCTTCAACAAACTGATTGTTCTTGGATTTATCAGCATCGTGGGCTTTTGCCTTGCCAGGGCTATCTATTACCAAAGTGTTATGGGGATCATCCTCGCTATCGTCAGCCTCGGGGCCGCTGCCTATTTTATGTATATACTGGCCAAGGCAAGGGAAGAAATGAAAAGAGAAGAAATAAGCTGATTGATGAAAAGGATATCCCTATTTGCGATTGTGTTCGGCCTTATTTTATTAGCATGGATTACTAATCTTTCATGCGTTGACAGAACTCCTGGGCAAACACATGTTTTTAATGCTACCGGTAATGCCGGAACCCCGAACATTCAGCAGGTAGTTGATACAACAACAAAAAGCATACATGTATTTGTTGCCCTTTGCGATAATAAATACCAGGGGATAGTGCCGGTTCCTGCTAAAATCGGAAATGGCCAGGATCCTGATAATAATCTTTACTGGGGATGGGCCTATGGAGTTCGAACCTATTTTAAAAAAAGTAAAGAATGGGAATTTATTGAATCGAGGAAAATTGACTCAATAATACCGGATAGGCTGGTTTTTCAACATATAAAAACCGGATATTTTCTGGTGGCAGACGCTTATGATGGAAAATATATCCGGAACTGTACGATAGATTTTTTAAACGGGATTTCAGGACAAACAAAAGATACCCTTCATATTAAAGACCAGGTAGTGGGTATCCGGGGTAATGCAAAACTTCTCTCCTTAATCGGACACAACGGGCTCATGGATTTCCGGTTACCAGTATTGAAACAAAATACAGACACCAAAAAAAGAGATTGTATTATCCTGGCCTGTATTAGTAAAAAGTATTTTTCAGCATATCTGAATGCGGCTAATGCCAACCCGGTCTTATGGACTTCGGGGTTAATGGGACCCGAAGCATATACTCTGCACGATGCCCTTTCAGCTTATGTAGATGGAAAATCAAATGAGATCATCAGGACAAAGGCAGCTGAGGCTTATTCAAAGTACACAAAATGCAGCGTACGTGCCGCGAAAAATTTATTAGTGACAGGGTGGTAATCCTGTTTAGTTAAGTATAGCCATGATTTCTTTTTTCAGCTCTTCTTCACTAAGCTGTTCTTCCACGAACTTCCTGTACCCTGTCTTATTGTTGATGAATAAACTGGCCGGAATAGCCCCCGACCATTTCGCATCTACTTTGGGACAGAAATAATCCGCATTGGTCTCGTCTAAGAAAACAACGGTGGCGCTGATCTTTCTTTTCTTCACAAAAGCAGACAAGCCTTTTGGATACATCTCTTTCATATCCAGGCTGACGAGGATAAGTTGTAAACTGTCTGATGTATGATTGGCCGCTTCTGCCTGGAAATAAGGTATCTCTTCAATGCAGGGTTTGCACCATGTGGCCCAGAAGTTAATGATCAGCGGGGTCTTGCTTTCAGCTATGGTCTTTTCCAGTTCGGTGATCTTTATACTTTTTATTTCCTGTGTAAAAACGGTTACACCGGAAAAAAGAAAGATACCAACCAGTATGATCCTGAACGTTTTCATAAATACAATCTTTACATGTCTGAATTCTTTTCTTCTCTCCCGTTATTTTCCCATTCCTTAAAAAGCTCATTATACCGGGTTTCATCTAACCGCTGTTTATCGTAATGCCCCGCTTCCTTCTTTTGCCGGAAAGCCTCATACAATGTCACGGCACAGGCCACGCTGATATTCAGTGATTGAATAATGCCCGCCTGCGGGATAATAAAATTTCCATCCGCCAATGCCCTGATCTCATCACTGACGCCGCTGTGTTCATTTCCAAAAACCAGGGCAATAGGTTCGGTCATATTGATGGCATATAAATCTACGGCATCACTGCTCAGGTGAGTCGTTAAAATTTTTGAATATCGTTTCCGCAGGGATGAAAAACATTCTTCTGCATTTTCAAACTGGTGAACCGTCAGCCATTTGGCAGCACTGGAAGAGCTCCTGGCCCCCCATTTTTTATGCCGGGGAATTTTTGTATTCAGTATATAAATATCCTGGAGCCCCACAGCATCACAGGTACGCATTACAGCGGAAATATTATGCGGATCGAATACATTCTCCAGCACAACGGTCAGGTCAGGCTGGCGTTTCACTAATACACCGGTAAGTTTGGCGATACGTTCAGGGGTCATTGGATGACAGGTCTTTAGCTTGCAAACTTCGGTAAATTAAGTATATTTATAAGTGGTGCTTTTGTAAATCCTTCATCTTTCAACTTTTTCTATGAAGTACGCCCCTGTTCAGAATTATATCAATGGATCATTTGTCAATTCCGTTTCGCAGCGAACACTGGATGTGATCTCCCCGCTGGATGGCAACCTGCTCTCCAAAGTTCCGATGTCAACCGTCAAAGACCTGGATACAGCCGTACAAGCTGCCAAAGCTGCTTTTGTATCCTGGAGTAAGACCCCGATCAAGGAACGGGTGCAGGTTTTTTTCCGTTATAAAACTTTACTCGAAAGAGACCTCAAACAATTAGCAGCACTCTGCAGCGAAGAAAATGGCAAGACCTATAGCGAATCTGTTGCCGAAATTGAAAAATGTATTGAACTGACCGAATTCGCTACCTCTTTACCCCAGTTAGTAACAGGTGAAATATTGGAAGTCAGTAAAGGCGTGGAATGCAGAACCGAACATGTGCCGCTGGGCGTGGTGGCATCCATCGTTCCCTTTAATTTCCCGGCCATGGTGCCTAACTGGACAATTCCGAATGCCATTGCCTTAGGAAATTGTATGATCCTCAAACCTTCGGAGAAAGTCCCCTTGTGTTGTGGTAAGATCGCAGCATTATTAAAAGAAGCCGGTTTACCTGATGGTGTGCTCAATATCATTCATGGTGATGTGGAAATCGTGGAAGCGATTTGTGATCATCCCGGCATTGAAGCCGTATCCTTTGTGGGTTCCACTAAAGTGGCTAAAATAGTTTACCAACGGGCAACACAACATTATAAAAGGGCATTGGCACTCGGCGGTGCTAAAAATCATTTGATGGTATTGCCCGATGCCATTCCCGGAATGACAGCGCAGAATGTAGCTGCATCTATGAGTGGTTGCGCCGGGCAACGCTGCATGGCAGCCTCTGCTATGATCGGTGTGGGCAACGTGGACAGTATCATTGATAAAATTTGTGAAGAAGCCAGGAAAATTATCCCGGGAGAAAATCTGGGTGCAGTGATCAGTAAAGAAAGTAAGGAACGTATTGAAAGCTATATTACCGAAGCCGAAAAACAGGGTGCAAAAATTTTAGTAGATGGACGCAATGCCAAAGTAAATGGCAAGGAGAACGGCACTTATGTCGGCCCCACAGTGATTGATTATGTAACCCCAAACATGAGTGTGGCCAAAGAAGAAATATTTGGTCCTGTTATTTCAATAATGAGAACTAATACGGTTGATGAAGCATTAGCGATTGAAAATGCCAACCCTTATGGCAATGCCGCTTCCGTGTTTACACAAAATGGTGGTATGGCCCGCTATATTATTGACCGGGCAAGTGCCGGCATGATTGGAGTAAACGTAGGTGTTCCTGTACCAAGAGAACCCTTCTCCTTTGGCGGCTGGAATGAAAGTAAGTTTGGTGTAGGTGATATTACCGGGAAGAGCTCGATAGAGTTTTGGACAAAATTGAAGAAGAGTACCACCAAGTGGAACCCGGAATCGGGAGTGAACTGGATGAGTTAACCCCTGTCCCCTAAAGGGGAACTTAGGTCAATGATTCATTCAAGTAGCTAAGATTTTAAAAGCAAATAGTTTTTCTTTCGGAAACATCCCCGCCTGGGCGGGGCGAATTGAGGAAAATTATTTTCTTTAAAAAAATGGGGTGGGTTATATAGTCGGCTGCATTATTACTATCAACCTCGTGCAGCTTGCCCCGGCCGGATGGCGGGGTCGCACTCTTGTACGTCCTGTACGTTACTTGGCAAGAGTTCGAAGAGGTGGATTGAGTTTGGAAAACTTTATGCGGTCACAGATTGTGACCGCATAAAGCAAGTAATTTAGAATTACCTCTTTTACAAGTAATGGAATTGATTAAAAATAATAATAGTTCTTGGGAAGATAAAATTACAGAAACTTGAAGTGTACGCCTGTCTGCCGGCAGGCAGGCGCAACAGACAATAATAGTAACACTACAGTTGACTAAATAAAATATTATGAGCACAAAAACGATCTCCAATCTATCAGACGCTAAAACCCCTCCTGCGGAGGGGCTTGGGGAGGCCATCATCCAGGACAATCTGGATTACACTCTCTTTTCCTGGTCCAAACAAAAGGGCATCGCTCCCATTGCTGTAAAACATGCCGAAGGGGTTTATCTCTACGATTATGACGGCAAACGCTATATTGATTTTTCATCAGGACTGATGAATGTGAATATTGGTCATGGTAACCAACGGGTAACTGATGCAGTTGTAAAACAAATGCAGGAAGTGGCCTATGTTACGCCAAGTTGTGTGACCAAAGTAAGAGGTGAATTAGGAAAAAAATTAGCGGAAATCTGTCCTGGCGATCTGAACAAAGCTTTCTTTACACTTTGTGGTGCAACATCCATAGAAAATGGAATCAAGCTGGCGAGATTATATACCGGCCGTCATAAAATACTAACCCGCTATCAATCTTATCATGGTGCGTCATACGGAGCAATGTCTGCCAGTGGTGATCCGAGACGATTACCAATGGATACGCAACAGGCCCCCAACTTTGTACATTTCGATCTGCCCTATCTCTATCGCTGGGAATATGGCGAAGAAAATTTATTGAAAGATTCTGTCGCTTCCCTGGAAAGAGTGATTGCTTACGAAGGTCCTGCGAATATTGCTGCTATTTTATTAGAAGGCGAAAGCGGCTCATCCGGTTGTTTGAAATATCCAATTGGTTATTTGAAAGCAGTAAGAGAAATCTGTAACAAACATGGCATCTTACTGATCATAGATGAAGTGATGAGTGGCTTTGGCCGCACTGGTAAATGGTTTGGTTTTGAAAATCATGGTATAATTCCTGATATGATCGCAATGGCAAAGGGACTGACCTGTGGTTATCTCCCCTTTGGCTGTTTAATGGTCAGTGATAAGATCGCCGCCAAATATGATGACACTGTTTTATCACTGGGCCTCACCTACTCTGCACACCCGGTCAGTTGTGCTGCCGCATTAGAAACACTGAAGATATATGAAGACGATGGCCTGATTGAAAACTGTGTGACCATGGGCCAATATGTAAATGAACAGGTGGAATTATTAAAACAAAAACATCCCAGCATCGGTGATTTCCGGAACACTGGTTTACTCGGCTGCATAGAATTAGTGAAAAACAGGAAGACAAAAGAACCCATGGCTCCTTTCAACGCCAAACCTGATGAAATGGAGGTGATGAATAAAGTGGCTGCGAAGATCAAAGATTTAGGTATGTACACATTTGTGAGGTGGAGTTATATATTCATTGCACCGCCACTTTGTGTGACGAAAGAACAGATTGATGAGGGTTTAGCAATTATTAGTGAGGCGATCACTATAGCAGACAATAGCCTCCCCAACCCCTCCGCAGGAGGGGCTTAAGAATCCTAAAGCACTAATTGCCGATGCTTAGAGAAAATACCAAATTATCCGAGGCTGAGACCCCCCTTGCGGGAGGCAGGGGGGCTTTAATCAACGAAGACCTTGCTCCTGTTCCCTTAGAAAAAAGAACCTGGGGCACCTGGAACTATGCGGCATTATGGATCAGCATGAGTCTTTGCATTCCTACATACATGCTCGCCAGTTCACTGATCGGTGGCGGGATGAACTGGTGGCAGGCTATCCTCACCATTTTCCTTGGTAATACAATTGTTTTAATTCCGATGATCCTTAACGGTCATGCCGGCGCCAAGTATGGTATCCCCTTTCCTGTTTTTGCCAGGGCCAGTTTTGGTACCAGAGGTGCTAATATCCCCGCTATGCTGCGGGCTATTGTGGCCTGTGGCTGGTTTGGTATCCAGACCTGGATCGGTGGCGATGCATTATATCATATTCTTAAAGCATGGAATCCTTCACTGGCAGATGTGGATACACAATCATTATTCCCGCAGGCATTACCGATGATCTGTTTCCTGGTATTCTGGTTGCTGAACATGTACATTGTTTATCTCGGTGTGGAGAGCATCCGGAAATTATTAGTGTTTAAAGCGATCTTTTTGCCCGTTGCAGCATTGGCCTTACTAGCATGGGCCATAACCGCCGCAAAAGGTTTAGGACCGATACTGGAACAACCTTCCCAATTACACGGTAATGAGTTCTGGAAATATTTCTTCCCGGCACTCACCGGTATGGTGGGTTTCTGGGCCACCTTATCCCTGAACATTCCCGACTTTACGAGGTATGCAAAATCTCAAAAAGCACAGATCAGCGGGCAGGCCATCGGTTTGCCACCATCCATGACATTGTTTGCTTTCATTGGTGTTGTTGTTACTTCAGCAACTCCTATTGTTTATGGCAGCACTATCTGGGATCCGGTGCAACTGGCCGGTAAATTTGAAAACAAACTGATGGTGAGTTTTGCGATGCTGGCCGTCATCATCTCCACACTGGCCACCAATATTGCGGCGAATATTGTGAGTCCGGCAAACGACTTTGCTAACCTGGCTCCGAAAAAAATCAATTTCAAAACAGGTGGCTATATCACCGGCATCATCGGTATCCTGATCTTCCCGTGGAAATTGGTCGCCGATCCCAGTGGCTATATTTTTACCTGGCTGGTGGGCTATTCAAGTTTGTTGGGTCCTGTAGGCGGCATCCTGATCGCCGATTATTATTTTATCCGCAAACAACAACTGCTGGTAGATGAATTGTACAGTTCGACAGGACGTTATCATTTCCGCAATGGCTTTAATACAACAGCGATCATTGCATTACTCGCCGGCATCTTACCCAACATTCCCGGCTTTTTGGTAACGATCAAAGTAATAGCAGCTGACGCCGTTCCTTACTGGATCAGCAATCTCTATAATTATGCCTGGTTCGTTGGCTTTTTTGTCAGCGGCTTTGTATATTGGTTAGCCTCCCCCAACCCCTCCGCAGGAGGGGCTTTAAAAACTTAAAGTAAAGCACTTCTGTATGAATAAAGGAAGCAACAAAATTTCAGAATCCCAGAACCCCCTTACGGGGGGCAGGGGGGCTATCCTAATAAAAAATGGGAGGATTATTACAGCAACTGATGATTATATAGCCGACATCTTCGTTGAAGGAGAAACGGTAAAAGCTATCGGAAAGAATCTCGGCATGACTGCCGATAAAGAAATTGATGCCAGCGGTAAACTCGTTTTCCCCGGTGGTATTGACCCGCATGTGCACCTGGATATGCCCTTTATGGGGACCTACTCGTCGGATAATTATGAAACAGGAACAAGAGCGGCCTTGTTTGGCGGCACCACGATGGTGATTGATTTTATTTTACAGAAACAGGGCAACTCCCTTCGCTCTGCTCTGGAAGAGTGGAAAAGCCGGAGTGATAATAATTGCGTGGGGGATTACAGTTTCCACATGGCAGTCACCGATTTCAACGACAACACAAAAAAAGAAATACAGGAAATGATAGAGAAAGAAGGTATCACTTCTTTCAAAACATTTATGGCCTATAAAGGCGCCCTTATGATTGATGACAGGCAGATGATCGGCCTGATGCAGGAAGTAAAAAAGCATGGCGGCCTGATCAATGTACATGCCACCAATGGTGATATGATCGATTACCTTGTTGCCAAACACCGGGCCGAAGGCAAACTCACTCCACTCTATCATTATTTATCACAACCGGAAGTAACGGAAGCTGAAGCCAGCGGACGTTTTGCAGATATGGCCAACTACACCGGTTGCCCCGGTTATATCGTTCACCTGACCTGTGAAGGCGCCTTGAATGCCGTTCGCAATGCGACAAGAAGAAACCAGAAAGTATTTGTGGAAACCTGTATCCAGTATCTCATCATTGATGCTTCTTTATACGAAAGAGAAGACGGCGCCAAATGGGTGATGAGCCCTCCCCTGCGCCAAAAGAAGGACCAGGAAACGTTGTGGGCAGGAATTAACCAGGGACTTGTACAAGTGGTAGCAACAGATCATTGCCCTTTCAAGTGGGAACAGAAACTGATGGGTAAAGATGATTTCTCCAAAATCCCTAACGGGCATCCTGCCATTGAAAACAGGATGGAGCTTTTATACAGTGAAGGAGTAAACAAAGGAAGGATCACTTTAAACAAATATGTGGAAGTGGCCTGTACCAACCCGGCCAAGATATTCGGCATGTTTCCCCGCAAAGGAACGATCGCTGTGGGAAGTGATGCGGACATTGTCATTTTTGACCCCAACGAAAAACATACACTCTCTGCCAAAACCCATCACATGAATGTGGACTACAGTGGGTATGAAGGCTGGGAAGTAACCGGTAAAGTAAAAACCGTTTTACTGAGAGGTAAAGTGGCCATTGAAAATAACCATTGCTATCTTGACAAAGGATATGGTAAATTTATTAAGCGAAGGAAAGTAGAAGGAAAAATTTAATCGCCACGAAGGCACAAAGACACAAAGGAAAATACTTAGTGCCTTCGTGTCTTAGTGGCAAAAAACTTAAAACGTATGCCCAGATTAATTAAATCAGGATTAATCCAAATGAGTCTCCCAAAAACCGAAGGCGAAGGAACGATTGCAGAGATCAAAGAAGCCATGGTGCAGAAGCATATCCCCTACATTGAAGAAGCGGGAAAGAAAGGCGTGCAGATACTCTGCTTCCAGGAAATATTCAACACGCCGTACTTCTGCCCCGGCCAGGACAAAGCCTGGTATGAAAGTGCAGAAACCGTTCCCGGCCCTACGATTGAACGGATGCAGGAGTATGCGAAAAAGTATAATATGGTGATGATCGTTCCGGTCTATGAAAAAGAACAGGCCGGTGTGTTGTACAATACCGCTGCCGTCATTGATGCGGACGGAACCTATCTCGGCAAGTATAGAAAAAATCATATCCCGCATACTTCCGGTTTCTGGGAAAAATTTTTCTTCAAGCCCGGCAACCTGGGTTATCCTGTTTTTCAAACCAAATATGCCAAAGTGGGTGTGTACATCTGCTATGACAGACATTTCCCTGATGGCGCAAGAATACTCGGATTGAATGGTGCAGAGATCGTTTACAATCCTTCTGCAACCGTGGCAGGTCTCTCCCAATACTTATGGAAACTGGAACAACCGGCACATGCAGCTGCCAATGGATATTTTATGGGCTGCATCAATCGTGTCGGTACCGAAAAGCCCTGGAACCTTGGTAAGTTTTATGGCAGCAGTTATTTCGTTGATCCCCGGGGACAAATATTTGCACAGGCATCGGAAGATAATGATGAGTTACTGATCGCCGAATTTGACCTTGACATGATTGAACAAGTGAGAAGTGTGTGGCAGTTCTTCCGCGACAGAAGACCGGAGACGTACGGGAAATTAGTTGAGCTTTAAACCCCTGTCCCCTAAAGGGGAACTTAGGTCGGTTGAATACTTTATTTTGGTTCTTTCTTTAACTTTTAAAATTAAAGTTCACTTACATCTTTCAGGTTTCGTGAGTGGGCTCCTCCCCTTTAGGGGAGGCTGGGAGGGGTAACTATGGCAATTATAAATAACAGGCTAACAAAAGAACAGTACGACCAGAATTTTTCTGACATTCACCCGCCGTATGAAAGTATAACGGCGGCTAAAGTGGATGCCAACCGTTGTTTGTTTTGTTATGATGCCCCCTGCATGAAAAGCTGCCCGACCGGTATTGATGTCCCCAAATTCATCAAGCAGATCGCTACTGAAAATATAAAAGGCTCCGCCAAAACCATTTTCTCCTCTAATATTATGGGCGCAGGTTGCTCTAAAGTTTGCCCCGTAGAAAAATTATGCGAAGGGGCCTGTGTATATAATTTACTGGAAGAAGAACCGATACCCATTGCAAAACTGCAACGGTACAGCACAGAGATGGCGATGAAAGAAAACTGGAGGTTGTTTGAGCGGAAGCCCTCCCCTTCAGGGGCCGGGGGTGTGAGAAGGGTTGCTGTTGTTGGCGCCGGCCCGGCCGGATTAAGCTGTGCTCATTCCTTATCCAGGGAAGGAATTGATGTAACTATTTACGAAAAAGAAAGCAAGGGCGGCGGACTGATGACCTATGGCATTGCCGCTTATAAAGTGACCCCGCAGTTTTGTGAGGATGAAGTGAACTATATCACTGCCATCGGCGGCATTGAAATCAAATACAACCAGGAACTGGGAAAAGACATTACCCTCTCGCAATTAAAAAAAGAGTACGACGCTGTTTACCTCGGCATCGGTGTGGGTGTGGCCAGGCACTTAGATATTCCCGGAGAAAAATTAGACGGTGTGGTGGATGCCATTCAGTTCATTTATGAATTGCGTTCCAAAGGTTATTCTTCCGTACCTGTTGGTGATAAAGTCGCCGTGATCGGCATGGGCATGACGGCCATTGATGCTGCCACACAGGCCAAACGTCTTGGCGCTAAAGAAGTAACGATGCTCTACCGCCGCACTGAAGCCGAAATGCCCTGCACCAAACATGAACTGGATATTGCCATGCTGGATGGCTGCGAAGTGATCTGGCTGGCCGCACCGCAAAAAATAAAAGGCAGTGCAGGAAAAGTAAAACAACTTGTTTGCAGTAAAATGAAACTGGGTGAACCCGATGCCTCAGGCCGCCGCTCTCCTGTTGATACCGGGGAAACTTTTACACTCGATGTTGATATGGTGATCAAAGCAGCGGGACAGGTGCCCTTTGAAAAATTAGTAAAGAAATCAAACCTGGATCATAAGAACGGAAAGATTGTGATCAATGAGAACTGCGCCACCAATATCAAAGGTGTTTTCGCCGGTGGTGATGCGGTGAACGGTGGAAAAGAAGTGGTGGATGCGGTGCAGGCAGGAAAAGACGGGGCAAGAGCAATACTAAAATACCTCGCCCCCTAAATCCCCCGCAAGGGGACTTTAGAACCCTAAAGATTAAAAGTGTGTATTGAAATAGAACTGCCCGTAGAGGCTGAATATTTATGAACCGGGTTTTAATCCGGAGATCAAATGAGAAGATTGTTTTTGAATTGTAGTACTGCAAGCCCCGTAGGGGCTGAATATTGGTAGCCCGGATTTAAATCCGGGACAATGATAATGTAAAAGATTTTTGGAACCCCGTAGGGGTTCAACATTGTTGAACAGCGAACAGAACCCTGAAGTGTGCGACGCAACAGGCGATCATCGGTGTTCATGTCGCTGGTAACATAAAATAAAAAACATGGCAGACATCTCATCAACCTTCCTCGGCATCTCCTCCCCCAACCCCTATTGGCTTGCCTCCGCTCCTCCCACGGATAAAAAATATAACGTCCTCCGTGCCTTTGAAGCCGGCTGGGGCGGTGTGGTCTGGAAAACCTTAGGTAGCCAGGTAAAAAATGTATCCTCCCGCTATTCTGCAGTGGACTATGGCGGGCAACGGGTGATGGGTTTTAATAATATCGAACTCATCAGCGACCGGCCGCTGCACATCAACCTCAAAGAAATTGCTGAATGTGTAAAGCTCTTCCCCGACCGGGCCATGATCGTTTCCCTGATGGCCGATAACGACAAAAAAAGCTGGCATGAACTCATCAAAAAAGTGGAAGACACCGGTGCCCACGGACTCGAACTCAATTTCGGCTGCCCGCATGGCATGACGGAAAGAGGCATGGGCGCTGCCGTGGGACAAGACCCCGAGATCGCCTGCATGGTAGTGGAATGGGTGATGGAAGCCGCCACCCTGCCGGTGATCACCAAACTCACTCCCAATGTACATTCGGTGGTGCCTACGGGCCGCAGTGTGGTAAAGGCCGGCACCAATGCCCTCTCCCTCATTAATACCATACAATCCGTTACCGGTATTGACCTCGATACCCTGGTGCCCAATCCCTATGTGGCGGGCAAGTCGGTCTTTGGCGGTTATTGCGGCCCGGCCGTAAAACCCATTGCCTTAAAAATGCTAACGACCATTGCGCAGGATGAACTTACCAAAAAAGTACCTATCAGCGGCATTGGTGGCATCAGTACCTGGAAGGATGCGGTGGAGTTTATGCTGCTCGGTGCCAGCAATGTGCAGGTATGCACCGCCGCTATGAAACATGGTTTCCGCATTATTGAAGACCTCTGCGAAGGGCTGAACAACTGGATGGATGAAAAAGGTTTTAAAACCCTCGATGATTTTATCGGCAAATCGGTACCCACCATTACGCATTGGGAAGACCTTGACATCAACTACCACCATATTGCCAGAATAAACCAGGACAAGTGTATCCATTGCGGCCTCTGCTATATTGCCTGCGAGGATACTTCTCACCAGTCTATCAGCCTGGCCTATGGAAAGCCCTACAATACCTACACCGTAAAAGAAGAAGACTGTGTGGGCTGCAACCTCTGCCAGCTCGTTTGCCCGGTGGATAACTGTATTACTATGGAAGAGCACCGGGTGGCGCCGGAGTATTTAAACTGGATTGAGTTTCAAAAGAGAGGTTTGCCGTTGAATGATCATTGAATGATGTAAACTTCCCCGCCCGGGCGGGGCGAATTAAGGAAAACATTTTGCTTTAGCGAGACGGGGTGGGTTATGTAGCCAGCCTCAGTATTTCATGGCATCGTCCTTTGCCTTGCACTGTTGTACTACAGAAAACTCTATTCGGCTAGACCTCAGGCTATAAATTGTTATTAAAGTAATTTCATCGATAGGCTTTTGTGAATTACTTTGCAAAGGAAATTCTTATAATCGAATGGAACACATTTCTTTATCACCTAATAGCAATGAATTACCAAGCCATTACGCAGACCGGCTTTCAAAATACTATTCTCTTAAAACAGAAAAGAGCCACAAAAAAGAATTAGGGCAGTTTTTTACCCCTCTTGCACTATCTAATTTTATTTCATCTTTTTCCTCAATAAATAAAAAAACAATAAAAATTCTTGATCCTGGGTGTGGTACTTGTATATTAAGCTGTTCACTAATCGAAAAGCTTTCCGAAAATAAAAAGCTTAAAGAAATCCATTTAACGACATATGAAATTGACCTTAAATTGAATGTCCTTACTGCCGCAGTATTATCTTATTTAAATGAATGGCTTGCAAGGAAAGGAAAACAAATTAGCATTAATCATCGAAGTGTAGATTTCATTCATGAAAATTTTTTGGCAATAGACTACCCCGCTAAAGAGAAATTCGATATAATTATCTCCAACCCCCCCTATTTTAAAATTTCCAAAAAAGATGAGCGAAAAGAGATGTTTAGAACCATGTCCAGCGGACAGGTAAACATTTATGCTGTTTTTGTAGCTATTTCAGCAAATATGCTTAAAGCTAATGGCGAATTAATTTTTATTATACCCAGAAGCTTTGCATCCGGAGAATATTTCAAGGCTTTTAGAAAAATATTTTTTTCCAAAGTTCAAATTGGAAAGATTCATTTATTTAATTCAAGAAAAGAGGCTTTTAAGGAAAACGATGTCTTACAGGAGAACTTAATTATTAAAGGACAAAAAGTGGATTCAATAGAATTAAAGAAAAAAATTATCATTAGCCAATCATACGGATTGAAAGATATTCACACAAGTAGGATAAAACAGTACTCCTACGCTGAGTTAATTAATATGAAAAGTGATGAAATGTTTCTTCATTTACCTAATACTGAAGAACAAGAAGAGATTATGAAATTACTCAAAGCTCAAAAAAACAATCTCACCACTTTAGGCTATAAGGTTTCTACTGGCCCTATTGTTTATTTTAGAAAAAAACAATTTTTAGAATCTTGTAAAACCGATAATTCCGCTCCACTATATTGGTTAGACAATGTTAAGAAGTTCAAAATTGACCATCCAATGAATGGAAAAAGCAAAGAACAATTTTTTAAGATTAACAAGGACTCAAAATCTGTTTTAGTAGATAATAAAAATCTTGTTTTAGTAAGACGTTTTAGTTCAAAAGATGATTCATCAAGGATAATCACAGCTTATCATCTAAAAAAATCCTTTAATAAATATAAGAAAATTGGTATTGAGAACAAGCTAAACTATATTACAAAACAGAACGGAAGCTTAACTATAAACGAGGCTTTAGGAATTAGCTCTATTCTAAATAGTTATATATATGATGAATATTTTAAAACTTTCAATGGCAACACTCAAGTCAGCGCAAGTGAGCTAAGGAAGATTCCCTTTCCTTCAAAAGATATTATTATAAAAATTGGCAAAAAAGTATCTCGACTGAATAAAGTAGAACAAACAAAAGTGAATACCATTGTCTCTATTGAATTATTAGAAAAAACAAGCAATGAAGAAAATTGAAGAAGCCCAAGAAATTTTAAAAGATTTAGGATTGCCTAAACAGCAGCAAAATAAGATTAGTGCCTTAACTCTTCTTGCTTTATCAGGACTAAAAAATGATGATCCGTGGCATAAAGCCTCTAAAAAAAGTCTTACACTTAGTAAAGACATCATTGACTTTGTTAATTTAAATTACAATGAAGACTACAAAGCAAATACTAGAGAGTCATTTAGAAGTGTTGCCTTAAATCCATTTATAGACCACAAGATTGTTCTATTAAATCCTGATAACCCAAATCTCCGAAAACAAAGTTCTAAAACCCACTATGCATTATCTGACTTAGCATTACTCACTTTGAGGAAATTTGGAAGTAACGAATGGAGAAGGGCAATTGAGGAATTCAAAAAAAATCAATACGCTTCAAATCAAAGAGAAACATCTTTAATTCGAAACATCAAAATCTCAAACTACAAATCAATTTACGATGATACTATTGAGCTAGGAAGAATAAATGTTTTCATTGGAGCAAATGGTACCGGAAAAACAAATATCCTTGAAGCAATAGCAATGGTAAGTGCTTCAAAGGGTGGCGATTTAGATAATGAAGGCTTATTTAACCGTGGAGTAAGAATTGCGAAACCAATATTAACTTTTTCATCTTTTCTCGGGAATCAACAGAAGGAACAAATTGATATTGATATCCTATTTGAGGATTTAGGTCGAGAAATACAAATAAGATCTTCGTTCACTTCATTAGACAAAAAAGATATTTATTCTAAATGGATAGATAGCGAATCCATATTTTCCAATTCAATTGAAATTAGTGGAGACCTTTTTAGAAATATACTAACAAAATTTCCTGACGATATTGGGATAGATCCTAAAACACTTTCATTAATGGATTTTTTATCAATGTTAGAGGAAATGACTAAAAGCGACTCACTAACACATCCTGATCGAAGAAAATACGATGACATTCTTTCTAATTTCACTATTTATACTTTAAACACATCCATATTAAGAGGCTTAATTTCATCAAGCAAAAAAATTCCTCTTGGCATCAATGGAGAAGGCTTGGATGTCTTAATCTCTAATTTTAACAGGTATGAGCAAAGCCATCTAAAAAAATGTTCACTATTTTTTGATTGGTTAAGTAATGTCAAAATTGATAAAGACGACTCTTTAAAACTTGAAGGCCATAAACTGGGTAAAAGCATCTCAACTCTATACTTCGAAGACAAATTCATGCAAAAGAAAAACAATATTTTCTCAGCAGAAAATGCTAACGAAGGAATTTTGCATTTTTTATTTTATTTAGCTTTGTTTTCAAGCAATAAAACTCCAAAGTTCTTTGCCATTGATAATATTGAAACCGCTCTTAATCCACGTTTATGTAGAACTTTAATTAAAGAATTAGCATTATTGGCTAAAGAAACCGGCAAGCAAGTCCTAATTACGACTCATAACCCAGCTATTTTAGATGGCTTAAATTTAAAGGATAACGAACAAAGGCTTTTCGAAGTTTATAGAAACGATTCTGGAATGACAAAAACGAGGCGAATTAAATTCAAAGAAGACCTAAGTGATAAGAAATTTAAACTTTCAGAAATGTGGATGAATGGATTATTAGGTGCAGTTCCCAAAAATTTTTAATACTATAGAATGAAAGTTGGAATAGTTTCAGAAGGACACACAGATCGTCATGTATTAAAAAATATACTTAAGGGTATTTCAAACATCCAGTTTTCAGAAGTGATTGCAATTAGACCAGAAGATTCTTTTGATGAAACTCATCTTGCGCACCTTGATCCGGATGGCTTTGGCAGTTGGACTAATGTCAGAAATGAGTGTATCAATAGAGAAAAGATTAGCCAATTCCTCAGTATAGAAGGGCATGATTGGATTGTTGTTCATATTGATTCCTTGCAATGTGACGAATATGAAATAACTCGCCCCAACAGAAATTCCCAAACCTATTCTATAGATTTACGAGAATTAATAATTGATAAGATAAACGAATGGCTTAATAATAACTTCACACATAATATGATATATGCGATTTCAATAGAAGAAATTGAATCATGGGTTCTTACAATTTATACTCAGAGAAACACAACTTCTTTTTTAGACCCCAAATCAAGATTAAAGACTGCTCTTTCTAAAAAAGGAGAAAACACTTCTGAAATTCAAAAAAAATACTCTCAGTTTTCTACTGACTTTTCAAAAAAACGAAATCACCAAAAACACCAGTACCGTTATAGAAACGAAAGCTTGGATCTATTTTGTTCTGAGCTAGAGAATAAAATTCCTTTCATTGAATAGAATTACAGAATCTCTTACCGGGTGTCATTTGAAAAAAAATTGCCGACTTAGATTATATAGTTATTGGTATTACGCAAACCCTCAGCAAAAACTCTATACTCATTGTGTTCCTCTTAAACCAACGTATCCCTTTCACAACCCCTCCATATACCGGATAATCGCCCTTCGCACATCCGAACGGGAATCATCCAGGCTGGTAAACACCGGGTACACTTTTGCAATATCCGGGTTGTCCTTATTCAAAAAATCAAGGTTGGCTTCACCACCGGTCAGTAAGAAATCAGTAAGAGCTACTTTGTACACTTTACCGGCGTCCACCGGTTCGCCTTTCAGCGTCCAGTTGCCGTTTTCATTTTTCAATGCAGCCGAGTATTGCAGAAAACCACCGCTGCCCACATTTTTTTGCTGGCTGATGGTTACAATTTTTGTCAGCAAACTACCCTTCATCTCCACTTCCAGTATGCTGCCGCCAAAGGGCAGGCTGCGTATCACATCGTATTGCGTAACGGGCATTGGTACTATATCATCCACCCGTATGGAGCCGGAGTTCACTATCGCCACCTCCGCCGTAGGAGATGCTCTTTCAATGGCCGCAACGATCAGCCTGGTAAAATTGGTGGAGGTAGCCCGGATATAAGCTTCCCTCCCATCCAGCGGTTCTCCTTTTTGCATGCAGATCTTCGTGGCATCAAAACCCAGCGAGGCATAACTGCTGTTGGCAATATCCGTCCACTTCTTCACCACCGCATCGGTGGCAGGGTCTGCAGCAATTTTATCATTAACATCTTTAATCGTTGCTTCAATGTTCGCTGTCTTTGTTTTGGTATCAAGGTTCAGCTTAATCAAATAAGCCGACCTGGCATTGGCATCAGCCTTGGTGATATACACATTACCTATCTTGGCATAATGCCGTTCATGTTCATGCCCGCCGATAATAAGAGCCAGTCCCGGCAATTGCTTCGCCAGTTTAATATCATCTTCCATCGTCTGGTGGGTAACAGCGATCACCGCATTACAGGAGTCCTTCAGCTGGTCATAATATTTCTGTGCCGTGGTAAACACATCGGTATAGCTTACAAAACCGGCCTTATTAAACGGCAGCGTCAGCCCGATAAAACCAATACGGGCCGTAGTGCCATCTGCATCCGTAAACGTTTTAATCCAGGTAGTGGGAAAAGGAACACCGTTCTTTACAAAAGGCCCCACTTCATTTCCTTTCCTTTGAAACGTATTGGACGACACCCATTGAAAAGCCGATTCGTTGATGCGGCTTTGCACATCCGCTTCCGGTATATCAAACTCATGGTTGCCAAACACCGCCAGGTCCACCCCGGCGCTGTTCATCGCTTCCACCATCTGCCGGCCCCGTATCCGGTTGCCTTCAAACCGTAAACTGTTGTACACCGAGGGACTTAAAAAATCACCCGCCATCACCAGCATCGTATTCGGATTACTGTTTAGCTGTTCTTTTTTGATCGTGGCCACTCTTGCCATACCGCCCGATCTGCCGCCATCCAGCGGGGCTATTTCATACACATCGTTTATCTGCACAATATTGATCGCAATGGTATCATCACCGTTTTGAGTAGCAATTTTTTTAGAACCGGTACAGGCAGCCAGTAATAACAAGGCCCCTAAAAACGGGTACAACAGTTTTCTTTTCATTGAATTGATCGTTTGGAAAAACAAATCTAACTGAAAATGAATTGTGGATGCATCACCGTGCTGCTTAATGTTCCTTTCGATAAGAATCAAATCACAAACTGAAGCCCGGAACTTATTCCCGCATAGCGGGGTCTGCCCTGTCCCCCGCAGGCGGCGGCCGGATCGCCGAACATCGTACTTCACAAATGGGGGTGGGAGCAAACTTCGGGCAGCGTTATCTCCACCCCTGTTCGGAGACTCACTGTAATCCTGACACTTCCCCCGCCCACGGGGGACAATGAAGATCCTGTATTTCGTAGTGTTTAAATCCGGGAACCCAACTTCTTCTCAATCCCGGATGTTTGTAGTGTTATAAAAGCCACCACTATAGCGTCTTATTACAAGCATTCAGAATTTCTTCTACGGATACGGCCGTAGTAAATGAAGCGGTTCTTGCTCTTGCTTTATTATAAACATAAATGACCGGCACTTCGCTGTATCCAAACCAGGTGTCAAACTTAAAATTTTCATCCTTGCACATCAAAACATTTGGCATACCTGTGAAGTATTTCTTTTTAAATGCTTCATTATCGTCAAATTCCGCCCAGCTCACATAAACTATTGTTATACCGGAAAACTTTGCAGCACTCTGTTTAAACTTTGCTGCCTGCGTTATACACTTTTCACAAAAGGGATCAAAGTAGCAAACGACTATAGGTTTATTCTGGGGCAAAGTAGCCGGAGTTACTTTTTCCTTTTTCGCCGTTGTAAATGAAAAGTCAGGCAATGTCTGTGATACGGCACAAATAGAAAACAATACAGCTATAACAAAAGATGAAAAATATTTCATGAGATTTCTTTAATAGAATAAATATAAGAAAAAATGATCCCCTCTTGTTTAGAAAAGGCATGCCTTCTTCCTTTGTTCTTAGTCTTTGGTCCAATAATTAAGATTAAATAACAGGACAGTTGTGCCAGATTGCGTCTTAGTGCCTGCTTTCCAAAAGCCGTCAAAAAGCAGCATTCCCTGTTAACCCAGTTGTCCATAGTGTTCCTTCCCTTCTTTAAATAATATAAAAAACAGGGTAGCCTTGCTTAGTTTCCTGCAATGCTGCCGGACAAGTGCAACTAAACCTGCCTGCCCGGCAGGCAGGCATCAAACCCGGCTGAGTGTGTTTTTTCCGCCAGGGCCCTGGTACAAATTGTTACGGATTCATCCATGACAGGTAATTTTTCGAAATGTGGCTACAGGGTATTTTGGGTTATTGATATATTCCCGATTTTGTATGTTATATATCTACCTTAAAATAATTAATTTCAAACATGCCGAAAAGACCTCTTCAGCAATTTATTGCTCCCCTCTGCGGTTTGTCACTTTTTATACTTTCCATGCCCGCTATTTCACAAACTCCAAATAAGCAAGATTGCCTGGAAGGTAACTGCAGGAATGGCTGGGGCCTGAAAAAAATTACAACAACCAGTAAAGACCCGCTTCGGTTTGATCAGAAACCCATGCGCAATGGTTTGGGATTACCCAGATATACGTATTACCTGGTGGGAGAATTCAAGGGTGGCGAACTCAATGGAAACGGGTACCGGTTAAGCCTCCCCCTATGGGGTTCAGAATTTGAAAAAGATCTGCGGCAGATGTTTAAAAACAAGCAGCCATTAAAGCCAAATGAAAATACACAGGGCTGGTTTGAACAGGGGCAATATAAAGACAATGTACTGAACGGAAAAGGGTTCCTGATCGAATTTGATACCAGAAATCGCATCCCCATCCGGATCAGGGAAGGCCAGTTTGAGAATGGCGCATTGAATGGAACAGGTATGAAAATAAGGTTTGGAGATTATGGTTCGGGTCATAAGAAAGATGAGAAGGGCAGGTATATACTTCAGCAGGGAAGAATGTACGAGGGCCGGTTTGAAAAAGATGTATGCAAGGATTGTACAGTAACTGAAAAAAGAACAAAGGGAGAGGGACATATGACCGGTAAGGATATAACAGAAAATCTTTTTTCCGGCTGGGTAATCAAAGATTTTAATGTAGAAGGGGGAAATGTAATCGAAATGAATTTGGATGGTGCCAGCAGGTTAAAGAGTATGTACGAAACTCCGAACAACTTTTCAGGGTCGGTAGTGAACGTTAAACCTTACCGGGCACTGTTTATTGGCGGAATTGAAATTGCAAAGATTAATACCAATGAGCAATCTGTGGCCATAAAAAAAGTTGACCTGGGTAACGGGGTAAGTTATTATGGAGAGTGTGATGAGCAGGGAAAGCCTTTTGGTTTCGGTATTCTTAATGACGGACGGGGCAAGATTTATGAGGGCATGGTAGATAATAACCAGCCCAATGGTTACGGATTGTTTTATTTTCTCTGGGATAATTCTTACCGGGAAAAATCCGCCTGGGGAGGCCGGTTCCTGAATGGTAAAATGGTATATGGTGCATTTTTGTCCCGGCGTGGTGAATATACCGAAGTGATCTTAGGCGGCATTGATGATCCCATGGCCAAAACAGAATTGAGTCCCCAGGATAATCATGTTTATACCGGACCATTTACAAAAATCACTTATAAATATGATGAGAAAGACTGGACCTATTCCATGTACAGGGAAGAAAAAGGTGTAAAGAAGAATGGAATTGTTGTTGACAGATACGTAACCATTGGTAAAACAGATGAAGATAAAAAAAGACAGCGGATTGTAACGAACAGCACTATAAAATACCAGGACCTTGTAATAGGAGATATTGTGGTGGTGGAGGGAATGGCCAGCCCGGTTGTCAGCTACGGTCATGGTTTTTATTACCTGAAGAATAATAAAACAGTTCCGGGTGTATCAACCATAAAGCTATCAAAATACAAAATGACCGATTTTGAACAGGAGTGTAATAGCTGCAGGGGCCAGGGCAGTACAACTCATACCTACCAGCGTAACCCGGAGCAAGTGGAACAATTCTATTACCGCACTGAAAAAGTGGTAGGAGATTTTACTATTACAACACGGCAGGTGCTGGATAAAATGACTGTAACAAAATCTTATGCGCCGGAGCAAAGAACGCAATCTTGTTATACCTGTAATGGGAAAGGGTATATAAAAGACATTAAGGAATTGAGAGAATAATATAACCAAACAGGTTTTATCCCGGTTGTCCGTAGTATTTGGTTCAATTATGAATAAGAAACGTTGGGACAGTTGTGCTGAGACTCCCGCCCGGGGCGGGGCAAAGCCAACCTTACTTTTTATACCTGAATTTCAGCACCAGGGGTGTATCAATACCGGGGTAGGTTAATTCCACTTCTTCTTCGCCTGATGAAGTAACCCGGTAATCGTACCAGTTATGCGTGTACCATTCACCCGACTCATCTCCATCCGTTTTGTCAAAACTATAGACCAGGTGATCAAACACCTCTGTAATGGCATCACTTAGTTTTTTAACATACGCCATTAGTTCTGCATCGGTGGCATCATAGCCGGTGAAATCAAAGATGAGTTCCACCGTCCGGTCTTCCTCGTATATTTCAACAATACCCTTTACACCACAGAAAGTTTGATTGGTAGTCCATTGGTGATCCTTACCCCCGATTAGTTGTTTTTTCCATTTTTCAAAAGATCGAAACGATTTCTCCAACAGCTGCAACTTGCTCTTCAATTCTGTACAATTGATCGGTAATTTCTTTTGAGCAGGCAGGCTCAGCGGAAATATCAAAAGGGTGATGAATAACCATTTCATAGTTCGTATTTTTTGTAAGGTAGCTATTTAAAAATTAAGTCAACAACGTGTGAGTTCAATCAGCATTTCCGTTATCGGTAGCCTCCGGCTCAATGATTAACATTAAATAAAAGGACAGTTGTGCTGAGACTCCCGCCTGGGGCGGGACAAGTTGCGTCTCCGTACCGTCTTTGCAAAAGCCGTCAAATAATCAATAAAGCCATTAACTTTATTCCATGATCAGCCTTACAGACAGCAAATGGAAAGAACTGGAAGGTGGCTATCACATTCCTTATGATGCATCTGTTCCCTTACAACAATTAGAGCAGGCAACTACAGGAGAAGCAAAAACCATCTTTACGAAACTTTGGGGAGAACTGCATCACCAGGGAGATGTGGGCCTGGCATCTTATTATGCAGTGCCGCATATCATCCGCATAGCAAGAGAAAGGAATTTGCATGACTGGAATGTCTTCGGGCTGGTTGCCACGATTGAAATTGCACGTCACTCAAACAATCCAAAACTGCCGGAAGAACTGGAACCGGCTTACTTACGGGCAATACAAATTGAACTTGCCGAACTTGTCCGCCAGGCGATGGATGCTAAATGGGATATAAGCCTGGCGGCAACTTTGTTATCGGCACTGGCTGTTTCAAAAGGGCATATAGAATTAGCAGCTGCTATTCTGAAATTGGAAGATGAGAGTTTATTGAAGGAATTTCTTGAAACTTATTGATACCATGAACCAGTATCTGTCACCAAATATGCTTATCCATGACAAAAGAGATCAAAGCTTACAACCAGGCACAGGCACCTGCTGATAAAAAGATATGTAACCTGCTGGCGGCCGAGATCAGTGCCGGGTTGCCGGAAGCGGAACATAAAATATGGCATGCCCACCCGGTCTGGTTCCTGGAGGGCAATCCCATCGTTGGGTACAGCAAACAGAAAGCGGGCATCCGGCTCATGTTCTGGAGCGGTGATAGTTTTGAAGAAGAAGCATTGAAGCCGGGCACCGGGAAATTTAAAGATGCTTCCATCATTTACACTTCCGCAGAAGAGATCAATGCCAAACACCTGAAACGTTGGTGTAAAAAAGCAAGGGAGATTCAATGGGACTATAAGCATATCGTGAAGCGAAAAGGAGTGCTGGAACGACTCAAATAAAAAAAATAAATTTACCCTCTAACGACAACCATCATGAAAATTGAACGAGTCTATAAACTGGTCTTTGCCGGTGTATACCCCCACTACCTGAAAAAAGTAGAAACAAAGGGGCATACAAAAGCCGAGCTCGATACCATCATTTGCTGGCTCACCGGCTGTACCCCCAAACAATTGCAGCAACAGATCGATAAGAAGGTGGATATGGAAACCTTTTTTGCGGAAGCAAAGCTGCACCCCAACGCATCAAAGATCACCGGTGTTATTTGCGGCTACCGGGTGGAGGACATCGAAGAACCGCTGATGCAAAAGATCCGGTACATGGATAAACTCATTGATGAGCTGGCTAAAGGAAAGGCAATGGAAAAGATATTAAGGAAATAAGGATATTTTATAAATGGATCCATTCTGAATAACGGTATTAAAACTTACAACATGTCAACCAACAGCGTAACATTACACCGGGTGCTGGCAGCACCTCCTGAAAAAGTATATCGTGCCTTTACCGATGCACAGGCGATGGCGGCCTGGCTTCCACCCTATGGCTTTGTATGCGAAGTGCACAAGATGGAAGTAAAAACCGGTGGCAGTTACAGGATGACCTTCACCAATTTCACAACCGGCAACGGGCACTCCTTTGGTGGAAAGTACCTGGAGATCATACCCGGCGAATTCCTGAAGTACACGGATGTATTTGATGACCCGAACCTGCCCGGTGAAATGATCACGACGATCTCGCTTAAAAAAGTATCCGTGGGCACTGAACTGACCGCCACGCAAACAGGTATTCCCGCCGTGATACCCGCAGAAGCCTGTTACCTTGGCTGGCAGGAGTCGCTGGATAAATTGAAAAGATTAGTGGAACCCAATATTCCGGATATGTAAAAGACTTTGCAGCGTTTCCCGGAAGAACGACCCCTAAGTAAGTTTACCTTTTCTTTCTGGCTTCATATTTGCAATTTTGGCTGTCCAATCAACAGCAACAGCAGGTTATGAAGAAAAAACTGAAAAAAATAGGAAAGATCACGGGCATCAGCCTGCTGGTACTGATCGCCGCTGCTTTTTTAATTCCCATACTATTTAAAAAACAGATCACAGAGCTGGTCAGGAAAGAGATCAATAAAAGCCTTACTGCCACTGTTGATTTTAAAGAGGTAAGCCTGTCCCTGTTCCGGCATTTCCCCAAAGTTTCTATTGCGCTGGAAGACCTGTCGGTGGTTGGCACCAATGAATTTGCAAACGATACTTTACTGTCGGCTGCAACACTGGATGCTTCCGTCAACCTGGTCAGTGTGATCAAAGGAAAAGATATAAAAGTATATGGCGTATATGTGCAATCACCCCGCATCCATGCCTTAGTGACTAAAGAAGGAAAAGCCAACTGGGATATCACGAAAGAAAGTACTGATACAACAGGCACGGCAGACAACTCTCCTTCTGAATTTAAAATGAACCTGAAGCATTACGAGATCAGTGATGGCTATATCTATTATAAAGATGAAAGCAGTGACATGGTCGCTGAACTAACCGGTCTTGATCATGAAGGCAGCGGTGATTTTACAGAAGATGTATTCACGTTGAGTACCAAAACCAAAACAGCATCCACTGATTTTATCTATGCTGCTGTTCCTTACCTGGCCAATGCCCAAACTGCTATTGATGCAGACATACAGATTGACAATACCAACAGCAAATACCGTTTCAAAACCGATGCGATCCAAGTCAATAACCTGAAGCTGAATGCGGATGGTTTTTTTCAGCTGGTAAATGACAGCACCTATGGCATGGATATAAAATTCAATACCCCGTCCAATGAATTTAAAGACATCCTTTCACTGATTCCCGGTATTTACAAACAGGATTTTGCAACGATCAAAACCAGCGGCACTGCAGCCTTTAATGGTTTTGTAAAAGGAATATACAGCCCGCAGCAGTTACCGGCCTATGATGTGAACCTGGAAGTGAAGGATGGCTTCTTCCAGTATCCTGATCTGCCCCAACCCGTAAAAAATATCCAGCTGGCAATGCATGTCAGCAACCCGGATGGCAAAACAGATAATACGGTCATTGATATTTCCAAAGGACATGTGGAAATGGACAAAGAGCCTTTCGATTTCAAACTCTTCTTTAAAAACCCCGAAACCGTTCAGTACATTGATGCTGCTGCCAAAGGAAAACTGGACCTGGCCAATCTTTCCAGGTTCATAAAATTAGATGCCGGAACAAAACTGGCGGGCCTGGTTTGGGCAGATCTTTTTGCCAAAGGCAATATGGCTGCACTGGAAAACCAGCAGGGCAATTTCACTGCCGGTGGTTTCCTGGATATCAATAACCTGCTCTATGCTTCTTCCGCATTTCCCCAACCCATTCAAAACGGGAATATGAAAGTGCAGGTAGCCAACAGCGGCGGCATTGCCGATAATACATCGGTGGATATAACTGCCGGGCATATTGAAGTAGGCAAAGACCCGGTTGATTTTAATCTGCAACTCCGTCACCCCATGTCGACAGTAGATTTCTCCGGTGCGGCCAAAGGAAGGTTCACCTTAGACAATATCAAACAGTTTACGCAACTGGAACCTGGCACCAGTATCAGTGGTATTTTGAATGCTGACCTTGGGTTCAGTGGTACTAAAACAGCGATTGATAAAAGCGAGTATGATAAGATCATCATCAACGGAACAGCCGGGTTGAATAACTTTAAATATGTATCTACCGCTTATCCAACCGGCCTAGCTATTTCAAATTCAGCACTCAGCTTCAGCTCGAAAAATCTAACGCTTAATAATCTTGTTGGTAATTACCTGAGTACAAATTTCTCGGCCAACGGAACGTTCAACAACCTGGTAGGCTATGCGATGCAGGATCAGCCGCTGGCAGGAACACTGAACCTGACTGCCGATAAAATGAACCTGAACGACTGGATGGGAACAGATACCACGACGACCAGCAATGCTTCCCCTGCAACTGCTGATCCGTTTGCCGTTCCGGCCAATATGAACCTTACCATCCATGCGAAAGCCGGTACCGTGAAATATGACAAGGTTGATTATAATAATATCAACGGCACCCTGCTGCTGAATGATGAAACGGTGAAACTGCAAAACGTAAAGGCAGAAGCCCTTGACGGCACTATGGTATTTGACGGTTCTTATTCCACCAAAAACAATAAGAAAGAACCAGCTATCTCCATGGCCTATGATGTGAAAAATATTGATGTGCAAAAAGCATTCTTCTCTTTCAATACGGTGCAAAAGCTAATGCCTGTTGGACAGTTCTTAGCTGGCAAACTGAATTCACAACTGACGATGAATGGCAACTTAGGGGGCGACATGATGCCTGACCTCAGCACCCTGAGCGGCAAGGGCAATCTTTTACTGATCGAAGGAATATTGAAAAAATTTGCCCCGCTGGAAAAGATTGCCAGTACACTGCAAATTGATGAATTGAAATCAGTCACGATAAAAGATGTAAAAAATTATATTGAGTTTGCCAAAGGCAAGGTGCTGGTAAAACCTTTTAGTGTGAAAGTGAAAGATATTGATATGCTGATCGGCGGTATGCACGGTCTTGACCAGTCAATCGATTATGTGATACAGATGAAAGTGCCCAGGAAATACCTCGGCAGGGAAGGAAATAATATACTCAATAACCTGGTGACACAGGCCGGCAATAAAGGCATCCCGGTAAAGCTGGGGGAAATGGTGGACTTCAGTTTCAAAATGGGCGGCAGTATCTCCAATCCCACACTAAAAACAGAATTGAAAGAAGTGGCGGGTGATGCGGTGAAAGAAATGCAGCAGCAGGCAGTTGATTTTGCCAAAGCCAAAGTGGATACGGTGAAACAAACGATCAAAGACAGTCTCACCAGTGTAAAGAACCAGGTGGTGAATGATTTGAAAAAAGAAGCACAGGACCGGTTGTTTGGCAACAAGGATTCGGTAAGATCCAACGCTGCAGACAGTACCAAAAAGAAATCAGAGCAGACCATTAAGAACACGATCAATACTCTGTTCAATAAAAAGAAAAAACCGGCAGCGGATACAGCAGTGAAGAATTAAAACAGGGTTACTTACATCAACCGCGGAGATCATGTATCATCAGGTCAACCTTATCAAAAAGTTCACCTACTCCCACTGATGCCCAAATTATAAATATTCCCAGCACGATCTTTACGATTCCCATTTTAGGAACAGAAAAACCCGTAAGCCTGTTCAGAATGGAATTTACAGGGAGAAAATAAACCAATGAAAGCAGGAGCAGGAAAATTCCAAAACCCACATCATTTCCCCAAAATACATTCACGGTACCAATCGCAACAACAACGATACCAAATAACCAGCTCATAATATCCGCAGCAGTTGTTTTACCAGTCATAGTAATTTTTTGTTTTAAGATCATCTTACTTATTTTAATAAATAAAAAGTGCTTTGAAATACAAAGTAAACGTATTTCAGTCAGATTTTCAAGTGTGTTGAAAAAAAATTATGAGCGGTTACTCATCTTAAAAGTTCTTTAAAACTGTATATGAAAGGATGGTCCGATGTGAACAGGGGCGATTTCTAGTTTCTGACTTAGTCTTCCACCAGGAGCAGGGTTACCTATCACAATAATTGACGGGCATAAAAAATAAAAGATTCCTGTTTGGCATGGAATCTTTTATAAAGGGTCGGGATGACTGGATTCGAACCAGCGACCCCTACGTCCCGAACGTAGTGCCCCGCCGTTGGCGGGGCTACATCCCTCCGATCAATTTTTTGAATGCTTCCCCACCTTTCCATGATTTGATTTGTTGCTCTCTTTTTAATGCGTCTTTCTTGCAAGTATATTCCTCAACTACTACTAACCGGAAAGGAATTCGGTTCCGTGTTGAGCGTTGTCTGCCTGAATTGTGGAAAATCAATCTTGCATTAACATCAGCCGTTTCACCAATATAATAACGATTGTCTTTACAACTTTGTATGATATAAACGTAATGTGACATAAAAGGCCCTGTTTTACTACAGAGCCTTCACCAATGGTCGGGATGACTGGATTCGAACCAGCGACCCCTACGTCCCGAACGTAGTGCGCTACCGGGCTGCGCTACATCCCGAAAAATTATCCTATGCAAAAATAAAAAAAGCTCACCTAATTGTGAGCTTCTTTTAAAAGTCGGGACGACAAGATTCGAACTTGCGACCCCTAGCACCCCATGCTAGTGCGCTACCGGGCTGCGCTACGTCCCGAACAAACGATACTCTTGCGAGTGGTAATTGGGAGGGCAAAAGTAAGGCTTTTTAGTATTTTTCAGTACCAGAAACAACCTTTATCTTCGCTCCTTAATGAAAATACTCATTAAGCAAGCCAGCATTGTTGATCCCTCCTCTCCTTTTAACGGGCAAACAGCCGATATTTTTATTGAAAATGGAATAATCACCCGGATCTCCGGTTCCATCACTGAAAAAGCCGATAAGGAAATCACGGTGCCCGGACTTCATGTTTCCCCGGGATGGGTGGATGTTTTCGCCAATTTTGCAGATCCCGGCTATGAATTCAAGGAAACACTGGAAACCGGTGCTGCTGCTGCTGCTGCCGGTGGATATACAGACGTTTTTGTGATTCCCAATACGAGCCCCTGTATTCACAACAAATCGAATGTGGAATACATCGTTCAGAAAAGCAAATCACTTCCTGTCAATATTCATCCCATCGGTGCTATTACTAAGAATACAGAAGGCAAAGAACTGGCCGAAATGTATGATATGAAGGCCAGCGGTGCGGTTGCCTTCAGCGATGGTATCAATCCGGTGCAATCAGCCGGATTGCTGGTGAAAGCCCTGCAGTACATCAAACCTTTTGACGGTATACTGATCCAGGTACCCGATGATAAAAGCATCAACCCGCATGGACTGATGAATGAAGGCATTGTTTCCACGCAACTGGGATTGCCCGGCAAACCGGCCATGGCTGAAGAACTCATCGTGGCCAGGGATATCAAACTGGCCCGCTATGCTGACTCCAAACTGCATTTTACCGCCGTCAGTACGAAGAAATCACTGGAGTATATCAAAAGAGGAAAAGACAGCGGTGCAGCTGTGAGTTGCTCCGTTACCCCTTACCATCTTTTCTTTTGTGATGAAGACCTGCAGGAATATGATTCCAACCTGAAAGTAAATCCGCCGCTCCGGACCAAAGAAGACCGGGATCTATTACGCAAAGCAGTTATTGATGGAACCGTGGATTGCATCGCCACCCATCACCTGCCACATGAGTATGACAGTAAAGTGCTGGAATTTGAATATGCCAAAAATGGTATGATCGGCCTCGAAACCGCTTATGCCGTATTGAACACGGCCGTACCCGGTACAGCAGCTGCAAAATGGGTTGAACTATTAGCCATCAATCCCAGGAGATTATTTGCGCTGGAACAGGCTTCCGTTACAGAAGGTAATAAAGCGGCCCTTACTTTATTTGATCCGGCAGAAAAATGGACCGTTACGGAGAAAGTCCTGCGGTCAAAATCAAAGAACTCTCCCTTTATCGGTAAAGAACTGACCGGGAAAGTAGCAGGCATTATTAACGGCGATAACCTTTTACTTAATTAATTTACTCCAAATACTAATGATAAAAAACACTCCCCTTGTCAAAGGTGCGATCACCGGGTTGTTGATGGTAGCAGCCACTTTGCTACTTGTTTCTGCTAAAGTTTCTGCTCAATCTTCTTTACAGTACATTGTATTTGCTTTATACGCCGCCGGTATTGCATGGACATTGATCACTTACTCCCGTTCAGAAAACTACACGCCTGCTTTTAAAACTATTTTCGGGCAGGGCTTTCGTTGTTTCATTATCGTGGTTTTGGTAATGGTTATTTTCAGGGGCATCTACATTTACCTGCACCCGGAAATAGCTGAAGAAGGCGCCCGGCTCTATAAAGAAGATCTTATCAGGCAGGGCAACAAACAACTCCCGGAAATAGAGCAGATCGTAGCGGCAGCTAAAAAACAGTTTCCCGTAGCAGAGATTTCATTGACAATTTTCGGAACTTTACTCTCAGGCGCTGCCTTCACCGTTGTTGGCGCATTTTTATTATTAATGAGAAAAAAATAAAATGGACATATCCCTTGTCATACCCTTACTGGATGAAGCTGAATCATTGCCCGAACTGTCCGCCTGGATAGAAAAGGTGATGAAAGAACATCATTACTCCTACGAAGTGATCTTTATTGATGACGGCAGTACGGATAATTCCTGGGAAGTGATCAATGAACTGCGTTCGAAAAACAACAATATTAAAGGGATCAAGTTCCAGCGTAACTATGGCAAATCAGCCGCCCTCAATGAAGGCTTTAAAGCAGCCCAGGGCGATGTGGTGATCACGATGGATGCCGATATGCAGGACAGCCCGGATGAAATACCGGAACTGAGAAGAATGATCATCGAAGATAAATTCGACCTGGTGAGTGGCTGGAAAAAGAAACGGTATGACAGTACGCTTGCTAAAAATATTCCTTCCAAATTCTTCAACGCCGTCACCCGAAAAGCTTCCGGTATTAAACTGCATGATTTCAATTGCGGCCTGAAAGCCTATCGCAACAAAGTGGTGAAGAGTGTGGAAGTCTATGGTGAAATGCACCGCTATATTCCCGTCCTTGCCAAATGGTCCGGCTTCCGTAAGATCGGTGAGAAAGTGGTGGAGCACCGCAAGCGAAAATTCGGCACTTCCAAGTTTGGCATGCGGCGTTTTGTCAATGGCTTTCTTGATCTTTTATCGATCAGCTTTGTAGGCAAATTTTCCAAAAAACCCATGCACTTCTTTGGTTTATGGGGCTCTTTATTTTTCCTGGTCGGCCTTGGTTTTTCGGTTTACCTTATTATCTCCAAGATCATTGATTACGAATACCCGATCACCAACCGCCCGGGCTTCTATATTGCGTTAACCTCGCTGATCGTGGGGGTACAATTATTCCTCGCCGGTTTTTTGGGAGAACTGATCAGCCGTAATGCACCGGGAAGAAACTCCTACCTGATAGAAGAAAAAACAGGATTATAATGGCGAAGGTCGTTATCATCGGGCCTGCACATCCGTTAAGAGGTGGTCTTGCTACGTTTAACCAGCGGCTGGCCAAAGCATTCAACGACCAGGGGGATGATTGTTCGATCTATTCCTTCTCTTTACAGTATCCTTCTTTTTTATTCCCGGGCAAAACACAGTTCACCGATGAACCGGCACCTGCCGGAATACAAATTCATACGGTGATCAATTCCGTCAACCCGTTCAACTGGATAAAGATGGGTAACCGGTTGAAAAAAGAAAGACCTGATCTTATCATCGTCCGTTTCTGGTTGCCGTTCATGGGACCTGCACTGGGAACTATCTTAAGAAGGGTCAGAAAAAATAAACATACGAAGATCGTTTGCATTGCAGACAATGTGATCCCCCATGAGAAAAGGCCCGGCGACAAACCCTTTACCCGCTACTTTTTAAAAAGTTGTGATGCGTTTGTAACGATGAGTGAAAAAGTGATGAGTGATCTGCGTTTGTTTGAAAAAGATAAACCGGCTCAATTAGTCTCTCATCCGCTCTATGATAATTTCGGGGCCATTCTTTCCAAATCTGAAGCAAGGAAACATCTTGGACTCGATGGCAACCAGCGTATCATTTTATTTTTCGGTTTTATCAGGAAATATAAAGGCCTTGATATGTTACTGGAAGCGATGGCAACTGCCCAACTGAAAAATACAGGCATTAAATTATTGGTAGCAGGAGAATTTTATGAAGACGAAAAACCTTACCGGGAACAGATCGAAAAATTACAACTCAGCGATTCACTGATCTTAAGAACAGATTTCATTCCGGACAGCGAAGTAAAATATTATCTCTGTGCGGCTGATGCGGTGATACAACCTTACCGCAATGCCACCCAGAGCGGCGTTACTCCCCTTGCCTATCATTTTGAGAAACCTATGGTCGTGACCAATGTTGGCGGTCTGCCTTCACTTGTTCCGCAGGAGAAAGTGGGCCTGGTGGTGGAACCCAACCCGACGGCCATTGCAGAAGGCATTCTCCGTTTCTACCAATTAGGTGAAGATTATTTTATTCCGCATCTTCGCAGCGAAAAAGAAAAATACAGCTGGGCCAGCCTGGTGCAGGCGATTACGAAATTAGCTGATGGGGTTACTGAACGATGAAGTGTGCGACGCAACAGCCGATGATAGTAGTACTTCAGCCGGGTAAATAAAAATCAGCTGCATAACAACAATCAAGGTAATTAACGGTCAATGATCTACAGAAGTAAAGCTCCTTTGCGGATTGGTTTAGCCGGTGGCGGCACCGATGTCAGCCCTTATAGTGATATGTATGGCGGTGCGATCCTGAATGCGACGATCTCTTTATATGCCAATGCCACGATTGAACCGCTGAATGAAAATACGATCATCCTCGAAGCAATTGATCGGAATGAATCACAACAGTTCGGCTGGGCGCACCAGCTTCCCATTGACGGACATTTAGACCTGCTGAAAGGTGTGTACAACCGGATCCAGAAAGATTATGGTATCAAAGAACAGGGCTTTCGTTTGTCCACATTTGTAGATGCACCTGCCGGTTCAGGATTGGGTACTTCTTCCACTTTGGTGGTGGCCATCATCGGCGCTTTTACAGAAATGCTGCGTTTACCGCTGGGCGAATATGATATGGCACATTATGCCTACGAGATCGAACGAAAAGACCTTGACCTGGCCGGTGGTAAACAGGACCAGTATGCCGCTACGTTCGGCGGTGTCAACTTCATGGAATTTTATGGGGATGACAAAGTGATCGTGAACCCGCTGCGGGTGAAACAGCAGCATTTGTTTGAACTGGAGAATAACTTATTGCTGTATTATACTTCCACCAGCCGTGAATCAGCCGAGATCATTAAAAAACAAACAAAGAACGTTACCGATAAAAAAGAAAAATCAATTGATGCCATGCATCACCTGAAAGAACAGGCGCAAATGATGAAGGAAGCTTTACTGAAAGGTAAGCTCAACGAGTTTGGTGAGATCCTTGATTTCGGCTTCCAGCAAAAAAGACAAATGGCCGAGGGCATCAGCAACCCGCTGATGGAAGAAATTTACGAAACCGCCAAAAAAGCGGGAGCTACCGGGGGTAAGATATCCGGTGCCGGTGGCGGTGGCTTTATGATCTTCTATTGCCCGGTGAATACAAAATATAAAGTGCTGCAAAGCCTGGAGAAATTTGGTGGTCGTCACCGCAGTTACCAGTTCACCGAGCATGGATTAAAGACCTGGACCATATAACCCCTTCCGGTACAGCCATTCCTTTCACAGATATCAATAACTTTGAAGAAGTATTCAAACTGAACCATGGAAAAGATCAAACATATTATCCAGGCCTCTATAGAAACGAAACAACAAGTATTGATGAATGAAGGGCTGTTAGCAACGATTGAAAAGATCGTTGATGCCATCACCACTGCTTTTAAGAATGGGAAACGGGTGTATTTCTGTGGCAATGGCGGCAGTGCAGCTGATGCACAACACCTCGCTGCTGAATTCTCCGGCCGTTTTTATACCGACCGCAAAGCATTACCGGCCGAAGCCCTGCATTGCAATACTTCCTATATCACGGCAGTCGCTAATGATTACAGTTATGATGTGGTCTATGCCCGGATGATCGATGGCATCGGCCAGGCAGGTGATGTATTGGTGGGCTTATCCACTTCCGGTAATTCGCTGAATATTATCAAGGCCTTTGAAGTGGCCCGTGAAAAAAAGATGATCACCGTTGGGTTTACCGGTCTCACCGGCGGGCAGATGAAATCGCTGAGTGATTACCTCATTAATATACCCTCCACCGATACACCCCGAATACAGGAAAGCCATATTATGGTGGGGCACATTGTTTGCCAGTTGGTAGAAGAGAACTATTTCAAACCCCTCTAAATCTCCCCTGAAGGGGAGACTTTACAAAAGCCTTCATGTCAGAACATACAACACAAACGCATATTCACAGCTCTCCGTTCAGGGGGCAGGCAATTATCTTGGCTGGAGGTCTCGGCACAAGACTACGGGAAGCTGTTCCCGATCTTCCCAAATGCATGGCTCCTGTTGCAGGAAGGCCCTTTTTGTTTTATGTCATCAATCACCTGAGAAGACAGGGTATCACTGATTTTATTTTTTCACTGGGTTATAAACATGAAGCAATAGAAGAATACCTGCATGCCCATTTTGCGACGCTTCGTTACCAAATTGTGATCGAAGAAGAACCTTTAGGAACAGGTGGTGCCATCCAGTTAGCCTGCAGCAAAGCCACGGAGAAAAATGTAGTGATCGCCAACGGCGATACCTTGTTCAATGCTGACCTACATGCTGCCTCACATTTTCACCTGCATAATAATGCGGAATGTACTTTGCTGTTAAAACCCATGCGAAACTTCGACCGCTACGGTGTGGTGGAACTGGAAACTGACCAGCTTGTGAGCAGTTTTAAAGAAAAACAGTTCTATGAAACCGGCACGATCAATGGTGGTGTATACCTGCTGAATGTGGCTAAATTCCTGGAGGAGGAATTCCCCGCTAAATTCTCCTTTGAAAAAGATTACCTCGAAAAATATTATAGCAGCCGCCGCATCTATGGACAGGTGCAGGACGAATATTTTATTGATATCGGCATCCCGGAAGATTTTAACCGGGCACAAACAGAATTGCAACCGGCAGTTCTAGATCTTCAACAAGTCGATAAAAGCTGGACGCTGTTTCTTGACCGGGATGGTGTCATTAATCTTGACAAAGAAGGCAGCTATATTTTCTCCGTGGATGAATTTGTATTCAGTCCCGGTGCACCGGCCCTGTTTAAAAAACTCACGGAGAAATTTAACCGGATCATTATCGTCACCAACCAGCGGGGTGTGGGCCGCCAGCTGATGACAGAAGAAACACTGGCGGATATTCACCGGCACATGACAACCAAAGTAGAGGAAGCCGGTGGCAAGATCGATGCGATTTACTATTGCAGCTCCATTCATAATGATCACCCGGAACGCAAGCCCAATCCCGGTATGGCGGTAAGGGCCAAACTGAATTTCCCGGAGATTGACTTCAGCAAATCCATCATGGTAGGCAATAACCTGAGCGATATGCATTTTGGCCGCAATGCGGGTATGCACACTGTTTTTGTAAAGACCACCCGCCCCCACCAGGAACTGCCCCACCCCGATATTGACCTTGCTTTCAACGGGCTGGAGGATTTTGTCAAAGCTTTATGAGGGCTCTTAAAATTTTACAACCCTTTTGCCGTTATCGGCATCTGGATTAAAGCCTATTTTTGAATAACTAAACAGTCAATCCATTTTGCTGAAGAAAACAATACCCGTAACGATCTTATCCTGCCTGCTGGCAATACTCTTGTCACACTCAGCCTTTTCACAAGTTGTAGCCCCGGCAGACCTGAAAAAACTCAGGGCCAAAGAAGATTCCCTCCGGGAGTATGCCCAGTACATGATCACCGACAGTTTACCGGAGGACCGGATGGTTTCCGACAGCCAATTCACCAAGACATTGGTCAGGGCATTGCAAATAAAAAATTCGTTCTATTATCCTTTTGATTCCGTCTTTGGAATTTCAAGATTATATGCACCGGACACTTCTTTCCGCATCTTTACCTGGAACCTGGAGTTTGATGATTATTACTCCCGCCAGAAAGGAGCGATACAACTACGGACCAAAGATGGTTCGCTGAAGCTGATCCCACTGCGTGATAATTCAGAATTCACCGCCAACGCAGATGATTCGGTCAGAACGGCAAGAAACTGGATCGGGGCTATTTATTATAATATCATCAAAACACAACATAAAGGCAAAAGCTACTACACGCTGTTTGGACTTGATTTCAATGGCGTGAATACCCAGAAGAAATGGATCGAAGTGATGTATTTCAACGAAAAAAATGAACCGGTATTCGGCGGACCATTCTTTACCTATGAGCAGGATAGTATTCCCAAACCACCGAAATACCGGATGAGCCTGGAATTTAAAAAAGGAACAAGGGTACTGGCTAATTATATTCCCGATATGGATATGATACTGGTGGATCACCTGATATCAGAAACCGATCAGCCCGAATTATCTTTCACCATGATCCCTGATGGCGATAACGAAGGTTATAAATGGGAAAATGGCAAATGGGTGCATATTGATAAAGTCTTCAACTTTAAACTGCAGGACGGGCAAGCCCCGGTTGGTGATCCGCTGATGGACAGCCGTGGCAATAAGAATGAATTCAAACTACAGGAAAAATCGGATAAGAATACTGACAAGAACAAACCAAAGCCGAAGGATAATAAGACGCCCATCAATTACGATAACTGATAACAAAAAAGGCATCCATTGAATGGATGCCTTTTAATTTTTTACCCCGCTTCTCTTTAATCATCGAGCTTTAACACGGCGAGAAAAGCTTCCTGCGGCACCTCTACGTTACCGATCTGGCGCATCCGCTTCTTCCCTTCTTTCTGCTTCTCTAATAATTTACGTTTCCGGCTGATATCACCGCCATAACATTTGGCCGTTACATCCTTCCGCATCGCAGAGATCGTTTCCCTGGCTAATACTTTCGCACCGATGGCAGCTTGTATAGCGATCTGGAATTGCTGGCGGGGAACCAATTCTTTTAATTTCTCACACAACTTTCTTCCAAACTCCTGTCCCTTGCTGCGGTGGATCAGTGCACTCAAGGCATCCACTTTATCACCATTCAGCAGGATATCCATTTTCACAATATCCGCATCCCTGAAACCGATGGGATGATAATCAAAGGAAGCATATCCCCTGGTCTGTGATTTTAGTTTATCGTAGAAATCAAATACAATTTCCGTCAATGGCATTTCAAAGATCAGTTCCACCCTTGTCGTGGTCAGGTAGCTCTGGTTCATCAGCATCCCTCTTTTGCCGAGGCAAAGTGTCATGATATTACCGATATACTCCGGTTTGGTGATGATCTGTGCTTTGATAAACGGTTCTTCGATCCGTTCTGTTTTTACCGGGTCCGGGAACTCGGTAGGATTATTCACAATGATCTTTTCTCCCTTTGTGGTGTAGGCTATAAAACTAACGTTGGGTACCGTAGTGATCACCGTCTGGTTAAACTCCCTCTCCAGCCTTTCCTGGATGATCTCCATGTGCAGCATCCCCAGGAAACCGCAACGAAAACCAAAACCCAACGCCTGTGATGTTTCTAATTCATACGTTAATGAAGCATCATTCAGTTGCAGTTTGTCCATGCAGTCCCGCAATTCCTCAAAGTCATCCGTATTCACGGGGAAGATACCGGCAAATACCATTGGCTTCACTTCCTGGAAACCTTTGATGATCTCCTGCGTGGGATTGGCGGCCAGGGTGATCGTATCCCCCACTTTTACTTCTTTCGCATTTTTAATACCGGTGATCAGGTAACCCACATCGCCACAGTTGACTTCTTTCTTCTCGGTCATCTTCAGTTTCAATATACCCACTTCATCCGCTTCATATTCCTGGTCAGTACTGACAAATTTTACTTTGTCACCTTTTTTAATAGACCCATTTCTTACCCGGAAATAAACAATGATCCCCCGGAAAGAATTGAACATACTGTCAAAGATCAAGGCCTGCAGGGGTTCATCCGGTTTACCCACGGGTGCAGGTATCCGGTTCACAATTGCATCCAGCACTTTATCCACTCCAAGACCTGTACGTCCGCTGGCATGTAAAATATCTTCTTTCTTACAGCCGATCAGTTCAATGATCTGGTCTTCCACTTCTTCGATCATCGCCCCGTCCATATCGATCTTGTTAATGACAGGAATAATCTCCAGGTCATTATCAATCGCTAAATACAAATTGGATATCGTCTGTGCCTGTATCCCTTGTGTGGCATCCACGAGCAACAAACAACCTTCGCAGGCGGCTAATGCCCGGCTCACTTCATAGCTGAAGTCAACGTGACCGGGTGTATCGATCAGGTTCAGGATGTACTCCTGCCCGTCCGTATGTTTATAGTTGATCTGGATGGCGTGGCTCTTAATGGTAATGCCCTTTTCCCGTTCCAGGTCCATATCATCCAGCACCTGGTCCATCATATCCCTGTCGCTGATGGTGCCGGTGCTTTGCAACAGCCTGTCAGCCAGGGTGGATTTGCCGTGGTCAATATGTGCGATGATGCAGAAATTGCGGATATTCTTCATAAACGATTTACCTCCGGCCTGCTGGTTGGCAGGCCTTTTTCAAGAGCGGCGAAGGTACGGCATTTGGGCGGTTTTTGAGGGTCTTTCTGTCATTCCGACAAAGGAGGAATCTGGCAGAGAAAGTAGTGAGTTAGGCGAACTTTTGAGCCCTGATCAGGCTGTAGTTGCAGCTTGTCCCGCCCTATGGCGGGATCGCACTCTTGTAAGCCCGGCCTGACTGCCGGTAGGCAGGTTCGCTGTTCAGCGATTGAGAAACCGAAACCTAAGTGAGTAGATAAACGGATGTATTAACTTTATTTGAATGAGCAAAAATGACCTGGAAAAAGAATTAACAAGTGCCACGGACAGTTTATTGAAAATGGCGAGAGAATTATGCTGGAATAATATCAACGATAATTGTCTTTATATTATTTCTGAAATATATCACTCAGGATTGCCTTTAGTCCAAAGAATCCGGCAAAAGAAAAAGGAGAACAAAAAGAAAAAAGCTGCGAGCCTTGCCACTTTAATGCCAATCCTTCTGCAGCTATACCCGGATTTTTATGACATCAACCTGTTTATCTGGAACGCAAAAAAAAATAGTACAATTATTGAAATTCAGTATTTCCCGAAATCATCCCTTGACCCGGATCACAGGGAAAATGTCCGTAATAATGATCCTATGCTGCATTGCAAAGTTCCTTTTCCACCTTACAGAGAGGAGAATAAAAAAATTGACATTAATTGGCACCTCGAAAATTTCCGATTTAAATGGGATATGTTCCTGCTTAAATGCAGGTTAAGAACAAATAATTAATTCTCGCAATTTTCTAGAAGATTCAAAATTGTTCTGATTCGAATTCACTTCTGCGATACAACAATATTCCCTGTTAAACTCCGTTCTTAGAACACTTACACTCCTCCCATCCTTGTTAAACCCCGCCATTTTAGTAAACCAAATCCCGGTTATGCAAAAAATAACTGTTCTGCTTATCGTGGCCACTATGGTTTTTATTTCTCCTGCCTGGTCGCAACACAAATTCAAATTGTCGGCTTTCGCCGGCACAGGTCTTTCTAAGTTCAGTGGCTCAGGAGCCACTGATAACTCGGTCTACTACCGCAATGGATTAAATTTCCCCAACGATATTGATACCATGCGTAATCCTTATGGCCGCAAAGCCTATGGTAATTTTGTGGCGGGTCTGCAGGCCGATCTTTCGCTGTCCCCGAAATGGGTATTGCTTGTTGCGGTGCAGTATGAACACACGGGTGCCCGGCTAACCGGCGATAGTGTATTATCTCCCTCCGGAAACAGTAAAGTCAACGGCAGCTATACCCGCAAGTATGATAATATTTCGCTCAACCCGCAGATAGGCCGGGTCGTTTTTCAAAAAGCAGTGAAGGTGATCCTGCACGGCGGCATTGACTATACCAGCAAACTGTCGGCCGGGAACGAGTTTGATTATACCGACCCGGGAGGGCAGCGGTATATTATTGGCAAAGCAGGTGGTGAACCGGAAGTAAATGATTTCCGGATCACGACGGGTGCAACGGTGACCGGGAAAAAATGGGGTATTGGTTTCAATTACAAACACGGACTGACCAATTATATGAAATATGGTAACGATAAGGTCTTCTCCCGGATGCTGCATGTACGCATCATTTATAGTTTCCTGGGGAAATAAACCTAAGCCTGGATTTTTCAATACATTCGTCTTTTATAAACCTGCGTATGAAAAAGATTGGTTTTTATCTCCTTTTCCTTATACCTGCAGCTTGTACTAAAAGCACGGGTGATTCACCCAATCCTCCGGCATTAACAGATGCTGTTTACAAAAATGGAATTTTATCAACGGGTAATGTATCTAACAGTGGCGTGACAGCCCCTGCCGGGTATAACTGGAGTGAAGCACAGCATACTACTGGCAATACAAGTTTGTCTAATGTACTACTGGGAATTGCTTGCTATTATGATGCTTTTTCTAATTACAAATCTGCAGATGACTTCATTGTTCCTGTCGGGCAAACCTGGAATATTTCAAAAGTTTCTGTCTATGCATTTGCCGGTTCCGGCACGACAAACCCTTTTGATGTATTGCGTATTCAATTATGGAAAGGGAATCCATCTGTGGCTGGCTCTGTCTTGGTGGCAGGCGATCTTACCACAAATGTTTTAAGCTCTTCAATTGACAGTATGACCTACGCCATCCAGAACAGTGCTGTTCCTGCACCTGGTGTAACACCAGCCACATCAATACCTATCTGGAAATTAACTGCTAACATAACGGCAACACTGCAGCCTGGTAATTACTGGTTAGTATGGCAAACACATACAAGTACCGGTACTTCAGGTTTTTCGCCCCCTGTAAAGATTAAAGGATTAAGAGGCCTGCCGGGATGGAATGCTATTGTATATAGTTCATCAATCACTGCCTGGCAAGCTGCATTTGATACGGGTATTCCATTTACCCCTCCTACAATACCGCAGGATCTTCCTTTTGAAGTAGTATATAAATACTGAAACTAGTTATAAAAAACATTAGTTACCTGTAAAATATGCTGATAGCCACACTCAAAACATTATTCCGCCGGGAGCTGGAAAAACTGAAAAAGGAAATTGAATCCTACCATGACGAGAATAAACTCTGGCTCGTTGAAAAAGGGATCAGCAATTCAGCCGGTAATCTCTGCCTGCATTTGATCGGGAATCTCAATACGTACCTGGGAAAAGAATTAGGTGGTACCGATTATATCCGGAACCGGGAACTGGAATTCTCGCAAAAGAATATACCACGGAGTGAATTACTGATGATGCTGGATGCCACCCTGCTGGTGGTAGAGGATACACTTGACCAGTTAACACCGGAACAACTGGATAAAGATTACCCGGCACGGGTCTTTGATTACAATATGACCACCGGCTTTTTCTTAGTGCACCTGCTGGGGCATCTCACCTACCATCTTGGGCAGATCAATTATCATCGAAGGTTACTGGATAACTGACCGTAAACTAAGATTACAATGCCTTTCACTCAGTTGAAACAATAATCTTTTACCCCATCCCGTTCAGGCTGCAAATTCAACTCATGCGTTATTTGATCTTCCTTGCTGTATTGCCATGGATTGCTTCCTGCCAGCCGAAGAAAACAGACTATGCCGCCTTTAAGGACTGCCAGGATTATGCTGTTCCGCTTTGGAGTAACCAGGATTCCCTTACACACCCTGTTGCACTATTCGTATTTCCCCACCCGGATGATGAAGTTGTTTGCGGCGGCACCATTGCCACACTCAAAAATGCCGGCTGGGAAATCAACCTGCTGACCATGACCCGCGGCGTTCCCGGCCAGGAAGCTACCCGGCAAACGGAATGGGAAAATGCTGTCCGTGTTTTCGGCTTCGATCATCACCGCTTACTTAATCTGCCGAATAACACCTGGGATGCCGTCAAAGAAAACAAACTTGTTTTCTGGAATGAACATACCGACAGTGTGAAAAAGATCATTTACCAGGCCATCCAGCAATACCGGCCCACCCTTGTTTTTACGTATGACGATGTGATTGGTGGCTATGGTCATCCTGAGCATCGCCTCACCGCTTCTTTAACCAAAGAATTATTGCAGGAATATAAAGGCAACAGCAGTTTTACCCCGCAGGCAATTTACCAGATCACCCTGACGGATAAACTGGAGCAGAAAATACTCGGTTCCTTAGAATCATATACAAAAGGTATTGAAGCTTCCGCTTCAAAGACATTACCTCCTCCTACTATTGCTTTTAATATTCAGTATGTATGGCCCGTTAAAAGAGAAGCTGCAATAGTTTATACATCGCAGCTAAAGACATTACGGAAATTTTTCCTGATTCCTGTGACGGAAGACAGCACCATTCATTATGCTAGTTTTGACCGGGAGTATTATCATGTGATAAAAAGATAAAGCTTCGGTTACTGCTCTTTATATCCACTTATTTCTTTTCCTGTCCCAGCTCATGACCCCAATTTTGAACTGAACCGGATTGCGGAACTGGTTAGCCGCAGATCCAACCACGTAAACACCCAGCTTGAATTTATAAATGGGGTTGAACGGCCATTTGAAAACCCGTTCCACACCCGCAAACAATTCTGCATACCGGAGATTCCGTTCAGGTGCAATTAAAAAGCCGGCACCAGCCACTTCCCGCAATTGTAGTTTTTTCAGGAAAGGGATTTTATTGATCAGGGCACCATTGAATTCATGTAATAAATGCCCCTGGTAAAAACGATTGAACAAAGGAAAAGTAGAATCCAAAGACTGAAAGGCTTCATTCGGGTTCAGGAATAAGAGCGGATCGCCCCGGCGCTGGAATTTATAATCGATCGTCCGCAGGTCTTTAGTATTGGGGAAACTTCCTGTCCTTATATTATACCTTGCAATACCGGCTGTCCCCAGTTTCAATTGCTGCTCCATACCCAATTCGAGGTAATCAAAATCCACTTTACTGTTGATGATACCGGGTATTCCTTTTCGCCATTCCACATAGAACGTAGGCCATTTGGAACCGAGTATAATTTTCTCTCTCGGCTCCCGGATATACCGCTGCCGGGGTGTGTAGGTGACCCTTACTTTTCCATAAGCTGCATTATACGGTTCAAAAGCCGGTGCCTGGTTATTCCCATCCAGTAGGTCATCAAAGAGACTGTCGATTTTTGAATTGGTCTTGTAATTACTCAGGGAACGGCGGAGGGCTATATCAAAATCGGTATATAAGAATAACCCGTTCACTAATTCTGCACCATGACCAATACCAATGGCGTTATTCAAAAACTGGTTATTCCGTTTGATCATATTGATCCAGGCATCTCCTTCAAAGATGTATTCAAAATCCCGTCCGGCTTCAAAACGGTAAAAAGCCCGGTTGAACGGATTGTACATTTTCGATAAGCTGATATTCCCGTTCACATCCTTATTCCGAAAACCATAACTGATATCACCGGAAACAGATAATGTCTTTCTTGATTTATAGATCCTGTTATAACCCGCACCCAATTGTAACCGGGCACCACCAAACTGGATAGGTTGATAAAAGGATGTTACAGGTGGGAAATACCAGGTACGTTCTTTTTCCCGGTCGTAAAATGACTGGCCGAATAAAAGTAGTTTTTTCCAGGTTACTTTATTGGTGAGCCTGTCGACGGAATCAAGATAGGTTTTTGAATGGGTGGCCCGGTAAACGCTGTCCTTGTATTGGATGAACCTGATCTCCTTACTTGTCAATGGTTCTGTTCTTGTTTGCTCCCAGAACAAACTATCCTTATCATAAGCCTGCTGGGCAGTGGCACTTATCTCCACACCAAAGTGTTTGGACGGAAATTTTTTGTTGAATTCAAAATCCAAATAGCTTGCCACTGTTTTGCCTGACAGCTTTCCTTTTCCATGTGTTGAATAATAGGTGAATTCCTGGCGGCTGATCATCCAGGCTGTATCATTGATAAAACTATACTCCTGGTTTACTTCAAAAAAATCATATTCCGGGATGTGGTAAGAGGGCAGCCTGAATCTTGCTTTTAACAACACCCAGTTACTATCGGAAATAGTCAGTTCCCCTTCCACCGTTACATTGCTGAGCTGCTTCGGCTTCACACTGATCGTATACAGCTTATGCTTTCCAACATTTTTTGTGCCGGTGATCTTGTATTTATAAGCGGCCAGTCCGCTGTAGCTTACCGGCGACAGGAAAGGGACTTCTGATAATACTCTTGACCGAATAAGATTATTATACAGGTTGAAATCACCTTCCGTCATGGATAAATAGAACAAACTTTCGGGTTCACCTCTTTTTTTGACCGCTGTTCTTTCTTCCTTTACCCGGTTATCATTTTCATGATCATACTTCAAAACGATCTCCGCCATTGACATATGCTGCAGGTCAGCATCCGGATCTTCCTTTCGCAGAGAATCTGGCACCGGTTTCCCTTTCTTCTTCTTAACCGAAGAATCTTCCTGAACTGCTTTAATATATACTGTGCATGAATACGGGCCTGCCGCTGCCAGCAATTCCTCTTTATGCCGAATCACATTCCGGATATATTCTTCTGAGCGATCTTTCAGCTTACCTTTTACTGTTACCTCTGCCAGGCTTTTCGCTTCATCCGCCTCCATAATAAAATTATGTATCGCTTCCCTGTCCACAACAATCGTCACCAGCTGTGTTTTAAAACCCAGCATACTGATCACCAGGTCATACTTCCCTTCTCCCAGTTTTAATTCGTATGTACCATCTTCTTTGGTTACCGTTCCTGTTTGCAATTCTTTTACCTGCACTGATACCAGGGCAAGCGGTTCTAATTTGTTGTTGGTAATCTTTCCGTGTACTTTAAAAAATTGTGCTGATGATCCCGAACAGGTGAGCAGGAACAGGAAGAAAAAGCAGTTGCGGGGCATGTGTTGGTTTGTGGTATGTAAAAATGCGGCCTAATTTATATATCGCCTATTGCATATTTATTTTTTGGAATGATTTAACAGCTGCCATTTTTCGTTAATCTCCGGCTCAACCCGGTTCTCACTATTTAAATCCCAAAACTGTATTACCTTCAGTTCTCCTCTTATTGATCATCATATGAAAAAAATATTCCTCTTATTCCTGGCCGGTTTCTCTTTGTCCATTTACGCACAGAAAAACAATACACCTAATTGGGAATCACTTTTTAACGGAAAAGACCTGAAAGGCTGGAAACAACTGAATGGCAAAGCCCGTTACGAAGTAAAAGACGGTATGATCATCGGTACGACTGTTCCTAATGAACCCAACTCATTTTTAGCCACAGAAAAAGAGTATGGTGATTTTATACTGGAACTGGAATTCAAAGTGGACAGTCCAATGAATTCAGGCATCCAGTTCCGGAGCTTGTCGCTTCCGGAATACCAGAACGGAAGAGTGCATGGTTACCAGCTGGAGATCGATCCTTCCCCGAGAAAATGGTCAGGCGGCGTGTATGATGAAGCCCGGAGAGGTTGGCTCTACCCGATGGAGTATAATCCTGCCGCAAAGAATGCCTTTAAGAACGGGCAATGGAATAAATACCGGCTGGAATGTATCGGGAATACGATCCGCACCTGGGTGAATGGTATAGCAACTGCCCATGTGGTGGATGAGATGACACTGAAAGGTTTTATTGCTTTACAGGTGCATGCTATCGGCAAACCCGAAGAAGCCGGCCGCCAGATCCGCTGGAAGAATATCCGGATCCAGACCGGCAATCTCCGCCCCACGCCTTTCGATAGTATTTTTGTGGTGAATACGTTAACCAACAATGTCTCTGAACAGGAAAGAAAGAACGGTTTCCAATTATTGTGGGATGGAATAACCACGAATGGCTGGCGGGGTGCTTATAAAGATAAATTCCCGGAGAAAGGCTGGGCTATAAAAGAGGGTGCGTTAAGTGTTTTGGCTTCAACAGGTGCCGAATCCACCAACGGCGGTGATATTGTTACCACTAAAGAATACGGAGTTTTTGAATTGCAGTTTGAATTCAAACTCACAGATTCAGCCAACAGTGGTGTCAAATATTTTGTTACTGAAAATGAGAAGAACAGTGGTTCCGCTATTGGTCTTGAATACCAGTTGCTCGATGATGATAAACACCCGGATGCCAAAATGGGTTCTATCGGCAACCGTACACTGGCTTCGCTCTATGATCTGATTCCTTCCTTACCCATCAAGGAGGCCCGCAAAAAGATCGGCGAATGGAACCGGGCCCGGCTGATCGTTTACCCGGATAACAGGATCGAACATTGGCTCAATGGTTATAAAGTACTGGAATACCAGCGGGGCACTCCTTATTTCTATGCACTGGTGGCAAGAAGTAAATATGAGAAATGGCCAAACTTCGGAATGGCAGCCACCGGTCATATTTTATTGCAGGACCATGGCAACCTGGTTTCTTTCCGGAGTATTAAAATAAAAGAGTTCTGATCATTCTTCATCTTTCAATTGTTCTGTATGTCAAAAACACGTCGTGACTTTATCAAACAATCCGGTATGGCCGCCACCGGTGTATGGCTGACCGGTATGGGTTTGAGTGCAAAGAGCTATGCCAATATCATCGGTGCCAATGACCGTATCCGTATCGGTGCGGTGGGTTATTCCGATCGTTTCCGGCAGGCTTTGTTGCCCAGTTTTATGAATCATTATAAAGAACTGAATTTTGATATCGTAGCCGTATCTGACCTCTGGAAAATACGAAGAGAAGAAGGTGTTGCATTTTTGAAAGAGAAAATGGGACATGATATCAAAGGATGTATGAACAATGATGAATTGTATACCCTGAAAGATCTTGATGCGGTCATCATCAGCACCGCCGATTTCCAGCATGCGGTGCATGCCATCGAAGCCGTGAAAGCCAGGAAAGATGCCTACGTGGAAAAACCTTTTGCAGAAACCATGGAAGACAACCGGGCTGCATTGAAAGCTATCAAAGCTTCTGACAATATTGTACAGGTGGGTTCACAACGAAGAAGCGGACCGAATTATCATGCGGCCAATGAATTTATCCGCAGTGGTAAGTTTGGCAATATCACCATGGTGGAACTCACCTGGAATGTGAACCAGCCCGGCCGCTGGAGGAGGCCTGCATTGGTGGCACAATTAAAACAGGAAGACACCGACTGGAATCGTTTCCTGATCAACCGACCGGCTGATCAATGGGATCCCAGAAAATATTTAGAGTACCGTTTGTTCTGGCCTTATTCCTCCGGTATGCCCGGGCAGTGGATGTGTCACCAGATCGATACGGTTCATTGGTTCACGGGTTTGAAACACCCGAGGTCGGTGGTGGCCAATGGCGGCATTTATATGTGGAAAGACGGACGCAAAAACTGGGATACCACAACGGCTGTATTTGATTATGGTCCTTCCCATGATCTCAGTACCGGCTTCCAGGTCACTTTCAGTTCCCGGATGCACAATGGTGATGAGAACCCTGCTGAAATTTATTATGGTAACGGTGGTGAGCTGAACCTGATCACCAATAAAGTATCTGCCAAAGGCGGGTTGAGAAAGAACCATGCGGAAGCGATGAATATGCAACCGAATCTTCTTGCTGATCTTGATTTGGCGGATATCAGTGTGAAAGCGGTGGCTTCTGCCAATACAGGAGCCGATTTGCTGACATCAGCCCATATGCGCAACTGGATGGAATGTATCCGCAGCCGGAAACAACCCAATGCCCCGGTGGAAGCCGGTTATGAACATTCCATTGCCAGCATTATGACCAACGCTGCGGTAAGAACCGGTTTCAAAGCAACTTTTGATGAAGCAAAACAGGAAGTGATGGCGGGAGGGAAAGTTTTTAAATATTAAGCTACTCAAACTGTTCTTTTACCAGCATCCAGAATTCATCCAGCGCAATAATACGGGGTTTGAGAAAAGAGATGATGAAAGGCCAGTCTGCTTCATTAAAAATATTTACAGGAACCAGGCTTGTACCGATACGGCTGATACAATTTCCATCTTCATCTGTAGTATGCAATTGCCATTCCCAGGCTTCTCCCGTTATTTGCTCCAGGATGGATCGTAACTGACCCAGTTGCTCAAAATAATGTTGCTGCAACGCCGTATCCTTATGTTTCAGTTCAATAGCAATGGATGCGTTTTGTTGACCGGCATCCATCCGGAAATAAATATGTTTGATCCCGGTTTTATAATTCAGCCAGTTGACCATATCTCCCTCCGCTCCTTTCACGGGCCGCATATATTGCCCGAAACTGGTCCAGAATCTCTTTCGTATCAATGATGCTTCCTGCCGGCTGTACATGACTGCAAAATAAAGCAGCCGTGCCTTCTTTTTTATTTTTTATAAAAGATCGTTGCCGGGCCGGGGCCGTTTTTGATCTCCAGTACTTTTGTGCCGTTCGCAACAACCGAGGGTTTTATTTCATAGCTGTTACTTTTCAGCTCCGTCTTTTTTTCACTCTGGGAAAGGCTGCCGCAGTTATAGAATTTATTCTTTACCAGGTTGGGGATGGTGGTAATGCGTTTGGTGGCCGCATCATATTGCAGGGTGCCGTAGCTGATATTAAAGACATTGATCCGGCAACTGCCGATCAACCGGGAACCGGCAACAAAATATTCTTCGTAAGTACCATCCGCTTTGAAATGAAAACGAACAGATAGTTCAAAAGAGTTACCTAAGAAAGTATTGGTGGGTTTATCCCAGATCTCCGTCATCGAAGCAGTGCCGTACTGCCATTCTCCCACCAGTTCTTTGGGGATTGTATTTCCATCAGCACTGATGTTCTTAAAGGAAACCCAGGTAAATATCAGGGCCAGTAGTACAACGGGCCTGGCAGCCCTGGTCAGTTTATTTTTCATGATAAGGTTTTGAGGTATAAAAATAGAACGGGGGTTATTGATGTTGAAAGGAAGCTTGCATGAACTGTTATATCTGCAGATGAACCGGCTTAGCATTTTTATAAACGGCATCCTTTTCCAGGAATCTCTGGTTAACTTGTAATCATAAACCTTCGTTATGACAAGGACAATCACATTTTTGGTATTGATCTGTTTTTATAGTTTCATTTCTTCCTGCCGGGAGCAGCAGGAGAACCAGTCAGCAAAAGCAAAAGAGGACATCACAAAAGCCGAAAAGGATTTTGAAACCATGGCTGCAGAAAAAGGAATTGCCGAAGCCTTTTGGTTCTTTGCCGATTCTAACGCTGTCATCAAAAGAGGTAATGACAGTCTTATCAGGGGAAAAGAAGCCATCCGGAATTTTTATGCCGCTGCTTATTTTAAAACAGCCTCGGTAAAATGGTCACCTGATTTTGTGGAAGCCAGTGCAGATGGCGGGATGGGATATACATATGGCAAGTACGTCTGGCAATCCAAAGACAGCAGCGGAACGATCAAGGAGTTACATGGCGTTTTTCATACGGTCTGGAAAAAACAGGAGGATGGTAGCTGGAGATATGTATGGGATTAAATTAAAGTGCAGTTTAACTTTTTATCACTGACCGGGATATTATATTTGAGCAATACTTTCTTCGTTGCTCCCTGAAAAAAATAACAAATGGATACTACTGCCCGTCTTCGGTATAGGCCTCTACGTATTGCTGTATCCCATCGCTACATTGCTATACCCGGGTGGTTCTGATATAAACAGGACAGCGGCCGGATTCAGCTGGCAACATAATTACTGGTGTGAGCTGATGGCTGACCATGCACAGAACGGGCAGGTCAATACAGCCCGGCCGGTTGCCATTACCGCCATGTCTGTATTAGGGATCAGCCTTTCACTCTTCTGGTATTTCGCTTCTTTTCTTTTTCGTTCCCGTTCTGCGGGTCGTATACTGATCCGGTATGCAGGCATCTCCTCTATGCTGACGATGGTCTTCCTTCTTTTTGCAGAACATGATCCTGTGATCTATACAGCCGGGGCCCTGGGAATGACAGCATTGATAATCGTCACCGTTGGTTTGTACAAAAAGAAAAATTATTCCCTGGCAGCAATGGGGATGCTATGTATGTTATTAAGTGCTTTAAATAACTATATCTATTTCACCAACGAGTTGTACTATTTACCGGTGATCCAAAAGATCAGCTTTGCTGTTTTTCTTTTCTGGTTTATACGGGTAAGTCTCTATCTCTATCGTAGTCAGCAGGGCTCTTTACCCGTGACCACCAAGCCCTGACGATTTTTGCAGGGTTTGCAGCAATCCATTCGCCGAAAATCCCAGTTCGGCAATTTGTTGCTTTCTTTCTTCCAGTTCACATAATAACTTACCTGTATAAAATTATTGTGATGAAAAAAGTCTCCGTTAAAAAAATATTGCAGGTGCCTGCGGAAGCCGCCTGGAAAGTGATCAGCCGCATTACCGGCCTGGAAGAGTATCATCCCGAAGTATACAACAGTATACTCACCAATGATGAGGTGGCGATGCGTACAACAGTAACCAATAACGGGAATACATATACAGAAACCATCCTCCGGCTTGACAGCAGGGTCATGGAATTATTGTACGACATACAGGACCCTTCACCGCTTCCTTATTCCAACTTTACCGGTTTTATCAAAATCATACCGGTTAACATGATCAGCTGCGAAATAAGGTGGGCTGCGGTATTCAGGCCCGGTACGGTGAACGAAGATGAACCTGTTCAGTTGATCGAAAAAGATATCCACTCTTGTATTGACGGGCTTGAAAAATATTGCCAGGTGGTGCAGGCAAATTAAAAAAGGGGAATGAATTATCTGAATGTCATTCCCCTTTCGGCTCAATCTTTAGCCAGTTTCGCCTTGTATAATACTTTCAGTATCTCTTTTACCAATGCCGGTTCTTTATTCAGCTCTATTGCCTTTTCTAATGTAACAACCGCATTATGATGATCGGCATTCTCGTAGTATCCTTCACCCAGGCTTGATAAAACATTTGCTGACTCGGGGTATAGTAATGCATTCACCTGGAATAACTTTAACGCTGCTGCTTTCTTTCCCTGTTCCAGCAATACATAACCCAGGCTATTTAATTCTCTCTCCCCGGCAACAAGATATTTTAGTTGCAGGGCCAATCCCCGGAGGTTTGTGTTCTTATCCTGCAGGCTGCCATCGATCAGCCAGCGATTGACTAACGCAAAACTCCTGTAATTGGGACTGTATGACTCTTCAGCAAGAATTGCTGCCAGGTCTTTCTCTAAAGAGGTAACAGGAAACTCATTGATGCGGCCGATCTCTGCCTCATTCCTGTAAACAATAAACACCGGCACCCGGAATATTCCTTTCCCGGCTTCCTCATGCTGCGGGCTTTGTTTGTACAAAGAATCACTGCCGGTGGCAACCAGGCTGATCTTCGAAGCCGGAACTGCCAACTGGTCCATCATCTTCAGGAACCTTGGTACTTCCCTCCTGCTGTCGCCACACCAGGTGCCGAAGAATATTTCGATACGAACGTCGTTCAGTTGCTTTTTGTTTATTCTGCTGATCACAACAGGAGAAGGATCATAAGCAGCATACATACTGTCAAACCATTTATTGTAGGGCGGCTTTTGGAGATCAGTTTGCTGCACGGCTCCATATAATATTTCGGGCTTACTGTTATTGGTTTGCGCAGCAATAATGACTGTGCTGGCTATAGCACAGCAACTCAATACTAATTTTCTCATATTGATTGATGATAAAAAGTAAAAAATAGGATTTTTAGCACAACGATATCATGTCATACCACAACATGACAACCGCTTGCATTACATAAAAGATCAGGAGAAAACAATACAGGATGGGGGCCTGTCAATGGAGCCGGCAGCTGCGTTTGTCCACTTATTTACATCCCTGCTGTTATGATTTGATGTTGAAGTGAACTCCCATCCCTTTTCAGTATCAGGGATTGCAAAGCTGTACATATCATCTATATGAAGATGCTGGTGACTGAGCGGCAGTTGTGTTGATGGGCTCTTCGCTGTATTTTCAGCGAATATCTTTTCGCAATCGCATGGCTGACCGTTGGCAGCAAAATAATTAGCTAACCGGCATTCTGCATAGCTTGCTTGTTTTGCAAATTGCAATACAGTAAATGCAGCCAGTAATATATAAGCAGCTGTTTTTTGCACCTTGGTTCCGGTCAACGGCCTGTTGAGGCCACCGTTGATTGTAACGGACCGGGACGGTAAGAAAAGGGTTGCACGAATCGCCAACTGCGGCTTCCGGGTAATTACTTTAATTTAGCACCTGCTATGCAGCAAACAGGAACTGTTACCGTCTCGGTGCGAAAAAGAGAGATCGTCAAAGCATATATTGCCGAACTGGACAAACACATCCAGCAATTAAAAGATGGGAAAGTGGACAGAGCCCATGAAATAAGGGATTTTGCAGAACTGCTGCACATCCACCCGGTACACCTGAGCAATACCATTAAAGAAGTAACCGGTCAGTCCAGTTGCAGCTTTTATGAAGAAAGGTTGCTGAATATCTCTAAGGAGCTATTGCTAACCACCGATCTTTCCATTGCACAGATAGCCCGGCAGCTTACCTACGATCCTTCCAATTTCACCAAATTCTTTAAACATTACGCCGGCACCACCCCCAAAAAATTCCGCGACCGGCACAAAGAGCTCTAAAATCTGAAACACTCACCATTTTTCCTGTACCTGTCACCATGTCCGTGTGCCGTTTGCCCGGCAATTTTGCATTCAACTAATTAAATCATTCATATGTCATCAACAACAAAGATCGCCGTCGTAACCGGCGGCAGCCGCGGACTGGGAAAAGATATGGCCATCAGTATTGCCCGCAAAGGCCTTGATGTGATCCTTACGTACCGTACCCATGAAGCCGAAGCAGCAGCTACCGTACAACAAATTGAACAACTGGGCCGGAAAGCAAAAGCCATTCCATTAGATATGGCTGATTTCTCTTCTCTTGATCAGTTTGTACAGCAATTGAAAAATGCTTTACAACAAGGCTGGCAACAAGAAAATTTCGATTTCCTGGTCAATAATGCGGGTATGGGTGCTACCGTTCCTTTTGAACAGGTAACAGAAGAGTTATTCAATAATTTTCTGAACGTTCATTTTAAGAGTGTGTATTTCCTGACGCAGAAATGTGTCCCGATGCTGAACAGCGGTGGCCGTATCATTAATATCTCTACCGGCACCACCCGTTTCAGTAATCCTGGTTATTCCGTCTATGCTTCCATGAAAGGCGCTGTGGAGGTTTTTACCAAATACCTGGCAAAAGAGCTGGGGGCAAAAGGTATCGGTGCCAATATTGTTGCACCCGGCCCCGTGGAAACCGATTTCAATAATGCTGCTATCCGCAATAATCCACAATTAAAGGGAATCCTGAGCACACTTTCCTCGCTGGGCCGTGTGGGTAACGCAGATGATATCGGCCCGGTAGTAGCTTTTCTTTGTACAGACGATGCCAGGTGGATCAACGGGCAACGGATAGAAGTGAGTGGAGGGATCAACGGGTAAGGGTTTTTTCAGAAAATTTACCGTTTGAAATTATCCTGTAGCAGACACACTTAAGTTCTGTACATTTGTGAAAAGAACCAACTACATGAAAATTTTTGTTGCGGGCCTGCCATATGATCTGGACGATGCTGAACTGGAAGAGTTTTTTGAAAAATTCGGAACTGTTGCTTCTGCCAAGGTTTCCATCGACAGGGAAACTGGCAAGAGCCGTGGGTTTGGATTTGTGGAAATGCCCAACGATACGGAAGCCAAAGAAGCCATTGAAGGTCTGAATGACATTTCACTGGGCCGTAAAACACTCGTGGTAAAACAAGCCGAAGAAAAGCAAGGTGGCGGAGGCGGCGGATTTAACAGCCGCGGCGGTGGAGGTGGTGGCGGTTACCGTGGTGGATCTGGCGGCGGTGGCGGCTACAACAGCCGTGGTGGTGGCGGTGGCTATAATAAAGGTGGCGGCGGCGGTTATGACCGTGACAGAAATCGTTATTAAATAAAATGAAATAGATCCCCATACAAACCCCTCTCCCGAGGGGTTTTTTATTTTCAAATTTGTTTTTACTGCTGACATAGGGCTGTCACCCGTGCATGGTTTCTTTGAATTCTAAAACAAAAAACTATGTCACAGATCCAACAGCTTTTAAAAGAAATGGAAAGAGAAGCACAAACCACCCGCAAAATGCTGGAAAGAGTTCCGAATGATCAATATGATTGGAAACCGCATGAAAAAAGTATGAGCATCCGTCAGCTGGCCACCCATATTGCTGAATTGCCCACCTGGGTAAGCATGGTGCTGACCACAGAAGAGCTTGATTTCGCCAGCAATCCTTATGAACCCAAAAAAATAGATACCACCACTGAATTGGTGAGTTATTTTGAAGAAAGTCTTGCAGATGGTAAAAAGCATTTAGCCAATGCAAAGGACGAAGACCTGCTGCCCGACTGGACCTTACGCAACGGTGAACAGGTGTACAGCAAGGAGCCCAAGTCGGATGTGATCCGGATGAGTTATTGCCAGATCGTACACCACCGGGCTCAGTTGGGTGTATACCTTCGCCTGCTGAATGTACCTATACCCGGCAGTTATGGCCCCAGTGCTGATGAAAACAATTTCTAAATCGTAAAAGCTGCTGAAAGGCAGCTTTCTTTTTCCTATTCCTTAAATATGTACACATTTTTTTCACAAGTGAGACCTGTTGCCATTGTTAAAACTACCCGAACGTTCCGTATTTAGTACTTTTAGCCCAATCAAAAGATATCCCTTATGTGCCAGAAAAAATGGAAACAGGTTATCCTGTTGCCCGGGTTGTTCCTGTTCAATGTGTGCCTTGTTTCCGGGCAGAATAAAGTAAAGTTCCAGTACGATAATAATTCCGTTTTTGCCGGTATTGAAGTAGGATCAAAAGGTGTGAAGTTAAGTGTGCTGGATGTGGACAAAACAGCCAACGGAAATTCGTTCACCATTCTGAAAGACACTTCCGTCAATACGGATTTTATCAGCTTTTCACAAAGCACTTCGGCTGCAACCCTAAACGGGCTGTATAACCTTTTTTCTGTTGCCACCAAGGATATGAAGATACCTTCCAAAAGAGTGTTCACGGTGATCAGCAGTGGTGTGAAAATGCAGGCGGATAAAGATGAGAAGAATAAAATGATCGAAGAGCTGGTGGTTTCTTTCCGGGATAAGATCAAAGAACCGGACCGGAAAGTGGACATCGTGGATGTAACACAGGAGGCACGTTTGTCTCATCTCGGCATTGTGCCCGAAGCAAAACGGTATACCACATTTCTTATTGATATAGGTAGCGGCAATACAAAAGGTGGTTACTTCCCCAATGGCAATACAAAAGACTTTAAACTCTTCCAGTTGAACTGGGGTACCAAAAGCACAGCCAACGCCACTGAAAAAAGATGCGAGGAGACCGATAAGACGCTGAGTAATTTCAATAAGCAAATGTACCGGGTGCTGACCGGGGCTGAAAACACGGAGATTATTTATGCGGTTAATTCAAGCGGTGCTTATCCATTGAGTGATAATATTGCTTTCAGCGGCGGTATTGCCTGGGCAGTTGCCACCCTCGTTCACCCGGAGCAGGTGAACCGTCCTGTAATAACGGTGAGTTTTGATGATGTGCTGGCTTTCAGCGAGCAGTTATTCAAAGATTTCCCGGCTCTTTCTGCAGATGCACTGACCAAAAAGATTTCGGATACAAAAGTTGATAAGGCGAAAGCCACCACCGAGATCAAGCGGGTACATTCCGTTTTCGACCAGCGTTCGTTAATGGCAGGTACAGGTCTCCTGATAAAGATCATGCGCCAGTTCGCCTCGATCTATGAGTCAAAAGAATTTTACTTCGTGAAGAACGGGCAGGTGGGCTGGATATCCGCCTATGTGGACCAGACCGAAAAATAATTATTGATATAGAATCGTACAGGAATAAGCGGCAACGGTTGTGTTGCCGTTTGTTATTTCAGCTGCTGTTGTACCTTCTGCTATTGCATATCGCCTCCAGTTGCCTACGGGAATTGTAAGCTGTTTTTCGACAGCTGTTCCGTTAAACAATACAAGTATCTTTTTCCATGAATCCCCCACCCTTGTACCATTGATCGTATAAGCAACTACACCGGCCGGCATATCATAAAATTGTATGCTTGCTGCAACATCTTTTGCTTTCATCATCCGGAAAGCGGGATGCTGTTTTCGCATTTTGATCAGCCCCTTCACATAGTCCAGCACATCCTTGTTGGTTGTCTTCAGGCTCCAGTCAATCGCATTGATGCTATCCGGCGAATCGTAAGAGTTCTCCACTCCTTTCTTAGTGCGGAGAAATTCAGTTCCTGCATGTAGAAAAGATATCCCCTGTGAGGTCAGTACAATTGATAAAGCCAGCTTATGCATCTCTTTTCTTTCTGCTTCGGTAGTTTCTTTTGCAGCGATAGCCAGTTTATCCCAGAGCACATGATTGTCGTGACACTCGGCATAGGTGATCGTTTGATAAGGTTCTTTTGCATACGCCGCTTTGGAGTAGTTCACTTTACTGTAATCCACCTGCGGATGTTTTGTAGCCGCAACGATACCGAATTTGATGCTTTCTTCCATTCCCGCCTTTCCACTGGCAAAGCCTCTGTCTTCATGCTCAAACACACTTCCTTTGATACCATCCCGGATATCATCACTGAATACAGCAATACGATCCAGTTTGGCCACATTCTTTTTCAATGCCCTTACAGAATCCGGCAAAGGAGATGAACCTGCTGTCCAGCCTTCCCCATAAATAAGTATACCAGGTCGTACCCGGTGCAGTTCTTTGGAGATCAGGTTCATCGTTTTGATATCGTGTACTCCCATCAGGTCCACCCGGAATCCATCAATATGATATTCTTCCATCCAGTATTTCATGGATTCCAGCATGAACTTCCGGAACATCGGTCTTTCACTAGCCGTTTCATTACCGCAAGCGGTGGCGTTAGAGAATTTTCCGTCTTTTGTTTGCCGGTAATAATACCCCGGTGCCAGCTGGTTGAAATTCGATTTTTCGGTCAGTGCGGTATGATTATAGACCACATCCATCACCACCCGAAAACCATTTTCATGAAAGGTTTTCACCAGTTGTTTGAATTCTTTGATCCTTACAGCAGGATCGTATGCATCTGTTGCATAAGATCCTTCGGGCACATTATAGTTCAGCGGGTCATAGCCCCAGTTGTACTTTGACTCCGGTTTTGTTTCATCCACCGAATTATAATCATAAAAAGGTAATAAATGAACATGGGTTACTCCCAGTTCTTTGATATGATCAATACCAGTTGCCATTCCTTCCGCATTGGTTGTTCCTTTTTCAGTTAAACCTAAAAACTTTCCTTTGTGCTGTATTCCGGAGTTAGCTGCAATACCGGCATCTCTTACATGCAGTTCATAGATAATGGCATCTGTTTTTTGTTGAAAGGCAGGACTTTTATCAATTGTCCAGCCTGCCGGGTTGGTAGTACGTAAATCGATCACGGCAGCCCTTTTCCCATTCACACCTACTGCCTTTGCATAAGGATCGGGCACTTCATCCGACCAATTTCCTTTTATCATTACTTTGAATGTATAAAACTGGCCCTGCTGATCGCCTTTGATCTCCGCCACCCAGGTACCCTCTGCTTTTTTAACCATAGCTGTTTCACTGACAGGTGCTCCCCCATTTCCTTTTTCATAGATAAGCAATACGGCTTTCTCCGCATCCGGCGACCAGATCCGGAAAACAGACTGTTGTTTTGAATAAGTAAGGCCAAGATCCGGACCTTTATACACCGGGTAATGATCAAACGCAGACCGTTGGGCTTTTCCGGGGAACAACTGGCTGATAAATGCGAAGAGCATAAGATATTGCTTCATTAAAGAATGAATTTGACTTTAAAGATAGCAGTAATACAAATGCTGATCACTGATTGGCTATTGAATTACCTGTGAAGAAATTTATTAAACCGGTTCATTAATCTCAAAATCTTTCCTGTAAATTGATGCCTTATTATAATTACAGTTATGGGAGATATCCAGGTTAAGAAAAACAGTAAGCAATACGATGCCGTGATTGTGGGTTCAGGTGCTGGCGGCGGTATGGCTGCTTATATTTTAGCAAAAGCCGGTTTGAAAGTTTGTATCATTGAAGCCGGTTATATGTATGACCCGCAAAAGAATGTAACGCAACTTAAAAATCCATGGGATAGCCCCCGTCGCGGTGCCAGCACCAAAATCAGACCCTTCGGCGATTTTGATGCCTGCTATGGCGGCTGGTCGGTGGAAGGTGAACCTTTTACAAAAGAAGCCGGTACCGACTGGATGTGGTGGCGGGCAAGGATGCTGGGCGGACGTACCAACCACTGGGGAAGAATTTCACTTCGCTTCGGTCCCAAAGATTTTAAACGCAAAAGTATTGACGGATTGGGCGATGACTGGCCCATCGGTTATGAAGATGTAAAACCTTATTATGACCGGGTGGATAAACTGATCGGCATCTTCGGCACCAATGAAGGATTAGAGAACGACCCTGATGGTTTTTTTCTCCCTCCTCCCAAACCCAGGCTGCATGAATTATTTATTAAAAATGCGGCTACACAAGCTGGTGTAAAAGTGATTCCATCCCGCCTGTCTATTCTTACCAAAAGCATAGAAAATGATGCAGGCAGAGGTGCTTGCTTTTTCTGTGGGCAATGCAACCGTAACTGCAGCATGGCCAAGGCCGATTTCTCTTCCCCTAATGTGCTTATATACCCGGCTATGAAAACCGGTAATGTGGATGTGATCTCCAATGCCATGGCCAGGGAGGTATTGACCAACAGTGAAGGACTGGCAACGGGGGTTTCGTATATCAGCAAAGATGATATGATGGAATACCAGGTCAGCGGCCGCACGGTTATTGTAGCTGCCAGTGCCTGTGAAAGTGCCCGTTTATTACTCAATTCAAAATCGCAGCGGCACCCGAATGGTTTAGCCAACAGCAGTAATGTGGTGGGTAAATATTTACATGATTCCACCGGTGCCGCATTGGGTGGTGTGCTGCCCCAGTTATTTGACAGGAAAAGGTATAATGAAGATGGCGTGGGTGGTATGCATATCTATTCGCCCTGGTGGCTGGATAATAAAAAATTAGACTTCCCGAGAGGATACCATATTGAATATTGGGGGGGCATGAGCCAACCTTCTTATGGTTTCAGCTGGGGTATTGAAAATCTCAATGGAAAATATTTAGTAAAAGGCAAACAAAAAGAAGCCGGTGGATATGGTGCTTCCTTAAAAGAAGATTACCGTTATTTCTATGGTGCCGGTGTGGGAATGGCTGGTCGAGGTGAAGCTATTCCGTTGGAAAGTAATTACTGTGCGATCGATCCCAACGTGGTGGACAAATTCGGCATCCCAGTTCTTAAGTTCAACGTAAAATGGAGTGAGCATGAGATCAACCAGGCGAAACATATGAAAGAAACCTTCAAAGAAGTGATGCACAATATGGGTGCTGTCATCACCTGGGGTGCTGATGATGATGAAAAGAACCAGTGGGGTTTATCAAAACCCGGGGAGATCATTCATGAAGCCGGTACGGTGCGGATGGGGAATGATGCGAAAAGATCGGCCCTCAATAAATGGAGCCAGGCGCATGATTGTAAAAATTTATTCTGTGTGGATGGAGGCCAGTTCGTCAGCCAGGCCGATAAGAATATCACCTGGACCATTTTGGCTTTATCCATGCGGGCCAGTGAGTATATCATTGAGGAAATGAAGAAACAAAACTTGTAGATAGCTTCAAGATATTAGCCACAAGCTGTAAGTCAACTACAAACAACAAACTATCAACTACAAATTTCTTATATGGATCGTCGTAAATCACTCAAACTGATCGCCACCGGAGCCGTTGCCGTACCAGCTGTTATTGCCGGTTGTGCAACCGATGATAAGAAAACCGAAACTGCAAAAACAGGTGAACCGGTATTCAACCTGGACCGTAACCCCGACGAGCTGAAGTATGAAAAAGAAATACTGGCGAAAGAGAAGTTTTTTACCGATCATGAAATGGTTACTATCGGGGTACTGGCAGATATTATCATTCCCAAAGACGAGATCAGTGGCAGTGCCACCGATGCCAAAGTACCGGAGTTCATTGAGTTCATCGTAAAAGATATGCCTTCGCACCAGGTACCGATGAAAGGGGGCCTCCGCTGGCTGGATATGCAGTGCCTGAAAAAACATGAAAAGACCTTTAAGGATTGCAGTCATGAACAGCAAATAGAACTGGTGGACCAGATTGCTTACCCCAACAAGGCAAAACCAGAAATGAGCCAGGGGGTGCAGTTTTTCCGGCTGATGCGGGACTTGACCGCTACCGGTTTTTATACTTCTGAGATTGGCGTGAAAGACATCGGCTATGTTGGTAACCAGCCCACACAGTGGAACGGTGTGCCGGAGGAGGTGTTGCAGCAATACAAAGTGGCGTACACAGAAAAAGAACTGAAGGAATGTATCAGCTTTGATAAAAAATAAAGTCATTCACTGCATAAAGCGATGAATGACTTGTAATGTTGCCTGCCGGAATATATTTGATCAATAGGTGATGGTTCCCACTTTCTGTATCTGGTTCATATTGCTGATATCGTAGATCAGGATACCTGTGCCTACATAACAGATCAGCAGGTTGTCGTAAGGGATCACATCATTATAGCTGGCTTCTCTGATGGTGTACATCATTTTGGGTACAGCCGCATTCTTTACATTCACCAGTGACAAGCCATCGCTCCCCCGGCACACAAATACAACCGAATCCTTTAAACCCAGGCCACCCGGGTTAGACAATTGGAAAAGACTTTTTTGTGATGGTGACATGATATTGCTGATATCGTAGATATACAAACCATCCGTAGCCGGACCACAGGCAGTACCGCCTCTCAATGTAACATAAGCGGTCGTACTATTCGCCACCACAGGATCGCAACTCCTCACATGCCTTGCTTCACCAAGTTTGACGGGATTGGATGGGTTACTGATTGAATAAATAAACATCCCGGTATTAGAACCGATAAACAATTTATCCTGGTAGGGGTAAATCGTCTCCACGCCAAAGCCAACATTCACGGATGTTTTTTTAACCGGGTTGGCCGGGTCTGCCAGGTCATACACTTCTACCGTGGCATAATCAGCCAGGTAAAGATGATTGGCTGCAATGGTAAACCGGGCCAATGAACCACCGGTGCCTGTTCCGGCAGCTGCGGCATCAGCACTGGTGCCCTCTTTTGTACAAGCTGTTACCAGTAAAGCAACGACTGCTATAAATGATAGGTATATTGATCGCATACGACTTCTTTAGTTGTAATAACAATTGTAATTATAAATTGAATCCCTCACCCACCCGCTTTGAATGGTTCCCGGAGTCATCATTAGCCCGGAGGAACATTCATAATACACACCATGTTCCGGCGGGGGAATATAATAAGACTGGTAACCGCCACCACCCTGCACTCCCTGTTGAAAAGCATTCGCAACCCTTTTCACTTCCCGGACATGTTGCCAGTCGGCTATATCCACCACCACTAACGCATTGTAGGAGTTCACATACATATAATTTCCTTTGATGGACATTTCTGAACTCCCGTTCACCCGGATGAAACCAATACTTCTTGCCTGGGAGGGATTACTGTTATCTATTACATGAATACCGTAGCCAATATCGTTCTGGAAAATGAGATGGTCCTTAATGTAGATCTTGCCCGGGTTCTTCATCGTACGGGGGGCTTCAGACAATATCTTTAGCAAGCTGGTGTCCGTTGTGTACACCGGTTTATAGCCCCATACTTTCTGGTAATTCACCGGTTCAACCGGCCGACGCCCCCAGTCCCAGCAAGAGACCAGGAAGATGGAGCAGCATAAAAGCAGCAATATTGATTTTCTCATATTCCGGCTGACAGCAGTTATATAAATACCGTTGCATTGTCAATTAAGTATATCTGCCACTGAAGGCCTAAGGGTAATCACTCATAAGGAGGATCAGTATAAAAATGAGCAAAGGTCATAAACAAACCATTGCTAAATCAACAGCTTTAAACTGAGTTAAAGCAGCTGATCGCTGCCAAACGTACCGCTATTGTAAAATCTAAATCCTTTACTCATGAAACCACTAATCCCTTGCACCGGAATCCTGGCTGCAGTATTACTCATCCTTGCCACTTCCATAAGCGCAGCGTCTCAAAATGTTGGTATTAATACCACCGGTAATGCACCGGATGGTTCGGCCATGCTTGACATCGTAAACTCTTCCAAAGGAATGCTTATACCAAGGGTTTCGTTAACCAGTACCACGGATGCGAGTACGATTGCTAACCCGGCAATAAGTCTCATTGTTTTTAATACCAATGGAGCCATTACAGGTGCTAATGCTGACAGTACCGGTTACTATTATAATGCGGGCACACCCGGAGCACCCAACTGGGTAAAACTGATGGAACAAGCAGCAAAATGGGATGACCTGAGGGTTGTGCTCGATAATGGATCAAACGGGGCAACGTTCGACTACCTGTCCGGTTCCAGTGGCCCGCAAATTTATTATTTCCGTGAATCTGCCGGAACAGATATGATGTCCTTTACAGTGCAACTCCCCCATAACTGGAAAGAGGGAACGACCATTTATCCTCACCTGCATTGGTTGCCCAGGACAACAGCAGCCTCTGGCAATGTGGAATGGAAATTTGATTATTCCTGGGCTAATTATAACCCTACCACTCCTGAAGTATTCCCGGCAATTATAACGAATACCGTAACAGCAACAGCACCAGCAGGCGGATTCACTGCAAGAGCACACACTATCACTCCATTAACAACTGCTAATGCAGGTATTGATGGTACCGGCAAAAAAATTTCCAGTATCCTTATCTGCCGTATCTGGAGAAAAGCAGATAATTCGGCAGATACTTACTCTTATGATGCCGGTGTATTATTCATGGATTTCCATTTGCAGATAGATGGCTGGGGAAGTAAAACGGAGTTTGTTAAGTAAAAAAACGTTTTGTGAAAACTTACAGAGATCAGAACTTCCATATGAATATCCAAAAAAAATCATCATGCGACTACTATATAAAAAAAGATGGCTTATCAACACTCTCCTTGCAATGATGCTGCCTGTGATAACATCAGCCCAGGGGGGGATCATTAACACAACCAGCACCCATTGGGTTGCCAACGGAACAGTCCACCTGGTTGTAAATAATGCCGGGGTGAAAAATGATGGCCTATTTACAGCAGGGAACAGTACACTTAGTTTTACAGGAAATACCGGCACAGCCAATTCCTTTATTTCGGGAAATGGTGCCGTAAACCTCTATAACCTGACGCTGAATAAATCTGCCAATGGCATACAACTCAACAGGAATATCGGGGTATACAACACTTTATTATTTACAAGTGGTGATAGCCTCTTTTTAAACAATTATAATATTGACCTTGGCACCACCGGCAGCCTGAGCGGCGAAACCAATACAAAAAGAATAACGGGAAGAACAGGCGGGTACGTACAAATAACACAAGATCTGAATGCCCCGTCAGCAGTTAATCCCGGTAATATTGGTGTAGGAATTACCAGTGCCGTCAACCTGGGCAGTACAGTAATCCGCCGCGGGCATTTGCAACAGGCCGATGCTTCCATTTTTCGCTATTTCGATATTATCCCCGCTACGAATGCAGGACTGAACGCAACTGTGGATTTCTATTATTTTCACAATGAGCTGGGGGTAATTTCAGAATCTAATCTTGGTATGTTCTCCGGTTCTAATAGTGGAACCAACTGGACCAATATTGGTGAAAACGGGATTGAGCAAACACTTAATTATGTTACTAAAAATGGTATTGACCAGTTCGACCGCTTAACACTTGCAAACATCAGTACTCCACTGGCAGTAACATTACTTTACCTGAAAGCAAAACCCGTTGATCAGCAAATCCTGGTTAATTGGGCTACGGCAACTGAATCGGGCAATGATCATTTTGAGATTGAACGTTCCTCCAACGGAAGGGATTTTCTATTACTTGCTACAGTACCGGGTGCAGGCAACAGCAGCAATATTCAATATTATGCCTATACCGATAGGAATCCTATGCCCGGAATAAACTATTATCGTTTAAAACAGGTTGACCATAACAGCCATTTCACATATTCTTCTGTTGTTATGGTTAATGCCGGCATTAACAGGGGCCAGTTCATGACAGTATACCCTAATCCTGCATCTTCAAATATCAAACTGTCATTCACCCTGCTTAAAAACCAGGACTGCCGGCTGCAAATAACAGATATGAGCGGAAAAATAGTACTAAACAAAACGATCCGTTGCATAGACGGTCTTAATGAAATGGAGCTGAATATAGCTGCATTACCAGCGGGATTTTATACCATCAATATTGAAGGCAGCGGTCTTAAAAGTATCCCGGTACTAAAAAAATAAATTACTAGCCACTTGCCTGCTGTATGATTGGGCGTTGAAATGCGAAAGCCACTTTAAAAGTGGCTTTCGCATTATTTACCGAACCAGGTTTATACCAGCTCTGCTTTTTCTTCCTTACTATACTCCTCCATAAGCTTACGCTGCAGATCAAAAGGCACGGCTGCATACTCCAGGAACTGCATCTTGAACTTAGCCCTGCCCTGCGTAATGGACCGGATCGTTGAAGAATAACCCTCCATTTCTGCCAACGGTACCCTTGCCATCACTTTCTGGAAATGCCCTTCTGCATCAATACCTTCCACGATAGCCCGCCGGCTTTGCAGATCGCCCATTACGGCACCGGTAAGATCATCCGGACAAAGTACTTCCACATGATAGATCGGTTCCAGTATCTGCGGATCAGCTTGCTGGAAGGCCTGTCGGAAGGCCTGTAAACCTGCGATCTTGAATGAAATATCGTTACTGTCAACAGGGTGCATCTTTCCGTCATACACACAAACACGGATATCACGGGCATAAGAACCGGTCAATGGACCGTTCTGCATTTTTTCCATCACTCCTTTTAATATAGAAGGAAGGAATCTTGTATCAATAGCACCGCCTACGATACAGTTATAAAATACAAGTTTGCCGCCCCAGTCCAGTTCATGCACATCACGGCCCCTGACATTCAGATCCGTTGGTTCTGGCATTCCCTCATACCAGGGTTCTATCCGCATATATACTTCACCAAACTGTCCCGCACCACCACTTTGTTTTTTATGCCGGTAACTGGCATCCGCCATTTTACGGATCGTTTCCCGGTAAGCAATTTTGGGTTTTACAAATTTTACTTCCAGTTTATGCTGGTGTTCAATTTTCCATTTGGCCACCGCCAGGTGCATATCACCCTGGCAATGGATCAATGTTTGTTTTAATTCCTGTGACACTTCTACTAACAAAGTAGGATCCTCTTCCCGTAATTGATGCAGCGCCAATGACAGTTTTTCTTCCTCCCCTTTTTTCAAGGATTCAATAGCCACAGTCATATTCGGTGCCGGGAATTCGATCGGTGGCAATTCATAATTCCTGCCTTTACTATGCAGGGTATTATTGACATGTGTGTTCTTCAGTTTTAACGTTGCACCAATATCACCTGCCACCAGTTCATTAATGGGAGTCCGCTTATTACCCTCTACTAAAAACAACTGGGTAATTTTTTCCGTAACCCCTGTTGTTTCATTTTCCAGCTCCATCCCCGCCTTGATGGTACCAGAGTACACTTTAAAATATGAAAGTTCGCCAACATGTGGTTCACTGATCGTTTTATAAATGAAGATGCAGGCGGGGCCGCTTGCATCGCAGGTCAACTGTTCTCCTTTTTTGGTTTTCTGCGGAGGCATTTCGTTCGCACTGGGGCACACATTGTCAATGAAACCCATCAGCCGGCCACTGCCCATATTTCTTTCCGCTGACAAACAGAATAAAGGAAACAGGTCATGATTGATCATCGCTTTCTTCATACCCATTTTCATTTCATCTTCATCCAGTTCGCCTTTATCAAAGTATTTCTCCATTAATGTTTCATCATTGCTGGCAATAGCTTCAATAAGTTCTTTGTGTAATTCATCTGCTTTTGCCTTTTCATCCTCCGCGATTGGCTTCTTCTCCGGCTTGCCACCTGCATCTTTAAAACTGTACATCGTCATGCGTAACACGTCAATGATCTCATGAAAACCGGAACCCGTTTGCCGCGGGTATTGCACCACCACCACATTATTTCCAAAATGTGCTTTCGCTTCCCGGACTGTTTTATCAAAGTCGGCATTATCATCATCCAGTTTATTGACAGCAAATATCATGGGTGTTTTAAACTTCTCGGTGTATTCCCAGATAATATCTGTTCCTACTTCCACCCCCATTACTGAATTGAGCAACATCACACCCGTATCGGCTATCCGTAATGCTGAAAGCACTTCCCCGGTAAAATCATCATACCCGGGGGTATCAACGATATTGATCTTATAACCCTGCCATTTGGTGTGCAGGAGCTTGCTGAAAATAGAATTACCACGTTCCTGTTCCAGTTCGTGGTAATCACCAGTTGTATTGCGTTCTGCTATAGAGCCTCTGCGGGTAATAAGACCCGCCTCGTATAGCATGCACTCCGCTAAGGTGGTCTTACCGGAGCCGGCATGGCCCAGCAAGACAATATTTTTGACATGTGAGGTATCAAATTCTGGCATAGCAAAATATTTAAGAGTGAAGAATTGTTTTTTGAGCCATTACAAATCTTCTATAGAATAGGACATATTCTTATGAACCCTGTCAGGGCATAAGCTGATAAAGATCAGGAGGGTTAGTCAGTAAGTAACGCTTATTGCGATCGTCCTAAAAAGTCATCGAATTCCTGGCGGAGATCCCGGAGTGTTTGTTCTAAATGCTGGTGCTGGTCAAACAAACTTTCATGTTCGGCTACGGTTTCATCATTCAACTGGCCATTATTTGCCTGCATTTCAAAACCCATTTTTCGGTCATGGTTTTTGATGGCCTGCTTAAGATCGTGAATGTTGATGAGCTGAATGTGAAACTGGTTGTGGAGATGTTCAACTTCCTGGAGAAGTTCTTTGGAGAGTGGCTGGGAGGCTGCCTGTTGAAGTTTTGCTTTGTCCTGGGTGAATTCTTCGCGGTATTGCCGAAGTGATTCTCTCCAGGCGTTGCACTCCCCGGCGAGCTGTGCAATTTCTACCTGAACCATGGGATTTAAATTTAAAGGTGAAGCAATATGTTTCCTTTATTTCCCTGGGGTATTGGATGGTTATTGTAATTTAAAACTCTTTTTCGGGAAAAGCCAGCACTTTTTTTGCACAATTACCGGTAATAAAAAAGCCACCGCTTAAAACGATGGCTTTTTAATATTTTAATACCGCTGATTAAAGATATCAGCCTCTTCTTCTCTTCACCGTTGTCTTTTGGGCTTTCACCTTCCCGTTTTTACGTACAGTAGTAGTGGTACGGGTGGCGGAGTTACCCCTCGGGCCAGTAACAGTTGTCTTCGTGCGGGTCACCCGGTAATGATTGACTGCTACAGAATGCCTGTTTCTTACAGTTACAGAAGTAACCCTTGCCGGGCGGTAGATAGCATGAGCCCTTACCACCCTGTGGGTACGCACCACCACAAATGGCCGGTGATGAACCACGCAACGGGGATGCCATATATGCCAGGCAAATGGGCGCCAGGGTTTCCAGTAAGCCGGGTAATGTCTCCATCGCCAGGGAGAAACCCAGGGACGATAAACGGGAGCATATATAAACCGAACAGAAGGCCATAACCATACATTCACTACAATTCTTGCCGGTTCAAAATCAAACGAGGCGCTGGGGCCGCTCAGGTTGCTGTTATTATTCCAGTTGTTAAAAGAATTTTCCTCTTCGCCTCCATCTGGCTCCACGATCACTTCTTCACCATAAATATCTTCATCGCCGATAATCTGTAGCTGAGCTGATTCATTACCTGTTTTCTCAATTTCGATCACAGCGATATCCTGGTTTTCGGTTTCCGAAACAGCCACCTGTAGAACCAGGGCATGAACATCTTTGTCCATTTTATCGATCACCCGGACATAATCTGTTTCACCATCATCGTTGAGATCAAGATTATTAACGCTGTTATTGGCTTCATTGATCAATTTTTCAAATTCTTCAGGTGAACCTGCTTTCTGGAACATTTGCAGGGCGCCCTGAAGGCTGAAATTATCACCGGGCAGCCCGGTAGAATCAATGGCGGATTGCTGTGCCTGTGACAGGCTGGTTAACAAAGAGAAAACTACGAGAGTAAAAAAACGATTCATTTTCATAAAAACTGATTTGGGGTAATAGACAACGATAATCCGGGGAGGTTTAGTCTGCCTTTGATTTTTTATAGGGCAAACCCGGCTAAATTTTCCCGGTCACCCCCGATAACCTATTTTTGGGGGCTCTGAAACCATGATCTCTCAGAATACCATACAACAAATCCTTGGTCGCATTGATATCCTTGATGTGGTAGGCGATTTTGTGAAACTCAAGAAAAGAGGAGCCAATTATCTTGGTCTCTGCCCTTTTCATAATGAGAAGACCCCTTCTTTTACTGTTTCACCCAGCAAAGAGATCTATAAGTGTTTCGGTTGCGGCAAAAGCGGCAACAGTATCAGCTTTATCATGGAGCATGAAAAAGCCACTTATGTTGATGCCCTAAAATGGCTGGCTAACAAATATGGCATAGAAGTAGAAGAAACCTTTGCCAGTGATGAGCAACGACAGCAGATGCAGGCGGCAGACAGCCTCTATATCATCAACAGTTTTGCGCAGCAGTTCTTTTCCCGGATGCTATTTGAAACCGAGGAGGGCCGTGATATTGGCCTGGCTTATTTTAAAGAAAGAGGGTTCCGGGAAGAGATCATTGTTAAATTCCAGTTGGGTTACTCACCCGAACAAAGAGATGCATTTACCAGGGAAGCCATAGCGAAGCAATACAATACGGAACTATTGTTAAAAACCGGGTTGGTCGCCAATCGTAACGACCAGCTGATGGATAATTACCGGGGCCGGGTCATCTTCCCGGTGCACAATCACAGCGGTAAAGTGCTCGGGTTTGGAGCCCGTATCTTAAAGAGCAATGAGAAAGCACCCAAGTATATTAATACACCGGAGAACGAGATCTATATAAAGAGTAAGATCCTGTACGGTTCTTATTTTGCCCGGCAGGCTATTGATAAAGCAGATGAGTGTTTGCTGGTGGAAGGCTATACGGATGTTGTTTCATTGCACCAGGCAGGTATTGAAAATGTAGTGGCATCCGGAGGTACTTCTTTAACTACAGACCAGTTACGGTTAGTAAAAAAATATACCAACAATCTTACGATCATCTATGATGGTGATGCGGCTGGTGTAAAAGCAGCACTGCGTGGATTAGATATGGCCCTGGAAGAAGGCCTGAATGTGAAATTGGTACTGATCCCCGATAAAGAAGATCCTGATAGTTACGTAAACAAAGTAGGCGCAGCCGCTTTCCGGGATTTTGTACAGAAGAATAAAAAGGATTTTATCCTGTTCCAGTTGGAAGTGGCATTAACGGATGCCGGTAATGATTCCACTAAAAAAGCCGACGTGGTCAATAAGATGGCGGAGACCATTTCAAAGATCAATAAGGCGGAGGATTTTACCAAACAGCAGGATTATATTAAGCAATGTTCGGAGATTTTAAAGATCGATGAAAGTGGCTTACATGCATTGGTGAATAAATTCATCCGTGACCGTATTGCCACGATGGAAAGAAAGCTTCCTTTTGAAGAAGCCAAAGCCCACGAAGAAAATGCAAGACAGGCAGAAGAAACTAATTATGATGATGCCACTTTCAATCTTTTATTCAAAGATGAATTGCAGGAACGGGAAGTAGCAAGGGTATTACTGGAACATGGGATCAAAAGATGGGATGAAGCAAGGATGGTGGCCGAGTATATATTTGATGAAATGCCGGATGAAAGCCTGATCGATAACCCTGATGTATCACTATTAGTAAGCACTTTCAAAAACGTTTTACAAAACAACAGCGTTCAGGCCAATAAGAACTTCTTCATTTATCACCCGGATACCAAACTGAGTGCTTTAGCGGTATCGTTATTGAACTTCCCTTATGATGAAAGCGAACACTGGCGCCGGGAATTCAGCCAAAACAGCGGCTACCAGAAACAATTGTTTGAACAGAGCTACGAGGATTTCATACATACGGTGGCCCGGGATAATGAAGATAAGTTGCTGAAATTTCTGAAAATCGATGAAGACAGGACCAATGAGATCGTTGAATCCTCTGTCAACTATCTTAAATTAAGAAAAGTGAAAAGGATGCTGCTGGAAAATCAATTAGATCTTGAAAAAGAACATACAGCAGATGAATACAATATGCTCCACCAGACACACGACCACCTGAAACAAATGGAAATGGAACTGACCCGGAAAATGGGTACGGTAGTCATCAAATAGATTTCTCCAGCAACATATCACTGTAAGATACTTCCACCAAGTCGGCATCGTTGATACCAAATGCGGCCAGGTAAAAATCACATTGTTCTTTTAACTGTTCCTGTGTAAGATCAGCATATAAATTACTGGCTTCTATCTCGGCAAACGAACCCAGTCCCGGCACTTCATCGAGATGAAATTTGACATTGCCGATAAAGTAGATCTCCCGTTTCTTTTCCACCACCACTTTGACACCTGATGATTTTCGCAAAGCCTCCTTCAATCCCTGCGCATCTTCGATCCTGACCAGCTGAACACTCGAATTCTTTGGCCCTGCCTGGTTGGTTCGTTCGTACCAGATCAGGGCATTCTCAATATTCCCCTCCCGCAGTTTGAGCCTTCCGTTAGTAACATTGAAATAGGTATCCGTCTGCAGGTCGGTCCCTTTAAACTCGGCTCCCTGGCTCAATAAATAATTACGTATAAATGATGCGTCAGTGCAACGGGCTTTTATCTCAACATTCAAAAAGGACATAAAAAAAGGTTTGCTGTTTTGGACAGCAAACCTAAATCTTTTTGGTGTGGCTTGTTACTCTGCTATTGCAGCATGCCTTCTCCGGGTTACGGGAGCATCATCATCCCTCAGGTTTTCACCTTTGGTAAACCGCATGGCACTCCATACATGGTCCAGTTCCACCCTTTCAATACTTTCATAACCTTCGCAGGTCAGGCGGTTCCAGCTGCAATCACGGTTCAGATCGGTGACGATCTTGGAGGTAGTTTTGGGATAGGCGACCCAGAATTTGGATCCGTCCCGCAGCGAAGGCATCACATCTTTCAGAATCCCATTCAGCTGGTTCTCATTAACTGCGAAAACCAGTGCAAAATCAATCTTCCGTGTTTTGAGCAGCGGGGTCATGTTTTTGGCGAAGGATAACTTACTGAATTGCTTTTCGATGGAGGAGGGCAAACCCTGGATTAAAAGATTCTTTTCGTCTGCCAATTGTAACTTTTCAAAAACAGTTTGTGACATACTTAGATCTTATTTTAAAGGTTTCTGCCGGCTCAATTTGGTTCGGAGGTAACCGGCAGCGTTCTCAAAGCAGGGAGTGCAAAGGTAAGCATTAATGCCGGGAGTTGTGTAAGAAGAACAAAGAAAAAACCCGCCAAATCTGCATTTGGCGGGTTTTTAAATAATTGAAATCAAGTTTTTTAGTTCCCAACCGGCTTATAGTACTTCAAGGCCTCTGGCATCAGTTTCTCTAATTGTTCTATACGACGCCCTTCGGAGGGGTGGGTGCTCATAAACTCTGGTGGTTTCTGCCCGCCACTGGCCTGTTCCATTCTTTTCCAGAGATTGATCGCTTCCTGGGGGTTATATCCAGCCATAGCAGCAAATTTTAAACCCCAGTCGTCTGCTTCCAGCTCATGTTTGCGGGAAAAAGGAAGCAAAACACCCAACTGGGTTCCGGCACCATAAGCACCAAGGAAAAGATTTTGTGTTTGCTGGGGTTTATTGGCCACTGCAACTGATAAGGCCACACCACCCAACTGTTGTGCAAGACCCTGACTCATCCGCTGGTTACCATGCTGCAATAAAGCATGTGAAACTTCATGCCCCATAACAGCAGCCAATGCAGCTTCATTTTGGGTAATAGGTAAAAGGCCAGTATACACCACGATCTTACCACCCGGCATACACCAGGCATTCACAGCCTTATCATCAACCAGGTTATACTCCCATTTAAATCCGGCGAGTTTATCCGTCATCCCTTTTTCTGCATAATATGTATCAACAGCCTTAGTGATCCTTTGTCCTACCCTTCTCACCATTTCCGCATCCCGGTTGTTACTCGTGGCCACTACTTTGTTTGAGGAAAGAAACTGCTGGTACTCTGTCGTTGCCATCGTTTGCAGTTCAGATTCAGGAAGCAAGGTAAACTGTCCCTTGCCCGTTAATGCATTCTTTGAACAGGCAATGATCATGGCTGATAAAACGAAGAGGCTGATAATACTTCTGATCATAACAATAAGTTTTAGACTAAAGAACAATCATTATACCAAATGAAAAATTGGTCAGTGAACTTCTTTGGGAAAGTTAAGCATTTAAAAGACGTTATGCTTATTGGTTGGTTGCATTCTCACGTCTGCGCTGGCGGCGGCGGTCACGGTGTTTAAGGATAGGAACTTTGCTTTCTACTCCCTTTAATAACCGGCCGATATTTTTCTGGTGAGTCAGCAATACCATTAATGCAACAGCAATGGCAAATACACGATAAATATTATTATCGACATTGAAGATAACAAGGATAAAAACAGGGAAGGCAATGCTGGCAAGAATAGAACTAAGGGAAACAAACCTCGTCAGGTATAAAACCAGCAGGAAAACACCCACGCAGCTTAATGCCGTCCAGGGTGATATGCCCAGAACGATGCCAAATAAAGTAGCCACTCCTTTTCCACCTCTGAAGTCGGCCCAGATCGGAAAAATATGACCAACCACAGCAGCGAGTCCAAGGCCAATCTGCAGGGTTTGTAACTGCGTTTCGCTATCTATATAATTGGGTAAAAGAAGGCCAAGTTTCACAGCTAATACACCTTTAAGCATATCAGCAACCATTACGATAGTGCCCCATTTAGGCCCCAATACACGATAGGTATTGGTGGCACCGGCATTACCACTACCATATTCCCTGATATCAATATCAAAGAAATACTGGCTCACCCAGACCGAGCTGGGTATGCTGCCAATCAGATATGCGAGAACGATCAGAAGGAGTTCGTTCATAGAACTTTGGGTTGAAGTTGGAACGACAAATTTAGGGGTAAATTGCTTTCCGGTAACATTAAATTAATACCCTGGTAATCCACTTTTAACGTATAAACCTTAGACAGAGCCAGTTATCTTTTTCTACTGCACCTGCAAAAACCAGCAACTGTTTTTCTGCGCTGGCAACGATATCCTTTTCATCCTCTCTCAAAAGTCCGCTGAAAAGCAGGGTTCCTCCAGGAACCACCTGCCCGGCCAGTACTGCCATATTATCCAGGATCACATTCTTATTGATGTTGGCAAGTATAATATCAAAAGCCTTCCCTGCAGCTGCTGTATCCACTTTTTTCAGTGCAATGGCAGCACAATTATTCCTGGAAAAATTCTCCGAAGCATTTTCAATACTCCAGTCATCATTATCAACAGCCAGTATTTTTTTAGCTCCCAGTTTCTCTGCGAGTATCGCCAGTACTCCTGTACCGGTTCCAAAATCAAAAACCGACTTATGCCTGAAATCAATATTCCGCATCTGTTGCATCATCATAAACGTGGTGGCATGGTGTCCCGTACCAAAGCTCATTTTCGGGGTGATCACAATTTCATGCTCCACTCCTTTCGCCGCTTCATGAAAATGGGCCCTGACAGCAACAAAATCATCCACGATCACTGGTTGAAAGTTGGACTCCCAAACAGCATTCCAGTTCTGGGCGGCAATCGTTTGAACAGTGTAAGTAAGCTGGTATTTAAATGCCAGTTCTTTCAGCAGGGAGGGCTCAAAAGCCGCTTCGGAAATAAACGCCTTTAATTCGGTTTCATTTTCTTCAAATCCTTCATAACCTGCGTGTGCCAGGTTAGCGATCACTAATTCCTGTTGCTCCGGCTGAATGGCTGTAAAAGTTATCGCTATATGATTTCCCATACATAAAATTAAAAACCCCGGATCAGACCCGGGGTTTATGTTTTAATTATTGTTTTCTTCTTCTCTCGGTTTCTGTTCCGGTTTAGGGATCAATACTTTCCTGGATAATTTGAACTTACCGGATTTGGGATCCGTACCGATCAGTTTCACTTTTACCTTATCGCCTTCTCTCAGCACACCTTCCAGTGTTTCCAGTCGTTTCCAGCTGACTTCACTAATGTGGATCAACCCTTGTTTACCAGGCAGGAATTCAACAAAAGCACCGAATGGCATGATGGATTTTACCGTGGATTCGTACACATCCCCAACAACCGGAACCGCTACGATGCCTTTGATCCAGTTCTCCGCTTTCACCACGCCATCCTTATTCACACCAAAAACACTGATCTCACCCATATTGTTCTTTTCTTCCAGGTTGATCGTCGTACCTGTTTCTCTTTGTATTTCCTGTATCACTTTACCGCCTGGCCCGATCACTGCACCAATAAACTCACGGTCGATGAACATCTTGATCATTCTCGGAGAATGAGGTTTCACTTCACTCCTGGCTTCAGGGATACATTTATACATCGCATCCAGAATGTGAAGACGGCCACGACGTGCCTGCTCCAGTGCCTGTTGCATCATTTCCATTTTTAAACCGTCTACTTTGATATCCATCTGCACGCCACAGATACCATCTTTGGTGCCTGTTACTTTAAAGTCCATATCTCCCAGGTGATCTTCATCGCCGAGGATGTCCGTCAGGATTGCATATTTATCGCCTTTAGTGATCAGCCCCATGGCCACACCCGAAACGTGTTTGGGAATACCCACACCCGCATCCATCAGTGCTAATGAACCCGCACAAACTGTAGCCATAGAAGAAGACCCATTCGACTCAAGAATATCACTCACCACCCGAACCGTGTAAGCAAAATCACCAGTCGGCATCATTTGTTTTAATGAACGCTGCGCCAGGTTACCATGCCCTACTTCACGACGGCTCTGGCCTCTCATCATCTTTACTTCACCTGTAGAGAACGGTGGGAAATTATAGTGCAAATAGAATTTAGAATCGACAGATTTTGCGGCACTTTCCACCAGCAATTCATCTAATGGAGTTCCCAAGGTAACCGTTGTAAGCGATTGTGTTTCACCTCTTGTAAACAAAGCTGCTCCATGTGGGGAAGGTAATACATCCACTTCCATATCCAGCGGTCGAACGGTCTCCAGGTCTCTTCCGTCCAAACGAACTTTCTCATCCAGGATCATATCACGAACCACATCATATTGCAGATCGCCATAGTATGTAGAAGCCAGTTTTTTGGTCAGATCCGGTAAGCTTTCGCCTTCCGCCAGATTAAGATCTGTTTTCAGGAACGTAACCAGCTCTTCTTTGATCGCATCAAATTTATCGCTGCGTTCATGCTTGCTGAATTTACCTTTTGCCACTTCATATACTTTTTGCTTGGCAAAAGCATATACCTTTTCACGCAGGGCTTCATCCTGTGCAGGTTTCTTATACTCTCTTTTTCCTTTCACCCCTACCATATCTCTCAGTTCTTCCTGGGCTTTGACCTGGATGCGGATCGCATCATGCGCCACCTGCAATGCCTGCACCAGTTCAGCCTCGCTGCATTCTTTGGCTTCACCTTCCACCATCATCAGGTTCTTTTCCGTAGCCGCGATGATAAAATCCATATCCGATTTCTCCATTTGTGAACGGGTGGGGTTCACCACGAATTTGCCATCCACTCTTGATACCCTTACTTCAGAGATGATCTCTTTGATCGGAATATCAGAAACAGCCAATGCAGCTGATGCAGCCAGGCAAGCTAATGCATCCGGCATTTCTTCTGCATCACTTGAGATCAGTGTCAGCAATACCTGCACATCACACAAGTAATCTTCAGGGAACAAAGGACGAAGTGCACGGTCGATCAAGCGACTGGTCAGCACTTCATAATCGTTCAATTTGGTTTCTCTCTTAAAGAAAGAACCGGGAATACGGCCTGCAGAAGCAAATTTTTCCTGGTAGTCAACCGACAGCGGGAAAAAGCTTTGTCCTTCTTTAGGTTCTTTATTGGCAACTACAGTTGCAAGGATCATACAATTACCAATGGAAACAGTAACGGCTCCATCAGCCTGGCGGGCCAGCCGACCGGTTTCAATGGTCACGATACGGCCATCGCCAATATCAAATGATTTACGAATAGGTTGTTGTAACATAATTTAAAGTTTGCTGTTCGGGGTTTGAAAGTTGATGTTCGCAAGCACCCGAACATGTTTGAAGATTTTTTTGCACCCGGCTGTATTACTAACTATCAGCTTCGTTGCGACGCCCTTTCAGGATTCTGTCCACTACTCAGCAGGAAATGAGCGGTAAATACGCAGGTACTAAAAACAGTTATTCCCAACATCCGGGAGACATTGGGAATAGACTTATATCTTGAGTTTCACATTAGACAAGAAACTTCAGAATTAAAGACAGTTCCCTGACTCCCACAGGAGCCGGGCTTACTTTCTGATTCCGAGTTTCTCGATCAATTGGCGGTAACCGGTCAGGTTATGCTTCTGCATGTAGTTCAGTAAACGTTTACGTTTACCAACCAGTTGCATCAGGCCGCGGTGAGTAGAGAAATCTTTTTTGTTTTGTTGAAGATGGCCGCTAATCTGGCTGATACGTTCTGTCAGCAGGGCGATCTGGCCTTCAATAGAACCAGTGTTGGCAGCATTGCCACCAAATTCTTTTACGATAGTTGCTTTTTTTTCTTTTGTTAATGGCATCTTTTGTTTTTTTAAAGATTCATCCGATTGTTTGTATTCAAATATTTCAGGCGGCAAAGGTAAGGCAACGAAACTTTACTGCCAAGAGTTCTAGAAGCTATTTTTCAGGCAGTTAAGGAGTGTATCCAACTCCGTCTTTGTATTAAAAGCATGAAGCACAATGCGTAATCTTTCAAGCCCCTTGGGCACCGTGGGATAAAGAATCGGACGAATATCCAGGTTATGGGCCTGGAGGCGTTCTGCCAGTCGCCTGGCCTCTTCGTTTCCGGGCACTATTAGTCCCTGGATCGGGGTCCGGCTCAGCATCTTCTCATACCCGGTTTCTGCTGCCTGGAAATAACCGGCAAGCTCATTCAACTGTTTTCTTTCCTGCTCTAACATGGGGAAAAGCTCATAGCTGGATTTTATATGCTGAATGGTTTCCGCAGGCAAAGCAGTCGTATAGATAAAAGACCGGGCGAAGTTGATGAGATAGTCTCTCAACGCAACTGATCCCAGCACAGCCGCCCCATGTGTGCCACAGGCTTTTCCAAATGTATGGATGCGGGCAAATACCTGCTCCTGTAATCCAAATAGCTGTACCAACCCCTCTCCTTTTTCGCCAACCACTCCTGTAGCATGAGCTTCATCAATAACCAGGTTGGCATTGTATTGCTGCGATAATTCAACCAGTTCTTTCAACGGACATATATCACCATCCATTGAAAAAACGGATTCCGTCACGATAAAGATAGTACCGGTTGATTTTTTTAGCCGGTTTTCAAGATCATCCAGATCATTGTGCTGAAAAGAAAACGCATCTGCCAGCGACAAACGTATCCCATCCCGGATAGAGGCATGAGACAGCTGATCATAGAAAATGGTATCGCCCCGTTGCGGAACGGATGACAACACACCAATATTGGCATCATAGCCGGAATTAAAGATCAGTGCAGCAGCAGACTGGTGAAACGAAGCAATAAACTGCTCGGTTTCTTCAATCAGTTCATAATTACCGGTCAGTAATCTTGAGCCTGTTGAACCGTAACTTGCTGAACTTGCTGCAGGGCGCAACAGGGTATTCTTTACAATACCGAGGTAGTCATTGGAGCAAAGATCGATCATCCCCTCCCTGGCAATACGCAATTGACGAAAAGCATGTTGCTCTTTTCGTTCGTCCAGTTTCCTATGCAGAAAATTCTCCTTCATATCTTTGCCCCGCAAATATCGAAGTAAATAGTTGTATGAACGAACTTTCACAGGATACCAAAAACATTTTAGGGCTACAGTTACCCACGGATCCCCGTTGGGTGAACCTCGCTGAGCTTTCTCTCGAAGCTATTCTCACCGACCATGCCTATTGCGAGCAAAAGGCCGCCACTACCTGCATTTCGCTGATACAACGATACAGCGATAAAGAAAAACTGGTAAAAGAGCTTTCCCCGATTGTTACAGAGGAATGGGGGCATTTCCGGCTGGTAGTGGCAGAACTGCATAAAAGAAACCTGAAACTAGGAAAACAACGCAAGGATGAATATGTAAATGCGTTACTGGTATTTCAACGAAAAGGCGGCAGCTTTGAGGACCGGTTTCTGGATCAGTTGCTAACGATGGCCATGATCGAAGCCCGGAGTTGCGAACGGTTTAAACGACTCAGCGAGGGATTGAATGATGCATACATGCGGAATTTCTACCGCCGCTTTATGGAAAGCGAAGCCGGGCACTATACCCTCTTTATCGAATTAGCAGAAACCTATATAGATAAAGAAAAAGTCCGCCGTCGCTGGAATGAATGGCTGGAACATGAAACCGTGATCATGAAAGATCTTGAATTAAGAGGAGACCGCATTCATTAGGCCCGACAGGTTTTCTTCTTTAATGCATAGCCAATTTCACGCAAACGATTGAAGCTTTTTTATCAGTGAGGAATAGCTAATTTCATTTGAACCATGAAGCCAGCACCTTACCAGGAAGCTCTAAATGCTTTTGCAGCTACCTTTCAACAGTTCACCGCAGAACCTATAACAACAGGACTGATCAATCAATCCTGGAAGATCACCTGTCAGCAAACAGGTGAACTTTTCCTGTTACAACAAATCAACACGACTATTTTTCCCGAACCCGAACGGCTGCAACACAACTATGAGTTGCTCTGGAAACATATCCGGGAAACAACGCTTTCTTTTACAATACCGGCTCCAAAATATTTCGCCGGGGATATGGCTCTTTTTATTGATAGTGATAATAAATGCTGGCGGGTATTTGAATTTGTACAGGATGCTGTAACATTAGATACCATTGAAAACCCCGGGCAGGCAAAAACAGTCGCTGCGACCTTTGCTGCGTTTACAGCCGGATTTGCCAGTTTTGATGCGAAACAACTCCATCCTACTATTCACCGGTTCCATGACCTTTCGTACCGTTTCGATCAATTTAAAGAATCATTACACAGCCAGTGTTACGAAAGACTTCACCAATCAACCGCCTTAATAGAGGAGTTGAAAAAAAGAGAACGTTACAGCAGCTTCTATGATATTATCGCTGATTCGGGGGAATTCCCCCTGCGGGTAATGCACCATGACGCCAAAATATCGAATATTCTTTTTGACAATACAGGCAGGGTGATTTGCCCTGTTGACCTGGACACTACCATGCCCGGTTATTTTTTTTCTGATCTTGGTGATATGATACGGTCCATGGTGGCCAACCAGGATGAAAAGGATAAAGAGCTGGATAAATTACATATCCGCAGGGAATTTTATGAAGCAATACTGGATGGCTATTTATCTGTCCTGGAAAATCAATTAACGGAGGCTGAAAAAAAATATATCCATTTTGCCGGACTTGCCATGATCTTCATGCAGGCCCTCCGTTTCCTGACCGACTACCTCAACGGGGATATTTATTACCGTATAGATTATCCGGAACAGAATTATGTCCGGGCAAAGAATCAGTTAATGCTCCTGCAAAGGCTGGAAGAATTCCTGGAGCAACAATACGGGTTTAGTATCTGATTTTTAATCGTATTTTTCCATTTGTATGAAAGTAACGCAACAATTCTGTTTCCGGCACTCATCTGGCAGAGATGTATTCCTGTTTACGCTACGTAATACCAAAGGCACTGAAGCAGTGATCAGTAACTATGGTGCCATCATTTCAGCATTCAAAATAAAAATGAATGACGATTCCGTAAACGACATTGTACTGGGGTTTGACAAAATGGAAGATTATACCAGCAAGGAATACCTGGAAAACTATCCCTGGTTCGGTGCCGCTGTGGGGCGCCATGGCAACCGGATTAAAAATGCCGCTTTCACAATTGATGGACATCAATACCAGCTGTCCCGGAATAATGGCAATAATCAATTACACGGAGGGTTCGAAGGCTTTGATAAAAAAGTATGGGATGTTGTTGCAGTTGGTGAGGAAGCTGTTGTTTTTTCGTATAGCAGCCCCGATGGCGAAGAAGGATTCCCTGGTAATGTCAAGGTTACTATAAAATTCATTTTATCTGACAATGATGAACTCAGTCATGAATATTTAGCCACCACTGATCAGCCAACTGTTGTGAACCTCACTCATCACAGCTATTTTAATCTTGATAATGGTGAAAGAACTGTTGAAGATTATGAGTTAAAAATAAATGCCGTTCAGATTCTCGAACAAGATACCGGGCTGGCACCAACTGGTAATTACATAAATGTAACTGGAACCAAATACGATTTCCGGAATGGGAAAATGATCAGCAAAGGCTGGGACTACGAAACAGGCTATGACCAGAGTTTTGTTGTTAAAACAAAGAGCCCGGAACTTATAAAAGCTGCTGAAGTGTTTTCGCCGCACTCCAAACTAAAACTGGCAATACTGACAACGGAACCTATTCTACATTTTTATACAGGAAAAGGAATACCTGTAGTTACAAATGGGAAGAATGGTAATCTATATGGTAGTTATTCAGCACTATGCCTGGAAACACAGGTGCATCCCAATGCTGTGAACATCCCGCATTTTCCCAATACAGTTTTAAGGCCGGGAGAAACTTATTTCCATAAAACTGTTTATAAAATAACTCAGGAAGAAAAATAACTGAGCTCCTTTTGCAGGTCCAGGAAGGGAAATTGAGCCATCAACTCCCTTGTCTTTTCGGCATGTGCCTTTAGAAATTGCTGATGTGCTGCTGTGGCAGGTTGAAAAGGTTTATGCTTCCTCGCTATCACTATTTTCCGGACCTCTTCCATCAATGCCCCGGCCCCGGGATCGATACAGGCTTCAGTAAATTTCTCCAATACAAAAGAAGTGGCCATATAATTCGGATGTGCCAGATCGATATCATAGAAGCGATAATCCCTTAACACATCAATCACCAGTTCATACGCCGGGAAATAATACAAGCGGTCAAACTTATTCACCAGGTGATGAACAGATTCGATCAACCGGGCCTTACTGCGATTATTCTCCACTACCCCGTCCCTGATATGCCGGACAGGACTCACAGTAAAGATGATCTTCAGTTTGGGATTGAATTGTAAAAGCTGGTGATACGTATTATCCAGCATCGTGATGGTCTCATCAATTGACAGCAGATGCTTGGTAAACCACTGTCCCGGTGCCCGGTGACAATTAGCCACTCCCTCTCCTGTTTTATTATTGGCAAGTGCTGTAAGCCGGTATGAAAAAGAGGAACCTAATGTGATGATGATCCAGTCGGCTTCTTTCAGAAATGTATGTGCTTGTTGTTGTGATGCATTAATTACCTGCACGGCTTCTGCGGGGCTGATATTGGAAAACCGGCTGTGATGCTGCCAGCTATGCCAGACTTCATTCAGCTGGAAAAGATCCTCTTCCTTATACTGCCTGTTCCGGATATAAGAAGTAAGGCTTTTGCAAACACTGGCAGGATCAAAAAGAATTCCGTTAGGGTTCTGCAACACAGAAAACTTAAGTTCCTCCAGTGCATTGCCAATATGTTCTGTAAAACAGGAGCCGATCAGTAATAGCTTATCCTTATATCCAACTGGCTCCGGAAGTTTTTTTATATCAATATTTACCATGAAATCCATACACTAAATTTAATCCTGCCCGTTAAATGAATATTTCTCCTGCTATCCGGAGACTATCAGCCAATGCCTCTTTATTTAAACCGGGTAATATGCCTTTTGCCTCAAAATAACTGATCATTGATTCTGTATTCATATTCCCGACCAACTCATCATCCGCCATGGGGCAACCGCCAATTCCTTTTAAGGCACCGTCAAATCGTTTGCATCCTGCCCGGAACGCTGCATCCAGTTTTCCTTTCCGGTTGTCCGGTGTGGAATGCAGGTGAACTCCTATTTCTATTCCCGGCAAAGATTCCACCAGGTAGCTGGTCATATCATAGACCTGTGCTGCAGTGGCTACACCTACGGTATCAGCCAGCGAAATAATACCAATGTCCATCGCCACCAGTTTATTCACCCATTCAAACACTACTTCTTCGTCATAAGGATCGCCATAAGGATTACCAAAGCCCATGGAAATATAGACTACGAGTTCTTTCCCGGTTTTTACACATAGATTTTGAATATCCTCCACCCGTTCGAGCGACTCTTCCATGGATGAGTTCGTATTGCGCTGCTGAAATGTTTCAGACACGGAGAAAGGAAATCCCAGGTAATGGATCGCTTCAAAAACGCTGGCTGCTTCAGCGCCCCGGTAATTGGCAATTATGGCAAGCAATTTTGATGTAGTGGAAGAAAGATCAAGACCTTTGATGACATCCTCTGTATCTGCCATCTGCGGGATAGCTTTGGGTGATACAAAGCTTCCAAAATCAATTGTATCAAAACCAACTTTCAGCAAAGCATTGAGATACGCTGTTTTTTCCTCTGTTGGGATAAAACGCTTCCATCCCTGCATGGCATCACGGGGGCATTCAATCAATTTAATAACAGGGGCTTCAGTCATGAGTACTATTCTCCCGCAAATGTAAGACAAGCGGAGCTATCAGTAATCCATTTGCTCAGCCACCCGTTTGCGCCGGTTGATGTTTTCCCGCATCTGGTTAAAGAACCTCACCCTTTCCTTTTCACCGGTAGAACTAATCAGCATGGATCGCTGCATGGTGTTCTGGATAGAATGGTGGATATGATTGCAAAAATCGATATTCCGGGTGGCCATATAATTGATCACACTGTGATTGATAAAAGCAAGCTTGAAACTTCCCGCATCAACCAATATGGTATTATCACCCAAAAAAACTTCATTACTGTACAACTTATACTTGGCGCCTCCCCAATTTTCATTCAGGAATAAAGGATATTTTTTTCCAACTGCAGCAAGGCTCTCAACATGATCAAGTACCTGGTGCATGCAGTCATAAATCCTGATCACATCTTCCCGCTTTTCAAAAGCATGACTGTCGCGGTAATAGTCGACCTGCTGCAATGTAGTATCAATACCCTCGATGTTCCATATTTCCGTAGAAGAGACCTGGCAATAGGTTTCGGCAATCTTCTTGCCAATTGTTTTCAGCGACTCCGGTATTTTTTCCACGGAGAATTTTTGATTATTTAGTTCCGGGTAACTGAGTATGGTTTTCATGAAAAAGAAAAACTTAAAACCGGCCAGCTCCGGTATCTGGAAATGATGAAAGAGCGGTATGTCTTTATTTACAAAATAGAGCTCAGCTCCTTCAAACGATCTGATCAGCTCGATATCTGCCAGCATTTTTTTCAGGTACAACTCAAAATTGAAATTTACTGCACTTACCATCTTACCGGAGAAAATGTAATTATCTGTATGAAGATGAAAAATGCTATCGAGTGAAATATTAAAATGAACACATAGCTTCTGCACTTCTTCAAAGGTCAGCGGCTTATCACCCCGCATGCGCCGGTAGGCACTGTCATTACTGATATTCAGTAACCGGGCCACTTCATCCACAATGGACAGGTGATGCGGGAGAATATTTTTAATGTGGTTAAAGAACACCTGCTGAACTGCCTGTGGTTCCATGTTAGTTAGTTTTAGTAAATATTGCAAATACTGTTGGCCCGGTTTTGCAGCACTTCCCCCTTTCTCTAAAAGTAACCTCATTTTTTGCAATTATCAAGTAGGCAGGTCTGGTTTCCTTTCCGTATTAGTGCTGGTTACCAAATCAGCACCAGGTGAAGTAAAAAGCCGTTATGAATCACTTAAAGGTAACCATAGGTTTGGATCGTCAACACAATTCACCACCAAAATCAACTAGTATGAAAAAGGTTACCGCTCTTCTGCCCATCATCCTGTTAGCCATACAGACCATGGCGCAAACAGATTCAGTGGCTACTGCCCTGGAAACACCTGCCCAAAAGGGGCCCTATAAGGCATCGATCAAAACCATAGACGGAAAGACACAACAAGGCTGGCTTTACCAGGTCAACGACAGCCAGGTGGTGTTATTAAAAAATAGTAAAGACCTCAGGATTCCTCATGATCAGTTATTACAACCAACCGGATCCTTCACGCTGCCGGCAGACCAGGTTCACACTATAAGTTTAAAAAGGAAAAATGCAGGGCTGAAAGGCATGCTGATCGGCTTCGGAGTGGGTGCATTATCTGGTATAGTCAGTGGCTTTATCGACGGCAATGATCCCATTACCCCGTATACCGGCACTTTTGCCGATGCTTTTATTGGAATAGGAAATGCTTTTGCTATGACGGCTGGTGAAAAAGCAGTGGCTGGTGGATTGATATTCGGTACAGGTGGAGCCATTGTCGGTTTGATCATTGGTTCAGTCGCCAAAAAGAAATTCACCATTGGAGGAAAGAAAGAAAAGGTCCGGGACCTGCATGCCGAACTGGTACAAAAAAATATCATTCCCCGGTAGATAGCTATTAAACAGGGATTGCCGAAAACCTGTGAGAGAGTAGGCATTTTTAAACTTATCAAAAAATGAAAAATTTAACAGCCTCTAAAGTCAAAAAAACTCCTAGCCCCAAATTAAGGGTAGAATCCAAGAGTGATCCTTCGAGAACAATGGATTTTATTGCCCGGCATTTCAAGCTACCAACAGAAGATCAATTAAAGATCAGTGATTTTCTAAAGAATAAGGCTAAACAAACAGAACGGTCTTCCCAAGCTCTTGAGTATACCTTTTTTCAAGAACCCGTTTTCAGATTTATTTACGAACCTCCGTATCAATATAGTTCCGGTTCCTATTTTCAGCCGGCAGTAAAACTTGATGGGAGCATTAGTCCAATGTTTGAACTAATTAGTTTAGGAGACAATGAAAGGGGTCAAATTAGTCTTGCGTGTATTGCCGGACAAAATCATTATGACTTATACAGAACCGGTCAGTCAGATTCAGATATAGAGTTTATGTTCAGTAAAGAAATAGTTAGTCAAATTAGTGATGAGATCATACTTCCGGGAATGACTGATAAAAATTTGATTCTGGTATGTTCACTAGAGCTCGAATTACCTACTCATGATATTGACGCAGAAGAGATATACAGACTTGTGCCAGGCGATGAAGAACCACCCTATTATGGCTTAACAGGTGTTACTGGTAATATCTATCTTCAGACCTCAGTCGGTGAACAATCTGTAAGTAATAGCGAAAATTTTCTCAATAAATTTGCAACTAAAAATGCCGAAAATGGCTATTATAAAAACAGGGTTATGATTGTAAACTGTAATGTTGTGCCGATTGGAATAAAAAAAATCAGTTTCTCAATAAGAGCAGATATTAAGTCGTATGTATCAAGAAAATTTGATGAGAACAATATACTTTCAGATGAACACGCCGAGTATGCTTTAATAGATTTAAGATCCCCTAGCCTTTCAAATAAAAATATAATTAGAAATGATAATGGTACAGTAAAACAACCTAGCGGGTGCATTAAGGTCAAACGATTGCAATTCTCATTTTTTGAACCAGATATTTCCATTGATCCCTCATCTAATCATGACACAGATTAAAGAATAAAATTGATCTCATAATTTCTTTTACACTAATTTTTAATCGGATGTTGTTACATAATAGTACGAAGCGAAATAAAAAATCCCCTTGAAGGGGGTTTTTTATTTTTATTTCGCTAACGCATTCACCTTTTCCCGCAACGCATTAAAGAATCGGTTCCGGTTCTTTTCGCCGGTTTTACTGATCAGCGTGGAGCGGCTGATCAGGCTATCAAAAGATGTGGCCACTTTTTTAGCAAACCGCTCATCACGGGTAAAAAGATAATGAAACACACTATAAGTGATCATGGTAAGGGGCTTCCCGTCCAGGGTGATGATCATGGTATTGTTTCCCAAAATAAGTTCATTCACATAATACTGGATCGGTGCCCGGTAACTTACTTCGTTATCACCGGGCATAAATTTGACTCCTTTCTCTGCCTGTAGCTGCAGGTGGTCAATTAACTGATGGAAAGAGCTGACCACTGCCTCGAAATCTCGCTGGCTTTTGAACAAACCGGCTTCCTGGTAATAAGCCACCTGGTTAATGGTACTCTGCAAACTCTCCAGGTTCCATAATTCCACACTTGGAATAGTATTGTATTCCCGTATCACCTGTTGCCCTAATTCATAACAATCAGTATACGGAAACTCTTCCAGTGAAAAAGTTTTATTGGCCAGCGCAGGTTGGTTATTGATGGTCCTGGACCAGAAAAAAGTCTTAAACGCAGCCATGGCCGGGAATAAATAAAAATTCCAAATCGTGGAATCCTTACAGAGATACTGCACTTCCCGGTTCTGAAAAGAATTGAAATGTTTGAACTGCATGACCATCCCCTTCATATAATCCACAAATTCACCCGGAGCGGTATTCATACCCGGAGCATCAAAAAGTACAGAACTGTTCTGCAATTGCAGTAACTGGTCAAGTGAAAGGTGGTAATGCTCACAGATCCTTTTCAGCTCGTTCAGGGTAATAGGTTTTTCCCCCCGGATACGACGGTACACACTATCTGCACTCAGGCCGAGCAGATCGCATAATTCATCCACCATAGATAAATGTGGCGGGAGATTCTCTTTCAGGTGGTTAAACAGCTGTTGTTGCAGTTCGCTTGTTTCCATGTGTTCTTGGAAATTACGGAAAATCCGTAAAAACCAAAATCTTCATTACGGATAATTGCAGATAACCCGGAAATGGTTCCTCCAAAAAAGGGTTTCCAATTACCACTTCGCTGCCCATAGGAAATCAATGGAAAATTGCTGATCGGTGATGCCACCCCTGATTTTCCAGTTATGAATCGCTTTCGCTGTAACTGATTTTTGTTTGGAAGCAATTAATCACCAAAAACGAAAATCATGAAACAAGCTGCAACTATCTTATTATTTTGTTTGCTCACCGCAACCGGGGATATATTCTCCCAGCACAACGACAGTATTATCCCGGAAGAAACAACAGCTGCAACAACCGTTACAGAAAAAAAGAAGAAGCTTAATTTTTTTGTGATCAGTAAACGAAAAAAGGGTGCCCTGGACCTGGCCTCCCGTTTTAATGTATTCCGGGCCAAACTGAAAAGTATGTTTCGCCGGAAAAAATTTGTAGCCATTGTGGCAAAAGACGGGCAACAAGCCAGTGCTAAGATTCTCTACCGGCTCGAAAAGTATAACGGCCGTATCGGCACCCTCTGGTTTGACTCACACGGCATGTATAAAAAGGGATACTCTTTATTCTTTATCGGCAAGGATGAGTTTAGTTATAAAACCCTGAAAGACTCAGCTATCGTGCAACCATTGCAGGAGCTGGTCCCGCATGTGGCAGAAGATACCAAGATCATTATTGGTTCCTGCTATGGTGGTGCCACTTATACCCGTTCCTCCATTGATTACAAAGACAGCACCCGTATGAATGGTGATTCGCTGATGATCGGTATTGGTGAAATACTGGGTAAAGGAAATGTTTATGCCTGCGAAAGTTGGGTAATGACCAAACCTGGTCTCTTTTTGAAGAAAGCAGCCGTGGCAGGATTTCCCGGCCGTAAATTATTCAGGGATGTTTGCTATAAGCCTGCCTGGGAAAATGTGAGCAAATGGAATCACTATAATGCAGCTACCAACCAGTTTGCCACTGTTAACCCTGTAACGATGGATATGTATGGCAACCTGCTTTTCCTCAGGCGAGCTTATGCTGAAAAAAAAGAGGTTAAAAAAGATATTTCCAAAAACCTGGGGAAACTGGAGCACGGGCTTTACAAATAACCGTTACAACTATACTATAAACATGAAACCATGAAACAGTTATTTATCATTACTGCTGTATTGTTCCTGTCAGCAATTTCTACAGCACAATCAAAAAAATACAAGAGTATTGCGTTATTCAATACCCAGTCGGCCATGCCGTTTGGTAAACTGGCAGGGATGTTTACTGAAAATCTCCATCCCGGCATTGAGGCTGGCTGGGGGACCAATTTTTCGATTAAGAAAAAACACGATTATTTCTGGGAACTGAAAGCAGCCTATTTTTTTCACCGCTTTGTGCAACACGGCGTCCCTGTATATGCCAATATCGGGTACCGCTACAAATTCAACAGCCGGTTTTCTGCCAGTACTGCTGCAGGCGGAGGTTATATGCACTCAATACCTGCTACAGCCAAATTAAAATTGAATGAAAATGGGGAATACAAAAATAATAAGGGAGCCGGGAGGATGCAGACCATAGCCACTTTTGATATCAGTGCAGGGTATATTATCAATCCGCAGGCCATCCAATCAACCAGGCTGTTTTTTACTTACCAGCAACGCATACAAATGCCTTTTGTAAAATCATATGTACCACTGCTACCCTATAACAGTTTTATGATCGGCATCAGCAGACCCATTACTACAAAAAAAATTAACCATAAATAATTACCATGAAAAATATACACTATACCCTTCTGCTGGCCTTATTTATTTTTATGTCCTGCCGCAAAGCACAGGTTCATCTTACCACTACAATTGGAGAGCCCTGTCCCTGGGCTGATTCCAGCAGCGTTCATCCTAAGAACACTGCGTTTCAGTCACTGCTTGATAAATATAACCGAAAAGGGCTACCGGGCATTTCATTGCTGGTCAGTGATACAAAAGGGACATGGATCGGCGCTGCAGGTAAAGCTGATCTTTCAAACGATATAGACTTTGTACCCGGCACTGTATCTAAAGCAGCCAGCATTACCAAATTATTCATGGGGACCCTTGTCTTTAAGTTGATGGAAGATTCGGCAAATACCGGAATGGGATACCGGGAATTGAATAAGAAGATCAGCGGATGGTTACCGGCGAGTATAACCAATAAGCTGGCAAATGGGAATTCTGTAACACTGGGCCAGTGTATGAAACATGAAACAGGAATTCCGGATCTTATTGAAGAAGATAAGTTTTACCTCGCTGTACTAAACAATCCCAACAAAAAATGGAAGCCGGAAGAACTGCTGGAATTCATATATGATAAGCCTGCTCTTTTTGCACCCGGTGATACTGCCATTTATTCTAATACGAATACTGTTCTTGTTGCGATGATCGTGGAAGCGCAGACAGGAAAAAAACATGCTGACCTCCTGAAACAGTATCTCCTGCAACCCCTGGGACTAACCCATACTTACTACCAGCCCCACGACATACTACCTCCGGTTGTGGCGCAGGGGTATTATGATCTTTATAACAATGGCAGTATTGTAACTGTGTCCAACTTGGTTACGGGAAGTGGCAATGGATACGGCGGACTGTACAGCAATACCTACGATCTCCTGAAATTTGCTAATGCACTGCTGACCCAAAAAACACTATTGAAACCCTCTTCATTAGCATTGATGCAGACCTGGGGCAAACAGGATGATACAAACTTTTATGGCTATGGAATTCAAAAATCGTTCTTAGAACAAGGAGCTGATTTTGGTATTGGCCATAAAGGAAGGGATCTTGGTTACACAGCCAACCTGTTTTATTTCCCCAATAAAAACGTATTGCATATTTTCTTTGTCAACTATGGAACAGATGCAGACAGTGATCTCAAACAGGTGTTCCGGGAATTCCAGGAAGAATTAGTTACGCTAACCTTACAATAGATTATAAACGCTGTTTCATGGCTTCGTATAGTATGATCCCGGTGGCAACGGAAACGTTGAGTGATTCAAAATCACCCGCCATCGGGATCTTTATTTTCTCATCACATATTTTCATCAGTGCCGGGTAGATACCTTTTTCTTCGCTTCCCATTACAATGGCGCAAGGTTCTTTATAATCACAATCGGCCACATTTTTTTCGGCTGTCATTTCACTCGCAAATACTTTGATGCCGTTCAAATGCAGTTCATCCACCGCTTTCATTAAACTACTGACACGGCAAACCGGTATGGTTTCCAAAGCCCCGGCAGATGTCAGTATCGCATCCTCATTTAATGCCCCCACCCCTTTATCGGGGATAATGATCGCATGCACACCACAGCAAAGTGCCGTACGGGCTATCCCGCCGATATTGCGTATATCCGTAATGCCGTCGAGGATCAGCAATAGAGGTGCTTCGCCATTTTCAATGACCATCGAAATAACATCCTGCAGGTTTTGGTACTGCACTTTAGCGATCTGTGCCACACAACCGTCATGATTGGTTACATTAAAGCTATTCAGCTTAGCCGCCGGCACATAATTGACAGGCACCCCGTTTTGAGCAGCTGCTCTTTTTATTTCGCTGATGTCTTCTCCCGTGGCTCTTGTATCAAGATAGATCCTGTCTAATTGCTGACCGGTTTGCAATGCTTCGATGACGGCGTTTCTGCCGATCACAAGGGAATTTTTTTTGGGGCGGTGCTGTTGCCTGAAATTTTTCACTTTTCAAAATTAAGGTTTTGCCACAGAGGCACTGAAACAATAAACCCCGAATGATTTTCTAATCTTTCGGGGTTTTTAAAGCCCCTCCTGCGGAGGGGTTTGGGGAGGCCTATTTCAACCCAAATGCTTTTTTCACTTTGCCTACATAATCCAGTTTCTCCCAGGTAAACAGTTCTACTTTCTTGGTTACTTTCTTACCATCCGGGGAAGTGAATGTTTTTTCCACCACTTCAGGCTTACGGCCCATATGCCCGTATGCTGCTGTTTCGCTGTAAATAGGATTACGCAGTTTCAAACGTTGCTCAATAAAATAAGGACGCATATCGAAAACACTTTCCACGATCTTACTGATCTCACCATCGGTCAGGTCCACTTTAGCGGTACCGTAAGTGTTTACGTTAATGCTGGTGGGTTGTGCCACACCGATCGCATAAGAAACCTGTACTAAAATTTCGCTGGCCACACCGGCAGCTACCAGGTTCTTGGCAATATGACGGGTAGCATAAGCCGCTGAACGATCCACTTTGGAAGGGTCTTTTCCGCTGAAAGCACCGCCCCCGTGTGCACCTTTACCACCATATGTATCCACAATGATCTTACGGCCGGTAAGACCTGTATCACCGTGCGGACCACCGATTACAAACTTACCGGTCGGGTTAACATGGTATTTGATATCGCTGTTGAACAGCTTAGCGTATTTCTTGTACTTGGTTTTTATCCTTGGGATCAGGATGTTGATCACATCACTTTTGATCTTGGCCAGCATTTTTGCTTCACTGTCGAAATCGTCATGCTGCGTGGAGATAACGATCGCATCGATACGAACGGGCTGGTTATTATCATCATACTCTAATGTTACCTGGCTCTTGGCATCAGGGCGCAGGTAAGGCATTTTTGAATTTTTCTCCCTGCGGATGGCGGCCAATTCGATCAGCAGGTTATGAGCAAGATCCAACGCCAAAGGCATGTAATGCTCCGTTTCATTGGTCGCATAGCCAAACATCATCCCCTGGTCACCGGCACCCTGTTCTTCTTTTTTCTTACGGTCAACGCCCTGGTTGATATCAGCAGACTGTTCGTGAATGGCTGACAACACACCACAAGAACTGGCTTCAAACATATACTCACTTTTGGTATAGCCGATCTTACGGATCACACCCCGGGCAATTTCCTGTACATCCAGGTAAGCCTTTGACTTTACTTCCCCGGCTAACACCACCTGGCCGGTAGTTACCAGTGTTTCGCAGGCCACTTTTGACTGTGCATCAAAAGCAAGAAAATTATCGATCAGTGCGTCCGATATCTGGTCGGCCACTTTATCCGGGTGTCCTTCAGAAACACTTTCAGAAGTAAACAGGTAAGGCATAGATGATTTTGTTTAATGTTGAGTTAGTATTGAAAATAATAAAATCGGGTGCAAAGATAACACCCGATTCAATTCGTTTTAAACAGCTTTTCCACTAAATTTTAGAGTAAATAAGCCGCAACCGCATCCGCTGCGTGGTATGATTGCCACCACCTACCCTTACCCTTCCTTTCACAATTCCATTCAGGTTGGGGAAAAGCAGCAAGGTCTGATCGCTAACAACAGGTGGAGTTCCATATTCCGATCTAACAGAATAAGGGGCCGATAGTCTCAGGTCATATAAAGTGGAAGTGCCCGTCAGCACATGCTGCACATACCTGGAAATATTGAATTTCCAAACCTTGATCTTATTGCCCGATCCATCAACAGTATTGAGGGGGAAAGAACCAAAAGAACCCCGGTTATAATCGCTACCATCAAAAGTCAGGTCATACGGTATTGTTCTGAACTGTTTTTTAGGCAGAATGATCGTTGGATCAAAGGCATCCAGGTACAAAAATTCAGGAGCCGGGAAGATGGTATCCGTATTGTTATTATCATGCACCTGCTCTACGATCAGCTCGGCACGGTGAATAAGCCGGTTCCCGATCGTTAACAGGTCAGGAATTTTAATTCTTGCAAAGGAACCTGGTGTATTTTGCAGGTAGACCAGGTTATCTTCAGCAGGGCCCTGGACAGTACTTATTTCGCCAACAGTATGAGTCCTTTTAATATAATTAGCCGCTGCACTAAGTGTAGTAAACCGGAAATAATCAACCACTGTATCCCTACCTAATCCTCCAGCTTTGGGGTAACGATAATAAATAGCCAATTTTGTATTAGCCCCCCCAAGATCAAAACCCATCACTGCGTTACCTGAAGACATGGATCGTAAAGCAAAGCCTTTGAACTTTGTTTTGAAGGCAGAATCAGAAGCATAGGCCCCATTAGTACCTGAAGTGGAATCATAATCCAATAACCGCTGACCGTAACTGTTATCAAGCTTAATCCTTAACTGGTTTATCGTGGTGTCCTGTCTTGCAAAGACAGAGTCATTCAAGACAGCAGGTATAAAAGTACGTAAACCTAATAGGTTATTATAGCCATTAGGGAATGGCTCTGTTCTTATCAGGTAAGCAGAATCGCTTCTGAATGGTAAAGATGCGTTCTGATCTATCTCATAGACATGCACTGTCTGCGGCACCAACGTATCCCCGTATGTCTCTATATAATTAAGCACCAAAACCACAGAATCAATTTCAAGACTATCTTTTCTCTTAAAAGCAAACTTGTAAAAAGTGGGTTTCAATTCCAGGAACATTCTTGCATCTGTTTCACCAAATAAGGGATCGTTATTGATTAACCCGAGAAACTGTTCTTCACTTCTTTCCAGTCTGGTAGAATCAGAAAATTCATCAAATAACCCATTAAATGTCTGCACGGAAATGCTGGTGTCGAATGTATTGATATTATCAACAACCGGAATCAGGTCGCCCCCCAGTGTGGTGGCATCATTGATCTTACGGCAGGAAGAAAATACGATAATAGAACTGGCAATGGTAACTCCAAGCAGTAAGAGTAGCTGTCTGTTCTTCACGAAAATAATTTATACCGGGTTATGGAATTGATTATTTGGCAAGTTCGCCATACAGTTGTAAATAGTCTGTTAAATCTGACTCCGGGTTAAATAACAGTGTCTTCTTCCCTCTTACTTTGGTAAACTCTTCGGTCAGTTTCTTATCGATCTTTTCTGCGCCAAAAGTGATTGCATCAGCATAAGAAGCAGCGCCACGGAACATGGCTGTGTTATTCGCATCCTTATAAGCTTCCAAATCTTTATCTTTTAAGGAAGAGTGAATTGTGGCCAGCTTTACAAAGTCGCTGCCCAGTTTTTCTTTGAACGTATTGGAACCAATTGTATAAACAGTTTTGCTGTGTGCAAAAACCGGTTCTTTCTTATAAACTGTTTTCAGGTAAGCGGGGATCAGGCCTGTCATCCAGCCGCTGCAATGAATGATATCGGGAGGCCAGCCAAATTTTTTTACCGTTTCCAATGCACCTTTACAAAAGAATACTGTCCGCAGGCCATTGTCATCAAACCATTTTTCATTTTCATCATGAAAAACAAATTTGCGGCGGAACAGGTCTTCGTTCTCTAAAAAATAAACCTGTAACCGGGCACTGGGTAAGGAAGCCACTTTGATCTGCAGCGGCATATCGTCATTATCAACCGAAACATTAATGCCGGAAAGACGAACCACTTCATGCAGGCGATGACGGCGTTCATTGATGGTCCCGAAACGGGGCATAATGCAACGAACCTCGAACCCATTGTCGTTAGCCTTGATGGCCAGCTTATTGACGATCTCTGAAAATTCTGTTAGCTCCAGGTAGGGCGACATTTCATTAGCGATGAACAGGATCCTTTTCTTAGCTGACATGGGCGTCTGTTTTGTTTAACTTTTTTTCTGAAAGGTGGCAAAGGTAACCAATTTATGCCGAAAAGCGGCTGACAAAGCAAAGCCGGGGCTTTTGTGCCCTTAATTCAACCCCGAAACACTAAGTTTACAGCCCATTTTAACCCAGCGGGATCGTTTTTATGGTCATATTCAAAAAAGCAGCTGATCTCAGGAACTACCTTGCTGAACAGCAAAAGCGCAAAAGATCAGTTGGCTTTGTTCCTACGATGGGCGCCCTGCACCCGGGACATATTTCCCTGCTGGAGGCCAGCAAAAAAGATAACGATATTACGGTTAGCAGCATTTTCGTGAACCCCACCCAGTTCAACGACCCGGCCGATTTTGAAAAATACCCGGTCACGATTGAAAAAGATATTTACCTGCTGGAAAAAGCGGGTTGTGATCTCCTTTTTCTTCCTTCAGTGGCAGAAATATACCCGGAGGGTTTCAATAGCCATAAGCAGTATGATCTCGGTAAATTGGAAACCTTGCTGGAAGGCAAATTCCGTCCCGGTCATTTCCAGGGAGTATGCATGGTCGTGGAGCGGTTACTTAATATAGTAAGACCTGCTAAACTGTACCTTGGCCAGAAGGATTACCAGCAATGTATGGTAATCAACCGGCTCCTCCAATTAATGGGTATAGAAAAAGAAACTACCCTGGTGGTCTGCCCCACCCTTCGGGAGCCGGACGGTCTTGCCATGAGCAGCCGGAACATGCGGTTGAATGAAGAAGAAAGAAAAAGAGCGGTGGCTATTTACAACGTACTTACCCGCATAAAAAACAACCTGCAAACATCTTCTCTTATTAATATGAAGAATTTAGCTGTTGAAGAACTGGCTAGCAGAGGCTTCAGGGTTGATTATGTCGAGATCACTGACGCCATTACATTGGAATCTGTTACTGAATGGGATGGCAGGCAAAAACTCGTAGCTCTTGTTGCTGCATTTAATAATGAGGTAAGACTGATCGACAACATGCTGATCAATTAAAATTCTATTTTTGCGCCCATGATGCAGATCGAAGTATTAAAATCAAAAATTCACCGGGCGGTGATCACCGAAGCCAATCTTCATTATGTAGGAAGCCTGACGCTGGATGAAGACCTGATGGATGCTGCCAACATTATCGAAAATGAAAAAGTGCAGGTGGTGAATGTAAATAATGGCGAACGACTGGAAACCTATGTGATCAAAGGAAAAAGAGGTTCAGGTATTGTTTGCCTGAACGGCCCTGCGGCCCGTCGCGGCATGGCAGGCGACCTGGTGGTGGTGATCTCCTATGCGATCATGGATTTTGAAAAAGCAAAGTCTTTCAAACCCTGGATCGTTTTTCCAAAAGAAGAAAACAAACTTTGATATTCTTTGCCCGGCACTTTGTAATGTAACTTCGTACCACTATTTTGGCATTCATGAACAAACGGCTTCTCACCATACTCCAGTATCTTTTTTTCCTGGGCCTCGGCATTTTCCTGGTATGGTGGTCCATCCGTGATTTGGGTGCAGACGATAAATCACAGATCAAACTGGCCTTGAAAAAAGCCAGGTATTGGTTAGTGATCCCGGTATTCATTATCCTCTTCCTGAGTCATTATGTAAGAGCTATGCGCTGGCGTTTGCTGATAGAACCATTAGGTTATAAACCGGGTATGACCAATACTGTTTTTGCGGTGCTGATCGGCTACCTGGCCAACCAGGCTGTACCAAGGCTGGGTGAAGTGTTGAAATGTACTGTACTGGCCCGTTACGAAAAAGTGCCGGCCGACAAACTGGTCGGTACGATCATTCTTGAACGCATCATTGATGCCATTACCCTGCTGATCATATTTGGAATCACCCTGGCCATACAACCGGGATTATATAGCCAGATCATTGATACTTTTTTTAATTCTTCAGGAGATAAGGAAGAAAAAAAAGTATCCGGTACACTGGTCATGCTTATCGCCGGAGGAGTTGTTGCTTTAGCCATTCTTGCCTACATGTTCATTAAAAAGAAATCGGTCAGTGATATGTTGGGCATCTTTAAGAAGATCGCTTCCCGTATCTGGCAGGGCATCAGTGCCATCCAGCACCTGAAGAAGAGAGGACAATTCCTGCTGCTGACAGTTATTCTCTGGACCACTTATCTCTCCGGCGGGTATCTTGGTTTTCATGCCCTGCAGGAAACCGAGCAATACGGCATCAAAGAAGCTTTCACCGTCTTATCAGCAGGCAGTATCGGTATGATCGTAACACCTGGTGGCATTGGTGCTTATGCCTTTCTGCTTGAAAAGACCATGCAATTATATGGGTTATCACAAGGCATTGCACTGGCTTTTGGATGGATATTGTGGCTGGCGCAAACCACTGTCATTCTTATTGGTGGCTTAATCAGCTTTATTGCATTACCCTGGTACAATAAAAAAGAGAAGATTGAAACGAGCTGACCTGATACCACAAAAAATAATGCCCATCGCCCAACTCATTCAACGGGTGGCGCAATGGCGGGTAACCGGTAAAACGATTGCCTTCACCAATGGTGTATTTGATATACTTCACCAGGGACATATCTTTTCTTTATCGCAAGCCGCTAAAGAAGCCGATCTGCTTATTATCGGGTTAAATGCGGATGCCTCAGTGAAACGATTAAAAGGTGACAGCCGGCCCGTGAACAACCAGGAATCAAGAGCACTATTGCTTGCCTCCCTGCAGATCGTGGATGCAGTGGTTCTATTCGAAGAAGACACCCCTTTGCAGCTTATTAGTTCCATTTTACCGGATGTACTGATAAAAGGCGGAGATTATACGGTTGAGCAAATTGCCGGGGCCCGGGAAGTGATCGCTAACGGGGGCCGTGTGGTGATCAACCCGATTCTGGAAGGGTTCTCCACCACTGGTATCATCGAACAGATCAGGAAAGCCTGACTACTTTCTACCTTTTTAAAAACTTAACATCAAACTTTTACCCCGTTCATTAATTTCATATCTTATCAATGAAATAAGATGGACCCAATAGTAATGGCTTCTACTAAAAAAAAGACGATCGCAAGAGATATAAGCTGGCTTTCATTTAATGCAAGGGTATTACAGGAAGCCGGCGACCCTACCGTACCCTTAAGAGAAAGAGTGCGGTTCCTGGGCATTTTTTCCAATAATATGGATGAGTTTTTCCGGGTCAGGGTGGCTACCCTGAAACGGATGATCAAATTTGGCAGCAGGGCCAATATGCACCTGGAAGATGACCCGCAACAAATATTAGATGAGATCCAGATGCTGGTATTGAACCAGCAGGGAGAATTCAACCGTATTTGGGAAGATGTGCAGCAAAAACTCAATGAGCAAAAGATATTTCTTAAAACAGAAAAGCAACTCACTCATGATCAGCAGGAATTTGTACGTAACTATTATGAAGAAGAAGTAAGCCCGAACCTGATCCCCCTGATGATAGAAAACATTCCTGTATTCCCCAACCTCCGGGATAAGTCTATTTACCTGGCCGTAGTGATGTGGAAGAAAGAAAGTGCATTAAAAAAGAAATATGCACTTATTGAAATTCCAAGTCGTGTATTGGGCCGGTTTCTTTTGTTGCCTTCCAAACCGGAGGAACATCATATCATCCTGCTGGAAGATGTGATCCGTTTTAATCTTCCAGATATCTTTTCCTATTTTGGATATGACCAGTACCAGTCGCATATTTTTAAAGTAACCCGTGATGCAGAAATGGATATTGAAAATGATGTATCCACGACGATCATGCAAAAAATTGAAAAGGGATTAAAGAACCGGCGTAAAGGCAAACCCGTTCGTTTTGTGTATGATCGTGAAATGGATGCAGGCTTGCTGGAATACCTGATCCGGCGCTTGAACCTGACCAAAAGAGATAACCTGATACCCGGCGGCCGCATTCATAACTTCCGGCACTTCATGGATTTCCCCGACCAGGTGTTCAAAGAAAAAACAAAACGGAAAAAGCCATTCGATCATCCGATGCTTACGGAACATCGTGTATCTGACGTGATACTGGAAAGGGATGTGATGCTGCATTTCCCCTACCACTCTTTTACGCCTTTGATCGACTTGTTGAGAGAGGCTGCATTTGACCCGGATGTCACAACGATCAAGATCACCTGTTACCGGCTGGCACAACAATCCCGTATCATCAATGCATTGATCAATGCGGTGCGCAATGGGAAAGAAGTGGTGGTGATGCTGGAACTGAGAGCCCGGTTCGAGGAAGAAGCGAATATGGAATGGAAAGATCGGCTGGAAGAAGAAGGTGCTAAAGTGCTGGTGGAAATCCCCAACATGAAAGTCCATTCCAAGATCTGCCTGATCCGGAAAAAAGTAAAAGATAACTTTACTCAATACGGTTTTGTAAGTACCGGCAACCTGAATGAGCGGACGTCAAAAGTATATGCCGATCATTGCCTGCTAACCTCCAATCCAAAGATCATGCATGATGTGAGCAGAATTTTCAGTTACCTGGAACACCCGAAAACAGGTATCAATTTCCTGCGTGACTGTAAGACGGTTGTGCCCAGCCCCCATTTTATACGCCGGGAGATCAACCAGCTGATTGATGAAGAAATAAAAAATGCTCAACGGAGGAAACCCTGCGGGATCACCCTTAAAATGAATTCACTGTCAGACGAACAACTGATATTAAAACTAAATGAAGCCGCACGGGCCGGGGTTCCCATCCGGCTAATCGTACGGGGCATTTTTTGTATGTTCTCCCAAAATAAAAAATTCAAACAACCTGTAAGAGCTATCAGCATTGTGGATGAATACCTGGAGCATGCACGGGTGTGGGTATTTCACAACAGGGGTAAAGAGAAAGTTTACATATCTTCGGCAGACTGGATGTTAAGAAACCTGGAACACCGTGTGGAAGCAACCTGCCCGATTTTTGATGAGGATATCAAACAGGAACTGAAAGATATTTTGAATATACAATTGCAGGACAATGTGAAGGCAAGATGGCTGGATAACCAATTGAATAATGAATATATCCGAACCACCCGGAAAAAAGTCCGTTCACAGGTTGAAACTTATAATTACCTGTATAAAAAAACACTAACCCATCGTGAGACTGGCAGCCATTGACATCGGAAGTAACGCAGCAAGATTATTGATCAGTGATGTGATACCCGGGCCACAGGACAAACCCGAATTCTTAAAGATAGCCCTTGTTCGTGTGCCATTACGGTTGGGCTTTGATGTGTTTGATAAAGGAGAAATATCCGCTATCAAAGTTGAAAAAGTGCTCAAGACAATCAAATCGTATAAGTTGTTGCTGGATGTGTACGAAGTAAAGCACCTCAAAGCCTGTGCAACGTCTGCCATGCGGGATGCGGTAAATGCACCCGAGATCATTAAAAAAGTGAAAGCCGAAACCGGTATTGATATCCATGTCATCAGCGGCCAGGAAGAAGCCTCTTTTATTTATGAGAACCATACGGCCGATGATATGAAAAAGGATGAATCCTATTTGTACATTGACGTGGGTGGTGGCAGCACTGAACTTACTTTTTTCAGTGATGGTAAAATGATCTTTAAAGAATCATTCAATATCGGCACTATACGTTTATTGAAAAACCAGGTACAGGAATCCCTCTGGGATGAGATGAAAGAATTCCTTCGCAACAAAACAAAAGGGTATCATCATGTCACGGCTATTGGCTCCGGGGGAAATATCAATAAAATATTCTCCTTATCCAAACGTAAAGAAGGCAAACCCCTTTCCCTGGAACTGCTGCGGGATTACTATAAAGAGTTCAGTACGCTATCGCTTCCGCAACGGATGAGTTTATACCGCCTGCGGGAAGACCGTGCCGATGTGATCATTCCGGCATTACTCATTTATATCAATGTAATGCGCTGGACAGATGCCGATGAAATCTATGTACCCAAAATAGGACTGGCGGATGGTTTGATCCATAATTTATATGACGAAGTCAGGTTGAAAGAAATAGAAGTCTGACGAAATTTCTCAATTCCAAAATTTCAAAATTCATCATGTCTGTTAATAAAGAAGTAAAAAGAGTCACCACCAACACCCTGCAGAATATGAAGGCGGCAGGTGAAAAAATCAGCATGCTGACAGCTTATGATTTTTCATTTGCAAAGATCATTGACGGTGCAGGTATTGATGTGATTCTGGTGGGTGATTCTGCCTCCAATGTCATGGCGGGGCATGAAACGACCTTACCTATCACACTGGACCAGATGATCTACCATGCTTCTTCCGTTATCAGGGGCATCCATCACTGCCTGGTGGTGGTAGACCTTCCATTCGGTTCGTACCAGTCCAATTCAGATATCGCTTTGGCCTCTGCTATCCGAATCATGAAAGAAACCGGCGCCCATTCCATTAAACTGGAAGGGGGTGAAGAAGTACTGGAATCGATCAAGAAAATTGTTTCTGCCGGTATTCCTGTCATGGGACATTTGGGGCTGACACCACAATCCATTTACAAATTCGGCACATATACCGTAAGAGCTAAAGAAGAAGAAGAAGCCAATAAACTGCGCCGCGATGCCAAATTGCTGGAAGAAGCCGGCTGCTTTGCATTGGTTCTCGAAAAAATCCCGGCCAGGTTGGCAAAAGAAGTATCACAAAGCTTAACCATCCCGACCATTGGAATTGGTGCTGGCGGAGATTGTGACGGGCAGGTGCTGGTGATGCATGATATGCTGGGTATTAATACCGAATTCAAACCGCGGTTCCTTCGCCAATACCTTAATATTCACGAACAGGCCACCGATGCTGTCAAAAATTATATACGGGATGTGAAATCAGGTGATTTCCCGAATCTAACCGAGCAGTATTAAAAATAGTGCCCGATTTTACAATTTCAGGAACTGCAAATACCTTTATACACCGTTCACCTAACTAGTATACCATGAGAAAATTTTTCTACCTCTTGTCTTTTATTGCACTCTCCGTTTTATTGCTTTTGCAATCCTGCCAGCGGGAAGTCGATTTTATCCTTACCAATACGAATAACCCGGTAACCGGTGATTTCAGGGCCAAAATCGGGGGCACACAATGGGTGGCCAATAAAGCTGCTGCCGCCAGCCGTATCGGTGGCCTTATCAATATCACCGGGCTCGGTACTGATAAAAAACTCATTACAATTACCCTGGCAGACTCTGGTGTCCATCGCTATACACTAAGCGATGTAACGATGAATGTCGCTGCGTATGTGGACAGTAATCTTGCGAACAAGATGGCTTTCACCACTAACCAGGGTGAGTACCCCCTTGAAGCCGGCGGTGAAGTGAATATTACTTCGATAGACACGGCCAATAAAAAAATGAGTGGTACTTTTTCCTTTAAAGTATTCAGGCAGATGGATACACTGCAGCGGGTGATTACGGAAGGCGTATTCACCAATATTTCTTATGCAGTCACATTACCGCCTGCAAATACCACCGATACTTTCCGGGTGAAAATTTCGGGGACACAGTGGATCCCTCCCACCATCTTTTCAGTATCCACCCCGGCTATACCGCCACTTTCACCAAAAATTGCTATCAGTGCCACCACCCCGACAGGAGATAAAACAGTAGGCCTGACTTTCCCGGCTAATATCACTCCCGGTGCCTACACACTTGATTTTTTTGGATTTGAATATATAGGTCAGTATAATCCTGATACAGATCCTAATCATTCACAGGCCTCCTCAAGCGGAACGCTGACCATCTTATCACATAATACCAGTACAAAAAGGATCCGCGGTAATTTTAATTTCCATGCCGAAGCATTGCTAAATCCTTTACTGTTTACCGAACTTACTGAAGGCTATTTCTCGGTCACCTATCAATAAAGAAATTCAATTCTGCCTTTTTATGCCGGGAAAATCTTCCGGCATTTTTATTTCATAGAAACTTTTTTCCGGCAGTAAAAACCCGGAACTTTGCCCCGCAATTAAAACATGTCATATGGATTTCCTGGAAACTCTTAAGATAGATACCCTCAATAAAGGCGTTAGCACCGGCAGCAACTGGCTGGCTGGTAAAGGTGAAACAATAGATTCCTTCTCCCCTGTGGATGGTAAAAAAATTGGTTCCGTAAGCACTGCTGATAAAGAAAATTATGAAGCTGTTGTAAAAAAAGCAGAAGAAGCCTTTAAAGAATGGCGGCTATGGCCTGCTCCCAAAAGAGGGGAAGTGGTGCGCCAGGTAGGTGAAGCATTACGCCAGTATAAGGAACCTTTGGGCAAACTGGTTTCTTATGAAATGGGAAAAAGCCTGCAGGAAGGATTGGGTGAAGTGCAGGAGATGATCGATATCTGTGATTTTGCAGTCGGGCTGTCGAGGCAATTGCATGGGTTGACGATGCACAGTGAAAGACCGGCACACCGTATGTACGAGCAATGGCATCCTTTAGGAATTGTGGGTATCATATCCGCTTTCAATTTCCCGGTAGCTGTCTGGAGTTGGAACAGTATGCTGGCCTGGGTATGTGGTGATGTCTGCATCTGGAAACCATCTGAAAAAACGCCTTTGTGCGGAGTAGCCTGCCAGCATATCGTAAATGAAGTATTCGCAAAAAATAATGTACCCGAAGGTGTGAGTGGGTTGATCATTGGTGGCCGTGAAGTGGGTGAATGGATGAGTCATGATACAAGAGTGCCTTTGGTTTCTGCAACGGGTTCCACCAGGATGGGAAAAGCGGTTGGAGCTGCGTTGGGTGCAAGATTGGGAAGAGCTTTATTGGAATTGGGAGGAAATAATGCCATCATTATTTCAAAAGATGCTGATTTAGATATTGCGATCACCGGGGCCTTGTTTGGTGCTGTCGGCACGGCAGGTCAGCGTTGCACCACCACGAGAAGACTGATCATTCATGAAGACATCTATGAGGCCTTCAAAGAAAAATTAATCAAAGCCTACCGACAACTTAGAATTGGCGACCCGCTGGATCAAAATAATCATGTAGGGCCGTTGATTGATAAAGACGCAGTAAAACTCTACCTGGATTCGATTGAAAAATGTAAAGCTGAAGGTGGCAATTTTGTAGTAGAGGGTGGCGTATTGAGCGGGGCAGGTTATGAAAGTGGTTGCTATGTGAAGCCCTGCGTGGCGGAAGCAAAGCCGGGTTTTAAAATTGTACAGCATGAAACCTTTGCCCCCATCTTGTATTTGTTGAAATATAAAACCATTGATGAAGCAATAGCCATACAAAATGAAGTGCCGCAAGGACTCTCCTCTTCAATTATGACACTCAACCTGCGGGAAGCTGAACAATTCCTGTCGGCTGCCGGCAGTGACTGTGGTATCGCCAATGTCAACATCGGAACTTCCGGGGCAGAGATCGGTGGTGCTTTTGGGGGTGAAAAAGAGACAGGCGGCGGCCGGGAAAGCGGCAGCGATGCCTGGAAGAATTATATGCGCCGGCAGACCAATACCATCAATTACAGCACAAAATTGCCATTGGCACAGGGTATAAAGTTTGATTTATGACGATAAGGCCGTCAAAGCGGCCTTATTACTATGATTTCTGCAAAATATTTCCAATTTTTACAGCCTGAAACAATATCCCTAAAACCTAACCCAGCTCCCATGAAAGGATCTTTCCTTGCGCTTGCATTCGTTCTAAGCAGTTTTTGTATAACCCATGCACAGATAAGAGTAGCCCTTGTTCTTGGTGGTCACCAGTCTGAAGTAATTGAAGAAAACGATCTTCCCGGTTTTTCTACTTTGAAAAACGGTTTTTCAGGCCGTACCGGCGTTCATTTCGGTTTTATTGCCGATGTACCTTTTGCAGAGAAATCAAAACTTTTTTTTCAACCCGGGATCATCTTTTTTAATAAAGGGAGAAAATTTGCAGGTGATGTCAGCGGGGGTAGCGGCACGGTTTTCCAATCTTCTGAACAATTCATCAATTATATTGATCTGCCCCTGAACCTTGTCTATAAATTCAAACTCAGCTCCAAAACAAAATTCATCATAGGCGCAGGGCCTTATGCTTCCTTTTTTTATAACGGAAAAGAAGCCAAAGAAACTAATGACCAGGGAACATTTACGTCAGAAGAAAATTCAGACCTGCCGGTGGGTGATGCTCCCGGGAAATATAAAGTACTGAACTATGGTGCCAATGCATTGGCAGGACTTGAATTTGGCCGTGTATTTCTCACTGCTAATTACAGCCGCGGGTTGAATGACTTTTACCAGGCCAAAGATTATACCGGCACCTTTAAACACCAGGTGATCGGTGCCACATTGGGTATCTTTCTCGGCCCGCAAACAGCTCCTGAAAAGAAGATAAAGGATAAGGACAAAGATGGTATTCCTGATGAGCAGGATGCCTGCCCGGATGAAGCCGGACCTGCAGTTACCAAAGGCTGCCCGGATAAAGATGCGGACGGTATTCCTGACAAAGAAGATAAATGTATCGATGTGCCCGGTGTTCTCGCCTATAAGGGTTGTCCAGCTCCAAAAGATAAAGATGCCGATGGTATAACAGATGACCTTGATAAATGTCCTGATGTGCCCGGCGTGGCCAGGTACAATGGCTGCCCGGTTCCGGATTCAGATAGCGATGGTGTGAATGATGATGATGATAAGTGTCCGCAGGTAGTGGGATTGGGCCGTTATGAAGGCTGCCCCGTACCAGATACCGATAACGATGGTGTGAATGATGAAAATGACAAATGCCCGAAAGTGCCGGGATTGAAAGAGAATAACGGTTGCCCTGCCATACAGAAAGAGATCGTGGAGAAAGTCAATTATGCTGCCAAACGCATCCAGTTTGAGTTTTCAAAAGCGAACCTGCTGAAACCCTCTTTCAAAGTGCTGGATGAGGTGGTAACGATCATGAAGCAAAACCCGGAACTTAAATTATCGATCGAGGGACATACCAGTACTGATGCTAACTATAACGCCAATATACAATTATCACAGGACCGTGCTGATAATGTAAAAAGGTACTTTGAATCAAAAGGAATTGATGCCAGCCGGCTTTCTGCCAAAGGGTTCGGACCGTCCCAACCGCTGAATAGCGGCAAAACGGAAGCTGAAAAAGCACAAAACCGGAGGGTGGAACTGAAACTAAGCAACTAAGTCAGCCAGCGGTTCGTCAAAATTCTGCCAAAACCCCTGCTTTTACCCCAAAAAGCAGGGGTTTAACATATGTAAATTGTATGAATGGTAATCATTACTTTTGACGCCTTTAGCAAATTTGTAATATTAAAAAAACGCAAATGACCAATTTATTGAAACGTACCTCTCTTTTAACGATCGGCGGATTGATGACATCTGCCCTGTTTGCCCAGGAAGTACCGAAAGGATGGCATATGCAGGATCCCAAAGCCAACGGTTACTACGGGATCAGCATTGATAAAGCTTATGAATTTCTCAAAGCAAAAAAACTGAAAAGTAATACGGTGATTGTAGCCGTGATAGATTCAGGTATTGATACAACGCATGAAGACCTGAAACCGGTTTTATGGGTGAATAAGAAAGAAATCCCCGGCAATGGAATCGACGATGATAAAAATGGTTACATCGACGATATTAATGGCTGGAATTTTCTCGGCAGCCGGGATGGTAAACAAAACGTGGAAAAAGATTCGTACGAAGCTGCCCGGGTTTATCATAAATACAAATCAAAGTATGATGGTAAAGACGTGGATGTAAGCAAACTTCCTGCAGAAGAGAAGTTTGAATATGAAATGTGGAAACGTTCCAAGGAAGAAATAGCCGGTGGTGATTCAAAAACAAGCACTATGGAGCTGGTATTTCTGAAAAAAGCTTATAACAGTGCCACCAAAGCGGATAGCATTCTGCGCAAAGCAATGGGTAAAGAAAAATATACCGGCAAGGAACTGGAAGCTTTTACTTCTGATGATGCGGATGTAAAAAAAGCCAAGAATATGATCTATGGCCTGATGTCGGGTAATGATGCCCTCGAGTCAAATAATGAAGAGTTTGTAGGTGGTTTTGGTGACTACGTGGAAGGTGAAATGAAAAAAGCAGAAGCTGCTGAAAAGGCTCCTGAGAATTACAGGGCCAATATCGTAAAAGACAATTACGATGATCTCAACGACAAGTTTTATGGCAATAATAATGTGTTTGTAAATAATAAATCTGCTTTACACGGTACCCACGTTTCCGGCATTATTGCTGCTGCAAGAGGTAATGGTAAAGGAATGGATGGTGTGGCCGACAATGTAAAGATCATGACACTCCGGGCCGTTCCGGATGGTGATGAGCATGATAAAGATATTGCCCTGGCCATCCGTTATGCCGCTGACAATGGTGCACAGGTGATCAATATGAGTTTTGGAAAAGGCTTTTCCCCGGAAAAACAATGGGTGGATGATGCCGTGAAATATGCAGAAAGTAAAGGTGTATTACTGGTGCATGCAGCCGGAAACGATGCGAAGAATATCGATACCAGTTTTAATTATCCCACCCCTGCTTTCAATGATGGTAAAAGAGCCGGTAACTGGATCACCGTGGGTGCCAGCGGCCCGAATAATGAAAAGGGCAATAGCCTTACCGCCAATTTCTCTAACTATGGAAAAAAGGAAGTGGATGTGTTTGCTCCCGGTGTAAAGATATATGCAACTGTTCCGGGTGGTAATACCTATCAGAACTTACAGGGAACCAGTATGGCTTCTCCCGTAGTAGCCGGGCTGGCGGCCCTGATCCTGCAATATTACCCGGCGTTGAGCCCGCAGCAGGTAAAAATGGTTATTGAGAAATCAGCACAAAGTCCAGGCGTGAAAGTAAAGAATCCCGGCACTGGTGAAGAAGTCGATCTTTCGGATATCAGCCGTTCCGGTGGTGTGATTAATGCCTATGAAGCCCTGAAACTTGCTTCTACGATAAAAGGAGAAAGAAATAAGACCAAGAAAGCTGTTAAATCAACAGTAAAACCGAAAAGAAAAGGATAAATTATTGCCGGCATAAAAAAAGAAAAAGACTCTATCACCGGAGTCTTTTTCTTTTATTGTATCATTTTGTTATTCTACAGGGTTTACCACCACTTTACTTTCCAGCACGATCTTTCGGGTAATATTTTCATCAGCTCCATTCGCCTGTACCAGTTGCAGTAAAATACTGGTGGCTTTCTCTGCCTGCTGGTAGGGGAATTGCTCCACGGATGCCAGCGGCGGATCATCCATATAGCTGGTGATGGGCAGATTGGCATAACTCACAAAAAAAATATCTTTATTGATCTTTAATCCTTCCTGACGGGAAACCTTGGTGGCATCCAGTGCCACATAATCATTAAAAGCAATAATGGCTGCCGGTCTTATTTTCAGGGCAAGCAATTTCCTGACTGCTTCTTTGGTAGAAGAACTGCTGAGATCGGTATGCACCACGTAGGATTTATTATATTCCAGCTTATTCTTCCTCAAACCTTCCTTATATCCTTCCAGCCGGTCTGAAGAACTTTGCATTGTATCCGGGCCATTGATAAATGCAATTTTTGTATGCCCCTGGTTGACCAACCAGTCCACCAGGTTCACCGAACTTTTCTTCAGGCTGCAGGACACTGTAAAGGCTTCCGTTGTTTCGGGAACCCGGTCAAAGAACACAACCGGGATATTATACTTTTTCAATTGCTCAAAATGCTCATAATTATCTGTATTCTTGGACAAGGAAACGATCAACCCATCCACCCGGTGTCGCCGCATGGTGTCCACAATCTGCTTTTCACGTTCCATATCATCATGCGACTGTCCGATCAGTACCGTATAATTATTATTAGTGGCAATATCCTCAATCCCATTAATAGCGATGGAGAAAAACTCTTCTCCAAGGTTCGGAAGGATAACGCCAATGGTCATCGTTTTTCCCTGCTTAAATGATATAGCCGCCTGGTTGGGTTCGTAGTTCAGGTCTTTCGCCAGTTTCTGTACCTGCATTTTTGTACGCAGACCAATACTGGGATGATCATGCAAGGCTCTTGACACTGTGGAGACAGAGACATTCAATCGCTGTGCGATCTCTTTTATAGTAGCGGGTTTGCGGTCCATGCAGGGCCGCAAGGTAAGCACAAGACCGGTAAAATGAAAGTCATTTGTGAGCAATGGCCGCATAGAGAAGAAATATTTTTTGAGGTAGCCATATCTTTTCGTAAATTCCAGTTAACTAAAACGATGCCATATGAATAAAGTATCCTCCATTCTTGCCCGGAAAGGTACATCCACTGCTAATGTTTCACCAGGCACCAGTGTGTTGGAAGCATTACGAATAATGGCTGAAAAGAATATCGGTTCCATGATGGTGATGGAAAATGGCCAGTATCTCGGCCTGATCACCGAAAGAGATTACTCCCGCAAAGTGATACTGAAAGGAAAGAATTCAACCGATACCAGTGTTTCTGAAATTATGTCGGCCGACCTGCCCACCGTTACTCCTTCCGACAGCATTGATCATTGCATGGAATTAATGACCAGGAATAATATCCGCTACCTGCCTGTTTTTGAAAATGATAAACTGGCCGGCATCATCTCCATGAGTGACGTGGTCAAAGAAACCATATTAACGCAGAAGGAAACCATCAACCATTTGCAGAACTATATCCGTAACAGCTGACTTACATACTCATTAAATACCAGCGAAACCCCGTAAGGTTTCGCTTTTTTATTGTCCGGCTTCAAACAAAAAATCTATTTACCCGGTTCACTTTCTTTCTCCTTCACCACCACCAGGTCCTTCATATCCACCTGCATCGGCAGCATACCGATTTTCACCACGGCCCTCTTCCCTCTCAGTCCTATCACTTCTCCCACCTGGTGATTCTTTTTCATTTTTACTTTATCGCCTATTTTAATATCTCCCCCCACTTCTGCAAATTTTGAATCAATCTTTTTCTGCATCTTGCTCACCACTTTCTGCTCGTTCTTTTTGAACAGCAATCCTTCCATTTGTTTGATCACTTTATTTTTATTCTCTTCTTTGCGCCATTCGACCAGAAGCTGTTTCAGCTTCCGTTCCATATCCTTCAGGTAAGCGATCTTTTCTTCGGATACCCGGTTCTGCTCTTTCAATACTTCCACCTGCTGGCGATGCCGTTCCTTATCCATCACCTGCTGCATTTCCTTTTTCAACCGTTCATTCTCTCTGATCGTTTTGTTCAGTTCTGTTTCTTTCTTTTCCAGGTCACGCAGGTCCTGCTCCGTACGGTTCAGTAATTTATCCAGCCGGAACTGGTCTTCATCTACCAGTTCTTTCGCTTTTTTGATGAGTGATTTATCCAGGCCAATCCTTTCTGCAATGGAAAATGTATAGGAACTTCCGGGCTTCCCAACAATCAGCTTGTATTGTGGCTGCAGGTTCTTTTCATCAAAAGCCATCGCCCCGTTCAGGATACCGGCTGTTTTACCTGCCATCACTTTCAGGTTCAGGTAATGTGTCGTCACAATACCCATCGCATGTTTGCGGGCCAGTTCCTGCATAATCACTTCTGCAAAAGCGCCACCAAGATTAGGGTCACTGCCGCTTCCCAGTTCATCAATAAAGAACAAGGTTCTGCCATTCGCATTTTCCATGAAATGTTTCATGTGAATAAGATGGCTGCTGTAAGTACTCAACTCAAATTCCAGGCTCTGCGTATCACCAATATGGATCATCAGTTGTTTGAAAATACCAAACTGCGAAGAAGGATGCACCGGCACCAGCAGTCCACTCTGCACCATCATCTGCAGTAAGCCCACTGTTTTCATGGTAACTGTTTTCCCACCCGCATTAGGCCCGCTGATAACCAGTATCCGTTTATTATCGTCCAGGGTTAGCGTTACTGGTATGGTGGGCTTATTGCTGCGCTGGTTGTAGAGATACAATAAAGGATGGTACGCATTCACCAGGTGAATACCGGCCTTATCATGCACCACCGGGAACTCACCCCGAATATCAGCCGCCAGTTTAGCTTTGGCCCTGATAAAATCATATTCCCCCACAATACTGTGATAAGTCGACAGCAATGCCGCATACACAGCTAGTTTCCCGGTCAGTTCACGCAGGATGCGATACACTTCCTTTCGTTCATCATTCTCCAGTTCATGTACCTGGTTATTGAGCTCAATCGTTTCCTCGGGTTCCACAAAAGCAGTTTTGCGGCTGTCACTTTCTCCATGCAAAATTCCTTTCACGGTTCTTTTCTGTTCTGCAAAAACAGCCACCACCCGGCGGCCGCTCATAAAACTTTCTTCAATATCGGCGAGGTAGCCCTGCTTATTCAGTTTGGAGATGATCTTTTCAAACACCCGGCGGAGCTCATTCCGCTTCCGGTAAAGGCTCATCCGGATATTCTTCAGGTCTTCGGATGCATTATCTTTTACCTGCCCGTAATCATCCAGCACCTCATCAATCATTTCGATGATCACTTTTTCATAGTACGTATTTTCAATAACCTTCGCCATGGAATTGTACGCCTGTCTTCTTTCACTGTCAAACCAGCGGAATATTTTTTCGATGCTCTCGGCTAGTTTACGGACCTGCAACAGTTGCTCCCCCACCAATACAGCACCCGGGATGGACAATAGCTTTAATTCTTTAGCAAGGTTTAAGATATAATCGTTGGGAAAATAAACACTGTTAGTGACCAGTTGACGGTATTCGTGGCTTTGCCGAAGCTCTGTATCAATGAATTCTTTCCGGGTATGGATGCGCAAGTTGGCTGCTTTGGTATGAGCATGCTCCGTCTGGCAATAATTCGCCAGCAGGTCTTTCACCTTATTAAACTCTAACTGTATATTGGCCGATTCAGGATATAACTTCATTATTCTTCACCACATGGGTCATTTTATTAAGCCAGCAAATTTAGGCCTATTAACGGTTTCAGCAGATACAGGGTTATAATGTTTTTACCACAGGCCTTAAGTCATTCTGCACCCGGTTATTTTTTTTTACCTTCCGGCAAATCAGTTCATTTGAAACGGAGATTGCGATATATGCGCCGCATCTGGTTGCGGCATGACCTTCCGGCAGGACTATCGGTGTTTTTTGTAGCACTTCCGCTGTGCCTGGGTATTGCGCTGGCTTCCGGTGCCCCACTCTATGCAGGTATTCTATCCGGTGTCATTGGCGGCATGGTGGTTTCGGTGATCAGTAAATCGCAATTTGGTGTATCAGGTCCTGCTGCAGGACTTTCTCCATTATTGGCAGCTGCTATTCTTTCTTATGGAGATTACAGGATTTTCCTGCTGGTCGTTATCATTGCAGGTATTTTCCAATTGTTGCTGGGTGCATTAAAACTGGGTGTTATTGCCAACTACTTTCCATCTGCAGTAATCAAAGGAATGCTGGCCGCTATTGGTATTATGCTGATCGCTAAACAAATCCCCTTTGCCCTGGGATACGACCAGCCTGATTTCTGGCAAAGCGGCTTCATCAAAATTTTCTCTTCCAAAGATGTGACCGGCAATATCCGGAATTTCAATCTGCATATCGGCAGAGGCACGATCATCATTACCGTGGTTTCCTTACTAATTATGATACTGTGGCAACGGCCTTTTGCCAAAAAATGGAGGGTTGTTCCGGCTCCTTTAGTGGCGGTACTGGCCGGCATTGCGGTCAATTATATTTTCAGCTGGATCACTACAGATCTTACGTTAAAGCCAACACAGCTTGTCAATATACCTGCCAATATATTCGGAGAGATCGTCTTTCCTGATTTCTCCAAACTATTTTCCACCACAGCAATCTGGAAAGATGGTGTGATCGTTGGATTATTGGCTTCCTTAGAGACACTACTTTGCGTGGAAGCCATTGATAAACTGGACCGTCATAACCGCATTACGCCTGTTAACCGGGAACTGGCGGCTCAGGGTATTGGCAATATAACCTGTGGGTTATTGGGTGCAATCCCTATTACAGCCGTGATCGTCCGGGGTGCAGCGAACATTGATGCGGGTGCAAGAACTAGGCTGTCTGCTTTTACACATGGATTGTTTTTATTGCTGGCGGTGCTTTTTATTCCCTTTGCATTGAATAGGATACCATACGCTGCACTGGCTGCTATCCTTTTAGTAACAGGTTACAACCTGACCAAACCCAAATTGTATAAAAATATGTGGAGCCTGGGGCCTAAACAATTTCTTCCTTTCGCTCTTACCATCATCATCATCCTGGCTACGGACCTCCTGGTAGGTGTCACAGCGGGATTGATCCTTTCTATTTTTTATATTATCAAAAATAATTTTAAAGCCGAATACAGGATCAACAAACGGAAAATACATGAAACAGAAATGTTTCATATCAAACTCAACAGCAATGTTACTTTCTTAAATAAAGTAAAACTGAAAGAAGCACTTGACCAGATACCCGAATATTCTGTATTGACCATTGATGGGAACGACTGTCATTTCATTGACTATGATATTCTCGAGATCATCAGTGAATTTGAAAGCAAGGCGCATGACCGGCATATCGAAGTACACCTGGACGGCATCCAGAAAGTGAATGTAACGGCAATACACTGATCCATCACTCTTTCGTTTCTTTTACCTGCAATTCTTCCCAGGGAGTAGTACCGTCCTTTTCCCGGGTAAATTCATATTTGTCAGTTGACTGTATCACAATTTCAGCAGTTGTGTAGATCTTGCAACCCGGCATTAAATGACCGCCAATGGTTTTACCGGTACTGTCACTTATACTAAGATGCAGGTGGAAGCCATGGGTACTGACCGTACCCACAAGGCTTACGATTTCAAAATGCCCGCTACCACTGCTGCCATCCGGCTGGTTGGCAAACCGGAGCATATAATCGGTCAGGCTTCCGGTGCAGGTGGCGATCCAGCCGGCTTTGATATGATTCTCCTTTACCTGTTTTTCAATCCCCTCTTTCAGATCTTCCCCGGGTTTCAGGCGGAAGGCGTAAGTGGAAACAGTCTCTTTTTTCATGGCTGTGGTTTGACAGGCTGTTAACGCAATTATTGTTAAACAAGTTATAAGTAACCGGAACATAGATCTTTTTTAGTCAACCATCCGTAGATGGCATTGTTATACTGCAGGTGTTAATGCTTATCGAAAACCATCTGATTGTGATGTAACTTACAAAACACCGGCTTGCTGTACTACTAAATTGCACGAAATTTATAATACGGATGAAAAATAAACCTGAAATAACTATGTTTTTCACAACTGCATTCATCGGCCTGGGGGCCCTGCTCTCCTGTGCTCAAAAATCTTCTTCAACAAATTTAACTATGGACAATACAGCAGCTACCACGACCGCTTCAGCAACTTCTTCTTCACCTGTAAAAACCGATACAGCCACATTCGCCAACGGATGTTTTTGGTGTACCGAAGCCATTTTTGAACAACTGGATGGAGTGATCAGTGCAGAATCAGGTTATACAGGCGGGCAGACAGAAAACCCAACTTATAAAGAAGTATGCAGTGGTGAAACCGGTCATGCAGAATGCCTGCAGATCGTTTATGATCCGGCAAAGATCAGTTTTGATGAACTGCTGGAAGTATTCTGGGAAACACATGACCCCACCACGCTGAACCGCCAGGGTGCCGATGTGGGAACCCAGTATCGCAGCGGGGTATTCTACCACAATGAAGAACAAAAACAGAAAGCGGAAAAATATAAAACAGAATTAGACAAAAGTGGCGCTTTTGACCGGCCCATTGTTACAGAGATCACAGCGTTCACAAAATTCTACCCTGCTGAAAATTATCACCAGCAGTATTTTGAGAACAATGAAAATACTAACCCCTATTGTAAAATCGTCATCCGGCCTAAAATAGATAAGTTCAGAAAGGTTTTTAAGGATAAGCTTAAAAAGGAGTGATGATATAAAAGACTGTGAAATGATCACAGTCTTCTTTTTTTCTATTATTTCTGGCTTACTTTGTAAAAAAAGAGTATGAGACGTTTTGCTATTCTTTTACTTTTGAGCGGTGCATATATGTACGGACAGGCACAAAAAACTATTTCCACGGTAAGTTTTCAACTCAGTTTCCCGCAGGGAGAATATAAATCAACATACCCGGTAACGGGAGCCGGCATAAGATGGAATATTATGCACCGGCCTTCCCCCGATATGCCGGTAAGTATTGGTGGTGAAATTGGTTTCCTGATCACCAGTTCCGACAGTAAGTATTTTGACCTGTATACGTTTGGTTTCTTCGACCGGTACCGGGTAACTGCATCCAATAATGTTTTTTCCCTGGCTTTTAAAGCCCGGGCTGACCTGGTACCTCATGATAAACCCGTCCAGTTGTTTTTGGATGGCACCATCGGAACCAATCTGTTCTTTTCTTCTGTTGATGCACAAAGGGAAACTTTTTTTGGTAACAGCCAGTATGCAGGTGGAAATTCAACTAAAGGCTATTGGGCCTTTATCTGGGGGCCGGGACTTGGCATTGAGATCCCGCTGGGAAAAGCTAAAGAAGTTTGTTTATCATTGAAAACATCTTACCTGCTGGGTACGAATACAAAATATCTCACTGATCCTTATATTGATAACAACGGAAATGTTTTTTTTACAGAAAGAGAATCAAAAACAGATATGCTGGTTGCGGAAGCGGGGGTAAGGTTTGGGGTTTTTGGAAGAAAGAGAAACAGGAAGTAAGAAGGCTGGCCGTAAATTAAAAAAGTAAAAGGTGGGAAAAACTCCCACCTTTTGATTTGGGTACCATTCTGATCATGCAATTTGTTTTAGTTAATAAGTGAATGGCTTTTCTGGAATTGGTTTCATTCATAGTAAAGGATTTTGTACACGGATTAAAAACGGGCTGACATAAGGATATGGATTCATTTTACACAGGTAAGGTTAATGGCTGATGATCTTATTGTACAATTATTTTCTGACTGTATATTTTCCCGCCTTTTCTGACTACGATCACAAAATTTCCGCTGGCAGCAGTAAAATCGTTTACTGAAATATTATTCTGCCCCTGCACCAGTGTCACAGGTTTGCTGTAAACTGATCTGCCTGAATAATCAACGATCTGCAATTGGGCTGGTTCACTTCTGTCAGCATTGAATCTTGCTGTAAAGCTGCCGGTGATAACAGATGGATAAACATTTAGTTCCTGCTTATCATTTTCTGCACTGGCTTTGAAGGCAAGTACGGAGCTGTATTTGATCTCTCCATTCTTCCCAATCATTTTCAGCCGGTAGTTATAATTTCCTTTGGAAACAGAATTATCGGTATACGTTGTATGTTTTTCGAATGCATTTTCGCCAGTGTATAAAAAATCGGCAACAGCTGCATAAGTGCCGGGAGCAACCGCTCTTTCCAAAATACAACGGTCCAGGCCTTCCGTAGTTGAAAAATCCCATTGGAATGCAATATTGTTACCATTCCTGTTACCTTCAAAATTGATCAGGCTGGGTATCGCCAGTGGATAAGGCGCATAATAGAATTTCTTGAAATATAAACTTGCATAACGGGTACCTGAGTTAGAACTGTTATTGAACGCACCAACCCTGTAAGTAAAAGATGTTACGTTAGTATTGGTAACTGTGAACATAACCTCTTTGGCACTTGTATCAACCAATGCACCCCATAAAATTCCAGTCATGTTTGTGCCAGTAACTGCTGTACCCGTTTGAGAAACAGTAAGATGACTAACAGTCGTATTAAAAGAGTAAGTACCTCCTCCCATATCGATACGATTATACTCCCTCAGGTGATTGGGAGCTGTGCCATCATCACCATCAATATCAAGTCCTGATACATCAACAAAGGGTTGACTGGCTGCTGTGGAAGTACCTGCCTGCACAAAAGTGATCAGAAAATCTATATAACCATTCGTATTACTGCTAACACGATATTCTGGTTGAAATGCTTCGCCATAACCATCTGCGGTCCTGTCTATATTCCGCAGGGTGATACCGGCAGACACATTAGAAACCTGTACCAATGCATCAAATCCAGTAGTAACGTTGGGGAACCTGTAGACAGCGTTTACTGCCAGGGCAGTTCCTGACTCTAATGACGGGCTTTGAAATTTGTAAATAGGTGCCTGTGCGGAGACATTGTTTGTAAAGACCAGGCTTACAAAAAAAGACAGAATAAGGACGCTTGCACGACGGGTAAAGATCGCTTTCATGGTACGAATTTTTTGACAGGTATTAGGACTAGTTAGGGCTGATCGAAGGATATAGGGCTTATCGTAAAACTACTTAACTGCTTTTCGGAGGATGATTTGGATTCTTCTTTTCAAATTCCCAACCAGTAACCATTATTATTACCGGTTGAGAAATCAAAAATATATTCCATATCTGGTATATGCAAGCCCAGCAAGGGTTTCAGCCGATCACCACCTGAGTACCGGGCTGCTTTTCAAGTGATTACACCAAAAAATAAATTCGGAAAATACTATCAGAAACAACGGGTTTTACGAAAAAAGACAGTTTAAATACTATTTGGAGTGTTGAAAATACCTGTTGTCTTTACTCTCCTGATACCTAACGGCGGGCCTTGTAGTGTGCTCATTTTTTCACTTTTCTAACTGAGTCTTCCGCAGCTCAAGCAGGTTGAGTGCATTCGGATAAAATCCTGTTACATGGGTTTGCACCAGGTGCACAGCTTTATCATACCATAAAGGCACAATCGGCGCATCATTGATCATCACCTGGTCAGCCTGCTGGTAAAGCCGGAGCCGTGATGAATCATTTTCTTCAGCTAATGCCTGCTCAAACAAGGCATCAAAGCGGGGATTATTATACCGTGTATAGTTAGGTGGTGCCGGATTTTTTGAATAGAAAACAGATAAATAATTCTCCGCATCCGGGTAATCAGCTATCCAGCTGCCTCTGAAGAATAGAGCTCTTGAATTGGAGGTCATTTCCAGTAACAACGACTTTTGAACCACATCCACCTGCACAGGAATACCCGCCTCATCTAATTGTTTGGCGATAAAATTAGCCATGTCGGCATAGATAGGAACCGTCAGCAATTTAACAACAGGTAAGTTTTTACCATTGGGAAAACCAGCTTCTGCCAGCAAGCGGCGGCTTTTTGCAGGGTCATAATAATATCCTTTTACGGCAGCAGTATCAAATGACGGCAGTCCCATCGGAACAAATCCGGATTCGGCAGCAGTACCTAAAGAATTCCTCAAATACAATATCATCTTCCTCCTGTCAAAACCATAATTGATCGCCTGCCTGATCTTTCTGCTCCTGAGGGGTGAGTTCTTAAGTATCTCATTCGTTGAATCAAACAATATTCCCAGGTATTCTGTGTTCAAATAGGGACTTGTATGCAGTTTAATTTCCCCCTCCCACTCTTTTTTTAATACACCTCTCTTGGTAAGCACTTCGTCTTTAAAAGACGGGTCGATATCATTAATAAATTCGAGTTTGTTTTGCCTGAACAGTAAAAACTCGGTAGCCTTACTATCAAAGAAAGTTACTTTTATTCCATCCAGGTAGGGCAGCGGGTTACCTGCACTGTCTCTTTCGAAATAGCTTTTGTTTTTGGTCAGAACCAATGCCTGTCCTTCCACCCAGGCCACGAACTGAAATGGACCTGTACCAACCGGGTGCCTGCGAAAATCATTTCCATATTTTTCCACGGCTTCCTTAGCAACAATGGAACAGTACTGCATAGACAAAATACCGAGCACAGGATTATAGGGCCGTACCAGTTTTAGCTGAAAGGTTGAATCATTAAGGGCTTTAAAAGGTTGCAGTGAATCCACTTTCCGGTTGAATATCCAGGCTCCTGGGCTGGCAATATTTTTATTGATGATCCGGGATAAACTATATTCTATATCAGTTGCCAGCAGTTTCCTGCCCTTTCCATCCGGGAAACATGCATCGTCGTGAAAAAAAACATCATCTCTTAAACGAAACGTATAAACAAGCCTGTCGGCTGATATCTCCCAGCTTTTAGCCAGCGAAGGGACAATCTGCAGTTGATTGTCCACTTCCACCAGTGTATTGTAGAGTTGGTGCACCGGCCACATAATGGACTGGTTCTTGGCAAAAGCCGGGTCTAAAGAAGCTATGCCGGTTTGCTCATTATAATGAAAAACTTTTTTATTACTGTCTTTTTTACCCGCACAGGAGATTAAGTATAAAGAGAAGATGAAATAAAGTGGAAAATATTTTGTTAAACGGTTCATTCCTTAAGTATAGTCGGGCTAAATTAGCAAACTAAAGCAAACATAGCACATGAAAAGGCTGGTTAGTTATTTCATAGTAATGAATTTGGTATGGCAAAATTCCTTTGCCCAGCCTTTGCAAAAGAAAATGGCATTTACAAAACAGGATACACTCCGGGGAAGCATCACGCCGGAAAGAACCTGGTGGAATGTGCTGCACTACAACATTAATATCGATGTACATATTGAAAAGAAAGAGATAAGCGGTTATAACCAGCTCACATTTGAAGTAGTTGAGCCCGGAAAGAATAAAATAATGCAGATCGACCTGCAGGAACCGATGGTTATTGAAAAGGTAATGGATAAAAACACCTCTTACCCCTTCAAAAGAGAAGGAAATGTGTATTGGATTGATTTTGGCGAAAGGGATTTCCATACAGCAAAGGGAAAAATAAATAACAGCATCTATATTTATTTCAAGGGGAAACCACGGGTTGCGGTCAATCCTCCCTGGGATGGTGGCTGGATCTGGACCAAAGATGCAAAGGGCCGCCCGTGGGTAACTGTTGCCTGCCAGGGGCTGGGTGCCAGTGTGTGGTATCCCTGTAAAGACTACCAGGGTGATGAACCGGAAGAAGGGGCCATGATAAATGTAACAGTGCCGTCAGACCTGGTGGCAGTTGCCAATGGACGTGAAGGTCCTCCCGGTGAAGAAAGAAATGGGAAAAAGAATTATTCCTGGAGAGTAGCCAGTCCCATCAACAATTACAACATCGTACCTTATATTGGTCATTATGTAAAATTCAGTGAAGTATATAAAGGAGAAAAGGATCTTCTTTCCTGCGATTATTGGGTGCTTGACTACAATCTTGAAAAAGCCAGGAAGCAATTTGAAAGAGATGTTAAGAGAATGCTGAAAGCTTTTGAATACTGGTTTGGCCCCTATCCTTTCTACGAAGATGGATTCAAATTAGTAGAGTCGCCACACCTGGGCATGGAACACCAAAGTGCTATAGCTTATGGCAACCGCTTTACAGACGGGTATATGGGAATGGACCTTTCCGGCAGTGGCTGGGGAAAGAAATGGGATTATATCATCATTCACGAAAGCGGTCACGAATGGTTTGCTAATAATATAACCACCAATGATATTGCTGATATGTGGATACATGAAGGTTTTACCATGTATTCCGAAGTACTGTTCATAGAATACCATTATGGGAAAAAAGCGGCAGACGAATACTGCCTGGGTATCCGCAATAATATAGCGAATGACAAACCCCTCATCGGGCCTTATGGAGTAAACCAGGAAGGCAGCGGTGATATGTATAACAAAGGTGCCAACCTGTTGCATACCATCCGGCAGGTGATCAATGATGATGAGCTATTCAGAAATATCCTGAGAGGCCTGAACAAAGATTTCTATCACAAAACGGTTGATTCGAAAGATGTAGAAGACTATTTTTCCAAAAAATCCGGGAAAGATCTTTCAAAAATTTTTGACCAGTACTTACGAACTACGCAAATCCCGGTATTGGAATACAAGTTGTCAGAAAAAGCGATCTCCTATCGCTGGACAAACTGCATAGATGGGTTTAATATGCCTGTAAAAATAAAAGATCAAAAAGGCGGAATAGCGTTATCCCCAACCACCAGTTGGCAAACAACAAAACTGGCAGGTGTGAACCCTGAATCAGTACCCGAGTTTGACAAACTTCTTTATATGACTACAAAACAACTGAACCAATGAATTGCCCTCAAAGCCATTAGATATTGACCATTCAATCCTGACCAGTATCTTTACCCCATGAGCACCATCCGCAGGCAAAGTATTATCTCTTCAGCTGTTATCTACAGTGGTTTTGCCGTGGGTATGCTTAATACTTATTTTTTCACCAGGTATTTCGAGGAAGAGCAATATGGTTTAACCAGCATCTTCATAGCCATTGCCACTATGATGTACGTATTTGCCATGATGGCAACTCCTTCGTATATCTTTAAATTTTACCATTACTATAACGACCATCTCCCACCCCGTAAAAATGATATGATCACCTGGTCATTATTGGTCAGCCTGGTTGGCTTTTTACTGGTGATGATTGCAGGCTGGTTTTTCAAAGACGTCGTGATCCGTAAATTTGGTGAGAAGTCTCCTATACTGCTTACCTATTACTATTGGATATTTCCAATGGGACTAGGCCTCACGATCTATTCTGTACTGGAAGCCTATGCATGGAACCTGGGCAAGTCAGTCCTGACCAGTTTTTTAAAAGAAGTGCAATGGAGATTACTCACTACCGTACTGATCGTATTAATGATCACCGGTATCATTAAAGATTTCTCCCTTTTTATCAAACTCTATGCATTCACTTACCCGGCCATAGCACTGACACTTTTTATTTATCTCGTTGCTACCAAAAAGATTCACTTTACTTTTAAGGTCAGTAAGGTCACCCGTCGTTATTTCGGGAAAATTCTTCGGCTCTGCCTGTTTGTGTATTCGGGCACTCTCATCTTTACCCTTTCCCAGGTTTTTGATACACTTGTTTTGGCGGTTAAAAGCGGGGCTGATGTGGCCGGGATATTTGCCCTGGCCCAGATCATGGGAAGTGTGATACAGGCCCCGCAGCGGGGAATTGTGGCCGCTTCCATCTCTCATTTATCAAAAGCCTGGAAAGAAAAGAACATGGAACTGCTGCAACGGATTTACCAGCGTTCTTCTATCAATCAACTGATCTTTGCTTCCGGCCTTTTTATATTGATCGCCTTGAATTACAACGAAGCCATTCTCACTTTTCAGCTGAAAGAAACCTACCTGGCAGGTTTCAGTGCTTTTATTCTATTGGGACTGATGCGCATTGTGGATATGGGTACCGGTGTCAATGCCCAGATCATTTCTACCTCTAATTACTGGAAGTTTGAACTGATCAGTGGCGTCGTCCTCTTAGCGTTAATGCTGCCACTGACTTATTTTCTTACCATTCAGTATGGATTGATCGGACCTGCTATTGCCAACCTTATATCTATCACTGTTTATAATATCGTCCGCATTGTTTTCCTCTGGAAGAAATTCAGACTATTCCCCTTCACAGCCCAGTCTGTATATACTGTTTTACTGGCGGCCGTTTCGTTTATAGTATGCTATTACGCATTCATCAACCTCCATGGCATTGCAGGATTATTTGCCCGGAGCATCTTATTCATTGCTCTTTATGCAGCAGGAGCCATCTACATGAAATTGTCACCTGACATTCAACCTGTCTGGTACACTATTCAAAAAAGATTAGGAATCAAAAAAGATTAATTAGCCGCAGAAAGGCTGGCTTCGTTGTTTTCCAAACGACCGGCACCAATGAACCGTTGCAGATAGTAGGGTTCAAACATATCACTGATGGTCACTCCCTGCGATACGGATGCATGAACGAATTTGTTATTCTGAAGGTATATGCCCACATGCGAAACACCACCTCTTGTATTAAAGAAAAGCAGGTCGCCTTCTTTCAACTCAGTTCTTGAAATAAGTTTAGCAACACGGTATTGCTCCCGGGCCGTACGGGGAATAGCCAATCCAAACGCCCCGGCAATAACCGACTGAACAAATGCAGAGCAATCAACTCCTTTTTTAGTAGTGCCACTCATGCGATAGCGGGTACCATACCATTCGTCTATCTTTTCCAGCAACACATGATTTTGTAATTGCTCCACTTCCGTGTTCAGCAGTACAGAATACTTAAGCTGAATTGATGAAGCACTTTCGATAGCAGAAGAACGATCTCCAAAGAAAGAAGGAGCCGGTTCCGGAGTTGCTTCGATGACAGAGATTGTTCTTGTAGCCCGGGTTTCATTTTTTGCAGCAGGTTCGGAAACAACCGGCGGCTCCGCTGTTTCAGGTGTTACAGCAATATTGTCGATAAATTTAACCTGGGTCTTACTTGTATGATTGGGGCGGGCCTTGTCATTATTGGTTACGGAGGAAGAGTTTACCTGCTTATTACTGGTAAAATTCAGGGGCTTCAAACTGGAACAACTGGCCAGTAAAAAGATGATTGATAATGCAGGTAAAATGTTCTTAACCATTACTCTCTGATTTTTCAGGATGAATTCAACGGGCAGGGAACAAAAACCTTGCCTTTATGCGGCAGGCTTGCAAAAATATAGGATAAACCCCGAAATTTACCCGGATTAATAAACGGATTTTGGATGATTTAATTGCCCAAAAAACTAACTCCCTGCTGCAAAGGGATTTAGGGTTTCCCACAGGCTGTGCATATTGAGCCGGGTCAACCACTGGTAAAATGCTGTTTATTGATTATTATTGACATATGACCATGCAACTACTCCTATCCTACATCAGCTTTTTATACCTCAGCACAGGTTGCCAGGAAGCTTCTACCGCTGAAAAAACTATTGCCGATAGCCTTCCTGTTATAACAGTAAAGAAGCAGCCGGTTCGGGATACCCTGCCGGCGCCAGTAGTGCTGAAACCCTATTCTTCATTAGTGTATGAAAAAACAGAGTTACTGGCCGCTGCCCCAGGTACCAAATCAGTACTTTTCAATACCACGGGTTCTAAACTCTATGCCATGAACCTTGAAGGTATGAGTGTCTATGAATTTGACCAACCCAGCCGGAAAATAACCCGTGAATTCAAATTCAAACCGAGTAAAGGAACCGGCTGGGACTATGTGAAAGAAAAACCAATCGCTTCTTTCCAGGAAAAACCGGTGGAAGCCTGTTTCAGTCATGATGATAAAATTTTATGGGTATCCCTGCATAATGCAGAGGGTATCGTACCTATCCGTGTTGATTCAATCGAAGCCAACCGGAAGCCTGATTCCATCAAACATATTGTAAAGAAAATAACAGTGGTCTATCCTGGCAGCAGCAAAAAGGATTCCTTTGATGTACCCCTGATCAAAACAGGCAAAACGCCAAAGATCATTTCCAAAACGGCCGACAGCAAATACCTCCTGGTGAGCAACTGGCATTCCTATAATGTGAGTGTACTGGAAATGAATAAAGACATATACCCCTACGGAAAGATCATCAGCACTATCCCTGTCTCCTCCATTCCAAGAGGCATTGCGGTAGATGATAAGAACAATAAATCCTACGTCGCCATTATGGGCGGAGCCAGCATTGCTGTTATCAATAATTCCGCCTGGATGAAAGAAGAGGATATGGCGGTGGCTTCCAACCCCCGTCATATCGTGATGGATACCAGCCAGCGGATCTTTGTGTCGTACAACAGGCTGGCCAAAATTGCCTGTATTGATGCAGTAACCGAGAATACCTTATTCAGCGCATCCACACATGCCCAGCCCCGGACCATCATATTGTCAAAAAACCACAAGTTCCTATTTGTAACCTGCTACAGCAGCGATTTTGTGGATGTGTATAAAGTAAATGACAGCAATTTTGAACAGATCGCCTCGCTTCCCTGCAAGGGGCACCCGGTGGGTGTAGACATATTCGAAAATAATGACAAACTCGAGGCCTGGGTCTGCAGCTACTCCAATGGCTCCATCAGCGTATTTAGTTTTAAAAAGAAATGAACATCGGATTTTCGTGGCGAAAAGAATCGGAAATTTGCCATTCCCCCTTATCCTGACTATTGACTATTGACTATTGACTATTGACTATTGACTATTGACTATGAAGTTTTCTCACCTACACGTACACACCCAATATTCCCTGCTTGACGGAGCTGCCTCGATACAAAATCTCTACAAAAAAGCAATAGCCGACGGAATGCCTGCACTGGCCATCAGTGATCATGGCAATATGTTTGGTGTTTTTGATTTTGTGGCCGAAGCTTACAAACACAAAGACGAGAATGGTAAAGTAAAAGTGAAACCGATCGTTGGATGCGAATTTTATATCACCGCCAACCGTCACCAGAAAACATTTACCAAAGAACAAAAAGACAAACGTTTTCACCAGATATTACTGGCAAAGAATGAACAGGGATATAAAAACCTGGTGAAACTGACTTCGTTGGGTTTTATTGAAGGGCTGTACAGCAAATATCCACGGATTGATAAAGAACTGATCGTTCAATACCATGAAGGATTGATCGCCACTACCTGTTGCCTCGGCGCATCCGTACCACAGGCTATTTTAAGACATGGTGAAGAAGAAGGGGAGAACGAATTCAAATGGTGGCTGAATATTTTCCAGCAGGATTTTTATGTGGAACTGCAGCGCCACGGGATGGCCGAGCAGGATAAAGTGAACGAGGTGCTGATCAAACTCGCAAGGAAATACAACGTAAAGATCATTGCCAGTAATGATTCCCATTACGTGGAGCAAAGTGATTTCAATGCCCATGATATTTTACTTTGTATCAACACCGGCGAAAAGATCACTACTCCTGCCCTTCGTGATTTTGTGGATGATGATGTGAACGTAAAAGACAAACGCTTTGCTTTTCCGAATGACCAATTTTATTTCAAGACCACGCAGGAAATGAGCAAGGTCTTTCATGACCTGCCGGAAGCTTTGGATAACACCAACGAGATCGTTGATAAAGTTGATCTCCTGAATTTAAAAAGAGAGATACTGCTTCCCTTCTTCCAGGTGCCCAAAGAATTTTCTTCGCAGGATGAATACCTGGAACACCTGACCTGGGAAGGTGCAAAGAAAAGGTACAATGAAATAACCCCGGAGATCGATGAACGGATCCGTTTTGAATTGTTTACCATCAAAACCATGGGCTTTGCCGGTTACTTCCTGATCGTAAGTGATTTCATTCGTGCCGGTCGTGATATTGGTGTATTTATCGGTCCGGGCCGTGGTTCTGCAGCTGGTTCCGTAGTCGCATTCTGTACGGGTATCACCAGCATTGACCCGATCAAATATAATTTGCTGTTCGAAAGGTTCCTGAATCCCGATCGTAAGTCAATGCCCGATATCGACACTGACTTCGATGATGAAGGAAGACAAAAAGTAATCGACTATGTAGTTGATAAATACGGCAAAAACCAGGTGGCACAGATCATCACCTATGGTACCATGGCCGCCAAGATGAGTATCAAAGACGTGGCCAGGGTAATGGATCTTCCCTTAGCAGAATCCAATGCATTAGCGAAAATGGTACCGGACCGGCCGGGCATTGAATTGCGCAGGGTGTTGCATGCGCCGATGAAAACAAAAGATGGTGAAAAATCACTGGAAGAAAAAGACGGGCTTGGTGCGGATGACCTGGAGACAGTAAAGAAACTCCGGGAAATTTATGAGCAATCAAATTTACCGGCAAGTAAAGTACTACATGAAGCAGAACGGCTTGAAGGTTCTGTTCGTAATACCGGTATCCATGCGGCAGGTATCATCATTGCTCCAAGAGATCTTACTGACTTGATCCCGGTAGCCATTGCAAAAGATTCACCCTTGTGGGTAACGCAGATAGAAGGCAATGTGATCGAAGAAGCCGGCGTTATCAAGATGGACTTTTTGGGATTAAAGACCCTGACCATTATCAAGAATGCGTTGCAGCTGATCAAGCTGAACCATGGTGTAACAATTGACATTGAAAACATACCGCTGGATGATCAAAAAACATTTGAACTCTACCAGCACGGATCAACCATTGGTACATTCCAGTTTGAAAGTCCCGGTATGCAGAAATATTTACGGGAACTCAAGCCGGATAAATTTGGTGACCTGATTGCGATGAACGCCTTGTATCGTCCCGGGCCTATCGCTTATATACCGAATTATATTGACCGCAAACATGGAAGAGAAGCCATCTCCTATGATTTGCCGGAAATGGCTGAGTACCTGGAAGAGACCTACGGTATCACCGTGTACCAGGAACAGGTGATGTTGCTGGCGCAAAAACTGGCCGGCTTTAGTAAAGGTGATGCGGATGTGTTGCGGAAGGCCATGGGTAAAAAACAAAAATCAGTGCTGGATAAGATGAAAGCCCAGTTCATTGATGGCGCTACCAAAAAATCATTGCCTGCGGATAAATTAGAAAAGATATGGACAGACTGGGAAGCCTTCGCACAATATGCGTTCAATAAATCTCATTCCACCTGTTATGCATTTGTAGCGTATCAAACTGCCTACTTAAAAGCCCATTACCCGGCCGAATACATGTCGGCAGTATTGAACAACGCCGGCGCCATTGAGAAGATCACCTTCTTTATGGAAGAGTGTAAGCGGATGGGCATTAAAGTACTCGGACCGGATATCAATGAATCGCTGAAAGGATTTGCAGTGAATGATAAAGGAGAAATCCGTTTTGGTTTAGGCGGATTAAAAGGTGTGGGTGAAGCTGCGGTAGAAAGTATTATAGCTGAAAGACAGAAAGGCGGGCCCTATACCGACATATTTAATTTCATTAAACGGATCAACCAGCGTACCGTCAATAAAAAAACATTAGAAAGCCTTGCCTATGCAGGCGGTTTTGACCTGTTTGCCGATTTTCACCGGGCACAATATTTTAATATTCCCGAAGGGGAGACAGCTACCGGTTTGGAAAGAGTCATTAAATACGGGCAGATCATTTCCACGCAAAATGCAACCACCACCAACACCTTGTTTGGCGACCTGCCCATCAGTATGGAAATACCGCCACCCCGGTTACCGGCATGTGAACCCTGGTCACTCACCAAGCAATTAGATCATGAAAAAGAAGTGACCGGCATGTTCCTCAGTGGTCACCCGCTGGATAATTACCGTTTTGAAATTTATCATTACAATACCACTACGGTTTTTGATTTCAATGAATTCAGGGATAGTATAACCCTGCAACCGAATCCCGGCCGCATGTTCCGTATCATTGGTTTGGTGGCAGATGCACAACACCGGGTGGCCCGGAGCGGCAATAAATTCGGTACATATGTGATAGAAGATTATACCGGCAAAATGGAATTCCCTTTGTTTAGTGAAGACTACCTGAAATTGTCGCCCTTTTTACAATTGGGCAGCACAGTGTATATCACCGGTTTCTTAAAACAACGTTATAATAAAGCAGAATATGAATTCAAAGTGCAGCAGGTATCACTGGCAGAAACCTTAAAGAGGACACTTACCCGCCAGGTAAATATCCATGTTCATCCTAAAGATATCAGCGAGGATATGATCAAATTCGTGGAAAAGAACATGCGTAATTTCCCGGGATCGGCTTCTTTACGATTTATTGTGGCTGAACCAAGGAACAAGTTAAAGATCAGCCTGGTAAACACCAACAGCGGCTTTGAAATGAACGATGAAATGATCCAGTTCCTGCAGCAAAAACCAGAGCTGGAAGTGCAGGTAGTTACAAACTAATATAGAATGAAAGCCGAGATACGAAATAGAATAAAAAATATTATCCTCCTTGATAGTTTTAAACTGAAATTATCAGAAGTAAACAACAATTTCCAGAACCTAAAACAAGAATTGCATATCAGGGATATAATTGTATCACAATACAATAACCTTTATTCCAATTTAGAAAATGTCAGAGCATTTGCTGAATTTAAGGTTGGTAAAAAAAGAGTCGATTTGGCCTTTTTAAAGCAAAAAGAAGTATTGCCTCTATTTCTAACAGAAATAAAGTTTCAATATACAGGTGATTTCGAAAACGGAAAAGATTGGAAGAGTATTATAGAGGATGACTTCACCTTGTCTCAAAAAAGTGATAGCGGAATTGATTTATTTATACTTATAGCCCTTGAATGGATAAACATTGAAGATAGAATAAACTTTGAATCCAATTGGGATATTCCCAAATTAAGTAAGTATGCACAAAAAAATAAAAAAACGGATTTAAATTCAAGGATAAAAAAGTATTTTGAGGATTATGGTGAATGGCCAAAGGAAAGACCTTTAGATTTTGCTAAAGTTGAAGTTGGTAACGACATCTATAATTTCTTTTTCTTATACAAAAACATCAAGAATGAACGTTATTAAAGCAGAAGTCACATTCATGGTAATGCAACAAAATGGCACGGGTCATACAGAAAAAAGAATGTTAGATTTAAGTCAACAGGATTTTGATGCCTGTAACAACACTGTCAAAAAAGAACATATGAAAGGGTGGGCAAAAATGATGTTTCCTTCCGCTAAAGATGTAAAAATTCAATTTGCAACTAAGAAATAGAGATATTTACATAGCCTTTCGAAAATTGTTAACGAATTGATAAGTAAGACATTTTAGCAGTCATGTCAGGTAACAGGCAGTAGATTTTGTCAAGTTTTACACAACTTTGTGCCATCACTGCATGTTATTCTTAACGGGCTTAAATTTGCAATCCCTTTCTTGTAATAAAGAACAACAACAATTAAAAAAAGTAAATACAATGGCAAAAGAATTCAATGATTCCAATTTCCAGTCGGATGTACTGGCTTCTGAAAAACTGACCGTAGTGGATTTCTGGGCAGAATGGTGCGGACCCTGTCGTGCAATCGGGCCGGTGATTGAAGAACTGAGTAAAGAATACGATGGTAAAGTGAATATCGGTAAAGTGAACGTGGACAACAACCCGCAGGTGTCTATGAACTATGGCATCACTTCTATCCCGGCGATCCTTTTCATCAAAGGCGGACAGGTGGTTGACAAATTAGTAGGTGCACAACCTAAAGGAAACTTTGTTAAGAAAATTGAAGCGCATATCTAAGCTTTGCTGTTATAAAATTGAAAACCCATTCGTAAGAATGGGTTTTTTTATGTAGTACCGATGCGGGTCTTCTATCAATGTGTCACTGTTTCCATTTCTTTTGGATTGTGCTTGTATTTGAACAGCAGCAGGAACAACACAGCGATCACCAACGCATAGCCGGCAAAACTGAACCAGATATTCGGCCAGTCTTTAACACCGGCAGCATCTGTAAAATGGTCAACGATCCGGCCTGCAAAGATTCCACCAAGAATAGCACCCAGCCCGTTGGTCATTAACATGAATAAACCCTGTGCACTGGCCCGGATACCGGGTTTCGCTTCCCGATCTACAAACAAGGAACCGGAAATATTAAAGAAATCAAATGCCATACCGTAAACAATCATGGATAGGATAAGCAATGAAAAACCTGAACCGGGGTTACCCACGCCAAATAAGCCAAAACGAAGTACCCAGGCAATCATACTGATCAGCATCACCTGTTTGATACCAAAACGTTTCAGAAAGAAGGGGATCGCCAGGATAAAAAGGCATTCTGATATCTGTGATAAGGAAATTAAAATATTGCTGTGCTTCACGGCAAAACTATCTGCATACTCCGGTACTTTTCCAAAGTCCCCGAGAAAAGGATTACCAAACATATTGGTGATCTGCAAAGCAGCACCGAGGAACATGGCGAATAAGAAAAACTTCGCCATCATTGATGTCCTGAATAACTGGAAAGCATCCAGCCCGAGACGGGTGGCAAAAGATTTTTTTTCTGTTGATGTACTTACTTCCACTCTTGGCAGCGTAAAACAGTACAAGCCGGTACAAACCCCTGCCACCGCTGCAAAATAGAACTGGTTGTTGTTCTGTGTCCAGCCCAGCAGATCCACAGCCCATTCTGCCACGATAAAACCAACTGTCCCCCACACCCGGATCGGCGCAAATGATTTTTGTACATCGAGGTTGCTCTTGCTCAGCAAGGAATAAGAAACCGTATTACTCAGCCCGATGGTAGGCATATAAAAACAACTTACAAAGAAGATGGCCCAGTACATATCGGCTGCATTGGTAACAGTACTGGCATAATACAATCCTGCTCCGCCGATGATATGGCAAATCCCCAATACGATCTCGGCCCTGATATATTTGTCTGCCAGGATACCCATCAGTGCCGGCATGAACAACGAGGCCCAGCCCATCGTGCCATAGGTATTGCCCACTTTGGAGCCCAGCGAAGGATCCACCGGATTATTGAAATTGGCAAACATATAGCCACCCAGAGAAATAAGCCAGATACCCCAAACGAAGAATTGTAAAAAGCTTAAACCGGTGAGCCTGTACTTTAAATTCATATCGCAGTTTTTGGATTTGTAATCGACGGGGAAGATAAGGATTTTAGGGTTTTGAAACGCAGTCGTCAGTATTGCAAAAACAAGTTGTGCCGCAACAGCTTCTCCCTTCATCTCATCACTTTATCTCCCGGAGTCGTAACTTTGCCAGCAGTTAATTGTTGCTCACTTATGATCACTACTACCGATACCTCCGCCGACCTTCAACTCATTGCTGATAAAGTAAAAGCCGGTCAACGCATCACCGACCAGGATGCCTTGTTATTATTTGAGAAAGCGAGTCTTGGTTTTGTCGGCTCACTGGCCAACAGCATCCGGGAAAAACTGCATGGAGACACTACTTATTTCAACCGCAATTTTCATATTGAACCCACCAATGTCTGTGTATTCAGCTGCAATTTCTGCTCTTACAGCAAGCTCTATGCAAAAAGAGAGGAAGGCTGGGAACTCAGCATCGACCAGATGCTGCACATGGTGAAGAAATACGATGGTAAACCGGTCACAGAAGTACATATCGTTGGCGGTGTGCATCCGAAAATGGACCTGCCATTCTTTGCTGACTTATTAAAAGCCATCAAAGCACATCGCCCCGATCTGCACATCAAAGCCTTTACAGCCGTGGAATATGATTATATGTTCCGCAAGGCAAAGATGTCTGCTGAAGAAGGATTGAAATTCCTCATCGAAGCCGGGTTGGACAGCATCCCCGGTGGCGGAGCCGAAATATTTCACCCGGAAATAAGAGAAAAAATATGTGCCGACAAAGTGGATGCCGATGGCTGGTTAGCTATCCATGAAGCGGCGCATAAACTGGGCCTGCACTCCAATGCCACCATGCTCTATGGTCATATTGAGCAATTCGAACACCGGGTGGATCATATGAGAAGATTGCGGGAATTACAGGACCGCACCAAAGGTTTCAACACGTTTATCCCGCTGAAATTCCGCAACAAGGATAATGATATGAGTGATGTGCCGGAAAGTTCCGTGGTGGAAGATATGAAAATGTATGCTATTGCCCGTATCTATTTAGATAATTTCCCACACCTGAAAGCCTACTGGCCGATGCTGGGAAGACAAAATGCACAACTCTCTCTTTCTTTTGGCGTGGATGATATTGACGGCACCATTGATGATACCACGAAGATCTACAGCATGGCTGGTTCCGAAGAACAAAATCCTTCAATGAATACCGCTGAACTGGTAACCCTGATCAAACAGGCTAAACGCAAACCGGTGGAAAGGGGAACACTCTATAATGTGATCAACGATTATAGTTTGATTGATATAAAAGAAGTGAATGCAGAATTGAATTAACATTCCGGCAAACTCAGCGGCACATTGACGGCTAACCCGCCGTCTGCTGTTTCCTTATACTTGCTGTTCATATCAAGGGCCGTATCCCACATGGTTTTGATCACACTGTCCAGCGAAACCTTGGCATAATCAGGTGAACTTTGTAAAGCCAGTTGTGAAGCTGTGATTGCTTTAATAGCACCCATTGTATTTCTTTCAATGCAGGGTACCTGTACCAATCCTGCAATCGGGTCGCAGGTCAGCCCCAAATGATGTTCCATGGCAATTTCAGCCGCCATCATCGATTGCCGCTGGGTGCCGCCCATACATTCTGTTAAGGCCGCCGCTGCCATGGCTGATGATACACCGATCTCTGCCTGGCATCCACCCATCGCTGCAGAGATAGTGGCACCTTTCTTAAAGATGCTGCCGATCTCTGACGCTGTCAATAAGAAATTAGTGATCTTCTCTTCGTTATTTCCATCGCAGAACACCACATAATATTGTAATACGGCCGGGATCACACCGGCAGCACCATTGGTTGGTGCAGTAACCACTCTTCCGAAAGAAGCATTCTCTTCATTCACGGCTAAGGCAAAACAACTGACCCAATCCAGTATATACTTGAAGTCACTACCGCCCTGCCGGATAGCCTGTATCCAGCTTTCAGCATCGTTATAAGAACGGTTATTGATCAATTTTTTATTTAAAGCCGCAGCTCTTCTTTTAACCTGCAGGCCGCCCGGCAACATTCCTTCGGCATGACAGCCGCGGTAAATACATTCTTTCATCACCTGCCAGATCCTGAGTACGCCTTCACGGGTGGTCGCTTCAGGTCGCCAGGCATTCTCATTTTCTAATACCACATCATGAATCGCTAAGCCGGTTTTGATACACCAGTGTAACAAATCATCAGCGGTATTGACAGGAAAAGGTAATTGCAGTTGCTGACCGGCTGATGATCCCTCTCCTTCTTTCACCACAAACCCGCCACCGACGGAATAATAAGTCTCAGCGATGGAATCCCCATTCTTCATCGTGGCTAAAAATGTCAGCGCATTGGGATGATAGGGTAATGTTTCGGTGAATAAGAATTCAATATCTTCTGCAGGGTTGAATTCCACTTCATGCAAATCGGACAACACTATCTTTTTCATGTTATAGATATCGCTGATCTTGGCATGAATATTCGCCACTTCAAACGTAACGGGATCATCACCGCTTAATCCTAACTGTACAGCAATATCCGTTCCGTGCCCATGTCCGGTTTTGGCCAATGAACCATACAGCAGCACCCGGACAGCAGCAACATTGTATAAATTATTACCGGTGGAAATGGATTGCAGGAACCGTTGTGCCGCCCGCCAGGGACCTAAAGTATGCGAACTGGAAGGACCCACCCCGATCTTCAGCATATCAAACACAGAAATGGCTTCGTATGACAAGTGATAATGTTTTTCCAAAAATACAATTCCTGAACTGCTAAAGCTGCGTTGTGATACAATAAAAAACCCCGGTTAATAAAAACCGGGGCCTAAAGCAAGCAGATAGCTTCAGCTGTATAGATTACTGGACATCGACCAGTTCAATCTCAAAAAATAAAACAGAATTGCCGGGTATCGTTCCGTAACCATTGCATCCGTAAGCCAGTGAAGAAGGGACGATCAGGCGGATCGTTCCGCCTTTAGCGATCAGCTCCAGGCCCAGTTGCCAGGCCGGTATCAGCTGGCTTACCGTAAACCCTGTATTTGCAGCGTTGGTTTGCTGGTCAAAAATGGCATTGCTGGACACCAGCCTGCCGGTATATTTCACAAACACTTTGGATGTAGATAAAGGGATCGGTCCGCTGCCGCTATTCACCACCTGGTAAAGCATCCCGCTGGGATGGGTGGACATAGAATAGCCATTCGTACTGGCGTAGGCCTGCATCACCGGTAATTCGCTGGCCGGGGTTTTGTCCGTACAGGGAGCAGTGACCGCACTTTTGATACAACCTTGAAAACTAATAACAACTACGGAAAGACTCAGAAGAAACAAGATTTTTTTCATGTACGTTTTACTTAAAATAGAGGTTGATTGTTTGCTATGACAACCGGCAGGGCCGAAGCGCTGCACAGTTTATAAAAACTTACTCCGGTATTCCTTCCCTGCTGAGCAGTTCCCGGTACCGCTGTTCATTAATATCCCATTTGTGGCGCACACTGAAGATGACAATAAAAACAACGATCAGCAATACAGCCACCAGCAGCACTAACAGCAGCGAAGACTGGTGCTGCGCAATTTCTTTATTGCGTACCATCTCCGCTTTTTTATACCAGCCGGAAAAAAAGTTGGCAAATATACCCACGGCCAGGATAACTCCCAGCGGGAGTCCCAAAGCCAGTTGTCGAAAGACCTTTTTGCGCCGTAGCCGGTTGGCCCTCCAGTATTCTACAAATCCTTGTTCTTCGGGGTTCAGCATAATGGCCGCAAAATTAACCGCCCCGGCAATACATCGCTTGCTTCGGCGGAGCAAATTGTATATCTTAGTCATCTAATATCCATGATTTGAAACTTGCACCATTACTTGCCCAGTACTTATACAGTACCAAAAGACTCGATCTTCGCGGAATAGGCAGTTTTTTGCTCGATCCTGCTGTTAATATTGACCCGGAACCGGGTAAGCAACAAAAACCGGCCGTTGCAGAAGGGATTACCTTTGAAAGCAATCCCGCCACCAAAGAATCAGTCGAACTCATCAGTTACATTTCGGCCCAGTCGGGCAAAATGAAAGCCCTGGCAGCTGCCGACCTGGATTCCTTCCTGGAGCTGGCCCAGCAATTCCTGAATATTGGTAAGCCCTTTATGCTGGAAGGCATTGGCAGTATTGTAAAAATAAGGTCAGGACAATATGAATTTACACCCGGTACCTTACTGACCGAAAAACTGAAAGATCTTCCCGCTAAAGAAAAAACCAATGCACCTGTTGCGGCAAATGAAGAGTCATTCAATAATTATAACCCGATGATCGCACCCAGGCCAGCCCCTGCCAAATGGAGAAAACCGGTGCTGGCATTTTTGATTGTGGCGGGTGCCGGGCTCGCTGTGTGGGGTGGTTACACGATCTCCAAACGTTTTGCTGATAAAAACACTACCGTGGCTGCTTCAGCAGCAGATACCAATTCGCCGCAAACTGTTATCGTTCCCGAAACAACTATTGTTCCCGCAGATAGTATACCGGTACAACCGACGCAGGCACCCGTCCAGGCACAGCCCACGGTTACAACGGTTGACTTACCTGCCGGAAAATATAAATACGTATTGGAAACAGCCAACCGCAAAAGAGCTTTTGAACGCTACAACAAACTGAAGACCTATGAATGGAATGTGAATATGGAAACAAAAGATTCTGTGGTATTCAAACTCTATCTTGTTCTACCCACACTGGTACAGGATACCGCCCGTGTCAGGGATTCCCTTTCCGTAGTCAATGGCCGCAAAGTCTATATTGAAACCAAATAATGGCAGCGCATTCCACGGCGGCAGGCTGGATCAGTCGTTTACAATTACAACAACATATTGAAGGCGGCTGGTATGGCCGGGTGTATGAAGCGGGGCTGCACTTAAAAAAAGAAACGCTTCCTCCCGCTTTTCATGGCGACCGGCCTGTTTGTACCCATATCTACTTTCTTTTACAAGGAAACGAATTCTCCGCCTTTCATCGTATCGCTTCTGATGAACTCTGGCATTTTTATGATGGCGACCCGCTGCTCATTTATGAATTGAATGAGAACGGTCTTACTGAACATCAACTGGGAAATGATATGGCCAATGGCTTTCTTCCTTTTACGGTGATCAAAGCCGGCAGCTGGTTTGGCTCCCGCTTGCAGGCCGGTGGTTCGTTTGCTTTAGTGGGCTGTACCGTTTCACCTGGTTTTGATTTTGCTGATTTTGAACTGGCGAAAGCAGCTGAGCTGTCTGCTGAATTTCCGGAACATTATTCGCTAATACAAAGTATGTGCAGACAATAAAAAGCCATCCGAAAATAATTTTTTTGAGGTCCCTGGCAGATTCGACGCTGTACTAGATTTTCGCAGCCGGCACCCATAACTGCAAATGTAAAAGCTGGCAGGAGAAAAATCAAAACATCAACTGTTCCATCAAATGTGCACGGTACGTCGTAGAGACCGGGATAGTAATACCCTGCACATCGATACTATCAGTACGGACAACAGTTACTTTATCCGTGGCAACCATATAGGATTTATGTACCCGGCAAACCCGTTCCGCAGGTAATTCTTTTTCTAGTTGCGTAAATGTCTGCAGGGTCATCACTTTTTTATGCAACGTTACAACCTTGCGGTAATCCCGCATTCCCTCAATGTACAGCAGTTCATCAAAATAAATTTTCTCCAGGGCGTTGGCAGCCCGCACAAAAAAGAAACTTCGTTCTGCAAAACTTTCCTTCAGCTCATAAAATTGCTGCACTTTGTCAATAGCCTGCTGAAACCGTTCAAACGTAAACGGTTTCAGCAGGTAATCCGTCACATTGAGTTCGTATCCTTGTATAGCATAATCCGGGTAAGCTGTCGTGAAAATAACGGATGCATCACTTTGAATAGTTTCAAGCAGTCGGATACCCGAGATAGATCCGAGATGAATATCCAGCAACAGCAGTTGCGGTTTTACAGATTCCAGGTAATGGATCGCATCTGGGGCCTGGCTGAAGCGGGCCAGCAACTGAAGGGAAGGCACCCGTTGAACAAAGGCACAGGTCCGTTCCAGTGCCAGTGGCTCATCCTCGATCACAACACAGCTAATGGGCATTTTTATAAATTGTTAAGTCCACTGAATAGTTTCCGTTTTCGGAAGAAAAAAACAACCGGTGCTGTTGAGGGTACAACAAGGCTATCCGTTGTTGCATGAGTGCATTACCCATACCACCCTCCTCACCCTTATCTGTACTAACCGGTTCAAATTTATTTTTACAGCGAAAACGCAGAGCATCATCATCCGCAAAAAGCGTAATAACAATCGCATCGGGATGAGGAAGATACCCGGCATACTTAAAAGCATTTTCAATAAAGGGAATGAACAGCATCGGGGCGATGGTCCAGTCACCCGGATCACCGGACAGCTCGAACCGTACAAAAGCAGTATTGGCATTGCGGATACGCTGCAGGGCAATATACTTATCGATATACTCCAGCTCCTTCGTCAACGGTATCGAATCCAGATTTGTTCCGTACAACATGAAACGCAGGATATCCGACAATTGGTTAAGATACCGGGAGGCCTGGTCAGCATCTTTACAGATCAGGACATCAATATTGTTGATCGTATTAAATAAAAAATGCGGGTGCAACTTGGCTTTGACCAGCGCCATTTCCGTTTCCGCATTTCGGGTCCGCAATTGTTCTTTCAGGGCAATATCCTCGTACCAGACAATAAACCCTTTCAGCAGCAGGCCCATCAATCCATGTAAGACACAGATGATCCCAAGGATCGATAGCAGGAGCAGCAGGTCATAAATATGCATACGCCGGAACACTTCTCCGCCGGTGATCAGCTGCAACAGCCCCATACCGCTGGCAGCGAAGAGTATGGCAGCACCGGCGCTTCTCAGGCAAAGTTTCCAAATTTGCTTGCGGGACAGGTAACGGGTAAATAGCCAGTGGTAAGAAAAATAAAAATGCAGGATAGAAGGCAGCACCAGCAGCGGCACCGTGATCGTAACCACATTCAGCAATTGCCGTTGGCTCATGATAAACCGGTTCGCACTGACGCCCTGTAAAAAAAACAGGAATACAAGGATCACCAGCAGGTAGAGTAACCAGTAGATGGCATGAAATAAAATGATATACTTCTTCTTCATCGTTTGTCCGGAACCTATATCCGTTGCTTGTAAACATACAGCAGGTATCCGCTGATTAAAAGTACGACGCTGTACAACAAACTAAAAAGATATAACCGTTGCAGCAAGCCGGGTTCCTGCGGGCAGCGAATATAATACAATGCGGTAAAGGCAGAAGGCATCACATAGGCATACTTCCACGACAGGATAAACATACCGAAAACAACAAGCGCAAGTCCGGTACCGATGGGAATTAAAAAACTCCGGGCTTGCAGGCTGACTAGGTATTGCAGCAACAACAGCGGAATACTAAGTATATAATAATGCAGGTTAGTGGTAACCAGGTGATGTACCGGAACCGGGTCCCACGTAAAAGAAAGGTCCGTGTAAAACAGAGGGGGTACAAAAGCTACGACCAGGAGTCCGGCAGTGAACAGGACAAACAATTCCGCCAGCATCAGCAGCAGCACGATCAGCTTGGAAAAAAAGATCGTCGGGTAAGATGCCGGTGTGGCATGTAATTGCTTCCAGGTATTGTTCCGGAATTCAAGTTGTGTGATCAGGCTCGTGGCCAGCACCACTCCCATCGGTAAAAAAAACAAACAGAGCATATTCCATCCCTTATCAAAAAGCAGTTCCCAGAAACGGCCGCTTCGCTGCAGGCCCAGGTACCGGTCCGGGTAAACGAAAAGAACGATACAAATGACAAGGGGAATAAAAAACCCACCGGCGATCACCAGCCAATGAGAAAAAGTTCTTTTCTGCTTCATCCATTCGGCCCTGATCGCAGGGAATAATAAAGAACTCATTGAGGTTGATTGATAAGGTCAATAAAAATAGTTTCCAGGTCCCGCTGGTTCACCTGCAGGGAATACACAGCAAGGCCAGCACCGATAAGCGTGAAATTCAACTGGGCAATTTGTTCGCGGGACGGCAGGGGCAATATAAGCTTGTCTCCTTCCAACTGTCCGTTGAAACCCGATTGAGCAAGGATCGCAGCGGCTCTCGCATTATCATCGGTCTCGATACAGAGCCGGGAAAAAAACTGCTGTTGGCTGAGATCTTCCAGCGGCCCCTGGAAAAGGAGTTTCCCTTTATGTATAATACCAAGATGGCTCACTAATTTTTCAATTTCTGCTAACAGGTGACTTGAAACCAGGATCGTGATCCCTTCTTCCTTGTTTAATTGTTGCAGCAGGGTCCTGATCTCGATGATCCCTTCGGGATCAAGCCCATTCGTAGGTTCGTCGAGGATCAGCAGGGAGGGTTGATTCAATAAGGTGATCGCAATACCCAAACGTTGTTTCATCCCCAATGAAAACTCTCCGGCTTTTTTAGTACCGGTATCAGCAAGACCAACGGTTTGCAAAACCTGGGCAATGCGGTGATCTGGACAACGGAAATAGGATTGCCATACTTTCAGATTTTCAGCAGCAGTCAGGTTGCTATACACAGATGGAGATTCGATCAGGGTCCCGGTCCCCTGCAAAATAGCGGCCCTGTTATTTTCCAATACTTTGCCAAACAGTTGAATGCTGCCTTGCTGCTTGCGCAAAAGGCCCGTGAGCAACCGCAGGGTACTGGTCTTCCCCGCCCCGTTCGGGCCCAGGAATCCATAGATACTATGATTAGGTACCTGGAGCGAAAGATCATCCACCACGACCTGGTTTCGGAACTGGTGCCGCAGGAGATGGGTTTCAACACAGTACTGCATACCGGAAAAATTAATTCGGCTGCAAAGTAGACGGGCTATAACGGGCCGGAAAATCTGTTCTGCAAAAGGCAGGAAATTTTCTGCGAAATTGAAAAGAAGATATTTACCTATCAAAATAATACAGCCGGATCACCTGCTGGAGCGTAGGTGTCAGGGTGCTTAGTAAAGCAAGAATAGTCCGGACGGTGCCCGCCAGCGCCAGTGACGTGTCAGCCGAAGGTTCGGGAGCCACCTCCTAAGAAATAGCCGGCAGGATAATAAAGAATGCGTTACAAGAACAGGAAATACCTTCGGTTTTTTATGGAAAACAAACATGAATAAGTAAATGGCAGATTTTACTGCTAGATAAATTTTGTGATTCTGTTTTTTTGAAACCCTCTACCTTTAAACAGCCGTAAAACAAATAATATTGTATGTATTTCACCAGTTTGCCAGACCACAAAACACCAGGGTTTAATGAAGCGTTACATTTTAGCAAATTCAAAAAGCATAATATTATTTTCAACGCATCGGCACGCAAAAGTAATTGTGAACGGCATGTAGGCTGCCTCTCACTTAAAACAGTATTGCGTGGAGAAGAATGGTATAATACAGGTCATCATCCTGTCGCCATAAGACCCGGCCAGTTCCTGGTGCTAAATAACGACCAGGAATACTCCAGCAGAATTGATGGCCCGGGGAAAACTAAAGTTCTTTCCATATTTTTTAGGGAAGAATTCGCTTATAAGGTATTTCATGATATTTTGTATAGCGAAGAAAGCTTGTTAGACGCCGGACCCGCTATTGAAGGAAAGGCTCCTGAATTTTTCCAAACCCTTACGGATATTGACTTCGCTTTACAACAAAAGCTGCAAAATCTCATCTCCGCACTGGACGAGTTTGGATATGATGCCCACATGGTAGATGAGCATTTACTCTTTTTGCTTAATGATCTGATTCATACACACAAAACGGAAGTTCGGCGGGCAAGCAAGGTTAAGGCTGTCAAACAAAGTACAAGAATGGAAATTTATAAGCGGTTATGTATCGCAAAAGACTTCATGTATTCAACTTTTATGGATAAGCCGGGGTTGAGTATGATCACCAATGCAGCCTGTTTATCCACCCCACAACTGACCAGGCAGTTCAGGGCTGTATTCAAGACCACTCCCCATCAATACCTTACACGAATCAGGCTTGACCATGCCGAGAGGTTATTAAAGCATTCCGGCATGCCCGTTCATGAAATTACTTTGGCATGTGGGTTTGAAAATACAAGTGCATTCTGCCGTTTATTCAAGAAAGAATATGGCCTATCTCCCCAAAATTTCAGGACGATAAACCAGGATTGAGCATTTCTGCACATTCAACCTCCTGATTGACGTATAATTTTGCAGTATCAACTGGCTTAATAGGTCTGTATAAATTTTCTGGCACCGCCTTTAAGCACTTACTTACCTCGCATAAGGAATTGGGTTTTTACTTGGTTGCAAGTGATACTATTTCCTGTAAAAAAAGTAAAGTGATGGCAGATCTTTCCAAAAAAGTTTTCTGTAAAGCGAAGTGAAAGATATTTTCAAATAGTATAAACAAATTAAGATGAAAATTATATCCAACAACACTTTCTTACTTCGTCTGGCTGTATCCGCTCTCCTTATTTCCCATGCCGTAGCCACAATGTTTAATGGCGGAATAAATGATTTTGGCGAAGCACTCAATGAATGTGAATGGGGTATTTGTCTTGCCCCTTTGGGAGTGCCTGTTGCATGGGCAATTAAATTATCGCACCTGGCCTGTGTCTGCAGTTTATTATCTGATAAATATGTAAAGCTCACTTCGCTTATAACCATTTTCATATTGGTAATGGGCATAATTCTGATTCATGGCAAACAAGGATGGTTTGTTGTTGGCCCCGGCCGTAATGGTATGGAATTTAATTTCCTCCTGATCTTTGCATTACTGACAATTATGTTTCCGAATGGAATAAAAAAACCAACTATTAAGTAGGTACAAGGCAATGGGCGCCGGCAAGAGTTTGTCTCTTGCTATAATTGACAAACAAAAAAATAGAATTTTTCACTTTTTAAGACTAAATAATGAAAGCAAGCATTTGTATATTAACGACCTTCCTTTTTTCTTTCTTGCAAATCACATCACTTGCTCAGGAAAAAGTAATCCCTCTTTATGCTGGTGAAATACCTGGTTCCAAAAAAACACCTGACAATTACAGGGAAAATCTGGATACGAACGGATTGTTTACACAAATCAGTATTCCTGACCTGACGGTGTACACTCCAAAAAAAGGCACAGAAACCGGAACAGCAGTAATTATAATGGGAAGTGGTGGTTACAGGGTGCTGGTGGATGAAGGCGGAGATTTTGCCAGGGCATTTACCAGTAAAGGAATAACAACTTTTGTATTAAAATACCGATTGCCAAGCGATGAAATAATGAAGGATAAAAGTACAGGACCACTACAAGATGCACAAATGGCTATTAAGCTGGTACGGATGAAGGCAAAAGAATACAAAATTGACTCAAATAAAATTGGTTTTGTAGGAGTTTCCGCAGGCGGGCATCTTGCATCAACAGAAGCCACACATCTTGATGATGTTTATATTGACAACCGGGAAAAGATAAATTTACGTCCTGATTTTATGATATTGGTTTACCCTGTTATTAGTTTTACACAGTTCAAAGTAAGTGCTACGATAACCAGATTATTGGGAGAAAATCCTGGTGAAGACGCATTGAACTATTTTAGCAATGAAAAACATGTTACTTCAAATACAGCACCCACATTTTTACTTCATGCAAACGATGATGCAAGGGTAGCTGTACAGCATAGCCTGCTGTTTCATGAAGCCTTGCAAAAGGCAAAAGTAAAATCCGAAATTCATGTTCTCCAGAGTGGTGGCCATGGTTTTGCGCTTGAGAATGAAACACGGGGTGATAAATGGTTCTCCTGGTGTATAGACTGGCTAAACGAGAATGGATTTGGAATTCAGGCCAAAAAATAAAACTATACAAGAGGGTAAAAGATTTGTGATATACCCCGGACAAGAAAATAATCAAAACACCTGTAATAGTTCTGCCTTCCTAAACCTGCAATCCTTATCAAAAAACTTTTGTGTTAAGATTTACCCTTGCCATTGAGCTACTGGCGCATATTATTAAGTTGTAAAAGAGCTAAGCTGCATGATAAACTCCCAGCCGGCAAGCTGGTTTGAAAACAAAGAACCGGGTAACCGATCAAGTAACCGTTTGGCTGATCAACTTCATACCTACTTACCTTTTAACACATCAGGAGGGAATATATTATCATTTAATTTTACGTTTGCTCATAAAACGCTTACAGCCGAATGCGGAAGTTACAACAACAACAAAATGAAAAATACACTATTTGACTTTATAGCAAAGTACATTACCCTGACAGAAGAGGAGAAGAACGCATTACTTTCATTAGACCTGTTTCGCTCAGTCAGGAAAGGAACGGTTCTGCTCAAAGAAGGACAATATTCAAAGGATAGCTTCTTTGTCTTAAAAGGCTGTATCCGGGTCTATTACCAAATGGACGGAGAAGAAAAAACAACGGCTTTCTATACAGAACTGGACGCGGTAACACCTCATTGTGTCATCAATAATGCTCCTTCTGAATATTTCATCAGTGCTGTGGAAGACAGTATCCTAACGGTTTCAAATACTGATATGGAGGCAGAAATTAACAGCAAATTCCCCAAGTTTGAAACAATGTGCAGAATATTATCGGCGGAATTGTTAACCAGGCAACAAATAAACTTTGACGAGTTCAAAACAGCTTCTCCTGAAAAACGATACCTGAACTTACTGGAAAAAAGACCGGATCTTGTTCAGCGGGTTCCGCAACACCAGTTAGCGAGCTATTTAGGGATCAAACCGCAATCATTAAGCAGGCTGAGAACAAGAATTCTTGAGAAAAAGAGCTATAAGCGCATTTCTTAACTTAAGTGAACGGCGTCCCGCACCCCTCCCATCTACTTTTGCGATATCGAAACACATTAAAAGAATAGATATGCAAAAGAGAATTTTATGGATAGGGCTCGCCTTGCTCTGGACCGGTAGTACGAAGGTACATGCACAAAACCAGGACAGCAATTACAAGCGATGGTTCGTTGGCAGCACACTATACTTATTGGGAAATTTAGATAAAGTAAATAACCCTGAGTATGTACAGGTAAATGTCGGGTACAGGATCACACCTAAAGATGTTATTTCCTTTCGGTTTAAAAGATCTATTTACGCCTGGCCACTGGGTATCCCTTTCAGCTCACCCTCATTTGATGAACCGGGAGAGAATTATCCCGGTCATGCACGCATACTCGCACCAACAATAGGATACCAGCGATTTTGGTGGAAAGGTGCTTATACCTCCGTGCAGGCACTGAATGCATTTGAAAAATACATGGATCAGAGTAAAAAGAAGATTGGAAACGGCTACACCTTATACCTGGACTTTTACCTGGGTTACCAGTTTACCTTTTTCAAGAACCGCTTCTTTTTTGAGCCAGCCATCGGAGTCAGTTATTGGCCGGTAAGAACAAATGTACCGGGATCATTTAAAGCAGTGGAAAGAAAATGGCAAAACTATTTTATTCAGCCAGGGCTTGATATTGGGTATAATTTGAATTTCAAAAGAAAAAAGAGATAGCGGGCATCAGTAACCGATAGCCCCAGGCACTGATGTAAATTTGGGCATCAAGCCTCACTTGGCAAGCACACTAAAAGCTGGAATTCCTGTCAAAAAAGGGTTAACCATATTTCTTAACTTAAGTTAACGGGGTATGGCAATCCGTTCATTCACCTTTGTAGTATCGTTTCACCTTAAAAGAAAAGAAATGAAAAAGATATTTATTGGTTTTGTGCTAATGATGACAAACCTACTCCAACTCCAGGCACAATATGCCAAAACGGACAGCAGTTATAAAAGGTGGTACGTCGGAAGCACGTTGTTTCTGTTAGGTAATTTTGACAAAGTAAACCCGCCGGGATTTGTTCAGCTTAATGCAGGCTATCGTATTACAGGGAAGGATGTCATTTCACTCGAACTGATAACCTGGAAACATGCCTGGCCATTGGGCATTAATCCTTTTTATAATGAGGCCTACGGAAGAGTGGAAGAGAAATTTCCTGGTCATATCAGGGAACATGGTTTTGGTCTGGCTTACCAAAGATACCTTTGGAAAAACCTTTACGCAGCAGTACACGTAGCGCCGATGTGGCAAACTTATAAGAATGAAAACGGTAATAAGGTGGGTGATGGCTTCATTATATTCAACACGTACCGGGTTGGATACCACGTTAAACTATTTAAAGATAGGTTCTTTATAGAGCCGTCTTTGGGTGTTGCCGGCCGTCCATATTTCACTGAAATGCCGGATGGTTTTAAACAAAAGGATGACAAGTGGCCAAAATGGACACCTGAACCAGGGCTGCACTTCGGATATAATTTTTAAGTGATAATTTGCGAATAAACTGGCAAGTCATAAAAAACAGAAATTCATTCCATGGAAATATTGAATATACAAACAACAAGGCTTATTATACGGCACCTCAAATTATCAGACCTGGCTGACTTTCATAGTTACAGGTCAAATCCGGAAGTCACGAAATATCAGGGTTTTGATGTTATGACAATAGAGCAGGCTGAAGTATTTATTAAAGATAACTCAGCAAAATATTTCGGAAAAGCCGGGGAATGGGTACAGTACGGAATTGAATATAGTGAAACAAGAAAACTTATCGGGGACTGTGCCATTAAACTTGACCAGTATAACACAAGAATCGCAGAAATAGGTATTACCATTTCACCGGCCGAACAAAAAAAAGGTTTCGCAAAGGAAGCTTTATTGGGCATCTTGACATTTTTATTTGACACAAAGAAAATACACAGGGTGGCCGAAATTGTGGATGTGGAAAATGGGGCTTCAATTAACCTGTTAAAAAGTACAGGGTTTAGACAAGAGGGGCACTTTATTGAAAACATTTTCTTTAAAGGAAAATGGGGAAGTGAATTTCAATACGCCATGCTGAAGCGGGAATGGGACGATAGAGAAAATAGTCTTTGACAAAAATATACTAAATAGGTTATGCTGATCAGAGAAGCTGAAATTGACGACATAAAACAAATTCAAGTGGTTCGAAACGCTGTAAAAGAAAATACTTTATCGGATCCAAACCTCGTTACAGACCGGGACTGTGAAGAATTTATTACAGTCAGGGGTAAAGGTTGGGTTTGCGAAATAGACAATACAGTAGTTGGTTTTGCAATCGTTGACTTACAGGAAAATAATATTTGGGCCTTGTTTATTGATCCCAACTTTGAAGGCAGGGGCATCGGCCGTCAATTGCATAAAAGGATGCTGGATTGGTATTTCTCCCAAACAAAACAAAAAGCCTGGTTAGGGACCGCATTCAACACGAGGGCTGAAATGTTTTATAAAAAAGCCGGTTGGAAAGAAGTCGGACTTCACGGAACAGACGAAACGAAATTTGAAATGACTTATGAAGGCTGGCTTCAGCAAAGTGTACAAGGAAACAGGTAAATTATTTGCTGCCTGCAGGCAATTAGCTGGTACTGGGATACAACGAACGGGGAAAGCAATATATTTGTTTCCCAACATAACTGTATGATCTCCCCGGAATTCCTCTTTAGCAATATACCCGAGAAACAAAGCAGGTACTTCCTTTCGATCATCCGGAAAATTGGAAAAGAGAAAACAATTAAGAAAGGGGAAACGATCATACGCTACCGGGCCCATCCTTCTTATTTCTTTTACATCCAGAGTGGCGCCTTCAAAACTAGTATCCGGCAAAAAGACAGAACTTATATTCTTGGATTTACTTTTGAAGGCGACATCGATTGCTGCCCTGCCTCCCTGCTAAAAGGAATGGCAAATAACTTTGCCATCGAGGCCGTGCTGGACAGCACTGTATTGATCTGTGAATTGAAAGATTTCCAGAAAGCCTGCTCTCCGCAAAAGTATGCCGGCATCTTTAACAATATCATGGCTAACTACATTTCAATTTTGGAGAACAGGGTGATAGAGACCCTTTCCCTAACGGCAGAACAGCGGTATTCTAACTTATTATTGAAGCAACCCCAACTGGTTGAAAAAATCCCCCTAATGCACATTGCAGCTTATTTGGGTATCACCCAGGAAAGATTAAGCAGGATAAGAAAAAAACTAAGCCCTTGACCTAGGTCAAATCACCCGGCGCAACACTGCCATACATTTGTCATCAACAATTACACAATAAATTTATTCTTGAAGTTGAAAAAAATCATTCCCTTCCTGTTAACTGTTTCCTCAATTACTTCAATTTATTGGACCAACTTCCAATTGAATTGGATCGGGCAGGCACCCTTTGTTATTCCTGGTTTAGTCCTGGTAACGCTTGGTGCAGGACTGTTGTTAAGAAACAAAACAGGATATAAGAACCTGGCCTGGGGATTGATCTATGGGTCGCTGACCTGCCTGGTACTGCTGGTAGTGAGAATACTAATTGACTTATCATTAATCGCTGGAATGTAATAACAAAATAGTAAAATGATATATTTATGATGATCAGGGTGCTCTCTATTGCCTTATTAACTATGAATTGGATAACCGCTACCGGACAAAAATCAATTCAGTTTGCGGACTCTGTCCGAAAAGTATATGCGATTCCAGAAATGAGCTATGCAGTGGTGGATGATCAGCAAATCCTGGAAATAGCAGCACTGGGTAAACATTCGGTCAACCTGCCTGATACAGCAACATTGGAAGACCGGTTCCATATTGGTTCCAATACCAAAGCCATGACCGCCTTTATGATTGCGAAATATGTTGAAAAAGGTAAATTAAAATGGACAACAAAATTCTTTGACATCTTCCCCGAATGGAAAAACCAAAGCAAGACAGCCTATGTGAATATGACGCTCCAGGACCTATTGGTACACCGGGCCGGCATTCAGCCCTTCCAGGTAGAAAATGACCCGGTAATACCGGCATTCAAAGGGACTAACCAGCAAAGAAGGGAGCAATTCGGAAAATTCGTGTTAACGCTGGAAGCGGTACTACCCGATGCAAATAATCCGTTTATTTATTCCAATGCGGGATATACCCTGGCCACGCTGATGGTTGAAAAGGTAACGGGGAAAAGTTGGGAACAGTTAATGAATAAAGTATTCAACAAAGATTTGAAATTAAAGGTAAAATTATCCTGGCCGGAAAACCAGAAACGAAAAGATACCTGGGGCCATTCCTTCGAAAATGGAAAACTTTCACCGGTACCTTCCACGGTTGATTATCACTTAGACTATACAGAACCGGCAGGAGATCTTAACCTTACACTCAAAGACTACCTTAAATTCATCCAACTTAATTTAAAAGGGCTGAAAGGTCATAATAACTACCTTGAAGCCGCAACCTATAAATTGATCCATACAGGATGGGAACATTATTCACTGGGCTGGTTTAACATTATTGAAAATGGCAACGAACTTTCCGTGCATTCGGGAACAGGCGCATTTACTTATTTCACGATTGTACATATAGACCGGCTGAAAAGCAAAGCGTACATTATCTTCACCAATTCTTTCAACGCTGATACGCAGCAGGGGGTACGGTTAATGATGAGAAAACTAAAAGAAAATTACGGCGGCTGACATCCCCCCAATAGGTATCAGTATCGTAGCAGCCAACTTTATTCTTTGTACTATTAATTCAGGTTGGCACTGTATAGCGTTCCTGCTAATCTGTCGTTAAAGACAAAATGAAAAGGGACTGTAAACAGAATGCCGTTTTTGAACTACAGAATCAGTATAAAAAGCAGAACGGAAATAGTACCCGACTTAAATTTACCGGGTAAAGAAAGCAGGACCGGGCTGATTGCCAACAGTAAGGCTGGCTCCATCAACAATTTTGATAACAAAACGGAACAACCGGATGAAATCCAGAACAATTGTTTTTATACACGGATTGCATGAAAATGCGCATAGTTGGAAAGAATGGAAGCTATTTTTTGAGAACCTTGGATATAATTGTCATACCCCGGATTATCCTTACCACGAAGGAATTCCAGCGCAGCTCCGGGAAAATCCGGATAAACGTCTTGCAGCAATCCGGCTCAGGGACGTAGTGGAGCATTACACAAAATTCATTGATCAGCCAGGTATTGGATGTCCGATTTTAGTGGGTCATTCAATGGGTGGGCTTATTGTACAGCAACTAATCCAGGCAGAAAAAGGCTCGATGGGAATTTGTATTACCTCCGCTTCACCACCGGGAGTTTTAAGTCTGCAATGGAGTTTTATAAAATCCAATATCGGGGTGATCAATCCGCTCAAAGGGAACAGTATATATTGCGGGACAAAAGAATGGTTTCATTATGCCATTTGCAACACACTGACCCGTATGCAATCAGATCAGATTTATGAAAAAGCAATTGTTCCGGAAAGCCGCAACATTCCAAGAAGCAGCCGTTTCAGTGACGGAAAAATTGATTTTACCAAACCACATAAACCCCTTTTATTCGTAAGTGCAGAAAAAGATCACATCATACCCATCAGCTTAACCAGGAAGAATGTGAAAGCCTATACGGACAGGGAAAGTGTTACAGACTTTAAAGAATTCAAGGGACGTTCTCATTGTATTTGTGTGCAGGATGACTGGGAAGAAGTGGCCGGTTTTATAGAAGCGTGGATAAGGAAAATTGCCAGCTTGCAATAGAAACCGGACTGATTTTGAAACCAGAAAGAATAAGTGTGCATAAAATCTGACCTAAGAATTCACCGGGCAAAACCAACAGGCGTTCCCGGGGCAGTATTACAGGTAGAAGCTGGCTGGGATTGCACGAACTGCAGCTCCCCTTCTGTAAACAATCTACAGAAGGGGGATTTCCAGCAATAGAAACAGGTTTGCATTTTCTACTGCCTTCCTCCCTGCACATAACTTCGTTGGACATAACAAGAAGTATATAAAAAATCAACCCATAAATGGAACAGGAAATTTTAAACAAACTACAGGAAATGGAAAATCGCTATAGAAGGACGAAGCGGCTCTTTATAGGATTTGTCAGCGTCACCCTGCTGGCCGTTTTTGGTCTCGGATTTGCAAAAACTGATAAATTTGATCTGATCAGGGCGAAGGGAATAATCATTGAAGATGAAAATGGGAAAGACAGAATCCTGATCGGGGCTCCGATACCGTATTCAAAGAACAGGGTGAGAACCGATACGGCGTTGGTAAGAAAATATTTTGCCAGTGATGTGGCGAAAGACCCAAACCAGTATATGGAATGGTACAAAAAATACCGGCATAGTGCATTTGGGATGGTGGTCATGAATGAAAAGGGAATAGATGTAATGCAAATGGGAGATCAATTATCGGATCCCAATGTGGGAAGAAGAATATTTCTGCCAACGGGTATCCTTTTGAATAACCAAAAAGGAATGGAAGTAGGTGGTTTTGGTACGCACAGCTTCGACGATGGACGAAGCGGGGTGGCATTAGGACTTGATGATCCCGGGAATGGCAGGGAAGCTTTTCATGCATTAGTATTGTCGGACGGAACCCGTGCTTTGATATTGCAGGATGCCAATGGGAAGTTGGTGCTTGGCTTTGGCAAATCGAACAGTGAAATATTCCGGAATAAGGACAGTGTGAACTTTGTGGGCGCAAAATACTTTGACAAAAAAGATAACCTGGTCTGGGAACAGAAAATGAATCAACCAGGCAGTAATAAGAAATAGGGAAATGAAAATACTGCTCACCATAGCAGGTCTGTTGAATGCTGGTTACATGCTCATCGACGGAATTTATGTCAGCCTGAAAGGAAAATACATGGGTCCGGCAAAGCCGGGTCCCTGGGCGGAGTTATTTTATAAACTGAATGTGGATGTCTTTAAACTGGGATGGCTATTTATAGCATTTGGTATCCTTTGGCTGATTGAGTTGTATGCGCTGTGGACAAATAAAGGTTGGGCATTTACATATAGTATTACCATAAGCATCCTTACGTTGTGGTATGTACCGGCTGGTACATTTTTATCTCTTCTGACAATTGCACTTTTGTTACTATACCGCCACAAGATCGGAGGATGAAGTTGTACAGTAAATAATGTTCACTCGCTCACCGGGATTGTTAATAAAATCCAAAGATCACTCTGCTAAATCATAGCTCCCGTCTCCCGTTGTAAATAAACCTACAGAAAGGAAATTTTCATCCACAGAAACAGCCGCACAATTAGAAGCTGAACCATTCTTACTTCTAATTTCGATGTAAATAACATTGACTGGCCACACACAAGTCTGTCTTTATTATTATACACGTAACCTTTAAAAACACGAATATGAAAATGAAAAAATGGACTCTTCTGTGCTTCGTTACCTTTGTTTCACTGGCCTCCTGCAAAAAAGAAAAATCAGCTCAACCCTGCGAAAGGACCACCGCCGGCATCAGCGGAAGCTATAAACTGCGATCCATTGAATACAAGATGACCCCCACCTCAGCACCGGTGGATTTTATGGCCTTCCTGGACCCCTGCGAAAAAGATGATATCATTCAACTCAAAAATGATGGTACCTGGATCTATACCGATGCCGGGACTGTTTGCACACCGGCGGGTACGGATAATGGTACCTGGACACTGAACGGAAATATAATTACCAGTGATGCAGTCGTGAACGGCACCATTCAAAGTTATGATTGCAAAACCCTGGTTTGTTACACGGAGAACGTCACCGTGCCGGGGGACCGCTTCATTCAGACATTAGTAAAACTGTAGTTGGGATAGAAATCAACCAGATCAAGTGTAGTGGTTAAGGTTGAATACCGGGCATCCTTCCATTCCTGGACAGGATGCCCCTCTTTAATTCTTTTCCTGTAAATCAAAAAAATCAAATGAAAACAACAATTTTAAAATACACGACTCTCCTGCTTTTGATATCGGTAACCATTTCCTGCAGCAAGGACAAAGACGATAACAATAACTCCAGGGTGGTGACCTATGAATTGACCGGCAACTACACGGGTACAAAATTCGCTTCCTATACAACAGCAACGGGCGGAACCGCCAATGAAAGCGTTCCGGCTCTTCCCTGGTCAAAAGAGATCACATACAATGCAGGATTTACCGCAGCGACCTTTGCCATATCCGGTAATGGCGGCACACCCGGCCAGCAGGTCACCCTGGTAATAAAAAAAGGCGGTATCGTGACTTCGACTACGACAGCCACTGCTGATAATGCAGGCAGTTTTACCCGTTCTGCCCTGGTCATGTTTTTTTAAACAGTACCCGGGATTTCATCCAATTAAAATACAACAACATGAAAACTTCAATGTACATTCTTATTTTCACATTAGTGGGCCCTCAGCTCAGCACCCATGCACAGAAAGAACCCGTGGCCTTTTCCGCACAGGCCGGCATCTATGCCGGGTATGGCAACGGAGGAATGATCGGACCGGGCTTCGGAATTACTGCGGCAAAAAAGATCACCCCTACTTCGGCACTCAGCCTTTCATTGGGTTATATCAGCCTTTGCTCAACTAAAAAACCATTTAATGGTTTCGAAACCAAAACAAGGATGATACCGGTCATGATCGGGTACAGGAAATACTGGAATAAATTCTTCCTCGAGCCCCGTGCAGGACTGGGCGAATTAGGTGGTAAGTTCAATATCGGGGAAGATCTGGCCAGACCTTCGGTGCTGGCTTTCATGTATGCACTGGGCACCGGTTATTCGTTCCGGAAAATAGATCTCAGTTTGGATCTGCAGGGAGGAGCAATAGGTATCAGTTCTCCTAATGCCTGTTACTGGTATAACAAGCGCCAGTATTATGCTGCTGTTAAAATAGGCGTTCCCCTTTTCAAAATAAAATAGTTACAAATAAACAAAGCAATAAGAAGCCGGGCCTTTTGAGGAAGATAAAATTACAAAGGCAACGAAATAAAGTTAATTGCTGTCGTCAGGAAAAATCAAGAGGCTTATAGAAATCTTCTGAACAGCAGTAAATAATAAAGAAGATACAAATTGGTTAGTTTGGTTGGAGAAGATCCAACTGTCGTTATCGTGGTTGATAACGTACGCAGGTAGTTTCTACTACCTGCTATTTTTTTTATGCAATGGAAATAAAGTACATGCAACGGAAAACAAGTCCCGGTTGTTAAGCTTGAAAACAACGATATGAAAAAACTAATAGCATTCGTAGCGATCGTAACTTCCCTTTCATCCTGCTGCAAGCCCAAAGAAGATTGCCAGTTGATAGCTGCAAAAGTGATACGGTATGATTGTGACCGGGTGATCTTCCAGTTGCTCACCGATGAACTGCTCGGGGATAATACCTGGCTGGATGTCAACAGCGGTCAGGCATACAGGAACGTGGTGAATTGTTTTAATACCTGTGAAATTGCCGCCATCACGAAGGGAGAATACAGTACCCTGTATGTGAAGATGGAGAAAACAGGACAACCCCTCCCGCCTGCAGATTGTTTCCAGTGCCAGGCGGTTGCCAACGATCCTCCCCTCACCAATATGATCTTTAAAGAAATTGCTACTGAACCTTGCGACAATCCACAGAAATAAACCGCGGGCAGTTGCTGATCAATGAAGAACACCGGGAATGACTTACCTTACTTGTTGGTGAAGTAGGTCATTCCATTCCTGTAGCCGATCCCGATAGGGATACGCTTTCCGTTGATTTCAACATACTCCTTATTAAAAGCTTCGATTTTATCAAGAGCCACGATGAAGGATCGCTGGATACGTTTGAACCGTTCGGGAGGAAGCATTTTTTCCAGGACCTTTGTCCTGATCCTACAGAAATAGCTGGTCTTTAAAGTGAAGATCTTCACCGCTTCCCTGCTGCTTTCAATATATAGAATATCGTCAAACGCAATCCTTACCTTTCTGCGATCGACCGAGATGAGCAGGAAATCATTGGCGGCTGCAGAACGCTGCGCCAATGCCTGTTCCGATTTGATATCCCGGATAGCTTTATTCACTGCGAGCAGGAAACGATCAAAAGAGAAAGGTTTCAGCAGGTAATCAGTTACACCTAATTCAAATCCCTCGATGGCATACTGGTGATATGCGGTGGTCAGGATAACCGCCGGCCGCTTCGTGAGGGTGCGCAGGAAATCAAGCCCCTTCAGTTCGGGCAAATGAATATCCAGGAACAGGATATCGATAGGGACCTGTTGCAGCTGCCGCCCGGCACTGGTGGCTTCCCTGAATTCGCCCCCGGGTTCGAGATGAGGTACCCGCTGAATATAATTCCGCAGGATATTAATGGCAGGAGGTTCATCCTCCACGATCATAACTTTATACTTTTCCATAACTGTCAAGATGAATAGACAAGCAGACCTGGAAACCCGTTGCTTCGTTAAGGATATCCAGGGAATAATCAGCAAATAAAAGATCCAGTTGACGGCGCAGGTTACCCAACCCGATATTGACCTTCAGTTGGCCGGAATGTTCCTTACTGCTTTTGGAATTTTCCACCGTAAACGTCAGTACCTTTTCTTTCACCGCTAAACGGATGCGGATATAAGGCTGGTTAATGGTTTCCGAAACGCCATGTTTAAAAGCATTCTCCACCAGGGGGATCAGCAATAAAGGCGGCACCAGCTGGCCGTTATCATCCACCTCTTCACTGATGGAAATAGAAAGGGTATCATCATAGCGCATTCTTTCCAGTTCAATATATTCACGGATAATTTTCATTTCCTTCCCGATAGAAATCAAAGAGGCCTCCGATTCATAGAGCATGAAGCGCAGGATATCCGACAACCGCAAAATTGCACCGGCAGTAAGGGGTGATCTTTCTTCAGCCAGGGAATAAAGATTATGAAGTGTATTAAAAAGAAAATGCGGGTTGGTTTGTGATTTCAGGTAACTCAGCTCTGCATTTTTCTTTTCCAGTTGCAGCCGGTTATTCCGGTCCTTCAGCCTGACAATATGTATCAGTAATTTGATCGTGGTGAAATAAGCAACCCCATACAACAGGTAAATGATACCACGGACCACGTAACCGCTGGTCAGCATTTCTTTTTCGATCACCGGGTAGGTCCCGATCTGCATCCCCAACCGCAGCCATAGCTGGTAAACAACAGATAGAAGGACCAAAAAGAAGAGACCGGACAGGATGGCCCAGGCAACTTTTTTTTTTCGGGTATTGATAAAAGGCAGTAGCACATGAAACAGGAGCAGGCTTAGCAGCAGGCCATATCCGTTTTGCCAGCACGTATAAGTAAAAGCCTGGCCGAATTCGGATGAATTATAATCAACCGAAATGATGATCGCCACGGCCCAAAGCAGGAAATAGGATAGACCGATCAGTAAACTGGTGACAAAAGGACGTTGAAGAAAACCATTCATACAATTGCATTACCGCAGGTAATATAAACGAAATTCACACGAACAGGTGAAAAATGTCAACGAAAATGGCTGAACAGCTACGAAAAGGCAATTAGTGTACACGAAATGAACCCGCAAAAAAATCACTTTATAAAATTCCCCGGCTATTGTTGCGGATATATTTTCATTTTAGCACAAATAAATGTACATGAAAGTAAAACTCTTGCTGGGCAGCATCCTGCTGATCCACGCTGCGATCCTGAACGGACAAACAGGTGACACCCTGCACATCAGTGCTAAAGATATCAATACAGCTGTTCTCCGGGAAGGAACACACCGCTATCTTGTTTATTTTAAAATGAAAAAAGATACGGTCCGCTCGATGGCACAGTTTTGGACCCGGACGATTAAGCGAACTGACTATAATGGAACCCCGGCCCTGGAGATCACCCAGCAATGGGAAGACAAGGACAGTATCATGCACATCGTAAAATCGTACTCGGATATAAAAACAATGCAACCGCTGTACCACCATACCTGGTGGAAAGTACTGGCCGGCCGCACAGCAACGGCAAAGTCAATCACATCCACCATCGTGAATATGAAAGATAAAACAGTGGAGTACAATGGCAGGCTATTGGGTGATGCAGACACGGCAAAACAGGCAAAGAAAATATGGGAGGGTTATAAATCATCCGTTGATAAATATTACCTGAACTGGCACCTGGACCTGGAAACATTTCCAACTTTACCATATAGAAAAGGAGTTACTTTCGTGATCCCGTTTTATGATCCCGGAACCGCTTCAGATTTTCAAACCGTCGCCTATACGGTAAAAGGGGAAGCGGATTTGGAAGGATACGACGGGCAAAAAATAAAATGCTGGATACTGGAACATGAGTCTCCGGGCAATAAAGAAATCTTCTGGATCAGTAAAAAAACAAGGGAGGTACTGAAACTGGAGCAATACTTCGGACCTGGAGCCGCCCGGTATAAAATAAAGTTAGGTTTTAGTAATTGAGAAGATGAAACATATAATCTGTACCCTTATTGCAATTGGCAGCCTTAATATGGCTGTGTATTCCCAGTCTTCCTGGAAAAAAGCGGACACGGCATATTTCACCAAATCCCATCAGCAAACAAACTTTATAGATTCAGCAGAATACTATACGGTAAGAAACTATGACCGGGAAGACAGCAACCGGGTCAAGATGACCCGGCACGCCGCGAATGGGCAGTTGCTCGTGGAAAAAAATTATTCTGATTTTAAGAAACTGATAAAGGAAGGTATCAGCTTCGATTATTTCCCAAAAACAGGAGTAACCAGGGAGATCAGTTATGTGAATAATAAAATGGAGGGTAACTTTATTACCCGCTGGCCGGGCGGCGCAGTTAAACGAAGGGACATCTACAGGAATGATACGTTAGTTACGGGATCATGTTATACAAAGGAGGGAAAAGATACAGCATGGTTTGCCTATGAGCAACAACCCCAATTTCCCGGTGGAGAGGATTCCTTGCGAAAATTCCTGTGGAGAAATCTCAAATATCCTCCCCTGGCAAAAATACAGGAGATCCAGGGGACGGTATATGTCCTCTTCACGGTGAATACAGACGGATCAATTACAGCTGTTAAATTATATAAAAGTATTTCGCCGCAACTCGATGCAGAAGCGATCAGGGTCGTGAACAGGATGCCGCCATGGTTACCCGGCAAGAGGGATGGTGAATTAGCTTCCTTCATACAGGCCCTTCCGGTTGTCTTCAGGCTTGAATAGTAATGAATGCAAGGAACGCCGGAATTAATTTAACATTCAATTTTCCGCTACGTTTTTTTATAATTTTACCTTTACAGCAAACCGTAGTGAACCGGAGAAAATAAAACTAACATGGAAAAAAAACTCTTTGCATTCCTCGAACAATACATGCCCCTGTCCCCGGAAGAAAAACAGGCGATCATGGACCTGGACCTGTTCAAAAGTTATAAGAAAGGGGAAATAATTTTGCGGGAAGGATACCTGTCGAGAGAATCATACTTTGTCATCAGTGGTTGTGTCCGCACCTATTATATTGTTGAGGGGGAAGAAAAGACTACGGCCTTCTATACCGAATTTGAAACCGTGATCACCAGCAATACAAGTTTGGATAAACCTGCTGACTACAACCTGTCCTGCGTGGAAAATTCAATGCTCATCGTATCCAATCCTTCCATGGAAAAAATGATCTTCGAAAGATTCCCCAACTTCGAAAAACTATGCCGTATCTTTTCCGAACAGCTCCTTGCCAAAAACCAGGCTTCATTTGATGCATTCAGGACCAGCACACCCGAACAACGCTACCTCGATTTACTGGACAAAAGACCCGACCTGGTGCAAAGAGTACCCCAGTACCAGCTGGCCAGTTACCTGGGCATTAAACCCGAATCGCTCAGCCGTATCCGCAAGCGGTTACAGGAGCAGGTACAACAACCTGTAAAATAAAGTTACATTTCTTAACTTATGTCAACGGGATACAGGCAGGGACGGTACATTTTGCGCCCAAAAAAGGATGACAAAATCAGGTATACTGGCCCTCGTATTGGTAATACTAAGTTGTACAGCAAACAGCGATGAAAAGCACGATAATCAGCTGATCGAAAAACTCTATCAAAAAGATATAGCCATCAGGGAACTTGATGCAAGAACCGATACGGTGAACCTGGAAGCGTATGATAAAAAGCACAGGGAGCAGATTTATCAGTTGCTGGCTGCAAATAAAGTGGTAACCCCGAAGGACAAAATAAGAGCCGCCTGGATATTACAACATACTGCAGCAAAAATTTGTGAGGGAGAACTCACCAGTATCAGTCCCGAGAATTTTTTATTGGCCTTTCAATTATCTTCAGCGGCACTGGAGGACCTAACCCGGCAAAACGATACCGCAACCATCAAGAGCCTGCAGGTACCAAGGATCATCGCCTTAAACTATGACAGATTTTTGTTGTTTACATCCGGCTACCAGAAATATGGAACCCAGTTTGTGTTTGATGACAACACAGGTGAAATGTTGCTGGCTCCCGTGGATACGACCCTGGCAACAGACGAAGAAAGAAAAAGATTCAATGTAGAACCGCTAAATCAGTTACGGGGAAAATATAAAATGAAACCTCTGCCACAGTAACGTTAGCTTCATCCTTTCTCATCTCTCCCCTCTCCTTTCTTGACTTATGTTAATGGAACTCCATGAACGTTGAAACATTTTTGTTGCACGAATGGACAAGTACATTCCTTTCGGACCAAACTTCATCGCGGATAAAGATGCAGTTCACCTTTAATTGAAATACACTGATGAAAGCTGTCATTTATAAAAAATATGGAGCTCCCGGGGTGTTACAACTAGTGGAAATGGAAAAGCCTGTTCCGGGCAACAAAGAGATGTTGATAAAAGTGGAAGCGGCTTCCGTATCTGCAGGAGTGACCTGGATACGCAGGGGAAAATACCCCGGATCCATTTTGTTTACAATACTGCTCCGCCTGATGTATGGAATACGAAAACCCAGGCAGCAGGTGCTGGGTATTGAATTTGCCGGCACCGTGGAACAGGTGGGTGCATTGGTAAAACAATTCAGGCCCGGTGACAAAGTTTATGGTACAACGACAGGATTAAAAACCGGTTCCTACGCACAATACATCTTGCTACCTGAAAAACACAGGCGGGGAGTGATCGCAGCAAAGCCGCCGCAACTGTCCATGATAGAAGCGGCGGCCCTCCCTGTTGGCGGAATGACCGCCATCCACCTGCTCAGCAAAGCGCAAATAGGAACGGGTCAAAATATTCTCATCTATGGTGCATCCGGCAGTGTGGGTACCAGTGCTATTCAGGTGGCGAAATATGGCTGCGCAAGAGTGACCGCTGTTTGCAGTAGTGAAAACTTTGCACTGGTGAGAGCACTCGGGGCTGACCAGTGCATAGATTATACAAAGGAAGATATGACCCTGATCAGGGAAAGGTTCGACATCGTATTCGATGCAGTAGGTAAACTCCCTGCGGCAACAGCCAGACGCCTGCTTAAAAAAGGAGGGAGCTTCTGCACCGTTCGTTCAGTAACGGCAGAAAAAATGGCTTACCTCAAATCCCTGCACCAGATGATTGAGCAGCATGAATTCCACCCGGTGATAGACCGGGTCTATCCGCCGGATAAAATAATGGAAGCTCATCAGTACGTGGACGCGGGACATAAGAAAGGGAATGTGATCATTACAAACTGGTCCGTGTAGCCAGGGTCTCTTGTTTTCGTTGACAAAAACTGCCTTTCCGTAGCGGCTGCACGCAGTTCACACATTTACGTTTTCACGGTCAGTCGGAGCGGCTTACCTTCAATCTTAATCTCCCTTCACCATGAAAATTACAAGACTTCTCTTTTTCCTTTTTTCAGGTTTCACCCTGTTAAGCAGCGGTGGCACAACTTTATATGCCCAGTCCATCGACCCGGTCCTGCAAAAATGTATCAGCCGCCTGCGGGAGTTTGACGGCTTTGAATACGACGCCAGCTTTAAAATGAAATTCTTTGACAATACCGATACGACAGATTTCTATACAAGGCATTGCCGGGTACTCAAAAAACAGGAGGATACCATTTTAAAGTACCATGCCATTGTTTCCAATGGGTCAACAGATGTGGGTTACACCGGTGAAGATTTCTTCATGTCCAATAAAAAAGAAAGTTGGCTCAAAAAAGAAAAGTCGCAGGTATTGGGTAGAAATTTTATCCGAAACAATATCGGAACAAACTTCGTACCCAGCTATCTGTATTCCCTGGACCCGGTCAGTAGCTGGATCAAAGCAGCCATCGATATTTCCCGTTTAGCAGACAGCAGTTCCTCGGGCAAAAAATATTATGTGATAAAGTTCAGCTTCAAAGCTGACGAAGAGATCACCCGGTCAGAAAGATACCTCTATATAGACAAGCAAACATTCCTTCCCGTCAGGATGCAGGGATATGCAGAATACAAAGGTATACAGCAGGAGTACCAGGAGCTGGTCATCAAAAACCTGGTAGGCTTAAAAAATAAAAAGGCAGCGATACACTATAGCTTTATACCGGGCGTGGAACCGGAGCCCTTCGATATGGCAAGAAAAAAATCAGAAGTCCCCCTGTTAAACACCGGAACAGAAATGCCGCATTGGACTGGAAAGTACGTCAACAACAAATCCTTTCAGCCCGGGGATCTTTCAGATAAGAAATTAGTAGTACTGGATTTTTGGTACCTCGCCTGTCCTCCTTGTTTGAAAGCAATACCGATGCTTGCAAATTTGCAAACCGAGTTTGGGGCCAAAGGTTTACAAATTTTGGGTTTGAACAGTACCGATACATCGGAGAAAAAAATAGCCGAAATAAAAAAGTTTATTCCTGTGCTGCAAATGAATTACCCGGTGATCCTGATCGGGAAAGAAACAGAACAGGCTTTTCAGGTTACAGTTTGGCCAACGTTTTATTTAATTGAGAATGGAAAGATCATCTATACCGGAAAGGGATATGATGAAAATGAATTTAAAACCCTGAGAACAATCATTGAACAGCGATTGTCCGGCAGCAAATAAATGTAACCAATCATCAATAAAAATTAACTAATGCTTACAAACATCTGTCCAAAATTACCCATGCAGAATATATCTGTCACCAGGGATTATTATGTCAATCAATTGGGTTTCCGGGAATGGGGAAATAGTAATACTACCAATTACCTGATGCTGGAAAAAGACAAGATACAGATCCACTTCTTTGAACACAAAAATCTTGATCCATTGATCAACTACGGACAAGTATATATCCGTGTGCAGGAAATTGACAAGCTGTTCAGGGACCTGTTAAACAACAAAACAGTCATACACCCCAACGGACAGTTGGAAAACAAACCCTGGGGACAAAGGGAATTTTCATTGCTGGATCCTGATAATAACTTACTAACCTTCGGGCAGCAGCTTTAAAATGAAATGGATTACACCTCCTGAATTTAATCTCCCGGGAATTCAATTATCTTTTGCTTCAGATGTTCACCCCTTTAAATTTTTATCAATGATCCTCCCCTGCTTATTGATAAGATAATGGGTCGGCAAAATCAGAAAGCTTTACGGTATGACACTGGAAGAAGGCATGCCAAAATCAATATTCTGTCCTACGGGAGCTGACCAGTTATCCAACCCCAAATTCCTCCGGCTTTGCCGGACAATCTGATCCAGGTAGGAAGATATATAAGTTGCCCCTTTTTCAGTAAGTGCAAGTAACATCAGGCAATCCCTGGCTGCATCTTTCGCCCAATCCCTGCTATCAGGGGAGAATTGCTCATGTGCTTGGTTCAGACAGTTCCTTGCAGCAGGCAGGTTTCCATTCCATAAATGAAGATGTCCGGTGTCAAAAAGATCCCATTCATGGGTACCCCAGGAAATTTGCTTTCCATAACGGCTCCGGCCAAAAATATTCTTGCGGCGAGACTTCAAAATTTCACTGCCGGACCTCGTGGCTTCAAAAAAAGGAAAAGCATACAATCGAAGTAACCGCCTGATTTCAGTAAAGCTCTCCTGGACCTGTTCAGCGTTCGTGCATTCCCACCATTTATCTTCTTTACCCTTGCTGGCAAATTTATATAACCGGTTGCCCGGTGTTAGTATCAGTACATCAGTTGGATAATAAAGTGGCCGGCTGACGACTTCGATGGTAAAGCTGTTACCGAACCGGTGTTGGTGTACATAGATCAACTGGAATACAAGACCGGGAGTGATGCGGGCAAATCCATAATCCTGGAAAGGCATAAGTCCGGCATCTTTGGTTAAGTTACCCAGCAGATGCATAAAGCGGGAAAATAAATCTTTATTCTTCACAGTAATAAATTTATTGAAAAGGCAATGATCCGTAACTGCCGGGATAACCAACCTTCGCTTCAGCGATCATGATCACATCCCTTGGATCACCATAGAAAGTAGTTTTAAATATTTGTTTGATCTCCCTGACATCTCCGGCAGCAATGACCAGTATACTCCGTTGCAATTGTTCAATCCCCACATTGATGTCAGCTTGCTCAACACACTCAAACAAATGAAGTATTTCATTCCTGTCAGTTACAACAGGAAAGTCCTTATGAATTCGTTGTAAAATATCTTCTGGCAGAAGCTTACCTTTCATGGGAGCAAAAATTTTACAACGCCCACCTGCTTCTCAGCACAAAGGAATAGCGTCCGGTCATTGATCAGGTAAGAGGATAAAATAACCGGCATCGGCTGACCGGAAGCATAGCCATACAGCAGTTCCTTCTTCACCTTGTTATCCGGTCCAATCGTTACAAGGAAAAGCCCGTTCTTTTCTTTTTTATTAGCAACTAACTTCAAAGTTTCGCCGGTTGCTTCAAGGTTTTCCTTTAGATCATTGTAAAGTATATATACGGTATCATGGATCATCGTACTCACAATGGAAGGATTATCAAAACCAAACTGCATCTTCGGGATCCGGGCAACGGAAACGGACCTTCGGTCTTTATCCAGCCGGATACAAACGATATCGTTATATTTTTCGGAGTTTGAATATTGGCCAATGGTCTGTTGATACTGCTCCGCCACCATTACAAATCCACCTGTTGAATTGGTAAACAAATCACGGATGCTGTACCCTAACCGGTCATCAGCTTTCAGTTTACCTTCAGGATACAAGCCACTGACCGCTATATAAATTGAATCGGTATACACAGGTTGAACGGGATCGATACGATACACAAACAAGTCAGCTTCGCTGGTGCGGGAAGCTTTGACTTCCTCATTATAAGCGAAACCCGCAATATAGAGGTAGTTGTGAGTGTCCTGTACCAGGTCGATACCCGGAATATACCTGCCGGGAAAGTTAAAGGTAAACCATTGAGAAGCTCCCTCCGGGGTAAATCGTTGCAGATGATGAATAGCTTTGCTTTTAGCACTAAAAGTACCACCTGTCCGTTCGTAACTGGCCGATCCAAAGTAGGCATTACCAAAATTATCGATAGCAATACTCTCCGGGGTTACAAGGACATAATTATATGAAAAGCTACCGCTGTAAACCGGCTGACCGCTAACAGTGGAAACCACGATAAAATCACGGTCAGCTATTTTGGTCTTCCGGTGCAAATAAAAATTACAGATCAGTAATTTGCTCCGGTCAGCAGAATAAAAGGCCTGGACAAAACTGGTGGAACCCGCCTTCATGGAGCTAATGGTCCTGCCACCCTTCAAAATAAAGATGGAGTCTTTCTTTTTGTCCTGCAGATAACTGATATGCACAAGGCCCGTATCTGAAATAAAAGAAATAAGAAAATGTCCTGGGTTATCATTGCCTCCATAAGACAAACTACTTTGCTTTCTCAACTTCATGCCCGGAGTAAAATCACGGACGACCACTTCCTTATTCTCCTTGTTCTGGCAGGTATACAAACTGCTGTCCCTGGTTCCGGCAAACCGGAAATCTCCTTTGGTGTCGAAATGTTCTGACCAGATGAAAATGGGCAATTGGGCAGTACATAGATGTGCAATTAAAAGAAGGAAAACAGGTAAGGAAAGAAATAATGATCTTCGTGTCATAGATGGATACATGGTAAAAAGAATGACCAATTTTAAATCAGGGCTTCCGGAATAATTGAATGGTATAGTCAAGTAAGCTATGGTTACCGGGTTCACCATGTCCCGGCACAACTACTTTCACCTCCGGGTATTGAACCTTAATTTTTTGAACAGTACCGGACCAGTCCTTTTCATTCGCATCACCTAAATATCCTTTACTGGCCTCCAGTTCTTTAATTAAACAGCCCCCGAACAGTACCTGTTCGGGGGGATAATAGCCAACCACATTATCATGGGTATGTCCTTCGCCAAAAAAATGGACAATAATATTTTCATCGCCCACTTTTAAAGTCAGGGAGTCATGGAAACTATTCCGGGGAATAACAAAATTATTTTCTTTGGCCAGATCAATGGTTTTATAATACGCATAAGAAGGAATACTTTTATCATGAAAGGCCTGTAATCCTCCAAGGCAATCATCATGAAAATGAGTGGGAATTACCGCATTAATACTGCAATGCAGAGAATCTTGTATCCACCTGATCAGCTCAGCAGCACAGCTGTCATTGGTGGGTGTGTCAAATACTATCGTTTCACTGCCGTTTCGCACAACAAGGCCATTGCAGGGAACGTTTCCAAAATCATTGGTTTGTTTGTAGGAAGTATGCTGAAAGCTGCCTTCAGAAAGTTGTGTTACAATTAATGTATTGGTCTTATAAACTTCCCGGGGTTGAAATGTTCTCTGCTTTCGTGATTGACAATGACTAAGTAAAAACGAAAGGGCAAGGACGGGCAGGAAACGTACTATTGATTGCATGGTTAAAATAAAAAGCGGTTACTGAATTTTGGGTTGATGAAATGTTTTATATACTTAACTGTCCCGGCACCTTTACAGCGTCTTTTTGAGTTTAACAGACACGGTCTCTCCATCTTTACTGATGCTGACAGTTTTCTTAATACTCGCAGCAGCATTGGTCGCATAGGTATTCACTTCTGTATTGGCACTTGTTCCCTGGAACATCCCGTTGATATAGGTATCAGTATAACCGACCACTTCGGTCCGGTGCGAGGTATGGACATAGCCGAACTCTGTATACAACAGGTAATCACCCGGCATTAAATTCACAAATTCAAAGTTGCCCTTGCTATCATAGACGGTAGCCACTTTGATACAGGCAGCGGCTTCTTTGGGCAGCGGTATGGACCGGCCTTTCTTACGGGAAGCTTCATTTAATTGTACCCATTCTTTAAAAAAAGGCGTATAAGGTATCAATACGATTGTAGTACCCTGGCGGGCAAACTGCTTCTTATTAATATTCAGTATCGCCATTCCTTTCAGGAGCCCCTCATTCTCATTATCACGGGCAAAAGCCTGTCCGCTGATGACTGAATTACCGCCGGTAACCAGTTGCAGGGTCTCTTCCTTATTAAAGGGTTTGGTAAACGGGTTATAGTCAATTTCTTTATTGAGTAATAATAATTGCTGGTTACCCGAACGCACTTCAATTTTCCAGATCCTCCGGTCATCCTTGTCAATATAATATTCATATTGATCGTTGGTGGCTTCTTCCAGCACACTCACCTGCCAAACCTTGTGCTCACCGGTAAGTTGGCTGACATACACATTATTTTTCACGGACTGGATACGGGCCACCTTTACGTTATCTGGACGACCCTGCTTATATTCATAGACCGGAAGATCATGCTTATAACCGGAGCTGAGTGGTAATAATCCCAGCAGGTAGGGATAGGTATAACTGTCAAGAAAAGGGTTGCCCGGCGTTTCTTTAACCAGTTCCTTTTTTTTATTCTTCTTATCGAAATAATATCCGCTAACCTCTTTGCCGAACCGGAGCACATATTCTTTATCATTACTGAAAGAAGAGCGGTAGATGGGTTTAAACGTACCTGCATCAGAAATCGCAGTATCGGTCCACTTCTCAGCCCCGTACTTTGATTGTAAGTGGGTAAAGACAGAAACAGTTTTTGTCGTAGCCATTATTTCATAACTGAAGCTGTACAACTCAGTCCACTTACCTTCATTCCTTACATAATACCCCATCTCTGTCTTACCGTTCCGCAGCCATTTCTTTTCAAAATCCGGCAACCCTGTTGACAGGGCTTGCTGCGCAAACGATGACACCGATGAGAAGAATAGAATGACATTCAAAAATGTATTTTTCATATATCGGAATTTGAATTCCCGTAAACAGGCACCAGCCTGGATTCCTCTGGCATTCCTTAACAAAGGGTATTGCCGTTTTCATGGACAACAAAGGAACAAATTAAGTTGTCCAGGCTGGCGCAATGTCTACAGAAAGACAATTATTGTACACGAAATAGCAAAAAGATATTCCCTGTTCCCACAACTGGCCCCCTAATCTTTGCGGGCTGCCCTCACTTTCCCATTGGGCTGCTGCAGGATGAGTGCCGTCACTTCTTCTTTATCATTGCTTTCAAATTGTACACTGAATCCACGGATCCCTTTGATAGAAAACTCATCCTTATTACCGGGAACAAGGGTATAAGCCGGCTGACCGGGGAGTTGAGCGATAAGCTGATCTTCCTTCGTAAAAACTTTGACCACCTGGCCGGAAAGTAAATATTCGCCAATATACTTTTGAATTCCTCCCTGGACTTTATCCGTTGTTTTTTCGACAACTTTACCGGCCGCGATCCTGTTGACTTTAAAAGAACCGTTGGGTTGAATAAAGGAACCGGAGGGAACAGCCCCTGATGCATCACGGTCAAATTGGATACTGACTCCTTTGATGCCTTTTAGCGTGAACAGGTCCCGATCCTGCCAGATCATTTCATATTCAGGTTGACCGGGTACCTGGGCTCTTAATGTACCATTCTCGTGAAGATAAATTTTCACCACACTCCCGTTAAAATCAAAGTTACCTTCATAACTTTTCATGTCAGCTGTATTGGCAGCAACCACCGGTCTTTGCTTGATAAATTCAATAGCACTAACCCCGTCCTGGAAAGGAACTTGTACCGAGCTGATATTTCCGGCTGCATCAATACTGAATACGGCATCCATAGCTTCACTCCCATCAAATGCATTATCCTGGATGGTAATGGTATAGTAGTTATAATGTTTGTGCTTTATGTTCAGCTTCCATCGGTTGAAGCTACCCGTCAGCGCATTATTTTCTTCCTTAATGATGATTGTACCGTATCCGTCATGTTTGTATACTCCGGCATAAGCAGACATGGGATGCGAGGGGTTACCTTGCTTGGAAGGCAAGGTTGGAGCAACAGCACCAGCACCTGAAGACATTTTTATAAGGCTGTTCCAGTCAATGTAAGTGGCACTGATCATCCGGTCCAGGATCAGGTTACTCAAAACCCGAACGGCTGCAGAATTATTTTGGTTGACAGAAACAAAGACGCCAATACTGTCAGTGGGTAAAAAAGTTAAGAAGCTGCTGAATCCATTAATATTACCACCATGCCCCACACCATAATGTCCCCGGTAACTGGCAGTATACCATCCGAGACCATAATTAAAAAAATAATAATCGGGAACCTGTTTACCGGGCAAATTAGCAGAAGCGATCATCTGTGAACTGATCGCCTGCTGATAATAGGAGAAAGGAATAATTTCCTTCCCATTTACCTTTCCCTGGTTGGTCCATAGCAATAACCAGTTCGACATATCTTTTGCAGTGGATACCACGGCACCGGCCGGTGCAATACCCTGGAGATATTCCGGCAGGAAATTAAGCTGCTGCACTTTATTATTCCGGAAAGTATAGCCGTACGAGAAATCACCTTCCTTGTTAAAGGCACCGGTCGTGGAACGGGTCATACCCAGCGGGGAAAAAAATCGTTCCTCAACAAGTTTTTCCCAGGTCTCACCGTTTAACTTTTCAACGAGGCTTCCCAGCGCAGCATACATATAATTATTGTACTGGAAAGATTGCCGGAGGGGCGCACTGGGTTCGAGATACCGAAGCAGGTACAACAAACTATCACGGCTCCCTGCATTACCACTGTACCAGGAATAATCATGCCGGGGCAAGCCGGTACGGTGACAAAGCATATCCCTTACAGTGACCGATGAATTGAGTTCAGGGCTATAAAACTTCAGGGTGCCTATATAATTCGTAACCGGTTCATCCAGTTCCAGTAATCCATCCTGCATCGCAGTACCGACCAGGGAAGCAGTAAACGCCTTGGTACAACTGCCGATAGCAAATTGTGTATTTTCAGTCACCGGTTTATTCGTAGCAACATCCCTTGTTCCAAAACCCTTCGTCAATAAAACTCTGTTTTTTTCCACCACGGCGATGGAAGCACCGGGAACATTCCATTCCTTTAGTATACGCTGGATCATCGTGTCAAGTCCGGCCAGCCTGTTGTCTTTTTTTTGTGCGCTACCTGCAATAGATAAAAATACCAGGAACGCTGCACTGAAAAATTGCTTCATAGTTTAATTTTCAGCAAAATTGCAGCGGGGATCCCGGAGCGAGGTAGCACCTTATAAGATGCAGCCAATTTCAATGAACTGGTTTTCAATGTTCTTATAAAGAGACACGCCGTGATCATGTCCTGCCTTATAAGATGACACCCTATATATTATATATGTATGGTTAATTAAGACCTCCGGGAAGTCCGGCCAGGTATCCGGTAGGTGACTGTCCTGTAATTTTTTTGAAATTCTTATTGAAGGAAGATTTGGAATTGAAGCCACAATCCAGCGCAATGCTCATCAGCGTAAATTGTTTTTGTTCGGGGAGTCCGGCTAACCGTTTAAACTCCTCGACCCGCAGAAAGTTGATATAATCAAAAAAGGACTTCCCCTCTCTTTCATTGATCACCTGAGACAGGTAGTTTGGGTGGACCTCAAGTTTGGCGGCGAGCATGGACAAGGATAGTTCAGGTTCTGTATACAACTTTTCATCCCTCATACAACGGGTAAGCTTTGCATGGATATGGTCAGCGGCTTCGGGGTTCAGACCTGAACTGCTGTATTTTTTGGTAGCTTTATCTTTCCCAGGACTGGCAGGATCAGGTATGACGAGAGAAATAGTTTGCTCAGGGGGTACTTCTTCTTCGGCAGGTAATTTTTCCGGAACAGCTTGCACTGGATTTATCTGGCCAAATATCCCTACCTGCCGGATGCCAAAATAACCAAACAACACGACAAAGACCACCACGGCGCTGAAGATAAAAGAATCTTTCTTGACGAAGATGATGATCATCCAGACAGCGAGCAAGGCATAGATATGGTAGCGCAGCCAGTTCAGGTTGATCCTTTCTTCATAGGAGAACAGTTCCCCGATATTTTTTTTATGTCTTCGTAACAGCAGGAAACACCAGATCACATAGACCACACCCGAGACCCGCATCATCCATCCGGCGATGAACAGGAAATCAGTATAATCTCGTCCTTTATTAGTAAGCACTTCCATTTTTTCAGCGGCGGAAAGGGAAAAAAATGGGATCGCCAGCACGAGGACAACGACAGCAGGCAAAAAATGAAGGAATAACCATTTCCTGTTCACCGGCAATAACTGGGTGACAGCGGCGGTATATAAATAAAGGAAAGGGCCATGCAAAAAAGGAAAGGGCATACTTACACCCATCTGGTGTATATTATGAATCGTGATAGGCTGTTGGCTTAGCACATAAAGCGACAGATGGCAGCAGATAACCAGTAACCAGGCAGCTAAGATCTTATCAGCAAAAGATTTATTCTTCTTTGAAAGCAGCAAGACCAGTAAAAAAAGGTTGAGTCCAACCCCGAAAAAATAAAACATATGCCGGTTATAAATGCCTGTAAAAATACCAAACAATCAGCAACTTACCTTTTTAATAACGGGTGACAGGAAAAACAGCATGGCAAATACATAGAATGGATCAGTCCAGTTCAACTGATCTTAACTTTCTTAACCTAAGTTAAGAAACGGCGCATAAATAAGCTTCAACTTTCCTCCCCGGCAGTTCCTTACGAACAGAAGTAAAGGTTGCTGTCATCCCTGCTTACAAACAAAAAATATGAATGTGAATGAAAAATATAATACACAGCTTACTGCTTATCCTGGTTATCAATTTTCCGGCAGATATCCTGGCGCAAAATAAAGGTAAAAGAATAGTGATAGTGGTGAGTAGCTATGGAAAAGACCTGGGAAAAAGCAGACCGGGGTTTGAAATGGATGAATTCACCCAGGCATACCTGATTTTCAAAGCCAATGGCCTGGTGATTGATGTGGCAAGTCCTAAAGGTGGCAAAGTAGATCTTGGTCAGTTCAATAAAAATAAACCATACAATAAAATCGTATTGCAGGATAGTACTGCCATGACCTTTTTTGAGCAAACAAAAGCCACAGCAACACTGGATGCAAAAAACTATGATGCTGTATATATAGTAGGTGGCAAAGGTCCGATGTTCGACCTTGTAGTAGATCCCTCGCTGCAGGACTTTATCTTGGAGATGGATAAAAAGAAGGCTATTGTAGCAGCCGTATGTCATGGCACAATTGCGTTGGCTAACATAAAAGATAGTGACAGATATTTGGTAGAAAACAAATCGCTGACAGGGTTCTGCAACGAAGAAGAGGCCATGTTTGGCAAATCAACTTCTGAATTTCCATTTTTATTGGAGGACAGGTTACTCCTCAGGAGCGCCAGGTACAAAAAGGGCGGACCCATGCTTCCCTACATGATCAGGGATAGTAACTACATAACAGGTCAGAACCCTTACTCCACTACGTTGGTGGCGGAGGAAATCATTAAAGCATTGGGAAAAACACCTGTTCCGAGGATGAAATTTAAAGATGAACAAAGTATGGAATTGGTAAGCAAAGTGGTACTCGGTGATACTGTTTGGGCAAAATCGGAATTAAAAAGAAATCCTGCAAACTTTGATTTGGAGTTGATAGCAGCATATGGCTATTACCAGGCATTGAATGCAGGGGATGATCTGGAAAAAATAAAGAATGCTGTTGCAATTATGGAATTGGCCACACCTTATTACTTTAATGAAAAAATGTATATTCCATTAGCAGAGTTTTACATAAAATCAGGTGAGAAATTGAAAGCCATAGAAATATTGAATATGGTCCTGAATAAAAATCCAGGCGCACAGAAAGCAAAAAACTTATTTCTAAAATTGAAAGAACAGGCTGACTGATAAAACCCCAACCCGGTTGCTGCGACCCGGGTGTACCTCGTGGGACAAATCGGAAAAATCAACACATTCACCAGAAATAAAAAATCATGATCCACCCCTCCTCCGCTTCCTCCATTGATTCGGTGTTTGCCCGAACCGCTTGCGGAATTTGGTGACAAAAACCGGCCAGTGTTGCATACCCGCCTTGGGAACAAAATCAGTGGCACTTGCATCATGAAATAATAATTCACGGACACAATTTCCATAATGAAGAGGTGTAGGTATTCTGCGAAAGGATGACCCGGTATACGATGAATGGCTTCCAGCATCAGGGCCGGTAACGGATACGGTTGGCTGCAATTGCCAAGAACCAGGATCCAGAACTGTTCGTTTCAATTCAATAGCTGAGCCGGTATATACACCGGATAAGCGTTTCAGCGAAATAAAAAACCGGGCAACATCAAAAAAATTGAGTTGTCCGGTTGGGAGGTCCCTAGCGGATTCGAACCGCTGTACGAGCTTTTGCAGAGCTCTGCCTAGCCACTCGGCCAAAGGACCTTATTTTGAACTTTTGCTGCCTATCCGCCCGGGCGGACAAGGACCATTTTTTGAACAGCTGCGAAAATAGGATATTTTTGTTAATTGCTATTATTCACTCCCTTATAAAAAAGCTATATGAGCCGTATTGCAGAATCCGAAATGATCATCAACGACCGGGGTGCCATCTATCACCTGGACCTCCGCCCGGAAGAAATTGCCGGCACCATTGTTACCGTGGGTGACCCCGACCGGGTCAAGGAACTGAGCAAGCATTTTGACAGCGTGGAAGTAAAAAGGCAGCACCGGGAGTTCATTAGCCATACCGGTTATATCGGCAAAAAAAGAATCACGGTCCTATCCTCCGGTATCGGGCCTGATAATATCGATATCGTACTGAACGAACTGGATGCCCTGGCCAATATTGATTTTACCACCCGGGAGATCAAAAAAGATCTCACCTCGCTGAACATCATCCGTCTCGGCACTTCGGGTTCTTTACAGGCCGATATCCCGGTGGATAGTTTTGTGGCTTCCACGCATGGACTGGGGGTGGACAACCTGCTGAATTTTTACCGCCATGAACAGAATGACGAAGAACAACAGTTATTACATTCTTTTATTACCCATACGCAGATCCACGGGCAGATCGGTAATCCCTATATCAGCAGCGGGGCCGGTTCCCTGGTCAAGCATTTTGTAAAAGATTTTCATCACGGTATCACGGTGACCTGTCCCGGTTTTTACGGGCCGCAGGGAAGGATATTAAGACTGGGTATCCGCAACCCGGAACTGATCAACCGGCTGACTGATTTTCGTTTCGGGCAACACAGGATCACTAATTTTGAAATGGAAACCTCGGCGATTTATGGGTTGGGAAAATTATTGGGACATAATTGTCTTGCCATTAATGCCATTGTAGCCAACCGGGTGAAAAAAGAATTTTCCAAAGACGGGAAAGCCGTGGTGGAGAACCTGATCAAAAAATTTATTGACATCTTTGATTCCAGTATATAATGCAGTTACATTTTCATAAATACCAGGGAACTGGTAACGACTTTATCATTGCCGACAACCGGAAGAACAATTATTCATCACTTACGACTGACCAGATCAGGCGGCTCTGCGACCGCCGCTTTGGTATTGGTGCCGATGGACTGATGCTGCTGAATGAAAAAGCAGGCTATGATTTTGAAATGAAATATTTCAATGCAGATGGCCGGGAAGGCAGTATGTGCGGCAACGGGGGGCGTTGTATTGTTAAATTCGCTTATCACCTGAATATTCATAAAGACGTATATAAGTTTATAGCGGTGGATGGTGAGCATGAAGCCGAAATAGATACCGATGGCATCGTTTCACTCAAGATGAAAGATGTGGAGAAGATCAAAAAAGTACACGGCGATTTTGTACTGGATACCGGCTCTCCCCACTATGTGAAAATTGTGGCCGATGTAATGGGGCTGGATGTTTATAAAAAAGGCCGGGATATCCGGTACAGCAAGGAGTATGAGCAGGAAGGCATCAATGTGAATTTTGTGGAGCAGATGACGGAAGTGGATCACATATTGGTGCGTACCTATGAACGGGGGGTGGAAGATGAAACCTATTCCTGCGGCACAGGAGTTACTGCCGCTGCGTTGATCTCCTATCATAATGAAAATGGTTTTAATGATGTGGAAGTGAAAACGCTGGGCGGTAAACTGACAGTAGAGTTTGACCGCACCGATGATGACCGTTATATTAATATCTGGCTCTGCGGACCAGCCGAAAAAGTCTTCGAGGGAAAAGTGGATATAAAATAGAACCTGTTCCCATTTCCTTTTGCCACTGAAGCACAGAAACACTGTAGCAGGAAAGAATTTTATCTTTTAGGGTTAACATTCCTTCCGACCTGCCTGCCGGTTTACCTGCCGGAGGTATGGCCGGCAGGCTTCCGACTTCCGACTTCCTCCCCTACCTTTGCGGCACGATGATCCAGTACTTTAAAAATATCGACCACAAGACGGTGGAGATCGACAAGCCCGAGAACGGCTCCTGGATCAACGTATTGCCCCCCCTTAAACAGGAAGAGTTTTCGGAGTTGTCATCCGGGCTGGAGATCCCGATCGACTTCCTGACCGACTCTTTGGATATCGATGAAAGAAGCCGTTTTGAAGAAGAGGATAACGTAAGGCTTATCGTTATCAAAACGCCGACCGAGAACAATTCCTTCAACGACAGCGATGCTTTTTATATCACCATCCCGATCTGCATCATTTTAACGCATAACCAGATCGTAACGGTAAATTCGTTCGAGAACCCCGCCATCAAAAAATTCCTGAACACTTTCCCCAACAGGAACCCGGAAAAAAAGAACATGATGGTGCTGAAGATCTTTGAAAAGATCGTTCAGAATTTCATGGATCACCTCAAAGAGATCAACCAACGCCGGAATATCCTGGAACAAAAATTATATGCCGCCAGTGAGAACGAACAACTGCTGCAGCTGATGCGGATCCAAAAAAGCCTGGTCTATTTTGTGACAGCACTCCGCTCCAACGAAATGCTGCTGATGAAACTGGAACGCACCAATTTCCTCGGCCTGAATGAAGATGAAAAAGAATTCCTGAACGATTTGATCGTGGATAATTCCCAGGCCCTGGAAATGGCAAACATTTATGCCAATATCCTCAGCAGTACGCTGGATGCTTTTGCAAGTATCATTGCTAATAACCAGAACCAGGTCTTGAAACGCCTTGCTGTTATTACCATCGTTCTCACCTTCCCGGTACTGATCGCCAGTATCTTTGGGATGAACGTACCCAGCGGTTTTGAAAAATCCTCTTACGCCTTCTATATTGTTGTTTTCTTCTCCCTGGTGGTAGCCCTGGCTATCGGCTGGCTCTTTCTTCGTAAAAAAATATTCTGATCGGCATGCATTATTTTAATATCCGTGTATATGGTATCCTGGTCAATGAACATAAACAGGTATTGGTAAGTGATGAATATATCCGGGGGAATTATTATACCAAATTTCCCGGCGGCGGACTCGAATTTGGCGAAGGAACAAGAGAATGCCTGGCCCGTGAATTTATGGAAGAAATGAAGTTGAAAGTGGAAGTGGGTGCCCATATTTATACAACTGACTATTTTCAAATGTCCGCCTTCAACCCGGAACACCAGATCATCTCAATTTACTATTATGTCAACGCTTTAGAAGCCATTACAGCTCCGCTGCGGTCAAAACCATTTGATTTCGATGAAAGGGAATTAGCTGTTTATGCAGAAAAAAAAGAAACAGAAACGTTCCGTTTTATTAACTGGGAGGATTTTTCGGAAGAACAGGTGACCCTGCCCATCGATAAGATCGTTTCAAAAATGGTCAAAGAAAATTACTAACTGTCCTTCATGGCGGCCGCTTTCATTTCGGCAGCCTGTTCATGTCCGAGGTATTTTTCAATCCAGCCATGAACCAGGTAAATAACGGGTATTAGTAATAATGCGACTACAAATTTATAAATGTAATTGCCTGTTCCGGTTACAGCAATTTGATGCAGGGTCCATGCTTCACCCTGCCCTGTTTGTATTTTACGTCCGACATAAAAGGCAATAAATAGTACAACAAAACTGTCTATCAGTTGTGAGACCAGCGTCGATACCGTAGCCCGCATCCATATTTTTTTCTCCCCGGTTATTTGTTTGATCTTATGAAAAACAAATACATCCAATATTTGCCCCACGAGGAAAGCAACGAGTGAACCAATAATGATCCACATGCCCTGGCCCAACACTCCCCGGTAAGCCCGGTTAGCATCTGTATCTTTACCAATATCAAAATATTCTGATGGCGATAACCCGATAGCTCCGGAAAACATAATAAAAGCATAGCTGATAAGTCCGACAGCAAGGAAAGAAAGAAACCTCACTCCTTTGGGACCGTAATACTCATTGATAATATCCGTCATTACAAATACAACAGGCCATAACAATACACCAGCCGTAAGATGAAAACTGAATGAACTTCCAAACAGAGAGATATTTGCCCGCCGGACACCCAGTGTATCTTCAAGGGAAAATATCTTTACACCAATCACTTCTGCGATCAGCGCATTGGCAATAAAAAATCCGCCCAGTATGATAAAGAGGCGGGTCGGTTTACTTTTGATGATAGTATGGATCATTCAGGTAAAAAATATAGTACACTAACAGGAATAAGAATAAAAGGTTGACCACTATCAGCCATCGGGGCACCACCTGGCTGATCTTCTTCCCGCTGAGGATAAGTACAAGATAACATAAATTCGTAATGGGCAACAGTACGATACCCATAACAATACCGATGGTAATTACAGTGGAGGAAAACACTTCACTGATCTCTGTTTTAACCATCGATAATACCAGCCAGACCAGGATGCAAATGCCTGATATAAAAGCCAAACGGGATAAAAATAAAAGCCAGCGCATGGACGAATTTCGTGTAAAATAGCATTATTTTGTCAGCCTAATATCTACCAATTTATGAAGCAGGGATTGTTCCGGAAGGCCTTACCACATCTTATCGCTATTGCCCTTTTTATCATTATCGCACTGATCTATTGTAAACCGGCACTTGATGGCCAGGTATTGCAGCAATCCGATATCACCATCTGGAAAGGTGCTGTTCAGCAATCCATCAATTATGCCGCCCTTCATGACGGGCAATATCCTCTATGGACCAACGCCCTGCTTGGTGGTATGCCCACTTTTCAAATTGGTTATCCCTCCAATAATTTTATCCCGGGCATTGTGACCACGATCATGACCCTGAACCTGCCCGCCCCCATTTCTTATTTTTTCCTGGCCTGTATCAGTTTTTATATACTCAGTATTATCTTGAAAGTAAATCCGTATGTCGGCATCATGGGTTCACTGGCTTTTGCCTATGCCACTTATAATCCCATTATCATCAGTGTGGGGCACCTGACCAAGATGATGACGATGGCCTACATGCCAGCCCTGCTCGGTTCCATCCTGCTGATTTATGAAAAAAAATATTGGCTGGGTGCTGCCTTAACAGCCTTGTTCAGTTGTACGATGATCACGGAGAATCACCCGCAGATCGCTTATTACTTTTTTATTATGGTAGCTATCATGACTGTTTTTTATGTCATCAGCTGGATCAAAGCAAAAGAGTTTTCACACCTGGCAAAAGCGATCGGGTTCACCGCTATTGCTGCCATGGTGGGTGTGGGCACCACGGCGGTCAATGTGATGTCTACATTTGAATACCAGGAAGCCACCACCCGCGGCGGACATACAGCATTAACCGATACGACCAGCAAGGAGCAAAGCCCGAAGAATGGGTTGAGCAGATCATATGGTTTAAGTTATAGCCTGGATATTCCTGAAACATTTGTTTTGATGGTGCCGCATATGTATGGCGGCAGTTCTGATCATGAAGAAGTGGCACAGGATGAATCAAAAGCGGTGGAAGCACTGATGACCATGCCGCAGGAATTACAACAGCAATTACCGCTTCGCTATTATTGGGGAGGCATCAGTAATTCATCCGGCATGGCCTATACTTCCGGCCCGCCTTATGCCGGTGCGATCATTTGCTTTTTAGCTATCATAGCCTTCTTTATCATTGATAAAAGATATAAATGGTGGATCGGCGCTGCACTGGCGGTCACCATTATGATGGCCTGGGGCAGCCATTTTGGTGCCTTGAATAATTTCCTGTTTGATCATTTGCCTTTGTATAATAAGTTCAGGGCCCCTTCGATGATCCTGGTGATACCACAATTATTATTGCCGCTGCTGGCCATACTCGGTGTAAACAGTTTCATTACTACAGCAGATAAAAAAGCACTCTGGCCCGGGTTTAAGAAAGGTCTTATTGCAACTGGTGCTGTGTTTATCGTATTGTTCCTGATTTATTTTTCTTCCAGCTTTATGGGGAAGAATGATTCAGATATATTAAAGCAGGTAAGAGAATCAAACAACCCGCAATTGGTACAAACCGTTAAACCTTTCTTTGACGGGCTGGTAGATGACCGGAAAGGCCTGTTCATGGACAGCCTGCTCCGTTCCCTTGGTTTTATTGCTGTTGCCTTTATTTCTTTATTCCTTGTTACAAGAAATAAGCTCAACGGCATGTGGGCGGCAATATTACTGGCTGCATTTGTTTTCCTTGACCTTATACTCGTAGACAACCTTTACCTGAATAAGGAGAGTTTTATAGAACCTTCCGATAATGAATCGGTGTTCAACAGGAATGCGATTGATAACGAGATACTGGCGGATACTTCTTTTTTCCGGGTAGCTGATCTGTCCGGTAACAACAATATCGCTTCGTATCATTTCAATACCGTTGGAGGCTTCCATGCGGCAGGGCTTAGTCTTTACCAGGACCTTCTTTACCGGGCGGTAGACCCGGAGCAGGCTGCCATCATTCAACGGCTGCAAACCACCAATACCACGGACAGTGTGAATACGCCGGTATTGAATATGCTGAATGCAAAGTATTTTATTTACCGTGACAATAAGGAGACCAAGGCCAAATGGCTTAACCCGAATGCACTGGGAAACTGCTGGTTTGTTTCTTCCATCCAATATGTAAAAAATGCAGATGAAGAAATGGCAGCTGTCCGCATAGCAGATCCAAGCAATACTGCTATCGTGCAGGAAAGTTATAAGACTTCTGTACTGTTTGAACCACAGGCCGACAGCACGGCATCAATCCGGCTGCTGAAGAATGATAATGATATCATTACTTATACTTCTTCCTCCGCCACGAACCAGTTTGCAGTATTCAGTGAAGTGTATTACAAAGCCGGGTGGAAAGCTTTTATTGATGGCAAGGAAGCACCGATCGTAAAAACAAATTATACCCTGCGGGGATTATCTGTTCCGGCCGGTAAACATAGTATTGAATTCCGGTTTGAGCCTTCCGGTTATATGACCGGAAGAAAACTGACCTCATTTTTCTCCGGTGCCTTGATCGCTTTGCTGGGGCTGGGTCTTTTCATGGAATGGAAAAACCGTAAGAAACAGTCCGCAGCAGTGGCATGAAGATCCTGAGTATTGCCTGGTTCAAAGTTTTGCCTGCTAAATTTGGCGGGCAGAAAGGGATTGCTCATTTTAACCAGCATCTTTCACAGTTACAGCCGCTGGTTTGTATTTGTTCTGCAGATAATGAACCAACTGATGATACGCCATATAAGGTACTGCCTGTTTTACCAACCGGCAAAAAACAATTGTTATTGCCGTCAGCCTGGAAGAAAATAAAACAGGCTGCGCTGCAGGAAAAAATAACCCATATCATCCTGGAACATCCCTATCATGGAATTGCTGCCGTTAAAGCAGCCAAAGCAGCGGGTGCCAAATTGATCATCCATTCTCACAATATAGAATCAGAACGGTTCCGGCAGATCGGTAACCGCTGGTGGCGGTTACTGGCTTTGTACGAAAAATGGGTACACCGTAAAGCTGATCTGAATCTTTTTAAAACAGAAGAGGATAAACAATTTGCTATTACTCATTTTGGTTTAGCAGAAAATAAATGCCTGGTCGTTCCCTTTGGTATTGAAAAGCCGGTAAAAAATAAGGAAGCCGCTGCATGGATAAGAGAACGGCATTCCATACCGGCTAACCATAAAATACTGCTATTTGCAGGTACCTTGGATTATCACCCGAATGCAGAAGCCCTAACCTACATTTACCAGCAACTGGCCCCTGCTCTTTCTGCAAAACAATTCCCCTGTACTATCATTATCTGCGGAAGAAACAAAGAACCCTCTTTCCGATATCTAAAATCATACCATCATCCGGATGTGATCATGGCGGCTGAAGTGGATGATATTGAAAATTATTTCGCCGCGGCTGATGTGTTCATCAACCCGGTGCAATCCGGTGGTGGTATCCAGACCAAGAATCTCGATGCACTGTCCTTTGATCTGAACGTTGTTTGCTTTGATCACCTGCTGCAGGGCATCCCGGAGTCAGTATGCGGTAACAAACTATTTACAACAACAGCAGGAAACCGGGATGAGTTTACGAACTGCATCCTTGCAGCCAGCCGGCAATCAACCACTACTCCCTCCGCCTTCTTTGCTTACTTTAATTGGGAAACCATCACAAAAAAGACAGCTGATCGCATCGCCCAACTCTAAATAGTGCTTATTTTGCCGGTATGAACGCTCCCTCCATCAGTATTATACTTCCTGCCTTCAACAGCGAAGCATTTATTGCAGAGGCCATCCGGAGTGTACTCAGCCAGACCTTTACAGATTTTGAACTTATCATCATCAACGACGGCTCTACGGACCGGACAGAGGAGATCATTTTATCGTTCAACGATCCGAGGATACAGTATCACCGCAATGAAACCAACAGCGGACTTATTTACACCCTCAATAAAGCCATTGACCTGACCCAAGGAAACTATATTGCACGGATGGATGCGGACGATATTTGCTTAACGGAAAGGTTACATGTGCAGAAGAGTTTTCTTGACCAGTATGATGATATAGATGTTGTAGCAGCTCCTGTCATTTTTATAGACAGCGCAGGAAAAGAGACCGGTGTATGGGAATTGGACCGGAAAACCCTCCTGCCTTTTGAAATTAAGAAAACAATGCCGTATGAAAATTGCATAGCGCATCCTTCCGTTATGATCCGTGCCGCCGTACTGAAAGAATTCCGGTATAAGCCTTATCAAAAGAATATCGAGGATTACGATCTCTGGTTACGGCTGCTGAACCGGGGACATGACATTGGCAAAACGGAAACTCCGTTATTGTTATACCGGGTACATGAGGCTTCGGTAACCGGCACTACTTTAAAAAAGAAGAATTTCTTTTTTAAGCATGCTGCAATGAAACGAAAATTTCTCTGGCGGGAGATGAAAGAGGGACAGATCAATGGCTTTACAATAAAAGTTATAGTTTCATTTTTGGGGGACCTGCTTAAAGGAACCGGGAAATCTGTAAAAAGCGTATTCAAATCCTGAGATGTACCGCCTGTTACTTATAAAAAGATGGATAGAAGATATCATACTGCTTCCCTTTATAGGTGTGGGCCGGCTGATCGCTTTGCTAAAACCGCAGAAGAAAGAATATGATATTTATTTTTTCTTCCCTTTTTATCATATCGGCGGTGCGGAAAAAGTACATGCACAGGTAGCCCGGGCCGCCGGTCATCCCAACTGTATTATCTATTTTACCCGCAAATCTCACAACGAAGGTTTTTTACAGGACTTCAAACAATCCGGCTGTGTGATAAAAGATATTTCGAAATTCACGGATAATAAATGGCTCTATTTTCTCAACCTGGTTTACCGGGGTATTATAACCGGCTATATTAACCGTCAGCAGCAACAACCGGTTGTCTTCAACGGCCAATGTAATTTCGGGTATAAAATCTCTCCCTGGGTCAAAAAAAATATCCGGCAAGTGGAGCTGATCCATTCCTTCAACAGCTTTTCGTTTATCCGAACACCCTTTCTTCCTTTTATCAGTGCAACAGTAATGATCAGCCGGCAACGGATTGCTGACCATCTTCGTTATTACCGGGATATCGGTATACCGGCTGCCTTTGATGAAAAGATCAGGTATATTCCTAACGCCATTACATTACCTGCTGTTGCAAGAGAAAAAAGCAAGGAACAATTCACGGTGCTGTATGTCGGTCGTGGAGGTGTGGAAAAAAGACTGCATCTCATCATGCAAATTGCCCGGGAAGTGCATGCAAAAGACCCTGCTGTTAGATTTGAGATACTGGGAGATGTATCAGATGTTATTAACCCGGCTGAATTCCCGTTTGTGAAATTTCATGGCAATCAAACGGAAGGAAGGCTGATAACAAATATCTATTCGGCTGCACATTTACTTATTCTTACCTCGTCTACCGAAGGGTTCCCGCTGGTGGTGATCGAAGCTATGGCATCTGGCTGCGCCATCCTGGCTACTCCTGTCGGCGATATCCCCCTGCATGTTAAAACAGGGGTCAATGGTTATTTATTCAGTGCTACAGAAAATGAAGGTGCAATAATTGCCGAAGGAGTTAATCATATCCTGGAACTAAAAAATAACCGGGCTGCGCTGGAAGCCATGGCAGCCAATAATATCAATTATGCAAAGCATAACTTTGCTATCGAAAAATTTAATGAAGCATACCGGAAAATCATCAATCCCAGCCATTGAAACCACTCAGTTTTATCATTATCACCTATAACCGCCCGGCAGATATGCTGGAACTGCTGCAAAACATCAGCGGGCTGGACCGTGTGGATACATTGCTGGAAGAAGTGATCGTGGTGAACAATGCTTCCACCGAAGATTATACGGCCGTAAAACAATTTGTCAACGATAACGGGCAGCTCCCTTTCCGGTATTTTGATGCCCCGGACAATCTCGGCGTGGCCAAAGGCCGTAACTATGCCCTTAAAAAAGGGACAGCCCCCATTGTCATCATGCTGGATGATGATGCCGTACTGCAGAATAAAGATTGCCTGGTAAACCTGCTGCGTGAGTTTGAAACGAAAAATACGGAACGGGCAAAAGCCATCGTCTCCTTCAAAGTATTATATTATGATACGCTGGCCATGCAGGAGAATGCATTACCCCATAAACGCTTTGCAGCATACAAAGACAAATCCTTTTTTGAAACCTATTTCTATGCCGGTGGTGCCCATGCGGTAAAACGGGAAGTGATCGAACAACTCGGTTCTTACCCCGATGATTTCTTTTACGGCATGGAAGAATATGACCTGAGTTACCGGATCATCAACGCCGGTTATTCAATAGTATATAGTGACAAGATCGTGATGCTGCACAAAGAATCGCCCCTGGGCCGGAAACCGAAGCAGGAAAAGCTGCGGATGATGTGGGTGAATAAAACTAAAGTGGCCTACCGCTATTTACCGAAACAATATTTTTACAGCACGGCTTTAATGTGGTCGCTGCAATACCTGAAAATAACCGGTTTTAATCTTTCCGGTTTTTTCAAAGGATGGAGGGAAGTTTTTTCGATCTCCGGTAAAGAAAAAAGAACCCCAATCAATGCAGCCGCTATGCAATATCTGCGTAAAGTAAAAGCAAGATTGTGGTACTAAGCCTTATTTTCCTGCTGGAAGAACCGGTAGGCTTTTGCTAAACCATCTCTTAATGATGTGGTATGTTTCCAGCCCAGTGCATGTAACCGGGAACTGTCCATCAGTTTTCTCGGGGTTCCGTCTGGTTTACTGGTATCAAACTGAATAGTTCCTGCAAACCCTGTTACCTCTTTGATCAGTAACGCCAGGTCTTTGATCGTTACCTCCTCTCCTGTTCCCACATTCACAAACAATTTTTCATTGTACTCCTGCATCAGGAAAAAACAAGCGGCTGCCATATCATCGGCATACATAAATTCCCGGAGCGGTGTACCGGTTCCCCATATCTCCACCGTGGCGGCATTCACTTTTGCTTCATGAAATTTCCGGATCATGGCCGGGATCACATGAGAGTTCTGCAAATGATAATTATCACCCGGTCCGTATAAATTGGTGGGCATGGCTGCTATAAAATTGCAGCCATACTGGTCCCGGTAAGCTTCACACAATTTGATACCGGCTATTTTGGCAATAGCATAGGGTTCATTAGTGGGCTCCAATAATCCTGTCAGCAGGTATTCTTCTTTTAAGGGTTGGGGTGCCAGTTTAGGATAAATACAGGAGCTGCCGAGGAACAATAATTTTTTTACTTCATTCTTATACGCTGCATGAATAATATTTGATTCCATCAGCAGGTTATCATATAAAAATTCTGCCCGGTAGGTATTGTTGGCCAGTATACCTCCCACTTTGGCCGCTGCCAGGAATACATATTCGGGTTTCTCTCTCTCAAAAAAAATATGCACTGCTTCCTGGTTCCGCAGGTCGAGTTCCGCAGATGTTCGTGAAACAATATTGGTAAATCCTTCCTGTTCCAGCTTACGTACAATTGCGGATCCCACCATACCCCGGTGCCCGGCCACAAAAATTTTACTGCTCTTTTCCATGCTTATTCAAACCGGTTTAATGTATCAAAACCTGATTCCCTGAGCAGGATATCCTGCCTGAAATAGTCAATATCGGCATCCACCATTTCTTTTACCAGTTCATTCACCGTGTAGCGGGCCGACCACCCTAGTTTGGCTTTGGCCTTACTGGCATCACCGATCAGCAGGTCTACTTCCGTGGGTCTGAAATAGCGTTGATCCACTTCCAGCACCACATCACCGGCTTGCAGTGGAATGGAGGCATTGGAAACAGCAGTGACCACGGCTTTTTCATCCACACCGCTTCCTTCAAACTTAATTTGAACGCCGGCATGGCCAAAAGCCATTTTCACAAAATCCCGTACCGAAGTGGTCACCCCTGTTGCGATCACAAAATCTTCTGCTTCGGGTTGCTGCAGCATCAGCCACATGGCTTCGATATAATCTTTCGCATGTCCCCAATCTCTTTTCGCATCCAGGTTACCCAGCCACATTTTTTTCTTTAATCCCAGAACGATCTCCGCCACCCCCCGGGTGATCTTTCTGGTTACAAAGGTTTCTCCCCGCAAAGGACTTTCATGGTTGAATAAAATACCATTGCAGGCATAGATGCCATAGGCTTCCCGGTAATTGACCGTGATCCAGTAGGCATATAATTTGGCTACCCCGTAAGGAGAACGGGGATAAAAAGGCGTGGTCTCATTTTGCGGTACCGCCTGCACTTTACCATACAACTCAGAGGTGGAGGCCTGGTAGATCCTTGTTTTCTTTTCGAGTCCCAGGATACGGATCGCTTCCAGTAAACGAAGGGTGCCCACCGCATCCGTATTGGCGGCATATTCGGGCTCTTCAAAACTCACCTGCACATGGCTCATGGCGCCGAGGTTATATATCTCATCGGGCTGCACCTGCTGCATGATCCGGATGATATTCGTGGAATCGGTCAGGTCGCCATAATGCAGCACTAGCTTCACATTTTTTTCATGCGGGTCCTGGTACAGGTGATCGATCCGCTGGGTATTGAGCAGGGAAGTGCGGCGTTTGATGCCATGCACTTCATAGCCTTTTTTCAGTAAAAATTCAGCGAGATAGGCGCCGTCCTGTCCTGTAATGCCGGTGATGAGGGCTTTCTTCATGCCACAAATAAATTTGGGCAAAAGTAATTGGAATTAACGGGACAGGAAACAACTGCTGACTACTTCAGCAGGTTAATATGGCCCTTTCTATAAATCGGGTTAGGACTACACGGAGAAGTAGCTTTGATCTGGTATACATACGTACCGATTGGCTGTTTCTCTCCCCTAAAAGTTCCATCCCAGCATTGCTGGGGGCTACGGGTGAGAAATATGCGCTGTCCCCACCTGTTATAAACCGATAATTCAAAATTATCCACCCGGCCCCAGAAACGAACCCCAAAGCAATCATTCAACCCATCACTGTTTGGGGTAAATGAATTGGGAACCAGGAACCCATTCTGGCCAACTGTGAGATTGGATCTGACCAGTACAGAATCTGTCTTTTTACAACCAGCTGCATTGGTTACGATTACTTTATACCAGGTATCTGTAAGTGGGCTTACGATAGGATCAGGAATAGAAGGATTACTGATATCAGTTGCAGGCGACCATTGATAGCTGACACCTCCTGTAGCATTTAACTGCGCCTCCGGGGTGGCACAATCAAGGTCATTTGATTTTGTGACAGTGGTGACCGGTAAGTTATCTAAATTAACAATACTCTGTAATGTGTCTTTAATCCTGCAAGTTGTATTCTCAATTGCCACAAAAAAAGTATCCGTTCTGGTGGGTGTAAACCCATAGCTATTTGTTGTCGAAAGATTAGCCTGGCTGCTGCTATACCATAAGTAAGTATCACCACCTGATGCAGAAATTGACAAAGGATTCCCGTTACAAACAGCTGTCAAAGCCGGGTTGATTGTGAAAACTGGTTGTGGAGCCACAGTAACCATGATTGTATCATTCACAACACAACCTGGATCATTATAGCCTGAAACAATATACTGGGTACTGGCAGATGGAGAGGCCTGCGGGTTAGCTACACCTGCATTTGATAAACCTGCTGCAGGTGACCAACTGTAAATGCTACCACCGGTTGCATTGAGTTGCACCAGCTGTCCCTGGCAAATCAGAGTATCATTGCCGGTTCGGATATTAGGCCGGGGAAGTACAGTGATCCTGACAGAATCATAAACCAGGCTTGTTGCCGAAAAGAAAATATCATCAATAGCAAAATCATTTCCGGCTGCAACCGTATTATTGTTTACGATGGTAATTACCGCTGTTGTGCTACTCCCGGAATTCCACACCGTGTAAAAACTACTCCATTGGCAAGCTACTGTACCGGCACTGATATTGTTTCCAAGAACAAGATTATTAATAGAGAATCTTAGATTAGCTGGATTTTGTGCGGCCAATGACTGCACCCAAACTGAAAAAACATAATTGGTATTGGGTGTAATGTTGACTGTTTGAGACCAAACTTTAGCTCCGACTGTAGCTGATCCATTTACCATCATCATTTTACCTGTTCCGGTAGTGTGTTCTGTACAGGCATTAAGCCCCCCATTCCAGGCAGCAGGATTATTGTCAACCCAATATTGGGCCTCCAGAATATTGGGAAACGCCTGTGTATAATCAGAAGTAAACCCTGAATTCCCCTGGGTGAAATCTCCGTTTACAACCAAATTGGAGCCGAGCTGCTGGCTGTTAAAAAAATAGGTTGTTGTCTGAGTCGGTGTAGCGATAGGATTATTAATAGAAGAGCTGCTCAGTCCTGTTGAATTTGTCCAGCAAAAAGATGCGGATGAAGCTGTATTTAACTGAACCGAAGCTCCCTGGCAAATCGTAGTATCCCTGCTTAAAACGACATTGGCATTACTTAAATTTAAATTCACCGGTTTACTAATACTATCCTGGCATCCGAAGGCATTATTAGTAATTACCTTAACATTATAATTACCGAGAGCTGAATACGTATGAGTAGGGTTTAGTGTATTAGACGTATTCCCATCACCAAAATGCCAAGTCGGGTTCTGGATATCCGGTGTGTTATAAAACTTAACTGTTGCCGGATTACAAACATCTTGTGTATAAGAAAAATCAGTAGAAGAGGCCCCAACACCGGTGAAGTTTCCATACAAAGCAGTGACTTCATCCTGGTTCAATGCCCTGTTATACCAGCGAATATCATCTAACTTTCCTTTAAAGAAGAGATTATCCAAAGACCACCAATTTCCAAATCTTAAATCGCTGTTGCAGGGTAACATGCTGGGAAAAGGAGTTGCCACATCGACCCGGAGCACTCCATCAATATAAATCTTATGCCTGGTTCCATCAAACGTAACAACGGCCAGGTACCATTTATTTGTACATATCCAGTTATTGGTATTGATGTAGCTTGAATTGACGGCATTCGTACAGGTACTATTTGTCCCAACGAGATTTGACCCAATACCGGGGAAGGGAGGATAATTAATAAAAAACTGGTATTGAGAACCGCCGCTGGGCGAACCATCGTGGAGAAATTTTCTTTTACCAACTAATACCTGGAGATCATTAGAATTTGTCTGAAACCAAACAACAAGACTCATTGTTGGAGTGGAAAAACCGCCGTTATCAGTTACATTGATATAATCATCCACTCCGTCAAATAGATAAGCACTATTGGCATTACCAAACCTATCGGTACTTAGCTGCGCCCCATTCAGAACTGTTCCATTATTATTATTTCCGCTTACATCATTTGCATTCCCTGTAAAAGGATAGTAGGCGACCAATCCTGCATTCAGATCAACCTGTGCATTTACACTGTTGAAGAAAAAAAACAGTATCACAAATACGAAAATCCTGAAAACTATTTTCATAAAAAGGTTTGAATAAAATAAAAACTGCTCACTCGCTTCATTTTTGGTCCACCTTTGACAAAAGAAAAAAAGAAGCCCCTAATTATATATAAAATATATTTTTACTCCAAATTCTGAGTTTCAAAAATATGTATTATAAGAATTATTTAATCAGGCTTGGTAAAAATACTCTCATCCGCTTCCCCAAAAGGGTTATTCGCTTTTTTGAATTCTGGAAGGAGTTCATTCAATTTAAAAAACTGAATAAAAGGAAGGCAATTTTGAGGTTTTCTGATGTATACCCCTGCTTAAATGATAAACTTACATCCACCCCTTTTGATCAGCATTATACCTACCACCCGGCATGGGCAGCCCGTATTTTGGCACAGACAAGACCCGAACTGCATGTTGATATTTCCTCCATTCTTAGTTTTGGCGCTATTGTCTCTGCCTTTGTACCGGTTAAATTTTACGACTACCGGCCTGCAGATCTCCACCTGTCCGGGTATGAGTCCGATTTTGCAGACCTCAAGAAACTTCCTTTCGCAGATAACCTGATTAGCTCCTTGTCCTGTATGCACACCATAGAACATATCGGCCTTGGCCGTTATGGAGATGAACTGGATGCCGATGGGGATATCAAAGCCATCAACGAATTAAAACGGGTGCTTGCTCCTGGCGGCGATTTACTTTTTGTAACGCCGGTAGGTATACCAAAAATTGAGTTCAATGCCCACCGTATTTACAGCTATGAGCAGATCATTGAATATTTTTCTCCGTTAACATTAAAAGAATTTTCTTTGGTCCCCGATGCAGGAGGATTGATTGAAAATGCTGATCCTTCGCTTGTGGCGCAACAACGGTATGGTTGCGGATGCTTTTGGTTTAAAAAATAATTGAAATGTTTAAGAGTCTATTCCAAAAAAAGATAATAATCGATCACGAACAGGAACTCACTGATTGGGAAAAAAAGGGGAAGCCTTTTCCTCCCCCGCATATCGTAAAGCAAAAAGCGATTGCTGAATATGCCGCACAATCCGGTGCTGCTACTTTAGTAGAAACGGGCACCTACCTGGGTGACATGGTCGAAGCACAAAAGAGCAGGTTTGGCAAAATATACTCCATTGAACTCAGTGAAAAGTTGCACAAGAAGGCAGTGAAAAGATTTAATGGAAACCATAATATCATATTACTTCAGGGCGACAGTGGCACTAAAATCGCCGAAGTAGTAGCAGAATTAAGGGCACCTGCCATATTTTGGCTGGATGGCCACTATTCGGGAGGGATAACCGCTAAAGCGGATAAGGACTGCCCGGTACCGGAGGAACTACATGCCATTTTTAACAGCCCCGTGGATCATATCATACTTATAGACGATGCCCGTTTGTTCGATGGAACAAATGATTACCCTGCCATCGGGCAAATACAAGATATCATTCAGCACTATAAAAAGAATTACACGATCGAAAGCAAAGACGATATAATACGATTAACTCCAGCAAAAATCTAAGCATGTTTAAAGTCGGTACAACGAATGAGGAAGCCAGGGTACAATGGATAGAATCAACTTTAAAGAAAATACCTGCCAACCTGACCCTACTTGATGCCGGGGCCGGAGAATCCCAGTTTAAGAAATACTGTTCGCACTTAAACTATATTGCACAGGATTTTGCCCAATACGATGGGACAGGTGATACAGGCCTGCAAACTGGCAACTGGGATAATTCGAAGCTCGATATTGTTTCAGATATTACTGCAATACCACTACCGGATGCATCTGTCGATGCTATTATGTGTACGGAAGTATTTGAGCATATCCCTGACCCGGTAGCAGCTGTAAAAGAATTTAACCGGTTACTAAAGCCCGGTGGATATTTGCTGATCACCGCACCCTTTGCCAGCCTCACCCATTTTGCCCCTTATCATTTCGCATCCGGGCTCAGCCGTTTCTGGTATGAAAAGCACCTGCCTGATAATAATTTTGTCATTGATGAACTGATGCTGAACGGCAATTATTTCGAGTATATCGCCCAGGAAAATCGTCGTTTAAAATCGATGACACTGAAGTATACAGACAGAAAAATAAATTTACTGGAGAAAATCATCATCCATCTGAATCTTTATATACTGGAACGAATCTCGAAAAGAGATAAGGGCTCTTCGGAATTACTTTGCTACGGCATTCATGTATTTGCAAGAAAAAAGAAGTAAACGGAAACGGGAAATACTAATTTCCCCACACGACATATTTTTCACGTGGGTCAGTAAGAACAGTACCGGTTTTTTGTTTGGATTCGCTGATCCGTTTCAAATTATGGACCCAACCATAATGTTGCAGAAATATTTCATCATTCAGTTCAATGGGTTCAGCAGTTGTTTTGGGATGATAGTGCACATGCATCCTGAAACGTCCCCCGGGCTTTAATACCCGCTGTATTTCTTTTGCCGTCTTTCCAAAATCGTTCACATGATCAATCGCATTTACAGAAATCACCGCATCAAAAAAGCCATTATCAAATGGCATATCTTCTGCCATTGACTGCACAAATTTTGCCCGGTTATCATAACAATGTATAGGGTAACCGGCTTCAATATATTTGGCCATTAAGGGATCAAGACAATAAATTTCTGCCTGCCGGTAACACAACCCGCTGGGAAAAGGGCCTGACCCGATATCCAACACTTTCATCCCCGGAAAAGCATTTTCATCAAGCAGAAGATCTTTCAGGTATTTAACTTCCTGGTGATCCCTGAAAAAAGTAAGTAAAGCCGCATTTTTTAAAGAATGGGATTTTATTTTATTCACTGGTGAAGATGTACCATACAATTCCGGTAGTTCACCATTATACCATTTCACATAGCTATCAATCTGTTTACGCCAAAATTTAATTTCTGCAAACTCTTTACTGGTTCCTGTCAAAATACTTACCAGGTGCTCGAATTTAGACTTTAAACTGTTTTTCATCCTGCTATTTATTAAAATATGGGCAATATTATTCAAATTGCAGAAATTTAGCTAATAAATGATAATCACACAGATCAATGGCGGGCTTGGTAACCAGCTTTTCCAGTATTGTTCAGCGAAAGCACTTTCACTGCATAAGAATATTCCATTACTCTTAGACCTCTCCTATTTTGAAGCAACAGGTAAAAAGGATGATCTTCATTTTTTTAAGCTAACCGAAAAAAAAGCCACTGCTGCAGAACTGTATCCTTATTATAACCAGCATATTTTTAAAAAGATCACCCAGCGTCTTACGAGGAAACATCACCGGGATATTTACAAAGAGCCCTTTTTTCATTACGACCCCCATTTTTTCAGCGTAAATGATAATGTAATGCTGAAAGGATTAAGGCAATCCGAAAAATACTTTACCAACTATAAAAATGAAATCCGGAGCCTGCTTACGATTAAAGAAGAGTCAATCCAAAATGTCCTGCACTTTAAAAATGAACTAAACAACCAGGAATCGGTATCAATTCATATTCGCCGGGGAGATTACCTTACCAAAGTGGCACTGCATGTATTAGGTCTGATGGATAAAGATTATTATCTCCGGGCTTTTGAAACGATCAGCAGAACAATTAGATCACCCAAAGTGTATTATTTTTCTGATGATATTGAATGGGTGGAAAAAGAGTTATTACCGCTTATCCCCGGAGAGCTGGTTGCAAAACGGCAACCCACCAACCACATCGAAGACTTCTACCTCATGTCCCAATGCAAACATAATATCATTGCCAACAGCAGTTTTAGCTGGTGGGCGGCCTGGCTGAATAATAACCCGGAGAAAATAGTGATCGCCCCAAAAAACTGGTTTAATAAAGGGCCGAAAGATACCCAGGACCTGGTCCCGGATAGCTGGTTACGAATCTGAGTCCGAAATATATTGCAGAAATAAATTCATCCCCTTTCGCTTGGCTTCATCCAGCCCATAACTCAAATGCAGCTGGTAATATTTTTTAAGGTCGAAAGTATCATAAGGATTGGTGGCCACGATCTCATCAAGATGATTCAAGCCCATCGCATTGGCCGCATTAAAGAGGCGGATAAAATCTTCGGGTAATGGTTTTTTGCTGACCCAGGCCGCAAACACAAAGGGCAGACCGGTAATTTTTTTCCATTCGGAACCGAGATCATAGATAAACGTGGAAATACGTCGTTGCTCCAGTGCCCTGTCGCCTATCACCAATCCCGCCGTACTGCCCTGTATCTTGTCCCGGTACGATTCATCTTCGGCTTGTACCAGTTCCGGGTTCACGCCCCAGTATTCTTTCATCAGCCATTTCAATAAAGCCACCGAGGAACGGCTCTGGTAATCGAGGTACACCGTTTTGATTTCTTCCATCGGTACTTCACTGAACAAACAAACCGAAGCGATCTCTGCTTCGGCACCAATGCAATAATCACCCACGATATAATAAGGATCAAACTGCGGAATGGCCGCCACAGGGATCAGCCCCACATCCACCTGGTCATCCGCCAGCAACTGGACCATTTTGGCCGGATATGCTCCTGTTAATTCAATCTGCTCACTGATGGGCGGACGCTCCAGTCCCCAGATCAGCGGTTTTGTATTCAGGTAATTAACGATACCAACTTTTATCTTCTTACCCCCGGCCCCTGAAGGGGTGTTTTTATCTTCCATTTCTACAGTTTGGGTTCTTTATCTTTGCGGCAAAGATAGTCACTTAAGCTTTTTGGATTTTGTAGTAGAACAACGAAATGCCGCTGGCGAACTACAAACCACAAACTTCAAACTACAAACTTACTGATGGAATTAACTCCCCTCACCGCTATATCCGCCATTGATGGCCGTTACCGCAAACAGGTGCAACAACTGGATGAATATTTTTCCGAATATGCCCTGATGAAATACCGGGTACTCATTGAAGTGGAGTATTTATTATTCCTGGAAAAAAAGAAATTCTTTAAACTCAGCAGCAAGGCCATCAAACACCTGCAAAAACTGGCCACCGATTTCGGGCCCGAAGATGCGCAGGAAATCAAGCAGATCGAATTCACCACCAACCATGATGTGAAAGCGGTGGAGTATTTCCTGAAGAATGAACTGGATAAAGCCGGGGGCAAAGAAGCCAAAGAATGGATCCATTTTGGGCTGACCTCCCAGGATATCAATAATACAGCGGTGCCGCTGTCGTGGAAACATGCCATCGAATATGAATACCTGCCCGGTTTATTAAACCTGAATGCCCAATTAAAATTACTGGCGCAGGAATGGCACGATATACCCATGCTGGCACATACACACGGACAACCGGCCAGCCCCACCCGGCTCGGTAAAGAGATCATGGTCTTCGTGGAAAGAATAGAGAACCAGGTGGAGCAATTCATCGGTATTCCTTTCAGTGGAAAATTTGGTGGCGCCACCGGCAACTTCAATGCACATCATGTGGCTTTCCCGAAAATGGATTGGGTGAAACTGGGCAATGAATTTGTAGCCGGTATCGGACTCAACCGCCAGCAGTTCACCACGCAGATCGAACATTATGATAATCTCTCTGCTCATTTCGATTGCATGAAGCGGATCAATAATATCCTCATCGATTTTTCCCGTGATGTATGGAGCTATGTATCCATGGAATACTTCAAACAAAAAACAAAGAAAGGAGAAGTGGGATCATCGGCTATGCCGCATAAAGTGAACCCGATCGATTTTGAAAATGCAGAAGGGAACCTGGGTTTAGCCAATGCTGTCTTTGAACACCTGGCTTCGAAATTGCCGGTATCAAGGTTGCAGCGTGACCTGACCGATTCCACTGTATTGAGAAATATTGGTGTGCCGGTAGCGCATACACTGATCGCATTCCGTTCGTTGGAAAAAGGATTGGGTAAACTCATCATCAACGATGCAAAAATCCACGAAGACCTGGAGAACAACTGGGCCGTGGTGGCCGAAGCCATACAAACCATTTTACGGAGAGAAAAATATCCCAATCCTTACGAGGCCTTAAAAGACCTGACCCGGGGAAATAACACGATTGATAAAAAAGCGATCCACCAGTTTATTGACGGGTTGAAAGTAAGTGACGCTATTAAGAAAGAATTAAAGAAAATAACGCCCCATAATTATACTGGTGTATAGAACACAAAGTACTCAGATATTAAAACAAAAAAATGGCCCTAAAATCAATTACCCTTTTTATTGTCTTGTCATTTTTTTTTCAGAAACCTTCATATACACAAGTCAATTTAAATTCCGGCCTGGTAGCTTATTATCCCTTTAATGGCAACGCCAATGATGAAAGCGGGAATAACAACCATTGCGAACCAGTCAATAACCCCGTATTAACTACTGACAGGTACAATAAACCCAATGCAGCATACCTTTTCAATGGCAAAGGGAGTCACTTCCGGATAAAGGATAAAGGCGGTTTTTCATCGCCAAGGTTCAGTATTGTTTTATGGTTTTACACCCAATCAAAGGAATTACAAAGTCTGGTAGGCAAGAGAGACTTTGTAAAATCAGCCGGAACGGGTGGCGCACAATATCAAATGTTTATTAACTATGCCCCTTACCCGGGAGTTGGTTCAAATATCGTAGGTAACAATTCCACTTGTGATAATATTTCTTCTTCAAGTTATATCAATACCAGGGACCAGCTATGCAATGCCAGTTGGTACTGTGTCATTGTTACCTACGATGGCAAAAGGCATAAGCTTTACTTAAACGGAGAATTAAAAAGAGATGAAAAAACTGCTGACTTCAACAGCTTACTGCAATGCGATAAAGAAGTAAGAATAGGTAACTGGTGGAAGCTGGATATGCAAAACTTTAATGGAAAAATTGACGATATACGTTGGTACAGCAGAGCCCTTAACAACGATGAAATTGCAAAGCTAAGTACAGTAGATTTTGAGGAGTCGGCATTAAAGATAAAAGGTAATACAACGTTCTGCGAGGGAGACTCAGTGGTTCTCGAAGCCCCTAAAGCAAACAATACAGACTATAACTGGTATCATAACAGTACTATTGTGGAAAAGGAAAAAGGGAACTCTTTAATTGTAAAGGAAGCCGGAAAATACCAACTCAAAACCAACTCAAAAGGATGCAAACAGAACAGCAAGATCATTCCGGTAACTGTTATTAAATACCCCTCCAGGGAGGTAACGGTTAGCAACTCTGTGATTAAAAAAGGAGATACGATAATTTTAAAAGCAATAGAAGATAATGCTGCTTATTTATGGAATGATAACTCAACACAGCAGCAACTGCTTGTTCAGGCTCCAGGAGACTATTTTGTAAAGATTGATAATAAGGGTTGTTTCGTGCAAAGTGACACAATAACTATTACACAGAAAGCAGATATCCTACCTGTTCCTTTTACAAAAAGAAATAATGAAGTTATCAAGATCATCGAGGTTACTGATACCACATTGATTGTTTTGAATTTTCACGATTACAGGCAGGAAGATGGTGATATTATTTCCGTTTATGTCAATGAAGTACAAATTTTAAAAGAGCAGTTATTATCAAAAAAAACCTTACAGGTTCCTATTAAATTAAGCAGTAAAACACCCGTTGCCGAAGTAAAAATCGTAGCTGAAAACCTGGGACGGATTCCACCCAATACAGCTATGATGGAAACGGTTATCAACGGGAAAAAACAGGTAGTCCAAATTGTAAGCTCCGGGCAAAAAAATGCTATTATCCGATTAAAATTGAAATGAGATTTATACTGTCGTTTCCGATTGGCAAAAAATTATTCCCGCTGTTTTACCGCTTCACAATAAACACCAGCAGTTCCTTATCTCCTTCCATTTTCGTACCGAAGGGTTGAAACCCGGCTTTCAGTAACACGTTTTGCGAAGCCACATTGGGTGTTTCTGTTACGGCATATATCTCAGGCAGTGTGGTCTTGTTGCGGAAATGATCAAGCCCTGCTATAGTTAGCTCCGTTGCATATCCCTTGCCCCAGCTTTCTTTGGGAAAAGCATAGCCCAGTTGCATCTTTTCCGGTTCATCCGGGATGGGTATCATCGCAAAGGAACCCACAAACTCACCGGTGGTTTTCAGGTGAACAGCCCAGCGGCCATAACCCGGCATCGCTTCATAATCGGCCAGTTGTTTTTCAAAAGCCGCCATCGCTTCTTCCCGGCTCTGCACCGGGCGGATATACCGCACCACTTCTGCATCGCCATTCAGCCGGAAGAAATTTTCAAAATCCTCCGTTGTGTAGCGGCGCACCTGTAGCCGGTTGGTTTCAAATATTAGTGAATCGCTCATGGTTAATAGTTCATAGTTCATGGCCGGTCGAAATGGATTATTGGTTATTTACCTGGAAAGGAAAATTGTACTTACAGCGTCGTACTATGAACCATCAACCATGACCCATGAACTATTTATGTATTTCCGAAGTAAAATGAAACTCGATCTCCGGGTTATTACTTCGTTCCGTATTCAAAAACCACTCACTCTGCGCCAGGTACACCATATGCCCGTCCTTGTCTTCACCAATATTCGCCTGTTTGAAGCGGGAGAAATCCAGCAGCTTTTGTTCATCCTTCGAAGTCAGCCAGCAGGCTTTGTAAAAAGGCAGGGAATTAAACACAACGGAAGCTCCATATTCATGCAGCAAGCGGTACTGGATCACTTCAAACTGCAGTTCACCCACGCAGCCAATGATCTTTTTGTTGCCGCCAAACTGGGTAAACAATTGCGCCACGCCTTCATCGGTCAGCTGCATCAATCCTTTTTCCAGTTGCTTGGTCTTCATCGGGTCCTTGTTCACCACTTCTTTAAAGATCTCCGGGGAGAAAGAAGGGATACCGGTAAAGAAAAAATCTTCGCCTTCCGTCAGGGTATCACCGATCTTGAAATTACCCGTATCAAACAAACCCACCACATCACCCGCATACGCATCTTCGATCACACTTTTATCACGGGCCATAAAAGAATAGGGATTGCTGAAACGAACATCCTTATCTAAGCGGACATGATGGAAATATTTATTCCGTTCAAACTTGCCCGAGCATACCCGGAAAAAAGCGATCCGGTCCCGGTGCTTCGGGTCCAGGTTAGCATGGATCTTAAACACAAAGCCGCTCATCTTCTCTTCTTCCACGTTCACTTCCCGCAGGGTGGTGCTGCGGCTTCTCGGCATCGGCGCAATGCGGATGAACGTATCCAGCATTTCCTTCACGCCGAAATTGTTGATGGCCGAACCAAAGAACACCGGTGCCACTTTACCGGCACGATAATCTTCGATATGCAGTTCGCCATGCACTCCATCCACCAGTTCCACATCTTCCCGCAGCTGGGCCGCATCCTTATCGCCCAGCTTCTGGTCCAGCACCGCATCGTTGATATCCGCAATGGCAATACTGTCTTCGTCATTCGCCTTGGTATTGGCCGTAAAGAGCAGGAGGTTTTTATCATGCAGGTTGTATACGCCTTTAAATTCCTTGCCACTGTTGATCGGCCAGGTCATCGGGTGCAGGGCAATGCTCAGTTCCTTTTCAATTTCTTCCAGCAGGTCAAAACGGTTCTTTCCGTCCCGGTCCATTTTGTTCACAAATACAATCACCGGTGTATCCCGCATCCGGCATACTTCCATCAGGCGGCGGGTCTGGTCTTCCACCCCATTCACACTGTCCACCACCAGGATCACACTGTCCACGGCAGTCAGCGTACGGTAGGTATCCTCTGCAAAATCCTTGTGACCGGGTGTATCCAGCAGGTTGATGAGGGTATTATTGTATTCGAAGCTCATCACCGAGGTGGCCACGGAGATACCCCGTTGCCGTTCGATCTCCATAAAATCGGAAGTCGCATGTTTCTTGATCTTATTGCTCTTCACCGCTCCCGCCACCTGGATGGCCCCGCCAAAGAGCAGGAATTTCTCCGTCAGGGTGGTCTTGCCCGCATCCGGGTGAGAGATAATTGCAAAGGTTCTTCGTCTTGTTATTTCGTTGTGGTACTTCATGCCCCTATGTCCCCTGAAGGGGATTTAAGTCGTTTATAATTCAGATGTCTTTAAAGGCGGCAAAGGTAAGGCTGTTTGTCATTCTGACGAAGGAGGAATCCGGGGGGTATTTAGCACAGCCAAACTGTCTTCAATGATCAGAAATTACATCTCGCCTGAACCGTTGCAAAGCATCTGGTTCAGGGGTGGGTAAATATGACCCAAACACCAGTAAAAATTCCGTCTTTTAGCGGATCAAAAAATTAAAGAACTGTTGTACACTTGTTGGAAAATAAGGATCGGATTGTCCTAACGACAATACGAAAAGTATAGCATTAAATGATTGATTTTTAACACCTGTGTTTTTTTGTACCTTACGGTTTATAGCATCAATCTACGTGTTGGTGGCAATGTTCAATGACACTCTATTATATTTGAGCAGACTTGATTAAATT
>CAZQSZ010000006.1:0-407700 GCA_964596345.1 uncultured Chitinophaga sp. | reverse complement strand
AAACGCTGAAAGCATCTAAGCGTGAAACCTTCCTCAAGATGAGTTTACTTTTAAGGGCCGTCAGAGACTATGACGTTGATAGGCTACAGGTGTAAAGTTGGTAACAGCAAAGCCGAGTAGTACTAATTGCCCGTACGCTTTAATTTTTTTTAATTAGATACTATCTAACATTTCCAATATGTAATTTATTAGCTATTAGCTGATGGTTTCGTTGTAAACAATCCTGTTTGCAACAAATTAAATGCTAATTGTTTTAAGATCTTATGGTGGTTTTGCCGAGGGTGTTCACCTCTTCCCATACCGAACAGAGAAGTTAAGTCCCTCATGGCCGATGGTACTGCACCACAATGCGGGAGAGTAGGTAGCTGCCATATTTATTAAAAAAGCCTTTCAGTTTTACTGAGAGGCTTTTTTGTTTTATTCCCTTTTTCATTAACCTTTGTCTCCTGTACATGTCCCGTAACGAACGCATCATATTAGTTCTTCTTGCCGCTCTCAACTTTACCCATATTCTCGACTTCATGATTATGATGCCCCTGGGTAATTTCCTGATTGAGAATTTTGGTATCAGTACTTTGCAATTCAGTATCCTGGTGGGCTCTTATTCCATAGCGGCATTTTTCTCCGGGTTAGGCATTGCATTGTTTACAGATAAATTTGACAGGAAGAAGTCGCTGTTATTTGCTTATGCAGGTTTTGTACTGGGAACGATTGCCTGCGGGCTTGCTTCTTCCTATGGCCTTCTTTTAGCAGCCCGGGTTGTTGCTGGTATTTTTGGTGGTGTAATAGGCGCCCAGGTACTGGCAATAGTGGCAGATATGTTTGTGTATGAAAGAAGGGGACGGGCTATGGGAATAGTGATGGGCGGCTTTGCTGCTGCTTCCATTATTGGGGTGCCCCTGGCTTTAAAAATGACAAGTATTTTCCGCGAAGACTGGCATGTGCCTTTTTTAATGATCGGGGGGCTTGGTATTATTTTTATACCCCTGATTATCCGGATCATTCCAAGTATGACCAGTCATATTAAACAGCATAAGGCAGATGAACCTCCTTTTCATGCATTGATCACGGTTTGTAAAGTACCTGAACAACGATCCGCATTGATATTTTCATGTTTGCTGATGATGGGGCATTTTCTGATCATCCCCTTCATTAACCCTTACCTGGAATTCAATAAGGGATTTTCAACGGATCATACCCCATGGATCTATTTGGTGGGTGGATTAGCTTCTATGTTCGCAGCTATTTACCTTGGGAAAATGGCGGATAAAAAAGGGAAGCTTGTTGTTTTCTCTGTTTCAGTTTTTCTTTCACTTTTTATGGTGCTGATCATTACACGTATGCCCAATGTACCGTTTGGTATTGTCCTTCTTTTCTTCGGAATCTGGTTCATGGTAGCCACCGGCCGTATTGTAACAGCACAGGCAATGATCAGTGAAGTGGTAACGCCATCCCAACGGGGAAGTTTTATGAGTGTGAATGGAAGTGTCCAGCAATTAGGCAGCGGTATTGCAGCTCTCTGTTCAGGTGCTATCGTTTACACTGACAAAACCGGCCGGATACACAACTATGATTGGGTCGGGTACTTCAGTATCCTGGTATTGCTGGTAAGTCTTTTATTTGGCAGGGCAATTTTTAAAAAAATAGATACAACAGACCCTGGCCGGTAAATTTATTTGATGACCCGGAAAACCGGGTATCGCATATGTGCCGGTTCGTACCAGGGTGAGTTTTGGTACACAAAATTTAACTGAGCTCTTCCATCTTTTGCAAACAAAGTATCCGTTTTTCTTTTTTCTTCCAGTTTCAGCCGGAGATCAGGATTTGCTTTGAGATGATCAGCTGCAATATCTTCAAATGCGTAAGCAGAGTATCCTTCTTTTTGGCCCAATACCGCATCAAAATAATTCCAGGCAAAATAGGAGTCTTCGGCCTGTGGTTCCAGGGTCTCTATTAGAAAGCGGTTAGCCACCTGGTTCAGCGGAATATACCAATCCCCTTTTTTGAAAACTATTTTCTGCCTGCTGCTGCTTGTCTTTACATCCGTATTGAGGTGGTGCATTTCATATTGGCGTGGTGACGTTTTATAATCTTCGATCTTATATACTTCCACTTCAATGAGTGAATCTTTTTTCAGTTGGGTCATCTGAACTTTATTGAGCTGAAGCAGTTCGATAACCTTCCACCAGCCTTGCGGGATGATATAGGCCTTTGGTTTTTGGATCACCGATTTCACAGAAAAGTAATTGAAGATCGGGATCGTTTTTTCAAAAGGCTTATTTCTGTCATAGTATAATCTCGGTAAACCAGAAACTTCGCTGGGTTTGCGGCCGGATTCAAATCCTTTGTACAATACTTCTTTAAATTTTGACCGGTCCAATGACCAGCTGACAGGAAATTCGGGCTGCGTCTTAACAGCATTTTTCGTCAAATCACGCAGGCTTTTTATTTTATCGCTATTTGCGCTGGTGAACTCAATGAAGCTTTTCATTAATTCGTAAGCTGCCATGACTCTTTTATCATAAGCCTTGAGCATATGCGTTTCGGGAACAAAAGAAAAGGTATGCCATAGCGCTGCATAGCCACTGGCATAACGGGGTCCATCCCAATATTCCGGCCAGCCATTTTCGGGTTTATCACCAAAAGAGTTGACATAAGGGATCATATCATATCCCTTTTTCTTCATGGAGGAATACAGGGTAGGTTCAAATTCTTTTTCCAGGTAATCACCCATTACGCCACCCAGCTTATTATGCTGTGTTGTCAATAAGGTCATCACATGCTGGTAATCGGCCCCATTGCTTACATGATTATCTACAAACACATCGGGATCGGTCAAGTGAAATATTCCGGTGAAGGCCCTGGCATCTTTTGAATCACATTTGATGAAATCACGGTTCAGATCAAGATTCTGGGAGTTGCCGCGGAAACCAAATTCTTCAGGTCCATTTTGATCAACACGATAGTTATTACTCCTGTTAAGACAGCCACCGATATTATAAACGGGAATAAACGCCAGGACAATATTATCAGCGATCTTGTATTTGTTGGCCACAATATCTCTTACCAATAACATGCTGGCATCGATACCATCGGGTTCGCCGGGATGAATGCCATTATTAACAAGGATGATCCGTTTGTTGTTCTTACGGATATTTTCAAAGTTATAATCTCCGTTATTGGATACGACGATAAGATGAAGCGGGTAGCCAGCATCCGTCATTCCCATAGTTAACAGTTTCACTTTACCGGATTGCTGATCCAGTTTTTGCCACCAGTCAATGATCTCAAAATAGGTGGGGGTTTCTTTTCCGTCGGATCTTTCAAACCGGGTTGAAAGATTTTGTGTACTGGACGTAAGTGATAAAAGCAGAAGAAGCGATGCGAGCAGTTTTCTCATGATGATTAGTTGAGATAAATGAAGCGGTTGATTTTCGCCGGGGTAGTAAAAATAAAAAGGCATCCTGATTAAAGGATGCCTTTTGAATAATTTATACGAACAACTTATTTAGCTGCAGCAGCGGCATTAGCTTTTCTTGCTAATTTGCTCTTCAGGTTAGAAGCTTTGTTCTTATGGATAACACCACGTTTAGCTAATTTGTCGATCATACCGGCAACTTCAGGAAATTTCTCTGCCATTTCCTTTCCTTTTGCTGCTTTCAGGTCACGGATGGCATTACGGGTGGTTTTGCCATTGTATTTGTTTCTTTCCCGGCGTTTAGCAGCCTGACGTACATCTTTTTTTGTTGCCTTGTGATTAGCCATCTATATCAATTTTAAGGACGGCAAAGGTAAGGCCGGAGCCCTTATTCACCAAATTTCGGGAAAGTTTATTCCCAAAAAGCCGGATAGTGGACCGGAGCCTGAACGGAGCCTGCCTACCGGACAGGCAGGCGTCGCAAGGGACGATGCCCAAAGATATACTGCTGGTCCACAAGCCTTTCTAAAACCCTTATCTGAACCCGGATTTTCGTTTTTTTCAGCGATATTTGTGCCCCGATTTCACCAACTCCCTAATTCCCGTTTTCATGAAGGATTTTTCCTATATCACTAATTCCCATCCCGGTTTTATTGAAAACCTGTACCAGGATTTTGTAAAGGACCCCAACAGCATTGACCCGGAACTGAAGAAATTTTTTGAGGGTTTTGATTTTGCGATGGGTGCTGCAAAGCCAGAATCAAATGGTCATACAGTAGTTACGAACGCAGCCACCGTTACCGGGACTGATGCAATGAACTGGAGAAAAGAGCTTGGAGCTTACCGCCTGATACTGGGCTACAGGAATAAAGGGCACCTGATTGCTAAAACAAACCCTATCCGGGAACGAAGGGACAGGGATGCAAACCTGAACCTGGCATTTTTTGGATTGGAAGAAGCTGACCTTGGCAAAACATTTCAAGTTGGTGAACGACTGGGATTAGGTGCTGCCAGTCTTCAAACTATTTTAAATCATCTTCAAAAGGTTTATGCCAACCATGTTGGTATTGAATTCAAATATATCAGCAACCAGCAAAAGGTAAACTGGCTGACTGACGAAATGGAAAAGAAATTTTCTGTTCCCTTGTCATTAGCCAAACGGAAAAGAATACTGGAAAAACTGAACCAGGGAGTGATGTTTGAAAAATTCCTGCATACCAAATATGTGGGGCAAAAAAGGTTCTCTTTAGAGGGTGGGGAAACAACAATTGCGGCACTGGATGCGATTATCAATACAGCAGCAGATCATGAGGTGAACGAAGTGGTGATTGGCATGGCTCACCGGGGAAGACTAAATGTGCTGGCGAATATTATGGGTAAAACCTATGAACAGATATTCAGCGAGTTTGAAGGCACAGCCAAGCGGGACCAAACCATGGGAAGTGGCGATGTGAAATACCACATGGGATATGGCAGCGAACTGCAAACCATGAATGATAAAACAATCCACCTGAAGCTGATGCCGAATCCCTCGCACCTGGAAGCGGTCAATCCGGTGGTGGTTGGTTTTGCAAGAGCCAAGGCGGATGTATTATATAAAAGTGATTTTGATAAAATATTACCAATCCTGATCCATGGTGATGCTTCAGTAGCCGGCCAGGGAATAGTGTACGAAGTGCTGCAAATGAGTGACCTTGAAGGTTACTATACCGGTGGCACGATCCATTTTGTGATCAATAACCAGATCGGTTTTACTACCGACTTTGACGATGCAAGAAGTTCTGACTATTGTACTTCACTGGCCGCAGCGATACAGGCGCCGGTATTTCATGTGAATGGAGATGACCCGGAAGCAGTGGTAAAATGCGTAGAGATTGCCACCCGTTACCGGCAGGAATTCAACAGCGATGTGTTTATTGATATGGTTTGTTATCGCCGTCACGGACACAATGAGGGCGATGATCCCAAATTTACACAGCCCCATTTGTATGCACTGATCGATAAGCATCCGAACCCGAGAGAAGTGTATGTAAAATACCTGCTGGAAAACGGTGAGCCGGATGCACAGGAACTGGCCAAAGAAATGGAAAAGAAATTCTGGGCCGATCTGCAGGAGAGACTGGATGAAGTAAAACAAAACCCATTACCGTATCATTACCAGCAGCCGGAATTATGGTGGAAAAGTTTACGGCATGCCAATGAAGGGGATTTTGACCAGTCGCCGGTGACCGCCATTACAGAAGAAAATTTCAGGAAAGTATTCACCGCAATGATGCAATGGCCGGGTGATTTCAAGCCATTGCGGAAAGTGGAAAAGATATTACAGGATAAGGTAAAATTATTTGAAACAGAAAATAAAGTAGACTGGGCCACCGGTGAATTATTAGCCTATGGCAGTTTGTTGCAGGAAGGCAAAGATGTACGCATGAGCGGACAGGATGTTCGCCGCGGCACATTCTCCCACCGGCATGCTGTACTGAGAGATGAAAACACCGATAAGCCGTATAACCGGTTAGATAATATTCCAGGTGCAACAGGGAAGTTTCGGATCTATAATTCTCTATTAAGTGAATATGGTGTGCTGGGTTTTGAATATGGCTATTCATTGGCCAATCCCCTGGCACTGACTTTGTGGGAAGCACAGTTTGGTGATTTTGTAAACGGTGCGCAGACCATGATTGACCAATTTATTTCTGCGGGTGAACAGAAATGGAACAGGATGTCGGGTGTAACGATGTTGTTGCCACATGGCTATGAAGGGCAGGGTCCTGAACACAGCAGTGCCCGGATGGAACGGTTCCTGCAACAGTGTGCTGAGTTGAACATGGTGATCACTAATATTACGACAGCTGCCAATTTCTTCCACGCATTAAGGAGACAACTTGCATGGCCTTTCCGGAAACCATTGATCAATTTTTCACCGAAAGCGAACCTCCGGCATACAGGAACGTATTCAAGGATCGAAGAATTTACAACAGGTGGTTTTAAAGAAGTGATCGATGACAGCTATGCGGATGCCGCTAAAGTAAAAAAGGTATTGTTCTGCAGCGGCAAGATCTATTTCGATATGGCTGAACGCCAGCAGAAAGAAGGAAGAACAGATATTGCGATCATCCGGGTGGAACAATTGTACCCGCTGCCATATAAACAATTGGAAGCATTATACCAGAAATACAGCAAAGCCACCTGGTTCTGGGTACAGGAAGAACCGCTGAACATGGGAGCTGCATCCTTCCTGCAAATGAACCTGAAGAGTATTAACTATGGGGTGATCAGCCGTCAGCCTTCGGCGTCCACAGCCACGGGGTACAATAAAGTACACCAGCAGGAGCAGGGAGAGATCATAGAAACAGCATTTAGCATATAACTTTGAATAAGAAACGAGAATATTTATGATTGATATAAAAGTACCAACGGTAGGAGAATCGATTAGCGAAGTCACTTTATTGAAATGGAATAAGAAGGATGGGGAGTATGTGGAAAGAGATGAGGTGATTGCCGAACTGGAAAGTGAGAAAGCTACTTTTGAAGTAAATGCGGAGCAGGCCGGTATATTAAAACTGGGTCCCGTAAACGAAGGTGATACTATTAAGATCGGCGACCTGCTGGCCAGTATTGATGAGACAGCTGCAAAACCTGCCGTAACCCCGAAAGCAGAAACTGCCAGTGCGCCGAAAACGGAGACTGCAAAGCCTGCTACTACAACGGCACCTGTTACCTCAGTTCCTAATGATATCAAGGCATCTCCGGTTGCTTCTGCCATCATTGCTGATAAGAAAGTAGATCCCAAATCGGTAACGCCAAGCGGCTACCAGGGTAAGATCATGAAAGATGATGTGCTGGCAGCTCTATCCAATCCGGGGAAGAAGGCTTTTGCGGGTGCTGAATTATATTCCCGTAATGTTCGTACCGAGAAGATGAGCAATCTTCGTAAGACCATTTCGAGAAGACTGGTGGAAGCAAAGAATACAACGGCCATGCTTACCACATTCAATGAAGTGGATATGGGCCGGATCATGGAAATAAGAAATAAGCATAAGGATAAGTTCAAAGAAATGCATGGTGTTGGCCTGGGCTTCATGAGTTTTTTTGCCAAAGCCTGTGCGGTGGCATTAGCTGAATGGCCTTCGGTGAATGCGTACATAGATGGCGATCAGCTCGTCTATCATGATTATGCTGATATCAGCATTGCTGTAAGTACGCCAAGAGGATTGACGGTGCCGGTGATGCGTAACGTGGAAAGTATGAGCATGGCAGATATTGAAAAGAAAGTGGTGGAACTGGCCGGCAAAGCAAGAGACAGCAAACTGACCACCGAAGAACTGACAGGGGGTACTTTCACCATTACCAATGGTGGTGTGTTTGGTTCGTTGATGAGTACACCTATAATCAATATACCTCAAAGTGCTATCCTTGGTATGCATAAGATACAGGACAGGCCAATGGTGGTAAATGGACAAGTGGTGGTAAGACCGATGATGTACCTGGCACTCAGTTATGATCACCGCATTATTGATGGCCGGGAATCAGTAAGTTTCCTGGTACGGGTAAAAGAATTGCTGGAGAATCCCGAGCAATTACTGATCGGTAAAGACCCGGTGAAGACCTTGCTGGAATTATAATAGCAATAAATAAAATCTTCAGGGGGCTGCAAGTTGCGGCCCTTTTTGTTTTCTTTGCCGGGTGAGCCGCTTTCATTCTTATATCAATTCTGCCAAAGAAATTCTGCTGGATTATACCGGGGAAGAACCATTTGGGTCCTTTATTAAAAAAATCTTCGCTGCGAATAAAAAGTATGGCTCCAAAGACAGGAAGCAGATCAGTCACCTCTGTTATTGTTACTTCAGGCTAGGGCAGGCAGTTACAGAAATGTCAGTTGAAGAAAGAATATTACTGGCCTTATTTCTTTGTTCAGTTAAATCCGATGAAATGCTGGCGGAGCTAAAACCGGAGTGGAATGAAAAAATCGCTTATAGCTTTGAAGATAAATGTAAAGCAGCAGGTATATCGCTGCAACCTGCTGCTCTTTTTCCCTGGCTTGCTGAACTGAGTGAAGGAATTGATTCTAAGGATTTCGTTTTTTCTTTTTTTGTACAACCTGATCTTTTCCTGCGGGTAAGACCCGGAAAATTTGCTGTGGTGCAGGATAAACTTAAAAAAGCAAATATCCTATTTCATAAGCTGGGTGATGACTGCCTGGCACTACCGAATGCTTCCAAGATTGATGAAGTCATTGAATTGAATAAGGAAGCAGTGGTGCAGGATTACAGTTCACAAAAGGTGGGAGAGTTTTTACAAAACTTCAAACCCGGAACTTCAAACTTCAAACTTTCCGTTTGGGATTGCTGTGCTGCCAGTGGAGGCAAGTCCATCATGTTATATGATCATAACAACAATATTGATCTTACCGTATCTGATATCAGGGAATCTATTCTGGTGAACCTTCGCAAACGGTTCAATGAAGCAGGCATAAAACACTATAAAAATTTTGTAGCGGACCTTTCCCGGTCAGTACCGGCTATCCCCAACTCTCCGTTTGACCTGGTCATAGCGGATGTTCCGTGTTCCGGCAGCGGCACCTGGAGCCGGACGCCAGAACAACTTTATTATTTCAATGAAGAAAAGATCAATAAGTACGCTGCATTACAGCAACGGATAGTTGGGAATGTGTTACCGCATTTAAAAAGGGGAGGGTACTTTCTTTATATTACCTGTTCGGTTTTCAAAAAAGAGAATGAGGAAATGATTGACATCTTAAAAGAAAAATTCCATCTTGAACTGGCCAGGATGGAAGTACTAAAAGGTTATGATAAGAAAGCGGATACTATGTTTGCTGCTTTGCTGCGAAAGCCATTATAGCCTGATCAATTCAGCGACACCCACCTGTTTCCGGTTATTGAATACTTTGATATAGTATTTTCCTTTCGCCAGGTTGGCTACCGGGATATCAAGTATAGCTTTTCCTGTGTTTTTTGAACTCTTTAGTTGTAAAACAAGTGAACCTTTTGCGTCAAAAACCGCAATTGGCATATTCATAATGGCATAAGATGTTTCAATGACGATTGATACCGTTGTTCCTGTAACGGGGTTGGGTTGTACGCTTACCAGTTCTTTAACTGCGGAAGGATCATTGCTGGCAGTGGTAAAACAACCGGTACTGGTACTCACATTTGCCGTGTCAATATACAGCGCTGTGAAAGTAGCTGCAGCCGTATCAATAATTTGCCGGATACGGTATGAAATCGTTCCCGCTGCGATATTCACCAATGGATTATTGTACTGGTAGGAATGATTGGCCAGTATATCACCTGCTGAAGGATTTACTTCCCCAATTTTTGTATAGACGGATTCACCGGGAGCCTTTCTTTCGATCTCGTATTTCATAGCGGCCACATCTTTACTGCTCCAGCTAACCGTGGTATTGCAGTTGGTTATTACAGCGGAAGAAGTGGCATAATCAATAAGCAAACTGCTGAATGCTGCTTTCATATCCGGGATGCCATATCCTACGGTATCATTGGGATTGGAAAAACGACTGCCGGCCTGCTGCAGCGCATACACGATCTTCATATTATTGAACTCTGGAAACCCCTGCCATAAACAAGTTCCCAGTCCCGCCATATTAGGTGCGGCGAATGAGGTTCCGTTGTTGGTCCCGATCGTGTTGGAAGGTGATTGAACAACAGCACCCACACCAACCGAGGAAACATTGGGTTTTACTTGCCCGTCTGCAGAAGGGCCACGACTGGTAAAAGAACCCGGTACCCCCGACGTATTAACAGCACCCACTGCAACGACACTATCGCCGTCAGAAGGTGCAATGATACGACCCCAGCTGTTGTTGCCTTCATTGCCGGCTGAGTTAAAAACCAATAATCCTTTTTTAGCAGCCAGGTCAGCACCGATGGAGCAGGTAGTGCTGTTGCCATCCATATTGCTGAATGTATAATTGAAAACTGCATTGTCGAAATCATAATATCCCACCGAAGAAGAAATTACATCACAACCAACACTGTCGGCTCTTTCGGCCCCGCACACCCAGTTATGTTCTTCAATCGGGTATTCGCTGCTCACATCTTCTGTTCTGAATAAATGGAAACTTGCCTTCGGGGCCTTTCCTACAAACTGCCCGGGCATATTAGCAGCAATGGTGGAGAAACATTGCATGCCATGCGAATTATCTTCGGCAACGCTGGCATTCCTGGATACAAAATCCCAGGTGCTGAGTATTTGCCCATTGGCATTAACACTGTCGAAAGCATCTAATGTATTGTAACTAAAAAAACCACCATCAAGCATGGCAATATGAACACCCTGCCCCCGTAAACCAATATTGTGCAGGAACTCCCCGTTGTGCAGGTGGATCTCGTTAAATGAATTGGTGCCGTAATTAAAAAAATCAGCCATCACCTGCGAGGGCCTGCCGGTAACCGGCGGTAAAGGAGTAACCGTTTCTTCCAGTTCAAATTTATTTCTTGTTGTGTTATTGCCAGCTATTCTTGCAGCTATGCCGGATACCGATTGCACAAAAGCAAAACCATTGATGGTAGTAATCGCATTAGCGTCGGTGGTTAAAATGGAAACAGAATTCAACCAGCGGGAAGCATTCAGTATGATGACATTCGGAACATTGGCGATCTGGGTGATATAGGCAGGCGTAACCGGGAGGTCTGTGCTGTCGATCGCAATGCCATATCTTGTTCTGCGGTCAATGGCTCTTTGTGATAAATAATTCAAAGGGCTGCTGAATGAATAAGGAGAACCTCCTTTGTTCTTTAGCTTTACGATATAGCGGGTAAACTGTGCGTCAAGGGTGCTTGTTGACAGCATGGAAACAACGATCAGTAAAAGCGGTAGAATTCGTTTCATCAGTTCTCAGCATTTTGCCGACATGAAGTTAGCCAATCCCGGATAAACTAATTGTGGTCCACCATCCACATGGTAAGCCCAAACCCTGTTTTAAAAGGGCCACCGGGCTGACCGGTATTCGGCTGGTATTCCCAGAGTTCATATTCACGGTATACAAGGCCGATATTTTTGGAGTATTTATCTACTGACCGTACTCTTGAACCATATCCATCCACATTTACAATGGGCACATTGAAAGATTCATCCGCCGCTTCCACGGTCCATACGTCAGTATAGGTTTTATTCCTGTAAGTAAGGGTGGGTTCAAAGGGTTCGTAATAAAAATCCCAGTCCGCCATGCCATCATCGTAGCTATTGTTCACACTGATATAATCGTAAGGATTGCTGGGGAGGAAACGGTTACCCTTCCAGCTAAAACCTTCTTTGATCGGGAGGTGCAGTTTGATCACTCTTTTATTATCATCAATCACTTCTAGCTGGTCTGCTAAAGGTGTAATGAAATAAGAACCATTCGGTACCCAGGGGGTTGAAGCAGTAGAATCACTCAGGTACCGGAAGACACGGTAAGAAGGGCGGCCCAGTCCATCATTGATCTGCGCATCGATCACATGCTTTTCCTGGTACTTATGAATTTCTGTGTTACGTCCGAAATTGGTAAAGACCAATGAGTCTAAACGATAGGTGATATATTTTCCCGGGGCCAGTATTACATAGTCGCTGATCTGTTCTGTTTCAAATTGCTCTGTTTTATTGGAACAGGAAAACAGGAAAGTCGCTGCTATAAAAAGTAAAACGGAGAGTTTAAATGTAAAGAATCTCATAAGTGGTTTTTCTATATTGACGGATACAACATTTATTAAGTCAGACAGTTATCAGGGGCCGGTCGTTGCTCAAAAATAAAAACAAAAAGCGGGGAAACATAGTTCTCCGCTCTTAAAACGTATTTCGACCGGCTTTATTGCCTGACTTTCAGTCGTTAGCGGCTTGAATCTCGGCTCAACATTCCCGACTGTATAATCCCTCCCCCCAGCACATCATCTCCTTCATAGAACACCGCACTCTGGCCCGGCGCAATGCCTTTGGCATTTTCGTAAAATCTCACTTTCATCGTCCCGTTTTCAGGATAAATATTAGAAAGGCTGCCTTTGTCCTTATACCGGATCTTGGTTACCGCTTCCATACCGGGGGTGATGCTGTCGTATTTGATCAGGTTCAGCTTGCTCACGATCATTTCATCCTGGTCCAGGTCTTCCTCATCACCCAGCATCACCGTATTGTGTTCAGGATCGATCTTCGTTACAAAAACCGGTTTGCCCAGTGCAATGTCCAGGCCTTTGCGTTGCCCGATGGTATAGAAAGGATAACCCTTGTGTTGGCCCAATATTTTACCGTTTTTGTCAATGAAATTGCCCCCGGCCACCCGTTCTTCCAATCCTTCCACCCTTCGTTTCAGAAAGCCGCGGTAATCATTATCAGGTACAAAACAGATCTCGTAGCTCTCGCTTTTTTTCGCCAGTTCAGGATAGCCATAGTCCAGTGCCATCTGCCGGATCTCTGTTTTTTTATAAGGAGCTAACGGCAGCAGCGTTCTGCTCAGCAGGTCCTGTTGCAGGCCCCACAATACATAGCTTTGGTCTTTCGTGTCATCAATAGCTTTACTCACCACGTAGCGGCCGTTATCATGCTGGCGGATCTTTGCATAATGGCCGGTGGCAATAAAATCACAGCCCAGCGCATCAGCCCTTTTCAATAAGGCCCTCCATTTGATATGCGTATTGCAAAGCACACAGGGATTGGGAGTGCGACCGGCCAGGTATTCATCCACAAAATTCTCGATCACAAAACCACCAAACTCTTCCCGGATATCTAAAATATAATGTGCAAAACCATGCTCCACAGCTGCCTGCCGGGCATCATTAAAACTGTCCACATTGCAGCACCCTGTTTCTTTTTTGCCACCGCCACTGGCTGCATAGTCCCATGTTTTCATGGTGATGCCCACCACTTCGTAGCCTTCATCATGCAGCATCAGGGCTGTTACGGTACTGTCGATACCGCCGCTCATGGCCACTAAAACTTTTCCTTTCTTGCTCATAGTCACAACAATTCAAGGGGCAAATATACGAAGGCCCTGCCGGAGCCGGTTTACGGGAAAGGATAAAATCACGGCTACCCTTCAGCATTAACTATCAATAATTTATTTCCACCACTTTCTTCCTGTTCAGTTTTTGCATCGGTTTTGGTACAATGGCCAGGATCTCTTCTTTCAATGTTTTGATAAGCTTTGTCTTCAGGTGATCACGATGAGTCACCAGGCTCACTTCCCGGGCCGGGCTGGGTTCTTTCAGCTTTTTCACCAGTTTCAACTGGGGTTTGGTAAATTCCATCACCGCAAGTTCCGGCAGGATGGTGATGCCATCGCTTTTATCCACCATTCTTTTTAGCGTCTCAATATTACCGGTCTCATACTTAAAATGGAGGCCGGAAAATTTTTGCAGTTCACAGAGATTTAAGATCTGTGACCGGAAACAATGTCCTTCTTCTAAGAGCCAGAGCTGGTCCGGATCGATCTCGGTCGGTAATACATATTTTTTATCGTAGAGGGCATTGGTTTTTGAAACATACACAAACAGCTCTTCATAGAACAGGATATCTTCTTTAATAGAGGAATCTTTCAATGGCGTAACCACGATACCGCAATCCAGCCGGTTGTTTTTTAATTCCTGCACGATTTCTTCGGTAATAATTTCCCGGACCACCAGTTTTACCTGCGGATATTTTTCACGAATGTTCTTAAACAGCGGTGGCAACAGGTAAGGCGCAATGGTGGGGATGATACCAATTCGGAGCTCACCGGTCATAATATCTTTTTGTTCAGCAATTACCTGGCGGATCATCCCGGCATCCCGCAGCACAATACGGGCCTGGGCAATGATGCTGGTGCCGATTTCAGTCGGGATCACCGGTTGCTTGGTGCGGTCAAAGATCTTTACGCCCAGTTCTTCTTCCAGCTTTTGGATCTGCATGCTGAGGGTGGGCTGGGTAACGAAACATTTCTCAGAAGCGAGGACAAAATGCCGGTAACTGTCCAGCGCCACGATGTATTCCAGTTGAGTCAGTGTCATAGAATTTGCTTATATCTTTATAAAAATAATCAATTTGATTTATTAACGATTTGCTGGTAAAATTGCCACCGGAAAGGATTAATTACAACTAAAAACAAACCGATTAAACATGGAAACAAATACATCTCCGAACGTAATGAATGGTGAAAGCAAATGCCCTTTTTCCGGTGGTGCCCTTAAAAAAAGTGCCGGCACCGGCACCGGCAACCGTGACTGGTGGCCCAACCAGTTAAAGCTGAACATTCTTCGCCAGCATTCTTCGTTGTCGAACCCGATGGATGATTCATTCGACTACGCTTCTGAATTTAAAAGCCTGGACCTGGCAGCGGTTAAAAAAGAAATTTTCGAACTGATGACCAACTCCCAGGATTGGTGGCCTGCCGATTTTGGCCACTATGGTCCTTTCTTTATCCGCATGGCCTGGCATAGCGCCGGTACGTATCGTATTCATGATGGAAGAGGAGGAGCCGGTTCCGGAACACAACGTTTTGCACCGCTCAACAGCTGGCCTGATAATGTGAACCTGGATAAGGCCCGGTTATTACTCTGGCCCATCAAACAGAAATACGGAAGAAAAATTTCCTGGGCCGACCTGATGATACTGGCCGGAAACTGTGCCCTCGAATCTATGGGTTTAAAAACCTTTGGCTTTGGCGGTGGACGGGAAGATGTGTGGGAACCCGAAGAAGATGTGTATTGGGGTTCTGAAAAAACATGGTTAGATGACAAACGCTACAGCGGTGACCGTGACCTGGAGAATCCTTTAGCAGCGGTTCAAATGGGATTGATCTATGTAAACCCGGAAGGGCCTAACGGTAATCCTGACCCGCTGGCTGCTGCCCGCGACATCCGGGAAACCTTTGGCCGCATGGCGATGAACGATTATGAAACCGTGGCATTGATCGCAGGCGGACATACATTCGGTAAAACACATGGCGCTGCTGATCCCGGTAAATATGTAGGCAAGGAACCTGCTGCAGCCGGTATTGAAGAACAGGGGCTCGGCTGGAAAAACTCATTTGGCACCGGCCATGGTGCAGATACCATCACCAGTGGTTTGGAAGTAACCTGGACCACCACACCCACCAAATGGAGCAATAACTTTTTCTGGAACCTCTTTGGTTATGAATGGGAACTGACCAAGAGCCCGGCAGGTGCTCATCAATGGCAACCCAAACATGGCATGGGTGCAGGAACAGTACCGGATGCGCATGATCCTTCCAAGCGTCATGCACCGATGATGCTGACTACTGATTTGGCCCTGCGCATGGACCCAGCTTACGAAAAGATTTCCCGGCACTTCTTTGAAAACCCGGATGAGTTTGCAGATGCATTTGCCCGTGCCTGGTTCAAACTCACTCACCGTGATATGGGCCCCGTGTCCCGTTATCTCGGTCCGGAAGTTCCCAAAGAAGAACTGATCTGGCAAGATCCGATCCCGGCTGTTACCTATACATTGATCGATGAAGCAGACATCGCTTCCCTGAAAACTAAAATACTGGCGTCAGGACTTTCTGTTTCTGAACTGGTGTCCACCGCCTGGGCTTCCGCTTCCACGTTCCGGGGTTCTGATAAACGGGGTGGTGCCAATGGTGCCCGTATTCGTTTAGCCCCGCAGAAAAACTGGGAAGTAAATAACCCGGCGCAACTGGCGAAAGTGCTGCAAACACTGGAAGGCATTCAAATGGCTTTCAACAGTGCAGCAGGGACTAAAAAAGTTTCTTTGGCTGATCTTATCGTATTGGGCGGATCGGCAGCTATTGAGCAGGCCGCTAAAAATGCAGGTATCAGCATAACAGTACCGTTCACACCCGGACGTAACGATGCCGCACAGGAGCAAACCGATGTGGAATCATTTGCAGTGCTTGAACCGGCTGCTGATGGTTTCCGCAATTACTTTAATATGAAACGTTCTGCCACCACGGCCGAAGAAATGCTGGTGGATAAAGCACAGCTCTTAACACTCACCGCACCTGAACTTACCGTGCTGGTGGGAGGTATGCGGGTGCTGAATACAAACTATAACGGATCAGCACATGGTGTGTTTACCCAGACACCGGGAACACTCAGCAATGATTTCTTTGTGAACCTGCTTGATATGAATACCACCTGGAAAGCTGCTGATCCTGTGCAGCAGGGTTTCATGGGTACGGATCGTAAAACAGGCGCTGTGAAATGGACTGCCACCCGTGCTGATCTCATCTTTGGTTCCAACTCCGAACTAAGAGCTATTGCTGAAGTGTATGCCTGCAGTGATGCCAAAGAAAAATTCGTGAAAGACTTTGTAGCGGCATGGACGAAGGTGATGAACCTGGATCGTTTTGACTTAGCTTAATTAAGGTTTTGATAGGGTACAAAGGGCAGCCTGTCAACAGGCTGCCTTTTTTTGTAAAGGAAATTATTTCACCCGGATACCATTTTGGCCAGCTCTGCTTCAAGCCGGTCAAAATTTTCTTCGTTCTTGTCTACTACAAATGGTTTTAGTTTGTTGCATTCAGCAGCAGTATCGAACAGCATTTTGAAAACAACTTTTGTTTCACCGGCGGTCACTTCTTCAAAGCGGGCAACCACCCGGAAAATGGGTTTGGAAATACGTTGCCACACCACAAGAGATGGAGGATCAATTTTTATAAACTCACATTCATTTTCATAATTCCCTTTTTCCGGTCCGTGCATGGTAAACAGCCAGCGGCCACCGGGCCGCAGGTCAAACCGGTGAAAGGTATTGCTGAAACCGGCGGGCCCCCACCAGTTTTGCAGATGTGCCGGATCGGTCCAGGCTTTGAACACGGTCTTCCGGGCGGCCTGCACAATTCTTGTACTGCAGATTTCACAGCCGGGTAATGCGGAAAGAATATCTGTCATGCTGTGTTGTTGTTTTATTTAGCGGCGGCTGTGATTATTTTTTTTAGAACAGCCAGGTTGATGTCTTCCAGTTTGCTGATGTATAAACAACCCCGGCCGGTTTTGTGCTTGCCCAATTGAGCCAGTGCTTCTGCATGGCGTTCCATATGCATCAGGTGAAGCGACAGGTTTGTTTTGCGGGGTGAAAAGCCGATCCGGAACCATTCCACTTCGCGGCCGGTGGCAGGACTTTTATAAACCAGCTTGCCAAAACCGATCATGGAGCTGCCCCACATCGCCGGTTTTTCCTTCGTGGCTTTTTCCATCAGCTGAAGGATCACATAACTGTCTTTCCGTTTTTGTTCATCGGCGATGCTGTCGATAAAACCAGTTACACTGGAAGAAGTGGGTTGGGTTTTAATGATTGCTAATTTACCCATAGGAGATGTTTTGAAGAAATTTTTACATAGTTCATGTTAGCGGTAGTGAAGTCTTATCGAAACAAATTATTTTGTCGCCAAAATAAACTGCCTAATACCTTGAAGCATCAAAGAAACTTCTTCAGCTTTATAGTCGGAGTATTTTCCATGAGCGGCAGAATTTCTCAATCCAAGCCATGCAGTTACTTGCTTTTGATAGGCAGAAGAGTAAATACTGGCTTTAGCTAAGTCAGAATTCATAACGTCAGCTTTTTTAGGAATTGTCACTCCTTTACTATTTAATACACCTATGTCAATGTTATTACTAATACACAATTCTCTAAGATGCACTTCTAATGTCGAACCCATAAGAACAGCAGCTGGGTCTTTATAACCCTCCTTTAATAGGTGTTCCGCCATTTCCAAATAGTCGGAGAAAACTTCGGATTGTACAATGTCACTAAAAGATTTTAAGTAATCGTTTTGTAAATCACTCTTTAAAGCTATTATAGTTCCTATTACAAGTTTGAGTTTCGTGCCTTCATGAATATTCGTCTTTTTAAGAACTGCATCAATGTCTTTGTAATATTCAGAATTACTACCAACTATCCTTGCTGTTGCTGCTTTTGATTTAGTCAAAGTTGCAGTTAACTCTTCGTCATGTATATTACCTGAAAGGTCATCATATTTAGCTTTCGACTTTATCAAGTTGAAGTCGCGAATGATTTCGTCAAGTTGTTTTATGAAGAATTCTTTGTTCATTGGTATGGTCAATTAACATTGCCGCTAACGGTTACAGCTTTGCGTTCGGCAGGGCATTTGTAAAATGTCCTGCCCGGAACTGCTGTTGATTAAAGTTACAAAAGATGAGAACATATTCTATTGTTCATCCGTGTTGGGTCAAGCTCGATATGTAGCCGATAGTAGTACAAAAGCTGGGGCTTGACCCCGTCAGCACTGCTGACGCAAAACTGCCTGTTGCCTGCAGTAGTTTTAGTCGGGTTTGGCATTGTACAAATTTTCCATTGGTAGCCTTTCAGCAAAATCTGCAAGTGTTTGCTCTGCTTTTAGCGAATTGAATTTGTCCTTTAATTTAGCTGCGTTACTCGGAAGTATGATTTTACATTCTGGAAATTCAAATTCGTCAAAGTCTGAACCAAAATTACTATGAATGGTTTGCCCCGAAACCAAAATATTGTCTTTGACAGTTCTAAATAATTTTTTGTATTGTCTTGTCAATAGAAAATAATCAGCAGGCGGAATTACGCATGGAATATGCTCTGTCCAGCTTGTAACTGTTATAACTTCGTTTGTTTGCTTGGTCTTAAAGAAAAATATTTTTGGAACAAAGTATTGGTCACCTAATTCATTTTGTAACCGACTTCTATTATAATTGTAATTCCAGATTTTGTTTGATTTGTCTGTCGCTATATAACAAGATTGAGTTTTGTCAAAGTGGTCAGAACTTGACCACAAATTTGTTTTGTTCCAGTTTTCAAACAATTCATCTTTTGTTGGTTTGTACGGATTTTCTGAAGCTGATTGTGGATTGAATACTGATAAATTTAGGTCTGCCATAAATTTCTCAACAAACTGAAATGCTTCTAATCCGAAAAAGCACGGCCGCATAAAGTTTAAGTTGAAAGAGAAATGTGTATTGTCAAAGTCCTTGAAGCTTTCGTACAATTCTATGCTTTCAGGGTCGTCTTCGGGTTCGTTCTGGTCAAATGAAAAATAAACTTCTGTGTCTTGGTTCTCGTAAAACCATTGTTTGCCATTTTCATTTTCAGGAGTCAAATTCTCTGTCAAATAAATTGCAATCTGTTTTTCTGAGAGATTTGTCCCTTTTGACTTGTAGAAATATAAATCGTAACTCATAGTTTGTAGGGTCTGTTACTATTGCAGGCAACACGTAAATATATGACACTGCTGGCATAGTTTTATATTGATAATCATTATAAATTTTATGCCAGAAACAATTTAAAATGCGTATCCCTGTTTGTATTAAATATTTTCATCCAAAGTACTGTATTGGACTGGAAGATGTAAGAAATGCATGGCTGTTGAGGGAAGGTCAGGAACCGGTAAAACTAAAAACGATAATCTACCAGGGCCAGCTTACTTACCGGCTGCCCGTTTCGGGTAAGCGGATAAGCTACCTCACTTTAAAAAAAGGGCTGGTAGGCAGAAAGTTTATGATTTATACAGAATACTATGTTCTGCCTTTTTGATATACTCCATTGATTTTATTACCGATTCCGTAATTTCCCCCTTCCTAAAATCACCTGTATGAGAAAATGGTTACTCTTCCTTAGTTGCTTTGTACTCAGCAGTCCGCTGGTTGCACAGAACCTCAGTTATTACCTGCCGGATAGTGTTTCGTATAACCCGGCCATCCCGAAACCTAAAGACATTATTTACCACGAAGTGGGGGAATGGCATGTAACGCATGACCGCCTCGTGAATTATATGAAAGCCATTGCGGCCGCAGCACCCGACAGGGTGAAATTAGAAACCATGGGCCTGAGCTATGAAAGCCGTCCGCAGGTATTGCTGATCATCACCTCGCCCAAGAACCAGCAACGGCTGGAAGAAATTCGTCAGCAGCATGTGCAGTTGACTGATCCTGCAAGGTCGGCTTCGCTGAATACAGAGAATATGCCCATCGTGGTCTGGATCGGTCATTCCATTCATGGCAATGAACCCAGCGGCGCCAATGCCAGTTTGCTGAGTGTTTATTATTTGGCAGCAGCGCAGGGCAAACAGATAGACGAACTGCTGGAGAATACCGTTATTCTTTTTGATCCTTCGTTTAACCCCGATGGCCTGCAACGTTTTTCCACCTGGGCCAACCAGCATAAGAGCAAGAACCTGGTTAGTGACCCTAATTCAAGAGAATTTAATGAAGTATGGCCCGGCGGTCGGTTCAACCATTACTGGTTTGACCTGAACCGGGACTGGTTGCCCACCGTGCATGTGGAAAGCCAGAACCGGGTGGCCTGGTTCCAGAAATGGAAACCGAATATTCTCACTGATCATCATGAACAGGGCAGCAATGCCACTTTCTTTTTTCAGCCGGGTGTGCCGTCAAGGGTGAACCCGCTGACACCGGAGAAAAACCAGGAACTGACCGGGAAGCTGGGAAAATTTCATGCGGCGTTTTTAGACCGTATCGGCTCTTTGTATTTCACCAAAGAGAACTATGATGATTTTTATTATGGCAAAGGCTCCACCTACCCTGATGTGCAGGGATGTATTGGGATCTTATTTGAACAGGCTTCTTCAAGAGGGCATTTGCAGCAAACCAATAATGGCTTGCTGAGTTTTCCCTTTACGATCAAGAACCAGTTCACCACCACACTGTCAACACTGGAAGGAGCCAAAGCCCTGCGCAAAGAATTCTTAGAATACCAGCGGGATTTCTATAAACAATCCGTTAGTCGTGCTGCTGCATATGCAGTGAAGGGTTATGTGTTTGGCGATAAGGATGACCCGGCCAAAACTTTTCATTTTGCAGAAATGCTGAAACGGCATCAAATTGAACTGAATGAATTACCGGCCAACTGGAACAATGCTGAGTTTGAAAAAGGAAGTGCTTATATGGTATCGCTGAACCAGCCGCAGCATAGCCTGATCCGGGGCGTTTTTGAAAAGACATCAGTTTATAAAGACAGTTTGTTCTATGATATCACGGCCTGGACGATGCCGCTGGCTTTTGGTTTGCCTTATACTGAATTAACCGGGCAACCTGTTTTTGGCAGCAAAGTGGAAACACTGGCCATGCCGAAGAAAACCATTGTGGGTGGCAAAAGCGAATATGCTTATTTGATGGAATGGGATGATCTCTATGCACCGGCGGCACTGAACGAATTATTATCAGCCGGGCTGATCATTAAAGTGGCGACGAATAAGTTTGAAATGCCGGTCATCGAAGGCAATCAGAAATTTGATTATGGTACCATCATGATACCGGTGAAACTACAAAAGGAAAGCAGCGAAACAGTAGCGGTCATGGTAAGTGCGGTTACAGAAAAATATCGCTTGAAAGTATATGCCGTGAAAACCGGTAATGTGAACAGTGGCAGTGATCTTGGCAGCAGCAAGTTTGCGGTGATCAGTAAGCCGAATATTGCGATGATCACCGGGCCGGGAGTGAATGCACTGGATGCCGGTGAAGTATGGCATTTATTAGACCAGCGGATGAATATACCGGCTACTCATTTGGAGCCTGTTGTTTTTAACCGGGCTGATCTGAATAAATACAATACCCTCATCATGGTGGGCGGCAATTACAATGAACTGAACAAAGACAAACTGAAAGCCTGGGTGCAGGCAGGCGGTACGTTGATATTAACAGAAGAAGCCATCAACTGGTCGGCACAGAATGGTATCAGCGACGTAAAATTCAAAAAGGCCAAAGCACCGGTGGACAGCACCCAAAAAATCTCCTACGTGGAAAGAGAAGAAATAGACGGAGCCCAGCAGGTAAGTGGTGCCATCTTCGGGGCGGATATTGACAGGACACATCCATTGGCTTATGGCTACAACCAGAAGACCGTCAGTTTATTCAAAGCGAATAAAGTGTTCATGGAAAAAGGCAAGAACCCTTATGCCACACCTTTTTATTATGGCAGCAATCCCTTACAAAGCGGTTGGGTGAGCCGGGAAAATAAAGATGCCATTAAAAATTCGGCGGCGGTGATCGTCAACACGGTGGGAAATGGCCGGGTGATCAATATTGCAGACAACCCGAATTTCCGGGCTTTCTGGCTGGGCGGCAGCAAACTGTTTATGAATGCGATTTTCTTTGGACGAAACATCGATGCGGCAAGCGGAAGGAGTGAAGATTGATCAAATAACAATCCCGGGTTATTGAAAAGACATTCAATGACCCGGGATATATCAATATAATATAGCGATTAGTTGCAGCTATCTTCTTTCAAATTACCTAAGATGGTCTTAGCAGAATTTTCCGTCACCTCCTGGCAATAGAGATTGTTTTTGAGCAGGCCGCTTTGAAAGATCAGTTGAATATAGTAGGTCTTACCCGCTTCCGTGGTTATTTCAATCCTCTCCGCTTTGTCTTTTGCATTTTTACCGGCAAACTGAACAGAGAAGCGATGGGTGCCCGGCGCCACCTGGTGGACAGAGTATCTTTTGTTGTTCAGTTTGCAAACAATGTTATCGTCAATAAATACAGTGAACCCCTGTGCAGAACCGGTGAAGCCGGTTGACCGCATAAAATAAACGGTAGCGGTTTGCCGGGTGCTGTCTGTCTGTGCATCGGCAGATAGTACGATACTGCAAAGCAATAAAAGGGATAGTATTTTTTTCATACCTGTGTTTTTGGAGGAATAAAATTAGCACATTCTCTGCCGCCGCAACTAATTATTCACATTGGCCCCTCCCCGGAAAGTGGTAGTGTGTTCTCATTCCAAATAATCCTACATTCGCTGTCTAACTAAAATACGTCAACCAGCCTGCCGAAAGGCAGGTCTAAAATTTGAGCACTATGATTAAAATGCAAATTATCGGCCGCCTCGGCAAAGACTGCGTGGTAAACACAGTAAACGGAAAAAATGTGATCAACTTTACCGTGGCACATTCTGAAAAGTACAAAGACAGCCAGGGCAATATGCAGGAAAAAACAATTTGGGTGGATTGCGCCTACTGGACTGACAGAACTGCGGTAGCACAATATCTCACAAAAGGAACCCAGGTTTTTACTGAGGGACAACCTGAAGCAAGATCTTTTCAGCGCAATGATGGAACACCGGGTGCTTCCCTTTCCCTGCGGGTGAGAGAAGTACAGTTACTGGGTGGCCGTGGCGACAGTGGCGGCGGAGCCCCTTCTTACAGTGGCAACACCGCAACTGCTTCTTCTGCTGCTAATATTCCATCCGCGAATGATATTACAGAACCGATTGATGATCTGCCGTTCTAACGAAAGTCGCAATCAACCACTAACAATCAGCCTTTCCTTTTGGAGAGGCTTTTTTTATGGGGTAAACCTGTAAATTGAAGTATGAAACGACCGGTTTTGCTCCTCTTTTTTCTCTGTCCTTTTTTGGGTTTAGCCCAATCACAACCTGCAAAGCTGGAAACAGCTGTTCTCGTTATCGGCGGTGGAGCGGGGGGGACAGCTGCGGCCGTGCAAAGTGCAAGAATGGGTGTGAAGACAATATTGGTGGAGCCCACCAACATGCTCGGCGGTATGTTAACGGCTGCCGGTGTCAGTTGCACAGATGGCAATGACCAGTTGCCCAGCGGTATCTGGGAAGAATTCAGGCAGGCTTTATATACACATTACGGGAGAAAAAGACTGAATACCGGTTGGGTAAGCAATACCAATTTTGAACCGCAGGTGGCCGATAGTATTTTCAAAGCCTGGGCAAAGAAAGAAAAGAACCTGCGGGTGATCTTTGGATACAGGTTTATTAAAGTGCTGAAAAAAGGAAACAAGGTAACGGGTGCGATCGTGGAAAGTATTGATCAATCAAAACGATTCAGCATTATTGCCCGTGTAGTGATCGATGGTACGGAACTGGGGGATGTATTGGCGGCTGCAGGGGCAGGCTATGATCTGGGTATGGATGACCCGGCTATAAGCGGGGAGAAAGAAGCCCGGCAAAAAAATGATATCATACAGGACCTGACCTGGGCGGCTATTCTAAAAGACTATGGGAAGGAGGCGGATAAAACCATCGCAAAGCCGGCAGGTTATGATCCAAAAAAATATTATTGCTGTTGCACTGATGCACCTTGTGACGGCAAGCCCTGGAACGGGGATAAATTAAAAATGCTCAATTATGGAAAGCTGCCCCGGTCACCCGGGGCCACACAAGATAAATATATGCTGAACTGGCCGCCATTTGGCAATGATATTTACCTGGATGCAGTAGAGGATAATTACGAAGTACGAAGTAAGAAGTATGAAGCTGCAAAGCAACACACACTTGGGTTTATCTATTTCATCCAGACGGAGCTGGGAATGAAAAATATCGGGCTGGCCGATGATGAACTGGATAACGGGATGGCATTGATCCCTTATAACCGCGAAGGAAGACGCCTGAAAGGAAGGGTTCGGATGAATATCAATCATATTAAAGACCCTTACGATTATACATTGTATAGAACAGGGATTGCGGTGGGTGATTACCCGGTAGATCATCATCATGCCAGGTATCCGGGCAAGGTGCCGGAGATCGAATTCCCGCCGATCCCGGCTTACACTATTCCGCTGGGTGCCTTGATACCAGACAGCATTGAAGGGCTTATTGTTTGTGAAAAAGCAATTTCAGTCACCAATATCGTGAACGGAACAACCAGGTTGCAGCCGGTTGTGCTGCTGACCGGGCAGGCTGCCGGTGTGCTGGGAGCAGCAGCTGCCCAAAAACATAATAAAAAATTGATTGGTGTAAAAGGGGTTGGAGTAAGAATGGTTCAACTTCAATTGCTCCAGGCGAAAGCATATCTCTTACCATTTACAGATGTAAAAGCCGATCATCCTTATTGGGAGCAAATCCAAAAAATAGGAGCCACGGGTATTTTACGGGGCACGGGGAAACCGGAAGGCTGGGCGAATAAAATGTTCTTTTACCCCGACAGTGTCATTGCTGTTGCAGAACTGGAAAAGCATATTTCTGATTATATACCTGGGTACCATCCATCGAACCAGGCCGATTCCATGCTGACTATTGGAAATGCTGTTCAAATTTTACAAAAGATGCACCAGGCCATCAGCTATTCTTATTCCAGGTATCCGGCCGTAGTGGATGAAGTATTCCGGTCAGGGAATTTTGCCGGTATCTGGAGTAATATCGGGTTGAAAGATTATCAGCCCGGCAGGTTGATCAAACGATTTGAATTTGCAGCCCTGGTTGATTCGTTATTAGATCCATTCATGATCCGGGGCCGGTTTATAAATATTGAAGGAAAATGAAACAAATCTTTATCAGCTGTTATTTGATGTTAGTATGGAATAGTTTGTTGTCGCAGCAGGCAGTGAAAGACTGGCGGCTTGCTATCCAGACATGGACTTTTCACAAGTATTCTTTTTTAGAATCGGTGGAAAAAGCTGACAGTCTTGGGGTCGTTGACCTGGAAGTGTATCCCGGTCAGAAAGTAGGCGGAGAAATACCCGGCGTCTTTAGCTATACACTGGATAAGGATGCGAGGGATAAACTGAAACAATATTTACACTATAAAAAGATCAGGGTGGTGGCGCTGGGTGTAATTGATAAATATTATTATAACAAAGACAACCTTGAAAAATTCTTTGAGTTCGCAAAGTATATGGGCATTCCTTATATCACTGCCGAACCGGAATGGGAAGACCTCGATGTATTCAACCGGCTGGCTAAAAAATACGAGCTGAAAGTGGCCTTGCATTGCCATCCCAAACCTTCCAGTCATTACTGGCATCCTGATTCAACACTGAAAGCAATGAAGGGCAGAACATATATCGGGGCTTGGCCCGATCTCGGGCATTGGGCAAGAAACGGGGTGGATATAATGGAAGGTTTAAAAAAGGTAAAAGGAAAATTATGGGGAATGCATTTTAAGGATACCAGGGCGTTCAATAACCTGGCCGCTGAAGATACGTTGTATGGGAAAGGTGTTTGCGACCTGCCGGGGGTGATCCTGCAACTCATCCGGCAACGGTTCAACGGCGTTGTTTCCATGGAGTATGAAGTGCATGAGGATAATAATATGGAGGATATGCGAAAGAATAAAGCATTTTTCGACGGAGAATTAAAGAAGTTTTACAAAGTGTATAAATAGAATAACCGTCACATTCAACAATTCTAAATCACTCAGTCAGTCTATGGCATCAAGGAGAAAATTTTTGCAACAGCTCGGAGCTGCTTCATTGGCCGCTCCCTTGTCTTCGTTTACAGGAACAGGTAATGGAAGGATAGAAGAGCGAATGATCCCGTATGAAAAAAAATGGACTACTGCGGATGAGATCAATGTTGCCGTGATCGGTTTTGGTATCATGGGCAGCCGCAATGCCAAAACATTATTACAGGTTCCCGGTGTAAAACTGGCGGCTGTTTGTGATCTCTATAAAGGCCGGCTGGAACGGGCAAAAGAATTATATGGACAGCAATTGTTCACCACGCAATTCTATGAAGAGGTATTGAACAGGAGCGATATTGATGCCGTGGTGATTTGCACCAGCGACCAGTGGCACGACAAGATAACGATCGATGCAATGAAGAAACGAAAAGCTGTGTATTGTGAAAAGCCGATGGTGCACCGGATCAGCCAGGGTTGGGAAGTGATCAACGTACAACAGCAAACAGGTGCTGTGCTCCAGGTGGGCAGCCAGCGGGTCAGCAGCATTGCCTATGCTGAAGCTAAAAAATTATACAGGGCGGGTGAGATCGGACAGTTGAATTGCATTGAAGCCTCTTTTGACCGGCATACGGCTCTCGGGGCCTGGCAATACACGATGCCCACCAATGCAACAAAGGATACGATTGCCTGGAAAAAATACCTGAAAGAAAATCCTTCCACACCTTTTGATGCAAAGCGTTTTTTCTGGTGGCGTAATTATAAAGAGTATGGAACCGGTGTGGCCGGTGATCTGTTTGTACACTTATTATCCGGTATTCATTTCCTGACTGATTCCAAAGGACCATCCAACATATTTGCCACCGGAGACCTCAGTTACTGGAAAGATGGCCGCAATGTACCCGATGTGATGACGGGTGTAATGGAATACAAAGCCACGAAAGAGCACCCGGCTTTCCAGGTATTATTAAAAGTAAACCTGGCCAGCGGGGCAGAAAAAGTAGAAAGTGGTAAAGTGAAATTTTACGGAACAGAAGGAGTGATTGATTTTGGCTGGAATGATTTTACCATATACCGGAATAGATTTTCTTCCTATCCGAATATAGGAGGCTGGGATGCACTGGATACTTATCCCGATGCCATGCAAAAAGAAATAATGAAAAATTACCAGCAACAATATCCCGAAGCCTTGTTGCCTAAAACTGATCTTTCAGCGATCCGGTATGCAGCCCCGGCAGGATATGATGACCGGCTGGATCATTTCAATCATTTCTTTGAATCGGTACGTACTGGTAAACCGGTGGTGGAAGATGCGGTATTTGGTTTCCGGGCCGCCGCTCCCTGTTTGGCCTGTAATGAAAGTTATTTTCAGCAAAAAGTCATTCACTGGGATCCCGTAAACATGAAAATCGGTTGATTTTTCAGCATCTTGAATAGCCCCCTTTAGGGGGTTGGGGGCTATCTTTGCCCCATGCCCCAAAAAACATATTCCTACCAGCAGTTATTTGATTTTACAAAAGCCGTCTTCGAAAAAATTGGATGCTCCCCTGCACATGCGGATACAGCGACCAAAGCATTATTGTCGGCAGATGTACGGGGTATCGATTCACATGGCGTGGCCCGGTTGAGTGGTTATGTTCGTTTATGGGAAGCCAAAAGAGTGAATGCAACACCGGATATAAAGATCATTCATGAAACACCTTCCACTGCCGTAGTGGATGGCGACAGCGGACTGGGTTTGGTGATCGCACCGTTTGCCATGCAGATCGCTATTGAAAAAGCAAAGCAGGTGGGAACAGGCTGGGTGAGTGTGCAGCACAGTAATCATTTTGGTATTGCCGCCCATCATGCTATGATGGCATTGGAGCATGATATGATGGGGATTGCCATGACCAATGCAAGCCCGTTGGTGGCACCAACTTTTTCGATTGATAAGATGCTGGGCACAAATCCTATTTGTGTGGCGGCACCTGCAGGAACAGAACCTGCCTTTGTTGCTGACCTTGCCACCACCACTGCGGCCAATGGTAAATTAGAAATATTACAGCGTAAAAGTTTGGACACCCCCACCGGCTGGGTACAGGATGCAGAAGGCAATCCTACTACTGATCCGCATATTTTAAAAAAGGGAGGAGCTTTATTGCCTTTGGGAGGCGACAGGGATCATGGCAGTCACAAAGGATATGCACTGGGTGCGGTAGTGGATATTTTTTCTGCTTTATTAAGTGGTGCGAACTATGCACCCTGGGTGCCACCGTTTCCTGCATATGTGCCAATGCCGGCACAACAACCCGGCAAAGGCATCGGGCATTTCTTAGGCGCAATGCGGATCGATGCTTTCCGGCCCGCGGATGATTTTAAAAAAGATATGGATCACTGGATACAGGGTTTTCGTAATTGCAGGACCATACCCGGCAAGGAAAAAGTATTAGTGCCGGGTGATCCGGAACGGGAATATGAAGCGGAACGGATGCAGCATGGAATCCCGTTATTACAAACAGTTGTTGATGATATGACCCAATTGGGAAATCGTTTTGGCCTGACCTTATAATTTTCGGTAACGATTTCGTAAATACATCGAGTTTTATATCGTAATTCATTCAGCTTACTTCTGTTGCTGTTATCTTTGCAGCCCTGTCTACAGATAGACAGCTATCTTAATAATCCTTAAAAATCTCGGGAGGGGGAACAAATGAAAGTAATGAAGTTTGGAGGCACCAGTGTGGGCAAGCCGGAACGGATGCATCATATTGTGTCGCTGGTAACCAAAGAAACAGAACCGGCTATCGTGGTCTTATCTGCTCTGTCGGGTACCACCAATGCATTGGTCGAAATTGGTGAACATATTGCCAAAGGCGACAGGAATGCTGCCCGGCAAACTATTGATAAGCTGGAAGCGCATTACCAGGATTTTATTTTCAGGCTGGTGCAGAAACCCGGATCGGTGGCTAAAGCCAAATCCATTATTGCCGAGCATTTTGAATTTCTCAATATCATTCTGAAAATCTCGTTCAGCGAAGCATTGAATAAAGACATACTGGCACAGGGCGAATTGCTGTCCACCAAATTATTCTGTGTATACCTGGAAGAACAGGGTATTGACCACATGTTATTACCAGCGCTGGAATTCATGACGATTGATTCTTATGATGAACCGCAGGTAGGCAGCATCAAAGTAAAACTGTCACAGTTACTTCAGCAGTATAAAGACAAGAAAATCTATGTAACACAGGGTTATATCTGCCGCAATGCAAGAGGCGAAGTGGATAACCTCAAAAGGGGAGGCAGTGATTATTCCGCATCACTGATCGCAGCGGCTATTAATGCAACTGTTTGCGAAATATGGACCGATATTGACGGGATGCATAATAATGATCCGCGAATTGTTAAGAAAACGGTGCCCGTGGAGCAGATGAGTTTTGATGAAGCGGCAGAGTTAGCTTATTTCGGGGCCAAGATCCTGCACCCGGCGTCTATCTGGCCGGCACAAACCTATAATGTGCCGGTGAAACTGCTCAATACGATGGAGCCGCAGGCCAAAGGAACGCTGATCGAAGAGAAGGCAGGAAGTGTGGGAGTGAAAGCGGTGGCTGCTAAAGATAATATCATTGCCATCCGCATCAAGAGCAGCCGCATGTTACTGGCCTATGGTTTTTTAAGAAAGATATTCGAGGTATTTGAAAAATACAGGACACCGATTGATATGATCACTACTTCTGAAGTTGCCGTATCACTGACGATCGACAGTGCTGCTCACCTGAAAGATATACTGAAAGAACTGGAACCCTTTGGTACGGTAGAAGTGGATCAGAACCAGACGATCATATCTGTAGTAGGGAATGAAATAGCCAAGACCGAGGATATGGTAAAAAAATTATTCGGCTCCATCATGAATATCCCGGTTCGGATGGTAAGTTATGGAGGAAGCCCGCATAATATTTCCCTGCTGGTGCCGGCCGAATATAAAACACAGATACTGCAGCAGCTGAATAAAGGTATGTTTGGATTGGAGTAAGTCGCAGGAACGACACAGGCGAGGTTAATTAATGTTAAGACGGGATAATTGTAAGAAGCAGATTGTAAATTGCCGGTACATGCGAGTACCGGCAATCTTATTATTAACCCTGTTGGCCTTTACGGCCCATGCCCAGCGAACCATTAAAGGCCGTGTAGTGACTGAAGCCACAGGTACTGCCATTCCCGGCAGCAGTGTTTTTATCAGCAATACATCGAAGGGAACCGTCACCAACAGCGAAGGACAGTTTGAACTGCATGATGTGCCGGCCGGTAAACATGACCTGGTGATTTCCTGTATCGGTTATGAGACCAATGTCTATTCATTCAGCGAACAGCAATTGCCGCTGCAGGTAAAAGTGCAGCTGTCTGTTAAGGTAAAGGAGTTAGCGAATGTAACTGTAGAACCCTTTCTTGAAGAAGGCTGGGACAAATGGGGGAAGATGTTCATGGATAATTTTATCGGCACCACGGAGAACGGAACACATTGCAAAATAAAAAACACGGGCAAGATCAGATTCAGGTACTATAAAAAAAGTAACCGGGTAATAGCTTATGCTGATGAGCCGATCATTATTGAGAACAAAGCACTCGGTTATACGATCAAATACCAGCTGGAGAATTTTGAAGTGAGTTTTAAAGAGCATACTACTTTTTATCTCGGCTACCCGCTGTTTGAAGACAAGACCAAAGAAGGAAAAGAGCCTAAAGAGAAATGGCAGCGCCGCCGCACCGAAGCCTTTAAAGGATCAGTCGTGCATTTTATGCAAAGTCTTTACAACAATAAATTGAAAGAAGAAGGATTTGAAGTTCGCCGGATGCAGCGCAGCCTGAACCTGGAGAAGGAGAGAGTGAAACAAATCTATAAAGGCCCGGCAAGAACGATCAGGACAAGCCCCGGTGGCGGTATGGTGGTAGAGATCGGTACCCCGTCTGCTCTTACAACCGGCGATTCTTCCGCCTATTACCAGCAGGTGATGCGGCAGAAAGATGAAATTGATGTGTATGGAAAAGATTTGCTGACCGCAGATAGTCTTATTGTACAAACTGAAGGAAAATACAAAGCCCTGTATTTCCCCAATTATCTCTATATAACGTATAAGGGAGAATATGAAGAAGAAGCCTACCTGAAATCGATCATGGAAAACAGGAAGCCCGGTTTCCAGCGTTCGCTGGTGATGCTGCTGAATGATGAATTTATTACCGTGGATGACCAGGGTAATTATTATAATCCGCAGGATTTTTTTACCTCCTGGTACTGGGGCTGGTCAGAAAAAATATCTAACCTGCTGCCCGTGGATTATGTGCCGGAACAATAATTTATCGTCCGCTTTCTTCTCCTTCCTCTTCGCCACCCAGGGTGTAGATAGCAATAGCACCACCGCCGCCATTGAAACCACCATAGAAAGGCGTTTTGATCACTTTCACAATGGCAATATCATTTATATTCAGCATCTGCAGGTAACTCATAGGTACCGGCATTTCATCCACGTAGATGCCGGGTACCGAACCGCGGATCACGGGGATGCTGACACCCATTCTTGATGTATAGACCTGCAAACCCGCCACCCGGCCCTGCAACCAGTCCAGAATATTCAGGTAGCCTTTGACACTGGTATTGGAAGCAACATCCAGAATGGTTCCGTCAGTTGATTTAAAAAGCCCTGAACAATAGAGTTCATTCAGTTTTTCCTCCGGGGTTGTTGTGTTGGTATTGCCCCTGTAGGTTTGGGCATGGATAAGAAGAGAAAGTAAAATGCCACATGAAAGAATACTGATCTTTTTCATAACCGTTTCCTCCTACTGTAATTTACGGAATGATTGTGTTAGGGGAAGGTTAAGAAAGTGGAGTAAGGTGTCAGGTGGTTACTGTTGCCGGGCTTGTAATTTTTTTGAGTATTTCAGATAAGTCCGCCATTGTTTTTTTTGAGAAACCATCTTTTTTTTCTGACACATAAAATTGGCCTGGTTTGTTTTTGAAAAAGAAAATGGCCGGCTGGCCTTGCGAGAACAGCCCTGTGGAATAGCTGGGATCTATTTCAATTTTAGTTTCATCAAAACTCCTTTCCAGGGGAAATTCACCTTTCCAGAACCTGAAGCAATAAAATGTAATAAGCTGTTTTTGTTCGTCTATTATTACTGCATTGAAAACAGTTGAAGTACTATCACGAATAAAGCTAACAATAAGAGTCGCAGCAGCTAAGATGGTGTAGAACGGAAATCTTTCCTGTTTAAATATTTTAAAACCAAATCCAACGGTAATCAAGACAATAGCTAGGAGTAACTGAATAGAGTAATAAACTATAAATCGTCTTTTTGAATGGGGTTTCTTACTTCTGAATGAATACATAAATAAGATTAGGAACAACTAATGTACAAAAAACAGCCCCACATTCGTGGGGCTGTCTGTATTCTAAGCAATATAATTACCTGGTTAGATGATCAGCAGGGCATCACCATAACTGAAGAACCGGTATTTATCCTTGATCGCTTTTTTGTAGGCTTCCATGGTCAGTTCATAACCGGCAAAGGCACAGGTCATGATCAACAGGCTGGTTTTTGGCAAATGAAAATTCGTTACCAATGAATCAGCGATATTAAAATCATAGGGCGGGTGGATGAACATATTGGTCCAGCCTTCGGAGGGTTTTAATAGTTTCTGTGCGGTGAAAGAAGACTCTAGGGCCCGCATCGTGGTAGTGCCCACCGAGCAGATACGGTGACCGTATTCTTTGGCCCTGTTCACGATCTTGCAGGCCGTATCATCAATATTGTAATACTCTGCATCCATTTTATGTTTGCTGAGGTCTTCCACTTCAATCGGGCGGAAAGTACCGAGACCTGTGTGCAGGGTAACCTCCGCAAAGCGGATACCTTTTATCTCCAGCCGCTTGATCAGCTCCCGGCTGAAATGCAAACCCGCAGTTGGTGCGGCCACCGCTCCTTCATGTTTGGCATAAACAGTCTGGTAACGTTCTTTATCTTCTTCGTCGGGCTTTCTTTTGATGTATTTCGGCAAAGGTGTTTCACCGAGTTTTTCCAGCTGGGCACGGAATTCTTCTTCACTGCCTTCCCACAGAAAACGGATGGTACGGCCGCGGCTGGTGGTGTTGTCAATTACTTCTGCCACCAGGTCTTCCTGGTCACCGAAATAGAGTTTGTTGCCCACCCGGATCTTTCTTGCGGGATCAACGATCACATCCCAGAGGCGGTTGGGTTTATTTAATTCACGGAGCAGGAACACTTCGATCTTGGCACCTGTTTTTTCCTTGCGGCCGTACATACGGGCCGGGAATACTTTTGTGTTGTTCACCACAAAAGCGTCTTTGTCGTCAAAATAGTCCAGGATGTCGCGGAAATGTTTGTTCTCGATCTGGCCGGTGTGACGGTGTACCACCATCATCCGGGCATCTTCTCTTCTTTTCGCAGGGTTCTGGGCAATAAGGTTTAACGGAAGGTCGAAACGGAATTGTGAAAGCTTCATGAGTATAATAATTTTTTCCTGATCTCATGACGCAAACCGGGCGGAGAGGGCTTTGGGGGTGAGCCCGAAGCTTGCCAGTGGCGGATCAAATCCGGCCTTACGGCGCCGGGCTTGGTCAATACGATGACTTTTAAAGGCGGCGAAGTTACGTCATCCGGGCCCAAAATCCCGTTTTATTTTGCACAATCTTTCTACCATCCTGGTCGGCATGTCGCGGCCAAATACCGCTTTACACGGATGGGATAAAGCCTTAAGAAGGCGAATTTTATGCTTTTTGTTGGACCCCTGCATCTTAAATTTGTTGACTGTCTAAAAACTGAACCCTCCCCTTTATGAAGAAATTCCTCGTCGCACTCCTTATCCTGACTCCCTTTTTGTTACAAGCTCAATCAAAACCCAAACCCAAAAAATACCCCGGTCTTTTATGGGAGATCAGCGGCAATGGTTTGAAAAAACCTTCTTACCTGTTTGGCACCATGCATGTCAGCAGCAAGATCGCTTTTCACCTGGCTGATTCTTTTTATATCGGCATCCGGAATGCGGATGTGGTGGCTTTGGAGACCAACCCGGAAAGCTGGCAGGAAGATATGAGCAAGTATGAATTGGGAGCGATGGATTACAGCATGGCCGGGTTCGGCGGTTATTTTTCCAGCCCTTCAGATTATCTGAAAATTTCTACGCTGAAATTTTATAAGTACGATAAAAAGATAGAAAGTTCCCTGTACAGTAATCCTTCCACTATCAATAACCTTTTGTATCGCTCCTACGGAAATGAATCCGCCGATTTTGAAGAGGATACCTATCTCGACATGTATATCTACCAGTGCGGGAAGAAATGGGGCAAGAAAGTGGCCGGCGTTGAAAATTACGGAGAGAGTATGAAGCTGATGCAGGAAGCATATAAGGATGCCGCAAAAGACAAAAACATTAAAGAGCGGAGCTATGATATTGATGAAGAGTACGGGATGGATAAATTACAGGAAGCTTACCGTACCGGGAACCTGGACCGGCTGGACTCCATCAACAAGCTCAACAGTATGTCGGATGCGTTTGATGAGAAATTCTTATACAAGCGGAATGAGATCCAGGCCAATTCTATTGATTCTATTTTGAAAAGTAAATCCACTTTGTTTGTGGGTGTTGGTGCGGCCCACCTGCCGGGCCAGCGGGGAGTGATCGAAATGCTCCGGGCCAAAGGCTATAAACTGAGACCGGTACAGATGGGTGAAAGGGATAGTAAACACAAGGAACAGGTGGAGAAGATCAGGGTGCCGGTTACTTTCAGCACACAAACTTCGGAAGATGGTTTTTATAAAGTGGATATCCCCGGTAAATTTTACAAGTTTGGGGAAAATATTTCGCTAGATCAGCAACAGTATGCTGATATGGCGAATGGAAGCTACTACATGGTGACTAGGATAATGACCAATGGCTGGATGTGGGGACATACTACCACCGATGTATATAAAAAGGTCGACAGCCTCCTGTATGAAAATATTCCCGGGAAGATCGTTTCCAAAATAAAGATCACCCGCAATGGCTATACCGGCTTTGATATTACCAATAAAACAAGAAGAGGCGATATACAGCGGTACAATATCATCATCACCCCGTTTGAAATTTTGTTTTTCAAAATGAGTGGTAATGGGGATTATGTAAAACTGGGAACTGAAGCCGGTAAATTCTTTAACAGTATCCAGCTGAGAGAAAAGAATACGGATCTGGCTTTGAAAGGCTGGCGAAAATACTCACCCGTATATGGGGGCTTCAGTATTGATCTTCCGCATGATCCTTATATCGGTAATGATGGAAGCTGGATCTATGATGCAGCAGACAGTACGACGAATACGCATTACCGGGTAATCCGGACTGATATTCATAATTACCAGTTCGTAGGAGAAGATACTTTTGACCTGGGCCTGCTGGATGAAACATTTGCTGCATCGGAATTCATCGATAAGAATATCAGCCGGAAACAAGGCACTTACAAAGGCTATCCTTCGCTGGATTGTAAATACAAGGACAAAAGCGGGGGTGTTTTTATGACCCGTTTCCTGATCCGGGGGCCGCATTATTATACACTCGTGGCGCATGGCAAGCAGGAAATTCCGAAGATGCAGAGTTTCCTGAATTCGTTTGAGTTCAAACCTTTTGTATACGGGGAGGTGAAAGAAAGAAAAGATACTTCTTTGTACTTCACCGTGAACAGCCCTGTTTTCCCGGAACAAAAAAAGGAAAAGCTGGATATGCCCCGCTTCAATTACTTTGGCGGCTATGGAGATGAGGAAGAAGAGGAAACTGAAAATGATATGCTGGAAGGCGGGGCCTACCGCAGCAAAGTGATCAGTAATGATACTACGGGAGAAAAGATATATGTGTCGTTCTACAAATCGCCCAGGTATTTCTATACAAAGGACAGCAGCCGGCTGGATGATGATACCGAAACGGTTTCCTTCCGGGGAGATTCCACCTGGATCGTCCGGCATAAAAAGAAATATGAGCTGCCCAATAAAATGAAAGTATGGGAAACCATTCTTTCGGATACCGGCAGCAGCCGCACCCTGTGGACAAAAAGATATTATAAGGATGGGGTGGGTTTTTCACTGACCACACAATCGGATACGTTGAGTCAGCCCAGTGTATTTATAAAATCGTTTTATGAAACGTTTGCGCCGGCTGATACGTTAAAAGGCATCAACCCATTTGAAAAAAAATCAGCTGTTTTCTTTGCTGATTTCATGAGCCGGGACAGTGTTTTGCATAAAAGAGCCGTAAAGAATATTGCAACGATCGATCTTGATTCATCAGACTTTCCACAATTAAAGAAAGCGATTGCTTCACTGACCTGGGAAGAGAAAAAATACCTGGATACCAAAAAGGCTTTGATTGGTAAGCTGGATGATATGAAGACAAAGGCCGCTGCTGATTACCTGAAGGAACTCTATTATGCTGCCGGGGATACGGTCGATATTCAATACACCGCACTGGAAACATTATTGCAACAGCAAACACAATATGCCTACAATATATTCAGGGATATTGTAACTGTTGAACCACCCGTACTGGAGAAAAGCGGGAAGGGATATGCAATATATCCACCCTTGTCAGCTCTCCGGAATTTTGAAATGGATGGAGACTACTTCGGCGGTTATAAGGATGGGGATTTTCTCCGGGAACTGCATGACTCTTTACAGCTGACCCAAACCATTTTGCCTGACCTGCTGCCCCTGCTGAACCTGGATGATTATAAAAATCCGATGATGCAATTACTCGGGAGAATGGTAGACAGCAACCTGGTGAAACCCAAAGAGTATGAGGGCTATTTCAGCAAATTCTTTATCGAAGCAAAACAGGAATTAAAAAAGCAGGCCATTGCAGAAAAGAAAGCCGCTATCGAAAAGGCAGAAGAAAGTAAAACCGATAAAAAGAAACCGGCTTACCTGGATTATGAAGCGAAAGATGCAGGTAATGATGACCTGAGCCTCTATGCCACTTTGTTGTTGCCTTACTGGGACAGCAAACCCAATGTGCAACCGCTGTTGCAACAGATGCTGCAATCGAACGATAAACGGCTGAAGTATAATACACTCCTGCTGATGATGAGAAATAAAAAACCTTACCCGGATAGCTTACTCACTTATTTCGGCAGCCTGGATGAATTCAGGTATGAACTCTACAGTGATTTGAAAACAATGAAACAACTGAATAAATTTCCTGTAAAATATAATAATCATCTTGACCTGGGTAAGAGCAGCCTGGTTGCTTCACAATCGTATGGTAAGCCAGATACGTTAGTGTATGTGGACAGGCTCCCGGCTGAGTATAAGGACAAAAAGGGATTCTTTTATTTCTTTAAATATAAAAGTAAAAAAGATGATGCTGGCTGGAAGCTGGCCATCGTTGGGTTAGTGCCGGAAGACCCGAACCAGTTTGAATTTGATGAGAAAGATCAATCTCTTTCATTTACTTCCGTGGTACCCGGATGGAATACCAGCTTTAAAGGTTATGGCGAATACAACTTCGCAGGGTTGCTGGACGTAAAGATCAAAGAGGACGAGCCGATAAACGATCAGTTGAGAAAAGAAATGAAAAAGAAGCTTTACTCACGCCGGGAAAGTGCAAGAGAGTTCTACGAAGATGATAGTGAAGGAAGATATGATGCAATTCCCCGCATCAGGTTCTGATCAGGCCACAATACCTGTCGGGATCGATGCGATCAGTTTTTGTGTATAGGCTGATTGCGGGTTAAAATAGATATCATCGGCTTTGCCGCTTTCTTCGATCTTTCCTTTGTTCATGACCATAATACGGTCGCTGATATAACGGACAACAGAAAGGTCATGCGAAATGAAGATAACGGTAAAGCCGAATTCTTTTTTCAGGTCGTTGAGCAGGTTCAGTACCTGTGCCTGCACACTCACATCCAGGGCAGATACCGATTCATCACAAATAATAAAAGAGGGATTGAGGGCCAGGGCTCTTGCAATAACGATCCGCTGCCGCTGACCGCCGCTGAACTCATGCGGATAGCGGGAAAAATGTTCTGCTTTCAGGTTTACTTTCTCTAACAGCTCCGTTACTTTTTCTTTTCGGGCTTTTTCGGTTGCAATGATATGATGCACTTTCAGTGGTTCTGCAATAGCTGAGCCGATCGTTAACCGGGGATTCAGGGAAGAGTAGGGGTCCTGGAAAACGATCTGGATATCTTTGCGAAGCGAACGAAGCTCCTCTCTTTTTTTAGCGGTCAGGTCAATGCCATTGTAAGAGATTGTTCCGGAAGTCGGGTCAATAAGCCGCAATAAGGTTCTTCCTAATGTTGTTTTGCCACAACCACTCTCACCTACCAAGCCTAATGTTTCTCCTTTATATACTTCAAAGCTTACATCATCCACAGCTTTTGTGAAGGCAGTAGCTTTGCCAAAAAGTATTTTTTTAGCCGGGAACCAGACGGAAAGCCCCCTAGCTGCAAGAAGGACCTCAGACGACGGACCATGAGCAACAGCGCTTTTGTTCACGGTGTGAACTGCGGTCTGTGGTCTGTCGTCTGTCGTCTTCATAAAATCACTAACCACCGGCAATCTTTCCCCCCGCTGATGATTCACCGGGCGGCAGGCCATCAATGCTTTGGTGTATGAATGCTGTGGTGCCGTTAGCAATGATTTTACATTGTTTTCTTCCACGATCTCCCCTTTATACATCACTACGGCACGGTCGGCGATCTCGGCTACCACACCCAGGTCATGCGTAATAAAGATGACACCCATATTGGATTGGTGCTGCAATTCTTTGATCAGTTGCAGAATTGTTTTCTGTACTGTTACATCTAATGCCGTGGTCGGTTCATCACAAATTAATAAAGAGGGTTCGCAACACATGGCCATAGCGATCATCACCCGTTGCTTCTGTCCGCCGCTGAGCTGGTGCGGGTAGCGGTCAAATGCTGCTTCCGGGTCGGGCAACTTTACTTTATTGAACCAATCAAGCGTTCTTTTTTTGGCAGCAGCTTTCGGTAAGTTCTTATGTAATTGTAATGCTTCCATAACCTGTTTACCGCAGGTCATCACCGGGTTCAGTGAGGTCATTGGTTCCTGGAAGATCATAGCGATCTTGTTGCCTCTTATGTCCTGTAGTGAATGAGATTCTTTTTTTAAAAGATCAATAATGGTGGTCCCGTCTTCGGCAAATAATATTTCCCCGGAAGGATAATGTGCCGGTGGCGAGGGCAACAGCTGAAGGATGGATAAAGAAGTAACTGATTTGCCCGAACCCGATTCTCCGACAATAGCGACCACTTCGCCCCGGTTCACCGTTAGTGAAATATTTTTCAGTGCATTGGTAGTGCCTGATTCCGCTATGAAATCAACAGAAAGATTATTGATCCGGAGAAGGGGTTGCATAATCAAATGTATGAAATAAGATTTTTTGAATGTAGACATTTTATGTCACCCCTTCGGGGTTTACATCCTTATCGGAAATAGTTCTATAACAATAGCATCCCTTCGGGATTACGGCGTTTGGCTTGCATAGATGGGAGTCAATTAAATAGCCAGCGTATTGTACCTGCTCTTTTCTATTTTTGGGAATAATCCGGAAAGGTTATGCTATTTATACGACTTGTGGGTATTTGCCATCACGGCAGCAATTGGTTTTCCGTTGGCAGGCACAAGCATATGAAATCCCGAAGGGATGAAATTTCTATAGAGGTATTCAAAATGAAACCAAACCCCGAAGGGGTGGTATTAGTTTGAGTCGTAGAAATCAAATAAATATTTTTCATCGAATGGGATATTGAATTTGTTCAATAAGTGCAGGTATTCCTGGCGGAAGGTATTTTTGGCGTGGTGCTGTTTCTGGTTACGGATATAGTCAATCACCTTTTCATAATTCGATTCAGAATAAGAAAAAGCACCGTAGCCCTCCTGCCAGCAGAATTTTTGTTTTAACCACCCTTTTTCGTTGATGAAATTGGTGGAATTGTTTTTAATATCCCTGATGAGATCAGAAATTCTCATAGAAGGTTTTAGTCCGACCAGGATATGAATATGATCGGGCATACCGTTTACAGCTAAGGGCTTTTGATCTTTTCCCGTAATGATCCCTGCAATGTATTTATACACTTCTTCTTCGAAGGAAGGTAATAGCAAATTATTCCTGCCTTTAACAGCAAATACATATTGAATATAAAGTTGTGAAAAAGTGCCGGGCATATCTGATGATTTAACAGGCCTGCTATTTCACCACCACTTTGATGGGTATTTTTTTACCCGGTGTTGGATAATAAGCCATACATACAGCACAGTTCTCCTGTTTGGCCGTATCGATGCTGAAATAGAATTCATCCCCCGCATTGATAGTGGCCGGGAAATTACAGGGGCTGCCGAGGGCAAAAGCCTTATTGTATGTCTTCTTCGTGGTCTCGTCGGTCCAGCTGGCTTCCACCAAAGACGGATCAATATTGCCTTCAATGACGCTGATGGTATAGTTCATACAAAGACCTTTGACTTCAAGTCTTCCTTTGTAAACAGGACTTGTTTTTTTCTTCGTACAATTTTCTGCTGAAATGGTCAGCAGGAAGATGCCGGCAAGAAAGATGAATAGTTTCATATTGGAAGGGGTTTAAAATTTCAGGTGCCGTACGGTCAGGCCATCATTGATCAGTTGCTTCAGTGATTCAATCCCTATTTTCAAATGGGTCTCTACAAAACTGGCCGTTACTTTCTTGTCGCTTTCTTCTGTTTTCACGCCTTCAGGTATCATGGGCTGGTCACTCACGAGTAACAAAGCACCGGTGGGAATCTTATTATAAAAACCTACTGTAAAAATAGTGGCTGTTTCCATGTCAATGGCATAGGCTCTTACTTTCGTCAGGTACTCTTTGAATACTTCATCATGTTCCCAAACCCGGCGGTTGGTGGTGTACACGGTGCCGGTCCAGTAGTCCACTTCATGCTCGCGGATGGTGGTGGAGACAGCTTTTTGCAGGGCGAAAGCAGGCAATGCCGGTACTTCCGGTGGGAAATAATCGTTGGAAGTACCTTCCCCCCTGATGGCTGCAATGGGCAGGATCAGGTCGCCGAGTTTATTTCTTTTTTTCAATCCCCCGCACTTACCGAGAAAAAGAACGGCTTTAGGTTCTATGGCAGTCAGTAAGTCCATGATCGTGGCAGCCGTGGGGCTACCCATACCAAAATTGATAATCGTGATGTCACCGGCAGTGGCACATTGCATTGGTTTGCCTTCACCGATTACTTTCACCTTATTCTCTTCGGCAAACATGTAAACATAATTGCTGAAATTGGTCAGCAGGATATATTTACCAAAATTCTCTAAGGATTCACCGGTATAACGGGGCAACCAATTGTGTACGATTTCTTCTTTACTCTTCATATTTCAACAAATTAAATTCTGCTAATTTAAAACTTTATTTTTGGACTAATGATAAAGATTGAATTTCCGGAACCGGCCTTTAGTATAAAGACAGAAAACGGGAAAGAGTATATACTGGATACGATCCGTAAGAAATGGATACTCCTGACCCCGGAAGAATGGGTACGGCAGAATTTTATGCAATACCTGGTGCAGGTTAAAAAATACCCGGCTGCTTTGATCGCCGTGGAAAAGGAGTTGCAATTAGGGGAATTGAAAAAAAGATTCGATATTCTGATTTATGACAACCGGCACGAACCCTGGATGATGATTGAGTGCAAAGAGATGAAAGTGAAGCTGGATGAAAAAGTGTTACAACAACTGCTGCGGTATAATATCAGTATTCCGGTTCCTTATTTAGTAATTACCAACGGGGAATATTGTTATGGGTATAAGAAACTGTCGGGTAAACTGGAGGAGATTCGTGAACTCCCTTTCCCAGCCGTATAGTATTGAATATGTTCCCGCCCTCTTTTTTAACAGGGAAATCGGCCTGGTTTTATCTGTGAAGAAGCTTTCATCAATTTTCCCCGGTTTATATCAACTTATGCTCATAGGCATATTTCACTAACCCGATTACTGAATTGGTAGCCGTTTTTCGGAAGATATTCTTGCGATGTGTTTCCACCGTTCTTTCGCTGATGAATAAAGCCTCAGCGATCTGTTTGTTATTATATTCTTTTTCGATCAGCCGGATGATCTCGATTTCCCGGTCAGTGAGATGAGCATCTTCATTCTGTTTTTTGCGCTGGCTGCTGCGTTGCAATTCATCGATCACTTCTTCGCTGAAGTAGATGCCGCCGGCAGCAATTTTATCCAGCGCTTTCAGGAGTTCCTGCTTGCCAATATTTTTCAGCACATAACCGGAAATATCGGAGTCATTGATCATTTCATTCACCAGGTCGCCCTGGCCACTCATAGAGAGGGCTAATATTTTAATAGCCGGGAATTTTTGTTTCACTTGTTTGGCCAGTTCATTGCCTGGAAGGCCGGGCATCATAATGTCGGTAAGTAAAATATCAACCGGGGTTTGGGTTAATTTTTGTACAACTTCTGTGGGGTCGGTGGAGGCAAAAATAAATTTGAAGCGATCATGTCCTTTGAGTAATGACATCAATCCGTCAATCACGATCTGGTGATCGTCGACCAGGGCCAGGGTAATTTTTTCGTTCTTCATGTGTGCTCAATGAAAGTACTATAATTTAAGCGGGCAGAAAAAATTAAGCAGTGATTATTAGCAGGATTTAAACCGGTACATGCAGGGCCACTACAGTTCCCCGGCCCGGGGCAGAGTCGAAATCCACTGTGCCTTTCAGGTATTCGATCCGGGTGATGATATTCTTCAGCCCGATGCCTTCAAATTTTTCTTTATCGGTCGAATCAAAGCCGCTTCCATTGTCCTCAATCGTGGCATTGATTCCATCCCGGTCCCTGATCACAGAAATATCCAATGTGCCAGCCCGGGCATGTTTGATCACATTGTTCACACATTCCTGTATCACCCGGTACAATACGATCTCAACATTTGAATCCAGCCGCTGTTCAAGTCCTTCTGTATAGAGGCGTACCTGGAGTGTATTCTTATCCAATTTATCGGTGAAATCCCGGATGGCAGCAGGCAGCCCTTTCTTCAGCAATACACTCGGCATCATGGTATGAGAAACGGTGCGAACTTCTTTGCAGCTTTCGTCCACCAGTTCGATGGCTTTTGAAAACGATATTTTTTGTGCGGCATCGGAGAACTGTATGGAGGATTCAAAGGCCGAAAGGTTCATTTTGGCCGCACTCATCATCTGGCCTACACCATCATGGAGGTCTTTGGCGATCCGCTGTCTTTCATTTTCCTCTGCTTCCAGCACCGCTTTAGCTGCCTGTTCCTGTTGTTGCAGCAATTGTGCCTGCAACTGCGCTTCTTTTTTGAAACGGTATTTTTTGTACTGGGAATGGAGTAACAACCCGCTCAGCAGGACCAGTCCTGCAATACCCATGAATAAAAAATTCTGAAAGCGTATCTTATTGTCTTTTTGTTCGATCAGCCTTACTTTTTTTTCTGTTTCATACAGCGTTTGTATTTCTGCTAATGCTTTTGGATTGGCATCGGCATACATACTGTCCTGTAATGCATTGATCTTTTTATAAGCAGCAATGGCTTTATTATATTGTTTCGCCGCTTCGTAATTGCTGGCAAGGGCGGTATAGATCATGGGTAGTTTGGCACTGATCTTATTGGATGCTGCAATGCGTAATGCTTCCTCGCCACTTTGAATCCCTTCGGTAGTCTTCCCCATTTTTGCATACAGGTTGGATAACTCTGCCAGGTCTGATACTATAAAGAAGGGATCGCCGATTTTTTGGCGGAGCGGCTGTGCTGCCAGGAATGACTGTAAGGCTTCATCCAGTTTTCCTTGTTTCTCTAAAGCCGTACCGAGAATGAATAAACCATTGGCATGGGCAATAATATCATTGTTCTCTTTAGCCTTCTCAATGGCCCTTTGCGCAAAATGATGCGCAGAATCCAGGTTATTTACTGAACCATAGCAGGAAGCCAGGTTGTTAAAAATAACAGCTGTATAAGCCTGTGTCAGTTTTTTTTCTTCCACCAGCCGGATGGCACTGTGGAAATTCTGTATGGCAGCGGGAAACTGGTTCAATTCCATCATGGCCCAGCCAATATTGACCCTTGCTTTTAGCTGTACCAGATATTCTTTACAGGATTCTGCTTTTTTCAAAGCCAGGTAGAAATGATCGAGGGCATCTTTTTTTCGGTCCATCTTCATATAACACAGACCGGCAAAAGAGTAATACTGGGCCAGTTCCGGCAGGAGGGAGGTTTCCTTTTCCAACCAGGCAATATTTTTCTCCACTAACGCCAATGCAGAATCTGGATAGCCTTCGTTGTAATAATAACTGAATACAAACATTTCTGCTTTGGCCAGTTTAGCAGGGTTGGGTTCTTTTTTCAGTAGCGTAATGGCCTGCCGGGAAAATAACAAACAGGAATCAAAATCGGCAGCCCGGTAGGCCTCACATAGTTGCAGCAGGATATCAATCTTGCCTGCAGTTGATTTTTCTGTAGCTAATTGCGACTTTAACAGGCGGGGATCGGTCTGTGCATTGCTGTCATTATACAACAAGATGACCAAGCTGAGCAGGAGCAATATTTTTTTACTATCGTTGGTAAAGATCTTCACGGCAGCAATTTGTATTTACAGGGGCACATGCACCGCGACCAATGTCCCTTTTCCGGGATTTGAATCAAAATCAACAGCCCCTTTCAGGTATTCCACTCTTGTGCTGATATTTTTCATGCCGATACCTTCGAATTTTGATTTGTCTTTGGTATCAAACCCTTTGCCATTGTCTTCAATCGTGGCGCTGATACCATCAGCATCTCTTATCACGGAAATGTCCAGCATATTGGCGCCTGAATGTTTGATCACATTATTCACACATTCCTGTATCACACGGTATAAAACCGTTTCAACATTCGCATCGAGCCGCTGGTCAAGGCCTTCTGTATAAAGATGTACCTGTATTGTTTTCTTATCTAATTTATCAATAAAATCCTGTACAGCAGAACTGAGGCTGCTTTTTAATAATGCATTCGGCATCATGTTGTGTGATACGCTTCTGACTTCTTTACAACTTTCATCCACGAGACTAATGATCTTTTCAAAAGAAAGCTGCTGATCAGCAGAGGCAAATTTTATTTCGGATTCGAAGGCGGATAAGTTCATTTTAGCTGCACTCATCATTTGCCCCACACCATCATGCAGGTCACGGGCAATCCGTTTTCTTTCTTCTTCCTCTGCTTCTATGACTGCTTTGGTAGCCAGCTCCTGTTGCTTCATGATCTCTGCCTGTAAACGGGCTTGCTGTTGCAGCCGGTAACGGCGGTAGGCTGAAAATCCTAGTAGTACTACCAGGGCCAGAAGGCCTGCAACGGCCGCAATCACAATATTCTTCCGGGATATTTCCGATTGCTGAAGTTTGATCTCCTGTTCTTTCTTTTCGGTTTCATATTTCACTTCCATATCGGCAATGGCTTTCACATTGGCCTCATTGAGCAATGTGTCTTTGATCGCCGCATACTTCTTATGCAGCTCCAATGCCAGCTCCGGGTTGCCGGTGGCAGCATAATAATCGGCAGCGACCAGGTAATAGTTTTTCAGGTCGTCTTTCTTACTGGTTGTTTCAATCACAGCAAATGCACTGTCAAGGGATTGCTTTGCCAGTATATAATTTTTTTGTTGGATCGCTGCCTGTGCGAGCCCTATCCGTGAGGAGGCCATATTTCTCTTATTGCCAATCTGGCGGTTGAGCTCAACAGAACGGGTGAAATACCAGGCGGCAGAATCATAATTATTTTTTTGCAGGTAAATCTCCCCCAGGTCGGCCTGCACCAGTGCAATCTGCCGGAGATCATTGCTGCTTTCATACACTTTCATGGCCTCGTTCAGGAAAGAAACAGAGCGGCTGTAATCTTCCTGTTCTTTATAAATGGAAGCAATGGACTGGTAGCTGATTGCCAGTTCATTTTTATCATCAACTGCTTTTTGAATGGCGATTCCCTGCTCTAAATGAGAAATGGCTTTGTTGTATTCTTTCTTTTTTGCATAAACGATACCAATAAAATTATGCGTTTTGGCTACTGCTTTTTTATCATCCAGTTGTTCGTATTCCCGCAGGGCGAATAAAAAATTATGGATTGCTTTTTCATAATCACCAATGTCTTTGTAGATAAAACCAATATTGTTATAACTCATGGCAATGCCGCCCTTGTCGCTGGCTTTTTGCCGCACAGACAGCGCCTGCTGGTATTTTTCCAGTGCTTTTACATAGTTGCCCAGTTCTATATGAACATTGCCTTCATTATTCAGCGCAAAGCCCATATTGATAAGATCATTTGCTTTCTCGGAAAACGTGTAATAGGATTCAAAAGCTTTGATGGCGCCGGGATAATCCGCTTTCATATAGCGGGCATAGCCGATAGAATTCCAGGCAAAAGCAGTATAACGGGGTGATAAATGAAGCTGATCATTTTGCTGAATGGCCAGTTCTGCATAGTAGATGCCTGAATCAGGTTTTTCCCAGCGATAGATTTCGGCCAGTTTCAGCAATGACTTTATGCTGTTGCTATCCTTGCTTTTTCCCCGGATAATAGTTTGCAGGCTGTCGGTGGGAGAAATCTGTGCGTTTGCAGTACAACAAACTGAAAGAAATAAGAGGCAGGGTAACAAGTTTTTCAGCATGGTGGTGAGCAGGGTTGATGAATGTCTTTATAATCCCAGAACATCTTTCATACTGAAGATACCTTTTTTATCTTTTATAAATTCAGCTGCCAGTACGGCACCGGCGGCAAACCCTTTCCGGTTATGAGCAGTATGAACGATCTCTATATCATCAACGGCAGAAGAGTATTTAACATGGTGGGTGCCCGGTGCCGGATCTTCCCGCTGGCTGATGATCTCCAGGTCTTCGGGATTATCACTCAGTTCATTCACCCAGCGTTTTTTCCTTTTGATCTCGTTAAGCACCTGTTCAGCCAGTGTAATAGCTGTACCACTCGGGGCATCTTTTTTCTGGGTATGATGCACTTCTTCCAGGATCACTTCATATTCTTTATGCGGTGCCATCAGGGCCGCCAGTTTTTTATTGACCTCGAAGAAAATATTTACGCCAATGCTGAAGTTGCTGGCGTATAAAAAAGTCCCCTTTTTTTCTTGTACCAGTTGGTTCACTTCGTCCATCCTTTCCGTCCAGCCCGTGGAGCCGCAAACCAGCGGGATAGTAAAGCCAATTGCTTTTTTAATATTATCCAGCGCTGTATGCGGCCCGGTGAATTCTATGGCGACATCAGCCTTTGCTATTTTGTCTGCATTGAAATCGACCAGGTTATTTTCGTCAATTTTTAAAACGATCGTATGTCCCCGCTGAACAGCGGTCTCTTCAATGGCTTTTCCCATTTTGCCATAACCGATCAATGCAATATTCATACTACTTGTTTTAATGTGCCCGTATAGCCTGTTTGTTGCTGCAAGTAACTTTAAAAATAGAGAAAGGAAAAACTTTATTCTGGTTACCGGGTCCTTTTATCTTTCAGGGATAGTACGAGGCTGATACCGTTGGTACCCGCCATTTCACTATGACCAGGTTTGATGCGGAGGCTGAGATCGGGGCTTACGTCAAAACTTTTGAGATGTCCATCTACCGTGGCATCCACCACATTCAATCCCCAGAGGATCACAAAAAACAGGACAGAATAATCAACATCCCGGCGAAACTGGTCACGGTAAAACCGCAACGATTCTTCGCTTAGTGGCTGCAGGGTGGGTTTTATGCTGGAGAAAAGAGCAGAATCAGTGCGATTCACCCGCATATTGTATTTTACTTTATAAGCGAACCGGGTGTCTTTATAATTTTTCAGGTTATAGAAGAAAATTCCGCCGCTGATGCCAATAGCACCATACACGATAGGCAGTTTCCAGTATTTTTTATTGTAGATCTGGCCAAGCCCCGGAAGAATGGCTGAACGGATAGCTGCTGTGCGGGGGCTGTGTTTTTTTACTACCGTATCTTTTTTGGTTTTTTCTGATGTAGCAACCACTGTTTCCTCCGGAATAACTTTAATTAATGAATCGGGTTGCTGTGCCGGTAAAAAATAACCTGCAAACAGTACGACTGTGAGTACAATAGTTTTTTTCCAATAACTGTTTACGGTTTTTTGCATCATCAAAGATCCCTTTCAGAAAAAATTTATCAATCAGCTGATACATCTAACTGGCTGAGCAATTTATTCAGCTCTTCCAGTGAATAATAATCGAAAGTGATCTGGCCACTCCCATTACGGCTGTGTTTCAGTTTCACCCTGGTGCTGAATTGAGATGCTAATTTATCTTCTATTTTCTGGAAGGCCGGGGCCAGTGAGCTTTTTGAAGTTTTTTTAACAGCACCGCCCTGTTTGTAGAGATTACGGACCAGTTCTTCTGTTTGCCTCACCGACAAGCCTCTTTGTTTGATCTCTTTAAAAATATATAACTGCTTGTCGATGCTGTCCACATTGATCAATGCCCTTGCATGGCCCATGCTGAGTTCTCCATTCCGGACGGCTAACTGAATATCGGGCGGTAATTTTAATAAGCGGATGAAATTAGCCACCGTACTTCTGTCAATACTCATCCGTTCACCTACCTGTTCCTGGGTGTAATCCAGCTCTTCCATCATGCGTTTATAGCTCAGTGCCACTTCCATGGCATTCAGGTCTTCCCGCTGCAGGTTTTCCAACAGGGCCAGTTCCAGTAATTGCGCATCATTGGCCTGGCGGATATAAGCAGGTATATCCGTTAAGCCCGCAATTTTAGAAGCTCTTAATCTTCGTTCACCGGAAATCAGCCTGTATTTGCCTGACGGTAATTTGGAAACCGTAACAGGTTGAATAATATCATGGAGTTTGATAGAGCTGGCTAATTCCTGTAAGGCCTGCTCATCAAAATCACGCCGGGGTTGTTTGGGGTTAACCTCTATTTCATCAATAGGAATGCGATTGGTGCCGGTAACATTTTCCACTACTGCAGGTTTGATAGCACCGGTACTGGTCTTGAGGTCGGAATCTATACTTTGTAATAAAGAACGGATGCCTTTACCGAGGGCATCTTTATTTTGTTTAGGCGTACTCATGTTGGAAATTTGAAATGGAATTAAGGACTATCGGCTCACAGCTTACTGGCTCATAACTCTAAGATCCTTTCATCCTGTTTGATCTTCGTCATATCGTTTTTCTGAAGAATTTCTTTGGCAAGGTTCAGGTAGTTCATGGATCCTTTGCTGTTAGCATCGTATAAGATCACGGGCTTACCTACACTGGGAGCTTCGCTCAACCGGGCATTCCGGTGAATGATAGTGCTGAATACCATGTCCTCAAAATGACGCCTTACCTCACTTACCACCTGGTTGCAGAGGCGGAGCCGTCCATCATACATGGTCATCAATATACCTTCTATTACAAGTGCAGTATTCAGGCGGCTCTGAACGATCTTGATCGTGTTTAATAATTTACCCAAACCTTCCAGGGCAAAAAATTCGCATTGTACCGGCACCACCACCGAATCGGCAGCAGTTAATGCATTGACAGTGATCAGGCCAAGAGAAGGAGAGCAGTCGATGATGATAAAATCATACTCCTCCCGTATTGCATCCAGCAGGTTCTTGAGCACCATCTCCCGGTTGGGATAATTGATCATTTCAATTTCGGCACCCACCAGGTCAATATGCGAAGGAATGAGGTCAAGATTGGGAATATCGGTTTTCAGGATCACATCTTTAGCCTTGGTCTGGTTGACCATGCAATCATACAGGCTCTGGGTCACATTGTGGAGATCAAATCCCACACCAGTGGTGCTGTTGGCCTGCGGATCGCCGTCCACCAACAATGTTTTATATTCCAGTACGGCAAGACTGGCCGCCAGGTTAATAGCGGTGGTGGTCTTGCCCACACCTCCTTTCTGATTTGCTACACCGATGATTCTTGCCATTTTGCCGAAAACTCCTTGGTAATGTTTAATTGTTCATGGTAAAATTGCCGACTGAAACTAAGAACTCAAAATTTAGTTTTGCCCAATTTTAACCATTCGGCAAAAATAAGCGTTAAGCAAACAACCGGGGATAAGCTACCGGGCTTTAATTTTATTGTATGCGTAATTCTCCATTTTGGTGGATCCTGATCGGTTTTATGATAGTATTGGATATTTACTGTTTCCAGGCGGTGAAAGTTGTGTCTCATGCCGCCAGTGGAAGGATGAGGACCATCATCTATAGCACCTACTGGGTCGTTTCTGTGGGTGCCATTGTGGTGCTTTTATTGCTCCCTTACCTGCAGTTCCAGCACCAGGCCCGGTTTGTACGGACCACTGTTTTTGCCATTATAGCAGGAATATTCTTTGCCAAATTGATCGCCGCTGTTTTTTTCCTGGTGGATGATATCAGGCGGCTGTTTCAATGGATAGGAGCCAAATTGTTTAAAAAGGAGAATGCTGACGGGGTTGTTCCTGAAGGCGACGCTATTTCCCGTTCCGTTTTTCTGAGCTGGGCGGGGATGTTATTTGGCGGCGGATTATTCGGCACTCTTATCTATGGGTTTGGCAATAAATATAATTACCAGTTAAAGCGTTTTCAGTTGAGCTATGCCAATCTCCCGCCCGTATTTAAAGGGTTGAAGATCGTCCACATTTCTGATATTCATTCGGGCAGCTTTACTGACAAAGCTGCCGTTGCAAAAGGGGTTGAAAAGATCATGTATGAAAAGCCTGATCTTATCCTTTTTACCGGCGACCTGGTGAACAATACGGCTGATGAAATGAAGGAGTATATGGATGTGTTTGATAAACTGGAGGCTCCGCTGGGCGTTTATTCTACCCTGGGTAATCATGATTACGGCGATTATGTGCAGTGGGGCAGTCCGGAAGAAAAAAGAGCTAATCTTGAACAACTTAAGCAGGTCCATGCCTCCCTGGGCTGGCGTTTGCTGAATGACGAACATATTGGTATTGAAAAGGACGGGCACCGGATCGGTTTACTGGGGGTACAAAATATCAGCGGTCGTCAAAATTTCCATAGTTATGGCAGTCTTGCAAAAGCATATGATGGGGCGGCTGCATACCCCTTTAAAATATTAATGAGCCATGACCCTTCCCACTGGGAGTCGGAGGTAACAAAAGAGTACAAGGATATTGACCTGGTGCTCTCCGGTCATACCCATGGTGCCCAGTTTGGGGTGGAGATACCGGGTTTCCGGTGGAGCCCCGTCCAGTATGTATATAAGCAGTGGGCCGGTTTATATGAAAAGGAAAACCAGAAATTGTATGTGAACCGGGGCTTTGGTTTCATTGGCTACCCTGGCCGGGTGGGCATTTTGCCGGAAATCACGGTTCTGGAACTGGCCTGACCGGTTTCTTCCCCTTATTTTCAAATATTTTAAGAGTGGGTTCGTTTTGTACTTATTTATTTGAGTATTAAACTTTTTTTTAAGCCGTTGGTCTTAAGCCAACCACTGAACAGGCCCGAACCTATGACCCCAAATTACCACTGCCCGATGTTCAAACGATGGCTGATAGCGCTGCTTTTTGCAGCGCTGGGAACGACTGTCTCTGCACAGAAAACCCCGGCAGATTCCCTAATGGTGAACGATGAAGACCTCTTGTTGTCAGATACGACCATTGATTATGACGAACTCTTCCAGGATTTTGAGTCTTTTATGGATTCCATCCTGACTCCTAAAAGTTATTTTATGGGCAGCTTATCGGTTGCCAGGGGATATTTCAACTTTAACGGTAAAGACAATGCCTCTTTAGAAGCAACACCCAAACTTACCTATACACCTATGCTGACCTGGTATCATAAATCAGGTCTTGGGCTCAGTGCCACCGGTTACCTTGTTAATGACGAAAAAAATATGAATCTGTACCAGTGGTCGCTGACAGGTTCCTATGATTATTTAAAAAATAAAGACCTGGCCACCGGCATTTCCTATACCCGTTATTTTGCCAAAGACTCGCTGCCTTTTTATACCTCGCCGCTCCGCAATGATCTGTATGCCTATTTCACCTATCGCAAATCCTGGATCAGGCCGATGATAGCACTTAGTTACGGATGGGGCAGCCGGTCGGAGTATGAAAAAAGAGAAGAGCTGATACAATCCTTACGCTTACGTCTTCGGGGATACACCTACATTAATACCACTGAATCGGTCTCCGATTTTTCTGTGCTGACCTCAGTCCGTCATGATTTTTACTGGCTGGATGTATTTACATACAATGATCATATCCGGTTTACCCCGCAGATCAATTTCACCAGCGGCACCCAGAAATTCGGTTTCAACCAGTCATCCAGTACGTATGGAACCACCATCCGGAATGCGGCGAATGTGCTATACAGTTCAGAGAGTATTTACCTGGACGACCAGGTCAATTTTCAACCTCTGTCACTTTCCCTGTTCCTGCGGGGAGAATATTCCATTGGTAAATTCTTTATCCAACCCCAGTTCATGCTGGATTATTATTTCCCGGCCCCAGATAAGAACCTGAGTGCTTTGTTCTCCGTCAACATGGGACTGGTTTTTTAAAAAAGCTATGGACTTCCGGGTACTGTTCTCCTGTTTTCTTTTTGTTTTTCTTCACATAATAGCGGCAATAAAATGATTACGTTTTTTGTTTTTGTTAGTACAAAAGCAAGTTGTCGTTAATGGTATTTAACAGGCAACAATGGTTACTGGCATTATACTTGAAAATTTTCCTCGTCCCCTCCACCGATACAATTCAGGATGACCGGGGAAATTAAAAAATCAAAAAACTTAATTATGAAGACAAAATTTTTCCTTCCACTTGCAGCAGCTTTGCTTTTATCTAACATCGTGATGGCGCAATTTCACCTGGGCATCAAAGCGGGTGCGAATGTGACCAAGGTTGATGGTAAATCATTCAAGGACCAGTTCCGGTATGGTTATCATTTGGGGGGCTTTGCCGAAATTGGTTTTCCCGGCACCAAGCTCGGTATCCAGCCGGAAGTATTGTTCAACCAGTATTCCACCCGGTTAGACAGTAATTACAAAGAGTTGTATGAAAACGTATTTAACTCCGGGCAAAATGTAAAACTGAATTATATCTCCATCCCCATCCTGCTTAATTATAAGCTTATCGGTAATTTCCTGAGTTTACAGGCAGGTCCTCAATTTGGTATTCTGATCGATAACAGCAGAACACTTTTACAAAACGGTGGTGATGCTTTCAAAAAAGGAGATTTTGCACTGGTAGGTGGCGTACAGATGAAATTGGCTTCATTGCGTGTTTCCGGACGCTACAATGTAGGATTGAATAATATCAGCGATATCGATAACCAGGACAAATGGAAGAACCAGGGATTCCAGCTTTCAGTTGGATTAGCCCTATAAAGTAAATCTCATACCTCGTGAACCAGTCCCCTCCGGCAACGGAGGGGACTTTTTTGTCAATCAACTGCTCTTCAGTTACATAGTTTGTCAGGTTTTATTTGGCAGGCATGAATCTTGGCAATACTGATTTCCCTATATACTTTTACCGCACCCGGTCTGCAGTGGCTGAACGGGTGACATAATGTCTAATTGAAGCATAACACATGAGTTTTGAAAAATTAATAATGAAGCCGGAAGATGATATGGACTTTTTGCCCATTATCCCGCTGAACGAGAGTGACCAGGAAGACACCAACGGAATTGAAATACCTGCCGAAATAGCTTTATTGCCGCTGCGTAATACCGTTCTTTTTCCGGGGGTGGTGTTGCCCATTACAGTAGGCCGGGATAAAAGCATTAAAGCTGTTAATGACGCCTATAAAACAGATAAACTGATCGGGGTGGTGGCACAAAAAGACAGTACCGTGGAAGACCCGGCTATTAAAGACCTTGAAAATATCGGCACCGTCGCCAAGATCGTAAAGCTGATCAAAATGCCGGATGGGGGCACCACCGTGATCATCCAGGGCAAGAGCCGTTTTTTGGTGGAATCTGTATTTACAGAAGACCCTTATTTTAAAGCAAGGATCAAAAAGATAGAAGAGGAAGAATCGCCCAAGGATGCAGATTTTGATGCCTATGTTTCCACGATCAAGGACCTGGCGACGGAGATCATTCAATTATCGCCGAACATTCCGACAGAAGCGTCCATCATTCTTCGCAATATTGAGAATCCTTCTTTCCTGATCCATTTTGTATCCAGTAACCTGAACACAGATATCAAGGAAAAGCAACGGTTACTGGAGCTGAACCATATCCGGGAACGGGCTGATGTGCTGATGCAATTGCTGCAAAAAGAATTACAGTTTGCAGAGCTGAAAAATAAAGTGACTACCAAGACGAGAACAGAGCTGGATAAACAGCAGCGGGAATATTTCCTGCAGCAACAATTAAAAAGTATCAAGGAGGAACTGGGTGGTGATAGTAATGTGCAGGAAGTAAAAGAGATGCTGAAAAAAGCAGAGACCAAGAAATGGCCGGTGGCAGCGAAAGAGATGTTCAAAAAAGGAGTGGAGAAATTAGAAAGAATGCATCCAAGCACACCGGATTATTCGGTAGTGTACAATCATCTTGACCTGATGCTGGAACTGCCCTGGGAAGAATATACCGAAGATCATTATGACCTGAAGAAAGCCAAGAAAACACTGGATATTGATCATTACGGAATGAATAAGATCAAGGAAAGGATACTGGAATACCTGGCCGTGTTGAAACTGAAGGGAGATATGAAAAGCCCGATTCTTTGTTTTGTAGGTCCTCCGGGTATCGGTAAAACATCATTAGGAAGAAGCATTGCCGCGGCTATTGGCAGAAAATATGTCCGGCTGAGCTTTGGTGGCTTGCACGATGAAAGTGAAATAAGAGGACACCGGAAAACTTATATCGGTGCTATGCCGGGCCGGATATTGCAATCACTCCGTAAAGTAAAATCCTCCAACCCGGTAATGATCCTGGACGAGATTGATAAAGTGGGTAATGATTTCAGAGGTGATCCTTCTTCTGCATTGCTGGAAGTATTAGACCCTGAACAGAATCATACGTTCTATGATAATTACCTGGAACTGGAATATGATCTCAGTAAGGTATTATTTATTGCTACCGCTAATAATATCAACAATATTCAGCCGGCTTTGAGAGACCGCTTGGAGATCATTGACCTGAGTGGCTATGCAGTAGAAGAAAAAGTGGAGATTGCTAAACGCCATCTTTTCCCCAAGCAAAAAGACCTGCACGGGTTAAAGAACAGCAATTTTAAAATGAGTGATAAAGTGCTGGAGAAAGTGATACAGGATTATACCCGGGAAAGTGGTGTGCGGGAACTGGACCGGCAGTTGGCCTCCATTATGCGTTACCAGGCCAAACAACTGGCCATGAAAGACAAGCTCAAGTCAACATTGACAGCAGACGATATAGAAAAAATCCTCGGGAAGCCACGCTATAGTAATGATATTTATAAAACAGCGAATATGCCGGGTGTGGCCGTAGGTCTTGCCTGGACCTATGTTGGAGGTGATATATTATTTATCGAAACCAGCCTGAGCGATGGCAAGGGAGAGTTACGGCTGACAGGTAACCTGGGAAATGTGATGAAAGAAAGTGCCAGCACCGCATTGACCTATTTGCAATCCAACGCAAAGAAATACGGCATTGACCAAAAATTATTTGAGAAAAAGAATTTGCATATCCACGTTCCGGAAGGAGCGGTGCCAAAAGACGGGCCGAGTGCTGGTATCACGATGATGACTGCCATAGCATCTGCCCTGACCGGTAAAAAAGTGAAGCCTTTCCTGGCGATGACGGGAGAGATCACTTTAAGAGGGCAGGTGTTGCCTGTAGGCGGGATCAAAGAGAAAGTGCTGGCTGCTAAAAGGGCCGGCTTAAAAGAGATCATCCTTTGCTGGCAGAATGAAAAGGATGTGCAGGAGATCGAATCCGAATTTATTAAAGGGATAAAATTTCATTATGTAAAAACGATGAGCCAGGTACTGGAACTGGCTTTAGCAGGTTAAAAAATTCAACTCAGTCAACCAACTTCCTTTTTTGATGTTATTGTAATATCATTTCATGTTGGTTGTTTAAAACTGCCCGTATCAACGGGACGTAGAATCCTCCCCGGTTGCAGGGGAGGATTTTCTTTTGCAAAGGCTTATTTTCGTAGCCTCTTGCGTTTCCTGCTGGTCATATTATTTTTTTTGTTTGTAGCTGAAGTATCGGCCCAGACATTGGGTGGTAATGCTGTGTTTAACTTTTTAAATCTTTCCAACACGCCACAGTTAACAGCTTTGGGCGGAGTTAATGTTTCGCAGCCTTCTAATGATGTTGGACTGGCCTTTAACAATCCGTCGTTACTGAAGCCTTCCATGCATACGCAAATGAATGCCGTATTCAACAGTTTTTATGCAGGGATCAATGCCTATCATTTAGCATTGGGCTACCGGAACGAGCAACTGAATACAAATTTTATGTGGGGACTGCATTACCTGGATTATGGTAACTCGCAACAAACAGACCCTGCCGGGAACCTCCTGGGTAGCTTTCGTCCCACTGATTGGGTGATGCAGGTATCCGCATCCCGTAGTTATATGGAAAAATGGAATTATGGGGCCACTGTAAAATTCATCAGCTCCAATTATGGGCAATACAGGTCCAATGGGCTGGCCATGGATGTGGGTTTGTTGTACAGTGATACAGCTAAATTGTTTTCAGCCTCCCTCGTGGCAAAAAATATGGGGACCCAGTTGAAAAAATATGACGGTACTGACCCGGATGATCTTCCTTTCGACCTGCAAATCGGGGTAACGAAGCGGCTGGAGAATGCCCCCTTTAGTTTTTCGGTGACTGCACAGCACCTGCACCAGTTTGATATCAGCTATAATGATACTTTATTCAACAATGAGAACGGGTTTCCCAATGGAAGCAATAAAAAATTATCGTTCGATAAATTATTCCGGCATTTTGTATTTGCAACCACCATTCATATAGGAGATAAAGTGGAAGTGCAGCTGGGATATAATCATCTTCGCAGGAAAGAACTGAGTATTGGTAATGCAGGTAATGGGTTGAACGGCTTTTCTATGGGGTTGGGGGTATTACTGAATAAACTAAATATCCGTTTTGCCCGTACCAATTACCAGAATAGTACTGCATTCAACCAACTGGGCCTGAACATGAAGCTGAACGAATACTTTGGGTTGGGTAAATTCGGAAAGCGGATCGGCTGGTAATTGCCTTTACTTTTTATACCAATGCCGTTTCTTTTTCTTCTTTAAATGCCTCTCTTGGTTTTAGCCCTAGTAATTGGAACATGAGATTATCCTCATCAAAAGAAGGGTTGGGGGTTGTTAATAGTTTATCTCCTGCAAAAATTGAATTAGCACCCGCCATAAAACACAGAGCCTGTTCTGCTACTGACATATCATTTCTTCCGGCACTTAATCTTACCATCGCTTTTGGCATTAGTATTCTTGCTGTGGCGATCATCCGCACCATATCCCAAATATCAACTTTCTTGTTATTGGCCAATGGGGTGCCTGTTACGGGAACCAGTGCATTAATAGGTACACTTTCCGGGTGTTCGGGCATGGTAGATAAAGTATACAGCATTTTTATCCTGTCGTCATGTGTTTCGCCCAGGCCAATGATCCCTCCGCAACAAACAGTAACGCCTGCTTTACGGACATTGTCTAATGTTTGCAAACGGTCATCGTAAGTCCTGGTATGAATGATCTCACCATAATAGTCGGATGAGGTATCAAGGTTATGATTGTATGCATGCAATCCTGCATCCGCTAATTTTTTTGCCTGGTCTTCTGTCAGCATTCCCAGCGTACAGCAAACCTCCATGCCCATTTTATTTACCCCTTTCACCATATCCAGTACCCGGTCGAAGTCTTTATTATCTCTTACTTCTCTCCAGGCTGCACCCATACAAAACCTCGTGCTGCCGGCTTCTTTAGCTTTAGCAGCATATTCCAGTACTTCTTCTTTTTTCAGCAGGGCCTGTACGCCAACACCCGTATCATAACGGGCTGCCTGCGGGCAATATGCACAGTCTTCTGAACAACCGCCGGTCTTGATGGATAATAATGTACAAACCTGCACTTCACCGGTATCATTATATTCCCGGTGAACAGAAGCGGCTTTGTAAATAAGGTCAAGCAGGGGAGTGTTGTAAACGGCTTTTATTTCGTCGGGGGTCCAGTCGTTGCGTAACTGCATAAATTGGTTTTCTTTTCTATTTGATATAAATGCTGGAATCGCTGAGCAAAGGTAATTGTTGGCCGAAATATTTATTAAAAATGACCCGGAAAGTATTGACATTGCTCATGCCTGTATATAGTTGATGGTAATTACCATCCGGGAAATAAAAAGCTGAATAATTGCGGAAAGCATCTTCCTTGCGGCTGCCGGGCAGGTCATTTATCCCATGGTCACTTAATAAAATAATTACTGCTTCACCTTTTGTTTTGGTAAGAATATGTGTAAGCAACTGGCTGATATGAGCGTTGCTGTAGGCAACATAATTTTTATATCTTTCCTTATCCTTTATCATGCCGGGACCGAATACAAGTTCATCGGGGTAAGTTTTCCCTGCCGAATCATAGAAGTAGGGGAAGTGCGGCATTTCCAGGTGTGTATAGACGAATTTTGGAACGGAAGCAGGCACAGCAGTTATTGTTAACAGCGAATCGCTTACCTGCCGGTTATAGTCCTTGAATTGGCTGAGATGTTCTTTGTTGTCCTGCTCCTGTTTTCGGATCAACCGTTCTTTTAATACCGGGAAAAAATCCGGAAGAATATCTCTGCGGATACAGTTCCAGAAAGTATTATAGAAAATAATCGCGGAGGGAGTAGTGCTTAAAAAATCTTCTCTTTTAACAGAGATGCTTTTGCCGATATCAAAAACAGAGAGGTTGTAAATGTTATAATCATACTGGTTCAATAACCTGAATACAGTTGCATCTTTTATAGCAGCGGTTGCCTGGTTATAATGATAGGGTTTTGCGGCGTTGATCCCTTTCATCCAGTCAAGATACTCCATGCTGAAAAGCGAGGCCATAGAAAAAGCTGTATTGTTATAGTTGCTTCTTGCACCGCTGATAGGAAAGAATTTCTTTTCAATAAGAAAACTGTCAAGGCTGTTATAAGCGGCACCCAAAACAGTTCGCTGGTAGGCAGAGGAAGGGTAGCCGTCTGCAACGATAAAGTAAATATCAGGCCGGGAACCGGACAATAATTGTTGATTACCGGGGGTGAATACGTTATTATTTTTGGGATTCCCTTCTGGTAATTGGATAAGATGCCACGTTTCGATGGATAAGTACAGCAAGAACAAAACATTAAAGTAAACGGTGGTATTATTAACTGATTTTGCCTGGCGGATACTATATAAGGTGGCTGCATAAATAATCAAGAGCAGGGGCAACAGTATTTTATAATGGGCAATCGGGGAGAGTAGCGAAGAGCTGGTTAGTAATTCCTTGATATTCCCAAAAAACAAGTACAGTATCCCGGTGATGGAGGCGGCCAGCGCAGCCTTGCTTTTGTTTTTATAGTAAAGAAGAAAAAGATAAAATAGCAGAATGAGTGCGACTGTAATAACCAGGAAAGCAATGAAAAGATCCTGTTTGCCGGTGAGGCCTGCAAACCGGCTATAAATACTTACTGTAAAGAATACTGGCAGCAGGAAGAGATGCAGGAACCATTTCCGGCCAGCTGTTTTTATTTTTTGTTGAACAGGCAATACAGTGATTTAATGAATAAATGTAACCGTTATTCTTCAATGAATACAGCCTGGTCTTTTAACAGAGGAAGCTGCTGTTTATATTCAGTATTTAATAAAACCCGCAGAAAATTGACATTGGTAAGACTGTCGCTGAAAGCGGTATAGTTTTTACCCGGTGTATAGAAAGACAGCTGGTTCAGGTACCAGTATTTGAGATCAACTTCTTCAGTAAAATGCCGGAAGCCATGGTCACCCATCAGGATAATGATGGGCGGGGTCCCGGACCTTTTTAAAATATGATCAATCAACTCAAGGTATTTTTTATTTCCATATTGCAGGTATTGCACATAGGCGGCTTTATCGGTCTGGTTGCCTTCCGTCAGCTTATTGAGAGGTCTTTCCTTCCCGTCTTTATCAAAATAGTAAGGATAATGCGGCAGGTGCAGGTGGGTCAGGATCAGCTTTGGTGCGGGAGATGGAATTCCTGTCTCCTGTTGGGTCAGTGCATAAATATTTTCGTTATTGTGCAGAAATCCATACGCCATTCTTTTGATCTCGCTTTTCGTTTCCAGGTTGGTGACGAGGTGATAACGGATGTCCCGGTTAAAACGGCTGAGAAAAGTTTGACCCGTGATCAGTTTGGTCTTTACTGGTAAAAAAGTGACTTCGGTTCTGGCAGGTTGCCCCTGGAAATCGAAAATGGAATAATTGCGGAATGTATAACCTTCCGATTGAAGGAACCGGAGAAACCTGTTATTCCTGATGGTGGAGTAGCATAAAGCAAGATCGGACTGGTCTGCTTTTTTTTGAGCCCGGGTATCCAGGTAGTCCATATTCAGCGTGGAGGCAACAGAATAAGGAGTAAAATTATAGTTGCTGCTGCTGTAAGGAATCGTATGAAAGCCTCTTGCCGCAAGATCATTGATAAAGGCACTGTTGTCGAAACCAAATTTATCTCTGAGCGTTGTATTGCCAACGTATTCGTCCGCGATGATGAAATAGATATCAGGTTTGGGACAATTTTTACAGGGAGTCATCCCATCCGGAATTGTAACCAGTTCCTTTTTTGAAGCGCCGGTAACCTTGGTCAGCAGCATAATAGTATCAACAGCAATGAGAATAATAAGCAGTGTGGTCAGGTAGAAGGAAAATTTGACGAATGGCTTTTTTCTTTTTTTTACCAGTACCAGTACGAGCAGGAAAAGAACCAGGGCAGCTGGAAGAATAAAGGAATATTTTGAAAGAAAAGACGCAGGAAAATATTTTTTCAGGCTGTCATGAACACTACCAAAGAAAAAGTGGAATGCCATGATAGAGAAAGAGACCAGTCCTGCTTTAATGAGATCCCGGTAGAAGAGCCAGAAAAGGGATACAAGTAATGCTGAAGCGCCGCAATAAAGCCCGGTTAGGAAAAGGGCATCTTTCACCGGTACAAAATCATAGTTTTCCATGCAGCCGTGCAGCACAAAGAAGACCGGCAACAGGAAAAGGAACAAAGGAAAAGCGGTGATTCGTTTCATTACATGTTCTGTTTTGCGGCAAACCGGGACAAAACTATAAAAGCACGGGTATTCCGGGCATTTAATTTTAACAGGTTCTTTATCCGGCGGTGGGAATAGTTTATTTTCGGCCCTGATATATGGAAAAGATCGTTTACATCGGCATGAGTGCAGACCTGATCCACCCGGGCCACCTGAATATTATTAATACCGGTAAAAAACTCGGCAGGGTGGTCATTGGGTTACTGACTGATAAAGCAATCGCCAGTTATAAACGGGTTCCTTACCTCAGTTTTGAACAGCGGAAAATTATCGTGGAAAATATTGCCGGTGTGAGTGAAGTAATTCCGCAGGAAACACTGGATTATTCTGCCAACCTCCGGAAACTGAGACCAGGTTACGTTGTACATGGTGATGACTGGAAGACCGGGGTGCAGCAGGCAACAAGACAAAAAGTGATTGATACATTGAAGGAATGGGGAGGAGAGTTAGTGGAGGTTCCTTATACAGGCGGTATCAGCTCAACGGCCATTCAAAAAGCATTGAAAGAAACAGGAACTACAGCCGATATCCGGTTGAAAAGATTACGGAGAATTCTTTCGGTGAAACCCTGTATGCGGGTGCTGGAAGCTCATAACGGATTAAGCGGACTGATCGTGGAGAATACTTCTTTTAAAGATGAGAAGGGCATGCAGCAGGAGTTTGATGCCATGTGGATCAGCAGCCTGACCGATTCCATGGCAAAAGGAAAACCGGATATTGAAGCCGTGGATGTCACATCAAGATTACAGACATTGAATGATATACTGGAAGTGACCACGAAGCCCGTGATCTTTGATGGGGATACAGGCGGCAAAATCGAACATTTTGTTTTTACGGTGCGTTCGCTGGAACGACTGGGTATTTCAGCCATCGTTATTGAAGATAAGACCGGGCTGAAAAAAAATTCATTACTCGAAGAGCAGTCGTCGCAGGAGCAGGACAGCATTGAAGATTTTTGTGAGAAAATAAGAACGGGTAAAAAGAATTGTGTGACGAAAGAGTTTATGATCATTGCCCGTATTGAAAGTTTGATATTGGGTAAAACAATTGCGGATGCCCTGGAAAGGGCAAAGGCCTATATTGCTGCCGGGGTGGATGGCATCATGATCCATAGTAAATCACAGGATGGAAAAGAGATCCTGGATTTCGCCAGGTACTACAAAGAATTTGAACATAAAGTACCCTTAGTGGCTGTGCCCACCACGTATAACAGTATTACCTGGCAGCAACTGGAAGAAGCCGGATTCAATATTGTTATTTATGCCAATCATTTATTACGGAGTGCTTACCCTTCGATGCTGGCTACTGCCGAATCAATTTTGCAACACAGCCGGGCCAGAGAAGCTGAAGAAAGGTTGATGCCCGTCGGGGAATTACTGAAATTAATCCCGTCCCAGTTATGATCAGCCCCGGAAAATTATATGATTTTCTGAAGCTGAAAAACGTTTCATTCTTTACCGGTGTACCGGATTCCTTACTGAAACATTTTCTGAAGTATGTGCAGGATCATTCCACCCCGGAGGAACATATCATTACTGCGAATGAAGGGTTGGCGGTTGGGCTGGCTTCAGGGTATCATTTGGCCACCGGGAAATTGCCGCTGGTCTATTTACAAAATTCAGGACTTGGGAATATAATCAACCCGCTAACTTCACTCGCAGATAAAGAAATGTATTCCATTCCCATGCTGTTACTGATCGGGTGGAGGGGGAAACCCGGCACTAAAGATGAACCTCAGCATGTGAAAATGGGCAGAATTACAAAAGATATGCTGGAAGTACTTGAAGTGCCCGTTTATCTGCTTGGCGAAAAGGAAGAGACCAGTTTAAGTACTATCAATGGTGCTATTGAAGAAGCAATGGAGTATAAAAAACCTGTGGCCTTGCTGGTGCCGGAAGAAATATTTGAGCCCTATGAAGGTAAAGCTGTGGAAAATCAGTATTCATTAGTGCGGGAAGAAGTGATCAAAAAGATCATTACGCAATTAAAAGGCGATGAAACAGTGGTCTGTACCACCGGTAAGATAGGCCGTGAGTTTTATGAACAAAACGAGCTGCAGCAAAAAAAGATCAGCAACTATTTCTTAAGTGTCGGTGCCATGGGTCATGCCAGCCATATTGCATTGGGAGTGGCAAGCCATACAACAGGAAGGACTATCATGCTGGACGGTGACGGAGCTCTGCTCATGCAGCTGGGTGCATTACCGGTGATTGCACAGCAGGTCAAAAACGATTTTATTCATATCGTTATCAATAACGGAAGTCATGAATCAGTAGGAGGTCAGCCAACGGCAGCTTTTTGGGCTGATTGCTGCAATATGGCAAAGGCTTCGGGATATCGAAACACCCTAAGGATTATCAATGAAGGAGAACTGCTTCATTGGTTAAATAATGATTTTTTTACCCCCGGGGTGCAGTTTGTGGAGATCAGAACGAATCAATTATCAAGGAAAGATCTTGGAAGGCCAGCCGGTAATCCTGCCGGGTGGAAAAATGATTTCATGAAAGCTTTGCGAAATGATGATTAAATGTTTCATTGATGCAGCAGGTAATACAAGGAGCAAATAGTTTGTTGCAAGCAGGTGATGCCATTCGCAAAGCCGGGTGTGACTCCGTGTTTGTTATTACAGGAGAACATTTTCGGCTGGAAGAACAGCCGGTTTTTTTGAAGGAGTTACCCGTCATCCGGTCGTATAAGAAAAATGGGGCCAATGTTGAAGAGCAGGAGATATCGGCGGTGCTGGATATATTTAATGAAGAACCAGGTGCTGCATTACTGGCAATTGGTGGTGGCAGTGTGATCGACCTGGCGAAAGCCGTCATTTACAAGCGGGTTCAATCATTTTTATCTATACCTTTTTTCATAGCGGCTCCCACCACAGCCGGCTCGGGGAGTGAGGCCACTCATTTTGCAGTGGTCTACCAGGGTAAGAAAAAAATATCATTGGTACATCCGCAGTTGTTGCCACAAGTAGTGGTGCTGGATCCGGTGCTCACTTATTCATTACCTGCTTATCAAACAGCGGTGTCGGGCATGGATGTTTTGGCGCAGGCCGTCGAATCATACTGGAATAAAAATGCCACAGCAGCGTCAAAAAGCTATGCAAGCGATGCGATCCAACTGTGGAGAGAAAGCTATTTACCAGCAGTTCATTCACCCACTGGTGAAGCCAGGGAAAAAATGTTGCTGGCTGCTCACCAGGCTGGTAAAGCCATCAATATTACCCGAACTACCGGGCCCCATGCCTTGTCTTATTATCTTACAGCCAACTATCATGTACCACACGGACAGGCTGTTGCTTTATTCCTGCCCTTGTTTTTTATTTATAATAATCCCGGGGATGAACTGTGTTCTTTATTGGGTACAGGTGATCCACAGGAAGCGATGGAAATGATCCGGCAGGTAATGCGGGATGCCGGGTTGAAAACAACACTGGCTGAACTGGGTATCAATAAAACATTAATCATTGATGCGCTGCTGGACGAAGTAAATGAAGAACGTTTTGCGAATAACCCGGCGTCTTTTGACAGGGCCAGGCTAAAAGAGCTGTTCCTGCAATATCTTTAATGAATGAGCTTTTTTTCTGAATATACACAGGTAAACCGGTTGTTGCAGCAAAAGCAACAGGTGGTTTTCTATGCAGAGAGCCGCTACTATTTTGTTTATTTCAAAAAATTAATTGATGACCTGCTGGCTGAGCAGGGGATTACTATCTGTTATATCACTTCTGATAAAAATGATCCCTTATTTAAAAAAGCACCGGCAGGCATGAAGGTGCTGCATGTGAAATGGATGCTGGGGTTTCTATTCTCCCGTATCCGGGCCGATGTGATGATCATGACCATGCCGGACCTGGATAATTTTTTATTTAAACGATCTGCAGGTGTTGGAACTTATATCTATATGTTTCATGCGGCAGTCAGCACTCACCAGCAATACAGGAAGAAAGCTTTTTTTCATTATGATACGGTGTTCTGCACCGGCGAATACCAGGCGCAGGAGATCAGGAAGGCAGAAGAATTATATGGACAAAAGCAAAAGACGGTCATTCCATATGGTTATCCATTATTGGATGAGCTGAATAGTCACGACAGTGTTGCAACGGATAATGACCGATCCACCATTCTTATTGCACCTTCCTGGTTTGAAGGTTGTATCCTGGATACCTGCATCGAAGAATTGTTACAACGGCTATCACAATTGCCTTATAAGGTTATTCTCCGCTCTCACCCGGAGTATGCAAAAAGAAAGCAAAAGGAATTCAGGAAGGTGCAGCAACTCATTGCCAAAAACCCAGCGATGTCAATCGATGAATTGCCCAATGTTTTCGACAGGCTGCCATCCGCAGATATACTTATAACGGATCGCTCAGGTATTGCTTTTGAGTTTGCGTTTGGGATTAAAAAACCAGTATTGTTTATTGAAACGGCTTATAAACAGATGAACCCGGATTGGAAAGAGCTCGGAATTGAGCCGGTTGAAAATAGTTTGCGTTCTTCGCTGGGAGTTACTATTTCAGCAGACGAACTGGAGAAATTGCCTCAAAAAATAAATGAATTAACAGCGCTGCATCCGGGCTTTACAAATCGTATTAATGAATTAAGCCAAAGGATTTTTTATAATAGTAATGAGGCTTACCGGTCAGGACTTACTTATATTCTAAGTAAGATAAAATAACCTAAGCCGGGTTTTCTTCATCCTTCTTTGCTTCCTGTTTAAATTTATTCCCGGAAAAAAAAGCTTTGATACGGTGCCATGACATTTTGATCCAAAAGGCGGCTCCTAATAAAGCAGCCACAATTACCTGTATAAAATAGCTACCGCTTCCGGGGTCAATATAGAGGAGATGATGCAACATCAGAGATAACTCAGGTTAGTTTTTGGTGACAAGGTTAATAAAGTCTCATACATCAGTTTGATGGTGTTTTCAATATCATCTTTGTGCAGCATTTCCACCGTTGTATGCATATAGCGCAGCGGGATTGATATCAGTACCGAAGGGCAGCCATCATTTGAGTAGGCAAATGAATCAGTATCAGTACCGGTACTGCGGCTTAATGCCCGCCACTGAACAGGTATCTTTTTATCTGCTGCGACTTTTTCCACAAGGCCCAGTAATTTGTTATGAACTGCAGGGGCATAAGAAAGAGAGGGGCCTTTGCCGGTACTTACATCCCCTTCGATATTTTTATTGATCATCGGTGTTGTGGTGTCGTGTGTCACATCAGTTACTATTGCTACATTGGGCTTGATGCGGCGGGCAATCATTTCCGCACCCCGAAGACCAATTTCTTCCTGCACTGCATTCACCACGTATAAGCCGAAAGGCAGTTTCTTTTTATTTTCTGTTATCAGCCTGGCTACTTCAGCGATCATAAAACCGCCAATACGGTTATCAAAGGCACGGCCAATAAGATTCCCGTTGGCCAGTTCATCATAACCATCCTGGTACGTAACCACGGCACCAATATGAATACCCAATGCTTCTACTTCTTTACGATTCCTGGCGCCGCAATCCAGCCAGAGATTATCGGTTCTGGGTTGTGTTTCTTTATCCGAGCCAAGTCTTGTGTGAATGGCCGGCCATCCGAATACGGCTTTTACCGGCCCCTTTTTACCATGAATGAAAACACGGGAAGCGGGTGCGGTCTGGTGGTCCACTCCACCGTTTCTTTTCAGGTAGATTAATCCTTCTGTGGTAACATAATTCACAAACCAGCTGATCTCATCAGCATGTGCTTCGATCACTACTTTGAACGCATGATCGGGATTGATAACAGCAACGGCTGTTCCGTAAGGGTCTACATAATGTGTATCCACATACGGTTTCAGGTAGTCGATCCAGAGTTTTTGTCCCCAGGTTTCAAAACCAACCGGGGAAGCATTATTGATATAACTGCGTAAAAATGCAGAAGAGTTATCGGTGATGATTGATTTCTTAGATTTTACTGCTTTTGCCATACGAGAGTATTAAATTCTGGCAAAAATAGTCAAATGCCGGCTATCAGCATCAACAGGGCGGAAAGTGCCATCAGCCCATCCAGTACAAAATAATAAAGCATATCGGAGAAGTGACGGCTGGCATACCGGAACAGGGCGGCGGTGATGAAACCGGGAATGAGGAGGAGGATAATATCACTTGTACTGTGATTATAATTCAACATCCATAAGGTGGATGCACTGAATAACACCAGTGAGATAACAAATAGGTTGCTGATAGCTGTTTCGTTCAGGTAAGTGATCAGGCTTCGGATGCCTGAGGCTTTATCATCTTCCCGGTCCCGCAGGTCAAATAAAATGCAGATCGCATAAATGAGAAAAAAACGACTGATCATAAAGAGAACGAAATCACTGGTCCAGTTTGTACCTGCTGCAACAATGGGTAATACCGTAGTAACATACATCCATACAAAAGCCAGGAAAATAGTTTTGCCAATGGCTACTTTTCGCAAAGCCCTGAAATAAGGATGAGGGATTTTGGGGGCAGAGTACAGGAAGGTAACAAAAGCGGATAGCAGCAACCAGGGCCAGATCGGAAGCAGGTAGAAAAAGAAAACGGCAGATCCTGCCAGGCCCAAAAAGAAGAAGACAAGATGAACAGTATGGTTTTTTTTCAGCCAGGTGATCCGGGGAGAAGGCAATACAGAAGAAGAGGTGAGGTACCAGTGAAAACTATAGCTGCAAAGAGTGGCAAAAAATACAAAAGCTGTTAAATGGATACCTGGAGAATGATTTAATAATAACCGGCTGGTTTGATTTACCATCAGGACAGCACAGGCAGCAATAAATAAATTGCTGTATATAAAAAACCGTCCTGTATTCCCTGGCAAAATGGTTAGAATTTTATCAGTCGCAGTTTGGGTGATTCTGCATAATCACTCCTGTTCGCTTCTTTATCTTTCAACACAATTCCAAAAGTGGCCGAAGTGTCCCGGATACTGGGTGTGGGTGTAAGCTGGGTAACTCCGTCTATCTGGATGCCGTAAGCAAATGTCAGCAGCATATCGCCTTCCCGGGTGTTTTTGGGTAAATCAAGGATATCAATGCTGTACTTGATTGTATCAAATACAATGGAGGCTGTAGCTCCATCATACCATTTATAAACAATAAAAACGGAATCTAAATCTCCTTCTTCATCGGTGAACTGGCCCCTTACCTCAATAACGTTTCCCTGCCCAACGGTCTCAGGCGAGACTGATTTTATTTTGATCTGGGGAGTAGTGGTAAACTTATCTTTATTACAGGCCATAAAAATGCCTGCAAAAATCAGGGCCAGTAAAACTATTTTTGCTTTCATATCAGGAATTGAGGTTAAACAAATATAAGCTTTTTACCAGCACACAAGGATTATGCCCGAACAATGGAATCATAAAATTTTCAGTACTAATGAACAGGGTTTTGAAGCCCTTTCCCTGGAAATTTTCCTGTACCAATACCGGGTCAACCCGGTCTATAAAAGCTATGTGGATGCGCTGGCTGTTAATCCTGCCAGCATCCGCAAAATTGAACAAATACCTTTCTTACCGATCGGATTCTTTAAGTCTCATGCCGTTATGTCCGGTGATTTTGAATCCGAAGCAGTCTTTGAAAGCAGCGGCACCACTACTACTGTTAACAGCCGGCATTATGTAAACGATGCATCTCTTTATAAAGAAAGTTTTACCAGGGGATTTGAATTATTTTATGGTGCTGCAAAAGAACTTTGCATTATTGGTTTATTACCTTCTTACCTGGAAAGGAATAACTCCTCGCTGGTATATATGGTCAATGAATTAATAACTCAAAGTAATCATCCGCAAAGCGGGTTTTACCTGAACGAGCATGAAAAACTGGTTGCTGCATTACAGCAACTGGAAAGCCGAAAACAACCCACACTGCTTATCGGGGTAACTTTTGCATTACTGGATCTTGCTGAAAAATTCGCTATGCCTTTGCAGTACACTACCATAATGGAGACCGGTGGCATGAAAGGGAGAAGAAAGGAAATGATCCGGGCAGAAGTGCATGATATGTTGAAACAGGCCTTTCATGTTCCTGTTATTCATTCAGAATATGGCATGACTGAATTATTATCCCAGGCCTATTCAAAAGGTAATGGAATCTTCAACAGCCCACCATGGATGAAAATATTGGTGAGGGATGAAGAAGACCCGTTATATGTCAGGAGTCGCCCTGGCAGCAGACATATAACGGGTGCTATCAATGTTATTGACCTGGCAAATATTCACTCCTGTAGTTTCATTGCTACTGATGATGCAGGGCGTTTGTACCCTGACGGGAGTTTTGAAGTACTCGGCCGGCTGGATAACAGTGATCTGCGTGGCTGCAGCCTTCTTACTTTGTAAATCAGCTCCTTTATGCATTATACATCCAATCCCTGAATTGTGGCGCCGTTTCCTGGCTCACAATAATGCAATGATTTAAGTCAGATAAAGTTAGATCCACCAGCAACTTTACTTTTTCGTAAGACTTAAAACCTTTGATAAAATTGATATTAATAATATACTGGCGGTTGGCCCTGAAAAATATTGAATCGTCCAGTGATTGTTCTAATTCACCAAGATTCCTGTCGGCCAGGTATTTTTTGCCAAAACGGTCGATCACATAAACGATCTTATTTTCTGTGTAGAAAAGGACGATATCCTCTAAACGAAGGGCGATATTCTCCATCCCTTTTTTTACAACCAGTCTTTTCTTTTTATGATTGCCGATATAATTCAGCAGGTTATTCAGCGAATGCTGGCCGGAAAAATGTTTTTCCAGCATCCGGTACTTGATCAGTGCTTTACGTAATCCTTCTTTCTCCACCGGTTTCAACAGGTAATCAATACCATTATATTCAAATGCATTGAGCATAAATTCATCATAACCGGTTATAAAAATAACCGGGGTGCGGTTCCCGGAATGGCTGAAAATATCAAATGACAGCCCGTCACCCAGCTGCACATCGCTGAAAATAAGATCGGCGCTGCTGTTGGAAGAAAGGTATTCGATACTTTGCCTGACACTGCTGAGGGTGGCAATGATCTGCACATCGTCTGCTACTGCATGAATGGTACTGACTAAATTTTCAAGCGCAGGTCTTTCATCTTCGATAATAATAGCGTTTAACATGGCAAATGGTTTAGGGTTATCTGATAAGGGGTAATTTGACGGTATAGCTTTCACGGGTATTTTCAATAACGATATCTTTCCGGCAGATTATTTTGTAACGGGAGCTCAGGTTCTTCAGTCCAATACCGGTTGAATTCACCGAATAAGGTTTTGGTTTTACATTGTTACTTACTTTCAGATACTGCCCGTTCATAATGATCTTTATGTGCAGCGGGCTGGCATCTGTAAATTCATTATGCTTGATCGCATTTTCCAATAATATTTGTAATGCGCAGGGCGGGATCATCACCGTAGAGTAATTTTCCCCCAGGTCAGATACCAGCGACAACTTATTATCATGCCGTATCTGCAACAGGAAATAATAACTATCAATAAATTCCAGTTCTTCTTTTAAAGAAATAAGTTCTTTGTTCCGGTTGATCAGGAAATATTTATATACCTGGGCCAGTTTGTTATTAAAACGATGGGCCTCTTTGGGATTATTGAGGATAAGATAATTGAGTGTGTTCAGGGAATTGAATATAAAATGCGGATCCATCTCGTTAGTAAGGGCTTGCAATTCTGCCTGTGAACGTTCCTGGTCCAGTTGTTTAACGATTTTTGTATCCAGCTCCCTTTCCTTACTCAGAAACAAGATCTCATAGACCAGCGTAAATACGATCACGGCAAGGATACAGAGGATGATAAACTTGCCAAAAGTGTTCCACTGAAAAATTTCTCTGGAAAATTTCAGCCATATAAAAGCAGATATGCCGCCAATACAGGCTCCGTAAAGACCCTCAGCAAAGCAAACCATCGCAATTTTCTGGAAGGGGTTGGAATAAACGGCAAACAAAGCCCTCAATTTGCCGTGTGTCCAGTTACTGCCTGTCCATATCGTCCAGGAGGTGAGGATAAAGAACAGGTTGGCAAATAGTAATTGCGGAACTGTATACAGTTCATAGGAGATGAGCCCCGAAATAAACGGGAGGCCTATCCCCAGCAGGGGAATAAATATTATACGCAAATGAGCATCCTTGATCATAGCAGCAGCGGTTAGGGTTAATACAGCTTGTTCCTGATCCGATTTTTCTCATGTGCATGAACATAACGGGAATCGGACATAAAACTATTGGCCTTAGCTGTTAAGCAATAGCAAAAATTCCTTTCACGGAAGAAATCACTTATAAATGGTAAGCAACTTCCCTGGAAATTTTTATGCCGGTTAGTGGAGTGTGATATATTAAATATATCCTTAAACAAATAGATACTTCGGTTTTTCATAACGCTGCTTTGCTCATCATATTTCATGATTGAGATACGAACAACCGTTCACGGCATGACAGTTTCATGATAAAATAGTACACTCTTTATATTCCTGCTTTACTCATCAGCTTTCATGCTTCAGTAACTATGACCCCATTCGGGGAAGCATACTGGCAGAAATTGTTGCCTTTTTCAGCGAATCATTTTTATTAACTAACACTTTGGGATTATGAAAAAGTTATTGTTGACAGTAACATGTATGCTGTCCGTAATGCTGGTTTTTGCACAGCGGGTCATTACGGGCAAGGTAACAGATGAAAATGGCAACCCGGTTGCCAATGCATCTGTTACAGTAAAAGAGACGGGAGCCGGAGTAAGTACAAATGCAGCAGGTGATTTCTCTATTCCTGTTGACAGCAGGAGCAAAACACTTGTTTTTTCTTATGTCGGTAAGTCAAATGAAGAAATCGTTATCGGCAGCCAGTCGGTGATCAATGCCAGCCTGAAACAGGAAGGTAAGGCATTGGATGAAGTGGTCGTGGTTGCTTACGGAACACAGGTCAAGAAAAAAGTAACCGGAGCAATCGCAAAAGTGGATGGAGCCGACCTGGAAAACAAACCTTTTACATCTGTTGACCAGATGCTGCAGGGTAAAGTGGCTGGTTTGCAATCCACATCCCCTACAGGTCAGCCGGGTGGTATTCAGCAGGTACGCATAAGAGGCATTGGGTCTATTACTGCAGGAGCTGCACCTTTATACGTGGTGGATGGTATTCCGATTAACTCTGGTGATGTGTCCAGATTGAATAACACATCGAACGCTTTGGCGGGCATCAACCCCAATGATATTGAAAGCATCAGTGTGTTGAAAGATGCAGCCTCTGCTTCGATTTACGGATCAAGAGCAGCGAATGGTGTTATCCTGATCACAACAAAAAAAGGAAAGGCTGGTAAAAGCAAGATCAGGATCGATTCCGAGTTCGGCTTTGGGAATACGGCTTATATTAACGACCTGGCAAAGCCACTCGACAGGGACCAGTATTTTACCCTGACAAGGGAGGGCCTGGTAAATGCCGGTGCCACACAGGCACAGATAGATGCGACATTAAATACGCTGGGTTTTAATAATACCGCCAACGAAGATTGGGTGGGGAATGTAACCCGCCAGGGAACAACACAGAATATCAATGTTTCTCTTTCCGGTGGTGACAGTAAAACCACTTTCTATACTTCTGCAGGATTCTTTGATCAAAAAGCGGTGGTGATCAGTTCAGATTTTCGCCGGTATTCCGGTTCCTTTAACCTGCGTCATAAGGCCAGCGATAAATTAACAGTTGGCATCAATGCTACCGGGTCTTATATCCACCAGAATTCTCCGGCACAATCCAGCGGTTTCAGGAACCCGGTGGCAGGAGCTTATTGGCTGCGACCTTCCCAAAATGCCTACAATGCAGATGGGTCACTGAATATCAGCAATACTGTATTTAACCAGTTGTACAATCCGTTGGCTATAGCTGAATATGACCGGATACAGCTGAACAATGTAAAAGTGCTTACCAACTTCACCGGCGAGTACCAATTCTACAAAGACCTGAAGTATACCACCAAATTTGGTATTGATTTTATCAATATTGAAGAAGAGCGATATGACAATCCTTTCTTTGGCGATTCAAGAACAGTAGGTGGAAGAATGTATAATTATGATACCCGGCTGGCCAACTGGGTCTGGAGCAACCTGCTGAATTATAAACATGATTTCCTGGCCAATAAAGAGTTGGGTGTAGACCTGACTGTTGGTTATGAAGCACAAAAATCAAAGCAGTATAATATTACAACAAGGGGTGAAGGTGTACCTGCTACCACTTCTATACCACTCCCGGTGCCCAGTTCCCCCAGTGTGGCTTCCGGAGCCAGAACAGATTATGCATTCGTATCTGTGTTGTCTATGGCACAGGTTAGTTATAAAAACAAATATTCTCTCTCCGGAAGTGTAAGGCGTGACGGTTCATCCCGTTTCGGTTCCAATAATAAATACGGAACCTTCTGGTCCGTAGGCGGTGCCTGGAATCTTGACCAGGAAAATTTCATGAAGGGTATCAAATTCATCAATGCATTAAAAGTAAGATCATCTTATGGGGTAAATGGTAATGCAGAAATTGGTAACTATACCTGGAAGGGAACCTATATTTTCAATGCGAACTATAACCAACAGCCGGGTAGTGCTCCTAACCAGGTCGAAAATCCTGACCTGACCTGGGAGATCAATAAACCCTTTAATGTGGGTCTTGATGTGGTGGTTTGGGACGGAAGGCTGACTGTTAATGCCGACTACTATGTTCGTAAAACAGAAAACCTGATCCTGAATGATCCGTTGTCAAGAACGTCTGGCTTCAACAGCGTATCTGCCAATGTAGGCTCTATGGAAAATAAAGGGGTAGAGTTCCAGGTAAATGTGATACCGGTTAGAACCAAAGACCTGACCTGGGATTTCACGTTTAATATTGCGTTGAATAAAAATAAGATCACCGCACTTCGTAATAATTCAGATATCCTTGGATTACCATTTATCCGCCGGGTAGGTGAAGACTTCCAGTCTATCTATACCCGCCTGTGGGCAGGTGTTGATCCTGCAACAGGAAATCCATTGTGGTACACGGATGCCACCAAGAGCCAGACTACCACCAACGTGACAACAGTGCAAAGAGGTATTATCGGTAGTGCTTCTCCAAAAGGATTTGGTAGTTTCTCCACGTCGGTTAATTATAAAGGATTCTCACTGGATGCTCAATTCAATTACCAGTATGGAAATTTAGTATATGATAACTGGGGCTTTATTTCCTGGAGCGATGGTTTTAACCCGCAATTGAATAAAATTCAGAAACAACTCCGTCGCTGGCAAAAGCCCGGTGATTTCACGGATGTACCGAAATATGTGTATGGTGGTGCCAATGTATCCAATGCAGAATCTTCCCGCTGGTATTATAAGGGAGATTTTATCCGCCTGAGAGACCTGACACTTTCTTATTCATTACCGAAGTCAATAATGAATGCTGTTAAACTGGATAATGCAAAATTCTATGTACGGGGCACCAACTTATGGACAAAGGCATTTGATGAAAACATCACTTTCGATCCTGAACAACCGTTGACCGGGGTGAATGATCTGCAGATACTGCTTCAGCGGACTATTTCTGTAGGTCTTACCCTTGGATTTTAATTGATCACTTAAAAAAATGAACATGAAAAAGATAGTTTTATTTTTTGTTGCAGGTATGACACTGTCACTTGCGTCCTGCAAAAAAGATTTCCTGGATCTTTCGCCGTATGACCAGGTGCCGCAGGACCAGGCCATCACTGATGAAGCGGGTATGTCGGCGGCAGTAAACGGAATGTATGCCCAATTGAGGAGTTTAAATCTTTATGGCCGTTCATTGCCCTTATATGGCGATGTGATGGCTGATAATGCGTTTATCTCCACTACGAATTCCAACAGGTTCCTGATTGAGTTCAATTATACTTTTATCAGTACGAATGGCAACTCTTCTGCCACATGGGCATCCGCTTATAATGCTATTCTCAGGGCTAATAATATCATTAATTCCGATGTCTCTTCAACAAATTCAAATCAACTAAAAGGCGAGGCATTGACGGTAAGGGCATTAATGTATTTTAACCTGGTGAATTGGTTTGCCAAGCCGTATACAGTTGATCCCAATGCGGAAGGCGTTCCGATTATATTAACCTATGATGCGTTGCTTAAGCCATCCCGTGCAAAAGTTTCTGAAGTATATGCACAGATTGAGGCCGACCTGGCCAGTGCATTTACATTGCTGACCAGTACCACAAAGAATTCTTCTTACGTAACCAAATACACAGCCCGTGCTTTACAGGCAAGAGTGGCACAGTTCAAAGGTGACTGGGCTGCTGCCAAAACAGCCGCCCTAGATGTTGTTACAAATGGAGGGTTTACATTGGCAACATCTGCCAATCTTGTGGCTTACTGGAGTAACCCGGCACCCGTAGCCAATAAACTGGAAACGATCTATGAAGTAACAAGTGATGCAGTGAACAATAATGGATCAAATGCCTTGTCTTATTTCTACGACCAGTCGGGATACGGAGATGCTATTTGTGCAGATGATCTTTATAATAAATATACAGCAACAGATGTACGCCGGAATCTCTTTATTACCGGCACAAGAGGCGGGATCACTGTTAGGATCGTCAATAAATACCCGAATACCAATTCAGCAGCCGATAAAGATGATACGAAAGTGATACGCTATGCCGAAGTTTTACTGATCCTGGCAGAGGCGTACCAGCGTACCAACGATGAAGTGAATGCACTGCTTTACCTTAACCAGGTTGCACAGCGTAGAGACCCTGCATTTACCGGCTTCACTTCTTCCGGCACACAGCTGCTGGATGATATTCTGCTGGAAAGAAGAAAGGAGTTGGCTTTTGAAGGTATGAGGTACCTGGACCTGCAGCGGCTGAACCGTGATGTGGCCAGGGTTAATATCAACAATAACTATGTTGGTGTGACGCCAGTAACGATTGCCGCAGGTAATTTCCGGCGCATTTTCCCGATCCCGCAGGATGAAAGAGATGCGAACCCCAATATCAGCCAGAACACAGGCTATTGATAGCTTATTAAGAGAACGGCATCCGCTGCAGGCGGATGCCGTTCTTATTTACAGCTTTCATATTCATTCATGTTTCAGTATGGATAATTCATGCTTCGGCAAATGTCAGTACCAGTTGTGAAGCATCGCTTAGTTCTTTACTGTCATTGGATTGAATAATAATAACTGTCAAGTTTCCGGTTATCAGAAGCCAACCTCTTCGATGCTAAATTAATTACTCACAAAACAGGGTTGGATGTTTTGTAAGGACTAAAACCAAAAATCTATGCAAATCAGAAGACTGCTGGTATTGCTGCTTGTCATTTGTGGCCTTTCCCCGCAGGCACAATCACAAAATGATGTGAGTGGCCGGGTTACGGATGCCAGGGATGGATCTCCGCTGGGTAATGTAAGTGTAACTGCAAAAGGTTCCCGTACCGGAACATCAACCGATCCTGATGGACGTTTTCGTATCAGTGTTGCTGCCAATGCCACTCTTGTTTTTTCAAGTATCGGGTTTAATGACAAGGAGGTAAAAGTTACTGGTGCCTCTGTCAATGTCTCATTAGAAGTGGCTGAGAAAAATTTACAGGAAGTAGTGGTTACGGGTTATAATACACAAAGTCGCAGGGAGGCAACTGCAGCCTTATCAAAAGTTTCAGGAGAGTCAGTCAAATTTCAGCCGGTGGCCACTTTTGACCAGATGCTGACTGGTAAAGCCCCGGGTGTACTGATCCAGTCGCAAAGCGGGCAACCGGGGGCCTCTGCCTCTAATATCACTATTCGTGGCAAAGGGTCTGTACTGGCTTCCACACAACCTTTATTTATTGTAGACGGTATACAGGTAACCGGGGCAGATTTTCAAAGTATCAACCCGGCTGATATTGAGACCTACACTGTTTTAAAGGATGCAATTGCAACTTCGCAATATGGTTCCCGTGGTGCGAATGGTGTTATAGTGGTGACAACAAAGAGGGGCACAAACAGTAAAACAAAGATCAATTACGATTACCAATATGGTGTGGGTTCTTTGCCGGAGAATAAACTTCTCCTCATGAACTCTGCCGAGAAAATTCTATTTGAGAGAACGTATGATCATCCATATGGCATGAATTTTTTTGGCTGGACGGATGAAGAAGCCGACAGTCTGTCAAATGTAAATGCGAACTGGGAAAACGTGATGTTTCGAAAGGCAAAAACGCAACAACATATTTTATCACTAACAGGTGGTAATGATAAAACAAGGTTCTTTATTTCCGGTTCTGTATTTGACCAGGAAGGTGTCGTTATTGCTACTGCTTTGAAAAGATATACAGGACGTATCAATATCGATCATACAGTGAACAACCTGAAGATCGGGTTATCTACTTTTGTTGGTTCTTCAAAGCTGACCAATACATCTGAGAACGACCAGTGGATCGGTGACCCGCTGAATGGTATCCGCTGGGCCAACCCCTACGTCACGCCTTATAATGCTGATGGAAGTTATAATAATACCGATATGCTGTTACAGGGACAGCCGAATGGTTTACAGGAATTGCTTGAGAATCCACGAACCAATAACCAGTTAAAAGCCGTCGCTGCTCTTTCACTGGAGTATAAATTTGCTTTCCTGAAAGGATTAAGTGCGAGAACTAACTGGGGGGCGGATTTTACAGATAATTCCACAACAAGATATGTTGACAAGGATACCTACTTTGGAAGCCAGCAAACGGGTACGGATGGGTCTTTTTCGAGAGGAAGCCTGAAAAGAGTTCGTTATACAGGAACAACTTCATTGAGTTTTGCCCGGCAATCGGGTGATCACAACTACCGGATCTCTTTATTCAATGAGTTTATAAAACGGCGCACTACCACCTTTAACTATACAGGTTTTGGTTTGACCAGTGTATTTGGCAATGGGGCTGATGTAACACCAGGAACACCTTCCAACGGATTTATCCCGACAGTGGCAGATGATCTCACCGAGCAAAGCCTCTTATCTTATTTCGCACTGGCGGATTATAGTTTTCGCAACAGGTATTTCATTAATGCCAGTTTCAGAAGAGACGGGTCTTCCCGCCTGGCGGAGGGGAATAAATGGGTGAACTATGCAGGTATTGGTGCTTCCTGGCTGATCAACGAAGAAGCTTTTCTTCAAAATACGAAATGGCTTAGTGAACTTCGCCTCCGGGTTAGCTACGGATCGGCGGGTAATGAAGAAGTGGGCGATTCTTATGAAGCAAGAGAGTTGTTTACAGGGGCTACTTATAACGGGCTGGGCGGATTGGTATTGAGCAATCTTGAAAAACCCAACCTGACCTGGGAAGTTCGTAAGACATTTAATGCAGGTATTGATTTTGGTTTCCTGCAAAATAGAATAACCGGTACGGTTGAATTATATAATGCTATTACCACCGGTCTGTATCTCAACAGGCAATTGTCCGGCACTAATGGAGTTAATTCCATTCTTACCAACCTCGGTAAGATCCGTAACCAGGGTATTGAACTGTCTGTTAGTGCTGATGTGCTCAAGACAAAAGATCTTACCTGGAACATAAGTGTGAATCATACGTATAACAAAGCAAAAGTCATGGCACTGGATGGTACCAATGAAAACGTTTCCGGTACTGCTATTAACAGGGTGGGAGAAAGGCCGAATTCTATTTACCTGGTCCGGTATGCCGGTGTTGATCCCGCCAATGGAGATGCTTTGTACTATAAAGCAGATGGTAAAACAACCACCAATATATATGACCCGAATGACAGGGTTATTGTAGGTACTTATGATCCTCCGCAATTCGGAGCCTTCAACAGTTCCCTTTCTTATAAGGGAATTGAACTGGGCGTACAGTTCAACTATATTATGGGCAATCACATTTTTAATAATGACAGGGGAAATGTGGAGAATCCTGCATATGTGATATCCAATGTTTCCAGGGATTTACTGAGCGAGTGGCAGCAACCAGGTGACATCACTAATATACCAAGCCCTTACTCCAATTTTGAACTGGGTACCACGAGATTCCTGGAGAAAGGAGATTTCCTACGGTTGCGCAACGTGATGCTCAGTTATGAATTACCAACGCAATTACTGGAAAGGGCAAAGATCAGTTCGGTAAGGGTGTTTATACAAGGACAGAACCTGCAGACATGGCATCAATTCAAAGGTTATGATCCCGAAGTGGCGTCAGGATTGCTGGCTGGTTCCCAGTACCCGCAATTAAAGACGTTCACAGTTGGAATAAACGTTGGATTATAAAGAAAACCTGCCTGCTAACATTAAATATTAATACAATGAAAAAAATAAAATTAATATACCTGGTATTTGCGGTGATGATAACTGGCTGGCTCAGTTCCTGCTCAAAAGCGATTGAACTTGATCCCACCCATTCGCAGGATGGAGCCGGGTTCTTTAATACGGTCAGGGATTATGAACTGGCGTTGAGTGGCACCTACTCTAAATTATTACAGGATGGTTATTACGGAACTTTTAATGCAGGCGCTAATGCATTAGTAGGATTGCCGGATATTATGAGTGATAATTTTTATGAAGGCCCGGAATCACTGGGTAATTTCCAGGATTTCTCCCGCTGGACCTATACTGCTGATGATGCAAGTATTGCCGATATGTGGCTGGATATGTATGGTATTATCCGGCAGGCAAATGTAACACTAAGAGGAATCGATAAACTGGCTACTACTAATCCCGGTGCTGTTAACCGTATTAAGGCACAAGCTATGGCACTTAGAGCGATGCTGCATTTTGACCTGCTCCGTTATTTTGGAGAAGCAGAAACCAGGAACTCAACGGCAAGGGGCATCGCTTATGTTGACAAATTTGATGTGGAGCAAAAGCCAGCCAGGCTTTCTGTAAAAGAATCATACGACAGGATCGAAGCCGATCTGAAAGCGGCAAAGCAACTGATGCAGGATATGGACAAGCCGATACAGGGAAGCGGAACAGGTGCTGCTGACAGGGCCTACGTGGATGATATGGTGGTGAATGCTGTTTTAGCAAGGATGTATTTAACTGCAGGTTCACTAGATAGTGCTGTGAAGTATTCAACGCTGGTGATCAATGCAAGGCCTCTTTCCAGCCGTGCTAATTTCCCTAATCTGTGGATCGATGCTTCAACAGCAGAAGTTATCTGGTCTGTAAAATTTGAATCATTGGATAGTGACCTGGGCAGCCTGATGTTTTATTCGGCTGGTAACAGGGCCGAATACCGCCCCACCACTAACCTGCTGAGTTTATATGACCAGGTAAATGATATCCGCTATACCAGTTATTTCCGCAGCCTGCAACGGGGTGTGAACAGGAATACGGGTGCAGCAAGAACAGTATTGATAAAATATGATGCAAAGCAGGCCAATCTTTCCAGGCCTGATGGTATTGTAAATTTCAAAGCCTTCAGAACTGGTGAAATGTATTTAATAAGAGCAGAAGCATATGCAAGAATGGGCGGGGCTAATGAAGCAACAGGACTTGCTGATCTGAATACATTAAGAGCTGCCCGTATCAGCGGGTATGTTCCGGAAGTGTTAGCAGGAGCTGCCCTGCAGGATGCGATCGAACAGGAGCGTCGTAAAGAACTGGTGGGGGAAGGTCATCGTTTCCTTGACCTGAAAAGAACAACAAGATTGATCAACAGGCTTACGAATTGTACGAGCTTCTGTACGCTTCCTTCCAATGCCCGGGAGTGGGTATTCCCAATACCTCAACCGGAGTTACAGGCAAACCCGGCGATGGAACAAACAACAGGTTATTAATAAAGATAGTTTTTAGCAGAGGTTACATTGGTAAAAACAAGGGGATTGCAAAGCAGTGCAGTCCCCTTAACTTTTTATAAACGGTATACCGGCAGGATATACTGTAACAGCTTTTGCCAGGGAGTTTAAATTTCATGTCCCGGTAATTCATTCTCATCTTCCATTCTCTTCCTTCCTATTTTTAATATAGCAAACAGCATCCTGTTATTTACCGGATGTAAGACATAAAACAGTTTTCTCATGTGAACGGTCAACGAGACCAACGCAGGTGGCTTTCCAGTCAGCCTGCTTTTTTATTTTATCCAGTGGAAATAAATTATACAAACAAGTCAAGCACTAAGACCCCCAGTAAACCTAAAACAGAGATACTGGTTTCCATAACCGTCCAGGAAAGAAAGGTTTGCTTTAGCGAGAGATTAAAAAATTCTTTGAACATCCAAAAGCCGGAATCGTTTACATGGGAGCCAAAAACACTGCCTGTTCCTACAGCCAGTACCATCAGTTCAGGAGACACAGCACCTGTAGCTACTAATGGGGTTACGACACCTGCTGCTGTAATGCCTGCTACAGTTGCAGAACCGATAGCAACCCTTAATAACGCTGTAATTACCCAGGCAAAGATCAACGGGGGCATTTGCCATTTACTGCTAAATGAGGCAATGTACTTATCTGTTTCGCTATCCTGCAGCACCTGTTTAAAAACGCCACCTGCGGTTATGATCAATACGATCATCGCAATACCAGCAATGGCATCGTTCAGCCATTTCATAGCTGTCTCCATTTTCTTCCCTGCTCTCAGGCCAAAGTACCAGATAGCGATGAATACAGATAATAATAAAGCAATGGTAGGATCACCAATAAACAGCAGTATTTTTTTAAGTAACTGATCCGGCAGGAAATTATCGGCTAAAACAGCCACAGTTATCAATAAAACCGGTAAGAGACCGATCAGAAAGCTTGGAAATGCAGCGGGCAGCTCTTTTTCAGTTTTCTCTTCAGCTGATAAGAAAAATGATTTGATAGTTACTTCTGTTTTTTTGAACAGGCAGCCTAAGAATGGCCCGGCAATAATGACTACCGGTATTGTAATGATCAGCCCGTAGATCAGCGTTTTTCCCATGTCAGCATTAAATGCATTGACCAAAAAAGCCGGGCTGGGGTGGGGTGGAAGGAAGCAATGGGTCGTTGATAAAGAAGCTGCCATTGGTATCGCGACATATAGTACGGGTAGTTTTGCTTTACTGGCAATGGAAAAAACTAAAGGTACCAGTATGACGAAGCCTGCATTATAATATAAAGGAATACCGATCAAAAAGCCGGTCAGTAATACGGCCCATTGAATATTTTTTTGACCGAATGCAGCAAGCAGCGTGGTGGAAATTTTTTCGGCAGCTCCTCCAGCTTCCAGCACTTTTCCAAGTACCGCACCCAGGCAAATGATCAATGCCAATCCCCCCAATGTATTTCCCACTCCTTTCTCGATGGATTTAATTACCTGCATAGGCTCCATACCCAGGAAAAGCCCGGCCAGTATGGCCACAACGAGTAATGATAAAAAGGGACTCACCTTTTTATAGGTTAAGAATATTTGCAGGCAAATGGCAAAAAATATGACAAGCAACTCCATGGTATATTAATTATGCAGCGGTTACATTATTTCTGTAGCCCGGGAACATTTAGTACAGCTTCTAAAGCCTGCTTAGGTTGCCTGCTCCTGTCCCAAAGCAAAGGATAATTCGTCCGGTTGGGAATAGGGTAATCATTTTTCCAGCTCATTCCATCATGCACACCCCAGCATGTCACCCTTGCAATTTTATTTTTCCGTGTATAAAAGATATGGAACAACTCTTCATATCGTTTTGCCAGTAAAGTTTGCATGCTGTCGGGTAATCCATTTGGGTATGGATCAAAGTATATTTTAAACTCTTCCAGCTGAAACTGTTTATCACTCATGCCCTGGCCAATGATCTGTCCTTCTTTTGTCAAAGGCAAAACATCCACATCCAGCTCTGTAATCATTACTTTAACCCCACAGGCTGCATACGCATCTATAGCTGTTTCAATATAGGTTGTTTTGGGATAATTAAGCCCCCAATGCCCCTGCATACCTACACCATCAATACGGACGCCTTCTTTTTGCAGCATCTTTACCATACGAACGATGCCATCTCTTTTTTCAGGCCGCCATGCATTGAAATCGTTATAATATAATTCAGTGTTAGGCGCAAACTCGCTGGCAAATTTGAATGCATATTTCACCAGTGTATCGCCATTACCAATTGCATTTACCCAACTGGTAGGCCTGTAGCTGCCATCGTTATCAATCACCTCGTTTACGACATCCCAGGCATGCACCCTTCCTGCATACCGGCCTGCAACAGCCTTAATGTGACTGCGGAGGCGTTCAATTTGTTCTTCTTTTGTATTGGGTTTTCCACCTGCGTTTACAAAAAACCAGGAAGGTACCTGGTTGTGCCAAACCAGCGTATGCCCAATGATAAACATGTTATGGGCCTCACCAAATGCAACAAATGCATCTGCGGGGGCAAAATTAAAAATGCCGGGTTCCGGATTTACCAGGGCAGCTTTCATTGAATTTTCAAGCGTTATGCTATTGAACTGCCGGACTACAATATCCTGTGAAGCTTTATCTGTTCCTGAAACGATTGCATCATTCACGGCTGTTCCCAATAGAAAAGCATTTTTATAAACATCTTTTAATACGGAAGAATTTTCTGCAGGCTTCGGTATGCTCTTTATTTCTGCACAACTGCCAAAGCAGTAGCAAACAGTAATCAATAAGAATAATTTTCCCGCCCCTTTTTTCATGCTACTGATTTTTATTGCTGACCCTATGCTACAACATTTATCAATGTTCCTATATTTTCAATTGATATTTTGATTTCATCGCCGCTTTTTAATGTGAAATCATTGCCGGGTACAATTCCGGTGCCTGTCATGATCAAACATCCTTGTGGAAAGGAACATTCACGATACACAAAGGATACTAACTCTTCCGGGGTTCTCTTCATTTGTTCCAGTGCCACCATTCCTTCAAAGACCTTCTGGCTGTTCCTGCTGATCTCCATCGAAATGATAGTGCTTTTATTCAACGGCCGATCAGTGATATAAATACAGGGCCCGATTGAAGCACAGGCATCATATGTTTTTGCCTGCGGCAGGTACAGGGGATTTTCTCCTTCAATACTGCGGCTGCTCATATCGTTTCCTATCGTGTAGCCAATAATTTTACCTGATGAAGTGACCAGCAATGTAAGTTCTGGTTCTGGTACATCCCAGGTACTGTCTTTCCTGATCCTTACTTTTTGCTGATGACCAACAATACGATTGGTAGTGGCTTTAAAAAACACCTCTGGTCGTTCTGCTTCATATACTTTGGCATAAAAATCGGCGCCGCCACTGGCCTTACTTTCTTCCTGCCGCCCCACTTTACTCCTGAGGTAGGTAACCCCGCAAGCCCATAATTCCTGCCCGCTGCCAACAGGAGCCACTATTGCTGATTCCTCAACACTGGTTATAGGAGTCACTTTCCCGGAACGGATTAGTTCGTTTAGTTTGGAGAGAATATGATCATCATTGATAAAATGATCCCAGTCGTTGACAGCAGCAGCATAATATTGCCCGTTGTCGTCAATGGCTATTCCTGAACGAAGCTTGTAGATTTTCATCTTTCTATTTTCTTAGTTTAATTCTCAGTACCTGCATATCATTAGTTACATACAAGGTTTTTTCATCCGTTGACAGAGCCACGTTTGAGGCAGCTTCATCCAGTTTTATTTTGCCCAGCAACTTCGCTTCGCTGTTAAATATCCAGATACCACCAGGGCCGCTGGCAAAAATGATCCCTTTACTGTCTACTTTTAAGCCATCCGGTAAACCCTTTACTCCATTTCTTTGATCGGCAGTGCTGTAAAATATTTTACCATTCGTCAATGAATCTCCGGTCACATCATAGATATACCAGTTTGGTTTTGCCGGATCAGAACAGGCAATGATCAATTGTTTCTCACCCGGAAGAAAAGCTATGCCATTAGGTCTTGGAATACTGTCAACCAGCAAGATCACTTCTCCATTTGTTTTTACTTTATAAACCCCGTTCCAGGGCATTTCTTTTTTGGGATCATTATCACTTTGGGTTTCTAATCCATACGGGGGATCTGTAAAAAATATATCTCCTCCGCGACTTACAACTACATCGTTAGGACTGTTGAATTTTTTTCCGTTATATTGTTTGGCAAGACCAATATAATTTGGTGCCGGCTTATCAAACGGGGCATCCATGATTGCAATCTGCCGGTTCCCGCATTGACACAAAACAAGATGATCGTCTTTGTCAAGTGCCAATCCATTGGAACCCATTTCACCACCTCTTGGAATACTGTCAGTATAGCCGGAAGGGGTAAGGTAAACTTCTTTACCTTTTTCTTCTGTCCATTTGTAAACAGTATCTCGCGGCACATCGGAGAATAACAACATTTTTTGTGATTCCACCCATAACGGCCCCTCGCTCCATTCAAAACCGGTTGCAATGATTTCAACTATAGCATCTTTATCAAGCACTGAATCCAGTGATGGGTCCATTCTTTCAATAGCACCAATTGTTTTATAGCTGTTTATAGACTCACTTATTTTGGTGTCTGGGTTGGTACAGGCAATAACTGTGATAACAGTCAGCAACAATAAAAATGGTTTCATTCCTTTTTTATTTCAGGTAAATTAATGTGAGTCTCTTGTAACAACAGAACCAGAACTTCCTTGTAAAAAATCAAGATCAGCACCTTTATCAGCACCCATTACATGCTTAATATAAAGGCTTACATAACCTCTTTCAGCAGCAGGTTTTGGGTGTATCCATGCTGCTCTTCTCTTTTCTAATTCTTCATCACTGACATGTAGCTGTAGTTTTCGTTCTGCTACATTAAGTTCGATTATATCACCGTTTTGCACCAGTGCTAAATTGCCGCCGATTGCTGATTCAGGTGATACATGCAGGACGGCAGTGCCATAAGCAGTGCCACTCATTCTTCCATCGCTGATGCGTACCATATCCTTGATCCCTTTTTCCAGTATTTTTTTTGGCAATGCCATATTGCCGACTTCGGGCATACCCGGGTAACCAACAGGGCCTACATATTTCAGTACCATTACGCAGGTCTCATCAATATCCAGTGCCGGGTCATCAATCCTTGCATTATAATCTTCAATGCTTTCAAACACTACCGCACGGCCTTTATGTTTCATCAGGGCTGGCGTGGCGGCTGAGGGTTTTATTACGGCACCATTCAGTGCGAGGTTGCCTTTCAATACCACGCAACCTGCTTCAGGTATCAGTGGTTTTTCATAGGTAGCGATCACATCCGTATTATAGCATGCTGTATTTCCTTTTATATTTTCCTGGTGATTTTTCCCTGTAACGGTAATAACGTTTGCATGTAATTTATTCTTCAGTTCATCTAAAATAACAGGTAACCCGCCTGCGTAATAAAAATCTTCCATCAGGTATTTGCCCGAAGGCATCAGGTTCAGCAGTAAAGGTATCTTACTTCCGATGGTATCAAAGTCTTCCAACTTCAGGTCAACACCAATTCTGCCAGCAATAGCGGTAAGATGGATAATGAAATTGGAAGAGCCGCCCACTGCTGCATTGACCATGATGGCATTTTCAAAAGCTTCTCTTGTCAGTATTTTATCAATGGCCAGGTTTTCTTTTACCATTTCCACAATTCTTCTGCCGCTTAACTGGGCCATCTGTTTCTTTCTGCTATCGGCGGCGGGTATTGCTGAAGCACCACTTAATGTTAATCCCAGTGATTCAACCATGCAGGCCATCGTGGAAGCTGTGCCCATGGTCATACAATGGCCGATACTTCTGCTCATGCAACTTTCTGCAAATTCACATTCTTCCTGTGTCATCTTCCCGGTCTTCATGTCTTCATCAAATTTCCACACATGGGTGCCGCTGCCGATCGTTTGCCCTTTGTATCGTCCGTTCAGCATGGGTCCACCGGGTACTACAATGGTTGGCAGACCCACACTGGCAGCACCCATCACGGTGGAAGGAGTTGTTTTATCACAACCTGTTAATAGAACAACGCCATCAATAGGATTACCACGGATGGATTCTTCCGCATCCATACTGGCCAGGTTGCGGAAGAGCATGGCAGTAGGCTTTAGTAAGGTCTCACCCAGGCTCATGATGGGAAATTCCAACGGAAAACCACCGGCTTCCAATACACCACGTTTCACCATTTCTGCATGCTCCCTAAAGTGTGCATTGCAGGGCGTCAGTTCGCTGAATGTATTGCAGATACCAATCACCGGCCGGCCATCAAACATATCAGTTGGCATGCCCTGGTTCTTCATCCAGCTGCGGTAAATGATCCCGTCTTTATTTTTTTTGCCAAACCAATCCTGGCTGCGAAGTTTGCCCCCAACCCCTGAAGGGGAGTTATTATTTTTTTCTAGCTTCATTATAACTGCGATTAATTATTTTATTAAAATTCTTTTCTGCGTACGCATGGCCTCATAAACAGCCTGTAAATATTTTACATCCCTTCTTCCCATTTCACCCGGCACAATGCTCTGTTTCTTATTCCTGATCGCCAAAGCAATTCCGTCCATTTGTTTTGCCTGCTGGTTAATATGCGGAAAGTTCATGATGCCGGCCGGGGTGCTTCCCCGTTGCCCGGTATAATTGTAGGCAGAAGTTAATTCAAATATTCCTTGTTCAGCTTCTGCATGCAAAAAATTATGGGAATCGTTATAGCTCGTTTTGCCTTCTGCCATCAATCCATTGGGAAATTCCATTTGCCAGGTAAGCGATTGTTCCACTTCTTTGAACCGTTCAAAATCAGTTTTGGTCCCTTCCTGTGCAGTAACTGCAACAGGCAACATACCGGTTGTATAACACATGCCCTGTATGACGTAAATGCCCAGGTCCATCAATGGGCCACCACCGGCATATTTTTGTGTGAGCCGCCATTGCGAGGGCCGGGCTACAAAACCAAAACCGCCTGAAAGTTTTTTTATTCCGCCATATATTTTTTGGGTTCCGCAACGTGCCATTTCTAAATTGTAGGGCTCAAAGTGCAGGCGATAGCCAATACTTAAATGCACATTGGCTTTTTTGCAGGCAGCGATCATGCGGTCGCAATCCTCTACCGTAATGGCCATTGGTTTTTCGCAGATTACATGCTTTCCCGCTTCCGCAGCTCGGATCGTATATTCTGCGTGCATATTATTGGGCAGCACCACATAAATAATATCAATATCCGGGTTGTCTTTTATAGAATCATAATTATCGTAGCTGTATATATTCTTATCCGGGATATTGTACTTTTCTTTCCAGGCCGGAATTTTAGAAGGGCTGCCTGTAACAATACCTGCGAGGTAGCAATGCTCTGTTTCCAGCAGGGCCGGTGCTAACTGGCCACCGGCATATCCGCCCAATCCGACTAATGCAATACCCAATTTCCTTTTATTGTTTTGCATGGTCTGTTGTTTTGATGATTCACTATTGCAATTAGCAGCAGCGGAAAGCAGGGGAATGCCCAACCCTGCCAGGCCGACATTATAAATAAAATTTCTCCTGGATCTTTTTGGAGTATTATCCATAATAAAAATTTTAGTGGTTAAAGCCGGGCTGTTGTTGCCTGATATAGGCAGCCACTTCGACCAGCGGTGCTGTCCATATCTCGTTTTGTTTTTGGGCGATATACAACAGGAGTTGGCGGTGTGCAACAATTGATACATCCAGGCCATTCCCTCCTCCCACACCATGAAAAAGAAACACTAGCAGGGAATTGGTCTGTATGGCTTTGTCTACCCAGGCTTTCATCTCTTCAAAGCTGTGGTTGTTGACCATGTAACAATCAATATTGTACAAGTCCACTTCATTGAGTTGGTGCATTTCATCCCGGACGGCTCTTGCTGCTATAAAATCATTTTTCATTCCGTTAATGAATAAGGAATCATCTACATTCATATCGCCACAGGTAAATGCAAAAGTCCTTTTTGTTTTACCATCCAGTGCCTGTAAAAACAAATTGGTCATACGTATTTCGTTTTCCATGCGTCTTACAGAATAATTTCTTAAATCATTCTGTTTGCTCACCCACTCCCTGCCGGGACCTCCGATGCAGGGATGAAATAAGGTATGATTGCCGAGTTCATGCCCGGTAGTAGCTAATTTTTTCCATTCATTCATGCGGGTCTGTACTGAATTGGAAAAGGCAGTTATATAAAATGTAGCTTTCAAACCTAATGAGTCAAGCAGCGGAACGGCATTATCCAGGTGCTGGTTAATGGCATCATCATACGTGATGACCACTGCAGCTTTTTTTCCCTGCCAGGCAAGATTAAATTGTGCAATTCCCTGTGTTGCCACCAGTAATTGAAATAATACAATTGTTACTATTGGTCTTTTCATCTTCTTTATTTCAATGCCAGCACCACTACAGAAAACGGCGGCAGTTTTACAGAAAGATTATTTCCATTTATAGATGCACTATTAAAAGTGGATGGTTTTATTTTGCCAGGATTATCAAAGCTATTATGGTCTTGTAGTTTCCCTGACTGAAGTATCCTGCCTTTAACAGACGTTGCGGATAAAGCACCCAGATCGATTTTCATTTCCTGTACATTATTAGCATCCATGTTCACTAATGATATATGGATAGTTCCGTTCTTGTCTTTTGAAGCTGAGGCCGAAACAGCCTGTATCTTTTTTTCTCCGAATGTGTAATCTTTGCTCGTCATGGCCAAAGGTATCATCAGTGCATCCTGGTGCACATTGTACATCTCCATCACATGGTAAGTGGGAGTGAGGACTAATTTTTCTTCTTTGGTGAGTACAACAGCCTGCAGCACATTCACCATCTGTGCCAGGTTGGCCATCCGGACCCTGTCGCAATGATTATTAAAAATATTTAAGGATAAGCCAGCGATCATCGCATCCCGCATACTGTTTTGCTGGTATAAGAATGCGCCATTGGTGCCTGGCTCCACATCATACCAGCCACCCCATTCATCCACGATTAAAGCCACTTTTTTTTGCGGATCATATTTATCCATCACTTCGCTGTTCTTGGTGATCATTCGTTCCATACGCCAGGCCTGTTCCATAGTCCGGAAATATTCTTCTTCAGAAAATTGGGTTGCAGAACCTTTTTTGGACCAATTGATGACCGAGTAGTGATGAATAGAAAGACCCTCAATCCGGCGGGCCGGTACTTCTTTCATTACGGTCTCAGTCCAGGCATAATCTTCGGTGCCCGGACCCACTGCAATGCGAAATAATCCTTCCGTATTACTATAACTTGTCATCATCGTGGCATATTTCCTGTATTCGTTGACGTAATAATCAGCTGTCATATGACCTCCACAGTCCCACGATTCATTTCCTACACCCCAGTATTTCACATTCCAGGGTTTGCTCCTGCCATTTTGCATTCGCATATCCGTTAAATAGCTGCTGCCATTTGCATGATTGACATATTGCACCCAATCCACGGCTTCCTGCACGGTACCGGCGCCCATATTCACAGCGAGGTAAGGTTCGGCGCCAATTAGTTCACAGAAATCAAGAAACTCATGAGTGCCAAAACTGTTGTCTTCCCGCACATTGCCCCACGAGGTATTACTTATCTGTTTTCTCTTGTCTTTGGGGCCGATAGCATCTTTCCAGTGATAGGTGTCGGCAAAACAGCCACCAGGCCAGCGCAACACGGGTGTTTTTAATTTTTTTAATGCTTCTATTATATCGAGACGTATTCCGTCCTTAGCCGGAATTTTTTTTTGATTGTCACCTACATAAATACCATCGTAAATACAGCGGCCAAGGTGTTCAGCAAAATGGCCGTAAATGTTTTTATTGATCGTATCCTTTGACTTTTCAGGAAACAGCACAATACGGTTTTGGGCAAATAATAACTGAACGCAAAATGTTGCGATAGCTGATACTACGATGTGTTTTTTCATTACTCGATTATTTATCTGTTCTGAAAGGAGAAGCTGGCAGGCCTTCTTTATTATATAAATTCGTATTGACCGGGTTATCCGCCCACGCATATCTTACATACATCGGGTTTGGCATATTATCATTCCACACAATTATTTTGTCTCCTTCAATTTTTGCTTTAGCCCACACAAACTTTTTGTCAGCACCTGCAATAGCAAATTCGCAGGGTTCTTCATTATCATTCGTGATTAAGCCACTACCGGTATGATTAAATGTTAGAATGATCTTATTGTCTTTTATTTCTGAAGATTGATAAATGGGGCCTGAATAAACAAGTGTTTCTCCATATGCAATTTTTTGAGCAGCTACTGCCAATCGTTCACCCACCTCTTTTTTATTATCCGGATGAATATCATTCCATTCTCCCAGGTCAATGGCGACCACCATTCCTGTATGAGGAACGGATAACGATTTTAATTGTGCCTCTCTGAATTCAGCCCACTGACTTTCGGAAGGAAGATAATTGGCATCCATGAAATTGGGAAGCTGCACAAAGAGAAAAGGAATATCTCCCTGCTGCCATTTATTTCTCCAGTCAGTAATTTGTGCCGGTTGTAATTTTGCGTATTCAGCAGCCCTGCTGGTATTACTTTCACCCTGGTACCAGCAAATACCCCTGATGGAATAATTAATGACCGGAGCCACCATTGCATTGTATAAAGCTGTTGGCTGGTTTTGGGTATTGATACCAGTTATTCCATTGCCAGTCCGGGGAAGAAATACTTCTCCAACTTTATATTGCCAGGTGCCTTTTAAATCAACAGTATCATTACCGGAAAAAATGCAATAGGGTTTATCGGGAACAAATCCGCCTTTGCCAAAGTTATTGGTCACTTTAACTACGAAAATATTTTTGCCTGCTTTCAGCAAGTCAGCAGGAACATTATATCTCCGCTGCGGATACATATAGGTTGTGTTGCCAACTTGTTTGCCATTTATATACAACACATCAGCATCAACAATCCTTCCTAAGAAAACCTTAGCTGGCTTGCCCGTCATAGCTGCAGGGATATCGATTTCCTTCCGGTACCAAACTACTCCGTTAAGGTCTTTGATTCCCTGGTCTTCCCAATATCCGGGAATATTGATAGAGTGCCATCCTTTTGCAACGTAGGTTGTTTCAAACCATTTTGGAATCTCTATCGTCCCTTTATCTTGCGATGGCGATGGCCTGTTTGCATTTGAGGCTTTACGGTTCAGTTCAATGACGTATGACGTGTCTTTATTCTTCTGGATAGTAGTTTGTATTGCAGGAAATTCTTTCAATCCTTCTGCACTGGTCCAGGCTTCGATCGGCGTACCGCCCACACTGGCATTGATGATGCCAATGGGAATATGATATTTCTCATATAATTTTTTGGCAAAGAAATAAGCAACAGCAGAAAAAGGCCGCACTTCTTCCCCCACAGCAGCTTTCCAGGAGCCACCGGGTAAATCAGGCCTTGGCCCTTCTAAGCTGGCCCCGGCGGGAACCAGGAACTGCCTTATCTCCGGGTAATTGGCTGATTGTATATCAGCAGCATAAGTTATATCATGGATATTCAGCTGGTGTACCATATTACTCTGACCACTGCAAAACCAGACATCACCAATAAGAATATTCTTTAGCGATATCTTATTCTTACCCGAGATTTCCATACTGTAAGGACCTCCTGGTTTTGTTGGGGGCAAATAGATTTTCCAGTTGCCTTCCGCATCTGCTTTTGTTTTGTATTGCCTGTCGTTGAATTTTACAACCACTTTTTCACCGGCTGAAGCCCATCCCCATATATTTATCTTAGCATCTCTTTGCAGTACCATGCTGTCTCTTACCAATTGCGGAAGTTTGACTTGCGAAAAGAGGCTGATGGATGTAAGTGCAGTAATAAACGCCAGAAAAAACTTTTTCATACCTGTTTATTGAACAATGATAGATTTACTAACTACATTAGAAGTTGGTTTATTTTTTACCCCGGGTTGACCACCTCCGGTACTGATCACCAGTGTTCCTGCAGGTTGATATAGTTTGCCATCCGTTTCACTTACCAGTGATAACTGCTCAGGAGTCAGTGAAAAACTGATCAGTTGTCTGCTACCTGCTTTCAGGTATATTCGTTTAAATCCTTTTAATGCCTTTACAGGTGCTTTGTTTTTTCCACCCGGATAGGATATGTATAACTGCACCACTTCTTCACCATTTTTCGTTCCGGTATTTTTAACCCACACACTTATGGTTATCTTTTTGTTTTTTTGTATGACAGCAGGTGTTTTTAGTCCGCTGTAAGAGAAAGTTGTGTAACTCAAGCCATAACCAAAAGGATAAAGAGCTTCCCCTTTAAAATAACGATAGGTTCTTCCATCCATACTGTAATCACTAAAACCCGGTAAGTCACTGTCGCTTTTATAAAAAGTGACAGGCAAACGTCCTGCAGGATTATAGTCGCCGAACAAAACATCTGCAACTGCGGTTCCTGCACTCTGCCCACCATACCAGGCATTGATGATGGCAGGAATATGTTCGCTTTCCCAGGGAGTGGCAATAGCACTACCGGTCATCATTACAAAAACAACGGGTTTACCAGTTGCCTGCAGTGATTTCAGTAATTCAGTTTGTACGGTCGGTAATAAAATGGAAGTCCTGTCACCACCATTAAAGCCCGGAGCATTCACTGGCATCTCTTCTCCTTCCAGCTGTGGAGAAATACCGCCTGCAAACAGGATTACATCTGCATCTTTAAGTCTGTTGGTGAGTGCAGTAAAATCAGTGCGATCAAAACTACCAGTACGTAAAGACACATTGGCTTCTTCATCGCCCTGCCAGTATTCGAGTTCAATTTTATAAGCAGTATCTTTTATTGTTTCAAGTTTATATGTTTTGGCACCCCAGCGGTTGCGTAACCATGCATTCAATACTTCTTTTCCATTTATAAGCAACCTGTACCCGTCGTTGGCTTCTACTTCAAAAGTTGTAGCGCCGGTTTCCGGAGCTGTAAACCAGGTCGTGTAACGGGCTGAAAAATTGCTGGCAATAAGATTTCCTCCTAGAATATCTCCACGTTGCCAGGCATGATCTATTTTAGTTTCAGTTTTTGTAATAGCAGGCTCTCCTTTTAATTCCCTGTTATTATAGTATTGAGCTAGGAAACCCTGTTTTCCATCCCAGCTGTACCGGTGGTTTATATCGGTGTAGCTGAGAATGGTATCATTCGTAAAATTGATTGCTTTTTCATACACGACTTCTGTTTTCTGGACCAGCTTTTCTTTAATACCGTCCAGGATGGTTACAATGCGGGAAGGAATGCCATTGTAATTACCCAAAACCGAAATACTGTTATTGGCATTAGGGCCAACAACGGCAATTTTTTTTATGTTTTTGGAGAGGGGAAGGGTTTTGTTTTCATTCCGCAGCAATACAATTGATTGCTGTGCCATCTTTAACGCATGGGCTTTGTGTTCGGCGCTTTCCAGCACAGAGGATGGTGTTTGGGCATATTTTACCATCGATACAGGGTCGAACATGCCCAGGCGGTAACGGATGGTAAATAAACGCCGTAATGAAATATCTAATTGTTCTTCTTTGATCAATCCGTTCTTCACTGCATCCACCAATGTTTTATAAACGGTCTGACCACATTCCACATCTGTACCATGAATTACTGCATCAACTGCAGACGCCGTAGCATCCTTATGCGTTTTATGATATTTATAAAAATCATCCACGGCCCAGCAGTCACTGGTTACATAACCCGTGAACTTCCATTGCTTCCGTAAAATATCATTCATCAACTGATCATTGGCGCAGCAAGGTTGTGTATCCACAGCATTATAAGCACACATCACACCGGCCACATTGGCTTTGGTGATCAATTCCCGGAAAGCAGGAAGGTAAGTATCCCACAGATCATACACGGCGGGATTGAAATTATCCGAATGCCGGGAAGGTTCCGGTCCGCTGTGTACGGCAAAATGTTTGGCACAGGCTGCCGCTTTTAAATAATTCGGATCCTCACCCTGTAAACCTCTCACAAATGCTTTTCCAAGCATGGCGGTCAGGAAAGGGTCTTCACCATAGGTTTCCTGGCCACGTCCCCAGCGGGGATCACGAAAGATATTGATATTGGGTGTCCAGTAAGTTAAGCCCAGGTAGCGTTCATTGGTTCTTCCCTGCTCAATGGCTTTATTATAAATGGCCCTTCCTTCCAGCGCAGCATAATCAGCCATCCTGTATAAAGAATTAGTATCCCAGGTGGCGGCCATGCCGATTGCCTGTGGGAATACGGTCAGCTTAAATGGTGTTCTTGCCACGCCATGTAATACTTCATTCCACCAGTCGTAAGCAGGAATACCAAGCCGGGGAATAGCGGGTGTTGCATTCAGCATTTGTGCTACTTTTTCTTCCAGTGTAAGACGGCTCACCACGTCGTTTACCCGTTGCTCCACCGGTAATTGGGGATTCCACATCGGGAATGATTTGTACTCCTGGGCCTTGCCGGACATACAGGCAACTAATAAAACAATCGTTATTGTCTTTTTCATACTGTTATTGATAAGTGTTACTTATAAATGTCGTCGGTATTCTTTACTTCAAACCAGTCGTAGGCGGCTGAGTTATCTGAATCTTTACCTCCTGAAGTAGCATACATACTATATATACACCCTACAAAGCCACCCGCTGATTTTGTACTCAGGTATTTCGCATCCACAGCGTCTTGCATTAATTGCCATTTTCCTTTTTTTGTTGCATACCAGAAGCTGTATTTGTCAGCGGCTGCTTCTATCTTGAAATAAACATCTTTACTGATTTTCCCGTTAAGCGGTTTGCTGTTGACCAGCTCTGTTCCTTTATATAATTCTACCACCGGCTTGCCGTCTTTTACAGACTTGCACAGGTAGTAAAACGTTTTTTCATTTTGAAATAAAAGTAAGCCTGCTTTTTCGTTTTCCGCTTTGGGAATAAATTGCAGGGCTGTGGCAGCATGACCTTTAAGATGGGGTTGGTGAAAGCCAACGAACGAGGGATTTCCTTTTCCGGCACAGGTTTCGGGACGAAGTGATAGGGTTAATGATCCTGGTTGATCTGTCAGGTTATACCATTGTGTCCGTACTGTCCTTAAAAACTGGTAACGGATATTCAGGTCAGTGCTATTGAAATCATCACGGAAAATATAATTGCCGTTGAATGGTTCTTTTTTTGTATCCGCAACAGCCTGTATGGGATAGGAGTATTTTACTTCATCGCCTCCCAGTTCAAATTCAGGCCAACCCTCTTTCCAAACCACCGGTGCCATGAATGTTTCCCTGCCGGTATTATAAAAGTCGCCTTCGTATGGCCGGCAACCTAAAAATATCCCCCACCATTGCCCGTCTTTTCCTTCCACAAAATCAGCATGACCTGTTGTGGTAACAGGATTTTTTCTGTTGGGGTCTAAATGACGTTGTGTAAGAATAGGGTTTTTTTCATACGACGTAAAAGGACCTTCCGGGGATTTACTCCTGAACACTACTTCGGAGTGATTATACCCGGTACCCCCTTCTGCACAAATGAGATAGTACCATCCATCTTTCTTAATAAAATGCGGGCCTTCGATCCATACGGGTTTTTTAGCCATATCTGTTCCCCCATTGATCAATAATTTTTCTTCGCCCATTACCTTTAAGTTGACCGGGTCAAATTCAAACATACGGATAGTCCGGTGTCCGTCATGAAGTGAAATATTACCCGGGGGAATACTGTTGAATACGATATAGGCTTTCCCATTATCATCAAAAAAAAGGGAGGGGTCGATGCCATTGACCTGTGGCAGCCGGACCGGGTTGCTCCAGGGACCCTGGGGATCTTTTGCCGTGATCACAAAATTGCCCAACTTACTTACTTCGGTGCAAACGATATAAAACGTTCCGTCATGATAGCTGATGGCAGGGGCAAATAATCCCCTGGATACACCTGCACTGTCCAGGTTCAATTGTTCCGGCCTGTTCATAGCATAGCCAATTTGTTTCCAGTTCAGCAAATCCTTACTATGAAAAAGTGGTAACCCGGGGTAGTAGGCAAATGAAGAGTTGACGATATAATAATCATCTCCTGCACGGCATATGCTTGGATCGGGATAATAACCGGCTAATATGGGGTTCAGGAATGATTGTGACCTGGCAGTAACCAGGAAAAGAAGTACTGTTAAAAAAGTGGATAGCTTTTTTATCATAATAATTGTGTTAAGTAATTAAGCTCTATAGGGTGTGATCGTATTTATATGGCCATTTTCATCATAGGTTAATTCAGTAACCTTTATACATCTTAAATGGGTGACACCTTTACTTAAGCTGCTGTCGTGGTAAAACAAATACCATTTGCCGTTGAACTCACAAATAGAATGATGCGATGTCCAGCCAACAACCGGCTCTAAAATCCTTCCGGCATACCGGAAAGGGCCATACGGGTTATCACCAATGGCATAACAAAGAAAATGCGTATCGCCGGTGGAATAAGAGAAATAATATTTTCCGTTGTACCTATGCATCCAGCTGGCTTCAAAGAATCTCCTTTCCGTATCTCCCTGTAAAAGAGGTTTGTTATTTTCATCGAGGATAAGGAGGTCTTTCGGTTCTTCTGCAAAAGCTAATAAATCGTTCGTCAGCTTTGCCATCTTTGGGCATAAAGCCGGTTCGTTCGCTGCGGGTAAAAAGGCAAAAGGGCTTTCCGGTTGTGCTGCATTAAATGTTCCGGTTCTCCATCGCTGCAACTGGCCGCCCCAGATACCACCGAAATACATATAATAACTACCGTCATCATCTTTAAAGACGGCGGGATCTATCGAAAAACTGTTTTTTATCGCCTCTGGCTGTGGGATAAAAGGGCCAACCGGGGAAGTACTGGTGGCCACACCAATCCGAAAAATGCCATCATTTCCTTTTGCAGGGAAAAATAAATAATAAGTACCATCTTTCTCTGTGGCATCGGGTGCCCACATTTGTTTATCAGCCCATGGAACATCATTCACATGGAGGGCTATGCCATTATCCACAGCCTCACTTTGCGGGGAGTCCATCGAAATGACATGGTAATCTTCCATGGCAAAATGACTTCCGAGATCATCAAAGGCATCGCCGGCATCGATATCGTGAGAGGGATAGATATAGATCTTTCCATTAAACACATGTGCTGATGGATCGGCCGTGTAGATATGTTTGACCAATGGCTGTGAAATGGCACGATTGTCCAGGTCGTCAAAATTGATATGGTCTGTATTTTCTTCGGGCATGTGTTATGTTTTGGTTCAATTAGTTAATGCGCCTTGCTTTCAAATCATTTTCAATCTGCACTTCCATTTTTTTATTGATCTCGTAAAAGAATAATAAACCAGCACCGATCAAAAAAGGAATAGCGGGGTAGATACTGACAAGCATTTTGGTGCCCTGTATGGCAGTTTCTGTTTGGCCAGTTGTATTGTTAGGGATATAATCGTACAATCCCAGCAGCCAGGTTAGCAAAGTGCTTCCGACCGTGAGACCAGCCTTTAAGCCAACCATCATGGCAGAAAAAATAATAGCAGTTGCACGACGGTTATTTCTCCACTCACTGTAATCAGCCACATCAGCAATCATTGCCCATAACAGGGGTATAGTGATACCGTAGAAGAATCCATGTAAGATTTGTGAGATGAACATTAACCCTACTGACTGTGACGGGAAAAAGTAAAAGAGAATGATGAAAACGGTGGAGATCACCAATGCTATTCCAAACACATCTCTTTTGCCATATTTATCAGCAAGGGGTTTGGAAAGTGTAATACCGATGATCATAAAAATTATTCCCCCGGCATTAAATAAACCTAAACCGGCAGAAACGGGGTCTTCGCCAAAAAAGTTAATGCCTGCATTGGAAAAACCATTCAGCACCGGGCTGATGAGATTAGCCAGGCTTTCTTTGTCAACATAGTTTTGAAAATAATAAACATAAGAGCCGCCTTTCAATGCAAGAGTGATAAAGACAAGAAGGGTAAGCACCAGCATGATGACCCAGGGCTTATTTTTCCCAAGATCTTTCAAGTCCTGTCCAAGCGTTGATTTTTGTTCTGGTGTTGGTACGATCCGCTCTCTTGTTGTCAGGAAAGTGATGATAAGCATAATAGTACCGATTATTGCCAGCCATGTCATTACTTTTTCAATTCCTACGGCTTTATCGCCGCCTCCTGCAGCAATAATAATGGGTAACATAAATACCTGAACGAAAAATTGGGCAAACATTACCGCGACGAAGCGATAGGCAGACATGCTGTTTCGTTCTTTCATATCACCGGTAATGACACCGCTTAGAGCACCGTAAGGAAGGTTATTGGCAGCGTAGAGTAATAACAATAATGTGTATGTAATAACTGCGTAAATCACTTTGCCTTTATAGGCAAAATCCGGTGTGCTGAAAGCCAGTAAGGCAATAACACCTAGTGGTATTGAGGTGAATAATATCCAGGGCCTGAATTTTCCCCACCTGGAACGGGTTCTGTCGGCAATAGCGGCAATAATGGGATTAAAAGCAAAAGCTGCTATTAAACCAACAGTACCGATGATTACTGATGCGTCACCAGCTTTTAAACCGTAGATGTCGGTATAAAAGTAAGCCAGGTAGGTAACAAGGGTTTGGAATACAAGATTGGCGGCCAGGTCACCTAAACTATAACCTGTTTTTTCAAGTACCGACAATTTCTGGGATGTGCTGTTGCTCATGTTGCTGTTGGTTTAAAAGATCAGAACCCTTTTTTAGTGTTATCAAAACTTTTCCTGGCTTCTATTACTTTATAAAAAGCAGGTTTGGGGAGGAACTGGCGGTCGAACAATAATGGATGATTTGTTCTCCCTCTCACCGGCCAGCCATTCAGCCAGCTTTGTCCGTCATTCACTCCCCAAAATGTTACCCGGGTGATCTTATCCTTATGTTTCAGGAAAAGATTGAACAGGGCCTGGTAGTCGCTGGCTAATTGTTGTTGCACACTATCCGGCAATCCATTTACATAGGGATTGAGTGAAGGATCACTTTTCATCCGCTGGCTCACATCCGCTCCCTGGAAATTGCGGGGCAGCACTTCTATATCCAGTTCCGTGAACATCACTTTTAAACCCAATGCGGAATATTGAAGAATGCTTTCCTCAATATCTTTCAATGGCACTTTACCAACATGCCAGTGACCCTGTATGCCTACTCCGTCAATGCGTACTCCGGCAGCCTGCACTTTTTTGACCAGGGCAATGCAACCGGCCCGTTTTGCCGGTTGTTCATTATTATAGTCGTTATAATACAGCTCTGTGTTTGGAGACGCCGCCTGTGCCAGGCGAAATGCTTCCGTAACAAAATCATCTCCCAGTTTATCCAGGAAAATAGATTTACGCATCGTGCCATCTTCATTCAATGCCTCGTTTACCACATCCCAGGAAAATATTTTTCCGCTGTAGCGGCCCGCAACGGTGTTAATGTGATCACTGAAGAATGTTCTGAAGGAGTCAACGCTTTGAATGTTGCGGGCAAAAGCCGGCAACTGACTATGCCAGATCAATGTGTGCCCGTTGATCTTTATATTATGTTTCGCCCCGTATTCGATCATTTTATCGGCCAGGTCGAAATTATAAGTACCCCACTGTGGGTGAATGACCTCGGCCTTCATGATATTTTCCGGTGTGGCCATATTGAATTGTTGAGGAACCAGTGCGGCTGCTTTAGGATCCTTTTCTTCGATCTGCTCTGCATTTAGTGCTGTGCCAATCGCAAAATCATCTTTAAACACGGTTTTCAACGACGGCATATCCTGTGATGCCGAATTCTTTTGACTGCCGGAACAAGCTGCTGCCAGTAAACTAATGGCACATACCACCGGTACAAATGCGTTTCGTATCATAATTTTATTTTTTCTATTCCTTAATTGTCTCAGGCGCACCGAGATAACTTGGCTTATTGCCGCCAAAATCCAACACTATTTTTTGCAATACCACAGCAGGACTCACCACCCAATATTTTACAGAGTGTTTTCCCGGTTGCAGGATATTGTGTTTGCTTGATTTAATGATAATACTTTCAGCTACCCATTTATTCCAGATACCGCTGATACTGTTTTTATCTTCTTTATTGATGCTGATGATCTGTGGCGCTTCATCGTCCACAGATATGGCATATCGGAGTCCTTCTGTGTTATTATGAAAGTTCAGGGTAGGGGAGAAATATGCATTGATTATAAATTCCCCTGCACTGTACGTGTAAATTTCATATTCAAGATGCGGGGCATTCCTGCCGGGTTGTTGCTCTTTGGTTGTAACCGGGAAAGTAGTAACAGATGATCCCGTTCTTCCATGATCGGGAAGTACTTTCCAGGAGATGCCATTCGTGTTAACAGCGTTGGTAAAATGATCTGCTTCAATGGAGACCCCTCTTTCCTCGTCCTGGTAAAAGGCATTTCCAGTAATTTTTTCAGGCATTTTTACCCGCATAACATCCGTCAATCCAAAATTCTTCTTTTCAATGACCGAATCTGCCGACACATATTTCACTTCAGGCATCCGTTGCCTCGAAGGTTGTTGCCAGTAGGTATAACCAATATGTGTCTGGCTCATCATGTGGTTCCATTTACCATTATTCAGTTGATGATAAGCGAGAGTGATCAACGAATCATTTGTGTAAAACTGTTTCACTTTGTCCGCATAGACATTCGTTTCGGCATATTTATTTTTATAGGCTTCTTTATTCAGGGCAACATAGTAATACATTTCGTTCAGGTTGGCACAGGCTTTCACGGGATGTAATACCAGCTGGAAATAAGCATCCTTGTATGCAGCGGGCAGGAGATTGTTTATCTCCTCTGCTTTTTTGAGCAGTTCATTATATTCTTTTACGATACTGTTCCATTCACCATAATTAAAACTGTATGTATTTGCATCAAGGAGTTCAGGTTTTCTTCTTCCATTGTATTTGGCATATTTCGCCAGGATACCGGCAATCTCTTTGGCGTAAGCGTTTCCAAATTGTGCAGCAGCCCATTGTTCTGTATAATTCTGCAATTGTTCAGCACCTATTCTTTCCGGGTTCCAGGCATAGTCTAAGAAAAAGGAGATCGGGAATTCCATGGGTTTGATATCTCCTACATTCACGATCCATATCTGTCTTGCATTGTATTCCCAGGCCAGGTGCATTTGCTCCCAGATTCTCGGGAGGGGGTTTGTGTTCAGCCATTTATAATTCCGGGGACCACCCACATAATCAAAATGATAATAGATGCCGTACCCTCCTTTCCTCGGCGGATCTGTAAGTTTGGGAAGTTTCCGGATATTACCCCAGTTATCATCGCATAAAAGCAGGGTAATATCATCGGGTACTCTCATTCCTTTATCATAGTAGTCCTGTACTTCTTTGTATAAGGCCCAGAGTTGGGGAGTTTGTTCAGCAGGCTTGCCTGTTACATCGGCAATGATCTGCCGCTGATCTTTTACAATTCTTTCCAGCAGGGCAGTTGCAGTCTCTCTTGACATCGGCTCATCACCATCACCTCTCATCCCCACACTTACGATTTTTTCATTCCAGGCTCTTTCCATACCTCCTTTCCAGAATTCTTTCAGCCCTGCTTCGGTACTGTCATAGTTCCATTTGCGCCCCTTTCCGTAGTATTTCCATTCTTCATGTGCCCGCATTAAGGGTTCGTGATGAGAAGTTCCGATAACAATTCCATATTCATCTGCCGATTTGATATTTAAAGAGTCATCGTAATAAAATGCATTACCCCACATGGCAGGCCAGATATAATTTCCTTTTAACCGCAGGATGAGTTCAAAAACCTTTTCGTAGAATTGGTGATTAAATCCGCCAAATTTCTCCCTGCTCCAGTTAGAAAGGGCAGGGGCTTCATCATTAATAAAAATGCCCCTGTATTTCACTTTCGGCAAATCGCTGATGACACTATTTTTTTTAATATAAACTGCTTCTTTCTTTTTCACCGGTACATCGGCCCACCAATACCAGGGGGATACGCCCAGTTGTTTGGACAATTCAAAAACACCATACGCAGTTCCCCTTCTGTCACTACCGGCAATAACAATGGCATTTGAAATTCCTTTAAAGGGGTTGCTGACCGTTTGTATCGTATAAGCCTCCCATTTATTTTTTATCGAAGAGGATTTAAGTTTATTACTCCTGGCGAGTGATTGGATAAGGGCAGATTTTTCTAATGAACCAATAATGATAACGGTTGTTGCAGTGGAAGGAAGCGTTGCGGATAAGGCAGGAGATTTACCGGTTACGGCTTCAATGTCTTTTTGCAAAAATCCTGCTGCTAATTGAACCAATTCATGATCATCTGTATCGGTACAAATAATGGTATTCCCCAGCAGGAATGATCCTGCCGAGGGGTATGTTGCAACTATCGGCTGGCTGTCAGCAACAACAACCTGTAACAGGCAGGCAAGTATCGTTATAATTTTTTTCATTCCCGTTCTTTAAAAACCGATGCTGTTTCCTCCATCCACCGGGAGAATAACACCGGTTATATATCTGGCAGCATCGCTGGCCAGGAAATAAGCAGCATCCCCAATATCACCCGGCTGCCCCATAATTCCCATCGGGGTGCGGCTGAATACTTTTGCTTTTCTTTCAGGATCACTGTCCAGTGCTTTGGCGGTCATCTCAGAATAAATAAACCCGGGTGCAATGGCATTTACCCGGATACCTTTTGGGGATAATTCAACTGCCATCGCTCTTGTTAATCCGTCAATCGCTGTTTTGCTGGCGCTATATGCAATTACTTTGGGTAACCCATATTGTGCTGCCATCGAACTGATATTAATGATACAGCCTGTGTTTCTGGGCAACATATGTTTGACCACTTCGCGGCTCATAGAAAATACAGCGCTAAGATTGGTAGTGATGACCCTGTTGAATTCTTCGTCGGTGACTTCGGTGAATTCTTTTTTCTGGTTGATACCGGCGTTATTCACCAGTATATCTATTTGACCGAATTGCTGAATGACTTCCTGTACAAAGGCAGGAATGGAGGCCAAATCACTTACATCACAGGTATGTACATGACAGAGATCTCCCAGATTTTGTTTGGCCTTGTCTAACTTTTCTTTGTCCCTGCCTGCAATAACGGTGATGATACCATGTTGGATAAATCGTTCCGCAATGGCGTATCCCAGTCCGGAGCCACCGCCTGTTACAATAGCTACTTTTTTACCTCCGGCCTCGGAAGGGGAGTTACCAGCATTCATAATTTGTAATTTCTTTATTAATAAAAAATCTTAATTCCAATACATCCGGGGTACTAAATAACTTTCATGCTGCGTTTTATTCTACTGGTATATACCTCAATTTCCCGGTGCAAAAGGGAATCGTAAACTCTTATAATACTCCAGCGTTTTATCGGGTTGTTCATAAGCTGCCGGTATTGGCCTTTTGCTAAAGGTCTGAAAATACAACAGGCAGGCATTCCGCCACCACACAGCTTCTTCATATTGCACGTTCAGTAACTGCCTCACTTGTTCAAACCTGTCTTTATCTGTAAATGGTTGCAGTCCTTTCCAGGTTTGCTGCATATGTTTTACTTTCTCAGCACCTGTATAATATTGATAGCAAAGTTCCTCCCACAGTGTTCTGCCGCTTTTCATTATAAAATCCCAGGGCACATGATGAAACCATAACAGGTTTTTTTCTTCACAGGTATTGATATCCTCCCAAAGTTTTCTTGCTTCTGGGTAATATTGAGCAATGGCATTACTGCCGGTACTAGTTCTGTTAAAGCCAATTCCTGCGCTATCTGCTTTATGGTAATAAACAGGATTCCATTCGGGGCGATTGAGGTTATTGACCCAGGGCGCAGGGCCATAATGATGCCCGGTTCCCATGATATGATGCAGGCCGATCGGGTTAGAGTATTGGACCATGATATCCCGGCTTTGCAGCATCATTTTAGCAGCGTTGGCAAGGAATGCTCCATTGTTGCTATAGGTCATCCGCAGCCATTCTTCTGCAATTTGTTCGCTGGAGAGATCATAATCCCAGCTTAATCTTCCCAAAGCATACCAGTTAGCCTGTGCAAAGGGATGACCACACCAATTGATATCATTGCCAATATTGGACACACCTGCCATGCCATTTAATGTATGATGATCCAGGCTGCCATCAATTACTTTCGCCACCGTGCTTCCTTTCCCTTTATAATACGTATCACTTTGTAATACTTCTTTGAACAGTGGTGCCAGGTAAACTAAATTAGTGCCCTGCCCTAAGTATTCCTGTGTTACCTGGAATTCCATCATTAAAGGGGTCTTTGGCATAGCGCCAAACAAGGGGTGAAAAGGTTCTCTCGGCATAAAGTCAATAGCACCGTTTTTCACCTGCACCATTACATTGCTGCGAAATTTTCCATCCAGGGGAACAAAATCATCATAAGCCTGCTTATGCCTGTCAACAGGATTTTCAGCAGCGTATACAAATGCACGCCATATGACGATACCTTTATGCGGTGCCAGTGCATCAGCCAGCATATTGGCACCATCAGCATGTGTCCGTTTGTAATCCTGTGGCCCCGGCTGCCCTTCGCTGTTTGCTTTCACTAAAAAGCCGCCAAAATCAGGTATCAGTGAATATATTTCTTCTACCTTCTTAGTCCACCACTGTTGCACTTCGCTGTTCAACGGATCAGCTGTTTTCAGGCCGCCTAATTCGATCGGTGCACTGAATCTTGCGGTGAGGTATACTCTTATGCCATAGAGACGAAAAACATCGGCTAATGCTTTTACTTTTTGCAAGTAAGTTTCGGTAAGAATGGTGGCGTTTGCGTTTACATTGGTTAATACCGTGCCATTAATACCGATGGAAGCATTGGCTCTCGCATAATCAATGTAGCGTTTATCAATATAACCGGGCAAGGTATGCCAGTTCCAGATCGAAAACCCTGCATAGCCCCGTTCCACAGTGCGGTTCAGGTTATCCCAATGATTGAGCAATCTTAATTGGAGACGGGGAGCCGATACAATATGTAAAGAGGTAACAGGTTGTTCTGTTTGTACCAACCGCAGAAAATGAAATACTCCGTATAATACAGCAACATCTGAATTTCCTGTGATCACTATGCTGTTTTTACCGTTGATCTTTTGAGAACTGATAATAAAACCTTCTGTACCTGTTTTTTCAAGATCTTTTTGAATCAACGATCTTAAACTACCTGGTAACAAAGAGGAGTTAGAGAGAAGAATTGTTCCATTTTTACTTGTTACAGTTGTAGCAGGGAGTGTATAACCGGTTATTCCTTTCCAGGCAAGTAAAAGTTCTTCTTTAGCAGCTTGCAGGGTTGGGGTATTCCCGTTTACCTGAATAGCTGTCAGTAGCTGGCGGTAAGAGGTCAAACGGTTTTTGTTTTCAACAGGTTTGTACCGGAGCCAAAGGTCGTACCCGTTTTCAGCCCAAAGTGTTGAAGCTGCTGATACAAGCAGGAGAGTGAATATTAGTTTTTTCATACTGGCCCAGGTGTCTTTAAACGATTTACTTTTTCAGGGAGGATTTCCGGATAATCAATTCTGAACGGACTACAATTGTATTGGTTTGGCTGATATTGGAAATACCTTTCAAATGGTTGATCAGGTTACGGGCTGCGATCTCTCCCATATCAATACCGGGATAATGGATAGTGGTCAGCTGCGGCTCAATGATCTTACTGATCGCATCGTTATTAAAACCAACCACGGCAATATCTTCAGGGATACGGACTCCGTGTTCCTTTAAGGTCTGCATACAAACGGCGGCAGAAAAGTCATTGGTGATAAAGGCTCCATCCGGCAACGGTTTCATCTTTAATATTTGCAAGGCTGCTTCCACTCCGCACTGTTCACTCAGGTCCTTTATGAGAACATATTCTTTATTGTAAGAAATACCGTTGTCGAATAAGGCATCTGTATATCCTTTATGCCGCTGGGCATATACGTTTCTTTTCAGATTGGCTGTTACCAGTACTATTCTTCTGCATCCCTGTTCGACGAGGTGTTGTGTTGCCTGGTAACCGCATTTATAATTGTCAATAATTACTTTGGTACTGTCACTTTTTTCTTCCACCCGGTCAAAGAAAATAACAGGGATGCCTTTTTCCTCGTATTGTTTATAATGATCCAGTCCTTTGGTATCAAAAGCAAGGGAAGCGATCAGGCCATCCACCCGTTTATGAAAAAGGTTAAGGGCATTTGCAGCTTCTTTCTCAAAACTTTCTGATGAGTGAGCAATAATAAGATCATAACCTGCCTGGGTGGTTACTTTCTCGATGCCAGCCAGTACAGAAGTGATGAAGTTACTGTTCAATTCATGCACAATCACTCCAATCGTATTGGTCTTCTGTTTACGAAGACTGCTGGCAAAATTATTATGACGATAACCTAACTCTTTGGCAGCATCCTGTATTTTTTTCCGTGTATTCTTGTTAATAGCAGGATGATCCTGTAATGCACGGCTTACTGTGGCAGATGACAAGTCCAGTTTCTGGGCAATATCATAGATAGTTATATCTTTTTTAGGCTTCATGTTGCAATCGGTTGCATAAAAATCGCAAAAAAAATCTAATTACAAAGATTTGTTTTTAAGAGATGATTCACGAATGACCAGGTCAGATCGCAGGACAATCGTGTTGGTCGTTTTTGTGCTGGAAATGCCATTGAGATGGTTAATAAGGCTTGTTACGGCTGCCTCACCGATATGATATCCGGAATAGTTAACGGTGGTCAGGTTGGGCTCTATTACCTTACTGATAGGATCATTATTAAAGCCGGCAAAGGCAATATCTGCAGGGATCTTAATTCCTGCTGCTTTAAGCCGGATCATGCAATGAACAGCAGCGGTATCATTTGAGGAAAAGACGGCATCGGGTCTGTTGGCTTCTTTCATTTTTAATATATGTTCAGCTGCCTCGGTGCCTGATTGTTCATTCAGGGTGCTGATATAAAGGAGCTGTTCATTAAAACTGACCTTGTAATCTTTCAGTGCCTGTTTATAGCCTCGCAGACGTTCTGTATAAACGGTACGGAGCATATTGCCGCCCAGGTGCATGATTCGTCTGCAACCCTGTTCCAGTAAGTGTTTGGTGATTCCATAGGCAGCGGTATAGTTGTCTATTATAACGCTGGTGCTGTCATTATGCGGGAAGACCCGGTCAAAGAAAACAACCGGGATACCTTTATTAAAAAAGGGCAGCAGGTGGTCAATATTCTCGGTATCATAGGCCAGGGAAACAAGCAATCCATCCACCCGTTTTGCAAACATGGTTTGCGCATTCAATACTTCTTTGGAAGCACTTTCCAGGGAATGACTTATAATAAGATTGTAACCTTCTTTATTGGCTACATCTTCCATGCCGGCCAGTACAGTGGCTACAAAATAACTGTTGAGCCGGTGTACTATAATGCCCAGTGTATAGGTTCTTTTGCTTCTTAAACTGCTGGCAAATGTATTGGTCCGGTAGCCTAATTTCTGAGCGGCCTCTGCTATTTTCTTCCGGGTGTTTTTATTAATAGCAGGATGATCCTTAAGTCCCCGGCTGACCGTTGTGGCTGATATGTTCAGATGCCGGGCAATATCATAAATGGTTATTTCTCTCTCTTCAGCCATACAAAATCATTCAGTTACAAAGAACGGAGCTAATTTTTTAAAAAAAAATTGCAATCGGTTGCAATTTTTGTTTTTTTTCCTATATTCGTTTTGCGAAGCAACTTTTTTGGGACGATTGCCATACAAAAACTGCTTTTTGCTGCCAACTGCTATATGAAAAAAGAGATATTATCTACACGCATCGAACAGATAAACGGGTATCCTGGGTCCTGTTTTTTGAACACATCCCCTGTTTTTTCATATACTTCAAATAACCGGCCTCCATTTCTCCCTGCAGTAAAGCCCATCATTACGGCCTTTCATTACTGTCTCAGACCGGTTTCTCATAGTCACTTATTTCTATTCATACAATCTGAAACTGTTAACTGCCAAAACGATTAATATGAAAAAATCTCCCCGTCAAAAAAAACCGTCATCAATGTACCTGTGGGGTAAACAAATTTTACCTGCCGTAGCAGCATTGATTTTTGTGTTTGCAGCATCCTTTACTGCATTCGCACAGGAAAGAACTGTAAAAGGAACTGTTACCAATGAAACCGGGGCACCTGTAACCGGGGCTTCTGTACAGGTAAAAGGAACCCGAACCGGGACTACTACCAACAGCAATGGTGAGTTTACCATTACTGCTGCTAAAGGAGCAACGCTGGTTATTTCTAATATCGGGTTTGCCGAAAAAGAAGTACAGGTCGGGGAGGATATGCAATTAAATGTACAACTGTCAACATCTTCAAGGGACATTGCTGAAGTGGTCGTGGTAGGTTATGGTACACAACGGAAAGAAGCCATCACCGGCTCCGTAGCCTCCATCAGTGGTAATGTGATGCGGGAGATTCCTGCACCTAACGTAACACAGGCCCTGCAAGGACGGTTGGCAGGCGTGGAAATTTCGCAAACTTCAACCCGTCCCGGGGCTACCATGCAGATCCGTATCCGTGGTATACGGTCGCTGAGTGCCGACAATAATCCTTTAATTGTTCTTGATGGAATTCCGTTTATCGGATCATTAGGTGATATCAATCCTAACGATGTTAAAAGTATCGAAGTGCTTAAAGACGCTTCGGCAACTGCTATTTATGGTTCCCGCGGAGCCAATGGTGTTATACTTATTACAACTGATAAAGGATCCAAGAATAGAAAACCCAGGATCAATTACAGTACTTATGTTGGTTCTCAATCCATTTTTGCAAAATATCCGATGATGGACGGTCCGGAATTTGTAGCACTCCGTGCAGCAAGAGGTCAGTATGTAAATGGGCAGGATGAAGCAGACGATATCAATACCGACTGGCAGGATTTGTTCTACAAAACCGGCATAGTAACGGATCACAACGTCAGCCTTACCGGTGGCTCCGAAACCGGCAGTTATAATTTTGGTATGGGCTATTACCTTAATCAGGGTGTGATCCCCACTCAGCAATATAAGCGCTATTCACTCCGGGGTTCATTGGATCAGCAGGTGGGAAAATATTTTCGCTTTGGATTCACCACCAACAATAATTATAATGAAAGCCAGGGAGACCAGGTGGGTTTATATAACACATTAAGCATGTCACCCATTTCTTCGCCCTACAACCCGGATGGCAGCCTGAAGAGGATCATACGTATGGCGGCAGACGATCAGTTTGTTTTTACAAAAGATGTGGTGGAAAAATTAAAAGATAATGATCAGTGGCTGAATGAAAATAGAGGGTTCGCATCGTATAATGCTATTTATGGTGAAGTGAAAGCTCCGTTCCTGGATGGATTGAAGTACAGGGTAAACCTTGGGCTTGACTATGTACAGTTCAATAATGGTGCTTATACAGGGCAAGGAGTTGGTAGTGTCAATCCAGCTAGTATATCATCTGCTTCTGTTGATAACAGGTCAACTTATCACTGGACACTTGAAAACATTCTTAGCTATGACCGCACTTTTGGCGGAAAACATACTGTAAATGCAGTAGCTCTTTATTCTGCTGAACAAAACAAGTACAACAGGTCGAATATGTCTGCCCAGGACATACCTGCCGATGCTTTTCAATTTTATAATCTGGGACAGGCAGCAGGTCAGATAATAATAAACCCTGCCAACCAGGACTACCAGTTATGGGGATTGATGTCGGCAATGGGCCGGGTTATGTACTCTTACGACAACCGCTATATGTTATCCGCTACGGTACGTTCTGATGGTTCATCAAGACTGGCACCCGGGAAAAAATGGCACACTTATCCAGCCGTATCAGTAGGATGGAATATCGCTAATGAATCGTTTATGAAGAACGTCAATTTTGTAAACAATCTGAAACTGAGGGTTGGTTTTGGTCAGACTTCCAACCAGGCCATTGCTCCTTATTCCACTCTTGGACGGTTAGACACCAGGCCTTACAACTTTGGCCCCTCAACATATAGTACCGGTTACTATGTATCGCAATTGCCGAATGTGGATTTAGGCTGGGAGTTTTCCAAAACCCTGAATTTTGGTCTTGATTTCACGATTCTCAAAAACAGGTTATCTGGTACAATAGAGTATTATATCACTAAGACCGAAGATATTTTGCTGGGTCTTGGTCTGCCACCCACATCAGGTGTTAGTGGTTACACCGCAAATATTGGGGCAACACAAAACAAAGGATTTGAATTGAGTTTGAATGGTACGATCATCAACGATGTAAATGGCTGGACCTGGGAAGCAGGTCTTAATTTCTACTCAAATAAAAACAGACTCGTATCACTTGCATCGGGCCAAACAAGGGATGAAGCCAACTGGTGGTTTGTAGGTCATAATATCAATGCGATTTACGATTACAAAAAAATTGGTTTATGGCAGGATAAAGATCAGCATCGTAATATCCTGGAGCCAGGTGGAACTTTGGGAATGATTAAAGTATTATACAAAGGGGATTTCAATCCTGATGGTACGCCTGTTAGAGCCATCGGACCTGCCGACAGGGAAATTATGGATGTTGACCCTGATTTCCAGGGAGGCTTTAATACCCGTGTTGGTTATAAAGGATTTGACCTGAGCGTTGTTGGTATATTCAGAAGCGGAGGTATACTCTTCAGTACCATTCACGGTTCCAATGGTTATCTGAATTTACTGACTGGTCGCAGAAACAATATTAGTGTGGACTACTGGACACCTGATAATACAGACGCAAAGTATCCCAATCCTGCTGGCCCTATCAGTAATGATAACCCCAAATATGCAAGCACCCTGAGTTACTTTGATGGTTCGTTTATGAAAATCCGCACAATAACACTGGGTTATGATCTCAGCAGGAGCCTGATAAAAAATCCCAATGTAAAAATGCGGATGTATTTCACTGCACAGAATCCATTTGTGATGTTCTCTCCATTCCATAAGGAATCAGGCCTGGATCCCGAGACCAATTCTTTTGGAAATGAGAATGCGGCTGTGAACTTGAGCCAGAACCTGCGCCGGATACTTACTGTAGGGTTTAATACCCCTTCAACCCGTAACTATATTGTTGGAGTTAATTTGACATTTTAAAACATACGAATATGAAACATATACAAATAAAGTCTGCTATTGCTTCAGCTCTCTTTATACTGTTTTCTTCCGGTTGTAATAAAATCCTGGATGAGCAGCCACGCAGTTTTTATGAGCCGGGTTTTTTTAAAACCGAAAAAGGAGTCTTGGGTGGCATTACATCACAGTATGCCCATCTCCGGTTCATATTTGGTCAGCCGTACTACTATAACTCTCTGGAGACAGGGACCGATGAATATACCTGGGCACAAAGTGCTGACCAGAACTTTAAGGACATGGATCTTACCGGTGTGGGAAATATAACAGCTGCCAGCAGCCGTTCTGATGTATTGTGGGGAGCTGCGTTTTCCAATATCAATACCGCCAGTGGGATCATAGAGAATGCTTCCGCTGTAGGTATTTCTGCAGCGTTGATTGCTGAAGCAAGATTTTTCCGTGCTTTCGATTATTTCTTGTTGGTACAAACATTTGGCGGTGTGCCCTTAGACCTGGGTGCAGGTGAGCTAAAATTCAATACCACTCCTTCAAGAAAATCTACCCGCAACACGGTGCCTGAAGTTTATACCAAAGCGATATTTCCTGACTTGTTAACTGCGGTTAATGATTTGCCTGTTACCGGCAGGGTAACAGGTGGAGTAACCAAAACAGTCGCACGGCTTTACCTGGCGAAAGCTTATTTAACATACGCCTGGTGGTTGCAAAACCCGAATAATATCCCTACCTATCCCGCATCTCCAAGAACAGACCCGGATGGCCATGATGCCCAATGGTATTTTCAGAAAGCTTATGATATTGCCGTAGAAGGCATCGATAATCCCGGACCCTACGGCCTGGAGAATACTTTCTATGATGTACACGTAGGCGGTAATGACCGTAACAAAGAAATGCTGCTGTATGCTGACCATACGCAGGAAAGTGAATTTTATAACGGATCTCCTCTCACAGGTTTTCAAAGTGAATTGGGTAATGGCAGAAACTCAGCTGCCTGGATGGTGACTTGGAACTACACTGTAATTAGAAGTGCTGCAAATCCTGATGGTACAGGTGCTGCTGTAAGTTCCGTTCAACGGGAAGCTGATCAAAGTTTGGGACGCCCATATACCCGGATGGCTCCTCCTATCGAAGTATTTACCAATACATTTGCTGAAAAGACGCTGGATTCCCGCTATGATGGAACATTTGCTACTGTTTTCAGGGGCAACTGGCCTAAAGGTGGCACCACCAATGCAACACTTTACAACGCTAACGATTTGCCCGTTGTTCCCGGAAATCCTATACTTAGTTTCCTGGAGTATGATTCACAGGCTGCTGGTATTGTGTATTCAGCCGGAGCAAATTTCCCGGGAAAATCGTATAGTAATGTTGGTGCCGGTGTATTACCCGGTCGTGCTGATTTTGTGATAGCTCCCAGCGGAATAAGCAGGATTGTATTTCCCAATCTCTGGAAGATGGGTGTATATCGTACCGGGAATGTTGGACTGGGTGAGCCCAATGCTCCAAGTACCCGTCCATTCAAAATCGCTAAATTCTCAGAGCTCTATCTTGTAGCTGCTGAGGCTGCTGTAAAAGGCGCCACAACTGTAGCCGGGAAAACTGCCCGGGATTTGGTTAATGTACTTCGTGCAAGAGCTGGTAAATGGAGATTTTCAAATAAAAACAATGCAGCATTTGTAGCAGATAATAGTGCAGCTATGATAGCAGCTACTCCGGCCACTATCGATATTAATTACATTCTGGCGGAGCGTTCCCGTGAATATTTTGGCGAAGGCCATCGCTGGTTCGACCTGGTTCGTACCCAAAAATGGAACGAACTGGCAGGTACTTATTCAATTTGTGCTGCAACGTATGGTGCCCATACACCTCAAACGTTTACCCGTACTATTCAGCCGTTTCATTATATCCGCCCTATTCCACAGGGCCAGCTTGACGGAATGGAAATGACACCGGAAGAAAAGGCGGCTTATCAAAACCCTAATTATCAATAAAAATTACGTATAGAGCAAAGCAAGCAGCAGTCGTTACAGAGAGAGGTGTAGAATCACCTCTCTCATTTTTAATTTTCGTTTTGAGGCTACGATTTAAAAAGGCAAGTGCTCATTTTAAGGAGGGCAGATAAAAGGACTCAATTGTGCTAACTGATAATGATATGTACAATCAGTATCATATTAATTACACCCCGGACCACTACAGATCAACGATATAATGAATGATTGCTATAATCGGGAAAAGAAAAAAATAATTTACAGGAATCAGTGAGGGATCAATATATGGGCAGCTTAAATAAATACAGAAGTATAGCGACGAAATTTTTTCTTGTTATTGGTTTTTTTGCCTCCTGTTCCAAAAAAGAAAATAATACCGGCACAGGCAGCACACCGCTTGTCTATGCTGATATTACTATCCTGGCTAATGAAAATAACCAGGTAATACAGGGATTCGGTTGTGCTACTGTTTTTGCCCCTCCTAATACTTCGGCGTTGACTGCAGAAGAGTTTGACCGGCTTTTTGGTTCAGGTAATGGACAGGTGGGTTTAAATTTCCTGAGGATCAGGATTGCATCCGATGATGCCTGGCGTGCTACAGAACTGAATCATGCCAAAGCAGCTATTCAACGGGGTGCTAAAGTTTTTGCAAGTCCCTGGAGTCCGCCGGCGAGGATGAAAACCAATAACAACATCATCGGCGGAAAACTGATCCCCGACAGTGCAGCAGCCTATGCAAAATATCTAAACGATTTTGCCCTTTATATGGCTGCAAACGGTGCAGCATTGGAAGCCGTTTCTGTGCAGAATGAGCCAGACTGGGATCCCAATTATGAAAGCTGTGTATGGTCTGCAACCGAAATGAGAGACTTTTTAAAAAACCAGGGAGGCTTGGTTACGGCTACCCGGTTAATGGCGCCTGAACTGGTGAATAATAATCAAACCTATGTGAACACTATTTTAAACGACCCCGGTGCCGTTGCTAATCTTGATATCATAGGCACCCACCTGTATGGTGGCGGGTTGGTTGAGAATGCAACTGCCAAAAGCCTGGGCAAGGAAGTATGGATGACAGAACATTTGGATACACTCACCACATTAGAAGCCAACATCAATACAGCTGTTGAAATACATGATTGCTTTACCAAAGCCAATTTTAATGCTTATATATGGTGGTACGGAAAACGATTCTATGGCCCTATCGGCCAGGATGGCCAGGTTACAAAGAGAGGGTATATGATTTCACAATTTGCAAGATTTGTGAAACCCGGCGCAATCCGACTGGGCAGTGGTGCCAACTCAAGGAACGAAGTATTGATATCTGCATATAGAAATGGTACAAAAAAAGTAGTGGTGGCTGTTAACCGGGGCAGTTATGATGTAAAACAAAAAATTACATTCCAGGGTGGTTCAGCAGCAACCATTATCCCCTATGTAACCAATTCGTCTAAAAATGCAGAGCAAGGTCCGGGGATTTTACTTTCGGCAAACGTTTTTGAGTATATCATACCAGCTAAAAGTGTAATAACTTTTGTGGAACAATAAAAGAACCCAGGAACCGCAGGGTTAAAATTGAAGATAAAAGGAGTAAAATGTCTGCTTATGTTTAGCAAGAGAAGAATAAGAAGGATACATTTATTATACTAATTCTGACGATTATGCATCCCTGTTTTCTATTTTTGTATTCATACTTTAAAGGATGATAAAACGGGAATTAAATTTTTTGAGAAATAATGCTTTTACTTGGTATTGATATAGGAACATCCTCTGTTAAATCTTCTGTGGTGGACGCCGCAACACAGCGTTGCATTGCCAGCGCATCCTATCCTGAAACGGAAGCAGAGATTATCGCCGTAAAACCGGGCTGGGCTGAGCAAAGTCCCGACCAGTGGTGGGAGCAGGTAAAGCAGGCAATACTGAAATGTCATGCGGCCGGCACCTATGATCCGCAGGACATAGGCGCTATTGGCATTGCCTACCAGATGCATGGCCTGGTGCTGGTGGATAAAGAACAACATGTACTGCGTAATTCAATTATCTGGTGTGACAGCCGGGCTGTTGAAATTGGTAATAAAGCCTTTCACGAAATTGGAGAAGAAAAATGTTTATCACATTTACTGAATTCCCCTGGCAATTTCACGGCCAGCAAATTAGCCTGGGTAAAAGAAAATGAACCTGCGGTATACGAAAAGATCGACAAGATCATGCTGCCCGGCGATTTTATAGCCATGAAGATGACCGGTGATTGCACCACAACGATCTCTGCACTTTCAGAGGGTATCTTCTGGGATTTTCAGCAAAATAAACTCTCAAAAGATGTACTGAACTATTTTGGCTTTGATCATACATTGATCCCGGCCATGCATCCTTTGTTTGCGCCACATGGCTACCTGAAAGAGACAGCGGCTGCCCGGCTTTCCCTGAAGACCGGTATTCCGGTATCCTATAAAGCCGGTGACCAGCCCAATAATGCCTTATCCTTAAATGTGCTGAACCCGGGCGAAGTGGCGGCTACTGCAGGTACCTCAGGAGTTATCTATGGGGTGAGTGATGAACTCAGTTATGACCAGCAATCCCGTATCAACAGTTTTGCACATGTCAATTATGAACTGGATAAAAGGCGTATTGGTATCTTATTGTGCATTAATGGTACCGGCATCTTTAACCGATGGATAAAAAATATCGCTGGTGCTAATCATACCTATGCGGGGTTGAATGAAGCCGCAGCGACTGTACAGGTTGGTTCGAATGGCCTGTTGGCATTACCTTTCGGCAATGGAGCAGAACGTATGCTGAACAACCAGATCATCGGCGGTCATTTTCATCATCTTGACTTTAATATACATACCACGGCTCATCTTGTGCGGGCCGTGCAGGAAGGGATCGCCTTCTCTTTCCGCTACGGATTAGATATCATGCGGGAAAACGGAGTGAATCCTTCTGTGGTAAGAGCCGGTAAAGCCAATCTCTTCCTGAGCGATGTATTCACACAGTCATTTGCCAATGTCAATAATGTGGCTGTTGAATTTTATGACGGCGATGGAAGTTTTGGTGCAGCCATCGGTGCCGGTATCGGGGCAGGCATATATACTGATGCGGCCTCAGCATCTGGAAGCAGGAAGCCGGTTGCTATTGTAGAGCCAGGGGATACCAGTCATTACGATGAGTTGTATGAACAATGGAAAGAAATATTGAAAAACCAACTGGATACTGTTAATCAAACGAGTGCTTTGTCATTGAGCTTATCATGATTATTTAACCTATTTAACATCGAAAAATGGCAATTACAACAGGACAAAAAGAATTCTTCAAAGGTATTTCTGCAATCAAATACGAAGGAAGAGAATCAGATAATCCCCTTGCTTTTCGCTGGTACGAAGAGAATAAAGTGGTGGCCGGTAAACCTATGAAAGAGTGGCTGCGTTTTGCCTGTGCCTACTGGCATAGCTTCTGTGGCAATGGTGCAGATCCTTTTGGTGAACCAACTCATCTGTTTCCCTGGAATGAAAAGGCAGATGCAGTGGAAAGGGCAAAGGATAAAGCCGATGCGGCCTTTGAATTTATTACCAAGTTGGGCTTACCTTATTACTGCTTCCATGATGTGGATGCAGTGGATTATACCAATGATGTAAACGAGAACGACAGAAGGTTGCAGGCTATCACTGCCTATTTAGCCGAAAAGCAAAAAGCAAGCGGTGTAAAACTATTATGGGGCACAGCGAATTTATTTTCCAACAGGCGTTATATGAACGGTGCCTCCACTAATCCCGATTTTCATGTGCTGGCCCATGCCGGCGCCCAGGTGAAGGCGGCATTAGACGCAACAATTGCACTCGGGGGAGAGAATTATGTATTCTGGGGTGGCCGGGAAGGATATATGAGTTTGCTGAACACAAATATGAAAAGGGAAAAGCAACACCTGGCTCAATTTTTACATACTGCTAAAAATTATGCAAGAAAGAATGGTTTCAAAGGAAAGTTCTTTATTGAACCCAAACCCTGCGAGCCCTCCAAGCACCAATATGATTATGATTGCGAAACAGTGATCGGTTTCCTGCGCCAATATGATCTGCTGAATGATTTCAGTTTGAATATAGAAGTGAATCATGCCACTTTAGCGGGACATACCTTCACGCATGAATTGCAGGTGGCCGTAGATGCAGGCCTGCTGGGCAGTATGGATGCCAACCGCGGGGATTATCAGAACGGCTGGGATACCGACCAGTTTCCTAACGATATCAATGAACTGACCGAAGCAATGCTGATCATCATTCAAGCCGGTGGTTTCAAAGGTGGTGGTATCAATTTCGATGCGAAGATCCGCCGTAATTCCACGGATCCTGCTGATCTTTTTTATGCGCACATAGGAGGAATGGACAGCTTTGCAAGAGCTCTGATCACGGCAGACGCAATTCTGACTCAATCGGAGTATAAAAAAATTAGAACAGAGCGTTATTCCAGCTTTGACAGTGGAAAAGGCAAGGCCTTTGAAGAAGGAAACTTGTCATTAGAAGATCTGAGGACCTTTGCTGTTGAAAATGGTGAGCCGGCTGTAAAAAGCGGGAAACAGGAATACCTGGAGAATATCATCAACAGGTTTATTTAAGTAAGAATACTCAGAAGACGCAAATGTAATTTCAAAGAACAGCTTATGTTAATGGAGCAAACCATGCGTTGGTTCGGGCCGAATGATCCTGTGCCTTTGTCAGCTATACGGCAGGCAGGATGTACAGGAGTGGTAACGGCACTGCATCATATTCCTGTTGGGGAAATATGGAGTATGGAAGAAATCAATAAACGGAAAGAGCAGGTAGAGGCAGCCGGGATGACCTGGACCGTTATCGAAAGCCTTCCGGTAAGCGAGGATATAAAGAAACAGTCCGGGAGTTATAAACAGCATATTGAAAATTATAAGCAGAGTTTACGGAATGTGGCGGCGGGCGGTTTAAAAGTGGTGACGTATAATTTTATGCCCATCTTGGACTGGATGCGGACCGATATCAATTATACCATGCCGGACGGGAGTAAAGCGCTACGTTTTGAACGTTCCGCTTTTGTGGCTTTTGATCTTTTCTTGCTGAAACGACCGGGAGCAGAAAAAGATTATACTCCTGAAGAGATAAAGAAGGCAGCGCAACGGTTGAAGTCAATGACCGGTGAAGAAGAAGAAACATTATACAGGAATGCGTTGCTTGGTTTGCCGGGAAGTGAAGAGCGGTTCACGGAAGAACAGATTTTAGCGGCACTAAAAACCTACGAAGGGATTGATGCAAAAAAATTAAAAGAACACCTATTTTACTTTTTGCAACAAGTAGTTCCCGTGGCGGAAGAACTCGGATTAAAAATGGCCATTCATCCTGATGACCCGCCTTATCCTGTTTTAGGATTGCCAAGAATTGTAAGTACCGAACAGGATGCAAAAGAGCTGATAGCGGCAGCACCTTCACCTGCCAATGGCTTATGTTATTGCACCGGTTCCTATGGTGTTCGCCCGGATAATGACCTGCCCGGTATCATTCAGCGATTAGGAGATCATATTCATTTTATCCACCTCCGCAGTACAAAAAGGGATGCAGAAGGTAATTTCTTTGAAGCCGATCATTTGGCAGGGGATGTGGATATGTATGCTGTTATTAAAGAGATCGTGTTATTAATGAAACGGAAAAATAGTTCTATTCCCATGCGGCCCGATCATGGACACCAGATGCTGGATGACCTGCACAAAAAAACCTATCCCGGGTATTCCGCAATCGGAAGGCTAAGGGGATTGGCGGAATTGAGGGGATTGGAATGGGGGATTTATAAAAGTTTAGAATAACCAGGATGATAAAATAAAAAACCGAAACAAATGTTTCGGTTTTTTAGTGCCCGGGACTGGATTCGAACCAGCACACCTCGCGGCGCCGCCACCTGAAGACGGTGCGTCTACCAATTTCGCCACCCGGGCTTTTGATAACGGGCAGCAAAGATAGGGGAAACCAATAAATTCCAAAAAGCACCCCCTTTTTATCTGCAGGCATGCCCCTGGAAAAAATATCCACAACCAATGCTGTTGCGTAAAAATACTAATAACTTTTTTCTGCAATGTCTTAAATTGAAAGACTAACATTCTACTACACACCAAACCAATTACATCATGAAAAAAATCCTATTCTTAGTCACGGTTTTGTTGTGCAACAGTTTATTATTTGCACAACAAAGCTTTTGGCAGGAAGCTAACGAACCTGCAGCCGGCAGGAATTTATTCGCTGACCGTCACCGGCCTTCTGTTTTCAAATTATTCCGGCTGAATGAAGCCGGCTTTTTCAGCCGGCTGGCCACTGCACCATCGGAAAAAAATGTGGCTGCTTCTCAATCCGGTTTTATTATCAGTATACCCAATGCTGCAGGACAATTGGAGCAGTTCCGGGTTGTGGATGCCCCGGTCATGGATCCGGCACTGGCCGCCCGTTATCCCGGAATTCATTCCTATGCCGGGGTTTTGCTAACCGATCCTTCCACAACGATCCGTTTCAGTGTATCTCCACTCGGGTTTCACGGGATGATCCTTTCTGCACAACGACCTACGGTCTATATTGATCCTTTGGAGGATAATTATTATATGGTGATATCAAGAGCTGATGTAGCTGATTACCGCCAGCCTTTCGATTGCCAGACTTTGCAGGATGTTTCTGTTGCCGCAAATGCACCTGCAGAAGCTATGCGTAATGCAGATGATGGGAGGTTAAGAACCTACCGCCTTGCCCTTTGTGCCAGTGGTGAATTTTCGCAATACTGGCTGAATGGCACTGAAACGACTGATGCAGAAAGAAAAGGAAAAGTGCTGGCCGCTATGAATAACCAGATCACCCGGGTGAATGGTATTTATGAAAGAGATTTTGGTATCCGGGTGATATTGATCGCTAATAATGATGCGGTGATCTACCTGAATGCCGCCACAGATCCGTTTGGAACATCTTCGGGCAGTTGGAATTCACAGACACAAACCACTTGTACGAATGTTATAGGAAGTGCTAATTATGATATTGGTCACCTGGTGCACCGCGGACCCACCAATAATGGTAACGCAGGTTGTATCGGTTGTGTCTGCACATCCGGCTCAAAGGGAAGTGGCTGGACTTCTTATATCGACCTGGCAAGTGATTACTTCGTGGTTGATTATTTAACCCATGAAATGGGACACCAGTTCGGCGGTAACCATACATTCACCCATTCCAATGAAGGTACTATTGCGCAATGTGAACCCGGCAGCGGCTCCACTATTATGGGGTACGCCGGTATCACCGGTGCCACTACAGATGTGCAACCTCACAGCGATGATTATTTCCATGCCCGTACCATTGAGCAGGTAACGAACTATATAAAATCTGCCAGTGGTGCCTGTGCTGTTTCAACTGTAACGGGCAATGCAACACCTGTTGCCAATGCAGGTGCTGATTATGTGATACCAAGATCAACACCATTTACACTAACTGGTAGTGCCAGCGATGCAGATGCCGGCGATGTGCTTACCTACAACTGGGAGCAGATCAACCAGCGGGCAACAGGTTTTTCCACCGTGCCCAGTGCCACGGCTACTGCCGGGCCACAATTTCGTTCGTATTTGCCCACGACCTCTGCCAGCCGCACCTTTCCTGTGTTAAGCTCCATACTCGGAGGCACTAATGCCAATAAATGGGAAGTGCTGCCTTCTGTTGCAAGAACCTTGAATTTCCGGTTTACAGTCAGGGATAATCACCCCGGTGGAGGAAATAACAAAAGTGATGATATGGTGCTTACTATAAACGGTACGGCAGGACCTTTTGCTGTATCGGCACCTAATACAGCTGTAACCTGGAATGTTGGAACTTCCCAGACAGTTACCTGGACGGTGAACAGCACTAATGTGGCTCCTGTTAACTGTGCCAATGTTAATATTCTTTTGTCAACGGATGGAGGATTAACTTTCCCGGTTGTATTGGTTGCCAATACACCCAATGATGGTTCACAGGCAATCACAGTTCCTGCCAATCCCTCCACTACCTGCCGGGTAAAAGTGGAAGCCGTGGGAAATATTTTCTTTGATCTTTCTAATACCAACTTCACCATCAGCGGTACAGCCCCGGCTTGTGCTGTTCCTGCAGGCTTATCATCTTCTGCTATAACCAGCAGCAGTGCTACGGTTAGCTGGGCTGCTGCCAGCGGTGCTCTTTCTTATGATGTGGATTATAAGACCTCGGCTTCCGGTACATGGACCAATGCCGCTACAGGCACAACAGCCACTTCAGTAAATCTTTCAGGTCTTACACAGGCTACTGTTTATGACTGGAGAGTCAGAACAAATTGTGCCGCCGAAAGCAGTGCCTATTCACAGGCTCAGTTTACCACTGCATCACCGGCTACCTGCAATGCACCCGCAGGATTAACTTCCTCCGCAATAACAAGCACCAATGCTACTGTTAGCTGGACGGCTGTTAGTGCTGCTCTTTCTTATGATGTGGATTATAAAACAGCAGCCTCCGGAACCTGGATTACAGCGGCTACTGCCACAACAGCTACTTCAGTTAACCTTAGTGGCCTGGCAGCATCTACTGTATATGACTGGAGAGTGAGAGCTAATTGCGCATCGCTGAGCAGTGCCTATTCACAAGCCCAGTTTACCACTGCGGCTGTTTCAGTTTGCCCGGGTACATATGACATATCAACAAATGGTACAAGAGCCGGAGCAGCGACCATTCCTCTCAATACAGATATCAAAGGATTGATCAGTCCTTCCGGTGATAATGATTACTATCGTTTCGTGATCAGCACCGGTGGAACAGCTACCATTACACTAACCACCCTGCCGGCTGATTACGACATCCGCCTGTATAATAATAGTGGTTCGCAACTTGCCATTTCACAAAATGGAGGTACTACCAGCGAAACGATCACCAGGACTTATACAGCGGGTACTTATTTTGCCAGGGTCTACGGGTATAACAATGCCAACAATGCTTCTAATTGTTATACGTTGCGGGTAACAACAGGTACTGCGGCACGGGGTGAGGAGTTGATTGTTGGGACTAAGATCAGTGTATTTCCCAACCCTGTTACAGACAGAGTGAATATCAGAATTGAAGACCTGCAGGGCATGGCAGATATCCGGCTCTTTGATATATATGGAAAACTGGTGTTGCAGCAAAGCAGCAGCAGGAATAATACACAGTTGGATATTGCTAAATTACCTTCCGGAGTTTATATAGTGAAAGTGAGCAACAGTGGTAAAGAAAACAGCATAAAGATCGTGAAGCAGTAAAAGTTCCGGTCAGATGCATCTTAATAGAAAAGCCTTCCCGGAAAGGAAGGCTTTTCTATTAAGTAATACTTTTTATACACTTACATTAAAATCCCGTAATGCATCATTCAGACTTGTCTTGAGGTCCGTGCTGGGCTTGCGTTGCCCGATGATCAGGGCACAGCCTACCCCATATTCACCCGCCGGGAATTTCCTGGTATAAGAACCCGGGATGACCACACTCCTGGCAGGCACCCGGCCCTTCATTTCAATGGGTTCCGGCCCGCTGACATCAATAATTTTAGTGGATTGGGTAAGCACCACATTGGCACCCAGCACAGCTTCTTTCTCAACGATCACACCCTCCACCACGATACAACGGCTGCCGATAAAACAACCATCTTCGATGATCACCGGGCTGGCTTGTAAGGGCTCCAATACGCCACCAATTCCCACACCACCACTCAGGTGAACGCCTTTACCGATCTGCGCACAACTTCCCACGGTAGCCCAGGTATCCACCATGGTTCCCTCATCAACATAGGCTCCGATGTTGACATAAGAAGGCATCAGCACTACTTTTTTGGCAAGGTAGGCACCATAACGGGCAACTGCATGCGGCACGGCCCGGACTCCCAGGTCTTTATAGTTTTTCTTGAGCAGCATCTTATCATAAAACTCAAAGGGAGCCACCTCCCAGGTCTGCATTTGCTGGATGCCGAAGTACATCAGGATGGCTTGTTTTACCCATTCGTTCACCACCCAGCCACCGGCAGCAGGGGAGGCCGTTCTTAATCTTCCTTTATCCACTTCTTCAATCACCGCTCTTACGGCATCACTGTATTTATTATCCTTTAGTAATTCACGGTTGGACCATGCTTCCAGTACCAGTTCTTTCATTGATGAAAATTTGCTGCGAAAATAAGCTAATAGGAAGATTTGCCGGTTGGCAAATATGCTGGTGGGCGGAAATTAATTCGCACATTTGCATAATCAATTATGAATATCGGGTTCGACGCAAAAAGGGCTTTTCACAACGGAACAGGATTGGGGCATTACAGCCGCACATTGATTCGTTCACTTTCGGAGTTTCACCCGGAGCACCAGTATTATTTATTCAATCCCAAACCGGCGAAACATTTTTCCCTTAAAGCCAATAACCTGCATGAAGTACAGCCTTCCGGGTTCATCCCTAAATTATTCAGTTCGGCCTGGCGCAGTAGTTGGGTTAAGAAAGACCTGCAGAGACTGAAGATCGGTTTGTATCACGGACTCAGCCACGAGATACCCCTGGGAATTCAGCAAACTGGTATCAGATCAGTAGTAACCATACACGACCTGATCCATGAACGTTACCCGGAGCAGTACAATGCAATTGATGTAAAAATTTACAATAAAAAATTCCGGTATGCCTGTGAACATGCCGACCGGGTGATCGCTATCAGTGAGCAGACCAAACGGGATATCATGGAGTTTTACAAAACCCCGGAAGAAAAGATCAGGGTTTGCTACCAGAGTTGTAACCCTGCTTTTGGCAAAGAAGTTACCACTGCAGAAAAAAGGATGACCAGGCAGGCCTATGGTTTGCCCGAAGAATATTTTTTATACGTTGGTTCGATCATTGAGCGGAAAAACCTGTTGAATATTTGTAAAGCAGTTTTTCTCTTGCGGAATGAATTAACAATACCGTTAGTAGTGATCGGGGAAGGAACGAAGTACAAAGAACAGGTGAAGGATTATATCCGGCAGAACGGACTGGACGATAAGATCATTTTTTTATCGGATAGCCCGGCTGCAAGATCGATCAGTTCATTTAAAACAGCAGATGATTTCCCGGCCATCTATCAATCGGCCATAGCCATGATCTATCCTTCTTTCTTTGAAGGATTTGGTATTCCTGTACTGGAAGCATTATGGAGTAAAACACCGGTGATCACTTCCAATATCTCTTGTTTGCCGGAAGCCGGGGGAGAGGGGGCTTATTATGTGAATCCTTCCAGTGCGGAAGAAATTGCTTCAGGTATGCAGAAAATTTATTCAGATAAGGAGTTATCATATTCATTAAAAGAAAAAGGCTGGCAGCATGCACAGCGGTTTACGCAGCAAAAATGTGCAGATGCTGTCATGAATGTATATAAAGAGTTATGGTAGATTTTGAAAAAGATATCGAACACTGTTTGCAGGTGCTGAAAAACGGTGGCCTGATTTTATATCCTACCGATACGGTATGGGGAATTGGTTGTGATGCCGGCAATGAACAGGCGGTGGCAAAAATTTATGCATTGAAGCAAAGACCCGATGAAAAAGCGATGATCGTACTGGCAGCGGAAGAACGGGATGTGTTGCAGTATGTTGCTGCTGTTGACCTGCAGGTATTCGATTATTTGGACAAAGCTGCTAAGCCCACTACCGTGATCTATGAGGGAGCTATCGGCCTGGCAGAAAATTTAGTGGCTGCAGATGGCAGTATTGCTATCCGTATTTGCAAAGAGGAGTTTTGCAGGCATTTAATAAAAAGGTTTCGTAAACCGATAGTGTCCACTTCAGCCAATATATCCGGTCAGCCACCGGCAAAAATATTCAACCAAATAAGTGATGAAATTAAAAAAGGGGTTGATTATATCGTTAACTACCGGCAGGATGACACGACCATTGCTGAACCTTCCTCGGTGATCAGGTGGAATAATGGCCGGGTTGAAATACTGAGACCCTGATCCGTTTATCTTTGTTCCGTTTATGGAGATCAATTGCACCGATAAAGAATTGTTTTTGCTGAATAAGGTGACCAGGGCAGCTGATGCATTGGGTATGGAAACATACCTGATCGGTGGTTTTGTGCGGGATAAATTATTGAACCGGGAAACAAAGGATGCTGATATTGTTTGTGTGGGGGATGGTATTGCATTGGCAACAGAAGTAGCCCGGCAATTCAATCCGGTTCCGCATGTCAATTATTTTAAAACATTCGGCACGGCACATATTAAAGTGGATGAGGGTTTTGATATTGAATTTGTAGGAGCCCGCCGGGAAAGTTATCGTTCCGAATCAAGAAAACCGGAGGTGGAACCGGGTACGGTGGAAGATGACCAGAACCGCCGTGACTTTACGATCAATGCCCTGGCGATCAGCCTGAATAAAAAAGAGCATGGTAAACTGATCGATCCCTTCAACGGGTTGAAGGACCTGGAAGATAAGATCATCCGGACACCCCTGGAGCCTTCGCAAACATTCAGTGATGATCCGTTACGGATGATGCGGGCTATCCGTTTTGCCACGCAATTAGGATTTTCGATTGAAGCCACCACCTGGCAGGGTATCATTGACAATGCTGAACGCATCCGCATCATTTCCCAGGAAAGGATAACAGACGAGCTGAATAAGATAGTAATGGCAGCAAAACCTTCCATTGGTTTTGACCTGTTGTATAAAAGCAAACTGCTGCATATTATTTTTCCACCGATGGTGGAACTGGCCGGAGCAGAATACAAAGATGGTCACGGGCACAAGGATAATTTTTACCACACCCTGCAAGTGCTGGATAATATTTCTGTAAATACAAACGATCTCTGGCTCCGCTGGGCTGCTATTTTGCATGATATTGCCAAGCCGGTAACAAAGAGATTTGAAGAAGGGCATGGATGGACCTTTCACGGGCATGAAGTGGTAGGCGGAAGAATGGTGCCTAAGATATTTACCAAACTGAAGCTGCCGCAGAATGAAAAAATGCGGTTTGTCAGGAAGCTGGTGGAATTGCATTTGCGGCCGATCAGCCTGACCAAAGAAAATATTACCGATTCTGCTATACGCCGGTTATTATTTGATGCCGGGGAAGACCTGGAGGCACTGATGATCTTATGTGATGCAGATATCACTTCAAAAAATAAACAAAAAGTAAGGCGGTTCCAGGAAAACTTTCAGTTGGTAAGACAACGTTGTAAGGAAGTGGAGGAAAGCGACCATATCCGCAACTGGCAGCCGCCCATCACCGGTGAAATGATCATGGAAACCTTTGGCCTGCCGCCTTCCAAACCAGTAGGTATAATCAAGGATGCCCTGAAGGATGCCATCCTTGATGGCCTTATTCCCAATGACTATGATGCTGCCCATTCCTTTATGATCAATAAAGCGAAAGAGATGGGTTTGGAAGTAAAGAAACCTTAATTTTGACCTATGGCAATTTTAAGATTCAGGATCTATCTGGAGGAAGATGAAAGCGTATACCGAGATGTGGTGATCAGGCATACGCAGTCTTTTTTTGAATTGCATGAGGCAATTCTGAAAGCCTATGAGTTCGACAATAAACACAAGGCTACTTTTTACCGGAGCAATGATCACTGGCAACGGGGCCGGGAAATATCGGTGGAGAAATATGATAAGGAATATAAAGTGCCACCGCTGATCATGAGTGAAACAACGATTGCTTCGGAGATCAAAGCACCGAACCAGCGGTTTGTGTATCATTATGATTTTAATAAGAACTGGAGTTTCCTGATCGAGCTGATCAATGTTTCCAAGGAAGAGAATCCAAAGACCAGTTATCCCTCCACCATACGAACCGAAGGAATAGCTCCCAGCCAGTATGGCACCAAGGGTTTATTGGGTGAGAAGTTTGCCGATATAGAAGAGAAATATGATCTGAGTGCTGTAGGAGATGGGTTTGCAGAAAAAGATGAAGATGGGGAAGATATGGGCATGGGAGAAGAAAGTACTGATGCCGGCGGCGAGGAAGAAGTATAAGAGACCATCAAAAAATAAATAAATAGCCCTGGCCCAGTGCCGGGGTTTTTAAATAAGATTCATGCCGGCAGAAAAAAAAACAGTGATTGTTGTGGCAGGCCCCACGGCTGTGGGAAAAACGGCGGTGGCCATTCAGCTGGCGAAGCATTTTGGTACTTCCATCATTTCAGCCGACAGCCGCCAGTGTTATAAAGAGCTGAATATTGGCGTGGCAAGACCATCAGTGCAGGAACTGGAAGCAGTACATCACTATTTTATAGCTTCTCATTCCATCCGGGATGAAATAACTGCAGCAGGGTTTGAACACTATGCACTCGAAAAAACAACGGAGTTATTTCAGCAACATAATACAGTGATCATGGTGGGAGGGACCGGCTTATATATCAAAGCATTTTGTGAAGGGTTGGATAGTATACCGGCTGTTGACCCTTCTGTAAGGGAACAGATCATCAGCAACTACAACAGCAAGGGAATAACATGGTTACAGGAACAGGTGCAGCAAAAAGACCCGTTGTTTTATGCCCATGGTGAAATACAAAACCCGCAACGGATGATGCGGGCACTGGAAGTGGTTGAAAGCACCGGGCAATCTGTTCTTTCTTTCCGGAAAGGGAAAAAAGCGCAACGGGATTTCCATATCATTAAGATCGGGCTGGAGTTGCCCAAAGAAGAATTGCAGCAGCGTATTCATACAAGGGTTGACCAGATGATGCAGGCCGGGCAACTGGAAGAAGTGAAAGGGTTAGTTCCGTATAAACAGCTCAATGCTTTGCAAACGGTGGGCTACAAAGAATTGTTTGAATATCTTGAGGAAAAAATTTCATTGGAGAAAGCAGTTGAACAAATAAAGACCAATACAAGACATTATGCCAAGCGGCAGATGACCTGGTTTAAGAAAGATGAGGAGATAAAATGGTTTACGCCATTTCAATCAGATGAAATAGCCAGTTCAATTAATTTGCTTTAGTTCATCAGGCTGTTGCAAGTGCTTTGGGCGCATTCAGCATATTCTCTAGGTGACAAGCTTCCCAGGAATGATAACCGCCGGATAAATTAGATACCTTTTCAAAACCGGATTGGCGAAGTATGCGCTGAGCCAGGTAGCCCCGGAGACCGGCTTCGCAATAAATATAGATGGGTTTATCAACAGGTAGTTCATTTAGCCTTTGCCTGATCTCATCTACAGGTATACTAACCGCTCCTTCAATATGCCCGTGCTCAAATTCTTTCACTGTTCTTACATCCAGTAATAAACTATCGGCAGGCAGACCTGCAACTTCATCCCAGTAAAAAACTTTTAACCGGTCCAGTAATATATTCTCAGCCACAAAGCCGGCCATATTTACCGGGTCTTTGGCAGAAGAGAAAGGAGGAGCATACGCATGTTCAAATTCTGTCAGCTCATAAATGGTACTGCCTCTTTTAATAGCAGAAGCAAGAATATCAATTCGCTTATCCACGCCGTCATATCCTGCAACCTGGGCACCCAGCAATCGTCCGTCTGCGGGAGTAAAAGCAATCTGTATCGCCATTTGTTTTGCACCGGGATAATAACCGGCATGCGAACCACTGTGGTTGGTGGAAACAATATGTTCAATATTGGCTGTTTTTAAATGTTTGGAAGCAGTGCCTGCTGTGGCCACGGTCATATCAAACACTTTTACAATGGCGGTATTGATAGCACCATTATAGATCTGCTGATTTCCCAGCACGATATTGTTGGCACAGGTACGGCCTTGCTTGTTTGCCGGTCCTGCCAGGTAAGTGTTCATGGATTGCCCGGTGATGGGGTTAGGAAATTCAATAGCATCACCCACCGCATAAATATCAGGATCGGAGGTTTGTAAATATTCATTCACCCAAATGCCTTTGGCAGCTCCCAGTTGCAAGCCGGCCATCACGGCCAGTTTGGTATCGGGACGAACGCCAATGGAAAGGATCACTACATCTGCTTCAATATGACTCCCATCTTTGAGCAAAACACTTATTGTATCGTTTTCTTTTTCAAAACCGGTAACGGCACTACTGAGACGAAGATCAACTCCTTTGGAACGGATATGTTGCTGTACCAATGCGGCAATGGGGAAATCAACAGGTGCTAAAACCTGGTTACCCATTTCAATGATACTCACCTCCAGTCCCAGCTCATGCAGGTTCTCGGCCATTTCCAACCCGATAAACCCTGCACCGATCACTACGGCTTTACCGGATGAACGTTGTTGTACATAGTTTTTGATATGATCGGTATCATTTACATTTCTTAGCGTAAAAATGCCGGGTAAATTAATTCCGGGCAGTGGAAGACGGATCGGTTCCGCACCCGGCGAAAGCACCAGTTTATCATAGCTCTCCCGGTATTCTTCGCCGGTCAGCAGGTTTTTAGCAGTAATTTTTTTGGCCGCTGCATCAATACCAGTTACTTCCGTGGAAATACGAACATCAATATTGAAGCGGCTTTTGAAGGAAGCCGCTGTCTGAACAAATAATTTATTCCGGTCTTTGATCACATCACCGATATAGTAAGGAAGGCCGCAATTGGCATAGGAGATATATTCCCCTTTTTCAAAAATGACGATCTCTGCTTTTTCATCCAGTCTTCTTAACCGGGCGGCTGTACTGGCTCCGCCTGCCACAGCGCCGATGATGATATACTTCATACTTTTCTCTTTTGTGCAACAAAGGAAAAAAAGCTTTGTCCAAATTCTTGTAACATTAGTTACTGATTCCGGCCGGATCAAACGGGAAGGGATATGATTTTTGTCATGTTTTTTGACGGGCAAGACTTATTGGTCATGGGAAACAATCATGGTGTCTGATTCGGCCCAATACAATGTATCATTTTTGAGGAGACCCGATTTGGGGAATTTCTTTTCCTCGCTAAAGTTTGACCGGAGGATAAACAGGCTGTCGTTTACTCTTTTGTACTTTCCCTGGTAGATCACTGACCCTAACATATTCATATCTGTCAACCGGAACCAATTATTTTCTTTGAATTCAAGTTTCCAGGTATTGCTGGCACGGGGCAGATTGGTTACTGTAATTATAGTTTTTAAATTGGCTATATACTCTCTCCGGATGAGCATGAAACTGGCAAAACCGATAATGGCAATGCCGGTAAAGGAGGGTAATAGCTCGTATAGTTTACTGTTATTTTTAAAAGCTGTTTTATCACTAAAGACTGCAATAGTAGTTAGAATAAGTACAAGGAATAAAGGAAAATAATTAAACCAGGAGAGTAAAATTATTTCAAAACCACCTAATTCATTTTGAATGGCAGAAACCCCAAAAAAGATAATTAACACGAAAAGAAGTATACGGCTTGGGGACATTATATCAGTTAATTGGTCAATTATTTTCTAAATGGTGATCAATTTTTAATAATCTTAATTTTTGGGGATTCAATATACATCGTATCTCCTTCACGGCCCTGTTGTATCTCTTCACCGGGTCGGTTGTTAACCCCTTTGATAATACGGACTTTCCCTGTTACCCTGATTTTTTTACCATTCAGTTGTTTTGCTTTTTCGTAGCTGCTATTTACAACATAGCCGTTGAGATAGATCCCATCCTTTGTTGCCGTGGCAACATCAAGAACAGTAACAAAAGAAACAAGCTTTGATTGATTAGTTACGCTGCTGTCTGATATAACTTTTGCCTGTGAAAAGGAATGTAAACCGGAAAAGAAAAACAGGAATAGGAACAATAGTCTCATGGTTCTATTTTTTAGAAAGTTAATAGAAACTTCCATTTCATAAATGTACAACAGGGTTTAGCTATTCAAGCAGATTTGGGTCTCAAAATAAAAGCACCTGCTTGCGCAAGTGCTCTAACTATCTTTAACCGATGTGCAGTTATATCTTGAACCCAACTGTCAGCACTGCATTGCCGCCTGTATTCTTTATTCTCGCCCCGGAGAAAGCACTGTATTGAAGTCGGTACGCATAGTGCACATCTTTACCCATCGTGTGTACATAACTCAGGTCGATGAACATGCCTTTATTGCGGTAACCCAGGCCACCACTAGCCGAAAAACGGCTTCCTTTTTCTCCCGCCAGGTCTTTATAAGGGTTGCCATAATAGGCAGCACCCAATCTTGCCATGATGGTAGTGAATTTTAATTCGCCACCCACTTTGATATTGAATGCGCCTTTATAGGCATCATCAATTGCATTGTTCAGTTTTTTGAAATAATTCCTTGTTTCTTCGCTGTCATCGGCTTCCGGGTCGGTCGTAAAGGAAGAAGATTTATAATTCACATATTCAATATCAGCAGTCAGGAATCCTTTTTGTTTTCTTACATCTTCAATTTCTCTCAATACATAAGAGCCACTGATCATAACACGATAGGGTGTAAAATGCCAGTAGCTGATCTCGGCATCATTACCGCCGGTAAACAGAGAGGAACTCTGGTTCAGTCTTCCCTGGAAACCTTCGGTGTCGGTGATAACAGTGGCATTGTATTTATCCGTGAGCCGGTAGAAAGTAGGCGTGTGGAAGGCAAATCCCAACCGGACATATTCCACCGGTTTATAGATGATACCCAGCTTCAGGTTCAGGCCCGTTCCTTTGGTGCTCAGGTTCTCATTGATCGTGGCAAAATCAAAACGGTTATTGATATCTGTACTGGCATCTGCTTCGGAGAAGCTCGATTCACGGGTATAATTCAGGAAAGGAATGCCCAGGGTGGCACCGAAGTAAAATTTATCCCTGATATTGCCGGCACCGGCTAAAGCCAGCTCCGTAATTCCACCACTGCTGTTCACAATTTGTTCCTGTATCAGGCCGCCGGTAGCGAGTAATGGTTGTGCCAGGGAAACAAAATTCCTGTTGCCGCTCATATAACCATTGGCGGTGTCGATCCAGAATGTATTCATCGCTAAGCTGGTACCAAAGGGGTAATTGCTGACTGCTACATTTGCATCGGTTACATTATCATTCCGCAGTTGCTCTAAAAATTTTTGGGAGTAAGAGCTTTGGGTATTAAGACCACGGTATAAAATATTATTGTTGAAATTGGCCGTCCTGTTCACTGCTATTGCAAAAGCACTTCCTGATGATTTACTGGTACGGGTGTTGATTTCACCGGTTCCCCAGATAATGCCGGAGGTACCGAATGATAATTGTTTTGATTTATCTTTTTCGGTTCTTCCGAAATAGCTCGACTTATTGTTCAGGAAATTATAAGCCGGTGTCAGTACAAAATCACCTGTTTTAAAAAAGCCCAGACCGGCCGGGTTGACAAACGTGGCGGATATATCTCCACCAAGTGATGCCATGGCGCCGCCGATCGCCTGCTGTCTTGCCGTTCCGTTCGATGTGGTCCAGCCATACCGGAGTGCATCCGCCGGTTCCTGTGCCAGCAACCCATTGGCTGAAGCCAAACAGGCTGCTATGAAAAATATTCTTTTCATGTTATAGAGTTGAATAGGATTATCAATGATTAGTCAGTAACTGTTGTTATAAAAAACCCTCCTGCTTTTAACAGAAGGGCTTTTTAAAAATTTAGAATTTTCTTACCGGTGCACTGCTGCCACTTCCTGATGAGCTGGAAGAACTGCTGGAACTGGAAGAAGAGGAAGAAGAACTGCTGGAGCTTCTTGTATTGGAAGAACTGTTATTGTTATTGAAAACATTTCTGAGGAAGCTGCCGGTGTTGCCGTTTGTTCTTGTGCTTCCATTACTGCTATTGTTATAGGATGAATTATTGAACACCCTTGTTCCCCCGCTGTTCGAGTTGGCATAATTGGAGTACTTGGGATTCGAATAATTATTATTGGTCAGCGAGTTGCTGTTATAGGTATTCAGGTTAAAGGTCCTCGGGCTCCTGTATACCGGGCTTTTGGGTGAAACGATCACCACGCCGGTATAATAAGGATTGAAATGACAGTTCCAGTAATTAAAAGGAGACCATGGGTTGTGCCAGTTATTATTCAGGTAGGAATAGTTGTAGCTGTAACGGTCGCCATAATAATACCAATCATCCAGGTCCCTCCAGCGGCGGTTTTGCACCCGCATCCGGAGATAACGGTCATCATAGTATTCATCCACACCACGATATTGCCTGTCGTCTCTTTCTTCACGGCTAACATATTCATCTTCGGGGCGAACCGGGGAGTAATATACATCATCAGGCGTCTGACCGGTTTTATAAGCGGTAGTGCAACTGCTGATGGCAAGGGCGGAAAAAACTGCCAGAAGTAAAATTGAGTGTTTCATGGCAAATGGTTTAAGCGGTTAAAATTGAAGTTACTATTTTTGTGCGACTTATAGAGTAAACAAACGTTTGCGTAACAAAGTTTAAAAGTTTTACCGGGATTATTGCCCGGGGCGCTGTTAAGAATTACTAAATGTTGCCGGATCCGTTAAACCCGGTACCGGTAACCCAAAAAGCAACAGGAACATGAGCAAAGAGATCACATCAAGAGCGGCCGATTATTCACAATGGTATAACGACTTGGTGCTTAAAGGGGAATTGGCTGATTATTCAGCCGTCCGGGGTTGCATGGTCATAAAACCATATGGCTATGCACTTTGGGAAAATATGCGGGACGCATTAGATAAAATGTTCAAGGATACCGGGCATGTGAATGCCTATTTCCCCCTGTTTGTTCCCAAAAGCCTTTTTGAGGCCGAAGAGAAAAATGCGGAAGGATTTGCCAAGGAATGTGCCATTGTCACCCATTACCGCCTGAAAACAGACCCGGCTAATAAAGGAAAACTGGTGGTGGACCCGGAAGCTAAACTGGAGGAGGAACTGATTGTTCGTCCCACCAGTGAAGCGATCATCTGGAATACCTATAAAGGATGGATACAATCTTACCGTGACCTGCCGCTGTTAATCAACCAGTGGGCCAACGTGGTGCGTTGGGAAATGCGGACCCGTTTATTCCTGCGGACCGCAGAATTTTTATGGCAGGAAGGTCATACGGCGCATGCCAGCAAAGCTGAAGCCATTGAAGAAACAGAAAAAATGCTCCATGTATATGCCGATTTTGTGGAGAACTGGATGGCTGTGCCCGTGATCAAAGGGGTCAAATCTGCCAATGAAAGGTTTGCCGGTGCAGAGGATACGTATTGCATTGAAGCACTGATGCAGGATGGTAAGGCATTGCAGGCCGGAACTTCACATTTCCTGGGACAGAATTTTGCCAAAGCATTTGATGTGAAATTTTCTAATAAAGAAAACCAGCTTGATTATGTATGGGCCACCAGTTGGGGGGTAAGTACAAGATTGGTAGGTGCACTGGTCATGGCGCATAGCGATGACCAGGGATTGGTATTACCACCGAAAATTGCGCCGCTACAGGTTGTGATCGTTCCTATTTATAAAGGAGATGAACAAAAAGCAATGATCGGGGAGAAAGCCGATGCGATCATCAAAGAACTGAAAGCACTTGGGATACGGGTGAAGTATGATGATAATGAAAACACCAGGCCGGGCTGGAAATTTGCCGAGTATGAAATGAAAGGAGTGCCGGTACGGTTGGCCCTGGGTGCCCGTGATATGGAGAAGAACGAGATTGAAGTGGCCCGCCGGGATACCAAAGAGAAAAGAGTGGTATCCTTAGATGGTATTGCGCAGTATGTGGAGAGCCTGCTGAAAGATATTCAGCAATCCATGTTTAATAAAGCACTGGCGTACCGGGATGAACATATTACGAAAGCCGACAGCTGGGATGAGTTTGTACAACTGCTGGATGAGAAAGGCGGTTTCATCGCAGCACATTGGGATGGCACTGGCGAAACAGAAGATGCGATCAAAGAAAAAACAAAAGCAACGATCCGTTGTATCCCGCTGAACAATGAAGCAGAGGCTGGTCAGTGTATCCTGACTGGAAAACCTTCCACGCAGCGGGTGTTGTTTGCAAGGGCTTATTAATCCTGATCTATGGATTGGACATAAATACTTCTGAGTACCATTACTCAGAAGTATTTTTTTGCAACTGCCCGGAGTTTTACTGATTTCTTCTTATTTCAGAGAAAAAAATTTGTGACTGAAAGAAACGGGCATTACTTTTAGCTATACCAAAATCTATTGTATGGACCAGGATCAATCTTCTTCTTTGTTTGAAATGGAGCTGGATCAAAGCGGACAGGCTAATATCCTGGCGATCAGCAAATGGACCCGTTTTATTTCTATAGTCGGTATTGTCTGCATTGCTCTTGTGTTGATTGCCCTTGCTGCAAGTGGCCAGGAAATTCTTGTCAACCTCGGTGCTTTATATTCTTTTGGGGATTCAGATTTGGCTGTGACGCTTTTAGTTCTTGTACTGTTGGTCATTGCTTTTTTTTGTGTATGGGTGTTTTTTCTTCTGAAGGCATCCAACTTACTTAAAAAGGGGATACAGGGAAAGAATGCGACTGATATAGCGGATGGATTCAGGGCAATGAAGACTTTTTTTATTTTGAGTGTTGTTATTTCAGTCTTTAGTATTCTGTCTACTATCTTAAACATGCTTTCTTAAATCATTTAATTCTACACACATGGAAAATCAGGATACAGCTTCCTCTCTTTTTGATCTCAAGGCCGATGAGAATGTGAAACAACAATTACGTGGTGCTGCTCATTGGGGAGGCATAGCTGCGCTGGTGTCAATTATCGGTACCGGCCTTGGACTGGTAAGTTATATCGTTGAAAGTGCTAAACCAAAACCCAGCTTCTACCGCAGTGAAGGTTTTGAAAGAAGTTTTATCCAGGCTGAACAATCAGAAAATATTGTATCAGTAGCCATTTCTTTGATCATCGGTATTTTCCTCTTTATATTTTTAAACCGGTTCTCAAAAAATACCAAGGCAGGCATTGACGGAGATAATCAACAATTAGTTGCCGAAGGATTGGGGAACCTGTCAACCTACTTTAAAATAATCGGGGTATTACTTATTATCATTCTCGTCTTATTGGGGCTGGCATTATTGATGTTTCTCGTAGCCAGGGCATAGTATTCTTCTATTTTACAGAAAGATAATTGTAGTCTTTCAGCAAGGTATCCAGGAAATCAAAAGGAGATAAAGCAGAATCTATCTTCAGGTGCGATTTTATCTTTTCACTGGCATTGGAAGCCATATAGAAATCACCTTTTTTACGGGCTGTTTCTAAAATACTTTTAATCGCATTGATATCTTTATCGCTTAATTGCATGATCTGCGGAAAAGAAGGAATATAGCTGTCCGCCACTTCCTGGAAAACCGTTTCTTCAATATTCGATTTGGTATTGGTCCTGATCAGGATGGTATGCGCTAGTTTATCACCAATTCGTTGCCCTTTTTTTGAGGAAACAACCAATACCAGGTCTACAATTAGAAAAGCAAGTGCTGCAAAGATCACCAGAGCAGTTGCAGAATCCCTAACAGCAGAGGGGTAGTACAGTAAGATAAGTACGATCAAAGCGACCCATACATCAGATACCCTCAGCAGCCAGCGGATAATAAACTGGCTGATACTGGGTTTGCCTCCACGTTCATCCACCACCCGCAAACTCATGATCTTTTTGCCCACACTTTGCCCGTTCATTAATGTTTCAAGGGCCACATGATAGACCATAATTGGAACAAATAAGATCATGGACCAGGCTTGCTTATTGTATTGTGCTTCGCTATCCATGAAAATATCGCTGCCGTAGGCGTTCTCAAGAATACCAAAAGCGATTTTCAGGTAAAAAAATTCTATTGTTATATCAATGATCAGCGCCAGCATCCGCCGGTAAAATTCCGGTATCTCAAATTCCAGCTCTATATTAAAATTGGTAGGTACCTTGATAGCTCCCATTGGAACGGTCGTTTTTATCAGGCCGTTAAATTACTGCTTTTTATATATTAAAATGGGCATGCTTTACACAGGCAGTTACAAAAAATAGTATTTTACAACCCAAAGCACCGACGTTTGAGAGAAGCCCTGTTTATTAAGAAGAATAAAGACCGCTGGCTGAAGAACCAGCACCAGCCTTCCGGAGACCCTGATGAAATGGCAAAGGATTTTACCCAACTGGTGGAAGACCTGGCGTATGCGAAAACATTTTATCCTTCCGGTAAGGTGACCCGTTTTATCAACAACGAAGCTTCGAAGGTCTATCTCACTATTTACAAGAACCGGAAAGAAGAATCGAACCGGCTTGTTACTTTCTGGAAATATGACCTGCCGCTTACTTTTTATAAACATCATGGAGTGATGCTGTTTTCTTTCATTGTTTTCCTCTTGTTTTTTGCATTTGGTTTTTTTGCCTCCAGCCAGGACGAAAATTTTACCCGCAGTGTGCTGAGCAGCGGCTATGTGGATATGACCAAAGAGAATATTGAAAATGGAAACCCCTTCGGTGTGTATGAATCGGGGAATCCCATCCTGAGCTGGCTCCGTATCATGATCAACAACATTAAAGTATCCACGATCGCCTTTACGTCCGGTATTTTCTGTGGAGTTCCCACTATTTATATTCTTATTCAAAACAGTGTGATGGTGGGTGTCTTTGATGAAATGTTTGCTTCGCAGGGATTAGGATTGGATTTCTGGTTGGTAGTATTTGTGCATGGTACCCTGGAGATTACAGCGATTATAGTAGCGGCCGCTGCCGGCCTGGTGCTCGGGAAAAGTTTTCTCTTTCCCGGTACCATCAAACGCATCGATGCGTTTAAACAAGGTGCCAAAGACGGGGTAAAAATGATCATTGGCCTGATGCCGGTATTTGCACTGGCTGCTTTTTTTGAAGGGTTGATCACCCGTTTGTACAATGATCTTTCTGTGCTTACCACATTAGTGGTTTCACTGTCGGTTATTTTTGTGATCTGGTATTTTGTTATCTATCCCATCCGGCTTGGCCGCAGGATGAAGGTTCAATTAAACGAGGAGGAAGTATAAGTGTCTTTTTTTTCATCATTATATAAGCGGGGTATTGTAACAAAACTGTTTTTGTTACTCTTCGGTTTTTTATTAGTTACCCAGGATATACAGGCGCAGGAAGAAGTGTTGGATACAGTGGTGGCTGTTGATGAATATGATGACGACAATGCGGAGCCCCCGGCTGAAGAAAAATCCGGTTATTTCCTGCATCGGTGGATGGAAGGCTATGGCATGGATTCATTATTGTTGCGGCAGTTGCCGGATAGTGTGATCCAGGCGTTGAAAAAAGACAAGGACTTCTGGTATGCTGATTCTGTTTTTAAAAACCAGCAACGGCAACAGCAAGGAACAGCATATGCGCCACCGAATGACAGTGGCAGGAACAGGAGAATTGAATACCGGCGGGAAAGCGATGCGGAAGAAAAAAAAGGCAACCCCGTGCTGCAAACTTTGTTATGGATCGTTATTATTGGCGGGTTTATAGCTTTCCTTTTTATTTTCCTGTCCAATAGTAATGTCAGCCTGTTCCGCAGAAAAGACAGGCAGATCCATGATGACTCTGCTGCAGATGAGACCGAAGATATTTTTGCGATCAATTACCAGAAGGAAATTGATAAGGCAGCGGCGGCAGGGAATTACCGGGTGGCTATCCGGCTGATGTTTTTGCGGACACTGAAGAATATGGCAGAGCGGAATATCATCCGCTACCAACCCGACCGTACCAATCTTGATTACCTGATGCAACTGAGTTCAACAACTTATTACAATGACTTTTTCAGGATCACCCGGCATTATGAATACAGCTGGTACGGGCATTTTGAAGTGAACCCGGGGAGCTATCAGCTGATCAAAAAGGAATTTGAAAATTTTGACCCTCTAGTGAAATCATAATTTGAAGAAGCAGGTTTTATATATCGTGTTAATTCTTGTGGCCCTTGCGGTGGCAGTGATGCTGCTGACCGGCAAAGGTGAAGAAAGAGTGAGGATACCCGATCAGCGGGTTACCCTTAATAAAAAAGACAAGAATCCTTACGGAGCCTATATTGCATTCGAAAGTCTCCGGCATCTTTTCCGGGAAGCCTCCATCAGTACCAGTAAAAACGAACCCGGAGACTGGGATTCGTTGTCCAATTATGGCAAGAAGCAGGCATTGCTAATCATTTCTCCCCGCTTTTATGCTTCTGAATACGAGATGAAAAAACTGATCCGCTTTGCAGAGAATGGTAATGATGTATTCATCAGTGCCCGGTTTCTTTCTTCCGATGCGCAGGAGATTATCGGTGCTACGAGCAGCGAGATCAATATTTCCCTGCAAACGGATAATAACGGCAATAATATAGCTGATAAACCATCATTTAAACTCCTGCAACCTCCTTTTGCAGAGCCAAGAAATTTCAGTTATAAAGGTCTGCATTTTAATTCCTGGTTTTATGATATGGATACCACGATGGCAGATAAGCTGGGTACCGATGAAATGAAACGAGCCAACTTTATTCATCTCAAAACCGGGCAGGGTAATTTATATTTTCACCTGGCACCACTCACATTCAGTAATTACTTCCTGTTGCACGGCGATAATTTTGCTTATTATGAAAACGTACTTTCCGTCATTGCACCGGATACCAAAAAATTGGTCTGGGATGAATATTTTATTGATAAAAAAGGTTTTTATTCAGATAATGATGATGAGGATAATGAAGGCTCCAATTCGCTGAGTGAGTTATTTAAATACAAACAGACCAGGTGGGCCCTGCTGATCGCCATATTTACGCTGCTGCTGTATGTATTACTGGAGATGAGAAGAAGGCAACGGTTCATCCCGGTCATAGCCAAACCCCGGAACGATTCGCTTGATTTTGTCAAGACGATTGGGCGTTTATATTACGACCGGGGCGATCATCATAATCTTAGCCATAAAATGGCGGCTTATTTCCTGGAGCATGTGCGGAATAAGTATAAACTGCCGACCAGCAATCTTGATGATGAATTTATTACAAAACTCCAGTTCAAAACGGGATGTGAGGAGGCAGAAGTCAGGGGTATTGTTACATTTATCAACCAGTTAAACAGGACATCATCGGTCACCGCTAGACAGGTTACCGATTTTCATAAACAACTTGAGTCATTTTATCAAAAAGCCTAACACCTTCAACCTCCTTCTGAAAGGGGAGGCTATGCCGAAACAGATTTTAAAACCTTAAAGAAGAAAATAACATATGGAAGAGCCAATTTTTCAACAACGGACAGATATGACTGCACTGAATCATGCAGTGCTATCCATTCGCAGCGAGATCAAAAAGATCATCGTGGGACAGGATGAAATGGTAAAACTGATCATTGCTGCGTTGCTGGCCGACGGGCATGTACTGATCGAAGGAGTACCGGGAGTGGCCAAAACACTTACGGCCAAATTAGTGGCCCGCAGTGTGGATGCCGGATTCTCGAGAGTGCAGTTTACGCCGGACCTGATGCCTTCTGATGTATTGGGTACTCCTGTGTTCAATCCCCGGGAAGCAACTTTTGAATTCAAGAAAGGCCCGGTGTTCAGCAATATTGTTTTAGTGGATGAGATCAACAGGGCTCCGGCGAAAACACAATCCGCCTTGCTGGAGATCATGGAAGAACGACAGGCTTCGGTGGACGGCAAAACCTATCCAATGGCTTCACCTTTTATGGTATTGGCCACGCAAAACCCGGTGGAGCAGGAAGGAACTTATCGTTTACCGGAAGCACAGCTGGATCGTTTCTTATTCAAGATCGTGGTGCCTTATCCTTCGGAAGCAGAAGAGCTGAGTATCCTCACCCAGTTTCATCATATGGGGAATACTTCGGTGCAGGACCTGGTGCATCCTGTATTAGGCGCCCAGCAGATCAACCAACTCAAACAACAGATTAAAACACTGGTGATCGAAGAAAAATTGTTGCAGTTCATTGCCAAATTAATTCACCAGACAAGAAACCATAAATCCATTTACCTGGGAGCTTCACCAAGGGCATCACTGGCGGTGATGAATGCATCAAAAGCCATTGCTGCAATGAACGGGAGAGATTTTGTGACGCCGGAAGATATCCGGGAAGTGCTGATACCCGTATTGCGACACCGGATCATCCTGGCACCGGACAAGGAAATGGAAGGAGTAACAGAAGCGGAAGTGATCAAACAGATTGTGCAGGCGATGGATGTGCCGAGGTAGGAAGGAGGTTCATGGTTCATAGCGCATAGTTCATAGTACTAATTGCAAAAACCTGACTATGGCTTTCCGGTTTGAGGACTTAAAAGTTTGGCATATGGCCGCCGATTTATCAAATGAGATCGATTTGTTGGCTAAAAAATTTCCCGTAGAGGAGCGATTTAGCCTGGCGTCTCAAATGAAAAGAGCTGCCGATTCGGTAGTATTAAATATTGCAGAAGGCAGTACAGGGCAGACTGTTCCTGAATTCAAACGGTTTTTAGACATAGCACTCCGTTCAGCAATTGAAGTAGTAGCATGTCTTTACCTGGCGCAGAAAAGAAAATATATTACGGATGATGTTTATGCTAAACATTATAATGACTATGAATTGCTCTGTAAAATGATTACAAAACTTCGTGACTCTATGTAGTTGCCATGAACCATGAACTATTAACCATGAACATATAACAGACAGCCTTGATCAAATCCTTCTACCTCAATAAAATCGTGTATATCATTGCCGGGTCGGCAGCAGTGATCTTTTTGCTGAGCTTCTTTGTGCCTGTTTTTTTCAGGTTGGGCGAACTGGTCTTGTTGTTCCTGTTGCTGGCGGTGGTAGCGGATACTTTACTGGTCTTTGGTAAGAAAAATGGTTTCCATGCAGAACGGCAGGTGACGGATCGCTTCAGCATTGGCGATGATAACAAAGTAATGCTGCATTTTAAAAACCAGTATGGGTTCCCGGTACGCATCAGTGTGATCGATGAGATCCCTTTCCAGTTCCAGGACAGGAAATGGTTGCGTAAACTCCAGTTAGCTGCTGGTGAAAAGAAAGAACTGGATTATTTCCTGCGTCCGGTTACCCGCGGCGAATATATTTTTTATGATATCAACGTATATGTGCATGCGCCTTTGCAACTGGTAAAGCGGCGGTACATTTTTGCGCAGGAGAAAACAGTAAAAGTATACCCATCATATATACAAATGCGGCGGTACCAGTTATTGGCGGTAGCTAATAAGCTACAGGAAGCCGGGGTTAAAAAAATGCAGCGTATTGGTCACAGTATGGAGTTTGAACAGATCAAGGAATATGTGCGGGGAGATGATTACCGCACCATCAACTGGAAGGCTACAGCCCGGAAGGAAGGGCTGATGGTGAATAATTACACGGATGAAAGAAGCCAGCAGATCTATTGTGTAATTAATAAAGGAAGGGTAATGAAAATGCCTTTTCATGGAATGACCCTGCTTGATTATGCCATCAATGCCTCACTGGTATTATCGAATGTGGCATTGGTAAAGCAGGACAGGGCCGGGCTGATCACTTTTGCAGAGAACCTCGACAGTTTTATCCTGGCGGATAAAAAATCCACACAAATGAATAAGGTGCTGGAATCATTGTACCGCCAGCAGACCCGTTTCCTGGAGCCGGATTATGAAAAATTATTCTCAGTGATCCGGAACCGGATCACCAACCGTAGCCTGTTAGTGTTATTTACCAATTTTGAATCACTGGAAGGTTTGCAACGGGAATTACCGGCCCTGCGAAAGATCGCAAAATATCATTTGCTGCTGGTGGTGTTCTTTGAGAATACAGAACTCCGTTCACTGATGGACCGGAAGGCAACCAATATGGAGGATATTTATATCAAGACCATAGCCGAAAAATTTGCCTATGAAAAAAGGCTGATGGTAAAAGAGCTGCATATGAATGGTATTCCTTCCATTCTCTCCACACCGGAAAACCTTACAGTCAATACGATCAATAAATACCTGGAATTAAAAAGCAGGATGTCCATCTGATTATTTCTCCCGAAAAGCTTTCCGGGAATACGATTACTTTTGCCCGATGGAGCAAAACCCTGTCAATCCTTTCCAGGAAGGAAAAGTATTGCTGATCGATAAACCATTAGAATGGACTTCGTTTGGCGTGGTGAGTAAGATCCGCAATCTTATCCGTATCAAAAAAGTAGGGCATGCCGGTACACTGGACCCATTAGCCACCGGGCTGTTGATTGTCTGCACCGGGAAGTTTACCAAGCGGATCAATGAATTCATGGCCCAGGAGAAAGAATACACCGGCACTTTCACACTGGGTGCTGTCACGCCTACTTATGACCTGGAAAGTGAGCCTGTCGGTTTTAAACCAGTTGAACAGCTAACAGAAGAACAATTGCACCAGGCAACCCTGCCATTCACCGGTGAGATCATGCAGGTGCCACCGGCACATTCAGCCATCAAAGTGGATGGTAAAAGAGTATATGAACTGGCCAGGCAGGGCAAAGAAGTGAAACTGGAGCCAAGAAAATTATTCATCAAAGAATTCTCCATTACAAAAATTGAAATGCCTGTTGTTCATTTCAAAGTGGTTTGTTCTACCGGCACTTATATCAGGAGTTTAGCGAATGATTATGGAGAAGCATTAGGTTGTGGTGCATATCTCAGCAGTTTACGGAGAACCCGTATAGGTGAATTCCATGTGGATGATGCGATGACAATACCAGTCTTTGAAGAGGAAATAAAAAAGTCAAAAGCTGATCAGAGTTTGAAAGGATAATTAACCCCTAACTGTAATTGCCCTTTCAATAAATTACTCAGCTGGTAACCATAAAACCATTTGTTCTGGCTGGCCGCACGGTCAGGAGAAGGGCTGGGATCTTTTGCTTTGAAAGCATAATCAAGCCGGATCATGAAGAAGGAAAGATCAATTCGTAAACCAGTACCCACACCAACAGCAAGGTCTTTTCCCAGCCTGCCAAGATTAAAAACAGTTTCCGGGCTACCTGCCTCTTTCTTCAGGAACCACACGTTGCCAATATCTGTGAAGAGTACACTCTCAACAGTAAAGCCGGCGATCCTGAAAAAATTAAACCGGTATTCTGCATTCAGTTCCAGTTGCACATCACCATATCGTTCCGGGTTATTTTTAAAATCACTGATCAGTGAACCGGGACCGAGGCGGCGCAGGCTCCAGGCCCGCATACTGTTGGGGCCGCCGGCAAAATATTGTTTAAAGAAAGGCAGCCGGTCCTGTTTTAATGGATTAGCGGTTGAGCCCAGTTCATACCCCACGCCGGCAAAGGCCCTGATGGCGATTGCGGTCTTTTTGAATTTGATCAGCTTGGTCAGCTCGGCATCTATTTTTACAAAGCGGTACAACTGGGAATCTAAAAATTCATTCCGGAACATGCCTGCCAGCAAGCCGGACTGTTCATAGTTGACAGCTAATATATTTTGTCGTCTGCCTTTTATCCAGGTATGGGTGATACCGGCTACCAGCGAAGAGATCAGTCCATCAGTAAAAACATTATTCAAAGCTGGTGTGGTATTGATAAGATCGATCAACCCCTGTCTTTTTTTGAGATAAGAGTATTCAATATTAACCGGCTTCAGGGTAACAAAAAGTGTTTTATTCGAACGGGGAACGTTTCGTTGAAATTCATAACCCAGTGATGCGTTAACGGTGGTCAGGTTAAAAAGATTTCTTCTTTCGGTGTTCGCCGCACTGAATCCAAATACGGTGCGTATATTATCCCGGTGCCGTTCAGGAATGAACTTAAAATTGGGAACCGGCTTCGGGAAATAGAGTTTATAACTGAAATTCACCTGTTGTGTCTGGATAAAACTACTGTCCCCTAATTCAATCCCATACCGCATATTCAGGCTGGAGGTATTAGCGCCTCTGAATACATTCCGGTTTTGCAAACCCACATTCGCACCAATACCAAAAAGGCTTCCCGAGATAGCACTCTGGTTCTGGCTGGCTTCGAGGTTGGCATTGAAAACATATTTGGGAGCAGGATTTAAAAAGATCCTGAAATCAACGGTGTCCTGGCCAACCCTGGGTACGGGTTCGATATTGATCTGCTTCCAGGTGCCGAAAACATTCAGCCGGTTAATTGTTCGTTGAAAACGACGCTGTGCATACAAGTCGCCATGCCGGAGATAAATATTATCCAGGAATATGTTGGGTTTGTAGGTATTGTTGAACTGGATGATGGAAAGATGTGGGTTTAGTTGGGTAACAACCCTGTTGCCGGCCAATGAATCAATAATAAAATCAGGGTAGATCTCGATCTTACCTACATAATATTTTACCAGTTTCACACTGTCGAAGCCGGGCCGCATCCTTATTTCCAGCTTGGCAGTTGGCTTCAATCGTCTTTCTTTTAATTTCTGCAGAAGCTCTATCTGTTCAAAGGGATCAAGAGAAGGTTGTAACAAGGCAACATCCAGGGTATCCCAGACTCCCAGCAGGTCCTCTCTTCCGAAACGGAGAAAACCATTGTTCCTGTATAATTCTACCAGCCGGTCAAACTCGGCCGAGATAATGCCTTTGGCAAACGGCATTCCTTTCGTGAGGTAAGATTCTTTCAGGTTAGCTTTGGTCAGGGATTGCAATTCGGCCTGGTTATGATGATACCTGGGAGAGTCAATTCTGTAAGCGATCGAGTCCAGTCTTGTCAGCAAACCGGTTTTCACATCAAAGATCACATTCACCCGGTATTGATCATCCTTTGAACCGGCTGTATCAATTTTTGTCCGGTATCCCACCGAGTCATAGAAATAGCCGAGTGAAACCATCAATGCTTTCATGTAGGTAACGGACTTGTCGGCATTCATGCTGTTATATACCGGGGGCTTATTTAATATTTGCCTGTTGAAGCCGCCACTGGAAATGAGTTTTCTCTTTGTTCTTACACCGATACTATCGTCCAGTTGTTTCTGTAAGGCAGATTCAAGATCTGATTTTTCCTGTTCTGTGAGATTACCTTCGACGTTAATATTATATTCGTATACAAATGGCGTACGCCGGGGATAGTTTTGGGGAATAACGGCGCAGGAATAAAAAATAAAGGTAACAAGGCCGGCGATCATTGCTCGTAAAAGGTAGCGGGTAAAAAGTGGCTGGCCGTTGAACATAAATTGATAAAAGAGTTGCAATGCTTGTAAAATCGCAGGTCAAATATATCCAAAGTTTAGGCCAGAAAAAATCAAGAGATGAATCCGGGGTTTTTATTGCAGAAGGCCCGAAGATCGTCAGTGAACTGTTGCAGGAGATACCCGGACAGGTGCAACAGGTATTGGGCCTGAAAGAATGGTTAACGGATCATTCAAAATTGCTGCAGGGGATCGATGTAATTGAAATAAGCCCCGCAGAATTAGAAAAAATTTCACAACTGCAAACGCCCAACCAGGTACTGGCAGTATTGAGAAAATTTGATGAAGTCAGTGAAATAAACGGGGACGGTAAACTTATACTCGCATTAGATACCATCCAGGATCCCGGTAATTTAGGCACCATCATCCGCATTGCCGACTGGTTTGGCATTGAACACATCGTTTGTGACCGGGATAGTGCCGATCATTACAACCCGAAAGTGGTGCAGGCCACGATGGGGAGTATTGCCCGGGTGAAATTGTTGTACACTGATCTTGCCGGTTGGTTAGCGCAGCAAAAGACAGTCATTTATGCAGCCGCACTCGATGGGGAGAATATAACAACGATGCAAAAGCCTGCTGAAGGGATTATCATTATAGGCAATGAATCAAAAGGGATCAGTCCCGCTATACTGCAATTGGTAACGAAAAAGATCACTATACCACAGAAAGGAAAGGCTGAATCATTAAACGCTGCGGTGGCAACGGGTATTATCCTTTCTCATTTCACTACCTGAAATGAATCGCTTTCACCGGCTGCACTTTCCGCACCAATATAGAGGGGATGAGGAGGATCAGCAGGCAAACGACTAACGTAATGACCCCGATCAGCCCCACCTGCCACCAGATGATCTTTACAGCGGCTTCGCTCATGTAATACGCTTCTTCTTTCAGTTTGATAAAACCTGTTTTCTGCTGCAGGTATAAAAACCCTAAGGCGAAGACTGTACCGATGATGATACCGGTAATCGTAATGATCAGTGAATGACGGAGAAATATTTTTTGTACGGTCCAGTCAGATGCGCCTAATGATTTTAAAATACCGATCATCTTTATTCTTTCGAGCACTAAAATGATCAAACAGGTGATAAGATTGATCACCGCTACAAAGATCATGATCCCGATCAGCACATTTCGGGTTACATCCTGCATATTGAGCCAGTCGAAAATATTGGGAGAGATATCTCTTGCACTTTGTGTGTCCCAGGTAGGGGGGAAGCCGTCGGTTTCATAAAGATCAATGACGGCTTTATTGATCTGCCGGTAATCATTCAGGAAGATCTCATAACCACCGATCTCGTTTTGTTTCCAGAAATTCAACCGCCGTATCAGTTTGATATCAGCAATGGCAAAGGTCTTGTCGTACTCTTCAATTCCTGTTTTGTATATGCCCGAAATGGTCAGTTTATCCGCCCTGATATTGACACCCGATCCATCTTCTTCGCTGCCACCGGGACGGATAAAATAAATATTGATCTTATCATTGAGTTGTAGCTGCAACTGTTCAGCAGTGTAAGCAGAGATCATGATCTCACGGCTGTATGTACTGTCATTAAAGCGGACCGGTCTTCCCTGTTTGATAAAAGAATTAAAATGAGCCCAGTCATAGGTACTGTCCACACCTTTTACCAGCACCCCTTCTATTTCATCTTTTGTTTTCAGGATCGCATACTTGGTGGCAAAGGGATGAATAGCGTTGACCCGGCTATCGTTTTTCATCAATCTCACCAGTGAATCATTCTGAATGATCGGGGTTTCTTCGGCCAGGATGGAGCGGTCCACCTGTTTTTCCTGCACCCGGATATGCCCGAGAAAGCTGAATACTTTCTGGCTCACCGTTGCCTGGAAGCCATTGGCAAATGATAAGGTTATGATCATCACGGCCACGCTGATCACTGTGGCTACAATGGACAGCCGGATGATGAACCGGGAAAATGATTTCTGCTGATTAAATGCGATGCGGTTTGCTATAAAGCCTGCAACCTTCAAATTGATTAGTTTGTCTTGTTCAAAAATAAGCCGGTAAAAAAGATTTATCTGCTTTTTCGGGCAATTTTTCACAATATTGTGTGTTCTTACCAATTACCACTGGCAGGATGAAAAGAATCATTTTACTGTTATTCGTATGCAATAGCATCACCGCTGCTGCGCAACTGGCCGATCATATTTACCAGCCGAATATTCATTCGGTGAAGCTGTTCAAGTATGGAGATATGTACAGTTACCCGGTGATGAATCTCAACAGCGGAGAACAATTTGAGCTGCATTTTGATGACCTGGATGCGGACGTCAAGAACTATTATTTCTCCTTCCAGCTTTGCAATGCGGACTGGACGCCTTCCAGCCTGTTTACGTTTGATTATACCAAAGGATTCCAGAGTCAGCGGATCAATACCTACCGCAATGCTTCTATTTCCTTTACCCGTTATACCCATTACCAGGCGATGGTGCCCGACCGTAACAGTATGCCCTCCCGTTCGGGAAATTATTTACTGAAGGTGTTCCTGAATGATGATACATCAAAACTGGTATTCACCAAGCGTTTTTTAGTGGTGGATAATAAGGTATCGCTGGCAGCCAGGATGATGCAGCCTTTTGGCGGCACTTATTTCCGTACCCACCAACGGGTGCAGGTGGTGGTGAATACCGCTACTGCCAAGCTGAATATTTTTTCTCCGCAGGATATCAAACTGCAGGTGGTGCAGAATTTTTCCTGGCCGACAGCAGTATATCTCGATCGTCCTACGATCTACCGGGGTAATTATTTTGAATACAGTGATGATGCACTTTCATTCCCGGCAGGCAGAGAATGGAGATGGATCAATCTCTCCAGTGTACGATTGATGAGTGACCGGATGAGAGATATTTTGAAAAGCCATAACCGCATTGATGTGCTGGTGAAACCGGACGGGGAAAGAAACCAGCAGGTCTACGTGTATTACCGGGATAACAACGGGTTGTTTACCATCGAAAACGAAGACGGTAATAACCCTTACTGGCAAAGTGATTATGCTTATACCCATTTCACGTTTGTGCCACCCGGCAACCGGGCTTACCCCGGCCGCAGTATTTACCTCTTCGGTGAGCTGACCAACTATGCTATTAATGATTCAACTAAAATGATCTTTAACACTGAGAAAGGGGTGTACGAAAAAACATTGTTCCTGAAACAGGGTTTTTATAATTATTCTTATGTCACGGCACCCGATAAGCGAAAAACGAATGAGCCTGTTTCGTTTGATAATACAGAAGGTAATTTCCAGGCAACTGAAAACAGTTATATGGTGCTGGTCTATTTCCGTCCTTTTGGTGGCCGGGCCGATGAACTGATCGGGTATGCCAATGTAAATTCCATGGCAGGTTTTTAACTCTTATTTCCTGCCAGCAAATCGTATTTAGTTGCGCTTCCCTATCTTTGCGGCGGCAGGTCTTACACGACCAGCTCCTGCTGAACCCTCCCAGGGCCGGAAGGCAGCAAGAGTAGGTGGTTGAGCGGTGCGATGTAATCAGCCTGCCATTTTTTTTGCTCCTAACTTCCTCTGCAAGAGGGTATTTAAATACAATCAACATGAAATTTTTTATTGATACGGCCAACCTGGCCCAGATCAAAGAAGCCAACGAATTAGGTATCCTGGATGGTGTTACCACCAACCCATCGCTGATGGCCAAAGAAGGTATCAAAGGGCAGGATGCGGTGATGAACCATTACAAAACGATCTGCGAACTGGTGGATGGCGATATCAGTGCCGAAGTAATTGCTACCGACTTTGCCGGTATCGTGGAAGAAGGAAAAAAACTGGCAGCCATTCACCCGAATATCGTGGTGAAAGTGCCGATGATCAAAGATGGTATCAAAGCGATCAAATGGTTTACTGATAACGGTATCCGCACCAACTGTACACTGGTATTTTCTGCAGGCCAGGCGATATTGGCGGCTAAAGCCGGTGCCACGTATCTTTCCCCCTTCATTGGCAGGATCGATGACAGCAATTGGGATGGTATTGAACTGATCTCCCAGATCTCTCATATTTATTCGGTGCAGGGTTTCAAAACAGAGATCCTCGCCGCATCTATCCGCAATGCCCTGCATATTGTAAGATGTGCTGAAGCTGGTGCTGATGTTTGCACCTGCCCGCTGGATTCCATCCTCGGTCTGTTAAAACACCCGCTGACAGATATTGGCCTGGCCAAATTCCTGGAAGACGCTAAGAAAACAGCTTAATTTATTTTGCTATATCAAAGTAAAAAGCCCCGCAACAGGGCTTTTTTATTAGTTGTTCTTCCGGTTACGCCGGGGTGTATTGTCCATCTCATTACGGGTTGGTAAAAAAGGATCGGGCAGCTGTTTGATCCAGATCGTTATTTCCTTCCAGACAGCAGGATTGGATCGCAGTACAGCTTTTACGGTTACCTTTTCCGGTGTAAACTGTTCGGGTATAAAAAGCTCATTGCCGTTGAATGTTCCTGCCGGGCAGGTAAATAAAATTTCCTTTGCGGTTAACGGCATCCAGCGGCCGTTTGATAATTTCCCATCTACATTAATATAATTATGCTGGCCCTTTTTCAGGCTGTCGGTGTATAAATGGAAATAAATACTGTCCACCTGCTGGGCTTTTACCAGTATTCCCGCAAAAAGAAAAACAAGTAAGAGTATACGTTTATTCATGCTCCGTTTTTACAGCAAAAAAGACGCTGGTATCAGCCTAAAGGTACGCAGCAACTGAACCTTAACATATTTTTGTTGTTGCAGGGATGAAGTCACTAACTTGCATTATTGCTTGCTATGATGAAACAGAATATACTTTTGGCAGGAATTGCTGTCGCCCTTTCCCATTTGGCGGCTGCCCAGCATAGCGGGCAGGAAGAACCTTTTCCCCTTTCCAACCCGGTGGAGCATATAGTCATCACGGATATTTTTACCCATACAACGGCTGATCATAGTTTGCCCCGGAACGGCGTGTTTTCTGCTGTTCAGCAAAACAAATTGCTGTACCGGGGGAATGTGAAAAATTACAAACTGCATGGCAACTGGCAAAGCTGGTACCTGAACGGCCAGCCCCTGGATTCCGGGAAATTAGTGCACGGCATACCGGATGGGGAATGGAAACTATGGGATTCCTCTGGTAGTTTGATGGCTGTCCGCCATTATCATGCGGATAAACTACAACGGGTAAAAGAAGAAATAAAGCTCAATCATCCGAAGAACTGGCATTATCCATTGACCGGTTTGTATAAGAAGGAAGGCCGTGCTGCGATGAAATACCTGCAACCGGGTTATTCCTTTTCATTTGCAGCGAAGCAGTCTGTACCGGTTATAAAAGCCGTTCCCTTAAATAGTACCGGCTCGGTCTATCACCCCGTATTTAAAGAATGTTTGCACGATGGTTTGTATATAAATTATTTCAGCAACGGGATGGTAAAAGATTCCGGCTATTATAAAAACGGGTTGAAAGAAGGAGCCTGGGTGCACCACAGGAACAGCACAACTTTCTGGAAAGCGACCTATAAGAACGGCAAACCATCCGGCGAATGGAAGGAATATTTACTCAATGGCCGGTTAGTGCAACTTATCCATTTTGATAATAATGGAAAAGAAACCTGGCGGAAGCGTTATGAGAAATGATAGGGTTGTTTTAATATACCGCAAACTAAAAAGCTGAATCAATTACTGATTCAGCTTTTTAGTTATGTTCCCAACAGGATTACTGAACGATCACTCCTGCTGCGGCTAAACGTTTGCCTTTTGTATCGGTCATTACGATCCAGTAAACACCCTTGCCATGCATCCGCAGGTCAACGGTTAACCGTTCATACGAACTGGTAATGGCATATGCTTTCCGGAACACATAAGCACCCTTACTGTCATATACCGTGATCGTATTCGTGGTATTGCCCCCCGCATTGTAATAGCTTACAGTGAAGAGGCCATTGTTCGGGTTCGGGTAAATATAAAATTTGCTGGTTGCTGAATCAGTAATCGCAACCACGTTCGATGTATTACTGCAGCCTCCGGCATTGACTACAGAGAGGGAATAACTGCCTAACTGGTCCAGGGTAACCGGCAATGTGGCTGTATTGCCACCAGCTACAGGCACCCCGTTATTCAGCCAGGTATACATCACTGTTCCTGCCGGTGCAACGGTGGATGTTAAGGTGGTGCTGATGCCGGGATACAATCTTGTATAAGGTGCAGCAGCAATCGTTACCACTGGTCTTGGGCTAACCGTAACAGGGGTGGCAGTGGATGTGGCTGAACAACCACTGGCATTGGTTACGGTTACGCTATAATTACCGGAAGTGGTAACCGTAATAGACGGAGTGGTAGCTCCATTGCTCCATGCATAAGAACTGCCTGCTGCAGCAGTCAGTATTACATTATTACCATCACAAAAAGTAACAGGTCCGTTGGCGGCAATCGTAGCTGTTGGTAAGGGGTTCACGGTTACGTCAATCGCCGGCGAAGTGCTGCTGCATCCGCTGGTAACAACGGTTGCGGTGTATGATCCGCTGGTGGTAACAGTTATTGATTGTGTAGTGGCCCCATTGCTCCAGGTATAAGAGCCGCCGGCATTGGCAGTAAGTACCACACTACCACCCTGGCAGAAACTGGTCACACCACCTGCAGTGATACTTGCTGCAGGAACAGTAGTAATTGTGAGCACTACAGCTGTTCTGGAAGTACTTTCACAGCCTGTGGTGCTGTTGCGGCTGGCTGCATAATAAGTGATGCTGCCTGCTGCACTTAATACCGGGCTGCCTGTTGCAGAACCACCACTGGCTGCAGTATACCAGATAACGGTATGACCTGCATCAACGGTAGCTGTGGCCGTCAATGTTGGAACAGCAGAACCCGGGCATACGGTTACTGACTGATCACCTCCGCTGGCAGGAGCATTCACCGCTGAACCACTTACCGTGATGGCGAGGGAAGATGCTGCTGTTTGACAGGTGCCGTTACTTGCTGCTGCTGTCACGTTGCCGCTGCTGCTGCCGGCAGGATAATTGATCGTAACAGTTGTTGTACCCTGGCCTGCACTGATCGTCGCACCCGGCGGAGCCGTCCAGGTATAAGAACTGGCGCCACTAACTGCTGCAATTGAATATGTCACATTCGTAGCAGCACCACAAATGATATTCTGTCCTGTTATGGAACCAACTGCACCTAAACCACCACCGCCATTCGAAACAGTGACACTGATGGCGTTGGATCTTTCGCTTTCAGCACCTGTGGTGGTGTTCTTTGCCCTGATCGTAAACCACATCAGTGTATTGGGTGTAAGCCCGGTTGCAACATGTGTCGTTCCAGATATGTTAGAGGCTAATACTACAAATTGTCCTGTTGCCGCATCCAGCCGGTATATATCATAATGAGTGGCATTTGTTACTGCGGTCCAGTTGAAGATCACTTCACCGGCATTACAACTAACACCGCTTCCGGTAAAACCCGTGGTGGTACCTAATATCTTAAAAGTGGCATCACTTACATCCGTCAAAGCACCGTTTGAAATTCTTATTAATGCGGTGGATGTATTCGCACCGGCCGGAACTGACCAGCTGAGACGGGTGGCATTGGCTGCAACAACATTGGAAATGATGTTCCAGCTGGCACCATTGTTCAGGGAGTATTCAACAGTTTGATTACCCGTTACACCTGCATTATTCCAGGTGATCGTTTCATTCGTACCGGGATTTAATGTTTCATTACCGTTCGGGTAGATCACTTCAATATAAGGTTGCTCCACACTCCAGGTGAGTGCATAATCCTGACCGGGGCCGGTGGGCACCGCTGTACCATTTACCCGTAAAGTATAGGAACCGGCAGGGGGATTATCAATGGTTACCTGTTCAATATTACTTACATTATCAATTCCTCTTGTTGCGGGTGTTGCCGGGTTATTCGGATCTAATATCCAGGGAAGCGTAGTGGTGGCGCCATTGATTACGGTGAGATCAAGATTATTCACCAAAGCAGGATTGGCATTGGCTGTACCTGCCGGATCATTCCAGGTCAGCATTACTCTTAATCTTGCTGTACCTGTAGGTACGTTTATGGTCATATCATTTGATATACCTGTTGTGACATTACTTAATGCATACCGGTTTTCTTCCAGGATACGTACGGCTTCCAGTGCATTGATACGTCCGTAACCAAAGCGGTAATCAGGTCCGGCGTTACCTAGATCTTGTGCTGTATTTAAAATCGTATTTTTTATCAGTGTGGAAGGAGGAAGGTTATTACTGTTTAATTGTTTGTATCGCTGTACTAACAAAGTAACGGAACCTGCAACACCCGGGGTGGCCATGGAAGTGCCGGATAGAGTGGCATAGCCATTGACAGGGGTTGAAGTGGAAAATACACTTGTACCAAATGCACTGATCTCCGGTTTCACCCTGCCATCCTGCACAGGACCACAGCTGCTGGTTCCGGATAATCCTTCTGTCGTGGTAATATTCGCCACCAGGATATTGTTCTTGGATGATTTACCGCTGGCCGTAATAGTAGACCAGCCTCCTGTACAAGCTGCCTGGGAATTACCGGCAGAATGTACATGTAAATGCGATGGAAAATTATTCAGGTTAAGGTCTGTTGCCCGGCTGGTGGCAGAATAGGTAACACCAGCTCCGTTCAAACCACAGGTTTGCGTACTGCCATAAGAGTGACTGCTCACCACCAATCCCTGTGCGGGAATTGCATTTGCCATTTCAGTCTGAATATTTCCGCTGAAGTTGAACGAATATAAAGTGGCATTGGGTGCCATACCTCTTGCGGTCTGGTTAATAAGGCCACGGCCCAGTATGGTGCCAGCACAATGGGTGGAATGTTGCGAAGCAGCACTGAACTCCACCTGGTTCAAACGACCGGCGGGAGAAAAATCAAGATGCGGGCTGATCTCACCTTCATCCCAGATACCGACATTGATACCATCGCCTTTCAGGTTCCGGATGCCATCATTGAGAATATTGACACGGTGTAATGTTCTGCCCAATGTATTTTCTAACTGGTTAGGCGGATCAACAAACTCAACCCATTGCACAAAGGGAAGATCCACCAATTGCTGCACAGATAACTGACCGATGCGGATCGTGAATGACCGGAACATCGGCATGTCTTCCAGTATCGTGGCATTAACAGCACTCAATGAACTGCTGATAGAAGCTGCTGCTAATTTTTCATAGCTGATCACCGTTACATCCACATAGCCCGGTTGTTTGACGGCATAAGCAGGAAATGTTCCGTTTAGCAATGCAGGAACGGTCTTTTGCTCTTTGGTTAAATGGAATACACTGCGAAAACCAAATGCTTTGAATGCATCCAGGTTGATACCGGCAGGCACTGTGGCGGTGTAGGCGTTATTGGGTATATAATCGATCAATTGAATACCGGCTGCATTCAACCGGCTTTTCATAGCTGCATCCGGGAGTGAATGGAATTGCAGCATTACATATTGGGTGTTCCCGTACAAACTTTTTTGAAATACCGGTGACGCTTTGGTCAGGCTGCTGGTATTTTCTTCCGGTAAAAATTTACCGGCGTTGAGCAGGATGTTATAATCTTTCTGGGCGATCAACAGCCCGGGTGTAATGATGAATACTACTACCTGGATAAGACGGGTAAAAAATTTTCTCATGTAAGAATGGTTTTGATGTAAGCAGTAAGCAATAACAGGCAGGGAAAATAATCAAAAATGCGGTTTTCCCGAACTTTCGTTCGCACAAAAAATCCCCTGTAATAAACTCCGGGTTTATTACAGGGGATTACCACTGTATGCCAGTTATTTGAGTGCTCAGTTGCCCGTAGTAATTACCTGGACGGCACTCTCATTACCGGTCCGGTCAACTGCAGTAACAGCGATCATATTCAATTTAATATTCTTATCAGTAATCGTCTTTTTTAAAACAGTGAAATGATTCAATTTGCCCAGGATACTATAATTCCAGTTGTTGCCGTATTTATAATAGACCACCCATTGAAAGACATCTTTATCATCGGGGTGTGTCCAGTTGATCGTAATATTATCATCTTTTGAATCCATTGTTACAACCGGTGCAGCCGGTGCTGTATCATCCAGCCACGGACTCGCTGGTACAAGGGCCTGCTTTTTATAATGACCTTCGACCAGTGCTTTGGCCATCGGCGGATTTTTAGTGACCGATGAAATACTCCAGTGAACAATGCCCTTGCTGGCCGGCAACATACCCCGGCTGATCATAATTTGGCTCATGATCTCATTCACATTTTTTGCACTGGTATCACGGCCCACACTGATGCCCGGCCATAAATGACGCTGCATGGTATTCTCGCTTTGCCACCAGCCCAGTAACACGGGAAAACTTTGTGTAGGCCTGTTGATGGGCCAGTAGAGTTGCGGCGTGAAATAATCGATCCATCCTTTGTTCAGCCACAACTTTGCATCGGCATAGAGTTGATCATACTGGTCAAATCCTTCCACGGATTCAGGATAGCCCGGCCGCCAGATGCCAAAAGGACTCAATCCAAATTTCACCTGCGGCTTTTCTTTTTTGATTTCTTTATACACCCGTTCAATAAATACATTCACGGCATTTCGGCGCCAGTCACCTCTTGATAATTTGCCACCGCTTTGCTGGTAAGCTTTCCAGCTTATGGAATCCGGGAAATCCGCACCGCCATTATAAGAAGGATAGGGATAAAAATAATCGTCGAAATGAACGCCGTCAATATCATATCGTTTCACCAGGTCCATCACCACCGCTGTGGAATGGTCTTGTGTGCCTTGCTGTGCAGGGTCAAGCCACCAGTAACCTTCTTTCAGGAACAAAGCCAGCTCCGGTCTTTTCTTTATAATAGATTGTTCACTGATCTCTTTGCCATCTTTATGATGTGCCCTGTATGGATTTAACCATACATGCAATTCAATACCCCGCAGATGGGCCTGCTCCACCCAAAACTCCAACGGATCATAATACGGATCGGGTTCTTTGCCCTGTTGCCCCGTTAAATAATAAGACCAGGGTTCTAAATCACTTTTGTATAATGCATCTGCCTGTGGCCTTACCTGGAAAATGGCCGCATTGAAATGATGCTGTTGTAAAAAATCCAGTAACTCAATGGCTTCTTTTTTCTGCTCTTCCACCGGCAGTCCCGGTTTACTGGGCCAGTTGATATTCGCCACCGTAGCGATCCATGCCGCCCTGAATTCCCGCATGGCTTTGGGAGTTGTAGTAGTTGCAGTATCGCTGCTTATTTTTTTACCGGGAGAACAGGCTTGCAGCAAACAAACTAAAATACAAACAGGAAGAAGGAAGCGTTTCATACTAACAATTTAAACGTAACAGAAGGAGGAGAAGGAATGGTACGCTAAAATATGCACATCAAGTGTTACCGCAATCGTTTTCAGCAGGGAAGTTTTCGGTGGGTTTAAAATAATGTGCGGTCCTTTATGTATTTTTCTAATGCGATCGGGATTATTCATTTGCTGGTTTTTGCAACCAGCCTTAACGACTAACTGCCATGCGAAGAAAGATTGTAGCTCCTGCACTGTTTATGCTCTTTTCCGCTCTTGTTATTGCTTCCTGCACTTCACCGGAAACCAAATCAACAACAACTGCCGGCAGCGATACGGCTGATCGCAAATGGTGGAAAGAAGCGGTGGTGTACCAGGTCTATCCCCGCAGTTTTAAAGACAGTGATGGTGATGGCATCGGCGACCTGAAAGGAATTATTTCCAAACTGGATTATATCAAAAGCCTCGGTGTGGATGCCGTCTGGCTCAACCCGATCTATGGTTCTCCCAATGATGATAATGGATATGATGTAAGTGACTACCGCGGCATCATGAAAGATTTTGGCACGATGGAAGATTTTGATGCCTTGCTGAAAGGCATGCATGAAAGAGGATTGAAATTAGTGATGGACCTGGTGGTGAACCACAGCAGTGATGAACATGAATGGTTCAAACAGAGCCGCAGCTCAAGAACAAGTCCTTACCGACAGTATTATCACTGGTGGGATGCAGAACGTGGCAAACCTGCTTTCCGCTACAGTTTATTTGATGTGAACCATGATGCATGGAAATATGATTCCGCCACCAATGCGTATTACCTGCATTATTTTTCCCGCAAGCAACCCGACCTGAACTGGGAAAACCCCAAACTGCGGCAGGAAATTTATGACATCATGAAATTCTGGGCCGATAAAGGAATAGATGGTTTCCGGCTGGATGCTTTCCAGTTTGCTGCGAAGGATACCAGCTTCCCGGCATTTCCCAAAGGATTTGAAAAAGACTTTATTCAATACTATGCGATGGTGGATGGCCTGCATGATTATTTAAAAGAGATGAACAATGAAGTATTGAGCAAATACAATGTGATGAGTGTGGCCGAAGGAGCCGGCCGCAATTTCCGGGATGCCCATGACCTCGTGGATGCTGACCGTAACGAATTGAATATGGCCTATGCTTTCGAAGGCGTGGATATTGCCAAACCGGAAGGATACAGTTTATTGCATTTCAAAGAAGTCTTCAGTAAATGGGATAGTGTGTTTGCCCAAAAAGGATGGCTCTCTGTTTTCCTGGCCAATCATGACCAGGCAAGAATGGTCAGCCGCTTTGGAAACGACAGCCCCCAATTCCGGGAAGTATCTTCCAAGTTACTGACCACTTTTATCATGACCATGCGGGGAACACCGTATTATTATTTTGGCGATGAACTGGGCATGACCAATGCAGGCTTTCAGAAAATTGAAGACTACCAGGATATTGCCACCCGCAATGAATATGAACACCAGAAAGCCACAGGTGGCGATCTCAATAAATTTCTCGAACGGGCAAGGTTCAGCAGCCGGGATAACGGACGTACACCCATGCAATGGGATGCGACGGTGAATGCCGGTTTTTCAACCGGGAAACCCTGGTTAAGAACAAATACAAATTATACCACTATCAATGCAGCAGCACAGGAAAAAGATCCCGCCAGTGTGCTCAATTATTTCAGGAAGATCGTGAAGCTCCGGAAAGATAACCCGGTATTGGTGTATGGAAAGTATACCCTGCTGGATAAAAACAATCCTGATGTATATGCGTATACCCGGGAAGGAGAAGGAAAGAAGTTGTTGATACTGCTTAATTTCAGCAGCAAGGCCGTGAAAGCAAACACCGGTATAGATACCAATAAGGCAAAATTACTGATCAGTAATTACCAAACCGCTTCCGCAGACGGTATGCTGCAGCCTTATGAAGCTTCTGTCTATGAACTCTAATCACTGTTAATACATAACGATGAATAAAAAGCTTGTCCTCTGGTCCATCACCGTTGCCCTCGGTGGTTTATTATTCGGCATGGATGTGGCCAATATATCCGGTGCCGAACAACGCATACAGCAATTATGGAAACTGAACGACTGGATGCATGGCACTGCCATTGCGATGGCTTTGTATGGAACCATACTCGGTGCTGGTATGGGAAGCATTCCTGCCAATCATTTCGGACGTAAGAAAACACTGATACTGATCGGTATCATATTCCTGGTGTCTTCATTGGGCAGTGCACTGGCGAATGATGTATATACTTTTATGGCTTTTCGTTTTTTAGGCGGACTTAGTATCGGTGCATCCTCCGTGGTGGCGCCGGTATATATTTCGGAGATAGCACCGCCGCAGCACCGGGGAAAGATGGGCATTGCTTTCCAGGTCAACGTGGTGAGTGGGATCCTGCTGGCCTATCTCACCAATTATTTATTACAGGGAGTGGGTGGTGAAAACGACTGGCGGTATATGCTGGGTATCATCGCCATTCCTTCTTTGTTGTTTTCGGTACTGATGCTGTTTACTCCCGAAAGCCCGAGATGGCTGCTCCTGTACCGCAATGATGAAGCAGGGGCAAGAAAAATTTTTGAAAAAAGTGGAGCAGCAGCCGATGAACTGATCAAAGAGATAAGGAACTCCGTGCAGCAGAAGAAAAAAGAGGCCTTGTTCTCCGGTAAATTTTCCAAGCCTTTATTGCTGGCCTTTCTCCTGGCATTGTTCAACCAGTTATCGGGCATCAATGCCATCATCTATTTTGCACCGCGGGTATTTGAAATGGCAGGGCTGGGTAAAGATGCAGCTTTCTTATCCAGTGCCGGTATCGGTATAGTGAATTTTATTTTTACCGTCATCGGCTGGTACCTGATCGACCGCAGCGGCCGCAGGAAACTCATGTTTATCGGTTCGGCAGGCTATATTATTTCGCTGACATTGATGGCCCTGGCATTTGCCGGGTATATCAACGGTGGTATTACCCTTTTTGTATTCCTGTTTATTGCCGCCCATGCCATTGGCCAGGGTTCGGTGATCTGGGTTTTTCTCTCTGAAATATTTCCCAATTCGGTACGGGCAGCGGGCACTTCGTTTGGCAGTCTTACCCATTGGGTATTTGCCGCCCTCATCTCGCAAACCTTTACTTTCTTTGCCAACCGGATCGGCGGCAGTTATATCTTCGGCTTCTTTGCATTGATGATGGTACTGCAATTATTATTTGTATGGAAAATGATGCCCGAAACAAAAGGCGTGGCACTGGAAGAGATGGAAGGAAGGGTGGGGCATTGAGAGGGGGAGGTTTTTAATATCGTCTAACCATAGCAACCCTTTAGTTTTTAATTTTCTGATTGAGGTGGAAGACTCGGGATAGTTGTAAACTTAGTATTCCTTTTGCCGTAACCAATTCCTATTGACTAAATGAAATCTCTCCACCAATTAATGACGCAACATACCTAAGCAGTTTCCAGCTCTGACTGCCTTTATAATAAATTATATCCTGGTATTTTTTGGGATTGCCGGAGTATCCAAATTCGTCTAAGCGTTTTAATCCATAAACACCTGATAATGTAATAGTGCTGCCTTCAATTATTGCAGTTGCCTTACAAAATATACCAGAATACTCCTGCGTATAAGTCGTAAGTGTATCTCTGTTGCCATTATCTTTTACTATAAACTCGGAATTTACTAAAGCATATTTCACCTTGTTGTAAATTCCAGCTGTATCTGCTAACTTAATAATGATCTTCGAATTTCCCTCCTTTTGGCTGAAAGAGTACATCGAAATTAAAAGCATTGGGATAAAGAAATGATATCGCATTAGGACAGATGGTTTACTTAAAGATAGTATTTTCCTTTATTCCCCTTTTTCTTGGTCTTCCGAATAAATATCGGAACAACCCTATAATTTTTTTTCTGATTGAGGTGAAGGACCCGGGATATCTGGTTTTTTCGTATTTCTAAACTTGCCTTTTCGCTTTATGTCCAGGAGTTGATTTCTTTTTATTCTGAACTCAGCCGTTTGAAAAAAGTTTGGTTGAAAAGCCGGCTTTAGAGTGATTCTGTAATCTTGGTTTGTTGTCTGTTCATTGATGAATGTGAAGGGGCGATAACCATAGAAATGAAATTCCAGTGTGTCTCGTTTGGTCATGTCTTCAGTGAAGTAATTCATTGAACGATGCATGGCTGCTGAAATGGTGCTGTCATCATATTGAACATATAATACTTTTACGGTGTCACCGTAGGTGTCGTAAAATGTGAAGTAAGACCATTTGTTGTCTCTTGCCGGATTTGCCTGTACTGAAGCAAGTGGAAAAATCAGGGTGTCGCTTTGGCTCGTCAGCGAAATAGTCTTTTTGTCAACCATCTGCCATTTGCCTTTTGTGTCAGCATAATATTCGTCTGGATGATCAAACGGGTGCAAGTAGGGATTTCTATTGTTTTTAGAAAACTCAAACGTTTTGTCCGAATTGATAGTAAGCGTTGTCTTAGGAAATTTGTCAAGCTTATAATGCCCGATAATATCTTTCTCTGTCACTTTACAAGAATAAAAGACTAAAACAAAAAATGTTGAAACTAAAGCAGCTTTGGTCATATGTTTTTTTCAACCTGATGCAAGTCGTAAAGTGTTTACATAAAGTGGCATGTAACTTTTTCGCAGCCGGGTCTCACGGTTTACCTTGTGTGTCAGTCGTGGCCCCGGCATTATTAATTCAATTTATTCGCTTGTTAGTCATTTGACAGGCATACCTAAATTTACAGAATTCTGCTGGTTGGGCGGTGAACCCGGGATTACAAAAATGTATCATTTAACATCGGGTCGGCTTTGCCACGCACGGCTGCGAAGAAGGGGTTACGGAATTATTAAGGAGATAGGTTAATAAGTCGGAATAAAAGTTTGTTGTGTACTTACAGGTATGCCTGGCAGTTTTTCGGCAATATCATTGCCGGGTAACATAATGCTGGGGATTTTGAGAACTGTTCCATCGTTCAAATAGATCAGAGTCATTGTGAAATCTCCCCAGGGACACTTACGGGCTGTATTTTTTTCAATGACCACTTCTTCTATATCCTGCTTTTTATAGGTAGTAGCTGCCCCGGTAGCTCCATAGGTAAAAGTGGTTGAACCCTTTGAAAGAATAAGCAGCTTTCCTTTTGCGTTTTTATAGTAATTGAATACAAGCAATAAATTCATCCCACCCAGTAACGGGAAAGCAAGAATCAATATAATCAGTGCTGCAGTGGATGGATTGGTTGAAAGATGTTTGTAAATGGCAAATGAAATCAGGAACAGGTACCCTGTTAAGAAGAGCCTCGTCATGAAATCGGTATAGGTTAGGAAATTTCCGGGCTCGATTTTGTAAATAAAGTCGTTACTAATAAAATGTCTCTTTACATTTTTCAGCATGGTGTTTTCACGCCTGAAGACAGAAAGGTCAACTGTGCAGGTTTGGAAATAGTCCTGCAATAAAGGGAATGATTCGGAAAAGCTTAATAAGCTTTTGCTGTACAGTGTTTCCCCATCAAAAAAGTATAAAACAAATTTCTGGTTGTAATATAATGATAGCTTTAGAAAACTATTAGTATCATTTTGCACAGTAATGGATGAGCAGGTAAGGTCGATGTTTATCTTATCTCTCTCTTTCTCCCAGGGGAAGTTTTCAATAAGCGAAATGGTTTGAGCATAGGTTCTTTTTTGTTCCTGCTCAAATTCTCCCGTTTCAAAATGTTTGTATTGAAGTTTTACAGTAAGTGTCGCTTCACCTGTACGCATCCCTAAATTTATAAAATTAATACTGCCCATTTTCTGCTAAATTCGTTTTCCTAAAACAACCCACATGTCATTTGAATGGAAAGGCGTTTTCCCGGCTCTTACTACTAAGTTTACCAACAACGATGAACTCGATCTGCCCTTGTTTGAAAAAAACCTGCAGGCACAGGTGGCGGCGGGCATCCATGGTGTGATATTGGGCGGCACGTTGGGCGAGGCCAGTGTATTAACTACAGAAGAAAAGGAAAAGCTGGTAAAATTTGCAATAGAAAAACTCAATGGTAAACTGCCCGTGGTGCTGAATATTGCCGAAGGCAGTACCAGGGTGGCACTGGAACAGGCAGCATTAGCCAAAGCCTGGGGTGCAGCCGGGCTGATGCTATTACCACCTATGCGCTACAAAGCAGATGACCGGGAAACGGTGACCTATTTTAAAACGATCGCTGACAGTACCGACCTGCCGGTGATGATCTATAATAATCCCGTGGATTATAAAATTGAAGTAACCCTGGATATGTTTGATGAACTGCGGGTTTGTAAAAATATTACAGCCATCAAAGAATCCACCCGGGATGTAACCAATGTAACAAGACTGATCAACCGGTTTGGTGACCGTTATAAAATTTTATGCGGGGTGGATACGCTGGCGATGGAAGAATTATGCCTGGGTGCGGATGGCTGGGTGGCAGGATTGGTTTGTGCTTTCCCGAAAGAAACGGTGATGATCTATGAATTGGTGAAAGCCGGTAAGATCGCTGAAGCTACCAACATTTACCGGTGGTTCATGCCCTTGCTCGAACTGGATATTCATCCCAAATTGGTGCAGTATATCAAACTGGCAGAAATGCAGGCCGGTATCGGCAGTGAATATGTCAGGGCCCCAAGATTAATACTGGAGGGTGCGGAAAGAGAGCGAATTTTAAAAGTGATCAACGACGGTATCGCAAAGCGGCCGAAGCTTAATGCCTGATTTTTGTCCACAGCTATGTGTAACTATGTGCCTATGATTCTATGTGGTGAACTTTACCACATAGGCACAATAGAAACATAGAAGCACATAGTAAAATAAAAGAAATGGATTATGACGTATAAAGACCATGCACCCGAAGAAATCAACAATGCGATGCAGCAGGCATGGAAAGCGTTTCATGTGTACAGGAAATGTTCACTGAAACAAAGAGCTGCTTTCCTGCGAGCCATTGCTAAAGAAATTGAAAACCTGGGAGATGAATTACTAAAGATCGCCGGGGAAGAAACGAATTTACCCGAAGCAAGACTGCGGGGTGAAAGAGCCAGGACAATGTTTCAATTAACTTCTTATGCTGATGCCTGTGAAAAAGGCGATTGGCTGGAAGCAAGAATTGATACGGCCATACCGGATAAAAATCCGCCGAAGCCGGATATACGAAAAATGTTAGTGCCGCTGGGACCTGTTGTTGTTTTTGGAGCTGCTAATTTTCCTTTTGCGTATTCAACCGCCGGTGGCGATACAGCCACTGCCCTGGCAGCCGGGTGTCCTGTGATTGTAAAAGCACATCCTGCACATGCACAAACCAGTGAACTGGTAGCTTCTGCTATTTTAAAAGCAGCAAAAGCCTGTGCTATGCCGGAAGGGGTTTTCACACATATTCACGGTGCATCGTTTGAAGTGGGCAAAGCATTGGTCACACATCAACATACCAAAGCTGTTGGGTTTACCGGTTCTTATACCGGAGGCAAACAATTATTCGACTGGGCCAACCAACGCAAAGAACCTATTCCTGTTTTTGCGGAAATGAGCAGCATCAATCCGGTGTTCCTGTTACCAGAGAAAATGAAAACAGCCGCGGCGGAAACGGCAATAATGTATGCCGGTTCGATCACGTTGGGTGTTGGACAGTTTTGCACCAATCCCGGTCTTATCATCGGACTTGAAGGGAAAGAATTAGAAACCTTCAAAACAACATTGGGAACGGAGATCAGCAAAATCGCTCCCGGCACCATGTTGCATCCCGGTATATTTAAAAATTACCGGAAGAAAAAAGATGAAGCGTTGAAACAGGAGGGTGTGGAGTTGGTTGCTTACAGTGCTACCAAACCGGCCCTCAACCAGGGCAGCCCTACCATTGCTGCTGCAACCGGGAAAACATTTTTAAACAACCCGCTGCTGCACCAGGAAGTATTCGGTCCTTACTCGCTGGTCATCGGCTGTAAGGATATGAAAGAGATGCTGCAGGTGGCCACTGCCTTAGAAGGACAATTAACTGCCACCCTGATGGCAACGCCCAATGATCTCCGCATTCATGACAACCTGGTGGAAGCGGTAAAAAATATCTGTGGCCGTTTTATTTTGAACAGTGTACCAACAGGAGTGGAGGTTTGCCTGAGTATGCAGCACGGCGGACCTTTCCCTGCCACTACCGATGCAAGGTTTACTTCCGTGGGTGCCGATGGCATGAAACGTTTTGCAAGACCGATTGCTTTTCAGAACTGGAGCAATGAATTATTGCCCGATGAACTGAAGGAGGAGAACCCGCTGGGCATCTGGCGAACAGTGAACGGGGAGTTGAGTCGGTAGTCGTTAGTCAATAGTCTTGAGTCGTGCAACTTCTTTTGTCTTGCCGGGTAAGAGGCACCTGGCAAAAAAAGCTTTACTATAGATTCCTCCTTCGTCGGAATGACAAAACGCTGCGTCTTGTGAATTCAACCCGTGCAGTATTACATCAGGTATTTATCCGTTTTATTTAGTTACATTCGCCGCCAATTTTAAAGGCGTTGACTTTTCATCGCAATTTTTATTTTCAATTTTAAACAACCAGACTCTCCCCTTGAGGGGCAACCACAGGTTGGGAACGTAGTTCAGAGGGGTAAAAAATAGTAGTATGAAACAGGATGAATTACTGGCAAAGCGGAGCGGTAACAAATGCGAGTTGTGTGAAGCAACTGAAAATCTGAAAATATATGAAGTGCCGCCGGCTACCGGGAATATGGAAGATGCTGTTCTTGTTTGCCCTAAATGTTTGGCTCAGATAGAAAAGAAAGAAGAGCTCGATAGTCAACACTGGCAATGCCTTACAACCAGTATGTGGAGTGAAGTGGTGCCCGTGCAGGTAATGGCTTGGCGGTTGCTGAACCGGTTGCGCCATGAAAGCTGGGCGGCTGAGCAATTAGACATGCTTTACCTGGATGATGAAAAATTAGCCTGGGCCAAAGCCACCGGTGATCATGAAAATGATGCTTCGGTGGACCTGCATAAAGATTGTTATGGTGCCGTATTGCACAGTGGTGATACGGTGGTCCTCACCAAATCATTGGATGTAAAAGGCTCCACGGTGAATGCTAAAGTGGGGACCGTGATCAGGAATATCCGTACGGTGACGGATAATACCGAACAGATCGAAGGAAGAATTGAAGGACAGCAGATCGTGATACTGACGAAATATGTAAGGAAGCAGGGATAAAAGAGGTGGTTGCCAGTTTAATTATTGGAGTTTTTTTTGGTAATAACAATAACACCATAAACCCATTTTATACCAAATCTTTTGTAAGCATTAAATCCCCTTACAATTTCAAAATGATAATCGTCAATATTTTTCTGTATACGTTTTAAAGCTTTTGATAGTGCCTTTTTGGGTTTGATAGCTTTTTTAATTGTGCCATAGCTAGTAGTTTCCACCCCTTTTTGTATATATCTTTTCCCGTCAATAAAAAAAGCCAAGTTGGGTACTTTACCAAAATCCTTTTCCCTAACATATACGACGGATTGCCTGTAATCAATGAATCCGCCGGTAATTTTTTTCAGGCTTATAGCAGGGTTGATAAAATAATTAGGCCTGAGCAATAGTAACGGCAGGCTATCGGCTTTGGATAAATTTTTGGGTAAGACTTCAATTGTGGAATCAGTAGTTGAGTATTTGAGAATCGTAGAAAAGCGTCCGCTCATATGTCTCGGCTCAATAGATAATTCTAATGTAGAATCATCGATAAACTTTAATCTGTATCGTTCTGGTGTACTATCTGAAAGGAAAGCGATATAATAATCACCTATAATCTGGCTGAAACACAAATTGGACAACAAAATCAAAAAAAGCAAAACCAAGAGCTTATTCATAATTCCATTTCTGTCAGGATGCCGGATGGGATTTTATTGCATAACGGAATTCTCTATATAACTCATTACTTCGCCGCCAGCCCGGTGTATTGTTTGCTGATCTTATCCATGATATACCCGCTGATCCAGCCTACATAAGCATATCTCGGGAAAATGAATTTCTTATTTGTATTGATCTTGTTGATCTCTTTCACCACTTCATCGAGCCAGATGGTACCGGCCAGCAAGGCTTTCTGGTCATAGGTCTTTACCGCCCGGTTGATATTGGCCTGCGAAGCCTGTTGATCCGAATAACTCATTCCCCGAAGATCGGGTTTGATCAGTTTGTCATAATCACTGTACACCAGCTTGCGGAAATCAGCAATATCCTGCGGCGTCAGTTCCACCTGGTTCTGCCGGATCTGGTCCGGGTGCATCAGCGAAGCAATACACCACACGATACCGCCGGAGATATATACCATGTCTCTTGATTTGAAATCTGTTTTATCCCGGAACTGGTACACGATCGTTCTGCCGATGCTGTCGATAATGATCTTTTCAGCGGTACGCAAGTAGTCTTCCATTTTTGTACTGCCGGCCGGTAATTTTTCTTCCACCAGTCGCTGAAAAGATTTGGTGCCTAAGGGAAAAGTAACGGGGATAAAATTGCGGTTACTGCTGATATACCCGCCTTTGGTATTACCACTGCCCACATCGATCTGGTTAGCCGTAAGCCGGTTGATGGAAGGAACGATGCCTTTAAAACTCAATTCCGCTTCCTGGTCCACGGTGATATAACCGATCCTGATCTTCGGGTCCAGTTCTTTGGGCCGGATAACATTGGCGAAATATTCCACCTTATTGTATTTATCCAGTTCCTGTTTCAGGCCGCTGCTGATAACGATATGTGTTCTCGCCGCAGGCACCTGGAATTTTGTACGGATAATAGTATACAGGATGCGAATGGCATCATGAGTTTCTTTTTCACTCTGGTATGATAAAGCAGCTGCATCGGAGTTGATGGAAGTATCCATTTTCAGCGTAAAATCATTCTCGCCATCGCGGCTCATCTTCACATCGATCACACTCAGCTTAACGCCTTTGGCACCGATCTCCACACCGGCATACACTTCACCGATACCCTGCACCGATTTCAGCATTCCATTCACCACATCGGCAATCACGGCCATATCCAGGGCCCGGTATAATTTGATGGAACGCTGGTAAGCATCCACCGCCTGCGTGGTCTGGTTAAGTTTACCGTATACCGTACCCAGGCCCTCGTAAGCCTGTGCCTGGTGGTAATAATTTTTCGCAGCTATTGCATTCTTCAGGGCCGTAGAAAAATATTCCTCCGCTGCTTCAAACTGCTGCGCCTGCAACAGGGTATTGGCCGTTTTTAAAATGCGGGAAGTAGGCTGGTTTTTGACGGGCTGTGCGGTAGTATGCAGCACAGCGAATAACAAAAAGACAGGGAGCAGTTTTCGGAGTAACATAGTTGTTCAGTTAAGTTCGCTACAAAAATCAGTGACAGAAGGTACCCACCGGTACGGAACAAAAGTAAAATATTCAGCTGCCGGCCATGGTCGCCGGAAGGGCCAGTTGTGAACAGGTTTTCAACATTTTGAGGGATAAATGGCCTTATTGTTATGCGAGACTAATAGTATGAGCAAGATGCAACTGTAAAATCGTTGTACTATGGAGTTACATTACCATTAGTGGCGGGTCTGTTTAATATAAAAGGCTGAATCTTAGACTTTGTTGAAAAAAAGGGTTGAACAACTATTTCTTTTTGAAAAAAATCCTCATTGCTTTAAGAATGTATTTTATATCATAATAAATCATGATCAAAAACACTAAAGTTGAAATGGAAATTATTAGCCAATAAAAAAAAATTGGGATATTCCATGAAGTGCCTTCGTTGTGATTTGAAAAATATATAGCACTTCTGTATAATGCAAACAACGGGAATACGAATATAATTATTGATGTTGGAATTTTTAGAAGTAAATATGTAGTTGCACCCAGAAATCGACGGCCTCTTCTGGGGTTTTCTTCGCCAAAAAATTGATTTTTCCCTTGCATTACTTGTGCTATAGGGGAAACCCTATTAAAGGTTTGCAATGATGTTGAATCAAATAAGTCTTGGATATGAATTTTTTTGATATATTTTTTATCTTCTGGGATATTATCGATTACTTTTTGGATTAAGTTTCTGGTTCTAAGTTGTTGCAACCAGGCTGAAGCAAAAGCAATAGCCAAAGTGCAAATCAATAAAAGGATAAATGAGTGAAAATCGGTTTGGCTCACTTTACCAAGGCTAAATGGGAGGTCGATCAATTTTTCAGTGTTCCTGTAATTTGAAACTGAGATTACTGATGCCAGCATTAATAAACCCCAATATTTATTCGAGGTTTTCGTTTGTGCAGAATAACCATCACGAAGTTCTTTTAATAAATCAAATTCATCCATTTTCTTTATTTTAAAAGTAAATGCTAAGTAGCTAATAGACTCAAATCCTCTTTCCGGTGTTTAATTACAAACCAACCTGTCATTACTATCGAAAGAATAAAATAAACAGCAAGTATATATTTGAGTGCAGCAAGATATATGCTGCCACCAAACCAGTCGTCCTGGGTATAGATAAAATACAAACCAAGACTACTCCTTACTATTTCAACGATCATGGCTGAGGCGTTGCGGTCCATCAGGTCGGTCAATGCATACACACTAAGAAAAATAAACCCGCCGTACCAAAAGATATTGTAGCTACCCAGCTCTTTGATCAACGCAATATTGCCAAACAGGTAGCTTACAAAGCCAAGGATCATCAGTAATTGAAACCAGGTCCAGGCAGTAAAAGCAGGTGATGTTTTGGTATCGTACTTATTGAAATGATAGACATCTTCAATTTTATAGACAGGATATTTCGCTGCCACATCAGCGGGGCGGTAACCCGTGGGTTTGAACCAAAGGGTGAATTTATCTTTCCAGTTCTTCGTCCGCCAGGCATCTTTGATCAGCAGCCATACATGCTGAAAATTTATTTTGATAGGGTTCCAGGTTTGCACCGGTCTTGTGATACCATAAACAGGAGGCACAGTGGGCAGTTCTTCCTGGTAAGTGCCAAACCATTTGTCCCAGAAAATAAAGATCTGCCCGTAGTTCTTATCAATATATTCTTTGTTGATGGCATGGTGTACCCGGTGGTGCGAAGGGGTAACGATGATCTTTTCAAGGAAGCCCATGCGGTTGATATGCTGCGTATGATACCAGAACTGGGCAAATAAATGCAGGGGAGCCACGATCCCGATTACCTGCTCGGGCACACCTAACAGGGCGGCAGGTAACAAAAAGATGGCAAATGTTTTTACAATGGAAGAGATACTTTGCCGCAGGGCGCAGGCTAAATTAAATTCTTCGCTGCTGTGATGGACGATATGACCGTTCCAGAAAAAATTAGCCACATGCTGTAAGCGGTGTACCCAGTAACCGGCAAAATCGAGAGCAAAAAAAGCAATGATATAAACGATAATTGTGTTGGGGATACTGGTCAGTGCAAGATGCCGCAGGAAAAAAGGATACGATAAAACCACGAGATACAACCCGATCACATCCTTGGTCACATTAGTAACACCACTGCTGAGGCTGCTCACCATGTCCATATTCCGGACGGTATCTTTTCCTTTGCGCCAGCCATACCATTTTTCAAAAAGTACCAGCAGCAGGAAGGCTGGCATAGCAATGAGTAGTATCTTTCCGTACTGTTCCATAAGTAAGCAATAGACTGCTAATGTACAACTTTTGGAGGGTTCAAAACCCTCCAAAAGTTAGATACAAATACTGTAAATTTAAAGCTATGTTACCTGGGTGCAGCTATCATGTATTCAATCATGCCAACGGGAAAGAGAATCTTTTTTCAGAACCTGCGAATTATCAATTTTTCCTGGCAAAGCTTTCCCTTCATGTTTTGCCCGTAGCAAATATTTGTGCCTATTGTCTTATGCCCAATCATTTTCATCTGCTGGTACAAATTAAAAGCGGGACTGACCTGCTGTACTATTTCATGAAAACAGGTATTGATGAAAATACGGGGCCCCGTTCTGGGATTACTGATGAGCAATTTTTAACCAAAAAGATCAGCAAATCCTTCTCTAATCTTTTTAACAGCTACACACAGGCTTTCAATAAAATGTATGGCCGCAAAGGGAGTTTGTTTATGCAGAATATGAAAAGGCAAGAAATAAAAGACGAAGCATCGTTTTGTAAAGTAGTACATTATATTCATGCTAACCCTGTGCATCACGGTTTTGTAAAATCAATAAGCGAGTGGAAGTATAGCTCTTATCAGCTATTTTTAAGTACTTCACCCACGAAGCTGAACCGGGATATTGTCGTAAAAGCATTTGGCAGCCTGGATTGGTTCATTGCATACCATCAGCAACCTATTGATCTTAAAAATAAATGGATTGATTACTGATAGAATTTTTTTTCTACAACTCTTGAAGGGTTTCAAACCCCATAAAATTATTTAACTAAAACTCTTGGAGGGTTTAGAACCCTCCAAGAGTTATTCAACAATATCAGATGAAACTAACTAACTATAAAGATGCTGACTCCCCCTTCAGGGGGCAGGGAGGAATTTTTACCTGTATCGATGCCCATACCTGTGGTAACCCGGTCCGGTTGGTAAAAGAAGGCGGGCCGGTGCTGGAGGGAAAGAACATGAGTGAGAAACGGCAGCATTTTCTCCGCCACTATGACTGGATCAGGACCGGGCTGATGTTTGAACCCCGCGGCCACGACATGATGAGCGGAAGTATTTTATACCCGCCGCATGACCCGGCCAATGATGTGGCAGTATTATTTATTGAGACCAGCGGCTGTTTGCCGATGTGCGGGCATGGCACCATCGGTACGATCACTATTGCGATCGAAGAAGGACTGATCAAACCTAAACTACCCGGTATGGTAAGAATGGAAGCCCCGGCCGGACTGGTGATGATTGAGTATAAGAACGTCGATGGTCCATCGTCCATGGACCATCGACGTTCTAAAGTGGAAAGTGTTAAACTGACGAATGTGCCTGCATTTTTACATTCAACTGAACTGGTGGCAGATTGCCCTGAACTGGGTGAGCTGGTAGTGGATGTTTCCTATGGAGGAAATTTTTATGCCATTGTGGATGTGCAGCAAAATTTTAAAGGGCTGGAACATTATGCTGCAGATAAACTGATCGCCTGGGCCAGGGAATTACGGAAGAACATCAATGCAAAATATGAATTCATTCACCCGGAAGATGCGACTATCAACGGATGTTCACATATTTTATGGACCGGTGCTGTACTGGACAAGACTTCAACCGCAAGGAACGCCGTTTTCTATGGGGAAAAAGCCATTGATCGTTCACCCTGCGGCACGGGCACTTCGGCAAGAATGGCACAATGGTATGCCAAAGGAAAATTAAAAAAAGGGGATTCCTTCGTTCATGAAAGTATAATCGGGAGTAAATTCACCGGGAGGATCGAGGAAGAACTGACCGTTGCGGGTAAGCCTGCCATACGACCCAGTGTGGAAGGATGGGCGAAGATATATGGCTACAATACGATATTGATCGATAAAGAAGATGATCCTTATGCGTATGGGTTCCAGGTGATGTAGAGAATGGGAAATAGAAAAATGGAAAATGGGGCTCCAGGAGGTTTAAAAACGAGCTTTCCTGAAGTACCGGGAATATATGCAGGAGGAAGGACTGATGTAGTTGGTTACTCATTAAAAAAGGACTATGCAATCAAGAAAAAAATTCCTTTACCAGGCTTCTGCACTCACAGCAGGAACTATCCTGGCTTCTACTTTTGGCAACGATGTGTTTGCCATTTTCAAAAACAGGATTGCGCCGTCTGACCAGTTGAATGTCGGCGTGATCGGTATTAATGGTATGGGCTGGTCGGACCTGAAAGCGATACTGAAAATTCCGGGAGTGAATTTGGTGGCAATCTGTGATGTTGATCAGAATGTATTGAATAAACGAATGGGTGAACTGGCCGCCATGAACGTAGATGCCTCGAAAGTAAAAACCTTTAATGATCACCGGCAGTTATTGGATATGAAAGAAGTGGATGCCGTCATCATCGGTACACCCGATCACTGGCATTGTTTGCAGATGGTCGATGCCTGCCAGGCCGGTAAGGATGTGTACGTGGAGAAACCGGTGGGCAATTCAATTGAGGAATGTAACATCATGATCGCTGCACAGCAGAAATACAATAAAGTGGTGCAGGCCGGTCAATGGCAGCGCAGCCAGCAGCATTTTAAAGACGCTGTAGATTTTATAGGCACGGGGCAGTTGGGTAATATCCGCACCGTGAAAGTGTGGTGCTATGTGGGATGGAAAAAACCAATACCGTTTGTAGCCGACAGTGCCGTTCCTGCAGGTGTGGATTATAAAAGATGGCTGGGCCCGGCCACGATGCGGCCCTTCAATGCGAACCGTTTTCATTTCACGTTCCGCTGGTTCTGGGATTATGCAGGCGGATTAATGACCGACTGGGGTGTTCATTTACTGGACTATGCGTTGATCGGCATGAATGCAACGGTTCCCAAATCAATCAGCGCATTGGGAGGAAATTTTGCTGATCCATTATCGCCACAGGAAACACCGGATACCATGAGTGCGTTGTACCAGTTTGATAAATTCAATCTGCAATGGGAACATACGATCGGTATTGAAGGCGGCATGAATAAAACCCCTCATGGCATTGCTTTTGTCGGCGATAATGGAACGCTTGAACTCGACCGGAGTGGCTGGGAAGTAATGGAAGAACCGAAGAGTGATAAGAAAGCCAAAGTGGAACGACGGAAATCGGTGGATAATGGATTGGATAAGCACATGGAAAATTTTGTAAGTGTGATCCGCTCCCGGAATACTGATGAACTGAAATGTTCCATACAGGATGCATCGCATATTGCCGTGCTGAGCCAGATGGGCAATATCGCTTTCCGTTCGGGACAAAAACTGAACTGGAATAAAGAGAAAGGACGCTTCACCGATGAAGCGATCAATAAAAAATATTTGGCAGCGCCATATCACAACGGGTATAAATTGCCGAAAGTATAATTGGGAAATTTCGAAATCATATGAATGTTGTAATTGCCGGAGGCGGTGTTATTGGTTTAAACACGGCTTACTATTTACGCAGGGCCGGTCACGAGGTAACAGTGATCGAGAAAAATAATTTCACTGATGGCTGTTCTTATGGCAATATGGGTTATATATCTCCTTCTCATTTTATTCCCCTGGCCACACCGGGCATCATTGCACAGGGATTGCGCTGGATGCTGAGTGCTTCCAGTCCTTTTTATATTCAACCCAGGTTAAATCTTGATCTCCTCCGCTGGGGACTGACTTTCTGGAAAAAAGCCAACGCCAAAAATGTGGAGCAAAATGCACCGCACCTGAATAATCTCCTGCAACTGACCCGTGAACTGATGAAAGATCTGAAGCGGGATTTGCCGCAGCCTTTTGATATGACTGAGAAAGGCTGCTGGATGCTCTGGAAAAATGAAAAGACCGGTGACCATGAAAAACATTTATCGGAACAGGCCAACCAGTATGGATTGAAAACAATTATCTGCACGCCGCAACAGGTGCAGGAGTATGAAACGCAGGTGGAAACGAATGTGGCAGGCGGTGTTTTGTATCTTGACGATTGCCATGTGAACCCCGGGAAATTCATGCAATCACTGTACAGCCAGTTGCAAAAAATGGGAGTGAAGTTCTGGCTGAATACCACCGTTACGGGTTTTGAAACAGCAAACGGGAAAGTGAATACGGTGATAACTGACAGGGCGGATATCCCCTGTGGCGAATTGGTCATCGCCAATGGTTCCTGGTTGGGAGAAATTTCCAAATTGTTAGGTATAAAAATCCTGATGCAGCCGGGAAAGGGATATAGTATGGAATACAATGGTCTTGCTAATAATTTGCAATACCCTTCGATACTGGTGGATGACAGAACGGCCACCACCCCGATCGATCGATGGTTAAGGATTGGTGGTACGATGGAGCTGAGCGGACACAGTGATACTATCTTACCAAAACGGGTACAATCAATTCATGAAGCGTTTAAAAAATATTATCCTGCCATGAATCTGCCAGTACCTGATATGAAAAAGATTTGGTATGGCTACCGGCCGGTGAGTCCTGATGGCATGCCTTATATTGGCAGGCACCGGGCTTTTAGTAATCTTATCTATGCCGGTGGTCACGCCATGCTGGGTGTAAGTGCGGCTGCGGGCACAGGTTTGCTGGTCAAAGAAATCATCAGCGGGGAGAAAACAAGCATTGCTTTACAAGCCTTCGATCCCGCAAGGTTTTCTTAAAATTGGTTCGCTGGTCTCCTCCATCCGTTTTGTCTTTGCTTACTCTCGGGGAGACTCCTTAATTTTATAACTTATTATGGATTGTACAGCTACTCGTTTACCTTACCGCCAGGCCAATGCTTTTTCAGGGATCGTTTTGGATTACCTGGACCAGGCGGCAGCATTGAAACCTTTTTACAAGAATGCTGCAACACTCTCGGGGTTTCAGCAAAGCATCGGGGCAAGAAAACAATTCAGCGGCAACCGTGAAGTACTGGTGCAGGAATTGAGAAATCAATATGCCACAGTGGATGCCGGGGAAAAAGTTAAAAAGAATATAGAATCCCTTTTATCTGCGACTACATTTACGATTACCACGGCGCACCAGAATAATATCTTCACCGGTCCCCTGTATTTTATCTATAAGATCGTTCATGCGATCAGGCTGGCGGAACAGCTGAACGCAGCGATGCCGGAAAATCATTTTGTGCCTGTCTATTATATCGGTTCGGAAGATGCTGACCTCGATGAACTGAATCATATTTGGATCGGCGGGGAGAAACTGGTTTGGGAAACCAAACAAACCGGTGCCGTGGGAAGGATGAAGATAGATAAGGCGTTATTGAAATTAATAACGGCTATGGAAGGGCAACTGGCGGTATTGCCCCATGGTAATGAAATACTCTCACTCGTAAAGGAGTGTTATAAAGAGGGAACAACCATACAGGATGCAACATTCAGGTTGGTGCATGCTTTATTCAGCGAATACGGGTTGGTTATTTTATTACCTGATAATGCGGCATTAAAAAAACAAATGATCGCTTTGTTTGAGGATGACCTGCTGAACCAAACTCCGTCCGGTATTGTAGAAAAGACAGCAGCAGCATTATCCCATGCGGGATATAAAGTGCAGGCCAACCCGAGGGAGATCAACCTGTTTTATTTAAAAGATGATACCAGGGCGAGGATTGAAGTAAGAGGTGAGAAGTACGAAGTCCTGAATACAGCAGTCTCCTTTAGTAAAGAAGAGTTGCTGAAGGAACTCCACGAGCACCCCGAACGCTTCAGCCCGAATGTGATACTCAGGGGACTGTACCAGGAAACCATATTGCCCAATATTGCTTTTATTGGCGGAGGCGGGGAGACCGCCTACTGGTTGCAGCTGAAAGACCTCTTCGATCACTACCAGGTTCCTTTCCCGGTACTGGTATTGCGCAATTCTTTTTTAGTGGTGGAAAAGAAATGGCAGGAAAAGATCAGCAAGACTGGTTTTACCACGGAGGATTTCTTTTTACCTGAAACAGAATTACTGAACAGGCTGGTGGCCCGTGACAGTGATAAGCAACTAAAACTGAACGGTACTTTATCTGCTACTGAAGAATTGTATAGCCGTATCAAACAACAGGCAGCAGCTATTGATACAACATTGGGCCGGCATGTGGAAGCATTGAAAGCAACCACGATCTATCGCTTGCAGGAACTGGAAAAGAAAATGTTGCGGGCTGAAAAAAGAAAATTCACTGATCAGCAGCGGCAACTGCATGCTGTTAAGGAAAAATTATTTCCGAAGAATGGTTTGCAGGAGCGGATCGATAATTTTTTACCTTATTATGCAAAATGGGGAAGCGATTTTATCCGGCAATTATATACCCACTCTTTAAGTTGTGAGCAGGAGTTTGTGGTAGTGCAGGAGGTATGAGGTCAGAGATCAGAAGTCAGACCTCCTGCCTCAGACCTCTTCTTTATTTCTTGGATATATCTAACCGGAATAAGGTACTGCTGCCATCATCATTATCGGCCACCAGTGCCAGCTCAATAAAATGTTTGGTCTCCCGGATCACACAGGCCGATTCGATCTTCTGGTTCCTGAATTGCGGATCTGTTTTTTCCAGGTCAATGATACGGTTCGGGTTCATACTGCTCCATCTTTTCTTGGAACTGAAATTATCCACGATCCATAAATAACTTTTACCAATGCTGCCGTCATCATAGGCATTTTTTGTGTCTTCGGTGGAAACAGTAAGGAGCAGTTTATCGGTTTTTGGGGCATACGTAATACCTGACACACCCTGGAACTGGCTGCTGTCTTCATTGCTGCCCACATAAAGCAGGGTGATGGGTGCCACCGCCTGTTCTTCCCAGAATGTTGATGAGGTAAGTATCAAATGATTTTTCGGAAAATCTTTGTGCCCCCGGTTCGAGAGGACCATTGCACCGGGAATGCTGCAGGCTCCCTCAATATTCAGTTCGGGCAAACCGGATGCTTTCAGCCGTTCATAGAACAGCGAAAGATCAATCGTTGTATGTTCTTTGCTGGCAGGATCAATTAATTCAGCCGTATTTCTATAAGGTGTTAAGGAACCCGAACCAATTGCCAGCAGGTAAGGCTTCTTTTTTTTATGGACGATAGTGACTGATTCCAGGTCGGGCTTTACCGGTTTGGGTATTCTCTTCAGGGGGGCATCATATAACGGGATTGTATCAATCTCCTTAAGTGTGCTGTCAAGAACTAATACATGAGGCGCATCATCGCCTACGATATAAAATTGGTTATTGTGAAATTCAATGGCGGAGGCGGAGGGATAATCTTTATACTGTTGTACTGATTGGAGGAATTGGGTGTTATTTGAACATGAACCTGTCAGCATAATACAGGATATGATATAAATGCAAAGCCGCATATTGTTTATCAATCAAACTTATTCTCCCATCCATCCTTCTTCAGCTTTTCCACTTTTTCGATCACTTCATTATTCAGGGAGTTTTTATACGCTGCCACTTTCTGCGATACGGCTTCATCAGCCGAGCCAATGATCTCGGCGGCTAAGATGCCGGCATTTTTGGCCGCATTCAATGCAACCGTAGCCACCGGCACACCATTCGGCATTTGTAAAATAGAGAGCACAGAATCCCAGCCATCAATCGAGTTGGAAGATTTGATAGGAACACCAACCACGGGCAAGGGGGTGATAGAAGCTACCATACCGGGTAAATGAGCTGCACCGCCGGCACCTGCAATGATCACTCTCAACCCTCTTTCTTTGGCTTTTTGTGCATAGTCCACCATCCGTAAAGGTGTGCGGTGAGCAGACACTACCGTTACTTCATGCGCAATACCAAACTGTTTCAGGATATCTGATGCAGCCTGCATCACGTTGAGATCACTGTCACTGCCCATTATAATACCTACGAGTGGATTCATGTGCTGTATTTGCAGCAAAAATAACTACAAACCTCAAACTATAAACTACAAACTGCTCTATTTCACCAGGTCACCTTTCAGCCGCAATAACTCCGTTTCAGCCAGCTTGGTATTATAACGGGCTGCGATGAGGCGGTTATAGGCATCTTCCAGGCTTTTCTGTGCTTCCCGCAACTGGATGATCGTAGATGCACCGAGACGATAGACCTCTAAGGCGATATAGACATTTTCTTTGGCGAGTACAATATTCTCTTCTTCCAGTACCAGTGCTTTTTTCTGTTGTTCGTATTCTTTAAAAGCATTAATGACAGCCAGGTTCAGTTGAGATTGCTGGTTTTTGAAAATGATCTGCTGGTATTGTATATCCAGTTTGGCCTGTTGTATCTGTCTTTTATTCGTCAGGTTGTTAAGGATGGGAATGGAAGCCGTAACACCATAATTCAATCCCTTACTCTGGTTGAATAAAGGGGAGAAAGGATTGATCACCGTCTGGTTATTGGTGCGGGTGAAATTATATACCGAGTTGAAAGCAACGGTGGGTAATTTTTCTGCTTTCCGTTCTTTGAGTGTGATGCCCGCAATATCAATATTCTTTTTGCTGATCAGCAGGGTGGGGTTGGTGGCTTCGATACCATTCTGGATATCACCCAATGCAAGTTGTGTATTGAGTGGAATGGAATCCGCTACTTCATAATTGGCCTGTTCTTTTACATTCATCACCTGGTTCAATTGTTCCCGCAACTGGCTGATCAGGGTTTGTTGTTCCAGTTGGGCTGCTTTCTGTGCATTCAGGTCCACTTTACTTTGCAATACATCGGGCTTGGTGCCTACACCAATATCCAGTCTCCGTTCGGCCAGGTTCACCCTGGTCTGGCTGATGGACATTTGTTCTTCAATGGCTTTCAGTTGTTGTTTCTGCCGGACTATGTTATAATATGTATTGATCACTGTTGCGACTGTATTGATCACCTGGTTCTTGATCCCCAGTTCTCCCAGTTTGATAAACTCTGCAGCTTTGTCACGGGTGGCAAACATTTTCAGTCCATCAAACAAGGTCCAGTTCAGGTTCAGGGCTGCGTTCAGGTTATGCGATTTAATATTATTCTGTTCCCGCTTGGAACCATCGGCAAGGGTTTGTCTCTGGTCATTATTATTCCAGGTGGTGCCCAGGGTTCCGTTCAGCCGCGGATAAAACACCGCATTCCGGAACGAATAATCCAGTGCTGCCACCATCGAATCATTCTTTGACAATTGTATATCGTAATTGTTTTTTAAAGCCGTGGCAATTGCTTCTTCCAGTGACAAAGAAGTTTGAGCAGTGGCAGTCACCGCACTCAAAACGAGTACAAGGAGAATATTTTTTTTCATCAGGTTGATCATTCTGTAATTAATTAAGCAGGTGTTTCTTCCGCTGTCTCGGTAACAGGCTGGTGAAACATTTCATCTATATCACTCTTCTTTCTTTTCCTGGATAAGAAGGAATACATGGCCGGGATCACAAATAAGGTTAACACCAGGGAGAACATGATACCTCCTACAATTACTATTCCCAGTGGAATGCGGCTGGTGGAAGATGCTCCCAGTGACAGTGCCAGCGGCAATGCACCAAGCGCCATGGCAAGGTTCGTCATCAGGATGGGACGCAGCCGCTGTGTGGCCGAATAAATGGCGGCATCAATTTTTTTCATTCCCTTTTCCTGGTTCTGGTTGGCGAATTCAACAATCAGAATACCATTCTTAGTTACCATTCCTACCAGCATGATGATCCCAATCTGCGAAAATATATTCAGTGTTTGCCCGAACAACCATAAGGACAAAACGGCCCCGGCTATTCCAAAAAACAAGGTGATGATAATAATGACGGGGTCAATAAAACTTTCAAACTGTGCCGCCAGGATCAGGAATATTAACCCTACTGCAAGTAAGAAAGCAAAAGATATATTACTGCTGCTTTCCTGGAAATCTCTGGAAGAGCCGGACAAGGCAGTGGCAAATGTTTCATCCAGCAATTTGTCAGCAATTTTTTCCATCTCGGCAATACCATCTCCGATAGTAAAACCGGGTTGTAAACCTGCAGATATTGTAGCCGATTTATACCTGTTAAAATGATAGATCGTTGGCGGAGTATTGGATTCATTCACCGTCACCAAATTGTCCAGGCTGATCATTTCGTTCCGGTTATTACGGACAAAAAGAGTCTTCAGGTCATTGGGATCATCCCGGTCATTACGGGCCACCTGTCCCATTACCTGGTATTGTTTTCCATCCTTGGTAAAATAACCCAGGCGGCGGTTGCTATACGCTAATTGCAGGGTTTGAGAAATATCATTTACACTTACCCCGAGTTGAGCGGCTTTCAACCGGTCTATTTCCACCCGCAGTTCGGGCTTATTGAATTTCAGGTCCACATCCGCATTCATCAGCACTTTACTTTGCTTAGCTTCCTCGAGGAAGTCAGGAAGTATTTTCGTCAGCTTCTCAAAATTATTATTCTGGATCACGAAGGAAACCGGCTGACCGCCCCGGCGATTCACGGAGATGGTTTGTTCTTCAATGGCGAAGGCACGACCCTCTGAGAATTTGGGTAAGTTCTTATTCACCATGTTCACGATATCCTTCTGCGATCTTTCTCTTTCAGCAGGATCTTTTAAAGTTACCCTGACAAAACCGGTGTTGGCATTACCTGAACCGGTAAAACCGGGTGAAGTAACACTCAGCACCACATCTCTTTCCGGAACAGAATCCATCATGAAATCCGTAAGCCTGTTCACATATTTATCCATTGCATCAAAGGAGGTTCCCTCCGGTGCGGATAATTGTAAGCGGAACTGGCTGCGGTCTTCCATCGGGGCCAGTTCGGATTTCAAACTACCTCCTACTAATACAATAATGGCAACACAACCCAGGATTACAATAAAAGCAATCCATCTTACCTGCATAAACCGCCGGAGTGCCGCCTGGAAACTGTTTTCCATCCAGCGGAAGAAAGGTTCTGTGGCATTATAAAACCAGGAATGTTTATGAACATTTTTGGGGCTTAGTTTTACGTTTAATACCGGGGTAAGGGTTAATGAAACAAATGCTGATATTAATACTGCGCCGGCAACTACAATTCCAAACTCACGAAAAAGACGACCGGTAAATCCCTGCAGGAAGATGATCGGCAGAAATACTACAGCGAGGGTGATTGAAGTGGCGATGACGGCGAAATAGATTTCTTTGGAGCCTTCCAGTGCAGCCTGCCACTTATTCATTCCCTTTTCCATCTTTTTGTAGATGTTCTCTGTCACCACGATACCATCATCCACCACCAATCCTGTTGCTAATACGATGGCCAGCAAGGAGAGTACATTGATGGTAAAGCCCATCAGGTACATGATAAAGAAAGCTCCAATCAGTGAAACCGGGATATCGATCAAGGGACGGATAGCAATGATCCAGTCGCGGAAGAATAAATAAATGATCATCACCACCAGCAGGAAGGCGATCATCAGTGTTTCTTCCACTTCTAAAATGGATTTCTTAATAAACTTGGTCTGGTCTAAAGCGATATTGATCTTCACATCCTCGGGCATATCTTTTTTGATCTGCTCCAGGCGTTTGTAAAATTCATCAGAGATAGAAACATAGTTGGAACCGGGCTGCGGCACTATGGCTAATGCGATCATGGGTGTTCCATCTCCCTTCAATACGGTTTCTTCATTCTCGGGGCCGAGAACGGCTTCACCAATATCCCGTACTCTCACATCTGCACCATCCACATTCTTAATGATGATATTATTGAATTCTTCTTCTGTGTTCAGCCGGCCGAATGTTCTTACGGTTAATTCAGTAGCGTTGCCGGAAATTTTTCCCGAAGGCAATTCCACGTTCTCTCTCAATAAAGCGGCCTGCACATCATTAGCGGTGATAGTAAAGGCCACGAGTTTGGCCGGGTCGATCCAGATACGCATGGCATATCTTTTTTCGCCCCAGATCTGGATACCACTTACACCCGGAATAGTTTGTAGTCTTTCCACCAGCACATTGTTGGCATATTCCGTCATCTGCAACTGGTTGCGGGTATTACTCTGTACGGTCATGGACAGGATCGCATCAGAACTCGCATCGGCTTTGGATACCACCGGTGGTGCATCCAGGTCAGAAGGCAGGGAACGAAGCGCCTGTGATACTTTATCCCTTACATCATTCGCTGCCGCTTCCAGGTCAATGCTCAGGTCAAACTCCACGTTGATATTACTGGAACCATTACTGCTGCTGGACGTAATATTTTTAATACCTGCAATACCATTCACGGCTTTCTCCAGCGGTTCGGTGATCTGCGTTTCAATAATATCTGCATTGGCACCCGGGTAGGAAGTGCGGACGCTGATATTCGGCGGATCAATGGCCGGGTAATCACGGACACCTAAAAATTTAAAACCGATCACACCAAACAATACAATGATGATGTTCAGCACAATGGCCAGCACCGGTCTCCGTAAACTTAATTCTGAAATGTTCATGCTTACTATTTTTTAGGCGGCAGCAGTAAGGCTGCTCAACTTCGTTGCGACGCTCCGTTCATCTTCCTGCTCCCTGATGGGCTCTCATGCACCTGTTCCAACTACTAACTATAAACTACCAACTGAAAATTTATTTTGGGGCATTCACGATCCTGGCAATATCAATTTTTGCTTCAGGCCTTACACTCAATAATCCTGTTACCACCACGGTATCGCCTGCTTTTATTCCGCTCAGCACCAGCACCCTTGATGAATCTCTTGAGCCCGTTGTAACGTCCACAAATTTGGCAACCCCACCATTATAGAGGATCACTTTTTTCCCTCTTGCCTGTGGCACCACCGCCTGGGTGGGTATCAGTATTGCATTCGGGTCGGGGTCAAAATTCAATTGCACTTTGGCAAAGGCACCGGGCAATAATCCCTGGTCTTTGTTCTGTACAATGGAACGTACCACCAGGCTGCGGGTGTTTTCTGCCACACTCGATTCCGTAGCGATCACTTTTGCATTATATCTTTTATCCGAGCCTTCATAGCTGAAAGAAACGATCTGCCCGATCTTGATCTGGCCGGTATATTTTTCCGGTACGGTAAAATCCAGTTTCAGCTGATCGGTCTGGTTAACAATGGCAATTACGGATGCCGGGGTTACATAAGCACCGGGGCTGATATTCTTCAGGCCCAGTTTACCACTGAAGGGTGCTCTTATTTCTGTTTTGCCAATGCTGGTGCGGATGATATCAATATCTGCTTTCAGGTTGTTTACCTGTAATAAACTCAGGTCATAGTCCTGCTGGCTGATACCCTGGATCTTCAGCAATTGCATTTGTCGTTCTTCTGTTTTTTCTGCAATGCTTAATTGGATCTGTATCTTTTTGAGTTGTGCCTGCAGGTCGCCATCATATAATTTAGCCAGCAAAGTGCCGCGGCTAACGTATTTGCCTTCACCAACATTTAATTGAACGATGCGGCCGGATACTTCGGGATGTACTTCAGTCATTTCGTTGGCCACTATTGAACCCGGTACTTCAATATTCTCACCAAAAGATTGCGGGTTGACAATGTAGCCATCCACTTTCATCGCCATTTGTTTTGGAGGACCTGCCGGGCTGTCTGTCTTTTTTTTGTCGTTGCCACCGCATGCTGCCAGCAGCAAAACGGTTAATGCCAGTAGTATTGATCTCATGTTATGCTTCGGATGTGCAATTATTTAAATATGTTGGGGATTAAAGGTACTGATAATCACCTGCTGTTGGACGCCAAAACAAAGTAGTTCCTGCTGTGGCTATCCTGGCAATTATAAACGGTTAAGCCGGAGGATGGTTGGGTCTAAGCGATTGGTTTTAATGTCCTTTTAATCTTGTTGGACTGGTGGAGCAGGTCCTGCTTTTCTTTGCTGAGGATGGTTACATGACCCATTTTGCGGCCGGGCTTGGTTTGCTTTTTTCCATACAGATGCACAAAGGCATTTTCGATCTTTAATACTTCTTCAAGACCTTCGTACCGCACAGGACCGCTATAGCCCTCTTCCCCGATTATGTTGACCATGATGGAGGGCATGATGGCATCGGTATTGCCCAACGGATAACCCAGCATCACCCGCCAGAGCATATCAAACTGGGAACTGTAATGGGCTTCGATAGTATGATGGCCGCTGTTATGCACCCTCGGGGCCGTTTCATTCACCAGCACATCGCCTTTTTTATCAATGAACATTTCTACGGCAAAAATGCCGGGGGATTTAAAATTTCGTACCACTGTCAAAGCGATGGCTTCCACTTTCCAGAGTGTTTTGGTGTCCATTTCAGCCGGGCAAAGCTGGTAATCCAATAAATTCAATTCCGGATCAAACAACATTTCAACGGGGGGGTAGAGGGCTGTTTCACCCGCTTCATTCACTGCCACCATCTGTGCGATCTCTTTGTGAATCGGAACCATTTTTTCGAGTACGGAAGGCGCATCAAACCCTTTTTCCAGGTCGTAGGCATTCCGTAATAGCTGTACTCCTTTTCCATCATAGCCCCCTTCGCCAATTTTATGAACCGCTGGCAGGAAATGTTCCGCATCCTTCAGGTCTTCCCGGTCACGGGTGATGCGGTATTCGGCGGTGGGGATGCTGTGATTATTGTAGTATTCTTTCTGGAGTATTTTATTCTTGATCGTTCTTAACACCGCTGGTTTGGGAAATACTTTGATGCCTTCCCGTTCTAATTTTTCCAGAGCTTCAATATTCACATTTTCGATCTCAATGGTCAATGCCTGCACTTTTTTGCCAAAAGCATATACATCATCAAAGTTGCGGATATCACCTTTGGTGAAATGATGACAAAGATGTGCAGCAGGGCATTCGCTGTCATTTTCCAGCACAAATGTTTCCACCGGGTAATTAGCTGCTGCCTGCAGCAACATCCTGCCCAACTGGCCACCGCCGAGTATTCCGATCTTCATAAGACAAAGATAAGTTTATGCGGTGTAGTTTGCAGTTTGTGGTGAATGTCTCTAAATTTGCCCTATGCGTCCCGACTATGCCCACAAAATATTCAATGACCACCGCGGCGACTTCAGCCTGCTGATGGTAACACTGGCCATGGACAGCAACTGAGCATGAGTGATGCCGGAACAACTACACCGGCTGTTTCGGAATTATATGTTCACCAATTAAATTTCAGGATCATGTCAGTAACAACAAGTACCAATACCGCTGCAATAGTAACAACTGATTTTCTTCCGCTGGAAGGAACCGATTATGTGGAATTTTATGTGGGCAATGCCAAACAGGCGGCCCATTATTATATGAGTGCTTTTGGTTTCCAGGCACTGGCTTATGCCGGACCGGAAACAGGATTGAAAGACAGGGCCAGTTATGCCGTACGCCAGCACAAACTGACTTTTGTTTTGACTACACCACTTCGTAGCAGCGGCCCGATCGCCGATCATATCCATCAACATGGCGATGGTGTAAAATCACTTTCTCTCCGTGTGCCCGATGCTACCAAAGCCTGGGAAGAAACCACCAAACGGGGTGCAAAAAATTATATGGAACCGCAGCGGTTGAAAGATGACCAGGGCGAGGTAGTGATGAGTGGTATTCATACCTACGGCGATACAGTGCATTTATTTATTGAACGGAAAAATTACCAGGGTGCTTTTATGCCCGGCTACCGGCCCTGGAATAACCCTCATTTTCAACCGGATGATACCGGTTTGTTATATGTTGATCATTGCGTGGGCAATGTGGGCTGGAACCAGATGAATCCCTGGGTGAAATTTTATGAGGATGTAATGGGGTTTAAAAATATTCTCACATTTGATGATGAAGACATCTCGACTGAATACTCAGCCCTGATGAGTAAAGTAATGAGCAGTGGCAATGGCTTTGTCAAATTCCCGATCAATGAACCGGCGGAAGGAAAGAAAAAATCGCAGGTGGAAGAATACCTGGAATTTTATAACGGGGAAGGGGTGCAGCATGTGGCCCTGGCGACCAATGATATTGTGAAAACCGTAAGGGACCTGATGAGCCGCGGGGTTGAATTCCTGAGAGTACCCACTACTTATTATGATGACCTGCTTGACCGGGTGGGGCATATTGACGAAGACCTGGCTCCATTGCGGGAACTGGGTATCCTGGTGGATCGGGACAATGAAGGCTACCTGTTGCAATTATTTTCCAAACCGGTGGAAGACAGGCCGACCCTCTTTTTCGAGATCATACAACGCAAAGGAGCTAAAAGTTTCGGTAAAGGAAATTTCAAAGCCCTGTTTGAAGCCATCGAAAGAGAGCAGGAAGCCCGTGGCAATTTGTGAGAATGTACGGGTTAGAACTACGAATGCAGGCAACTGCTGTTAGTTTGGTGTGCCAGGTTTGCACGGGGGACTAATTTTCAGGTTATCTTTACAGAACATTACCAATCTCCCGGAAATAAATCCGCTCCGGTATCGTTAAGGTAAAAGTTAGTTAATGCGCATGAAAAGCCTCTATCTGTCCATACTGTTCTCTGCAATTTTATGTTCCGCCCTGGCACAGCCATCTTCAAGAGGCGGCAATTCTTACGAATCTTTTATTGATTACCAGAAAGCGTTTACAAGACCAGGTGAGGCGTTGAAAAGAAAAGAAGATACCCTGCAAAAACAATTTGAGGCAAAGAAACTGGAATGGCCTGCCAAATACATTTATATCCGTTCTTTCAAGTACGACAGCCAGCTGGAAGTTTGGGTAAAGAATGATATCAAGGATAAATTCCAGTTGTTTAAAACGTATAAGGTTTGTGCACTGGCGGGTACATTAGGTCCGAAGAGATTGGAAGGCGATTACCAGGTGCCGGAAGGTTTTTATTATATCAATGAATTTAATCCCAACAGTTCCTATTATCTCTCCCTGGGATTGAATTACCCCAATGCTTCAGACAGGATATTAAGTGATTCATTACGTCCCGGCAGTGCGATTTATATACATGGTAGCTGTGTCACGGTAGGTTGTATTCCCATCACTGATCAGCAGATCGATGAATTGTACATACTGGCAGCTCATGCAAAAGACAAAGGACAGGATTTTATCCCGGTGCATATTTTCCCGATCCGCTATAACGTTCCTAAAAGTGTGAACTATCTCGCCAGCCTCACCAAAGATGACCCTGCACTTAAAAAATTTACTGATCGGCTGGAACAGGCTTTTGATTACTTTGATAAATTTCACCAGTTGCCGGTGATCATGGTGAATGAAAAAGGGGAATACCTGGTGAATGGTGCTGTTCCCAAGAAATCAGCACCAGACCCCAAAGAAGCGAAGATCAAAAAAGTGGCGATGGAGCATCGTGTGAGAACAGTCAACAGTTTACCTTCTTCTGTTCATCAGTGGCCGCAATATCCCGGTGGTGGAGAAGCTTTTGCCAAATACCTCGACCAATTGGGCAGGGACATGGTAGCGTATTTACCAACCGGTACCCGCAAAGCATTTGTGCAGGTGGAATTTGTGGTGGATAAAGACGGCGTTCCGGTAAATATCAAAGTACTGAAAGGAACGAATGACGAAGATTTTGCTGATGAACTGATCAAAAGGCTGGAAGATATGGGCACCTGGCAGCCTGCCCTGCTCAACGATAAACCTGTGGCCAAGAAAATGATCCAGACCATTACGGTGGAAGAGAAATGATCTTAGTGCAGCAGCAATTGTATCGTCTCCGGTGTTTGTTGCCGTAACAAAATTGTTTTCCCCTCCGTTAATTTTTCAAACACTTCTTTCGTGTAATGACGAACAGTTAACAGGGATAGCCCTTTCATTACCTCCACGTCAAATATTGATGACGCTTCCAAAGCTAATTTCTCTACTTTTTCCGCCCAGTCGTCGAGCACACAAACAAAACTGATGGCACCATTCTGTGTCAGGTTGGGTTTCAAATGCAGTTTTTCAAACTGGCTGTAGAGTTGCCCGACATGATGCTCTCCTACAAACGAAAAATCTTTCGACGTGAGTTTCAGCATCACCTGTTTTTCTTTTAGTACAATAACAGGTGGAAGATTGTGCACCGGTTTATTATGAATAACTGTTCCGGCCAGGGAAGGATCTAAAAAGCATTTTACATACAACGGGATGCCTTTATTTTGTAAGGGCTTGATCGTTTTCGGATGGATGACCTGGGCACCGTAGTAAGCCATTTCGATCACTTCGTTATAATTTAATTCAGCAATAGGCTGAGCATCCGGGAATTTTTTAGGGTCTGCATTCATCACACTCTCCACATCTTTCCAGATGGTCTGGCTTTCTGCATCCAGCATATTGGCAAATACGGCAGCACTGTAATCACTGCCTTCCCTTCCCAGTGTGGTGCTTTCGTTTTCATCCGTAGCGCCGATGAATCCCTGTGTCAATACAATCCTCTGCTGCTGCAAAGCAGGAACCACTATATTGCTGACAGCAGTTTGAGTGAATGTCCAGTCAATATTGGCATCCCTGAAATCGTCATCTGTTCTGAAAATGTCCCTGACATCCATCCATTGATTATGTATACCGGCTTCATTGAGATAGGCACTGACGATAGCGGTTGATAATAACTCACCGGCACATACCACCTGGTCGTAGTAATAATCATAATCACGAACTGGTTTATCATGGAGCAACCATTCCACTTCTGTAAAAAAATCACGGAGCCGGGTCTCGCAAGCCAGGTAATGGGTAACGAGCAAGTACTTAGCCGTGCTAAGGTGCTGTTGTTTTACCTGGTCAAATAATTCCAGGGCTTCTTCTTTTTTGCCGGTATAAAAAGCTTCGGCGACTTTTTCCAGGGCATTGGTGGTTTTGCCCATGGCAGAAATAACAATCAGTAATTTTTCGTGGGGGTAATGCTGAAGAATGGCCGCCAGGTTTTTGATCCTTTCCACACTATTGACGGAGGCGCCACCAAATTTGAATACTTTCATTGCAGAATGCCGGGTTGATAAGAGTGCAAAAATCGGGTATTTGCACTACTTGCAAACCACTTAACATATCAACTTTTCAACTATGGGGCAAAGCCTTACATTTGCCTCAACCTAAACCTGCTTGTATGATCGTTAACCGTAAAGTTTTAACCCTTGATGAATTCACTATTCAGCAGCTCCGGGATTTTCCACATGCCACAGGTGAGCTGTCAAGTCTTTTGAGAGATATGGGTCTGGCTGCAAAAAGGGTGAATGTGGAAGTGAATAAGGCAGGGTTGGTGGATATCCTCGGTGATGCAGGTACTATCAATGTACAGGGAGAAGAGGTGAAGAAACTGGATATCTATGCCAACAATCAATTTATGGGTGTGTTGAGGCATGGGATCAGTTGTGCCGGCATTGCCAGTGAAGAGCTGGATGATTTTGTGATCTTCGATGATGAAGTAAGCAAGAAATCAAAATACGTGGTGCTCTTTGATCCGCTGGATGGAAGTGCCAATATTGATGTGAATGTTTCTATCGGGACCATCTTCAGCGTTTATCGCCGGGTATCTCCGTTGGGAACTGTTGCAACAGCCGCTGATTTTTTACAACCCGGTAACCAGCAGGTAGCGGCGGGATATATGATCTATGGTTCTTCCACCATGATGGTCTATGCCACAAGAAGAGGAGTGAATGGTTTTACATTGGATCCTTCCATTGGGGAATGGACATTAAGCCATCCGGATATCAAATGCCCGGAAACAGGGCGGATATATTCGGTGAATCACGGTAATTTTTTCAAATATTCTGAAGGAGTAAAGAAATACATCACCGCCTGCCAGAAAAAAGACAAGACGAACGGCGGACCTTATACACAACGTTATATCGGCAGCATGGTGGCGGATGTGCACCGCAACCTGATCAAGGGCGGTATCTTCACCTATCCCGGTACAATTGATAAGCCCAAAGGGAAATTGCGTTTATTATATGAATGCAATCCATTTGGTTTTATCGTGGAAGTGGCCGGGGGAAAAGCAACTGATGGCAAGCAGCGGATATTAGATGTGATACCCACCGAATTGCACCAGCGGTCACCATTTTTTGTGGGAAGCAAACTAATGATGGAAGAACTCGAAAAATGCCTGGAAGAAAATGATTGAAATAATTGAATATCAAACACGGTATCATCGTGAATTTAAAAGCCTGAACCTGGAGTGGCTGGATAAGTTTAATCTTACAGAAAGCCATGACCTGGAGGTACTCAACGATCCGGATGGGACTGTAATTGCCAGGGGCGGTTGTATCTTCCTCGCCAAAGAAGGCGAAGAGATCATTGGTACGGCGGGTCTTTGGAAGGAAAGCGATGAAGAGTATGAGCTGGTGAAAATGACAGTGGCCCCTGCTTATCGGGGAAAAGGTATCAGTAAGTTACTGTTGGAACGTTGCCTGTCGGCTGCAAAGGACCTCGGGGCACACAAAATTATTTTATATTCCAACAGCCAGTTAAAAACAGCTTTGGGATTGTATGAAAAATTTGGTTTCCGGCATGTGTCGGTTATAGACGCACCTTTCCTGACGGCAGATGTGAAAATGGAATTATCTTTAGCACACTAATTCATACGCATGGCGAACACGATCATTTCGGTAAAGAATCTCGTTAAGAACTACGGAACATTCAATGCCGTCAAAGGAATTTCCTTTGAAGTATATGAAGGGGAGATATTTGGTTTGCTTGGGCCCAATGGTGCCGGGAAATCAACCACCTTAGAGATCATTGAAACATTAAGAGAAAAAACCAGTGGTGAAGTGATCGTGGACGGACTTAATCTTGATAAAGATCCCAATGAAATTAAAAAGATTATTGGTGTACAACTACAATCAAGTGGTTATTACCCGGGCCTGAACCTGGTGCAGCTGATCGAATTGTTTTGTGGACTATATAACCGTGAAGTTGAGCCGATGGAGTTACTGGAAACAGTAAACCTGAAAGATAAAGCCAAAGCAAAATTCAAAGACCTGAGTGGCGGCCAAAAACAGCGGTTTTCTGTTGCCACCACGCTGATCAACGAGCCCCGCATTATTTTCCTGGATGAACCTACCACCGGCCTTGACCCGCAAGCCAGGCGAAGTTTGTGGGAGCTGGTGAAGAATATCCGGGAACGGGGTACCACTGTGATCATCACAACACATTATATGGACGAAGCAGAATATTTATGTGACCGGGTGGCAATCATTGATTCAGGAGCTATTGTTGCGCTGGATAGTCCTGACCGGCTGATCGATAATTTAGTCGCTACCGGTTTTGAAAGGCCTAAAGAAGTTAAAAAAGCCAACCTGGAAGATGTGTTCATCAACCTGACGGGTCATTCGTTGAGAGAAGAATAAAATCACTTTATGAGTATTCAAAATAAACTAAGAGAATTTATGTCTGGTAAAATTGATAAACAAAAAGAAGAGGGCATTGCTTTTCTTCAATCGAATAAAACAAAGGAAGGTGTGACTGAATTGCCGGAAGGCTTGCAGTATATGGTGATCAAAGAGGGAACCGGCCCCCAACCATTGGTGACGGATAGTGTGAAAGCACATTACAAAGGCTCCCTGCTGAACGGAAAAGAGTTTGATAATTCATTTAAAAGAGGACAGCCGTTTTCGGCCCCGTTGCGTTCCCTGATCAAAGGCTGGCAGATCGCTTTGCCCTTAATGAAAGAAGGAAGTCATTGGCGGTTATGGATACCCTCCGAACTGGCTTATGGCGACCGGGGAGCCGGGAGTGATATACCTGGTGGCGCTACCCTGATCTTTGAAGTGGAACTCATCAGTATCATTAAATAAATATTCGTATGGCAACAATGACTGTTGATCTTCGCTACCCGATCGGTGAATACGAACCGAAACCTTTTTCCATCGAACAAAAAATTGAATGGCTGGCCGATATTAAATTCCTGCCGTTGCAATTGGAGAATGCGGTACTCAACCTGGACGAGCAGCAACTGCAAACGCCTTACCGCGAGGGTGGCTGGACCGTTCACCAACTGGTACATCATGTGGCAGACAGTCATATTAACGCTTATTGCAGGTTCAAACTGGCCATAACAGAAGAGAACCCGATGATCAAATCTTACGATGAAAAATTGTGGGCGGAGATGCACGATGTACAAAAGTTGCCAATCAATATTTCCATCACTTTATTGCATGCTTTGCATGCCCGCTGGCACGAAGCACTCAAAGATGTGGCCGATAATGACTGGAATAACCGTACCGTTTTCCGTCCTGATTATAAAAAAACTTTTCGCCTCTGGTATCTGCTGGGCATGTATGCCTGGCATGGCAAACACCATGTGGCACATATCACCAGCCTCCGTGAACGGATGAAATGGTAATGCTGGTTGTTCATGGAAATCCTTTCGATGGCTATGAACCATGAACTATTAACTATGAACTGTTACTATGAAATGGAAAATTCTCTCTTCTGAATACCTCTTCAAAGATCTCTGGTTCACGGTAAGAAAAGACAGATGCGAAACCCCGATGGGGAAGATCATTGATCCTTATTATGTATATGAATTCCCCACCTGGGTGGCCGCTGTGCCGGTAACCGAAGATGGCCGTATTGTGATGGTTCGACAGTACCGGCATGCGTTAGGCGAAGTTTGTATTGAACTACCCGGCGGCTGTGTGGATGATACGGACAAAGACCCGCAGGAAGCCATTGCCCGTGAATTACTGGAAGAAACAGGGTATAGTTTTTCATCTTATGAATACCTGGGAAAAATATCAGCCAATCCTTCCTCGAATAATAATTTGCTACACATGTTCCTGGCAAGGGGCGGAAAGAAAGTAGCCGAACAAAAACTGGATGCCAACGAAGAGATCGAAGTGGTTTACCTCACCCTTGATGAACTGAAGCAGTTGCTGAAAGAAAACAAAATAATACAGGCGATGCATGTGAGTTGCATACTCTACGCATTGGAAAGAATGGGAGAGGTCAGTTATTAATGATTAATCAAAGAAGTCAAAATCAAATAGGTCAAAGAATTCTGAGTTCAGGCCCGGTAAGTGATTTTTGTTCCATATATCTTTGATCACTGCCTGGCTAACTTCCCCTGCAAGAAATACACTTCCGCAGATCACTATCAAATCTTTTTTGTCCGCTTTATTGGCGGCGCTGTACAGTGCAAAATTTACATCGCTGAAGGAAATTGATTTTAGCCCGAATTCCCGGGCTTTTTCTGCCAACTCATTTTCGTCAATGGCCCGGGGTATATGTGCTTTGGTAAAATAATAACTCGCTTCTTTAGGAAAAAGAGAGAGAACTTTTTCAATCTCTTTATCTTTCACCATGCCTGTAATGATATGCAGGTGATGGTGATCTGTGAGTTCAATCTGTTGCAGCAGTTGTTGTATCCCATCAACATTATGTGCTACATCCAGTACAACCAGGGGCTGGGTATGTAGTATTTCCCAGCGACCATGCAGGCCGGTCAGTTGCTTTACTTTTCGTAATGCTCTATGAACGATATCATCGGTAATTTGCCATCCTTTTCCATGCAGCAGTTGGCAGGCTTCCAAAACAGCTAAAAGATTCTTCGCCTGGTAAATTCCGGGCAGATCAAGCTGGTATTCTTTATGGTCTGTTGAATGTTCTTGTGCAACTGTAATAACCAGTTGATGGTTTTCCCATTTCCAGTCGGTTACCTGCCGGTTATAAGAAGCAATAAATAAAGGGGCATTTCTTGCACGGGCTGTTTCTTCAAAGATCTTTTTTGTTTCAGGGATCACTTCACTGATGACAACGGGTATATTCTCTTTAATGATGCCGGCTTTTTCAGCAGCAATTTTTTCCAGCGTATCACCCAGCAGGTTCATATGATCCCAGCCGATATTGGTGATAACGGACAATTCAGGAGTAATGATATTCGTGCTGTCCAGCCTTCCGCCCAGCCCGGTTTCAATAATGGCAATATCCACCTGTTCCTTTGCAAAATGATCAAAAGCCATGGCCACGGTGATCTCAAAAAAACTGGGTTCTATTTCTTCGATCAGTGGCTGAATATGTGCTGTGAAATCAACCACGGCCTGTTCAGTGATCATCTCCCCGTTCACTTTGATCCGTTCCCGGAAATCTTTCAGGTGCGGGGAAGTGTATAACCCTGTTTTATAGCCGGCTGTTTGAAAAATGGCAGCCAGCATATGGCTTACTGAACCTTTACCATTGGTACCGGCAATATGAATGCATTTCAATTGCTGCTGCGGGTTATTCAAGGCTTCGCATAAACGAATCGTATTCGACAGGTCAGCTTTATAAGCGGCAGCGCCAATACGGCTGAACATCGGCAGCCGGGTAAAGAGATAATCGAGGGTTTGCTGGTAGTTCATATACTGGCTGCAAACTTAGTTATTGATACAGCATGTAGCAGGATAAAAATAAAAAAGCGGCACCATCGATGCCGCTTCCGGTTTTTTCAATATATCATTTATCCGCCCAGTACAAAGTTGAATTCATACACCACCGTGGATTCGGCTGCGTCTTTATTGAACTTATTCCTGCGCAACCATTCCCGGATGATCTCTATCGCCTGTCCGCTGGTATAACTGGAACCCCGCACAGCTCTTACAAAAGTTCCGATCCCATCTGCGGATACTCTTATTTCTGCAACTACTTTTCCTTTCAGGTTTTCACCTGCATCCATTGATTTTTGATTGATAACATAGCGATTGCCGCTTAATCTTTTGGGGCCATTACCTGTACCACTCCCGGTTCCGTTGCCACCTCCATTTCCACCACCTGTTCCGCCACCAGTACCACTTCCATTTCCAACACCGGTACCGGTGCCGCTACCTCCACTCCTGTCATAGGTTGTGGCCACACCACCACCCGTATTTGTTCCCGTTGTTGTTTTCCCTAACACTGCTTTAGGCTTGGGTGGTGCCGGATTTTCAACTGGTTTAGGTGTTGTTTTAACAGGAGATGTATTGGTAACTACCTTATCTACCGGTTTAGGGTTAACTGGTTTTACGATGGGCGGAGCTTCTTTTTCCGTTTCATCGGTTTCCACATCCTTGGAATCTTCATCCACACCGGGTGCCGGAGGAGTTTCCGGTGCAATACCGGCAGGTCCGGAAGCTTCAACCGGGTTGCCGCCACCACCGCCACCGCCGGCCAGTATCTCTGGTTCTTCCGGCAGGTTCAGTTCCACTTCCATGGCAGGTTCTTCAATGATCTTTTCAAAAACCGGCACCTTCCATTTCAGCAAAAACATCAGCAGGATCATAAAGGCGGCAAAGCCGGCCGTGATCATATAGGCTCTTGTCGAATTTTGCTTGGATTCAAGTGATGCAGACATTACGTAACTGTTATTCATACAAATGTACACTTTGGTAATTAATGACAGGTATTACTGTTTCTTCACAGCTGTTATTAACGATGCAAACCCTGTGCAACTTGCACAGGTGCCGGTATATGAAATGTTAAGATTCCTGTTAAAGGAGCTATTTCCGGTAATTCGCAATGATAAGGCCGGTAATGACCAATGCAAAACTTACGATATGTACCCAGCTGATCGTTTCGTGTAAGATGAGCACTGCTTCAAGGCTGCTGAATACCGGGATGAGATTACCGAATAAAGCCGTGCGGCCGGCTCCCAGTTTACCGATAGCCTTGTTCCAGACCAGGAAACAAATGACAGAAGCGCCAAGACCCAGGTACAGTATGACGGCGATGTTGGTTAAATTAACGGCAAAGCCAGCTTCCTGGCTATACTCCTGTATATAGAATGGAACTAACAGTAAAGTACCGAGACTGAATACCACGAAAAGAAAACTGACCGGGTGAACCGCTGCGGGTTTCTTTTTGACCAGGGTGTTATAAACAGAAAAGGAAAATGCTGCTGCCAGCACCCAGAGATCACCTTTTGAAAATGATAAGCTCAGTAAATTTTCCAGGTGGCCTTTGCTCAGTAATAGCAGGATGCCGGTGATACAAACGATCATCCCTGCGATCTTATAAGCACCGATCTGTTCTTTTAAAAATACTCGGGCAAGAATAACTGAAATGATAGGAGAGGAAGTAGTGCCGATCAGTGCCAGGTTGATGGCTTCGGAATAATGCCCGCCGATATAGACGAAGGTATTGAACATGCTAACGCCTGTTGCACCCGTGGCTAAGAAATAGGGCAGGTGTTTTTTGATGGTACCGAGTTCTTCCTTCAGGTATTTCCAGGCAAAGGGAAGAATGATAACAGAAGCCGTCAGCCAGCGGTAAAACGAAAGTGTAACAGGTGGTATATCCTTAATGATCTTCCGGGCCACAATGAAATTGCCCGACCAGATAAAAGTGGCCAGTACAGCAAGGCCTATCCCGGTTAATGTAGTACGATTTTTCAAGATGATTGATATGCTCAGTGATGGGCAAAATCCATTTCAAATCTTCCTTTGATACGTTCTATCGGCGGATTGAAATAACCATATTTCAGGTTAGGGAATTCTTCTTTGATCAGTTGCTGCAGCTGGCTTACTCCCATACATTCGCCGGTATCCGCTACGCCGATCTTGCCAAGGTACCAGTCCGGGTCAATATTGAAATTCCGCCACTGGATCATTTTTAATCCTGTTGTCCTGATCAGTTTGCGCAGGGCCTCATATTCAGCCACACTGTCCGTCATCCCCGGGAATACAAAATAGTTGATAGAGGTCCAGCCGCCGAAAGAGTTGACCACTTTCAGGCTTTCAATGATATCATCAAAGTCATAATTATTCGGCCGGTAATAAGGCATATAGATTTCTCGGCGGGCAGAATTAGTGCTTACCCGGATCGAATCAAGCCCTGCTTCACACAAAGCTTTTACGGCATCGGGTTTGGAGCCATTGGTGTTAATATTGATGCTGCCTTTGGACGTATGTTTCCTGATTTCAATGATCGCATCCCGGATGGTTTCCCACATTAATAAAGGCTCCCCTTCACAACCCTGGCCAAAACTGATGATCGGGAAAGGAGCCGATTCTAAATGCGGCACTGTGAATTCAACGATCTCTTCTGCTGTTGGTTTAAAGGTTAACCGGTCCTGCGTGGATACAATGGGTTCTTCGTCGGGTTGTAAGGAAATACATCCAACACAATTAGCATTACAGGCAGGTGATGCAGGAACAGGACATTCCCATCTGCCCAATGCAAAATTCCGTGCAGCGGGACAGGTATAAGTGAGTGCACAATTATTCATGAGATGCGACACTAACCTGTTGTGCGGGTAATGCTTCAGCAATTCTTTAGCACCTGCAGCCACTTTTTTGGGGTCATATCCTTCACAATCCTGTCTTATATCGGCTTCAATTCTTGTAGCAGGCACATAAAATTTTTCCTGGTACCAACCAGCAGCGGTATAACAAAATAAAGGAAGGGTGGGAGCATCGGGTGCTGTTTCATAAGCCGCCAAATAAAAACCGGTATGGGCAGGTGGGATAAAAGCGGCTACGGCCCAGCCTTTTTCGCAAAGCCGCATATCACCTGTTTCCACATCAATACCGATTCCACGTCTTCCGGGAAGTTCATATAAGGAACCTCCATCCGGCAATTCGATCCATTCTTCTTCGGGGACAGGCAGGGCATCCCAGCCGCTGCGGCCGGCCACATACAAGGAAGTATCTTCAAAAATATTACCCTTCCCGTCGGAATAAAGGATATATGGTGATTGTGGTAAAGCCATAAATTGTAGAAACAGGGTCAATTCGCCAGATTGGCCGTTTTTAGTTGTTGCTGGCAAAATTCGTTAAAATCCGCCTCATTTACCGGATTGTTTTCGCTTATCAGTACCTGGAAAATTTTATTGTTTTTCAGGTCAATCGTAAGCAATCCGTCTTTAAGGATGATGTTATTAAGTTCCACCCAACCAAATTCTTTTGTAGGGAATGAGGGATAGTATATTCTTTCTTTATTCACTTTTACGATCATTACCCGTTGAGCGATCAGGTATAATATGGTCAATAGTAATAAAACAAAGCCAGCTATATAATACTTAAAAAGGAAAAACCATACAGGGATAAGGGTAATCAAAGTAGTTTTAATAGCAGATTGGTGCAACAGGCTTTTCCCCCGTATTTTTTCTGCAATAAAAAAAAATAAACTAACGACAAGTCCGGTGATTGCTGATTTCTGTAAATCAAACGAATTTGTATAAAGAAGAAAGAGAGCAAAAAGGATAATATTAATTGCAATGATGAGTAAGCCAAACAGATTATATTCTTTTGCTTTTGTATTTGGAATAGAAAACGCAAAATCCTCTTTCATGAAACTCATCGGATAAATTAGCTATTGCTTGCGATCAGTAAATTACACAATTTGAAGAGCATCCTTGCTCCGACATTCGCATTCCAGTCGCTATCGCTTACACCCACTTCGCAAAGATCAAAGCCAATGATCTTACGGCCGCTTTCAATCACTTTCCGGAAAATATAGGCTACTTCTGCTGTTTCAAACCCGCCGGGAACCGGTGTTCCCGTATGCGGGCATAGTTTCCTGTCCAGCCCGTCAATATCAAAACTGATATATACTTTCTCCGGTAATTTACTTACGATCTCTTCTGCAATATGTTTCCAGGTCTCTCCTTCAAACTGGCGGTTCTTGATCTCTTTGTCAAAATACGTAACCACCCGGTAATTGCTGTTCTGAATATATTCCCACTCGGTCGGTGCATAATCTCTCACACCTACCTGTACCAGTTTTTTTATTTCCGGGATTTCATTCAGCGCATTGTACATAATGCTGGCATGCGAATAATTGAATCCTTCGTAAGCTTCCCGCAGGTCGCAATGTGCATCAATTTGCAGGATACCAAAGTCACTGTGTTTCTCAGCGATCGCTTTAAAATAACCCAACGGTGTACTATGATCACCACCCAGTATGCCCACCAGTTTACCTCTGTCCAATAAGGCCTTAGTCTGCTCATAGATCCATCCATTCAGGTACACTCCGCCTTCGTTTACTTCTTTCAGTGTTTTGCACATAAATTGGTTGGCGGCTACTTCCTGGCCCTGTGCGATATAGTCAATATAGAGTTCGGCTTCTTTCCGCAGGTAATCACTTTTCATCAGGATCTTACGGTCAACCGGACGCATATAAAAACCCTGTTTCCATCCGTCCGGAACCTCGGGGTCAAAAAGATCTACCTGCATACTGGCTTTGAACATGGCTTCCGGTGCACGGGCAGTACCGGAACCATAACTAACCGTTACTTCCCAGGGAACAGGGAGAATGATCAGTCTTGCTTCTTCTTCATTGGAAGGAAGGCCAAAAATATTGTTGTTGGGATTACTGACACTGTTCGGGTCATACGTACTCAGATCAAACATAACGGTTAATTGAAAACGGTGCAAGTTAAATGGGAACAGCCGGGTGGCAAAATCATTGTTTACACCGCAAATGTTTGTTTTTTGGCTGGGAAGGACTGTATTTTCGGGCTATGAATACAGGCGCTGATTCTCCTCTTGATGAACAATTCTGGACCCATCGATACCTGCTGGGTCAAACGGGCTGGGATATCGGCTATCCTTCTGTGCCATTACTGGAGTATATCAACCAGCTAAGCTGCAAAGAGCTGAAAATACTGATCCCCGGTTGCGGGAATGCATATGAAGCTGCTTTCCTGCTGGAAAAAGGGTTTACGGATGTCACCCTGCTTGATATTTCAGCGGAACTGGTCAGGAGGATCAGGCAACGCTTTGCGGGGCAGCCCATCAGGATACTCCGGCAGGATTTTTTTGAACAGGATGAGCAGTATGATCTTATCCTGGAGCAAACATTTTTCTGTGCATTAGATCCCCGGCTAAGATCAGCATATGTACAGCAAATGCATTCCCTTTTGAAGCCGGGTGGAAAACTGGTGGGTGTTTTATTCAATCGTTCCTTTGAGGGTGGGCCACCTTTTGGTGGCAGCAAAGAAGAATACGAATTGCTTTTTTCAACCCTGTTCAGTATAAAAAAAATGGAGCTGTGTTACAACTCCATTCCACCCCGGAGGGATACCGAATTATTTTTTATCCTGCAAAAGATTAGTTGATCAGCGATGGCTAAGGTGTCTCAGGTAAGAAACGTGTGAGGCTACAGCTGTTCTCATCTTTGGGTATTCAATATAAGGGATATTAAAATCTGCACAGGCTTTCTTGATGATCTTGCTGATGGCAGGATAGTGCACATGCGAAATTTTTGGAAAAAGGTGATGTTCGATCTGGAAATTAAGACCACCCACCCACCAGGAGATTAGTTTGCTTTTGGTAGCAAAATTGGCAGTTGTTTTCAACTGGTGTACGGCCCACTCATCTTCCATTTTACCTGTTACGGGATCAGCAGCAGGGAAGTGGGTGTGCTCAACGGTGTGTGCTAACTGGAATACAATACTCAGTACAAAACCGGCAAACAATCCATAGATCAGGAAGCCGATCAGCCAGGGAGTGAAACCAATCAGGTAAATAGGTAATGCAACAAACAAAAAGGCGTGCAATACTTTAAATGACCAGAAGGAAACATGGTCCATCGTTGTCATTTTTTTCAATGGCATCGGCCCGATCCTTTTCAGGAAATACTTTTTATAATCGGTTACAAATACCCACCAGATATAAAGCAATGAATAGGCTGCCCAGAAATACAAGTGCTGGTAACGATGGATCTTGTAGAATTTTTGTGTTTCGCAAAGACGCAACAAAGGTCTTGCTTCAATATCATCGTCCACGCCGTCAATATTGGTATAAGCATGGTGGATCACATTGTGTTTGGTCTTCCACATGAAATTATTAGCGCCAAGAAAGTTTACAGATAATGCGGCCAGGTCATTCACCCATTTATAGCGGCTGAAACTACCATGAGCACCATCGTGCATCACATTAAAACCAATGGCTGCCGTAAGCCCGCCCAGGATTAAACATTCCAGGATGGCCACCCAGGTAACGGGAGTAAAGAATACCAGGTGAATATATACAAACAGGAAACTGATCACTAACAAAATAGCTTTTAACCAGAGGCTGTAATTACCGGTTGTTGATTTTCCCACCTGCTCAAAATAATCACTGATTCTTTTTTTCAGTTCAGTGTGAAAGGAGTGGGGGACATTGGAGAATTTAGGAATTGCCATTAGAAACGAGTTGTCTTAAATAATAGGTAAAAATAACTCAAAATCACGGAAATAAGTGTGTTGATTATCACAATACTGCTTTTGAGGCTGATTTGTTGTACAAAATCATGTTTCTACCTGAACAAGGGCGTCAAGATTACGGATCCCGATCTTTTTTTCGCTGATAAAACCCTCGGCATATTTCACCCCGATTCGCTTACCAAACATCCTGGCTCTTGCAATGACGGCATCTAAAAAATCAGGAGTGGAGATATAGGTTTGGGGACCATCTGTATCACTGTCCGGTGTGTGGAATTGGGTGGTATACGCTTCGATAGATTTCATCCGTTGTTCAAATACATCACTGATATCAATTAACAGGTCGGGTTCATGATACCAGTCCTGTATATAATGAAGTACATAAGAGGGGCGCCACCTGGCCTGTGGGTTTCCGTTGTCATCTTTGGTCTCAATTTTTGCCAGGCCCGACAGGAAACAGCAATCAGCGATCATATTTCCTGCCCGGCCATGATCAGGGTGGCGGTCATTTAGTACATTGGCGATAACAATATCCGGCTGGTATTTCCGGATGGCAGTGATCAGTTTTAACTGGTGTTCTTCATCATTCCGGAAAAAACCATCTCTCATTTTCAGGTTCTCTCTTACCTGCACGCCGATGATCATCGCTGCATTCGCTGCTTCCTGGTACCGGGTTTCAATAGTACCCCTTGTTCCCAGTTCTCCCTGTGTCAGGTCAAGAATGCCTGCTTTTTTACCTCTTTTTATTTCATTGATCAATACACCGGAACAGCCAAGTTCCACATCATCCGGGTGAACACCGATGGCAAGTATATCTAGTTTCATATTTCTTTTAAAACGATTAGTAGGGGATCAGAAGAAGATCATCCCGGGTGATAAAGTTATGGAAATTGGAAAGAAGTCGTATACGCCGGAGGAGCAGGCTTTCTTACTTCCGGTAAGGATTGTTATACCAGACCCCGTCTATTTCCACCACGAAGTTTTCGATCTGGCGATCTGTTTTATCAGTGAGGTCCCAATCCTGTTTCAGGTTACCGCCTACAAAGAAAGCAACGGTTTGATAAAGCCTTGCATTGACGCCACCTTTGTATTCTTTTAAAATTTCATAGCAATTATTACCGGTTTGGCGGTTGATGAGCTTCATCAATACTTTTCCCTGGTAAACGGAAAGATTGGATAAAGGATCACCGAATTGTTTTTTTAGTTCTTTCTCCCTTGACTTGATATAGGCCTTTCTTTCTTTTTTTGAACTGATGTTTTCCAGGTGGGTATTGATATCATTGATAGTGGCACCGGCGATCTTTGCATAAGGATAAGTGACATACACGGCATTTCTCAACCGGGTCCATTCCTTCACATATTTCTCTAATTTCTTTCCGGATAAATTGCCTACCCAAACCATGCCCAGTTCCTTATAGGGCATTACCTCATTTTCATAAACGATAGCATCCACGATGATCGTGTCGTTGGAGCCCCAGTTCCGGGCTACTTCATTCATGGAGGGGGGGCGGGATGGTTGTTCAGCCTGACCAAAGGAAAAAACACTTGCAAGCAGACAGGCAACTGCCATAAAAAAATGAAACTGGTATCGTATTAACGTTTTCACAGCCGCTAAAAATACAAAATGATTACTGATAATACACAGACAGGAAAACGGCCAGGAACGCTGTACTAGGCCTGTTATATTTCCAGTTTTTCCGCCTTCAGCCGGTTCAGCCGGATACGTCTTACCATGCTGACCAGTATACCAATAGCTGTAATAGCCACACCCAGCCAGAGCAAAATGATATAGGGGAATTTATAAGCTTTTAATGTCACATATTTCATCACCGCATCTGATTCTTTTACTCCCAGTTCTATGGTTTTGTCGGGGTTCACTTTTTGTAATTGCAGCACCAGGCTCTCTGCGAGGGTGGTATCAGGGATCGCCAGTGGCTCCCCTTTTGCAATGGCCAGTCTCGGTATTTTACTGTAACTGGTGCCATTCTTCGAAAATATTTTTACCGATGCTTCATACAGGCTTCCATCTTTTCCAAAGATGTCTTCAGGAAGATCTTTTTTAGCAACAACATCTTCCAGGATCATAAACCCATTGGAATAGAAAAGCGAATCGCCGGGTTTCAGCATAGTTGTTTTAAACGTAGTGGTATCTTTCTGCTCCGGGTCGGGTAAGGAAGTGATATAAGTGAATACATCATGATCAAAATAATGCCGGGAAGAAGGATTGGCCATCAACCCTGCATTCCCTTTATAGTTAACAAAGGCATTGGGCTGTAAAATGAAATCCTCTTTGCCATCTTTGCGCTGGAAATGGATATTGTAATACCATTGTTGTTTTTTGGGATGCATTGAATCACTTTCATAAGTCACCCAGTATTTGCCCATATCGGTTTTGATGCCTTTTACCAGTGTCAGGTTTTCACCCGGGTTTTCTTTGCTGCCTTCCCCCAGTGGCACAAATATGCCGCTGGTATTCCTTGATAATATTTCTTTGTTGGAAGAAGAGATAAGAATGGCAAAAAGAACCATTCCAAATCCGAAGTGGGCAATGGAACCGCCGGATAGCTTCAGGCTGCCTTTTAATCCCAGCCAGATATAAGAGATATTGGCCACCATGGTATAGATACTGCAAACAACAGCCAGCCAGATAGCACCCTGGAACATGGGTCCTTTTTTAGTGTAGGTAATATCGTATACCGCAAACAGGGCCACTGCTAAAACAGCGGTGATCACGGTTGGCGTTGCGATCTTCTTCCAGAAATAAGAAGTGGGAGTGTCTTTATATTTCAAATATTGTGTTACGGCGGTGAGTATAGCCAGTATCACCGCTACATAGATCTGGATATTATTGTAGGCAAATTCAGGATCTTCGGAAGGAGCTTTTTTCTTACCGAAAATTTCATTGAATACGGGCAAGGATGTCTGCGTAATAATGACAATTGCGGATAAGAAGAAAACCAATGAGCCAATGAACATCCAGAACTCCCTGGAAGAAGTAGCTTCTTCTTTTTGAATGGTGGGTACCTGTGTTTGTATTTGGTAAATAGTAAAACCAATACCTGTCAGTAGTGCTAATGAACCCAGCCAGGCGATATTGATATAGTTGCTCAATAGGGCCATCACCGTTGCTATAGCCAGTACTCCCAGCACTGACCTCAGGTTTTTTGCTCCAATGATACCGGCCAACCATACAAAGGAATACATGAACAGGAACAATTGTTTATTCATGCCCAGGTCTGTAAAGGCGTGAACAGATGTTTCGCCTAATATACCGCTTCGGGTAAGGAAGGTGGAATACAATACAAAAAGAAAAGACAATATCAGGAACAGGTAAGTAGACCGGAGCGAATGCCCGCTGTGTTTATAAATAAGCAAAGTATGTAAACCTGATACCAATATCAGCCAGGGAACCAATGATGCGTTCTCTACAGGATCCCAGGCCCAGTAACCACCAAAAGTAAGCGATTCATAGGCCCACATACCGCCCATCATGATACCAACACCTAATACAGCCGTGGCAAACAAGGTCCAGGGGATGGCTTGTTTTACCCAGTCACCAAAATTCTTTGTCCATAAGCCGGCAACAGCAAAGGCAAACGGAACAATGGTGGATGCAAATCCCAGGAACAGTACAGGTGGATGAATAACCATCCAATAATTCTGCAATAAAGGATTCAGGTCATTTCCATCCCTGATGGATAAAAGATAGTCCGGCTTCAACGGCTGGGTTATATCCAGATCAATATGTAAGGCAGCAGCCCCATCCAGCACACCGGAATCTCTGAGTAACAAGAACGGGTTAGAACCAATATTATGACCAAAAACATAGATACCGGCGATCATTGTAGCCAGCCAAACCTGTGCAAAGCTTACGACGGTCATTACCGGTGCTTCCCATTTCTTGCTTGTTTTTATTAATATTAATCCCAGCACACAATGCCAGATGCCCCACAACAGGAAACTGCCTTCCTGTCCTTCCCAGAAACAGGCCAGCAGGTATTTGAACTCCAGCGATAAGCTACTGTGCTGCCAGGCATATTTGTATTCAAAAAGGTGATTGTAGATGATATAGAAGAGAATGCCAAAGATGGCAAATACAGAAATACACTCCGTGATAAAAGCAAAACGCCCCAGTCTTTTCCAATAGCTGGCATCCTGTTCGGGTTTAGAACGGGTAGCCATAAAATAAGCAAAAGTCGCAACCAAAGAAGCGACTAAGGAAAGAACGATAAAGAAATGTCCTAACTGACCTGGTAAAAGGTTTTCACCTGCGTAATCCATGCTGAGGGATAATTATTTTCAATAAGTAGTGTTGTTTCCGTTGCTGTTTCCGGTAGCAGCATTATGCTGAATGTTCTTTTGCGCTGCTTTCATATCGTCTTTGTACTTGGAAGGGCATTTTGTTTGTACCCTTTTACATTCAAACTGGTTGGCTGCTGCATCATAACGTCCTTCCAGTACCAGTTTTTCACTGATCTCCAGGTTCTCAATCTTTCCTTTGCGGTAGATCACTTTCATTTTTTCGCCGGTGCTGTCGTAAGCCATAAAACCTAAGAGATTAGGGTCTTTCAGGTCATCGTAATCCAGTGGAACTGATTTGTCAAGCTGGGCAGCTACATGCACAAATTTTCCGGGGTTTGATTTCGCACCGGCAATGGTCTCATAAGTGGCGGTAGTATTCAGAAAACTGATTAATACAGCAATAGCACCAGCAATCAGAACGAGCAGAATAATATGGATCTTTTTCATAACCTGTTTTTGGTTTTTTGCAACAGCAAATTTAGGTCAAAATAGATCATGCTATCCTGTTTTGTTTCAGCTTAAAGCCTGAGGAAGATCATTTTTTTACGCCGGTCTTAGGTTTCTTTTCTGCCGCTTTCATCAGTTTATAGGCCTGTTGCCCCCATTTGCTCGAAAATTCATCAATTGGGTTGTATTCAAGGGCCTGTGCAAAAAAATAAGTAGCTTCTGTATATTTCTTTTTCTTGAAGTAAGCATAACCAATAACTCCTAATGGTACATGCACATCCTGGTAGCCCAGGTCTAGTGCTGTCTCTGCATCTTTGATCGCTTTATCGTACAACCCCTGGGTATTTCGGAGCAAGGCTCTTTCTGCCCATGCAGCGGGGTTAATGGAATCTTTTTTCATCGCAAGTATGAATTCGAATTCCGCAAAGCTGTATGATTTTGCATTAGTATATGCTCTTCCTTTATAGGCCCGGGCAATTGTAAGAGATGGGGCAATAGTAAGGGCAGAATCGAGTGATTTTATGGCTTCATTGGTTTGTAACAGGTTGGCTTCCGCCAGGCCTCTTTGCACATAAGCCTCTGCAAAATCTTTTTTCAGGTGAATAGCTGTGGAGGCTTTCAGGGCCGCTTCTTTGTATTTACCTGTTTTATTCAGGAGATAGGCATCATTGTATAATTCCATAGCGATATCCTCCCAGGAGGCTAAAACAGGTCTTTCGTTTTTATTTTGTTGCTGCCGGTAATTGCTGCTCCAGCCATTATTCCATCCGCTGCGGATCGCTGCTAACCGGTTGCGCAAAGGAGGGTGGGTGGAAACGATCGTTGCATCGCCATATAATTCAGTCATGGCTTTAAAAACCGCTTGTGACTGGTCCAGCGTGGCCCCGAGTTTATACATGATAAACCCGGAAAAAGCGTCTGCCTCTAATTCCTTATCCGGGCGGCTGCCGATACTGTCGAGTGTGTGACCGCAAAGATGGTGACCGATCTCGTGTGCCATGATACTGATGGATGCCCAATAATCATCGGCAGTAGCCGAAGCCGTGTCCAGTGTCCGCATAAATTTATCATCATAAACAATATAGCGGAGTGAACCGGTTTTAGCCAGGTAGTTCACCGCTTTGCAGTTGTCTATCTCCGGGCATTCAACAACAAGGAAATTACGGGGTAATCCCACTTCCTGCATGATCCTGTCAACGATGGCAATTGCCCGGCTATCATCAGCGATCCCGGAAACATAGGAATTATTCTGCAGGCAGATCTCCATCCGGGTCATTTTGGCTTTTTCACCATAATAACTGCAGGAATAGATCCGGGTCTGCGCAGCCAGGCTGAATGTGAAAAACAGGAAGATGATCCCGGTAAACAATTTGATCATATGGGTAGTTTTTTTCAAATGTAGACTTTAGTGGTTCATCATGACATACCCTTCCGGCGGTATTACTTATGTAATAAATATAGCCGCACCTTAAAGGCGGCAGCTTCCAAATTTTCTTTACCAACAGGGCTTTGCCCTTATATTTGTGCAAATCTAACAAGCGTATGTTATTTCAACTCACTGAGGAACAATTGATGATTCAGCAAGCGGCCCGGGATTTTGCCAAAAATGAATGTTTGCCCGGCGTAATTGAAAGGGACGAGAAACAACAGTTTCCCCGCAAGCAGATCATGAAGCTGGCCGATCTTGGTTTTATGGGTATGATGGTGAAACCGGAATACGGTGGTGCCGGGATGGACACCATTAGTTATGTATTGGCGATGGAGGAGATTTCAAAAATTGATGCCAGTGTGAGTGTCTGCATGAGTGTGAACAACAGTCTTGTTTGTTACGGCCTGCAGGAATATGGCAATGAAGCACAAAAACAAAAATATTTAACGCCGCTGGCCCAGGGCAAAAAAGAGGGTGAGTTATATATCGGGGCCTTTATGCTGAGTGAGCCGGAAGCAGGTAGTGACGCCACTTCGCAACGCACCACCGCCGAAGATAAAGGGGACCATTATTTACTCAACGGCACCAAGAACTGGATCACCAATGGTGGTACGGCATCGGTTTACCTGGTCATTGCCCAAACAGATCCATCCAAGGGATCAAAAGGTATCAATTGCCTGATCGTTGAAAAAAACTGGCCCGGGGTAACGGTTGCCGCTAAAGAAAATAAACTTGGTATCCGCGGAAGCGATACCCATACCGTCATGTTCACTGATGTAAAAGTGCCAAAAGAGAACCGTATCGGGGAAGATGGATTTGGTTTCAAGTTCGCTATGAAAACATTAGCAGGCGGAAGGATCGGTATCGCTTCACAGGCATTGGGGATTGCCAGTGGTGCTTATGAACTGGCGAAAGAATATTCCAAAACAAGAAAAGCCTTTGGTACCGAGATCATGAATCACCAGGCCATTGCTTTCAAACTGGCGGATATGGCTACTAAAATTGAAGCTGCCCGTTTATTGTGTTTAAAAGCCGCCTGGGAAAAAGATAACCATCTTGATTACACCTTGAGCTCTTCCATGGCCAAAGTATACGCTTCTGAAACGGCTATGTGGACAACTGTGGAAGCAGTACAAATACACGGGGGATATGGTTTTGTGAAAGAATACCATGTGGAACGGCTGATGCGGGATGCCAAGATCACCCAGATCTATGAAGGCACCAGCGAAGTGCAGCGGATTGTGATCAGCAGGAGTATCCTGAAAGGCTGATTTGTTTTTTGCAATATCTTAGCCGTTAAAAGTTAACTCTTGTATGAAAATTCTCTCAGTCGTACTGGCATTATCAGCCAGCCTTTTGTTGCATTCCCAGGTTGCAGAAAAAGTTTATTTATTAAAAGTTGCCAAACTGTATGACAGTGAAAAAAATATTTTCCTGAAAAACCAGGAGATATTGGTGAAAGGCAAAAAGATTGAAAAGGTGGGTTCCAATCTCACCAAACCGGAGGGAACAGAAGTGATCAACCTGCAAAGCTGCACGGTAACTCCTGGTCTCATCGATGCACATACGCATGTACTTACCATCCAGAAAATGACAGATCCGCTGGAAACAGACCTTTTCATCAATGGTGATATGGAAAGAACATTGCGGGCTGTTGGTATTTGTAAAAGTTTTTTAGAGGCGGGGTTCACTACCATACGGGACCTCGGTAATTCCGGCCAGTTTTTAGACCTTAATCTTAAGCGGGCCATCGGTAATGGATGGATGGTTGGTCCCAGGATGATTGTTTCAGGCCCCATTTTAAGCCCGGAAGACGGACAATTCTTTAACCTGGCATCTCATAACCGTTTTGTGATTGATAAAGAATACCGGGTGATCAAAAATGTGGAGGATGCCCGGCAGGCGGTCAAGGATCATATTTCTAAAGGAGCTGATGTGATAAAAGTGGTGATGGGTGATGGCCGTATCACCTTGCCGCTGGAAGAAGTAAAGATGATCGTGGAAACAGCCCATTCATTCGGAATAAAAGTAACTGCGCATGCCACTTATGATGCCGTGATTGACCGGGCACTGGAAGCAGGCGTGGATGGGATTGAACATGGTTATGGTATTGCAGACAGTTTGCTGGATAAAATGGCAAAGAAAAAAATATACCTCGTTCCGACTATCGGCGATTACGATGCCTATATCCGTCTCTTTGCGGATAATGAAAGAAAAATCACTGCCGATGAACTGAATGGTCTTCGCTCTTACGTAACAGCCGGGGAAACCATTGTGAAAAAAGGAATCGAAAAGGGAGTTATGGTGGTCAATGGCTCTGATATGTATCTTTTTAATAAGATACCGCAGGGGCAGGCAGCAAAAAATACGCTGGATACTTATTTTGAAGCCTGCAATAACCCGGCTGATGTATTGAAGACCGCTACCAAAAATGCCGCCATTGCCTGCGGGGTGGATCGTTTTACCGGCGTGATAAAAGAAAACATGACGGCAGATATTGTTGCTTTTGACGGTGATCTTGAAAAAGATTTTAAGAAGGCTTTGTACAAGGTGAAATTTGTGATGAAAGAAGGACAGATATACGTACGGTAAATAAAAAAAATGCCTGTTAATAAAAGGAATTACGAACAGATAAAAAATGAACTGCAGGCCAAAGCAGTTACATTGGTGGCGGTTTCCAAAACCAAACCTGTTGAAGATATTCTTGAGCTCTACGAACTCGGTCACCGCGACTTTGGCGAAAATTATGTGCAGGAACTGGTGGACAAGGAAGCACAGTTACCCAAAGATATCCGCTGGCATTTTATCGGGCACCTGCAAAGCAATAAAGTAAAATACATCGCTTCCTTCGTTCATCTCATCCATGGGGTGGATAGTTTTAAATTATTACAGGAGATCGATAAGCAGGCAAAAAAGCATAGCCGTATCATTGATTGCCTGCTGCAGGTATATATTGCTAAGGAGGAAACCAAGTTTGGTTTAGATGAAAATGAATTATCACTTTTGTTAAGTACCCTGCCAAAATATGGCCAGCTAAATGTTCTTAATAATGTCCGGGTTTGCGGGTTAATGGGTATGGCCTCTTTTTCTGATGATATGGATTTGGTAAGGAATGAATTCAGGTATTTAAAAGCTCTTTTCGATAAACACGCCAAACCTCAAACTTCAAACCAGCTACTTCAAACTCTTTCTATGGGCATGAGCAGCGACTATAAAACGGCCATTGAAGAGGGCAGTAATATGGTCAGGATCGGCAGCCTCTTATTTGGCGAACGGCAAAAACCGGCCTGATACCCGTAACAGGGTAGATCGGTATTCGGTAAATAGTCGTATTTTTTGTGTTCGAATTCACCCACCATGCGAACCATTCTTGCAGCGATCTTTGTTTTTGCAACCCTTGCTGCTGCCGGGCAGGAAGAAAAAGATTCTGTACTGAGCCGCTGCCCGGTGTTTATCACCGACACTGTCAGCGCCAATAATTTTTTCCTGGAACTCCAGCCTGCTACGGTCAAAGTGTACAGGGACCATGGAAAACTAAGGGTGCAGGTGCAGCAGCGGGACCAGTTCTTCACGGTCTTTTTCCGGGATAAAAAATTAAAGTCAACAAAATATAAGATCACTTCCGCAGCCGATAGTAAGGATGAAGTGGAAGCTAAATATTCTTTTCGTTCCGGCGGCTCCGCTTCTTTTGTTGCTCTTTCCAGCGGTATGGTCGAATCTGATTTTGATGAAACAAAATCACTCTGGCGGATAAAGATCAATGGCATGCTTGCCAATATGGTGGAACGGGGTGTTACCTATTATAAAGTCCGGGCTGAATTTTATATCCGCTGATATTAATTGGCCGGGTAGCCCGGAATGTTTTTCCCGAGAATAATATTTCTTTCGGCATATAATCTTCCATTCTTTTCCTTTATCACCAGGATGCCGTTGCCCCCGCGTTGTTCCTGCCGGTCTCTTTCTTCCCGGGTCAGCAGCGGATCATTGTCAAATAAAAATTCATCAATATAATATTCACTCTTCCCGGGTTCTTTGATCACGGGATGAATATGTTTGGGATTATTACTGTTGGGATAAGATGCCGGGAGTAAGCTGTAGAATTTGTAAAAACCTTTTGCATCCGTTTTTACCCACCCTCTCAGGTAGCCATGCCGGCGGGCCCATCCCTTTTCGGTTCCTTTCCGGGGGTAAATACCTGCCTGGTCAGTATGATAAATATAAATGATCACACCGGCTGCTGCGGTTTTGCCGTCTGCTTTATAAACAATACCACTGATCTCCATTTTAGGCCCGGGATCATTGAAGTCAGGCAGCGTATCCACTTCATTGAGCTGGTCAAAAGGAACCGGGCATTCATAAACGGCTTCGCAACCTTCACAGGACCCGCCCACTTTTATATCAGGTTTGTTTGTAGCCGGAGTTTGTGAACAAGCCGTTATTGATAAACTGCAGAACAAGGTAGCCAGCATGAATGGAGTTGACATATAAAGTATTTTACTAAAATTGCCCTCCTTCACCGACTCCTGCAAATGAGTTACATAAAATGCAGCAGGAGCTTGACAAAAGGAAAATAGTCTTTCGTCACGCAAACCCAGCCAATGATGTAATCGGCCATGCCGCCGGGAATTTGTACATTTAATTTGTAGTATGCACAACAGAGAATTCTTTTTGAAGTACAAGCTGCATCACCTGTTTACCTGGATGCTGGTCTTTGGGCTTTGGTTTTTTTTACGGAAGAATGATTACAGCAAGGAAAGTACTGCCTTCCAGGTAACCCTGGTCAAAGTGATTGACCTGGCTATTATGGTATACATCACGAATTACCTGCTGCTCCCGAAGCTGTTTTACAAAAAGCGATACGCAGGCTTCATTCTTATTTTTTTAGGGATGATCATCGCCAGCAGTTTGCTGAAGATGCAGGTGCTGGGACGATTGTTAAATGCGCCGGCATTATTGGATTTCAGTTCCGGCTGGCGAACCCGGATCTATGATAATATGATCCCGCATTTTTTCCTGGTCACAGCGGGTGCTGCTTTCAAGCTGATGTTTGATTATACCAAAATGCAGCAACGGCTGGCTGAAGTGGCCAAAGAAAAGGCGGAAACAGAATTGAATTTTTTAAAGTCTCAGATCAACCCGCATTTTCTTTTCAATTCGCTCAACTCGGTTTATTTCCTGATAAAGAAAGATAACGCCGAAGCAAGGGAGGCACTGCATAAATTCTCGGAAATGCTGCGCTACCAGCTGTATGAAATGGGAGGGGATAAAATCCCTATTGAAAAGGAGATCCGTTACCTGAATGATTATGTGGACCTGCAGCACCTGCGGAAAGATGAGAATTATACCGTAAGCTTTCAGTGTGCACCGGAAGTAAAGGGATTTTCCATAGAACCCTTATTGTTAATACCCTTCGTGGAAAATGCCTTCAAGTATATTTCGCATTACCAGGGGCAACCTAATTATGTGAAACTGGCAATGAACAGGTCAAATGGCAGCTTCTCTTTCAGTGTGGAAAACTCAAAAGAGAATATGAGCTCTCCTCCGGTTGAAGAGAAAGGAGGCATCGGGCTGACTAATGTAAAGCGAAGACTGGAACTATTATATCCCGGGAAACATGAGCTGACCATAACAGATAGGAATAACAAGTTTTCAGTACAACTTAATCTCAACCTGTCATGAGCATTAATTGCATTATCATTGATGATGAGCCACTGGCAAGAAAGGGCCTTAAGGAATATGTCGCTGATACTGATTTTTTGCAGCTTACTGGTGAATTTGATAACCCGCTGAAGGCAACAGAGACGATCAGTAAAGGGGAAGTGCAACTGCTGTTCCTGGATATACAAATGCCAAAGATCACAGGCCTGGAATTCTTCCGGACCTTAAAACAACCACCGCCGGTTGTTTTCACCACGGCCTACCCGCAATATGCCCTGGATGGATTTGAAGTGAATGCATTGGATTACCTCGTCAAACCTATTTCTTTTGACCGTTTCCTGAAAGCGGCTTTAAAAGCGAAAGAATTTTATGAAGTAAGAGAAAAGAATTCGGGTATAACTTCCTCACCCGGAGCAGATTATTTCTTTATCAAAGCTGATAACAAACTGGTGAAGCTGGGCTATGAAGATGTTTTATTTGCGGAAGCTTTACAGAACTATGTGTTGATTCATACAAGTGAGAAAAAGTATATCACTTATCTCACTTTTAAAGCGGTGGAGGATTACCTGCCGGGGGACCGCTTCATCAAAACACACAAGTCGTATATCGTGGCCGCTTCAAAAATTGATAGTATTGAAGGCAATGATATAAGCATCGGGCAGCATCATATACCCATCAGCCGTAACCTGAAAGAGGAAGTGATGGAGAAATTATTGAAAGGGAAATTCCTGAAACGGTGATCTTAATCGTATGCTGTTGTATCAACGATGCTGCCGTAATTCACCAGTAATTCTTCCCCGGCTGCAATATCTGTCAACGCTTCAAAGTATTCACCATCATTCACCGAAATGATATTGGGTGTGGAAGAATGATTGAGATAATTGACCATATCCATCACTTTAAAACCATAATCAGGAACATAGTAATGTTCTTCATCATACAGGCAATAGGTTTCCACCAGGTTGCGGGAATGGTCCGGCAGTTTTTCAACATCCGCAATGGGGAGTTTGATCCATTCGCCTACATTTTTAGAGAAGATAGAACGGCATCCTTTGGGAATATCCCGCATGGCAAAGACACCGATACCATGAACCGGCGATGGTTTGAGCATGGCATAGGTTTCCTGAGATAATTCCAACAGCAATTCTTCTTTCGTCATAAAAAGCGGGTATCAGCTGCCTCTTTGTGAACCGGTATTCGATTGTTTACTGACAAAGCCGGTTGATTTGGGCTTCTGGATGAATTTGGAACCCTGGTTGGGGCCGGGAGGAGCTTTCTTGTTATCTTTCTTTTTACCTTTTTTATTATTCTGATTCAGTAATGACATAGGACTATAATTTTTATCCCCGTAAAGATACAAGATTCCTGTAAGCCGGAGAAGGGATGTCCCGGTTTTTCGGCTGTAACGGGTACCCGAATAATATAATAATTGTAATAACTTTATAGAGACCCAGCCAGCAACGTGAAAATTTACCTGACGATAAGCCTTGTTTGTGTAGCCCTGTCAGCCTCCTCCCAGCGGCCATTGGGAAAAGCTGAAAGAGAAGCATACCATGAAACCGATCCTGCCCGGCTTTCGTTCCTGCTTACAAAGACTTGCTCCACGCAAACAGAAAAAGTGAAAGCCATCTTCTACTGGATCACGGATAATATTGCTTATCACCGGCCGGTTGACAGGAACCGGAAAACAAAAAACAGAACCGTTTTTTTGGAACAGCAAGAATTAGATGATAAAGCATTGCCCTCCCTTACAGACAGGGTAGCTACTAAAGTGTTGCAGGAAAAAACGGCGGTATGCGAAGGCTATGCAAGGTTGTTTAAATCACTTTGCGAACATGCAGGTATCCGGGCTGAGATCATTACCGGCTATGCCCGCACCGATGCCAATAAGGCGAATGCAAACTTCCGTTCCAATCATACCTGGAATACGGTTTATATTGACAGCAGCTGGTTCCTGCTGGATGCCACCTGGGCCAGTGGATATATTTCCATGCCTTCCGGGGAGTTTGTTAAATATTATGACAGCGGATATTTTTTGAGTTCGCCGGCAAAATTCAGTCAGCATCATTACCCGGACGATACCCGGTGGACATTGTTGCCGGAAACACCTGTGTTGGGTGAATTCCGCTATATGCCTTACCGGCAACGATCTTATAGCAAGTATTCTATCACATCCTATCTTCCGTCAAAAGGGATGATCGAAGCTGTAGTTGGTGATACCATTCGTCTTGAACTTCAACTGGATCTGGCCCAACGGGAGATGGCTGTTTCACCCGATTCTTTATCAGAGCTGTTAGTACAACAGGCTGCTCCCTCGTATGTTTATATTAAACCTGTTGCTGTAAATGGAGAAAGGGTGACTTACGATTTTCCTGTTGATAATGAGCATACGCAATGGTTATATGTTATGTATAACGAAGATGTGGTGCTGCGGTATAAACTCAACATCCGCAAAACAAGAGAGAGTATTGCTGCAAACTGAGAGCCGGTTATTACGGTGTTTTGATAACAGGTGCCCCGATAAAAGCTGCATATTGTTCTATACTGTGATGATAGCCTGCTTCGGCAAACCAGCTGCTGATATCATGCGAATTATTTTTCCCGGATAAGGGAATGCTGATCACTTGACCATTGCCGTTTGTTTGTGTATAGGTGGAAAATCCATTGACCAGTTCAATTCCTTTAACGGCAATACTGATAAAATCAAAAACAGAACTTAAGGGAACAGTAGCGCTGTTATATCCCACTTCGATCTTAGCGGCGGCAGGAATGGAATCGTATAATTCACCTAATGTTTCAATCCTGTCGGCCACCGGGAATTTAGGAACGATATCGTTTTTATTTTCATAACGGGCGGACTGCGGGAATTTTTTATCAAAATCCTGCGCAAAATTTTTGTTGCCTGCAGCCGGAGCGGCAAAACTGATCACATTGATCTGCTCATTCAGTTTACCGGCTGTTTCAAAATGGGTATATAACCAGGAAGCATACACCGTAGCGAGATTGCCACCCAAACTGTGACCCGTAATTAAAATAGGTGTTGAGGTGGTGGTCACACTATCCAGGAACCGTTCCAGGCTTTGCCCTGATTTGATGTCTTTCATCGCAGTAAGATTTTCCCAGCCATCATAAGTGCCTTCTGAAATTTTTGCTCCGCTAACACTGTCAGTATAAGGCCATTTTTTCTGCACGGCCACATGCAGGTCCTGGTAGATCCAGTTATTCAGTGCATCCCTGTTAAAATCCATCACAGAGCCACGGATGGCAATGGCATAATTATATCCATCCGTTGCCACAAAGGCATAGTTACCATTCACCGATGAAGGATTCCAAACAATATTCCAGCCCGGTAAATATTTTGTCAGTGAGTCCTGTGGCTGACTGCAATAAGCTATTTCTGATAAGGTACAGGCTGTAACGGCTGTTACCGGTGGTTTTGTTTCAGATTGATCTTTTGTATTGTTAGTACAGGATGTGATGGAAAGAATAGCAAAAAGAAAAAGCAGCGGATATTTCATAACCTTGTTTGGATAAAGATAAAAAAGAGATGCTTCATACGGATAAGTATTTATCCAATAGGGGTATTTTGTGTTGTGTCTGACATGAATTTCAGCCGAAAAAAGATGAAAATAAAGATATGTACATACGCTGATTTATATTGGTTTGGTTGGGACAATTGATGAATGCAATATGGGCTAAGATTTCATTCATCAGCCCATATTGCATAAAATACATATGTTATAAGTAGTTCTTCTTACCAGTTAAATCAACGTTTTATAATTATTGGAATCTTTGCCTTGTTGATACCGTCAGAAATTTCAAGGTAATAAATGTCTGGCAACAAATTGGAAACATTTAGATTAACGGTTTTGTTGCCCTTTCCAAAATTGATAGTCCTTCGGGTGGTGCCGATTTTATCGAATATTATTACTTGTCTAATTTCATTGAAGATAATTGGTTGAATGCTTTTTTCTCCGGTTTTAGAATTAATAGTATTGTCAAGCGTAATTGAAATATCTGAGGATGTCGGGTTAGGGAAGAGTTTTACATTATAGGTAGATTTTCCATAACAAATTGGAGAATATGTGCCACCGCTAACAGCGATAGTTCTTCCGCACTCAGTTACTGCTAAAACGGTCAAACCTTCACCTTCAGACGTGCAGGGCCAATTATATGTTGATAAGAAACTCGTATTAGTTGTTTCAATTAATTGCCCGTTTATGAACCACTGATATGAAGTAGCTCCTGGGTATTCATCAACTTGTGCCTGCAAAGGTTCTCCTGTCATTGGTGCAGACCATATCCATTGAAAGTTCGGGTTATTCCAAGGTAGGCAAGGAGTAAAGCAAATATTTGTAAAAGCAGAATAACAGTTTCCTGACATAACCCTCACCCTGATTGTACCCCCCAACCCTGATATACTATTAATATTCACAGCCGCTGAGGTGCAAGTCACAGAAGTTGCTGAACCATTAATAAGTAAATCGCCTGTCACTTCCCAGTCGTAGCAGACAGGGTTAGTGCCGACCGCTAACACAGATACAGTATTGCAATCATTAGTAGTATATGATTTGTATGTAACAGGAGAAGGGGGCAGGGTTAAGGGTGGCGGGTTACCTTGTATCTCCGCAAAAATAAACTCTGCGTTTGGTCTGTTGTAGCTTATATGAAGTTCATTGTCCGTGGGAGAGGAATAATAGTTGGCAAAAGTTGTACGTCCCTCACAAACCAAACTGCTATTACATGTATTGGTTCTTAAGTTGCCAAACGGGTTTGTAATATTTAGAGAACTCATTTTTGGAACAAAGGAAAAGCGGTTTTGGTTAATAGTGACATTGACAAAGCCTGAGAAAAAGCTTGGAAGCTGTGCTTGAATTACTGCTTGGTCAAAACCAAATTGATTCAAGTCATACACGCCTGCCGGTGAATTATCAAGTGGATAAGCTGTACTGCCGGAATAGCCTCTTGATTTTGTAAGGTAAGTATTTACATTGATAAGCCATAAAACCCTCCGTCTAATAAATATATCACCGTTATAAATTTGTGCGTTTTGAAAATTGGGGGGTACTGCTCTTGACCAAATGTCTACATTTAAACTTGTTCTTGTTGATACAATGGATAACGGAAATTCCCAGAATGTTCCAACATTTGTAAATATCCCTGCTAGCGTTGCCGCTAACGATTGCCATAATTGCCCAAAATATGTTGATGTACGTTGTCCGGTAAAACTAAATATCTGGCTATTGTCAGGAAATATAAGATCTGTATTACAAACTGCATTGCTTACACTCACGTTTCTACTATTCAGAGGCCATCCAAGCTGGTCAATTTCATTTTGAAAATTCTGGTGTTCTGTTTTAGAAATACTAAACATGCCATTGACGTTATTGTAACGATCGTAGAGAACCCTTTGTATTAGCATTTGTCTTGCTGCCGGAGATTCAGAAAGTGTTTGCAGGTCTCTGATTTGAGCAAACGGGTTGAGAAGGTTAGGGACGATATTTATTACATATAATCCGGGAAGCCCTGCACTAACTCTTGTACTACCTAAATGTTGTGCCGCCATTTGAATGCCTAAAGGAACATTGGCTCCCTGATGTGGCACATCATGGCTTATAAATAATCTGCATTCATGATTTATATTGTTGTTTTCCATATCCCTTAATGCATACCGGGTACAGAGGCCGCCCATGCTTAAGCCCATGATTACATTTTGTTGTCTTATACCATTCCATGTGGTCTTAACACTGTTGACCCATCTGATAACTGCATCAACTACAAATGCATTACGTTGAATGTGGTCTGTGCCGTTATCGAAATCAACAAAAATTAAATCATACTGACCTGTTGCATCAAGTACTTCATTGAAATCATAGGTAAAACCGGAATTTTCAAAAACCTCATTCAAATTGTCAATGAACGTAATACTACGAAAATTTGTATTTGGGTCATTAGGTGAAATAATTCTCCAAGGATCAAAACCTTCCACCACAATTAAAGGCCTTCTTATCTGCCCTGTTGTATTAGTGGTGCTCAAATGTACCTGCACATTGCAAAGGCCTGTTGTGCCGAGATAAGGCTTGGAACCATTAATAGTTGTGGATAGAGTTGGATTGGGATTAAACGAGTATCGCTGTGAACCGCCTCCGTTGTCTACTGGTTTTACAAATATTTTGGTCTGGCTGATTAGCTGAGTATTATTTGAAAGCGTTATACGGAATTTTACTGTGTAAATGCCAGATGTGGTAAACCCGAAACTGAAAGGGGTATTCATACTTACTGAGAAATACCCATTCCCATTGTCAGCCTCTAAAGAGGTTATATTGTAACCTGAGTTACTGAAAACCAAATCTGACTTAAAAACAAAAAAATCACTGCTTGCAATAGTTGTGTTGGTTGCGGGGGTAACGGCAAAAAGGGTTTTGCTAAGGTAGGGGGATTGTGTACGACCCGGCACATCATAAATCTGGTCATTGCTGATTGTTACAAGCCCGGCACTCACAGCATCATCCCTGTAAGCATTGTAGTTATAATTCATGATTGCAAGCCCTGTGGGTTGATTCGGTAAGTTGTTTTGGTTAAAGAGGTTTGCAACTGATTCTGGATTTGATAATGCAGATACTAAACGAACCTGACTGCTGTAAATGGAATTATATAAGGCAAACCATTCTCTATTGCCAACATAATTGCTATCATGGAGATGTTGCCCCGTGTAATTATCCAAATTCAGAAAATCAATGCCATAATCTGATAGTATGCCTGTCGGCACTTGGTTTTTATCAACATGCTGAAAAATGTAGTTGATACGGATCGCAAACGAATCTTCTGTATTTTGGGAATAGGTTGCAGAGCAGATTGCTGCCGAAAGCAGCAATGACAGAAAAAAACTTTTCATAAAGCTAGTTTAGGTTAATTATAAATATCCATTATAAAATCAAAGCGTCCCTCGGTGATATTTATATCCGTGCAGCCGCTTTGCTTTAGTATACCATGAAAACGGCCTGAAACAATTTTGTTAGGTAGGTCAAATCGTGTTATAGTTATTGTGCCGGATTGAAGCGAGTTAGTTCTATCAAAAAAATTACAATTCGTATCACTTGTGCGATAATAATAGGCATTAGCAATAGGATTGAAGATTTCGTAGTTCTTCAATTCAAAAAGTCCTTTAAAGGAAATCTGAAATGCTGTTGCACAGGTGTTGTTTGTTTTAATTATTAATGTACTGTCACTCTTGTAATATTGCACTAAATATTTATAACAAGCACCCAAGCCCCTTGCTGTATAAATTTTGTCGTTAATTTTACATCCTAAGGTGTTGGAGCCGGATTGGGTTTCGGCAGGCAATTGTAGTATAATATCATCTTTTTTGCACTGGCTAAATGAAAATGTCATTAATACCAGTAACATAGATAAGATTTGAAGGATTGTTTTCATATTAATATGGTTTTGTAAGCAAGTTAATTTATGACAATAATTATCAGCCAATTGTTGCAGCTAATAGTCAAAAAATATCAGATTGGTGGGTTAAGTTCCTGCAAGTATATAGCTTCTCGAAATATCAAAACTTTAGTTATAGTGTTACCTGCAAAGCATCCCTTTATACAAACCGTCCGGATAAAAATAAATTGAATGGATCAACTGTTTAACTTGGCTGCCTGCACATGCATCCAGTCGTAGTTGCGTTGCCGGCCCAGGCTTACCCAGCCTTCTTTTTCCCAGCATTCCCACCATTTGATATAATCGGGTTTAGCAAAAAGAGCCCGGTCCCGTCCCCATTTCAACTGGTTGTTCTCGGGATCAAAATCAAGTGCAATACCCCAGGAATGTGTACTCAGTTGCGTGCCGCCCCGCATCAGCCGGTAATTAAAACAACCACCGAAATAATGCAGGCGCAATGCCCTGATCTTTTCAATACCATATTCATCAAATACATTCGTGAGTACTTTGGTAATACTGTCTTTTACTTTTTTATGGCAGGTGATCTTTGTAATTGTTTTAGTAGGGTCCCAGGCAATCAGCATCGGGTAGGGCAGGTTCATACTGGTAAGATTAGGATTGCTTGTCGCCATTGCCGGTCCGTAAAACGCATTCAGGGCCGCCTGTGTCTGCACCGGCCAGTTGTTGGGATTGGTGGCGATCGTTGTTTCCTCCGGCCGCCAGGGATCTTCGGTATGACCAAATAATAACTGGTGTTTCAGTTGATCATAAGCTTCCTGGGTACGTTGGCCCCAGAGCCCGTCAATATCACCCGGGTCAATGCCGCGGCCTTTGGCATATAACTGGATCAGGCCCGTGATCTTCTTTTCCAGGCTCCAGCTTTTGGGGAGATCATTTACTTTGTTTAATGCAGCCGCTGTATTATTGCCGGCAATGCCATCAATATCGCCTGCATGATGTCCTTTTTCATTCAAAATGCTCTGTGCCATTTTGATGATCTCAACAGAAAGTGCCATGGTTCGTGGGATTTGGTGAATAATAAAAGCTACTAAAGGTAACCCCGCTGCCAGCCGGAGTCAATTCCCACTTCGTGGTATTTTCAGGGAGCCGGGAAGGACAATCCATCCCGGTAACTTCTCAGCCTGTTCAACCGAAACTATTTTTCATGCTTAAATAGGGGTAAACGGTAGTTGGGGTGTTATAGTAAAAAGTACTTTTGGGCGCAGCTTTAATAGCAGAACAAGGACTCAGGGCCATCAGCATGGAATTGCAGGAGCACACCCTTACGGCACAGCTGGCGAAGAGAGATTCGTCCGCTTTTGAGGAGGTTTTTAAAATGTATTTTAAGAACCTGCATGCCTATGCCTGCACGATACTGAAAGAGGAAGCCGATGCAGAAGAGGCCGTGCAGCAGGTATTTTTTAAATTATGGGAAAGAGCAGAGCATCTTTCTTTCTCCGGTTCAGTGGCAGCTTATTTATACCGGGCTGTTCACAATCAATGCCTGAACCAGCTGAAGCACCAGAAAGTAAAAGCGAATCACCAGTTACATGTGGCGTATAGTATGAAGAATGAATCTGTGAACGGACCGGCGAAGATGATCAGCAAGGAACTGGAACAAAAGATACGGGAAGCATTGAATGAGCTGCCGGAACAATGCCGTACTGTTTTCCAGCTCAGCCGTTTTGAAGACATGAAATACCGGGAGATCGCTGATCAATTGGATATTTCCATAAAGACTGTCGAAAACCAGATGGGAAAGGCGCTAAAGCAACTGCGTCTTAAACTGGTTGATTTTTTAACCCTGCTGTTTTTATTTATTCATTTTTAATACCAACACCCTGGAAGAAAAATTCTACCATATTAACGATGACCTGCTGGTGAAGCAACTGCTGGGGGAGACCAATGCAGCAGAACAGCAACTGCTGCAGCAATGGATGAAGGAAGATCCGGCGAACCAGGCGTATTACGACCAGTTGAAGCGAATTTGGGAAAGCAGCCGGCAACTGGCAGCGGTATCCACCGTGGATACGGAGATGGCCTGGGAAAAATTTCAACAGCGGATCAATAAAAGTGAAGAGAGTAAGATAACAGCACAACGCAGCCGTTTTGCCTGGATGAAAGTGGCGGCAGCTGTTATCGTATTGGTTAGCCTGGGATGGCTGGGCTATAATTTATTCAGTACGGATACAGCTGTCAAAGAATTAGTGGTGCAGACACAACAGCAGGTAGTGAGTGATACTTTATCGGACGGATCAGTGGTGGTACTGAATAAAAATTCTTCCATCAGTTATCCATCAAAATTTAAAGGCAATACGAGGAAGGTTAATTTAAAAGGAGAAGCTTTCTTTAACGTGACTCCCGATAAGCAAAAACCTTTTGTGATTGATGTGAATGATGTGCAGGTAACCGTGGTGGGTACTTCTTTCAATATTAAAAGTCACCAGGGTCAAACAGAAGTGCTGGTGGAAACGGGTATAGTAAGAGTTACTAAAAACGGTAAAACGGTTGAACTGAAAGCAGGGGAAAAAATCCTGGTCGGTGCTGCTGATACGGCGATGGCGGCAAAACAGGTGGTAAGCGATCAGCTGTATAATTATTACCGCAGCAAAGAATTTGTATGTGATGATACGCCGCTCTGGAAACTGGTGGAGGTACTGAATGAAGCCTACGGAACCAATATTGAAATCGGGAGAGCTGAACTAAAGAACCTTCGGATGAATACCACTTTTGTCAACGAATCATTGGACCAGGTGCTGGAAGTGATCCGGCTGACCTTTAGTATTAAGGTTACAAAGACCGGTGATAAAATAATCCTTGAATAATTCAATAAGTGTGATGAGATACGGTCAATTTTTGGGAGCGGTAGTTCTTCTTTTTGTGAGCCTGGGCTGTTGGGGGCAAAATCTTTTAGGTAAAAATATTTCCCTGGAAGTGAACAGGCAACGGCTGGATAATGTACTGGAGATTCTGAGTAATAAAGGCGATTTCTATTTTTCGTACAACTCAAATATTATAAAGAAAGATAGCCTGGTTACATTGAATGCCCGTGACAAAACCGTGAAGGAGATATTAAGTACCCTTTTCAATACTGCCTACGAATTCAGGGAAAGCGGCAACTATATCATTATCCGCCGGGCACCGATACGAATGACCATTGTTACAAATAAAGCGGTAACTGAAGAAAGAATTTATGCTGTAAGCGGCCATGTGTACGATGAGCAATCAGGAACTGCTATCAACGAAGCCAGTGTGTATGAAAAGCGGCAATTAGTGTCCGCATTAACGGACCACGAAGGTTTTTTTAAACTGAAACTAAAAAGCAGTAAAGCCAGTACAGCCACGCTAACGATAAGCAAAGAATTTTACGAGGATACTTCTATCGTCATTCAGCCGAGGCTCAGCCAGGAACTGACCATTACCATGATGCCATTGGACAGGGAGCAGGACAGGATCGTTATCAGCCCGGAAGATTATTTACTCACCGATTCAGTGAAGGATGAAAAACCAATTGACACTATTAATAATATAGTCAAAAGAGATTCGATCAAAGTGGAACGCACCGGTATGGGGCGGTTTTTGTTATCTGCCAAACAGAAAGTGCAAAGCCTGAACCTGAAAAAATTCTTTACCACCCGCCCGTTCCAGTTTTCTTTTGTTCCCGGTTTGGGATCACATGGCCGGATGGGCGGGCAGGTCGTCAACAATTTTTCCCTGAATGCATTGGGAGGTTATACGGCCGGTACCAACGGAATGGAGATCGGTGGGTTGTTTAATATCAATAAGAATGAAGTAAAATATTTCCAGGCCGCCGGTTTGTTCAATGCCGTAGGTGGTGAAGTAAAAGGTGTGCAGATCGCCGGAGTCAATAATATGGTGTTAGATTCAGTGAAAGCATTCCAGGCTGCCGGGGTTAACAACGTGGTCAAAGGTAATTTCACCGGGTTCCAGGTCGCCGGTGTTTATAATCATGTCACCGATAGTGTGAAAGGGGTGCAGGTGAGTGGGGTGGGCAATTTCTCCCGGAAAAAAGTAAGCGGTGTGCAGATCGCCGGGGTACTGAACTTCAGTAATAAAGAGATCAACGGGGTACAAATATCCGGTGTATTCAACTACACTAAAAAACTAAAGGGTGTGCAGTTTGGCCTCATCAATATCTGTGATACCTCAGAGGGATATAGTATCGGGCTCATCAATATTGTATTGAAAGGTTATCATAAGCTCAGCTTCTCTACCAACGAAGTGATGAATGTGAATGCCGCTTTCAAAACCGGGAATGCCAGATTATACAGTATCCTGGTGGCGGGAGCGAATCTGAGTGATTCAGCCAAAGTATATGGCTTTGGATATGGCCTGGGCAGTGAACTTGCATTGAATAAAAGAAAATCACTGACACTAAATCCAGAGCTAAGTTCTCAATATCTCTATCTGGGTTCCTGGGATTATACCAATATCCTCAATAAGTTTCAGCTGAACCTGCATGTGAAGCTGAATAAGTATGTTTCGTTTTTCGCCGGGCCTTCTTTTAATGTGTATATATCCGATCAGTCAACTGCGATCAGCGGCTATCGTTTCCCGGTTCCGCCTTCCGGGTATACAAAATATAATTTCAGTGATAAAGTGAAAGGCTGGTTTGCCTGGAGTGCCGGTATCCATTTCTTCTAAAATTTTGTTAACGGGTAGGGGTAAGAATTACTTCAGTTGTTGTAGTATAAAACCATTAATCAACTACAACAAAGAAGAACATGAAGATTCGTTTTCTCATTGCCTTATCCTTGTTAACACTGGTCACCAAAGCGCAGTTCACCCAACAACTCCGGGGTACTGTCACCGACCAGGTTTTACAACAACCCCTGCAGGGTGCTACCGTAACGATCGGTGATCAATCCGTGATCACTGATGCAAACGGGATCTTTCGTTTCAGGAATCTCGCAGTCGGTACTTATCGAATTATCGTCAGCTTTTCTGGTTTTAAAGAGGCCGTACTGGATAATATTGTTATTAATTCAGGTAAAGAAACGGTATTGACAGTTCCGCTCGAAATATTGGTGCGTACGGAAAGCGAAGTGGTCATTAAAGCCAATAATAAAAAGAATAAGCCACTCAATGATATGAGTGCCGTCAGTGCAAGAGCCTTTACGGTAGAAGAAACACAGAAATATGCAGCGGCGGTAAATGACCCTTTACGCATGGCCGCTTCTTTCCCCGGGGTAATGGCCAATGATGACGGGAATAACAATATTATCATCCGCGGTAATTCCCCCACCGGTTTGTTATGGAGAATGGAAGGCATGGATATTCCTTCGCCGAACCATTTCAGCCAGCCGGGATTAAGCGGCGGAGGTATCTCTATTCTCAGTTCCCAGTTATTGGCGAATTCAGATTTTGTGACCTCTGCTTTTGCAGCCGAATATGGAAATGCCCTGAGTGGCGTATTCGATCTGAAACTGAGAAAAGGGAATAATGAGAAAAAAGAATTTTCCCTGCAGGCTGGTGTGTTGGGATTGAATGCTTCGGCTGAAGGACCCTTCTCCAAAAACTATAAAGGTTCCTATCTTATCAATTACCGGTATTCAACGCTTTCCTTGCTGGGAAAGATCGGGGTGCTGCCCAATGATAACATGACCAATTTCCAGGATCTTTCTTACCATATTTTTCTTCCCACTAAAAAAGCAGGGAGCTTTACCATCTTTGGTTTTGGTGGATTGAGCGACCAGGATTACCAGCCGGAAAAAGATTCTTCCAAGTGGGAGAGCCGGGGAGACCGCTATGTTTCAACATTTATTTCCAATACAGGAATGAGTGGGATCAACCATTCCTTGCTGGTGGGCAGTAAATTAAAGATCAATACAGGCATTGGAATTTCCACAACCAAAATTGCCTATGATGAAGATTTTACAGAAGATGATCTTTCATTGACCACAACCCACCGGGAAAAATTTATAACCAAAAATCTTTTATTCAATATCACGGCCAATTATCAATTCAGTAAGCGGCTGAACCTGCGGGCAGGATTTATTAATAAAGAGATCAACTATAAATTTTACAGGTTATCAGCAGACCATGATGGTGATCCGCTCGAAGAAAAACTGAACAGCAGGGGCAGTACCCCCACCAGACAGGCATTTGCACAATGGCAATATAAGCCATCGAATGAAGTGGCACTGACAGCCGGGCTGCATTACCTGGGGCTGGCGCATAATAATACATCTTCTGTTGAACCAAGACTTTCTGCTAAATGGAACATGAGTAACCGCAGCAGCCTGGCAGCGGGTTATGGATTACACAGCCAGGTGCAGACACTCAATGTTTATTTTGCACAAACGACTTTGCCATCGGGTGAAACTATAATGCCCAACAGGAATTTGGACCTGACCGGTTCGCATCATTATGTGCTCTCATACAGTTACCGGCTGGCAAAGAATATGCAGCTGAAGGCAGAAGTATATTACCAGCAGTTATTCAATGTGCCGGTTGCAACGCATGACAGCAGTACCATTTCCACCCTGAACATTGAATATGATTATATAACCGATCCATTGGTGAATAAAGGAAAGGGAAAGAACTATGGCGTGGAATTGTCACTGGAAAGATACCTGCAGGATCATTTCTACTTCACCCTCAGTAATTCCTTCTACCAGTCAAAATATACGGCAGCGGATGGAATAGAACGAAACACAAGATTCAACGGGAACTATATTATCACCCTCATTACCGGGAAGGATTTTGTAAATGAGCGAAAATCGAAAACGATCGGGCTGAACCTGCGGACGATTGCTGCGGGAGGATTAAGGACAACACCTATTGACCTGGCAGCATCAAGATCGGCAGGCTATACCGTATTCAAAGAAAAGGAAGCCTACAGTTTGCAAAACCCGGCTTATTTCAGAACGGACCTGCGGGTAAGCATCAAATGGAACCGCAGGCACATGACGAGCACCTTATCACTGGACATACAGAACCTGACCAACCGCCTGAACCTGTTCAACCAGTATTATGATAAAGACAAAGAACAAATTAAAAACCTGTACCAGACCGGTATCATTCCCGTATTGAATTATAAAGTGGAGTTCTGATACAGCAGTTCAATAGCCCAACAGTTCAGTTCATGACAATAGTTCTTGACTGTAGTTAAACCAGCATTGAATTTTGTAAAATTTAAATAGCATATAAACCTTATCAATTATCAAAAACAACAAATCATGAAAAAGACAAGTATTGTATTATTAGCAGTTCTTTCATCAGTATTCTTTACTTCTTGTGAAAAAGTAGTAGGAGAGGGCCCCGTGGTAACACAAACAAGAAGCGTTACCGGTTTTAAAGGGGTGTCCGTCAGTATCAGTGGCAGGGTAAATTATAAGATCGATCCTGTATACAAAGTAGAAGTGCAGGCACAGCAGAATATCCTGGATATTTTAGAAACGAATAAAGTGGGTGATGAACTGGTCATCAAGATCAAAGATGGCAAACGGGTCAAATCACATGAAGATATTACCGTCAATATAAGTGCTCCTTTTGCTGATATGGTCAATCTCAGTGGTTCCGGTAATTTCTTTATGACCGGCAGCCTCAGTGCCACTACCTGTAACCTTCGTGTCAGTGGATCGGGAAGTATCCATGCCGATCATATTAGTTTAACGGATAAACTCACCGCTACGGTCAGCGGATCCGGTGATATTAAAGTGGCAAGTGGTCTTATCAAAGAACAATCACTCCGCATCAGCGGCAGCGGGAAGATCGACCTTGGAGGAGTGGTATCCGATAAAGCAGTGACCGAGACCAGCGGCTCCGGCGATATCTGGGTCAACCTGCTGCAAAGCCTGGAGGCCCGTATCTCCGGCAGTGGGTCAGTCCGTTACAGGGGCAACCCGGTTATTACCACGCATATATCAGGTTCCGGGAGGGTACAACCTTTTTGATGGTTGAGTGGATGGTATGCAGCAGCCCCGGCAATGGCCGGGGTTTTATTTTAAATTAATTTTCAGAAAATATTGAAAATATGAAAAACACAATTATCTTTGAGCCGTCAAAGGGATTGTATCACGCCAACACACTGCTATGAACACCCTCACTTACATCTTCTACTTACTCATCACCTGGTTTATTACCGTTCATGTCGGGTTCGTTTTTTACCGGAATGGCCGTTTGTATATTCTCCGGTTATTAAAGGGAGATGAAAAACTGACCGGTTTTATCAACAAGGCATTACTGGTGGGATATTACCTGCTCAACCTGGGCTATGCTGCGTTAATGATCCGTTCCTGGAAGACGATCCATACCTGGACAGAAATGCTGGTGAGTATAACCAGTATGACCGGTAAGATCATGCTGACACTGGCGGTGATCCACTTTATGAACATGGCCGTCATTTTTCTTTTCAGTCAAAAGCAAACTCATTCCTTACACCATAAATCATACGATCATGAACAACTCACTTAATTTCATCGCCTATCTCATTTATCTCCCTATTGTTATTGTACTGACCTGGTACGTGGCGCATACCCTCTTCCGCAACAGCCGTGCTTTTATGCTGGATATTTTTCACGGGCGGTCGGATATTGCTTTATCCACCAACAAGCTTTTTGAAACCGGTTTCTATTTACTGAACCTCGGTTTCGCCCTGGTGATCATGGAAGTGACGGCTGAAATTTTTGACAGCCGCAGTATGCTGGAGATCCTGAGCACCAAGATCGGCGGATTCAGTATCTATCTTGGTATCATGCTTTTCTTTAATCTCTATTTGTTCTTCCGGGGTCGGAGAGTCTCCAAAGAAAGAGCCACCCTGGCAGAAGCTTTAAAAAAGATTCCCGGTGCTGCTGAAGCCAAATAACTGGTAGCGTTCAGTCTTTACGGTCCGTGGTTTTGAGCCGGTTACAGGCGCAAGCCACGGACTTTTCATTTCCAGCCGCCCGGCAAGCAATTTTCCGGTTTTTTTACCGTTACTGTTATGTCCAAATCCTGATAAAACCAATATCCGTTCGTATGAACAAGCTATACCACAACGACCAGGCATATATTGCCGACCAGTTTTTATTTGAAGATGATCATATCGCCCAGACCGCCCGTTTGGCCCATTTCAAGATCAATTCCTATAAACTATCATTGGTGAACGCCGCCTTCTGCATGAGCCGGCAGGAGCTGAGCAGTATTATTAAGAATACCCTGCTCAATTATAAGGCACCCTCCTCTATTCTTTACGACATGGGATTTTTCAGTTCCGAATTCGAGAACTGAAAAATCAGCCGTTCGTGTAAGCTGCCAGCAGTTTTTCTTTCACTGTTGCTTTGGTGGCAGTGGGGCAGAACGCATGTTCAATGGCCGCCAGGTTGCAGTCCAGGAAATGTTGTTTAGTCCATTGAAAATATTGTTCCATCAGGTCATACTCCCGGGTCAATGTGGTATCGGAGATCGTACGGGCATCCGTATTGATGCTCATGGAAACCCCACTTTTATAAATTTTATCGGCCGTGTGTTCTTTGATGGTATCAAAAATATTGGTCTGCACATTACTTGTCGGGCACACTTCTAAGTGAATATTTTTTTCTTTCAGGAAATCAATCAATTTTTTATCCTCGTAGCTTCTTACGCCATGCCCGATCCGGGAAGGGTGAAAATGTTCCAGGGTTTCCCAAACACTATCGGCACCACGGGCTTCACCGGCATGGGCCGTGCAGGGAATTTTTTTTGCCTGCGCATATTCAAAAGCTTTGATATGGTTGCTGACCGGAAAGCCGGCTTCATCCCCGGCAATATCAAAACCCACGACGACTGTATTTTTAAACGCTTCTGCCAATTGTACGGTTTCCATGCTTTGTTCTTCCGTATGATGACGGAGGGTGCAAAGTATCAAGCCTGCCATCACGCCGGTTTGTTCGATGGCTTCAACGGCCGCATCATGGATTGTTTGCACCACTTCTGTTGGAGTCAAGCCCTGGGCAATATGCAGCAGCGGGGCAAAGCGTATCTCGGCATAAATGATATGATCTCTTTTCAACTGCTCAAATAGATCGAGTGTTACCAACCGTAACTGTTCTTTGGTTTGCATCAGCTCAAATCCTTTGATGGCCCGCAGCAGGTAATCTTTCAGATCAGTGCATTTGGGCGGTGCCACAAAAGACTCCCGGTATTCAGCAAAGCTGATAGCAGGGTTGATCTGGCTGACCACCTCGTAACTAAGGCTGCAATCCAGGTGCAGGTGCAGTTCTACTTTAGGAAAATTTACGTAATTCATATTAATAAGGAGCTGCAATTTAAGTGCTTAAATGGGTTTAACTTGTACAAACGGCCGGATAATTTATTAAGGACAGGCTTGTATTTACCGGAAAGAGGTACTATTTTTAACTACCATTAAGCCCGGCTCCTTTTCCCCATCCACTCCTCTCTGAAACCGGCTACTATCCATTATCGTACATTTTATTGGTATTGAAATTCACTTGTTCAGCTACGCTGTATTACTGACAGGTAAAGAAGTTCTATAAAGCCGAATCCATCCTTTCCGAAATGCCTCCGAATTGATATCCCAGATCAACCAGGTTACTTATTTCATCATCTAAAACCTGAGGCATGAAAAAAATTTATTTATTACTGTTTATTGCAGTTGCTGCAATAAATATGCAGGCACAGGAAACTCCCTGCCCTACTGTATCTGGTATCAGGAAGACCAATGTTGTTAATAATGGTAATGGCACCTGTACTGGAACTATTAGTATGAACATACTGAACGATGTGTCTAATTCCAATCCCAAAAGCGTTCGGGTGGAAGTGTTGGCGGGCTCATCAGCAACTCCCGTCGTTGATCAATGTTTTCTTGCATCAACTGTGTTTGGAGGGGCCAGTTACACAACGAATGCTTTTACAATTGCATGTGGAAGTGTAATTACAGTACGGGTTACCCGTCACACGGCCAGTAATGGAGTTTGCCAGGGAGGGACTTGTGGTAATACGATCATCATCCAGGAATCACCGTTGCCGGTTGCCTTTGCTTCTTTCACTGCACGCCGAAGCGGAACCGTAGTATTATTGAACTGGCAAACTTCCAGTGAGCAAAACAATTCCGGGTTCTCAGTTGAACGGTATGCAAATGGCAGCTGGCAGGAAGTGGGCTATGTGGCTTCGCAGGCACAGGCGGGTAACAGCGATGCCCTGCTGAGTTACAATTTTACAGACCCCAATACCCTTAAAGGGATATCCCAGTACAGGATACGCCAGGTGGACCTGGACGGAAGGTCTAAGGCCAGTGATATCCGTATCATAAGGGGAGAAGGAGTGTTAGGTAAAACTGTGATCTATCCTAACCCAAGTTTGGATGGAAAAATAAATGTGGTCTTTGAAGATGCCACTACGGCACGGGATGTGACCGTGGTGGACATGACCGGTAAAGTGGTGAAACAATGGAGAGGAGTTACCAGCAACAATCTGCAGGTTGAAAACCTGCCGGCAGGTATCTATAGTCTGCGGATCATCGCTGTTGAAACCGGTGAGCAGACCGTAGAAAAATTTGTGATCAACAAGCATTGATGCTCAGGGTTTATGTTTCACATACAAAGCAGGTGGTTTTCTACCTGCTTTTTTTTACCTGTACATGATCGGGTGTTGAAGGCAATTTAATTACCCCGGTTCTTTCGTTTTTTCTTTTCCTCTTCAATCGAAAACGTAACCGGTTGTTTGCGATAAGCCTTCACCAACCGGCCGAACTGCATAGCCGGTTTCCAGGCCGGTGATTTCCGGATGATGCGTATCACTTCAGCTTCCATACCATAGCCATGCTTACTCAGTGCTTTGATATCCGATACATTCCCGTTCTTATCCACCACAAACTGGATCCATACGGTATATGTACCGGCTTTTGCACCGTTATTGACAGGTACGTTCGGGTTCAGGTTTTTTTCAAGAAAAGATCTCCAGGCTGCTTCCCCGCCGGGGAAAGCGGCTTCCGTTTCCACTTTCTCAAAGATGACACTGTCGGCAGGTTGTTCTGTTGCAACAGGTGGAGGGGGTGGATCGGGAGTCGTTTGGCTAATGCCTGGCAGTGACATAAGTAATGCCACTGCTGGTACCATAAAAAAAGCATGAACTTTCATAGCTGCTAATTTGAAGCAAGCTACTTATTAGCCCGGAATATTCTGTTACCGCTTTCCTTTTTTCTTTTTGGAATGAGAAGCCACCAGTTGATCAAGATAGTTGCTTACTGCATAAAAATCTTCCTGTTGTTTATCTTCCAGGTCCATCGAAGCACTGGTGCCGGCTCCAACAAAATGATCGTCCCATTGCAGCAGGATGGAGGTGCTGCCTTTATCGTAGGTGAGAACAGGCCTGGCGCCTTCACTGATCTTATCAAAATTCCGCCGGCGGAGAAATTGTGCCAGGCTGTCTAATTCATTTTTAGTGAGGATGAATACATGTTTGGTCAGTTTACCCTGGGTCCGGGCAGCGAAATAACAACCGCTGTCACTGATGAAAACGGTATCGGTATAGGGTGTCATCCCGCCGCCATAGGTCATTGTGATTGTCATACCGGTCTGCCAGCTGGCAGGAATGGACTGGCCATGGCTGTCTGCTGTAAAGAGTGCAACTCCCAATGTAAAAAAACTGAGTTGTAAAAAGGTGCGGATCTTTTTCATATGTTTTGTTTTAAAGGTTGGTAACTGATTCAGGATGCTGCGGATTTTTTGTTTACATACGTCTCAATAAAAAATCCCCGTTGCTTTTTGGGGCAACAGGGATCTTTTAACAATTTGAACTTTGTCAGAGCAGGTTGTCTTCTTTGTACTGGTATTGTTCTTTGATCTTCCGCATCACTTCATCCATACTGGCCCGGTGGTCTTTCGGGTTCCATTCACCCCTTTCCCACTGATCCAGTTCCTTATCAATATGCTTTTGCTGCAGGGTGGTCATTTTTTCCACCAGCTGGTCCGACATTTCTTTTTGTTTCTGGTAAAAGTTTTTCTTTTTCTGGTACCCGTTCTCTTTATCCTTGCGGATATCATTCTCATCCGCTGCCATCTGTATCAGTTCTTCTTTGGCCAGTGCAATATCATAAGGACCTACCGGCATCATGAGCTTGGAAAGGATCGGCCCGATCTCGATCAGGATGATAAGAGAGGATAACAATAAACTGGTCCACCACACACTGCTTTCTTCTGTGCTGAGATCGGATAGGGCTTTGTTCCGTTCCAGGAAACCCATATTCGCAAGGGCCGCTGCTTCATATTCTTTCCGTTTTACTTCCAGTCCTGCTTTCGCTGCAGTGATGATACTGTCCTGCTGCCCGATCGAAGAAGACAGAAGGGCTAATTCGGGCCGGTATTGCAGTACTGCGTTCTGGTAAGCCGCCTGTTTCAGCCGGGTCAAATTATCAATGCCTCTTTGTCCCGAGCCTCCGGTACCATCTGCCTCCTGGATATAACTGGTCTGCAACCGTTGCAGGGTATCTTCAATGGCCAGCTTGCGGTTGGTCAACCGTAACCGTTCCGTTTCAGCAGCGGTTAACAGTGCTTTATTTTCTATTTGTAATAAACTGTCGTTGCGTTGAATTTTATTGTGCAGGTTCTCCGTCATCTTCACGTTGATCTCTTTTTCAAAGATCTTCAGCTCCAGCGGCCTTGCGATGGTCAACCCGATCAGCAGGGCAAGCCCGATCCTGGGCACGGCCATCCAGATCTGTTTGCGTTTACTGACGCCATACTTACGCATGGTGGAAACCAGGAAGCGGTCGAAGTTGAAAATGATGAGTCCCCAAATGAGTGCAAAGGCGATGGTCCACACCCAGTTGCCAAACACACTGTACACCGCATAGCCTGCCGATAAAGTAGCGAGTACAAAAGTGGCTAACAGTACGCCACCCAGCCCGGCATACTTGGTATGTTCCGACGGAAGTGGTTTTAATAATTGCTGGTGAGCACCGGCACACCACCATAAAAAATTAGAAGAAGATGTTTGTGCAGGAGTGCCGCCGAAGGAGTCATAGGTATATAACCCTTCCTCCCGGCCTGGGTTGGTTTCAGCCATGGTCAGTGATTTACTGTAATAAAATCGGTTATGTAAAAATGGGTTGAAGGAGGACGCCTGTATAACGGGAACCTGCATCTGAAAGTATGGAGGAACAAGTTAAGGAAATAATAAAAGAGGCATTGTTTTACTGAGGTAGTTTTTTTGGAGGCTCCATATTCAGCAAGCCTGGCGTAAGCCATTATAATAGTAACTGCAAAACTTACAACTTCGCAATGCAGGGTTTTCATCCCCTGAATCGTTGCGATAGCATCTGATTCAGGGGTGGGTTTATTATTACACCGTTTCCCGTCTGCCTTACTTTTTGTCTTGATACAATCCTTCGGCTCTGCCTATGAGTATCTCTTCTTTTTCTCTTGATAGAAAAAGAAGCAAAAAGATCAAGGACAAAAGAATGGCTCCGCCCTTTTGTCCCGCCCACGCACCTTTGGTGTGAGTATGAGCGGAAACATAGTTTGCATTGGTGTTGTGAGATGCAAGTTGGAAGATACAAAGGCGTGGCAGGCGGGAACTCCGGTGGCGCTGTGTTCCGTCCTGGTCTATTTATATTGTCAGGGGTTGAAGGAAGGACGGAACAAGGCGCTGCTGGTGCATTTTGTTTGCCACCGTGTTTTTAGCCCCGGCTTCAGCCGGGGATGCGGTGTAAGGAAAGGTGGGGGGATTGGTTTTAACCAATTAGCATTATTGTCATAACAAAAGCAATTTTTTTTCGTTTTGGAGAAAATCAGCACTTATGCGGTTACTGTCTTTTGCCTGTTGGCTGCTTTGCGTAGCCATTTTTTCATCCTGTAAAACTGAAAAAAGAAATGACTTGTATACAACTTTAGAAGAGAGCCTCAGGAGTTCTAATTGGAGACTTGATCGTTATACAGCTTCCGTATTGTTTGAATTAGACGAAAAATTGAATGAGGCGTTTTCGCAAGAAAGAGCCGGTTTTTGGTACCCCAAAGCGATGAGAATAAATGAGATTTCTAAAAAAACCTATGAATATATTGAGACGCTAACGGGTGCAAAGGACAGGCAACCGGTAATAATGAACAAAGCATCGTCTGACGAGCTTTTTGTTAAGCTTATTGAATACAGGGACAGTATGTTGGGCACTGATCCAAAAATCAACGAAGTTTTTAAAGAGCAAGAATTTTTGATTATAAAGGAGATGAATACTTCTGGGAAAAATAAAGAGAATTTTTATAAATCTTTTTTTCAGGAAAAGAAAGCCGGGGAGATTTCTCTTTTCTTAGGCACTCTTCAAAACAGCATTAAAATTTTTGAAAATAAATTAGTTGTTTTCTGCAATGAACAGGTGAGTAAATCTAATGGCTGGTTTGATACCTATTCTGCCATTATCGGCCAGAATAAAGCACAATTATTACCCGGGCAATTCATAGAAATAACAGCCGGGGTGGGTGCATTTAGTTTAAAAGCGAAACCTGTAGTAACTATAAAGAAAAAGCTTCAGGAGATAAGCGAAGATGGGGTGGCGCATTATAAAGCAAGAGTTCCTTCAACTCCGGGTCATTACTTTATTCCGGTTGAGATGTCTTTTATTAATGAATTCGGAAAACCGCAGACTATTTCACAGATTATAGAATATAAAGTCGTAAAACCTCAATAAGCCTTCCGTCTTGCCGCCCTTTATTGCGGTATCTTCTCCACCAGTACTTCCTGTCCCGCTTTGCCGTAGTAGGTGCAGGTCATCCTGTCCATGCTGATGGTCCATTTCTCAATGCCACATCCGGCACACTGGCGGATAAAGGTCAGGAAATCCGTTTGGCCTTCCTGGTGGGCTTTTAAGATGGCTTTAAATTGTTCGCTGTTGGGAGCATCCGCAATAGCTAAGGGATCATATTTGGCCGGTACGGTTGCGGTATGCTTATTATTGCCATGATAGTCGGTATGCCCGTCGCTTACATAGGCTTCATAGTGGGTAACCCCCAATGCTTTGATCTCCCGGATATAGGCGGGGAAATCCGCCCCTGATTTTACTTTGCTGTGCGCCGCTTTGATCTGTTCTGTTGTAAACATTTTTTGGAGAAAGATAATAACTATATCCTGAAACCGGGGTGTGGCTCTTTGAGCCATGGATTTCGTAAAACTACGAGTTTCATACACTCCCCATACACTATCCATGCCTTTGGTACGGCTTTGCTACGGAGTAAGCCGGAAGCAAGATGACCGGATTGGTGGGTGTGCTGTTGATAAAAAAGGTAGTTGATGGAGGCAGATTGCGTAGTAGTACTGTTGACAATATGGAAGGGAGGGCTGGATGCTGGATACTAGATGCTGGATGCTAGATGCAGATTGGATAAGCTGTGATGATATTGCCACCGGGGCCGGTGATAATGCTGATGGCGGTGGCGGGGTTACCCATTTTATCGAAGCCGATGGATTGGTTGGTATGGTGGATGCGCTGGCAATTGAGGGAGCCTGGTATAGGAGATGTTGCAATATCTGCTGCATCCCTGATCAGTGCTAATATGTTGGGTACTTCTATATGGAATTTGCCGGTGCCGGGGAAGCGAGGCGTTTTGTAATAGTGCTTCTCGAGTATATGGGCGAGGGCTTTGATGGTTAGGTAATAGGTTTTGCGGTGGAGTTTTTGTTTGCCGGGCAGGGGTACTTTGTCAAAGAGGTCTTTGCCCATGCTGTCTATCCATTCCTGGGTGTCGGCTAAGAGTAAGACGAGTTTGATCCATTCGGGTTCGCAGAACATAGTGTTTATTTTAGGTTTGGGGTTGTCATTCGTTACTGGTTTTATTTTTGGGTTGGGTTCTGAGGTGAATGAGGAAGGAAGCTTCGATGAGTTTGTTGAGCAGCCTGCTGCATTTTAAGATGCTGGTGTCGTCATCAAATTCACTGATGCTGCTGGGGGAGAGGGCATGCATTAAAAAGTTATTGATTGTTTGTTGCCATTGCTCACGGCTTTTATATGCAGTAAACTTTTCGAGGGCTACGTAGGGATTGAGAAATTCTTTTTTTGAGAGAGTACGGGGCATATAATCCCAGGGGCTGTACTTTGGATGCTGACGGCAGTATAGCCTGGTGTTGCTGAGTGACCAGGGATCGTTTTTTTTGCTTTGCTCTATGATAGCGGCGGGTTGAAAATCATACCAGCCGGTGAGACTAAAGGCAGCTTCGCTGAGTTCATTGAGTTTTTCAGTGAAGTATAAGAGATCGGCGGGGGAACGGCCCTGCCAGATTTTTTCCGCATCGGCGGCACGGATCATTGTATTGAGCATGCGAAGGGCGGGCGGCATTTCGCTGTAATCAAAAAAAGCATGGATGATTTGGTAGTGCTGCGGACGCATGATAATGATTTATACTTATTACACTTGCAACCGGGGCCGCTGCCCTGTGGGCAGCGAACCCCGCGGTGCCCCTGTGGTATAAAGTAAATGCAGTGGGTGGCGGTAACCTACCAATACAATTTGTATTTTACGGTAGTAGTACGGTGGTTTACGGGGATGAATTAATTATCTTTATACCTCACCCCCGGCCCCTCTCCGCCTCCCCTAAATCCCCTCCTGAAGGAGGGGACTTGAGAAGACTCCGAGGGGCTGAAGGGTGTTTTAAGAAACAGTATTTAAAATTTAAGACTATGACAGAAAAAACGATACATGAAGGAAGGAATGTGAAACGGATACGGGAGATACTGGGTATTAAACAGGATGCCCTGGCGATGGAACTGGGGCTGAGCCAACAGGCCATTAGTGCACTTGAACAGAAAGAAGCATTGGATAAAGATATGCTGGAGAAAGTGGCGAAGGCGTTGAAGGTGCCAACTGATACTATTAAAAACTATAATGATGAAGCTGCAATAAATATTATCTCGACAACCTTTACAAGTCATGATAATTCGACTTCAATAGCTTATCAATCCACGATGAATTTTAATCCAATCGAAAAGATGGTTGAATTATATGAGGCATTGTTAAAAAGTGAAAGAGAGAAGATTGCATTATTGGAAAAGATGCTAGATAAAAAATAATTTTTACACAGGTTAATGGTGGCCCCTGCGCAAGCTGGGGCTTTTTTGTGGCAGGCTGGTACGTGGGGACAGACATGGGCAAAGGTGAAATTTGATGCAACTAATTCATAATGCCGAGTCCACAGCTGGACACCTGGCTGGGGGTGAGACTCGGCTGCGAAAAAGGCTGAAATCAAAAGTTTCATGTTAGCGAAAGGCTTTTTTCATATTTTCAAGTCAGTCAAGTATCCTATCCTTGCCTAACCTTTCCCGGACATTCCTGATGTGTTGAATTTGAATTTCTTTGTCATCTCCATTTTTTACAGCCTCTTTTAATTTGCGGACTATTTCATTTTTGTTAGTATAACGAGCAAGTTCATTATTTTTCGTAAGCTTTTCCACAACTTCTAATACTCTATTTGATTTTACTAGAAATGTTCCCTTGGGTACAAAATTGATATCTTTTAATACACAATTACCATAGAATACAACAATTGAATAAAACGGAACAGTTTCAAATTGTCTGAGCTGCTTTTTTAAATCGCTAATATGTTTACTGTTTTGCATTATCGGGTTGTATAAACGATATTTTCTTTTACCATATGCTAATACCTGAGTCCATTGAGAATTATGACCAGCTCCAAAAATCCATCCACTATAATCTTTTACTTCGATTACGATCATCCCTACTTTCGTTGCAACTACTAGATCAATTTGAGAAAAATTCCGATTATCCTTTTTGACATACAAATCGTGAAAAATGGTTTGTGCAGGTATTCCATACTTCAATAATTTTAACACTAAATCTCTTTCTGTTCTTGTACCTCTATTTCGCTTTGTGATAGTTTCTAATAGTTTTTTGTCTCGTATTTCCCTAAAAATGAGAATGAAGATTACCATAGAAGCTATACCAATAAATATCCACATTCTTGCTTTGCGATTTTAATGATAAAGTGTGTCGTTTTGGTTTTTCTTAAGTCGGAGGTTTTTACGCCGTTGCTGGTGTTTTTCACCAGCAACACGAACTGCCAGGTTGTTCCAAAATTTTACAGGATGCAAATTATTGAATAATCGCTTTACAAAACTGCGGTGGGTGATACTTAGACAAAGCTTGCAGAACCGGGGGGATGAAATAGGTGCTCAGCCTCGTTGAGGCTGCTGGTTAGTCGCAGACTAACCACAACCCTTCATCATTCTTCTTTTTTTGAACACTACGGAGAACGGGGTCCACGGCTACCCACCTGGCAGGGGTGAGACTCGGCTGCGAAAGAAAGGTTCATGTTGTACGCAGAATTTATAGTTGCCTCAAGTGATTGTAATTTAATGCCGCAAAGCTTTTAGAGGAAATAAAATGATAGAGGCTTAGATCGTCAGTAATGACAAGATACTTTTCTTTTGCCAGGTTTACTATACTTGCATCTGAAATTCCAAATTTATAAAATGCGGTTTGGTTATTTTGAATGATACTATATGATGGTTCTTGATGCTCTGTTAGTTTAGATTGAAATCCCTCTAAAAATTTAAAAAACTCATACTTTGATTCAATATTGAAACCGTCTGATAAATTACAAATTTCTGTTAGTATGTTTGAAGTAACGGTAACTTCTTTGTTATAAAAATCAATAAGCTTGATTATTTTTTCAAAGTCGTCAATTGAGTACGTTCTTATCCTTCTAACTTTTTCTATTTGATTTTTATCAAATAGGCCAATTAAGAATAATAATAAAAGGTTCGTATCAATAATAATGCCTTTGACAGTTTCGGGTTTAAAGAAGGACTGCGCTAACATAGGCTTAAATATTTCGGATTTTCATAGCCCTAACCCGACCGGTTTTTGCGTCAATATTTAAGCTTTTATATTTTTTTGGGTAGCCAGTTAATGATAAAGCTAATGCTCCTTTTACTCTTTCATCAGGCATACTCAAAGTAATAGCCCAATGTGAATCGTCATCACTTATTTCTACTTCTTCAACCTCGAAGTTCGAAACATTAGGGTATATCTCTTTAATGTGTGTAAGTGCAATTTCAATTGCTTTTTTTAAATCTATCATAATGCTGCTAATTTGCGTACAACGTTCGAGTATTTGCGAAGGCAGGGAATTCATTGATTGCTCAGCCTGGTACAAATGCCCAGTTGAAAATATGTTGTTGAAGTTAAGAATTAAAGCTGAACATTGAATTTCAAGCCCGAACCGCTGCTGATGCTTGCAATTAGCTGATGTTACAATGTCCAGCCCTGCTTTTGCAAATACTTTTGTTGGGCGAAGATTTATTCCTCTTCACTCAAAATCGAAATGGAATTTGTATTTCCGTCAAATCTTATAAAATATGAAGGTCCATTAGTTATGTTAAGTTCTCGACGCAAATTTGAAGGCATTGTTATTTTTAAATCATCTCGTCTAAAGCCTGCAAAATGCCCTTTGGTTGTTCCTTCGGCTAATTCTGATGAAAAAGTTAGCTCCTGTCCAATTACTATTTCTTTAAAGATATTCTTAAGTATTCTCGGAAGTAAAATTGGCTTAATGTGTGTATTTTTTCCAATGTCCAATGGTGACTTTATCATTACTTTTTGCATAAACTCAGTTCTTGTCTCACTTGTAGAAAACACAACAACTTGTAAGAGTAATGTAGCAATTAGTTCCCTTCTGGCTAAACTTCCTTTTTCGCTTTCTTCAAGTTCTTCACGAAATTTAAGTTTGTCAGAAGTTGTAAATTTTTTTTCTGATGTCGATTTAATTGTCTTGATAATTTTGTTCAAAAATGTTGGATAACCATCTGTTGTGAATTTCACTCTGTCTTCCACAACTTGCACAACTTCTTTTGATAAATCGTAATAAATTAAGCCTTTTAGTTCCTTTGGTATCTCACACTCTCTATACTGAACTGGAATAATTTTATTCATTAGTCTTTTGCTTACTTGCTGAATAGCTTTATTCAATTCTAGCTTTACCCAATCTGAGTTTACTGAATTTGGGCTTAATATAATAAGGAAATGTGTTGATTCTTCGAGGGAGCTTTCAATTTTTTCAATTAAGCTGTCTCCAATGTCGAGTTGGTCTTCATCAAACCAGGTCTCAATATTATTTTCATTTAGGTCTTCTTTTAGTGTCCTAACGAATCTTTTGTCTCTGGAGCTATGTGATATAAATATTTTTGCCAATTGTAATGCTGTTTAAAATTTTCGCCCAACACGTAGATTGATGTTATTATATATAAGGTACAAAAAAATACAGCTGTTGGAAATCAGTCTTTTAATGTTATACTTTTTGTACCTGCCTTCCGGCAGGCAGGTTGTCGTTAGGACAATCCGATCTTATTTTATCCAGCAAGTGTACAATTCTTCTTTCAATTCTTTATCCGTTAAAAGACGGAATTTTTTGGGGTAATACGGTCTTATTTACCCACCCCCACTGAAGAGCTTTTTATTGGTGGTGGCTGCCGCCCCTCCCGGGAGGGGACGAATACCCTGCGGATTGCTGAGTAAAGAACCGAACGATGAACGGAGCGACCCTGAATTATATGCTTCGCCTGAATTCAGGGCAGGCGCAACAGGTTATGTTCTATGCACTGCAACTGGCTAACCCCTTAAAATCCCTGTTTTTGCAATCCTTTCCCGTATCTGCCTTCGGGCTTCGTTTCGTATCTTCGCCTCCCTATGTCAGAAGCAGTTAACAAAGAAGAACGCAGCCTCAATTTCCTGGAGGAAATCATTGAAGAAGACCTGCAGGCCGGCAGGTACCAGCAGATCATTACCCGTTTTCCGCCTGAGCCAAATGGCTACCTGCATATCGGTCATGCCAGCAGCATCTGTCTCAATTTCGGGCTTACCAAAAAATACCCCGGCTATACCAACCTGCGGTTTGATGATACCAACCCGGTGACGGAAGAAACCGAATACGTGGAAAGCATCAAGGATGATATCCGCTGGCTGGGCTTTGAATGGAAACATGAACTCTATGCCTCGGATTATTTTGACCAGTTCTATGCATTTGCTGTGAAGCTGATTCAAAAGAACCTGGCGTATGTGGATGACAGCACGGCGGAAGAAATTGCCGCAATGAAGGGTACACCGACGGAGCCGGGCAAAGACAGTCCCTACCGCAACCGTTCCATAGAAGAGAACCTGGACCTGTTTGCCCAAATGAAGGCTGGTGCATTTCCCGATGGCAGCCGCACCCTGCGGGCCAAAATAGATATGGCGCATATCAATATGCTGATGCGGGACCCGATCCTGTACCGCATCAAACATGCCCATCACCACCGCACCGGAGACAAATGGTGTATCTACCCGATGTATGATTTTGCCCACGGGCAAAGTGATAGTATCGAGAATATCACTCACTCCATTTGTACGCTGGAGTTTGTGCCGCACCGGGAGCTGTACAACTGGCTGATCCAACAATTAGAAATATATCCATCGCACCAATACGAGTTTGCCCGCCGCAACCTGAACTATACCGTGACCAGCAAACGAAAACTGTTGCAATTGGTGAATGAGAAACAGGTGGTGGGCTGGGATGATCCGCGGATGCCGACGATCAGCGGGATGCGCCGCCGGGGTTATACTCCCGAAGCGATCCGTGAGTTTTGCGACCGGATCGGTATTGCGAAAAGAGAGAACACGGTGGATATCGGCTTGCTGGAATTTTTTGTGCGGGAACATTTGAACCGGATCGCCTTACGAAGAATGGTGGTGTTTGACCCGGTGAAAGTGGTTATTACCAATTATACCGGTGATGAAGAAATACTGACCAGCGAGAATAATCCCGAAGACCCGAACAGCGGCCTGCGGGATATTCCATTCTCGAATGAACTGTATATCGAACGGGAAGATTTTATGGAGAACCCGCCGAAGAAATATTTCCGCCTGGCACCGGGACAAATGGTGCGGCTGAAGAGTGCTTATATCATCCAATGCAATGAAGTGATCAAAGATGCGGATGGTAAAGTGACGGAACTACATTGTACGTATATCCCGGAAAGTAAAAGTGGTCATGATACATCGGGTATCCATGTAAAAGGTACGCTGCACTGGGTGAGCCGGAAACATGCGATCAGCATCGAAGTACGGGAATATGACCGCCTGTTCAAAGTGGAAGACCCGACGGATGAGGAAGGCGATTTTAAAGACTACCTGAACCCGGATTCATTGAAAGTGGTGACGACTGCGTTTGCAGAACCGGCACTGAAGACGGCGAAGTTTGAGGATCGTTACCAGTTTTTACGCAAAGGATATTTCTGCTTAGATAAAGACAGCAGTGCCAGCGGCATGATCTTTAACCGGACGGTGGGATTGAAAGATGCGTGGGCGAAGGAGAGTAAGAAAGGGTAGTTAGGAGTCGATAGTCTGGAGTCGATAGTCTTTAGTCGGGAGTGGTTAGTCATTAGCCAGGAGTTGGTAATTGGTAATTGGGACTTGAACATTGCAGATTTATTATAGTATTGAAGCATCCCTGGCGGGATGCTTTTTTTGTTGGCTGCTAAATGAAGGGTGGAGGAAAATCAGGCAGCCGGCTCTTTTTTGCTGATCTTAATCATAGGGACAATTGTGTAAGCGTATTAGCTTCGGATAAAACTTATCAATCATGAGCTACACAAGTATCACCAAAATGGAGAACCTGCACGATGAAGCGCTGCGGGGATTGAATTTTTATAAAGAAGATATTGATATCCTGGAAAAAAGATTAGTGGAAGTGGCAGCGAAGAACAGCAGTTTTGAAGCCCGCCAGGATATAGAACATTTCCAGAACCAGTTTGTCGTGCAGCAAAACAATATTCACGACCTGAAACATAAAATAAAAAGTCATGTACATGAACTGAGTGTACAAAGCTCAACGCATGGTGGCCGGGTGGAAACAGAACGGCTGGGTATTGAAAAAGAATTAGCCGATGAATACCAGGACCTGGAAAAAGTGATCAATGAAATGCGGCATGAGTTCAACCGCTTTCTCAGCAAGTGGATGTAAGAAAGGCAAACCAAAATATATATAAAAGAACACTGGCTATTAAAAAGGGGTGATGCAATAAAATGCATCACCCTTTTGTTTTGGTAATGATCCCGTGTAATTATTTGTATTCGCCGAAAATTTCCCGGAAGGTATCGGCGATCTCACCCAAAGTACATTTGTTTTCCACCGCATCCACCACGGCAGGCATAATATTCTCCCCGCTTACGGCACGGTCATTCAGTTCCTGCAGGCATTGGTCTACTTTGGCATGGTCCCGGTTGTTTTTCAGCCGGTTTAATTTTTCCACCTGCACGGTACGGATGCTGTCATCCACTCTCATCATAGGTATATGAGCTTCATCTTTCACCTGGAATTTATTGACGCCGACAATGATCTTTTCTCCGGTCTCGATATTACGCTGGTATTCGTAAGCACTGCGGGCAATCTCATCCTGAATAAAACCCTGTTCAATGGCGGATACACTGCCACCCATCGCATCTATTTTTTGGATCAGTTGCCAGGCGGCTGTTTCCACTTCGCTGGTTAAGCTCTCGATGAAATAAGAACCGGCCAGCGGATCCACGGTATCCGGAGCACCACTTTCAAAAGCCACGATCTGCTGGGTGCGCAAAGCGATCCTTGCGGCTTCTTCGGTGGGTAAGCTCAATGCTTCATCATAGCCATTGGTGTGTAAGGATTGTGTGCCGCCCAGTACGGCAGCTAAGGTTTGTATTGTTACCCTTGAAATATTATTGAGGGGTTGTTGTGCTGTCAGTGTGCTGCCACCGGTTTGGGTATGAAAACGGAGCATCATCGCTTTTTCATCGGTGGCACCGAGGTCTTTCATCATCTTCGCCCACATTCTTCTTGCGGCCCGGAACTTGGCCACTTCTTCAAACAAATTATTATGGGCATTGAAGAAGAAGGAGAGGCGTTTGCCAAATACATTTATATCTAATCCTTTTTTTAAGGCTGCTTCCACGTAGGCTTTCCCATTGCTGAGGGTGAAAGCAATTTCCTGTACGGCGGTAGAACCGGCTTCCCGGATATGGTAACCGGATATTGAAATGGTATTCCACTTCGGCACTTCTTTGCTGCACCATTCAAAGATATCGGTGATGATGCGCATGGAAGGTTTGGGAGGATAGATATAGGTTCCCCTGGCAGCATATTCTTTCAGAATATCATTCTGGATGGTACCGGAAATTTTTTTCAGGTCAGCACCCTGTTGTTTGGCAAGGGCCACATAAAAGGATAGCAAAATAAAACCGGTTGCATTGATGGTCATGGAGGTACTGACCTCTTCCAGTTTGATACCATTGAACAGGGTCTGGATATCTTCAATGCTGTCAATCGCCACACCTACTTTTCCCACTTCGCCTTCGGATAATGCATGATCACTGTCGTAACCAATTTGCGTGGGCAGATCGAAGGCCACACTCAGTCCGCTGACACCCTGGGATAATAAATAGTGGTAACGTTTATTACTTTCTTCCGCCGTGGAGAAACCGGCATACTGGCGCATGGTCCAGAGTTTGCCGCGGTACATATCGGGTTGCACACCCCGGGTGAAAGGAAACTGACCGGGTAATTCAGTTTGTTGTCCTGTATAAAGAGCTTTTATTTCGATTCCGCTGTCGGTGTATATTTTCTTCTCTTCCATTCTGTTTATTTTGTCCATTGACCATGGCCCATTGTCCATCGGTCAGCGGGATGAGTCAATCAGGGTAAGGAGTCTCTGAATTTGGTGATCATCCGGCAAAGATGATCGTATTCATCATAAAGCCGCTTATATGTTTCTTCGTCCAGGTAGTTCCTTTTGCGGGCCAACATCAGGCAGCCCACCACTTCAATTGCCGAACGCAGGGAGATATTCAGGAATCTTGCAAATTCTGCATTGGACAGACCGGTACTGCCTTCGCATATATTTAATACTACTGAATCAGCGGCTCTTTTTATTTGGGAACAAAGACTGAATAATTCAATCTTCGGGAATTGTAATGCACAGCCATGGATAGCATCACTGAGGTCAAAAGCTTTTTGCCAGATCTTTAAATTTTCAAATTTAAACGGCATGATCAATTGTTTAAGCGATGGTCAATGGACTATTGCCGATGGACTATCTCCCTCACCTCATCATCTTCTTCGCTTCAAAATTCAACGCTTCCATCACGATCTCATGCAAAGCTCCTTTTTTACTAGCCATCATAAATTCCAATAACCGCCGGTTCATATCCAGGCCACTGGCTTCAGCGGGTAAGCTGGCACCCACCTGGTTTATGATCAGCATATTCTGGTCTTTCAGGTTCTTGACGGCTTCCCAGGCCGTGGGGCTCACATAGATCTGCTGCGTGGTATTGTATTCGTATTCCTGTTTGATACTGTCGATCAGCAGGCGTTGCATTTGTCTTGCATCCAGCCCGGGCTGGTTGGCACGGCTCACCAGGTTGGGAATAGCGATGCGTTCTGCCAGCATCACGAGCCGTTCATAGGCTTGTAATTGCAGAGGGCGGCTGGTAAAACCATCAGCGGGTTCAGCCGATGCTCTTTTCTTCTTTAATTCATTCACGAGGTAGAAACTGTAGAGGGCGATCAGCAAGGCAACGATGGCGGTCAGGAAAGTGATCATGTTCAGATCCATAGGAAATGTATTTGTGTTGCAGCAAAAATAGGGAAGGAAAGGCGAGTGGCAAGTGATGGGGGACAGCAGCCCCGCTGTTAAAATTCCTGAACCCGGAAACCGGGGGCTTCTTTTCCTTGGAATCATTGGTTATTTTTGCTGTATGGAAATGACAATGACCAACCCGGTAACACTGACAGCAGGCGCTGTGGCGGAGATCAGGAAACTGATGGGTGCTGACAATTTCGATAACACCCAGGTATTACGAGTGGGAGTGAAAGGCGGCGGTTGCTCCGGCATGACCTATGTGCTCGGCTTCGATCAGCAAACGGATAATGATATGACTTTTGAAGTGGAAGGAATCCCCTGTGTGATGGACAAAGCTCACCAGATCTATCTCTATGGTATGCTGGTGGACTGGCAGGATGGATTGAATAACCGTGGCTTCACCTTCAAGAACCCCAATGCCAGCAGCACCTGTGGGTGCGGAACCAGTTTTGCCGTGTAACAATTAAAATTGCTAACAACTCATAAGCTTCCTTACCGGAAGCTTTTTTTATTTGATCACTGCCGGGAAATAAAAAAGCCTGTTCTAAATGAACAGGCTTTTACTATAAAGATGCTTTATTATGCTTTTGTTTCAGCAGGCTTTGCAGCTACTGCTGTTTTCTTTCCTTTCGGCGTACCTAAGTCCACCAGGATCGGTGCTGCCACAAAGATAGAAGAGTAGGTACCGGTTACCACACCGATCAGCATCGCAAAGGCGAAACCTCTTGTCACTTCACCACCAAAGATGAAGAGGATCAGGATGGTTAAGAATACGGTCAGCGAGGTCATGATCGTACGGCTCAGGGTTTCATTGATCGCCCTGTTGATCGTATCACCCAATGCTGCGGAAGGATACAGTTTCCTGTCTTCCCGGATCCGGTCAAATACGATCACGGTATCATTCATCGAGAAACCGATCACCGTCAGTACCGCCGCGATAAAGTGCTGGTCAATTTCCAGCGGGAACGGTACGATGGCCCGGGCAAAGGAGAAGACGATGAGTGTTACCAATACGTCGTGCAGCAAGGCAACGATCGTTCCGAGTGAGTATCTCCAGTCACGGAAACGGATGAAGATATAAAGGAAGATAGCGAGCAGTGCAAAAAGGGTCGCTTTCACAGCTCCTCTCTTCAGGTCATCCGAGATGGTAGGTAATACTTTTTTAGAAGCGATCTTGTATTTGGTGCTGTTGGCAAACTCGTCATAAGTCATACCGGCAGGCAGGTGATCCTTCAGGCCGGTCATTAAGGTGGTCATGACCACGGAGTCAACATTCTGGCCGGATGTCTGGTTAGTTTCGTCGATCAGGTAAGCGGTGGTGATGTCAAGTGTTCTTGTATCACCAATCGTTTTGATCACCGGGCTTTCACCTTTGAAGGCGGTTTTCAGTTCATCACGAACTTTTTCCACATCTACTTTCTGGTCAAAACGGACCGTGTAGCTGCGGCCTCCGTCGAACTCCACACCATAATCAAAACCATTGAAGAAAGAAGCGATACCCAGGGCCAGTATCACGAAGGAGATACCATAGGCGATCTTCCTGTACTCAATGAATTTGAATTTAGCATGCTGGAATACTTTACGGCTGATGCCGGTGAAATATTGCAGGTGGCGTTTTTTATTGGTAAAGATATCACTGATCCAGCGGCTCACGAGGATACCGCAGAACAGTGACAACAGGATACCGAGTATCTGCGTGGTGGCAAAACCCTTCACCGGACCTAATCCGAAGTAATAAAGAATGATCGCTGTTAACAGGATCGTGATGTGACCATCCAGTACAGGCGGTAAGGAACGTTTATACCCTTCATTGATAGCCGGGATATATCCTTTGCCCTTTGTGAGTTCTTCTTTGATACGTTCGTAAATGATTACGTTCGTATCCACGGCCATACCGATAGTGAGTACCAAACCGGCGATACCGGGTGCTGTTAAAGTAGCTCCAAGACCCGTGAGTACACCAACGGTAAAGAGCAGGTTTAAGATCAGGGCAATATTAGCGATCCATCCGCTGGTATTATAATAGACCAGCATCAGGAGGAAGATCACGATAAACGAAATGAAGAATGCCATGGCACCACCATTGATGGCTTCTTTACCCAGTGTGGGTCCTACTTCCTGGTCTTGTAAGATCTTGGCAGGTGCCGATAATTTACCAGACTTCAGGATGTTGGCCAGATCCTGTGCTTCCAGTACGGTGAAGTCGCCGGTGATCCGGGAACGGTCACCCAGTTTTTGTTCCGCAACAGGTGCAGAATAAACAATGCCATCCAGTACGATAGCAATGGGAACACCGGGAAAAGTTGCTGTTTTCTTGGTTTTATCGGTCAGGTTACCCCAATCAACTGCACCCTGGCTGTTCATCTCCAGTGAAACGATCGGGTTGGCGTTATCATAATCCTGGTAAGCATCACTGATCGCTTCTCCTTCCATCGGTGCTTTTTCCCGGTTGTATGTTTTTAAAACATATAATGGCACCATTTTCTTATCTGCTTTAACAGGGATACCAAAAGCGAAACGGGCATCCGAAGGGAAATTCTTACTGATCAGCGGAGAGGTTAAAATCTTACGTACTTCGGCAGAATCCTTATCTGCATTGACAAGGCCAATTCCACCTTGTGCCGGGGAAAACTGGATCAGTTTATCCAGGCCGGGTTTGCCTTCGTCGGTTTTTACTGTTTCTGCGGTTGCAGGGGAATCAATTCCTACCTGTTCAGATAATTTATCTTTCGCCGTATCAACAGGAGTTTTTGCAACAGCCGGGACAGAATCAGTGGTTGTTTTGGCTACGCTATCTGTTTCAATTCCTTTGATAAAATTATTGTAGTCGGTGATTGATTTCACGATAGCGGGTTGCAGATCATCGAGCCGGTAAGTTTCCCAGAACTGAAGGTTGGCGGTTGACTGCAACAGTTTTCTTACCCTGTCCTTGTCTTTGATGCCGGGCAGTTCAACAGTAATAGTACCACGGTCGGGGTTGGGGCTGATGGAAGGCTGCGCCACTCCAAACTGGTCGATACGGTTATTCAATACCCGGAATGTATTATCGAAAGCATCTTTTGCGTTTTTACGCAGTACGGATGCTACTTTATCATCACTGTCGCCGATCTTGATATCTTTTGCGTTGGCGGCAAAAAACAGGGCGGCCATTTTTCCTTCGCCGGCCAGTTTTTTATACTCTGTAGCAAACAGGGATACAAAATCTGCATCACTGTTCTTTTTTTGTTTTTCTGCATTGCTTAAGGCTGCGAGGAAAGAAGGGTCTTTGGAGTTGCTGGCTAATGTTCTCAGCAGTCCGGTCATTTCCACTTCCATGGTTACGTTCATACCACCCTGCAGGTCCAGACCCAGGTTCAGTTCTTCTTCTTTGGCTTTCTGGTAGCTCACAGGGCCTGTGATACCATAGGTCAGGGTTTCATCTTTGGTGCTGGCTAATAAACGCTTCAGTTCTTCATCATACACTGTTTTTAAAGAATCCGGAAGATCATCTGCTCTTGTAAATTTCTTTGCATCGGCATGATTGGCTTTTACAAACGCAAAAGCTTTGGCTTCCATTTTCTTTTCATGGTTTCTTACAAACCAGGTAAATGACAGTTGGTAGAGAGAGTAGATAATCAGCAGGATCGCAAAAAATCTGACCAGACCTTTGAATTGCATACGTTATGGGTATTTACTTTTATTGAGCCTTATCCCGCCATCGTTAAGCAGGTAAAGGCTTCGCCTAAAATTTAAGGACGGCAAAGATAGGGTTTTCGGGCAGAACCCGAAACTGCATTTCAGGGGCTTTTTGAGGAGGCCGGGGCCCTTTTTTCAGGTGGATTTCAGGCTGTTAAGGATGAAGAAAGTGGCGGCGGCCCCGATCAGGAATGCCAGCAGGCTGATGAGTAGCTTTTTGCTTTGGGGAGCCTGTTCTTTCCGGATTTCAGCGCTGAGAATTGTTACATTGGCCGGTAAGGCAGCACCGCTGATGAGAATGGCCAGTTTCTGAGCTTCGGGTAAGGCGAAGGTACCGGTGATGCGGGAAATCTTTCCGGTGAGTGCCGATTCAACAACAGGGGCAGAGAGCAGGTGGTTGTCTGCAATTACTCCAATAGGTCTTTTTACATTATTTCCTGTCAGGCTTTCCCAATCAAATTGTCCTGCATCCGTGAATTCGATAGTGATGCAGGGATAACCTCTTTCGTCATAGTCCTGCGTGGCCAACTGAATGTCGTCATTTTCAACTAAAGCTTGTTCACGGCCTCTTGTACGGATAAAATAAAACCCAAGTTGTTCGTCTCCTGTTTCGTTGCTGTTGTTCGCAACATAAAACGTTTTCCCGAAACAATACTGCGCATCGGAAGGAAGGATGTTGATCAGTTCTTTTCTTCTGAACAATTCTCCGAGCCTGGCCGTGTCACTGGTCTTTATTATTCCTGCTTCGGCACCATATCCGGTTGTTTGTAACAAGGATGCAAGGCCTTTACTGAGTAACACCTCTTTTTGTTTGGAAATTTCCATACTGTCCAGCAATGCTTTTACTTCCGGTGATAGTGCTGCAACCGTATCAGCTGTATTTATTGTATCAGGATTTATTTCTTCCGAACCAGCGGTTTCAGCTTGCAAAATGGAGTCGGCATGATGTAGTGCCGGTAATATTTCCTGTGCTGTATACATTTCCCGGAATTGAAGAAGCCCCCGGTTGGTCAGCCATTCTTTTATACGGCTGCTGTCGTCCAGGTTGCTGATCCTGACATCAAACAAGGTTCCACCTTCTTCTGTATTTGCTACTGCTGAAATAGTATGTTTATACATAGCTGCTGTCAGCCGGTTGGCTATTAGCTGAACAGTTGCAGCAACGGGGTTGCCGGATACAAGACTTGTCCTGCTGGTATCCTCAGTTACACGGATACGGTAAGTGGCCGAAAAAAGAGTTTGGTTTTTGGGGGCAAAAAAAACAGGATAGGCAAACCAGCTCAGCCCGGCAAGGATGCTTCCGGCCATTATTGTTACCAGCCAGCGATTCATTGAATAATCATTTTAATTGTGTGAAAGTACAATTTCACAATGTGTTTTAACAGGAATAGTAAATTGATCTTTTCTTGCTGAAAACTATGCCGTGAGCAGAACGGATGTTAGTCATGACTTTCATCAGCACCTCTTTTTTCATTGTATTTCCTGTGGCTTCTTTTTTTCAAATTCCTACATTTGCAACGCCTTGCCAACCTCTTTATCTTTTGATTCATTAAACAACAAACATGGAATTATCTTCTTTATTGCAGCGTTTCAGTGAACCGGAAACTTTAAAAATGGCAAAGCTGGGCCGTGAACTGCGGGCCAAAGGAATTGATGTGATCGATCTTAGTTTGGGAGAACCCGATTTTGATACGCCGCAACATATCAAGGATGCTGCGGTGAAAGCGATCCATGATAATTTCAGTCACTACACACCGGTAGCCGGTTATCCTGATCTGCGGGAAGCCGTTTGCACCAAATTTAAAAGAGATAATAACCTGGAGTATAAACCGGAGAATATTGTTACGTCAACAGGCGCCAAGCAAAGTTTAGCCAATACCATACTGGCCCTGGTGGACGAAGACCAGGAAGTGATCATCCCGACACCATATTGGGTTACGTATAGCGAGCTGGTGAAAATTGCAAGAGGAAAAGTGGTCGAGATACATACCACACCGGAAAGTGGTTTCAAGATCACAGCGGCACAATTAGAAGCAGCGATCACCCCGAAGACAAAAGTATTCCTGTTCTCCTCACCCTGTAATCCCAGCGGAGCGGTGTATAGTAAAGAAGAGTTAGCGGCACTGGCAGCAGTATTTGCCAAACATCCCCAGGTGTATATTATCTCGGATGAGATCTATGAGTATATCAATTTTGTGGGCAAACACGAAAGCATTGCGCAGTTCAGCGACATTAAAGACCGGGTGATCATCGTGAACGGGTTGAGCAAAGGTTTTGCGATGACCGGCTGGAGGCTCGGTTATATTGCAGCCAATGTGGATATCGCCAAAGCCTGTGAAAAATTACAGGGACAATTTACCAGCGGCACCAGCTCCATCACACAGAAAGCAGCGGTGGTGGCATTGACCACGGACCTGCGTCCTTCGATGGACATGGTGGAAGAATTTACCCGCAGAAGAAAAAGAGTGATGGAATTGGTTAATGAAATCCCGGGTATCAAATGTGGTGAGCCCGAGGGTGCCTTTTATATTTTCCCGGACGTGAGTGCTTACTACGGCAAATCCGATGGCACCACTACGATCACTAACTCGGGTGATTTTTGTATGTACTTATTAAATACAGCCCATGTATCTTCTGTGATGGGCGAAGCCTTTGGTGAACCGGCCTGTGTCCGTTTTTCCTTTGCCAACAGCATGGAAAAAATTGAAGAAGGCTGGAAGCGTATCAAGGCAGCTTTAGCCAAACTGAAATAATTCTATTGTGCAGCAACAGCTTCCTCTTTCTTTGGGAGCTGTTGTTTTAATTCTTCTATTGATTTGCTGATCCAGTGAACTGTGCTCATGCCGAAGCCGGAGGAGTGGAAATATACTTTTCCTTCCGGTGATACCACCACGTTGGTGGGATAGGAGTTGATACTGTACTGGTTGCTGATATACCGGCCATTGTCCACGATGCGGTAACCAAAGGGATGTGTTTTCAGGAATGCACGGATGTCTGCTGCGGGATCCAGTGCCACGGCAATAAAAACAACAGCACTGTCTTCTTTATAAGACAGGGAGAGCTTATTCAGCTCCGGTATTTCCCGTACACAGGGCGGACAGTTGATGAACCAGAAATTGACTACAATAATTTTACCTGCCAGGTTTTTTGTATTGATCTTATTGCCGTCGATATCCGTTGTTTTAAAGGAAGAGAATTTGCTGCCGGTCTTGAAATATTTGCTTTCCGGTGGTTTGGGCAGGGAATTAATTCGTTTGGCATAATCTTCATCGGAGAGACGGATAATAAAAAAGGCCGTGTTGGGATCTGCCGGTTTTTCCGGTTTGATCATATACCGACCAGTGGTCATTAATTGCTGCCAGATCGTATACGGGTATTCCGTGCCGGTGGTATCTTTTACAATGGAGTTTTCCGTGAGCCTTGCCGGGGCATTGGTTGTGTGTTGTGCAGATAATTGCAACAGGGAGAAAGTGAGTAAGCAAGCAAGGATTATTCTCTTCATACAATAGAGTTTGACTGCCTGAAAATACAACGTGTACAGAACAATAAAATACCGTTATTTTTTCAGCAACTGTTCATGCAAAGCCAGCACCTGCGGTGTTAACAAATCCAATTCATTATTGATAAGCACAAAATCGCAGAGTTTCATTTTCATTTCCTCGCTGAGCTGGCGGCTCATTCTTTTTTGTACTTCTTCGGAACTGATATGATCTCTTTCCATCACCCGTCTGATGCGGATCGTTTTGGGTGCAGACACCCCAATCACATAATCCAGGTTCTCTGCGGAGCCGCTTTCAAAGATCAGTGCCGCTTCCTTGATGACATACGGAGCGGTTTGCTGCTGCATCCAAGCATTGGCATGGCGGATGGTAGCAGGATGGGTGAGTGCATTCAGCAGTTCCAGTTTTTCTTTATCATTAAACACGATGGAGGCGATATAAGGACGGTTCAGCTGGCCGTTGCTATAGCTTTCTTCGCCGAAGTTGCTGATGATCTCTTTTCTCAGCGCTTCATCGGTATTCATCAGTTGCCGGGTGGCTTCATCGGCATAATAAACAGGAATACCGAGTACTTCAAATACCCGGGCCACGGTGCTTTTACCGCTGCCAATGCCGCCTGTGAGTCCAACCCGTATCACTGTTATGATTATTGATTTAGCTGACTAAATAAATGCTGCTGCTAAAATAGAAAAAGCGTCTGATACCGGTCAGACGCTTTTAACGAATCTTGTTCCGTTAAATAACGGTTTATTTCTTGTCGGCTGCAGCGGGCTTGTTCAGGGCGGCTGTCCAATCCATACTGATGGCCGATTTTTCAATTTTGATATAGCTGCCGGGGCTCACTTCGATGCTCAGGGTGCCATCTTCATTTACTTTATTGATGGTGCCGTGGATACCGGCAATGGTAACGATCTTTTCACCTTTACCTAATTCTTCAATGAATTTTTTCTGGTTCTTGGCTCTTTTCGCCTGTGGGCGGATAAAGAATAACCAGAAGACAAGGATCATTAAACCGAGAAAAACGAATTGGAATCCGCCGAAACCACCCTGCGCAGCTTTTTGCTGTAATAAATAGATCTGGAACATGCTGTAATTGATTGTTTGTATAAAAAAGTTATTTAATGACCTCTACATGAAACTTTAATTCGTGTGAGGTACTCGGACTAGTATTAGCTGTTACATATACTGATTTGTTGGCTGTTCCCACCCGGTCTTTACTGTCGAAAGTGGCTTTGATCACGCCTTCTTCACCGGGCATAATGGGTTGTTCTGGCTTTTCAGGAACAGTGCAGCCGCAGCTGGCAGATACACTGGCAATGACCAGCGGTTTGCTGCCGGTATTTTTAAATTTATAGGTTACTTCCACCACTTTTCCTTCTTTCACAGTGCCCAGTTCCTGGGAGGTGCTGTCGATCCACTGCAGACTGGTGAAGTTAGCGGAATCGGCCAGTTGTTTATTCAAAGCCTCCTGTTTGCTGACCAGGTCTTCTTCGGTCAGTTTAGCGGCTTCTGCTTTTTTATCGCCGGTTTTGCAGGCAAGCATAGATGCTGCCAGTGTAAGGGTCAAAAAAAATGTTTTCATGTGCTGCGATTTTTAGAACTGCAAATGTAAGGTGATTTCAGGGATCAGGCCTTTTTGTAGTCGGTCTTCTGCATTTTGCCCTGCTGCACCAGTTCTTTATGAATATTGTCAAGGATACCGTTCACAAACTGGCCGCTTTGCTGGGTGCTGTATTCTTTGGCCAGGTCAATATATTCGTTGATGGTTACTTTAGGCGGGATGGTTTCAAAGTACAGGAATTCAGATACTCCCATTTTCATGAGGATCATATCCAGCAGGGCGATCCGCTCCGGGTCCCAGTTCTTAAGTTTAGGTACGATCAGTTCCTGCAGGTATTCATTTTTATCGACAACGGTTTGCAGTAGTTCTTTGGCAAATTGTTCTTTATCGGGAGTGGCGATCTGTTTGAAATTGCAGGTGCCGGGTTTTTGAATATAACCGGCTATTAATTGCACCAGCGTTTCGCCATCATCATCCCAGTTGCTGAAGTTCTCTTCGATATGGGATACAAATAATTCATTGGCCAGCATCAGGTCATTCAGGATAAACTCCATGATCTTTTTCTCTTCTGCTTTTTCCCGGCCCTGCTGGCTGGTGTAAGTTTTGTATTCCGGGGTTTCAACAAGTTGCAGGTAAATTTTCCGGATCAGTTCAGGATCGGCGATGCGTTCCGGTTTCTGCGCTTTTACCTGTTCAATAAATGCCGGATCTTCTATCATTTTCCAGAGCAATTCATTGCCGGCAATTTTTATGTTCACATTAAGGTCATCAGCTGAAGGAAGATGTTTGCCTGCCCGCTGTTGTGAATCTTTTTCGGCGTAGCGGGTGACTTCGGTCAAAAACCAGATCAGGTAAACCAGCAGGCTGCGGCTCTCATCAAAATGTTGCTGTAAAATCTTGCGGGGTTCACCGCTTTTCGCCTCATTTTCCAGGGTGGCTATTGTGTAAAGGGTCTGCATCACTTTCACCCTGATATTTCGTCTGCTGATCATAATTGAACTAAGAACTTTTTGAAGCAGCAAAGATAAGGAAGCAGGCCCGCATTGCTGCATTATCATTACTGTATTTGCCAACTAAAAAAGCCTGCTGAAAATTTCAGCAGGCTTTTACAACCAGTTGATTATACGATATTATTCCTTTATAAAGCGGAGTAATTCTGTTCCGGCAGCACTGGTTAACCTTACAAAGTATACCCCGGCTTTCAGGTGACTGACAGGGATCTCTTTTTTGATCATGGCATTATTCACCTGTTCCTGGTGAACGGTTTTCATGTCTGCTGCAAATATTTCTATGGAATACTTATTGATCACGGTACTGAAATTAATGGTGATTATATCGGTGGCCGGTACCGGGTACAGGAACGCATTGGTTTGTCCTTTGCTGATCTGCACTGTTACAATGCGGCTGTAGTTGAAATGATCATCCAGGTCGGTTTGTTTTAACCGGTACCAGGTAGTTCCTTTTGCAGGTTTGATATGCAGGTACTCATAGGTTTGCAGGGATGTTGAATTTCCTTTTGATGGAATGGTTGCCAGTGGCGCAAAATTTCTTCCATCGGTACTTACTTCAACAATGAAATCCCGGTTATTCTGTTCAAAAGAAGTAGTCCATTTCACCAGGGTATTTTGCTGGCTGGTTGGCAAGGCTGTAAAATCTGTTAGCGCTACCGGAAGGGTGGCCCCTGCATCCACGAGGAAGAAACGGGAGAACCCGGTAAATGGAGCCGTGAAAACCGTGGTGCCTGATCCCAGTGTTGTCACTGTCGGCGTCATGAACTGTGTGTTGCTGGCATTGGCTGCCCCGGCAGATGCGGCAGTAGTTTTGGCAATACGGAGTGTTGCCGGATTCTTGCCGCCCAGTTCTGCATTCTCAAAGTACAGGGAAATGGAGTAACCTGTTGTGGCCACATTGGTTGTTGGAGTAACTGCAAAAACCTTTGCAGAACGTTGCCCGCCTAATGCATTGACCCAGGTAGTGCCGCCAGCCTCCAGGGTGGCATTTACACAGCCTAAGGAAGCGGTCACACTATTAAGCCTGAAAAGAAGACGGTTATTATTCGAATAAAAATAGTCATCACTGCCTGTGGCAATATGCGTGGCAGCGGTGGATGTGGCCACCGTTTCAATAGGTGTTCCGGTGGTGGAAACGTCCAGCCGGATGATGGGTTTTATCCCGGTGCCAAAATAACTGACTGAACTGAATGATCCGGAACAGTTAATTCCATTCTGGTAGAACATATTTCCCTGTGAGGCGAGCCCGCCATCTGAATAAGCTTCTACCAGGTCGGCCGCATTACCTGCGTCGGCTGTACCGTTATCATAACAGATTTCGATCGCAAGATTGCTGCTGCCGTTCCAGTTAAAGGGTGTTGAGAGGGTAAAACTATTCCAGCCTGCTGTCGTGGCAACGGATGCAGAGGAATATACAGTTGTCATGCCACCGATCACCGTCACCGTTCCATCCACCAGATAAACTGTATTGGTATGGGCCATCCTGATGGAGAAACTGGTAAAGGGCCTTGTACTTAGTTTGGAGTTGATGAAAAGCTGGAGTGACGTAATGCTGCCGGCAGAAATGCCAGCCGCAAGCAGTTCACTTGCTTTATAAAGATATTGGCCGCGTTGCCGTTGTTGTCTTGCATCGAACGGGGCAGAAGAGATCAGGTTGGTCGCTGTTCCTACCGAATAGGTGCCGTTTGATGTTCCTGCCGGTGCCTGGTCATTATCTGTAAGTGTAATAGTAAGGGTGGGGGCAGCTGTTCCTTCAGACGCATCTCCGCCGCCATTGTTCACGGTGAAATCGAGAATGATCGTTTCTGCCGTTTCCACATTGGCATCGTCATATACTCTTACGGTAAAATTTTGTGCAGTAGTTGAGCCGCTGTTAAAAGTTAATACATCGCTGGGGCTGCTGAAATTTCCATTGGTGGTTACATCATAATCCAGTCCCCTGACAGCAGTTCCTCCATATGTTAGTGTGGCGGTGGCTGTAGCAGAAGGACCTGCACCAATGGTCATCTGGTAGGTATAATCGGTGTAGCGGCGGCAGCCACTCAGTGTGCCTGCAATATTTTCGGTTTGTGCAGAAGTGGCCGTACTGAAATTGATCGTGGTTCCGCAAGGCACCAATGCGAGGTTGCCGGGATCGGCCAGGCTGGCCCTGGAGGGTAATAACATCGCTGCCTGTGCCCTTGCTTTTTGGCCATTGGTAAATAAAGTGTAGCAATTGGTATAGCTCATGAAATTGCTCTCGGTGTTGATCGTATAATTATTAGGAACAGCGCAGGTGTTGGCACCCGTTCTGCAGGCAAAACTGTAAACACCGGTACCGGCATTGAAGTTATTGAATATAGGATCCGTGTCACAAACACGATCACCATCCGTGTTGCAGTTGGTATTCACAGGGCATTGGGTATTATTGGCAGAGCCCTGGAACGGATGATACAGGTTGAGGGCATGACCAATTTCATGCGGCAATGTTTTTTCGCCTGCCACCATCTGCGTGGCCAGCATCACGGTGCCGTCTAATGAAGAAGAAGCACCCGGGAAATAAGCAAACCCTGCGATGAACTGGCCGGAAGTGCCATCCGCACCATCCAGCCGGTTAACGATCCATATATTATAGTAATCGGAAGTGTTCCAGCGGGACAGGTTTTTCATGGTCAATTCCGGGCAGCCGGAAGAGGTCTGCACATTTACTCCGTTACTCACATAGTTGGGAAGCGAAGAAGCGTCCACCCGGTTGATGCCGTTGGTGGCTCCGCAGGAAGGGGTTCTTTGTGCCAGTGCAAATTGCACTTCCATATCCACAATGCCACCGCCTTCGACCGGGGCTGTCATTCCGGGATAAGTACCGGCAAATACCTGGTTCAGGTAATTAATCGCCCCGATGATCTGGGCATCGGAGGGATTATAGATAGTGCCGACCGCACCACCGGTATGCATCACATGCACCACTACGGGTATTGTGTACAAGGCGCCGGGACGGGCCGCCCGGTTGGCAGGCCGGGGATGTGTTTCGATATAATGGCGGATCGATTGTTCATTCAGCTCCACCTGTCTTGCATAGGCAGGGTCTTTACCCAATAAACGGGTGTGAACGTCATCAAAGCCACAGGGAGGCTGGGCATTCAGTGCTGTAGAAATGGCAATTGAAAAAATAAAAGAAAGGAGTAGAGCTTTTCTTCTCATAGATATTGGTTTATTGGAATTTACAAACTGTCATACCGGCAATCCCGGTGATTTACTAATACGCCACAATATGTGAAAAATTGTCCAGTATTTCCTTTAAAATGTAATTTTTTCAGCCGCTATTGCAGGCCGGAATGAAAAAATGGCTTTTTTGCCCTGCTGGCATAGTATTTCCTGTACCTTCGCCGTCCCTTAGTAAAAAGGACAGCTTCTTATCAAAAAACTCAAAATCAATACAACTATGGCTAAGAAAGTCAATGTTACCCCGCTTCACGACCGGGTAATTGTGAAAGCAGCAGCTGCTGAAGAAAAAACGGCTGGTGGCATTATCATCCCCGATACAGCAAAAGAAAAGCCACAGCGTGGCACCGTGATCGCTGCGGGTCCTGGTAAAAAAGATGAGCCGGTAACTGTAAGAACAGGCGATACGGTTTTATATGGCAAATATGCCGGTACTGAGATCCAGATCGATGGTGAGGATTTCCTGATCATGAGAGAGTCGGATATTCTGGCGATCGTGTAAATAGCTTATAGCTGTCTGCCATTAGCTTTTAGCAAACTCTGCTAACAGCTATAAGCTAAGAGCTAAAGGCCTACTTAATTAATACATAAACTTCAAACTAAAATACAATGGCAAAGCAAATCTTCTTCGACATTGAAGCAAGAAACAAGATGAAGAAAGGCGTGGACACCTTAGCCAACGCCGTGAAAGTGACATTAGGTCCTAAAGGCCGTAATGTGGTGATCGAGAAAAAATTTGGCGCACCCGCAGTTACGAAAGACGGGGTTACAGTAGCTAAAGAAATTGAACTGGAAGATCCCATTGAGAACATGGGTGCACAGATGGTGAAAGAAGTAGCTTCTAAAACAGCAGACATTGCAGGTGATGGTACCACTACAGCCACTGTACTGGCGCAATCCATCATCAGTGAGGGTTTGAAAATGGTGGCAGCAGGTGCCAACCCGATGGATCTGAAAAGAGGGATTGATAAAGCTGTTTCATTGGTGGTTGAAAACCTCAAAGGCCAGTCACAGGCTGTTGGTAACGATACCAAAAAAATCCAGCAGGTAGCAACGATCTCTGCGAATAATGACGAAACGATTGGTAAGCTGATCGCTGAAGCATTTGTAAAAGTGGGTAAAGAAGGTGTTATTACTGTTGAAGAAGCAAAAGGTACTGATACTACCGTTGACGTGGTGGAAGGTATGCAGTTTGACCGTGGTTATATCTCTCCCTACTTCGTTACGAACAGCGAAAAGATGGAAGCTGAATTACAGAATCCATACATCCTGATCTATGATAAAAAGATCAGCAATATGAAAGATATTCTCCATATCCTGGAGAAAGTGGCACAAAGCGGCCGTCCTTTACTGATCATTGCAGAAGACCTGGAAGGGGAAGCACTGGCAACACTCGTGGTAAATAAATTACGTGGTACGATTAAAGTGGCTGCTGTAAAAGCTCCGGGCTTTGGCGACAGGAGAAAAGAAATGCTGACTGATATTGCTATCCTGACTGCCGGTACGGTGATCAGCGAAGAATTAGGTCACAAACTGGAAGGTGCTGACCTGACAAGTTTAGGACAAGCTGCTTCAGTTACAATCGATAAAGACAACACGACTATTGTTGGTGGTAAAGGCAAGAAAGCAGATATCACAGCCCGTGTGAACCAGATCAAAGCACAGGTGGAGAATACCACTTCTGATTACGATAAAGAAAAATTACAGGAACGCCTGGCTAAATTAGCCGGTGGTGTGGCTGTATTGTACATCGGTGCGGCTACTGAAATGGAAATGAAAGAAAAGAAAGACCGTGTGGATGATGCATTACATGCAACAAGAGCTGCTGTGGAAGAAGGTATCGTTCCCGGTGGTGGTGTAGCCTATATCCGTGCCATCGAAGCATTGGATCCGAAAGTGAAAGGACAGATCGCTGATGAGCAAACCGGTATGGCCATTGTTCGCCGTGCACTGGAAGAGCCTGTCCGCACCTTAACCGCTAATGCAGGTATCGATGGTTCTATCGTGGTACAAAAGATCAAAGAAGGAAAAGCTGATTATGGTTTCAATGCAAGAACAGAAGTATATGAGAACCTGTTCAAAGCCGGTGTTATTGATCCTACTAAAGTGAGCCGTGTGGCATTGGAAAATGCAGCTTCCATTGCGGGTATGTTGCTGACCACTGAATGTGTGGTGGCCGACAAACCGAAGAAAGAAGAACCGCATTCTCATGGTGCACCTGATATGGGTGGCATGGGTTATTAATCGGGACAACTTCAATAATACACAGGCTGTCAAGCCCTGGAAATAACAGATGCCCCGCTCCTTCATTGGGGTGGGGCATCTTGTTTTAAATATTTACTATTTAAAATATGTGTTATGAAATTCTTGACCCCGTTCAGTAAAGTGAATGTGATCTGGCAAAAGATCAGGAGTTTATGTGGTCAAAACCGCCGAAGGGATGATGATTTTCCGGATAATCCCTGGCTGATCTTATAGCTGCCAAAGCCTGTTCTGACCGGACAGGCTTTATTATTGCCGTTTGTCTTTGACCAATTGTTCTTTTTTGGACAAATAATCCTACATTTATTTCCATTTTTCCGGGGCAACAGAACGCTCCTTATTTTCGATTTATCAAGCATTGCTTTTAACCAAAATTACCAGTATGAGGAAATTTACACTTACCTTATTTACTCTTCTGTTCATTTCATTTTCCTTGTTTGCACAAAACAATTTCTTTTCCGATGCCGGGGAAAACAGGACTATCCCGTCCGTTGGCCAGAGAGTTATTATTCCTTCTAAATTCAGGAATGTGTCCCTGAACTTCCGGGGCATGACGAATTTTTTAACGACCCTGCCTGCAGAACAGGCGGCCAGAAGCAACCGCAACCAGATGCCGGTACTGGAATTACCGATGCCGGATGGCAGGGTGGCCCGGTTTCGTGTATGGGAAAGCAGTATCCAGGAAGCAGGGTTGCAGGTAAAATTCCCCGGCATCCGGACCTTTGCCGGACAGGGTATTGATGACCCCTATTCTACGATCCGGTTTGATATCGGGCCCAATGGATTTCATGCACAGGTCTTAACGGTAAATGGTTCATATTATATTGATCCCTATTCAAGAGGGGATGTAAATAATTATATCAGCTATTTCAGAACCGATCTGAGCCGGGCTGGTACTTTTTTATGTGAAGTGCCGGATAACCCCAGCGTATTAAGACCTGAAAACACACAGGCGGCTTGCCTGGGTACCGATCTCAGAACTTATCGCCTTGCAGTAGCCTGTACAGGAGAATATGCCCAGGCACCTGGTGTTGCTGCAGGAACGAATGCTGCCACTCTTCATAATGCGATTGTTACTACTGTTAACAGGGTAGTAGGAGTTTATGAAAAAGAAGTTTCTATCAGGATGATTTTAGTTGCCAACAATAACCTGGTTGAGTTTTTAGATGCAGCTACCGATCCTTTTAATGGGAATAATAACGCTAATACACTGATCAATGAGAGCCAGGTGGTCATTGATAATTTTATCGGTTCTGCGAATTATGATATTGGCCATACATTCAGTACCGGTGGCGGTGGATTAGCACAACTGAACTCACCTTGCGGAACAAGTAAAGCGAGAGGTATTACCGGCAGCCCCAGCCCAACGGGTGATGCGTATGATATTGACTATGTTGCTCACGAAATGGGACACCAGTTTGGCGGTAACCACTCTATGTCTGGTTGTGGTACATCACCTAATTCTACAAAATATGAAGTAGGAAGCGGTACCACTATACAAGCTTATGCAGGTATTTGTGCAGCTCAGAATATTCAGCCTAACAGTGATCCTTATTTCCATGCCATCAGCTTTGATGAGATCAGTAATTTCGTTGTCTCAGGTAACGGTGCTACCTGCGGGGTTGTTACACCAACAGGTAATACATTGCCTGTTATAAACCCGTTACCTAATAACGGTGTTAGTATTCCCCCGAGCACTCCCTTTACTTTATCCGGCTCGGCGACTGATGCCAATGGTGATGCATTAACTTACAACTGGGAACAATGGGATTTTAATCCAACAGGTGGTGTTAACTGGAATGCCGGTGCAACGGGCCCCGTTAATAATACCTATCCCCTTTTCAAATCAAGAATTCCTAAAACAAGCGGGGAGAGGACTTTCCCGGATATTGCTGTTATATTAGCCGGTTACCCTGCTAACCCTGCTGCTACGATGGGAGGTTTGAAAGGAGAAACATTATCTCCTGTTGCCCGCCCCATGAAATTTAAACTGACTGTAAGAGATAACCGTGCAGGCGGTGGTGGAGTGGTTTCCCTGGGTTCAGGTGGTTGTCAGAATGCAGCTGTTTTCCAGGTAAACGTTGTAGGCACAACTCCATTTGCTGTAACCGCACCTAATGGTGGTGAAAGCTGGGCAGGTGGTACTTCACAAACCATCACCTGGAACGTTGCCGGTACCGACCAGGCCCCTATCAATGTGGCCAATGTTCGCATCTTATTATCTACTGATGGCGGGTTGACTTATCCAACCGTTTTAGCAGCCAGCACTCCTAATGATGGCAGTGAATCATTGAATATTCCCGGTCCTGCCACTACAACGGCAAGAGTGAAAGTGGAAGCCATCGGCAATATCTTCTTTGATATTTCGAACGCTAACTTTACCATCACAGCACCTGTTTCCAGTTTCAGCTTTAACAGCCCTGCACCTGCCACTACAGCTTGTCCTGCAGGAGCAACGATGCAAATTTCACTGGGAACAATTTCCAACGGCGGGTTCAGTAACCCGATCACCTTGTCTGCAACGGCAGGTGTGCCTGCCGGAACGAACGTAACGTTCGGAACCAATCCGGTTACACCAGGTAACAGTTCAGTGGTTACCTTAAATAATACCAATACACTGGCTGCAGGTACTTATGTAATTACCATCACAGGTACTGCAACAGGAGCGCCGAACCAGACAAGAGACCTGACATTCACTATTACAGGAACAGCGGGTCCCGCTATTACAACCCAGCCATCCAATGCATCAATTTGCGTTACCAATAACACATCGTTCAGTATTGCTGCTGCTACAGCTACAACGTTCCAGTGGCAGATCAGTACCGATGGTGGTGCCACTTACAGCAACGTTAACAATGGCGGGGTTTATAGTGGAGCAACGACCAATACCTTAACGATCACCGGAGCAACTATCGGATTAAATAATAACCGTTATCGTTGTATTGCGTCCACCCAGTGTGGCAGCAGTACTTCCAATGCGGGTATACTGACCGTGAATGCAGCGCCTGCTGTAACAGGCCAGCCCCAGGATATCACCTTGTGTGCCGGCAGTAATCATACATTCAATGTAACTGCAACAGGCGGTGGCTTAGGCTATCAATGGCAGTTAAGTACTGATGGTGGGGGTACTTATAATAATATTGCCAACGGCGGTATTTACAGTGGTGCCACAACAAGCAGTCTGACATTAACCGGTCTTACTGCTGGTCTGAACGGCAACCGCTATCGTTGCGTGGTATCAGGTTCATGTACGCCAGCTGCTAATTCTAACGGAGCGATACTGACGGTAGTAACATCTGTTGCCGTAACAACTCAACCAACTGATGCGACGGTATGTGAAGGCAGCAACAGCAGCTTCACAGTAGCGGGCAGTGGTGCAGGAATTATTTATCAGTGGCAGGTGAGTACAGATGGCGGCACAACATATACTAACGTGGCGAATGCAGGTGTTTACAGTGGAGCTACAACTGCTACGCTGAATATTACAGGAGCCACCTTCTCCTTAAATACCTACCGCTATCGTTGCCAGTTATCGAATGCAACCTGTACCACACCGGGTGTATCGAATGCCGGTATACTTACGGTAAATACATTACCGGCTGTAACCAACAACCCGGCTAACTCAACCATATGTCTCGGTGGTACTACAGCGTTCAGTGCTGCTGCAACAGGAACCGGTATCGGTTACCAGTGGCAGGTGAGTACGGATGGCGGTACTACTTATACTAACGTAACTGATGGTGGTGTGTACGCAGGTGCAACGACCACTACATTAACAATCACTGGTGCAACAGCAGCCATGAATAATTACCGTTACCGTGCGATGGTAAGCGGAACCTGTGCACCGGCTGCTAACTCAACAGGAGCTATCTTAACTGTGATTAATCCTGTAGCGATAACAGCGCAACCGGTGAACTCAGAAATATGTTCAGGAAGCAATACTTCGTTCAGTGTAACAGGAAGCAGTACACAAACGATCATTTACAGGTGGGAGTTAAGCACTGATGGCGGAGTTAGCTACAATCCTATTACAAATGCAGGTATATACAGCGGGGCCACAACAGCTACTTTGACCATTACCAATGCATCGACTACTGTGTCTACTTATCGTTATCGTTGTGTGTTATCCAATGCTACTTGTTTTGGGGCTAATGAAAGCACATCCGGTGCGGCGATATTAACAGTACGCCAGTTACCCACTGTAGCTTTAGCAGCAGCACCGTTAACATCGTTGTTACCGGGCCAAAGCACCACGCTGACTGCGACACCAAGTGCATCAACAGGTGGTACACTGACAACAAACTGGTTCTTTAATAACAATGGGGTTGCCAATACCGGTAATACAAGAACAGTGAATGTAGAGCAGGTGGGAGATTACCAGGTTCGTATCCAGGAAACCTGGCCGAGCACCCTGGTATGTTCAAACCAGTCAGCGGTAGTAGCTATTACTGCACAGGCCAGCGAAAGGTTGTTCATCTTCCCGAGCCCGAATAACGGTGTGTTCCAGGTGGCTTACTATAACAGTACAGGAGCCTCTTCATCCCGTACCATTACGATCTATAATGCGGCAGGAGCTAAAGTGCATAACGAGAAGTTTGCAGTATCCGGTTCTTATACCTTGCTGGATATTAATCTTCCCACTGCAGCAAGAGGATTGTATTATGTGGTGGTGGGTGATGCATCAGGTAAGCGTATTGCCAAAGGCAATGTGCTGATACAATAGAGAGTAGTTTACAACCAATTGCTTATAACTCAATCCCGTTCAGTGTAAAACTGAACGGGATTTTTGTTCCGGTATTCCTGCCGGGAATGGGGAAAAACGCTGTGCCAGATCGGCTGGTAAGTCTTACCTTTGCCCGCCCGTTTCGAAAGCAGTCATTTAAAAATATAAACAGGCGTAACAGTCGGGCGGGCCGCCTTAAAATCAGCAGCAACAATGATCAGTGTAAAAGACCTGAAATTAGCCTACGGTAAAAGGGTATTGTTTGAAGAAGTGAACCTCAACTTCACCAAGGGCAATTGTTATGGAGTGATTGGCGCCAATGGTGCCGGGAAAAGTACTTTCCTGAAAATATTGAGCGGTGAGATAGAGCCCAATAAAGGAACCATCACCATCACACCCGGCGAACGGATGGCCATACTGAAACAAAACCAGTTTGAATTTGACGAACAAACCGTATTGAATACCGTGATGATGGGGCATAGCCAGCTCTGGAAAGTCGCTAAGGAAAGAGAAGCGATCTATGCGCTGGCCGACTTTACGGAAGAAGATGGTATGCGGGCCGGTGAACTGGAAGCAGAGTTTGGTGAAATGGGTGGTTATACCGCTGATAGTGACGCTGCAACTTTATTAAGTGAACTGGGCGTGAAAGAAGAGTTTCATGCGGCGCTGATGAAAGATATTCCCTCTACTTTAAAAGTAAGGGTGTTGCTGGCACAGGCTATCTTCGGTAATCCTGATATTTTATTATTAGATGAGCCGACCAACGGTCTCGATATAGAAACGATCAGCTGGTTAGAGAATTTCCTGGCCGATTATGAGAACATCGTTCTCGTGGTGAGCCATGACCGTCACTTCCTGGATGCGGTATGTACACATGTGGCGGATGTGGACCGCCAGAAGATCAAGATCTTTACCGGCAACTATACCTTCTGGTATGAATCATCCCAACTGATGGCCCGCCAGGTGAATGATAAGAATAAAAAAACAGAGGAGAAGCGGCAGGCATTGATCGACTTTATTGCCCGATTCAGTGCGAATGCTTCTAAAAGTAAGCAAGCCACCAGCCGGAAGAAAGCATTGGAAAAATTAAGTATCGAAGAAATAGAACCGAGTTACCGGAAATATCCCGGTATCATTTTCCAGCCCTTGCGGGAAGTGGGTAACCAGATACTGAACATTGAAAAGTTATCCAAGTCGGTGGATGGCCGTATGCTGTTCAAAGATGTAACGTTTACCGTGAACAAAGGTGATAAGATCGCATTACTGAGCCGTGATCCGCTGGCGGTAACCAGTTTCTTTAATATCATAACTGCTAATACCATTGCAGACAGCGGATCTTATGAATGGGGTACTACGGTGACGCATGCCTACCTGCCCCAGGAGAACAGTGAATTTTTTACCGGTACAGATAACCTGATGGACTGGCTGCGTCAATATGTTCCGGATCATGTAAAGGATGTGGATGAGCCTTTCCTGCGGGGTTTCTTAGGCAAAATGTTATTCAGTGGTGATGATGTACTCAAAAAAACAAATGTGCTGAGTGGTGGTGAAAAAGTACGCTGTATGCTGAGCCGGATGATGCTGCAGAGTCCGAATGTTATTTTACTGGATCAGCCTACCAACCACCTGGATTTGGAAAGTATCCAGAGCTTTAACGAACAATGCACCGACTATAAAGGCATCGTGTTATTAACCAGCCATGACCATACGTTTATGCAAACTGTGGCCAACCGGGTGATCGAATTAACACCAAAGGGAATCATTGACCGCCTGACAACCTTTGATGAATACCTGGAAGATGAGAGAGTGAAGGGGTTGAAGGAAGAGATGTATAAATAGGGAGTGGGAAATGGAAAGTGGGAAATGGGGAGTGGGAAATGGGGAGAAATGTAGTCGTGAGTCGGTAGTAATACAAGTAGCTGTCCCGCTTCGGAAGAGGCGGGATTTTTTTTATTCGATTTTGATCCAGAATGATGAAAGTTTTCTGAGTCTTCCATAGGGCTCTGTAACCCTGATTCCATCGAAATAAATTCTGTCTCCCTGTTCTAGTTTTTTAATGAATTTTATTTGTTCAGTTGAAAGTGAAGAATTGAATGCGAATGTTTCCGTGCTGTCTGTGCCTTTTATAAATGTTGCCTTAAAGGAGATTATACTATAATTTGGTTTCAGAAAACAACCGGGGTAGCGGACGGAGATAAAGGGATTAACTAGCAAAGTCTTTACTTTTGCAAGGGTATCTCTCAGGCCACTTACAGTTGCAATCGGGTAGGGTATTAATTCAGCCCTGAATTTTTTAGTATAGAGAGGTTTGCCATATTCTGAATGAGTAAGCGTACATATACCGGGAGTACTTACTCTTATTAAATATGACTGATTTCCGGATTTGGATATAGAACTGCCGCAACCGGCTACAGCAAGCCTGCTCATCGAGGGCTGGTTTTTAATTCCTTTTAGCGTTACCCTGTTTTCATGACCAATATATAGTATGGGCTTTGTGCTATCCGTGAGACTAAGGTTATAGAAATTTACCTGGCTGGATAGGCAGCTGCAAAAAAGTAGGGGTAATAGAAGTAACCGGTATCTCATATTACAAGAACGAAAAAATACGATGATTCTTGTTCAAAAAAATCAGCGATAGTTCTTGCTTCCGGCTATGCCCGTACTTATATTTGTGCAGCTACCTTGCTCTTTCCATTCATTCTGGCATCCAAATCCTGCCGTACCTGTTAATCTTCCGGGAAAGACCTCTATCCGGGCCGGGAGTCTGTTCGCTGCGGCGAATATTCGGGTTGAAACCAGAAAACATAAACGATTTTAAAGCCTCATCAGCGGATGGGGCTTTTTTTTGCTTCAGCCCGGCCGATAGCAATACCCTCACCCCGACCCTCTCCGCTACACGGAGAGGGAGACGCTACAGCAGTAAGATTTTTACAGCCTTGAAAATTTACAAACGATGAAGATGGTAACGGCCAGCCGGTAACGGAGTCCATCAACTTCTTTCATTATCATGCTTTGAGCCAAAGATCAAATATTCCTTATCTTCCTTGTTCATTATGTCTGCAGCTTCCCTGGCAAAAAAGATAGGTTTCTGGTCGGCTACTTCCATTATCATTGGCAGTATCATTGGCTCCGGTGTGTTTATGAAGCCGGCGAGTATGGCGCATGAATTAGGTTCGCCCATCTGGCTGACCCTGGTCTGGGTGATCGCCGGTATCTTTTCTTTATTCGGGGCATTGATCTATGCAGAGCTCGGTGCTATGATGCCCGAGACAGGTGGAATCTATGTGTATTTCCGGGTGATGTTCGGGGAGTTCATTGCTTTTTTATACGGCTGGGCGGCATTTGCGGTGATCAATACGGCCGCGGTGGCAGCGATCGCATTTGTCTGTGCACAGTATGCGGATTATTTTTTGCATTTGCCAAGATTTGATACGGTTACCGAACAAAATTTTACCTGGCATATCCCTTTTATTGGTGACCTGCACCCGCTGGAGAATTTTGGCGTCAAGTCATTAGCGGTATTACTGACCATCGGGCTTACGTACCTGAATTACCGCAGTGTAAAAGCAGGAAGTTATTTCCAGGTGGTATCCACGTTTATTAAAGTAGTGGTGATCGGTGCATTGATCATTGGTATTTTATTTTCAGGGAACGGATCGGTACAAAATTTTGTACAGGCAGAACATCCGAAGCAAGGATTTGACCTGCTGAGTGCTGTTATCATAGCCATGACCGGTGCTTTTTTTTCGTATGATGGCTGGATCAATATTGCCTCGATGGCCGGTGAGATCAAAGAACCACAAAAGAATATTCCCCGCAGCCTGATCATTGGAGTATTTGCCTGTATTGCAGTATATGTGTTGGTGAACCAGGCCTATCTCTATGTGTTACCGGTGGAAAAAATTGCTGATTCCCCATTGGTGGCAGCAGATGCAATAGCCGTGGCTTTTGGTAAAACCGGTGGTGCTGTCGTGGCTGCCCTTATCGTTATCTGTACGTTTGGTGCTATCAACGGGAATATTATGGCGACCACCCGGATCACCTATGCCATGGGAAAGGATAAAGTATTTATGCCCTGGGCAGGAAAGGAACATGCGAAATACCAAACACCGGGAAATGCCTTATGGTTACACGGCATCTGGACCTCTGTTTTTATCATCTCCGGTTCCTTTGATATGCTGGCAGATATGTTTGTCTTCATTACCTGGATCGCTTACGGAGTGGGAGCGGTGGGCATCTTCTTATTGCGAAAGAAAATGCCGGAAAGGGAAAGGCCTTATAAAATGTGGGGTTATCCCTGGGTACCTGTTTTATTTATCGGTTTTTCTGCGTTCTACTTAATCGTTACTGTATGGAATGATGTGAGTAATTACCTGGCGCATAAACAACCTGTCATCAATTCCGTATTAGGGTTATTATTAACGGGGATTGGTGTTCCCCTGTTCTACTATTACCGGAAAAAACAACGATCATAAACCATTAAAATGGTTGACCGAAAATAGGATCAATGCAATAGCCCCGGTTTTAAAACCGGGGCTATTTTAATACGCCAGTTAAAGAGCTGATCATTTGCCTGGTGACTATATCATCTTCTTAATCATTTTTCCCAGCATCATCAATCCATAATCAGCATCATCACTCCAGGGCTTACCGAAACTGATGCGGATACAATTGCCATAATTGGAACTGGCGGAAAATATCTTACCGGGTACGATGGAAATATTATGCTTCATCGCTTCCGTTCTTAGTTTGAATGCATTTACTTTTTTATTCAGTTGCACCCACAATACAAAACCGCCATGCGGTCTTGATACCTTGGTATCTTCCGGGAAGTATTGAATGATGGCCTGCATATACCGCAGGCTCTGGGTGTATAAGGCTTTGCGGATATTCTTTAAATGATATTCATACCGGCCGTTCTGTAAGAAATGCGCAATAGCAGCTTGTGTTAAAGTAGGGGAGCTGATATTGTGTATGCGTTTGATCTGTTTTACCTGGTCGATGAATTTGCCGGGGATGGTCCAGCCGATACGATAGCCCGGGGTGAGTGATTTGGAGAGGGAAGAGCAATGCATCACCATGCCTTTAGTATCATAATATTTGCAGGTGCGGGGCCGCTGTTTGCCAAAATAAAGATCTCCATAGATATCATCTTCGATCAGCGGGATATTATGCCTGGTAATGAGCTCCACCAGTTTCTTTTTATTGGCTTCCGGCATACAGCCGCCCAATGGGTTGTTGAAATTCGGGATCACCACGCAGGCTTTGAGATCATATTTGCTGATCGTTTTTTCCAGGCAATCGAGATCAAGGCCATTCACCGGGCAGGAAGAGAGTTCCACTACTTTCAATCCCATGTGTTCAATGGCCTGGAAGAGGCCGAAGTAGTTGGGTGATTCAATCGCTACGGTATCTCCCGGTTTGGTAATGGCTTTGATGCAGAGGGTGATCGCTTCGAGACAACCCCCGGTGACCAATACATCATCTGCTTTTACTTTACCACCCCAGTTGAAAGCCAGTTTGGCAATTTGTTTTCTTAACTCAAGGTTCCCCTGCGGGTGTTCATAGTTGATACAGGCATTGGGATGATTACGCAGTACATGCATCACAGATTTACTGATCTTGGCTGCAGGTAATAAAGAAGCATCCGGAACGGCCAGTGCAAAATTGATCACATTATTGGCGGTGATATCCGAATAGATCGAAGCGATCATTTCTTTTACACTCACTTCGTGTGATAGCGGGTCGGGCTGCACTACTTTGGGAAGCTCAGGAAACCGGCGCTGGCTGAAGCGGACATAGTAACCCGATTTAGGTCTTGATTCGATCAGGCCTTTTCCTTCCAGGTGATAGTAAGCCTGGAAAGCCGTGCCCATACTGATACCGTATTCATCACTCAGCATCCGTACGGAAGGGAGCTTGTCGCCGATCTTCAATACATCATCACTGATCATTTTCTCGAGCCCGGTGGCCACCTGCATGTACAGGTGATCATCGCTGTGGTTGGTTTTCGCCATTTGTTAAAAAATCTGATATAGTCAAAAATACAAAAACTGCATCTGTTTTTTTACCGGAATTCTATAAAAATTTGTACTGTCATTCCCGTACGTTCATGTTATCATCAGATGAGTAGTAAAAAAAGTTCTGTAAAGAGCTAACGGAATTGCTTTGCCGCAAACGTAAACAACCAACGATGAAAAAAGAAGTACATAAAGCGTATATCGCACTGGGCATTGTCAGTTTCTTCTGGGGAACAACCTATATCGCCGCAAGAGTGGGAGCACAGGAAATGCCGGGCTTATTTATTTCCGGGTTGAGACAATTTATATCCGGTGCTATTCTCGTCAGCTATTTCCTGCTCAGGGGATACCGGATTCCCAATAAGGCGATCTTAAAAAAGATATCGGTACAAAGTATTTTCTTATTGTGTATTGCTAATGGGTTACTGACATGGTCGGTGGAATATATCAGCGGAGGCTTAGCGGCTATCATTGCTGCTTTAGTTCCTTTGTTCATTGCTTTATTTACGGTGTGGTTATCGAAGTGTGCAAGGATCAGCCGGCTGATGATCATCGGGCTGTTGGTGGGCTTTGCAGGAGTACTAACGATCTTCTATGATTATCTCGGGCAAATGAAAAGCGGTTCATTTGTGTTGGGTGTGGTGCTGGCTATCCTGTCCACGTTGTCCTGGTCTTTCGGTACCGTTTATACTTCCAAAGAAAAACCACCGATCAATATATTATTCAATGTGGGTTTGCAGATGCTGATCGCCGGAGTACTGGTATTGCTTATTTGCGGAGTAACGGGTAAGTATGTGAACATGGCCAACGTGGGGCAGCAGGCATGGCTGGCGCTGGTCTATCTTATTGTATTTGGTTCGCTGATCGCTTATTCAGCCTATGTATTTATGATCAGCAAACTTCCCCCGACACAGGTGTCTGTGTATGCCTATATCAATCCTATTGTAGCCGTTGTGATCGGGTGGTTATTATTATCCGAAAAAATGAATATGCAGATGATCATGGGTACGCTGATCACATTAGGGGGCGTATATATCGTAAACCGTGAATTTAAAAAAGTAAAGCGATGAATAACCTTATTACTATTGTTGATTACCGGCCAGAGCACCAGCCTTATTTTGAAAAATTCAACCGGGCCTGGATAGAAGCCTGGTTTGAAATGGAGCCTGTTGATGAATGGGTGCTGACCAATCCTGATAAAGCGATCCTGGAAACAGGAGGAGCTATTTTAATGGCCTTGTATAATGGGGAAGTGGCCGGTACCGTTGGTCTTCGTAAGGTGGATGATGAAACATACGAATTTACCAAGATGGCCGTGGATGAACATTTCCGGCGCAAAGGAATTGCCGAAGCGATCAGCTATGCCAGTTTTATCAAAGCCAAAGAGCTGGGAGCACAACAGGTCATTTTGTATTCCAATACGAAAAATGCAGGCGCTATCAGGCTCTATGAAAAGATCGGGTTCCGGCATTTGAAAGTGGAGCCTGGTGTGTACAAAAGGGCGAATGTGAAAATGACCATTGATATTACGACTGCCGTAAAAGCAGCTGAACAATATGAACAATCATTATTGGTATAAAACCTAAATCAATTGACATGGAAATGCTGACAGACATTGTTGTCAGGAAGACAACAGCTTCAAGATTACACGAAGTGAATTTTGAACAACTGGAATTCGGGAAATATACTGCCGATCATATGCTGGTAGCTGATTATGACCAGGGTGAATGGTCCTCACCGGTGGTGGTTCCTTTTACCAATCTCTCCTTAAGTCCCACCACGCTGGCCTTACATTATGGCCAAACTGTTTTTGAAGGCATGAAAGCCTTCCGGATGCAGGATGGCCGCATCAATATATTCCGGCTGGATAAACACTATGACCGGTTTGTCCGTTCATTGGAAAGAATGTGCATGGCGGTTCCGCCGAAAGAATTTTTTGCGGAGGGGTTAGTGAAGTTGATCGAAACAGATGCGGAGTGGGTGCCCTCACAGAAAGGGGCTTCTTTATATGTCCGCCCTTTTCTATATGCCAGTGAAGCAAAGTTTGGCGTGAAAGTAGCCGAGCAATACCGCTTTATCATTTTTACAGGACCTGTGCCTGAATTGTATGCAAGGCCGATCAAAGTAAAAGTGGAAACTGAATTTATACGGGCAGCTAAAGGCGGAACCGGGTTTGCCAAATGCGGTGGTAATTATGGCGGTGCATTTTATCCCACGCAGTTAGCCCGGCAGGAAGGATATGACCAGGTATTATGGACAGATGGAAAAGAAGATCCGCATATTGAAGAATCAGGTATGATGAATGTGCTGTTTGTTATCAATGGCACACTGATCACGGCGCCTTTATCGGATTCGATACTGGATGGGGTGACAAGAGATTCATTGCTCGCACTGGCAAAAGAGCTTGGGTACCCGGTGGAAGAACGGCAATTGTCAGTAAGAGAATTAGCCGATGCATTCCGTGATAAAACGATCACCGAAGCTTTTGGTGCAGGCACGGCGGCTGTAGTGGCACCGATAGGTGTCATCCATATTGACGGAATGGATTTTCAGTTACCGGCTTATGGAAGGGAAATCGTATCGGGTCAATTAAAAAATAAGCTGGAAAGGATACGGAGTGGTGCTGATGAAGATCGCTATGGATGGAATCATATTATCTGATTGCAATAGTGGGTTAGTAAAGACCGGTGTAATGATGCCGGTCTTTTTTTATGTATTAACGGATCAGCAGGCTGGTTCCTTTCTTACTTATTTTTTGTTTGGTCTGCGGATCGGTATAAGAAAGTATCCATACAAAAATACCGGTGGCCTGGGCTTTGCCTTTAAAAGTACCGTCCCATTTTTCAGTAAAGTTGCGGGACAGGAATACCAGTTCACCGAAGCGGTTAAAGACCCGGAAATCAAGATCGCTGACGGTATAAGCGTTTAATGGGAATAGAAAATCATTTTTGCCATCGTTGTTGGGTGTAAAAGCAGTAGGTACTTCAATGCGGCAATTGGCCGGCACCCGGATGATCTTGCTGATGGTATCCCGGCAACCCAACGCAAGATTTCCGGCGATCAGTTGCACGGTATAACTGCTTTCACCGGGGTTCGTGGAGAGATACAATTGTGGAGGTGGCGTTGGTAATGAACTGTTATTACCGTTGCCAAAATTCCATAGTGTCAGATCAGCAGCACCGCTGCTGGTATTGATAAACTGAACCACATCACCGGGGCAGGCAAAATCGGGTCCGGTAAAATCAGCTTTTAATTTATTGTCAAGGTTAAGAATAACTTTTTGTACATCCGTACAAATGCTGTTGGATACAGTAAGCTGCACGGTGTATTGCCCGGGATTATTAAAATTGATAACAGGATTGGGAATCGAACTGTTATTGTTCGTTCCAAAACTCCAGGCCAGTGTATTGTTCAGGGCAGAACCCATGTGCTGAAAAGCCACGATATTATCCTGGCAGGTGGCAGCAGGTGCATAGGTGAATTTCGCAGAGACCGTATCAACGGCGGTAAAGGTTACGGCAGATCCCGGTGCTGTAGGTAAGCCACAGTCATCAATAAGTGTATTGCCATCTGTGCCTGTTGTTAACTGCACTGCATAGGTGCCGCCAATAGTAATCGGTGAGGAAAGTTGCAGACGAACGATTCTTGTTTTCAATGTATTATTACACGTAGTGCTTCCAATACCGGTGATGGTTACCGCCTGCGGGCCGCTGATGGTAAAGTCACTTCCATCAGGAGCGATGGAGTTGCAACGTATCGGCTTATCAAAGATCAGTTCAATAAAACCGGGTTTACAACCTACGGGATATACACTATCCAGCGGGGTGGGTTGCACCGGCCCGGAATTGAATGCAATATTTTCACCAATAAGAATACTCCTGTTGCAAACATCCATTACCGAGTTGCCATCGCTGCCATTTTGTATGGTGAGTGTATAATTACCAAAAGGAAGTGGTTGTGATAAAGTAAGTATGACAGAGTCAGAGCCAAAAGGTGAACTGCAATCGCCCCGGTCAAGCCCGGTTATAATAACTCCGTTACTGATACTGAAATCACTCCCATCCAATGCAAGGGAGTTGCACACTAATTCTTTGTTGAAACGAACCGTCACCTGCGTGGCATCACAATTGATACGGGCGGCAGTTAATTGCGGATCGATATTATCTGTAATGCTGGCGGTGCCGCCGGTAAAAGTAAGTTCATAGCTACCACCGGTTCCGCTGCTGTTGCAGACCATTAGTAAATAGGTGCGGCCCTGGGTAAGCGTTGGCATCGAACTGAACAGGGGCTGCCCGGATCCTTTACATACATTCAGCTGAGTGCCATCCATTGAAGCGCCGGTTTCGCCTAACTCACCTGACCAGTTGCAGGCCACCAGCAAATTCGGATTGGTGAAGATGTCTTGCGGGTTGGTATTGGTGACATCAAACAGTTGCCAGTTATAATCAGCTACTGCATCAGCAGGTACAATGGTGAAGCCCAAAGTGCCTGCACTATAACAGGCCATCCGGTAAAAGTTTGGATTTACATTTTGGTAAATGTTCCCGTCATTACAAGGCACCGGTATATTGGTTTGTCCACAGAACTGACCCGTGAATTGAATAAAGGTAGAAGACCCACAAACCAATGTTGCCGTAACAGGCGTTTGCCCCGCGTTGGTGCACAGTTGTGCTGCGGCGAACAAAGCCTGCAGGCACATAACAAGGACAATGGTTATTTTTCTGATCATACCTGTTCCGGTTCAAACGGAAATACAGTCGCCGGGGCTGCCCGGGGTACTGTAAGTTACAAACTTACCGGGTAAACAATATACAGGCCCTATGGCAACCCCGGAATGGCCGGTGCTTACATTACCCGTACCGGGAGCAGGGTATGGATTTATTACAGCCATGCTCTACCTTCACTGGTATGAAGACAGTCATCATCACCGGGGTGTCCGGCAATTTGGGCCGGGCCGTCAGTAAAAAATTCCTGGCAGAAGGATACAGGGTCGTTGGGACTTTATTGCCCAAAGATCCGGCGGGATTATTCATACCTCATGAGTATTTTGAAACAGCCACGGCTAATCTTACTGATGAAGCCGCTGCCGAACAATTTGTTTCTTCTGTAATCAGCCGCAACGGAACAATCGATGCGGCTGTACTTACCGTGGGTGGTTTTGCCATGGGTGCTGTTGCGGCAACAGGAACAGCAGCGATCAGCCAGCAACTACAGCTGAATTTTGAAACCGCTTACAATGTAGCCCGTCCTGTTTTTATACAAATGATGAAACAAAAAAGCGGCCGCATCTTTTTGATCGGGTCAAAACCGGGACTCGATATGCGGAACAGCAAAGGAATGGTAGCTTATGGCCTGGCCAAATCACTGCTCTTCCGGCTGGCAGAGCTGATGAATGAAGAAGCCAAAGGAACGAATGTGGTGACCAGTGTGGTGGTACCTTCCACCATTGATACGCCGCAGAACCGGAAGAGTATGCCGGATGCAGATCCTTCCAACTGGGTGAGTGCGGATGCCATTGCCAATGTGATCTGTTTCTATTGTAAAGAGGAAGCGGCGGCCCTGCGGGAGCCGGTGATCAAAGTCTATAATAAGAGTTGATCATTCGTTTATGCAAACTCCAGTAATTCTTTAAACGAAGATTCTTTAATGGTGATATCCGCCACAAAATTCATCAGCTCATTGGCCGAGCAAAAGGCAACCCCAATTCCTGCTTTTTTGATCATGCAAAGATCATTTTCACTATCACCCACCGCAATCGTGTTGTTGATATCAATCTTATAATGGGATAAGATATGCTGCACAGCATTGGTCTTGCACATACTGTGCTTGCAAACGGAACCGGGATGATTAAAAAAGAAAGAAGGCATTTTTACTTCGCCGGTAGCAATGCTTTTGGAAAATTCCAGTTCATTGCCCAGGGAGAAATCAGCCCCCAGTTTTGTTTTGATATGATTGATGACCACATCATAGCTGTCGCTGATGATGCCCACCACGTAGCCCCGTTGTTTTAATTCAGCAATAATTTCTTCTGCATCCTCAACCGGCGGAATACTGTCGGCCACGGCCAGCACCTGGGAGATATTCAATCCTTTCATCAGCCGGGCAATATTTTTGGTCCGGATCACCGGGTCGGTTTCCTGGCTTCTGATGCCGAGCAATTCTTTGTCAAAGCCATAGAATTTTGCACAGGTATCAATAAAGCGTCCCTGTAATAAGGTATTGTCCATGTCGAAGATGATCATCTTGTCCAGGCCTTTCAATCCTTCTTTGATGGCAAAATCCATCTGGTCTCTTATTTCCGACAGCACACTTAATTCTTCCAGGGTGGCATTGGGTTTATTCTGCTGCAGGGCCCTGCTGATAATTGCTTTGGATACTTCCCCGCTCATTCTTCCCAGTTCCTGCCAGGGTTTGCTGTTGTTGCTGATATAACCAATATTCACTTCCTGCACTCTTGCTTTCATCATATGCATGTCAATGAGAATGCCGATATCCACGCCATAGTCATCACTGAAATCGAGTTGCTGCAATAAATATTTTTTACCGGCGATCATACCGCTGAGTGGTTGTGAGAAGCCGGAGAGATCCGGGAATAAAATATTCAGTAAGGGTTTAGCCACCAGTTCTGTCACTCTTCCTGCATTGCGGGCAAAGCAGGCTTTAACAAAATCAGCTTTGTCTTCCAATAATGGCAGCGTAAGGTTTTCAATGGTCCGTTCAGGATATGGATCAATATCACCATCCAGGAATACTATAATTTCATTCGCCGCACAGAGCAGCCCGTCTTTCATAGAAGCGCCTTTGCCCAGTTTGGTACTGGTAATCACTTTGGCCCCGGCTTTTTTGGCCAGCATTACTGTTTCATCCAGTGATTTATCATCCACCACGATCACTTCTGTGACCTGCTGGCATTGAAAAGCAAACCGCACCACATTTTCAATGGTATCACCTTCGTTCAATACCGGGATAATGACAGTTACCATGCAGCTGTGTTTGATGATGGATAAAGGTAGCGGCCCGATATAAGGCCGGTATTAAGCCCGTCTTAGAAACCGGTTAGATTATTGCTCATCGCCGTTAAACTTATACACACAGCATTTGTCTATTGAATTCTTTAAAAAGACAATCCGGGAAAAAACAGGTTACGTAAATAATTCTTGCACGGATGTGACCATTCAAAAAAAATCTGGCAAGGTCCTTGTAAAACCGGTGGTAACACAAACATGAAAACTATGTATAAACAATTCGTATTCTTTGTTGCATTCCTGTCAGTGAATGCAATCTCCGTGAACGCACAACAATCGTCTGCCTATATCCGTGCTGGTTTCAATATGGCCAATATCAGTATCACCAATGACGGCAGTGTGGATGATAACAAAGCACTGGGCAGTTTTCAACTGGGCATTATTGGTGACCTGCCGTTGGCCTCTTTTCTTTCGGTACAGCCAGGTCTATTATTTACGGGTAAAGGATCCAAAACACAATCCGGCAATACCAATGATGCTACGTATTACCGGGCCACCAGCAATCCCTATTATATTGAACTGCCGGTGAACCTTGTTTTTAAAACACCTACCGGTCCGGTGAAATTCTTTGCCGGTGCCGGTCCTTACCTCGCTGTTGGTATTGCCGGTAAGAATAAAATAGAAGGCAAATTCCTGGGCACTTCTTTCAACAGTGAAAATAAGATTGAGTGGTCCAATGATGATCCGGGCACACTGAATTATGAAGAGGGTGCCGGGTACGGAATTATGAAACGGTTTGATTATGGTTTGAACGGTCTGGCCGGAATTGAAACCAAATCGGCAGTGATTTCCCTGAACTATGGATTAGGATTAGCCAAACTGCAGAGCGGCAGCAACAGCAGTGCGGATGAAAAAAATAAACACCGGGTAGTGAGCCTGACCATTGGCTTCCGGTTATAAGGTTTCTTCTTGTTACAGTGTTTTTCTGTCTGCAGCGTCCCTGAGGAGGGGACGCTGTTTTTGTTTCCCCTCCCTAACCCTCCCCATGTGATGGGGAGGGGACAGCCTCCGAAATCCGGAGATTCATTACTGGTTGGTAATTCAAACTCTTCATCATTAGCGCATATCAAATGCTGTAAAAACTTTAGTGCTTTCAGGCCTCCCTCTCCGTAACACGGAGAGGGTCGGGGAGAGGAGCCATTCATTTCCCCCTCCCTAACCCTCCCCATTGCATGGGGAGGGGACAGTCTCCGTTAATTGGAAATTCATTATTGGTTCGTAACTCAGGCTTTTCGTTGTTGATGTATATTGAATGCAGTAAAAAATCTTGTGCTGTAGTGTCTCCCTCTCCACAAAGTGGAGAGGGTCGGGGAGAGGGATTCACTGCATCGCCGCTTCGATCTTGTCCAGTACTGCTGACATATTTTCTTTTAGTTCACTGTTTGGTATCCGCAGTACTTTCATTTCCAGTTGATGCATGATAAAATTCCGGGCCATATCATATTCTTTGTTATCGGGGAACTCATGCTGTTTGCCATCCAGTTCAACAACAAGCCGGTGAGCGGCACAATAGAAATCCGCCACATAAAAATATTTTCGCCAGCCCTCTTGTCCATAAATGATAGGATGCTGCCGCCGGAATTTTTTATTAAGGAATCGTTTGTTGCGGAGTTGCCGCCAGAGCATTTTTTCTTCCGGGGTCATTTGCTGCCGCAATGCCCGGGCTGTGCGGATAGGAGCAGACATGATAAGGTTGTTTGTTTGAATGTACAATTTTTATTCATTTTCCCCTCCCTAACCCTCCCCATGCAATGGGGAGGGGACAGCCTCCGTGAATTGGAAATTCATTACTGGTTGTTAATTCAAACTTTCCATCGTTTGTAAATTTTCAATGTTGTAAAAACTTTAGTGCTTTCATGTCTCCCTCTCCACCTGTGGAGAGGGTTGGGGAGAGGCGCATTCATCTCTCCCTCTCCACCTGTGGAGAGGGTCGGGGTGAGGTCATCCCAGTGAGGCAACCCTATTAATCCCTATCTTGCGCCCCAATTTCTTTCTATGCGGTATATGAAATGGATCGGCCTGGCGGCAGCGGTGCTGCTGCTTGTTTCCTGTTTTACTCCCTGGGTCATTATTGTTTCCAAACAGATCACGGTGAGCGGGGTGGAATCGGCCGGCACCAATTTCGGCAAGCCCGGGTATATCAATATCATGATGGCGGTCTTGTTTATCCCGCTGACCCTGATCCCCCGGGTATGGGCCAAGCGGCTCAACCTCGCCGTGGTGGCCCTCAACCTGGCCTGGACGGTCAGGAACTATTTTGTGCTCGGCACCTGTTCGGGCGGCGAATGCCCCGACCGGCAAACCGGTTTGTACCTGCTGGTACTGGCCGCGGTGCTGATGCTGCTGTCGGCCCTGTTTCCCGACATGCAACTGAAGGAAACCCCTTCGGAAAAATAGTTTTCCACAGCCCCCTTTTCCTACTTGGAGGAAAGCCAATTCCCTTTATTTTTATAGTCTTACAACCCTCCTTACAAGATTCGAAAAAATGAGCAGGCCATTGTTCATGTTTTGATAATATCAACCACTGCGGAGCTAACAGTGGTCCGTATATTTTTGCTGTCCGTTCCAATCCTGTCTGAAGCCTTAGTTAGTAATCACCCCTGTGTAAGCATTTCTTCATAAAACCTAACTAAGAGCATGAAAAAAATTTACGTGTTACTGGCCATGTTATTTATGGCCAACATCGCCTTTTCCCAGTTATTGACTTTTGAATTTTCTGCCCTTGGAGGCGCAGAAGTTACCGCTAATTCAAACACAAACGCAACAGGGGTATTGTCTTCAGTAATTTCCAGAGGTACTGGTGTTGCCGCCGCAGCAAACGGAGGAAGATTTAATTCGACAGGATGGACAACAGGTGCAGCTATTGATCCGGATGATTATGTCGAGTTCACTATTACACCAGATGCAGGTTATACCCTAAATATCACTGATATTGTGGTCCTGCACCAACGTTCAGGAACTGGTCCTTTAAATTTTGTTATGAGAACCAGTTTAGATACTTATGCTGCCGATGCAACGAATGTTTTTGCGGGTACAGACGTAACAACCACGCAAACGGCGACATTTACATTTACATCTGCTATAAATACTTCCAGTGCCGTTACTATCAGGCTTTATGCATACTCAGCCGAAGCTGCTGGTGGAACATGGGGTCCTGGTGATGGGACGGGGAATGATATAGTTGTTAACGGTACTGCGAACGCTGCTGGTCCTGCGATTTCCGTAACACCTTCGTCATTATCAGGATTTTTATCTACCGTGAGTATTGCTTCTGCTGAACAAAGCTATACTGTAAGCGGTAGCAGTCTGACTAATGACATTACAATTACTCCGCCTGCAGGTTATGAAATTTCTACAGGAACAGGAGGAGGTTTTGTGCCCACTAGTCCGATTACTTTAACACAAACAGGAGGTGTTGTAGCAAATACAACTATTTATGTAAGATTAAATTCTGCCACACTGGGTACCAATACCGGTGATATTACCAATGCAAGTACCGGTGCCACCACCCGCAATGTTGCTTTAACTGGTAAGGTGCTGGCTGCTGAGCCCACCACACAAGGTGCAATCACTTTTGGAACAATTGATAACAGCAGCATCGTTGTCAATTTCAGCAGTGGTGATGGTGCCAAGCGAATTGTATTGGCCAAATTAGCAACAGCAGTAAACAGCGATCCTGTTGATGGAACCTCTTATACGGCGAATGCAGCGTTTAGTAGCGGCACACAGATAGGCACTGGTAACTATGTGGTATATGCAGGTACCGGCAATACGGTTACGGTAACTGGTCTTGCTTCCGGGGCCACTTATCATTTTGCAGTGTATGAATTTAATGATGGCGGTGCGGCCGGTGCAGAAAATTATTTAGTAACAGCACCCGGAACCGGTAATGCAACAACTACAGTTTCTGTAACAACTTATACATGGTCAGGCAGTAATGGCGACTGGACGGTGGCTGCCAACTGGACTCCAACAAGAACAGCTCCTGCCACCACCGATATTTTACAATTCAATGATGGCAATGCCTGGACCATTACCAATGTGCCTGCACAAACCATCGGTCAGCTTGCTGTATCTAATAATACAACGATCAACCTGCAATCTGCTGCCACAGCTACATTGGCGGTTGGTGGTCTTGCCGGAACTGATCTTACTATCGGTGCCGGTTCTCAACTGAACTTTGACGGAACCTTTGCATTATCATTAGCCCTTGCTACCGGTGCAACAGGAACTGTTGACGGTGCAATGATCTTTACCAATGCAGGACATCGGTTGACAAGTGCTGATGCAAGTGGTATTACATTTACCAGCGGTTCATCCTTTACTGCCGGAACTGGTTTTGCTGGTAATTCATTTGGTACAACATCACTTAACTCAGTAGTGTTTAACAGTGGTTCAACTTACAACCAGGCAGTAGGTTCAAATCCTTTTGGTGCGGGACAACCTAACTCAGTTGTTGTTTTCCAAACGGGAAGTTTATATAAGGTGATCGGCAATAATTTTACTCCGGCCTTCTCTGGAAGAACATATGCGAATGTAGAGTTTTCAGGTACGGGTACATCCACCATGACGGGCGGTAATCCTGTGTCTATTGATAATCTGACCGTGACTTCAGGAGTTGCAAACGTGAATATGACCGGAACAGCCAGTGCTATTAAAGGCAATATCAATGTTGGTCCGGGATCAACTTTGAATTTTGCAGCAGCTTCTGCGGCAACTATGAATCTTAGTGGCACTGCTGCACAAACGATCACTAACAATGGTACTTTGACATTCGGAGCTAATCAAAGCATTGCCATCAATAATGCAAACGGTGTTACGTTAGCCTCTGATGTGGATATGAGTGCAGCCGCTGGATTAGTCATAACAGCTGGTAAGATCACTTTAGGTAATTTCAATCTTACCGCTACTACTGTTACCGGTGGTGATGCAACGAATTATATCGTTACGGATGGCACAGGTGGTTTAACATTAAATTCAATTGATGTTGCTCCGAAAACCTTCCCTGTTGGTCACAGCCGGTATAACCCGGTGATCATTGAAAACGGAAGTAATGTGAACTGGAAAGTAGTAGTGACTGATGGCCTTACTGCTGACCTGGGATTCAATACCAATAAAGCCGTATTACTAAGCTGGAATATCACCCCTTCTGTCAATCCTCCTGCAGGTGGTGCAGATATCACTTTCCAGTTTGATGAAACTACACAAACAGGTGCTTCCTTCTCCCTGGCTGAAGCGGTGCAGGCATGGCGCCGGCCCTTTGGTGCCTGGTTAGCTGTTGGTGCCCCCGTTACTGTCAATGGTTCGGTGGGTGTCCGTACGGCCAAAGTGCTTGGGTTAACACAGTTCTCTCCTTATGCATTAGCCAATATCAGCGGTCCGCTGCCTGTTTCCTTCGGTACGGTACGTGCTGCACAACAAGGTTCAGCTATCAAGATCGACTGGAGCAACCTGACCGAGCAGGATGTGGTTAGCTATAGTGTAGAACATTCCATCAATGGCCGTGACTTTACCGGTTTAACTGCTGTGGCTGCTGCCCGCAATGATGGTGGTAAAGCCGACTACAGTTATTTACATACAACGCCTGTACGTGGTATCAACTATTACCGCATCCGTTCTGCCGAAACCAATGGCGTTGCCAAAGTGAGCATCATTGTGAAAGTGGATACAAGAGGCGGCAAGATGGATATAGTGATCTACCCGAACCCGGTAACGGATGGTACGATTTCTTTACAGGCTACTGACCTGGCCAAAGGCCAATACAGCATCCGTGTATTTGCGGCCAATGGCCAGCAGGTGTACACACAGGCATTATCACATGCCGGAGGTTCTGTAACGGAATCAATACAATTACCAGCAGCTATCAAAGCCGGTATTTATAACCTGGTCATCAGTTCAGGAGAAATGAAGATGGTGAAGACCCTGATGGTTAAGTAATACAAGAACAGCGAAAGCCAACTGAAGAACCCCCATAAACGGAAAGGACCCTGAAAGGTCCTTTCTTTTTTTTGCAGGCCCTGTAAACCTGTGTCCAATAAAGGACATGTTGCTCTCTTTTCCGGAAAAGAGGAAAAAGGGTTGAAACAGGTTGATCGGGGCTGGTTTTTTAAGTGGATTCTACTAATTGCAGTAAAATTTCATGTAAAAAGACTTGAAAAACTTGCAGAAAATACGGTAATCCACTATGTTTGTACTCGTATTAACACCCCCGTATTTCCACATCCTCCGAAATCCGTACCTCATCCTTTCAAAGTTTATTGATCTGAGATCATCAGCTCCGCAATGAGTTATTATCTCGTTATCCCTGAGAATACCGCCCGGTAAGGACGCAGATTTTGTATTGCCCCGACCGTATGAAAACGTATCTATTTAATCTGAATAATAAAACCCTGAGCAATGAAACAATTTCTACTTTTTAGCTTCTTCCTTTTTGCAGGAATGATAGCTTCAGCGCAAGTCAACGGAGATTACAGGTCAAGAAATAATGGTAACTGGAATAACAGTAATACCTGGCAAAAACGTGTAAGCGGCAGCTGGGTGAATGCAACCGATTATCCCGGACAGAATGCCGGTGCCGGAACGGTGACTATTCTTGGCAGTGATGATGTGGTAATTACAGTATCAGTTCCCAACGCTATTGGGGCACTGGTTGTTGGTGATGGAAGTGGCACCAATGAGACCCTGGAATTTGATGATAATGCAGTGATCAATTTTACAGTGACCGGTTCTGTTACATTTGATGATGGAAATCTTTTAATCAATAATGCAACAGGTACCAAAACACATAATTTTAATGTGGGCGGCGATTTTATTGTCGGCAGTACTTCTTCTCTTACCACGATCAGTGGAACCGACCAGATCAATGTCATCCTTAATGGTACAGCTGCTCAGTCTATGAGCGGAACGATCACTACGATCAGCCTGCAAAATCTGACCATCAATAAATCTGCCGGTACTGCCACGCTGAGTACGAATGTGGCGATAACCGGCACCATGACTTTTACAGACGGTGAACTGACAACCAGTGCTGCCAGTTTGCTTACTATCGGAAATAATGGAACAGTTTCCGGTGCATCGGATGCTTCTTTTGTAAATGGACCCGTGCGGAAAACAGGCTCTGCTAATTTTACATTCCCTGTTGGTAAAACCGGGAGTGGTTATCATCCAATCGGCTTAGCAACTATCTCTGCACCGGATAATTTTACCGCTGAATACATGCGGGCCAGTGCCAGCAGCCTGGGTGGTAAAGATCAATCTACTCCATTTGCCGTTTCGAATATCAGTAATTGTGAGTACTGGAACCTGACCAAAACCGGTTCAGCCACTGCGGATGTAACAATAGGATGGACCGCCAGCAGCCCTTGTGGCAGCGGAGCCTATGTAACTACCATAGCTGGTCTTGCGGTATCTTCTTTTAATGCAATGACTGCTAATAAATGGGCTTTTGCAGGTGAAGCAACCAACCAACCCGGCTCTGTGGTAGGGGGTAGTACAGCAACAACTGGTAACATTACTAAAACAGGCGTAGCCCGTTTCACTTCTTTTGCCCTGGCTACTATTCCTACTGCCGGCGCAGGTAATCCATTACCTGTAGTGTTTGCCAACGTAAAAGCTTACAGCAAAGGAACCGGTGTACAATTAGACTGGAGCAATATGACCGAGACAGATGTGCTGAACTATGTGGTTGAACGTTCTTCCAACGGTGTTGACTTTACAAGTGTTGCTAACGTGATGGCCAAACAAAATGATGGCGGCAAAGCTGATTATGGTTTTTATGATGCCAATCCCGCTGCAGTGAATTACTACCGTATTCAATCACTGGAAGGGAATAACAGTAAAAAATACAGTGTGATCGTGAAAGTGGATACAAAATCCACCAGGGCTGATGTGGTATTGTATCCGAACCCGGTTACAGGAACTACCTTGTCCTTGCAGGCAACTGCACTGGATAAAGGACAGTATATGATCCGGGTGATGAGTGCAAACGGTCAGCAGGTATTTGCCAGATCAATGAACCATGCCGGTGGTGCTGTTACCAGTTCTGTTGAACTGCCTGCAGCTGTAAAACCAGGTATGTACACCCTGCAGATCGCCGGTGGCAACACTGTTATCAATAAATCATTTATCGTAAGATAATATACTATACCAAGCGAGTTTTCATTAGGGTACGGATTAAACATGGGCCGTGGTTTCCACCACGGCTCTTCCTTTTATTACCGGTTGCTGAGACCAGGTATTGAAGTTATAGCTGGTTTCAATCAAGCACCGTAAGGCTTTTGCGGATGATCTCCACAGATTCCAGCACCTGTTCTTTTGTAATGACTAGCGGAGGTGCAAAACGGATCTTATCACCATGCGTGGGTTTGGCCAGTAACCCGTTTTCTTTTAATTGCAGGCAAAGATCCCAGGCCGCTTCTTTAGCAGGATGATCAATGATGATCGCATTCAGTAATCCTTTACCACGAACCAGGGCAATATGTTTGGAGTGCAGTGCTTTTAATTCGCTTCTTAGTAATTCACCCATTGCTGCAGCATGGTCAGCCATCTTTTCGTCTTTCAATACTTGTAAAGCAGCGATGGCAACTTTACAGGCTAATGGATTACCACCGTAAGTGGAACCATGCTCCCCCGGTTGGATGGTCATCATGATCTCATCATCACAAAGAACGGCACTCACGGGCATCATGCCCCCGCTCAGTGCTTTGCCCAGGATTAAAATATCGGGGCGGACATTTTCATGATCACAGGCCAGCATCTTTCCTGTTCTTGCCAAACCGGTTTGTATCTCATCACCAATGAACAATACATTGGCGGCTTCACAAAGGCTTTTTGCTTTGGCCAGGTAACCCTCATCGGGAACCAATACTCCTGCTTCGCCTTGTATGGGTTCTACCAGGAAGCCGGCTACATTTTTATTGTCTAATGCTTTGGCCAGGGCAGCTGTATCATTGTAAGGGATAGCCGTAAAGCCCGGCATATAAGGCCCGAAATTTTTCCGGGCTGATGGATCGCTGCTGAAAGAAATGACAGAAGTGGTGCGGCCATGAAAGTTGCCTTCACAAACAATGATCACGGCTTTGCCTTCTTCAATTCCTTTTATTTCATAGGCCCATTTGCGGCAGAGTTTGATGGCTGTTTCCACTGCTTCCACACCGGTGTTCATGGGCAACACTTTATCGTAGCCAAAATATTCGGTGATGAATTTTGTGTAGGTCCCCAGCTGATCGCTGTGAAAAGCCCGGCTGGTCAGTGTTAATTGTTGTGCCTGTTCCATAAAGGCTTTTACAATTTTCGGATGGCAATGCCCCTGGTTCACGGCTGAGTAACCACTGAGAAAATCATAATACCGTTTGTCGTCCACATCCCAGACAAAAACGCCTTCGCCCCGGTTCAGCACCACGGGTAGGGGATGGTAATTATGAGCACCGTATTTTTCTTCCAGTTCAAGATAATGTTGTGTCAATGCTGACATCGTGATAGTTGATTGCATAAAAAAAATGTTGTGTGAAAACTAAAAATCAAATCAGGAAAAGAAACGAAGAGTTACCGGCTTAGCAAAAGCCGGTCATCACGATGCATCATCGGTGATTGAGCAGGTCGAGATTGGAACTAAGAAAGTCTCCCGGCGCTATGTTGCGGTTGAATAACACAGCTGCAAGATACAAAAGATAGCCGGGAAATTAATGACCGTCGTAGATCACCCCGGTGGTGGGTGTTTCTTTCAGTTCGATGCGGCTCAGGCCGGGTAACTGGGGTTTCAGTTGGTTCCAGAACCAAATGGTAATGTTTTCAGCAGTCGGGTTTTCTAAACCGGGCACTTCATTCATCACCCGGTGGTCCACCTGGTCGATCAGGGGCAGAATGCTGTCTTTTAATTCTTTGAAATCAATGATCCAGCCGAATTGCTTATCCGGGGTGCCGCTGACATATACCCGCAGGTGATACGTGTGTCCATGCATCTGTTTGCATTTATGTCCTTCCGGGACATTCGGCAAAAAATGGGCAGCATCAAAAGCAAATTCTTTATAGATCTCCATGCGGTATAATTTATTGCAAATGTAGCGGTCTGGTAAAAATAAGGGATGAGAAGTATCAGGTACCCGGCTCCATGAAATCAGTTGGCCAGTTCCTTTACAAAATAATGTTCCGGGAAACGGAGCTTTATTGGTTTGGCTTTGTCGAATATACCAAAGACGGTACTGCCGCTGCCGCTCATTGAAGCAAAAACAGCCCCGTTGATATACAGCTGATCTTTGATCTCCACCACCTGTTTATGTTCGGCAAATACCCATTTTTCAAAATCATTCACCAGCTCATCCTTCCATCTTTCTATGGGTTGGGCAATGATCTCTTCTAAGGAACGTTCCGGAACGGAAGGTTTGATATGCAGGAAGGCCCTGCCGGTATTGATATGGATACCGGGATTGACCACGACAATTTTATAAGCTGAAAGATCAAGATCAATAGGAGTGAGTTGTTCACCTCTCCCGGTGGCATGACAGGGCTTATTGATGATAAAGAACGGGCAATCACTGCCCAGTTTTAATGCATAGTGCAGCAGTTGTTCCTGCGATAATCCTAATTTAAATTCTTTATTCAGCAATGTCAGCGTAAAAGCAGCATCAGCACTTCCGCCACCCAAACCAGCACCTGCGGGAACTGCTTTGTGCAAATGCATTTGTATAGCAGGCAGCTGGGGAAAATCTTTTTTCAGCATGCCATACGCTTTGATGCAAAGATTATCGCTGGGATCGCCCTGGATAACAAAACCACTTTTGCTGAACGGAATGCTGAAGGTCTTAACGGTGGTGTTGAGCGGAGTTATTTCGAGTATATCAGTTAATTTGATCGGGTAGAATACGGTTTCCAGGTCATGGTAACCATCGGTACGTTTTCGGAGCACCCGGAGACCGAGATTGATCTTACTGTTTGGGAAAACAATCATAGAATAAGAGGTTACGGTTGGTATTTTTCAAAAGTTGGACTGGTAAAATAGTGTATTCACTGAAGAAATACAATCACCCGGGTTGGGGATTTTTTTATTTCTTTTTGCGGCTGTTGATCTCGTCCCGGATTGCGATGGCCCTGATATAGTCTTCGTTGTCCAGCACTTCGTTCAGCAGGTGGTTCAGTTCTTCCAGTGTCATGGTTTTCAGGTCTTCATTACCGGTCGGCGCATCCGATTCCACCATCGCTTCCTGTTTCACTTTTTTCTTTTTGCCGGTTTTTTCGGTGTCCTCCATCAGGATACCCGCACTTTCTAAAATATTCTCATACGTATAAATGGGGCAGCCAAAGCGAACTGCTAAAGCCAGTGCATCGGAGGTCCTGGAATCTATTTCAATCGTATCGTTAGCAGAAGAACAAAGCAGTTTGGAATAAAAGATACCTTCCTGCAGGTCGCAGATAATGATCTCATGGAGGTCAATGGCAAATGCATTCAGGAAATTCTTCATCAGGTCATGCGTCAGCGGACGGCTGGGTTGCATCTTCTCCAGTGCCACTGCGATTGCCTGTGCTTCAAAGCCGCCGATAACGATCGGGAGACGCCTTAATCCATTCACTTCTCCCAGTACCACCGCATACGAATGTGTCTGCGTGATGCTATGGGAAAGGGCCACTATTTCCAGTTCTATCTTCTTCATAATTATGGCACGAAACTAAGGGATTTTGGGTAAATGGTTCATGAGCCCGGCGGGTTAATTCCGCCGGGGTTGAAGAACTTTTTTATAATAGAAAAGGCTGACATACAACTGTCAGCCTTTTACACTTTTTGAAAAGATTTTATGCTACGCCTTTTATCTTTTTGATGGCTTCCGTCATTTTCGGCACCACTTCAAATGCATCGCCCACAATACCATAATCGGCCGCTTTAAAGAAGGGAGCTTCCGGGTCTTTATTGATCACCACGATCACTTTACTGCGGTTCACACCGGCCAGGTGCTGGATAGCACCGGAAATACCGATAGCGATATATAAATTGGGTGCAATGGCAAAACCGGTTTGTCCCACATGCTCATTGTGCGGACGCCAGTGTGCATCTGCCACAGGACGGCTGCAGGCAGTGGCCGCATGTAACACTTTGGCCAGGTCTTCCACGATACCCCAATGTTCTGGTCCCTTCATTCCACGGCCGGCACTTACCACTACTTCCGCTTCTGTCAGCGGTACTTCACCACTGGCTTTGGTCACTGCTGTTACTTTTACTTTAGGCGCATCAACAGCCGCCGCAAACGCAACCACTTCAGCAGTGCCTTCACCCGCAAGGGTCTGGTAGGCATTCGGACTCAGGGCAATGATCTTGATGTCTGTGTTTACGGATATATTGGCAAAAGCTTTACCGGAGAATACGTTTTTCCTGACCACGAAACCATTGCTGGTATCAGGTAAGGCAACGGCCCCGGAAACCAATCCTGCTTTTAACCGTACAGAAAGACGGGGAGCAATGGCTTTGCCACTTAAATTATTGGAGAAGACGATCACTTTCGCCCCGCTGGCTTCCGCTACCTGTGCTAATACTTTGGCGAACACCTGCGCATCAAAATGATTCAATGCATCCGCAGTAACCTGGTGAATTTTCTTTACACCATATTTTCCCAATGCAGCGAGATCATCCGTTACTGATCCCAGCACTACTCCTTCGGCAGTAGTACCCAGTTGTTCTGCTACTTTAGCACCATAGGTCAATGCTTCCAGTGAAGATTTCTTTACATGGCCTTCGGCAGTATCGATGAATATTAAAACAGGCATTATAATAAGTTTGAAGTTTAGGATTGCATTTAGATGGCTTTGGCTTCTTCGTGTAATAAACGAACGAGTTCATCCACGTTGTCGGGGGATACTAATTTCACACCGGCCTTGGCAGGAGGTAATCCAAAACCAGCCACCGTGGTCAGTGTGTCCACCGCAACAGGTTCCACCACTTTCAATGGTTTGGTACGGGCACCCATGATGCCTTTCATATTCGGGATGCGTTGTTCGGCCATTCCTTTCTGGCAACTTACCACAACAGGCAATTCTACCTCATTGACTTCTTCACCGCCTTCAATTTCTCTTGTAATCGTGGCTTTGGTGCCTGCCAGGTCAAACTTAGCCGCTAAAGAAACATAAGGGAGATCGAGTAATTCAGAGACCATGCCGCCGATAGAAGAACCATTGTAGTCAATGGTCTCTTTGCCGGTGAAAATAAGATCGTAACCACCCTGCCTGGCTACTTCAGCAATTTGCGAAGCGATATAATAGCTGTCGTGGTTGTCAGCATTTACCCGGATCGCTTCATCACCGCCAAGGGCCAATGCTTTACGGATGATCGGTTCTGCATCAGCAGCTCCTATAGTAATTAAGTGAATAACTGTGGAAGGATCTGCTTCTTTGAGTTCAATAGCACGGACAAGGGCATACCATTCATCGTAGGGATTAATGATCCACTGCACGCCGCCGGTGTCGAATTTCGTGTTGTTATCGGTGAAGGCTATTTTTGCCGTGGTGTCCGGCGTTTTACTGATACAAACCAGGATCTTCATTTGAATAATTTGAATCGTTAATCAATTAGTTGTTTATGCAACTAAAACAAAGATAAGTGATGCAAAGGTAAATCCGGGCAATTCCGGGCAAATTTTTTATATCAACATGGACAGGATCGAAAAGTTGAAAGAATTTCTGAAGACAAGTCCCACGGACAGCTTTTTGCAGCATGCCCTGGCACTGGAGTATATCAAGCTCGGTAATGATGAAGAAGCCAGGCGATTATTTGAAGAATTATTGAACAGGGAACCGGGATATATCGGCAGTTATTATCATTTGGGCAAGCTGCTGGAGCGGAATAAGGAGGAAGAAGGAGCCATCAACGTATATGAGAAAGGCATGGAAGAGGCCAAGAAGGCCGGGGACAATCATGCATTTGGGGAATTGAGAGGGGCACTGGAGGAATTAACCTTTTAACCCCTGTCCCCTGGAGGGGAACCTGGTCCGGATAACAAAATTGAAATTGCATAAAGTTTAGGCTGAATGAATGTATCATTATTTAAAAAACACATCATTGAACAACATCTTTTCTCCGCAAAAGATAAATTGCTGCTGGCCGTAAGTGGCGGTGTTGATTCAGTTGTGTTATGCGAATTATGCAAACAGGCAGGATTTGATTTTATAATTGCCCATTGTAATTTTCAATTAAGAGGAGCGGAGAGTGAAAGAGATGAACAGTTTGTACAACAACTCGGGGAAAAGTATGGCGTTGAAGTAAAAGTGAAGCGGTTTGATACGGAACGGTATGCTGCTGATAATAAACTATCCATCCAGGAAGCAGCAAGGGCATTGCGGTATGAATGGTTTGAAGAACTAGTCAGGAGTACTGAGTCAGGAGTCGTTAGCCTGGAGTCAAAACAAAAGGCCCGAGTATTTCTTCTCACTGCCCATCATGCTGATGATAATACGGAAACCCTGCTGATGAATTTTTTCCGGGGCACCGGTTTGCACGGGTTGACGGGTATTCCTGCATCCATCAACTATATCCGGCGGCCTTTGTTGCCATTTTCAAAAGAAGCGATACGGGCTTTTGCAAAAGAGCAGCAACTGGACTATGTGGAAGATTCTTCTAATCAATCGTCCAAATACACCCGTAACTTTTTCCGTAATGAATTGATCCCCGCCATCAGCAAAGTATACCCGCAGGTGAAAGAAAACCTGCAGGATAACCTGGAACGATTCAGGGAGATTGAAAAATTATACCAGTTATCCGTTGGGGCAATCAAAAAGAAATTGCTGAAAGAAAAAGGAGCGGAAGTACATATTCCCGTGAAGCAACTGATGGGTTATCATAACCGGGCATTGCTCTACGAGATCATTAAAGAGTATGGTTTCCAGGAAAAACAGGTGGAAGAACTGGTCAAACTGGCGGCCAGTGATTCAGGGAAATACATCACCTCACCGGAATTACCCTTCCGGATCATTAAACACCGGTATTGGTTTATTATCAGTCCTGTTCAGTCCGTTGCATCTACCGCAATTGTTATTGAGGAAAATGATAAACAGGTAATTTTTGAACAGGGCATCCTGAATGTAGAAATAACCTCAAACCAGAAACCTCAAACCTCTAACCTTGAAGCAAGTATTGATCTTAATAAAGTAACCTTTCCCTTATTATTGCGCAAATGGAAAACAGGTGATTATTTCTACCCGCTGGGCATGACCAAGAAGAAAAAACTATCCCGGTTTTTTATTGATCAGAAATTATCCAAGACCGACAAGGAAAATGCCTGGGTGATCGAAAGTGATAAACGCATTATCTGGGTGGTGGGGCACCGCATTGATGAACGGGTGAAGCTTACTGATAAAACAAGAAAGACTTTACTGTTTAAGTTTAATAGCGTCCAAAACGGATAAAATCTTGGGGGCTCATATTTTTTACTTGTTCTACGAAAGCTGTCAGGATAGGGTAATTGGAGAAAGATATACAGGCAATAATGACAAAACCTGCACCAAACAGGGATCCAAAAATATGGGCAGAGTGATTGATATTGTCTCCACCCCTTTTATCTAGCATTGAAGAGGCAATAAGGTAAATGATGCCGAAAATAAAGGAAGCAACATAAACAGGGATAAAAAATAGGCCCATTCCCCCTGTAGGCATTAATATTATTTGCGCAAATATTACGGCCGCCACTCCGCCTGATGCCCCAAGACTTCTGTAGTGATAATTATCCCTGTTTTTAAAGTAAGTTGGTATTATACTGGCGGCAAGGGCTAGTACATACATTAAGAGGTATATCCATTTCCCATTTTGACCAAATATGATTAAAAAGGAAGATTCAACGCTTCTTCCAAAAATATACAACGCATACATATTGAAAATTAGATGTCCCCAATCTGCATGGATCAAACCACAACTAAAAAAACGGTACCATTGCCCTCTGTTGATTGAAGGGGGATAAAAGATTAAGTCATCAATGATTCGCTGATTACTAAATCCGCTGACAGAAATGAGTGTAGTCGCTATGATTATTATTAATGTGATTGACATTTCCATTGGCTAAAAATAATTGGCTTCGGGGAAACGGAGAAATATAAATGAGTTACAATACGGCCAGCGAATCGATCTTGTCCTGGTCAATTTGTTTGACTAATGCTTCCAGTCCTTCAAATTTCACTTCTTCCCGCAGGTATTTTTTTACATACACTGTCAGGGTCTGGTCATATATTTCGTTGGAGAAATCAAAGAGGTTTACCTCGATCACCCTTCTCCGGCCATCCACGGTGGGGCGGAAGCCGATACTCATCATTCCTTTCAGTCGTGTATCGTTGCCGGGCAGTGATGCATACACGGCATAGATACCATTACCGGGAGTGATCTTTTCTTCGTCCTGCACTTTCAGGTTGGCGGTGGGATAACCCAGTGTTCTTCCGATCTTATCACCATGCACCACCACACCGGAGAAAAAGAATTCATATCCTAATAACAGGTTCGCCGTTTCCGTATCGTTATGCAGGATCGCTTCCCGGATATTGGTAGAACTGATCGAGATATTATCCAGGATATGTTTGGGAATTTCTTTCAACTGGTAATTGTATTCAATAGCTTTTTTCTCTAATAATTTATAATCGCCCAGCCGGTCACGGCCAAAGCGATGGTCGTAGCCGATGATGACCGTATGCGGGTGAAACCTGTTGACCAGGAAATTTTTGATATAATCTTCGGCTGGCTGGTTGGCAAAGGCATCCGTGAAAGGAACGATCACCACATGATCAATGCCATGCTGTTCCAGTAACTGCAGCCTTTCATCCAGGGTGTTGATCAGGCGGATACCCAGGATGGTGGAAGAGATGACCTTCCGGGGGTGCGGGTGAAAGGTAATGATCACGGTTTCACCGTTGATGGCGATGGCTTCTTCTTTTAATTTATCCAGGATCTGCCGGTGGCCCATGTGCACGCCGTCAAAAGTGCCGATGGTAACGACCGCATTCCGGAATACGGGCAGGTTGTCAATATCACGATGTACTTTCATAAAAGACTGCGAAGATAATTATTAACGGGGAGTCAGCACAAGCGGGTCTTTAGCCCGGAATGGTTAGCTTTGCGGCGGTTTCCGCATTTAGCCATTCAAAATTTCCAGACACAGATGTCGCTCTATTCCAAACGTGGTGTTTCTGCCCAGAAAGAAGAAGTACATGCTGCCACCAGGCACTTAGACCAGGGCCTTTATCCCAACGCCTTTTGTAAAATATATGCAGATGTATTGTGCGGTGATAAAGATTGGGTGAATGTGATGCATGCAGACGGGGCGGGTACGAAAAGTATACTGGCTTATTTGTATTGGAAAGAAACAGGCGATGTATCCGTGTGGAAAGGAATTGCACAAGATGCCATTGTTATGAACCTGGATGACCTGCTTTGTGTGGGTATTTATGACCAGGTATTATTCTCTTCGACAATTGACAGGAATAAAAAACTGATACCCGCTGAAGTACTGGAAGCGGTGATCAACGGCACGCAGGAATTTTTTGATACCATGAAGAATTTTGGTGTCCATATCAACTTCATGGGAGGCGAGACGGCCGATGTGGGCGATGTGGTGCGAACCATTGCCGTGAACGGAACGATGACGGCCCGCTGGCCGAAATCAAAATTAGTTACCAATGAGAAAATAAAGCCAGGTGATGTGATCGTGGGACTGGCAGGTTTTGGCCAGTCGAATTATGAATCGGCTTATAACAGCGGGTTAGCCAGTAATGGGTTGACAAGTGCCCGGCATGATGTATTGCATAAATCGTACGGGCAGCAATATCCTGAAACGTTTGAACCCACATTAGATGATTCAGTAGTCTATATCGGTCCGCATAAAATGACCGATTTCGTGGAAGACAACGGAGCAGAGCACCAGGTCGGGAGACTATTACTTTCTCCGACAAGAACTTTTGCACCGGTGATGAAGCAATTGCTGGAAAACCATTTTGATGCCATTCATGGATTGATCCATTGCAGTGGCGGCGGACAGACCAAGTGTATGAAATATGTACCGGCCAATGTCCGTATCATCAAAGACAATTTATTTGAGCCGCCTGTTATATTTGAACTGATCCAGAAAGCCAGTGGTGCTGATGACCGGGAAATGTACCAGGTGTTTAATATGGGAACCCGGCTGGAGATCTATACCAATGAAAAAGACGCTGATCAAATTATCAGCGTCTCTAAAAGTTTTGGTGTGGATGCCAGGGTGATCGGCAGGGTAGAAGAAAGTGCAAAAAGAGAATTGCTGATCCAAACAGCAGGTACTACTCTTTCCTTTTCATAATTTACTTCTTCATCATTTTATAAGATCTCGCACTACCTTCCGGGGTGGTTAATTTTATAACGTAAGCACCGCTTTTAAGTGAGGTGGTATTGATGGAAACCGTATTTGATCCTTTACTGAGAGCCGGCCGTTGTGTCAAAACAATATTCCCGGTGGCATCAACCACCTGGAGCAATGCTGCTCCGGCTTTTGCGGATGATACCGGAACCTGTACCAGGTTACTGGTAGGGTTGGGATAAATATTACCATCTGAGCTGTTGTTGTATTCAGCCGGGGCGTTTGTAGCGGTTCGGCTTTTTGACTCATCTTCTATTGTCGTGAATTTTCTGCTGGGGTAGCCGGTAACCACGATTTCTTTTGGTTCTTCTGTAATCGATTTATCTTTCCTGGTTGGATAACCGGTAACCACTATTTCTTTTGGTTCTTCGGTAACCTGAACACCGGCTGCTTTCTTTAATTCACCTACGGGAGTCTCTTTCAATTGAACACCCTGCACTTTTATTACCTCAACAGGAAAACCCGGAACAAAGATTTTTTCAACCAACTGCTCATCTTTTGTTTTTTGTTTCAGTGGATACCCGGTTACGACTACTTCTTGAAGAGGCTGGTAATCCTTTTTAGTTTGTATTACAATCACCCCGTTAGTTGCGGCTTTCCCGTAGAGGGCGACAGCTTTACTGTCTTTCAGTACGGTGATGGATTCAATTGCATTCGGATCCATATTCCGGAGGGAAACGGCTAGTTTTTCCTGTTGAACAACATTATTAATAACTACCAGCGGTTCGGGATCAGTGATCCTCTTTTCAATAAGAAGCCCTGTCGGCTTTTCAGCTGTTTTTCTTTCTTCAAGCACTTGTTTGCCTGCTGTTATTTTGAGTTTCGGAGTGTCGGCAGGAAGGGCCTGCAGTTGGAGGGTCTCACCAGGACTAATTCCTGCTACCGGTTGTTCAGTGTTTTTTGTTTCTTGCCGGTTCTTGTAACTGAATGCAAACAGTACAAGGACCAGTGCAAGTAAAGGAAGCACCATTATTTTCCTGAAATAACGGTGCTTTGGTTGTTGGGATAAAGTAATCATGGCTATACGTCTTTTTATCTGGTTATGGAAAAAAGGGTTGACAAGTGATTGCCTGGTTTGTAAGGTCTGCATCAGCAACAGTTCAGCATACTCCCATTCACGGGTGGGGGTAACAGCATATTGATCGGCCAGGAATTCATGGATGGCTTTTAGTTCTTTTTTCATGATGTGAAAGAAAGGATTGATCCAGCAAAAAACAGTGACCAGTTCAGCAAAGATCACATCCATGCTATGGTAATGACGGATATGAAACAGCTCATGCCGGAATACCTGTTCTCCTTTGGAAGAATCCAGTTCGATCTCTTTGTTCCAGAATAATAAATTAAAAAAGGAGAAAGGGGTTCCCTGTTCTGTAGTGGGTATAAACAGGATATCGTCAATTTTTTTGCCCGGGTTTGTGTTTTTCAGCTTCCTGATCTTATTCAGGGACACCAGTACCCTCGCCAGGGCGATGACTGTTAAGAGAATGTATCCATAATAGATCATTAATACAACGGACAGAGCGTTTGAATGACCGCTTTCTGTAACCAGTACTGCATCCCCTGAAGTTATATTCCCCAATACCTGCCATAGTACCGAGGAATCTTTTTGTTCATGAGTAAAGTAAACGGGGATATCCAGAAACGGTACAATGATACTGATCAGTATCGCTGCCAGGAGGTAGAAACGGTTGTATTGATGGAATTTTTTGTTCCGCAGGAAAAAATGATAGTAGCTATATAAAATACCGGAAGCAGCCGTTACCTGCAGCCCGTAATATAACAGGTTGTTCATTTCTTGGCGTTTTGTTGTTTCCTGATCTGTTGTAATAAGGTTTCCAGTTCCTCCACAGAGATATTGTTTTCCTTTACTAAAAAGGAAACAACATTGCTGAAGGAGCCTTCAAAATATCCCTTCACCAGTTGCTTCATGCTGCGTTTGGAGTAATCCTCTTTGGTAACAAGCGGGTAGTATTGATGATGCCGGCTGATAGCAGTGATGCCCACGAATTCTTTCTCTACGAGTATCTTCAGCAACGTAGCAATGGTGTTCTGGTGTGGTTTGGGATTGGGCATGGCATCTACCAATTCCCGCAGGAATGCTTTTTCCAGTTTCCACAATACCTGCATGATCTGTTCTTCGGCTTTTGTAAGTGGTTTCATTTTTTGGTTTGTGATTCCGAAGCTAAAACTAATTTTTTAGTTTAGCAACTAAATTTTTAGTTTGACCAAATTTTTGACTTGTGGTACACTTAGTTTGCCTTATTTTGCAGCAAAGCAATCCCGTATGTCAGAACCCATTATACAAATAAGTCACGCCAATATTTACCAGGGTGACAATCTTATTTTACAGGACGTAAACCTGACGGTTAATAAAGGTGAGTTCGTGTACCTGGTGGGTAAAACAGGAACCGGGAAATCGAGTTTGCTGAAAACCCTGTATGGCGAGCTGACATTGAAAGAAGGGGAAGCAGAAGTGGCCGGTTTTAATTTGCGTAACCTGGATTGGAGAAAAGTGCCTTACCTGCGCCGGACGCTGGGAGTGGTATTCCAGGATTTTCAATTGCTGACCGATCGTAACGTTAATAATAATCTCAAGTTCGTGTTAAGAGCCACCGGGTGGACCGATGAAAAGCTGATGGATGAAAAGATCCAGGATGTACTGGACAAGGTAGGATTGAAAGCCAAAGGATTCAAAATGCCTTTTGAACTAAGTGGAGGCGAGCAACAGCGTATTGATATTGCCCGTGCCCTTTTGAATTCACCGAAATTGATCTTAGCTGATGAGCCTACGGGTAATCTTGATCCTGAAACCTCTGATGAGATCATGAACCTGTTGTTCAGCATCAGCCGTGATTATAATACCACCATCGTGATGGCCTCGCATGATTATATCGTGGTGCAAAAATTCCCGGCGAGAATGATCCGTACCGAAAGGGGACGGGTGGTGGACAATGCTAGTATAACCATTGAATAAGCTGGCGGGAATTCTTCTCGTTGTCGTAGGTATCTCCCAATAATCTTTTGCGGATCATTATTTCTTCGCTGGTAAAAGGCTGGTGACAGAGTTGTGTGATAATGGATGCAAATGCATTGGCGGTTGTCCCCGTATGACAGGCTGCTTCGAGGCCGGTTCCTTTTACCAACGGTTCATTGACCACGCAGTGCCTGCCTTCAAAAAGTACATGTAATAATTTCAATCGTATACCGGTAATATTTTTATTGAAACAGGGCAATACATTGATATGTGCTTTCCGGATCAGGTCATTCAGTTCCCCATCAGAAGGGTTCGCCACCAAACAGGTATGCTGGTATAAATGGGCCATCTTCTCCAGCCGTTTGGAAGGTTTTTTGCCCGCAATCACAAATGGCTTCCTGACTTTGGAGAAAACATTTTTGATCAGCCAGATAGCTGCTTCCTCATTTTCCGGAACAGAAAGATTCCCGTGGTATAGACAAAGGCTGCCGATACCTTCTTCGCCGCTCACTTTTTGCCAGGCCGGAAAAGTGGAAAGGAATTTAACCTGGTGCAGGTGATAATCTTCTTCCAATACATGTATATCTTCCCTGGAAACACAGGCATAGGTGCAGGCATTCGGCAACTGATGATTGTATTTCCTGATCAGTTTGCTTTCATGCAGGAAATATAATTTCTTCAGTAGTGATGATGCAGACCTTGCCAGTTCTTTATAATAGATGCTCTCTTCATTGTGCATCCTCACCACCACTTTCCGGGCTGACAGGTCAAGTTGGGGAAGAATACCGGTACAATGCAATCCTTCCAGCAAGATGGGGTGATTATCTTTTTGAAGATTTTGTACCAATTCTTCATTGATGCGGGAAGAAACGATATACGGCAATTTCGCCGAGAATCCCCGGTGTCCTTTTTTTCTCTCGTACACATGTATAGTTTCACAAAACTGGTTCAGCTCATTGGGCGTTCCCCGTTCGTTATAACTGAAGTAATGGAGATGAATAGCAATACCGAGTTTCTTCAGCATCATGATGCGGTTCATCATGTCAATGGCGCCACCGTAGTCGGCCGGCCAGGGAACATCAAGGCAAACGATATGTAGGTGCCGGGTCAAGAATTAAAAACAGATTGATAAAATGCGATTAATTTTTTTTCTTCGTTTTGCCAGTTCCATTCCAGCCTTGCCTGCAGGCAATTCTGCCGCAGTCTTTGGTACATAACAGTATCTTCCAGCAAATTGTTTATAGCTTCCGCAATTCTTTTTGGGGCCAGGTCTTCCAGTAATACAGCTACCTCGTACTGTTTATTCAACTGCCGGTATTCCGGGTAATTCATAGACAGTTGCGGTAATCCTGCATGCACATAATCAAAGAATTTATTGGGCAGGGCGAGGTATTGATTCATACCCTGGTTCTCAGCCACGGCCATGCCTATATAGGCCTGTTGCGAGATCTTCCAGAGTTCATCGGGTAATAACATGCCTTTCAGTTCCACTTTATCTTCCACAGCATGTATTTTGGTCAGCTCTTTCAGTTGCGGCATAAAATTACCATCACCACAAATGACCAGTTTGCTCTTTACGAACTTCATAGCAGGTATAAGGTATTCAAAAGCCCTTGCTTCATTAACAGCTCCCTGGTACAATAGAAATTTTTCATCAGATTGCGGCGTATCCATTTCCCGCAGCCGGGTGATATTGCGGATAGTTTTATAATGAACGCCATACCGTTTGTTGAATTCCTCAGCGATGCTTTCACTTACCGTGTAGCCGCGGTTATATTGAGGCACTGCCTTTTTTTCAATGGCGGTCCATAGTTTTTTGATGGCAGGCCTTGTTACCACTTCCTTTAATTCGGTAAACAATTCATGCGCATCGTAAATGCGGGGAATCTTTTTCCATTTGGAAATTCGAAGACATGGAAGGATGGTATCAAGATCAATGGCGCAAATGGCATCCATTTTTTGAAATAGTAAATAGAACAGGAGACGAAGATTATACTCGGCATAGAACCCTTTCCCTTTTTTAAAGAAACAGGACAACCTTTTTTGCTGGTATTTTTCTTCTTTCAACGGGAGAGAGTCCGGTAATTTTCTCCCCACCAATGTAACGGCATAACCATTTTCTGCAAGGGAAGTGCAGATACGGTTCATCCGCTGATCGTAGGTCAGGTCATTGGTTACTGTAAAAAATACCCGTTTCATGTGTTGTCGTTCGGCAAAGAAACGGAATTGTAAGTTCTTTTCAGGTATATCTATCCGGGCTGCTGTTGGGAAACAAAAAAGCCGTTTTGCAATTACAAAACGGCTTTTAATATTTATTAGTGATAATTACATACCCATTCCTTCCATACCACCACCATCACCACCACTCTTCATATTCTTTCTTTTGAAGAGGGAGGCATCGAATTTACCGAAACGCCAGCTGAAGTTGATCCGTACCACCTGCGGATCCCGGCGGCGGAATACATCCTGGATAAAGAAAGGAGATTCTGAATGAACATCCGATACCCTTGTCCGGAAGATATCATTGATATTTACGGATAAAGAAGCTTGCTTATTCTTCAGGAATTCATACCGGACGGCGGCATCAACACCATACACCGGGCGAACATAGCCCTGCGCAGATGTGCTGGGGCCGAACATACCACCCATGGGGCCGCCACGTCCGCCGCCACCACCACTTCCACCCGGAGGTAAAATGGTTTTGGATTGATAATCGCCGGATAGTTGCAGGCTGATGTTTTTCGGCAATTTGAACGTGTTGTTGATCTTTCCAAACCAGCTGGCAAACTGGTCCTGGTCGGCAATGGCCGGATCATCAATATTGATCTTCGAGGTGAACAGGTTAAAATTGCTGGTCATGTCCCACCATTTGGTGATCTTATTCTTTAGAATGATCTCCAGCCCTGTTACATAACTTGAATTGGCATTGATATAGGTATTGATCAGCTGATCTTTACCAGTCACAGGTTCCACCTGTACGATCTGGTAACGGGTGATCAGGTCGTTGGTATTCTTGTAATAAAGCGATAACAGGATATTGTCTTTATTCTTGAATGTTTTGGAGTAAGACAATTCCAATGAGTTGGTGAATTCCGGGTTCAACCCGGGATTTCCTTTACTAAGATTCAGGAAGTCTGATGAATCGGTGAAAGGAGAAAGCTGCCAGAAATTAGGACGGTTCACTCTTCTTGAATAGTTCAATTGTAATTCCTGGTTGTTTTTCAATTTCTGGTTCAGGAATACACTGGGGAAAAAGCTGATCGGGAAATCAATATCAAAATTCTCATTGGTCTTGGTCAGTTTGCCCTGGTAGTTGGAGCTTTCAGCACGAAGGCCTAACTGGTAACCAAAATTTTTAATACGGTTGCTATACGTTGTGTAAGCAGCGATAACACGGTCCTGGCTTTCATAGTTTACCTGGGATGCAGGCTGCAATACAAGCTGGCCATTGTTGTCAACATAGAATGCATTGGTGCTTACATTTTCGTTAAATGCAGCACGGATACCCATTTCAATTTTCGAATTTTCCCCTAACGGGTTAACAAAATCACTTTGTAAGATCAGGCTTTTATTCAGGCCGTTACCAATCTGGCGCTGTTTGAAAGTCCTGTCAAGCGTTGCGAGATCGTCCTGGTAGTAGTCGGTATTTACTTCATTATCATTTGCATTTTTTCTCCTGTTAAAAGTCACATCAGCGGTCCACTCTCTTCCGGCTTTGGGAAAATTATGTTTCAGGCTGATGGTGGTACCGAGATTCCTGAAATCACCGTTGGTATACGTAGCTCTTTTGGTAAGCGACGATTTGGTGGGGGGACTGAGGGTATCCACAAGAAGGTTGCTGATTGTATTCGGAGTGAATTTTCCTCTTCCGAGATTCACACTGGCAGAAAGAGTTGTCCTGTTATTGATAAAATAGTCAAAGCCGGCACGTCCGAAACCGAACTGACCATTCATGGTGCTTCTGTCGGTTTGGTATAAGATATTATCCGGGTTATCCAGCAAGGATAATCTTTCTGTATTGCCCTTGCCGATGGAACGGCGCTGGTTAAAGTTGGCACTTACAAATACATTGACCTTTTCCTGGCGCAAATTAATGTCTCCGCCGAAACCAACTCTTGCACGGGAATCAATATTGGCCCGGAGGCTTCCGTTGTATCCCACTTTCCTGTTTTTCTTTAATACAATATTCAGGATACCGGCGGTACCACCGGATGCATCAAATTTGGCTGAAGGATTGGTGATCACTTCCACACTTTCGATCGCATCTGCAGGGATCTGGTCCAATTGCATGGTGGTAGGGCGGCCATCTACAAATATCTGGGGAGCATTGTTACGTAATGAAACATTTCCATCAATATCCACATTGATAGAAGGAACATTCTTCATCACATCCACAGCAGTTCCACCTGCAGAAACGATATTCTTATCTACATTAAAAACCTTGCGGTCGATACCCAGTTGTAAACCAGGATTGGTGGAAGCCGTAACGGTTACATTATCCAGCACTTTTTCTTCGAGGTCAATTTTAATATTGCCGAGGTCTTTATCCAGTGCATTCATCATGGCACTCATATCACCACCCGGTTTGATATCAAAAGAAACATTTTGAGTAAATTCTTTGAAGCCAATTACGGTGATCTTTAATTTGGAAGGACCAAAAACGGCCACATTATCCAGGCTGAATTCACCATTGGTCTTCGTCAGCATACCCGCCACAATTACTTCCTTTCTTTTTTTGGTAGCGGTGTCCATTTTATTCTGGAGCAGGGTGACGGAGGCATATTCGATCGGTTTGCCCGATTTGGAATCGATCACCTTACCATAAAAACGGCCGGTTGGCATTTGACCGCCGCCTGCGCCCCTGTTACCGCCACCCATGCCTGAAGGCTGGGCAAAACTGATAACTGACACAAAAACAAGGGATAAGGCAAAAAACAACTTTCTCATGAATCTAGAATTTAACGATTAGACGTGCAAAGGTGAATTAACTTGTTGACGGTGCTATGACATTTAGATGAAAGGCACAAGCTGCTTTACAAATGGGAAGCAGCAAGGTTCAGTTGCTATTAGCTGGTAAGAACGGTAATGGCAACCTGCAGCCCGCCGATAATGAAACCGATAACGGCACCGATGATCTCCACAAACCGGAATTCCTTAGACATGATCTGGTAAAGAATTTCTTCGAGCTTATCGGAAGAAAAATTAGATACTTTCTGAATGACAATATGTTCCAGGTCCAATTCTGCTTTCAGGTTACCTGCATATTGTTTCATGACCTGCGGAAATAGTATCTCCAGCTCTTTCATGAACACTTCTTTCAGCGAGTTGATGGTCTTGTCCCCAATGAACATACTGAGTACAGGCATTTGTTCGCTGAGCTTATGCCGGAGAAAATCATCAATATGCTTTTCGATCATGGGCATGATCTTTTTCAGGTTTTCCGGACTGCTGATCTTTTGTTCGATATCGCTGAACGAAAGAAATTCAGCACTCACCAGTTTGCCGAGTTTTTCGGCAAATTGTTGTTGTCGTTTCGGAAAAATGCCATGGAAAGTAATACCCAGGAACTTCTTTGGTTCCCGCGGGTGAAACAACATTTTAATGGCCACCCAATTGGTGACCCAGCCAATAAAGGCAGAAATGACGGGAATGATCAGTAACCAATAATTCATATTTGTTCGGATAAAAGAAACCCCATCTCGCCTGAGACGAGACGGGGTGATGGGTGGCTAACCGGGCTCGAACCGGCGACCCTCAGAACCACAATCTGATGCTCTAACCAACTGAGCTATAACCACCGTTTTGGGACGGCAAAAATAGGTAAAATGGGTTTTTGTAAAAAATAAAAGGCCGTTTAAGTTGTATAATTCATTGAAAGCGGTTGTTCTGTAATAGTGAACCCTGGTTCTTACGAAGAATTAAGCTGTAACGGGGATGATCAGCCGTTGCTATAAGCAGGTGATTTTCCACTCATCAAAATCCTGTGTTAAAAGGAGTTAAAGGCACGAAATCCATCGTTTTTACGTTATTTTTGGTTATGCGGCAAGCATTTAAATACCTGACAAATATGAAAAGACTCCCGATCGTAGTGTTGTTAGCATTGACAGGCTCCTTCCTGGCATTCCGTTCCATTGGAAACACCACCCACAACAGTAACAGTACTCCTCCCGGCAAATACGAACAGATCCTTCGGCTGGTTGGCGAAATGATGTCCCAGGCCCATTACAGCCCCCAGGATATCAATGATGCATTTTCTAAAAAAGTGTTTAAAAAATTCATGGGCGACCTGGACCCGGAGAAGAATATGTACCTGCAGGCAGATATTGAGCAGTTGCAGAAAAAATATGAAACCAGGATCGATGATGAGATCAAAGGAGCTGATGCTGCCTTCTTTTTAGCGGCCGGCAAGAACTTTAACCAACGCATGGAGGAAGTTGCCCTGGTCTATAACGAGTTCCTTTTAAAACCGTTTGATTTTTCTGTTGATGAAGAAGTGGTACTGGATGCTGATAAACTCAGTTACCCGGCCACAGAATCAGAAAGAAAAGAACGCTGGAGAAAAAAACTGAAATACCTGACACTTGAACGTTATGTGGAGTCGCTGGATATTAGGGAGAAGAATAAAGGTAAAGAAGGCTTTGTGGTGAAGACGGATGAAGAATTAGAGAAAGAGGCAAGAGAGAAAGTAAAGAAACTGATGGACAGAACCTTTGACCGGTTCCGGTTCAAATTTTCGGATGATGATAAGTTCAATGTATTTGTGAATGCCATCACTACCACGATGGACCCGCACTCCGAGTTTTTCCCACCGGTTGATAAACGATATTTTGATGAGGAAATGAGCGGCCGGTTTTATGGAATCGGGGCTTCTTTGCAATATGATGAAGGCAATATTAAAGTAGCCAGCATACTTACCGGCAGCCCTGCTGCTAAATCTGGTGAATTACAACCCGGTGATTTTATTCAGAAAGTAGCGCAGGGGAAAGAAGAGCCTGTTGATCTTACTGGTTTTGTGGTTACAGATGCGGTGAAACTGATCCGTGGGAAAAAAGGAACTGAAGTCCGTCTTACGGTGAAGAAATTAGATGGCACCATTAAAGTGGTTACACTGATCCGTGATGAGATCGTACAGGACGAAACCTTTGCCCGCAGCGCAGTGGTAAAAACCACAGGTGGTAAGATCGGTTATATTTTCCTGCCCGAGTTTTATGCTGATTTTGATAATCCGAATGGTAACCGCAGTTACATAGATGTGATGAAAGAAGTGGTGAAGCTGAAGGAAGAAAAAGTAGATGGTATTGTGATTGACCTGCGTAACAACGGCGGTGGTTCTTTATATGATGTGGTGCAGATGGCCGGGTTATTTATTGAAGACGGCCCCATCGTGCAGGTGAAAGACAAGGAGAATAAAGCCAGTGTTTTGAAAGACAAAGACCGGAATGTGCTCTATACTGGTCCGCTTGCAGTAATGGTGAATGAATTCAGTGCTTCCGCTTCAGAAATATTTGCAGCCGCTATCCAGGATTATGGCCGTGGTGTGGTGATCGGCAGTACTTCCACCTATGGTAAAGGAACGGTGCAGCGTAATATTGGTCTTGATCCGGAGACGGGGTTCTCGATGTCTAATTCAGAATTGGGAACTGTGAAGCTGACACTCCAGAAGTTTTATCGCATTAATGGCGGTTCTACACAATTGAGGGGTGTTGCTTCTGATATTGTGTTGCCTGATAACCTGGAATACCTGAAAGTAAGGGAGAAGGATGATGAAGATGCATTGCCCTGGGATGAGATTAATAAATCCCCGTATTCCGCCTGGAATGCAGGCTATGATTTAAAAACTATTCAACAGCTGAGCAGCCAGCGTTTGGAAAACGATGTTCGTTTCAAACTGATCAAGGAAAATACGGACTGGCTGGCCAAACAGAATGACAGGACCTACTCCCTGCAGCTTACTACATACCGGGCTGAGCAAAAGATGATCAGGGCCACATTTAGCCAGTTAGAATCCCTGTTGAGGCTGAAAGATGAAATTGATGTAACTGCTCTGACAGGCGAAGAAAACCGCTGGGCCAATGATAAGAATAAGCAAGACCGGTTTAATCTCTGGCTGAAAACACTCCGCAAGGATATTTATCTTGACCAGGCTGTGAAAGTGGTCAATGATATCATCGGTCAGCAAAATATAGTGAAAGCAAAATCAGAGGAACCGAAAAAGGCTTTCTGATACGTCATTAAATAATGAGCAGGGTCATCAGTTATTGTTATTGATGACCCTGTTTCTTTTTCTACAGGTATCTTTCTTTCAGCACATTGACATGGTGTTCGATATGTCCCACCATCATAAAGCCTATTGGCAACACATATACAGGGTTGCCGTTAGCGGTACCATTCGTTTCTAATTGTTCCGTATCAAATGAACTGAACAGGATTTCATTAGAGCGGCGGGTGGCCATGAATTCCTCCACGAGATCATCCCAGTTGCGGGTGCCGGCTTTGGAGTTATCGGCATATTCATTCTCATCAAAACCCGGTAAAGAGGCTTGTTCTTTCCGGGCTATACAAAGCCCCCGGTAAGCAAATATTCTTTCCGTATCTATGATATGTTGCAGCATTTCTTTGATGGTCCATTTGTCTTCCGCATACCGGTACTCTCTTTTTTCAACAGGGATGGATGCCAGGAAAGCGGGAAATGAATCGGATTGATTTTTTAATGCGGTTACTAAATCCTCTTCTTTTACAAGATTGATATAACGATGATAGAAACCAGTAACACGGGAAAGATCGGGTTTTGACATAATATGCAGCGTTTGATGATGTAAACAAGAAAATGAAGTTCGCTATTTTTTTACAACCAGGATAAGCAGTTGTATAAATGGTAAAGCGGCCCGGAGTATTGATTTTGTATTTTCCGTTGTAACTTCCCTTAAATCTTTTCCCGATGCGGAAACTTTATGGTACGGTTTGTTTGCTTTTTTGCATAATTCTTTCTTATGGCCAGCAGTTTGGCGGCACGCCTCCCTCACAAAAATGGAAACAGATCAGTACTGATACAGCCAGGGTCATTTTCCCGGTGGGTATGGACAGTGCTGCAAAAAGAGTAGCTGCAATAGTGCATTACCTGGCAGCGCAGCAACCGGTTTCTTTGGGTGATCAGCTACATAAGATCAATATAGTACTACAGAACCAGACAACAGTCGGAAATGGATATGTGGGTTTGGGTCCTTACCGGAGTGAATTTTACCTGACACCCCAACTCAGCAATTTTGATATAGGCAGTATTTCGTGGACCGATCAGCTGGCGGTGCATGAGTACCGGCATGTGCAGCAATTCAATAATTTTCGGAACGGGCTCAGCAAAACTATGGGAACCTTGTTTGGGGAGGAAGGCCTGGCATTGGCAGTCAACGCTTCGGTACCGGACTGGTTTTATGAAGGTGATGCAGTATATAATGAAACGGTACTCACAAAGCAGGGAAGGGGAAGGCTTCCTTTATTTTTAAATGCGTATCCTTCGTTATGGCAGGCCGGAAAAAAATATTTCTGGATGAAATTGCGGAATGGTTCACTGAAAGATTATGTGCCCAATCATTATTACCTGGGCTACCTGCTGGTGAATTATGGCCGGGAAAAATATGGGTTGGATTTCTGGACCAAAGTGACCAAGGATGCCAGTGCTTTTAAAGGATTGATCTATCCCTTTCAAAAAGCCATTGAAAGATATGCCGGTGTTGATTATAAAACATTCCGGGAGCAGGCTTTTGAATTCTATCAAAAAAATACTGCAAGAGTAGCTGAGAAAAGAGACCAATATGTATTTCCTGTCAACAGGCAATATGTTACTTCCCGTTTATTCCCTTACGGGATAGGTGAGGATTCTTTACTGTATCTCAAAACAACTTATCGTCACCGGCCTGCATTTTTTATCAGGGATAAAAATGGTGAGAAGCAGGTAAGAGTGAAAGATATTTCCATTGACGAGCAATTCTCTTACCGTAATGGTAAAATTGTATATGCTGCTTACGAACCCGATGCAAGATGGGGTTGGATGGATTACAGTGTGATCCGGTTGTTGGATATACAAACGGGGCAGCAGCGGACTGTAACCCATAAAACAAAATATTTCACTCCAGATATTTCTGCCAGCGGCAAAAAAATCGCAACCGTGCTGGTGGATGCGGGTGGAAAAAGTGAGATACATATTATTGCTGTTGAAGATGGGAAAGTGTTGAATGTGATCAAATCGGCCGATATCATGTTGTTCACCGATCCGAAATTCATTGATGAAGATAATTTGGTTACAGCAGTGCGTTTGAAGGATGGTAAAATGGCACTGGCGCATGCGGAGATCCGTACCGGCAATATTATCCGGCTGACATCGCCTTCCTACAATGTGGTGGGATATCCCTGCGTAAGTGAGGGAGTTGTTTATTTTACGGCTTCCTTTGGTGGCAATGATGATGTGTTTGCTTTGCAGCTAAGCGATCAGAAAATATTTAAGATCAGTAATGGGCCGCTGGGGAACTATTATGTGAATGTGGCCGGTGGAAAGATCAGCTGGTCCTCCTTTACTGCTGAAGGGTACCAGTTGCAGCAACAGCCACTCGCTGCCATTAGCAGGACGGAAGTAAAAGATACGCTGCCAGCAGAAGCTGCTGCGAAGTTTGCCATTGCAGGAACAGAAGCAGCAGGTGATATACTATTAAATAAGGTGGAAGCAAGAGCCTTTACTACCGAAAAATATAAGAAAGGAACAAGGTTGCTGAATTTTCATAGCTGGAGACCGTATTATGAAGACCCCATTTTTACGTTCTCTTTGTACGGGGAGAATGTGCTGAATACCTTGCAAACAGAGCTTTATTATTTATATAACCAGGATGAGAAAACCAATGCGGTTGGATTCAGTACCGTGTTTGGAGGGTTTTTCCCTTACCTCAGCTTAGGTACTGAATATACTTTCAACCGGGAAAGAACAGTGGGTAATCGCCTGCGCCAATGGGACCAGCTGGATTCAAGAATCGGGTTGAACGTGCCGCTTAATTTTACCAAGGGCCGAAGCTTCAAGCAGTTTAATATCGGTACTAATTATTTTTACCGAAACGAATTCAACAAAGATTTTTTTAAAGATTCTATCGGCAATACCGGTTTCAGTTACCTGCATCATTTTATTTCCTGGAACCAGCAGGTGCAAAGAGCCACGCAGCATATTTATCCACGGCTGGGTTATGGTATTGCTTTGAACCAACGCCATGTGATTACTGATTTGAAAAGCCAGCAGTTTTTGGGGAATGCTACTGTTTATTTACCGGGAGTGCTGGCTAATCATAGCCTGGTACTGAACGGCAGCTTTCAACAGGTGGATACACTGAATAATGTGTTTTCTAACCGTTTTGCATATGCGAGAGGATATAACGGCCGGTATTTTTCAAGAATGTGGCGGCTTTCTGCCAATTATCATTTCCCGGTCTGGCATACTGATTTTGGTTTTGCCAATATTTTATACCTGCAGAGGATCAGGGCCAATGCATTTTATGATTTCACCAAAGTATATTCAAGGGATAAAACACAAACAAGGGACCAGCGCAGTGTGGGCGGGGAGCTATTTGTTGACACCAAATGGTGGAATCAATATCCATTGACATTTGGGTTCCGGGTCAGCCGCCTGTTGGACAGGGACCAGTTTGACGGATTTAAAGGAACTGTTTTTGAGCTGGTGTTGCCGGTGAGTATTTTACCGAGGTAAATCAGAAGGTAATCCCACAAAGACACTAAGTACACGAAGCGTTATGGTCAGAACTTTGTGAACTCAGTGTCTGTATGGAAAAATTATAAAGAAGCTAAACTCTCTTCGATCACTTTGATCTTTTCTTCGGCATCCGATTTTTTCTTGCGTTCACTTTCCACCACCTCTGGTTTTGCATTGCTGATAAATTTCTCATTGCTGAGTTTTTTGTCAACGGAGATCAAAAATCCTTTCAGGTAGTCAAGGTCTTTTTGTAATTGTTCTTTTTGGGAGGCAGTGTCCAGGGCTGTCGTAGTCTCGAGGAAAAATTTATCCTTTTGTACTACAACAGTGATGCTATTGCCAACTGCTGCTGTTGCATATGTTACTGCTTCTGCATTTACCTGCTTGGCAAGTATTGATTCGATTGACTTGTAAGCAGCGGGATTTTCTGATAATATGTGGAGCCTGATCGTGTCTTTGGGTTTCAGCTGGTTCTTCACTCTTGCATCACGGATCGCAGTAATTACTTCTTTTAAAAGAGCAGCGGCTGCTAAGGTTATTTTGTCGGTTGCCGTAACAGGTGAATATTTTTTAATAGTCAGATCATCTGCTCTTTCTTTCAACTGGTGATATATTTCTTCTGTAACAAACGGCATGAAAGGATGCAGTAATTGCAGCAGTTCATCAAAGAAGCTAACCGTCTTTTCATATACGGCTTTATCAATAGGCTGTTCAAAGCCTGGTTTTACCCATTCCAAATACCAGGAACAGAAATCATCCCAGATCAGGGAATAGATTGTTTTTAGTGATTCACTTAAACGAAAATCTTTAAACTGTTCATCTAATTGAATTCTTGCTTCAGCCAGCCGGTTTTCAAACCAGGTAACTGCAAAGTTCTCTTCTGCCAACTGTGGACTGTGGACTGTGGACTGTCTCCCTTCCCACATCTTCACCAGTTTCAGGGCATTCCACATCTTGTTGATAAAGAAACGACCTTGTTCATTACCGGCAGGATCCCACATCAGGTCGTTCCCGGCCGGAGAAGAGATCATAATACCAAACCGGACAGCATCGGCTCCATCCTTATCAATCATTTCGAGGAGGTCGGGAGAATTGCCGAGACTCTTACTCATTTTCCGGCCCTGCTTATCTCTTACAATACCGGTAAAATAAACTTCATTAAACGGTTTTTGTCCCTTGTATTCATAACCAGCCATGATCATCCTGGCTACCCAGAAGAAAATGATCTCGGGGGCCGTTACCAATGTATTAGTAGGATAATAATAGTTAACGTCTTTATTACCGGGGTTGCTATATCCGTTGAATACTTCAAAAGGCCAGAGCCAGGAAGAGAACCAGGTATCAAGGCAATCTTCATCTTGTGTTAGTCCATCGCCGTTACTCCCGGACTGTTGACCATATTTCTTCCTGTATAGTTCTTTGGCTTCCTGTTCATCTTTGGCAACAACGTAATTTCCTTTTGCATCATACCAGGCCGGAATACGATGGCCCCACCAGAGCTGGCGGCTGATGCACCAGTCTTTGATATTCTCCATCCAGTGGCGGTACAGGTTTTTGAATTTGCCGGGGTAGAATTTGATTTCATCTTCCATCACTGCATTCAATGCAGGGCCGGATATTTTTTTCATATCCACCCACCATTGCAGGCTTAATCTTGGTTCTACCACTGCATCAGTTCTTTCACTATAACCTACTTCGCTGGTATAATCTTCCGTCTTTAGCAAAAAGCCTTTTTCCTCCAGCTCTTTAGCAATTTTCTTCCGGGCTTCAAAGCGGTCTTCACCTATATAGATCTGTGCATCTTCATTCAGCGTTCCGTCTTCGTTCAATATATCAACCACTTCCAGGTTGTGTTTCTGTCCCAGTTGATAGTCGTTCATATCATGTGCCGGGGTCACTTTCAGGGCACCGGTTCCAAACTCCATCGTTACGTAATCGTCTGTAATAATGGGGATACGCCGGTTGATCAAAGGAACAAAGGCAAATTTTCCGTGCAGGTGTTTATAACGTTCGTCTTTGGGATGAACGCAGATAGCGGTATCACCCATGATGGTCTCAGGTCTTACCGTGGCAATAACAATGTATTCGTCACCGGGTACATCCACCTTATATTGTAAGTGATATAATTTCTGCTGCGTCTCCTTCCTGATCACTTCTTCATCACTCAATGCAGTTTTTGCCTTAACATCCCAGTTGATCATTCGCTTGCCACGATAGATATAGCCTTTGTTATGCAGGTCAATAAATACACTGATCACCGACTGGTAATAATCAGGGTCCATGGTAAAGCTGGTACGGTCCCAATCAAGGCTGCAACCCAGTTTTTTTAATTGTTGTAAAATGATGCCTCCATATTTCTCTTTCCACTCCCAGGCGTATTTCAGAAATTCATCACGGCTTAAGGAAGCTTTCTGGATACCTCTTTCCCGGAGCATTTGTACCACTTTTGCTTCGGTGGCAATAGAGGCATGGTCCGTACCCGGCACCCAGCAGGCATTTTTTCCCTGCATGCGGGCACGGCGCACTAAAATATCCTGGATAGTATTATTAAGACAGTGACCCATGTGTAATACCCCTGTCACATTGGGTGGTGGTATCACTACCGTATAGGGCTCTCTTTCATCGGGGCTGCTGTTGAAATATCTTTTATCCAGCCAATGCTGGTACCAGTATTGTTCGGCGGCGCTATGCTCAAAGTTTTTCGACAATTCCATAAGGCCGCAAATTTACCGGGTTTTGCACAGATAGCGAAAAGGAGGGGCCTTTAAAAGCGGGTACGGACCCGGCGGGGAGGAAGGCTGAATATATTTATAGCGAGATCAGTTATTGTTGCATGTTTCTTATTTCGTTGCAGACATAATTTCTCCCATTATGAACTTCCACAATAGCATGCGTTATTTCTTCAAAAGGAGAGCCTTTGGTTACAAATCCACGGGCCCCTAATTCCAGCATCTTATTGGCGTAAGAAGGTTGGTTGTTGACCGAAATCCCGATGATCTTCATGGAGGGGTCTGCCTCCAGCACTTTTTGTGTGACCTCAAAACCATTCAAGGGGTACATATTAATATCCACTAGTAAAATATCGGGCTTCAGGCGGCTGACTTCCTGTATGGCGTCAGGACCGTTCTCACATTCCCTGATAACAGAGAACCTGGCGTCATAGTCAAGCAACAGGGACCAGGATTCACGGGCCAGTTTGTGGTCATCCACCAGGATGATCCGGATAGGGTCGTTGTTCATCAAACAATTTTAATTTGGTAAAAGCCTGGTTTTGTCAGAGGATAGCAAGGTCTTCGCAATAAAAGAAGACTCATGGAGCCGATAAACGGCTGTGTTACCAACTTTACGTCAATCCGGGAGGATAAGGTGGCCGGTAGGTAAAATAACGTTAGTAAAAATACTGAAAATCGAAAGTAATATTACTTGTTGGATTTACCAATCTTCGAAGTATCTTTTTTTATACACAGGATAAATGTGGTTCCCCGCACTTACTGCTGCCCGGTTGATCCCGGGGTAAAAGGATAGGTATCGGGCAGTGCTTATCCTTTATTCTTAGTCAATTACAATTATATTCGTAAAATAATCGCCATAAAATAATACCTGCTATACATGAAAAGAGAATTAACATCCTGGTACAGCCCTTCCTTGAATAAAGAAATGCCAATCGCCACTTATGGTGATTACGGGTTTGCCCTTCTGCTGGTTCCTACTGCGGCAGCCGATTACCTGGAGTATGAACGTTTTCAGCTGATGGAGCACCTGGCCCCTTTTATTGACAGCGGGAAGGTGAAGGTCTTTTCTATTGACAGCATCAATAATGAGAGCTGGATGAATAACCAGGTGAACCCCTGGGATAAATCGATCCGGCACCAGCAATGGAATAATTATGTTTATTCCGAAGTGGTCCCTTTTATTAAGAGCAGTACCAGCAATGAAACCCCCATTATCACCTGCGGCGCTTCTTTTGGTGCTTTACACAGTATGAACCTTTTTCTGAAACGACCTGATCTTATCAATGGTGTGATTGCAATGAGTGGTGTTTATGATCTGACTGAATATACCAAGGGGCATTTCGATGACAGCGTTTATTTCAACAGCCCGATGCATTATATGCCCAACCTTACCGATCATGCTATTTTAGAACAGATCAGGCAGAGCCGACATATTCATATTCTTACCGGCAGTGGAAATTATGAGGACCCGGCTGCGAGTGGCAGGTTTGCCAAAGTTTTGTATGATAAAGGTATCTGGTATGAACTCGATATGTGGGGCGCAGAATGGCCACATGACTGGAATACCTGGAGAGCCATGCTGCCTCATTATTTGGGTTCCCGCTTCTGAGGGATTTCAGTTAAGCAATTCCTTTAATAAAGTTGTAAATGTTTTGCCCGGTATCATCCGGGCACCCATACTTTCGAGGTATTCAGTATAAACCTGGCAGTCGATCAGATGAATGCCTTCTTTTTTTAGTTGCTGTACATAAGTGATAAATGCATAGCGGGACGCATTGCTAACTTTACTGAACATGCTTTCACCAAAAAAAACCTTACCCAGTTTTATTCCATAGAGCCCACCGACGAGTTCATGGTTTTTCCATACCTCGGCGCTATGAGCATATCCCAGTTCATGCATTTTGATATAAGCTTTTTCCACTTCATTGGTGATCCATGTACCATCCTGCCCGGGCCTGGTTATTTTTTTACACTGGTGAATAACAGAGGCAAATGCTTTGTTGACCGTAAAATCAAACTCATGCTTGTTCTGTAAGGACCTGATGCTTTTACTGATCTTTACCTCTTCCGGAAAAAGTACAAATCGGGGGTCGGGTGCCCACCAGAGAATTTGTTCTCCTTCATACCAGGGGAAGATACCGTTACGATAAGCTAACAATAATCGTTCAGGCGAAAGATCACCTCCCATGGCCAGTAAGCCGTCAGGTTCTGCCAAATGCACAGGAGGAAACGCTAATTCTGTATCGAGAACGAAAAGGGGCATAAATAAGGGAGAGCCGGCGAAAATCTATTCAGCAATTACTTCTACAGTGGCATTAATGCCTCTTTCGGTGATGGCGTCGCACATGGGTTTCAGGTCATCATACAGGCCCTGTTTCACCGCATATTTTCCCTGGAAGTGAATAATATATGCACATTGTTCTGCCTGTTCGTGACTATGCCCGCAAACTTCTTCGAGGGTAACGATCACCCACTCAAAAGTATTGACTTCGTCGTTCCACACAATGAGGCTACAGGGCTCCTCATAACTGGTGAGCACATCCGTATCTTCATGACTCCGGGTTCCTGTCTCTGTTTTTGTTATCGGCATTGCAGGCTGCTTTTTACAAAAATAATCATTCTGTTTTTGGATTGGTAGCGGAATTCTACTTAGCCCGGAATCAATTGAAAGGCAGGATTAGCTGTGTCTTGAGGTTTTTTTCAAATAAGTTGATCCCGGGCGATAAAATTGAGGTAACCGAACCGGGAAATCGAAAAAAAATTTGGCAAAAAACTGTTCAACCCTATCTTTGCACTCCCAATTAAAAAAGGGAGTTTAGCTCAGCTGGTTCAGAGCATCTGCCTTACAAGCAGAGGGTCGGCGGTTCGATCCCGTCAACTCCCACACAACATATAAAAAGGTTTCAGTACTACTGAAACCTTTTTTTGTTTGAGCGATTTTTGAAGTAAGAGGAGATTGTGTTTATTTTAGCGATGAAAAGGGAGATAAACTTATTTTTCTCCCACATGTAAACTATCTAACCTTATCTGATTGCCGGTGCAAAAAAATGAAAAATTCAGAAAGCTGATCAGCAGATCTTTTATTGCTTTCAATATTCTGATCATCCTGTTGTATTTACTGGTTTGCCTGGTTCCTTTTCTTGAATCAGGCAGTTTCTGGTTCATTGCAATGCCTGGTCTTATTTTCCCGTTTCTTTTCATATTTATTTTGCTCCTGCTCATTTATTGGTTAGCACGACGAAGATGGAAATGGGCGTTAGTCCTGGCTATTGCTTTATTGCTAAGCTGGCAGCAGGTCTCTGTTTGTTTCGCTTTCCGCTTTGGGAGCGATGATAAGACGATCATGAATTCAAAACCAGACGGTTCAATCAGGATATTATCGTGGAATGTGGCCCGCTGGGATGAAGCCAACCGGGAGGCGAGGGGAGGACAGAGTTACCGTAACCTGATGATGGATTGGGTGCAGATGATGGATGCGGATATCGTTTGTCTCCAGGAGTTTTTTGAATGTTACGATCCGAATATTTCTGTTCAGAATATTCCGGTGATCAAAAAAATGGGGTACCCTTATCATTATTTCTTTCCCTCATCAAAAATATTTGAAGGTAATTTTCAATTCGGGTTATGCATTTTTTCAAAATACCCGATTTTGGATTCGGCACAGTATTTAAATGGGGCAGGCGAGCATTCAGAAGGCTTCAGTTATGCAGATATACGGGTGAATGACCAGGTGATCCGGGTTTTTACCACTCACCTGGAATCCTTTGGCTTCAGCAGAAAGGATTATGAAGGACTAGGCCCCATGAAATCATCAGGTAATATTCTCCGTAAAATAAAAAGGAGTTACCAGCTGCGCAACCGGCAAGCCAGTACATTACGGGCTTATATTGATGCCAGTCCCTACCCGGTAATCGTTTGCGGTGATATTGATGATGTGCCCAATTCCTTTGCTTATTTCAAAGTCAGGGGGCCATTAAAAGATGCTTTTCTCGAAAAAGGATCAGGTACAGGGGGGACTTATCAGTTCTTTTCTCCCACCCTCAGGATAGATTACCTGCTTACAGACCCGAAGTTTAAGATCCGGCAATTCTCAAGACAAAAGCTGATTTACTCGGACCATTATCCTCTTTTGACCGATCTCGAATTTAAAAAGCCCTAGGCTAGTAGAACTACGATATTTTCCTGCCTCAATAAGTATTCCATGTTAAGTATTTTAAAGGGGTTTATTATTTCTGCCTTATTTTTCCATTAAGTACTACCCTGTTAGTGGTATTTTTCAAAGTTTTTTTGATTTTTTTTATGGGATTAGAATAAAATGTCTACATTAGCACTGTCTAAGTATTTTTACTGAAAACCGATCAGAAAAATACGAGTCCCGCGACAAACCTCTGATTAATACCACCAATTCTCCTACAGGATAACCATTAACCATTCCAGGATCCTTTAAAAAGGGATGCCTCCTCGTTCAACTATCCTAGATCAAATCAAAGTACAACGATGCTGTAGCCGTTATGTACTGACCTCCAATTCCATGATTGTTTGCCCGTAATGTATTCGATTAACAAGATTAATCCGAAAACCCTTGTAGTATGAAGCGGAAAATTTTAAGCATAAACGGGAACAGCCCCATGAATTTTTTACTGCAAACAGTATTGTCTGCAAAGTATGAGTTCATGCCTGTTTCAGATGTGTTCAGCGGTATGGAACAGTTGAGGAAAGACGGCGATATAGAACTGGTTTTAATAGACGTTGATTATGCAACACAGGAGAACTGGGATTTTATTCAGCATATCAGTTCAAGCGTTATTTATCAAAGGCCAGTCATTGTGCTCGCCAGTGAAAGAAACAGGAGATTGAATAAAAAAACAGCTGAAGAAAAAATATATGAATTTGTGATGAAGCCATTTAGTCCCCTGGATCTTGTCAGAAGTATAGATAGGATTATGTACGCTACGAAAGCAACCATTAATTAAACCACCCAACCTTAACCTTGTATGTATTTAGAAACCTACCCTCTTGCAGTTAATGCAGAACAACAATGGATCAATTTTGATCACCTGGCTTATGAAAGCAGGCGGAAAAGCAGCCTTACATTCCTGTATGTAGGCAGCTACAACGAATCCCTTCAATATTTTTCCAGTTTTTTTATTTCCGGGATTTTTGCTGATGATTTATCCAGGGCTAAACTGGTTATTGACCAGTTATTAGCAAACAAGGACAAACTTCCTGATACTATTGTTATTGACGTTCCTTTCAATAAAATTTCGCTGGAATTGTTTAGCACCTACCTGGGGGAAAAGAATCTGGCTGGTAAAATATCAGTGATTTACAATGAGAAACAACTGGACAGGGAGAAGATCACCATGATACAGCAGTTAGGGCTCGTTGACGATATCACAGATGTCAGTTCCTGGGAAACCAATTTTTCCAAAAAAGTGGCTTTCCTGAAAAAATTCAAAAACCATCCGCCTGCATTACATCTTGCTCATAAAACTTTACCGGTTTATGAAGGGGCTGCCAATAAGGAACTGCCTTTGCCTAAAAGGATATTTGATATTGTAATTGCGTCAATACTGATCGTTGCTTTATTGCCGGTATTTCTTCTTATTGCCATGGCGATAAGATTAGAATCTAACGGGCCTGTAATATTTACTTCTTCGAGGGCAGGTCGTGGCTTTAAGGTGTTTAAATTTTTCAAGTTTCGTACCATGGAGGTCAATGCTGACCAGAAAATTGATGCAGTAGCACATTTGAACCAGTACGGTAAAAGTGAGAAAGGAGCCAGGTTTTTGAAAATATGCAACGATCCAAGGGTTACGAAGGTTGGGAAATTTCTTCGCAAGACAAGCCTGGATGAATTACCCCAGCTTTTCAATGTATTGAAAGGCGATATGTCACTGGTGGGTAACAGGCCTTTGCCTATTTACGAAGCAACGACATTGACTACGAATGAATTTGCGGAGCGTTTCATGGCACCAGCAGGTATTACAGGTTTGTGGCAGATCAAGAAAAGAGGTAGATCTGAAATGTCTGCGGAAGAACGAATAAACCTGGATATACAATATGCAAGGAAGTACAGCTTATTGATGGATATGTCAATAATTATACAAACACCTTTTGCGCTTTTCCAAAAATGTAATGTGTAACTGCTTATTGGAAAGTGCCAACACCCTTAACCCCGTACCTGATAAAAGAATTAATAATGAAGACTGGAGAATATCCAATGATATCAATTATTACCTTAAACTGGAATACCACAGCTGTGACCGGCGATTTTCTCCGTTCGGTTTCAGAACACTGTTCTTATCCTTCTTATGAAGTAATAGTTGTTGATAACGCTTCAAAGGATGATCCTACCTCAGCCCTGAAAGCAATCCTGCCAACTGTAAACGTAATCCGCAACCAGGAGAACTTAGGTTTTTCTGCGGGTAATAATGTTGGTATCCGGGCTGCTAAAGGTGATTATTTGTTTATAGTTAACAATGATACCGAAATTACCCCGGGCCTGCTTGAAGAACTGGTGGCGGTATTTAAAGATCACCCTGACGCCGGAATGGTGAGCCCTAAATTTCAGTATTTCTTTAATAAAGGAACAATTGAGTATGCCGGGTATAATAAAGTGAATGTGTTTACCGGCAGGAACGGTATGATTGGTTGCGGGGAGAAAGACAGCAGGCAATACGATAAGTTGAAAGTGACACATTATGCACATGGCGGTGCCATGATGCTGTCAAGAAAGGTAATAGAAGAGGCGGGGTTGATGCCGGAGATTTTCTTTTTGTATTACGAAGAACTTGACTGGTCTGAGCAGATCAAAAGAAAAGGGTATAAGATATATTACCAGCCGAAGGCATTGATCTATCATAAGGAATCAATGACCACCGGCAAATCGAGCCCTTTAAAAACATATTATTTAACCCGGAACAGGATACTGTTCATGCAACGGAATATGCCCTTGCTGAACTATGCCATATTCCTGGGTTATTTCAGTTTGTTTACTATCCCCAAGAATACAATTGTATTCCTGGTAAAAGGACAGAAACAACACCTGCGGTCTTTTTGGAAAGCAATTATGTGGCACCTGAAAGGAGGTGAGAAAAGAGAAAGTACGGAAAGAATGAATTACAGGGAAAATACCCTCCGGGCTGCTTAAGCAAGGGGGATATGTTGTATATGATGATTTAATAAAAAGTTTTAATAACAGATATCAAGAAATGTTTTTACCCATTATCTCAAGCCTTCAAATTATGAAAGTTTTTAAGAGAGTTCTTCTTGCCATGGTATTTGCAGTTGCTGCGTTTGTTCAGGACGGTAATACCCAGAGTGTGATTGATCCGGCCGACCCGGTTATCACCTATAATCCATCTGCTCCGCCGGCAACACCTGCCAACGGTACCATCGCAAAATGGATCAGAACAAAGCGTTTATCCTGGAATACGGATTCCTGGAAAGCGTATTACCTGAGTGGTGTTCCTTTCAGGATCAAGTTCCCGGCATCGTATAATCATACAGCAAACGATGGTAAGAGATATCCTGCCGTTCTTTTCCTGCATGGTATTGGCGAAAGGGGAACTATCTATGATAACGAGTGGTCCATGGCAAACGGTGGTGTCGCTTTTAATAATGCTTCCAACAATGGCAGTTTTGATGGCTTTATCATTATCCCCCAAAGTGCCGGTGGTTGGGGAACTAACCATTTTGGCATAATAAGGCAGTTATTGGATTACATGATCACCAATAACAAACTGGATCCTTTTGCGACCAGTGTGAACGGGCTTTCTGCCGGAGGTGGTGCCTGCTGGGAAATGATGATCAATTATCCCACTTATATTGCAACCTGCCTGCCTATGTCGGGTGTATCCTTAGCGCATGGAGCTACTGCAAGTATTCAGAAATATAAATATACTCCCATCTGGCACTTCCAGGGTGGAAAAGACAGTAACCCCGATCCCAATACAACGAATGAAGTGGCGGCAGCTATTGCAGCCCTCGGCGGCCAGTTTAAAAATTCACTTTATCCTAACCTGGGCCACGGAACATGGAATACTGCATGGGCAGAACCTGATTTCTTTCCTGCCTGCAGAAGAGCCTATAGTGCAAACCCCTGGACATTGTTTGGCCGAACAGAATTTTGCCCGGGTGATCCGATCAATGTTACGGTGGGAGTTGTTCCGGGTATGACAGCGTATGAGTGGAGAAAAGATGGTGTATTGATTCCTGGTGCTACATCTAATAGTATTAATGTAACACAACTGGGTGTATATACTGCAAGAGTGCAAAAAAATGGTATCTGGTCAGACTGGTCAAGGATACCTGTTGAAATTAAAATCAAAGTCGCTACTGTTACACCACCTATTGCTACAGATGGTTTGATGAGTAGTGTAATTCCAGCCCTGGATGGCAATACCAGTGTTACACTTAAAGTGCCTGAAGGGTATGCTTCTTATGAATGGAGAAGAGTAGGCAACAATACTTCTATTGGTTCAGCAAATACATTAGTGGTAACAACACCCGGTCAATACATTGCAAGAGTAACTGAACAATATGGCTGTTCCAGCAGTTTTTCAGATCCTTTTGCTGTTGTTGATGCAAATGGTACAAATAAACCAAGCCCGGCTTCTAATGTAGTGGCAACAACCACTTCAAAAACTACAATCCGGCTGGACTGGAGTGACAATCCTGCTCCTCAATATAATGAGACCAATTATGAAATTTACCATGGAACCAGTGCCGGAGGACCATATACACTGATTGCCATAACAGGAGCGGATGCTACAACCTATAACGTAACTGGCCTGACTCCGAAAACAAAATACTATTATAAATTAAGGGCTGTTAATGGTTTTGCAGCTTCAACTGCTTCCAATGAAGCTTCTGCTACAACAGAATCAGATACACAGCTTCCAACCGCACCGGGCAACCTGCAGGTTACAGGTATCACCAGGACATCTGTATCTCTTACATGGGCGGAATCTGTGGATGATATTGCCGTAACCCGTTATGATATTTATATTGATGGAGTAAGAGCTTATCCAGCTACGGGAACTTCTATCACTATTAATGAACTGACCCCGCAGCAATCATACAATTTTACCGTAAGGGCATTGGATGGAGCTGGAAACTTGTCACCATTCAGTAACCAGGTAACTGCGCAGCCACGGATCAATGGTATTGCTTACAAGCATTACACTTATACAGGAACCTGGAATAATCTTCCTGACTTCAATTCACTGACACCTGTAACCACAGGAGTAATGACCAATTTTGCATTGACGCCAAGGGTGCAGAATGATAATTTTGCCTTCCTGTGGGAGGGATATATTGTTATTCCAACTTCAGGTACCTATTATTTCCGGACCAACTCCGATGATGGAAGCAGGTTGTGGCTTGGAAGTCTTAATGGTACAACATCTCCTTATAGTTTTTCTGGTGCACCAACTGTTAATAATGACGGACTTCATGGCAGCCAGGACAGAACTTCCAGTGCTATGAGCCTTACGGCAGGTGTTTATCCTATTGCCGTTGCATTCTATGAGCAAGGCGGGGGTGAAGGCCTGACTGTATCCTGGAGGACTCCTTCTTCAGGCACTTCCTATTCGGCAATACCTAACAGTGCCTTCCAGGAAACTGCTGCGAATAATGGTTCGGCACCAGCAGCCCCGGGAAATCTTTCAGTTTCTGTTATTTCATATAAAGCAATCAGCGTTTCATGGACTGATAACAGTAATAATGAGACTGGCTTTGAAGTGTGGAGATCAACCAATGCTACATCTGGCTATGCACCTGTTGGGCTGGCTTCTGCTAACACTACCACCTTTACAGATAGTGTGGCGCTGAATCCTGCCACTACCTATTACTACCAGTTAAGGTCTGTTGGTCAGTACGGAGAATCTTCATTTATACCTCAAAATAATGCAGAGGCTAACTGGAAATTCAATAATAATTACAATGATGCAAGTCCGAACGGCAGATCATTAACGGGTAATAATACACCTACATTTAATTCTGACAGGATGGAAGGAACTCATTCTGTTGACCTGAATGGTAGTAATGAAGATATTACTGTTAATACCAGTTCAGGTGATTACCTGCGTGGAGGTTATTCACAAAAGACCGTTGCCTTCTGGATGAGGTCAGATGTGTCGAATAGTAACCGGGGCATATTTGATTTCGGCGGAAGCGATGATGGATTGGCTATGTATATTAATGCCAATAATCTGATTGCCGGTGTTGCCAGCAATAACACCCGCAGAAGTATATCTGCTTCTTACAACAGTACTGCATGGAATCACATTGCGCTGGTATATAGCACTAATACCTTGCGGCTTTATGTAAACGGGGCCCAGGTGGCCTCCAATACTAATCTTGGATTTACTTCTGTAGGTACAACTACAGATGGCTCCATGATCGGTGATGACAATGGTGGAAATGCACTAAATACCGCTTTCGGGCAGTTTGACGGACGATTTGATGATTTTTATATTTTCGGAACTGCGTTATCCGCAGCTGATATTTTAGCCCTGTATAACAGTACCTACGGTTCTGTATTTGCAACTACTCTTGCCCTGCCTGCAACACCGGCAGTGCCAGGTGGATTAACAGCAACTGCTGTTTCTACATCGTCCACCCAGGTAAGCTGGACAGATAATGCCAATAATGAAACAGGTTATAACCTTTACAGGTCTGTTAATGGTAATTCTAATTTTGTCCAACTGGCTTCATTACCGGCAAATACGACTACCTATACTGACAATGATCTGTTCGCTAATGTTATTTATTACTATAAAGTATTGGCAACAGGAGTGGGCAGTAATTCAGCTTTCAGTAACGAAGACAGTGCGAAGACCCTGAATAATATCCCGGTAATAGCAGCTATCAATAACCAGGCAATCCATTTCCAGTCTACGGTAGCATTAAACGTAACAGCAACTGATACGGATCCAGGATATCTCACCCTTACAGTAGATAATCTTCCTCCATTTGCAAGCTTCCAGCAAACCGCAAGTGGTGCAGGTACAATTACATTTACTCAGCCAGGTGTTCAGGGCTCATTCCCCGGCATCACAGTTCATGCAAGTGATGTGGATGGTGGCAGCAGCTCCGAGTCATTCGATCTGACAGTGAATGATAATTATAATCCCACTGTAAACGCTATCAGTAATTATACCGTTGATGAAAATGGAAGTGTTTCCATCAACCTGACAGCGCAGGATCAAAACGCAGCTGATGTATTGAGCTGGTCAGTAACTAATCTGCCGAATGCGTATACGTTAACACCCGGAGCAAACGGAAGTGCTACACTGCTGTTGCAGCCTAATTATGCAGCGGCTGGTGTATATACGGTTAATGTTAATGTAACTGATGGTAACGGCGGAACCGGTACAGCACAGTTCCAGCTCACCGTTAATGATAAAGATCCAAATAAGAAGATATATGCCAGGGTGCAATATGCCCATGTAATGGGTGCGCCATGGAATAATATGACAGGCATCACCACCAATAATCTAAGGGATGCTGATAATAATACCACATCTGTGGGTATTAACTTCCTGCAATCCTGGTGGTTGCCTTATAATGCCGGTCCGACTACGGGTAATAATTCAGGCGTATATCCTGATGGAGTATTGAACGATTTCTGGTACTTTGGCTATTATGGCGGACCAGAAACCGCCAGCCTGAACGTGACAGGTCTTGATCCGAATAAGAAGTATAATCTCTCTTTCTATGCTGGTAGTGTATTTAATTATGTTACCGATAATGGAACGACAAATTATACAGTTGGGTCCACAACAGTATCCCTGAACGTTCAGAATAATACACAGAATACTGTTTCTATTAATGAGATCATACCTGCTGCAAATGGTACTATTACTGTAAATATGAGCAAAGCACCCGGTACACCAATCGGTTACCTGAATGCCCTTGTAATTACAGAAGTCTATGATGATGGAACAGCTCCTGCTATGCCAAAATCACTGACTGCACAGGTAATAACAGGTCAGGGTGTAAGGTTAAACTGGCAGGATGCAGCTTACAATGAAACAGGCTATGAGGTTTATCGTGCAGTAGGTGAAGCAGGGCCTTACAGCCTCGTGGGAACTACCAATCCTAATGTTGAGACCTACCTTGATAATACGATCTCCGGTAATACACAGTATTTTTATAAACTCAGGGCATTTAACAGTTATGGGAATTCTGATTATACAGAAGCTGTTACTGTGACCACAGCCAACAGAGTACCCGCTCTTACTGCGATACCGGATGTACAGATAAAAAATAACCAGAATGCCACAGTAAATGTTACGGCACTGGATGATGCAACTGACCAGGTTACTTTAACAGTGACTGGCCTGCCATCTTTCGCCACATTTACAGATAATGGTAATGGTACAGGTGTTATCAGTATCAACCCGAATGCAGGAACACTGGGAATCTTCCCGGGTGTAACTGTAACTGCAAAAGATAATAACGATGCAAGCAGTACGGTTAATTTCACCATTTTTGTTACGGATGCTGATGTTACATATACGTATGTGAACATTGCAAATGATAATAACCAGGCACCGAAGCCATGGAATAACCTGAATGCTCCGGCTCCATTTGCAGGCCTTTCCATTACGAATCTCAGGGATGATAATGACCTGCCCACCGGTATTAATGTAACACTTACTGATGCATGGCAGGGTGGTTCTTCAACCGGTGTACGATTCCGTGATGGTAAAGAACTGTATCCGGAACAGGTATCCAGGTCAGGTATTTATGCAACAGATGCAGGAACACGCAGGGTTACTGTGACAGGGCTTAATAATGCCAGGAAGTACAACTTTGTATTCTTTAACAGCCATGGAACCAGTGAAAATTCATTGACCAACTTTACGATCAATGGAACAACGGTTTCACTGAGCGCTGCCTATAATGCTGATAAGACGGTTCAGATAAACGGAATCACACCTGTTAATGGTACGGTTACTATTAATGTTGCCAAAGCGTCTGGAGCAGTCACTGCAGTATTTAGCGCCCTGGTTATCCAGTCATACGTACCGGCTGATGTAACAGTACTGAGCCCGGTTGAGCTGAGAGCTGTTGATCTGAAAAACAACTCGATCACATTGCAGTGGCAGGACAGGGCGGATAATGAAACTGGCTATGAAATCTGGCGAGCAGATGCCGGTGGCTCCTATTCATTGTTAACCACAGTTCCGGCAAACACTACATCTTATATTAATAATAATTTGCCTGCTAACACTACTTATGATTATACCGTTAGGGCAACATCTGCTGCTGGTACATCAGGCTATAGTAATGCTGCAAGAGGATATACATACAGCTCCCTGGTACATATCAACTTTAATACCAGTGCAGCCGTAGCACCAAGCCCCTGGAATAATCTTAACTGGGTTTATGGTATTGGTGCAAGTTGGGATAACTTTAAAAATCAGTCTGGTATTCCAACAAATATCGGTATGACCCAGCCTGTGAAAGTTGATGGTGTGGTTAACAGCGGTGTGAATACTGGCAACAACTCAGGAATATTCCCGGACAATGTGATGATTGAGAACTTTGGTATGTTCCCGGGTACCCCGACTTATGTGAAACTTTCCGGCCTGAGCAGTGCTAAAACATACGATCTGACTTTCTTCTGTAGTGTGACTGGAGTATTCGGAGATCAGACCTGTTATTATACTGTAAATGGGAAAACAGTATTGCTGAATGGATTCAATAATAGAAGTGGTACGGTTACTTTATATAATGTATCTGGTGATGAGAATGGTGAGGCAATCGTAAACTTTGGAAGTTATGAGAGTGCAACATTTGGGCTGCTCGGAGCTATGATCGTCAAAGGCTATACGAAGTCTGACAATGATATAGCTTCAACCCCGGGCAACCTGGGTGGAAGAGGCCCGGTTACCACGGGTACTATTACCCAATCGAGCCCTGTAGCACCTGCGGCAGCTGCAACTACAGAAGAAGTTAAAGCAGAAGTAGTAACAGCAGAGGCTATAACTGACAATAAAGTGCTGACTGCTTATCCTAATCCGTTTGAGCAAAGCTTTACATTGGTTGTACCTGCAGCAGCAAACGAAGCCGTACGTATCAGCATCTATGATATGTCAGGAAAACAAGTATACCAGAAGCAGATAGCCGGTTTGAATAACGGGGACAATTACATAAGAATTGATGGAAATATAGGCGTCGCAAAAGGTACCTATATTGCCCAGGTCTTTTATGTACAGTCAGGTAAATCGAAGAGCCTGAAACTCACCAAGCGTTAGAACATGTAAAAACCAACTCAATAGGAGGGCTGATTTTAAAAATCGGCCCTTCTCTTTTAAAAAACCGGCCAGCCATTGCATAACAGGCTATAAAACTGTATTTTAACGCCCTATTAAATCATCGAAACCCAAAATGGAAAAAATTACAAGGCTTTCAATTGTCATCCCGGCTTATAACGAAGGACGAACGATCCATCTTATTCTTGACCGTGTGGCGGACACCGTACTCATTAATGATATCGAAAAAGAATTGATCATTGTAAATGATTGTTCAACTGATAACACTGAGGAGGCCATTAAAAATTATATGTCCGGAAGACCCGGATTAAATATCCAGTACTACAAGCATGAAGTAAATAAGGGGAAAGGAGCGGCAATCCATACCGGTATTCAAAAGGCCTCCGGGGAATACCTGGTTATCCAGGATGCAGATTTGGAGTATGACCCCGAGGAATTTAATTTACTGTTGAAACCCGTGGTTCGCGGGTTTGCAGATGTGGTTTATGGCTCCCGCTTTCTCGGCGGTAATTCGCACAGGATACTGTTTTACTGGCACTCCATCGGAAATAAATTCCTGACGAGGCTTAGTAATATGTTTACCAACCTCAACCTGACGGATATGGAAACCTGTTATAAGTTATTCAAAACATCCATCATCCAGGAAGTAAAACTAAAGGAAAAGAGATTTGGTTTTGAACCCGAAGTAACCGCTAAAATATCCCGTATTCCCAAGATCAGGATATATGAAGTAGGTATTTCTTATTATGGACGTACTTATGAAGAAGGTAAGAAAATCGGCTGGAAGGATGGTTTCCGGGCCATTTATTGCATTCTTAAGTATAACATATTTTCCAAATGACATTGATCGGGGACAAAAGTGCTGATTGGACAGGAGGAGAAACATTAGAAGCATTTGCCCATGCCGAACGCTTTAACCGCTGGATGTTCGATGCTATAGCGGTTCATTGCCGTGGTAAAATCCTGGAAATAGGCAGCGGAATCGGTAACCTGTCGATACACCTGCTTGAAAAGGCCTCATTGCTTACGGTAAGTGATATGAATGAGAATTACTGTTCCGTTTTGCAACAGCGCCTCGGGCATAATAAGCAGGTAGAAGGAGTTTACAGAATAGATCTTTCTGCTACTAATTTTGAAGAGCAATATGCATCTCTGATGGGTAAGTATGATACGGTAGTTGCATTAAACGTAATCGAGCATATTAAAGACGGCAGGACTGCGATCCGGAATTGCAAAAAATTATTAACGGAGAATGGGCGATTAGTGATACTGGTTCCGGCTTTCCAATGGCTGTATAATTCTTTGGACAGGGAGTTAAGGCATTTCAGGCGCTACAGTAAAAAGACATTATCAGCTGTGGTAACGGGCCAGGGGTTTGTTATATCCTCTTTAAGATATTTTAACAGTCCCGGTATTCCTGGTTGGTGGTTATCCGGTACGTTGTTCCGGAAAAAAATAATCTCCAGGTCTCAATTATCGGTATATAATTCACTGGTTCCTTTATTCCGGATTTTTGATAAACTAACCAGCCGGATAGCAGGATTGTCTTTAATCATTATCGCAGTAAATAATAAAACTGAATTGAAGTAATGGAAACTCTGAATACGGCAGTATTAAGTAAACGGAATGAGCAATTGATTAAATTCATTGCAGCTTCACTGATCCTTATTTACTTTATTAATTGTCTCAGCCCCCTGCGCCTCCATGTTGATATGCTGCGTTACTTTGCTATTAAGGATTGCATAGAATTGGGCTGCCCGCCCGATTCTGAAGCTGCTAAAGACTACCTGCCTTACGGATACACTGGATTATTACTTCTTTTATCCAAAATCGGGTTATTGAATTCTTTTGTTATTGTATTTATTAACTGTGCCTTTCTTTTTGGCAGTATATATCTGGCCAAGAAGGTTTTTGACCTGTCGGGTAAAACCTATCTTTTTATTGCTGTTGTATTACTGAACTGGACCACGATAAAATTTACCACGCATCCTCTTTCTGAAATGCAGTATCTCTTTTTCTCGATGGCCAGCTTATATTACTTCTGTAAATTTACCAGCACCAGGAGCTTTGTTTCCCTGTTTTTGTCTTTCATTGCTGCCGGCCTCGCCTTCCTGACCCGGTCCGTTGGGGTGGCATTAGCGGCAGCCCTTGTAGCCGGGATCATATGGCAATACAGGGAACAATTACTTTTACTTATCCGTAAGAATAAGGTGGTGGTTCTGGTTCTGTTAATTATAATTGCGGGGGTTGCTATTTTCTCTAAACAACTTGGTCTTGACCATTACACCGGCGTATTTTCAAAACAATTCGATGAGGGGGTGGGGTTCAAAGACATTCTTGGCTGGCATTTTACGGAATGGTCTGAGCTGATGATTAACACCTCCCAGTCCAAAGTGGCTGCTTATTTACCAGCCTCTTTATCAAAAACAGGATTTATTGTAACGGGCATCCTGTTCTTTGCCGTTTTTGTTTTCTTATTATTCCGGAATCAGAAAATCCCATTTATAGTAAAAGCCTACCTGGTATTCTATTCCGTTTTGATGTTCAACTGGCCTTTTTATGATCCGAGATTTTGGGTCCCTGTTCTTCCGCTGGTGGCGGCTGTTGTCATTCAAACATCATTCCCGGTATCGAGGCTGTCAAAAAATCTGCAGCTCACAGCGTTTGCGGTTTACATGCTGATTGGTATCGTTTCAATTGGTTATATGACTTATACTTCTTTAAATAAAAAGGCCTTTGCCCGCACCCAGGCCAACGGGGTGTACAGGAATGAGTATGAGACCATCTTTTTTGGTAAACCCCAAAGCGATACAGCAAAGCAGATCAACCAGGAGGCTTTGCATGTAATTGAACGATACGGGAGGTAAAGTACGGGATATTTGTTATTGCACTTCCCCGCCCGGTGATGCTTTCGGTTTGTGATATGTGAAAAGAAACCAAAGTTTTTCCTTGATGATAAGATTGTAAAGCATTACGGGTATGATTACACCAGTTATAATACCCGATAAAAGGAGAATAGAGGGGTCTGTTATGCCTGCAAATTTAGTGAGGATCAACCTTACAAAGGCAGATACAATTACATGCATTACATAAATATACAGGGAGTGAAAACCCAGTACTCGTAAAAAAGAGAGAATATTCAGTCTTTGCAGCCGGAAAGCAAATACAAACATACTGACGCAGCCAATAAGGGAGATAGTAAGAAATTCAACCTGGGTGATAGCATCAAATTGCTTTACATAATAGTATTGCGTTAATGCAAATATGGGAATGATTAACAGAAGTGTCAGGCTACTGTTCAGGAAACGTTGTGCCGGTTGTTTAAAGAATATCCCGGAAAGGGAATCGCCGATGGCAAAAAAGATATAGAATTCCATCCAGTCAGACATCATACTTACATCACGGAGATAAGGGCCGGTAAAGTATAAAGCAACTCCGAGTATCAATTGCATCCAGTTCTGAAAGCGGAGCTTTGTTTTTACTAAAATGTAAATTATTGTTGTATTAAACAGGGCAGGGAGATACCAAAACTGGTCAAGACCCCGGGGCTGGTATAAAATGTAAGTGTAGTCTTCCAGAGTTCTTTCTGCATTGGTATAGTTAGAAAGAACTATTTGTAAAGTGGTCTGTAAAAATGCCCATACGAGATAGGGATATAACAGATTCTCAAATTTGATCGCAACAAGTTTTTTGATTGCCCTTTTGGCAATACTGCTGGAGATAAACAACCCGGAAAGAATGAAGAAAAGAGGCATTCTGAAACTGAAGAATATCATATTGGCTTGTTCTAAAAGAACCGGGATGCTCCGGCCGGTTCGTTCTATGCCTATGAGTACATGGCGGTAAACAACAAGAACGATTGCAATGCCCCGCAGGTAGTCTACCCAGGGCATCCTGCTTTTTTCCAGAACAACCAGGTTAAATGCTTTAGAAAAGAATTGTTTAAGCTGAAAAGCGCCGGGCATAGTTAGTGGTTGTTTTTTTGATGAGTAGGCGCCAGTTCTGATGATCTTTTTGCTTTCTCCCAAATGGCAGATTGGCTTCCTTTAAGGTGCCTGAAAAATCCCTGTATGACCGAGACATTCATGAAAGTGAAATAGTAAGGAAGCTTAAGTAGCTTAAACCGGCTTAATACTCCTGTATTTCCGGCAATTGCCATTACATAAAAGGCAAGTTGGAGAATGAAAGTGATTTTATAAATGCTGTTACCTGATTGTATGAATAATAGTATATTGGAAATGAAAGCAAGTATTAAGCAAAGAGGGCTTACTGTCCATCGCATTAGCCGGTGTGAAATATACAGGAAGGAGAGCCGTGGATATTTCCAGAATTTAAACAAACCAGCCAGCATGCCGATTGCCTGGAAGCCTCCTGCGGCAATCCTGATTTTTCTTTTTTGTTCATCCCTGATGGAAAACGAAGGTAACTCGGCAGCATAGGCATCGGGCTCGTAGATAATCCTGTAACCCTTTTGTGCCACTTTCAGGGAAATGACAAAATCGTCAAGTATCAGGTTATGGGGGACAGGTTCATAAAGTGAACGGCGAATTGAAAAAAGCTCACCGGCAGCTCCAACAACCGAATAAAATTTAGAATCTATTCTTTTCAACAATGATTCATATTTCCAATATAATCCCTCCCCAGTGCCAACTTCATCTGGTTTGTCAGAGGGGGGCACTACTTTTTTCTCACCAGCCACACCCCCTGTTTTTTCATCCTTGTAATGTTTAACAATATTTAATATAACGTTTTTATTAAGTGTGGTGTTGGCATCGCTGAAAATCAGGATATCGTTTTGCGCAACATTAACGGCCCGGTTTAGGGCAGCTGATTTTCCGCCTCTTTCTGCCTGGTATAACAACTTAATCAGTGGGAAATGATTGATAATTTCATTTGTTTTATCTGTAGATCCGTCGGTGATAAAAATGAATTCAATCAGCGATTGGGGATAATCGAGTGACAGCGAGTTAATGATCTTCTTTTCAATAAAATCTTCTTCATTATAAGCGGCAACGATAAAAGACACAGTTGGAAGGGTCTTTGTATTTATTTCAGAAATGGCACGTTTTTTTGCAACCAGGGTAATAACATATGCTACTATGGCGTATCCGGCATAGTTATAAAAAACCAGGAAACAGCTAAGGAGAAATACAAATTCCCAGAATTGCATTAGTAGATTACTTGAGTTATGTTTGAGGGCTAAAAATAGCTACAGATTTTTAATTTGTCAATAATAAAGCCTTGATTTCCAGAATATTTTCAATAATTTAGTCTGTCTTTAAACCGCACATTCTATGGATAATGACAAACCGTCGTTTCATGAAACCTGTATGGTACTGCTCTCAGCAGGAGCTATGATCTACATTTTTATCAAGATCCTATTTTTATGACTATTCAATTATCATGAGAGATCTACCAGGGTATAAAAACAGCCTGTCGAAGAAGCTGCAGCAATTTTTTGGGCAAACCTTTTTTTTAAAAAAGCTGAATAACTGGTTTGGCTACCTGCTGGCAATTTGTATTGCACTGGGGTTTGGTTACTTGTTGGCAACCAACATGGTTGTCGGATTAGGAATTTTTGGTGCAATTCTGGGGCTTTTTGTAGCTATTATTTGTATATCCAGTGCTGAGACCGGACTTTATATTATTGCTGGTTTTTCTTTTTTTGCTTCTTTCTTTTCCCGCTTGCTGTTAAAAGGTGAAATGCCAATAGGAGCTTTGTTTGATGCCCTGGTGCTGGCCACTTTTATCGGGCTGTTTACAAGGAAAACATCTGTAAAGCAAGAGTTCAGCCAGTTTACAAAAAATGCATTGGTTGCTTTTATTTTCTTTACCCTGTTCTTTAATGCCATCCAGTTTTTTAATCCTAATGCCATGTCACTTAACACGAATATCCTGGCGATCAGGAAATTCGCAGGATATATTTTTGTCATGTTCATCGCCTATGCAGTGTTTGATACCTATGATAAAGCCAAAAAATATTTGCGTTATATCTTCATTATTGCCACTATCAGTGCTTTTTATGGGTGTATTCAGCAATTGCATGGGTATTTTAATTTTGAAATGGAATTAATCCTGGCCGACCCACATGGCCTTGGGCTGATATTTGTGGGGGGGGAATTCAGGAAATTTTCCACGATGTCTGACCCTTCTACTTTTGGGATCCTGATGGCGGTTTGTGCAGTATTTTTTTTAATCATGGGGCTCAACGAAAAGGACCGTACCATTAAGAATATTTTGTATGGGGGCACCTTCCTGATGGTTCTGGGCATGGCCTATTCGGGAACCCGTACTGCTTATGCAACCATTATTGCAGGGATCGCCTTTTTTATCCTGCTTAATTTTGAAAAGAAATCAACCCGTGTTTTTGGAATAGTTGCTTCCGTTGTGTTTGCAGTACTACTCTTTGCTCCTTTTTATGGCGGTAAGACATTAGCCCGTTTTCGTACAACCTTCATGGGATCTAAAGATGAGTCCTATAATGTAAGAATACAGGCACGAGCTTTCATTCAACCCTATATCCGCAGCCACCCGATTGGTGGCGGTTTGGGTACAACTGGGTTTAATGGAGTAAGAGAGCATCCCGGGCACTACCTGGCAAATTTTCAGCCGGACAGCAGTTATGTGAAAAGGGCAGCAGAAACCGGGTGGATAGGCCTTGCCATTACCTGTATTTTATATTATTTGAGTTTAAAGGCAGGATTAAGGGCTTATTTCAGAGCCCGCCAGGAAAAAACCAGGGTTTTGGCGGCGGCCTGCGTTACCAGCCTTTTTGCATTCTATATCGCCGAGTTTGCGCAGGTAGCAATCGGTGGTGTATCTGATGTGGTGGTTTATTACCCGATACTTGCAATCATTCTAAAGTTGAAATATTATGATAAGGATACAGAGACAAAGCCTTCTGTATAATGTTCCTTTGATCTTTGCACTGGTCATTACGTTTGTTTCTGTTTTAGTAATAGAAAGATCTGTTATGCTGGCAACAGGTGGAGTTTTTATGTATCCACTGGACGATCCATTCATTCATATGGAGGTGGCAAGGAATCTTGCTGCGGATGGTAATTGGGGAATAAATCCGGGAGAATTTGCTTCGGCATCTTCTTCATTATTATATACAGTTATCCTTGCATTATCATTTAAGCTGTTTTCTGTACAAGTAATGATCCCTTTTATTGTTAACTGTATTGCAGCTTTTATTTTACTAATTGTAGTTGATAAATGGCTCCGGAAGCAGGAAACTGGAATGCTGGCAAGGCTGGTAATACTTGGGCTGGTTGTTTTTTTTCTTCCACTGCCAGTCATGATCATCAGTGGCATGGAGCATACACTGCAATGCCTTTTCTCTTTTTTATTTATTACAACATTTGCAGACTGGGTGGTGGCGGACGGAAACGGGGCTGCTAAAAGGAAATGGAAACTTCCCGTGAGTTTACTGGTTTATGCTTTCCTGGTTACATCCATCCGGTATGAAGGAATATTCCTGGTTGCTGTAGCCGGCCTCATTTCATTATGGCGCAGAAAAATAGTCCCTTCCTTTATTTTAGGAGCTGCGGCTTTATTACCTGTAGTAATGTTCGGTATGTATTCTCTCAGTAAAGGAAGTTACTTTTTCCCGAATCCTTTATTTATTAAATCTGAAGAATTCCAATTTTCAATAAAAGGCATCCTTAATTTCTTTAGTAATATACTCATCAATAAATTTACGGTTACCAAAACCACGGGGTCGCTGCCGGGAGTGCCTCCGCCGGGAATAAGTCTGCTAACCACGCAAAGGATTTTAATTATTCTTCCCCTGTTGTACTTGTTTTTTTTAAAATCGCTGAAACAGGCAGGGAAGTACAGTCAAATATTGGTTATTGTTACATTGACCACTGTATTGCATCTTGCTTTTGCATCTACAGGTTGGTTTTACAGGTACGAGGCATACCTGGTGATGAATGCCTGTATAATCATCTTTTTTATCCTGGGCCGGTATTGGAAAGAACTGTTGCCTGAGAAGCTATTTTATACCCGCTTGCTTGCTGGAGTATTGGTTTTTGCATTGTTCTTTCCCTTTGTTTTGCGGAGCTCAGCTGCATTTACAAAAGCTAAACAAGCTTGTGTAAATATTTACGAGCAGCAGTACCAGGTAGCCCAGTTCCTGCGCAAGTATTACCCGGAAACTACTGTAGCTGCAAATGATATCGGTGCCATATCTTTTTTCAACCGGTCGGAAATAATTGATCTGTGGGGGCTGGGTAGTATCGAAGTGGCAAGAAGCCGGAAAAATAAATACTGGACCCCCGGGTTTCTTGATAGCCTTGTAAAAAATAAACAAGCTGGTCTTGCAATCGTATATGACGAATGGTTTGATAAACGACTTTTGCAACAATGGACCAAAGTAGCTACCTGGCAGATCAGTGATAATGTGATTACAGGGGGTGATACTGTTTCATTTTATAGCATCGACAGTACTTCTGGACAGGAACTAAGACGAAACATTGCTGCTTTTGAGCCACTGCTTCCCCCAAAAGTAAAGACAGTATATACAATAACTTTAGCTGATCAGTAAAATATGGAAAAGATCAAAGTACTTGAAGTTATTCAACAGGGAGAAATTGGGGGAGGAGAAAGCCATCTGCTGACATTGCTGAGCAAACTTGACCGCAACAGGTTTGAGCCCGTAGTCATTGCTCTTTCTGATGGTGAAATGATCAACAGGCTGAACGCTATGGGTATAAAGAATTATGTTGTCAGTAGCCGCCTGCCTTTTAATTTACGGGTATGGAAAAGAATGAGAAAGATTCTCGGCGAAAATTCAATTGACATTATTCATACGCATGGGGCGAGGGCTCTTTCCAATATCATTTATCCGGCATCAGCTTTAAAAATACCAGTGGTTCATACTGTTCACGGATGGTCATTCCATGATTATTTACCGGCCTGGAAGCGGAAACTAAGAATTAAGGGAGAGAAATTCCTGACCGGGAAAACAAATATAAATATCGTTGTTTCAGAGTCTAATAAGCAAGTAGGAATAAGAGAACTTGGTGATTTTTCATGCAGAGTCGTTAATAACGGAGTAGATCTTGCCATCTATAACAGGCATGATAAAGGAGTGAGTATAAGAAAGGAGTTCAATATCCCGGAAAAGGCTTTGCTGGTTAGCTTTGTTGCCAGGTTTATTCATGATAAAAACCCGCTTCCGCTAATCAGGGCATTTAAGGAAGTTCAGCAGAATCACCCGGATATGTATATGTTGATGGTCGGAGACGGACCTGCAAGACCCGAAGCCATGAAACTGGCGGATGAGTTATCCATCAGCAATCATATTTTTTTCCCGGGTTTCCGTTCTGATGTTCCGGCAATACTTGCAGCTTCAGATATTTTTTGCCTGCCCTCTATTAAAGAGGGGCTTCCCGTCAGCCTGATAGAAGCAATGGCGATGGGTAATGCTGTTATTGCTACAGCTGTGCAGGGTTGTACAGATGTTGTGACGGATGGGGTGGATGGTTTGTTGGTGGAAATGAAAGGGCTTGAACCAGGTCTCAGCAATGCTTTACAACGACTCGCTGATGAGCCCCTACTCCTTCATCAACTGGCTGATACCGGCAGGAAAACGGTTGAAACAAGATTTGATGCGATTATGATGACTCAGCATATTGAAAATATTTATCTTGAATTGATTTCAAAAAATAATACCAGCAAATAACTACCCCTATGCAGGTTATTCATATATTATCTCTTTTAGGATTCATTTATGTGGGTTTAAGTGTCACCTATCTTTTTTTGTTTGCACTGGCAGGACGATTCGGGAAATTGAAAACTTACTCTGCTGCAGGAGAAAAAGCAATGATAGCTGTTCTTATCCCCTCCTATAAGGATGATTCAGTAATTCTTGATACGGCCCTGCAGGCATTAAAGCAATCGTATCCATCCGGAAAATACACGGTGACAGTAATTGCAGATGGCCTGCAGCCGGAAACCATACAGGAATTAAAAGGGCTTCCTATTAAAGTGGTGGAAGTGTCATTTGAAGTAAGTATGAAGGCGAAGTCGCTCAATGCTGCTTTTAATCAGTTGCCATCCGGGTTTTATGATATTGCCATGATCCTGGATTCGGATAATATAATGGATCCTGACTGTCTTGAAAAAGTGAATGATGCTTTTCAACAGGGCTGGCAGGTGATCCAGTGCCACCGGACTGCGAAGAATAAAAATACAGCAGTAGCCATACTTGATGCATTAAGCGAAGAAGTAAATAATACCATTTTCAGAAGAGGGCATAGGGCAGCAGGATTTTCCTGCACCCTGATAGGTTCAGGGATGGCATTTAAGTATGAGTTGCTGAAAAATATCTTTGCCTTGCCTGAAATCCAGAATAATCCCGGCGAGGACAGGGAAGTGGATATACAACTCGTAAAGAAAAGTATTATTGTTGAATACATCGATGATGCATATGTATTTGATGAAAAAGTGCAAAGAAAAGAAGTGTTTGAAAAGCAGAGAACCCGTTGGCTGGGCACCCAGGTGGAGCAGGTGGGTCGTTTTTTCAGGAAGGATATGCTCTCTTTTTTTTGGACAAAAACATACCTGAATAAATGTTTTCAGAATTTTTTACTGCCCCGTTTATTATTTGTGTTGCTGTTCTTTTTTATTTTGCTCATCTGCGTCGTTGATATAATTACAGGATATGGCCTGTTAATGCCCTTATGGCACTGGTGGGTCGTCTTATTTGTGATGTACCTGGTAACAATGCTGCTTGCTGTTCCTGCTTCGTTTTATAACAGGAAAACCGGTAAAGCTATTTTGCAGGTACCAGTGCTGATTATATCTATGATAAAAGCCCTGTTAAAGATTGGTCAGAATAAGAAAGGGTTTCTGCATACACCCAAAGAATTTTCAAAGTGATGCCAGCACATATTGTATTGTATTATATTGTCAGGAAAGGCTGTCTTTTTTAACTGTTTGTAAAACTTCCGGAACTTCTTTTTTTGTTTTACCCTTGCCTGTAAAAAATTTATCCTTGAGCTTAATAAAATGGACTTCGTATAAGTTGTAGCTGAGTTGGGAGAAAAAATAGACTGCTGCTGTATACGGAATAAACATCAGGAGTTTGGCTGTAAGTGTTTCAGGCTTGTAAATGTTATTGAAAACGTATACCAGGATCAGCCAGTGAAAAAGGTACATGCCATAGGAAACCTTCCCTATCTGTACCAGCCACTTACTTTCTAAAATTTTCCTGAAGAATGCAGCTATTTTCCACCTGGTGTCAGGGCTTATCAATAAAAGTATTACGGCTGCTCCAAATAGATTAATGCAGGTGTACAGCCAAACATGCTGGTAATTTCCGATCAGCCAGTGGTTATATCCGAGGTCAAGCCAATAGCTGGATCCGGTTTGTGTGAAAATGAAATTAATGAGCCCGGCACCCACTACAATAGCTGAGGTAACCAGGAAAAAATTACGGGAATTCTTAACCCGGTTTTGTAAGGAGAATACAGGTATGATGCCTCCCATAAAAAAGGCATCAAGATGACTTAACGTGTGAAAGTTTACAGCATTGGCTACTACATCTTCGGCCAGTCCTTTATTTTTATAGTACTCTCCCAGCAGGAAACGGAATACAGGGGAAAGCAGGATGACTGCTACAAGTAAAAACTTGATAAGCCTTGGAGGACACAAAAAAATGATCAGCGGAAACAGTAAGTAAAATTGTTCTTCAATTGATAAAGACCAAAGATGAGTAAATAAAGGGTTCCCTTCCCATCCCGGTAGCAACCGTGTGAAGTTGACCGTGTAAGAAACCAGGTAGGGGAAGTACATTTCAAAGTAGGAAGGGAAATGAAACAGGAGGTAAGAAATACCGATAGCGATTACGTATCCAAAGTATAAAGGAAAAATCCGTAAAGAACGCCTGACCCAGAATTTTTTGAGTTTAAACGAAAGGGAACCTTCCCTGTTTTTTTCATTCCATAAAATGCCAGTGATCAAAAAGCCTGATAATACAAAAAACAATTGTACGCCAGTCCAGCCGAAGTGGGTGATCTCTGCATGATATGTCATCACCAGTATGATAGCTATGGCCCGGACACCGTCCAAGCTTTTTATATATCCGTTGCCTGCCATATTTTTAGATCACTTCTTATTTAGAAGGGGTGGTTGGGGTAGCTGGTTTTATTATTTGTTCTAATGGCACGCCGATTATCTTTTCCATTTCCAGTTGTAATTGCTGTTGCTGATTCTTCAGCATTAAGTACTTGGAAATTTCTTCGTTATTGGTTTTTAACGCTGTTAGGTAAACATCGACAGTAATAGAGCCTTTTTTGAAATTTTCCTCAGTAGACGATACTTGTGCAGAAATATCATTGATCAGCTCGCCCTGTAGCCTGATCAGCTGATTGTATAGTTTATACTGGCTGTATTTGGACAAAATATCTGCTTTAATTGTCCGGGCCAGTTGTTCCTGGTTGTCTTTACTGTTTGCAATAGCAGCCCGGGCCATTTTTACCGAGTTGCCTTGTGAGAAAATAACGCCAAGCGGGATGGTAACACCAAAGAAATATTTTGGGTATACAATAGCTGTATTAGGATTTTGTTTAGCAAAAGTCTGGTCGTTATAATTAGAGGAAATACTCAGCAGGTTCATCCAGGAACCTTTTGCTTTCTTTAATTCCAGCTCATTGATTTTATTCTGGTGGTTAGAAGCTGAATAAAGCGGGCTCTTTAAAGCAAGGTATACTAAGGTGTCCTGAATTGCCAGTTCCACTGAATCTGCAATTGCATCTGCAGATGATAATGCAGGAGATGTATTGGTTTGTGGTTTGATTGTTTGTGCCAGTATTCCGGAAGTACCGGATGCTAATAAAAAAAATAAAATAATTATACGGTTCATAAAATTATATTGCATTAACGTTTTCAAGATCTACTTTATTTAATACAGATCCGCAAAATTTACCATTAATTTCTTTGAAGAACTGGATAGATTCCTTGTCAATTTGTTTGATAATATGGGTGGCAGAGAAAATGGCGATAACACTGTCTACATAGTTAAGTAATTCTTTACTGTCAGTAAAATCATTCAATGGCGGCCCTTCCAGGAAGATATAGTCAAATTCAGGAGCCAGTAAATGAAGTTTGTCAAGAATATTTTCTTTAGGCAGTATTTCAGATGGAGTGTAATCGCCACCTTCGGAGCCGATCACATAGATATTGCCCCCGTCTACTTCTTTCGCAACTGATTTTATATAGTTTGAAAAGGACTGGCTGTTACCTTCCGCAGCAATTTTTTCCAATATGGGTGTGGCATCCATCTGTACTGTCAGGTCATTATTGCAAAAATTGGTATCAATGATCAGTACTTTTTTATTGCTTAAGCTGAAGCTATAGGAGAGGGCTTGTATGAGGGTGGTTTTGCCCATCCCTTTTTTAGTACTGGTAAACAGGAATATTTTATGCCCGCTTTTTTCTACCTCGTATCTTAATTTCCGTATTGATTCCCTGAATACATTACTACGCTTTTTCTCCGCCTTAGATGTTTCATGATTCTTGCCAGCCACAATATCCCTGAGATCTTTCTTCTTTAAGTTCATAAAGTTGACCATGCTGATCAGCTTCAGGTCTACTGTTTTAGAGAATATAGTTGGTGTTTTTATAGAAGAGTCAAGATAAGTTAAGATTGTTATGAAAAGAATCGTACTCATCATTGCCACAATGCCGGCAATAGCAATGATCATTTTTCTTTTCGATGGCTCCGGTTCAATAGCAGGTTGTGCTATTTGCAATTGACGAAAATTATTCGCTGAGGCCGAGCTTTGTTCATATGCACTGTTGTATTTTGATTTGGCATCCAGGTATTCACGTTCTGCCAATTTCACTTCGTCCATCAATGACTCAACATTGGCTCCCCTGGCCGTAATAGCGTTGGCATTGGCTTTAACAGAGCTGATCCTGTTTTCTAGCTCCCGGATCTTTACATTACTGGCATCAATATCCAGTTCAAGGTCATTTTTTTGGTTAAGCAGTTCAGCCCTTGTTTCAGTCCCTCTCTCGGGGGTATTCGTAACAATCTTGGAACTTGCTACTTTGTTATTATATTCTGTCTTTAGCTGATTGTAACGGGCCAGGTCTGCGGCATTATTTGTTTTCAGGTACTCAGCATAAGCGTCGTTCATTGCTTTGCGGGCAATGATGAGTTCTTCATTATTGTTACTATTGGTAGTGGTGTTTGTACCGGTGCCAATAGCAGCAAGCCGCTGGTTAATCTTGCGCAGGGAGTAAAAGTTATCAGTTTGTTTACTTTTCTCTGCAGCTAAGGTTTTTTCAAGATCAGCCATCAGTTCATATTTACTGGAACTCTCCGTGCTTACATCACCGCCCCCTTCCCCTCTCAGCATCTGGTTTTTGAGATCATATTCCTGTTTCTTTTTCAGCATTATACTTTCCAGGGTATCAATGGATTGTTGTGATTTGGAATCACGAATACCTTTATAGTAGCGGATGAATTGCTGGAAAACATTATTAACAACAAAGGCTGACAAATCGGGATTTTCAGAAACACAATCAATATGGATATAATCGGTTCGTTGTTGCCAGTTGATGCTCAGTCGCTGCATGATGTTTGAATACCCATAGCCATAAAGTTTGAGCAACTCCAGCAATTTTTTTTCTTCAGGCTTAAAAGAGGTAAGGACACTCATGGTGGCAAGTTTGTCCTCAAATATTTTTATGGCAGAATCTATTTTGATCTGTTTATACCAATCTGTTTCGAGTTGTTTTTCAGTCAGCCTGCGAAAGGCAGTTTTGGGATTTTTCAGATCATGCAGGATCAGCTCATACGATAAAAGACTGATCACTGTAGGTGAGGTCCAGGTGCTGATGGCATTATTAAACTTTAATTCAGCATCAAAATAGTTATAGCGTTCATCGCTCAACCTTATTTCGTCGGGAACCCCAAACCCGGTTGAAACGACGGTGGAAGAACGGAAATTCCGGGGTTCATTCCGGGTAAAAAAATAGGCCATTCCAGCTGCTATAACGGCTGCCGCCAGAATTATCCATTTACGTTTAAACAGCACCCGGAACAGGTAGACAAGATCCATTAGATAAGATTACTTTAGTAAAACAAATTTAGTTTTTAAAGCCCATACTTTTTAAAAAAGAGCATATAAAAGCCCCTGAATTAATCATTTAGGTTTTTTTTGCTGACTTTGAATTTTAAAAAGGAGCTGTAGTACTAAGCAGGAGGCCAGTGAATGGAGCGGCAAGATAGAATATTGTTGAATGAAAACGAAACCTCAGCTATAATAAAGGGTGAAAATGACAGGGAGTTAATTTACAACTATTTAATATACTGATTTTCAGTGCATAACGTAATTTGTTCCAGCCCAATGAGATATTACCGCTAAATTCAATAGATTGTTACCCATCCTCATTTCATAATCGCAGTTTGTTTATACTCATCTTGTTAATCAGTGCGTTTTTCTATCTTTAGCAGCCTTTCTATCCGTTCTTTCTGAAAAATCAGGTAATCAAATGAACAGACGTAAAGCGATCTCAAGAATTTTATTAGCAGGTACCGGAATAACTCTCGCATCGGGGGGGTATAAATGGTATGAAATCAATAAGACACCGGACATCAATTTCCTTTCTGCAAACAGTGACCTGGTAGCTTCTTTAGCTGAAACTATCATCCCCTCTACTGATACTCCGGGTGCAAAGGAGGCGGAAGTACATTCTTTCATAATAAAAATGGTTAAGGATTGTACGGACCGAAAATCACAAAACAACTTCATAACAGGCTTAAAAGACATACAAGCACATTGCGTGATAAAGTATGGGAAACCATACCAATCCTGTTCATCAGAGCAACAAGAGACAGCATTAAAATATTTTGAAAAGAAAGGCAGGCCTTATGCCGGTATTATCGGTAAAGCACAAACCAGGTACCTGGGGAAATCGTTTTTTACATCATTAAAGGAGTATACGGTGGAAGGATTTTGCACTTCCCGGGAAGGAGCCACGAAAGCACTTGTCTATGATTATGTTCCCGGAAACTATCATGGTTGTATTCCGCTCAAACCTGGCCAGAAAGCCTGGGCTACAAACTGAATTTTATGGGTGATCCGATTAAAACAAACCAGAACGAAAAAGAACAGTATAGCTATGATGCTATCGTGGTGGGATCTGGTATCACAGGTGGTTTAGCCGCTAAAGAACTTTGTGAGAAAGGATTAAAAACCCTGGTGCTGGAACGGGGGGGGAATGTTGAACACATTACCGGGTATAAAACAGCCAATATGCTACCGTGGGAGTTTGATCACCGGTTACGTTTAACGAATGATCAAATTGAACAGAATCCGGTACAAAGCATGGCGGGAGATCCCGGTACCCTTCCTTTTTTTGCCAGTGATAAGGAACACCCCTATATACAGGAAAAACCTTTTAACTGGGGAAGAGGGTACCAAGTAGGGGGCAAATCTTTGACCTGGGGAAGACAATGTTTCCGGTATAGTGATCTTGATTTTGAAGCCAACCTCAAAGAAGCTGTTGGTGTTGACTGGCCTGTCCGCTATAAAGACATTGCTCCCTGGTATGATTATGTAGAGAATTATATTGGTATCAGCGGGAAAAACGAAGGGCTTCCTCATTTGCCGGATGGGATTTTTTTACCACCTATGGAAATGAACTGTGTTGAAGATCATTTCTCATCAAAGGTCCGTTCAAATTATAAGGACAGGATCGTTACCATTGGGCGGGTCGCCAATTTAACCCGCGGCTGGAACGGCCGGGGCCCTTGTCAATACCGTAACCTCTGTAGCCGGGGTTGCCCTTTCGGCGGTTATTACAGTAGTAATGCAGCCAGTTTACCGGCGGCAGCTGCAACGGGGAATATGACCCTCAAGCCGGATTCTATAGTTGTAGAAGTATTGTATGATGCTAAGAACAACAGGGCATCCGGGGTTCGGGTTATAGATGCTATTACAAGAAAAGTAACTGAATATACTGCACGTATCATTTTCCTTAATGCATCTGCAATAGCAACGGCAGCCCTTCTGCTAAATTCCAAATCGGCCAGTTTCCCAACAGGGTTAGGCAATTCCAGCGGCCAGTTAGGACATAATTTAATGGATCATTTTACAGGCACAGGAGCGGAGGCCCAATTTGATGGATTTAAAGATAAATATCATTCCGGAAGACGACCAGTAGGGATTTATGTTCCTCGGTTTCGTAATATTTCCAAAGAGACAACACAGAAGGGGTTTACCCGTGGGTATGGATTGCAGGGAATGGGGGGGAGGGCTAACTGGCAGGAGCAAGGCCGGCTGGTAAAAGGCTTTGGTAAAGATTTTAAAGAGCAATTGTTACAGCCGGGGCCCTGGGCTCTCTGGCTGGGAGGCTGGGGAGAGACATTGCCCTATTTTGAGAATAAAATTACCCTTGATGACCATGAAAAAGACCAGTGGGGCTTACCACTTGTAAAGATCAATTACGAATACCACGATAATGAAAAAGCGATGCAAAAAGATATGCTTGCCAGTATTGAGGAAATGCTGACAACAGCGGGCTTTAAGAATATTAAATCGTACAGTCATTTTCAGCCGGGTGGATCAGCCTTTCACGAAATGGGTACGGCCCGCATGGGAAAAGATCCTAAAACCTCCGTGTTGAACCAGTTTAACCAATTGCATGATGTAAAAAACGTGTTTGTTACCGATGGAAGTTTTATGACATCTTCCGGAACTGCTAATCCTTCATTGACTTATATGGCATTTACAGCGAGAGCCTGTGATTACGCAGTAAATGAATTAAAAAAAGGCACCTTGTAATTATTACATTCCTTTTTCCGGTTCTTGGTTCTTCTGTTTGCGGGTGAGAAACTCTTTTACCTGCTGGTAGAACGACCGGTAAGTATTAATGATGTGCTTTAAAACACTTGATAAATCAAGGTTGATCATTTTACGCATCAGGAAATACCAGGTGATAAAACTGATCAATGTGGTGATCAGTGTCCCGATCGCAGCACCGTAAAAACCAAATTCTTTCAGGCATATATAATTCAGTAAAAGAAGTATGCTGAGTGAAATAGCATTCATAATGAAAGTGACCCTGGGCTTACCAATCGAATTCAGAAGATTAGCCGCCTGGTTTTGTGCCGGTCGCAGAATACCAGTTACCATGTAAATCTGCAAAATACCCGCGGCAGGTGTATAGGCTACACCCGCAATGATGGTAGTAACGAATTTCGGAAAAACGATTATAAATAATGCCGTCGGGATAGTGATAGCAATAAGAATGGCTATCATTCTTTCAAAGAGATATTTTACTTTATCAGGCCCTTCTTCTACTGAGGCAAGGGATGCTTTGGGGAAAATGATATCTGCCGCCGCATACGAAGGCATATCAACAAGATTATTGATGCGGGACGCTACATTATAATAAGCCACTGAACCCGGAACATACCGGGCAATCATCACCTGGTCCAGGTTATTGGCGATATTGGCCACAAGCCCGGATCCAAAAATGTAACCGCCATAGCCAATAATTTTTTTTATCCATGCCCGGCTGGCAATGAATTGATGAGACAAATATTTTTTGCTGAAGATGTATAGTACTAAAGAACCCAGCGCAATGCTGAGCGATTGATATATAGCCAACAGGGGTAAGGAAAGTGGTTTTTTGAGCATCCAATAGGTTAGCAATACAAGAAAGAAAAAAATTTGCCTGATGAAATATCCGGCAAAAACACCTTTAAAGTCAAGATGAGATTGCTGAACCGACTCAAAATGTGTAAAAAATATCATGGATAGCATTCCGGGAATAAACCATACCAGCATCTGGGCAAGCTCCAACCCTGCATTTAGCCAACGACTAAGCCATTCAGAAAAAAAAATTATCAGAACGATAAACAGGAGGCTGATACAAGTATTTATAAGAAAGGAAGAGGAGGCAATCGCAATTTTTTCATTTTTGTCCGTGCTCCCGCTGACATATTTAACGTGTGCATTTTTTAGCAGGTTAGTTTTGGTGGCTTCAAAAACACCGGTGATGATAAGGAACAAAGCCCAGGTGCCCAACTGGTTTTCTGAAATAGTCCGGGTAAGGATCATGAAATTGATAAGGCCAAAAAAGGTCAACGAGAAACGCTGGAAAAAGGAATAAAAGGCGGAACGGACCCAATATGACGAAAAGCGATTTTTCAAGCGCAGTCAGGTTTGTAATGGTGAACTATAAAGAAAGGTAAAAATAAACTAAGAAAATAAATAATAGCATATTGTATTATCGGGTACATAACCGCACCCCTGTCCTGCTAACAACTGTTTCGGCCTGTTAAATAAAAAAAATGACATTTCATAGCCAGGGGAATTAAAAATTAGCTGTTTCGGGCCTTGTTGCCTTCTTTTCCCGGAGAAGGCAGAAAGATATTGGCTAAAATATTTCAAGGTCGTGGATTTCTTTCTATTTTAGCACCCGTTCTCTATACAGGGAACGGCAAACTTAAATTCTATTGAAAGTAATGAGTCAGACAACTACTATTGAAGAGAAACATGTTTCGCTGGATTATGAATCATGGTACCACGAAACCCGGCATAGTAACCACTTTAATGAAGCCTATTACAATGCCAGGGCTAAAATAGCTTTAGACAAGTTTTTTTTCAGCGTGGACAAGAACAGCCGGATTCTTGATTATGGCTGCGGGCTTGGCCAGAATATCTATTACCTGCCTAATGCAAAAGGGTATGATATTTCAACGTTTGGAATAGAATTCTGCAAGAAAAAGGGTATTGATGCCACCACCAACCTTGATGAGATACCAAACGAAGCATTTGATGTGGTTTTTTCAGCACATGTACTGGAACATCACCCGCATCCCAAAGCAATGCTGGAAAGTATTAACAGTAAGCTGAAGAAGGGGCATACATTGGTACTGGTTATTCCGCATGAACGTCATGGGAAGGGAAAATTTGAATATGACCTGAACCAGCACCTGCACACCTGGAATTTCCAGGCGATCAATAATTTGCTTATCACTACTGGCTTTAAAATACAGGAGAACCGGTACATCAGGGGAGCAGGGTATTTTAAATTATTACCTCTTGCCAGGATCAGTTTTGGTTTATACAGGTTTGCGACCAATCTTGTATCAAGATTGTTTGGGATAAAAGAAATAATGGTTATTGCCCAAAAAGCATAATACAATTAATATATTTTGAAAGCAGGCTATCGATTAAATAGCCTGCTTTTTTTTATACGATCTCTTATTGATCCAGTTCGTGAGTATGCCGGCGGCTAAGACAAGGAAAAGAGGCTCAGCTTCATACCTGAACCGCATGTTTTCATAGTGTTCAAACAAGGAGCTGATGGTGAAGATATACCCGATCACATAAATTATAAAAAGGTGCAGTAAAGCGATCTGCTTTCGCCTTATCCAGGTATTTATTGCAATAAGAAATACCAATGCGTAACAAATGAATTTTGGCAGGGCGGATAAGGTGAGTGCAATTCTTCTTTCCTGCTTCCCTTTTGCCAATTGGGAAAGATTGAATGAATATAGGAGATCATAGTATTTTATTTTCCTGGCTTGTGCTTCATTTACGGGGTATCTTGTTGCAGGTGCAAAGAAAATGATCGCAGATTGGACCACGTTTTTTAGATATGCTCCCGGATGATCCCTGACATACTGTTTGCTGGCTTGCATATATTGCCTCGAAATTTCTATGTACCCTGCATGTTTTTCATTGATAAAAGAATCGTTCTTCATTTCCTGTGTCAGATCCCGGTCGTTAAGTCCTTTGAAGGCTGCTACCGGTTCATGAGACAGAAAGTTATGGTACGCTGAGATGTTAGAAAAAGGCTCAATGGATGCAATCCGGCTGGAGTCTGTAATAACTGCATCATGAAATACATTGCGGGCAATATTCATCCCGGCCCAGGTGGATGTGGTGAAGCTTCCGAAAATCATAAAGTTTTTTATATACCAGCCGCAGACAACAGCGATAAATAAAAAAACAGTCAGCAAGGCCTGTCTTGCTGACTTCCGTTTACGGGCCGAAATAAATAGAAAAAGCCAGGGGATAATCAACCAGGCAAGGTGATACATGCTCCTGGTTAAGCAAATAAGTGCTAACGGAAGAAAAAATCCAACTAGTTTTCCGGGTTTACCGGATACCTGGTATTGTAACAGGTAAAAACAGCTTAGTAATAAGAGTAGTGTTATGAAAGAAGTATAGAAGAGTTCGTTTTCAAACAGCATGGTAGCGGGACTCAAAAGATAGATCAATGAGAAGACAATGGGAATGTTTTTGTGTTTTGTATTTTCTTTCAGGAGCCGTAACAGCAAAAATGTATTCAGTAGGGTAATTAGTTTAAAAAGTAAGGAAAAGACAAGGGGGGCAAAGGAGCCGGATATTTTCAGGATGACTCCCAGGAGCAGGTTAAATAATGGGGGCTGAGTGTGGTCATACCAAACACCTTTTAGAAGATCGTGGCGAAGGGTGTCAACAGCAAGATACTGCCAGTTGCGGTAAAGCGCCTGGTAGTCCATTTCTATACCAATAATACTGATTATAATCCGTGAAATGACGAAAAGGAGTAGGATCATTCCTGCTTCTTTTCTTGTAACTCCTGTATATTTTTCAAATTGGCCCTTCATCAAATTGTCTTGTTTGTTTAGGTCAATACATTAAAAAAGACCTAACTGTAGGAGATAGGTCTTTTTTAATGGTAGAAATGATTTTATAGTTTCACAAACCGTACAGTTTGTACAAGATCACCTACTATTAGTCTGATCAGGTAATTACCAGGTTGTAGGCTTCTCATATCAACCGGAACTATAGTCGATCCTGTAGTTATCGCCTGCTGTTTTGTATTCAGTTTTGTGCCATTGGCTGACCAAAGTTCAACAAGGGCCATACCTGGTTTGGCAGCTTTGATAACCACCTCTGCACTTGAGTTCAATACCGGGTTATTCAGTACATAGGTAATAAAGTCGGGTGTTTTTATGGTAACACTGACTACCCTGCTATATGTATTCTTTCCATCAAAATCAAACTGACGAATCCTGTAAAAATGAGCTCCGCTCAATACACCGCGGTGCAGGAAGTTATAGGTAACATCAGTTACAGTATTAGAAATAGTTGCTATTCTTTCGAAATTGGTACCATCAGAAGAATGTTCAATTTCATAATGACTTGCATTGGCATTGTTCTCAACTTTCCAGTCAAGACGAACATCAGTGTTCACTTGTTTAGCACTGAAATTCTTCCAGGTAACCGGTAATAAAACACCTGCTGTCTGTGTTACAAAGGTGAAAACCTCATTATTGTTCAGTGTAACACCAGTTAGATTAATAATACCTCCTCCAAACGAAAACGGAGTATAATACCGTACGGTACCTGTTGTGAAATCGCCATCACCGTCTTCATCAACCATTAGTCTGAACTGAATTGGACCGGTTCCCGAGATTGTCAGACCTGAGAAATTCATTGTCATATCAAATGTGCCTACGTTTCCGGTATGCTGCACTTTCCATTCTCTGGCGAGCCTCCTCGAACCGGCTATTGCGACGGGTACATCCGGACTAATACTTTCCGTAAGAGCTGCATTATCGTTCCCGATCTGTAAAAAATCAAGATCATCCAGACTGGTTGGGTTGCTGAGTACGATGTTTCCTTCAGCATTTTGCCCCGTTCCATCTCCGCTGCCTGTTTCAATACTGTTAGATTGAGAAACCAATAAACCAGACCCGCTGCCACCATTATCTCTCGATAGACCAAAAACGGCATTATTATAAGTGCTATTGGCAGCAGCATTCCAAACTGTAGCGCCGGTTGAAGAAACTAAATCAGTTTTTATGGTTATTCCATATTTCATGGCCAGGTAGGAGAAAATCCTGTTCCGTTCAGCTCCGTTTATGGAACGGTCATAGACAATAATTTCTGCTATGTCTCCATTCAGGGGGCCGGAGCCGTCATGGCTGGCGCCGATGCGGTGAACAGCAGTGCTAATGGCTCTTAAGCCAGCACCGTTAGGAGTTCCCCCGGGGTCTGTGTTCAATGTGGTAATGCCACTGCTGATATTCCGGTCATCTACTATCTCAAGATCGCCGGTTGCCTGGTTAAGTAAATTTAACTGGCTAATGTTCCATGTACTTACACTGTAACCTCTTTGAATAGTATGACTAAAAGGGGCCGTTGCTGTCTCATCGCCATACACCCCGGGGCCGGGGGCTGATCCATCCCAGGTGGAAAAAGCACAAGCATCGTTGGCAAAACCTAGTGTTGAACGTTGAGACCATACACGCTGGAAAGCGGTGTTAGTGTTCGATTGCCATACCACTAATACGGTGTAGGAGTCATCACCGGCAGTAATTGGGGCATTGGCTCCTGTAGGTCCATCCATAAAGCGGACGCCCCCGCCAAACTGCACAGAAGGGTTAAAGTTAATTACTGATGATACGAGGGATGGCCGGTCCGCACCAGTTGAGGTAAAGGATTTGGTACCATCATTTACGTAGGTCCAGGTATCTAACAGGCTTCCGGTTGTGGAAGTTCCTGCATCCGATTTTACCCACAATGTAAGGTTAGGGCTTACACCTCCTGGCGTTTGAGCTGCAATCGTTACCGCTAGTGTCAATAAAACTAACGACAGTGCGTAGAATTTAATTTTCATAGACGCAAGTCTTAAGATTTTGATTAGAATTAAGTTTAAGCGATTTTCCAAGGAGAATGGAGTGGTGAATAAAGGTAAAGTAATTTAATAGATTAAAATAATATTCATTACCTGTTTCTGATCAATATCATCTTTTAATTCTGGCATTATTTTTCCTTAACCAGTCTTGAATTTTTAGTATTTCTCTGTGAATAACTCTGTGAATAACAATTTAGTAAATACTCACAGAAAAAAATAGGAAAACTACTTATTGCAGTATTTTAGAGCATCAAAAAATTAGAATGTTGACGGTTAATAATTATTTTTAGTATGAGTAAAGTATTTGCTTTTCTCTTGATCCAATATCCGATAATCCAATAATCCAAGAACTATGAAAGCCAGGTTAAGGTTTACCTCTTTATTCTTTTTGTATCTGATCAGTAGTTTTCTTCCTTGCGACAATCTTCGGGCTCAAACAGAAACTCACGATTTCATTACTTACGACACAACTTTTAATGTTGGTTATGCTGGTTTACAATACCGGTTTAGGATTTCAAGACCAGCAAACATGTTTACTCCAGGGCATCCTGACACAGCAAGCCGCCCTGCAATAATCACTATGCCCGGTCTTGGTGAAGTAGGAACCAACCTCGCCAATCTTCAAAAATACGGCCCTCACTATTGGATGAATAATGGATGGGATGGTAGTGTGCAATTGGGTAACGGCACCCATTATCCCATTATCATTACAGTTATGCCAAGCGCAGCATACCCCCGTGGTCCCGAACTGACGCTGATGATGAATCATCTTTTGAATACATACCGGATCAAAAGAAATTCAGTTCACGTAGCAGGCCTGAGTATGGGGGGATTTTCATGGACTTTAATGTTGTGTCACCAGGCGAGTGCAGGTGCTGAAACCGGCATGAAACTCATTACAAGTGTGGTGGCTTTACAAGGAGTAAGCAGTGAAACCTTTCCTCCCTATGATCAATGGTCACTGGGAGATGCTTCCTGGGGGCGCTGGGCAAAAAAATATGGGGGTAAATTCTTTGGCCTTGAAGGTACGACGGATGTCAGAAATGTATGGAGAGTTAGCGAGAATATGAACGACAGTATGCCAGGCAGCGCCTATTTTGCCTACGAGAATATCGGGGGCGGAGCACATTGCTGCTGGAATACCATGTATGACCCTTCCAGGAATAACTGGAGGAATATTGCGCCTATGGGGCCTAATGTGACTAGGAATGCTCATCCCAATACCCCGGGGAATTATATTCCTGGATCTAATATTTTCCAATGGATGCTGCGGCAGGGTGATACATCCCTGGTCAACGGAGTGGTTACATCTAATCAATCGCCTGTTGCTAATGCCGGAAGTTCCCAGAATATTACATTACCTGCAAACAGTGTAACACTGACCGGTGGAGGTACAGACCCTGACGGCACAATAGCTTCCTATCAGTGGACAAAGATTACCGGGCCAACAGCTTTTAATATTGTATCTGCTACCCAGGCACAGACTATAATCAATAGTTTGGTGGAGGGTGTTTACCAGTTTGAATTAAGAGTAACAGATAATGCCGGTGCATTCGGTCTTGATACAGTGACTGTCACCGTGAATGCTGCTGCACCATCACCGCCACCAGCTAACCTGGCCCCAATTGCAAATGCCGGATCCAATCAGGCTATTACCTTGCCAGCAAACAGTACAACACTAACAGGTAGTGGTAATGATCCGGATGGAACAATATCATCCTATCAATGGACCAAGATCGCTGGCCCTTCAACTTTCAATATAGCAGCAGCCACCCAGGCTCAGACAGCAATCAACGGTTTGATACAGGGAACATACCAATTTGAATTCATGGTAACGGATAACCAGGGTATGTCAGCCCGTGATACTATTTCGGTTACTGTCAATATTGCTGCATCTTCTTCGCTGGTCATTAAAAATATTGGAATAACTGAGTACAGGGTGGCGTATATCGCCAGTGATAGTAATGCTTATTCCTATATTAATAATGCGATCACAAAATATAATATGGGTGCCAGAAAAGCAGTCGGTGTTACTGCGGCGGGTTATGCTCAATTACAAATATTAGACGACCAGGGGTATATCTGGACAACACAAACGGGAGGGGCTACAGCTCCCATTCGTATCGATACGGATACCACCGGGGCGCCTTTCAACAATAATATAGCTGTATTCGGTTATTACTTTACGAATGTTTCTATTCGTTCAGACAGCTCACTTTGGTATTGGGGGCAGGATAATTATAATTTATACCCTGGAACAAACCCTATTACAAGACCTATCAAACTTTCCCCAACCGGGATGAAAGTGAAAAAGGTAGCGATGGGCGGATCCAATTTAGTGGTGTTGTTAACCAACGGCCAGGTGTGGCAATGGTCCAGGAATGGTTCGCTTACGCCGGTGCAAAAAACGTTACCTGTTCCACGTCCGGCTATTGATATTTTTGCGGGCCAGTACGATGTAAATGGTTGCATCATACCGGATGCGGCGGGAAGCCAGTCAATGGGCTATCCATATGTATGGGGAACACAGTTCAGTTATTGGGGAGGTACTACTGCTTATTCCCAACCTACTTCTGTACGAAGTTTATGGAATGTTACAGTCCCTATTAAAGAAATAGCAGCTAATCCAAACACCATTCATTACATAGATAGTTTGGGGAGATTGTTTGGTATTGGTGATAACCCCAATGGTGAGGTGGGTAATGGGTATGAACTGGTCAATAAATATACCTACCCCACACCTTATGCCTGGAGCTGGAATCCCAATGAATCACTTACTGGTTCACCAGCAATTCAGATCGGGAATGGTATTACCTGGAATAAATTGTATAAGAATAATACGATATCCTACTTTGTATACGCTACAGATGTAAATGATTCTGTTTATTTCTGGGGAAGAGATAAGGCATTGGTGTCAGGAAGGGGATATATCAACTGGGATGAAGCGCCATACCCTAACGCAATGGATGTTTTAACCCCGTTGCAGGTACATCCTTTACAGTCCAGGTACCAGGCTTATAATTTTACATTAGGTACTATTAATGCAGGTAACGCACAAACCATCACTACCACCACAACAACATTGGCAGGTACTGCAACAGCGCCAAAATTATTGTACCGTGGTGTTTTGAATAACGGGATACCTGATCTGAGTTACTCTATTGTTTCATATCAATGGACTAAACTGAGCGGACCCACCTGTACGATCGTTTCCCCATCCTCTGCAACCACAGCAGTAACAGGGCTTTCAAATGGCACCTATTCGTTCAGGCTTGTTACAACAGATAATAATACCGGTACGATGGCTGATACAGTTATTGTAACTGTAAATACTACTGGCAACATCAGCCCCACGGCCAATGCCGGGGCGGATCAAACCATTACCCTGCCAACAAGCAGTGTGACCTTGACAGGTAGTGGTACAGATCCTGACGGATCCATATCCACTTATCAGTGGACAAAAATAGCAGGTCCAACAAGTTTTACTATTGTAAGTCCTACCCAGGCACAGACAGTCATCAATGGCCTTGTGCAGGGGGTGTACCAATTTCAATTGCGGGTGACCGATAACGGGGGAGCCTCTGATTTAGATACAGTAACAGTAACTGTAAATGCAGCTGTGCCACCACCCAACCAGGCACCGACAGCGAATGCCGGAGCGGACCAAACCATTACCCTGCCAACAAGCAGTGTGACCTTAACAGGTAGTGGTACAGATCCTGACGGATCCATATCCACTTACCAGTGGACAAAAATAGCAGGTCCAACAAGTTTTACTATTGTAAGTCCTACCCAGGCACAGACAGTCATCAATGGCCTTGTGCAGGGGGTGTACCAATTTCAATTGCGGGTGACCGATAACGGGGGAGCCTCTGATTTAGATACAGTAACAGTAACTGTAAATGCAGCTGTGCCACCACCCAACCAGGCACCGACAGCGAATGCCGGAGCGGACCAAACCATTACCCTGCCAACAAGCAGTGTGACCTTAACAGGTAGTGGTACAGATCCTGACGGATCCATATCCACTTACCAGTGGACAAAAATAGCAGGCCCAACAAGTTTTACTATTGTAAGTCCTACCCAGGCACAGACTGTGATCAATAATCTTGTGCAGGGTGTATACCAGTTTGAATTAAGGGTAACCGATAATGGCGGAGCTACTGACCGGGATACGGTGACAGTAACTGTAAATGCTGCTGTTCCCCCGGTTAACCAGATACCTACTGCTAATGCAGGTGGTAATCAAACCATCACCTTACCTACGAACAGCGTGACACTCACAGGTAGTGGCACCGACCCTGACGGAACGATCACAGCATACCTTTGGACGAAGGTATCCGGGCCAACCTCGTTTAACATTGTATCACCTGCGCAGTTCCAGACCGTCGTTAATAACCTCGTGCAGGGAGTGTACCAATTCGAACTCAGAATTACAGATAATGCCGGTGCATTTGGCCGTGATACGGTAATGATCACAGTGAATGCAGCTGTACCGCCGCCTAACCAGGCACCAACGGCCAATGCCGGGGCGAACCAGACGATCACTTTGCCAACAAGCAGTATTACCGCATCTGGTAGCGGCATTGATCCGGATGGAACTATAAGTGCCTACCTGTGGACGAAGATTGCAGGTCCGGCAACTTTTAATATCGTTTCCCCGACGCAGGCTCAGACTGTGATCAATAACTTAGTACAGGGTGTATACCAGTTTGAACTGAGGGTAACGGATAATAGCGGGGCATCAGGCCGTGATACTATAACAGTAACAGTGAATGCTGCTGCGCCACCGCCGCCTAACCAGGCTCCAATTGCCAATGCCGGCTCTGACCAGGGAATTACATTGCCACTGAATTATTTGACATTGACAGGAAGTGGAACTGATCCTGACGGTACAATAACTGCTTACCAATGGACCAAAATAGCCGGTCCGTCATCATTTAATATTGTTAATGCCAGCCAGGCACAAACACTGATTGATAACCTGGAGGAAGGTGTATATCAGTTTGAATTAAGAGTAACAGATAACCAGGGAGCAACCGGTCGTGATACGGTGACTGTAACAGTAAACCCGGATCCAAGAACACAGTCCGATGCTTCGGTTTTCCCTAACCCGGCGACATCTGTTATTAATATCAGGATAGATGCTATAACCAACCAGGCGAAGACAACGATCAGGATTTATGACGCAAGAGGAATGATTCTGTATCATGAGCAATTTACGAGAACCCAGCAGGTGATGATCCGTCAGGTGGATGTAAGCAAATTCCCGAATGGAGCTTATTTTGTGAAGATCGATGTCGATATTAATAATTCCAAGACAATTGAGTTTATAAAAATGTAAGAAATTATCAAGACAGAAAAGGGCTGTAATTATTACAGCCCTTTTTTATTTGTCAGGTAAGATTATTTTAATACAGCCTTTGATCCGTTATTTTTTCTCAATAATAAACATCGGGTATTCACCTTTCAGTCCGCATTTCTCCGGTTCATTTTCTTCTTTGTTATAAAGCCAGTTCAGTATTTTTTTACCCATCAGGTTTTTATGAATATATATTTTCATAAAAGGGACACTGACAGAACGCCAGACACCGAGTTTGAATTCAAACGGAAGATTATTTTTAAAGTAACTGTATGGATGAGCATGAAAGTATAATAATTTTTTAGGGGCTCCTCCTTTGCTTAGTTTGCTAACCAGCCTGTTAACCCTGTTCTTTATAAACATAAAACCCCTGGATGGCAGGAGCCAGAAATTCATCCAGGGAGAATGTTTGAACCATTCATATACAATCACTCCCTTTCCTTTTGGCATTAAAATCCTGTATAATTCATTCACGGCTGTTAATTGCTCATCTTTGGGAATGTGATAGATCGTATTCAAAGAAATAAAGCCGTCGATTGTATTGTCCTTAAAGGGCATATTGGTCATATCACAGAGCACACAAAGAGCTTTATCGCCCAGTTTACGTTTTACTTCGGTAAGGGCCTGGAAGGAAAAATCAACACAAACCCTGTATTTATAATTGGCTGAATACTGCAGGTAATCCTCAAACTGTAATGCCCCGGAAGCAGCATCCACCATATAAGTACCACCAGGATTCAGGTAACGGTTCACCCGGTCGTGGCAGCGTTTGATATATTCTTTTGTAACCTCCCTGAAATCTTCGAAGATCACCCCATCTTCATAATGACCTTCCTCATCAGCAAACCAGCCTTTTTCGTCATAAAAATTTTTGACTAGTTGCTTATCGGCACTGATTTTATGCGAAGCGAGTTTGTCTTTTGAATCTACAATCGCAAGATCTTTCAGCAACAGTATAATTTCTTTAATGATCGGGTAGATAAAAGCACCATCTGCTGATACAAGGCCTTTTGAAATTGTTGTTTTAAACGGAATGCCATCCGCCTGCCATGCTTCCCCGGCTTCAATACGTTTGTTGAGTCCGGCCAGTTCATCAGCAGTTAATAAACGAAGGTTCTGCCCGGTAAAAGGGCATTTTAAGATTGCTATCCATTCCATAAGCAGGGAAATATTAAATAAATCTTATTGTACGTTAATGGGTTGTTTAGAACAGGCAGTAATCGCTTTGTAGAGTTCCAGCATACAGTTTTCCCAGGTATGGCTTTTGGCAAAATTGACCCTTTCGGTCTCTTTCTGTGCTGTATTTTCTGCTAATGCTTTTTTGATCAGCCCGGGATAGTCTGATGGCAGGTTGGCAAGATAAACATGGTTCTCAAAAAGTTTCATTGCTCCTGTACGGGTCGCAATGGTTGGTTTGCCCATCGCCAGGTATTCGTCAATTTTCAACGGGTAATTACCTTTTGTAATATCGTTTCTTAGTTGCGGGTTCATACAAACATCAAATGATTGTACATAGGAAGCCAGTTCTGCGAACGGCTTCCTGCCCAGGAAATGAATATTGGGAATGTCGTGTAAAGAGCTGTTGCTGAAAGTAGCATCTTCCGGACCTACCAATACAACCTGCCATTCCGGATTTTCTTTTGCTATGTATTCAAATATTTTCAGATCCAGGCGGTCGGCATCAAGTGCACCAATATAGCCAATGACAGGAAAGCCTTTAGGAATATCAGCCGGCCGTTTATGAGTAATAGTGTGGTCAAAATGATCCAAACTGCAACCCTGCCCGATATAATACGAGTGTTTATTGATACCCGCACTGTATTCTGCCAGGAAAAGAGAATTGGCCACTACGAGGTCTGCTTTTTTTATGAGTTGCGGCTCCAATACCCGGGTGTGTTTTTTCCAATAAGGATACCCTTGTAAAAAATCCCTCAGGTAATAGATATACAAAGAGGGGGACAGCAATTCTTTCAGGTAAAATCCATTGTATATATCATTGTCATTAAAGAGAATGATATCCCTGAAGTCCAGTTCAGCTATGGCTTCCTTTATATTTTTTGCAAAACGCCGGTTATTCAGGTAATTGACAGGCTTGAATGCAGCAGTGGAGGGTATCCAGTTCACCGACTCAATTAAGGTATCAGGATAAAACTCCCACAGGCCGGGACTAATTGGCCTGATCCTTTTTTCTTTGTTTTTGATGATAGAGATGTGGTTCTCAATTTTTGTATCCGGCTGTTTCGCCGTGAATGACTTTCTTTTCAATGGGAAATTTACATACAGCACCCTGTTATAGAGAGCCAGTTCCTGGGCAATATTCTTGCAATTACAACCCGTCGGGAAGTACCAGGGTTGCAAACCCACGATTACAATATCCCTTCCTTTCAGCAGCGTGGGAGAGTGGGTGATGGTATTCATGGCAGTATCAGGGTAAGGTTCCATAATTGGTATATGGTAATTTATGAAAATCTCGTCATTGAAATCAGGCAATATCCCGGGAATGTCAGCCTTTTAATTTCTTTAAGCCGTTAATAATAAACGGAGGGGTAACCTGGCGGACAAATTCTTTGAATACACCTGAAACGGGTTTTTTATCTTCTGCACGATGTTTAAATAGTGTAGTATGATCTTCGAGTCCTTCTAATTGTTCCTCTGCCGGTCTTCCGTTGGTATAATAATATAATGCAAGCGACTTTCTTGTTCTGTCAGGCGGACAGGTCAGCGGATTCGGGTGGCCGTGATAAGAAGTGGAAGTGGTGGAAAATAAAGCCATCCTGTTAAACAGGGGTAATATTTTCTTTTTTGATTCTTTCATTTCTTTATCCCAGAGCTCAAAATGCCCGCCATATTCTTCATGCCAGTCTTCGTTCAGGTAAACCAGCACATTCAACCGCCTGTCTAATTTTGTTTTTGGATGTTTATTGAAATCAGCATGGATCTTTAATAAACCACCGGGTTGTATCTGGTGGCAGCCGCCACCGTCGAAGAAAGGATCAGGTATTAAATTTTCTATGCCGGTAAGATTAGATAAAAATTCAAGAAAGGGTTGGGAGTTCAGGTAATGCATAAAGGCTTTCGTCTTTTCTCCAAAACGATACTCACCTTTAGAGGCCAGCTTGATCTGGTTGGGGTCGTTGAATTTATAATCAGCTCCTTTGGACAGGTCAGGAAATTCTTCCAGGACTTCTTTTAACCGCTCGGGGATGAAAAAATTGTCGAAATAAGTATTGGGAAAAGGGTCAGCATTAATATATTCAGCTCTTTTCTCAAGGCCAAAGGCTTTCAGCTCTTCTGCAGATTTGTTGACGAACGCCATATTGTAAAGGTATTAATGGTTAAGAAGGGTAGATTCGTTTTAACAGGGTGGTTAGAAAGGATTATTTTTCAGGTCATAAAAGTAAAAAAATAGTAAGGAATTTAAAACATTTTGCCATTTAATTTAAGTAATTATCCTCGTAAAAACCCGTTCCTGTTGTTTTAGCGGAAAGGTTTGTAAACAGAACGGTGTGCCAAAGCCAGCATTGGCAGATCGCCTTTGGTATCGCCATAGGCAGTTATTTCTGTATAATCACCCAGGGTGTACTTACTTTTGATCCGGCTTACTTTTTCAGCTCCATGACAATTCTTTCCTGCGATTTTACCGGTAATGAATCCATGTTGAACCTCCAGTTGTGTAGCGACCAGTTCAACCTGTATTTTTTGAGCCCATGGTAAAATCCAGTTTTCCGGGGAAGCAGACACGATAACGACCGTTTGGCCTTCTTCCTGCAGTCTTCTTATTTCTGCAAGAGCCCCGGGTCTTATCAATCCCGGGATCATTTCTGCTGCAAATTTTTCGCAGCGTACCCGGAAGTCGTCAACTGATGTGTTTTTGAAGAAATATTGCAACACTTTTTCTTTCGCCGCCTGGTTGGAAATGATCTTTAATTTATAAGCCAGCAGGTAAGGGCTGTTGATGAGAAATCCTGCATAGAACGCATTGTTGCCTTTGCAATATTTGATGAACTCCAGTAATGTATCCTTCGTGGTAATGGTCCCATCAAAATCGAAGAACGCAATTCCTTTTTTCACAGCTTTTTCTTTTTGAACATGAATTCAGGAATAGAGGTGATGATCAGCATGATCCAGCGCCAAAACCATTTTACAAAAATTACATTCTTCTTTTTCTGAACGCCTTTGTACACTGCATCAGCTACATGCTCTGGCTGCGCAGTTAATAATTTGGGTAAGTTGAGATGTTCCGTCATTTTAGTATACACAAAGCCGGGCAGCACCGTTAATACATGCACTTTATGATGGAATAATTTATTTCTCAGGCCGGATAAATAAGCCGTGAAGCCAGCTTTGGCACTACCGTAAATATAATTGCTCTGGCGTCCTCTCATACCGGCAACAGAACTGATACCCACAATCGTTCCCTGTTGCTTTGCCATATAATCGTTAGCGGCAATATTCAGAATAGAAACAGGACCGGTGTAATTGGTATGTATTGTTTTCAGGGTCTCATCCTGGTCTGCCATTACTTTGTCGTTATCGTTCATGTAACCCATTACGCTGATCGTAATATCTGGTGCCGGGGTAAGGGAGGCCCAGAAGGATGGATGCTGTTCAAATTTTGTTGCATCAAATTCATGAGTGCTGGAAGTGATATTATAACGAATCGACAGATCAGATTGCAGCGGTTTTAAACGGTCTGCATTGCGGGCTGCCAGTTGAATATTGTATCCTTTGGAAGCGAATTTTTTGGCGAGGGCAACAGCCATATCGGATGTTGCGCCGAGGATAAGTACGGTGGAAGGCATTGTATCTTTCTTAATGGTTAGTTAGTGGTTAATGCTAATCGGTCGGATTGGATGGATCGTATCCTGGCTTCGGGATTATATTTTTTAACGATCTCCATGAATTCAGGAAGGCGTTTGTACCCAGCTTTTAATACAGCAGGATCCATCCTCGCATCTTTTGACATATACAGGCGGCCGCCGTATTTCAGCACCACCTGGTCCAGTTGGTCCAGGAATTCAAACAATCCTTTTCGTACAGGGAAATCAAGGGCCAGTGTATATCCTTCCATCGGGAAAGAAATAAGGTCGTCTTGCTTGCCAAATACTTTCAATACAGCCAGGAATGAACCCAGGCCCTGGTCACTGATACGTTGTAATATTTCGATCAGGCCTTGCTTACTTTCAAGCGGCAATACAAACTGGTATTGTACAAATCCTTTTTTTCCATAACCCCGGTTCCAGTGTAAAATGGCATCAAGTGGGTAGAAGAAAGGCTCATAAGAAACCACGTTGTTGATCTCTTTTTTGAAATTCTTTCCGTAGTAAAGGAAGTTAAAGGCCTTAACGGTAAATGTGTTCAATACAAAAGAAGGAAGCGTAAAGGGGAAGGTGATCTGTTTTTTAGCCGGCAATTTCAACGGCTCTTTCTTTTTGTTCTCCGGTAATTCGTCCTGTTTGGCATGTTCACCAAGAATCAAAATACTTCTTCCAAAATTCTTTCCTTTCTTTAAACAATCGATCCAGGCTACGGAATAAGTATAGTGTTTGTATTCATCAAACAGCCGGATCACTTCTTCCAGGTTTTTTGCTTTGACCTGTTTTTGTTTGATATAGGAGCTTTCAATTTTCTTCAGGTCAAATTTTACCCTGCCAATAATGCCGGTTAATCCCATGCCACCGCAAGTGGCCCAGAAAAGATCGGTATACGCTGCAGGGGAGCAGGTGATCATTTCGCCACTGGCGAGTATCACATCCATTTCCATTACATGGGCAGAAAATGAACCGTCCACATGGTGATTTTTTCCGTGTACATCACTGGCCACCGCACCACCAACGGTGATGAATTTTGTGCCGGGGGTAACAGGAAGGAACCATCCCTTGGGAACGATCACTTCCAGTATTTTATCCAATGTTAGTCCTGACTCACATTCTAATATCCCTTTTTCGGTGTCAAAGGAGAGTATTTTGTCGTATTTGAGTGTGGAGATGGTTTGCTCTGCTAAAGAGGCATCTCCATAACAACGACCATTTCCACGGGCAATAAAATTTTTTGTGGTGGCTGCGTATTGCTGGATATCATTTGTAAAAGAAACGGATTTTTCATCGCTTTCAATCACAGGGTAATTGCCCCAGTTGGCAATATCTTTCTTTGTCATTTGAAGATATTTATTTCTTTGACGTAAATGAGTACAATAAAACTGGCTATCCAGAGGAGAAGGGAAAGTTGAATGAACCGGTCTTTGTAAAGGATCTTAGTTGGTGAGCCCGAATCAGCCGATACAAATATGATTTGCAAATACCGCATGATTCCGGCCATCACAAAGATACAGGTATAATAAAGACGATATGCATCCCCACCAAATCTCATTTTTACTTCATCCGACATGGTGTACATGAAATAAGCGACAATGATAACAGCACAAACAAGCGATAAAAGTACGTTCAGGAGCTCAAGGTTATATCCTTTTATTGATTTTCTCATATCCACCCCGGAACTGACTTTCAGTAATACATCATCCCTTCTTTTGCCAATGGCCATGAACAGGGCCAGCAGGAAGACCATGATAACGATCCATTCCGATAAAGGAATAAAGGCGATCACCGAGCCGGCTTTTACCCGCAAGACAAAGCCAATGGCCAGTAAGAAAATATCAAGAATAGGAACTGTTTTAAGCCCGAATGAATAACCGAGGTTGATCAGGAAATAGATACCCAGCACAAACAGGAATTTGTCCCGGATAAACCAGGCCAGGGTAAATCCGCCGATAATGAGCAGGGCAGCTATCAGCAGGGCCACGGATTTGGAAACAGCACCACTGGCCAGCGGTCTTTTACTTTTTACCGGGTGCTTACGATCGTCTTCAATATCCCGGTAGTCATTTAATATATAGATACTGCTGGCGATACAGGAAAAAGCAATAAATCCCCAGAGGATCTGGAGAATTTTGTCAGTATCTGATATCTCTCCCGCAAAAAATAAAGGGATGAAAAGGAAGCAGTTCTTTGCCCAGTCTTTCGGTCGTAATAATTTGATATAAGCCACTTTGGAACAGATTAGCGGCCAAAATACAAACATAAACGCAGATTTAATAATGTTGCAATTTTGATAATACTTTATTTGCTTTATGTTTACAAAAACATATTGATTCTATGAGTATTAGCACGGGAATTAGGCACAAATACCTCTCATATGCAGAAGTGGCGGTCATTTTGGTGCTGGCAAGTGTTCCGTTATTTGTCAGTTTTCCCTACCGGGTCAATATTTTTCTGTCCTGGGAAGGGGCATACCGGGTCAGCGAGGGGCAAATACCCTTCCGGGATTTTGGAACCCCCCTGGGCGGGATGTATTGGGTCATCCCGGGAATCTTCTTTAAACTATTTGGTACCGAAATGATCACCCTGGTAAAGGCCCAGGTGTTTATAAATATCCTGTCCGGGCTGGCCTTCCGCTCCATCCTGAACAGTTTCCGGGTAAACCCAGGGATCAGATTTTCAGCGGTATTGCTGTTTTGCCTGTCCTATTCCTTTTTCAATTTCTGGCCCTGGTATAACCATACGGTTATCGTTTATGAATTCATCGCCATTGCTTTTTTATTAAAGGCCCTGGTAAATGAAAAGAACCGGTTTACTATTCCGGCTTTAGTCTTATCAGCTTTTTTTACAGTCTGTTCTTTTTTTACCAAGCAGGATGCAGGTGCCTTAACCTTCCTGCTTTGTGCAGCACTGGTATTCTTTTATAGTGTGCAGCATAAAAGATGGAAACATCTTTTTATCTATGGGGGAGGATTTATCCTGTTTATGGCCCTGTTTATTATTCCGTTGTCGAATTATGGATTTTCTTATTGGTTTAACCATGGCCAGGCTCCGCATTCGGGTCGTATATCCGCCTTTGAAATAGCTAATGATTTCTTCTCCGGATCGCAATGGCTGAAATTTTATCTTTTTATCATCGGGTTACTTCTTGTGCTGCGTTTCCGCAATTGGAAAGAATACTGGAATGATAAAACTAATTTTTTATTCCTGTTACTTACGCTGGGGATTATTGCCGAGGCGGCTATATTCCAGGTCACCAGTTACACACCACCGGATAATAATATTTTCTATCATTCATTTGCCATTGCGTATATCCTGACTTTATTGTCCGGGCAGTTCTCCATTGATTTCAGCAAAATGAGAATGATCGTGGTATGCCTCGCCGGTATTCTTTTGTGGTGGAGCAATGTGTACTGGAAATATTTTCAGCGCATTGCTGAAAGGTCATTAAGCAATGATGTTGCCACTGTATCTCCCACCGGGGAGAATGTTGTCAATAAGCGGACATTTATAATCAATAACGAAGACACCGCTGATATCCCTTTGTCGCAATGGACTTTTTCCCCCTTAAAATCTTTCCATAAGATCTATATGCCTGCTGCCACCGTGGATGGAATGTCCAGATTACTGAATATGGATATCGTAAAGCAGGGAAAGAATCCAAGGGTATTAAATATGACCGAGCTGACACCGCTGGCAAAGGAGATGCCATTTGAACTGGAAAAAGGATCACATTATCCCCTCTGGTACCATCTCGGTGTGGCCATGTTTAACAAACAGGCTGAAATGTTTGAAAAAAGAATTGGCAACAAGGAATATGATCTTGTTTTGTTTGAATATATTCCTTCCCTGAATAATTTTTACCCGTTCAGGGTCCGGGATTCCTTGTTGCGGCATTACACTAAAATTGATTCTTTCCCGGCTCCCCGGCAGGGAGAAACAAGAGGGGTAATAGAAGTATTCACAAAATAAATTTAAGATGGCTGGTTCTTATTGCGAGTTTGTACAGAATGCAGGTAAAGACACGGTTCACCGGCATTACCATGACAATGAATACGGTTTCCCGATCCACGACGATGATCTTTTGTTTGCGAGGCTGGTATTAGAGATCAACCAGGCGGGGCTCAGCTGGGAAACGATCCTGAAAAAGAAGGATCACTTCTTCAAAGCCTTTGATGATTTCAGGATAGATAAAGTGGCTCGTTATACGGATAAGAAAAAAGAGAAACTGATGCAGGATGCAGGCATCATCCGTAACCGGCTGAAGATCGAAGCAACAATACATAACGCCAGGGCCATCCAGGTGCTGCAGAAAGAATTCGGATCCTTTGAAAAATGGCTGGATCATCATCATCCAAAAACAAAAGAGGAATGGGTGAAAATTTTTAAAACCACATTTCGATTCACCGGCGGCGAAATAGTGAATGAATTTCTAATGAGCACCGGTTACCTGCCCGGCTGCCATATAGAAACCTGTCCTGTTTATAAGAAAGTATTAAAGCAAAAACCTAAATGGGCGGCAAAGAAAAAATAATTTAATTGGGTTGCACCGCCGGCAGGCGGTAATGCTGGCCATCCAAGACAAATAGCTCATCAATCTCGTAGCGCCAGAATTTAAACAGCGGGGATTTTTCCAGCACTTTTATCACTTCTTCTTTTGTTTCTGCCGTCAGGGTTATCCAAACCCGTTGTGTTTCCATGCTGACCGCATACTGGTCAATAATATCTTTATTGATCAGGTAGTTGACATAAGTTCTGTGCGGGGGCACCAGTTCCATGAACTCGTCACTCATATCAAACTGTATGGTTGCCTGGTATTTCTTCATCTGTAATAATGACAACCTAAAAGTAGGAAAGTTGCAGCGCCGGAAAAATTAAATTCAGTAGGCAGGAAAAGTAAAAGCCCTTAATTTTACCGTCCCGGAACGTTAGCTCAGTTGGTTCAGAGCATTACTTTGACAGAGTAGGGGTCACTGGTTCGAGTCCAGTACGTTCCACTTTCTTCTTTTGTTGATGATAATCACTTCCTCCCGTGACCGGCTTCATGTGTTTTCTCTGTGTATTGTGTAAATTTTGGTAGAGAATAGGAACTATGTCATCACTTCATACCTGGCAACAATTCCTGGATGAGACCGGTGATATAAGCCGGTTTACAAGGAGGTTCTTTCTGCAGGGATTCAAACCCCGGTACGAGATAGCTGAGTTTTTGCGCCAGTGCTACATCATTGGCTACAAGTCACTTCCCCTGGTAGGATTAACTGGTTTTATTATGGGCCTGGTGCTGACCATGCAATTAAGACCCTCCCTGGTCAGCTATGGAGCCGAAAGCGAATTACCGGCAATGGTTGGTATTGCCATCGTGAGGGAGATCGGCCCGGTCATCACTGCATTGATCTTTGCCGGGAAAATAGGCAGCAGCATCGGGGCAGAACTGGGAAGTATGAAAGTAACCGAACAGATCGATGCCATGGAGGTGAGCGGAACAAATCCTTTCAAATACCTTGTAGTAACAAGAGTGATGGCGGCTACTTTTATGTTACCCGTATTGGTGATACTGGGAGATGCCATTTCATTATACGGATCTTATCTCGGGGTGAATATCAGGGGAGTGACCAGTTTTAATTTATTTTTTCAGCAGGTTTTTGATGCACTATCCTTCAGTGATTTTTTTCCGGCACTGATCAAAAGTTATTTTTTTGGATTTGCTGTGGGCATCATTGGGTGTTACAAAGGATTTAATTCAAGTAAAGGAACCGAGGGAGTGGGCCGTTCAGCTAATTCTGCAGTAGTGGTGAGCTCGGTGCTGATCTTTATTATTGACCTGCTGGCCGTGCAGATCACCGATATTTTAGGATTTAACTGAGTAACTATGACAACTGCACCCGGCATAGAACAACGATCAATCCCTGTATCACCCGTTGGTGCAGTGATAGAAATTGAACATGTATACAAATCATTCGGGAGCAATACCGTACTGGCAGATTTCAATCTTGTATTAGGCAAAGGAGAAAATGTAGCGGTTTTAGGAAAGTCAGGATCGGGGAAATCAGTCCTTATCAAATGTATCATTGGGTTGATGCAGGCTGACGGGGGGAGTATCCGGTTGCTGGGACAGGCTATAGACAATCTTGATCACCAGGAGCTGGATGAGATCAGGTCAAGAGTAGGGTTCTTATTTCAGAGTAATGCTTTATATGATTCCATGACAGTACGGGAGAACCTGGAGTTTCCGCTACGCCGGCACTGGATAAAAATGACAGCAGCGGAGCAGGATGCCAAAGTATTGGAAGTGCTGAATAATGTCGGTCTTGTTCATGCCGTTGATATGATGCCGGCAGAATTATCGGGTGGTATGCGGAAGAGAATTGCGCTGGCAAGAACGTTGATACTTGACCCGGAAATTATATTGTATGATGAACCCACCACAGGGCTTGATCCCATTACCGGGAAAGGGATCAGCAAACTCATCAAAGAAATGGGAGAAAAATACAATACATCTGCGCTGATCATTTCGCATGATATGAATTGTATCCGCATGACAGCAGACCGTATTATTATGCTGATTGACGGCACCTGCTATGCACAGGGTACCTATGAAGAACTGAAAAAAAATAAGGATCCAAAAGTTAAACAATTTTTTGAAGAATGACAAAGAGACCAATTAATAACCTGAAACTGGGGATTTTTGTCCTGGCCGGCCTGCTGTTGCTGATCTTTTCACTGTACATGATCGGCAGGGACAATAATCTCTTTGGTAAAAACTATACGTTAAAAGCAAGATTTGAAAATGTACAGGGGTTAACGGCAGGAAATAATGTACGGTATGCCGGTATCCAGGTGGGGACGGTGAAGAAGATCAGGATACTGAACGATAGGCTGGTGGAAGTAACCATGCTGATTGATGTGAAGATGGAGAAATACATTCATAAGAATGATATTGTCAGTATGAGTACTGACGGATTGATGGGAAACCGCATACTCAATATCGCTTCTGCCAAAGATGGTTCAGCCCTGGCAGAAGATGGCGATCTGCTGGTTACCAAAAAAAATGTCAGTACAGAGGAGATGCTGGAGACACTGGATAAAACCAACAGGAATATTGCCGTAATCTCTGAAGAATTAAAGGCAACTGTATTGCGGATCAATAACAGCGCAGCTATATGGAAATTACTGAACGAAACAGAACTTCCGGATAACTTGCGGGCATCGGTGCTGAGTATCCGCCATGCTACAGGAAGGGCAGATGAAATGGTTAAGGATCTTCATGGCATTATTACAGATGTAAAGAATGGAAAGGGATCGTTGGGGGCAATACTGACTGATACGGCTATTGCCCATAACCTGGATGAAGCGTTGCTGAAAATCCGGCAAGTAGGTGACCAGGCTACCCGGCTGGTGGATGAACTGGCGGAGATGACCGCCGGTATAAAGGAAGATATCAACAACGGTAAAGGAGCCGCTTATGCATTGTTGAAAGATTCTGCTTTAGTCAGAAAGCTCAATAACAGTTTATCCAATATTGAAAAGGGAACGGATGGATTTAACCAGAATATGGAAGCACTAAAACATAATTTCCTGCTGCGGGGATATTTCAGGAAACTGGAAAAACAAAAAAAATAATAAAGGGAAATTGATTAGCCTGTCCTTTATAGTTTCCATTCCACAATGGTATTCTCCCATTCTTCCCGGTGCGGGGTGCTGATGCGGATATAGTTGTCGGTATAACCTTCCATCATGCCATTCTTATCCCGGTGCTCAAACAATACCTTGCGGGTTTGCCCGGCATGCTGTCCGGTGAAGTATTGCATCTTCATATAAGAAAGATTACGAAGCGTCTTGTTTCTCTCGTGCCGGGTATGCATCGGAACGACAGGGTCAAGGGTCAACGCATGTGTATGATCTCTTTCTGAATAGGTGAACACATGGAGGTAGGAAATATCCAGGGCATGAAGAAAATCAAAGGTCTCTTTAAAATATGCATCTGTTTCCTCGGGAAAGCCAACGATCACATCCACGCCAATGGCACAGTGCGGCATCAGTGTTTTGATCAGTTTCACCCGGTCTGCGTATAGCTCTCTCTTGTATCTTCTCCGCATGGCTGCCAATACCGTATTGCTGCCGCTCTGCAGGGGAATATGAAAATGGGGCATGAATTTATCACTGTTGGCCACAAATTCGATAATCTCATTGGTCAGCAGGTTGGGTTCAATCGAGGAGATTCGGTAGCGTTCAATACCTTTTACTTTATCCAAGGCTTTAACCAGTTCAAAGAAGTTCTCTTCCCGGCCACTGATGCTGATCGTGGTGCCGGCTCCATCCGGCCCTTTTCCAAAATCTCCGAGATTTACACCGGTTAATACAATTTCTTTTACCCCGTTGGCCGCCAGTTCCTCAGCATTGTTTATCACGTTTGCAATACTATCGCTCCTGCTTTTCCCTCTTGCCATGGGGATGGTGCAAAAAGAACAATTATAATCACAGCCGTCCTGCACCTTTAAAAAAGTCCTGGTACGGTCATTAACCGACCAGGAAGAATGAAAGCCGGATACTTCGCCAATATCGCAACTGCAGATCTTAGCCGGGTCACCCTTTGACAGCTCCCGGATATGCCGGGCAATATTGAATTTTTCGGCAGCTCCCAGAACAAGGTCAACACCCGGAATAGATGAAATCTCTTTTGGTTTTAACTGTGCGTAGCAACCGGTGATCACAACAAAACTTTCAGGGGCTTTTCGCTGGATGCGGCGTACCAACTGGCGGCATTCTTTATCAGCATTATCCGTAACCGAACAGGTATTGATCACATACACGTCGGCCAGGTCATCAAACTCTTTTTTCTCAAATCCTTCCTGTTCCAGCATGCGGGAGAGTGAGGAGGTTTCAGAGAAATTGAGCTTGCAGCCAAGAGTATGAAAAGCTATTGTTTTAGATGCTGCCATAGCGGCCGCAAAGATAAGCAAGTGTCAAGATTTTGCGTATTTGAAGGTTTTCTGCAGCAGTTAAGTGGTAATCATGGATTTACTTTTAATTTGTAGAAATTATTGGCAGTGAATAAAAAGTGGTTACCATATGTTTTGATCCTCATCCTGGCGATTGCCGTGATCGTAATAAAGCTATACCAGGGAGGAAAGGAGCCGACACCTAAACCCAAAACCACTACCACGAAACCCAGGGACCCGGCCAGCAACCCCACGAATCGGGACAAGGGCTTTGACCGCCGCATTTCCTACCTTGAATACAGTAACCATGCAAAATGCAGGATGCAATGCCGTCGAATTTCACAGGCGGAAGTGGAAGAGATCATGCAGGAAGGTAAAATCAATTATAATAAAAGCGATTTGAAGAATGCAAGATGTCCCCGCTATGCGGTGGAAGGGATTACCAAAGATGATCAACGGGTAAGGATCGTGTATGCACAATGCAATGCCGCTACAACGGTGGTTACGGTAATTGACCTCGATACGGATTGGGCCTGCGACTGCCCCGGTGATGATGATAAATACAAAAACCGCAACTGATGAAGTCCTTACGGCGGCCTTTACAATGGATATACAGCATCTATGCCTTCATCACTTTTGTTGCAGTGATGCTGCTCATCTTTCCCTTTGTGATCATTGCCAGTTTTTTTGGCCGTATCAAAGGGGGCAATATGGTCATCGGGCTTTGCATGCTCTGGGCTGATATCTGGTTCTTCCTGATCTTTATCCGGCATCAGAAAATATACGAAGCACCGCATGACCATACAAAATCTTACATTTTTGTCAGCAACCATATCTCTTACCTGGATGCAGCAATTCTTGTCAAAGCACTCAGAAAACCATTCCGGCCGCTGGGGAAAGTGGAAATGAGTAAAGTGCCGGTATTCGGTTTTATCTATCGCAATGCAATCGTGACGGTGGACCGCAGCAGTGCTGCCAACCGGGCCAATAGTGTGCGGGTTTTAAAATCGCTGATCAATAAGGGTATTTCGGTGATGGTTTTCCCGGAAGGAACATTTAATATGACTATGGAGCCCATCAAAGAATTTTATGATGGGGCTTTCCGGGTGGCGGTGGAAACACAAACTCCCATCAAGCCGGTACTTTTTTTAGACGCTTATTACCGGATGCCTTATGAAAGCCTGTTGCATATGAATCCGGGCCGCAGCCGTGTATTGTACCTGGAAGAAATACCTGTGAAGGGGTTAACAACAGGTGAGATAGGGGTTTTAAAAGAACAGGTTTTTAACCTGATGAGCCGGAAAATGAGAGAGTATAACGGAGGCTGGAGGAAAAAATAGTTTCCGTTTTGAGTAAATTGAACTTTTAAACTGACATTATTGTACGCTGAGATTATCATACCATTAGCATTACCCAAAAACTATACCTGGTCTGTTCCTGCATCATTACAGGAAACAGCAAAGGTGGGCTGCCGGGTGGAAGTGAACCTGGGAAAGAATAAACGCTATGCCGGTATCATTAAACGGTTGCATACCGATAAACCTTATTTCTTCGAAACAAAAGATATCCTGAATGTGCTGGATGTGGAGCCGGTGGTTTACGAAGAGCAGTTGAAATTATGGGAATGGATCGCCGGGTACTATATGTGCAGCGAAGGAGAAGTGATGGCAGCTGCTTTGCCTGCTCATTTCAAACTATCCAGCGAAACTATTCTTGTATATAATGAAGAGTATGGAGATGATTTTTCAGCACTAGATCATGATGAATACCTGGTTGGAGAAGCCTTATTGATTAAAAAAGAACTGAAACTGACTGAAGTGCAGCAATTGCTGGATTCATCTCATGTGTACCCTGTCATCAATTCGCTGATCAATAAAAAAGTGTGTTTTGTATGGGAGGCGTTGAAACAAACCTATACGGCGAAGAAAGAAACCTATGTATTGCTGAACCCGCAATATGATAATGAAGAAGAACTGGAGAAATTACTAAACGAGGATAAGAAACTGCAACGGGCGGAAAAGCAAATGGAACTCCTGCTCAGTTACCTGCATTTAACCAAAACGGAAGGAGAAGTGACAAAGCCCGGGCTATTAAAAAAATCAGGAGCTACTGATGCACAGTTAAAAGGTTTGGTAGATAAAAAAATACTCTGGACAGAAAAAAGGGTGGTGGACCGCCTTCAGTATTTACCCAAAGATGTAAAGATCGATTTTGAATTATCAGCTGATCAGCAAAAAGCATTGGCACAGGTGCAGGAGCAGTTGGAAAATAAATCTGTTTGCTTATTACATGGTGTTACTTCCAGTGGTAAAACGCAGCTCTATATCAAGCTGATCGAAGAACAGGTGAGGAAAGGTAAACAGGTTTTGTATATGTTGCCGGAGATCGCTTTGACCTCCCAGGTCATCCGGCGTTTGCAAAAGCATTTCGGGGGTTATATCGGGATATATCATTCTAAATTTTCTCAAAATGAAAGGGTGGAGATTTGGCATAAAGTAAAAACGGGTGAGTTAAAAGTGATCCTCGGAGCCCGTTCATCTGTGTTTCTTCCCTACCAGGATCTCGGCCTGGTCATCTGTGATGAGGAGCATGATACTTCTTTCAAACAACAGGAACCTGCTCCTCGTTATAACGGCCGTGATGCGGCTATCTATTTTGCTGCTTTGTTCAAGGCAAAAGTAGTGTTGGGCAGCGCCACTCCTTCAATCGAGAGCTATTACAATGCCGTGAATGGTAAATATGGGTTAGTGGAACTGGCACAGCGGTACGGAGATTTTCAATTACCACCAATTGATATCATTGATACGAAAAAAGTGGAGCAGAAAGACCGGTCGAAAGTGATGCTTTCGCCCCAATTGCAGCAGGCTATCAAAGAAGTGCTGGAAAGAAACCGGCAGGTGATCCTTTTTCAGAACAGGAGGGGGTATGATCCCTACCAGGTTTGCAGTGTGTGCGGCTGGATACCGCAATGCAAGTACTGCGATGTATCGCTGACCTATCATAAGATCACTAACAAATTACTCTGCCACTACTGCGGCACCACGTATCCCCCGGTGCATACCTGCATGGCCTGCGGCAGCCATCAATTTGTGCAACGGAATTTTGGTACGGAAAAAATTGAGGAGCAACTCCAGGAAATTTTCCCGGAATCCAAAGTGGCCCGGATGGATATTGATACCGTGCGGGGAAAGAATGCACATGATGTTTTGATCCAGCAATTTGAACAGAAAAGAATTGATATACTGGTGGGCACACAGATGGTGGTGAAAGGATTGGATTTTGACAACGTGGACCTGGTCGGGATTTTAGATGCAGATGGTTTATTGCATTTTGCCGATTTCCGGGTGAATGAAAGGGCTTTTCAGCTGATGGAGCAGGTGAGTGGCCGTGCCGGGAGGAAGCAGGCGACGGGGAAAGTGGTCGTTCAGACAACACAACCGTCTCACCCGGTATTGCAATATGTGAAGCAGCATGATTACAAGAAAATGTTTGCAGATGAGATTGATAAACGCAAGCATTTTGCCTACCCGCCTTTTTCCAGGACGATACAGCTGACCTTCAAGCATAAATTCCGGGAAGTAGTGGAACGGGCGGCCCAGCAATTTGCAGATTCTTTAAAGAATAAATACGGAGACTATATTATTGGCCCTGCTGAACCGGTCATCAGCCGCATCCGCAACCAATACCTGATGGAACTGCTGATCAAACTGCCGAGAGATACCAAAACCATTTTGCAATGCAAGGCAGATATACTTGACCAGGTAGCCATCCTGCACCAGGAAAAGAGATTTGCAGCGGTGACGGTTGTGCCGGATGTGGATGGGGTGTAGGTTAAATTTAGAACCTGAATCCTACGCCGAAACGAAGATTATCTCTTCTCCCTTCATTGATGTCAAATCCTTCATCCCGGAATTGCTTTGACAAACCAATTGAATACCGTCCTTCGGCAAACAGACGGGGGCTGAAGTTATATTGAGCTCCGGTCTCAACAGACAAACCAAGGACCCCGGATTTATCTTGTTTTTGTTTGTCAATTTTGTTAGCTGAAAAGTCAAATTTCGGCCCTACAAATACTCCTAACCGGGAGTTTATCATTTGTTGAAGATGTAAAGGAATTTCAATAAAATGCCAGTCGTTCGTCCAGGAGAATAATAACTCTGTATTAAAGAATGTGGTGGTGCCGATTCTGAAATCGGTGAAAAACGCCCCGTAAATGGAAGTGCCAATAAAACCAGTCTTGTCGCCATCTGTTTCAATACCATTGATGATAGTATGGTTTAATCCCCCTTTTATTCCAAACCTGGTCTTATTTTCGGTTTGTGCATTCAACTGATTGAGCAATAAAAGGCTGATTATTAGAAAAGCTGGTATCTTTTTCATGCTGGCAGTTTTGAGGTAGTTGGTTTGACAGGGAAGGCTGCAATATATTTAACCAAAAACAAAACGAAGCAGTATAATCAATATTGTTCCTGGCCCGATAAGAGTAAGGTCGTTATTTCTTTGTAGCTGCAAATCGTTGTACCTGTTCTGTTATTTTTTGAAGCAGTAACCATCGCCTTCGCTACATCCCTGCCATACACCGGCTTATATTTTTCCGGCAATAAAAAGGAAAGAGCTTTCATCACTACCTGCCCAATTCTTTCCCCGGTTCTTGCTTCTTTACGGTTGCCCAGTAGCAGGGAGGGCTGCATGATATGCAGGGATTGTAACCCAACTGCTTTCACGGCTTCTTCTGTTTCGCCTTTCAGTCGCAGGTAAAAAGTATTGCTTTTACTGTTGGCGCCAACGGAGGACACCAGTATGAATTTTTCGCACCCAACTATTTTACAGTAACGGGCCAGGTTAACCGGGATATCATAATCCACTTTCCGGTAAGCTATTTTATCACCTTTTACTTTTTTCTGTGTTGTACCCACTGCACAAAACAGGACATCTGTATCCGCCAATGCTACCAGCAGGGAATCTGCATCTTCAAAATCAACCAGCTTCTTTTCCAGTTTGGGATGGGAGATATCCAATGGCCGCCGGGTCAATATCCGCACGGTATCGAAATAGTCATCGTTCAGTAGCTCTTCGAGAAGATAACCGCCGATCAAACCTGTTGCGCCGGCTATGGTGGCTGTCATAAGTTATGCGATTAAACGCTTAACAGAGTTGAAGTTGTTTCTTTTTAAAATTGATTACCAGAGGTCCCCCTGTACAATCTCCAATATGTTTTGCATTCTTATCATTTACATCATGACCAATGATCCATTTCCCATTTTTGTGCTTCATAATAATACCGGAATCAATTATTTCTCCTTTTTGACCGGTAAGCCTGCCGCTACCATTGTGAATTACTTTTACCGAATCACCTTTTATAACAACTGTACAGGTGGCATTTGTTGTGCGGTCATTCCATTCTGCAAATACAATAGCGTACGTATAGGTTCCATCAGCCGGTTGCTGGGAAAGTACAACTTTAGATAGCAGGATGAACAGGAAAGGAAGTATTATTTTTTTCATATTGATCATTTGTACTCATACACCACATACCCCCAGGGTTCCATTTTCCATTCTTTTTCTGTTAATGGTTCATTTGTGCCCATGAATATGTTGTAAGGATTGCCCTGCAAATCTTTATCCATGATGGTAATGGCTTGTTCTTTCCCGGAGAGATTGAGGATCACCAATATTTTTTTACCGGCTTTCTCTCTTACATAGGCATATACAGATTTGTCATCCCCTGCTTTCACTTTCCGGAAATCAGCATCTGCGGCAAGGGCCGCATTATTAGTACGAAGGGTGAGTAATGTTTTATAGAATTTCGCTCTTTCAAATTTTTCAAAAACGATAGAATCACTTTCAAAGAACTGTAGTGGGCGGAGCAAGGGTTCTTCCTGGCCACTATAAACAAGGGGAACGCTGCCTGCCATAGTTTGCGTGAATACAGCGAACGGTGCATGCACTGCCCCGGGAAAAGTTCCGTAGTCGGATTTATTCCAGCTGTTTTCATCATGGTTGCTGGTAAAGTAAAGAGGTATCGCTTCCTTCGGGTATAAAGTATCAAACCTGTTTTTGATACTGTCCAGGGCGAATGCCGGTCTTTGCCCTGCTGCTACTTTCACCATCATATGAAACATCTCCCAGGGATAATAAGCATCGAAGCCACTGGTCATTAAATAGGGTTTATCGCCTTCGGCTAAGAAGAACAATTCTTTATTCAGTTCTTTTAGCTGTGGGATACATTTTTTCCAAAATTCAGCGGGCACATTCCAGGCTACATCCACCCGGTAACCATCAATGCCGGTATTGGTGACCCAGTATTTCATGGCAGCGATCATGCTGTCCTGCATTTCGGTATTCTTAAAATCAAGGATGCGGGTGTCGGTCCAGTCGAACATGGTGGCGGCTTTGCCGGTACTGTCTTTCACAAAAAAGCCAGGATGGGTTGTCAGCCAGGGATGATCAGCACCGGTATGGTTGGGCACCCAGTCGATCATTACTTTCATCCCTTTCTCATGGATCGCTTTTACTAATTGGTTCCAATCTTCCAGCGTACCATATTCCGGGTTAATGGCCGTATAATCGGACACCGCATAATAACTTCCCAAACTTCCCTTGCGGTCCACTTTACTGATGGGGTTGATGGGCATGAACCAGAGGGTTTGCACCCCCATTTCTTTTAAACGGCCCAAATGTTTGGCAAAGGCATTGAAAGTGCCTTCCGGTGTATATTGACGGGTGTTCACTTCGTAGATATTGCCCTGCATGATCCATTCGGGGTGTACTGTTGTTGATCCAGTATCAGCAGTAACGGGTTTTTGTTCTTTGGATTTGCAGGAAAAAATAAGAACAGGGATCAGCAGGTAAAAAAATACTTTTTTCATAATGGACTTTTAAGATGAAGCTGTTAGCGGGTAAAAATGAACTGAAAATTAGTTCTTTCGTTCAGAATGAAAAAATCAGGACTTTTGCAGTATGCAAGTCCTGGACAATATTTCGCTGAAATCTTTTAACACGTTTGGCATTGATGTAAAGGCGAGGCAATTGGCGACCTTCACCTCTTTAAATGAACTTGAATCCATCAACATAAAACCTGGTAGTATCGTACTGGGTGGAGGCAGTAATATTCTTTTTACCAAAGATGTGGATGGGCTGGTATTAAAGAATGAAATAACGGGCATGCAGGAATTGCATGAAGACGAGGAGTATGTGTATGTGAAAGCCGGGGCAGGGGAGAACTGGCACCGGTTTGTTTTGTATTGTATTGATCGTAACTGGGCGGGCATCGAAAATTTATCGTTGATACCCGGCAGTGTCGGGGCCTCTCCCATGCAGAATATTGGTGCCTACGGAGTGGAACTGGAAAATGTTTTCTGGAGCCTGGAAGCCTGGCATATGCAGGAAAAAAAACTGGTCAATTTCACCCGTTTGGATTGTGAATTTGGCTACCGGGAAAGTGTTTTTAAAAGAAGGCTCAAAAACCAGTTCATCATTACATCTGTTACTTACCGGTTGCATAAGACTCCCATCTTTCATACCAGTTATGGGGCCATTGAGCAGGAACTGGAAAGAATGGGAGTAAAGGAATTAAGTATCAAGGCTATCTCCGATGCAGTGATCAATATCCGTTCCTCCAAACTGCCCGATCCGAAACTGATTGGTAATGCCGGTAGTTTTTTTAAGAATCCTTCCGTAACGGACAGGAAATTTTTGGAATTGAAGCAACGTTTTGAAGAAATAGTTGGTTATCGTAATCCTGATGGCAGCATGAAGATTGCAGCCGGCTGGCTTATCGAACAATGCGGCTGGAAGGGATTCAGGAGAGGTGATGCCGGGTGTCATGCGAAGCAGGCATTGGTATTGGTGAACTATGGTAATGCCAAAGGGATTGACATTTGTCAATTAAGTGATGAAATTATACAGAGTGTAAAGGATAAATTTGCAGTGGAGCTCGAAAAAGAAGTTAATATTTATTAACGGGTTGCACGAGGAAACTATTTATTATATCTTGGCTGCATCAACAAAACCACTTTTATGAAAAGAATTTTTATCTCAGCAACAGGTGTATTGATCGCTTTATTTATGATGGGAAACACAGATGCTGCGGCACAGGGTATGGAACGGGAAGGGAAAACCACGGCCAACGCTTCACAGGTGTATCTTGAAGCAGGTGGTGCCGGTGTGATCTATTCGGTTAACTACGATGGAAGGTTTGGTAAACTGGAAAATGGTTTGGGAATGCGTGTTGGTATTGGTGGTGCATCCGCTTCCGGAGATGGATATTTGGCTATACCAGCCCAGATCAATTACCTGGCCGGAAGCAAGGGACAATATTTTGAAATGGGAGCAGGTGTTACATATATTTCTGCCAGTGATATTTTTGATGAAGGGACGTCTAATAATTTATTTGGATCATTTACACTGGGTTTCCGGAAACAACCATTTGGTAAAAAAGGATTGACCTGGAGAGTGGCGTTCACCCCTTTCATTGGTGAAGGTGGCTTTATTCCCTGGGGCGGTGCCAGTATTGGTTTCCGGTTCTAAGAGTATAATATTTAAGTCTTAATTTAAAGCCCTGCTGAAACAGCAGGGCTTTAAATATTTATGCTTCTTCGTCAAACTCCTCTTCAAAATCTTTTCCGCCCAAATTCATCATGCTGCCGATAAGGTCTTTGAACTCGATCTTACTCTCGAATATCTTTTTGCTTATCAGTGAATAAGAAGCAAGGCCATGCAATACAAACTCCATGAGTAAGGCGGCTTGTTCCTCATTGGCCTTCGGGAAATATTTTTTTACCAGCGGCTGTAATCCATCCACTTTGTATAACTGCAATATCTTGTCTTTATCAGCGGTATTAAATGATAAGTTCAGGCTGTTGCCTTTGTCAAACCAGCTGGTAATTGGTTTGTAGGGATTCTCTTCTTCTTTTTCCTGTTGCGAAGGCTTACCGGTGTTCCTTCTTTTCTTTAAAGTATCCGGGTTGGGAAAATACTGCACAAACTGTGAACGGATCGCTTTTTCCACCAGGTTCATCGCTACCTGGTAAGGGCCTTCCTGTTCGCCTTCATACACTAATTCCACTTTGCCGGTAATAGAAGGGATTATACCAGCAAGATCACCGATCCAAACCTGTGTTTGTTTTTCATTATTGATGATGGCCCTTCTTTCGGCAGCACTTACTGCATTTTCAAAGGCGGAAATGGTCAGCCTGGCACTCACTCCGCTTTTCTTATCAACAAATTCGCTGCTTCTTGCTTCAAAAGCCACCTGTTCTATCAGCCGCTTTACCAAATCACTGACATTGACTTTGCCTTTTTGCTCTTCGCTGATCGCTGCCTCCTGTTCGGTGATCTCCAGTGCGTTTTCCAGTGATTTGGGATAATGGGTTAGTATCTGGCTTTCGATCCTGTCTTTAAGTGGTGTAACAATAGAGCCCCGGTTGGTATAGTCTTCCGGGTTAGCAGTGAAAACAAACAATATATCCAGCGGTAGTCTTAGTTTAAATCCTCTTATCTGTACATCTCCTTCTTCGAGGATATTAAAGAGGGCCACCTGTATTCTTGCCTGCAGGTCGGGTAGTTCATTGATCACAAAAATACCCCGGTTGCTTCTAGGGATGATACCGTAGTGCAATACTCTTTCATCCGCAAAACTCAGTTTCAGGTTAGCGGCTTTGATCGGGTCAATATCGCCGATCAGGTCTGACACACTTACATCCGGTGTGGCCAGTTTTTCGCCATAGCGTTCGCTGCGGTGGATCCAGTGGATGGGTGTTTCATCACCGTGGGTCGCAATTTCTTCTTCTGCAAACCTGGAGACAGGGTTAATAGGATCATCGTTGATGTCACTGCCTGCCACGCAGGGAATATATTCATCCAGCAGTTCCACCATCTGCCGGGCCATTCTTGTTTTGGCCTGGCCCCGCAAACCGAGGAACAAAATATTGTGTTTGCTGAGTAGTGCTCTCTCTACGTCAGGTATCACTGTATCTTCATAGCCTACGATGCCGGAGAAGGTAGTATCTCCTTTTTTGAGTTTGGCGATGAGGTTTTGCCGTATCTCTTCTTTGATGCTTTTGGGTTGGTAACCACTTTTCTTTAATTCACCCAACGTCTTGATTTTCTTTATATCCATAATTTATTTTTCAGCTATTGTAATTCTGGTCATCTTTTATTGCGGAGCACATTTCATCGTTCTATTCTTTATTGAACAACCCACTTCCTGGTCACTAAAACTGTATGAATACCAAATTAGCCCCGCCCGGGCAGGGAAGTTTATTTAACCTGATAATTGCCATATTTTTTTCTCTCAACAATTTTATTAATACAACTTGTAACGAGAGCCTAAGTTCCCCTTTAGGGGACAGGGGCTAATAAACCGTTTTTCTTTTCCCGCTTTCAAAATCCTTGAATATAAATGCACCCAGCTTATCCAAGGAGGCAAAGAATGCTTTGCCGTTATTGGTCTCTGTAAACTCCTGTACAAACCGCTGCAGGTAAGGGTCGGTTGCGATCATGAACGTGGTGATGGGTATCTTCAGCTTCTTACACTGTGCTGCCAGGTTCATACAACGGTTCACCACTTTGCGGTCTAACCCGAAACTGTTTTTGTAATACCGCTTCCCGATCTTTAAGCAGGTTGGTTTCCCATCCGTGATCATAAAGATCTGTTTATTGGGATTTTTCCTGCGGCGTAATATATCCATTGCTAATTCTAACCCGGCCACCGTATTTGTATGATATGGTCCAACCTGTAAGTAGGGAAGATCTTTTACTTCAATAGGCCAGGCATCGTTGCCAAATACCACGATATCCAAGGTGTCCTTCGGGTATTTTGTTTTGATCAGTTCGCTCAATGCCATCGCCACTTTTTTGGCCGGGGTGATCCTGTCTTCCCCGTATAAGATCATGGAATGAGAGATGTCAATCATCAGTACGGTAGAAGTTTGTGCTTTGAAATCCGTTTCCCGGATACTCAGGTCTTCTTCCTGCATGTTAAAGCTTTCAATACCATGATTGATCTGGGCATTGCGGATACTTTCGGTGAAATCGATCTGTTCCAGCATATCACCGAAACGGAAATTCCTTGTTTCGGGGTTCAATTCATCTCCCTGCCCGGGTTTAAAACTGTGATGATCTCCCTGTTTTGTTTTTTTGAGTTTGCCGAATATTTCTTCCAGGCTTTTCTTGCGGATGCCTTGCTCGGTTTTGGGAGTGATCTTTATTTCTCCTGCTTCGTTGTCACCGGTGATATATCCTTTTTCTTTCAGTTCATCAAAAAAATCGCCCATGCCATACTCATCATCGGTTAACTGATATTTTTTATCCAGCTCATTCATCCATTGCATCGCTTCACTTACGTCACCGCTGGTGTAAGTGAGTAATTGCATGAAAAGATCCAGCAGTTGTTCAAAACGGCCTTTCCCCTCTGCATCCGCATCAAATTTTGTAAAATGGAAACCTCTCATACCTTACAATTTACGACAATTACCAGTTGTGCGATCTGTGATTACAACAACCGGAAGGGTAAGAGGTTCGGTAATAAAAAACCCCGGATTGACCGGGGTTTTGAAAGATATCAGGAATAAGTATTACTTAGGAGTGCCACTGTCTCTTGCCGGTGTTACAATGGTTTTGTTTCCTTCTGTTCCGGGAACAACCGGAGCTGAAGGGGCTGCACCATATTTTTGTTCCAGTGCATCCAGCAACTGGAGGAAATATTCATTTTGGGCGGCTTCTCCATTACGGCCGTCAAAGAGACCAAACATTTCTTCTTTCTCGGTCCGCAGGTAATCGAAATAAGCTTTTTGCTGCTGCATATCTTTTTTCAATGCGGCACTTATTTCTTTGGCAAGTTGTGTATTACCTGCCTTATAACAAGCTTCGAGGTAAGACATGTTCTGGATATTATGGCCGTTATCACGACTGGTCATGGCATAGGGCAGATCATCTTTATTGACCAGCTTCTCCGCTTTTTCAATCAGCTTTAAAGCTTCTGCTTTATTACCTGCATCTGCCATATTACCGGCAATCTCACCATAGGTGCTGCGCAGGTTGAGGGCATGCCGCCTGTTCTCTTCATCAAAATAAACACCCCGCTGACTTTCAAATACAAATTTGTTCAGCATATTATTGGCCATGAAATCAAGGTTATCATCTGTTCTTCCCATATTGATCAGCCAGTTGGCAGAACGGTTTTGTGTTTGAACAGGAACCAGGCGATAAGCCAGACCATCTTTGCGGAGGAAACCGCCAAAGCCCAGTGAACCATACGGTGCTGTGAAATAGATGGGGCGTTTCCATTGATTGGCTGCAATGATATTGAGAATAATCAAATCACTTCGTACCAATCCTTCCTGTAATTTATTCTCTGGTATCTCGAACCTGATCTCGGGATAAACGATATCAGTAGCATTCGCTGTTCCATTCTTCCTGACGAGCATCGTGTCAACAGGAACTTTGAAACGGGCCACAGGGAAAGAACTTGTTCCTACATCTCTTCCTGTTTTAGGATCGATATAAGGTTTGCCGATCACATTCTTCATCGCATCATACAGGTCATAGAAGGTTTCTTTGGAGCCTTGTGCACGGTAACGGAGGTATTCCCGGTTATGACCTTCCACCTGTTCTTCGCTCCAGATCACATCCACAGGGTCGGCTCCGTTGATCTTTCTGCGAAGCTGGTTAATATACCAGTCAATACCGAGCAAGCTGTTATTGATGATACGAATATCCGGGCGGACACCCTCCACCTCCTGTGCATACCAAAGGGGATAGGTATCGTTATCACCAAAAGTAAAAATGATCGCATTCGGTGCACAGCTTTCGAGATAATTTTTTGCTATATCCGGTGCCAGTGTTTTCTTACTGCGGTTATGGTCATCCCATTCCTGCTGAGCCATTAATAAGGGAGCAGCGAGGCAGATAATGGTAGTGGTAATATTCAATATCCCCGCATTCTGTCCTGCTGAGGAAACAGCTCTTACCAGGTAGGTTATAGCTGTTACTGCTGCCACGTAGATCACGGATGAAGTAATCGCTGACATGAACATACCTCCCGGTGTTTCACTGGCTGTACTCATCAGCATGATCAGGAATGTAAGAGCAGCACCATAGGTCAACGTATTGGTGAATGTAAGCTGGTCAGCTTTTTCACGGGCCAGTCTTACAAAAGCAACGACAGAAAGACCGATCCAGATAGCAAAAGCATAAAATGATCCTACATACGCATAATCCCTTTCACGGGGCTGGTTACCGGGCTGGTTCAGGTATAATACCACAGCAATACCGGTAAAGAAGAATAAGAGGAAGCTCACCACCCAGTCCTTTTTATTTCTTACGAATTGGTAAACGCAACCGAGTATGCCCAATATGAAGGGGATCAGGTATAATTTATTATGTGCTTTGTTTTCTTTCAGGCTGTCGGGCAGCATATTTTGATCTCCGAGGCGGCTGTTATCAATAAGGGGGATACCGCTGATCCAGTTACCATCTCTCCGGTTACCAAAGCCCTGTATATCGTTTTGCTTACCGGCAAAATTCCACATGAAATAACGCCAGTACATAAAACCATTCTGGTAGGTAAAGAACCACCTTAAATTATCACCCATGGTCGGAGGACTGTTTCTTGTTCTCCCGGTAATCGGGCTTGGCTCTTGCCCGAGGTTAAGCCAGGCCGCATAGAATTCAGCATGGCCCTGGTCGTTGCTGGGATCCCAGATCCGCGGGAATAATTGCATATCGGCACTTTCATACTGCACATCACGTTGCTTACCGATCGGGATATAGCTGTCTTTGCCTTTTACATATTTCATTTCACCTTCCTTGAACACGGGGTAGCCATCTTCCCCATATTTATAATCAGCAGAATAATGAGGCCCGTATAATAAGGGAGCTTCACCATATTGTTCACGGCTGAGATAGTAAACAAGCGTAATAGGATTGTCAACATTGTTCATATCAATGGCCGGATCGGCATTGGAACGGATCAGCGTGGTGAAATACATAAAATAGCCCAGCATCATAAAGGCATAACACCACAGTGTCAGTTTCAAAACTCTCAATGCCGATGCTTTCAGGAAATAACCGATCAGTGCTGCTATTCCCGCAACTAATAAAAATTTAAGCACTTTGGCGGCGTCAGAACCAGTACTAACTATAAAAGGGAGTAAGGAAAGGCCAAGAAAGAGAGTGAACCATATGATAAGCTTTGTTTGTGAAATGGTTTTCTCTGTAAAACGAAGGGCCCATACAATCAATGCAGCTAATGCCAGGAAGTAAATGCTAAAGCCACTGAAGAAAGGTAGTTTGAAAGAATTCACAAAGAACACATCAAACTGTCCCGCAGCTTTCATGGAGTATTGTATAACGCCAACCTGCACCAGCCCGGTGATGATACAACCCATGATAAAAGCAATAATGGCACCTTTGGTACTTACCTGGTAACGACGGTAATAATAAATCATCACCACGGCAGGGATACTCAACAGGTTCAGTAAGTGAACACCAATCGAAAGTCCCATCATAAAGAAAAGGAAAATGATCCAGCGGTCTGACCTGGCCCTGGCACCGGGATCATTGCCGGCATGTTCATCGGCATGTTCCCATTTCAGCATAGCCCAGAATACGAGGGCGGTGAAAAAAGAAGACAGGGCATATACCTCGCCTTCAACAGCGCTGAACCAGAAAGAGTCTGAAAAGGTATACGCTAAACCACCGACCACGCCGGCAGCCATAACAGTGAACGACTGGGAACCGGTCAGTTCTTCACCCGTTGTCACAAACATTTTACGGGCAAAATGGGTGATACTCCAGAAAAGGAATAAGATCGTGGCGGCACTGGCCAAAGCACTCATGAAGTTGACCGCATTCGCAGCTGTTTGCCCATTATCACCAAACAGGATGATAAAGAAACGGCCCAGCAAAACGAATAGCGGTGCACCGGGAGGGTGGGGTAGTTGCATCTTGTCAGCACTGGCTACAAACTCGCCGCAATCCCACAGGCTTCCTCTTGCCTCACGGGTCAGAAAATAAGTGGCAAAGGCAATAAAAAACACGGCCCAGCCGGTAAGGTTATTGAGTTTTCTGAAATTCATAATAGACTATAAATTTTATTCCTGTTAATCCCCTGTATGTCTAAGGATTGAAGGAAAGCAAAAATAGGGAAGCAGCCCAATATTTGCTATTCCGCTATTCATTTTTAAGGTTTTAGGGCAAAAGAATCCGGCTAATTTCAGCCCATGAATGTACCCGCCGGTGGCGTCCCGGCTCCTTGAGCAGGTTATGGTGCTGGGAGAATAAGATCGTGTCGCCTTTAAACGGGTCAAGATTCCTGAAACGGTCATCGATCATGATATCAGCAGTAATGATGGTTTTGAGGCCACAAAAGACCATTTGCTGCCAGCCGATAAAGGGGAAATGCTCCTGCAGCCATTCCTGTTTTTCCTGCAGGCTTTGCGGAAATTCAGTGGCGGCGGAAACAATGAAGATCTCGTATTGCTGCTGAAGTTGTTCCATCACTTCCCGGCTCCCTTCCATCACCCGGGCATTGCGGAAAAACCCTTTTGCATGAACATATTCTTTTGCTTTGGGGAAAGCTTCCCGCTCTGAGAGACCGTTAATTTCTTCTATTGACTTCCGGTATCCAAAATCTCTTTCGTGGTAATCCAGGAACAATTCCACCACATCTGCCATTACACCATCCATATCAATTGCAATTCTTTTCATGTTGTTCCTTATCTTTTCTTTATTCAAAATAAACCCGCACCGTCTGGTAAGATAACTGGCTTTGCATGAGTTGGGAGGATTGCCTTGATTTTTCGGAGAAACCTTTTAACCCGAATAAACCAGCCGCATTGCCTTTATTGATAGCGATCTCCAGGTAACCGGCGCTGTTGAAGAGGGCCAGTTTTTCTCCCTCCGTCACATCTGCATACGACTCGCTGATACGATCAATTACTTCATCTCTTTTAAAAACGATACGGAAACTTCGTCCTTTGCGTTGTTCTTCAAATTGCTCCCGGGTAATATTGACGATCACATTTTCAAAATTGTCAATAAAAATGATCTGTCCTTCTATCCACTGGTTATCCAGCAGCGGACGTAAATGCAATTTTTCGATATAGCCGATATCAGGAATGCCAATATCTTTTATGGACTCCCCATTCACCAGTTGGTTCACCACTTTGCCCATCACTTCGGTGCAGTAGATCGTATTTTTTATGGCTGTTTTATCGAGTGGAATACCGATCACCATTTCTGGTTTTCCTTCCAATATCATAGTCAGTAAGCCATTGTCGGCACACAGAAAATACTGGTTGTTGTGAAAGGCGAGCAGCAGGTGCTCCGGTTTTTTTTCGAAGAGATTCACAAGGATTATATGATAAGTAAACTCCGGGAAATTCTTCACCGCACTCCGGCATACATAAGCAGCCTGCGGGTAATTGAAAGGAGGAATGCTGTGCGAAATATCAATGATATTGAAATCGGGGTTGGTTTGTAAAAGTTGTGCCTTTACTGCGCTGACCAGGTAATCCTGGCTGCCAATATCAGAGGTAAGGGTTAGTAAAGGCATGCGATGAAGTTAGAAGTAAAAATGCAAAAGTAAAAGCACTATCCGTTGTGGTGAAATGCGGATTGCATATCTACTTAACAAGTTGTCCGTCCTTAAAGAAAAATTTGTACACTAATTTATCAGCCAGGCCCGGAAAGAATTTATTGAGGAAAACAGTTCTCTTGCCTGTGAACGTAAGTACCAATGTTCTTTTTTTCTTTCTTATTGCTTTCAGGATATGGCCTGCACATTCGTCAGCACTCATCATACTGCCTTCGTCCATAGGTGTTTCCCCGTGTGATTGGGCATCTTTATTCAATGCAGCATTGCGGATATTGGACGTAGTGAAGCCGGGGCATACCCACATTACATGCACACCATCATGTAATAGTTCTGTCTTAACAGCCTCCAGCCATCCCTGTAAAGCATATTTACTGGCAGAATAACCACTTCTTCCCGGCAGACCCCGGTAACCGGCAATGGAAGAAACACCAACGATGGTTCCTTTTCGTTCAATAATTGAATGCAGGGCATATTTGGTGCAATAAACAGTGCCATAGAAATTAATATCCATCACTTTCCGGATGGCATCGAGGGAAACATCTTTTAAAAGAGCCCGCATAGAAATTCCTGCATTGTTGACAAGGATATCCACACCGCCAAAAAATTTGATGGTCGTTTCAATGAAACGCCGGCAATCGTTTTCATTGCTTACATCTGCAACCATCGTATGCAGGGCTGCTGAAGGGTGTTGCGACTGTAACTGGTATAATTTATCATGATTCCGGCCGCAGGTAGCCACTTTGGCACCCATATCCAGTAAGGTTTCTACCAGGGCTTTACCAATACCATCTGTGCCGCCGGTAACGACCACCACCTTGTCTGTAAAGTAATTTGACATGCTAAACTGGGTTATAGCGCAAACCTACTTTAAAAATGCGCAACTATATATTTTTTGAAGAACCCCGGTTCTTTATTTTAGCTTGAAAATCAGTTGAAATAATGTTGAAAACAGGCTGAAATATTTTTGGACTGAAAGCAGTGAGACTGTATTTTTGCACTCCCAAATCTGAAAGGAGGAGGAACAGGTTGATCTCGTAGCTCAGTTGGTAGAGCAATACACTTTTAATGTATGGGCCCTGGGTTCGAGTCCCAGCGGGATCACAGTTCAAAGCCACGCATTGCGTGGCTTTATTTTTACACTGCCCCCGGTTTATTCGTTCTTATTAGTGCTGCTCGATCAGCTTACTCGGGTGCAGGCCAGGCCAAATTCCGGGCTTACGCTTTCACACTCTATCCTCAAAAATCGCCAGTTGAGCAACATTAATCTGCATCTATGCTGGTAATTGAGCTTATTCTCATTATACTGCTTTAATTTAACCGGGATTGGATTTGGGTATCGTATCCGATAATGATTTTCCAGAAGTCAATACCCTTACAATTAGTCATTCTTAATTTAAATTTCGTTATGCGTTTACTGCTCTGTTTTTTCTCCGTACTGCTTATCTCAACTGTCAATGCCCAGGAAGGCTGGGTCGCTGTTCAACAAAGCGTTCCTGTAAAAGATCATGGTGGAAAAAACTTTCGTTATAGTGCCAGGGTGAAAACAGATGGCTCTCCCGGAGTGCTGGCCCTGGTGGTGGCACAGGTGACCAAGTCAAATGGCGAATGGGGATATTTTAATAATGGGTCTCATCAGCCCGTATGGGATACTGCCTGGGCAATCCGCAGGATTGAAGGTCGCCTGGATTCTGGTGCAGTAACATTAAACCTGGATCTGGTTTGTATGGGTACCGGTTCCTGTTCGTACGATGATGTACAGCTACAGATCGAGAACAGCCCGGGGCAATGGCAGGAAATGCCACTCACCAATCCTGGTTTTGAATCTACCCGGTTGGAAAATAAAATACCGGAGGGCTGGCACGTATCCAAACCTTCCTCCCATTTTATATTCAGTACGTTGAAACAGGATGCTTTCCGGGGATCAGTTGCATTTACCATTACTGGTTTTGATAACGATGAGGATAGCCCTGTTTCGTTTATAAAGGGAAGTGCATTGAACCGTGAGCGGTATAATAAATTTGAGTATGCTGTTCCCATGCGGGATGGAGTACAACTTTTTACGGCTGTATATATCCCCAAAGATGCATCTGAAAGCAAACGGTACCCGGTGATGCTGCACCGAACACCTTACAGTATCGGGCCTTATGGAAAAGATAATTACCCTTTTTATATCGGGCCACCGGTGATGGTTGAGGAAGGTTACATCTTTGTGCAGCAGGATGTACGGGGCCGGTACAAAAGCGAAGGTAACTGGGTGCAAATGACACCGCATATTGCAAATAAGAAATCAAAAGATACCGTTGATGAAAGCACAGATACCTGGGACACTATTGACTGGTTGCTGAAGAATATTAACTATCAAAATGGCAACGTGGGGCAATGGGGTATTTCATATCCCGGTTTTTATACCTCTGCTGGTTCTATCAATGCGCATCCGGCCTTAAAAGCCGTTTCTCCCCAAGCACCGGTGGCCGATTTTTGGTTTGATGATTTTCATCATAACGGGGCTTTCACACAGGCGTACTATCCATTTTTTCCGATGACGGGCACCCGCCGCAAAGAACCAACAGAACAGGATTGGTTTCCTTACTTTGAACATACGACGGTGGATAGTTATGATTTTTTCCGTCGGCGGGGAACAATAAAAGAGATTAGCGACAGCCTTTTAAAGAATAATTTTTTCTGGCAAGAGATGGTAGCTCATCCCAATTATGATGCTTTCTGGAAGGCCCGGCGTATCACGGATCATTTAAAGAATGTAAAGCCGGCTTATCTTATTGTGGGTGGCTGGTTCGATGCTGAAGATTTATATGGCACACTAACTACCTACAAAGAGATTGAGAAAGCCAATAAAGGAATTTATAACGCAATTGTGATGGGCCCGTTCGGGCATGGCGACTGGGCAAGGGAAGTTGGGCATCACAAACATCACCAAATTTATTTTGGTGACAGCATTGCTACTTTTTACCAGCGTAATATTGAAGCCCGGTTTTTCCATCATTTTTTAAAAGGCAGTGGTGATACCGCCACGGGTTTGCCCGAAGCGTATATGTATAATACCGGGAAAAAAGAGTGGCAGACTTTTTCAGCATGGCCATCTGAAAAAGCAGAAAAAAGAAAATTTTATTTTGAAAAAGGGGAGAAGCTCAATGTTACAGCACCGGTTGACAATAGTTTTTCGGAGTATATCAGTGATCCGAAAAAACCTGTACCCTATACAATGGATATTCCCGGCTCGTTTGGCATTACACCGCGGAATTATATGAGCGAAGACCAGCGTTTTGCAGCCCGCCGGCCAGATGTACTGGTCTTCGAAACAGGGATACTCGAAGAGGACCTGACACTGGGAGGTGAGATAACCGTTTATCTCAACGTTAGTACTACCGGTACGGATGCCGACTGGGTGGTAAAATTAATTGATGTGTATCCTGACAATGAGCCGAACACACCCTACACGCCTAAAAATATTTCGTTGAATGGCTACCAGCAAATGGTGCGCAGCGAAGTGATGCGGAGCCGGTGGCGAACTTCTTTTGAAAAACCGGTGCCGCTGGTGCCCAATAAAATTACACCGGTAACATTCCGGCTGCAAGATGTGCTACATACGTTTAAGAAAGGGCACCGGGTGATGGTGCAGGTACAGAGTACCTGGTTTCCCCTGATCGATATTAACCCGCAGAAATTTGTTCCTAATATTTACAAGGCAGATAAAAAAGATTTTATCAAGGCAACACAAAGAGTTTATCACAGTGCCTCTTATCCGAGTTACCTTGAAGTTGATGTGTTGAGATAACCGGATTCGGATCCTTCGTATTACTCATTGTATTATCTGCACAGGAAAACTATTAAGAAGCCGCTGATTTTTCAGTGGTTTCTTCTTTTTCATCCAGGTCGGGGGTGGCTGAAAGCCGGCTAAAAAAGTTGACGAGCCCATATTTTCTCCTGATTGCTTCTGCGGTAATAAAACCTGCGATAATACCGGCAATCAGAAGTAATATCGACCAAGGCAGGTTGTTGTGTGTTTTTTCATATAAGTACCAGGCCGGTAATCCTGCAACAATGACCGGAACGGCAAAAGCCCAGAGCCAGTAAATGCTGTTAATAAAGAACAGGAATAGTTTCATCTTATTCCGCCGTTAACCGGGCGGCAATTGAAATTACGGAAGTTGCAGGACTCAACAGTTCCCGGGGTCGGGTCGGGTCGGTACGAAGGTCTATTTTCAGGTTGCCACCCGGGCTGTTTACCAAAAACAAATCCATATTGGAGTATACTTTGAAATCTTTATTGATCTCTACAAGACCTGACAGGGTGGTTGAATCAGTAACGTTTACTGATCTTACCTGCCCGATTCGTTTATCTCCAAAAAAGACTTCAATTGTAGTATTGAAAACTGTTGGGTCATTCAGTTGCACGGAATAATTATAGCCGGTCCCGGCTTCATCGAGCCTGCCGATATGTTCGGTAGCCGACAGCAACATATTCAGGTATTGTTCTGTTTTACCATGCTGTGTTTCGCAGTTCAGGTAAGTAATATTTCTTTCGCCGCAATACACACTTAAAGAACCATCTCTCCTTACTTTCTCATTGTCCTGCCAGATCGTATTGTATTTTTCTGCGGACAGCCGGTGATAGAGGATACTGTCCGTGGTCAGGAAAATATCATCAGGATCTTGTAAAGTGTCAGCATAGACTTTCCTGGCATCGGTTTCTCTTTCGGCACCCGGGAGGTAAGAATTGATTCCAAACTTTCCTTCTGTATTATTATGCAGGGCGATGATACAAACAGGATTTTCAGGAATAAGCTGGAGAATTCGTTTGCCGAATTTCACTACTTCTTCAATGGCTATATCATTGCTGCGACCCAGTTGTTTCAATGTTTGTGCTGCCCCTTCTGCAGAGAACATCCGGTTGGGGTCAAATGTATAATACCGGCCCCGCAGCCGGAAACGGATATTCCGTTTGTTATTATTCTCAATTTTTATCAATAAACCGCCTTCCTGCTGCAACAGCCGTTGTGCAGCCACCAGGGAAGTGAATTCATCTGCATGCACATTGACATAAACCAGTTTTTTGGAATCGCCATACTGCATCACTTTTATTGCAATGGAACTTTCCCCGATCCGGGTAAAATAGGTGGTAGTCTTTGGCGCATACTTCTTTGAAGCGAGCAATGAAATACTGGTCTGCCCGTTTAATACAAGTATGCTCAGCGGGAACAATAAAAGCAACAGTATTTTTCGATACGACTTCATGATTAATAAAACGAAAATTACTGCATTTGTATTGCCAATGCAATACCATGACGAGGGTATACCACAAAAGAGGGATGAAATGAGGAATTTTTATCCTGAATAGTGGAGGCCGGCTTACTGAAGGGCATCTTTCATTTTGCCCAGCACATCTTTTTCGATCATTTTTTCCGCTACTTTGATCATGTTGTTAAAAGCTTTGGCACCGGAAATACCATGGCCGATGATCACCGGTTTGGCGACACCCAGTACAGGAGTGCCTCCATAATTTTCAAAATTAAAACGATCGAAATATTCATCTTTCAACTGGCGGCGGTGACTGATCTCGTATAAGGTTTCGGCCAATTTCAGGATGATATTACCGGTGAAGCCTTCACAGACCATTACGTCTGCTTTATCCACCAATACATCCCGGCCTTCTATATTACCGATAAAGTTGATCTGTTTATTTTCCTTCAGCAGGGGATAGGTGGCCTGGGCCAGTAAATTGCCTTTTCCTTCTTCCTCACCAACATTCATTAAACCGACCCTAGGGTTTTCAATGCCTAATATTACCCGGGCATAGACGGAGCCCATTACGGCAAACTGGTTCAGTTGTTCGGGTTTACAATCCGCATTCAAGCCCACGTCCAGTAAAATACCGGTTCCGCCGTTTTCCTTGGGGATGATGGTGGAAATGGTGGGTCTCAATACTCCTTCCACGGCTTTAATACTGAATAAAGCTCCCACCAGCATCGCACCTGTATTGCCGGCACTGATAAAAGCATCTGTTTTGCCGGTAGCCAGTAAATGAAAACCTATAGCGATGGAAGATTGCTGCTTTTCCTTTAAAGCTTTGGTAGGATGTTCATGCATACCGATCACCTGTTCAGCAGGGATGACGGTGATGCGATCTGTTGGAACCTTATGTTCCAGGAGCAATAGATTGATTTGTTCTTTATGGCCGATGAGAAAGAGGGATGCAGAGTTGTTTTCAGCAAGGTACTGCTGCACGCCTTTGACGGCTTCCAGCGGGGCGAAATCGCCACCCATCATATCAAGTCCGATATTCATTGCAGGCACAAGGTACAAATTACAAAACGACAAATTCCAAATTCCATCGTGACATTTCTGTCAAATGGATTTGGAATTAGCAAATTACCTATGCGGGAACTGTCCCTTATTACTTAACGGGTGATTTTTCAGCCACTACTTTTCCTTTGTAGTACAGCTTTCCTTCACTCACATGGGCACGATGGCGTACATGTGTTTCGCCGGTAGTGCTGTCAGTTGTTAATGTGGCAGAAGTCGCTTTATAATGCGTTCTGCGTTTTGCACTTCTTTGCTGACTGTGTCTGCGTTTCGGATTTGGCATAACTCAACTATTAATAATCAGAAAATATCTTTTATAAACTATTTACCTAAGTTCTTAAATTTTTCCAATCCTTTCCAGATCGGGTTCTCTTCATTTTCAGTCTTCTCTTCGGGCTCCATTTTTTTCAAAACATCCAGCGCCGCTTTGTTGCAATGTGGTCCTTCCATATTCTCAAAACCACAGGATTTCAACATGGGTATGCTGAGGTTGATGAATTCATAGATCCAATTGGCTATATCAATATGGCTTTCACCACGACCGATATAGTACACATCGGGATCTTCTTCCTGGTCATTCATCAGTTCCGGCTCTTCCACCATTTTTACGGTGATGTTGAATTCATCCCATAATTCTAATGGCAGGTTGCTGTTGCAACGGTCGCAGGTTACTTCCAGGGTGCCACCGATCTCAAATTTCATCAGCATAAAACTGCTTTTTTTATCAAGCGTCAGTTTTACGTTGGCTTTGCAGTGGCGAAAGTCCTGCTGCTGGAATGCCTCAAAGAACTTATCCTTTATTTCATAGTTATACTCATGAATGCCCGGCTTCAGTCCCACAAATGCTATCTCAAAGTCCCGGCGATGCCCCATGAATGAACTTTTTAAAGAGTTGGCAAAGGTAAGGGAATCTGATGAAAATTTATCGGGCTTTTTGGATTATTTTCGGCCTTTGCGGTTGGCTCAAGGCCCTGATTATGAACACTATTAAAATTTAAAGGTTTGCAAGAGTTCCTGTCCCGGCTGTTTGCCCGGCTGATGAAAAGCTGGAGCTGGATTTTACTGATCCTCCTGACCATTGCCATCAAATGGGTCTCTTTGTACCCGGATTGGGTGGAGGCGAATTATACATTTGGGCTTTACCCGCTGATCGTGAAGCTCCAGCGTATTCTTTTTGGCTGGATTCCCTTTAGTATCGGCGACCTGTTTTATGCCTTTTTGATCCTCGTCATCCTGTTCCGGACAGGCAAATTCCTCAAATACCTTTTCCAGAAAAAACTGACCCGTCAATATTTTTCGTCGGGACTACAGCAGGCCATCTTCTTTTTCCTGTTTGTCTACGTTTTTTTTAACCTGCTCTGGGGACTTAATTATAACCGGGTGGGGATTGCCCGGCAACTGGAATTGGACGTAAAACCATATTCGCTGGCTGACCTGGATTCCGTCACCAACATCCTTCAAAAACGGTTAAATGAGTATGCTGTTTTTGTAAGCCCGGCCCAGCGGGATTCATTTAACAGGAAAAAACGCATGTTCCGGGAAAGCCGGGAAGCATTTGATTTTGCAGCTGCAAAATTTTCATTCCTGGAATATGAGCATCCATCAGTAAAACCTTCCCTGTTCAGCTATCTTGGTAATTATCTCGGCTTCCAGGGTTATTATAATCCATTTTCCGGCGAAGCACAGGTAAATACTACCATACCCAAAGCACTGGAACCTTTTGTAACCACCCATGAGATAGCTCACCAATTGGGCTATGCCAAAGAAAACGAAGCCAATTTTGTGGCCTTTCTTGCCTGCCGTCAATCACCATCACGGGTAATGAGATACTCCATGTACTTTGATATGTACAATTATGCTATCGGCGAAGTGTACAGGCGGGATACTGTGCTGGCAAAGAATTTTCAGCAACAGTTGCATCCGCAGGTTATCCGGGACCGTAAAGAGTTCAGGGATTTTTACAAGCAGTATAAAAATCCGGTGGAGCCACTTATTATGTGGGCCTACGGGCATTACCTGAAAGCCAATAACCAGCCCGGTGGTAAACAGACCTACAATGAAGTAGTGGCCTGGCTGATCGCTTACTATAAGAAGTTTGGGAAGGAAGCCTTATAAACAAATGACAATTCTCTTTGTTAGGGTAGGTTATGAATAATACCTTCAAACTTATAATTGCTATTGCCATACCATTATTGATCGGGTCAGCGAGTGCTTTTTTTACAGTAACGGGACTCGGAAGCTGGTATGAAACGATCAACAAGCCATCTTGGAATCCGCCGAATTACATATTCGGGCCCGTATGGACAACACTTTATATCCTGATGGGAATATCCCTTTTTTTAGTATGGAGATCAGCAACGGATGTAAGTACTAAAAGGAATGCGATTATATTGTTCGCTATACAATTAGTTCTGAATTTCTTCTGGTCCTTTATTTTCTTTGATCAGCAGCTGACCGGAACTGCTTTTGCTGAAATTATCTTTATGTGGTTGTTTATCCTGCTGACCATCTTCGCATTTGCCCGGATCAGCAAATTGGCCGCCTGGCTGCTGGTGCCCTATATCAGTTGGGTCAGTTTTGCGGCTGTACTTAATTATACCATCTGGCAATTGAATAAATAAGCCGGTCATTGACCGGCTTATTTCAGAATTTATTCTTCCACATCATACTTTCAATCGGCTTGTCGGGCTGACCGCTGTACTTGGCATTTTTCTTTTGGTTATACTTTACTTCAATCTCCCCGTCCACAGGAAAATAGATCAGCTGACCGATCGGCATGCCTTTATATACTTTCACAGGCTGCTTCACAGATATCTCTAAAGTCCAGTGGCCGCAAAAGCCAACATCACCTTTGCCGGCTGTAGCATGGATGTCAATCCCCAAACGTCCCGTGGATGACTTTCCTTCCAGGAAGGGGACATGAGCATGTGTTTCGGTGTATTCCAGCGTAACACCCAGGTAAAAGATATGCGGGTATAAAACAAAGCCATCTTCCGGGATCTCAAAATAGTCGATCTCGTTATGCTTTTTTGCATCAATGATATGTTCTTTATAGGTAGCCAGCCATTTCCCTAAATGTACATCATAGGAGTTGCTGCCGAGGCATTCCCGGTCATAAGGGTCCAGTTTGATCGTTCCATTCTCTATTTCTTCCAGTATCCTTTTGTCAGATAAAATCATAGTATAGTATTTACCAGCTTCATTAATTCTTGTCATCGTTCCTTGCGTCGCACTCTTGTACAGCCTATCTTTATTCAGCAATTCAGTGCAGCAAAGTAAGTACGAATCAACAACGGATGCCAATTTTTTTTCAACATCAAATCAACGAAAACACCCGGCTGGGTATCTGGAAAATTGAGGAAACCGAAGAATTCTTCAAAGGCAATGTGCCCCAGCACCGGGATGTAACACATCCGCACAAACGATTACAGCACCTGGCCGGGCGATTCCTGCTGCAATTTCTTTTTCCTGGTTTTCCGTACGGCTTGATTCAAATTGCTGATACACGGAAACCGTTCCTGCCGGGTGAAGAATACCATTTCTCCATTTCACATTGTGGCGATTTTGCGGCTGCAATTGTCAGCCGGGAGAGCAGGGTGGGTATCGATATTGAAATACCCGCAGAAAAGATCATCCGGGTACAGGATAAATTTTTATCAGCAGCGGAAAAAGCTATTTTCCTGGGTAGTCATGCGCCTGCTGATTATGCAATGCCCACGATTCTCTGGAGCAGTAAAGAAGCAGTATTTAAATGGTATGGCAACGGCGAAGTGGATTTCAAAAAACATATCTGGCTGGAGAAAAATCATACAAATCCTGAGCTTATCAACTGCACATTCAGCAAAACTGATCATCAACTGGTGATACATTTTCGACAGTTCAATCACCTGGTACTGTCCTGGATAATTAACTAATCTTTGATTTGCAGTGTCCAAATGATCATTTTCTTTGTAAAAATTTTATTCATGAAAAAAATAATTACACTTTCCCTGTTGGCAGGTTTTGTATTGGCGTCCTGCGGTCCCAAGATCTACAAATCTTCAGCATTCGATTCTGCATTGGCGAAACATAAAACAGTGGCAATCCTGCCGGCTGATGTAACCACAAAACTCCGCCCCAACGAAGCCAAAAAAATTACTCCCGAGCAATTAGCCGATATCAACCAGAGAACCGGGTATGATATCCAGGATAAAATGTACAGTTGGTTCCTGCGCCGTTCTGATAAATTTTCCTACACAGTCACCTTCCAGGATGTGACCCGTACCAATGCTTTGCTGAAACAGGCCGGCATCACGTATGAAACACTTGCTTCAAAAGACCGGACAGAACTGGCACAGTTGCTGGGTGTGGATGCTGTGCTGCAAAACCGTTCCAGTATGGATAAGCCCATGTCGGAAGGAGCAGCTATTGCAGTTGGGGTAATTTTTGGAGCCTGGGGAAGCACCAATAGTGTGCAGACCACTATCAATATCCATGATGGTAAATCAGGCGACCTGTTATGGAAATATGATTACCAGGCTTCGGGTTCAGTAGGATCTTCTACTGACAGGCTGGTAAATGCGTTGATGAGAAATGCATCTAAGAAATTTCCCTATAGTGTAAAATAAATGATTGTGATTTGTAAAAGAAAAGCCGCTCCAAAAGCGGCTTTTCCTCTTTATTCTTCATCTGCTGAACCGGATTCCAATAAGTTGAGATCGATCGCTTCCATACCCGCAATACCTTCAATAGATCCCCTGACATGGGCCGCATTCAGTAATACCTTTTCCAATTGTTTTTCTCTTTGCTTCCAGAGCTTTTCCATCGCATCTCTTTCCCGTTGAATTGAAATCTTCATACTTAAAAAGCCTTCCCGTATCGCTTTCCATTGTTCGGCAAATTCAGAACTGGTGAGATAGTCATAAAGCATATGCATCTTATCTCCTTTGTTATCCTGGCTTTTCAGTGCTGCTGATATTTTGATAATACCATCCCGGAGCATATGTACAACGGCTTTTGCTTCACTGAAAGAACATATCCATACCCCGTCTTTCTCCCCAAAACTGCTCATGTCCTTTGGCAATGCCTGGGTAACGATCACGGCCACATCAGCTCCCTGGCTGCGCATGTCGGCTTTCAGTTTTTCGATCCAGTCGTTAGCAAAATCTTTAGTGCGTTTGCTTTCAAAGATGATCTTGCCACATTCCTGGCCGAACCCATTGCGAACCGTTTGAATACAGTCTGCGCCACGAACTCCTTTACCAACTTCCGTAATCACATCAAAGGGGAAGGCAGTCCGCAGCATTTCTTCCAGCAATAATTCCTGTACTTCACCCTGGCTTTGCATAGAGCCCTGTTCAGCTTTCCGCTTCATTTCTTCGGCCAGTTTCTTTTGTGCTTCCAGTTTTTCTTCCATCTCTTTCAGGCGCAACTGGAATTCTGTTTCCTTAGCTGCATTCCGCTGTTCTTCCAGTTTTCTTATTTCAACAGAGAGTTTCTCTCTTTCTTCCTGCAATTTTTTCTGCACCGATAATTCCAATTCAGCTTCTTTATTGACCAGTTCCTGTTCTTTTTTTAAAAACTCAAGCTGCTGTTGCCGGGCCAGCTTTAATTTTTCTTCATTGTCTTTATTGTTTTGCTCGAGTAGTTTCAATTTATTCTCGAAATCGGCAGCAATATTTTTGCGCAGGTTTTCTTCCAGAGATGATTGTATCTTTTTCTTTTCCTCTTCCAGTTTCAGCAGGAATTCGTCATTCTTTTTTTTCTGCCAGTCAGCCGCTTTGCTCCGCAGCTCTTTTTCCACTTCTTCCCGGATGGCGTCACTGGGTTCAAACTGGTGACCACAATTCGGACATTTTATTTCTGTTGCCATTACTACCTGTTGTTTGCATCAAATCTAAAGTAAAAATGCGACCTGTCATTCAACAAACCCATTTTTAGGTCTGGCAAAAATCCGTTGCCTATGAGAGCAATAACACAGGGATTCAGGCCGTTATAAACTGCATTTTATCTTAACAATACTTTGTTAGCCTGCTGCTTTTGAATATGCAGATAGTTTTAGATTTTGTGTAAACAGTTAGCTGTATCGTTCACAATCCGTCACCTAAAAACAACCCTATGTTTAAAAATCTACTTACTACTGCGTGGCTGGTTATTCTTCTCAGTGCATGTGCATCCACTTCCCGCAACAGTCAACAGGGTATTGAAGCAACAACAATATCTCAACCGGACATTCCTGCTGGTTGGACACCGGATTCTTTGATAAATCTGCCAAGGACGGAGGAAGGGGCTTTTCTTTTAGCCCCCGGATTTTATGAAGCAGAGTTTAAGACCTATTGTCTTCAACCCGGCACACCCGATCCTACTCCTAATGATGCGTATTTACAGGCACCCATGAGTGGTTACCGCAAAGAGATCGTGGAAACGATCTTATATAATTCCCGCAGTCAACCGGGTATCCCGCAGCGAAATGTGCAGTTGTTGTTATGGTCAGTGGTCAGTAAATCGGATTTTAATAAACTCCCTTCGGTGGTACAGTCAGATGCCAGGCAATTACTAAGCTCCAAACAAATATTTGAATTGCAGGGTGGCATGATCGGCGTTGTAAAAAAGATTTCAAATACAGTTCCAACCGGCGTACTGGGTGGGAATAACGGTATACGGAGATTGTTTGAAGTGGGCACTTCGTCTTACGAAGCGTATGAAAGAATAGCAGTCTTGAGAGAACCGGCCAGGATCAAAAGGGCCGGTTTTAAAAATGACCAATGGTATAAACAGGATCAAAATTTTTATGTGCGGCATTTCCCTGTCAGTTACCAAAAAATAAGAATACAGGTGTACGTACCCGAAGGAACTACGGATTCAACCGGTAAAGTGAATGGTGAATACCTGCTATTTGATCCAACCGGCTTACAGACCGTACCCGCCAACTCTAATGCGCAGCGGTTGGGTATTGGCGGCCCGGTGCTGGATATTGTAAAAGTGGTGATCAAAATCAATAAAGCGAATATTCCCCCCAAACGATTACCCGGCAATAAACCCAAAGAGAAACTGCCTTCTAAGACTTAGTATTTATTTTGGCAAGCGATTAGAAATTAAAAAGCCTTGCAAAATCTGCAAGGCTTTTTAATAAGTGCCCAAGACTGGATTCGAACCAGCACACCCTTTCGGGCGCCACCACCTCAAAGTGGTGCGTCTACCAATTTCGCCACCTGGGCAACTTTAAGGACTGCAAATGTAAGCGGTTTTATTTTTTCAGCACAATTCTGAAGGTAGTTCCTTTACCAATTTCTGAATGTTTGACAAAAATATTGCCTTTGTGGTATTGCTCCACAATACGGCGGGATAAGCTAAGGCCCAGGCCCCAACCTCTTTTCTTGGTGGTAAAACCTGGCTTGAAGACCGTATTTATATGCTGTTTGGAAATGCCTTTACCGGTATCCACCACATCAATAATGATCTCTTCTTTGGCGGATTGAATATCCACATGAATAGAACCTTTACCTTCCATTGCATCCAGCGCATTTTTCAGCAGGTTTTCAATCACCCAATCAAATAAAGGAGCTGAAATTTTTGCCATGATCACGGTTGATCCATTTGTATTCATGGAAAAACGGATCTTACCCGGGGCCCGTTTCTTTATGTAATCCATCATGCTGCTGATCTGTTTCACCAGGTCCATTTCTTCCAATTGCGGTGTGCTGCCGATTTTGCCAAACCGGTCCGATACCAGGCGCAGGCGGTTCACATCCTTTTCCAGTTCATGGGCTATTTTTTCATTGTCCGGATTTTCTTTCAGCATCTCCACCCATCCTTCCAGCGAGGAAACTGGAGTTCCCAATTGGTGGGCCGTTTCTTTTGCCATACCGGCCCATACCTGGTTTTGAACAGAACGGTAGCTGCTGCGCAAAGCCAGTAAGGTAACAGCAATGAAAAGGCCAACGATGAGTAACTGGATCAGCGGGTAGATCTGCACTTCATTCAATAATCTTGTGTGACCATAATAGTACCGGTTGATCTTCGTGGAATCAGCGGGGTCAGTATAGATGATCGGAATACTGTTGATCGACTTCAGGTCAGCCAGTTTTCGCTGCAGGTAATCCTTGTCGGTAAGCACCTTTGCAGAATCAAGATTGACAAAACTGGTGATACTGTCTTTTTCATTTGTTTCAATGATGGGGATATCGGTATTGTCCAGCATGATCTTGGAAGGCAGCCTGGTGTCTGTTATCCCGGGATCTAACAGTGATTTACTGGCTTCCACCCATTGTTCCACCTTCAGTCTTTCCTGGCTGGCGATCTTCCGGGCCAGGTATTGCGAATAGAAAATAGTACCGCTTACGATCAGAATAGCGATGGCTGCCAAACCTGTCCTCCAGTTAATCATTTGCTGAAACATGCTCCCAATTTAATGAGTATAAATCTCGTTCCCTTATTTTTGAACAAATATTTTACTGACATTGAATTCCTTACCTAAAGCAGCTGTTGTTATACTCAACTGGAACGGGAGAAAATTCCTGGAACAATTCCTCCCGGCTGTGATGGCAACCACCTATGGCAACTATGAAATAGTTATCGCAGATAACGGTTCTTCTGATGATTCTGTTCCTTTTCTCCGTCAAGCCTATCCTCAGATACGCATCATCCGGCTGGATAAAAATTACGGTTTTGCTAAAGGTTATAATGAAGCATTGAAACAGGTATCGGCTGAGTATTATGTTTTATTGAACTCTGATGTGGAAGTGATACCCGGTTGGCTGGAACCTATGATTGAGTTGCTGGAAAAAGACAAGACCATTGCTGCCTGTCAGCCTAAAATACTTTCATTTGCCAATAAGAAGATATTTGAATATGCGGGAGCAGCCGGCGGCTGGCTGGATAAATATGGTTATCCTTTTGCAAAGGGTAGGGTATTTGATATTTGCGAAGAAGATCATGGACAGTATGATCAAAGTGAGCCGATTTTCTGGGCCAGTGGAGCATCACTGTTTATCCGTTCCGCTGTTTTTCATGAGGCAAAGGGTTTTGACGAATATTTTTTTGCCCACCAGGAAGAGATAGATCTTTGCTGGCGCATACAACTGGCAGGGTATAAAATATACTCTTGCCCGTCGTCTGTTGTTTATCATGTGGGAGGAGGTACTTTGCCAAGGGGAAACTCGTTAAAAACCTATCTTAATTTCCGCAATAACCATATCATGCTCTCCAAAAATCTTCCGTTGGCAAAGAAGCTATGGATCATACCTGCCAGGAATTTGCTCGATGCTGTATCGGCCTGGAAGGGTTTATTATCCGGTGATGGCGGCTATTTTATTGCTATACTCAGGGCTCATGCGGCGTTTTTAAAATGGTGGCTTTTCTATAAGCATAAAAGTATTTTCCCGGCAGGCAGGGATGCTGCTCTTTCCGGTTACCTGCAGAAGAATATGGTATGGCAGCATTTTGTAAAAAAGAAGAAGAAATTCAGCGAAATTGTAGAGAAAACGGGTTGAATATTTATTGTGAACCCCTATTTTTGCAACACAAATTTTTGATATGGATCGTCAGGCAGAATATCATGAGGAATTACAAAAAGTACAGGATAAGGATTTTGCCCATAATTGGGTGTCCTCCTCCGGCTTCCTTTTTTACCTGCAGGTAGCCTGTATTGTGGCTTTTGTTTTCGGCAGTTGTTATATGCTTTCTACCAAGCGGTTTGCCAAAACGGAGGTGCCTGTTCAGGAGAGCAGCCAGTACACTCCCAAATACAAATAATTCAGTAAAAAATTTTTTTGCAAAAGGCTCAATGCCTATTTTTGCAACCCCTTAGTTCTTTATAAGCCGGGTGTTTAAACCGGCAACGAATATGCGGAAGTAGCTCATTTGGTAGAGCACGACCTTGCCAAGGTCGGGGTGGCCGGTT
>CAZQSZ010000005.1:0-417097 GCA_964596345.1 uncultured Chitinophaga sp. | reverse complement strand
AAGCCTGCCGCTAGCGTTCATCCTGAGCCAGGATCAAACTCTCCATTGTAAATGAAGTTTGATACTGACAGTATAAAATTCTCAAGAGAAAATTAACGTGTCAAATCGAATGTTATTCGCTTGACTTACCTATAAGTTTTAATCAGAGGCTATCTGATTAAAGTGCTATTGTTTCCCAACTTTCAAAGATCTTTTGGCTTTACCAGCCACCCGTTTTTTGAACGGGAGTGCAAAGGTAAGGGCCGTTTTATTTCTACCAAATTTTTCAGCATTTATTTTTCAAAAAATACCGATCACTTTGGAATGAAAATCAAATTGTTTTGTGAAGAGCTACTACCTTTTTTTAAAGGCGGACGGCAAAGGTAAGGGTTCAAATCTTACCAGCAAATTTTAAAGCTCAGTTTTGTTCACATTTGCCTCACACCGTATTCACATTACTTTTAAGAACTGCCGTTTTTATTCGGGTTGCAAAGGTAAGGATGTGTGATTTATCTGCCAACTTTTTCTGATCTATTCTTCTGCTATATGCTTCAGTGTCAATTCACAATCTTCAGAGAGCTACCCGTTTTTTCAAGCGGGGTGCAAAGATAAGGGTGAAAGGTTTGCTGCCAAAACTTTTTTACAAATAATACCCGTTAAACCGGTGAAAAAGGCCATCAGTAAGGGTTTCAGCCAGTAACTTTTTTTAGAACGGCTATTCCCGGATTTGAGGGTACTGAACTGACACTAGAAAAAGTCCATGCGCCGGAACAGCAAAACTCGCTTTGGTACAGTCTTTTGCATCAATTATCGCCCGGAATTCATCTATGCTGAGCTTTCCCGTGCCAACTTTAAGCATTGTGGCAGTTAAAGCTCTTACCATCCCTCTCAGAAACCTGTTTCCCTTTACATTATATACCAGGCAACCTTCGTACTGAAGCCATTGGCTACTTATAATATCACAGCTGAATGTCTTTACCTGAGTATTCCGCTTCGAAAAAGATGTGAAATCATGATACTCCTTAACTATTTCGGCTGCTATTTCCAGTAATTCCATATCCAGCTTATATGGATAAAAAAAAGCTCTATCCTGCAGGAAAGGATTTTTTTTCCGGTAAATGAAATACTTGTACTCCCGGCTCACTGCATCAAACCTGCAGTGGGCATTGTCATTTACGGGCTTTAGTCCCTGAATAACAATATCAGCCGGAAGAATCGCATTGATCTTATACAGAAACTGAGGGTGAATTATTCCACCATAATCAAAGTGAAAAAAATTCTGCTGTGCATGAACTCCGGCATCAGTCCTGGACGAGCCGGTCATCGTTACCCTTTCCTTTTGCAATACCAGGAAAGCCTTTTCAACTTCAGCCTGGATGGTGTTCGCATTCTCCTGTGTTTGAAAACCACTGTAAGCAGTGCCTTTATATGAAATTTCTAAAAAATACCGGGACATAATGATTAATTGCGCAGCATAGCTTTAAACCGGTTGATATAATACTCCTCCTTCAATTCAGACTCAAGTGATCTGAAATTTGCAGGATCAGACGCATATTGATAGGCAAGGTCAAAAAACTTATACTTACCCGCCTCATTCAGGAACAGAGTACTGAGATTCTTAATCTGGCTGGTTGCAAAACACTTACTGTTAAAATATTTCTTAGCCTCATCGATCATATCATCATCTGTTTCCGCAGATGCCATGTTTTTCCGAAGTTTTAAGAAATCCGACTCCATGGCGACTTCTTTACAAGCTGCTACTAACGGGGTCTTTTCAACAGTAACAACCGGCTGATTATTTTGCTTTACAGCCTCTTCTTGCTTTACTTCTCCTTTAGCAGATTGTATAACTTCCTTGTTTACCGCAGTAGTATCGTTTGTTATATCCAGGAACTTCTTTTCCTGTTTGGGTTCTTGCTTTACCACGCCGGCTACCGGCTTCGGGTTTGGAATCAGGATACGGATCGTATCTCTTGATCCATTTGAAAACTCATCAATAAATGTCAATCCAAAACCTTCCGTGGTAGAACTCTCCCCTTTTCTTATCACCACAGACTTCTTATATACTTCGGCTGCTGCTGGCGGATTATCCGTTATTACATCAGCCTGCTTTTCTTTATTGGCCTCAGCTATTGGCTCTTCTGTTTTAACAACTGGCTTTTCTTCTATTACCGGGGGCTTTGTTGCAACAGGTTCATTTGTAATTTCAGCTTTTGTGTCTTTTATCGTTGCCAAAACAGTATCAGCCACGACAGATTTTAGCTCTTCTTTTTTTGCAAGTTCCTCCGTCTTTATGACCGGCTTATTTTCTTCGGCTTTTATGACATCAGGCTTGACTATTGCTGGCTTTATCTCCTCCTTCTTTGCAACCTCAGTAATTTTTATTTCAGGCTTCTTCGCCTCTGCTTTAGCTACGACAGGTCTTACCCGCAATGTAGAATCATCAGCCGCTTTTGCCAGTATATCTGTAAAGGCAGACACCGGTTTCTTATCTGTATTACTAATCTCTTTATTAACCGTTGTCAGCGACATCTGAACTGCCAGCGATTGCATATCAAATAAACCCCAGCCCTTGTCTCCGAAATTTTTTAATAGAAATCCATGGTCTTTTGCCTTTATGTCGATAGCAAACCGCTGTTCAGGCCATTTATTTTGCGGAAACCCTACATTAATAATGTAGCTGCTGTCTTTTAGTTTAGATAGAATCAGGTAACCGGATACAGAAGAACTGTGAACTTTCTCATTCAGTTTCACAAAAAAAGGCTGTTCCTGCTCAGACTGGAGATAGACAAAATATACTTTCTGAGAAGCAACAGAAACTGTGATGCCGAAAAAGAAAAGGGACAGCAATAATTTGTTCATTTTTCCGGTATTGGGTGGTTCACAAATTTAAACCAAATACTTCTACCCTGCTCAGCGGGTATTCAACAACTTGTTAAATAGAAGGACCTCCCATCCTTTTGGTCAACCTAAATTCTGTCAGCTTACCTAAATTTGCGCCACTTAAATATTTTATATGAGAAAACTGTTGTTTTGTCTCGCACTGATCATTTCATTTCAACTGACCTATGCCCAGCCGGGAGCTGCTAAGCAGGACACCTCCTGGAAAAAAGAATATCGGGAAACGGCTACCAAGGTCAATAACCTGGTACATACCAAACTGGAAGTGAAGCCAGATTTCAGTAAATCTTATCTCTATGGTAAGGCCTGGATCACCTTAAGGCCTCATTTTTATGCTACAGACACCCTGACGCTGGATGCCAAGGGAATGGAATTTAAAAAAATCGCTTTGGTTAAAGGCAGCCAGCAAGTTCCGCTGAAATATAGTTATGATGACTGGCAGGTTCGTATCAAACTTGACAGGGTTTACAAAGCCAGTGAAACCTATACAATCTATATCGATTATACAGCCAAGCCAGATGAGTTTGAAGAAAAATATGCCAAAGACCAGATGTTGGGTATAAAAGGAATGTATTTCATTAATCCAAAGGGTGAAGAAAAAGACAAACCCACCCAAATCTGGACACAGGGTGAAACAGAGTCAAGTTCTGCCTGGTTCCCTACGATTGATAAAACGAATCAAAAAACCACGCAGGAACTGACAGTTACCGTTGACAATAAATATGTAACGCTGAGTAACGGTAAACTGATGTCGCAAAAGAAAAATGCGGATGGTACACGTACCGACTACTGGAAAATGGACCTGCCGCATGCACCCTATCTTTTCTTCCTGGGTGTGGGAGAATATGCAGTCGTAAAAGATCAATGGAAAGGAAAAGAAGTGAATTATTATGTAGAAAAGGAATATGGCCCGGTTGCCAAAAAGATCTTTGGCAATACTCCTGAAATGATGACCTTCTTTTCTAAACTAACCGGCGTTGAATTTCCCTGGGTAAAATATTCCCAGATCACCGGCCGTGATTATGTAGCAGGTGCCATGGAAAACACCACGGCCACCATTCACCAGGAAAATGCACAACAGGACGCAAGGGAACTGGTGGACGGCAACAGCTGGGAAGGCACTATCGCTCATGAATTGTTTCACCAATGGTTTGGTGACTATGTGACCGCAGAAAGCTGGAGCAACCTGACAGTGAACGAATCATTCGCTGACTACAGCCAGACTCTATGGGATGAATACAAATATGGCAAAGATGCAGGTGATGCCGAAAACTACCAGGGTATGCAGGGTTACCTGATGAGCAACAGCCAGAATAAAGACCTGGTTCGTTTTCACTACCGGGACAAAGAAGATATGTTTGATGCGGTAAGTTACCAGAAAGGCGGACGTATCCTTAATATGCTTCGCAATTTTGTAGGTGACGAAGCCTTTTCCAAATCACTCAATAATTATTTAACGACCAATAAATTTAAATCAGCGGAAGCTCACCAGTTGCGCTTAGCTTTTGAAGAAGTAACCGGCCGTGACCTGAACTGGTTCTTTAACCAATGGTATTTTGGCAGCGGGCATCCCACTGTTGAAATTGATTATGTATATGACGATGCAGCCGGGAAAGTAAATGTGATCGTGAAGCAAACCCAGAAAACCGGTAAGCTATTCAAATTGCCGATTGCAATAGATGTATATGAGGGTGCCAGCAAAGTTCGTTACAATGTTTGGGCGAATAATGCTGCCGATACATTCAGCTTCAGCTACACAAAACGTCCGGACCTGGTAAATGTGGATGCCGATAAAGTGCTTTTGTGGGTTAAAAAGGATAACAAAACACTTGAAAATTATATTCACCAGTACACTTATGCCGGGAATTACGTGGACAGGAGAGAAGCGATTGACTTTGCTTCCAAAAAGCTGGACGATCCGAAAGCCGTTGATTTACTGAAAACAGCTTTGAAAGACAAATACCAGGGGCTGAGAAATTTTGCCATCAGTAAAATCAATCTGAAGAAGGAAAATGTAAAAACAGCAGTTGAACCTGTTTTACTGGACCTGGCAAAAAATGATAAATATTCCACGGTAAGAGCCGGAGCTATTGCACAATTGGGAGAATATGGCAAAGCTGAATATGCAGCATTGTTCAAAGCAGCTGTCAACGACTCTTCTTATTCGGTAGCCGGTAATGCCCTGAATGCGTTAGCAGAGCTGGATGAAGCTGCCGCATTATCTATTGCTAAAGACCTGGCTAAGCAACCTGCTAAAGGAGCTTTACAAAGTGCTATCCTGGCCCAGATCATTAAATCAGGTGATGAAAGCATGGCCGACAAGATCATTGGTGATTTTTCTAAAATGCCGTTGGGACAAGCCAAATTTGAAGCCCTGGGAAATATCGGGTCTTACCTGGCTGTGGTAAAGAATACAGAGAAATTCAAATGGGGAGTGGATGAGATCGTGAAATTCCGGGATGCTGTTCCTGCAGCGTTCAAAGATCAAACCGATCCGTTTATCAATGGAATGATCCTTAAAGGAATCCTAACCCAAAAAGATAAAGCATTAAAAGAAAACGCAACTGATGCTTCACTGACTGAACAAGTCAATTATATCAAATCTGTTTTGCCGGAAACGGAGAAGAAAGGTTTCTAAGAATTTGATAGCAGATAAAACTAAAAATGCCGGGCAGTTGCCCGGCATTTTTTATTGTAGGATTTCTTAATAATTACCATTTACCACCTGCACCACCACCACCAAAGCTGCCGCCACCGAAACCGCCAAACCCTCCCCCTCCTGAGGATCCTCCGCCCGACCAACCACCGCCGCTCCAGCCGGTGTAACCACCTCTCGATACATAAGTACCGCCACCACCGCCACCAAACATACCCGATAAAAGTACGAATAACACTATGGCGATGATCATCCAGGTCTTAAACCCATCCTTTTTCTTGCTGCCATACCCTGCCGGTGCCGTGTATTCACCTGCAGCAGCTTTGATAACTGCATCGGTCGCTTCGTCAAGACCACGATAATAATTCTTTTGTTTAAAATTCGGGATCAGTTCATGCTCAACGATAGCTTTGGCTGTAACATCCGGTATGGCTCCTTCTAATCCATAACCAGGTGCGATATAGGCATCCCTATTGCCTTCACCACCACCTGTCGAAATAAGGATTACCACTCCATTATTGAAATCCTTGTTTCCTACTCCCCATTTTCTACCCAAGGCTGTTGCATACTCGTTTGCTTCATAACCTTGGAGAGATTCAACAATAACGATCGCAATCTGGTTCGAGGAGCTATCATCATAAGCAACAAGCTTTCTCTCCAAGGCTTGCGCTTGCTCTGGTGTGAGAAAGTTACCCGTCAAATCATTTACAAGTTTCGGGGGACTTGGCTTCGCCGGAAGAACTTTATCAATTTGTGCCTTTGCAAAAAAAGACACAAATAAGCTTACTATTAAAAGGATTTTCTTCATGTAACTATCTGCCAAAAACGATTGCATCCGGCAGTTCATTTTTATCAGTTTCTTTATCAAATGGAAAATGCTGTTGCAATGCTTCGCCGATCTGAACCGTACAATTCGCTATTCCCTGTGCATAATCATTCTTATTAAAACTTCCGAGCATATCATTCACCACCCTGTTCCAATAATCAGTCCCGGTTTTTTGATAAATCCCCTCGTCACCAAAGACCGCCAGCTGACGGTCTTTCAATGCCACATAGACCAGTACTGCATTCCGCTGTTCTGTCTTTTCCATTTGCAGGGAAAAGAAGATCTCGGCCGCCCTGTCCATCGCATCCATAAAGCGGCAGCGGCTTTCTACATACACTCTTACTTCACCACTTGTACGCTGTTCGGCATGACGAATGGCTTTGACAATAAGCCTTGTATCTTCCTCGCTGAAGAGGGATCTTTTTTTTCTGAAAAAGGAGAACATCAGGTTAGCCGTGCTTATTTAATATCAAACTTAATTTCAGGATTCTTCTCAGATCCCTTATCGGCCTCATAGTATGCTTTTTCGCTATGGCCAAACATACCTGCCAGCATATTGCCCGGGAATCGTTTTACTTTAAGATTATAGGTCTCTACTGCTTTGTTATAATCCTGGCGGGCCACATTGATCCTGTTTTCAGTGCCTTCAATTTGTGTTTGAAAATCCTGGAATGCTTTGGTTGTTTTCAGATCGGGGTAAGCTTCAAAAGAGGCAATCAACCTTCCAAATGAACCTTGCAAACCAGCCTGCGCCTGTTGAAAAGCTTCCAGTGTTTTGGGGTCATTGATATCAATGGTAACAGAAGTAGCTTTGGCCCTTGCTTCCACCACTTCCTGTAATGTAGATTTTTCAAAATTGGCAGAAGCTTCCACTGTTTTGATCACACTGCTGTATAAATCTGTTCTGCGCTGGTAGTTCGTTTCCACATTACTCCATGATTTTTTTACATTCTGCTCACCTGAAATCAATCCATTATAGGTATTGCAGCCCCAAACTCCAAAAATGAGTACAATAGCTGCTATAGCAATTAAAGCGATGTTCCGTGTTCCTTTCATGATTCTGAATTTTTTAAGAATTAAAATTACCACTTTTGGTAGTTCCCCGGGTAAATTTTCGGTATAGCAAGCCCACTTACCGGTAAACGGATAAAAACCGGGGCTACGGCATGATTTTGGCCGTTTTTGCAGCAATACTTTTACTTATGCACTTACTGAAACGCTCCGCCTGGTTACTGCTACTGCTGCCACTGTCAGCAGCTATTCATTGTAAAAAATCAACCGGTACCGATGACCCGGCAATACCTGCCGGCCCGGTAACGATTAAAGATTCGGTAATCGTAAACGGGTTAAACTTTCCCTGGGAAATAGTATGGGGCCCCGACAACCATATCTGGATGACAGAAAGAGGCGGCAGGATCAGCCGGGTGAATCCTGCAACCGGAACGGTTACCCCGGTATTCACCATCACTGAAGTAGCAACAAACGGGGAAGGTGGTTTACTGGGAATGGCTTTGCACCCCAACTTTACAGCAACAGCCTATGTATACGTAGTTTATAATTATAACGGAGGTAGCGGTTACCGGGAAAAGATCGTTCGCTTTACCTATACCGGAACAACGCTTACCAATCCCTTTCCCTTACTGGAAAATATTCCGGCGGCTTCTATTCATAATGGCAGCCGCCTGCTGATTGTTGGCGATAAAATTTTCGCTACAACCGGTGATGCTGCCAATACAGCGCTGCCGCAAAACACAGCATCTGCCGCTGGGAAGATCCTGCGGTTAAACCTGGACGGCTCTGTTCCTGCCGATAACCCTGTTGTAGGTAATCCTTATTGGTCGTCCGGGCATCGCAACCCGCAGGGGCTGGTGTTTGCCAATAATATACTTTATGCTTCAGAACATGGACCGAGCAGTGATGATGAGATCAATATCATTGAAAAAGGAAGAAATTATGGGTGGCCGAATGTAGCAGGATTTTGTAATGAAACAGCAGAACAAAGTTTTTGTACAGCTAATAACGTTAAAGAACCCGTTAAAGCCTGGACACCAACTGTTGCAACAGCCGGGTTGGATTATTATAACCACGACCTGATACCGCAATGGAAAAATTCATTGCTGTTGACCACACTGAAAGATGCCAGGATTTACCAGCTGAAATTAGATAACTCTTTCAGCGCAGTAACTACCACGACCGAATACTTTACGGGTAAATACGGGAGGATGAGAGACCTTTGCATCTCACCAACGGGCAAAGTGTATATCTGCACCAGCAACGGGGGAAACAATGACCGTATTATTGAAATAGGTAAGCAGTAACTATCCCTTTACCGCAGCAATACCCGGCAATACTTTTCCTTCAAAGTATTCCAGCATAGCCCCGCCACCGGTGGATACATAGCTTACTTTATCGGCAAAGCCAAACTGGTTAACCGCAGCAACCGAATCACCGCCACCGACTAAGGAGAAAGCACCGTTTTGTGTAGCGGCTGCCACGGCAGTTGCAATTACTTTAGTACCGTGCTGGAATTTTTCCATTTCAAACACACCCATCGGTCCGTTCCATAAGATCGTTTTGCTGCGTTTGATCACATTGGCAAATTGCTCACAGGCATTGGGGCCGATATCAAGCCCCATCCATCCGTCCGGGATATGATTGCTGGGCGACATGGAGGTTTGTGCATCCGCCGCAAATTTATCGGCGATCAGCGAATCTGAAGGGAGATGAATGCAGACGTTTTTCTCTTCTGCTTTCTTCAGAATATCTAAAGCCGTTTGAATACGATCCTCTTCACATAATGAATTACCAATCTTACCGCCCTGTGCTTTCATAAATGTATAGGCCATGCCACCGCCAATAATAATATCCGTAGCTCTTTCGAGGAGGTTTTCAATGATCAGTATCTTATCCGACACTTTGGCTCCACCAATAATAGCGGTAAAAGGTTTTTCTGCCTGGTGCAATACTTTTTCAGCGCTGGATACTTCGCCTTCCATCAGCAAACCAAATAATCTTTTCTCGGCTGGAAAAAATTGAGCGATCACTGCCGTGGAAGCATGGGCCCGGTGGGCAGTTCCAAAGGCATCGTTCACCCATACATCACCCAGCTTTGCTAATTTCTCCGCAAACTTCAGATCGCCTTTTTCTTCTTCTTTATAAAACCGGAGATTTTCCAATAATAATACTTCGCCTGGCTTCATCATGGATGCAGTCAGGTAGGCCTGTTCCCCGATACAATCATTTGCAAACAGAACGGTCGTACCTCCCAGTAATTCGCCCAGGTGACCGATGATATGCTTCATCGATGATTTTTCTTCAGGGCCATCTTTCGGCCGGCCCAGGTGACTCATCAGGATCACACTACCACCATCATTCAATATTTTTTTAATAGTGGGAACCGCCGCCCTCATTCTTGTATCATCAGTAATAGCAAAACTTTGCTTATCCAGCGGCACGTTAAAGTCAACCCGGACCAGGGCTTTCTGGCCGGCGAAATTGTAATTGGAAAATGCAGACATAAAATTATTTTTAAGCTAAATGAACTAAGACTGAATAAGTTCTTTTTTTCTGTTTTCTGTTTCTTTAAACAACACAAAACCGGCCACGGTGGCCATTACCTCATCGGTTACATTTTTCCCTCCCTTCATATTGGTACGGATACTTTCCAGTGTATACTTTGGTCCATATGGAATGCCCCACCAGCCAAAAAGAAGAGATAGTATAGTAAAGGGAGTTCCTTTTTTCAGCACATTTTCCTGTGGCCTGATCAAATAAACACCAGAGGTACGTTTAAAAGTGACAACCAATAAGGATACCGTAAAAGCGTAATAGATAAATCTTGCGCCGTTATTCACTTCCTGTTGCAGATCGTCAGCAGAGAGCCCGTCAATATTCCTGATCTTCATATAGTACTCAATCGGTATGAAAAGACCATAGCAAAAAGAAAATCTTTTTGCTATGGTATAGAAATTCTCTCTATTACTTACTGATCAATTTCGCAAAGAAATGTACGGTACGCACCAACTGGCTTACATAACTCATTTCATTATCATACCAGCTTACGGTTCTCACCAGTTGCACATCACCCACTGTTTGTACCCTTGTCTGGGTAGCATCAAACAATGATCCGTAGCTGATGCCGATAATATCGCTGCTCACAATTTCATCTTCGGTATAACCAAAACTTTCATTGGCTGCTGCTTTCATGGCCGCATTCAGTTCTTCCACGGTTGTTTTCTTACCCAGGATCGCTGTCACTTCTGTCAATGATCCTGTTAAAGTGGGTACCCGTTGCGCACTGCCATCCAGTTTTCCTTTCAGGTTAGGAAGCACCAGGCCGATTGCTTTAGCGGCTCCTGTACTGTTGGGAACAATATTTTGTGCTGCAGCTCTTGCACGGCGCAGGTCTCCTTTCGGATGCGGGGCGTCTTGTGTATTCTGATCATTCGTATAAGCATGAATCGTGGTCATCAAGCCATTCACGATACCAAATTTCTCATCCAGTACCTGGGCCATCGGTGCCAGGCAGTTCGTGGTGCAGGAAGCGCAACTGATAATGGTTTCGCTGCCATCCAGGATGCTATGGTTTACATTAAATACAATTGTTTTCAGGTCGCCGGTGGCGGGGGCAGAGATCACGACTCTTTTTGCACCAGCTACTAGGTGAGCTTCTGCTTTGGCTTTATCGGTAAAGAAACCGGTACACTCTAATACCACATCCACGTCATGGCTTTTCCAGGGAATATCAGCCGGGTTTTTTTGTGCATATATTTTTACCGCATCACCGTTGACAACAATGGCATCTTCGGTGGCTTTTACTTCCGCATCAAAACGGCCTTGTGCACTGTCATATTTCAGCAAATGAGCCAGCACTTTGGGGCTGGTCAGGTCATTGATAGCCACCACATCAATACCCTCCATTTTATATATCTGGCGATAAACGAGGCGGCCGATACGACCGAAACCATTGATGGCAACTTTAACTGTACTCATGATATTTAGTATTTATTTTTAAAAATGCGAGGCTAAGTTAGTGTTTTGCCAAGAATGGGGGTGGATGATTTTAATAACGTCATACCATGACCAACGACAGTTTGTTTCTGAAAAATACAGTTGGGACAAGCCTTCCAGGGCTTTGGCCTGAAGATGGCAAAGCCTGTAAAAAATTTTGGCAGAAAAGGGCTGCAACCCTATCTTTGCCGTCCCTTAAAACGGCCCGTTCGTCTAAGGGCTAGGACACCACCCTTTCACGGTGGTGATACGGGTTCGAATCCCGTACGGGCTACACAGAATGAACTATAACAGTTCACAGCCGCTTGAAACGTTGATTTCAAGCGGTTTTTGTTTTTACCCCTGTCAAAGATGGACCAAAAAACACCAAGTTGGAGGTCACCTTTTCGGTAACCTATCCAAACAACTACTTTAGTACCATCATTCATTAAAAGCCTTACCGATAGCTGATTTCAGGTGTTTTCAGCCTCCGGCAGTACCGGACGGAAACCAAAAAATTCGGTAACCTTTTAAGTCACCACAACATGAAGGTAAATGCAAGCATGTCGGTGCTGTTCTGGCTCTACACCCAGAAAGCAGACGATTCCGGTAAAGCTCCTATCTATTGCCGCATTACGTTGGGCGGGATCCGAACCCAATTTTCAACAGGCAAAAAAATTGAACCTGACTATTGGATTTCCCAGGCATCCAAAGTAGATAAGAAATCGCCTGATGCGGATGCCATCAATGAGGACCTTGATAGCATCCGCGGAGAGTTGCGCAGGATTTACAATCAACTCACAGCAACATACAATCACATCACCGGTGAGATGATCAAAAACGCTTACACCGGCAAAGGCCAGGAAAGGAAAACCCTGATGGATCTTTTCAAGATAAACATCGTGTTATGCCGGCAGTCGGTCAAAAAAGGAAAGACGGCGCTTAAAACCTTACAGCGCCTAGAGAATGTACAGCGCAAAGTACAAGCCTGGCTGAAAAAAGAATACCACCTGTCTGATAAGCCCCTGGTCGAACTAAAGCCATCCCTTGCCGATGATCTCAGACATTACCTGCAGATAGATTGCAACATCGCCGATAACACCACCTTTAAATACATCCGTATTGTAAAACAGCTGTTAGATTTTGCAGTCCAAAAAGAATGGCTCGATAAAAATCCAATAAAACATTACAAGTGCCCTTACAAAAACCCTCACCGGGAAGTACTCACCATGCACGAAATAACCGCTTTGATGGATCTGCAACTGCCCAATAAGATGCTGGAGCGGGTCAGGGACTGCTATATCTTCTCCTGTTTCACCGGCTATGCCTACAAAGAAGTTGACTCACTCACTAAAGACAATGTTGTCATCGGCATGGATGGTAACAAATGGATTTCATTGTGCCGGCACAAGACCGATGAACCCGAGCTGGTACCCTTACTTCCAATTCCTTTGGAAATAATTGACCGGTACAAAAACGATGTCTGGGCGAATGCCAACAACAAATTACTCCCCATCCGGAGCAACCAGAAATACAATGAAAACCTAAAGAAGATCGCTGAACTGGCTGGTATCAAAAAACATCTTACCACCCACACAGCCAGGCATACTTTCGCAACTACCGTCGCACTTGAACACGATGTCCCTATTGAAACCGTAAGCCGGTTACTGGGTCATCGTTCTATCCGTACTACTCAGATTTACGCCAAAGTTTCATTGAAGAAACTGAGCAACAATATGAATGAACTGCGTACAAAGCTTGCACCTGCCTCTGCAATGTCCATAACTGGAACTTAGCGTAATTTTAGATTAGAACACGATATTTACAACTAAAATGAGTGTCTATAAATCTTTCCTTACCTTATCAATCCAATATTAAATTTTGATATTGAAACAGAGCTGAATGTTGCACATCTTTGAGGTTCAATGTTGTCAAAAAAATGAAATAATCATATTACCTTTTTACTAGGAAACATTCAACATTATGCTGAAAAAAGTCAAAACATTTGCCAAATTCACTAAAGAGTATTCTCCAAAATTCTATGTTTTCCTACTCTGCGCTTTGGTTTACGCTGTGCTGAAGCTTTTCCCCTTTGCATTTGTTAGCGACCTTCTAAACATTGAAACAATTGGCCCATCCGATTACTTTTATCTATTAACTGAAATCACGGCATCAATATTTGGTATTTTAATCACTGTCGTTCTTTTGACATTTCAATTATTGAAACCAAAAGCCCTGCGTAGAAAGGATGAAAATATACTTCACAATCAATCAGTATCAAATTTTGTCGCCTTATCAACTTTTATAATTATCGGATCCGTTTACTCATATACTAGCATACACGATTTTTCAACTCCAAATAATATCACCATTGCATATTTCCTTCTCTACCTATTTGTTTCTTTTATCATTCTGGTTTTCCCGGTTGCCGTATTAATTCTGAACGAAGTAAACTGGCTCAAAAAAACTGAAAAGGAAATTCAACAATTAACATTCAAAGATTACCAGAATATTTTACCGTTGCGGTTTCAACGGTTTCAGAAGAATGATTTTCAAAATCCTCTATCTAAAATCGGCGAAGAGCTAACATCTGCTATTCGCGACAACGATAATGATGCAGTATCTGCAATTCTTCAGGAATTGAATAAAAAAACCAAGGAGTTAATTGGCGATGGAACTGATAGATTGACTACCTCACAATTATGTGATGCCCTTACGTTTATTTGGTCCAACGGTAACGCCGAGGCTCTTCGTTCACAAAATTTATATTACTATGCAACTGTCTGGGCATCTATTGAAGAAATCTATGAATATGCTGCCCAAAATAAAATACTGCTGCTTCACATCCAGGATATCGACTCTTATATTTACACATTTATTGAATTTCTCGCTCAGAACAAACTTTCAGAAAGTCTTACAATTGGAGTCAACACCTTATATGAAGCTTTTAAAGTCAATTTAAACAACAATTGTCCGCCGCAAAAAGAAATCAGCGATTTATACAGGATTTTTGACAAAGGAAATAAAGTTGCCGGCAAGATGGACTCTGATATGCAATGGGATCACATTACCCGCTTATTAGGGCACATTGTTCGAATACATAGGTTGTCTATCGAGCTTTCCGAACAACAACTATACAAATCCACCCTTCGATCCTTAACAGGCATCATTAATGAAATTGAACATGGCTCATTTGCATCAATGGAAGTATTTAAAGAAGCTTATATAGTTATTGACCTTATTCGGAATATGCTATATAATGCCCAGAATGCAATGGATAAAGGTATGTTCAAAGAAACCTCAGAAACTTACAGAATTGAAGGCCGCGTAATTGCTGGTTTTATAAGTAAAGAAAAATTCTACGCCAAGCAGGTCCTTGAGAGCATCAGTGACTTTATTATTTTGAATCAGAGATCTGAAAGACTTACTTATTGGCTAACAATAAATATGTGGGGCGCTATACCTAGGCATACTTCAAAGAATTATAAAAATAATAAATTCATAAGGGAGGCAACCACATTCATCTTTTCTTCATTTGTAACTATGAAAGAAGAAATTGAAAAGAACCAGCTTCCAAATCAATTAAAAAACTACTTGGAAATAAAAAATCAAATGAATGCACTGAAACGTACTTTGCTTGAAGATGGCAACAAAAAATCTAAACTCCTTAAGAAGATTGATCTGTTTATCAACAGTTTCAAAAGAATTGAATCAGTTCCTGACTTCAAAATTGTAAAGTGGTAAGAAAGTGGCCAACCTAAAATAAAAAAAGGGATGAAATTTTCAATCCCTTTTTTTAATGCTCTTTATGTTATCGTAGCCCGTACTCAATCAACTACGATATTTACACGAATAAAAAATAATCTAAAAAAATCTTTGCAACAAAAACCAAATAATTGCTCCAGAAAAAAAGCTAATCTTGATCTTAAAAAATTCCTTCTGCTTAAAACTAATAGTCAGAACGAATGCGGTAAACTTCCATTTTTTTCGTTGGAGTGCTAGAAAAAGTTTTTTAAATGTGCGGCCCGTCTTAAGCTTAATCATATTACAAAACCTTTTTTATAGCGATGGCACCATTGCTTCTCTAATAACCAATTAGCTATTAGGTGAGTACACTTGTCAAAGAGCTGCTTAAAACGGTAATACAATTTACTATTTCTTCATCACCTAACCATATTTGTACAAAATCATCAATCAATATTTAGTGCCCTATTTTTGCAACAAAACTTCAGAATATTTTCCCATCTGAGATAAAAGCCTGATTCTCACCCCCGCCCCCGCACCCTCCTCAACCAATTCACCATCCCCACCAGCTTATCCTCCAGGGCACGGATCGTCCCCACATCCGGGTTACTCATAGAATTGTACAGGTACTGCCAGCTGATATTCTCCTTTTGCTTCGAATGCCAGTGCTCCGCAACGCAGCGGGCCACCTGCTTCATATTCTTATTCTTCAGCAGGCCGGTATCCTTTTGCACTTTGAAAAACAGGCCCAGTTCCTCCACCGTTAGTTGGGAATAAATTCCCTTCTCCGCCTCCGGGTCACCCGGTTCCTTAAACTGCACCGGCGCCACTATTCCCAGCGTCTGTTTCTTTTCAAGATGCGTAAGTTCAGTAAATAGCCACGTCACCAGGTCCATCTGCACGGAAGGTAAACTAGGCGCCAGGGCTTTACCTGGCTTCACCCGCAGCTGACTGATCTCTTTGTGGTGAAACGATAGGATCTCCATCTTGTCCAACAGGCTGTCCGCAGCATTAATTTCCGCATGGATCAGTTTCACCAGGTAGTTCTTAAAAACAGTAGCATTAAAATTCATGATCACAAGCTGCACGATCAACGGCGGATAATGAGAAGTAAAACCCGGTTCCGGTTCCATTCGCTCAAGAGCAATAAGCAGTTCTTTAATATAACGCCAGCGGGCATAGGTAAAAGGCTGACAGGTTTCATTGTTGCAATGTATAAGAATAGTCTGTATCACCAGGTCAACCAACGGTCCGTCCTGGCCACCCTTTAGCAATTGCTTTCGCATACCGCTTAGTTGCGGCTTCAGGCTGCTCTGTATCTGCAGCAGCTTACTAATAGGTATTTTCTCGTCATAGTTGAAATACTGCGGAAACTCCTCTTTAAGAAATAAGGTCAGCTCACTCAGTATGGTCAGGCACCTTTTGTAAAGCCTCACTATTCGGTTGTCAGTTGTTTTCTCCACCAAGCTGCCGGCATCCTTAGGCATCAGGTATTCCGACAGTAAATTCTTCAGGTGAATAATCGCAAACTGGTGCTGCTGGATATACAGCCGCCGGTGGTTTTCCTTGCTGTACGAGTAAGTCACTTTCTTCATTCGCTTCTGAATGGTTTCCCGTTCCTGTATAAGCACTTGAAACCATTCCTCAAATTCCTGGTCACTGATATTCTCCTTTTTAAAAATCCGTTTTGGGTGCAGGGTCTCCTTGATAAGAGCATCAAGGTTCTCCAGCTCATAATACAAAGCCATTCTGATAGGTTAAGGTTATGTCCCCCTCTGGAGGGGGTAGGGGGAGGACATTACCCAGGCCATAAACTATCCAAAACCTGTATTATATCCTCCTCGGATGATTACAATACAAAAATTCCCCTTCGCAAAGAGGAAATTATTCTGCTAATTCAGACCCTAACCTTTTATATCAAACACACTATCAGCAACTCATTCTCCATGATAAATAAACTCACCACAATCTCCTATGCCACCATTCTCGCCACATACTCTCTTACTTCCTTTCTTGCCATTTGCAACTGGCATTTCACCGTTAGGGGCGACACACCCAGTTCCTTGGCAATCTCATCTTTACCCATTCCAAACTCGAAGCTCAGCTGATACACTTTTCGTTGCTTTTCAGGCAATCGCTCTACCGCCGCCTTTAGTAATCGTTTATACTCATTTACCAGTAACATATCATGTGTAGTTATTCCTCTTTCACCAAGTAGCTCATTACTTTTCAGCTTTATATCCAGTTTATGCTTCCTGTAAAAGTTGATCATCACATTCCTGGTAAGGACAAACAAAAAACTTCGCCAGTTGCTGATTTCATTTTCGGCAATACCCTTTTCCAGTATCCTGGTAAAAACTTCCTGCACGATATCCTTTGCCGTTTCAGGTTCACCACAGCGGAGCAGGGCGAAACGCATCAGCTGGCCAGAATAGATCCGGTACAGTCCACCAATATCAATACTCACTGAGGTGGTCTGGTCCATATTTCTTTCTAACCCATTCATTGCAATCTCTGTATTTAATAAACCATCTTTTCAAATCATATAAGTCCCTGAAGCGATGCGAAGCATCCGCCTCTGGTCACCCTCACACCCTCTCCACCTCCTTCACCCCACTCATATTCTTCATCCCACTCAAAACCTCCTCAATTATTTCCTTATCCATACTTCCATGCACAATCAGCATCGCATCCCCGGCCCGGTACCGGTGCAGCTGCATCTTTTCAACGATCACTTTTTGTTCTTCAAAAAACAAAGCCAGCCTTCGTATCGTTTCCATAGGGGTATCAATATGCAATACAAGGGCGCAAGGCTTCTTTACCACTTCAGCCCTCAATTTCATTTCAGCCTTTCCGCTTATCCCGATCATCGAAAAAATTCCTTTCATATATCGCTGGTTATACGCCCTGCTTTAATTCCTACACTTTTTAGCGCTGTACTTGAGTCTGCCGGTCCATGCTTAACGACTCGATCTTCCCCCTTACATGCGCATCGTACATTTTCAATGCCAGGTAACTACGCAGCACCTGGTCATGCGAACTGCAAAACTCCATTTCCGTGTCATACGGCGGAGCCGTAATGGTTGGCCCCTGGTAATTATTGCAACGCAAAAAATACATATTGTCGCCATATCTTTCCCCGCTCTCATAATAACTGATGAATGTTTCATTCCTCCGTACAAACCTTTCTAATCTGTCCGTTTCTCCCTCCCAAAATTGCAACAGCTCTTCTTTTCCAGTGTTGCTGCATTCAGCTGAAAACAACGCCTCGCTCAACCTGGCAAAATATTCGATCTGGCTGGTGATCTTTGGTTTCATGTTTCGGAAAAATTCAATCTCTGCTTCTTCATTTTCAAAATCCTTGTTCCGCATCAGGTCCTTCAGCTTCTCCCAATAATTATGGGCAATCCAAAAACAACTTTCTGCCCTTTCCTTTTCAGGCAGTTCAAGATGCATACACCGGTCAATGTCCTGCATCATGTCATGATACAATTGTTGGTAATAGTTTCTCATAAAACGAAGACATTTGTTTTTCATAGTATGGATTTCAGCATCGTTGGCCTTCATTCAATCACAGGCCCGGCTCTAGACTCCTGACTCTTAACTCCCGACTCAATACTCACTACTCACCAATCCCATCTCTCTATACCCCATCTCGAGCATCTCTCCAAGCCGCTTCATCATTTGCACCTTAAAATATTTAGATACCGGCACCTTTGTATCACCCATCATGATCCGGTTCTTCTTAATACCTGTTATCATCCGCAGGGGTATAATATGCGAACGGTGCACCCTGAAAAAATCATTCACCGGTAGTTCATTCAGGATCTCCTGCAGGCTATACATTGTCTTATACTCACCCCAGGTAGTTATTATCCTTGTTTCATATCCCTGCTTGCTGATGCGGATAATTTCTGTAAACAATACCCGCACTACCTGGCCGCTACTGATTACGGTTAATGCTTCCTTAGGTTTATAAACCAATAATTTTTCCTGCTCTGCTATTACATTATTCATTATAGAGTTTCCAATATTTTTACGCAAAGCGATTTAAATCACATACTTTATACCCTCTGCACTAATCAGGAATGGCTTAACGGTCGCAAAAACCTGCACCTCATTTTCAAAAGATGGGGGAGCATCTTAACACTCCCCCCGATCATGCTTATGAGAAAACTCGTCCGCCTCCCAGCGGAAACTACACTGCGCTCTCAATACTAATTCCTGAAGCCCTCCCTTTCGTAAAGTATTTAGCGCTGGCTGCAATGATAACATCCTATTGATAACACTCCAATGTCTAAACAAATATTTACGCAAATGATTCACTTTTCTGTGATGACAAACATTTCAATCTCTCTATAAGTAGATTTAACCTCAAGGTTGTACATCCTTAATAATTTATCTAAATCCCTAATATTAAAAGGAAGGTTTTCTATCGGTAAATATATATTCGTAGTTATCCCTGTCTCATCAATCATTGGGTCACTATTTTCAATATTATTATAATACTTTACTATATCCAAAATTCGCAAAGACTTAACTCCTGAATTAAAACTTATCCTGTTCAACATATCAAAGTTTGGTCCCCGTATAATCAAATTACATTTACTCATACGCTTTTCAATTCTTCCATTAAGGTTTAAATATTTATTGAGGTCATCTCGTATATATTTATAAATAGCTTCATTGGGATAATTACTATTAATAATTGCCTCATAACAAATTGCATTTTCTTTCATCCAAATATCTAAATATGAAGTTCTATACTTGGGGCTATACTTAGATATATCCTTCACTTCATAAATAAACCTGTTAGGATAATTAAGAATCGAATCGTATATAAGTGTCTTTTGATATAAATGAAGTATTGGAACATTAATTGCAACTACTCGTATTTGTTTTGTTAGTGTATCTATTTTGATCTTTAAAGGCATAGTCCTAACTCGAGGCAAATACTTTGTAACGGCGCTATAATATAGTGCCTCAGGCTTAATTGTCACTTGTGGAGAAATCTCCAAAAGGTGTTTATTATTATCAAATTTTATTTTAATAATGTTTTCAGAAGCAGGGTAAATACCTCTTAAGGCAAGTTCTATATTTCTTTTTGTAACATATTCAGTACCAGTGATAGCTTTTATAATACCATCTTTATCCACCCACATTTCTAGAGGAACACCTTCAGCACCTATTTTCTTGAAAATTGTTGAATCGATAACAACAGGCAAAGTTGACTTACTCAAAAAAGAATTTTTTTTCCAGTAATTATTAATCTTATTTTTCATCAATTCATAATCCATCTTATTACTAGTAGAAACAGGATGAATAGGAATTATAACAATTTTGTCAATGTATTCCTTTTGTAATGAATCCATTTTGGGCATCGTTTTAATACATCCTAAACAACCAATGCTCCAGAAATTAATTATTACCAGCTTATTTTTGATATCCGATAGCCTTAAATTTGATTTCGCTTTCCCAGTTATATCGTTTAACAGAACATCTGGACACTTATCGCCAATTTCTAATTCAGAATTTACCGTATTATCTATGCTTAATAAACTTTGTTGCGATACTGCATAATGTGGTAAAATAAAGAGAACCAGTATAATCTTTTTTAATCGTCTCATTATAAACTACTTTTATAGTTACTGATTACGGATTTTGCTGCATCCCAGATGCAACGATTGCCGAAGCAGGAATTTTTAGTGTGTAACGTGGACTATTCGGTTGTAATTCATACAACTGATTATTGATAAATCTTTTTGGTATTTCAGTAAATGAAGGCTCTTTTATGAAGCGTCTTAAATCTGTCCACCGTGTACCTCTTCGAATGAGTTCTTTCCGTCTTTCAGTTAGAATAATTCTCAAAGCTGCATTAGCATCGGCCGCAATGTACTCCACAAATGTACCTGTTGTCCAACGTGTACGTAATAGCTTATTTAAATCAAGCATCGCGAAGGTTACATTCCCAATCCGGGCATAGCCTTCTGCACGGATTAAATACATTTCGTCCATTACAATACCAGTGAAAGCAAAACCAGTAGATGTGCCCGACTGATCATAATCCCCCTTGAATTGGTACGTTCCATTATTGTTACTCTTGAAATAAGCAATTTTCCTCCTATCATTTGAAGCATATGATTGGTAAAGCCCCGAATCAATCTTGGCTCTTGAATTGGATAGAATACTGGCTGTTGGTGAAGATCGAGCATGAAAAATCACCTCTCGGTTAAATCTTCTAAAAGGGGCAGAACTATTTACAGAAATATCTATATTAAAATCCAACAGGCTATCTGGCCCGTAATTGTTGATGCACAGATCAGCATATTTCCATGCTGAATCATACTTCTGCATGGCAAGATAGGTCTTGGCTAATGCACCGTACACTGCTGGTCTGGAAGGTCGGGTCTTCAGGCTAACAGCCGGTGATAATAATAGTAATGATTCCTTGAAATCAGCTATGATTTGCTCATAGGTTTTTTTCACACTGGATCGAACGGATACTTCATTGACATCCGCCGATAACCTTAATGCAAGTCCCAAGTCCCGATCAGCCGTTACCGAATCATACGGCTGAGCAAATACTTGTGATAAATAGTAATAATAAAATGCTCTAAAAAAAAGGGCACGGCCACGTACGTCAGCATACTGTTGTGCATTGTAAGTTTCAGGGTTTAAGTTCTCTAATTCATCCAAAATGGTATTGGCCCAAAATATACTTGCGTATCCAATGTTGTAGAAGTTATCCGTCTCTTCATTAGCCTGGAACAAATATAAATCACGTTCTGTTTGGGATAAAACGGCATTGTACTCTGGAGTGTTCAAATAATAATCATCCACTAATATTTCGGAGGCAGAGGTATAGGAATTATTAAACCTTGTATAGTTATCCAGTAACAATTCTAAATCCCCGATGCTTTCAGGAGTAGTTAGTGTTGCATCCGGTTTCTGGTCTAGGTACTTTTTGCAAGATACCATGCACAACATAAGTGCAGCAGGAACCATTAATCTTAGTATATTAACAATATGCATCTTGTATATTTTTTGTAATTAAAAAGTCATATTCAAACCCATCGAATAGATAACAGGCGGTTTAAACCCTGAGATGAAATTGGGATCAATATCAGAATCATTAGCTTTCCAAATCAACCAATTTAGATTACTTGCAACACCATAAACAGTGATATTGGATACAGGCAATTTCTTCCAATTACTTTTTTTCATCGTAAAACTAATCCTTAAGTCCTCAAACCGAATGTGGTCGCCTCTCTCTATCAAAGCATCGGATAAACTAAAAAATTGATCACGATATGAATTGGCAGGGTAAACAAAAGATGGAATATTAGTCGTCAATTCATCCCCAGGATTTTGCCATCGCCTAATGTAATCGGCATGCGTCTGATAGCCATAATTAGTAATCACGCTGGCAGATGTATATGAGTTTCGCCTAAAATAATATGCGAAACGGTAAGTAATATTAGCTGATAGGCTAATATTACGATATGTGAAACGATTCAGAAAATTACCGAAAATCTTTGGCAAGCCGGGACCCGACACTACTTGGTTACTAAATGGTGAAAAACGGACAATGCTATCATACTTCTTGCTGTCCTTGCCATTAAGATAACCTATTGGATCACCATTAGTTGGATCTAAGCCGGTGAAGCGATAGCTTATTAGGGAATAGGGATTGTAACCCACCACTGGTAAGATAGAATATCCACTTACAGCCAAACCGGCATCAACTCCTACTACTGGTTTTAAATACTTAGTCACTTTATAGGTAGCATAATTAAAATTGAAACTGGATTGCCAACTAAAATGATCCGTATGTATATTATTAGAATTAATACTAATATCCACACCTTGACCAGTAAGATTTGCCGAATTAGTAGATAAAGCTGAAATACCGCTAGTCGGATCCATCGGTTCTGCCCCGATTACATCCGCTGATTTTTTAAGATAGTATTCGATGCTACCACTCACAATATCTTTTTTTAATGCAAAATCGAAACCGAAGTTGATTTGACGAACTTTTTCCCAACGCAGGTCAATATTTCCTGCACCTATTATCCTGGCTGTTGGAATATTAATGGGTGAATTACCGTTAGCCGAAGTATAATCCATAATGGTAATGGCTGGAATCGTATTATTAACATTACCACTATAGCCATACGTTGCCCTAAAATTCAGCATCGGAATAAAATTGCTTTTATAAAAAATTTCACGGGAGATTTTCCAGCCTAATCCGGCCGACCATAAAGGCCTCCATTTGTTATTGGTCCTGACACCAAACAGGTTAGACCCATCCCTTCTAATGCTTGCTGATACCATGTAACGACCATTATAAGTATAAGCTGCATTCGTATAGAGGGAGACAAACCTACTTGTAAGTTCAGAAAAGGGCGCAAACGTCGTCTGTGGTATAAACATGTTACCTTGAACATTCGCATAAGTACTATACTGTGTATTATAATTTACATTAGCGACATTAAGTCTTTCGTTGTACCCATACATTCTATATGCATTCGTGAACTGCTTCGATTCCCGAATCTCTGTTCCTGCAATGGCAGAAATTTGATGTTGGTTATTCCAATTCTCATTAAAGTTTATCTGCCCTCTCAGACCATAACTCTCCATTTGCAGATTGTTTAAATCAAGAATTCCTTCATTGGGTATATTATATATAACATTATTGCCGCTGATATTTGAAAACAGGTTTATCAGGTCACGGGCATAAAATGTTTCTTTTGAAAAATAGTTCCTCTCTGTCCCGCTGTTACGCTGGTATTGTCCACTAAGTTCGGCACTGAGGCTACTCAAAAAAGAATAATTGATATTGAGATTGGCAATGAAAGCCGAAGTCTTAATCGAATTATCTTTGTGAAGCCTTTCTTCAAGAGGTTTGTATTTCCAGTTTCTTAATTTTCCCCCTCCGGCAGTGTCTGTAAATACACCTCTGTATTTATAATCATAGCCTAGCGGGTTACCGTTATCGTCGGCCAGCCTTGCATATGAATAAAACGAACGGGAACCAAGGGAGAAATTTTCGTAATCACCGAGGCTGTTTCTTTCAGTATTACCAAGCGTATAATTCAGGCTTGCTCGAACTTGAAGCCTTTTAGTCAGCTTAAAAGTATTATCGGAACGCAAAGTAATCCTACTAAACTGATCCCCTACTAAATTTGAAAGATTTTTATCGTAGCCTATAGAAAAGTAGTACTTGATGTTATTTGTTCCTCCGTTGAAATTTGCAGCATATTGTTGAGCCAACGAAGGGCGATAAATATATCTGAGAAAGTCATTTCTAACATCAACTTTTTTAAGTTCATCAATCTGTGCGGTTGCCTCGGCCAAAGAAATTTCGCCACGTCGTTGCCGAAAAAGAATTTCATAAATTGGGCTGTATGCTGGCCGGGAGGGATTAAGTGTATCTGCAAACGCATATCCTTTGCTAAAAAGAAATTTTTCTATTTCAATTTCATCAACTGGTGCAATTCTTTGTGCGCTAAAAATATCCGGTTTACCTGCAACGGTAATGTTACCAGTTACTGACACTTTCATTGGTTGGTTAAATTGTCCCCTTTTTGTTGTTATTACGATCACACCATTTCCGGCCCTAGCACCCCATATAGAGGCAGCGGATGCATCTTTCAAAATGGTTATATCGAGTACATCGTTAGGGTTTATGTCAATCAGTTCACCTTCATAGGGAAAATTGTCGATCACAATTAGCGGTTTGGCAATATCCTCGCTTAACGTATACAATCCTCTGATCTGTAGTTTTATATTGTTTTTATTTCTTTTATCAAACAGCAAACCATTAGTTAATCCATCGAGCCTACTGATAATATCAGTTGCAATCTTTCTGTTCAGCAGCTCATTATCAATTTTTACAAACGACCCGGTTGCTCTTTCCCTTGGCATATCTTGATATCCTGTATGTACAACCACATCATTACCTAGTACTATTTTCGTTTTCGCACTCAACGTAATTAAACTAGATTTCCCGTTTACTTTCACCTCAAATTTTTCAATATTCACCGCACTAATAATCAGAGTAGCATGTTCATCTACGTCTTTCAGTTCAAAATAGCCATCAGCATTCGTGCTGGTAATTTTGGTTATATCACCCCTTACCTGTACAGTAGCCCCGGCAACAGGTTCACCGTTTTCATTTATCACCCGGCCTTTTACATCTATTGGCGGTGGAAGCAAATCTTCAGCAATATTCTTTTCAGCTTTTTTTTCTGTCACCACAATCGTTTTATCCGTCACAACAAAGCTTAGCGGCTGGTTAGTAAAACAAATTTTCAAAGCTTCCTGCAGTGGTACATTCTTTACAGAAATAGTTACAGGGTTTGCTTTCTCCAGCAACCGGTTTTCATACCAGAAATCATAACCGGTTTGTTGCTTTAATTCTTTAAATACTTTTTCAAGAGGTGCATCCTTAAGGGTCAGGGTCACATTCTGCCCCAGTCCTTTAGCGCTTGCTGCTATGCAAGCCGAGAGTAAGATGATAGCTGTGAGTTTCATAATTCGCAGCACTTTTTTTGTCCCCTCCTGAGCTTGTCGAAGGACCAGGGGGTGTCCCGATGCATCGGGGCGGGGGAGGTTACCAAAAGTCAATTCCATAACTTTGTTTTAGTTTGGGTTGATGAAATAAAAAGCAGTCTTTGTCGATTTCTTTATTATGGGGTCAACCTAAGCGTCCGGCCAGGAGTGGTACCAACACTTCTGGCTTTTTTCTTAGTTCAACCACTGTACCGCCTCCCGATAACTATCAGGCCAGCGAATAAGAACTTTTGTTTTCAACAGGTATCTTTTCAGTTATATTCTTTAAACAAGATCTAAACTACTCCCAACTTTCCTCACGGCATCACCACCAGCCTCTTCCCTTCAATCTTAAACCTGATATTACTAAGCTCAAAAATCTTCAGCAGAGAGGCAAGGCTTTTACCTCTTGAGATATCAGCAGTAAAATATCGGTTACCCACATTTCCCTCATACACTACTTCCACATCATACCAGCGCATCACTTCTCGCATTATAGCTTTCAGGTCTGTATTATTAAAAGAAAACTTCCCGTTCTTCCACGCCATCACTTCATCTACGTTCACACCCTTCAGTACATTAATACTGTTTGTAACCTGTGCTTGCTCTCCCGGCTTTATTACAACACTGTTTTTGCTCCCGGCTCCTGACTCCTGACTCCCGACTCTTACACTTCCTTCCAGCAACGTCACCTTAATTTCACTTTCATCATCATACGCATTCACATTAAACTTCGTTCCCAGCACCTGTACCTGCATATCCCCTTTCTCAACTATGAACGGCATTTGTCCCCCGCTGGTCGAAGATCCCGACCCTTGCGTCGGGACGGGGGTGGTTATGCGATGAGTCACTTCAAAGTAAGCCTCACCAGTAATCCTCACCCTCCTCACATTCCCAACAAACGCAACAGGAAATGTCACAGAGCTTCCCGCATTCAGCCACACATGACTACCATCCGCCAGTGCAAGATCAATCACATTCGATCCTCTTGGATTCGACAGCGTATTCCATACTAACTCCCGACTCCCGGCTCCTGACTCACGACTGTAAACTATTTTCCCATCATCATTTTTAACAAGCCTCACATCCCCCTGCACCGCCAGTTGCCCATTACCTGCCGAATCCAGGTAAATAACCCTTCCATCCGCCAGTCTGATCATCGCCCTGTTCGCCTCCGGTGCTTTCACATCATTCGTTTTGTCATCCCGATCCGCCAATTGGCGGAGAGGGCTCTCACCTTTTTGAGGCCGGGTGTCAAAGAACAATAGATAACTTCCAATCCCAATGGCAAGTACTATTGATGCCGCTACGGCTATTCTTTTCCAGTTAAACACTTTTAGCCTTTCAGACTTTTCGAAGTCCTCCCCCTTTAGTGGAGGATTCAGGTGGTGCGTGATCTTCCCCCATCCCTTCTCTTCATCATAACTATAAAACTTTTCAACTTCGCTGCTAATCCATTTTTGATCAGTAAGCTTTTCAAACAACACCTGGTTTTCATCCGAAGCCTCAATCCATTCATCCAACTGGTCATGCTCAGCATCAGTTAAAGTCTGCTGTAAAAATTTTATGATTAGCACATCAATATGTTCACGGTCTTCCGGCATCTGTTATTGGTTTAATCTTCAGGATAAGTTGATAAAAAATTAACGGCAGGGTAACGGCACTAACATATACCACGTACAGGAAGCCATTTTAACCATTTAAAATCCAGGCTTTTTTTTCTATCCAATCGATCTTGCAGGAGAATGTTAATCTAATAAATTGAAATTCAGCAAATAGAAGCCAGCTTAACTTATATGTCTTTACGCAACCTGATTTTAAGAAATCTGCAATATCCCCCTCTGGAGGGGGAAGCATTCCAAACCAAAACCATTTTCTAAGGGGGAGGTATACGCCATTCAATCTAAGGGCAATTACCAAATCCCCCTATTGTCGAAGATCCCGGCCATAGCCTCGGGAAAGGGAAGCATTCCAAACCAAAACCATTTTCAAAAGGGGGAGGTCAACCCCGTCCCATTTCAGAAATCAGCATCAAACAATAAATAAGAATTCCGGTGGAGTACAAGCCTTCTTTATAAAGTGAGAGTCGTAGCGATTGCAATGCCTTGCTTTTCTGGTTCAAAACTGTTTGTGTGCTGATACCCATTTCCGTTGCTACTTCAGCAGTACTTTTCCCTTCCATAAATAGCAGTTTGAAAACCTGCTTGCATTGTCCCGGCAGGTTTTCTACTTCAGCATATATAACCTGCAGCACCTTTGTTATGATCATTTCCTGGTCGCCGAACAATTCATCCGGTTCCGCCAAAAAAGTCAGCTCCCGGTTGCGCCGGTCCTTCCGTTTATTCTTTCGCAGATAATCGAAGCAGGCATTTCTGGTTGCCCGGTACAGGAAAGATTTTATATCGGCCAGGTTATCAAAATCATTTTTCTTATGCAGCAGTTTCAAAAAGGTATCCACGGCAATATCCTCCGCCTCTTCTTTATCCCCGGTAAGTTGTTCAGCATAATAACAAAGTGCCCGGTAATGGAGATCATAGAGCTGTCTCACCGCCGGTTCCTCACCGTTTCTGAATCCGGTAATCACATCCTGGTATTTATGCACAACATTCATTGTTCGATGGCAGCAATAATTAGATTTCAGTTCAATGTTAAAAAAAATAATCTAAATCAGTCCAAAAAAACAAATTCATAACCTGTTCAAAAAGACTTCAAAGAGCTACGTTTAGCTGCATGTCTGTCCCCCTCCTGAGGGGTGTCCCGACTTCCCGTCGGGACGGGGGAGGTTCCACATACGCAACACGTAATCAGAACACTTCTCTATCCCCCTCTGGAGGGGGTGGCACGAAGTGCCGGGGGAGGTTCGGGGTCGATATCAACTTCCGCCCTGAACTGAGCCGACAAATACGTATCCACTACAACATTCATGAAGTGATGCGCAGCATCTGCTTCATGACTATCGACTCCTGGCTAATGACTCCAGACTCAAATCTCCCTCCACATCCCCTCCAGTCCATGCTCTTTCACCAGTTCAAAAAGTTCCAGTTCATCATGCAATGTCAATCCGTCTTTACTTCTTAATGCAGATAATTTTTGTTGCAGTACAAGTTGAAGATTCGTGTACCCTTTAGAAGATAGCAATGCTTTCAGATCACCACTCAAAGGCAATAAGGCAATAGGCTGCTGCAACAATTCGGTTGAAGTTGTCATTATGTAATAATGCTGCATAAAGATAGGGTATTTTTTAATACTGACCTATGTTCATAGGTCGCTTATTTTTCTAATCCGGCTGACCTTTCCGTCCCATGACGGCCAAAGAAAAGACCCTCTTAAAATTTGCAGCACATCTGAAAAAACTCAGAGAGGAAAAAGGCATAAGCATCCGGGAACTCGCCGTTCGTTCCAACCTCGAAAACAGTCATGTTCAGCGTATTGAAAAAGGGAAAGTAAATGTTGCTCTCACAACCATCTTTGCCCTTGCTGACGGTCTTGATATATCCCCGGATACCTTGCTCAAATATTAAGCTCCGTACCCAAAGACTCACCACTGTCCCCCGGTGGTCGAAGATCCCGGCCGCGGCGTCGGGTCGGGGGCCGGATCCACAATTATTGGAACATTTCTATTGGGGTGGAACTACACAATCCAAACGCAACAAGGATTCTTTATTAACTTACCAATATGATTGACAAGTCTCAAATCTACTCCCGTATCGGCATGGCGCTCATATCAGCGCAAAGAATAGAATTCCTTACTGGTGAACTATTAAAACACCTTTCCGAGTTCGACTCCAGTGTATATGGAATCACAACTGCTGAGTTCCTGGCCGACTCTGCCAAAGCAAAAAAGGAAAGAATGATGCTTGGACAAATCTTCAAACTCCTCAAACTAAATCCAAAGCTTGTTATAGAACAGGAGCTTAATGAATACTTAGAAAAACGAAACATTCTTGTACACCATTTTTGGAAAGAATATTTGCACACACATTCTGAAGAACAGACAAAAATTGCTCTAAACTTTTGCAACAGTTTTGGCAAAGCATCAGGTGAATTGGAAAAATTCTTCAAAGGATTTATTTACCTGCTTGTATTAAGACATGTGAAAGACAATACTCATTTGCCCATAGAAATAAAAGATTGGGAACCTGATTTTGATTATTTCATGGAGGCTTTGAAAAGAGACAGATTAACTGGTAACCAATGAAAAGACTGATCACACCATATCAGTTCAAAATTCTCATTTACTTACTCCTTGTATTTATTTTAGGTATTTCTATTGGAAGGGCAATAGCCATACTTTCATAAAGTTTATAAATTACTTTCCTTTCCCAGCCTGCATTCCACCCACCTTGACCAAGCCCGTCAAGGTTTTTCAATTCATATCCTCCCTCTTTTTGTACGACAAAACAAACCATACTATGTCAGTACAAATTCTCACCAAAGACGATCTGCACCAGTTCAAAACAGAACTGATCGAAGAAATCAAAAACATTCTCACAGACAACACACCCCAAAAAAAGAAATGGCTCAAATCCTGGGAGGTCCGTGAAATGCTCGGCATCAGCCGCGGCACTCTCCAAACCATGAGAAACAACGGCACTCTTCAGGCCACCCCCGTCGGCGGCCTCATGTTCTACGACTACGACGACATCGCCAAACTCATGCAAGGCAGGAAGAATACTCAGCGCCGTTAATCAAAACACTTTCCAATCTAACAGGGTCTTGTCATGCGAGGCAAGCGAGGAAAAAGCAATGCTTATGACGAAGCTTGCGGGCGAAGCCCAGGCAACTCAAACACTTCAAGCTACAAGAACCCACTAACCAGCAACCAACCCCCAGCCATGCACACTCCTTACCGTGGCCGTTGCCACACCAAAAAACAAAAGCAGAATTGCAAGCCCTCAATTTCTCCAGCAGAAAGAAAAAAACGAAAGCAACAAAAACAAATCGCTAGCGCCTTCCCAACCTGGAAGCATTTCCTTCCCTGCTTGTCCCACTCAGGAGGGGGTAGGGGGAGGTTTCCCTCTACGCAGATCGAAAAAAGGATCTGTAATCTATCCCCCGCTGGCGGGGGAAGCACTGAGAATAATAAGAACTCATCAAATGGGGTGGACCATAATCATAGCCCAACACTTAATCACCTTAATCACGGATCATGACAAAAACATTCATAATTCTTAACTCATAACTCTGAATTCTTGAACTACATCCGCCACTTAAACACCTTCTTCTCACTCATAAAAACCGACACCCGGCTCACATCCTCACACATGAGCCTATACATGGCTTTGTTCCATTACTGGAACTTCAACCGTTTCCACAACCCCTTTTCCATCTACCGGGAAAACATCATGCAGTTAAGCAAGCTCTCAAAAAACACCTATCACAAATGCATCAAAGAACTGCATGAGGCAAAATACATTTACTACCATCCTTCCCCTTCCAAATTCCAGGCAGTCCGCATCAGCGTTATAAGACTTGACAAAGAAGAACCATCTCCCACCCGGTTCAAACAACTTGATTTGTTTGATGCTACGGAGCAATTGTCCTCCGCTGGCGGAGGTGGCACTCGCTATGCGAGTGACGGAGGTGGTGAGGAAGAACCCGGTCACAATTTTAAGACCGATAGTGTCGCAAATTTGAGCCAGACCAGTCACAATTTTAAGACCGATACGGTCGCAAATTTGGGACACTCTTATAAACCAAACATTAGTAAACAGAGAGAAACCCTCCCTCACCAAATTTTTAGAAAGAATGATAAAATACAAAAAGCAATAAACGACATAGCGGCCGGCGTCCCAAATTCGGTACACTTATCCCCCTCTGGAGAGCCTGTCCCGAACTTGCTTCGGGAGGGTGGTGCTGTAGCACCGGGGGAGGTAATTCCGTCAATAAATGAAGTACAATCATTCTTTCAGCATCACAATCATCCAGCAGATGAAGCAATCAAATTTTTCAATCACTACCAATCCCTTCATTGGAAGCTCCAGGGCAAAACTCCCATCCTTGATTGGAAACCCCTCGTAGAAAAATGGATGGCCAATGCAAAGAAATGGGGATCCCCCTCTGGAGGGGGTGCCTCGCAGAGCCGGGGGAGGTCTGAAGATCAGGCAAAAGAAATTCAATACCTCTATGACTCTTTTCTGGAAGGAAAAAACATCTTTCGCCACATTACAACAGAACATTTCAATCAGCTCAATCTGTCACTCACCGATCATATCATGCAACAAGCCTGGAAAGAAAGGATCAATCAGGTCAGCGGAACCAACCAGCATTCCCTGATAGAGCTGTGGAAAGCCTATCTCACCGGCGACCCTAACCACCAGCTCGTACAAAAAGACAAACCTCATCTCATAGCGTTAGCCAAACGCATCAGCGTATTAAACCATTTCCACTACCTACAACAGTCAGGCTCTTCATTATCCCCCTCTGGAAGGGGCTGCAAGTCCGATTCAAATGAATTTTCCAAAGGGGGAGGTCAAAAACCCACAATCAATTCATAACTCAAAACTCAACAAAAATGAACATCAAAAATTACACATCAACAGTAGATGCATCCAAAAGCATGGCAAAGATTGAAGAACTATTAGTCGAGATCGGCGCCACCAACGTCAACAAACAGTACCACGACAAAATCTGCACCGGCATCACATTCCTGTTATACGACCCCCAGCTTCAACAGACCCTACCCTTCCATTTAAAAGCCCAGGTCGAAGAATGCTTCACCATCCTCTGGCAAGACGTCAAACGCCCCCGCCCCGATACCCGGGATCTATTGAAGAAGCAAGCCTCCAAGACCGCCTGGAAGATTTTAAGCGACTGGACAGAAATCCAATGCTCCATGATCCTCCTCGGCCAGGCCAAACCCCTACAGATGTTCCTCCCCTTCATCTACGACACCAAAAACAACGAAACACTCTTCGATAAGGTCAGAACAGGCAAAGTAAAATTTTTACCCTAAAGTAATAATTTGCATGTCCCCATAAGTTAATAATAACGATGTCAAACATTACATTAATAGCAACCGGCCACAAAGAAAATGGATTGTGCAATTCAAATGAGCTATTCAAAATAATTGAACAAATAAGCCCTGACGTAATCTTTGAAGAAATTCCTCCAGGAAAATTTGAAGCAGTATATGCAGGAACTCGTCAGGCTACCTTAGAAGTAAAAACCATCAAGGCATATTTACAAAAATATCCAACCGTTCATCACTTTCCGGTCGACTTGTATATTGAACAAACCGCTGAGAAGGAAATCAAGACAGAAGTTGACGGGATAGCTTTTATATGCAATGATTATAGTCGTGAGTATAATTATTTAAGTGGTCTGATTCCATATTGTTCAGAAAAATACGGTTTTCCATTTCTCAATAGTGATCGATGCAGTGAGTTAATATTTCGAAAAAAGGTTTTGGAAAAGCAAGTATTAGAGGCCTTAAAAAAGGACAACAATCAAAGGGCCATGGACCATGAAAGGCTCAATCTTGCATATAAACAGTGGCTTACACAAAACGATGATAGAGAAAACGAGATGCTGAGAAAAATATACAGCTATATGGAACACAAGAAATATAACAATGCACTATTTCTTGTAGGAGCGGCGCATAGAAAACCATTAATGCAAAAAATACAAGAATATGAATCGAAAAAAGAATTCAAATTAAATTGGATATTTTATAATAAGTAAGCTATCTGAACAAAATGTCCTGATTCTTTCCGACTGAACTGAAATCCCTGCCTGCCGGCAGACAAGCAATGCTCCATGATCCTTTTAGGCCAGGCAAAACTATTGCAGATGTTTTTACTCTTGGTTTATGATATGAAAATCAGCGAAACCTTTTTTGACAAGGTTAGTACAGGTAAAATGAAATTATTACCAGGTTAACTAAATTGCCTAAAGAAAAAAACACCGTATGAGGGAGGAAAAGTGTACTTACAAAGACGAACAATATTCTGTTCGGGATAATGGAGAAGTTCTAAGGCACCCCCGTATAGGCAAAAAGCCCCGTCCAACTGACAATCAATGGACTTTTGGTAAACCAAACAACAAAACTGGCTACATGGAAATTGCCACAGTTCGTGTTCACAGAATAGTTGCAACTGCATTCCACGGACAGCCCCCAACAAAAGAACATGTGGTAGATCATATCGACACAAACAAACGGAATAATCGGCCTGAAAATCTTCGATGGGTTACAAGACTGGAAAATATTTTGCTTAATCCAATCACAGTCAAGAGAATTGAATGGGCCTGTGGCTGTAGTGTGGAAGAGTTCCTTGCTGACCCTTCGAAATTTCGGGATAAATTCCAGGAGCCTAATTATAAATGGATGTGCACAGTTGGTAAGGAGGAAGCTCAGCTTAGTTTAGAACGATTATTGGCTTGGGCCAAGAGCGATAGATTACCGTCCGGTGGCACATTGGGAGAGTGGATATTTAATCGTTCTATTCAGTATAATCAGCATTCTGAGTCTACATCTGGTGTTCCTGAGATTATTGCGTCAAAAACAATAAATGCAGTACAAAGAGACTGGAAAGTGCCTTCTGAATTTCCGTGTTGCCCAAAAGAGGTCTCCGAAGAGCCAATTAAAACATATGCCGAAAATTTAAAAGAGGGTCTAATATTCTGCCGCAATGAAGTTTATTCCTCATCAGTATCAAAAAGTGCATTATCAGAAGATCAGAAATCACTTTATGTAATCACAGAAAGCAATAACGGAATAAAGCCTTGGGCACTTGCCATTATCACATATGAAAATGATTTCTTTGTACACACAAGTTTCGGAACTTTTTTTACTAAAGAGGGAGCGGAAAAACAATATTCCCTTGCTCAGGGCCTTGAATGGCTGGGCGGAGATTCTATAGATGATTATTGCTAAAAATATATAATTTAATAAACTTCTTAAAGTTAAGCTGCCCCGAAATAAAGCCGTTTCAAGCCCATCCTTCTAAGAAAACAAGTCAGAAGCCATTCCACACTTAGTTAACAATCAATATATTTGGAGAAATTAACCTGAAAGCATTCATGGGCCTTTTCCAGAAATCAGTCATAAAGAAGTATCAGCTCGGTTTAGACCAGGATTCCCTTAAAACTGCTTGGAACAAATACATAGCCCATTTTCACAACCCAGTCATACAGCAGCACATCCGGAACTCAAAAGAAGAAGAGTACCAGGAAGGCTTTGTCCGGGACCTGTTTGTAAATGTGTTGGGTTACACTTTAAAGCCCCAGCCCGATTTCAATTTCGTACTGGAGAAGAAAACCGAAACCGACGCAACAAAAAGCGACGGGGCTCTTTTAAAACAGGATACAGTTATTGGTGTCGTTGAGTTAAAAGATACCGAAACAACTGAATTGGATAAGATCGAAAAGCAAGTGTTTGGTTATAAAAATAAACACCGGCAGTGTGCCTATGTCATTACTTCCAATTTTGAAAAACTGAGGTTTTATATAGACGATGCAGTTGATTTTCTTGATTTCAATTTATTCAATCTCACAGAACAACAATTTGCATTACTCTATCTCTGCCTGCATCAAAAGAACATTGAGAATGACTTGCCATTAAAAATGAAGCAAGCTTCATTGGCCGAAGAGGAAAATGTTACCAAAAAATTATACGCTGATTATTCTCAGTTCAAACGGAATTTATTCAGCAGCTTGGTTGAACATAATCCACAGTATGACAAACTAGACCTTTTTAAGAAAACACAAAAGCTATTAGACCGCTTTCTGTTCCTATTATTTGCAGAGGACAGATTATTACTCCCAGTAAACAGTGTAAGAGGAATTCTTGAAGAGTGGGAAAAACTGAAGGAACTGGATAACTACGTTCCGTTATACGAACGGTTCAAAAAGTTTTTTGGTTACCTCAACACTGGTCACGATTGGCGCAGTGATGAGATCTTTGCATATAATGGAGGTTTATTTGCACCAGATAATTTACTGGACAATATCAATATTGATGATAAAATATTAAATGAAGGAACCCGGCTGTTAAGTTCTTACGATTTCGAAAGCGAAGTAGATGTAAACATCTTAGGGCACATTTTTGAGCATAGTCTTTCTGAAATTGAAGAAGTACAAGCTGAGTTGGCTGGCAATGTTGTAGAGAAAACAAAAACCAAACGCAAGAAGGATGGCGTATTTTACACACCACGTTACATCACGAAATATATTGTTGAAAATACAGTTGGCGCACTATGTCAGCAAAAGCGGCAGGAACTGAATATCATTGAAGAAGAATTTATCGCAAGAAAGTTCAAAACAAACGATGCAGAAGAAAAGCGAAAGAAAAAACTATTGACCACCCTCGACACTTATCGTTCATGGCTCTTTCAGTTAACCATCTGTGACCCAGCCTGTGGCAGTGGTGCCTTCCTTAACCAGGCACTGGAGTTCTTGATAGCAGAACATCGTTACATTGACGAATTAAAAGCAAAACTCTTTGGTGATTTAATGATCCTCAGTGATGTTGAAACCACCATTCTTGAAAACAACCTCTTTGGAGTTGACATCAATGAAGAAGCCATAGAAATAGCCCGTCTCAGTCTATGGCTTCGAACAGCCCGGAAAGGAAGAAAACTGAACGATCTCAGTAAAAACATCAAATGTGGCAACAGTCTCATTGATGATCCTACAGTCGCCGGCAGCCTCGCCTTCAATTGGAAAGAACAGTTCCCTCAAATATTTGACAAAGGAGGTTTTGATGTAATCATTGGCAATCCGCCGTATTTACGGGTACAAGGTCTCCGTGAAAACTTTCAGCAGGAAAGCATTTTCTATGAAAACAATTATTTAACTGCAACAGGCAGATTTGACATTTATGTTTTGTTCATCGAAAAAGCGATTAGCCTGATTAATACAACCGGTCTTTCGTCATTTATACTTCCACATAAATTCATGATAAGTGATTTTGGAGAAGGTACCAGAAGATTTCTTTTGGAAAACAGGTGTGTAAAAACGGTTTTAAGCTTTGGAGCTAATATGATCTTTGAGGATGCTTCTACATATACTTGTATAATAGTACTTTCTAAGAATAATACATCTTTAAGGTATAAGGAAGTTAATCCCTTAGACCTTTCTTTTGCTATTGATTACGATAATATTGACTATTCTACTTTAAGTAGTCAGAAGTGGAATTTACAAAACGAAGAAGGCGCAAGCCTTTTTGTAAAGTTGAATAGCCTTCCTTATAAAGCAAAGGATATTTTTGATTCAATTAGTCAAGGTATCGTTTCTGTAGGCGATGATATATTCATTCTTCAAGGAACTTTCAAAGGTGATAAATTTATAGGTTATTCAAAAGAAGCAAACAAAGAAATTGAAATCGAAGCCTCTTTAATGAAGCCCCTATTGAAAGGTGATGATGTGAAAAAATACTCGCCAATCTCTGTGTCTTCTTACGTCATATATCCACACTACTTATTAGATAAGAAAACTGTGCCTTATGAAGAAAATGAATTCAGGGAAAAATTTCCTCTTGCATACTCATATTTTCTCCCGTTTAAAGAGAAATTGATCGAAAAGAAGATCAGATATAAAACCAACCCAAAATATTGGTATGTCTTACATCGTTCCAGGGAAATTTCATTATTTGAACAGGAAAAACTTGTTACACCCGAAACCTCATTAGGTACAAATATGACTCTTGATTCAGATTTTTATTATCACAATACTCAAATATATTCATTCATAAAAAAAGAGAGTGTTGCGGTTGACTACAAATTCCTTCTTGCAATTTTAAATTCCAACCTTCTTTGGTATTACTTGAAAAAGACTGGCAACGTTTTAAGAGGTGGATTTTTCAGATTTAAAACAGCCTTTCTTGAACCATTCCCAATACCAGATTATGAAAATATTGATCAAACTCCTTTTATTAATTGTGTAAACACTGCACTTGCCAAGAAGAAAGAATTGACATCGCTGGTTGAATCCTTTAAGCAATTATTACTTGCTAAGTTTGAAAATTTAGCAACCAATAAAAAAATCAACAATTGGACATCGCTTTCATTTAAAGAGTTCAGTCAGGAACTGGCTAAACAGAAAATAAAACTTTCACTTTCCGAAGAAGCTGAATGGTTAAAATACTTTGAGGAACAAAAAGCCAAAGCCTCAGCAATCCAACAAGAGATCGATGATACCGATAAACAAATAGATCAGTTGGTATATAACCTCTACGGCTTGACTAAAGAAGAGATAAACATTGTAGAAAATTCATAGTTGTTTATTTTGCTAATTTTTATACTATCGAAATACTAATATTTATAGTATTTTAGTTTTGGCAAAACTTTCATAGGCCAGTTTTTGAATATATTTTTGTTCACTATCAATATTAAACCTGATTTTATGCAAAAGTCACCCACCTTTCCTCGTTTTATAAGCAATTCACCCAGCGGTGTAGATTTATTTGAAAGCCGCTCACAGGAGAAAACAGCAAAAAGTATTGCTGAACACATTAAAGTTGGCGACAATGATTATAAATTAATCGGTCTTGACGGTGAATGGGGCTCCGGGAAATCAAATGCCATTAGCATAATTCAGAAACAACTCGGTGCAGACTTTCATTTATTCGTTTATGATACCTGGGCGCATCAGGAGGATTTGCAAAGGCGTTCATTTTTGGAAGAACTAACCGAAAATCTACAAAAAAATAAAGTAGTTAATCAATTAGAGTGGAAAAGCAAACTGAATAATTTACTAGCCAAAAAAAAAGTAACTGTAACCAAAACGATACCTACATTAAGCTATGCAATAATAGCTTCCCTTATTATTACAGCAGTAATGCCATTGGCAAAATCGATTTCTGACACACTCCCTCAGGGAAAAGAAATCTTAAAATTACTAATAACCTCTGCGCCTCTGATAATTGCCATTATTATATGGGTTATTTCAGCTTTAAGGGATAAAAAGAATTGGAATCTGGTACATTTATTCAGAATCTACGAGAAACAAGATTTAAAGAAGGTCAGCGATGAAACAATATCAGAAAGTGAGCCCTCACTGAGAGAATTCAGAGATTGGTTAAGCCAACTGAATCAGGATAGCAAAATGAATATTGTCATTGTATTTGATAACATGGATCGATTGCCTGCTGAAAAAATCAAAGTTATTTGGGCTCTACTGCATACTTTTTTTTCAAGTGAACCATATTCCAGAATATGCGTAATAGTACCCTTTGATAGGGCACATATAAGGGAAGCCTTTGGGGAAAAAGAGGAAGATATTGACTTTGAAAAAACAAACCACTTAATAAATAAAACGTTTTCGGTAATTTTTAATATTTCTCCTGCAGTAATTACAGATTGGAAGAAATTATTTGAACATAAGTTTAATGAAGCGTTCGGTGGTAATGAAAAGGAGGAATATATCATCACAAGAAAAGTATTTGATTTATATAGTACCTCTATTACCCCACGAAAAATAATAGCCTTTATAAACGACTTGGTTTCTTTAAAACTAATTTGGGATAAGGAAATAAAGCTGCGTTACATGGCACTTTTTGTCATGAATCGACAACAAATTTCTGAAAACCCCCTTTCTCAAATCTTAAACAAAGGCTACTTGGAAAAATCCAGAAATCTTTTTAGTAGCGATGATTCTCTGGCTGATAACATTGCAGCGTTAATGTATAACGTTCCTATAGAAAAAGCAACACAGGTGACTTTACAAAGGGAAATTGAAATAGCAATTCGTCAGATGAAAATTGAAGATCTTAAAGAATTTTCGAAGAATTCTGATTTCATATCAATCCTAGAACAAATACCTACTGAAGACATCGAAGTTGAGGCAATGTCCAAATGCCTGACTCAGATCGACAAATCAATTACCGAAGCTGACCAGGATGCAATGCAGGTAATTTGGGACAGGGTTGTAGGTCGCCAAATGAACCTTCAGATACAGCATATTGAATTCACTGAAGTGTACAAAACCCTTATTTTAAAAGCAAGAACACATAATAAAAAGAAGTTCGTAAAATTTCTACTGGACCAATTCTACAATGTCAAAGACTTTTCAGGTTCCAAATACTTTGCAGTACTCCAGAATCTTGAAAACTTCCTAAACGAAAACAATATTGATATTGGATACATTCAATTGATTGATTCAAAAGCCGTGGCGCCTGATGTATTTGTAGATTATGCGTTTGAAGGCGAGGAAAATTATGGAAAATTCAAGGTGACCTGTGATAATGCTCAATTGGAGAAATTCTATATCGATAAACTTCCAAACGCTTTGGATGATACCTGGATTCTTTGGAATATTAAAACCAATTATTCCTTTACACAATTTAAAGCAGAATTAGAGAATGTCATTAAGAAAAGCGAAGTGACTCTTGAAAACCTTGATTCAATATTTGATGCTTATAAAGCTGTTTCCCCAGCACTTTATCTTTCAACTAAACTTTCTGATTCAAAAATATATGAGTTGCTGTCTGCTGCTAAAAAGGACTCCCCGGAATATTATGAACTTTCTGCAATGCGTATAGCAAGGGGTGAGTCTTTTACCAATCAGGGCGGTATAGATAGTGCAATTCTCGATATAATAGATGATAGGTTTATTAGTGAAGTATCAACACGAATCCAACATTATAATTATTACGGTAGCCTATTACTAACCGCCACTACTTGGTCTAAGCCTGCACTAATCTCTATAGCTAAGAAGCTTACTGTTGAAGGTTCAGGTAATTCCATGAGTATTGAAAAGGTTTTGCCTGAATTCCAAAATATTGCAACATCGTTAGATATAACGCAAGATGTCTTGATAGATAAGCTAAATCCTTGGGCTGGTTATCTGAAGACTAAACTTACCGTAGACAATCTAATCAGTATTATTCCCGATTCTGATTTTTACAAGTCAGCCGTAAAAGTTGATAATGAACTTATTAGGCATATATTAGAAACCGCTGTTAGATATACAGAACAAGCCTCCGAAGATGATTGGAATGAGGCTTTTGAAGACTCCTCATCCTACCTTTTTGATTTATTGGCAATACTTGTCAGTACTAAAAGGATCAATTCATTGAATGACAATGTATTTGCGGCATTTAAAAATTCACTACACTCGATTGTAGATACTCCTGACGATTATGACATATCCGAAGAAGATACTTTAAGCAAATGGCAATTAGTTTATAAAATAGCCGACAAATCGCATCTGCAACCAGTTATAAAAGATATACGAGATCGTTTTTTAAGAGATATTGACATTACAACCGAACATTTCATGTTTTTCGAATTGCCTCTCAGAGAACTTGGAGGTTTGAAGGAAAAAAGTGGCGATGCAGTTAGAAGAATACTTTTCAAGGTATTTACCGATGACGAATGCTTCTCTCTTATTTCTAATAACAAATCATTTTACATTGAATTAATTGCATCTGCTGGCAATGATGCATTTAGTTTTATAGATTCTCTCCGTGAACAACTGGAGTCTGGTGCTAATAACACTGCTATGTCTGAGTTTAGTTCCATGATCAATTCTAATTTGTCAAATGATATAAAAATAATTTATGCCAAATATTTCTCTTCCTCCAATGAGGAACCGAATGAGATTGACATTACTGATACTTTAAAGAGAATTGTTGAGAAAGAAAAGCAATTACATTTTAAGGTTGACAATGGAATTGTAAATGGCAATGACCCTGATCCTGGAAAACAAAAAATACTTTTTGTAAAGTTTACTTATAAAGGTGAAGAAAAAGAACGTTCATTTGACGAGCATAAATGGCTAAGACTACCCTAATTCCTTAAGAATCATACTTGTAGATGCACAAAACACTTTATTGAAAGGATATTCTTAAATCTATAAAAAGTTCACAAATTGTGAACTTTTCAAATTAAAATCTTATCTTTGGCATGAAAGTTCATTTAATAAGAAAGGAAACAATCGAAGAATTTGCCAGGCAAAATCCGCAGAGCAGGGCACCGTTCAAAGATTGGCTCACCAAGATCAAATATGCAGAATGGGAAATGCCGGCAGACATCCAGGCAACTTTTCCGAGTACGGATTTGTTGGGCAAAGGATCAAACAGGGCAGTTTTTGACATAGGCGGGAATAACTACCGGTTGATTGGCAAATATGCTTTTGGAGATAAACAGGTTCACTTGTTTGTATGCTGGATCGGAACACATGCAGAGTACGACAAGCTTTGCGGAAATAACAAACAATACACAGTAAGTATTTACTAAATTAAGGACAATGCGAACACTCAAATACAAGGTCATCACCAGCAAAGCCCAATACAGGGAGTACAGCAACACTCTCGAAGAACTCGTCTTTTCTGGCGCAAAAGACCGCAACACAAAAGACGAAATTGCCTTGCTCACCTTGCTGATTGAAAAATGGGATACAGAACATAATACTTTTGATGAACTCGACCCGGTTCAGCTACTTCATTCTCTCATGGATGAACACAATATGATAGCAAAAGACCTTGTAACGGTGCTCGATATTAGCAAGGGCTATGTTTCAGACATTCTCAACTACAAAAAAGGGCTTTCCAAAGAAGTAATCCGCAAACTGGCCGACCGTTTCAAAGTTTCCCAGGAAGCCTTCAACCGGCCTTATAAATTGGTAGTTCCCGAAAACACTCATTTTCGAAATGCAAGTGTGATGAACACAAAAAAAAGTTTGGTTAATGCCTGATATAAGTCAGGATTATCAACTCTAAAATTAAATCCAATCAATCTTACTTTTCCTTACAAAAAAATGGCTTTTGCAACCTCTTGTCCTCCACACTGACGGAGAGATAGTAATCCTGCCTTTAGAATTTTTTATTATCCGCCATCTTGGGTTACTATCTTGAAGTAGGTTTAAATGAATCACATTGCCACACCCACATGGACACTTAAAAGCAACCATCCACGGTTGCTCAGGTTGGCCAACAATATAAATAGTCTTGTTATTTAGGAGATCAGGTAACTCTTCTTGATATTCAGTCTTATGTTTAGGTTGAAGCCACTTGACTAATATACGCAATATTCCTTTCATTCTTTTCAACATGACAATTCAGGCATTTCAATATATGGAATCATATCTCCCCGACCAACCTTCCGTCGCAGGTATGCATCAGCTTCAAAATCTGCTTCCTGCACATTGACAATATAACCTTCAGTAATATCAATGGTACTGGATGCATATTGTCCCGGTAATTCAGATTTATATGGATGTATCCTGTTCAAAAACTCATTCACTGCGTGGCTCGCAATTTGCATATTTACACTTATAACCGCAGGGTTATTAACGTTTACATTTTTAATGTAGGCTTCCTTTTTGAGATTTTCGTATTCAGCTGGATTTTTCCTGTATTGACCTGCTGCCCTTAGGTCTTCCATCGTATACTGTCCCCTTGTGTATAAAGATGATTTAGCCGGTTGAATATAATGTACTGTCCCACAAATCTTATTTACTCCACCCAAACCATCTGCCTCTAATTTCACTCCAAGATCAAAATAAGGAATAAGATAAAATGAGCATAATTGATTCAACAAATGTCTGCCATCTACAGAATCAACACATCCAAATATTATATCACATCCAGCTAAAGACCGTAAAGTCGATACCTCATCATATAAATTGACATGATGGATTTCGGTCTCAGTCCCGATTCCAATGTTCTTAATTGCATTTGCCAATACCTCTGTTTTATAATCCCCGCTTTCTGCATTACTCCATGTAGCATTAAGTATTCTGTTTAAGTTCTTAAATTCTACTTTATCGGGATCAATTAAAACAACCTTACCCACTCCTAACCTCACCAGTTGTTCAATTAATGGGCTTCCGGTTCCCGAGCATCCCACTATACCAATACTCAGTCCTCGCAATAATTGGTAAGTTTTTTCTCCAAATGCCTGAATTGTTCTTTGGGCATGTTCTGCAATAGAGTAACTGCTACCTTTCTTAAATCTGTGTATCACATCACCAGCTACTGATACTAAGTCAATAGGCTCATGGTGAAGATCATCAAAGAAAAACCTTCCGAAAATATTACCATCTGGTAACATTACTGCGCTGGCATGTGGCTCATTACTATCTGTCCATCCAAATACAGAATCAAAAAATTCATGATCAGACCTGTCATCTGTCGCCGAAAACTGCTCATAACCACCCGGATGACTATGAATTTTCAAAATTGCAAAATCACCTCCTCTGATTCTTTCAAAATAAGGAATGATTCTCTCTGTTGGCCAGCATAATAAATCCCATTCCCGTGAATAACATTCATTATGAGGTATTAAGGTCAGGTCATGTACCATTATTATTTTATCCTGACCGTTCCTATACCTTCCACATAGTGCAACAGCTACAGCCTCCCTCCCATCCGGTGGCAATAAATGTTCTTTCAAAACTTCATGATGTAATCCTGATATTCTAAGCTGCAATGCCATTAGGTCGTTTTATAAATTCTTGTTCAAACCAAAAACTAACTAAAGCCATATGTGTTGAAAGATCGTCAACTCCTTCCCTCCATGGATTTTGTCCCGATCTGTGCCTCGACCACCTTTGAAACTGCTTCCCGTCTATAGACTGAACAGTAATGGCATTAATAGCTTTGCCATCAAGCCTGGTGATGGCCGGGAAAAAATAGGCCATATCTAACTGTGCCCTGGGATAACCAGTCTCAATCTTAATTCCCACAGAAACCTCAGTCACATTGTACCCGGGTGGCACAGGGTAATTATAAATAATCACCCAGTGCATTCCACGATCATTCAAAGCCTCCCAGGGTAAACCCAACTCATCCAAAAACATTACATCTGCTTCAGGTAATTGAAATTGCCTTCTCATTTACTTACCTCCTTCTGTTTGATCCAGTGGAATAGTCATAAACTTTTCAACACCAGGTGTCGTAAAGCAAACTTTCTCATCATATCCCACTTTCACAACTTTGCCTCCTTTAAGCCGCATATTCAGTTGGAATCGTTCAGGTGGCGTCTTTCCGGCAATTATTAAGATCTCTTTCCCGGTCATACACTCTTCCGTTACTTTATACTTTTGACGGTCTACAGTAATAATATAAGTATGCCCTTTGGGAATCTCTTTGCCCTCTTTGGCAAAATGTTCTACATCGATCTCAGGTCTGTTTTGTGTGTCCATAATTATCAGATTTTGTTATACATATAGAATCAATAACCGTGACAACGTAACTTGTCACGGTTGTGGATTATTAGAATATATATGATACCAAGATCGACCTGTCACGGTTTCTGATTATATTATTAACAAATAAAGTCCGGTATGGAAATCACCACTTTAAATCCAAAACTAATGGTCGCTTTAACAGATAAAGAGCTCATTCAGGCTTTATGTGCCGCAAAAGATAAGCAGAACTATGATGCTCTTTACACACAGTTCTTTCACAAATTCAAAGGGTACGTTTTCAAAACAACTGTACATCTTACAAGGAATTTCAATAATTCAGAAGATCTTGCAAAAGATATTACCCAAGAAACTTTCAGTAGTATTTATCAGAACAAACCCAAATTTAAATTCCCTGAAAATGCATCTGAAAATGAATGTACCGCCCGGATAAAGAGTTGGTTGAGCAAATCGGCTAAAAACCAGTTCAGAAAAGAATACGCTAAAAGAATCAACATTGAGGCAATAGATGAAATCAATTCTCTTTTACCCGAATCGGTTTCACCACCTCCGGAACTGAAACTGGTTAAAGAACATTCGGAGGAAGATGAAATTGAGATCACAAATCAGTTTATGCTTACTCTTGTCCAGGCGTTAGGCAGTATTAAAAATGAAAGAGATAAACATATCCTTTTTGAGTATGCGATGGAAGGATGTATCGAATCTAAGCTGCATTTGACTCCTAATACGATGGAATATCTTTGTAAACTTTACAACACCACACCTGAAAATATCCGACAAATTAAGTCTAGAACCTATCGAAAATTAAAAAGCCTTTGCTTCCAAAATAAAAACTAAACCTGCTGTTCAAAAATTTACTTATGAAAAAAAATGTTGAAAATACCAATGAGACCAGGCAAGAAAAAATGATTCAGAAAGCCTTCCGTAAAGGAGGTCTTTTATTTCCTGAAACACCTGAAGAGGTTTTAGAATTCGAAAAAAGATATGGCAAAACAGATATTATTTTGCCAGAAGAACTTCAGGAACCATCTTTCATTACTTCAAAATCTCCCCTTCAAACAAAGAAAAAGAAGCTAGAGGCTTTTGAAAATCTCGCTATGGCAGCCCGGGAAGGTTCTCAGCTTCCTACGGATATTTTGGAAAAAATGAAGGAGGACAGAGATAAGGCCAAACGCAATAAGAAAAAATAATGATAATGTCTTCAACTCTTTCTGAAATAGAAGAACTAGCAGAGTATATTGGCGAACAAAATTTAGCCAATGGAAGAGTAAATCTTGAACAAATTGCTTTCGATAAAGACATCACCATAATTCATGAAGGTTATGGCAACCATTTTCTTGGCCAATTAGTTCATGAAAAAGGGGATTTTTTTATTTATGTTAATGCGGATCAGTTGCCAGATATCAAAGCACCAAGAGCTAGATTCACAATTGCTCATGATTTTGGACATTACTTTATTGACAATCACAGAAATCAGCTCAAAAAAGGTATATCATTAGCTTTTTTATCAGACAATCCTTTGCTAAAAAAGCCATTGCACGAAATTGAAGCTGACCATTTTGCATCTCACTTATTGATGCCCAAAAAGCTCTTCATAGATCTTGCAAAAAATCTGGAGCCAGGATTAGACTCTATTCTTTCATTGAAAAAACAATTCGACACTTCAATTGAATGTACAGCGATTCATTACACCAAGCTTGATATTTTACCATGCATGTTTATCCGCTGGAAAGCTGATCCATCACAGCACTATTGCTTTCGTTCAGATTCATTAGCTAAACTAACTGGGTTATCAAAGAAGCCTGTAATAAATGTACACAAAGAATATTTACAATCTTTATTTCACGAAATTGATAACTCCGTTCCAAAGCCTCAGTATATTGAGAATGTTGCCCCTCTTTCAAAATGGGTTTCTTCAATAGCTCCAGGTTCACAAGTTGATTTAATAGGAATTGAACAAACTTTTAAATTAGGAGATTATGGTGGCCTTACATTTTTGCTTTTCTAATATTACATATAAATCTAACTTCTTTTTACTACCAAAATTTTTCTGGTCAACTTTGTTCGTATATTAAAAATGGCATCTTGTCAGGTCTGTAGAACAAATGCTTATTTAATTTCCTATGCAATCTAATAGTACTTTAACACCAGAACAATCTTCAATCGTTATTTCTACTGCCAATTGCCGCATCAATGCAGTCGCCGGCTCTGGCAAAACCACTACCCTCATCGAATATGCCACTAGCCGGCCACCCGGCTCCCGCATTCTCTACCTTGCATTCAATAAATCCGTCAAACTCGAAGCCCAACGAAAATTTGCAGCACGAAATCTTCACAATGTCAAGGTCGAAACAGCCCACTCTTTGGCCTTCAAACATATTGTCCGCAATAATGGCTACAAAGTCAGGGCACAGGGCTACAAAACACATGAAATAGTAGAACTTTTAGGCTTACAGGGAAACGGTGAGAAGCACACAGAGTATATTATCGCCAACCACATCAGTAAGTTTATCACCTACTTCTGCAACAGCGATACTCCAAAAGTGCAGGACCTGAATTATCTCGATACTATTTCCGATGCCAAAGCTATTTCTTTTGTTCAGTCATTTTACAAATACATTGAGGACGGCACCAGGTTGCTGTTAAGTAAGATGGATAAAGGAGAAATAGAAATCACTCATGATTTTTATCTCAAGAAATTCCAGTTGTCAAAACCTGTGCTGCATTATGATTACATTTTATTTGATGAAGGACAGGATGCCTCCGCAGCCATGCTCAGTGTGTTCCTGAATCAAAAAGCCACAAAAGTCATCGTAGGCGACACACACCAGCAGATATATGGCTGGCGTTATGCTGTGAATTCATTGGAGAAAACAGACTTTCCAACTTTCAATCTTTCTGCCAGTTTTAGGTTTCAGCAGCCAATCGCCAACCTGGCAAACGAACTGCTCAAATGGAAAAATCATTTAGGAAAGAACAGCCCGATTACTATCACCGGCAAGGGCTCAGCCACAGAAGAAAATTCAAAAGCCACCATTGCACGAACCAATTTGGGGCTGTTGCTAAATGCCATTGATTTTATTACAGATAACCCCAAAGTAAAGCACATATACTTTGAAGGAAACATCAATTCCTACACCTATGCCGACGAAGGTGCATCTCTTTACGATGTACTCAGCCTCTACAATAACAATCATCACCAAATTCGTGATAAGCTGGTCAAATCAATGAACAGCTTGGATGATCTTGAAGATTATATCAAAAAAACAGAAGATGTACAGTTAGGCATGATGGTCGAAATTGTCAAAGAATACGGCAACGAGATTCCCGGCATAATCAAACAACTCAAAGATTTACACACCGGCGATGAGAATCGCAGTAAAGCCGAAATGATATTTTCCACCGTTCATCGTGCAAAAGGCATGGAATATGATGTCGTTTACCTTGTCAACGATTTCATTAAAGAAGCCGACCTCATGAAACCCAAATCAGCCAAAGAGGATGTTGTCTTTGATGTTTCCAAACTGAATGAAGAAATTAACCTGCTTTATGTAGCAGTAACCCGTACAAAAAACAAGCTGTATATCCCTGAAACCTTAATGCCAAAAAACTTCCCTGCTACTCCGCTGATAAATGTCATCAAAGTAGATATGGATGAAGAAATGTTCAACTTCTTGTTGCCAGGCAAAACAGCGGTTATCGAAAAGACTATCAAACCAAATGCACAGGCCATAAAACTGATCAAAGAAAAAGCATACTCTGTTGCACAAAAAAGAGAATCCCATAAAGATGCTTACAGACCCTGGACTCCCGAACTCGATGAAGAACTCAAACAGCTATACGAAAGTGACAATCCCATCAGCGCCATAGCAGACCATTTCGGCAGAACAAAAGGAGCAATCATTTCACGACTTAAAAAATTCAACTACTTCACTGATTAATTTTTTTGTTACCAGCTTCAGTTTTTCATGGCATCGCCTGTTGTGTCACTCACTTGTACGTTCCGTTTTCATGGCATCAATCCAACAAGCCTCCGGCGGCTTCCATAAAAAGCATGGCGCCGTAAACTCTGCCATGCCATACTTCAGCCGCCGCCGGCATCACCTCTCTTGTCATTCCGAACGCAGTGAGGAATCTGCCTGCAGGTCGCTTGTCCCGGCCTGCATGGATCGCATTCATTTAAGAAAGTATGCAGGCCAGGTCAAGCCACCTACGGCAATCAACAACCTCTTCCAATTGCCTCTCCCGGCAGTCCTTGTCCGGCCGCAGCGGCGGCAAGCCGACCACTTGCGTCCGGCCAACAACTGCCGAACCCACCGCACCTGGCTGCACTATCTATCTCTTTCAATAATAAAACAATCTCTTGCAGCCAGCTTCACCTTCGGACAGGAAAAAAGGTGCTCGGTCTCCCTCCCTTGAGCAAAAAATCCCGCCAGCCCATCCCGGCCACTGCAATAAATCTTTTATTAAATAAAGTGATGCAGTCGCCAGGATGCCCTTCGCTCTTCGTTCCTCATCGCTTCGGGTGCTATCGCAGGCTGTCAGGCTTTTTGCGCTGCGGTCGGTCGCCTTCGCTCCTGCCGCACTCTGTCTGTGTCGCAGCTTACCAGCAGCGCCACATCCAGGCGGCATCCTCCGTGTATCCGCCACCTGCCGGCCAGCCAGCCACTTATTTGATAGTGCCTCCGCTTCGCTGCGGCTGAATAATTTGGCCGAAAGGCGTTCTGGTGTGCCTACGCCTTGCCCCGGCATTTATCGCCGGGGCTGCGGCTCCCGGCCCATCCGGTCTGGCTGGCGTGGCGGTGTGGTGGCGGACGGCGGAACCTACTGCAGCAAAAAAGCCAATGCTATTGCAAGCAAGCCTACCCTTCTTTTTGACTGCATCCGGTTCGCCTGCCAGTTTTGCCTGCAGTGCATAACTCTACGAAAGATTATAGCTGCCGATCGCTGTAATCACGGATTACCGACATCTTTTTTCAGTTTATGCAATCTTGTACTTAAAACACTTAGAGTTAATTAAATGTGTCAAGACAATTGTTCGGCATTAACTTTTACTTTCGTATTCCGTGAAGTAGCTAATATATTGTGACAGCATAAATAATATATAACCAAATGGCCTTAAAAACGATAACAGAAGAAGAATTCAACAACTACAATCTTGTTAAACATCCTGCATTAATTGGAATGGTAACAGAAGAATATTGGTTCTCTGATGACGAATCTTATTTATTAGGAACTGTGCTGAGGGACAACATTGACAAAGATTGGAGCTATGTTATAGTTGCTCTTGAAGATGATGGTCACTATAGATTTTCAGAAGGTGAAGTCTCCTTTGAAACAGAAGCTAAAGCTATTGATAAGCTGACTTCAAAGATGAAACAAATTTCGAAAGCTGGAAAAATTGAAACCGATTTATATAATTCGACCTTGTTTGACAGCAAATCCACAATTATAGTTACTGATATTAGCGACGAAATAAAATTATTTTTCAAAAAGTATCCCCAGAAACTATATGATATTAATCCAAGAAAATTTGAAGAATTAATAGCAAGTATTCTCAAAGATTTAGGGTTTAATGTTGAATTGACCAAAGCTACTCGTGACGGTGGTCGTGATATAATTGCAAACATTAAAAATACTGTGGCTAATTTTCTTGCTTATGTAGAATGCAAAAGATATGCTCCAGATAATAAGATTGATGTAGGGGTTATACGTCAAGTGCAAGGCGTCCATTATACTCGTAGGCCATCTAAAAGCATAATAGTTACCACTAGCTTCTTCACTAAAGATGCAGTTGAAGAAGCAAAACTCATAGAAAATCAATTAGAACTGAAAGACTTTAACGATATCAAGAAATGGCTCTCAAACTACTAAACATCAGAGCCTATTGAAGCAAGAATCCTTCATCAAAAAAATCAGTAAAGTACCAGCCGTGCAGCTGTAGCAGTAAACTTAGTTGTCAGAAATGTACATTGTAAACTTATATCCTCAATATATACTGTAGCTCATTGCAACAGATATCAGCTCTGGAGAAAAAAACCTAACTAGGAAAATATCAGTCTCTTACACATCTAACAGACATGCCATAACTGGCAGGCCTACCTTGTCCATAAACATATGGGAGGTCGGAACTTAACATAAATCCTCTTGCACTTCCTGGTCCACCACCTCCTTGCGGATTAGTATTATAGGGGCTGCCTGAAGAGCTCCACCAAAAACCTCTTATTCCCTGAGAAGAAAAAGTTCCCTCATCATCCCGCCAGCCTCCGGGCAACCCAGTGAATCCAGTACTGTTTGTAGCTCCCGCATTGGGAAATACCCAATGAGTTAGTCCTGCTTCCTTTAAAAGACCACCCGCCACAAAACTAAAAGTTTGTGACCCGTTCGCAGTATCTGTTAAAGGATCAAGACACCTAAACAGTTTATACCATTCATTTTCCGTGGGGATATGCCAGCCTTCAGGAGCAAGCCCTCTTACATCATTAACGGCATTCCAATTGTACAACTTTCCATATATCGCATCATTATTGGCATCATTGCCATAATGGCACCATGCAATACCATCTTGGTTTCCCAAAATCCAGTTAACCGATGGTCCTCCTGGTATTTGCTCTCCATTCCGGAATACTGAAACATTAAGATTCTCGGTCATCCATACTTGATCACATATAACCACAGCGTTATAACAGTTCTCATCAACTACTCCATTACAGTTATCATCTATCCCATTGCATATCTCAGCAACTCCAGGCATAATTAAAGAATTATTGTCATCACAATCACCCTGGCTACCATATCCGCATGAATTATTAGGAACATATCCATCTCCATCCTGATCATCTAATCTCACATCACCGTGTGCTTGATGCGTAGGCCATGTAGTAATACTTATACTACGGAGTTGCCAACTACCGTTGGGCTGTTGATGACAAATTATTATGTTATCAGCTTTTTTGGCTACGTTAGCAACAGCACTTTCCTTATCCAGTGTATTGTCTTTGGTAATTATTTCGCTTGGATATTCCTTCAAACAGGAACTAAAGCAAATTAGTATCAAGAGTAGTAAAGGGTTGTTTTTCATATTACTTAAACTTAAAAACATGAAAAATCTATTCCTAATTTAAATTATTTTAACTATAACAGGAAGGAATACAGCAATAAGGAATTGTTAAATGAGATTAAAAATAACAATACAACTACAATACCATTCTAAGCATCAAGCAGATGTAATAATAAATACAAAAAGAATAAAGCAAAGATAGCAGCCGCTCACCTTCAGTATAAAACTCATCTTCCGTAATTCTATTCAGCTTTTACTTAAAACTCAGCAGCCAAAAGACTACGGCATAAAGCTTCAGTACATATCCTCATCTTCAGTTCCTGCACAAACTATATCAAGAAAATCATCTGTAGTAATCCACGCATTTATTCCGTTTCCTTTTGGCCGGTGCACCGGCTGCTGATGGAGATGCTTTCTCTTTTCTTTTTTTTCGGTTTTTTCTTTTCTCTTTTAGGTTAAATGATATGGAGCGAAGCAAGGCCGACAAAACTTTAAAGCTATGATGTATCCCTCCATCCGTTGCTATCACTCTGGCGCCGCAATTCCACCGCATTCATTTTTTATACTTTGCAAAGGCTGCAATGCCGGCAAGCCAGGCTTCCAGCCCTGGACAAATTCCTTTATCGTGGTTTGTCCTCATGAACAGTATTTTAATTTCTATTTCTGGCTGGTCTATGGCTTGTATCAGTCAGGCAAGTTTAAGATCCGGCACCGTGGCTCTGCCATTCCCTTTATCGTTCTTAGTGATGTCAGGGACCTGGTTCGTGAATTGGCGCCGCTCATCCTTCCTGATTGGTCCCGCTTTCAGCAGATACTTACCCAGCTTGACAAACTCCGCAAGTTAAGATCCTCCCTTGCAGAGCAGCTGATGGCCACTGATAAGATACAGCGCTGTTTGCTCCAGAAGTATTTTGCAGAAATAGAAAAGGCCGGTGATTAAAACCGGCACTACCAGGACAACCACATACCAACCAACAACAGGAAGCAACGACTCCAGAAAAACCATTTAAAAAAAATAAAATACACTGCAAGATAGCTACGGGAAAACGGTGCATCCAAAAGACTACGGCATAAAGCTGTAGTGCATATCCTCATCTTCTGTTCCTGCACCAGCTGCATCAAGTATTTCATCCGCAGTAATCCACGCATTTATTCCGTTTCCTTTTGGAGTGCAGCTACTACCGTTTCCCTTCGCTGACAGATAGCAGTTATTTTATTTTTTCATCTTTAAATGTTTATCTATGTCAGTTCGTCGTCGTCCGCTTTGCAGGTTTGTTGGCAAGTATTGTGTCTTTCGCTCCGGTGGTTTTGTTTCTGTCCGTTTGTTTCTGTTGCCTTCGGGTTTGTGGCTCCACCTTGCTGGTGGTTCCGCTTTCTTTTCTTCTTCCATTGCGCCTCCTTTTTAGGGGGGCTTCATAACTCACAGCTTATATTTTAACATTTGGCTTTCCCATATTATTCTATTTTTCCCAAAATTTCATTGGCCATGAAACCTTTTATCTCTATCGCAGTGTTATCTGCATTCGCTATCTATTCACATGCCCAAACACCAGAACAAGTTATTACCAGGGTGAAACTGGCTCAGCAAAATCTAAAAACAGCTTACTATAAACTTGAACGGCAGGATACACTTGTTACCGGAACAGTCAGGACAATGGCCGGCGAGGTTAAGCTTTCAGCTTTACCGGGTGATTCCATTTTTGGTTTCCGCTTTTGGGCAATAAGGAATGGCATTAATAGTGAATCAATTTATGATGGCTTGGCCTCATTTTACATTAACCATGAAAAGAAAACGTTTTCAATTGACACAAAACCGGAACTGGTAGAAGCCATTGTAGGCAAACCGGGAGGCCAGCTTATTCTCCCTGATCTGGTAAGGATTGATACCAGCAAAGCCACAGGGCTTGAATTGACTGAAGATGAAAACAATTATTACTTGAGAATCCTGCTGCCCGATATTGATTTGTATGATGTTCGAAAAAGGTCTAAGACCCTGATAATTGACAAAAAAATGATGTTGCCTGTGGGTTCCCGCCATCACCAGGAAACTTTAGGAAAAGTTCAAGATCTATATTATCGGATCAAAGTGATTAAGGTAAACGAACAATCATTGGCTTATGATTTTTCAATGCAACGCTACCCCGTGAATTACAAACCAGAAGATCAATATGAAAATAAAAAACTACTTTCTTTATTTGGAAAAGACTACCCTTCATTCAATTTTATTTCGTTCGAGGGCAAATCCCTTTCTTCTGACATTTTTAAAGGTAAAGTGGTCCTACTGGATTTTTGGGAAGTATGGTGCGGGCCTTGCATTGCCTCAATACCCAACTTGGAAGCATTGCAGCAGAAATATAAATCAAAGGGTTTCGATGTTTATGGAATAATTCACGACAAAGAAAACCTGCAGCCTTCAAAGAGTCTTGCTCAGAAAATGAAGGTCAGTTTTGAACTGGGAGTAGGAAATGAACAATCGAGGAATGTTTACGCTGTAAATGCATTACCCCTATATGTATTGATTGGCAGATCTGGTAAAATTTCATATATCAGTGAAGGTTATTCAGCTTTGCTCGAGGAAGAAATAAAAAAACAACTTTCACTTTAAAAAAATAACCTCCTGATTGCTCAGGAGGCCTTATTGCACTGGTCACCACAATCAGTGCATTTATTTTCTGAATCGTTTAAAAAGAAGCTTACATAGGATTGTGACGCCAAAACTCACCACGGCACCGACGGCAGCAAGCACAGCTGTTTTAATAAGATCTTCGCTGCTGATACCAAAAATGGCGAGCAATGTACCACCGGCAGTTCCTGTTTTGGTAGTTCTGTCAAATAACTGGTTCATCACTCACCCTCCACAGCCGTTTGACTGACGGCGCTCAACACACCACTGGCCACCGCCAGGTAACCGGCCACTTTCACAACCACAACCGGAAGTGCCACCGGTGCAGCAACTATGGTACCGGCAACAGCCGCCAAAGCCAATCCTATATTACGAAGCTTCTTAAAGAACTTTGGTGTAGGAGCATTCACCCTTTGCATGATTTGTTTCATGTTCGTACAGATTTTATGGTGATAAAAACTTTGTTTCCTTTTTCCAGTTCGGGATAAGTCACTGCAAGTATTTTCTTCAACGACAATCTCGACTGAATCCCTTTTCCTTCTCCTGTGCATTTGGAAACCGGAGCGATACAGCCTTTTGATTCTTTTAAGGCATCATTGTAGGCATGAATTAAAATGTAACTTCTGTTAACCACATTATTCACTAACAAGTGCCAGCCAAATCGTCGGCTGTACCGTTTGCTCAGCTCATACTTGCCCTCAGGAATACAGGATATTCGCTGCTGGTTGTTTTTCCAGGGCAGTTCAATTGAACTGCACAACCTTTTGCCTTGGTGGAGGATCTCTCCATTGACTCCATTGGGGAAATATGTTCTGATTAACTCCAGTTCCATCTTCATAGGATTTAAGATTTAATACATGGGAAAATGCTATGCTTCTTCCCAAATAAGCGAATCATCAGTTTGCCAGGCACGGCCGGGGTTACTCATTTTCACTTCAATTGTTATTAGGGTTAAAAATTAGTCCCCATCCACTTTCACGATGTTCAGGGCATTAAATGCACCGTTTTTCAACGGATACATCTGACCGTTCACCTGCTGGTAGAACTCGATGCCTAGCACAAGGAATAAAGGATGAGTACTGTTTGCTGTAACTGCATTGGCTAGGTTGATCACGGCAGTTGCATTCGCATCCCAGGGAAGCACTGCAGTGGATTGAACATCCGCAACGAAAACCTCATTCTCAAAATCAATTTCTGCACCTGCAGAAACGATTTTAAAGTGAGAAGTTCCGCCCGGAGCTGCAATCATATTCAGCGGTACAAAAGCCGGAATATTCGCCGTCAATGTTCCCGCCACCCGGTCAATTGTAGATGTAAACGGGGCATACAGTGTAGTGCCCAGTTTGCCGTTAAGATTAAAGTCAAAGCCCTCCAAAAGCTCTGCCTCTCCATCGATCACATTCCGGAGTCCTCTTGGGTTCGTAGCGTCCTCCTGGATCACCTTAACCATTTCCTGAGTCAACCGGCTCACCATCCTTGCGTCTTTCGCATTTTGCAAAAGACCACGGATCGCATTGCGAAGAACCTTACCGGCTTTACCTGCCCGGCCAAACTCAGCGCCGTTCTCACGGGTCCGCTGAAACGCAGGGTCATTAGCGATACGGTCGGCAGGAATGCCACCTTTTTCTCTGGCCAGGTAGCCATCACGACTCTTATAAAATGTGATGTCGCCTATCGTCCCGTCCAGTTTGATAATACCTTTTTGTCTTGCCATAGGATTTAGATTGATTTAATTTGATTCATTTTGCAAATCACACTCCCGGTACCTGGATTGTAATTTTGCAATGTCAACACCACAAGTTTAAAATGATTCCAATCGCTTTCAAAGCATCGGTTCCTTATATGCAGGGTTATGCAGCAAACGATCCCCAATCGCATAGTCATCTATGCAAAAGACATCATGAACATTACCGGTCGTAAAGAAAGGGCCGCAAGAAAACTGCTTGCCCGGATCAGGAAGAAATACAAAAAGAAAAAAGGAGAATTTATTTCAGTTAAAGAGTTCTGCGAATTCACTGGCCTGGACGAAAACCTTGTAAGATCGTTTTTAATATAACCCTCGTTCACTTATTTCCTGGTTATATCAAAGGCATAGAAGAGGCATCAGCATTACCAAAATAATTCAAGATGCATCATTATACTGTGCAAAAAAATATGCACAGAATAGCCTATTTCAACAACCCTTTTCGTATTTTAATGTCCTGAAAGTTCTTGACAAATCAGGCTATTTCGTAGGCTTTTGGCAGGGTAACTTTTCGGTAACCTTGAGACCTTAAGCCGCTGAAATCCACGTCCAATACGGCATTTCCGTTCGGGTTCGAATCCCGTACGGGCTACAAAAAAGGCTTCAATCAGAGATTGAAGCCTTTTAATTTTAGTTATCGGGATATTTTTATGCCCTTTTAGCTAACGTATAGGCTGCTATTTTACTATGCAAATCATCTGGCCGGAATGGTTTATGAATAAAATCCGTAAATCCTTTTTCTTTTAGGTCGGCATACATATTGTCGTATACAGCAGCAGTAAACGCCATCACCGGGATTTTTTCATCCAGTTTCCGGATCTCATTTAAAGCCTGTGCCCCGTCCATTTCTGGCATTTCCAGGTCGAATAACAAAAGATCATAATTGCCCTTGGTAAACAATTCAACTGCCACTTTCCCGTTTACTGCCTCACTTATTTCAATACCCCATTTTTGCAAAAATCGTTTTACAATTGTCATGTTCACTTCGTTATCTTCAGCAACTAATACTTTTATACCGGTCAACTCAGGCAGTTTGCTTATACTTTTCTCCGGTATATACACTTTGCGCTTACCACCTACTGGTAATTCCAGCATGAAAATAAATTTACTCCCTTTACCCTCCTCACTTTGTAAGACAAGCTCAGAATTAAATACTTCTAATAACTCTTTTGTAATAGTTAAGCCAAGACCCGTGCCTCCATATTTTCTCGTCGTTTCTACATTGGCCTGGGTAAAACTCTCAAATATTTCTTGTCGCTTATTTTCAGGTATGCCTATTCCGGTATCCTGAACCATAAACTGCACTGTTACTTTGGAACTGGAAGCAATGATCTTGCTGGCAGAAAACGTAATACTTCCTTTTTCTGTAAACTTAATAGCATTTGAAAGCAGGTTAGCAAGCACCTGCTGTAATCTCATCTCATCAGTTATGAGTTCGATATCCAATGCGGGATCTGTATAGGTCTTAAACTGAAGACCCTTAACTTCCACCTGGCTGCTAAACTGTGATACGATTTTTTCCACAAATTGCTTCATATTAACAGGGGCTAAAGCCAGTTCCATTTTCCCGGCTTCCATCTTGGTATGATCAAGGATATCATTGACCAGGGTGAGCATATGTTCTGACGAGTATTTCAGCACATCAAAATGGGCTTTCTGGCTTGGCAACAGCTCTTCCTGCAGCAGGAGGTTAGTAGTCCCGATAATCCCGTTCAAGGGTGTTCTTAACTCATGGCTCATATTGGAAAGAAACCTTGTTTTCATTTTTGCAGCCGACTCAGCTTTTTCCTTGGCCTTCATCAGTTCAAATTCTGCTGACTTTACATTGGTAATATCAAGGATACTTAATTTGAGGTATTGTACTTCTTTATAAGTAAATGCCACTGCGCTTACAAAGCCATAAAAAGTTCTGCCCTTTTTGCTGTTAACCGTCAGTTCTCCCTGCCAGGACCCGCTGTCAGAATATTGCCTGCCAAGCAGTGTGCTTATTTGCTGCTCATCAAACCAGTTCCCAATACCACTACCGATTATTTCTTGTTTCTGGCTCACATCAAATAGCTGAAGTGTTTGCTGGTTACAGCCTTCCACCAGCCCTGTACCTGCATTAACAATAAATACGGCATCCAGGGAAGTATTGTAAATCGAATCACTGAATTTTTTTTCCTCCAGTATCAATGTTTCATTATCCCGGCTGATCTTTAAGATGAGATAGGAAATATAAATGGTAAGCATGATGGAGAGGATGAGCCGGGAAGCAAATATCTGGTGCAGCGTTCTTGCTTCCATCCATTGCAGTCCTGTTTTGTCGGGAACAAACTGGATACAGCAAAAAGCAGCCACGGCTGTCAATACATAGGCCCCGACCAGCTCACTATAATCTTTGTAGATCCGCACCATGAACGTTACTGAAATAAAGGCGGGGAAGTATAATAAATATTCACCTGCATCAAGCCCTTCTACAATATTGATCACCACCAGGTAAATATTAATATTGGCCACATATAAAATTCTTGCAGACCGCAGCTTCTGGTGGTAATTAAAATAAACACCTGCTATAAAAATGCAGCCGGTAACCAGGTTAACCAGTGAACTCAGGTACAATTCACTGATAAAATAAAAGATAACTCCAACCAGATTGATTGCTGAAGATATCAGCAATAGTTGGTTGATCAGCAATACCGACTTACGCTGATCGGGGGGCAATGAAGAATTAACACCTGCTTCAGCCAGGGTATGGTAGATAGCCCTGAACAGGTCCTGGATTTTTTTGAGCATAGGAATCAGACTTTACCCCTACCCGGAGGGCAGGAATTATACTAAAAACGAAGAATTCACGTTCCTATTATCCAATATTCAATGATTTTATAATCTATTCTTATGTCAGACCGTAGTACTACCACTTTTACCTTTAGTGACAGAATTGACGCTGATTACCTATTTAATATGTACGAAGACGATTACTCGTATATAGAAACAATGTTCAAAACTGTACTGGATCATTTTGATGCAGACAGGTCGGGCATCCTCGCCAATTTTCAACAAAACGATCTTGAATTACTTAGAAAGGCGGTACATAAAATAAAGCCCACTTTTGGTTTTGTCGGGATGCCGGACGTACTGGAAAAATGCAAAGCTTTTGAAAATAAGTGCTACCATGCTGAATCCATCACTCAGTTAGAAGATGACTATAAAGATCTGCTAAACACTCTGGAAGATGCTCACCAGGCAATTATCAACGAACACAATAAACTGGTTTCCTTTAACAGGTCTGCCGCATGAAGCTCAGCTGCATCATAGTAGAAGATTTGCAGGTAGCTGCCGACTACCTGAAAACCTGTTGTGAAAAAAGCGGTCAGCTTGATGTAAAAGCGCATTGTACAAACGTAACCGAAGCCATCAATTTCCTGAGTACGAATAGTGTTGACCTTATTTTTCTTGATGTGGAGATCCGCGGCGGCAAAGGTTTTGATGTGCTGGATAAAATAGCCTACTCCCCCAAAGTAATCCTGACTACATCTAAAACTGAATATGCCTATAATGGTTTTGAATACAACGTAACCGATTTTCTCAAAAAACCCTTTACCTATCAGCGTTTTTCAGATGCAGTAAAGAAAATAACGGATACTGCTATCCCAAAAACAAATGAAAGTAATGACGATGACCACATCTTTATTAAAAGTGATGGTAAACTGGTGCGGCTCAAAAACGAGGACATCCTCTACATCGAAAGCATGGGGGATTATGTAAAGTTTGTTTCGGCTGAAAAAAAATATGTTGCCCTTAATACCATTAAAAACCTGGAAACAAAGGTCAATGCCCGTCAATTCATCAAAGTACACCGGTCCTATATCGTCAATATCAGTAAAGTGGACAATATCCGGGAGAATACCCTTTTCGTAAAAGGATCTGAAATACCAGTAAGCAAAGCCTGTAAGGCCGAAGTGATCCGCCGTTTCAATATCATTTGAAACTGAAAACCGGGGAAAAATCCCGAAAATCGGAGGTTTTAGCCCATTCGTCGAAAAAATTATGTCCCCCCGGAAATCCTTTTCATATTTGTACTGTCAAACAATGACAACCAATCCTGGAAAAACCAATTGAAATTCTGATACCTGAAAAACCAACTGATCCAGATCCGAAAAACCAAGAAAAGTCCTGACCAATCCTGTGAAAATCCTGATCCAATTCATGAAAAAACCATCAATCAAAATCTTTACCTTATTGAAAAAAAGATCTACCCCTCAACCGTCCCAACCACAAGAGATTTTGAAGCCGCTCCACCAGGCGGTTTTTTTATTTGGAATAAGTGATAAAAAGCCCCCTGCTCTCGCAGGGGGCCTTGTCCGGAACCGTCCTTATAAAAATCAGTTTTTGGCTACATCAAATTTTCTGAAGATCGATCTCACTGCAGCCTGTATTTCTTTACCCGTCATATTACGGCTGTTCACCTCGTCAGTAGCCCAGCCCTGCCATACTGTTTTATCAGTCCGGGCATCGATCATGGTAATAGTAACCGTTCCTTCCCGTATGGCTCTTTGTTCACGGTCGTAGCCAAGAAATTGCGAAGGATAATAAATGGTTGAATACCGGCGGGTGTAGGGATTATAAAAAGTTCTTGTAAAAGGTCGTGAGTAAACAGGATCATTCTGCTCCTTTACATTCTTTTCTACCAATACATCATAGCTCAATAATATATCAGGCCTGTTCTTCGATTCCCGCCAGCGGGAAGATTTTTCCAATTCTTTATTAACAGCTTCCCGAATCTTTTGCTCAGCCAGGTCATTACTCCTGTTACGATCATTCCTCCCCTCTCCGTCTTTATCTATCCAGGCAAAAGTTCTGTACTTCGTAAAATCAGCCTGGTCGTCTTTTTCAATATGTGCTGTGGTGCCACAACTTGCCAGCAAGAAGACGATACCTAAATAACCACTCCACAGTTTCCAATTCGTTTTCATACTCCCTCCTTGTTTATGAATGATTAATTCCAACTCATACATAAACGGAAAAAAGGATGCCACGTTTACTAATACAATGTGAAAACTGGTATTGTTAAAATCGGGGTTAGGTCAGCCCGATCTCGTAATGTTTTTCCGGGATCTCCACATCGGCAAATCCTTTCCTGATAAGCCGCTGTTTGAAATCCTGCTGCACTTCATATTCTCCATGCACCAGGAAAACTCTTTTTACCTGTTGTTTATCCTGGCAGGCCAGCCACTGGCTCAAATCTTCATAATCACCATGTGCACTCATGCTGCGGATAGCCCCGATCTCCGCATGTACCTGGTGCTCTACTCCAAAAATGCCCACTTCTTTTACCCCGTCCATTAATCGACCTCCAAGTGATCTTGGTTCGCAATACCCGGTTAGTAAAATTGTGTTCTTACTATTCTCAATATTGTTACTGATATGATGCTTCACCCGGCCGGCATCAGCCATACCACTCGCAGAAATGATCACAAAGGGACCATTCTGGAAATTCAGCAGCTTTGATTCCTCCACAGATTTCACATATTTCAAGCCCGTGAAATTAAAAGGATCATTATCCGACTGCATAAGTTTTTGAATAGTCTTATTAAAATATTGCGGATACTTTTTAACGATCTCTGTTGCTTCAATACTCAAGGGACTATCAACATAGTATTTCAGCTCAGGCAAGCGGTTCTCTACCTCCAGCTGGTTCAGGGCATATAATAATTCCTGCGTTCTTCCCACACTGAATGCCGGCATGATCAGCTTTCCCCTTTTCTGTAAACAGGCTTTCTCTATCCAACGCAACAGGATGTCCGGCGTGGTAAGATGTTCATCATGCAAACTATTACCATAGGTTGACTCCAGGATGATATAATCAGCCTGCGGAAAATCTTCTGGTGACTTTAAAATGGCATCCCGGTATCTCCCCACATCACCGCTAAAAGTGATACGTGTTTCCTTACCATTTTCATTAACCCTGATATTCACACAGGCACTGCCAATGATATGGCCTGCATCGGTGAACATGGCCTGCACTCCTTCTGTCACATCAAACCATACTCCGTAAGGTGTTTCCAGGAAATGCGAGAGACTGTTCATCGCATCCTCCGTTGTATATAAAGGCTTCAGGTAGGGCAGGCCTTCCATGGCCCTTCGCTTGTTAATATACTTTACCTCGTCTTCCTGTATACCGGCTGAATCTTCCAGTAAAACAGCAGCCAGGTCTTTTGTTGCCGGGGTGCAAAAGATCTTTCCCCTGAAACCGTCTTTTACCAATTTTGGTATCAATCCGCTGTGATCAATATGTGCATGCGACAGGATCATCACATCTACCTCAGCCGGATCAAAGCCAAAATCACGGTTCAGCTGGTCTGTTTCTTTTCCCAACCCCTGGAACATACCGCAATCCAGCAATATTTTTTTCCCGTTCTTCAATGTAAGAAGATGCTTGGAACCTGTTACTGTCCGGGCCGCACCATGAAATGCTATTTTCATACCCCCTCCGCCCCCTGAAGGGGGAACCCGAAAGTTCCTCCCAGGAGATTTTTTTGATTAAGAATTATTTTTTTGTTTGGCTTTAAATGACCAGGTAATAAAAAACTCGGCCACTATTTCTCCCTGTTTATTTGTTCCCACCGATCTTGCCTTTACTGTTCTTGCCTCACCTGTTACAATACTTTCTTCAATGGCTTTACGGAACAGTTCGCCATCCTCGCATATAAAACGGGTACGATCAGTTGCTTTTTTAAAATACTCTGACTCTACTTTCACCACCAGCATCGAAACAGGGGGTTTTCTTTTATATAAATACGCCATCGCTAATGCACCCGTACTCATTTCTGCAGCCATACTCAAACAGGCAAAATAAGTGGATCGGAATGGATTTTGCGAAAACCATTTATAGGGAACCGTTACGACACATTTCTTTTCATCTGCTTCTCTTACCCTTACTCCTGCGAAAAAAGCGCTGGGCAATCTGGATAATAAAAACATCCTGAATTTAACGGGATGTTTCATGAGTTGTATAAATTCAGAAGTGCCGGAATTCATTTCTATAATTGGTTATTGCTTATCAAACGCCACGATTGCAGCAACCGCTTTGTTATCATTAGCATCTGCTTTGAAATAGATCGCCCCGTCACTGGTATTCATGAACCGGGAAGAACGGATCAGGATACCCTGCAGGGCTTCATTCACCTTAGCCGCATAGGTGGATTGACGGCTGTTATTGATCGCCTGGTTCAGCTGGTCATAATTCAATTCATCTTTACTGGCCACAATAGCAATATAGTCCCGGTTACCAATACTGTCTGCTTCCAGTGATTGTGCTTTGGGAAACAACCGGTAACCTGTAATACCGCAATACGGTGAATGTTTGGAAACTGTTTCACCTGGTTTCAGGTAAGGGAATAGCACAAAGCTGCCGCCTCTTTCATCCTGGCCGAAAATATAGATATAACATTCTGTTTCATTCTTCACTTCCATTTTAAATCTTGTGCCAACAGCTATAGGTGAAACAGTTTGAAAAGTATTGGCCCCTGCCGAGCGAAGTTGTATATATTGTTTATCGGCATTATTCACTAACCCGATTGTACATTCCAATGGAACATTTGCCACCGCTGTTCTTTTCGGCAACGGATCAATGCCATAAGCTTCTCTTACATAATTCTTAAAATCTCCATATCCAACCCATGCCACACCATTCTTTCCCCAATCAGGACCCCAGCTATTCATTATTTGAAATCCTCCATATACATTCTTACCCTCTTGATCTTTCCCAATAAATTTTCTGTCATCATAGCCAATCACACACATGGCATGTCCGCCCATTCCCATCTGGGACTCATCCATGGGACCTGGTTGCCATAATTCCTGCCCCATCATATCCTGCATAAAACTTTGGCCCACCATCATACCAATAGCCACCGGCGCATCTTTGGCCAGGTGTTCTTTAATACCTCTTACGCTAATCTCGTTGATATTATCACCGTTCGTGATGCGGGTAAACCCATGAATAACGTTTTGTTTTCCCAATTGCCGGTCCTGCGGCCCCGGCAGCCTGTCACAATCCTGGTCGCTATAAGGATATTGACTTAAAGGCACACCGCCGTTTGCTCTCATTGCTTCCATAGCCCGTTGCAGGTAAGAACCCTGGCAACCCTCCAGTTTTATCTGGTTATATAAATACGAAGGACTAAAAACGATCTGGTCAGGATCGGCTCCTGTTGCAGCCGCTGTTAAAATCGTTTGTGCACTGTAGGCACAACTCCAGGCCACACAACTTCCCTGTTGCCCCTGGTTTCCACGGGTGGGTGCAAATTTTAAAAGAGATACAGCTTCTGGCAATGGATTTTTCGAAGCATCATCTTCCAGGCCTTCATACACAGATGCTTTATTAAACTCTGCCGGGTTAAAATTATAACCGCTTTGCGAAAACTGCGAGATGATCTGTTGCACATTACAGCCGCTACTTCTGCCCAACAGGAAATAGGCACCTGCCGCCAGCACCAGCAGAAAGATGATACCCTTACCTTTAAACAATCCCAGTAATAGGGGTAAAAGAGACATTAATCCACCACCTCCTCCACCGGGGAAACCGGGCCTTCGTCCACCACCTCCGCCATCATCATCTCTTTGGTTAGGATCTACAGGATCATCAGTCATTCGGATAGGCATAACAAATAGTTTTGATTAACAGATATATTAAATTTAGCAACTTAACCACAAATAAGAACAGCCCGTCTGTTATTTAAAGCAATAATATTTTTTCACATTTCCCTGAACTTTCTTTGCAAAAGAAACGTCATCTTTGGAAACACCTATAACTATAATATGAAAAAGATACTTCTTGCTGCTGCCTTGCTTGCCGGTTTAGCCGGTTTTGGACAACTGAGTGAAAAAATAGCGGGTAAAATAAAATTTGAGCAAGGACAAACCCTGCAGGTAAACCTGGAAATGAAGACCACTGTTGCCCAGGAAGCCATGGGACAATCTATTGACTTCAACGTAGATGGCATCGCTTCCCGTTCTTATAAGGTTACCAATGCAACGGATGATAACAACACCCTTCGCCATGAAATGAAAAAAATCAGTTTCAATTTTGATGGTATGGGGCAGCAGCGTTCCTTTGATTCCGATAATAAAAAAGACCTGGACGGGCCTTTTGGCAAACCCGTAAAAGACATTCTGGGCAAAACATACGATATGATCATTGACCCGGCCGGAAAAGTGTTAATGGTGCAACCGGAAAAAATAGAAACTACTCCCGGTGATGACAGGCTGCGAATTGTGATGGAAATGCTGAAAGACCTGTTGGGTACAGTGCAGCCTCCTGCAAAAGGAGATGCCAGTTTTTTCAAAGTATTGCCGGATAATGAAATTGGGAAAGGCGAATCATGGACAGAAAGCAGTGAAAAGGAAGGTGCCAAATCAACCACCACTTATACGCTTGCCGATATCACTGATTCAACGATTGTAGTAGATTTTACCGGTTTGTCGAATACAGTATCAAAAGCAGAGATGATGGGAATGCCGACCACCACCACGATGAGCAGCAAATTGACCGGCCAGATCATCATTGATAAAGCAACCGGCATTATCCGCCGGAAAACAACGACGACTGAATCAACAGGAACCACTGAAATGATGGGAGGCTCTTTACCGCTTACTTCCAAAACCACGACTATCATTACGGTAGCTGCAGTAAAATAGAAATAGAATTATAGTATATCCACCTGGTTTCGCAGTAAGTCATTAAACTCATCCCTTTTGCGGATGAGTTTTGCTTTATTATCAATAATCAATACCTCAGCCGTTTTGTAACGGGAGTTATAATTAGACGACATTTCAAATCCATAAGCACCGGCGTTATACAGCACCAGCAGGTCACCTTCTCTTACTTCATTTAACTTACGGTCAATGCCAAAATTATCCGTCTCACAGATATTACCTGTGACGGTATAAATTTTTTGGATTCCGGCAGGATTGGAAATATTCTCAATGTGGTGATATGCATCGTACATCATCGGGCGGATAAGATGGTTCAATCCGCTGTTAACAGCTGCAAAAATAGTAGTGCCTGTATCCTTTATTACAGTAACCTGTGTTACTAAATAGCCCGACTCACTCACTAAAAATTTACCCGGCTCAAACCATAGTTGAAATTTTTTATTCCCGGCCAGCGGATGCGCATCAAAGGTTTCTTTTATCTTCTTGGCCAGTAAATTCACATCTGTTTCTTTTTCTCCCGGTTTATACGGCACTTTAAATCCACCGCCAAGGTCTATGATCTCCAGTTCAGGGAATTGCGGAATAATATCAAATAACACTTCCATTCCTTTTACAAACACATCCGCATCTTTAATATCACTTCCAGTATGTATGTGAAGGGTTTTGATAAAAATAGTATGCTTCCTGACCAATTCCTCTATCTTATCCAGCTGGCTGACGGGGATACCAAATTTGCTGCCTTCATGCCCGGTAGAAATTTTCAGGTTACCTCCTGCCATAATATTGGGCCGTATCCTGATGCCTACCGGGTAAGTATGACCGTATTTCTTCCCAAATTTCTCCAGGTTAGATAAACTATCAATATTCACATGAACACCGGCCGCTACCGCTTCTTCAATTTCTTCAAAAGCGATACCGTTGGAAGTATACAGGATATTTGCCGGAATAAATCCTGCATGTAACGCCAGCTTCACCTCGTTAATAGAGCTGCAATCAATATTACAGCCGATGGATTTGATGTAACGCAGGATATTGATATTGGTCAGCGCCTTTGATGCATAGAAAAAACGGGTATCAAGAATGGAGAACGCTGCCGCCAGTTTATTATACTGCTCTTTTATCTTCTCTGCATGGTAGACATATAACGGCGTACCAAATTCTTTTGCCGATGCTACCAGTTGTTCGTTTGATAATTGCTGTGCCATATGAACGAAGATAAAAAAAGAAGTGGCTCAGATACTGAGCCACTTCAATTACATGAGTTATATAAAATGATCAATCCTCTTCGTTTTCGCTGTTGTCTTTATTTTCGATCAGTTCACCTTCTTCCGTTACTGCCAGCGGCTCACCTTCCACTCCTTCGATCTCATCATTGATCTGTTCTTCTGTTGCCTTTTCTTCGTCTGTCACCAGTACATCTTTCATCACGGTGGGTTCCACTAACTGTTCTGCCAGCACTTCTTTGATCTTTGGCAGATCATCGGCTGAATTGATACCAAAGTAGTCCATGAAGTTTTTAGAGGTGCAGTAGACCAACGGGTGGCCGGGCAATTTTTCATTCCGGCCGGTAATAATGATCAGTTCTTTTTCCAATAATTTCTGCACCGCATAATCAGAGCTTACCCCCCGGATCGCTTCGATCTCGCCTTTGGTAACCGGTTGTTTGTAAGCAATGATGGCCAATGTTTCCAATGCGGCTGCGGATAAACGCTTCAGGAATTTGTCACCATTTAATTGGGCAATGGTCTTGTGGTAATCCTTTTTCGTCAGGAATTGCCAACCGCCTCCGCTCTGCCTCATCTCAAACGGATAAAATTCGGAACCATATTTTTCAGTAATACCATCGATAGCAGCTTCCACCTGGTCAAGTGTTATTTTGTCTTCCATGAAGCCAAAAGCATTGTTCACCAGTTCGGTCAGCTCCAGTGAGGTCAGGGGTTTATCGCTGGCGAAGATCAATGCCTCAATATGTGGTATCAGGTTAGTTATTTCCATGTCTGTTGGTAAGTTTACTATTCAGGTTTACGGATTGTCAAAGTATGCAAATAACTAAAATCCGCTCTTCTGTACAGCAATAAATATGCACATTTTATTATCCCTGTAAAGCAGCTGCTCCGCTTACGATCTCCGTCAGTTCGGTGGTGATGGCAGCCTGGCGGGCCCTGTTGTAAGATATCTTAAGGCTGCGCAGCATTTCATTGGCATTTTCACTGGCCTTATCCATGGCAGTCATACGGGCACCATGCTCGGAAGCATTGGAATCCAGGACGGCTTTATATAATTGGGTGTTGAGTATCTTGGGCATCAGTTCGGCCACCAGTTGTTCCCGGTTGGGGTCGAAAATAAAATCAGCCTTCACAGCACCTGCTTTTTTCTCCACTTTAGGGATGGGCAGGAATCTTTCCACTTCAAAACGCTGGGTGGCCGCATTTTTAAACTGGCTATACACAATCTCGATCACATCAAACTGCTTCTCTTCAAAAGCTTTCATCGCTGCCTGGGAAGCCAGTTGTACGTTAGCAAAGGTCAGGCCCAGGAAAATATCTTTGAAGGAAGCATCTGTTTTGTAGCCATTCTTACTGAAATGTTCATATCCCTTTTTACCGATGTTCCAGATCGTCACATTGCCCTTTTTATGTTGCTCTGCATATCTCTCGGCAATGGTGGCTTTGGCCAGTTTGATAAGGTTGGTATTGAAAGCACCGGCCAGCCCCCTGTCGCTGGTAATGACGATCAGTAATACTTTTTCTGCAGGTCTTTCAGCCGCTAATGCCATACCGGTTTCCCCCTCGCTGTTGCTGACAATATTGCTCAGCATTTCCTGCAGTTTTTTTGCATACGGCCGCATCTGGATGATAGCGTCCTGAGCACGGCGCAGTTTAGCAGCACTCACCATCTTCATTGCTTTGGTGATCTGCTGGGTGCTTTGAACGGATTTGATACGGTTACGAACCTCTTTTAATTGACCTGCCATACTGTTTCAGATTTGCGATTTGGGGTTGCAGAACCGGGTCTGCTTTTCAGGCCGCAAAGGTATGGGCTGAGTGCTGAAATTCCATAACCCTGTTGAAAATTGGTGAGTAAGGAACCGGCGTTTCCGTATAGGGTGTCTGGTTCCGCCTTCCGGCTTAATCCTTCAGGCTGAATTCCCTTTGCAGGCCATAAGAAACGGATATTTTACCACCTTCAGCCGTACCATTTTTGACGGCCTTTTCATCCTCTTTTATCAGCTCCAGGGTGATAGGACCGTTTACAAGGCTGCCGAGCTGGTGTTTAGAAATAAAAAGCCGGCCGTTTTTAACCGTATCCACCCGGTTAATACCCTCGCTTTTAGAAGATGTGTCGGATAAGAGCACCCGTACATAATCAACCGGCTCCAGGCCCTCCAATTCAAAGACAAGGTCGGCCCGGGTGATGGAGGCAGGTATATTTGTTCTCAGGGCAATCGGATGAAAGTGGAATTCTTCTTTATATTGTTTTTTATTCACATCAGTAAACGCAATCGTGTGTTTTCCTTTGAATGAATCTACGGGTTGCTGCATTTCATAATAAGCTCCGGCATATTTTGAACTGTCAACAGGAACCACCCTGCCATCCAGTTCCACTTTGCTGGGCTCAGTCAACACCAGCGTTGTGCCTGTTTCCCCTGCAAAACGGTATTGCAACTTCACGGTCACCTCATCCGTACCTTCCTGGCCCCATATCCTGTAATCAAACCAGATGGTTTCCGGGTTCACATCTTTACTGTTGCCGATTTCATTACTGGTGCAGGAAATAACCACGGCCAGCAGGAGTGAAAAACCAGCAACAGCAGGGTATTTATTTACTATTCTCATATTTCTGTTTATTCCTTTCGCTGCTGAAAAGTTAGTTAATAAAATTACAATTCATTTTTCTCCCTGCTACCAACGCTTCCCATTACCTGGTTATACATATTTACGATATCAATATACCCTTTCATTGATCGCCTGTATTTTAATTGAACAAATTCTTTTTTATTGGCTTTACCAGCCAAGTAGCGGAGTGCTTTTCTTTTAGTTGAAAAGAATTTAGAATATAAGGAATCGGGGCCCGCCATGCTGATATAGTAGCTGAGGCTGGCCCGGCTGCCTCTTGTTGTATATACCGCATGTAAGGAAGCATAGTCTCCCTTGACCACCTGTCGCATAAAATACCACTGGTAATTCGGATCGGCTGCCAGATTACCGCTCAGGCCTGTTTTTGCAGCAGTGCTGATCTTTTTTGCCTCGAAAAAACCATTGCACAGGAAATTTTTACCGTGATGTTTTCGGTAATAAGCCTTTACATCTCCGGCTTCAAGCACCCTTAAAGAATCGCTATTAAAAACTACTGCCAACCTGTAATGCCCGTTCAGGTATTTATATCGTGGTCTCAGTTTTTCCCGGGCAGGGTCAGCCAGCATCCGGCAATTGACCGTATCACCCGTCCAGCTGATAATATAATCTTGTGCAGCAACCTCCCCAGCTGCCATAAGATATGCGGCCAAAACAATTTTTTTTAACATACCAGGTATTAAAAACCGGTAACTTCCCCGGCATTCGCAAGCCTGAAAACTGGAAACTAACATTTATCTTTGCCTCCCTGTCAAATTGGCTTACAATTATTTGTAGCACCTTTTTTGACTAACTAAAATTCTATTAAAATCCGCACAGCGGAAATACCCAATACCACGTATTATGTTAGGTTTTATTCAGAAATTAATTGGAGGCAGTAAATCGGAGAAAGATGTAAAAAAGATTGCCCCCGTTGTTGAAAAGGTGAACCAGTTTTTTACCAGCTATGCTTCATTAACCAATGATGAATTGCGTAATAAAACACAGGAATTCCGCCAGCGCATCAAAAAACATCTGGAAGAAATAGATACCATCATTGCCAATAAGAATAATGAGGCTGAGGAACTGCCTTTCAATGACCTTACCGGCAAGGATGCTATTTACCAGGAAGTAGACAAGCTGAAAAAAGACAGGGATAAGAAAATAGAAGAGGCCCTGAACGGAATCATGCCGGAGGCCTTTGCCGTAGTAAAAGAAACAGCCCGTCGTTTTAAAGAAAATACGGAAATAATATCTACGGCCACTCAAATGGACCGTGACCTGAGTGTAAAGAAAGAATACATCACAATTGATGGCGATAAATCAATATTTAAAAATACCTGGACGGCAGCCGGCGGTACTGTTACCTGGAACATGGTGCATTACGATGTACAGCTGATCGGTGGTGCGGTCTTACATTCCGGGAAAATTTCGGAAATGGCTACCGGTGAAGGTAAAACACTGGTATCAACCCTTCCTTCTTACCTGAATGCGTTGGCTGGTGAAGGGGTGCATGTGGTAACCGTGAATGATTACCTGGCCCGCCGTGACCAGGAATGGAACGGGCCGGTATTTGAATGGCTGGGCATTACAGTCGATTGCATCGATAAATACCAGCCCAACAGTGAGGAAAGAAGAAATGCCTACCTCGCCGATATCACCTATGGCACTAATAACGAATTCGGTTTCGATTACCTGAGAGATAACATGGTGCACTCACCGGAAGAAATGGTACAACGCAAACACCATTTCGCCATGGTGGATGAGGTGGACTCTGTATTGATCGATGACGCAAGAACACCTTTGATCATCTCCGGCCCTGTTGCCAAAGGAGACGACCAGCAATTTCATGTACACAAACCCAGGATACAGGTGTTGGTGCAGGAGCAGGAAAAAATTGTGCGGCATTGTCTTAATGAAGCAAAGAAAGCATTTGACAAAGGAGAAGATGATCCAAAAACCGGTGGCCTTCATTTGTTCAGGGCCTACCGTGGCTTACCTAAATATGGACCAACGATCAAATTCCTGAGTGAGCCCGGCATCAAAGTAAAAATGCAGAAAGCAGAAAATTATTACCTGCAGGACCAGCAGCGGAATATGCACATCGTGGATGAAGAGTTGCTCTTTCATATTGATGAAAAGAACAACTCCGTAGAACTCACAGAAAAAGGATTGAATGCCATCACAAAATCCGGGGAAGATCCCGAATTTTTTATTTTACCTGATATTGGAGTAAAACTGGCTGAAATTGAAAAGCAGGAAGGTTCTGCGGAAGAAAAATTACAATTGAAAGAAACAATATTAAATGAGTATGCACAGAAAGCAGACCGTATTCATACCGTTCAACAATTATTGAAAGCCTATACACTTTTTGCAAAAGATGTGGAATATGTGATCATGGACGGGGCCATTAAGATCGTGGATGAACAAACCGGCCGTATTATGGAAGGTCGCCGGTATAGCGATGGTTTGCACCAGGCGCTGGAAGCAAAAGAAAATGTAAAGATCGAAGCAGCCACGCAGACCTATGCAACAGTTACACTCCAGAACTATTTCCGAATGTATCATAAACTGGCGGGTATGACGGGTACTGCTGAAACAGAAGCAGCAGAATTATGGAGCATTTATAAACTGGATGTGGTAACCATTCCCACCAATGTAAAAATGATCCGGGATGACAAGCAGGATCTGGTTTACAAAACAAAGAGAGAGAAATACAAAGCAGTTATTGACGATATTGAAACTTTAAGAAATGCAGGCCGCCCTGTACTGGTTGGTACCACTTCTGTTGAGATCAGTGAATTGCTGGGCAGAATGCTGCAGCAGAAAAAAATTCCGCATAATGTACTGAACGCAAAACAACATGCCCGTGAAGCACAGGTGGTGGCAGAAGCCGGTTTGCCCGGTGCTGTTACCATTGCCACCAACATGGCCGGTCGCGGTACAGATATTAAACTCGGGCCGGGTGTAAAAGAAGCAGGAGGTTTGGCCATTATCGGTACAGAAAGACATGAAAGCCGTCGTGTGGACAGGCAGCTGAGAGGTCGTGCCGGTCGCCAGGGTGATCCCGGCTCCTCACAATTCTATGTTTCCTTAGAAGATGACCTGATGCGTATGTTCGGTAGTGAACGTATTGCCGGGCTGATGGATAAGCTGGGCTATAAAGAAGGTGATGTGATCCAGCACAGCATGATCAGCAATAGTATCCAGCGGGCACAGAAAAAGGTAGAAGAAAACAACTTTGGTATCCGGAAACGGTTGCTTGAGTATGATGATGTGATGAACAAACAAAGAACGGCAGTGTATTCCCGCCGTAACCACGCCTTGTTTGGAGAACGTCTTGCGCTGGATATAGACAATGCCTTCAGTGTAACAGCAGAAGACCTCGTGGCCAGCTATAAGTCGCAGGAAGATTATGAAGGCTTTAAAATGGCCTGTATAGTGACCCTGGCGCTTGATATCAATATTACCGAAGAAGAGTTCCTGAAAACAGATAGCAACCGGCTTACCGACCGCCTTTATAATGAAGCCATTTCAGGATATGAGGCCCACAAACTGGAAATTGCCAAACAAGCTTTACCTGTTTTTAAGAACATTAAGCTGACACAGGGAAGCCATATTGAGAATGTGGTGGTGCCCATCACCGATGGTAAAAAAGGGATGAATGTATTGACCCCGCTTCAAAAGACCATCGATACAGAAGGAAGAGAACTTGCGGCTGCTATGGAAAAGAATATCACCCTGGCAGTAATTGATGATGCCTGGAAAGAACACCTGCGGGCCATGGATGATCTGAAACAAAGTGTGCAAACAGCTTACCTGGAACAAAAAGATCCGTTAGTGATTTATAAAACGGAAGCATTCAGTATGTTCAAAAGAATGGGCAGTGAGTTAAATAAGAATATCGCTTCGTTTTTAAGCCACTCTTCTTTACCCATCCAGCAGGATAATGTGCCACTGAAAGAAGGCCGCCAGGAAAGAACTGATTACAGCAAAATGAAGGCGAATAAGGATGATGTGGATACGGCAGGCCAGGATTATGGGGCTAATGAAAGAGACCGCTTTGAACCCGGTGGCGGCGGAGATGTGGAAGTGAAACATGAACCCATAAAAGTAGCACCAAAGATCGGCAGGAATGACCCTTGCCCTTGTGGTAGTGGTAAAAAATACAAGCAATGTCACGGTAAGGATGCCTGATATTTTCTAAATATTTTATATGAATTGAAAGCCCCGTAAAACGGGGCTTTTTTGCTTGCAATCACTTTACTAAGAGCAAACACCTAGTACCGTATTTTTTTTACCTAAAACGTATATTTCCCATTTTTTGATAGTAGTTACTGCAATATCTTTGCGTTCTCTTACGGAGGAAAAGATGATGACTATCCATCGTAAGAAATCCGAATCTCAACCCTAAATGAAAACAAAGATGACCCGTATTTTTACCCTGTTCGCCCTTTCTTTTTGCCTTTTCTCTTCAAACCTGGACGCCCAGAACACTTACATTAACAACGGTAACAATTCCAATTATAACCTGAATAACGGCGATAGCCTGTATATCAGCGCTGGTACTTTTACGGGCAAGATCAATTCCTTCAACCACGGAGCAAAGATCACGGTGGCAGCCGGGGCTACCTTCCGTCCTGATAAGTTTAATAATCCCCGCGGAATACTGGTAGTATATGGTACTGCCAAATTCAATGATGATTTGAAAACCAACTCCAATTTTACACTCATTAACTATGGAACGATTTGGGCCACTGATGATGTTGAGTTAAATGGCAACTCACAGGTATGGACTAATAACTTTGGAGGCCAGTTAAAATTTGACGATGGCATCACTATTAATAATAATAATACTATCATAAACAGGGGGACGATGACCAGCAAGGGTACGATTACCCTCAATAGCGGAGCTTCATTTACTAATACTTATGCCACTACTGTAACAGGTAACCTGGTAACGAACGGCTCTTCTTTCACCAACGAAGCCCTGTTTCAAACGACCGGTTCCATCACTTTTAATTCCGGCTCATCAGTAGATAATAATTGCAGGATGATTGCCGGCACCGGTTTTACCAATAACTCCAACGCCGTTAATAACGACGGGTTGATCTGGGCGAAAGCAGCGAACGGAAACGGTACTATTACCAACAGCGGAACCATCACGAATGGTGCTACTGCTAAAATTAAAGCCGTCAACTTCACGAATTGGGGCACGGTAAAAGGTAAAGGCTTTTTTTACTTCACGGGTTCTACTACCAATACCGGTACGGTGGGGGTAAGCGGAAACACAACCGATACATTGAAAATATATGATGTATCAAGATCCAATAGCAACAACATCTTTGATCAGCAGTGGGGAACAGTTCGCCCCAATGCCGTGTACAGGGCTTTTGCTGCTCCTGATACGATTAACAACTTCGCCGGTTGTTCGGTAGAATTACTTTCTAACATCGCATTACCCATTAAATGGAATTATTTCACAGTAAGTGTGGCCGCCAGCACACCTGCACTAAACTGGTCTGCTGACCAGGATCCCGGAACTACTTTCGAAGTGGAACGCAGCTATGATGGCACCTCATTCTCTGCCATCAGTTATGTAGAAGCAAAAAATAATCAATCCGTATATAACTATACCGATGCGCAGGTAAATACACAGGCTGCCGTTGTTTATTACCGCATCAAAGCCGTTGAACCTGACGGCAACATAAAATATTCTGAAACACGTACCGTGAAATTCAGTAACAAAGCAGGAGTAACTATTCAGGCTGTACCCAACCCTTTTACAAGTCAGTTCAGCATTAACTACCAAACCACCGAAAAAGCAACGATCACTATCCGGGTGTACAGTCTGAATGGTCAGCTCCAGTTAACAAAGAATGCAGCTGTCAGCAATGGTTATAACAGCATTGCAGTAACTGAAACCTCCTCGCTGGTGAAAGGAATGTACTTAGTACAGATCAGTAATGGCAACACGATGGTAGCTACAGAAAAATTAATGAAACAATAGAAGATATTAAACCCTGGACGGTTTCTACACAAAAAGCCCCGCTGTTGCGGGGCTTCATTGTGTTATAGCTGGTTAATCAGAATGGCTTCGGCTTCTTCAGATCGTATTTTTGTTCGTACCGTTCATTCAGCAGTTTGTGCTTATCGGTCAGGTCTATCTTCCTTCCCTGTATAAATGCATCCGTCACATTACTTGTCCTCATATCAAGGATATCACCTTCACTCACTACAATATTGGCGTCCTTACCCGCTTCAATGCTTCCTGTTTGGTCACCCATGCCCATAATTTTTGCCGCATTCAGTGAAATTGCTGCCAGTGCCTCTTCTTTAGATAAGCCATAAGCGGCGGCAGTACCTGCATTAAAAGCAAGGTTCCGGCCACGGGTTTGTGCATCATCATCTGAAATAGCAAACAAAACACCAGCCTTTTGTAAAGCTGCCGCTGTTTTATAAGGCTGGTCCACATCATCATCAGCACCGGTAGGCAGGCTATGTGGTTGCTGCAGGATAACAGCTACATTATTTTTCTTCAGCAGGTCAGCAAACTGCCAGCTGTCACTTCCTCCCACGATCACCATATCAAAACCAAACTCTTTTACAAAATCCAATGCAACCAGTATTTGTTTAGCTGTATTAGCATGCACATACAATTTTTGCTTTTTATCAAAGAGTCCTTTTACGGCTTCAAATTTCAGGTTGGTTTCGGCGTGTTTGGTTTCGGCGAGATAAGCTTTCGCTTCCCGGAAAAATGATTTCAAACCTTCGATCTTGTCCAGGCCTTCTTTTACCGGGTCGGCTGCCGGAGCCTGCGGACCACCAGCTCCACCTCCACCACCAAATCTTCCAAAATTCGGACGTGGCATTAATGAGGGCATATAAACATGCAGGCCTGCATCTGTTTTATAAGCAGCGTCCTGCCAGTTCCAGGCGTCCAGTTGCACAACAGATGAAGTGCCGGCCACAAAACTTCCGTCCGGAACAACATTAGCCAGTAATATACCACTGGACCGGAGTGTATTGATCACCCTTGAATCTGTGTTATATGCCACCAATGATCTTACATTGGGATTCATATCACCAATCTCTCTTACATCCTGCGTAGCCCGCACTGAATTAATACCCACAAGACCCAGGTTGCTGGTGGGAAGGATCAGCCCGGGATATACATGCTTTCCTTTCACATCGAAAACCTGTACATCTCCGGCAGGCACAGCTATATTTGTTCCCACTTCTTCTATCTTACCATCTTTGATCCTGATGGTTCCGTTCTCAATAACTTTTCCATTGCCCACATGTATGGTGGCATTCTTAATAAAGATCAGCCCCTTTTGCGGTTTGGCCGGCAATACTGTTTCCTGTGCTGTTGTACCCAGGAAGCAAAAAACCGATATCGCTAATAATATTTTTTTCATGTTCAAAGATTTTAGTCGTTAGTAATATCATCTGCATCCACCACCAGCAACCCATGGCTGTGCCCATGATCCATACAATTATGCATGATCTGGTAGCTTGGCTGTGCCGGTATTACCGGGGCACCACTTCTTTTTTCTCCGTTCATTTTCCGGATGAGACGCAAACGTTCAGCGTCCACCAGTTTTTGCATCTGTTCATCTTTCTGGCGGTCAAAATAGATAGTGCCATCAACAATAGTATAAAGCGGCTTTGCATAAATACTCAGCGGGTTATCACTCCACAATACCACATCACCATCTTTACCTGTTTTCAAACTTCCCACCCGGTCATCCACATGCAGCATTTTTGCCGGATTCAGGGTAACCATTTTCAGGGCTTCTTCTTCTGTTACCCCGCCATACTTGACAATCTTGGCGGCTTCCTGGTTCAGGCGACGTGCCATTTCAGCATCATCACTATTGATAGCAACAGTCAACCCTACTTTTTGCATAATGGCTGCATTATAAGGAATAGCATCCTCCACTTCCATTTTATATGCCCACCAGTCGGAGAAGGTAGAGGCAAAGGAACCATGCTTCAGCATTTTATCAGCTACTTTGTATCCTTCGAGTATATGAGTAAATGTGTTTACCGTATATCCCATGCGGTTAGCTACTTCCATCGCACTGTTGATCTCACTCTGTACATAAGAGTGACAAGTGATAAAACGTTTTTTCTCCAGTATTTCCACCAACGCATCTAATTCCAGGTCACGGCGGGGAATGACTAACGAAGCAATAGATTTCTTTTCTTTCTGTAACTTCTCTTTAGCTGTATTGTATTCTTTCCAAACCTGCTGGTAATCCTTTGCCCGGGTAAATGCATCTGTCAACACTTGTTCCACTCCCATTCTTGTATCCGGGTAACGGTTGTTACCGCCCGGAATATTAAAATTGGAACGTTTTACATTTTCACCCAGTGCAAATTTGATCTGGCCCGCCCAGTTCTTAAATTTCAGATCATCATCATTCTGGCCCCAGCGGAGTTTGATCAGTTGCGTTTGCCCGCCAATCACATTGGCAGAACCATGAAGAATATGCGAAGTGGTAACACCCCCGCTCAACTGGCGGTAGATATTGATATCATCCGGGTTCAGGTTATCAGCAATACGAACTTCAGATGTTACCGATTGTCCCCCTTCATTAATAGAGGCAGCTGCAATATGAGAATGTTCGTCGATAATACCCGCTGTAACATGCTTACCAGTTCCGTCAATTACTTTTGCTGCAGGATCAGCCAGGTTTTTACCCACACCTGCTATCTTGCCATTTTTGATCAGCACATCACTATTCTGCAACACTCCTTCGCTTTCGTTGGTCCACACCGTTGCATTTTTAATAAGAATAGTCTCCTGTTTCGGCATCTCTGTCTCTTCCCAGCCAAATGGAAGGAATGGATACGTTACTTTTCCTGTAGCAGGTATCTCTTTCTTTTTGGTACTATCTGGTTTTATTTCTGCTGCTTTTACAAATGAGGCCGTCCATGTTAATGAATTTCCCAGTGAGTCTGTGCCGGTACCATTCCATTCAGTGCCATTACTGATACCAATAAGTCTTGTGGCAGTAACCGGCAATGCCTGATCAACAGCAGCTCCTCCTCTACCGGGGAAGCCGGTGGGGCGCTGACCTGCATCGGGAGCTCCGACCGGACGCTGGCGGCGTGCCATTGGCGCATAGCTCAGCTTCACGATCTTACCGTCAAAAGTGAATTTAGAATTGAGTGTATCTTTTGCAAACATGGTTGCAGAAGAACCACTCTTAACATCTACTGTATAATTCTCTGTACCGGCAGGTGTGTTCACCACCAGGTTATAAGTTCCGATCTTATCAGACAGGTCTTCTTTCACGGTATATTTTATACCCTGTACCCAGTTTTGAAGAATGCTTGTTTTTTCATTGAAGATGGGGCCGCTGGTGATCAGAAAATTAGCCAGTTTACCCGCATCAATACTTCCCACTTTATCATACACCCCCAATAAAGTAGCCGGTGTTTTGGTCAGTGCTTCCATGGCTTTATTCTCACTCAATCCATATTCCATGGCTTTCCTGAGATTGGCCCAGAATTGATTGACTGACCGCAGGTCGGCCGTAGTAAGGCAAAAAGGAATACCGGCCTTTTCAAAAGAAGCAGCCAGTGTGGGAGCCAGTTCCCAGTGCTTCATATCATTCAGCGAAACGAATCTTGCTTCAGCCGGATCTTCCACATCCTGGGCCTGGGGGTAATTCAATGGCAGGATGAAAGAAGCATTGGTGGCTTTCATTTCTTTGACCCGCTGGTATTCGTTCTGACCGGCTTTTAAAATGTATTGCACGCCAAACTCATCCCCGATCCTGTCTGCCCGCAGATCATTCCACTTATCATTCGCCTCGAATATCTGTGGTAACCCCTGGTTATCATTCCAGGTCTGCAAACTGATATTAAAGCCTTCTTCTGCAGGTTTACTTTTATACCATTGGGCATCAAGGTAGGTTTGCCTTAATAAGGAAATCATCCCCATCATTGAACCGGGATAGCTTTGTGAAGATGTTCCTTTATTAAAGGAATAATGTGCGGAAGCCTTTTCTTTAATGATAACCAGGTTTTCTTTCTCATTGGCTAAAGAAACAACGGCCCCGGTACCACGGGCAATACCATCTTTTACATGAGAGAGAACAGTACCAAAACCGATTTCACGCAACGGTTTTGCCCTGGAATCATCCACTGCAAAAACTTTGTAAGCATCCACATCGCTTTTAATGGCCTGGTTCCAGCCATAAGGACCTTTAACAGCCGTTTCTAATTGGGGTTGCTGGGCAAAATTAAAACCGCCACCACCGGCAGTCCTTTGCGGGGCCGCTATTCCATAGTCGGCATACATATCAATAAAGGAAGGATAGATATATTTTCCTTTACAATCGATCTCAACAGCACCGGCCGGGGCTTTGAGGTTGCTGCCCACCGATACGATCCTGCCATCTTTAATAATAATAGTCGCATTGGTCAGCGTGGTGGATCCATCTTTTACAACAGTCGCATTCGTGAAAGCATAATGTCCATGCCGGGGATCAGCTACACCATTCTCGGGGAAGGTAACCTGTGCCCGGGACTGGGTGGCTGCAGCAAATGACATCAATGCCAACACCAGTTTGGGGAGAAGCCTGGTTTTTCTCATTGCAGTATAGTTTTTTTTGTTAGATGATTTTTCCGGGTGATACTTGCGGCGGAAACGAATTCCGAATTTAAAGTAATCAACGCAAACAAACAGAAAGACTTTATGGATGGCCGGGCCGGTTGCAGCAACTGCCGTCCGGTCCCGATTCCCATAACTTTAGTTACATTTGATTCTTTAATACTATCCAAGTTATGGCGGTTGCCAAATCAGTAAAGCTTGTCCCCGATTTTTCCCTGTCGCCCCGCATTGACCAGGTGGGTGTGGAAGAAAGAGCTTCCCGTTTTACCAAACGCAGTATCAAGAACGAAACCAAGATGAACGGGTTGAAACTGGTGCTGAATATGATCGACCTGACCACCCTGGAAGGGAAGGATACCGATGGTAAAGTGAAACAACTTTGCTACAAAGCCATGCACCCGCATGATGCGGTACCCGGGATTCCCACCGTGGCAGCGGTTTGTGTGTATCCCACCATGGTGAAAGTGGCCAAAAAAGCATTAGAGGGATCGGGAATAAAAGTGGCTTCGGTGGCTACCGCTTTTCCCAGCGGCCAGGCAACAAGAGATATCAAGATCCGGGACACAAAATATGCCGTTGCGCAGGGTGCAGATGAGGTGGATATGGTCATCAGCCGTGGAAAATTTCATGCCGGTGAGTACAATTTTGTATTTGACGAGATAGCAGCTATCAAAGAAGCCTGTGGAAATGCCCGGCTGAAAGTGATATTAGAAACCGGCGAACTGGGCACTTACGATAAGGTTCGCCGGGCCAGTGATATTGCCATGCATGCCGGGGCTGATTTCATTAAAACATCCACGGGTAAAATTCAGCCCGCCGCAACGATGCCTGTGACGTTAGTGATGCTGGAAGCGATCCGGGATTTTTATTATAAGACCGGGAAGATGATCGGCATGAAGCCGGCGGGCGGTATTTCCAAATCCAAACTGGCCTTGCATTATTTAGTGATGGTGAAAGAAGTGCTGGGTGAAGACTGGCTGAACAATGAATGGTTCCGTTTTGGTGCCAGCAGCCTGGCCAACGATGTGCTGATGCAGATCGTGAAAGGAGAAACGGGGTTGTATCAAAGTGCAAATTATTTTAGTGTGGATTAACCCCCCTGTCCCCCTAAAGGGGAGACTTAGATTGATGAATCTTTACTTTTTTAAAAAGATTGAAAGAAGAAAGTTTATAAAAATAAACCAGAATCGGGAATAATGAATTTTGATATTGCAGAGTATATAAGACAAAATGGATTTTCACAAACGAGAGAAAGTGATAAGCGAGATATTTTTGAAAAAGAATATTTTAACCCTTTTGACGAAAACAAAACGATAGCTTGTATAACAATTTATTACGATAGCGGTTACACAAAATTCAATAGTTATTCCATTCGATTAATGACTATTGAATTTGTAGATAGTACAGAAAGAAAAATGATTTTCAATGGCATTGCTCCAACAACCTTTGATGAAGCAGCAAATGTATTTGAGTTAGTTTTACCGACAACCAAATATTTAGAATCAAAAGAAAAGGATTATTAGGAAATTCTCAGTTGCTGCAAAGTCTCAGACCTCGCAGCAACTATGTTCTTTATGACCTCTGGCCGATAAGAAATGCTGAATAGAATTACCGGACGCACAAGAGTGCGACGCAACAGAAGATGATCTGTGTCAATGTCGCTGGTTAAATAAAAAAATTATGGCAGTTAAAAAGAAAAAAACGGTTGCAGCAAAATCCAACACCATCAAATTAAAATTTGATACAAGCTGGGCCTATGCACCAGCGCCGGAAAGTAAAAGCGCAGCAACCATCAGCAAACAATATAACTTGTTCATTGATGGCAAATGGCAGCAACCAGTATCAAAGAAGTATTTTGATACGATCAATCCGGCTAATGAAGAAAAGCTGAGCGAAGTGGCCGATGCGAATGCTGCTGATGTAGACAAAGCAGTGAAAGCAGCGAGATCAGCTTATGATAAAGTGTGGAAGAAAATGCCGGCTAAAGAAAGAGCCAAGTATATTTTCCGCATAGCCAGGATGGTGCAGGAAAAAGCAAGGGAACTAGCGATCATTGAAACATTAGATGGTGGTAAACCCATAAGAGAAAGCAGGGATTTTGATGTGCCCACCGCTGCCAATCATTTTTTTTATTACGCAGGCTGGGCTGATAAATTAGCATATGCATTTCCTAATCGCAGAACTGAACCTCTTGGAGTTGCCGGGCAGATCATTCCCTGGAACTTCCCTTTATTAATGGCCGCCTGGAAAATTGCACCAGCCCTGGCAACCGGCAATACGGTGGTATTAAAACCAGCAGAGACAACGCCACTGACCGCCCTGAAGCTGGCTGAGATCATCCAGGAAGCGGATCTACCGCCGGGAGTCGTAAATATTATTACCGGTGCCGGTGCCACCGGCGCTGCCATCGTTAATCATCCCGATATCAATAAAATTGCTTTCACCGGTTCAACTGAAGTAGGCAAGATCATCCAGAGAGCTATTGCGGGAACGAATAAAAAAGCAACCCTGGAACTGGGTGGAAAAGCAGCTAATATCATTTTTGAAGATGCTCCGATCGACCAGGCTGTGGAAGGAGTCATCAATGGTATCTTCTTTAACCAGGGCCATGTTTGCTGCGCCGGTTCAAGATTATATGTGCAGGAATCGGTGGCAAAAGAAGTGATACGAAAACTGAAAGACCGGCTGGAATCCCTGATCGTCGGCGACCCGTTGGATAAGAATACCGATATCGGTGCGATCAATTCCAAAGCCCAATTAGAAACGATCAGGAAATACATCAGCATTGGTAAAAAAGAAGGTGCTGAGATGTATGAGAGCAGTTGCCGCCTGCCGGGCAAAGGATTTTTTTGCCGTCCTACCCTGTTTACGAATGTGGCGCAGAGTAACCGCATTGCACAGGAAGAAATCTTCGGACCGGTATTATCAGTACTTACGTTCCGGACCGATGATGAAGTGATTGAAAAAGCCAATAACTCACCTTATGGATTGAGTGCGGGAGTATGGACAGACAAAGGTTCTAAAATTTTTAATATGACCAAACGGATGAGGGCCGGTGTGGTTTGGGCCAATACCTTTAACAAGTTCGACCCCACATCACCTTTTGGCGGTTATAAAGAAAGCGGGTTTGGAAGAGAGGGAGGATTGCATGGGTTATTGCCTTATTTAGACTTAATCAATTAATTCCCACAAAGCCACTAAAAACACAAAGCATTGTGGACTTTGTGCCTTAGTGGGAAAACTAATTAAAAATGGAAAAGACAATTAAGAAATCAGTTCTCAGCATTAGCGGGAATGGCCTTGAGAAAAAAGCTGCCTCTAAACGCTTAGAAGTGCTGAAGACGTATAAAATTTACATCGGCGGGCAGTTTCCGAGAACGGAATCCGGTCGCTATTATATCCCCACGAATGCCGCAGGTAAAAAACTGGCGAATGTCTGTCTCAGTTCAAGAAAAGATTTTCGTGACGCTGTTGTGGCTGCAAGAGGAGCTTTTGGTGGCTGGAGCAGCAGGGCAGCTTTTAACCGCAGCCAGATCTTATACCGCATGGCCGAAATGCTGGAAGGCAGAAAAGCACAGTTCATCGATGAGCTTTTACAACAGGATGCCACGAAAGCCAAAGCAGAAAAAGAAGTGAATCTTGCGATCGACCGGCTGATCTATTATGCCGGCTGGTGTGATAAATTCCAGCAGCTGTTCAGTGCGGTGAACCCGGTGGCCTCTTCCCATTTTAATTTTTCCGTGCCCGAGCCAACCGGAGTCGTGTCCATCATTGCACCACAGGGTGATTCCTTATTAGGTTTAGTATCTGTTATTGCACCGGTCATTGCCGGTGGTAATACCTGCGTGGTACTGGCTTCTGAAACAAAGCCTTTGTGTGCTGTTACGTTTGCAGAAGTACTGAACTCATCTGACCTGCCCGGCGGTGTTGTCAATATTTTAACAGGCAAACCGGCAGAACTGGCCAGTTGGTTCGTTGATCATATGGATGTGAATGCAACCCTTTACTGTGAAAACAATTCTGATACACAGAAAATGATCAAAGAGAAATCTGCTTCTAACCTGAAACGGGTTTCTTTCTATGATAAGATAAACTGGTATAGTGAAGAAGGTGAATCACCTTATTTCATTATGGATACCCAGGAAATAAAAACCACCTGGCACCCCGTGGAGAATATTGCCGGGGCAGGTGGCAGTTATTAATTTTGGTAAGATATTTGACCTTATGCGATATATGAAAATGATCTTTTTTATAGCAGTTGTATTCTTTACAGCAACAAGTCAGGCCCAGGATACCACCTGGAAAAAAAACATAGACAGCAATGCCATCGTGGTACATAAAGATCCGCGGCTGGACCTGCTGGTAAAAAAACAGGCGCAGATCAATGAAGAGACCAGCCGGGATGCCCGTCGAGTTGCCAAAGGTTTTCGCCTGATGATCATTACCACCAATAACCGGGACGAAGCGATTGCAGCAAAAACAAAAGTGTATACTTATTTTCCGGAATTGAAAGCCTATATGTGGCACCAGTCGCCGTATTATAAACTCAAAGTGGGCAATTTCAAAGAGAGAAAAGAGGCGGAGGAATACCAAAGAAAGCTGAAGGTCTATTTTCCAAAAGGTGTGTTTGTAATGCCGGATAAAGTAGAAGTGAAGCCGGGCAAGTATGAAGAAAATGAAATGGAGATTACCCCCTAAAAAAACAGTACTAGAAAGACTAAATATGAAAATCCCTGCTTTTCACCGGCAGGGATTTTTTATACTTGCTGTACAAGGCTTCGGCGCTAAGTAGTACTTTTGAGCCATGATAGCAGAGAAGATCAAAACACTGGCGAAACAATATGCACCGGAATTCATCAGTATCCGTCATCACCTGCATGCACATCCCGAATTAAGCTACCAGGAATATGAAACGTCAGGATTCGTGCAGGATAAATTATTTGAGCTGGGTATTCCTTTCGAAATTAAGGCTACAACCGGTGTTATCGGTTTAATAAAGGGACGTAATCCCAATTCAAGGGTCATCGCCCTGCGTGCCGATATGGATGCATTACCCATCCGGGAAGAAAATGATGTGCCCTATAAATCAACCAACGAAGGCGTGATGCATGCCTGCGGTCATGATGTACATACCACTTGTTTATTAGGAGCAGCAAAAATTCTCAATGAATTGCGCAATGAATGGGAAGGAACGATCAAACTGATATTTCAGCCCGGCGAAGAAAAGAATCCCGGTGGTGCCAGCCTCCTGATTAAAGAAGGAGTGTTAGACAACCCTGCACCTTCCTGCATTTTTGGCTTGCATGTGCATCCCGGTTTAGCAGTTGGTAAAATGAGTTTCCGTGCCGGTAAAGTAATGGCCAGTGCCGATGAATTGTATATCACTATCAAAGGGAAAGGAGGTCATGCTGCTTCCCCTCATTTATGTATTGACCCGATACTGATCGCCTCCCACCTGATCATTGCCTTACAGCAGGTGGTAAGCCGAAACAATGATCCGCATAATCCCACTGTTTTATCCATTACTTCTTTCAAAGGCGGAGAAACCACCAATGTCATCCCGAATGAAGTAAAATTAAAAGGAACATTCAGGGCCATGGATGAAAACTGGCGGTTCAAAGCTCATGAACTGATCCGGAAAATGGCTACAGACCTGGTGCAAAGTATGGGTGGGGAAATAGACCTGCTGATCGATGTGGGTTATCCCTCCGTTTATAATAATGAAGCTCTCAATGAGATCACCAAAGAAAAAGCAGTGGCATTTATTGGGGCTGCAAACGTGGAAGAAACAGAAAAAAGAATGGGTGCTGAAGATTTTGGCTATTATTCCCAGCAAATACCCGGTTGTTTTTTCCGGCTGGGTGTGATGAATAAAGAAAAAGGCATTACATCCGGGGTGCATACTCCCACGTTTAACATCGATGAATCAGCGATTGAGATCGGTATGGGCATGATGGCCTGGCTGGGCAGCAGTGTTAAAAGCTGATCGTTCATGCAACGGTATATTTTCTGCAGTTGTCAGGAAGAATAAACGGATATATGAGAGTTGTATTTTTTGGCCTGGCGGTTGTCCTTCTTGTTGTTTCCTGCAAAAAATCGGGAGATACCGAAAATCCTAACCTGTTACGTTTAGCAGATTGTAAGAACTATGTCAATAACACCGAAACCGTTTCTCTCTGTTTTGACAGCCTTCTCGCCGATTCCCGCTGCCCGGATAAAATGATGTGCATCTGGGAAGGAGCAGCAATTGCTAAGTTTTCCTTTACTAAAAACAATACCAGCTACCCGGTAAAACTTTCCACGCATTCCTTTTTCCCCCAATATCCAACGGATACAATTATTGAAAATTATAAGATTGAGTTTCTCAATCTTTATCCCTATCCGGGCACCCATTCGCTACCGGTTCCCTTCTACAAGATCAAAGCAGAAGTAAAAGTAACGAAGCAATAAGCACCGGGTAAACTCTTATTACAATACTGAAACTTGCCACTGATTGCCTGTTATCTGCATTCGGATTATATTTTTGTACCTTGCAGCCCCGATACAAGGACTGTGCAGAATGGATCAAAAATAAAAATTCGGTATGAACAAAAACGAATTGCGCAAACAACAGGCCCTCGAATACCATGCAAAAGGAAGGCCCGGAAAAATAGAAGTCATCCCCACTAAAGAAGCTAAAACCCAAAGAGACCTTTCGCTTGCCTATTCACCCGGTGTGGCCGCACCCTGTCTTGAAATAGCTGCTAACCCGGACGATGTTTATAAATACACGGCCAAAGGAAATTTAGTAGCTGTTATCAGTAATGGTACCGCAGTACTGGGCCTGGGTGATATTGGCCCCGAAGCCGGTAAACCCGTAATGGAAGGAAAAGGAGTATTATTCAAAATATTTGCCGATATAGATGTATTCGACATTGAGATCAATGAAAAAGATCCGGAGAAATTTGTCCAGATCGTTAAAGCCTTAGAGCCCACGTTTGGCGGTATCAATCTTGAAGATATAAAAGCACCCGAATGCTTTTATATTGAAAAAAAGCTGAAGGAGATCATGAAGATCCCGATCATGCATGATGACCAGCATGGTACGGCCATTATCAGTGCAGCGGCATTGCTCAATGCCTGCGAGATCCAAAAGAAGAAATTAGATAAAGTAAAATTTGTGGTGAATGGAGCCGGTGCTGCAGCTGTAGCCTGTATGAAATTGTATATCTCATTAGGTGCTAAAAGAGAGAACTTCCGGGTGTTCGACAGTAAAGGCCTGGTTCATGAAAGCCGCACCGACCTGGATGAATTGAAAAAAGAATTTATTTCGTCGGGAAAGAATGTAACGCTGGCTGAAGGGATGAAAGATGCAGATGTATTCATCGGGTTAAGTAAAGGTGGCGTGCTGAATGGAGATATGATTAAGAGCATGGCGAAAAATCCTATTGTTTTTGCCATGGCTAACCCAGATCCTGAGATCAGTTGGGAAGATGCCACCAATGCCCGTAAGGATGTCATCATGGCTACCGGCCGCAGTGATTATCCTAACCAGGTCAATAATGTACTGGGCTTCCCTTATATTTTCCGGGGTGCATTAGATGTAAGAGCCACGCAGATCAATGAAGCCATGAAACTGGCCGCCGTTAAAGCGCTGGCTGAACTGGCAAAAACTCCGGTGCCTGATATTGTGAACATGGCCTACAATGAGAAAAGTATCTCTTTCGGAGAAAACTATATTATTCCCAAACCTCTTGATCCCAGGTTGCTGGCTACCGTGGCGCCTGCGGTAGCGAAAGCTGCGATAGAAAGCGGTGTCGCTAAAAATCCTATCAAAGACTGGGATGCCTACGAAAATAACCTGAACAGCCGTCTTGGTCTCGATAACCAGGTCATGCGGGTGCTGGGCAATAAAGCCCGGAAAGATCCTAAACGAATTGTATTTGCAGAAGCTGACAACCTGAAGATATTAAAAGCGGCACAGCTCATTTTTGATGAAGGGATCGGTTACCCGATCTTACTGGGTGATGAAAACAAGATCCGGGCCATAGCAGATGCCAATGGCGTTGATATTGATGACCTGCCCATCTTTGATCCCCGCAGTGATGCCATGGAAGAAAAACGGAATGTATACTCCGATCTTTTCTTTGCCCGGAGAGGCCGTAAAGGTTTTAATGCCTATGAAGCAAAGAAAGTGATGAAAGACCGCAACTATTTTGGCTGCATGATGGTGGAGTGCGGCGATGCGGATGCGATGATATCCGGTTTAGCCAAAAATTATCCCGATACCATACGCCCCGCTATTCAAACGATCGGTACCGAAGAAGGTGTGCAGAATATTGCCGGGATGTATATGATGCTGACCAAAAAAGGGCCTTTATTCCTCGCTGATACAACCGTTAACTTCAACCCGACAGCTGAGCAACTGGCGGAGATCACCCTGATGGTAGCCAAAGAAGTGAAACATTTCAATATCACACCACGGATTGCGATGCTGAGTTACTCCAATTTTGGCAGCAGCAATTCCCGGGAAGCCAGGCTGGTGGCAGAAGCAAGAAAGATCGTTAAAACAAAAATGCCCTCCCTGATCGTGGATGGGGAAATGCAGGCCAGCGTAGCTTTCAATAAAGAACTGATGAAGGAAAATTATCCGTTCTCTGAACTGGTTGATAAAGATGTGAACACCCTCATTTTCCCGAATCTGGCTGCCGGCAATATCGCTTACAACCTGCTGAAAGAACTGGAAACAGCAGATGCCGTCGGCCCCATCCTCCTGGGATTAAAGAAACCGGTTCATATATTACAATTAGGAAGTTCCGTACGCAGTATTCTTAATATGGCATTGGTGGCCGTGGTGGATGCACAAATGAAAAGTAAGGTTTCCACAGAAGAAATAGTCAAGCGGTCTCCCTGGTGGAAACGGTACAAAAAAGTAAGTAAAGAGATATAAGTTCTTCAGCATCCCGGTTATATGTACATAGCCGGGATGTTCTCACAATATTTTTCGTCGTATTTTACAGCCTAAACCAACCGATGACCATTTTCAGCGATATAGGCCGTTACCTTCTGATGATCAAAGGCATGTTTTCCAAACCGGAAAACGGCAAAATGTACTGGAAAGAATTCATGCACCAGTGTGCAGAGATCGGTGTCGGTTCATTGGGAATAGTATCTATCATTTCTGTTTTTATAGGTGCTGTTTCCACCATCCAGACGGCCTACCAGTTGGTGAGCCCCCTGATTCCTCCTTCCACCATAGCACAAATTGTAAGAGATACGGTAATTCTTGAATTTGCTCCCACCCTTGTTTGTATCGTTCTGGCCGGTGTGGCAGGCAGCCGTATTGCCAGTGAATTGGGTAATATGCGGGTGAGTGAACAAATAGATGCCTTAGAGATCATGGGCATCAATACCAAAGGATACCTGATCATGCCGAAGATCGCCGCTGCTTTACTAATGATTCCTTTACTGGTTGTTATTGCCATGGTACTTGGCATCTGGGGAGGAAGACTGGCCGGTGCAATGGCCAATATCCTTTCCGGCAGCGTATATGACCGGGGCTTACTGGAAAACTTTGTTCCTTACAATGTCATCTTTGCATTGATCAAATCCTATGTTTTTGCATTCATTATTTCAAGTGTACCTGCCTTCTTTGGTTATTTTGTTCAGGGCGGTGCATTGGAAATAGGAAGAGCCAGCACCAAGGCTGTAGTGGTCAGCTGTATCGCCATCTTATTTGCTGACTATGTATTATCAGCCCTGCTACTATAACCCCCTGTCCCCCTGAAGGGGGAACTTTGGTGGCGAATTATATAATAGAATGATAGCTTTATAAAATAATTATAGTAGAAAATGGATTTGATAACAACTAATCATTCAGAAAGAAAATCGTTAACCCCCTTCAGGGGATGAGGGTATGATCGAAGTAAAAAACATACAAAAGAAATTTGGCGACAAAACGGTCATCCAGGACGTCAGTGCTGTGATGAAAGCAGGCCAGTGCAATCTCATCATCGGGGCCAGCGGCAGTGGTAAAACGGTATTGATGAAATGCATGGTGGGGTTGTTTGAACCAGATGAAGGGCAGATATTATACCACGGTCAGAATTTTACTTCCATGGACCCAAAGGCAAAAACGGAAGTACGCAAAGAGATTGGAATGTTATTCCAGGGATCGGCTTTGTTTGACAGCTTAACGGTTGAACAAAACGTCATGTTCCCGCTGGATATGTTTACCAACTGGCCGGTGAAAAAAAAGCTGGACCGGGTGAACGAAGTACTCAACAGGGTAAACCTGGTGGAAGCCAACCGGAAATATCCCGCCGAACTCAGTGGAGGCATGAAAAAAAGGGTAGCCCTCGCCCGGGCCATCGTATTAAATCCCAAATACCTGTTTTGCGATGAGCCTAACTCTGGTCTCGATCCGCAGACTTCCCTTGTCATTGACAAGCTGATCAAAGAAATTACGATTGAATATAATATCACAACGGTCGTCAACACCCATGACATGAACAGTGTGATGGAGATCGGCGATTATATTCTATACATGTACCAGGGCAATAAAGAATGGGAAGGCACTAACCGGGAGATCATTTTCAGCAAGAACCAGCGACTGAATGATTTCATCTTTGCTTCTGAATTCTTAAAAGATGCCAAGGATATGCGGATGCTGGAAGAAACCGGCCAGATACCTAACCACCGGAATATGGATATCCTTACTGGCAACGATCCCGGAGCGATCCCCCCGCAAGGGAAAGGATAAAGTGCAGTTCCTGTAAACTTCAAATACCTTACTTTTGCCGGACTAAAATCAGACCGGTTATGAGTATTCTTGTCAATAAAAACTCCAAAATCTTAGTACAGGGCTTTACAGGTACGGAAGGTACATTTCATGCCACCCAGATGATCGAATACGGAACCAATGTAGTGGGCGGTGTTACGCCGGGTAAAGGCGGCTCCTCTCATTTGGATAAACCCGTTTTCAACACGGTGGCGGATTGTGTAAAAACCACCGGTGCTGATACCAGTATCATTTTTGTTCCCCCTGCTTTTGCCGCCGATGCCATTATGGAAGCAGCCGATGCCGGTATCAAACTGGTAGTGTGTATCACAGAAGGTATCCCGGTGCAGGATATGGTGAAAGTGAAGAACTATTTACAGGGAAGACCCACGAGACTGGTAGGTCCTAACTGTCCCGGTGTGATCACTGCCGGTGAGTGTAAAGTGGGCATTATGCCCGGTTTTGTATTTATTCCCGGCCGTATTGGTATCGTTTCCAAATCCGGTACACTGACCTATGAGGCAGCCGACCAGGTAGCCAAAGCCGGTTTGGGTATTTCTACAGCGGTGGGTATCGGTGGCGACCCGATCATCGGAACCACAACCAAGGAAGCCGTTGAATTATTCATGAATGATCCCGGAACAGATGCGATCGTTATGATCGGTGAGATCGGGGGTGGTATGGAAGCGGAAGCAGCCCGCTGGATCAAAGAAACCGGTAATAAAAAACCCGTTGTTGGTTTTATCGCCGGGCAGACTGCGCCTCCCGGCCGCCGGATGGGCCATGCCGGTGCTATTGTTGGTGGTGCTGATGATACCGCTGCTGCCAAAATGAAGATCATGACCGAATGTGGCATCCATGTGGTCAGCAGCCCGGCTGATATCGGTAAGAAAATGGCAGAAGTGATCAAGAAGTAAGCAAGTAAGATTCCAGCAAATTTCTAAATAAACAATGCCTCTTCAAATGAAGAGGCATTGTAGTTATCATACTTTATTAACTCCCCCATAGGGACAGAGGGTTAACGAAAATCACGGATAAAACGGGCCAGCTCGGTACGGCTGTTGCTGAAATTGAACACATCGTTAACGATAAAATAGTTTCGCTTATCTACTGTGCTCCTGTACGCATATTTCGCCAGTTCCAGTTTGTAACTTTCAAAGCTGAACAGTTGCAGCAGCTCTTTTACCTGCTGGCTGGTAAAGCGGTTCTTGTCCATTACCACTTTAGCAGAGATCACCCTGTTCTTTTCAAACCATTCCCGGCTCAATGATTCTTTCAGCTGGTTGAATTCCCTTGCGTTCATGATGTCAAAACTGTGATCATCATACCAGTAGTCATCATCACGGCCACGCATCCTTGTTTCTTCAATACGGACCTTTCCATTTTTATTTACGTTGATCTCGGTATGAAATCCACGTTTCATATACATAGAGCTGCTGTAAATAATTTCCTGCCGTTGCATACCAAACCATCCGTTATTTCTTTTCTCACGGAAGATCTTCACAGTATGATAACCTTCAGCCAGGTTGCTTAATACAACTGTATTGTCATTCATCATAAACCTGCGGCCATCCACTTCCACTTTCAGGTCCATATTGTGTTTGTTATTGGCGGTAATACTCAGCTTTGTTCCGTCAAAAGCGAGTAAGGAAAGAGAGAAAAGGGAGCTTAGTAAAAGGGTAAAAATCTTTTTCATAATATTTATTTTAAAAGTAAAACGGCCAGCTGGTAATTACCGGGTAAAGAACCATACAGGCCATGCTTGTTGTTAAGCCCGGTGAGTAACTGTTTCATTATTTCTTTCATCAATTTCATTGTCCCTCCTTTTTGATAACCATAATTTCAAAGCACATGCCATCGTGCCAAAAACGGGTGCAACAAAACGTTAAAGGCCCCTGCCGATTTTATAATGAATTTGCAGCAATATGCGGGAGTGATTGCCAGTAAAGGATTACAGAAGAAGACAAAACCGGGTTTAATGAAGAAAAATATATTTTTTAGCACAGGAAAATTGCCCGGTCACGAAAGACTGCTGCAGGATTTATGAAATTGACTGTAGAAGAGCATCTTACCGTCGCTTAAGATTAATTACCTTGTATAAAATTTGGTTGTATGAATTTTCAGCTTGTTAAAAACCTTTTCCTGACCATCACCTTATCCGGTTTATTTGCTATGGAATCAAACAGTCAGCCTCCCGTAAAGAATTACGAAAAAGAATGGAAGAAAGTAGAAGAGTTCAATAAAAAGAACCTTCCTAAATCCGCCCTGGCGGAAGTAAAGAAAATATATGCGCTGGCTAAAAAAGATGCTTCGGCAGGCTCAGCATCGGATGCCCAGGTCATCAAGTCATTAGTATATATGACCGGGCTGCAGGCAGAAACCCGTGAGAATAACGAACTACTTTCCATTAAGGAAATAGAGAAAGAAATACCGGCAGCGAAAGAACCTGCTTCTTCAATATTAAAAAGCCTGCTGGCAGAACAATACCAGGAGTATTTTGAGAATCACCGCTGGCAATTATATGACCGTACTAAAACTACGGGCTTCAAAAAAGAAGATATCGCCACCTGGGATGCGGCAGATTTTCATAAAAAAATAACTGAGCTCTACCTCCAATCCATCAGCAAGGAGAAACTATTGCAGCAAACAAAACTGGAGCCCTTTGATGCAATCATCATACACGGAAATGTCCGTCACCTGCGCCCAACTTTATATGACCTGCTGGCACACCGTGCTATTGATTACTTTGAAAACGATGAACGGGATATTCAAAAGCCTGCTTATGCCTTTGAAATTGACCAGGCTGCTGCTTTTGACCCGGCTGCTGATTTCATCCACCGGAAATTCCCCAGCAAAGATTCATCTTCCCTGCAACATAAAGCCCTACTGATCTACCAGCAACTGATCGCCTTTCATTTGAATGATGCCAAACCAGATGCATTACTCGATGCAGATATTCAACGGATCAGTTTTGTAAAAGATAATTCCACGCATCCCGACAAAGACAATTTGTATTTCAGGGCCATCAATCATATTGCCAACCAATACGATAACAGCCCGGCAGCAACACAGGCCTGGTACCTGCTGGCACAATACTATAACGAAAAAGCAGAAAGTTATAAACCATTTGGCGATACCTCTTATCGTTTTGCCAGGGTTAAAGCCAAAGAAATCTGTGAAGAAGTATTGCAGCAGAAAGACTCTTCTGAAGGAAAGATCAACTGTTATAACCTGCTGAATACACTCAACAGTAAATCACTGCAATTCAGTATAGAAAAGGTAAACGTTCCCAACCTGCCGTTCAGGGCATTGGTCAATTACAGGAATCTGGATGCGGTTTACCTGCGGCTGATCAAAGCTGATGAAAACCTGAAGAAAGAATTAGCAGATCAGTATGGCGATAAATACTGGTCATCCATCCTTGCGGCCAAAGCGGAAAGAAACTGGCAGCAGGCATTACCCGCTACCAACGATCTGCAGGATCATAGTGTGGAAATAAAAGTGGATGCCTTGCCTGCCGGTGAATATGTGCTGGTGGCCGGTTCTGATAAAGATTTCAAAAATGAAAAGACCATTCTCGGTGCCCGGCTCTTCTATGTATCCAGCATCAGCTATGTTAATAACAACAACGATTATTTTGTACTGAACCGGGATAACGGACAACCTTTAGCAAAAGCAGCTATACAGGTGTGGGAGCAGAAATATGATTACCAGCAATCCAAGAATGTGAAAGTAAAAGGGAAAATATACCAGGCAGATGCCAACGGTTTTTTCCAGCTGGATAAAAGAACAGAAGCAGACAATAAACGCTATAGCAATGTTTCCTACTACTTTGATATCACCCATAACGGGGAACGACTGTTCATGGATGATGCCCAGTATGACCGTTATTACAGCCGGGGGGAATACAAAACCATCACTTCTGTTTTCCTCTTTGCAGACCGGAGTATTTACCGGCCGGGGCAGACAGTCTATTTCAAAGGAATTGTAGTGGAAAGAAATACAGCTGAGAAAAAGAATACTATAAAACAAGGTTACGAGACAACCGTGGTACTGCGTGATGCCAATTACAAAGACATTGATACCATCAATGTAAAGACCAATGAATTCGGCTCCTTCAATGGCAAATTTCAATTACCCGCCAGCGGACTCAATGGCCAGTTCAGCATTTATACCAAAAAAGACGGCGGCACAGTGGGCTTCAAAGTGGAAGAATATAAACGACCTAAATTCTTTGTGGACTATGAACCCATCAAAGGAACGTATAAGGTCAACGATACGATCAAAGTGACCGGTGTTGCCAAAGCTTATGCCGGTAATAATATTGATGGTGCGATCGTAAAATACAGGGTGGTGAGAGAACCCCGTTTCTTATACCCCTGGCTGTTCCGTCGCTGGTGGCAGCCACCGGTGCAGCAAATGGAAATTGCCCATGGTGAAATAAAAACAGGTAAGGACGGAAAATTTATTGTTGCTTTTACAGCCATACCAGACCTGGCACTCGACAAGAAATTTGAGCCTGTATTTGATTATACGGTCTATGCCGATGTAACGGATATCAACGGCGAAACAAGAAGCGGGGAGAAATCAGTATCGGTAAGTTATAAATCACTCCTGCTGGTCAGCAATATACCATCTTCTTTACCGGCTGACAGTTTAAAGTCCCTACAAATCCGTACGGAGAACATGAACGGAGAATTTGAACCGGCAAATATTACTGTGACTATCACAAAGCTGAAAGAAGAAAAAAGGCTGATCCGTGACCGTTTCTGGGAACGTCCTGACCAGTTTGTCATGAGCAAATCGGAATATATAAAGGCTTTCCCGTATGATGAATATGACAATGAAAGCGATTTTAAAAGCTGGGAAAAGGGAGCGGAAGTGTTTAGTAAGAGAGACTCCGTGAAAGAGAATGGAAAATGGAAAATAGAAAACGGACTATGGGCCGCTGGTTTTTATATCATAGAAATTTCAACAACCGATAAAAACGGGGAAGCAGTAAAAGATGTTCAGTACATTGAACTGTTTGATGAAAGATCCAACCAGCTCAACCAGCCCCAATATCTCTGGAGCCAGGCCGCCCAATCCATTGAACCGGGAGAAACAACGGCTGTGCAGTTAGGAACTTCAGCCGATAATGTTTTTCTCGTGCATCAGCTTACCAAAGGAACCGGTACCGGGCAACAAACGGCAGATAAGTATTCTTTTACCCGGTTGAATAATGAAAAGAAGTCCTATCCTTTCTCTGCTACCGAAGCTGACCGGGGTGGTTATGGTACAGGTTGGTTATTCGTGAAGCACAACCGTTTTTACCAGTATAACCAAACCATCCATGTGCCCTGGACCAATAAAGACCTGTCTGTTGAATATGCCAGTTTCCGGGACAAAACCTTACCCGGCAGTGAAGAAAAATGGACCATAAAGATTACTGGTTATAAAAAAGAAAAAGTGGCGGCAGAAATGCTGGCCGGTATGTATGATGCTTCCTTAGACCAGTTTTACCCGCATCGCTGGACCGAACCTTCTGTATGGCCCATGTACTATAACAATCAGCGATGGAATGGTAATCAGAGTTTTGGGAAGATAGAAGCAACACAGAAATATGCAATAGGGCCCGAGTATAAATATTTCAATAAAAATTACGATTTGTTATATACTGATATTTCCAACAATGTTATGGCGGTTGGCTATGGGGCAATGAAGAGAAAAAAAAGCGAAGAAATGTATCTTTTATCAGCCCCAACATTTAAGGTAGAAACTGATGGTAATGCCAGTAGAGAAATAAATGCAGTTGATGTCGCTTTTTTCAGAGGGAATAATTATAATAAACAAGATATTTCTGGTTTTTTAAATCTTAGTGACGAAGATGGCTTACAAGATGTGTTAGATAAAGAGAAAAAAAATAACCCATCTCAACAATCCTCAGAAGTCAAGATCCGTAAAAACTTCAACGAAACGGCTTTCTTCTTTCCTGAATTAAAAACCGACAGCAGTGGTACTATTGAATTTTCTTTTACCCTGCCCGAAGCCCTGACCAAATGGAAATTCCAGGCACTGGCCCATACAAAAGAAGCAGCATTCGGCTACAGCAGCAAAGAGATCGTTACCCAAAAAGAACTGATGGTGCAGCCCAATGCACCCCGTTTCCTGCGGGAAGGTGATAAGATGGAGTTTAGTACCAAAATTGTTAACCTCACAGATAAGGAACTGACCGGCCAGGCCGAACTGCAACTGTTTGATGCTACCAGCAATCAATCGGTAGATGGCTGGTTCAGGAATGCTTTTCCCAACCAATATTTCACCGTAGCAGCCGGGCAAAGTGAAGCCGTAAAATTTCCGATCGATGTTCCTTATTTGTTTGACAAAGCTTTGGTATGGCGGATCGTGGCCCGTGCAGGCAACATCAGTGACGGGGAAGAAAATACCATGCCCATACTGACCAACCGGATGCTGGTTACAGAAACAATGCCTTTACCCATGAGAGGCGGCGGCACTAAAAATTTCAGTTTTGATAAGCTACTCAACAGCGGCAACAGTGAAAGCCTGCAGCATCATTCCTTAACGCTGGAATATACCTCCAACCCGGCCTGGTATGCCGTGCCGGCACTGCCCTACCTGATGGAATATCCTTATGATTGTGCCGAACAAACCTGGAACCGGTATTATGCAAACACTTTAGCCTCACTGGTTGCAAATTCTTCTCCCAAAATAAAAGAGGTATTCAAAAAATGGGAGTCCGAGATCCCCCTTGCGGGGGGCGGGGGGGCCTTAATGAGCAACCTGCAGAAGAACCAGGAGCTGAAAGCCGTCTTGCTGGAAGAAACACCCTGGGTATTACAGGCAAAGAATGAAAACGAACAGAAGAAAAATATCGCTTTGCTCTTTGATATGATCAAAATGAGTGAACAGCTCAGCAGTTCGTATGATAAACTAAAGCAAATGCAAAGCTCTAATGGTGGTTTTGTCTGGTTCAGCGGCGGACCTGATGACCGTTACATGACCCAGTATATTGTGACGGGTATTGGTCACCTGAAAAAACTGAAGGCTTATGCCAAAGGACAGGATGACAAACTGAATGCAATTTTAAAAACAGCGATCCCCTATCTTGACAGAAAGATCAAGGAGGATTATGATAACTTAATAAAATATAAAACTGACCTGAAGAAATATCGTCCTGATTATACAACGATCCAGTACCTGTATATGCGAAGCTTCTTCCCGGAATATGCGATTGATAAAAAATCAATGACCGCTTATACTTATTTCAGGACAAGGGCACAGCAAACATGGACCACGCAAAGCAAATACATGCAGGGTATGACCGCTTTAGCCCTGTTCAGAACCAATGACCTGAAAACGCCGGCTGCAATATTGAGATCACTGAAAGAAACAGCCATTAACAATGAAGAACTGGGTATGTACTGGAAAGAGCAAAGTACCGGTGGCTGGTTCTGGTACCAGGCCCCGATAGAAACCCAGGCTCTTCTGATCGAAGTTTTCCAGGAAGCCGGTAAAGACCAGGTAACCGTGGATGATCTGCGTACCTGGTTATTGAAAAACAAACAAACCAATAACTGGAAAACAACCAAAGCAACAGCCGAAGCCTGTTATGCTTTATTGTTACAAGGCACCGTGTGGCTAACCAATGAACCCCTGGTAGAAGTAAAGCTGGGAAGTCTTACTGTTACATCAACCGACAATAAACAGGAAGCCGGAACAGGCTATTTCAGGAAAGTGGTGGAGGGAAAAAATGTGATGCCACAAATGGGTACCATAGCTGTAACCGTAACGGCACCTGTTAACCAGCCAACCAATAAACCAGTTAACCCTGTATCCTGGGGTGGTATTTACTGGCAATATTTTGAAGACCTGGATAAGATCACTACGGCATCAACTCCATTAAAACTGGATAAGAAATTATTCATTGAAACCAATACAGACCGTGGCCCGGTGCTTACACCCGTGAATGATGGTGATGTACTGAAAGTGGGTGATAAGATCAAAGTAAGAGTGGAACTGAGAGTGGACAGGGATATGGAATATATGCACATGAAAGATATGCGGGCCTCAGCACTGGAACCGGTGAATGTATTAAGCAGTTATAAATGGCAGGGCGGTTTGGGTTATTACGAAAGCACCAAAGATGCCAGTACCAATTTCTTTTTCAGCTACCTGCGGAAAGGGACTTATGTGTTTGAATATCCACTGTTCGTGACCCATGCTGGAAACTTCAGCAACGGGGTTACCACGATACAATGTATGTACGCTCCTGAATTCAGTTCTCATTCGGAAGGCATCCGGATTAATGTGGAGTAAAAGCCCTGAGCCTGGCGAAGGGCGGCAAACAGATAATGCATGTATGCGGTTTATATTTTAGCTTGCAATGATCAAAGCTATTATACTGGTCTGACAAACGACCTGGATAAAAGAGTATGGCAACACCAAAGCGGCTTCTATCCGGATTGTTACACGTTCAAAAGAAGGCCGATTAAATTGCTGTGGTGTACTATCGTAGAGACATTGGAAGAAGCTGCTGCACTGGAAAAACAAATAAAGGGATGGTCACGAAAGAAAAAAGAGGCGTTGATGAAAAATGATATTGAGGAACTAAAAAAACTGGCCCGGTCTAAAAAAAAGTAGCCCTTCGGCAAGCTCAGGGTTGTATCTTCGGGCAATTTTTATTATGCGCCTCAAGACCAACCTGGCTATTTTCCTGATCTTTACACTACTCTCTTGCAGCGTAAGTAAAAGAACTATCCCCGGTACTTACCACTTAAAGGATGTACCCAAAACAAAGTTGGTGCTGCATAAAGACAACACATTCTCTTTCACCAAAAATTTTGCACAACCGGGTCCGGCTTTTTTCCCGGATTCCACGGAAATGAATTTTACAACAACCGGCCACTGGCAGCTCAGCAAAAATGGGCGACTGCTATTAAATAGTTTTCCTGCTGTTGTAACCGGCAACAATGATACGATCGCCGATTCAGTACAATACAATACCTCCATCACTTCTTTCAGTTTCCGGGACAGCTATGGCGATCCGGTACCCATCCGCTTTATCAAATTCTTACCCGCTAAAATTAAATTTCATCGGGGCAACAGCATTTCATTTTTCAATGAAGACTTTAACCCGAAGGATACTATGGAATTTCATTTCTATGGTTATGCTCCTGTAAAATGGCCGGGTACCACGCCGCAGGACCAGCAACAAAACAATACGCATCATATTACTTTATATGAACCAGTGCGGCCGGGCTATCTTAAAAACATTACCCTTACTGCTGGCAAAAAGAAACTTGTCAGTACTGACCAGCATTTTGTATTGGTAAAGGGTAAATAACCCCACTCTCCTATTTTTGCAGTATGCAAGCGGACATACTCATTATCGGGCAGGGCATTTCCGGAACTTTTCTCAGTTATTACTTACAAAAAGAAAATACATCTTTTGTTGTTATTGATAATGGTTTTGTGAATGCTCCGTCAAGAGTGGCTGCCGGGATTATTAACCCGGTCACCGGCCGAAGGATCGTAACCGTATGGAAAGCGGAAGAGCTGTTCCCGTTTGCCTGGGAGGCTTATAATAAAATCGGGCATCAACTGGGGATCACAGCTATCTCGCAGAAGAATATCATGGATTTTTTTCCGAACCCGTTCATGCGGGAATCTTTTTTAAAACGAATTGAGGAAAAAGCCGAATACCTCCATTCATTCCCGGAACAAAACCATTTCAATCCATACTTTAATTATGAATTTGGTTGTGGCGAGATCCGGCCTGCTTACACAGCCCATTTGGAAACACTGATACCGGCCTGGAGAAAACACCTGCAGCAAAATAACCAGTTGAGAGAAGAAGAATTCGATCCGGCTTTATTACAAACGGGTAATGACAAGATCGTTTATAAAGATATCACTGCCGGTAAGATCATTTTCTGTGATGGTGCCGGGCATTCCGCTAATCATTTTTTCAAACAACTTCCCTTTGCTCCTAATAAAGGTGAGGCGCTGGTGGTGGAAATTCCCGGCTTACCACAGCAGCATATTTATAAAAAATCAATGACCTTGGCCCCGCTGGCCGAAAAAGATATGTTCTGGATAGGTTCGGTATATCACTGGGATTTTGACAATACCGAGCCCACTACCGCCTTCAGGAAAAACACAGAAGCTGTTTTAAAAGAGTGGTTGAAAGTGCCCTTCCGTATTGTTGAACACCGTTGCGGTATCCGCCCGGCCACACTTGAAAGAAGACCCTTTGTTGGTTTTCATCCGTTGCAGCAGAACGTTGGTATCTTCAACGGCATGGGGACCAAGGGTTGTTCACTGGCTCCTTATTTTGCCAGGCAGTTAGCAGATCATTTGATTTATAAACTGGCGATAGATCCTGAAGCGGATATCAATCGTTTTCAAAAAATACTTTCCCGTCACTAAATCATCAGCCATGACCAGCACTGCAGAATCACAGTACAGTATTCCAGCCCGTTACCGCCGCATGGAAAATATGCATATTGTTTTCTGGCTGGTAAAAGATATCAGCTGGTGTATGATCTGGAAAGTATTGGGTATTGCTATGGTGATCCCTACTTTAACGATAGCTATTATCATTGCCTGGCGTACCAGGCATATCAAAGCTGAATTAGCCCATAACCTGGCCGTAGCATTATGGATCAGTGCCAACTCCTATTGGATGATCAGCGAGTTCTTTGGCTTTGACACCATGATCGTGTGGGGAGATTTTACCGGCAAACATCTATCGCTGCTCCCGTTTATTGCAGGCAGCTTTTTCCTGTTGTATTATTATGCAGTACAACGTCCGGCAGAAATCAGGAAGAAAAAAGTAACGGCTAGCTGAGAGCAAGCTCTTTTTTCTTTTTCATAAAGTAACGGCGGTAGAGGTAGATAACGGTTAAAGTAATCATGGTTGGGATTTTAGAATTTTAGCGGCTGTCATGGGATCCTGGTTCAATACCCGGCACAAGGCTTCATAGAGGTCGGGCATATTATCTTTTAACCCTTTCGGGTTTTCAAAAAAAGCTTCTGCACTCACCGCCCAAAATTCATGCAGGTTGCTGAAAGCATAGCTGCGCAAATAACTCTGGCGGTTTGTAATGACGTCGGCCAGTATGGGTCCGGTGCTTTTAGAAAATTTCTCATAATTCAGCCGGAAATGCGAGTCCATTCCATACTGTGCAAAAAAGTTATTGTATAACAGGGCATGTGACATTTCATGCACGGCTACATTGATATTATCATTCTTGTGTGAATACCCGTACAAAAAATGTTTCCACGAAAGATAAATACCTTCCGGTGCCACATGACCGATATATAATTCATCGTCATTTTCCATATTATATGCATCGGCCAGAACATAGATATCTTTAAAATGATCCAGCAGGTAATTATTCAAACCAAACGTCACTTGTATAGCAGAAGAGCTCACCAGGGTAGCTGCATCTTCTGTTTTTTCCAACCCGATGAAGTGAAACTTCTTTCCTGCTTTAAAATGGTGAACCCGCTTTACGAAACGTAGTTTTTGTTCCTGGGGAAGATCATTGAAGTAAGTAAACAAGCTTCCGATTACAAAAGAATAATTATTAAACTCATCATCCGACAACGCTATGTCGTCAAGTGTAGTGGAAGTCTTTCCAACAGGTCCACGGGCAAAGATGCCATTCAGTTTTCTGAGAAAGGTTTGCATAAAGTACGGTTCGTCCTCCAATATAGACAATGACAGCCCAATATGCAAGCCTGCTGCATGACGAAATGCTAATTATACAATCGTAGTATTACGATGCTGCGATAGTGGATCCTGCTTAAGTATTTCGCAAATAACGTAGTAGAGTTTGGGCATCGTAGATTTCAGTACCGCAGGATTCTCAAAAAAAGTTTCCACACTTACTGCCCAAAACTCCCGGATATTGGTATAGGCATAGGAACGGAGGTAACTGCGCCTCGTTGTTATCATATGGGCAAGGGCCGGACCATATACAACAGGAAACAACTGGAAATCCGACCGGAATTTTGGGTAGTGTCTCAGTTTGAAATTAATCTGCCGAATTGATTAACCCCTTCACATACTCTGTTTTTTCTTCAACATGAAGCTCCTTATTCCCTACAAGAGTTATGACAGTAACCTCTTGACCACTCTTATATTTAAGGTATTCTACATGTAGTATATTTGAGACTACTACAGTTAGTTTTCTTTTAGAACCATTTTCTGTTACATCAATAGTGTTTGCCATATTTTTTATTTAGTGGTTTCATTTTTCTTATAACTACCCCTCTTTTTAGGAGCTTCAATATCTGCCAGCATTACAATGTCCTCAATTTTCATGAATCTTTTAGTTAAACCAGCCTGCATTGCAGGGGTAACGCTTAAAGACTTATGTAATTTACAAAAGTTGTAATAAACGAAGTGCAGGGCAATAGCGTAACCATGATTTTCAATTTTCTTGCTGAAAGCATTGGTAAGCCTTGTAAACCGTCTCATGTGCATTCTCATTGTGAGGTTCTGCCTTTCAACGTATGAAGTAGAAACAAATTTAGCATTAGGTTCGCCGCTTATTCTTGTTTTTTTGCAGCCAGTACATTCGGCAGGGCTATATTTCTTTTCCTGCTGATTCGTTCCTTCGCTACCACCGTACATTTTTACCAGCATTGCATAATCAATATCGTTATTAAAAGCATTTTCAACAGCCTTTAAATACGGTTTGTGTCCGTCTGTGGTAAGTTGTACCCGGTTCTGTAACCTATCAGCAACATCATTCATAAACTCATAAGCACTGCCAGCTTCCCGGTCACCAACAAACCATGAAACGATTAATTTACTGTCAGCATCTAAGGCAGTCCAGGTCCAAACGTCACCTGATCCGTCTGGCATTTCCTGAGAAACATTCTTTTGCTTCGCATAGCAGAAACTCCAAATTTCATCACACTGCACCCTTTCAGATTTGATATTTACAACCGTATTGTTATGAAATTCCTGACAGGCTTTTCCGACACTAACCAGCAGTTTGGTTACTGTGTTTATGCTTACATCTGCTATACGGGAAGCCGACCGGAGGCTATTCCCTTCGACAAGCAGACTAATGATCTGCACTCTTTTTTCTATTGATAGCTTATTCATGAATCAAATATACTGTTTTATGCTTGACCGGTCAAGCATGAATTGCTTTTAATTTTTACTTTTTTTATGTATCTATGTAACATAGTGGTTTTCAGGGGTGCAAATATACAAAAAAAACAAAAAAATCAACCTATAAGTTGATTAAAATGGAGTTTAAACGTATTTTTACAAAAGATAGTGATTGTAAATTGTGGAGTGTTTGTTATCCAGAAGATAACAAAGACGAGAAACCTCGTGATATTTTTAAAATGCTTTTGGATAGATGGAGCAACACAGAATATTTAGATAAATTCTTTAATGAACATGAACAAATATTAAATTCCTATTGGGGGCTGACAATAGATGATGCTTTCAATAGAGTAGAACTTGAAAGCTTAAAGCTTCAGATTAAGCTAAAGAAAGTTGTAAAAAAGGAACCAGGATATGAGCATTTAGAAGTCAATGACTTATTTGAAAAATTGCACGTAAGTAGCCAATCAACTATTATGTCTAATGAAAGTCATCGAAAAACAAAGCCTCCAACTTTAGAACCGATGTTAAGGATTTATGGTATTGAATTAGAGGACGGGACAATAATAATAACAGGAGGAGGAATTAAACTCTATAGGTCAATGCAAGAGTCTGGGTTAGAAGCTGAAAACTTGAAACTAAAGAGAGTTCAAAGGTATTTGAAAGAAGAAGGAATAACCACAAATGATGGATTAAAATAAATTATTCGCATGGAAAAAAAATCAAAAAATAGTACATGGCTTAAAGATGCGGAATACAGAATTGCTAATAGAAAATGGCTTGGGTATTCCAGTAATATAGCAAGGAGAATTTTAGCAGCTATTCGAGATAAACAAGAAATTGATCAATCGGTAAATCAAGAATACTTAGCTAAAGAAATTGGCGTATCTGCTCAGTATATAAGTAAAGTAATACAAGGCAGCGAAAATCTATCTTTAAAAACTATAGCAAAGATTTCAGATGCTCTTGGCATTGAATTAATATCATTCCCGGAATACAGGTATAGTAAAAATAATACTAATAATAAATCGGTAAATACTGAAATTGATAACTATCGACCTTTTACATTAAGCAAAAATCCAGTTGTAATAGGAGATAATTTATTGACTGCATCAATAACTACAGCCGAAAAAACAAGCGATCAATTTTCTACAGTTAGAGATAATAAAGCAGCATAGAAACAAATATGGAAAAAATATATAACTATAGATTGCATGGTATTGATTTAATGGAAAAGTGTTTATATCAGGTGCCAATAGATATAAATACCCAATTCAATTTTACTGTTAGCACCCAAGGAGCAATAGATAATAACAGAAAAATTGTTGTAATAGTTGTAGATATTATTTTAAAAAAGCTAAATGATACTGAAGTTGTTGCAAAGTTTACCGGGGCTCTTGGGTTTGAGCTACAAGATTTTGAAAACGTATTAGATAAGAGTGATAATGGAGTATATTTATTGCCTGATGTTTTAGAGAATAATTTGAAGATGATCTCGATTTCAACCATGAGGGGAATTATTTATTCTGAACTTAGGGGAACATCTTTAAATTCAGCAATATTGCCTGTAGTAACTTTAGATTCATTAAGACCTACCAATATTGATATAATTGGAGAAATGAGACAAAAGATGTCCAAAAAATAATAGCTTACTTATTAGTTTTGCCCCACCTTGCGGCAGCAGCTTTTTGGGCAATTTCTTTGCGTCTCTTAGCCGATAATACTTCGGCTCTTGCTTTACCACCTTTCAATCCCCCTAATCTTCCTAAAGCCTGTGCAGCAGCTTTAGCAGCATCTATATCTATTTGTTCTTGGGTTTTATCTTCTTGAGTAGCCTGATCAACTATTGATTTAGCTAATTGATTAATGTCTTGTGATTGTTTTACTTTCTTTGCCATGAAGCAAAGGTAATAAATCATTTGCTTACCCGGTCAAGCATCAAATTTCAAACTGAGACACTACCGAATTTTGGATCTGCATCCGCATGATTGATAAAATTATTATACTCCAGTGCATGCGCCATTTCATGGATCGCCACATTCACATTATCAGTGGCATTGTCATAGCCTTGCAAAAAATGCTTCCAGGAAAGATAAATGCCCTTAGGCGATACATGACCGATGTACAAATCACCGGGCTTTTCAAACTGGTAGGCATCCGGCATGATATAAATATGTTTGAAATAGCTAAGCTTATACCGGCGCAGCCCGAATGTCAATTGTACCGCCGCCGCACTGACCAGTATTGCTATCTCTTCTTTTTCTTCCAGCCCGATGTAATGAAATACTTTGCAACTCCTGAAATACCAGGTACGCTTAATGAAACGCTGTTTTTCTGATGAGCTTAATGTATTGAAATAAGGAATATACTGGCTGATGATCCGTGAATACTCCTGGATCGTGTGCAAGAGTATTTCTTCCTCCTGTCCAAGTATCTCATTTCCTGATTTCCGCTTACTGAAAAGTCTCCTGATGATTTTATTGACCAGTCCCGCCATACCGTAAAACATCAAATATAAGGATTGAAGGGGGTAGAAAATCTCCCTGCTGGTTTCCTTATCTTTGCGGCCTTATACAGCCTAAAAAGACGGACAAGATTATGTACAGAACTCATACCTGCGGAGAACTAAGAATTGCTGATACAACTAAAGAGGTGACCCTGGCCGGCTGGGTGCAGACCGTCCGGAAATTCGGAGCCATCACGTTTGTGGACCTGCGGGACCGTTATGGCATTACCCAATTATTGTTTGGCGAAGACCTGAACAAAGTGCTGGAAGAAAATCCGCTGGGCCGTGAATTTGTATTGCAGGCTACCGGGAAAGTGAATGAACGAAGCAATAAGAATGCTAATATCCCTACCGGCGAAATTGAGATCAGTGTGTCTTCGTTTACAATTTTAAATAAATCTGCCGTACCCCCATTCACTATCCAGGATGATACAGATGGTGGAGATGACCTGCGGATGAAATATCGTTTTTTGGACCTGCGCAGGAATGCAGTGAAAAAAAATCTTGAATTAAGATATGCAGTGAACCGGGCGGCAAGGAATTATTTGCACAACAACGGTTTCATGGATATTGAAACACCATTCCTTATCAAATCAACACCGGAAGGGGCGAGGGATTTTGTCGTACCATCAAGAATGAATCCCGGCCAGTTTTATGCACTACCCCAATCGCCACAAACGTTCAAACAGTTATTGATGGTAAGTGGCTACGATCGGTACTACCAGGTAGTGAAATGTTTCCGGGATGAAGACCTGCGGGCTGACCGCCAGCCGGAGTTTACCCAGATCGATTGTGAAATGGCATTTGTCGAGCAGGAAGATATCCTGAACATGTTTGAAGGCATGATCAAATCCATTTTCAAAGAAGTAAAGGGAATTGATTATACAGAGAAAGTGGAACGCATGACCTGGGAAGATGCCATGTGGAATTATGGCAATGATAAACCTGATATCCGCTTCAGCATGAAAGTGCTGAATTTGAAAAAGCCATCTTCGGTTTATGTCAATAAAGCCGACCAGTCTTCCTTGATCAATGGGGCAGACTTTAAAGTATTTGATGAAGCGGAAACTGTTTTAGCGATAGCTGTTCCGGGTTGCAGCGAATATAGCCGCAAACAAACGGATGAACTGACAGAGTGGGTAAAACGTCCGCAGATCGGTATGAAGGGATTAGTATTCATTAAATGTAATACTGACGGGACTTACAAAAGCAGCGTAGATAAATTTTACCCCGAAGAAAAACTAAAAGCTATTGCTGATGCAGCGGGTGCTAAAGCCAGTGATCTTATTTTGATCTTGGCAGGTGCAGAAGAACGTACAAGAAAAGCAATCAGCGAACTGCGTTTGGAAATGGGAAAACGTTTGGGCTTGCGTAAGGAAAATGAACTCAGGTTATTATGGGTACTTGATTTCCCATTGTTTGAGTTTGCATTGGAAGATCAGGATGGTGGTGGTGCCGGCCGTTGGGTAGCAAGGCATCATCCGTTTACAAGTCCGAAGCCATCGGATATTGATATCATGATCAACAACAGTCCAAAGGTTGACGACTTGGATAAATACCTGGAGCATCCGTATGCTAACATCAAAGCTAATGCCTACGATATGGTGCTGAACGGAAATGAAATAGGGGGCGGTTCTATCCGTATTTACCAACGTGAGTTGCAGGAGAAAATGTTTGCAGCGTTGGGAATGGATGCAGAAGAACAACAACACAAGTTTGGTTTCTTACTCGGTGCGTTTGAATATGGCGCACCACCGCATGGTGGTATTGCCTTTGGCTTCGATCGTTTGTGTTCGATCCTTGGCGGCAGCGAAAGTATCCGTGATTTTATTGCTTTCCCGAAAAACAATTCCGGAAGAGATGTGATGCTGGATGCACCGGCAACGATTGATGAGAAACAGTTTACAGAATTACAAATCAAACTGGATTTGAAATAATGCCGGGCAAATGGAAGTTATATTTTGTATTGAATTTTTTGCTGGCTATTCCCGCCCTGGCTGTTTTAATTCTTCTCCTCATTAGTTTTTTTAATACAGCACGAAGAGATACTGACTTCACCATTTTATTTTGTGTATCATTCCTGATAATAGTAGTGAATAATTTTTTTGGTATCCTGTTGTACCAGCGTTACTTCCCTGGTAAATTACTTCCTGTATATATCAAAAGAATAAATCTTACACTGTTAATTCTTACATGGGCAGTTGTATTATTCATGACCCTGGTCACAGGCTTTGGAGCTTTTGAAGAATTTAGTTCTGATGATACAGAACGAGGCGCTGCCGGCAAAATAGCCGTCTTCATACTTTCCTTTATGGTTATTCTGCAAGCCGTAATACTTGTTATGCAGGTAAAGCTGTCTAACCTTATCCAGCGAAATAACCGGAAAAACATGCAGGAATTGATCGATAGTATAGGCCAATAACCCGGAAATATATATTTTACAGCATGAAGATCAGCTGGCAACTATACCGCCTCGCCTGTTTGCTGCAAATGCTGGCAACCAGTTTTTTTTCGTTCGCATCGCTCATCAGTCTTTTCAATAGCGGAAAGGGATATTATTTTTTAGAAACGATCTTTTTTGTACTGATGGCAGCCTTGTCCATTTTTGCATTGAACCTGGTGAATACCAATTACCCTGACAAGCCGGTGGCTGGTAAACAAAAAAACGTATTCAACTGGCTGTTCCTTGTCAATTTTTTCCTGTTGATCTTCCTGTTCGGGTTGTTCTTTGCCGAATACAGGAGCCTGGGTTTGCTCCGGTCAATTACAGGAGGCTCATTGTTCTCCTTACCGTTCCGCTTCCTGGTTCCGCTGCTTTTCAAAACCGCTATACTTGTTTTTCAATTAGTCATTCTCTATGGACTTTTCAACCTGCGCCGGGAGTTATACCGTAATTTTTTTGTGAACAAACAATTTGAGTTTGAAGACGGGGTGACACAGGAACAATCCTGATCAGCTGAAGCTTCTTTGTTTTCTCATTTTAAATAATATGTAACCCGCGGTCATTGCAGCTATACCGATCATGACCCAAAAAACAAATTTGCGGGGCGGTGGCTGCCGGTCCACGCCACCGGCAATTTTATTTTTACATTGCTGCAGGTAAAAGCCTAACTGAGGATAATTACTATTCAGCTGTTTCACTTCTTCAAATTTTTCTTTTGCCTTCCGGTAAAATTGCTGGTAAAAAAAACCCAACCCCTGGTTGAAAGCTACCGTTGCCTTACTGGCCTGCGGTTTGATGTTTGCACTATCTATGTATTCCCGTACCACACTCATCGGGATAGCAAAATTAAATCCACTGGCAAGGCTCCCGTTTCCCTGGTCCAGGCTGCCAAAAGTTGCCAGTGCCACCACTTCACCTTTATCGTTACAAACAGGGCTGCCACTGCTGCCATGGCTGATCACCGCATCCATTTGTATCACCGGCCAGCCATTCACTGATTTTTTTATAGCACTCACAATACCGGCAGTTAAGGTGGGTTCAATACCCGAAGCAGCAGAAAGAAATGAATTACTCGTCACTGGTTCCGGGTAACCGATCACCAGGGCCTCTGCCCCGATCCGTATTAAAGAATCGTTGGCAATAACCAGCGTCGGAAGACCCTCAACCTCTTCTGCTTTCAGTATCGCCACATCTTTGCCCGGCATCGGCCGGCCTTTAATAATAACAGTAGCTTTTTTCCGGATGGTTTCTGTGCCATTGATACCGGTGTCTGTTCTGTACAATACATAAAATTCCTTCTGCAGGTCGAATAAGATCATGGAAGAAACCTGCGAGTAGATCAGTCCATAGGTATTGGATAAAAGATTCCGTTGCTCATCAGACAAGGTCATCGCCCAGGAGGTTTGCAGCGCATTGATATTCGCCTGTGTTACCTCCTGGAAAGTTTCTAATATGAACTTATTGCGGATATAGGCACTGTCACGGTCAATGATATGGCAGTTGGTCACAATATACCCGTCGCCGGTAATTAAAAAACCGGTGCCATTCGATTGAACCCGCCGGGCCTGCCTGAAATATTCGTTGGTGGAAGAGAAAAATCGTAACGGTGATTTATACAAGGCCCGGATCACTATATCTAGCTTTTGAGCAGGTGATAAAAGGCGGCCACTGGTATCCAGTTTTTTTACCGAGTCCACCAATTTATCAAATATCCTTTCATTAATATCCACCTTATTCACATATACGGTGGCTGAAAAAACGGCCTGTACCATGACAATCCCCGGTGAGTTACGGGCATAATTATGTTCGGGGTTGACCGGCTGTGCCTTGACTGACGCTGTCCAAAACAGGAAGCCAATCAAAAAAATACATTGCTTACACATCAGTAGGGCTTTCATCATACAATTAAAATACAAAAACTGCCTGGCAAAGCTTCACAATATTATCGGCTGCTGCCATGAGCGGTGATTTTTGTAATTTACTGACGAAATTACTCATCATGCGCTATTATTTGCTGCTGCTCAGTTTTGTTGCTCTGGCCTGCCAGAAAGAAACCACAGATAATCCCGGCACCGGTTCAACACCGGCATCTAACATGATGAATGTTCCCTATGGCTCCGATCCGGCACAAAAAATGGATATTTATTTACCCGCCGGAAGAAACAGCAGTACTACTAAAGTAATGGTGCTGATCCATGGAGGCGCCTGGGCCAGCGGGGATAAAACTGATTTTGCTTCCTTTGTGGACAGCCTGCAACGCAGGTTACCCGGTTATGCGATCTTCAATATCAACTATCGTCTTTCAACCGGTACTACCAATTCATTTCCTGCACAGGAAAATGATACCAAAGCGGCCATAGAATTTATCTATTCAAAAAGAGATGACTACAAAATATCTGACAAGTTTGTTTTACTCGGTGCCAGTGCCGGCGGACATCTTGCTTTATTACAAGGCTACAAATACAGCAGCCCGGTAAAAGTAAAAGCTATCGTCTCCTTTTTCGGGCCAACGGATATGACGGATCTGTATAATAATCCTGCCTCTCCTTTTATACCAGCTGCCACCATCGCCCAGATCGTTGGTGCAACGCCGGCCAGCAACCCGGCCTTATACCAGCAATCAAGCCCAATCAATTTTGTAACCGCCCAAAGCCCTCCTACTATTTTATTACACGGTGGCCTGGACCCCTTGGTGTCCCCTTCACAAGCCGTGGCGCTAGATGCCAAACTCCAGCTGGCGGGTGTTATACATCAATATGTTTTTTATCCCACCGAAGCACATGGCTGGGTGGGTGATAACCTCGTCCATTCCTTTAACCAGGTGCAGGCGTTTTTAACTACGCATGTAAACTGATCAACGAGCCTATAGTTTTCGTTACTTTGAAATGTGAATCAGCATACCCCTCTTGCGGAAAGGATAAGACCTAAAACATTAGATGAACTGGCGGGCCAGCAGCACCTGGCCGGTAAAGGAAGTATATTAAGGACCACCCTGGAAAATGGACACATCCCGTCGATGATCTTATGGGGACCTCCGGGAACCGGCAAAACCACCCTGGCAAATATTATTGCCAATACATTACAGTCGCCTTTCTTTATGCTGAGTGCAATCAGTTCGGGTGTAAAAGACGTAAGGGAAGTAATTGAGGAAGCTAAAACCAAACCCGGTGCCATCCTGTTCATTGACGAAATTCACCGTTTCAATAAAGGGCAGCAGGATGCATTACTCGGTGCTGTTGAAAAAGGAATCATTACCCTGATCGGCGCCACGACTGAAAATCCCTCGTTTGAAGTAAACAGTGCCTTACTGAGCAGGTGCCAGGTTTATGTATTAAAAGCACTGGAAGAAAAAGATCTTGTTCAGCTCTTGCATACAGCTCTTGAAAAGGATGAATTACTAAAGACAAAAAAAATTGAACTGAAAGAGACAGAGGCGCTGATCAATATATCGGGTGGTGATGCCCGGAAATTATTGAACCTGCTGGAACTGGTTTGTGTCTATGTGTCTGACACCTTAGGGGTGTCTGACAAATTTATCACCGACAAACTGGTGATGGAAGTAGCACAAAAAAGAATTGCCCTCTACGATAAAAGTGGTGAACAGCACTATGATATCATTTCTGCTTTTATAAAATCCATCCGGGGCAGTGATCCCAATGCTGCGATTTACTGGCTTGCCCGGATGATTGAGGGAGGGGAAGATGTAAAATTCATTGCCCGCAGGTTACTGATATTGGCCAGTGAAGATATCGGCAATGCGAATCCGACGGCTTTGGTCATGGCGAATGCAACTTTTGAAGCTGTGAATAAGATCGGGTACCCCGAATCAAGCCTAATCTTATCGCAATGTGTGATCTACCTGGCTTCCAGCGCCAAAAGCAATTCCGCTACGGTTGCGATCGGGGAAGCTTCGGCAGCAGTAAAAAAATACGGGGACCTGCCCGTGCCACTTCATATCCGCAATGCACCAACCAAACTGATGAAGAACCTGGATTATGGCAAAGGCTATCAATATTCGCACAGTTATGAGAACAATTTTTCGGCCCAGGAATATTTACCCAAAGAAGTAGCCGGTAAAAAATTTTATGACCCGGGGAAGAATGCCAGGGAAGAAGAATTGAGAAAATTCCTGAAAAATTTATGGAAGGATAAATACAATTATTGATTGAGTACTATGATGAACTGGACACTGAAAAAATTTGAAGACCTCACAGTTGATGAACTGTACGCATTGCTTCGCTTAAGAACAGAAGTATTTGTAGTGGAGCAAAACTGTGTGTTCCAGGATATGGATAACAAGGATCAGTATTGCTATCACCTGATGGGCGGGAAAGAAAATGAACTGGTTGCTTATACCCGGCTGGTGCCCGAAGGAGTTTCGTATCCCGGGTATCCATCTATTGGCAGAGTGGTAACGGCACCGGCTGCCAGAGGCGGGGGCATTGGAAGAATCTTAATGAAAAAAAGTATTGAAGAGACAAGACGTTTATTTGGCAATGGATCAATAAAGATCGGGGCCCAGTTATACCTGCTTGCATTCTACTCCTCGCTGGGTTTTCAAAAAACCAGTGATATATATATGGAAGATGGCATTGAACATATAGAAATGATACTTTCATAGTCATTTTTCGTAAATCCACTACGTAATAAAACAAATTTGAGGTCAAAAAAGAAAAAAAGACCTGCTAATATCTTCTATGATGATTTTAGTTTCTCTACTTTAGTCTTGAAAATCCAATAGTAGAAAAACCAGAAATCTGATACTATGAGAACAAGTGTACTCAAAGTACGTTACATCGTACTAGTTTGTCTCGTTGCCATCTCTTCCTTCCGTACCTCAGCCCAGTCAATCAGTTCATCTGATGGAAAATTTGAAATAGGCCTTGGCCTTGGACCTTCATTTTTCCTTGGTGACCTTGGCGGAACGCAAGGCGTCGGAAAGACCTTTGTGAAAGATGTCAACTTCCCTTTCACCAAACTGATGAAAGGCTTATTCATTAACTATTATCCTGCCGAATTTGTCGGTTTGCGTGTGGCACTGAATTCCGGCCACCTGGAAGGCGATGATGCGATCATCGACAACAAAGGTGGTGCTGAACGTTTCCGCAAGCAAAGAAACCTGAAGTTCCAGTCGAAAATGATGGAAGGTTATGCAGCACTCGAATTCTATCCTACTGTTTTCTTTGAACAGTATGAAGGATTGGAGCACAAACTGCGTCCTTATGCACTGATCGGCTTTGGTATGTTTCATATGAACCCGCAGGGAGAATATATCGCCCCCAATGGTGATAAAACATGGGTGGACCTGAAACCCCTCAGAACCGAAGGACAGGGCATGGCAGAATATCCCGACCGTAAAGAATATTCCTTATGGCAGCAGGAGATCCCGATGGGATTGGGATTCAAATACTATGTAAAAGAGACCATGTATGTTGGTTTCGAGATACTCCATCGCAAAACATTTACCGATTACATGGATGATGTCAGTACCAAGTATATCAACCCGGTTTATTTTAACGCTTATCTGACGCCAACAGAAGCCACCATGGCCCGTCAACTGGCTTACAGGGAGACATTAGCCAATCCGAGCCAGAACCGGCCTTTCATTAATTCACAGCGTGGCGATCCTACTGAGAATGATGCCTTCTTTTCCGGTATGCTGCGTTTGGGATGGAGGATCAATGGTGATAATTCACCCAACGGAAGAGCAAGACGCCAGCTGAGATGTCCTGTGTTCTATTAATAACTCAGTACAAAACCGAACCACTATGAAACCCTTTTTCTTTCCCTCCAAAAAAATACTGTATGCCCTTGCTGTCAGCACAGGTGTACTGTTATCCGGATCTTCTACTGCATCAGGCAAGCCTGTTGAAGAAGAACCCAAAAAGGCAAAGAACACTGCTGCATCTTCCAAAAACAACAATGCCGTAAAGATCTATCCGGATATGGTAAAACGGAAAATGCATGTGGTGGCGAAAGAAAAAGAGCTTGATTTCTTTGTATTCGATCTGGCAGGCACACTGATCGAACATTCCAAAATGAAACCGAAAGATCATTTAAAGATAGCCGGGCTGGCCCGTGGCAAATACATCTACCGTGTTTTCTCGGGGGATGAAGAAACCGCCAGCGGCGAATTTGAAATAAGATAGTTTGAACTGATTATAAACGCTGTCCAATAAGCGGCAGAGAGCTTAATAAAATCTGATACCCTGGTTGACAAACCTGATCCGTTCTCTATTGGTACTCTCATATAGTATACATTTTATTAAACACTCTCTGCCACCGCTTATTGGCTTTTATCCCTCTGAGTTCTTTTTACATTGCCAATAACTAAGAAAACCCGCAGGGCAGGGAAATTGTTCTAATCCCGTATCCAGGTGAAAAACCAGTAGTGCTGGCCCCTGAACGATTTTTTCAATCACTTCCTGCCACTGCCTGCGGGAATTATATCCCCCTTTCTGCCTATATCCCCTGTTTTTTTATTACTACTTCATTATCTGTTATTAACAGGTTTAAAAAATAACTGTTTTCAGGGAGAGAACTTTTAAAAAAGATGCCTACTTTAGAATGACAGACCTGTTAAGGATCGCTTTGCATTCATAGGCAGGGGCGAATGCCGAAAAGCCAAACGAGTAGGCCCACAAACCAAAATCAACCAAAATGAACTTAATTGAAAGAGCAAAAAACATCATAATGACTCCAGCTAAGGAATGGGATGTCATTACGGGTGAAAAGCCCGATATTGCTAAAATATGTACTACATATGTACTACCATTGGCGGCAGCTGCAGCGGCAGCGGCATTCATAGGGTATGGCTTTATTGGAAAAAGTTACTTTGGAGTTCGATTTAGCAGTGTTGAAGCGGGCCTTTATCATGCGATTGCAGTATTGATAGGCGCTTTTGTCGGTGTTTTTTTAAGTTCATTTATTATCGATGCCTTAGCCCCAAATTTTGGAGCAGAGAAGGATATGGGTAAATCCGTACAATTAGTCGCTTACTCATATACGCCTTTTTGGGTTGGTGGCCTATTAGCAATCCTGCCTGCAATTGAAGTAATTGGAGCGTTAGCTGGTCTCTACGGTTTATACTTATTATACGTTGGCCTTCCTAAACTGAAAAAAGCTCCCGAAGATAAACAGATGACCTATTTTGTTGTTTCTCTTCTCGTAATAATTGGAGTATCTATAATACTATCCGTTATTTTACAAAAGCTTTTAATCCCCTCATACGGTTCCGGATATGGCAGCTTTAGTTTATAAAGTAAGAGAACATATATTAAAAAGGCCAGTTATTACAACTGGCCTTTTTAATTCTTTATATAAACAAACCCCACTCATCTTCGTATTCATCTTTTTGAAAAGTGCTTACCCATTCCCGGAATAACAACCGGAATTTGTCAATCTCCTCCCGGATCACCTCACCATGCTCATCGTCAATAACCTCTTCTGCCATCATGGTCAGCATCGCTGATTTGATGAACTGTGCATTCTTCCGGATAATGGAGGCATTCTCCATCCGTATCGTGTACAGGCCCACTTCCGAACTCTTTATTTTTACCGCCACCTGGTAGCCATCACCCAGTAACATGGCTTTGTGATCTTCCCAATAGGCAGCAGGGAAGCCATCTTCCTTTTCTTCACAGTTCATGGAATCAAGAGCCCCGGTTAACATGATCATGACCTGCTGCCATTGCAGGTAGAGTGCCTTACAAGCCTCCCGGGTTGGATTGGGTTTCCATGATTCCCCTTCTTCCTCCTCATCGCGGAAATCATCATCATTCCATTCAGGCAAATGGCTGAGTTTATCAAAATCCATAGTAGTAGTAATTACTTAAAGTTCGGCTTTCAAAAATTCACCGGTATAACTTTCTTTGCACGTTAGCAATCCTTCCGGTGTCCCTTCAAATAAGATCTTTCCGCCCCCATCCCCTCCTTCGGGTCCAAGGTCAATGATATGATCAGCCACTTTGATCACATCCATATTATGCTCAATGACCAGCACGGTATTTCCCCGGTCCACCAGTTTATTCAATACATCCAGCAGGTGTTGTATATCTTCAAAATGAAGACCCGTGGTGGGCTCATCTAAAATGTAAAAGGTTTTACCGGTATCTCTTTTTGAGAGTTCAGTGGATAGTTTCACCCGTTGAGCTTCACCACCACTTAATGTAACTGCCGATTGGCCCAGGGTGATATAGCCCAATCCTACTTCTTCCAGCACTTTTATCTTGCGGTAGATATAAGGAACTGCCTGGAAAAACTCCACTGCTTCCTCCACCGTCATATCCAGCACATCGGAAATGGATTTACCCTTGTAGCGGATCTCCAGTGTTTCCCGGTTGTAGCGGCGGCCGTTGCATTTTTCACAATGCACATATACATCCGGTAAAAAATTCATTTCGATGACCCGCATGCCGCCTCCTTCGCATACATCACAACGACCGGCTTTCACATTAAAGGAAAAACGGCCTGCATTATAACCCCTGATCTTTGCTTCCGGTACAGATGCAAACAAGGTCCTTATATCGGTAAAGAAGCCGCAATAGGTGGCCGGGTTACTTCTTGGCGTGCGGCCGATCGGCGACTGGTCGATCTCGATCACTTTATCAATTTGCTCCAGCCCTTTGATGGATTTATATTCCAGCGGCACCATTTTGGAGCCAAAAGCATGTTTGGATAAAATAGGATACAATGTTTCATTGATCAGCGTAGATTTTCCGCTGCCACTCACACCTGTTACCACGATAAATTCACCCAATGGAAATTTTACATCCACATTCCGGAGGTTATTGCCCTTCGATCCTTTTAGTTCAAGGAATTTTCCATTTCCTTTCCTTCTTTCTTTAGGAACAGCAATGCGGTGATGCCCGTTCAGGTAGCCTGCTGTAAGTGTTTTTAATTTGAGCATCTCTTTCGGTTCACCCTGTGCCACCACCCTGCCGCCATGAAAACCGGCTTTGGGACCAATATCAATCAAGTGATCGGCTGCCAGCATAATATCTTTATCATGCTCCACCACCAATACGCTGTTGCCAATATCCCTCAGGTTTTTTAATGCTTCTATTAAGCGATGATTATCCCGCTGGTGCAGGCCAATAGAAGGTTCATCTAATATATAAGTGATCCCCTGCAATTGTGAACCAATTTGTGTGGCAAGCCGGATACGCTGCGATTCACCACCACTTAAACTTTTTGAAGAACGGTTCAGCGTTAAATAGGTAAGCCCAACATCCAGTAAAAATTGTAACCGTTCCCTGATCTCTTTCAGTACATCTTTGGCGATCGTTTTTTGTTTATTATCGATCCGTAATTCAATACCATCAAACCAGGCATATAAATTATCCAGGTTCATATTGCTGAGTTCGGAAATATTCCTGCCCGCCACTTTGAACCAGAGACTTTCTTTTTTTAACCGGGCTCCGTTACAGGTTACACAGGGTTTCATGGTCATGAACTGTTGTACCCATTCCCGGAGTGCCTCTGTACTATGTGGCGAAGAAAACCATCTTTTGAGCATCGGGATGATACCTTCATAACTGCCGGTATAGATATCGGGTACAGTTTCATCATCTGTATCCACTTCCAGCGATGCATTGATATCCTTATCACCATATAATAAAAGATCCAGTTGTGCCTGGGTCAATTTATTAATGGGTGTATCTAATTTGATCTTGTTCTTTTTGGCGAATTCCACTACCTGGTTGAATACGCTGGCTTCTCTTTCCTCGCCTAAAGGAGCAATCCCTCCTTCTTTTACGCTTTTGCTCTTATCGGGCAACACTTCGCCCATATCAATGGTATATACATTACCCAGCCCTTTGCAGGTTGGGCAGGCACCGTAGGGAGAATTAAAAGAAAAAGCATTGGGAGAAGGTTCTTCATAACTGATGCCGGTATCCTCGCACATCAGTTGCTTGCTGTATTGAATAGTCTTTTCGCTGTCATTCACCAGCAGGAACATCAAATCCTTTCCCAGCTTCAGCGTTTGTTGCACACTCTGGCTTAGTCTTGAACGGAGATCATCTGTTACCTGCAGCCGGTCCACCACCAGTTCAATATCATGGATCTTGTACCGGTCCACCTGCATCTTCGGTACAATATCTTTTACTTCACCATCTATCCGCACTTTCAGGTACCCTTTCTTTCTCACGTCTTCAAACAATTCCCGGTAATGCCCTTTACGGCCACGTACCAATGGCGCCAGCAGGCTGATCTTTTTATTTCTATACTTCGTGAAAATGTTCTCCACGATTTCTTCCTCGCTCCATTTCACCATTTTCTTCCCGGTATTGTACGAATGAGCTTCCCCCACCCTGGCAAATAACAAACGGAGAAAATCATACACTTCTGTAATCGTACCCACTGTTGACCGGGGGTTTTTATTGGTGGTCTTTTGCTCAATAGAAATAACAGGTGATAGCCCGGTGATCTTATCTACATCCGGCCGTTCCATATCGCCAATGAACTGCCGGGCATAGGCACCAAAGGTTTCCATATAGCGCCGTTGTCCTTCGGAATAGATCGTATCAAATGCCAGTGATGATTTACCACTGCCGCTGATGCCGGTGATCACCACAAGTTGATTCTTGGGTATAGAAATGTCAATATTCTTCAGGTTATGCACCCTGGCTCCATACACTTCTATTGATTCATTTTCCGGTACTGCTGAGCTGGTCCCGTTTTCTTTTTCTTTTGCCATATACTGTGAGGGTTTGCGAAGATACTGATTCTCCCGGCCGGGAAATAGCCAGCTTTTTAACCCCAACAGTAAACAACCGGGCAGCCGGAAAGTTAGCATTCAGCTTGTTTAATTAACAGACCGTGGAAAAACAACAATACCAGTTATCCACAAAAAAACTTTCTGGCACAGTATTTCATATTCCTGACCGGAGTACCATTCAATCACAAAAAATATATACGATATGAAAAAATCCATTTTCACAATGGCAGGAATTGCTTTGTCTGCCTTGTATGTAACAGCCGCAGCCCAGGAAACAACTCCTGCAACAACCCATACCTGGGAAGCAAAAAAGAATCCGACGGTGGATTCGATCAATGCGAAATATAAAGACAAGCTGGTGCCCGTAAAAACTTCTGCACCTGTCCAGGCTTTCCCGGCGTTGGGCCAATATGAGTCTGCCAGCAACCTGGATGCTCCTTCAGTAAAAATTTCTCCGGATGAAACCAACAAAGGTGTTGTGTGGGTGGAAGGTCTGCCACAGGGAAAGATCAAAGCCATGCTGAGGAGATCACCGGCAACCTATAAGATACCTGCTCAAAAAACAGAGGAGGGTACAGATGTTCCTGAAGGAACGCTGATCTATGATAAAGACGCCAATACACTTAGTATCATTATTGGCAAACCATATAATGATGCAGAACCACTGGCGGTTTTTGCACCTGCCACCGAAGAGCCGGTAATGGCGCAAACAAAATCAGCGAAAACAAAAGTAAAGTCCAAATTACCAGCTCAACCCAAACCCTGGGTCTATGCAGGTACCAAAGTGGAAACAACCACAGCAATGAACCAGTAATAGTTAGTCTTCTATAGTTTTTCAATGGATTCGGGACGGAAAGGGGTTGCGTTATGCAGCCTCTTTCCTATTTTAGCCCTATAATTGTGACCTATGTTTGGCTTATTTAAGAAGAAAGAACAATCCCTGAAGATCATTGACCGTATCTGGATGAGTGAATCGTACAAACTAAAAGCCTTTGCAGAAGAATGGAAAAAAAATAGAGAAACTGTTTTCATTTTCTGGTTTGATGAAACCTTGAGAGCCGTGGAAACAGAGATGGCAAAAGAAATAACAGATCAGCCATTGCTCTTCATGGCAAGAGCAGTAACAGCCCCGCTGTTAGCCGGCAAACCAGTTGTTTTTGCAGAACACTATCCATTGCCAGAAAAAGAAAATGAATTATTTGAACGTCTCGGTTTAAAAGAAGTGTGGGTCTGGTCAGCGTTGAATGAACCTTTGTTTCACCGCTTTGGTGGCGAAAAGATCATCCAGATGATGAAGGCCATGGGTATGAAAGAAGAAGAACCGGTTGAACATAACATGATCAGCAAAGCCATCCGCAATGCCCAGGAAAAAATTGAAAAGAAGCTGAAACTGGAACAAACAGCCCATTCCCAGAAGGATTGGCTGCAAAAAAATTTCCCGGCTGAAAATGCTTAACAAGCAAGGATTTCAGGCATTCTCTCAAACACCTGTTAGCTGATTTTTACAAAATTTTATTTGGCGGAGCAAAGATTCCGCTATTCCTTTGCAGTAGTTCTTTTGATCACTTATCAAGAAAGGCGGAGGGTAATGGCCCTTTGAAGCCTTGACAACCTCTCTCTCGTCCAAAACGAGGGAAAAGGTGCCAATTCCAACCCGATGAATATCGGGACAGATAAGTCAGATTCACAGCTTCTAAACATGTTATTCAACATATTCAAAGCTCATCTGATTTATCAGGTGAGCTTTTTTATTATCCACAATCCCGGAAAGTGGTTACATAAAAAATCCCTGGTAGTGTTATTCTTGCCCCTTCTTGATACGTAAGTAAACAGGAAATAGTCAAACAAATTTTTAACCTCTCATCCCACAAAACAATGATGAGATAAACCTTTTAACTATGAGTAATACGCTTCATTTTGAAACATTGCAACTGCACGCAGGCCAGCAAATTGACCCTACCACCAAAGCAAGGGCTGTCCCCATCTATCAAACCACTTCCTATGGCTTTGATAACAGCGAACATGCAGCCAATCTTTTTGGATTAAAAGCATTCGGGAATATCTATACCCGCATTATGAATCCCACCACAGATGTATTTGAGCAGCGGATCGCTGCGCTGGAAGGCGGTGTGGCTGCCTTGGCAACGGGTTCAGGACAGGCTGCACAATTCCTGGCTCTCAATAACATTCTGCAGGCCGGTGATAATTTCATTGCCACTACTTATCTCTATGGCGGAACTTACAACCAGTTCAAAGTTGCTTTTAAAAGACTGGGTATCGAAGCCCGTTTTGCTGATGGAGATGATCCGGAAAGTTTTATAAAACATATAGATAAAAACACCAAAGCCATTTACCTGGAAACAATTGGCAATCCCCGTCTCAATATTCCTGATTTCAAAAAAATTGCAGATATCGCTAAAGAATACGATCTGCCCCTGATCGTGGATAATACGTTCGGTGCCGGTGGTTATTTATTTCGTCCGCTGGAGCATGGCGCTAATATCGTTGTAGAATCGGCCACCAAATGGATCGGTGGTCATGGTACTTCCATTGGTGGTGTGATCGTGGATGGTGGTAATTATAACTGGGGTAATGGAAAATTTCCGCAGTTCACAGAACCCAGTGAAGGTTACCATGGATTAAAGTTCTGGGAAATTTTCGGTGAAGGGAACCCGCTGGGTTTACCCAATATCGCTTTTGCTATCCGTGCAAGAGTGGAAGGTCTGCGGGATTTTGGTCCTTCGTTAAGTCCTTTCAACTCATTCTTGCTGTTGCAGGGATTAGAGACATTATCACTCCGTGTGCAACGCCATGTTGATAATGCATTGAACCTGGCGCAATGGCTGGAGGCTCATCCGCAGGTTGAATTTGTCTGGTACCCCGGTTTGAAAAGCAGTCCTTATCATGAACTGGCTAAAAAATATTTGACCAATGGATTTGGAGGTGTATTGAATTTTGGTATCAAAGGTGGCGTGGAGAATGGAAGAAAATTCATCGATTCGTTGAAACTGGTAAGTCATCTTGCCAATGTGGGTGATGCCAAAACCCTGGCGATTCACCCTGCCTCCACCACGCATGAACAACTAAGTGATGCGGAAAGAGCGGCATCTGGTGTTTTACCCAACCTGGTCCGTATCAGTGTGGGTATTGAACATATTGATGATATCAAAGCGGATTTTGAACAGGCATTTGCAGCCGTTTTTGCTAAAGAATTAGTGGCATAAGATGACGACCCTTTTTAATTATACAAAGCCATTTACGTTAGAGTCAGGTGTAACCCTTCCTGGTTATCACCTGGCTTATACCACGCATGGAAAATTAAACGCTGCCAAAGACAATGTAGTGTGGATCTTTCATGCGTTGACGGCTAACAGCAATCCGCTGGAATGGTGGCCCGGCCTTGTGGGTGAAGGAAAGTTCTTTGACCCGGCAAAGTATTTTATCATCTGCGTGAATAAACCCGGCAGTCCTTACGGAAGTATCTCGCCGTTATCTGTCAATCCGGAAACGGGCACGCCTTATTATCACCGGTTCCCGGTTTTCACGATCCGGGATATGATAAAAATGTACCAGCAACTGAAAGATCATTTGGGGATCAGCAAGATCTTTATTGGTTTAGGCGGCAGTACCGGTGGTATGCAATTGCTGGAATGGGCTATTGAGGAACCGGAACTGTTTGAACACATCGTTCCTATTGCCACGAATGCTGCCTTATCGCCGTGGGCCATTGCGTTCAATGCTTCGCAACGGTTAGCGATTGAAGCAGATGAGACCTGGCTGGAACAAAAACCCGATGCCGGGCAAAAAGGATTGGCAGCAGCCCGTTCCATTGCTTTATTATCTTATCGTCATTATAACGGTTATGATATTACTCAACCAAGAGACAAAGCCTTTGTTGAATTATCCAAAGAAGCTGTTTATGCGGCTGACAATTACCAGCGTTACCAGGGCTTGAAGCTGGTGAACCGTTTTAATGTGATCAGTTATTACCGGCTCAGCCAGAGTATGGACAGTCATGATGTGGGCCGCAACAGGAACGGAGTTGAAAAATCGTTGAAACAGGTAAAAGCAAGAACACTGGTCATCGGTATTGTATCCGATGTGCTTTATCCCATCAGCGAGCAGGAGTACCTGCAAAAGAATATTCCCGGTGCCCAATTACTGAGCATTGCCAGTGATTTTGGGCATGATGGCTTTTTACTGGAGTATGAAAAAATAGAGACCGCATTAAAGCATTTTATCGAAGAAAAATCATCACATCATTTAAAAGTAGTGAATCAATAATATGGAAACACATAAACAGTTAACGATCGGGTTGTTTGGATTTGGCGTGGTCGGCGAAGGCCTTTACAAAGTATTACAACAAACACCATCCCTGAAAGCAAGTATCAAAAAGGTTTGTATCAAAAATCCGGGTAAAAGAAGAAATGCCCCGGCTTCTTTATTTACCACCGATAAAAAGGATATCCTGGATGACCGGGACATTAATGTGATCGTGGAAGTGATCGACGATGCCAATGCGGCATTTGAAATCGTTGCCACTGCATTGAAAAACGGGAAGGAAGTGGTTAGTGCCAGTAAAAAAATGCTGGCCGAACATTTACCGGCATTACTGGCCTTGCAAAAAGAAACAGACCGTTCATTATTGTATGAAGCAGCCGCCTGTGCCTCAATACCCGTGATCCGGAACCTGGAAGAATATTATGATAATGACCTGCTGCATTCCATCCGGGCCATTGTGAACGGTTCTACCAATTTCATTTTAACCAAGATGTTTGAAGAAGGATTGGATTTTAAAGAAGCATTATTGCTGGCGCAACAATTAGGTTTTGCTGAAAGCAATCCGAAACTGGATGTAGAGGGATTTGATGCGGTAAATAAATGGACCTTGTTATTGAACCATGCGTATGGCATTGTAGAAAAGCCGGATCATATCCTGTTCAACGGAATTCAGAATATCCAGGCTGGTGACGCCATCGTAGCCAAAGCAAAAAACCAGCAGATCAAATTGGTGGCCCAGGCAAAAAAATTACAGAACGGGAAAGTAGCAGCTTTTGTATTGCCCCAGTTTGTCAATCATGATGAACACCTGGCTTTTGTGAAAAATGAATACAATGGTGTGGTCATCGAAAGCGGTTTTGCCGATAAGCAATTTTTTTATGGTAAAGGTGCCGGCAGCTTCCCTACTGCCTCTGCCGTACTGAGTGATATTGCGGCACTGCGTTACCATTACCGTTATGAGTATAAAAAATTATACCATCATACTCCCCATGCATTAAGTAATGATATTTTCCTGCGGGTCTATGTAAGCTTTGATGATCTTGCACTGATCCCCAAAGAGAAATTTGAATGGATCGAAGAATGGCACGCCCAGGAAGAACGGAAATACCTGGTCGGTGTCATTGCCTTTGAAGAACTGAAGACCGGTACCTGGTGGAAGGAAAACAATACTTCCCTGGTACTAACTCCCGACCCGGTGATCGAGGATGTGGAAATACGCAAACTCAAAAAAAAGAGCCTTGAACTGGCCGGGGTGGTTGGTTAAAACGAGTTGTGTTTTGTGTATAACAGGGTTTGCCGTCCGGCAAACCCTTCTTTCTTTATAAACTGTACCTTTGCCGGAATATTTTAAACCATGCGGGAATTATCAGTTGTCATTACAGTAATGAATGAAGAGGAAAACATCCAACCACTGCTGGAAGCGGTTCGTACGGCTCTTTCCGGGATTGACTATGAAGTGGTGCTGGTGGACGATGGCTCTTCGGACAAAACCAAACAGCAGATATTGGAACATGCCGATGACAGAACTGTATTGGTTGAACTGCGGAAGAATTATGGCCAGAGTACGGCCATGACTGCCGGTATTGACCACTCCCGTGGCAAATATGTAGCCTTACTGGATGGTGACCTGCAAAATGATCCGACCGATATTCCTGCGATGCTTGAGCTGTTGATCAAAGAAGACTGGGATGTGGTGGCCGGTAACCGCAAGAACAGGAAAGATGGTTTTATCCTCCGTAAGATACCCAGCAAGATCGCCAATGCACTCATCCGTCGCATGACGGGAGTTTATATAAAAGACTATGGCTGCACCCTGAAAGTTTTTAAAAGAGAGATCGCCGAAGAGCTGGGATTATATGGGGAATTGCATCGCTTCATACCTGTGCTTGCCAAACTGCAGGGGGCAAAGATTACCCAGGTGGATGTAAAACACCATGCCCGTATCCACGGAAAAAGTAAATACGGCATCAACCGGACTTTTAAAGTGATGAGTGACCTGGTACTGATGGTCTTTATGCGTAAATACATGCAAAAGCCGATGCATTTATTCGGCACCATGGGTTTCATCAGTTTTGGTATCGGTGCGCTGATCAATTTGTACCTGCTGATCTTAAAGATCATGGGACATGACATTTGGGGAAAACCATTACTAATATTGGGACTGATCTTTTTATTAGGCGGCATTCAGCTCATCACTATTGGCATTGTAGCGGATATCAACGTGAGAACCTATTACGAATCGCAGAATAAGAAAACATACAATGTAAGACGGGTGTTCAATGGGAAAAGAGAGATCAAACACAATACTGACGTTGTGCTATGACCCTTGCAGCAATAGTGCTTCATGCAGCTTAAACCATTCGTAGAATTTTTTTAACCCTTCTTTTAACTGTGTTTGCGGGTTATACCCCAGCAGTTCCTTTGCTTTTGATATATCTGCAAATGTCTTGGGTACATCGCCCGGCTGATCGGGTAGTTGTTCAATGACGGCTTTCTTACCCGTTAATTCCTCAATCGCTGCAATGAGTTGTTTTAAAGTGATCGTATAATTATTACCGAGGTTGATGATCTCAAAACCAGATTTCGTATAACTGATCGCTCCAATAATTCCTTGCACCGTATCATTTACAAAGGTATAATCCCGGCTTGTGCTTCCATCACCATACATAGTAATGGGCTGTCCTTTTAAAATGGCTTTGGTGAACTTATGGATGGCGAGATCAGGGCGTTGCCCGGGGCCATATACGGTAAAAAAACGCAGGGCTAAAAAACGGATGTCAAATAACTTACTGTACACATGTCCCAGCATCTCTCCTGATAATTTTGAACTGGCATAGGGACTAATCGGCATCAGCTGCTCATTTTCTTTCCAGGGAAAATGATCATTCACCCCATACACACTGCTGCTGGACGCAAACACAAACTGTTTAATATTTTTTCCTTTGGCAAAATCCAGCATATTCTGCAAGCCGATCACATTGGCCTGTTGATAAGCCAGCGGGTTTTGAATACTGGGCCGCACCCCTGCTTTTGCTGCCAGGTGAATAATCGCATCCACCGGGCCGCTGACCAGGTCGCATAATTCAGAACCGGAGGTCTTGGCAAGATCATTACTGATAAGCCTGAAACCCGGGTTTTCTTTCAGGTCACGGATATTCAATTTCTTAATATCGGGAGAATAAAAAGGGTCGAAGTCGTCAATACAGGTGATCCTTGTTGCCGGGTCTTGTTGCAACAAGGTCCTGATGAGATTATTACCAATAAAACCGGCTCCGCCGGTAACGACATAATGTTTCATACTCAGGAAGACAGCCGCAAAATACATATGAACTCTCCGGGATACATTGCGGAACTGTCCCTGCAAATATATCACCTTATAACTACACTCATTAGCAACCCGTTAATTGAAAATACCGATATAGAAGAATATGCCGGGAAAATTGATCAGAGACCTTTCTGCCAGCACTGCCCAGGTGCTTTTAAATCATGCCCTTAACCTGGTTATTTTCTACCTCACATCCCGCTATCTTTCGAAAGAAGTCTTTGGAGAACTCAGCTGGTCTGTAGCCACCTCCGCTATACTGATTTCCCTGCTAAGTTTCGGTCTTGAGCTGGTCGTGGTAAAAAAAATAGCTTCCGGAAAGGATAAAAGAGAAACAGCCGGACTTCACCTGCTGCATGTAGTAATAACAGCTGCAATTACCGGCTTCCTGCTGCTGTTACTGCATTTAGTTTTCCCTTTAAAAGGACCATTGTTTGCTTTTTTACCTGGCATTTTGACCAGCCAGCTGATCTCCTCGTTAGCATCTCCCTTTAAGCAGATCGCTAACGGAACAAGATCCTTCACTGCCTTAGCTATCATTTCAGTCATATCAAATGTTGTAAAAGTCATATTGCTGATCGTATTCCTTGCTTTTAATATACTATCCATTCAAAATCTTATTGGACTATTTATTATCGCTGCCCTGATGGAACTATTGACGGCCATTATCGTAACGATCAGCAGTAATAAAAAAAAACTGCTACCTTTTTATTTTAACTGGACCAGGTACAAATCCCTGATCCGGGAAGCCCTGCCCCAATATGGCGTTACGATCTTTAATATCATCTTAGCGAGGTTCGACTGGATCATCCTTGGCATATTCACCAGTGCGTTGGTAACTGCAGAATATAGCTTTGCGTACCGTGTCTTTGAATTATGTCGCCTGCCCTTATTAATTCTCTCTCCTTTGCTGATTCCCATTTTTTCCAGACTATTTGCTCACCAGGGTGCCTTGACCACAAAAAAACAAGTTCAGCTGGGCTTATTATTCAGAACAGAGATGGTTCTTTCACTCATCCTACCGGTAATACTGATCAGTTGCTGGACTCCACTGATGGAATTCATCACTAATAATAAATATGGCACTGGTAATGAATTTATATTTATCCTGCTTGCTGTTTGTATACCCATACAATTTGCGACTGATTTTTACTGGAATATCTGTTTTGCAAAAGGACAGTTGCTGGTTACTTTCAGGATAGCTGTTATTTCCGGGCTCATAAACATCCTGCTCAACCTGTTGCTGATTCCCTTTGTCGGAGCAATGGGTGCTGCGATTGCTTATTTGACCTGCTTTATCATACAGCTGATTTTATTCTGGAGACATAATCGCCGGAACAATGTGCAACCGGATATACTGCATTTTATGAAAGCAGTATTTTCGGCCCTTACAGCCCTGGTCATTATTAAACTACTGACCAGCAATCCCTGGATAATCGTCTTACTTTCCGTCTCTCTCTATTTCATATTGTGCATAGTCTCGAAACTCATTTCGCTTCCTAAAATAAAATTGGTCTTACATCTTTTATTGAACCCAAAAAGGCATTATGCATAACACAGGAAACAAAAATATCTGTGTACTCATCAAAACCTTTGAACGCAAAGGGTCTTTAATCCGGCTGCTTCGTTCGTTAGAAAAAGTCAGCTGCAGGTTACCCATATTAATCGCCGATGATAGCAGGCACCCATACAAGAAAGAAATCATGAGTAGGTTCTCCTCCCTCGATATACATTACTATACACTTCCTTTTAATTGCGGGTTATCAGCGGGCAGAAATGCTTTGCTGGAAAAAACAAGAACACCCTTCTTCCTGCTTTTTGATGATGATTTTGCCTGGCACAAAAAAACAGACCTGGCTGTGGCATTAAAAATTATGGAAGAACAGCAGCTCGATATCGGGGGAGGAACATTTTTTAATTTGCTTTCCGCCAACACTGTAAGAAGGTTAGCTCGGATATTATTGACCCCTTCCCTGGCATGGCGCTACTTCAATCAGATTCCACTCGAATCAGCCTATATTGGAAATTTTATTATTGAAAACAAAGACTGCACACTTACTATAAGTAATAAGCAACCCGAAGATTCCTTGTTCTGTTCCTGCGACCTTGTAAATAACTTCTTTATTGGCCGTACAGCCAGTATTCGAAAAATCAAAGGCTGGGATGAGAACCTGAAAGTAGGAGAACATGAAGATTTCTTTCTGCGGGCAAAACTGGATGGATTGAAAACAGCCTTCCTGCCGGGGTTCGTTATAAAACATTACCCTGTTTCTGATAAAAATTACCTGGCATTCCGGGAAAGGGCAGTTGAATTTAAAACACTGTTCATCCAAAAATTCAGTTTCAATACATACAGAGAAGTAAATACAGATGATGGAACAATAATTTTTGATTACGCTGTAAAAGGAGTTAAAGAACCAGTTGCGTGAGTCAAGATAGAAACGATATCAAACAATGGGTGAATAAAGTTGACTGGTCGCTACTGCTGTTCCTTGTGTTAGTGCTGAATGTAAAGCTGATCATTAAAGCTGCCTGCATCCTCCTGTTCATTTTCATTAAAAGAAAAGAACTACAGAGAAGGCAATACTGGAACCAGTCCTTTATTTGGTTTTATGTATCATTGATCCTTATTTCAGCAGTGAATCTCTTGCTTTCTGCAAATAGCATTTCCGTTAACTACTTTATTCTTTTCCTTGTTGGAACCTGTTTCTGGCTGCTTTGTACCGGGTCATCACTGATCAATAGTCAGTTCACACAGACAACCGCTATTGAAAAACTAAATTATACCGTTACAATATTCTTTACTCTTAATATTGTCATCACCATCGGTCAGCTTGTTTACATCATGTGGGATGCAGGAGATATCAATCCTTATACCTACCAGGGAATATATCAAAAATATTTTATCAGTACCGGCGACCGGCTGACTGGCATCAGCTTTGATGTTTCCACAACCAATGCCATCATCCATTCATTAGCCGTTATCTGGTTTTTGGGTCGTCAAAAAATGCTGCTGGTACTGGTCAGTATGATTGCCATGTTGCTGACTGCGAGTAATTTTATTAACCTGCTCTTAGGGGGAACACTATTGTTCCTTTTCATATTCCAGAGTACCCGCAATCAAAAAAGCATCATTATTGTCTGCCTGTTTTTTACTGTCCTGTTTCTTAGTCGTATTTCCCCCCAGAATAATCAATATGCAGGCAACAAGCTATTTGGAAGCAAAAAAAAATCCGGTCCTGTTGCGCAGGTACGACCTGGAAAAGATAGTACTGATCAGCATAAAGAAGCTGTAAAAAAAGAGATCGCTAAAAAATATCTTGATAGCCTGGCCGCTATTAAAAATGCTATAGCCGCAAAAAAAGCAACTAAAGTAGTCACGGAAACCGTCAGCATAACTGCTGCAGGTAAACCTTCCCTCCCTAAAGCTAATATTCACAGCGAGCCCTACCAGCGAAGAAAGGATACGACCCCATTACAAAAACAACTTCTTGCTTTTGCTGAAAAAAATACCAGTACCCAGCTACCAGACACAGCCAGGTCAATACCGGGGAAATTAATTGCCCTGCAACAAACAATAACCTATTTCAAAAAACATCCTGCTCAACTTATAACCGGAATAGGGATGGGGAATTTTTCTTCCCGGCTTGCCTTTAGGGCAACTGGTTTACAAATTGCCGGGGGATACCCAAAACAATACGCTTACACAAACCAGGCATTTCTTTCTAACCACCTGGCACTTCACCTGGATTATTTTAGTGCTGATGCTGAAAAACACTCCCTTATCAACAGTCCTGATTCTGTTGCTGATCAGTTGCTGTCAGAGTATGGCATAGCCGGAATCTTGTCACTCATTCTCTTCTATTTCCTGTTCTTTATCAAGATAGCCGTCCAAAAGAAAACCGGCCTCCCCCTGCTATTCTTTATCGGTGGCTGCCTGCTGGTTGGCTATTGGTTTGAGCAACTATCTGTAATGATACTCTTTGAACTATTAATGCTGATGCAGATAAAGGAGCTTAAAGAAAAATGTAAGTGATGAATAGTAATAAAGTCACCATACTGATGCCTGCCTTCAATGCGGCGGTTTATATTGGAGAAGCCATCAATTCGGTTTTAGCGCAGGATTTTGAAGCCTTTGAGTTGCTGATCATTGATGATGGTTCAACAGATGGAACAGTTGATATCATCCGGGAGTTTACTGACAAACGCATTCGTATTATCCTGCAGGAGCACAGGGGAATTTCGGCAGCACTTAACAAGGGCTTACAGGAAACCAATACAAGTTATATTGCCCGTTTCGATGCAGATGATATTTGCCTGCCAGGCCGCCTGAGAAGGCAATATGAATTTCTTGAAAATAATCCGGCCTATGTTATATGTGCTGGTGAGGCCAAATATATCTCCGCTAACGGGGAATTCCTTTTTGATTTCAAATGCCCGGGATACAGTCATGAAGAGCTCCTGCGTATCATAAAACAAACCTGCCCTTTTATTCACTCTGCTGTTATGTACAGAAAAGAAGCGGTATTAAAAGCAGGTGGGTACCCTGTTCATGCCCACAACTTTGAAGATCACATTTTATGGCTTCAATTAGTTACTCTTGGAAAATTTCACAACCTACGGGAACAACTGATCAAAGTCCGGTTCAATCCCTCTTCCATTACCATGGATGAAAAGTGGTGCAGCAAAGAGTTTAACTTATTAAAAAGAAAAATCCTGGGGCGGGGATATGCTTCCGCTGAAGACGGGGAAAGACTAAAGTTCCTGGTTAAAACCCAACAAACAAAAGATATTAAAGAAGGAGCCTATCATGCGTTATGCGGAAAAAAATTCCTGGTCAATAATCACCAACCGGCAAGAGCAAGAAATCAATTTTCCAGGGCCATCCGGCTGCATCCTGTCAAATGGGAAAATTATGCGTTGTACCTGTTGAGTTATTTTCCCGGGTCTTTTATTCACTGGTTGTACCGGAAAACAAAATTAAAATCCTGAGCCTATGAGAGTCGCACTCATTACAAGATCAACGTTGTTTACCGCCCGTGGTGGCGATACAATACAGTTGCTGGAAACAAACAGTCATCTCAATACATTAGGCATCCGGGCAGAGATTATCCTTGCTGACAAAAAGCCCGACTATAATAAATACGACCTGCTGCATTTCTTTAATATAACAAGACCTGCTGATATTATCCGGCACATAGAAATATCTTCTTTACCTTATGTAGTATCCCCAATTTGGATTGACTATACGGAGTATGACAAATTTCATCGTAAAGACCGGGCAGCTCCTTTTTTCAAATTTTTACCGGGAAATAATACTGAATACCTGAAAACAATTGGAAGAGGGTTAGCCGGCAAAGATGTTTTCCCGGGAATCTCTTATCTGAGAAAAGGACAACACGGGTCAATTGCAACAATTTTAAAAAACTGCGCTGCCCTGTTAACCTGCAGCGAAGAAGAATACCAGGTAATAAAAAAGAAATTCGGACCGGTACAACTGCAAAAAAATATTCCTTTAGGGATTGATCCCTTCCGTTTTAAAACAAACGAAACAATTTCCAAAGAGAATGATCTTGTGATCTGCGTCGCCAGGATTGAAGGGATCAAAAACCAGTTTAACCTCATAAAGGCCCTTAACAATTCGGTCTACAGGCTTATATTGATCGGCGCCGCAGCTCCCAATCAATTAAACTACTACCGGGCTTGTAAAAAAATCGCAGCCGATAATATCAGCTTCATTGACCATCTTCCACAAGAACAATTACTTCAGCATTACCAAAAAGCCAAAGTGCATGTGCTGCCGGGCTGGTATGAGAACTGTGGTCTCGCTTCACTTGAAGCAGCAGCTATGCAATGTAATATAGTTTCTACCAGGAATGGTTTTGCATCTTCCTATTTTGGAGAAGATGCACTTTACTGCGATCCAGGATCTCTATCCTCTATCTATGCCACAATTGATACCGCAGCTAAAAAAGAAACGACTTCTTTATTAGCTGAAAAGATCCGCTACACCTATACATGGCAAAAAACAGCTGAAAAAACAGCCGAAGTCTACAAATCTATTTTAAATAGTAAATGAAATTAAAGATCGCCATAGCAGGAACAAGAGGTATCCCTAATCATTACGGTGGTTATGAACAGGCTGTTACTTTCCTGTCTGAAGGCCTGGTAAAAAAAGGGCATGCTGTTACGGTCTACAATTCACATCATCATCCATACAAAGAAAAAAAGTGGAATGGGGTTGAAATAATACACTGCTATGACCCGGAGAAGAAAATTGGTACTGCCGGGCAGTTCCTGTATGATTTGAATTGCATCCGCCACGCAAGGAAGCAGGAGTTTGATATTCTTTTATTCATGGGTTATACCAGCAGTTCTGCCTGGGGTTGGATGTTTCCCAGGCAATCCATTGTCATATCCAATATGGATGGACTGGAATGGAAGCGCAGCAAATATTCCAAACCCGTACGTTTTTTCCTGAAATATGCTGAAAAACTGGCTATCCGTTTCAGCCAGTATCATATTGCAGATTCTGTTGCCATTAAAAAATACCTGGATGAAAAATATGGTATCAGCTCCCGGTTTATTCCATACGGGGCAAATTCCAGTCCCATTATATCAGCAGATAACTTAACTGAATTTAATACGAGGCAGGGAGCTTATTATTTACTCATTGCCCGTATGGAACCGGAAAACAATATCGAAATGATCCTGGATGGCTATGTGGCCAGCGGTTCTGTTGATAAATTTCTCGTAATAGGAAATACGAGAAATAGCTATGGGAAAAAACTGGTTCAGAAATACAGTGCAAACAAAACAATTCATTTTGCCGGAGCCCTATTTGACCAGCAGAAACTGGACAACCTGCGGGCATTTTGCAAACTCTACTTTCACGGCCATAGTGTGGGAGGCACCAACCCATCCCTGTTAGAAGCTATAGCAGCCGGTTGTGGAATAGCAGCGCATCAAAACGAGTTCAATGAAGCTGTACTCGGAAATGACGCCAGTTATTTCTCAACTCCCGGGGATGTTTCCCGCATTATTCGTACCGAAATCCCGGGTGAAATAAAAACACAACGGAGGAAGGCCGGGATGAACAAGATAAAAGAGCTCTACAATTGGCAACATATTACCGACCAGTACGAAATGTTTTTGCTTCAATGCTATATGACCCGGCAAGCATGAAAAAACTCCTGATTATAAACGATACACTGGAGAATAAGATCACTTATTATCACCTGGTCGCATTTGTCATCCTGCTTCCCTTCGATCGCCTGTACAGCGAGTTAACATTGATCAGTCTTTTGCTGCACAGCATCATTCATGTCAAAAAAGAGCGGCTTAGGAATCTTTTTACCCTGCAAAATGGATTGCTCACAGCCGCATTCCTGGTGGGGGTTCTTGCCCTTGCATGGTCGAACGACAAGAGCCAGGGTATAAAAGACCTTCAGCGGCAATCAGCCATTTTACTTTTTCCTGCTATTTTTTCTCTGCTCGCAATAAATTTCGCCCGGTATAAAAAAAATATCCTCCTGTTCCTGGCCGTAAGCTGCACACTGACCATTCTGTACTTATATGCAGATGCATTCCGGATTATTCTTTTCTATGATATGCCGCTGCGTTCCATATTGTCTGTATCATTTATCAATCATAATTTTTCTGAGCCTGTTGGTATTCATGCTACCTATCTTTCCCTGTATTCCACTTTGTCTCTATCAGTAGTTATCAGGTACCTGATTGAAGAAAAAAAGTCCACCCGCTTATGGATGGGCATAATGACGTTGATACTACTGGCCGGACTGGTGCAGCTTGCCTCTAAGGCAGTCCTGATATCGGTACTGTTTTATTGCTGCGTAACTCTTCCTTTTATTATTAAACAGCCTGTCCTAAGAAAAAGAATTATCGCGGCAAGCATTATCATGTCTGCCCTCATCATCTTTTCAATTACTCATATTGACACATTAAAGAGACGGTATATTGAAAACTTTAGAGCAGACCTTGTCCGAACTTCCCTTGATAGTGAAATAGCCGAACCCCGGCTCTCCCGCTGGAAAATCGCTTTGAAACTCGTTGGCAGTTCACCTGCCTGGGGGCATGGATCCGGGTCAGAAAAAAGATTACTGAAAGAAAAATATTTTGACAACAAACTTTATCAATCTTATCTCCTTGAATTAAACACACATAATCAATACCTCAGTTTTCTGATCAAAACAGGTGTGCTGGGGTTATTCGTATTCCTTTTGGTACTTATATGGGGAATCAGGGCAGCGCTGCAAAACAAGGATAGTATATTCGCCTGCTTTCTTATACTGGTAATTTTTGTTTCTTTCTCTGAAAACATACTCGACGTGAATAAAGGCATCTTCTTTTATGCCTTCTTTTTTACGTTTTTTATGAGTTCGGGTAAACCTTTTCCCGGAATTAACCGATTTACTCAAAAAGATAACCAGAATCCCGGATGAAATAAGTTTATATGCAGCCATTGTCAGTGGTCATAATAACATTTAACGAGGAAAACAATATCGGCCGCTGTATTGAATCGGTCAGAAAAGTGGCTGATGAGATCATCGTACTTGATTCCTTTTCTACCGACCAGACCGTTGCAATTGCCCAAAGTTTTGGTGCAACGGTATTCCAGGAGAAGTTCCGTGGCTATATCGGGCAGAAGAATTTTGCTATGCAACTGGCTTCAAATAATTATATCCTTAGCCTGGATGCCGACGAAGCATTAGATGATCAGCTTGTTCATTCTATCCTCGTTGAAAAAGAAACTTTCCCGCACAGGGCTTATGAAATGAACCGTTGTACCAACTATTGCGGACGCTTCATCCGTCATGGCCTTTGGTATCCTGATAAAAAGATCCGGCTCTTTGACCGGAGGATTGCCCAGTGGGCCGGGTTGAACCCGCATGATAAAATTGTGCTGCAGCCCGGGTTCACAACCAGGAAATTGAAAGGCGACCTCCTTCATTTTTCGTTTACTAGTCCGGATGACCTGGTATGGCAAAACAACCGGTTAAGCTCCATTGCCGCTGCTTCTTTATACACAAATGGCAATCGCAGTTCCTGGTTGAAAATGCTGCTAAGGCCCTGCTGGGCTTTTCTTAACGGTTATTTTCTGCGACTTGGTTTCCTGGACGGAGCTGATGGTTTTTCTATCGCTGTCAATACATCCCACCAGGTATTTTTAAAATACAGCAAGCTCTACCGGATGCAATCTGCTGTCAAACGTATAAACAACCCGGTGCTTGTACATCCGGTATTAACTGAACAAAAGTCTGTTGCCGGTGAAGGGTAAAACGGAAACACTGGTCATTCTGACGCCGGGCTTCCCTAAAGACGAATCCGACAGCACCTGCATTCCTTTCCAGCAATCATTAATCACCAGTATCCAAAAACAACGTCCGGGCCTACGTCTCATTATCCTGAGTTTTCAATATCCCTTTTCGGAATCGGTCTATACATGGCAGTCCATCACCGTAAAAAGTTTTGGAGGGAAGAACAAGGGAGGAATTCACCGGCGCCTTCTTTGGCAGGGGGTTAAAAGAGAATTACGTCTACTTCACCAGCAATACAGCATTTCGGGCATACTGAGTTTCTGGTGTGGTGAATGTGCCCTGATTGGCCACCAGTTTGCAGCTGCTAATTCATTGGTTCACCGCTGCTGGATACCGGGGCAGGACGCCGGAAAGAAAAATAAATATGTACGCCGCATCAAACCTGATGCTGCAGAACTAATTGCTTTCTCTGATTTTATTGCTGCTGAATTTGAAAAAAATCATAGAACCAGGCCTTGCTCTGTTATTCCCCCGGGAATTGACACTGCTGTTTTCCGGACAAACAAAGCAGCAAGAACAATTGATATTCTTGGAGCAGGGTCACTGATCCCCCTTAAGCAATACAATCTCTTTATTGAAATGATTGCTGAACTGAAACTAAAGTATCCGCAGCTAAAAGCTGCCATTTGCGGGGATGGGCCCGAAAGGAAAAAGCTGTTGCTGTTGATTGAAAAATACAATTTGGAAGAAACTATCATTCTCACCGGTGAGCTTCCTCACAGAGAAGTGCTACAGCTTATGCAGCAGACAAAAATATTCTTGCATCCATCCTCCTATGAAGGATTTGGCCTGGTTTGTCTCGAAGCACTTGCTGCGGGTGCCCATGTTATCAGTTTTGTCAAACCTATGAATGAAATGGTAGAAAACTGGACCATCGTTACTTCCAAAGCAGAGATGATTAGTAAAACAATGGCTCTGCTTGATAAAAAAATATTCTCTAAAAATGTAGTCCCATACCCCATAGAACAAAGTGCTGAAAAAATTTTACAGCTCTTCTCCCTTTAGTTGTCCGAATGCCTGGTTCATTTTTTTTACGATCGCTTCCGGCGACATCTCCTGCTCAAACAAAGCTCTTGCTGAGCCAGAAAGTTTTTCGTGATCCTCCTTATTTAAAGAAAGCAAAACCTCATACAAGGCATTTGCATTTCCAGGTTCAAATAAATATCCAGCTTTCCCATTTTCTATCATTTTCATAGAAGCGGGAATAGTAGTAACAATGGGCACACAGCCACAAGCCATTGCTTCCATAAGGACATAACTCCCGCCTTCCCGGTGGCTGGCAGAAATAATATAGTCAGCTGCACTGTACCATAGTTCCATTTCTTCATGTACTACTTTGCCAGTAAGTATAACATTATTCCTTAACCCGGCACTTGCTTTTATCTTTTCTGTCATCCCGTTCAGCAAATTATCTTCCTGGTAAATCATGTACAACTTTGCTCCGGGATCAAAAAGAATATACTTTTCAAATGCGGTAAGGACAGTTAGCGGATCTTTGTTAATATTCAAACGACCAGCCCATAAGAACATTACCTCATTACTAATTCCCAGCTTCCCCCGGCAGAAAAATTTATCTTTTTTTGAAAACCGTGTACTAGCAGCAGGTATTTCAAAACACTTGTTTTTATCGTTGATAACCCCGGCGCTGATCCACTCATCAGCCTGTTCAATCGCGGTGAAGAAATAAGCAGTAACGAATTTATCCGCCCATTGCTGGAATATTTTTTTCCGCCGGAAAGGGATTTCTGCCCTGTGTTGCAAAACTATTTTGCAATTTTTACCTGCCGCAAGTCTTAATGCCATCACCTGCAGCGGATAGATAAATCCCTGGACCAATACAATATCCGGATTTTCCTTCTTTATAAGCCGGTGCGTGGAAAAGGGGATTTGCCAGAAATTATTTGCTCTCCGGAAAAAACGGTAATGAACAGCCCTTCGCTGACATACTCCCTCATAAGCAAGGTGCTTAATAAGCGTTACCGATGAAGTCTTGCTTAATTCTTCTGCAAATAAATTTGAGGGTAGATGTTTTGTAATCACTGCATCAGGAGTAGTGAATTCCTGGTGAAAATGGTAATTAATTTCTATGAATTTCAATTTTTTCTCCATCAGGCTATCTCAAAAGGAATTTCAGCTGCCGGATAAAAAGATAATATTTCCTTCGCCAGTTTTAGTAAGCCCGGCTTTACCAACATTCTCTTTCCTTTTATAACGATCATGTCAAAATCCGTTACTCCCGGCAACTGCAGTTGTTGCTGCAGGTTCTCTGTTACTAATTTTATTTCCCCTCCTTTCATTACTATTAACATCCCGGCAGGTATTTCAGTAAAAAAATCACTACTATTCTCCGTTATCAGCAGGTCAGCTCTCATGCCTTCCTCTACAACACCCCTGTCTTCTAATCCCCATACCCCCGCCGGATCGGCTGTGAGCATATTCAACAGTTCTTTTTCATCAACCATTCCCGTGTCTATAGCAGTTTTAAAATGCTCCCCGGCATACCAGGAAGATGTTAAGGTGGAATCAGTACCAAAAACAATTTTGGCAGCTTGTTTCAAAAAGTCAATGGAAGCAGTTTTCCCAAATAAAAAAAAGTTAGATGCGGGGCACCAGGCTATTGCTGCAAACGAAGCGGCCTGCTGTTTATCCATTGCCACTCCATGGACTGCTATGATCCTTCTTGTAAAAAAATTGGACCGTACCACCCTGCTGATCTCTGACCGGGCTTTCTCATCAGTTCCCTCCCCGATATGCATCACAAAGGGTTTGCGGTTTCGCAACGGGTGATTGAGTTTTAATACCCAGTTTTTTTCAAAAGCCGGGGAATGCAATGAATAACAATCCTGGAAAACATTGACCAGTTCATCGCCGGTTTGCAAATATTTTCCATGATTGACCACTGTGGTAAAACCATTCAGCAGGTTCTTGTACAGACCCCATTGAATCCGTAAAGACAGGGGTATTTGTTGTACCTCACTGACAACATCCGCATTGGCCCGGTGTATATCCCTGCCCCATTCCGTATAGTTAGCATACAGCCTGTTTCCGAGTTGTGGAAATAAATTAAAATCAAGATGATCGTGTGAATTGATAAATCCTGGTAAAACGAGGGCTCCTTTCAATTCCAATCTTTCCTCATCCTGCAGTTGATCCAGCATTTCCCGGCGGGCCGTGATGGTCCGGATAATCCCATTTTTTATATGGATATGTTTTCGTTCAGCAGCACCATGGAGACTTACATCATGCAGGATCATCCGTTTTTTTTAAGTGAATTCCGTAAATAATGGGTATGTCCCGGAACGATTCGAACAGGGGCAATGCATTTTGCCGCTCGTAATACCCTTTTACCGAATCATCAATTACCCGTTCGGTAAAACGAAGTTCTGTCCATCCAAGTTGCCTTGTCAAAACCCTCAGTTGCTGTATGGTATGAATATAGTTTTTTACGGCGATGGTCTTCCCCTCCAGCTTAAAGGTGCGTTTACCTCCTTTGGCCAATGCCTCCGGATGATAATCAGTAATGATGATATCTCCGCCAGGTTTTAGTACCCGGTTCCATTCCTGCAAAGCCGTTTCCAATTTTTCAATATGGGCAATGGCCAGGGTGGAAATGACCAGGTCGCAGGATGCAGTTGTAAGTTCAGGTAGCAGTTCATCCTTCAGTAAAAAGGTTTCTGCCGCCGGGTATTTTTCTTTCAGCTTTGCGAGCATCCCTGCTGATACATCATACCCGGTAAGCCGGGCGGGCTGTTTTGCAAATAGCTTGTTCCAATGACGGCCGGTACCACAACCAATATCTGTTGCTGTTTTCCCGCTTACAGCAGTTTGATCTAGCAGCTCTGAAAACACTCCCTCATCGAGGTCCAGCATCAGGTTTCCGGGCTGATCATCATAGGCCACCGCCCACAGGTCATAAGCTGCTCCGGGGTCTTTTTCCCGTTGCTGAAATAAGAAAGATCTGATCCGGCTGGCTATAGACATGATGAGTAAAATTGTTCATAAATGTAGGGAGAAAGAAGAAGCTTTTGCAGGCAACCCTGCTGCATTAAGTTTCGTTTTGAAGGAACGATGAACAAGGTCCTTCTTTTTAATCCCAAAAGTGCCAATGCCAAGCATCGTGTTCCCAACTCGATCATGAATATTGCTGCATCAGTAGATGGGATTTTTGATTGGGTTATTGTAGATGGAAATTGCGAGGAAGATCCGTATAAAAAAATGGCAGCTTACCTGCAAACAGGTGAATATCGTTATATCGGTTTTACCATTATGCCGGGCCCGCAAACCAAACAGGCCATTCCTTTCGCTAAAAAGATCAAAGAAGAATTTCCCGGCAGCATCATGATCTGGGGAGGTTATTTCCCCACCAACCATTACAAGATCGTTTTAGAATCAGGCTATGTTGATTTTGTGATCAACGGTCCGGGTGATCATGCTTTTCCCCAATTGTTAGAAGCACTGGAAAATAATAAGCCCTATGAGCTGATCAAAAACCTTATTTATAAAACCGGGGAGGCTATCATTAAAAACCCCAAGCAAGACCTGATCGAACAAGATACATTACCCCCGTTGCCGTATCACAAACTGGATAAGCTTTATGCCATTGATAAATATTACCTGGGCAAAACTTACCTCGGAACGAAAACACTGGCCTATCACTCCAGTATCGGCTGCCCTTTTACCTGCTCTTTTTGCGCTGTTGTTCCCACTTATGAAGCAAGATGGAAAGCTAAATCAGCTCAGCATATTTACAGGGATATAAAATATATCAAAGAAAATTGGGGAGCTAATGCCATCGAGTTTCACGATAACAATTTTTTTGTCTCTGAAAAAAGAACGGTAGAATTTTCACAACTGGTTAAACCGGAGAAAATGAACTGGTGGGGAATGGCCAGGATCGATACGATGGATAAATTCAAAGATGAATCCCTGGCATTGATCCGGGAAGCCGGTTGCAAGATCATTTTCTTTGGGGCAGAAAGTGGCAATGATAATGTGCTTAAACAACTTGATAAAGGCGGCACCCAAAATGGTGAACAGATCATCCGCTTTGCTGAACGGTTAAAAAAATTTGACCTGATACCGGAATACTCTTTTGTATTGGGTACACCAGCCCCCACCCCGGAACAAGTGATGGAGCAGATAGAATTCGATATCAGCTTTATCAAAAAAGTAAAAGCGATTAATCCAAGAACTGAAATTGTTTTATACACATACAGCCCTGTTCCGACGGAAGGTTCCGAGTTATTCAATACAGTGATAGAAAGCGGGTTTGAATTTCCTAAAAAGCTGGAGGACTGGGTTACCCCGCAATGGGAACGTTTTGACCTGCGCAAAAATCCGTTAACGCCCTGGCTTACCCCGGAGATGCTTGACAAGATCAGGAACTTTGAAACGGTACTCAACGGTTATTATCCAACTGTTTCTGATATCCGGCTCAATACAGTCAAACGCAGAATGATAAAAATGGTTTCAGGCTTGCGGTATAAAACCAATTTTTACCGCTTTCCTTACGAGATCAAATTATTGCACCGGCTTTGGAAATACCGCCAGCCGGAGATCCAGGGATTCTGATTTCTATTTATGATCACAGAAGGGTTTACCATAATTGACCAGGTGAATGTTCCCGACAAGGTGAGCCCGGTTCATCTTTTTGAAAAAAGATATATTGAATTGCGCAGCCGGGAACAAAGGATATACAGCGATGAAGAACTACTTCAGCTACCTTCCATTTACAAAGAACACCCGCATTACGCCGAATGGCAGGTAAGAAAAAGATCAGCCGATAAATTGCTCGAAAGGCTTTTGCAAAAACAAAAGCCACTGCAAATACTGGAAGTGGGTTGCGGCAACGGATGGCTTTCAAAGCAGTTGGTGGCCATCCATGGAAGTAAGGTGATTGGCAGTGATGTCAACTTTACCGAGTTACAGCAGGCAGCAAGGGTATTCAGTCATATCCCCAACCTTCATTTTATCTATGGCGATATCCGCTCCGGGTTATTTGAAGAGATGGAATTCGATTGTGTCGTCTTTGCTGCCTGCATCCAGTATTTCCCATCTCTGCCGGAAATTATTTCGCAAGCCCTTTCTTTATTGAAATTAGGTGGGGAAGTTCATATCCTGGACAGCCCTTTCTACAAAGCAGCAGAAATACAGGCAGCCCGGCAAAGAACAGCGGATTATTATAAAGAGGCAGGTCTCCCGGAAATGACCCGTCATTATTTTCATCACAGCTGGAATGACTTAGCCGTTATTGAACATGAACTGCTGTATGATCCTTCTTCGCTCCAGCATTTTTTCTCCAAAAATAAAAATCCTTTCCCCTGGATCTGCGTTAAACGAAAAGCTATCCTCGCATGAGTATTCCGCAATCACTATACCACACTTTTCAACGATACCGGACTTTGCAAACGGACCTGGTAAAGGCATTGCCGGTAGTGATACTGATGCCACACAGTGCCTGTAACTGCCGTTGTGTGATGTGCGATATCTGGAAAGACAATAAGAACCTGAAACAATTAACAGAAGAAGATATCAGGGGTTTACTGGATTCATTAAAAAAACTCGGTACACAACAAGTCCTGATGTCAGGTGGGGAAGCGTTATTAAATCCCGGTTTTTTTAAGTTTTGTGAACTACTGGCCCAACATAAAATAAAGATCACCCTGCTTTCCACGGGATTGACATTACAGAAACATGCTGAACAACTGGTTGAACATGTAAATGATATAATTGTATCCTTAGATGGAGACGAACCCCTGCATAATTATATCCGGAATATTCCGGATGCTTACCAAAAACTGGAAACAGGAATAAAGCAGATCAAACAACTGAGGCCTGGCTTTAATATATCTGCAAGAACAGTCATCCATAAGATCAATTTCCGCAACTGGCCTGTGATCATTGAAAGTGCATCAAACTTAGGACTGGACGGTATTAGTTTTTTGCCCGCCGATATCAGCAGCCATGCCTTTAACCGGGAAGTACTATGGAGCGATCAGCGCCAGCATGAAATTTTACCGGATAAAAACGAGCTGCCCGAATTGCTATCCATCCTGGAATCCGTTATTGCAACTTACCCGGCTAAGTTTGAAAACGGCTTTATTGCAGAAAGCCCGGGTAAACTCAGGAAGATCTACCAGTACTATGCTGCGTTACATGGTCTCAATCCATTCCCATTCAAGAAATGCAATGCTCCCTGGGTTTCAGCAGTTGTTGAGGCTGATGGAACCGTCAGGCCCTGTTTTTTTCATGAAGCTATTGGCAATACCCGGGACCGCCCGTTAAAAAATATTCTGAATAGTGATGCGGCTATCCGTTTCCGGAAAGAATTAGATATAACAAGCAATGATACCTGTGTAAAATGTGTCTGCCACCTCCATTTATCACCTGGTACCAAACTGAATTAAACCTCTATGAGCAATATTCTTTTCTCCCATTCCTATTTTATGCGGTTTGATCCCAAGCAATGGGAAACGGGTCAGCCTTATCCTCCCATCGGAACTTTATATGCTGCTGCTGTAGTAAGAGAACAGGGCCATCATGTTTCTCTTTTTGATACTATGTTCGCCTATGGCCCCGAGGAAGTGATATTGCCATTACAACAACAGTCGCCTGATTTTTTTGTAATCTATGATGATGGTTTCAATTATCTCACCAAGATGTGTCTTACCAATATGCGGGAAGCAGCTTTTGAGATGATGAAATTTGCAAAACAAAAAGGCTGCACCGTCATCGTTTCCAGTTCCGATGCCACCGATCATTTTGAACAATATCTTGAAGAAGGGGCCGATTTTGTGATACTGGGAGAAGCTGAACAAACACTGGCGGAACTCATCAGTACTATAACAAAACAGCAAACTGATTTTATGAGTATCCCGGGTCTTGCCTTTCGCCAGCAGGATGCAGTTATAAAAACAATGAAAAGAACAGTGATGAAGGAGTTGGATGAACTTCCTTTCCCGGCCTGGGATCTTGCCGATATTGAACCTTACCGGAAAACGTGGTTAAACCACCGTGGCTATTTCTCACTCAATATGGCCACTACAAGAGGCTGTCCTTTCAAATGTAACTGGTGTGCCAAGCCCATCTATGGCAACCGGTATAATACCCGCTCACCGCAAAATGTAGTGGCTGAATTAAAAATGCTGAAATATAAATACCAGTTTGACCATATCTGGTTTTGCGACGACATTTTTGGTTTGAAACCGGGATGGGTGCATGAATTTGCTGATCTCGTGGAAAAAGAGCAGTTACAATTTTCATTCAAGATACAGGCCAGGGCAGACCTGCTGTTGCAGGAAGATCACATTAAGGACCTGGCCAGGGCCGGCTGTTCCAATATCTGGATGGGTGCAGAAAGTGGTTCCCAAAAAATACTGGATGCAATGGATAAAGGCACTTCGGTTGAACAAATACACGAGGCCACCATGTTATTGAAGAAAAACAAAATCAACCCTTCTTTCTTTATCCAGTTTGGTTACCCGGGCGAAACAAAAGACGATATTGCAAAAACGATCCGGATGATCAATGAATTACTACCCTACGAGATCGGTATCTCTGTTTCCTATCCTTTGCCCGGTACTGTTTTTCACGAAAAAGTAAAAACGCAACTCAGTGATAAATCCAACTGGACCGACTCTGATGAACTGGCATTGATGTTCCGCAATACCTATGCGCCTGCCTTTTATAAACAACTGCACCGGTATGTACATAAAAGCTACCGGAAACACATTGCCATTGATGCCATCAGGAATATTTTCAGCCAACCTGCTTCTCTTCAATTGAAGAGAATTAAGAAAGCCATTTCCTGGCTCTATTATTCCCCGGCGGCATGGATAGCCGGACAAAAATTGCAAAAACTGGAAAAGCCAGGATCATGAGTAATACTATTACCAATATCTCTGAACAGGCGGCAGAAAAAGCCTTCAGCAAACAAGCTCCTTTGTTTGATCAGTTATATACTGCCGATACGATCATTCAATATAAAAGAAAAAGGGTGCGGGAGCATGTAGATCATTTTATAAGTCCCTGCTCCCACATATTGGAATTAAATGCCGGTACCGGTGAAGATGCTATCTATTTTGCACAGCAGGGACACAGGGTGCATGCCACCGATATTTCAGGCGGTATGCAGGAGGTATTAAGAAAAAAAGTAAAAGAGCATCAACTTGACCATAAGATCAGTTCGGAAATTTGTTCCTTCACGGCATTAGAAAAACTTCAACAGGAAGGTCCTTATGAGTATATCTTCTCCAATTTTGCCGGTCTGAATTGTACCGGCCGGCTTGAAAAAGTACTGGACTCCTTTTCCTACCTGGTAAAACCGGGAGGGATGGTGACATTGGTTATCCTACCTAAATTCTGTTTATGGGAACTGTTGCTGGTCTTCAAAGGAAAATTCAGTACAGCGTTCCGGCGGCTTTTATCAGGGCGAAAAGGAACAAAAGCTCATATTGAGGGGGAATATTTCCGCTGCTGGTATTATAATCCTTCTTTCGTCAGGAAACGCCTGAAAAAATCTTTTGAGGTATTGTCGGTTGAGGGGTTATGTACCATTGTACCTCCATCTTATATGGAGAATTTTGCCAGTAAGCATCCTCTCTTGTATGCATGGCTGCAGCAAAAAGAAAATAGGCTGAAAAAGAAATGGCCATGGAAAGTGATGGGCGACTATTTCATTATAACGTTGCAGAAGAAACAGTAAGTTCAGCAGCAGTTGACAACATGTTTATAGCATCAACCCGCTGACGGTATAAAGACAAAACTTTCTCCTGGAAATCCCCAGGATTTGATTTCGCAAAATGTTTATCTGTAAGCAATCCCATCCGGATACCTTTTTCGTTTCGTTTGCCATTTCTCTCTTTCCGTTTCCACCGGGTTGAGGTGAGCCGGAAAAACAGATCATCGATCTTATCACCAACTTTATTATTCAATAATCCCTCCATCATCAGTTTCAGCAATCCTGTTCTTTTATCTTTTTCCTTTTGCAGCTGCTGACCACAAGCGGGTAACCAGGTATCAGCCCAGTTATTCATTTTAAAAAAAACATTCATTGTGTCTTCCCCGGCAACGGGTACTACCGTCTTTATTTCTATTGCTGTAAAAATATTCTGGTCTGCCAGTTGCAAAGCTTCTTCATCGATATAATAATTCATGCAGTACAAACGCTGGCGACCAGTAAGAAAAGTAAGTTTCTTAAAAAGATGCATCAGGGTCCTGGCGATCCAAAGCCGGTTAGTTTTTGTGATAATAAAAAAATCAATATCCGCCTTTTCGTCTGCATAATTCTTGGATAAAGACCCGGACACTCCAACGGCCCGTACAAAAGGAAATTGATAAAGAAATCTGCCGATCCTTTGCGCTTTCAGCAGCATTGTTTCAGCCCGTTGGTTTCCCTGGTATCTCCGGTAAGAAAGTAATGGATTATCCTGCAATGAATAGACCCCATTGTGCAGGAAAATGATTTTATCAGCTACCAGGCTGGTCAGTAAAGTAGCAAGCTCGTTCTTTGCTGATTGCCTGTCAAGAAATGACCCTATCTCTTCCTCTGTCAGCGGGTAATGAAAAATATCAAAGTAGGCCAGTGCTTTTAATACACTTTCCCTTGCTGGCATGACCTCCTGTACAAGCCCTAGTTCCCCGTATGCAACTGCCTGTTTCATTTTAGCATTGTTAAGCAACCATTTTACCCTGTAGCCCGATTGAATTACGAAGACTATATTGCTTGAATACAGCTGCTAAACATATCGCCATTCAATCGTTGCCAGCCGGAAAATGGCAGCACAATCATCAGAACGGTATCATCCGGAGCTTCGTTGCCAGTCGTAAAAAGTATTTATGGAGCAAGCGGGGGTTTGATATTTGCTTTTCCCTGCTTGTAATTGTTCTCTTGCTGAGCTGGATGACTCCGCTTGTAGCCCTGTTCATTAAACTGAATTCGAAAGGCCCTGTTTTTTTCAGGCAAAAACGGATAGGTCGAAACGGAGTTCCATTTTACTGCCTTAAATTCCGGACCATGATACAAAACGAAGAGGCAGATGAACGGCCGGCCGAAGAAAATGATGAACGCATTACCAAAGTGGGTTCATTTCTCCGCCATGTGAATATCGATGAGCTGCCGCAATTCTTTAATGTACTGGCAGGGCAGATGAGTGTGATCGGCCCCCGCCCCCATATGATCGCAGATTGTATCCGTTTCTCCTTCGTCATATCGTCCTATTCATTCCGTCACCTGGTCCGTCCCGGCATTACGGGATGGGCCCAGGTGAACGGCTACCACGGCCCCACGCATGATTATGAAAGCATTGTTATCCGCTATTACTGGGATGCGATGTATGTCCGGAAAGCCGGTGTAATGCTGGATATAAAGATCCTGGCCGGTACGGTGGTTCATGGCATTTCTTTACTGATACATTCTATTTTGCTGACCAGGGTCCGGCAAAACATCACAAAAGAGGCCTGATTTAAGCTATTTCTACCCATCTTTTATTTCCGGGAACGATTCCGCAAGTTTGTACAGGGTGCTTTAAAGTTTGCTTTAGCTTTATGGCATAAAACTGATTGCCATTTATGAAGATCATACACCAGGTGCACCCCGATGATTTTGCATCCTACAACACAAAACAGGTAAGAGAGAAATTTTTACTGGAAAATTTAGTGCAGGCCGATAAAATCGAATGCGTTTACACGCACTACGACCGCATGATCGTGGGTGCCGCTAACCCCGTCAATCAATCATTGACTTTAGGAACTTATGACCAGTTAAAGACCGATCATTTCCTGAGCCGCCGGGAAATCGGGATCGTCAATATTGCCGGCAATGGAAGGGTTAGCGTTAATGGAGAAAAATTTGAACTGGAAAAACAGGACTGCCTTTATATTGGTAAAGGAAAAGAGAACATTGTTTTTTCGAGTACAGATAAAAACAATCCGGCCAAATTTATTTTCTTCTCCTGTCCTGCTCACCAGGAATATCCAACCCGGCTGATGAAACCATCAGAAGCATTACCTGCTGAACTGGGAAGTCTTGAGAACAATAACCACCGGGTGATCAATAAATATATTCACCTTGATGGTATCAAAAGCTGCCAGCTGGTGATGGGCGTTACTAATTTCAAAAAAGGCAGTATCTGGAATACGATGCCACCGCACCTGCACGACAGGAGAATGGAATCATATTTTTACTTTGACCTGCCGGAAGGACAAAGGGTGATCCATTTCATGGGACAACCCCATGAAACAAGACATATCTTTTTGAATAATGAACAGGCAATTCTTTCTCCTGCCTGGAGCATACACAGTGGTTGTGCCACTGCCAGCTATTCGTTTATCTGGGCGATGGCAGGTGAGAATATGGCCTTCACGGATATGGACCCGGCTCCCTTACAAACCCTGCAATAATAATTCAACAATCATATCATGGTAAATTTCAGAACAGACGGTAAACTGGCGTTAATAACCGGCAGCAGTCGCGGAATTGGGTTAGCCGTGGCAACTGCATTGGCTGAATCCGGCGCAGATATCATAGGTGTCAGCAGCAAACTGGAAGCCTCTGGTTCCGATTTGGAAAAGGCAGTAACAGCAGCCGGCAGAAAATTGTATGCCTATCAATGTGATCTCAGCAGTCGTGAGTCTGTTTACGCTTTTATTGAAAAAGTAAAAGCTGATCATCCAAAAATTGATATACTCATTAACAATGCAGGGCATATTATGCGGAAACCTGTAGCCGAACACCCGGATGATTACTGGGATACAATCATTGATATCAATCTCAATGCACAATTCATACTAACAAGAGAGATCGGGAAACGAATGGTAGAGCAGGGTTATGGTAAAATTGTTTTTACCTGTTCGCTTTTATCTTTCCAGGGTGGTATCAACGTACCTGGCTATGCCGCCAGCAAAGGAGCTATCTCTTCCTTATTAAAAGCCTTTGCCAATGAATGGGCCAAATTTGGTGTAACGGTGAATGGTGTTGCTCCCGGTTATATTGCTACGGATAATACAGCACAATTAAGAGCGGATGCAGAACGAAATGCAGCAATTCTCTCCCGCATTCCTGCAAACCGCTGGGGAACACCCGAAGATATGGCCGGTGCATTTGTATTCCTTTCCTCACCTGCTTCTGATTATATGAACGGAACGATCGTTACTGTTGATGGGGGCTGGATGGGACGATAAGGGCAGTGCTGTTTAAAAAATATACCTGAAACCTGCAGTCCAGTAGAACAGGTTACCAAAGTCCTGGCTGGTGGTTGTTCCGCCTGTAGTTACATCCGGTATATTCTGGGGAAATGAGTATACGGGTGTGAATGAAACTTTACACTGGCCGAATGAATAACTAAGTGGCAGGCTGACATCAATGGACAATAGCTCAAATCGTCTTGTCGTACTACTAACAAGACTTGTGAACTCTGATCCTCCTGCACTACCCCGGCCTGGTCTTTCTTTTGCGCCACTTCTTCTTGTAGTATAATAATCAGAATAATAGTTCTGCGTTCCTGCTAAAACATATACAGAAGGATAAATAGTAACCCGGTCATTAAACAGCCAAAAACGACGGTTTAACTCAATTCCTGTTAATACATCAGTTGCTTCCTGCCCAAATAATCCATTTACATCCAGTGTTAGTTCTAGGATGGAAAAATCATATCCTGCATATGTTCCGATTCTTCCGGACATGGCGGAGGAAACGGCATAACTACTGTCATTAAAAAGTTGCACGGATCCATCCACCCCTCCATACAAGCGGCTTTTGGAAAATAAATACCCGCCCGAAAAGCCAACCATATCGATTCTCCTGGCAGAAGCTGCGGTCAGATAATATAATTGCCCCTTGACAAATAATCCGGATTTATGATAATAAGATACAGATGGAGAAACATAAGGGCACTTAACAGAATCTTTCCTGCCGGCAAATACCCAATCGCTTGCATAGTTAACAGCTGCTGTAACATATGAACTGTTATACAGATTTTTCAGATCTGTTGAATCCATTTTTTTAATAGACTGTCCTGCACTGAAAAAAGGAGATACGAGGCAGGCCAGTATTAATATGGAAATATTTGCTTTCATATTGTTGAATTATTAAAACAACACTCCTCTTATATTAAGGAACATTATTCCTCTTAAATCGGAGTGTTGTTTCACTATTACTAATTAATTTCCTGATGGACGGCCTGCTCCCGCACCTCTCTGACGATTATCCTGTGTTTTCATCCGCTGTTCAGACCGTTGATGCTGCCTTTCCTGTTTCATTACTTTGTCCCGAAGTCTGTCCTGGGACCGGTATTTATTACCATCCATACCCAGGCATTGCCCATCTTTTAACCGCAGTCTTTTACCATTTTTTAGCTGGCAGGTTCCATCCGGGTTGACCGTGGTTCCATTCCGTAATACTAATTGTGTCTGCAATCTTGTTTGAACCTGGTCTTGCACTTTATAGGCAATTCCATCCTTCAGCAGGATATGTTCTTTGATCCGCAGACGGTCACGATCTTTATCCCGCTGCTGATCCTGTGCAAACACGGCTCCTGTCACTGTAATCAATGCCAGAAGTAAAAACACTAACTTTTTCATAAAGGATTATTTAAATTAAAAATCATTTTCAATACCCTATGGGGATGTTTTTCATTTCCAATCCCTACCATGAATTACCAGTTTCCATCGGGCTGTTTATAATAGCATCAAATGCTGCCGGAGTAAGATACTGTGGAGTATAAGTCTCACCTATCCATAGAACCTTTTTATAAAAGGATCGCAAGTGATTACGGCTTCCTTTTGTCAGGTTACTATACACCATGATTATGTCCTGGTTATCCACACTCACCAGGGCTGTTGTCAAGTCTGAAATATCCAGTTCTTCAATACCAGCACCCACTTTATAGGCTCCGGCAATGCTTACGTTGCCTCGGAGAATCAGCTGGTTGTATAAATTTTGTAGCACCTGGTTATTAAAAATGCCCGGGCCATTCACACCTACCGGATCCGCCAGTTCATACTTATTCAGCAACATAAGAATGGCATCCATATGTGTTTGTTCACTTGATGCGATGTTGCTGAAAATAGCCGTATTCCATTTCGTGAATAGGGCTTTATAAACATCCCTGGCCAATTTTTCTTCTTCCCGCATAAAAATGAGGCTATTCTTTTCGGCTTCACTCAGTGGTTCAGCCGACAGCCCATTTATCTGTGCCTGGATGGCGGCAATATCAAAACCGGGTACAGTACTATCTGCTGCGGCTCCTACGTCTTTGTTCTTTGAACAGGAGACAGTAATAAACAACACAATGGCACTTAACAGCAGCAGCGAAACTGCTTTGATTATTTTTTTCATATCGTAATATTTTTAGCTGATAAATATTATTTGACTGTTCCAAGAATAAGGCGGCTCATCGGTTGCGGCCTGCACCACCCCTGCACTGCTTTGTAAAGCACCTGTTATTATTTCCCCGTCCGTTTACGGCAGCCCTTCTTCCCTGGCCCTTTCCCTTACCCAAAAAGGACCGGGTGGTTGTTCTGTTTTCATAATTATCACAAACAGAATTGTTATTGACATCTGTATAATTTGCTGCCTCTTTGTTCGTTCCGCCTTTTGAATTTCGGGGACCGGGAGACTGGGCAGACAAAAGGCTGCCCATAGCGACCAGAAGGATCGCTGTCAACATCAACTTTTTCATATTTATATGTTTAAATTATTAAGGAGCTTCTTTATTCCAGCCTCTGCGGTTTTGCTGGTTCGCAGGGCCATGAATTCCCTCCTTTTTAAACAATGGCAGAAATACCTTTTCCAGTTCAGCCTCTTGTTCAGGAGTGCATTTATCTTTTAGTAACAGGTAAAATTTATATGTTTCCATTTTCAGTTCGCCGTGCATTTTGCCAATGCTTAGTGAATAACTGTCTAATAACACTGTATCAGGCACAGGTTTTTTCAATTCGTTAAACATCTCTTCTTTAAGCGTTTCAATCTTTTCTGCCAGCCCCATGGTACCGGATCGGAAAACCTGATTGATTTGCCGGAATGAATCCATTTGCTGATCATCAAATCCCAGTGTTTGCCGGAAGAATTTCCCATTCAGCACGTTTCCGCCGGAAACATTATTCAGTTTCACATCTCCCTGGTTTCTCTTTTCCTGGTAATTATGCACTAAAATTGTTCCTATAGTAACAGCATTCATTACAACCAGTAAAATCAGCAGCCAGTGTAAAAGTTTAATATTCCGTAGCATGTTACTTTTATTTTATTCCCCTTGCTTATAAAATTCAAGTTGCTCCATTCCGTAATCATTTATGAGCACCACTTCATCAGGATAATTATTCCGCTCATATAAATTCCCGGTATAATAGCCTGCTGTAATGGCAACCAGCAAACTCATTGCAACCACTACTCTTTTCCAGACCGGAATAAAAATGCTGGTGCAGCCCGTCCTTTCTTTTTCAATAGCCGCCATGATCCTGGTGGCAAGAAAAGGATTAAACGATGTATTCTTTTCTTCCCGGATGGCAGCCTGGATTTTATTTTCTATTTCTTGCTTTTTCATTTGCCGGGTCATTTAACTATTGGACACACTTGTTTTTATTATCTTACGGACAGAAAATTTTTTTTTCAATTTTTGCTGAAGGTTTCTTTTAGCCCTGTAGATTAGTTGCTCCACGGCACCTGTACTAAGGTGCAGAATTTCAGCCACCCTGGTTTGTGGCAGTTCTTCGTATTTTGACAATACAAAAGCCACCCTTTGCATTGCCGGCAGCTCATTCATAGCCTTGTAGATAAGGGCATTATCAGATTGTTCTGTTAATAGTGCATCTGCTTGTTTTTCTTTGGATCGTAACTGAAGAATATCTGATAATTCAACCCATAATTTCTGTCGCTTCTTTTTACGGAGAACATTCAAACTGGCATTTACGGTAACCCGGTACAACCAGGTGGAGAAAGCGGCTTTTGCATCAAAAGAGGAAAGCGACTTGTATACCTTAATAAAAACATCCTGTACAATTTCTTCCGCATCTTCTTTATTATGAAGCAATCCAATTACTATACGAAAGACAGTCGACTGGTATTTTTCTACTAATCGTTCAAAATCTCTTTGATTGCCGTTCAGGACATTTTGTATAAGTTCAGTATCGTCCACACTAATGCATGTTATCGGTTAGACACAACGAATGCAAAAAACTTATGCCTTAAAAAGATTATTCAATTGTTGGAGGAAAAGGTAGACAAACAGCACCGGGTATTCTGTAACGTACATCACAGAGCATGGCACCTGATTTAATTTTGCGATAGCTGGAGATAAAAGGTTATCCAATCCTGGGCAGGATCTGCTAACCCATACGTTATACAAACCGGGATCTCATTAAAATAAAGAAGCCAAACATTGCTGTTTGGCTTCTTTTGCTTTGGTCGGGAAGACAGGATTCGATTTTTTCTTACATCGAATTGACTTCCAAATTGCTTTCTTTTTCAACGCTCATCATTCACCTTTTCATTCACTCACCAGGCTATTCACCTGATCAAAGTTTGATTATCAACGTGATAGATGAGATTCGTCGGGAGGACAGGCCTCCCAAATATGAGTACAAATGAATTAGAATCAATTGATTATACCGGGATTCTACTCCCCATTCACCTATTAATTCACTTGCGAAATTATGCTGAAGAACTTGGCACAAAAGTACGGGAATCTTGACCTACTGCCATCCACTTTCCAATAATATTTTTGAGTCATTCAAAAGTAACTTTGCCGTCCAAATGGCTTCGCATGGCAAACAATATTCTATATGTAATTGGCAATGGTTTCGACCTGCATCATGGCATACGTTCCCGGTATTCACATTTTAAGGATTACCTGAAGGTTGCTGACAAGGAATTACATGATGCCTTGGTACAGTATTTTCCAAATGATGATGAATGGAGCGATTTTGAAGCTACTCTTGCTTATTTGGATACAGATGAAATGATCGATCATGCATCCATGTTCCTGATGTCGTATGGTGCAGAAAACTGGAGTGATTCGGCACACCACGATTATCAGTACGAATTAGGCAAATTGATTGACTTGGTAACATCGCATTTAAAGCAAAGTTTTTTGGAATGGGTATTGCAGATTTCGATCCCTGCGGGTGCTGTAGATAACAGGTTGGAATTGCCACCTGGAGCAAAGTATCTCAATTTCAATTATACCCCTTCATTAGAAAAGATATATGGGATTGCAGAAAAGGATATCCTTTACATTCATCACAAAGCAGTGGATAACACTTCCGATCTGATACTCGGCCATGGAAGAAATCCTAAGGGGTTGAAATCCTTAAATTCAGGCACTAATTTGGAAGACCAGGACGTGAGAATTACCGAGGGCAACAGCTTACTGGACGATTATTTTGCTAAAAATTACAAACAGACAAAAAAAATAAACAAAGAAAATAAACAATTTTTTAAATCCCTAGAAGATGTTGATGAGGTCCATGTACTGGGACATTCCGTTTCTCCTGTCGATATTGCCTATTTCAAAGAGTTAAAGAAGAACATACAATCCAACAAAGTAAAATGGAAGGTTTCATATTTCAAAAACAAGGAACGTGATGAACGGGAGGAAGCCCTAGTTGGCATTGGTATCAAAAAGGATTTGATTCATCTTGATAAGCTGAAAAATCTATATTCTCGTCAGCTTTCTCTTTTTTAAAGTTTACTCAGTGTTTTATTACTCGAAATGAAAATACCGGAGATCTATCAAGAAGTAAGGGAATCTGTATTAATAACTAAGTGACCTGAAAGACGTAATTTTATTAGAATGGTCGCCACCATATACTCAAACAATCCACTATGCAGCTTGCTTATATATGGATCGAGGATTATATCAATCTCCAGGGATGCGGTATTCTATTGTCCGGGAGAGTCCGAGTTGAAGAAACGGTGGACCAAATACGAAGAACATTTTCGTTGAAGGTTACTGATAACGAGAAATACATCCCCCACTTTTTTGGCAAAAATATCAGCGAAGTGACTGCCGTTGTCGGAGCTAATGGTGTGGGAAAAAGTAACCTGCTGGAATACTTAAATACCTTTTTGCAGACCCGTGCCTTTTACGAAGAAAACTGGTTGGCATTACTGTACGACGAAAAAACCAATTCGTTTCATGTTATTGATGCGTTGTTTCAAAGAGCCAGAGTGCGACCACCGAAAAGGAGCATTCGGAACTCTTGGGAAATTAATATTAACAATCAGAGTAGCTACAGATTCCAAAAGACAGAACGGGCCGGCGCCCAAACCCATTATAACCTGGGCAATCCTTATGTATCCGGAAAGATTGCATCCGGGCTGAAAGGCGCTGTGCTGTTTTATTCCCCCTTCCTGGATTTTCGCAATTTTTCTGAGATTGCTAGTTACACTACCCTCAGCGATATATCTACTAATTACCTGGTAGAACATGATGCAGATGATCAGTATAGTCAGACCGATAAAATAGAGATTCATAAGTACAAGAATGTCGAGCGTCAATTCACTTTTGTTCAGGACAATATTGAATTTGTCATGGAAGTCAGGCTACCAACCGAAGTCATTGTCCGATTCGCAAAAGTGGTCAGCAATGATGAGATCAGGCAGGATGACCAGGGATTCAAAACAAGGGATTTTTATAAAAAGCTGCGTGATAGTGCCAGTTCCAAATGGAATCAAGTTCCCAATCACCTGATGCATGAAGGAAAGACAAAGGGTTCAAAAAGACTTTTTGAGGAAGGCAAAAGAATAAAGGTTAAATGGTGGTTTGCCATTAATTTTCTGACCAACTACTTACATAATTATTCTTACATCGTTGACCTGAGCGATAAAGCATTTCCAGTATCATCTAAACTGGAGGAGTTTGATTTTGAGAAGGAAGACCCTGTAACCCTAGTAAAAAAGTTTCTTACCCTTCATACATATATCCGTAAAGAAAAGTTTGATGCAGTAGCATTTATCGATTTTGTTTGCGGCGTGATCGATAACGAAGCGGACGTGACCAGTATCGATGAAGATAACGAAAGCTGGTTTATGGTTAATCCGGGTACGGCCAGAAAAATATTATCGATGCACAGAGATTATTTGCAATGTTTTTCAGAACGAAGAGGTCGGCGGGGATTTCTGCAATTGGACTGGAGAAACATAAGTTCAGGGGAAAAAGCGTTTCTTGATCTCTTTTCCCGTATTAATTGGGCTCTGCGTCTGAAAAAACTGAAGCCGGGTTCGCTGGTTTATTTGCTACTGGATGAGGGAGAAGCAGGGTTCCATCCACTATGGCAGCGTAAATATTTTTCATACCTATTAAAATTTCTTTCAACCTTTCATGACCTGAAGTTTCATATCATCATGACGACCCATTCCCCATTCATTGTTTCAGATCTGCCTTTCGAAAACCTCGTCCTGCTGGCCTTGGACATGAAAGGTAATTGTAAGGTTGAATCCAGTTTTCACACAATAGAAGAATCTTTTGCTGCCAATATACATGACCTGTTAGCTGATGCATTTTTTATGAAGGATGGACCGATTGGTGAGTTTGCCACTAACTACATCAACAGCGTTTTCCAGATGAGTGCAACACAGCCGAGGCTTCCCGTCGTAATTCTTCAAAAATTGATTGATACGGTTGGTGAACCTTTGATCAAAATAAAATTGAAAGAAAAATTCAGTGAACTGCTCGAACCGCTTCAGGAAACAGAGCGTATAGAAAAGCAAATATCAGAGTTGACAAAACGATTGAATAGTATTAAACGAAAAAGGAAATGATCAGGATCGCAGATAAAGGAACAAGGGTGATAGCTGACATTGCGGCTAATCATTTCAGGATGCTTGAACCGATCGTAACAAGAGCGGTGGAGCAACACCTTCCCGCACGCCAGGGGGAATATATCCTGGAGCGGCTGGAAAGGATATTAATTGGTCGGCCTGCCGATTTGGTAAGGCTTCATGAAAATTATCTTCGCTTCTGCAGGCGCAACAGGTTACAAGCTAATCGAGGCATGACAAGTGCATTTTCCTATGATAACTTTGGTCAGCGGACATCTTATAACCTTTACGATCTTGCGCACCTGCTCAAAATCAACGTATGTCCCTACTGTAACAGGCAATACACTTTTACAATTTCAAATAATCGAGACGGTATTACTCGACCTGAATTTGATCATTTTTTTTGCCAGGAGCTATATCCGATGCTGGCTCTTTCTTTTTATAATCTGGTCCCCAGTTGTGTAATATGTAATAGCAGGTTAAAAGGAAGAATTGATTTTAGGCTTTCCACCCACCTCAATCCCTTTTTATATGGTTTTGAAACAGATATGCAATTCGGATACTACACTCCCACGACAGATGCTGCGATTGGATTGTCTGAGGATTTGAGGATAACACTCAACTTTGCTACTGGTGCAGCCAACCATACTTGCATAAAAGGGAATTGCGACATATTTCGGTTGGAGCCAATCTATCAGGAGCACAAGGATACAGTAAGAGAGATTATCAGGAAGCACTATACTACTAAAGGGAAATATTTGCAAATGCTGGCTCATTCTATACCGGCCATGCATACAACGGACGCTGAGCTTTACCTCCTTGCATTCGGAAACTATTATGATGAAATCGATTTTGAGCGTCGTCCATTGGGTAAACTCACTAAAGACATCTTCAATTCGCTGAAGTTTGATCTTCCCATCATCTAATCAATAAAAGCACTAAACATAAATGTGAATGAGCTTTCAATTTGAAGATTATTGTCCTCAATTGTTTTTTCTTAGAAAAGGATGTTCTGGTCCACCAGAACCCCTGGCTTCTTCTGTACTCGTTAATATTAACGGCTATTATCTTTTGACGGCCAACCATGTTTTTGAAGATAAAACGATGGATGAGGTAGTTATTTTTATGGGCGATGATAGAATTATCAGGCTCTATGGTGATGTAGGATATTACCTACCAGTAGGCGATCAGGATAACATTGATATTGCAGTATTACAATTACCCGATACATTGGGTATAGAATTATCCCAGAGATTCAAATTTCTTCACCATAAGAATGTTGCGTTTACAGGTTTGGAAAATCACATTTCGGAATTCTTTTTTTATGGATTTATTGCTCACCAAACCCAATTGGAAGGAAAGATTTTTGAAAGCGATCAGTTTGGGTTGCTTACTACTAAAAAGGAAATACCAGCGGATGAAACTTCAGGCTTTAATGATAATGAACATCTTTGGCTAACGTATAATAGGAGAAAACAATCATTTATTGATAGTGAGCAAAGAAATTTAGGTCCAAATGACCTGAGAGGGCTAAGCGGTGGAGGTGTTTGGGCAGTTACGCAATCAGCAACCACTGATCGACCGGCAACACTACAATTGGCGGGCATCATGATTGAACAAAGAGTTAAGAAGGGATTCATAATCGCTTCAAGAGTTAATATGCTGATAGGGATACTTTACCAAAGATTCGGGATAAATCCCGCATCGTACATTCATTTTTCCTGATTGATCATTGCCTCAATATCCCTCACCTCATAAAACATAATCCCCCCCACCTTCGAAAACTTCAGTTTCCCGCTGTCCCGCAGGTGCTGAAGGGTTCCATGCGATATTTTCAGAAGTCTTCGTACTTCATGCGATTTCAGCCAGGGTCGCTGGGGAAGCGATGGCTGAACACCGGAAAGTTTCTTGATTTCCCGTAGTAACTCCAACTTTAATTGCTGCAAATCAGCAACGGTTGCCGGTCGCCCGGGATCATTAACAATTCCCATCGTTCACATTTTTCAATCCACAATTTCAGTATCCAGAGCAATCAACCCCACCATACTCCTGCCCGGTGTATAACTCGGCCGGTAATCAATATAGCCGTACTGATGCAGTTCCTTTAAACAGCGGTTGAGGGTGACTGGTGAGCTTATTTTAGCCTTTTGCATCACGATGGAACGCTGCAGGTAAAAAGGAATGGCGAGGGTATGCCCGGCCTCATGCAGCAAGGCAAAGTAAAGGCTGATATGGGTTGGGCTGATCCGGTTATCAGCACCGGCTTTCCGGTAAAACAATGTTTGCCAGTCAGCCCAACCCGGCATTTATATACCCAGCCCTTTTTTGCTCGAACTGCGTTTCTTGGTTACAAGGCCGTTATCTTCTCCTGCAGCACCACCATTTACCTTGCGGCCTTTACCCTGCTTTTTTTCAGGCTGGTCCTCCTTTCCCAGCTCCTGGCTTTTTTCCTTCCCTTTGCCTTGCTCTTTGCCTTCTTTTAATTCAGGCTTATTCATAAGTTCCTGCCGCTGTTCCTGGTCCAGGCGCTGAAATTTACTGTTGTACAGGTTGATGGTTTTGTATTGCGGGTTGGCTTCAATAAAAATCTTTGCATCTTTACCGGAAACCTGCATGGTCACCATCTGAACATTTCCTTTCTCCAGCGAACGGATCAGCTTTTCCATGTCTTCCTTCTGCTGCATCTCCTTGATAGGATAATAGCTTAAAGCCTCTTTCAGGTCGTAGCCATAATTCTGGTGGAACTGCTTTCTTTCATAATTGCCGTGCTTATCCTTGGCAGAAAAATCCAGTTGTATCCAGGCCTGGTATTTTTCCTGGTCTTTGCTCGTTAGCTCCTTGTGCACGGCACGGCCGTTAAGCAGGTTATAAGCTTCTTTCAGCGTAACACCCCATCCGTTATTAATGTAAAAGGTTTGGGCAATGGTTTCATCCTTTTCATTTTTCAGCCGGGTATCGTACTTATTGAAAAAGTACAGATCGGATTCATTGGATTTCTTAAAATAAAGCGTAGCCTCCATTTCCCGCTTATTGACTTCCGTCTTAAACGCCAGGGTAAATTCGGCCTGCCCTGCTTTAAGGGCGGTTTCCAGTTCAGGCCCCAGCGTCTCGCCAAAGCCGTGATTCCTGATATTAGATTTCAGGTAATCGAAATTTCGTTCGTTCATAAGGTCATATTTAATTGTTAGAAAATCTTCTTTATAGGTTTGCATAGGATGCCCTTCCCAGTAAGTAGCTGCCAGTTGCAGGGCCGCTTCGGGGTCCCGGTTGTAAAGGTTCTCCCATTCTACAAGCAGGGTTTCCATCTTGGCCAGGTCATCTTTCTCCTGTTCCGTGAATGCTTCAATGGTATCATGCAACGGATCATAGAATGCGTCCTTCCAGTCAATTGATTGGAACAGTTCCTCCAGTTCCTTTTGCGTCAGGTTAAAATGAATGTCTTGCCCATAAGGCAATTGCCGCATAAGCGAGATCATGGAATTCGCATAGATCACAGCATAGGAATCAACGTCACTTATATTATCATTAGCAAATTCTATGGCCTCGTTCTTATCCCGGAAAAACCACATATCTGCATTGTCCAGAAAATAGGTCTTGGTATTGTAGGCAATCCAGTTGCGGCCTACTGCAAATTCTGCCTGCGCTTCATTGAACAGGTTGTCTGATATAACATGACTCTTTTCCATAGATCAATTAAGTTCAGGCAGCATCCTTGCTTTCAGGATCTGTCCATTATATACTTTCAAGTTAAAATGTCTTCCCCCGTTTTTCTCCATTAGCTGAATGCGGAGAAACTTCGCATCAGGTATTGTAAACTTATCCAACGCCACCACAACAACGGAGAAATTATACGCCTTCACCTTCGATCTGTTGCCCGCCACATACAAGGGCACTAGTTCATTTTCCTGTACAGAACTTCGTTTCGACCTTTTTTTATCGGTAATGAAAAACTTCAGCAGCTCAATATCAAAATCCAGTGGCGAGTGATTATGTATCTCCAGTTGATAGTAGATCACTTCGTCCTTTATGTAAATGCCGGACAACTTGGTAATCACAGCTCCATGCTCCACCTTCGAGATTCTTCTTGGAGGATTGTTCAGTATAGCATTAGCATAAGCCGAGATCGTCGCCTTTTTATTAGGGGGCAAATGCAGCACCAGCACAGAAGGCATCGTCGCATAGTTCACAGTGAACTCGTACACATTCCCGTCACCGGTTACCACACTCAGATTGGTTTCAGTAAATTGTTTATTGGCTGCTTTCACGAGCAGGATGCGTTCATCTTCTTTTACCGGTTGTACCAGTATATCCTTGGTTCCCCTGTCCACATACTTAATAGGAAATGGAAAGATCAGCGAGGTGGTTTTATCGGTGCTGATGGATAAAGGTTGTTGTGCAAAAGCTGCATTCATTAAGGCAATGAGAATAAATAAGATTTGTTTCATGGGTTTTGATTTTTATTGTTAAGTAATACTTTATAGCCTGCCTTTAATTGTACCCGGATCAACTTGGCCTTTTTACTGACCAGTGATTTTAAGGCACTGATACCGGTAGTAGTAGCCTGGGCTTTAAAAGAGGGATCGAGAGAACCGACATCAGCCAGGGAGAGTGAGTTATTCAGGGATTCTTTGGCTACATCCCTGTTGATGGTTCCCGGTATATAAATACCGGGTAATCCATCCATATCAAAGACTTCAAGTTTTACGGTGTATATTGATTTTCCTGACCGGATGGAGTTAATTTCCACCTGCAGTCTTTCCCCGTCCAGGGAGGCAATACCGGATACCAGTATATCTTTCGGGATCAATTTTCCGTTGATATAAATTTCATTCAACAACCGAAACTTTACTACAGCCCCGTTGACAATGGTTTGGTTACCGGCAATGATCGCCTCAATGGCATTTTGCTCTGCTGCATCAAATTCCTTTTCCTCACTGAAACTGTAAAACCCTTTTACGATAGTATCAGCAGCCGAAGTTTTGCGGACGGCATAGACAGCCTCTTTATTCCGGACTGATCGTTCTTTGACCCGCTGCGGATGCTGGATATCCAGTATCTTATCCAGTGTAACGCCTAATTGTTTCATTTCAGGGTCTTCGGTTGGGGAGGCATGATTCACTTTAAGTAATTGCTCCAGCCGGTCGAGTTCAGCGGAAAGTTCATTACCGGGTAATGCTGATGTCGATTTTTCTTCATAATTGCCGGAACTACTCTTTTTCATTTCCGTTTCGAGCAACTGCAACTTTTGCAACAACTGGTCTTCCGGCTTGCTGGCATTTCCTTCATAGGGTGAGGTATTTAACCGTTGGTTGTATTTTCCTGCGGTCATTGTTGTCAGGTCCTCGAGTTCGTTTGGAAAAACCGGGCTGCTATCCCTTTTGTAATAGGGATCACTCCGCATCCACTCGGCCATCCGCATACTATCTTTATCCGCCTTTTCATAAAAACTGAGCTTGTCCATTAATTTATCTTCCTTTAACCGGGCATCGGGCAGATCAAGATTCAGACCAGGCGTATTGACATCCGTTATAGCTTTCCCCTTTCCGCCACCCAGGGCCCAGAAAGCCATTGTCAGAAACGGTATCGCCAGCAGGGGCAACACCAACAGTAATTTTCTTTGCTTCACATTGTTATTCATACACACATTTTTTACTGGTTTTTAATTTTATCTTGACTTCATCAATCGACTTTACTTTTGCTGCTGCCAATACAATTCTTCCAATATCCGCATGGAATCCTGCAACCCCGGACGAATGGGTTCACCGATGCTATCCATATAATACCGGTACTGCTGTATTTCACGGTAAACATCTTCAGGCATCTCGTTTTCCATCACTTCATCGCCTGAACGGTCAAAATGCTGTGGCACTTTTACCTGGTCGATCTTAAAACCCGGCCTGGGTTTGGATACAATAGCAGAAACAAAAAAATACAGACTCAGCCCTCCGCTGAAAACACAGAAGGCGATCAGAAAGACCTTTAACCGCCGGGCCGGCATATTCGCAAATCGCTTATTCATCATATCACTAAATTTGGTCTGCACCAGTACAAAACCACCGGCAATTTTTCGGGCCAGTTTATCCTGCAGCGGATTTTCTTTGGGTTCCTTTCTTTTTCGTTTCCAAAACATCATTGCCGGTTTTCAACTTTCAGGTCAGCATTCTCCAGCGTTTTCCACCGCTCGATCAAAAACCCATGGGCATTATTATCTGAACGGGAAACATTTCTCAGGTATCCTTCCGTTATCAGGCTTCGTGTGACGATGGTAGTAGGCCGGATGATCTTCTGCAATCCCTTATACCGGAAATAGTACGGGTAGTCATTGGTGTTGATGATAATACTGTCCGCCTGTATCTCCTGGCTGATATTTCCCGAAATAAGGTTCGTGTAATATCCATTTTCTTTCAGGTTGTCATATTGCTGTTTGGCAGAACCATCTGCCAGGTAAAGCGCCTTGGTCAGATTACTGCTGATCACCTTATCATCAGGGTCCATCGTAAAGAAATAATGATGGAACATCTTTACATGATCACGGGCCTCTACCGGTATATTATCCTTCCGGTCAGCGGCATAAGCTTCCAGGGCCTTGCCATTGGCCAGGATAAATATCTTTTGTTGTGATTGACTGGCTAACTGGTAACTTTTATAACTGATGAACAAAGTCAGTACCAGGCAAACAGCCATGACCCCGATGGAAAAGAGCCGTACCTGCCGGAATGCGGTGTCTATATTTTTAGTTGTTCTGAACATTTACTTTCCTTCAATTTTATCTTTGAAATATCCACCGGAGGCGCTGCTGTCAGCCATACTATTGGCCAACCGGTTATATGCAGCACCCATAGCATCCTTTGTCATCGACGCTGATCCGCTGGCGGTATTGCGGACAGAAGTGCTCATGATATTGGTTACTTTTTGCAACAGGGCGTTATTACCGCCTGCATGAATGATATAGTTCGCTACGGATGGCACTGTGAAATAACCAATGATCCCAATGATCATAAAAATCAGGTATGCGGTATCCGTGGTAGAGAAAAAGGTGTCACCATTAGTGGCGATCTGCTGGAGATCTTCTTTCAGCATATTCTCCTGAATCTTGCCCATGATGCCACCGAAGATGTTGGCAACCGGGAGCCATAAGAATATGTTCAGGTAACGGGCAATCCACACCGTGAGGGTATGCTGAAAGCCATCAAAGACAGCAATGCCAAATACCAGCGGACCGAGTATTGCCAGAACGATCATATAAAAAGTGCGGATCGTGTTGATGCAAAGGGCAGCGGCCTCAAATAACACCTTCAATACTTCAGCCATCCATTGTTTGATCTGGTTACGGAGATTATAGCCAAACTTGTCAAAAGCAAAGCGGATATTATTGCCAATGCTTTTCAGCCATCCTTCTTTTTTATCCCCGTAATGATACTTATACCATTTATCCCGGTCACCTCTTCCGGTCTCACCCACATACATCTGCCAGTAGGCTGTTGTCTTGATGGCATCCTCCTTCATCTTTAACAACTGGGCTACGGCCGCATCGGAATCCTTTACCATCTGGGCAGTACCGGTAACAGTCGGCTTCATCAACTGGTTGATGAGTTGGATGACAGAGGGAAAGATCAAAATGGCAAAGCCCAGCACAAAGGGTCGGAACAGTGGATAAAAATCAATAGGCTCCGCACGGGCAATATGTCCCCATACCCGGGTGGCAATATACCAGGTGGCAGCAAAGCCGGCAATGCCTCTCCCTACCCCGATCAAACGGCTGCACAGGGGCATCATATCGTCATAGAGTTGCTCCAGCACCTCATGCATGGAACGGATACGGGTGGCAATCTGTGCATCCGCCACAGAAGGCAATAATAAAACCACCAACACACAAATCACTCTCACAGATACTTTCATAGTTTCATTTTAAACCGTGAACCTTTCTCATCAAATCAATATCCATCTTCTCTTTCTCCCGCTGCAGCGACAGGATAGCGGTGCCGTTATTGAATTCATTCAGGAATGTGTATTGCTCCATCACCTCATCATATATCTTATCAATAGCCTGCAACCGCTCATCATCACTCATCCGGAGTTTACCGGCCGTGACCACCATAGCCAGTTCATCCAGCGTTTTCAGACATTCTTTCAGCAGGTTGGCATATACATTTCCCAGGTACTCGATTTCAGCTATTGTAAATTGTTTGCTGCCTCGGAATTCCGCCAGTGCAGCCTTACTTTCTTTCACCAACTTTAATTGAACCCTGATAATGTCTGCTACCTTACTGTATTGCTTTACTGCAGGACTGACCTGTAACAGACCGTCCAGGAAATCCCGGTGCAGGTTGAAATTGCCCTGCGATATATTTTTGATCGAGGTATAACCTTTCTCCAGGATCTGGTAACCGGTCTTCATATGAGAAAGCATAAGCTTTAGCTGTGCCAGTTTTTCTACATTCAGCAGAAGTTGCTTTGCTTCTTGTGATTGTGAAAAACAGGTGCTGTGAATGACCATTGCCAGCAGTATCAGTAACTTTTTCATAATAATGTTTTTTACTCCCCTTTAGGGGTTGGGGGTTAACCCGTATAATTTTTTAATGTATTCAATCTCACCTCTGGCCGAGGCCCGCTGAAGACTGATAAGTTTATTCTGGTTGTTAAACTCTTTCAGGTCCATAAATCCCTTTTCCATTTCATCAGCGGCTGTATTGATAATTTGCATCCTTGCCGCATCAGTCATCTGTGTGGTAAAGGCATTCACCACCAACAGCAACTGGTCAATAGCCTTGACACTTTCACCCAGCATACCGGTATAGACCTCGCTCATATACTCCAGTTCTGCGGCCGAGAAATTCCGGTCCTGCCGGAACAGGGCCCAGGCAGCTTTGTATTCCTTTACCATGGCCACCTGGTCTTCAATAATATCTTTGATCCGGTGATAATAAGCAAGCGCATTTTTAACCTTCTTCAGTTCCTGGAAATACTCATCATAGAGTTTTCGCTGCTTTTCCACCCAACTGCTGATCTCGGTTAACTTCGTTTTGGATAATACATTTTCCAGGGTCTTTTGTGCATTCTGCAGCCAGATCGTTTTATTCTGTAATTTCTGGATCTTCAGGTCAACCGCCACAATCACTTTTTTGATACCGGCTTTAATAATTTCTGCTATCGGAAACTGGGCCTGGCAATGCACAGTCAAGAGCAGGGCCAGCGCTATCATTATTTTTTTCATACAATAATTTTTAATGATACAGGTGTCCTCCCGAAGTTTCGGGAGGACGATCCTGTATAGCCGCAACCAGGAATGGACATGAAAAAGATCTTCTTCAATTGATGGTCAGTTCGCAGCCGTTACAACCACCTTCACAGAAGTATATTTTTTTTGCACTTGTTTCCCCATTACGCAAAGGGAGATTGACGACCTTTAGTTTGCAGGCCTGTGTACCTTCACAGTCACAGCTTGCTTTTTCAAGAAAAACCTTCTCCTGTTGTACGAAATAGAAAGAAACTCCGAAAACGGAAAATTTGCCATAGGCCTCCAGGGGAGAAACATCTTTTGTGATCACCTGGATCAATTCCTGTACCTCTGATAATCTGAAAAAAGATTCTTTGTCAGCAAGCTGTATCACCCGGTCAACACTATAGCCCCTGTAGGTAAACTTACCGGTGCAGGACCCTGTGCAGGATGACTGAAGACATCCAAAGCCAAGACCCTCCGCATAAAATACCTGGCAGGCATTGTTCACCACGCTGCAATAGCAGGCATAAGTGGCAAATACCGGCAGCGCCTTCTCAGTAAAAGATATTTCCTTAGAAAGAAATGCATATCCTGCTGGTAATTCAATGCGAACTTCCAGGTTATCCGGACTGATACACAGTTTTGTTCCGGCCGGCAAGATGATACCGGTTTCCCCGGCTTTTACCGGCTTATCGGTAATGATTTCCTTTCCACAGACAGCCATCTTTGCAGCGGCAACAGCAGCTTTACCAACTTCAGCTTCGGATTGCTCTTTCTTTTTGCAGGCAACGAAAAGCAGGGTACTTAACAAACACACACAAATCATTCGCTTCATAATACTTGGTTTTTATTGCCTGCCTTGTCGGCAGACAGGTTTAAATAATGAGTAATTGCTTTTTTTATATTCCCGTCAAATTGTTCGGCCAGTTGCATTACCCTGAATTTTTCAGTTTCTTCTGTTGTGTAGGCCAGGTATTCCTCCGCAGAAACTTCCACCCGGTACACTTTGGAAAGCATACCTCCAAGGGATATAAAAACCTCTTTATATTTCTTAGCAGGATCGTTGGCCTTATTGATGGAAAGCACCTGGGCTTTTTCTTTTTCAGTCAGTCCGAGTAATTCCTGGATCTGGTCAAACTTGTTCTGGTACTTGGATTGATCAAGTAATATCTTGCAATCAGAGTTATTAATGATGGCCTGTTTCACCACCGGGGAGGAAATAATATCTTCCACCTCCTGGGTCACGACGATAGCCTCACCAAAAAACTTACGGACCGTTTTAAAAAGGTACTTGATATATTCTGCCATACCTTCCCGGGCAATCGCTTTCCACGCTTCCTCAATCAGGATCATCTTGCGGATACCTTTCAGTTTCCGCATCTTGGAAATAAACACTTCCATGATGATGATCGTAACAACGGGGAACAGGATCGGGTGATCTTTGATATTATCCAGTTCAAATACAATGAACCGTTCCTTCAATAGTTCCAGGTTCTCTGTGGCATTCAGCAAATAATCGAATTCACCACCTTTATAGTATGGCCGGAGCACATATAAAAAATTGGAAACATCAAAATCCTTTTCCTTTACCTGATCAGCCTTTAATACGCCAACAAAATCATTTTGCAGGAACTCGTAAAAAGAGTCAAAACAACGAAAGCTAAATTCCTTCTCATAGTAAAGCTGCAAAGCATTGGAAAGTGCAACATACTCGCTTCGATTGAACGTTTCATTATCTTTTTTCCAAAGAGCCAGTAATAAAGTCTTTATGCTTTCCTTTTTCTCGGTATCCAGCACATCACCTTCCCCGATATGAAAGGGATTGAAACGAATGGGATTCTTTTCCTCATAAGTGAAATAATATCCTTTCACCATTTGGCAAAGCCCTTTATAACTATGCCCCACATCGACCAATACAATATGTGTTCCCTGTTCATAGTAGGAACGCACCATATGATTGGTAAAAAAACTCTTTCCGCTTCCCGATGGCCCCAGGATAAATTTATTCCGGTTGGTGATTAAGCCTTTTTTCATCGGCTCATCACTGATGTCCACATGCACTGGCTTACCGTACTGCCGGTCGCCTAACCTGATCCCGCATGTAGAAACAGATGACCGGTAATTGGTCTCCAGGTTCAGAAAACAACAGGCCTGTTCTGCAAATGTGTCAAATGAATCATTCATGGGAAAGTCGGCTTCATTACCCGGTATGCCCGCCCAGAATATCTGCGGCGCTCCCGACAGCTCCTGCTTCGGTACCGCATCCATCTGGGACAGGGCTGATGATACCAGGTTTCGTGTGTCCTTCAACCCGTCTTTACTATCCGTCCACACTAACACATTGAAATGGGATTTCACAGGTAGTCTCTGCTGGCTGATGGCTTCATTCAAAAACTCATTGGTGGCATCCCGGCTGATGGCGTTTTCTCTTGAATAGGCACTCAGAGAATGCAGCCGGAGTCTTTTGCTTTCCAGTTTCTGAATCGTTTTCTGCGAGTCCTCAATAAAGATGTACTGGTTATAAATATGATTGCAGGACAGTAATTGCCCTAAGGGGGAGGCAAAGCCAATACTGAATTTCGTTTTGTCCGTCGAGTATTTATCATAGTTGATCCGGGAACCGCAATAAGAGGGTAAGTCAGCCGCATCCGCCAGTGTAAATAACTGGCAATGATTCGGCCCAACCTTCAGACCATCTTCAAAGCTGATATCATGGAGAATAAAGGAGTTTTCATTGGGTTGCAGGTTCAGGTATCGTTCTACCAGTCCACAGTACTTTTGTTCACCGCTCAGTTCTTCGTTGGTAAGTCTTTTCAGTTGTACTAACCCGCTGTCATTGAGAATACGTTCAAACTGTCCCGCATTATCCAGGAAATCCTGTAAAAGCTGAGGCTTCAATGTTTGCTCCGGAACAATGGATCGCCGCAGTAAATTGGAAAATAGAGAGGAACCGGGTTTTCTCCCGGCTGGCTTTTTGGTCAGCATGATATAGCACTGGTGATCCAGGTAAGGTCGTTCATTAAAAAATCGTTCACTTGCACGGGATAAAAAACTAACGCCAATGGCGCTGAAATCTGCAGCATGTTTGGATTCGGTGAACCAGTCCTGCTTATGAAAGACGGTTCCTGAAGGAAGTATCTTTATGGCACGGATCAGGGACTGGTGCAATGCTTCGTACTCCTGGTCTGACAAGGTAAAAAGCTCGGGCAATTCCACTTCATAGGCGATGGTAACATCCCCTTGTTTGGATAAGATGCAGTCATGCTCCACACCAAAAATGGGTAATATGTCCTTTATTTGTTTTTCCACAGTCCGGTGAAGGTTTTTCTTGAATAAATTTTTACCACCGATGGGACGGATCTTTTGGCCAGTGTTTTCATCATTCCATGTTCTCCGTATTGACGGCTCAGTTTATACACATGCATGAATAAACCTGTTCCTGCGACGACAATGATTAACAGGCATACAAATGTGTTAACCCCGCATATATACAGGATGGCAAACAGGATCAATAGTGCCAGTAAACCGCCACCCAGGTACCAGATATATTGTGCCTTTAGTCCCTTGAACTCTATCGGGCGGTTAATGCCCTTATTTACAGTATATACACTAGTTGACATACAGGAATTGTTGAGTGAATTTTTTGTTGGAGTTCCGGAGTACAACTTGGTATATACCCGGCGCCAATCCGGTCATATCAATTTGCCGGATCAGGTCTCCATTGATATGATCAATTAACTTATTGCGGACAGGCTGACCATCTGATGTGACAACTGTCCATATATACCTTCCGGGTTCAGCATTCTTTAAGCGGATGGACAATTCAACTCCGCTAACCGGGTTGGGATAAATGCTGAAAGACTGATCTGTCGAAGTGACTGGAATCGATCTTCTTACGAGAACCACACTACTGTATAAAACAGTACCTGAAATTTCAGTAGCTTTTATCCGGTAATACGAAAGTGCTGCTGTTTGGCTGGTGGAATAGGTATAATCAATTCTTTCTCCATTATTGCTAGTGGGGAGTATAGTTCCTGCTGGCTCAAAAACAATGCCGTCAACAGAACTTTCGATAGTGTAGTTTTGAATATCAGTTTCAGTCATATTGGACCAGGAGATGGATACTCTGTCAGCCGCATCAATCTCAGCCCTGACATTGGCAAAACGAACTGGCAATACGACAGTTCCGCTTGTATCATAAGAAAGCAATCCCCTCCGCACTAATTGGAGCGGTCCCCCACAATAAAAATTATACAGGTTATAGGGAGGCCCGGGGAATACGGACTCAGGACTGAAATTGACATTGCCCGGATTAAAATAATAGGGATGTATAAAATCATACCAGGGCAAACAGATATTCGGAGCCGGGAAACATTCAATAGGCTGACCCGTGCCACCATCCACATCCCAATAAGAAACCGTAATGAAACCGCAATCCAGTTCCTGACCATTCACCACATAATGTGTCGCAGCATTGGGATCGCAATCAATATAGTTCAGTCCAAGCGTATTATAATAGGAAACAGCCTTGGGGGCAGGCCATGCATAGCCCGGATAATTATTGCCGGTTGAATCGAGCACCCCGCCCATCACATTACCATATTGCAATCCTTGTTTATACACCCATATATCATAATTGGATAATACAACAGGCGTAAATACATTTTCTGTACCGTTAAAACTGACGGTGAAGAAAGAAAGTATCAGCCGGTTTTCTCTTTTCGGGGGGTTGGGCGAATCGTCCACCAGTCTGGTTTCAGTATATCTTGCTCTTACACCGATATACTGTGAAAAGCCAAAGCAATGCGTACAAAGCAACGCAAGCAAAAGAATAAATTTCATTTTCATAAGTGATGATTTTAGATTTAAAAAGACATTCTTGTAAGCCCCCTTTGGGGATTTAGAGGGATTTAGGGTGTTATACACCAAAAAAGCTTCGGATCACGGTGGCCACAACCACAAGGAACACGCAGGACCCGAACCAGGCAGCAGCAACTTTGCTGGTATCCGGGTCACCGCTGTTCCATTTTGAATAAACCTTGACAGCCCCGATCAAACCAAGTACCGCACCGACTGCATACATCAGGTTGGTGCCGGCAGCGAAATAACTTCTGACCTTGGTATTTGCTTCATTGATACCTGCATTGCCATCCTGTGCAAATACGCAGGCAGTTATGATCATTAACAGAAAGAATAAGCTCACTTTTTTCATACACACAGTTTTAAGTTTTCCTTTATAATAGTTCCCCTTTGGGGAGATAGGGTTCGCTGCTCCATCACGTCATTTCCATAGGGTCCTCAGATCATCCTCTTCCAGACGGATGGAGCATTTAGTTTGGCTTTCTGACAGAATGAACCGGTTAATCGAGTCCCGGAAACCGGGGTCTTCTATCTCCTGGTAGGTTTGGATTTTTTTTCGTAAGGCCAGGATGAGTTCGCTTTTATTTTGCTTGTTTTCAAAAGCTCTTTCCAGGTCACGAAGGATAACATTAATATCCTCTCTGTCGGTTCCAGAGTTAAATACCTCTTCGGAAAAGTGGGGCTTGAGCCTCATAACTGATAACTTTGCCTTATAGATAATGATCCAGATAAGGAGATAATAGATAAAGCTTGTCAGGATAATGACCAGCCAGAATTGTGACCAGGAAATATTTTGTAACATGTCGTTTCGTTTGTAATGCAAATATGGGCTGACTGGAAAGCGATCCTTCAATAGATGTTCCCGAGTCGGGAGAAATAAATATTCGGATAAGAGGGAAATAATCAGAATTCCTGAATAGCAGAAGTAATACTGCGCGGTAGAAATACATCAAAAGGGGGAAATAAATGACCCGGAAGCTGTTCTAATAATCTTCATCCGCCTCATCCATCCGTTGAATCAGCCGCTCCTTCAATTGATCCAGAAAACTGCTCCTGTTTTTTTTACGGATCCGCATTTCCTGGAAAACATTGTAAACGTTTCCCAAATCTACCTGGAAGGTTCGTTCAAAGAAATTGGTCAGGAGCTTAATATCGGCGGTACCATTATTGATCACACCGGTTGTTTGCAGAGAATATATCAGCTCGATCAGCGAAACTTTAGCACCGGTCCATTGCAGTTTCTTCTCAATGTTTTTAGGTTCGGGGGGATCCGTCAACTGAATAGAGGATATTGCTGTATTAAGATAGATGCGAAGAAGTTCATAGGCAAACAGTTTGGAGACCTTATAACTCTGTGTCGTGGAGAAACTGTGATCTATGCTCAACGTAAGATCATCCGGTAAGAGCCGGACATCTTCCTGTCCCCTGATAAAATAGACTTCATCAAAATGCGTGGCCCCGCTTCGGTAGTATTGATAGAAATCTAGGTTATTATCAAAAAAATGCTTGATCCGGCTGAGGTGCGATTCCAGGTAAGCAATTTGGACTTTGTCGCTGGCTGCGGGCCGGTTAATCCCAATATGAAATACTTTTACATAATAAATAAACTGGGAATAGAACTTGGGTTTCATTTCCTTGAAGAACTCAATTTCTTCCTTGCTGTCCTTCAGCGGGTTTTTCTCCACCATTTTTCTTAGCTCCTGAAGCGCTTCCTGGCATACATTAATGCACTGGGATGTCTCCTTCAGCAGGGGGAAGGATGCTGACTGGATTTCCCTTATCCTTTCTTCCATTTTCTCATATAATCGTTGCATGACGGCTCGCATATTGTTCAAATGAGAAGTGAAATATATAAAGTCGGTGAAGTCCTTTAGTTGTTCAAACAGATACAAGAGCTTTTCAAAGTGAAATCCTATGCAAACAAATAGCGCAACTATCTTTTCACTTTGAATAACCAAAGTGCAGAATCGTTAGCTGAGATTTAGTATATGAAAAGATCGCTGCCAAAACAACTGTACATTGAAATTGTTGTAGCCCTCTATGTGCTGCTTTTTTTGTACACAGCGATTATGAAGTTCAGGGATATTCCTTTCTTTATCGGTTCAATATCGCATACGCCGGTACTTAGGCCCTATGCCACCCTGCTTGCAGGAATGATTCCTGCCATGGAAATAGCCATAGCCATTTTGCTGATCATCCCCCGTACAAGACATTATGGATTATTGACCGGTACCGGGTTAATGGGAATTTTCACGTTGTACGTGGCATTCATACTTGCAACCATGGAAGAACTCCCATGTTCCTGCGGGGGTGTACTCCAGCAGTTGAACTGGAAAGAGCACCTGGTTCTTAACAGCGGGTTCCTGCTGGCTGGGATATTAGCTTGCTACTGGAATAAACATTTTATCATGATAAACAGGAGTAGCCGAACACCTGTGATATAGTAGGCATTAACCGTTTAAATATTGAAACATGAAAAAGTATTTGATTGCGATTTTCGCCGCAGTGCTGGCGATTACATTCAGTTCCTTCAGTTCCGGCACTAACCGTGAGCAGGATGAATATTATTTCCAGGACAGCAATGGCTGGCATGCGATTGAAGCGTCTGCTGTATGTCCTGAGGGATCTGCAATTGTCTGCCAGATCGATAACCCGGAAACCCCGACTATTCCTAACGACCTGGTTACAGTGTACAAATCCATGTCTGCCACCTCTGGCAATGAACTGAAATACAACGAGTAGTTTTCGTAGCGTTACAAGGTTAATGCCTTGTAACGCTTTCGTTTTTTGGAGTCAGTACAAGAACCTTGGTCGGCTTTTCCCTATTTACTAAATCAAACCCATTTTTATTTAGCTGCGCTTTTAAGGTGGCAAAATCTGATAATACTCCTTCGATTTGAATATCTATATTGCCCTTCATATTTGTTTCATCGATGATAACCGGATCAAATGGATAGAAACGACGAAGTTGAACAAGAAGATTAAATCGTTCACAGTTGTTCACCTTAATTTCAGTGTTAGACGCAACCCCTGAGGTTACTTTATATTTGGTAGCGACCTTTGTGGTATCACCGTTAATAGCGATAAAAGCCCAGTAAGGCATTTGTTTGATATCCAGGCGGGCTTTAAAAGGAAAAATCCGCTGCAAGTCCTGTTGCATCCATTCAGTAATGTCGGTCTGCTTGGAATCAGTACATCCAAAAGAGTAATTGTATTTTTTTTGAAGTAATAATGAGTCAGTAGAAGAGAAATCTTCCAGCACGGGTGTAGTTTCTATTTGTGCATATAGGGAGTCCCCATAGTATAACATTCTCCTTTTCAGGAAGGCCAGTTGGAATAACTGTTCCATCGTAGCAGCTTGTGCCTGGAAGGAAGTTATCCTTTTTTCTATTGCAAAGGGTGCGTCTAAGAGTACGCCATCCTGTCCTTCTGAAAGTTTGCTTACGTAAATAATATTGGGCGGGCCTAATACCTTGTTGCTATGAACTTTGGGTGGAATTCCGTTATGAATGAATTGAAATAGATTTTCCTGATTCACAACGGCTGTTCCAGTTTGCGCTATAATTTCTCCTTCACTATTGACCCATACAAGGGTAGGATCATACCTGATAAGTAAAGCTTTAAAGATAGCAGTATCAAATGTAACCGGGAATTCGTAGTGATAAAACTCCTTATAGTGTTTGTAATCTGTCTGTGTTTTGTAATTGTTTCTGCCGATTAATGCCACTTGTAATTGGTCCCCAATTGAATCCTGGAGTGATTTCAAACGAAGCAATGGATCATAAGCACCCGAACAGGCAGAAGAAAATAAATAGAAAATACGCGGCTTTGAATTATTGACCTCTTTTTGAAATTCTGTCGATAGATCTTTGAAAGGAAAGGGCCTTCTCCTATAATCATTTTGCCCGAAAACGGTTACGTAAAAAAATAGGGAAAAAGCGATTATTACTTGAATACGTTTCATTTTCTAATTTTTAATATCCGGGGTTTTGCTGCATGCCGGGATGCCTCAGCATCTCGATAAGTGGTATGGGAAACAATTGATCAGTGCTTACCCAGTTGCTTCCTTTGATGTTTCCAAGTATAGTGTTGATTTTACCGCTTCGTTTCAGATCAATCCACCTGTCGCTAAACTCTCCGAACAGTTCACAGCGACGTTCTTTATAGATAGCGTCCCGTAATTGTTCTTTTGTAAGCGTTGAAAGCGCTGCTAATCCGGCCCGTAAACGAATAACATTCAGATCGGCCAATCCGTCACTTAGCTTGTCCAACTCCATTCTCGCCTCAGATCGTATAAGAATTATATCCGCCAACCTGATCATCATTGTATATTCTGTAATTGAAGGTGCATTTTGTCCAACCTTATACTTATACCACCAGTAATAAGTATTGGCACCTACTGTTGTGGTCTTTACCCAGTTGATCTTTCGCTGGTCACCGGCTGAAAAACTATCGATCAGATTTTTTGTAAGGCTTATAACCGTTGGTGTAGAACTGGTAGGCTGAATCGTACCTCCGGCATAGGAATTAAATCCGGCAATGTTTGCCTGCAATTGCCAAATGGCTTCTGAACTGTTTTTCAGGAAAACATTATTCAGATTGCTGGTTAAGGAATATGATGATTGAGCAAGAACATAATTCGCCGCTTCTTCTGCCTTCGCCCAGTTGCCTGCATTCAGGTATACTTTGGCAAGCAACGCCATTACCGCGGCTTTATTGACACGCACCCTCTCTGTGGTAATATTGTTCGTTGCACTTAGATAGTGGCTCGATACCAGGTTTGAACTGGTTGTAAGGTCAGCAATAATCTTCGGGTAAATTCCATTAGCATCCTCCTGAACTTGTGCGAGATTGACCCTGTAGTCAGTGGAAGTGTTAAAGGGAATATTCCCAAAATACTGGAGCAAATAAAAATGACACCATGCCCTGATAAAATAAGCCTCGCCTAACAGGTAATTTTTAATAGCAGGGGTAATATTGCTGCTCTTCTCAATACCCCTGATGATCGCATTAGCCTGGTAGATATAAGAATAATAATTGCTCCACATGTTGGTAACAGGTCCGTTATCGGGAGTAATGTTATTGTTGGATATCGCCACCGCGTCTGCAGCAGTGCGGTAGTTAACAGCTTCATCCGATGCTGTTCCGAAAATTAAGAAAGATTGATAGGCCAAACCGGACGACTCCATTTGGGAGTAGATACTTAGCAAAGCGGCAGTCGCCGTTGCATCAGAGTTAAATAATGTTTCTCCGGTCAATTGTGTATCAGGACTACCTACATCCAGGTATTTTTTGCAGGAGGTTAAAAGAATAATTGCCAGATAAAGGATATAATAAGTTCTTGTCATAGCTAATTTTTTTAAAGTTTGTACAGCAATCCCAGCGTAAGCATACTAAGCGGAGGCATCAACGATTTTGTTTCAGGATCGAAACTTTGGTATTTAGTGATGGTAAACAAATTTTGCCCTTGTAGGAAAACCTGCAATTCACCAACTTTTGTTTTTAAGGCCACATAAGACAAGTATAGATTCCGAAGACGGATAAATGAAGCGTTACTGTAAGCTGCATCACTTAATCTTAAATTGGAATAGCCTGTAGTAGCAAGACTGTTGGAATTACTGAAACGCTGAATGGAGGTAATGTCTCCAGCATGCTGCCAGCGATTCATCACAAGCCTAGGTTGATTTGATACTGTTCCGGGCCGGCCGAACAGAGATAAATAACTGGTTGCATTTTTTTGCCGGACGAATTGAAGATTCAAGCTTATTGTCAACTTTTTATATTGAATGACGTTCTCGAAGCCGCCATAATATTGTTGGCCGGTAAAAACTACTGATTGCTGATCGTTTGGGGCCGATATTTTGTTGTCACGATCAACGTCCTGGTAAATATATATTCCGGTTTGGGGGTCTACACCAAGGTTAAAATAGCGTTTAGCAATAGTCAGGGGCTTTCCTATAACATACGTATTGGCATAGGAAGAGTTGGCCAGATTATCGAACGCCAGTAGCTTGTTCTTCGGGATAGTAAGATTGAACGAGGTCGACCATTTTAAATTCTTTTGCTGGATATTAACGGTACTCAGTACTATCTCCACACCGGTATTTCGGATCTTTGCTGGGAGGTTCCTCAATATACCTGTAAACCCGGTACTCGGAGGCAATGGATATTGGACAAGTTGATTGCCCGTTGTATTGTGATAATAATTAAGCCCGATCAGTACGCGGTCTTTCCAGAACCCCAAGTCAAGACCTGTTTCAACTTTATAAACCTTTTCCCAGCTATATTCAGGATTATAAAGCTTGTTTGGCTGGTAAGGTGTTATACCTAAATAGGGGAAAAGTGACGGGGTATACAAATCGAAATAATTGTAATCACCAATTTGATCATTACCGGTAACACCAGCACTAAATTTAATTTTTCCGAAGCTGATTAATTTGGACTTGGATAAAAAATTCTCTTTCGAAAAGACCCATGAAGTACCAACCGACCCAAAAGTCGCATATCTGCTTTCCGGTCCGTACCGGCTTGAACCATCTCTTCTTGCATTTAACGTAAGCAAATATCGTTGCTTAAGGCTTGCAGTGATTCGGGAGAATAACCCAGTATACCGGTAAGAGAGGTTGGTTTCTCCGTTGGTAGTCACGGTGGCGGCTGCACGCAAACTATTCAGGAGGTCATCACTGGGATAACCCGTACCTGTTTGTGAAAGTCCTTTCTGGGAAGTTGATTGAATCGTTCCGCCTGTAAGTACTTCCAGTCGTAACGACTTTAAGTCACGCTTATAATTGATTTGTGGCTCTATAATTAGCGTATTGATCATATTACTTCCAAATCCAGCAGATACTGAAGCATTCTGGGCTGGGTCGAAAGATGATTTTGGGGTTCTGATTCGGTCGCTGGCACGAATCATAGAGTAACCGACAGTAACCTTAGCTTCAAATCCCGGAAGAGGACGAGCCGCTAAAGAAATAGTATTAATTGAACTTTCAGATTCACTTCGGTAGGTCTTCCTTAAAGTACTCAAAGGATTAAGCCAGGTAGAGTTTTCCCAGTTAAGTTCTCCTGTTGGTTTGTATAAAGCAGGAGCATTAGGAGCGATCAGGATTTGACTTGTAAAATCTCCTTGGGGTAAATAAGTGTCATTTCTTGAATAAGTCGTAGCGACATTTAAGTCAAATCGATTGTCTTCAGTATGATGGTGAATATTTACACCTGCCGAAAATTTCCTTTCTCCAAAATCATCGTCCGGCAATACTGTTGATTCCCGGTGTATACCGGTATTGAAAAGGAATTGAGTGAGCGCAGTGCCACCACTAACATCTATCTTTCCATCAAAAACACGCATAGTATTGCCAATAAATTCCTTTTGCCAGTCCGTATTTCGTGTTGTATCCCATACAAGAAGGTCAGGTGCATTAGCTGTTGTCGGCGTCGTTCCATCGTTTCGATATGCTTCGCGTCGCATCTGGATATAATCAGGAGTTTGAAGCAGTTCCAGGTTGCGTGTGATCCTTCCGAAGCCGCCATATGTTCTTGCCTGAACCCGGGTTTTCCCTGCTGTCGGTTTTTTTGTGATGATTAAGATTACACCATTCGCTCCCCTACTGCCGTAGATGGCTGTGGCGTCCGCGTCTTTAAGCACTTCGATGCTTTCAATATCGTCAGGGTTTAATATCGCTAGAGGACTCGAAAAAACGCCTGCACCGCTGAAAGAATTTATGGTGGTAACCGGGTACGGTATTCCATCTACCACGATCAGGGGATCGTTCCCATTAACCAGGCTATTCTGCCCCCTTATCCGGAAAGTGTATTGTGAACCCGGACTGCCGCTTAATGGTGTCAGTTGAAGACCGGGCACCAGACCCACCAAACCGGCCAAGGGATTGGAAATGGGCTGTTTGGCTATCTCATTGCTTTTCACACTGAAAACAGTCCCGGTACTAAGCCGCCTTGAAGTCTTGCCGTATGCTATCACCATGGTTTCATCCAACACACTCATCCGCTGCTGCACCACGATCAATTGATAACTGTTGGAACTGGCCTCCAGTTCCTGCGGTACAATTTCACCACCAGTAACGAGTAAGGTGGCTTTTGCTGGTAAATTCAGGAAATAGAATTCGCCATGAACATCGGTGGCCATGGCCAATCCGTTTTGTTTGATGGTAATGGTAATCCCGGGAAGCGGTTCATTTTCGGTATTAACCACCTTTCCCCGCAATTCCCTTGTAAGCGGGACTGGTTTTTCAATAATCTTTTTTCGGACAATAATATGTTTTCCTTCTATACTGTAGCCAAGCGGCTGCTGGTAAAAGCATAACCGGAGAATGGAATCTAAAGGGGCATTGCTGACGGTAAAACTGACAGGGTTGCCCAGGGCCAGTACTTCCTCGGAGTACAGGAACCGGTAACTGCTCCGTTGCTCAATTTTGTCAAAAACCTTTGCCAGGGATGCCCGTTGAAACGAGAAGGAAAATGATTGTGCCGCCCCGTTGAGTGACACAAAAAGGGAAACTGGTAGTAGCACTTTGCGCAAGAATCGGTGTCTCCATTTTAGGGTTAAAAGCATAGCTTTGGGTTGTTTGGGTGAATCAATAATCGTTTCCGCGATATAGTTGGGGTAACCCAGACACGCCGGGGAGTGTTAGCGCACAACCCGGTTTTTTATGGGGCTACCTTACTGAGTGACAATAATGGTTTCGCCTTCAATTTGAAAATGTACCTGCCCGGTTGCTTCCAATAATTTCAGCAGTTGGGAAATGGGTACATTCCGGTCAATAGTTCCGGTAAAATGATCGGTTACTTTACCTTTATAAACAATCCTGGCATCATACCAGCGCTCCGCCATCCGCATCACTTCTTCAATGCTGGTATTCTTTAATTTAAATTGGTTCTTTGTCCAGGCAACAACCGGAGAAATGTCAATTGTTCTGATCTCCCATTCGCCCGGTCGTATAATAATTTGTTGCCCCGGTAAGAGTTGCTCATTTCGATTGGCAGCATTAACATTTATTTTTCCCTCCGTCAGGGTAATACGTAACCCGTCCTCATTGGGATAAGCATTCACATTAAAAGCAGTGCCGAGTGCTGTAATATCCACTCCATTTACCGTAACAATAAAGGGATGAGCAGCATCTTTGGCTACTTCAAAATAAGTTTCTCCTGTTACCATGACCCGCCGTTCGTTTCCGGTAAACCGGGAAGGATACCGTACAGAAGAACTGGAATTGATCCAGGCCTTGCTGCCATCCGGTAATACCAGTTCATAAAAACCCTTGCGGGGGATGCTGATCTCATGCATTTCAGGTGCTGATACTGTACTTGTGTAAACAACTGTGCCATTGACAATCCGCACTTCGTTACTGATGATGGTATCACGCAGGTTGGTCAGATCTATTTTTTTACCATCGGCCAGTGTCAGGGTGGCGGAGGCTTTACCGGGCAATATATCCGCTGTTTCAGTACCGGTTGAAGTAACAGTTGATTCATTTCCCCGAAGGCCAAAATAATAAATCCCTGCACCCAATAACAATACTGCACTGGCTGCTGCTGCATATCGCCAGATAGGTATTACTTTCCCTGGTTTTGTAAATTGTAATCTTCTCTTGACCTCCTCCAGTTTTCGTTCTGTATCCCGCTCAGCGTACCATGTCAAAAAATCACGGACCATGGATTCGTCCGTCAGGTCCTCGAAGATCTGCATGTTGAGTTCACTTTGCTGCATCCACCGGTCCAGTTCCTCTTCATCTTCTTCAGAAATAGTTTCCTGGATGAACTGGCTGATCAGGTATGCTGCCCTGAAATTTTGTTCAAGTTCTGCCTGGTATGGTACCGAAGCTTTCATACAATAAATTTAATTGTTAGGCGCCGTAGGTATATGATCCGGAAAGGACAAAATGCCGGACATACGAATCCCGGTTTTTTTTCTGACATTTAATTAATCAAAGTGAAATTTTAGTTTTCCTAAGTGCCATGATGGCCCGCAGGCGTTGCCGGGTTACGGTGTCGGGTTCAATATTGAGTTGGGCGGCGATTTCTTTGTTGGACTTTCCTTCTAAATAATACAGGCGGATGATTTGCCGGAGAGATGGGGAAAGCGAATCGATGAATTGATAAAGTTCCCTGGCCGTTTCAGCCGCAATAACAGCTACTTCAATACTGGGTTCATTTCTGACCGGCTCATTTAACCCAACCTTCCTTTTCTGCTTTTCCAGGTGTTTCAGGCACTGGTTTCGCACAGAACTGTACAGGTAGCTTTTAATAGCTTTTATATGACTTAACCGCTCCCGGCGTTGCCATAGCTGCACAAAACAATCCTGCACCAGGTCCTGGGCGGTATCGGGATTGGAGATGATGCGGTTGGCAAAATAGCTAAGTACAGAAAAGTATTCCCGGAAAAGGCAGTCAAAAGCAGCCTCCTCTCCCCGCCGGAAGGAGTCAGCAAATAAAGGGTCCTGTGTACCTTTTAGCCGAAGCACTATAGCGATACAATGTTGACATTCCGGGGAGTCTTTGAGTGGAATTCGCAACAAAAAAAAGACGTGGAACTCCACAAATCGGCTTGGAGGCCCTAGGAGGCCCTTGGACACAATAAGGGAGCCCACGCCTAAACGTGAGCCCTTGCTTATCGTCTTGTGTCCAATGAAAATTCCTAGGTTTCCAAGACAAGACTCAAAGCGAAAGCTTCAAATAAGTTAATTCAATATGAAGATTCGCAAATTATTTAACCAGTTATAAAAGTATGAAAAAAGATACATTTCGTATGCTTTTGATTACATAATGTTAGTTTTTAGCAACTTATACACAGGACGCCGCTAACTTTTCAGGAATCACAACAACAAAATGGCGGCTGAGGAAAAACAAAACTCATTTAAAGGTCTGAGATCAATGTTTCTTGCGGGAAGCGTAAGCAAAATGCGTGACATTGAAGACCTATACCCGACAAATATTGCAAAATCTCTGGGTTTAAATCATAGCAGGTATATTGAAAAATTATACAAACCAGAGGAATTTAATTTCAGACACATTTGGGAGCTTTCTAAATTGTTGGATTTAGATGTTCAATTAATCATTGACGTAATAAAAAAAGAGCTTACAAATAAATCAAAAGCAAGTAAGAAAAAATCATGACACTATACTAGTTCTGCTACCAAAATGCCCGCCTTCGGAAAATGAACGAGTATTAAAATAATGGGGCAAATGCTGGTGTTAAGTTGCAGAAGTAAAGGCTGCAGACATCCTTTCTTGTTCAGCAGTAGAAATTTTACAGGCTGTTGCCACTTTCCTCCAGTCTTTCACTACAGTGGAAATATGTTGTATGATCTGCGCAGCTTTACCATCTGACAGACGAAAATAACCCGCTACTTCCATGGCGGTATCCAGATCCAGTGAGTTATCTGTTTCTGTGATAGCCAGGCTTAGCCCTTTTCCGTATTCATTGGGGTTAATATCATATGCCGGGGAAAGCAGCCATCCTTTTTCCGAAAGTAAAAAACCGTGGTTACGCAGGTGGTCGTCGGTGTTTTTAACGCAGATACTGAATACAATTCTTCGCCAAAGTTCCTCGAGATCATTTTCTACCGAAGCGCCGTGCCGGGATATAAACTCCATCAGTTCCAGGTAACTTGCGCCGGAGGCTTCCTCTCCGTCCATATGACCCAGCAAGGTCATGGCAGAGGCAAAATGAATCCGTTCCCCTGCAATGGTCCTGTCAAAACGTTTTGTGAGATAGGTATGATAGCGGTTGTTAAACTGCAGCAACCTTCCTTGAGCGACATTGATCCCTGCGCTTATGGCAAGTTGATTGGTTACCATTTCCCAGGCTGCTATATCTTTATCATCGTTCCTGCTGGGGAATTTTGCGATCCATAAATTATTATGTTCATCCACCACACTTGCTTTTGGCCGGGCTCCTCCTAAAGAAGAACCAGGGGCTATCAACAAATCCACCCATTTCAGGTATTCCGGGTCATCTGTATTGTCTTCTTCAAATTTAAAACTCGCATGCTCCAATTCTCTTAGCGATGTCCATGGTGGAGCAGCCATTGTCTTGTTGTCGTTCAGGAAAGGGCCATCATGCGCTGATTTAAAACGCAGTGCACCCATCCTGTGCCCATCATATACGCCTAATAAAAAATCTGATTCCAGTAATTTTTTTGCAGCCCTGCCCTCCTGTTTTGCTATAGCAACTTCCCTTCGTTGCATCAATACTCTTCCCCACCTGTCAGGACATGAATCCAGGAAAACACCAAAATTGGGTTTATCATCCCGTGGATAATAGGACCCTGAATAAAGTTGCAGGTCTGGATCTATCATTTGGGAAAAGCCGGATTGCAACCATTCCTCCGCATATTCGAAAGAAAAGGTTTCCTTTCCTTTCGATGCTGTAACGGACAATATACCCATTAGCGAAGGCGCTTGTAAACCCAGCCAATGAGCATACACTTGAATTTCTTTTTTTGAATTTGTTGCTGCCATATCTTTATTTTCTGGGTGCCCTTTGCTTTACTGTCAATTTTGCATCCTGAAGCTTTCTGCCTAGTAAATCATCCGCTGCCACTTTTAATAAATCCTTTTCCAGGTTCAATACAAAAAGCACCTGGGCATAGGAGCCCATAGCAACCCCCGGTTGGCCCTTTTCTATGGAGTGCAGGGTTGGCCGGCTGATATTAGCCCTTTCTGCCACCTGCTCTGCACTTAACTTACGGCGTAACCGGGCCAGCTTAATATTCTCACCAAGTTCTGTCAGGATTTTAGCGGTGCTCGGCAATAGTTGAGGCTTCCTACCTTTCATAATGCTAATTATATTTTACAAATATATCATAATTTGTAAAATATTATTTACATTAAAACAAACTTCCAGCATATATATTCAGGCTAAATAGACGGCTGCTTGTAAGGTATTGTTGTTCAACACAATAAGCAAGATGACAATTTCATTATGCCTGCTCTCTTTAAAACCCCCGCCTCTCTTTTCTCCAGTCATTTGGGGTCATCTTAAACCGCTTGCGGAAGGCATTAATAAAGCCCGGCAAGGTTTGATATCCGGACAGGTCGGCGATTTCTTTCAGTGGTTTGTCGGTTTTTTCCAGCAACAGTTTGATATGCTCCATTTTCCGTTGCATCAACCGGGGGAATAATCCGATGCCAAATACCTTTTCATAGTTTTTCTTCAGCGTCACAAAATTGGTCCCCAGCTTTCTGGCCAGTTCAGGGATGGTTATTTTGCCATCCAGGTTATTGGCCATGATCCGGTCGGCCTCATACATCTGGGCGATCTGTTCGGGGCTCAATTCACCGGGTAAAACCACAGGTAGGGAGACTGTATGGGTGAACAGGATCTCACGGACTTTATTGGCATAGTAGAAGTCTCTCAGGGATTCCTGGAAAGGGCATTTCAGGATATCATACAGCATCTCAAGCAGGTCTTTAGGCACCGGCCCGGGTGGCCGGGTACCGACTGGTTGACCGCTCCCGATCCCGGCAATCAGTTCAGGGGAAAAATGGAGGGAAGCGTAAATACTACTTTCCCCTTCGGAATGATTACTGGCAAAAACAGGCTGGTCGGAAAGATGGTAGGCACCCGGATCCAGTTGAATTTCGTTGCCATCCCTGGATATAACTGAAAGCTTTCCGCTCAGCGGTATTTCCAGTCTGAGCCAGTTGTTGGGTTCTGTGGTAATGACCTGGGTGGTTTTAGCAAACTGAAATTGCCGGAGTGTAATCGTATAAAGCCGGTGCTGGTAAATATGCAGGGATACGGAATGACCGGCCCTGTCTGAGCTATATAAAATGCTGCCGGGAATCCGGAGCCCCGTGAATTTTCGGTTCGGTGATGGCTTAAGGTGGAGCGGCTCACCGGAGGACAGGCTTATACGAATCATAGATCAATCGTAGATCAAATGGAATTTCGGCTTTTAGTATATGTTTTTGTTTATCAAAGTGAAAAATAAGTTTTCCTAAATGTACAAAAGCTGGCTGGGCTATACAAACAATCCCTGCCCAGATTAAAATCAACCAACGGCATTTTGGTAGCCTGGTAATAGCTATAAATTAAGCATCATCGTTTATTCACAATAATTAAAATGTAAATCTTCAATTTACTTTTAGCAAACTTACAATGAAAGATGCTGCTATACCATTTAAACTCATCAACACTGAAACTACAAGGTGCTAAAAAAGTGTATGACTTTCAAAAAACTCAGCCACGATAAAATCTTTCCTCAATCCTGATCAGATTACTATTTTGACATCTAATAACAATTTGCTGCTATGTCCATCATTGGTTATGAATTAAATCACCCCCAAAATATTATAACCTGCATGACAAAGCTTTTCCAAAAACTGATATAAAAAGAATATTGTTTAGAAAAACTGAATAACTGCGCCGATATTTTAGAAATAAGTACTTACTCCAAACTGAATCCCCGCCAACTTAGCCGGAGGGTTTCCCAAAATATCTTTCTGCCAGTTGTAACGATAGTTCAGCCGTATTACTGTTTGTGCAGTAGGCCGCCAGCTGATAGCGGGAACGATGGAGAATACTTCATCGCTGATATTGTCCCCGGTGGATTTAAAATTCCCATTATTCCAGTCCACATATTCAAAACGCAAAGCAGCGTTAATAACCGATTTCTCAAAACCCAATACGGGTTTCTTAAAAACTGGCTGCACAAAATCAATAAAGCCGCCTTGTTGTTTTTTACCAAATTGTTCGGTATAAGTTTCGGGTACATCTACATTCACCCAAGCCCATTCAGCATTAATATAAGTATTGATTTTAGGCAGCGTAGTATTAAAGTCTATAGCATATACGTTAACCTTTCTTTTCTTATCCAATACCAATCCATCTTCCTCATATTTGTTGTATATCCCGCCCATATAGGATAATCCCAATTCGCCAATCTTCCTGTTTCGTATAGCCACCTTACCAGTAAATAATGGGCTTCCGTTGAAGCTTTCTTCAAACCTGTCTTTATTTTCTTTGCTGGCAGGAAGAAAGGTTTTATTTGCTGCATTATCAATGATTTTATCATCAAAACCATTGGTGAAATAAGCTTCATACGCATACACCCAATCCTTTGTTGACTTTTTCCCAAACACCCCAAAGCCCACATTACTCCAGGTAGCAGGGAGCATTTGAGTAGAGGAAATAGGACGGTCAATAAATTCCCATTTAGGCCCATCATGGTTTTGATTAAAAGCCCCAATAGGATTCATGACAATACCGCCCCGCATATTCAGAAGAGGAGCAAACTCAAAATCAACCGATGCAAATTCAATATTGATTTCTTTGGTCCCGTCTTCAAATTCAATTTCACTTAAAAACTTAATTCGTTTGGAAATAGAAGAAGACACAAACAACGTCAATCGGCGCATTTGAAACTGGTGTCCCTCTGTAATACCGTCTTCCTGCAAATACTGGTAGTTGGCCTCAGCATATCCACCCAATGCAACAGGCAGTTTGCCTAACTGAAGAAAGGGACGGTTATATACAGCATCCATGTTAAGTAACAAACCCGATGTGTCCTTTGAAGTTCTTTTTAATAATGCCGGGTCTATCTGGGCAACAGCAACAGATGAGATGAAAACGGATAGAATGCTTAGTATTATTGTTCTCATGCTTTTCTCAAATCAATAAAGAGTTGGTTGTTATCAATCATCACGGGGAAAGTCCGCAAATCTCTATCGGCTGGCCCGTTTGTCACCTTGCCCCGGTTATCATATTCACTTCCATGTGCAGGGCATTGCAGGTAATCACCGGCTACATTCAGTTCGGCACCCTGGTGAGCACACTGCATCCAGATAGCGGAGTAATCATTATCACTAAAGCGGTACACGCAAATGGGGAAGAGTAAAGAATCATTTCTCACTATGACATACAACCGGTATTTACCCTTTTCATTTAAAACAAATTCCTTTGCATCAATCAATATTCCATCTTTGGTTAGTTTACCATTGGCGAATTTGGTGGCAGCGCAGGAACTTAATATGGTTGATAACGCCGTGGCGCCAATACAGGCCGCACAAGACTTGACTATAAATTCTTTTCTGTTCATGTTTATTATGATACTACAACGATTTCAGAAATTTTATGAGGCTATTCTTTTCCTGTACGGAAAGCTGCTGAAACCTTTCTTTGCTTTGTTGACCTTCGCCTCCATGCAGGAGTATTGCTTCTTCGATACTCTTTGCTCTTCCATCATGCAATAAAAAGTATTGCCCGCCTTGTGAATTAGGCGATAAACCCAACCCCCAAAGTGGTGGTGTTCTCCATTCAGATGTTTTGGCACTGCCTTCAGTATAGCCATCATCCAAAGCCGGGCCCATATCGTGAAGCAGTAAGTCAGTATAAGGATGAAAGGTTTTATTAGACAAGGAAGAAATTGGTGAAGTTCCTGTCTTTAATGATTGCTTATGGCAGCTTTCACATCCTGTTTGTATGAATAGATTCTTGCCTTGTATAACTTCCGCATCATTCTGATTGCGTTGTACAGGAGCTTTTAGTGTTTGCAGGTAAAAAACAACATTGTGGATGGTTTGATCAGAAACTTCAGGATCTATATGTAAGCCTGAATAAACATCTTTTGGTTGAAACGTTGATGTAATACCGATGTCCTGGTTATAGGCATTTACCGTTTGATGTAACAGGTTGTAAGCAGCCGCCTTTTTTCCGAAGCGGTGGATATACTTCCCATTTCTTGGGATTGCATTAGAGAAAGGACTTACAAAGGAGGGCAGATACTCATAATTCGGGACACCGCTAATTCCATCACCATTTCCATCGTTTGGGTCAGCCATTGCGAGGATATCTGCATCGCTAACAAGTTCCAGGAAACCCAACCCGGTATTGGCTGGAGGTGTAAATTTTGAAAATGTAGCACCTGCCGGTATTTGTTCGGGAGTGTAGCCGGGTAAAGCCCTGTTTTGCAACTGTGGTCCGCCGAGATGGAGATACTGGTTGCCGGTGCTATCCGTTTGCCCGAACCTTGTGAGGGTAGTAAACGGATGTCCTTTGCCATCTCCCGCATGACAACTACCACAACTCGTAGCCACAAAGATGGAACCTAAGCCGTTTTGAGAAGTGAATATCTCATCATTTAAAGCTACATCCCCTGCAAGAAACTGACGGTTCTGTTCGAAACTAAGACCTTCCACTGGTCCGTCGAGCAGTTCGTCACCGGGAGGAGTTCCCGGTAATATTTTCTCACACGCCACTACACTTGTAATGACCAGAACAATTGCAGTTATAATTTTAAATTCCTTCATTTTGTCGTAAGGCAGGTAAAATTACAATATTAGGTCGCAATAAAAGTAAATTTAGACTAATCTAATTTAATTTTTATACCTATTTTATTACCTTCACCAAAATAATTAGAACTGTGCATTCATTTACCGAGGAAAACTATCTCAAGGCCATTTATAAGTTACAGGAAACCAACGGTGAAGTAGTGGCTACTTCAGCCCTTGCTCAGGTAATGGGCGTACATGCTCCCTCTGTAACCGATATGCTGAAACGGATGGCAGGGAAGAAATTGGTGACTTACCAAAAGTCAAAAGGTTTTAAGTTATCAGAAAAGGGGAAAAAAGTGGCCGTGGGGATTATCCGTAATCACCGGCTTTGGGAAGTGTTCCTGGTTGATAAATTGGGTTTTCGCTGGGATGAGGTGCATGACCTGGCTGAACAATTAGAGCATATACATAGTGAAGACCTGACCAATAAATTGGACAATTTCTTAGGGTTCCCAAAAGCTGATCCACATGGTGATCCAATACCAGATGCAAATGGTGTCTTACCCAAATCAAAATCTGTTTTACTTTCTTCTCTTAAAGCTGGTGAAGAAGGGACCTTTACTGGTGTTACAGATCATTCTCCGGTTTTTCTGAATTATTTGGATAAAAATGCGATTTCATTAGGTAACAGCATTAAAGTAACATCTATTGAAGAATACGATCAGACTTATACGCTGCAGTTGACGGGCAAAAAAGAGGTTACAGTAAGTTTTAAAGTAGTCAATAGCCTACTGGTGAGCAGATAAGACACCGAAATGTCAATATTTATCAACAACAAGATTTGTTCGATTGAATTGGAGGGCAAGCTACTGTGCCATAGCTGCAAAATACACAACAATCACCCTGCTTTGGCCTTAGCATTGTTTCGCAATTTGTACACTTATAGAAATATTGACAAGCATCTGTGGGCATAGTTTCGTCTTTCTGAAAACCGCATTCGGGGCAAGTGATCGTAGATTGTAGTGTTAATGTCTTTTCCATTCTTTATTAGTTTTTGTCGCAACATGATATGGCTTTCACTTTGTAACCTGTTTTCTTGATAGCGGCTTCTATTGCCTTTACATCAACTTTAGATTTGTTGAAAGTGACCAAACTGCTTCGTGTTACATAAGACGTTTTATAAGCCAATACGCCGTTTACTTTAGACAGTTCATTGTTTACATGCTCCTCGCAAGCCTCGCAGGTCATACCTTGTATAGTAAATTTTATCTGTTGCTTGTTATCAACCACTGCAAATGCTGTTGTTTCTGCTTTCGGTTTTGGATAAAACATCTTTGCATAAAGTGGGAAAGTCATCATCAATGCAGCAAAAACAGTTATTATTCCCAAAAACGTTTTGGATTGAAAGAATGAAGTCTTCTTTGTCGTTTCGCAATTACAATCCATGTCATTTGTTTTAGCTGGTTTTAGTTTCAAATACCATGCAAAGGCTAATACGGCAACAGATAATCCTATCAAATAAGGTCTTGCCGGTTCTATCCATGAAAAGTTTGCGGCAATGCTGCTGCTACCGGCAAGCAATGCAATAAAAGGTGTGATACAGCAGAGCGAAGCTGCAATAGCAGTAAGAACACCGGCACTTGTAAAAGTGCTTGTTGATTTTATACTTATCATACTGTTTCCAGTTTTTGAGTTTCTACATTAATATGTTTGAAGAAAGGCCTTAATATCTTTAGATTTTCCTGTGTAAGGGAATAATAAATTGTTTGCCCTTCTTTCCTGGTTTCAACAATATTCCCATCCTTTAATTTCCTTAAATGTTGAGATACGGCGGGGATACTCATGCCTAAAATATCAGCAAGGTCGCAGGGGCATAATTCTTTTTCTTTTTCCAGTAAATAGATAATCTTTAATCTTACCTCATTGCCAGCTAAAGCCAATATATTAGAAAGGCTTGCAAAAGATTTTTGGGCAGTTTTTAATTTGTCTTTACAATTTTTTATTTGCTCATGGTCTGCAAATAGCCTGATACAGGTTTCATTGTTACTCATGAAGCGAAGATAGGAGAAAATCATTATTTAAGCAAATACTTAAATAAGGCTAAGAAATACCTTTAAACCTTTATTTTTTGTATCCTCACCGCATTTAATATAGCCAGCAAAGCCACCCCAACGTCAGCAATGACTGCTTCCCATAACGTGGCGACTCCGCCAGCGCCTAAAGCCAGTACAAAGACCTTTACGGTCATTGCCAGAATAATATTTTGCCAAACAATGCTCCTTGTGATTTTACCAATCCTGATGGCAGATACAATTTTATGTGGCTGGTCGTTTTGAATAACCACATCTGCTGTTTCAATAGTGGCATCGCTTCCCAATCCACCCATTGCAATACCAGCATCAGCCAAAGCAACAACGGGAGCATCATTAACCCCGTCTCCAACAAAGGCAATATGTTTCCCTTCATTCTTTAATTGCTGGACTTTCTCTACTTTTCCTTCTGGTAATAAATCACCATAAGCTTCATCAATGCCAACTGCCTTTGCTACTTCATTTACTACTGATTGTTTATCGCCTGAAAGCATGACGGTTCTGATGTTAAGACTGTGCATGTCTTTAACAGCCTGTATTGCATCTTCTTTAATTTCATCACCCATAGTGATATACCCTGCATACTGGTTGTTGATGGCTACTACAACAATGGTATCAACTATATTTTCAATCTCCGCCGGATAAGTAATATTGAATTTCTTCAGCAGCTTTACATTTCCTGCCCGCATTTCTTTACCATCAACTTTTCCTTTTAATCCATGACCTGGGATTTCTTCTACCTCTTCGACTTTTAAATTGTTCGTTATATCGCATGCATACTCTGTAACAGCTTTTGCAATAGGATGCGTAGAATTCTTTTCAAGGGCTGCAGTTAATTTCACTAATTCCTTTTTATCTATACTATTGGGTACTACTTTTTGTACTTTAAAAACTCCCTTCGTCATTGTGCCGGTCTTATCCATTACAATCACATTTATCTTAGTCATCACATCCAGGAAATTACCTCCTTTAAACAAAATTCCATTTCTTGATGCCAAACCTATACCGCCAAAATACCCAAGGGGGATTGACACAACTAATGCACAAGGGCAACTGATAACAAGAAATACCAGGGCTCTGTAAAACCATGTTTGGAAATTATAATCATTAACAAAGAAGTAAGGGACAAAACACAGAGCAACAGCCAGGAAAAATACAATAGGAGTATAAACTTTTGCGAACCGGCTGATGAATAGTTGTGTTTGTGATTTCCTTGCTGTAGCATCCTGCACCATTTCCAGAATCTTGCTCAGCTTGCTATCTTTAAACAGGGCATTTACCTTTACTTCTGCAACTGTACTTAGGTTAACCATACCTGCCAAAATGGTTTCACCTTTGTATTTTGTATCTGGTTTGCTTTCTCCTGTCAATGCGGCTGTGTTGAATGAAGCATTCTCAGAAAGTAATTCGCCATCCAATGCCACTTTCTCCCCGGGCTTCACTTGAATAGTTTCTCCCAATTCAATAATAGACGGATCTGCAACGACCGGTAAACCATTTCTGATCACTGTCACTTCATCAGGTCTTACATCGAGCAGGGCTTTGATACTTCTCTTTGCATTATAAACAGCGGCATCCTGGAACCATTCGCCGATCTGGTAAAATACCATTACTGCGACACCTTCTTCATATTCACCAATTACAAATGCTCCAATAGTTGCAACACTCATCAAAACAAATTCATTGAAAATGTCGCCCCGTCTTGACTTTCTGAAAGCAAGGTCTAAAACTTTTCGGCCTGCCACTAAATATGCAATCAGGTTTATTATCAATAATGGAAGTTTAGGCAGATTAACTTTAAAACCGTATTCCAATACCAGCAGAACGACAAGTATAAATAATGCCAAAAGTAAATCCCAATGGGTTTTCCATCCTTGTTCATCTTTATCCTTATTTCCGTGATCATGGCCATCACCGGATGAATGCAATGGAACAACTTTTGTTGTATTTGTCTTCTCGTCTGTATCGCAACATCTGTCTTGTGCTGGATTTTTTATGTCATCGTGATTGTGTGCCATATAGAATCAATTAATAAAAAATGAAATAATTCCTGTAATAATTAATACAAGGCCGGTAATGATTCCGGCATTATGTTCCCATTTGTGCCAGTTTAATTTTAGTAATCCCTGGAAAGCTATCCTTATCCAGATCAGCATTCCTGCAATGGTTATGATTGTATACAAGCCAGCAATCGTAACAAGGAAATACCAGCCTTTACCACCTGCAAGCAGAAAATAGGCTTCAATCTCCATGCAGGGGGACAAAAACATAGCAATGACCAATGCGCCGACAACAGCACCTTTGCTCTTCCTTTCAATTTGCTTTTTCTCCAAATGAAAATGATGATGAGTGTAATATTGTCTGACAAAATAAAGTCCAATCAATAACAAAATAGAAGGGCCGATTATTTTAGTAAAGTCCTCGATATGTGTGGTAAATTCGCTGCCTATCATAGCAAGCAGCACGCCAATAACTATTGTACTGATTACATGCGCCATACCTGCAATGAAAGTAATACGTATAGTCTCTGCCAGGCTCCAGCCTTCTTTTCTGCCAATAGCCAATACCGGCAACCAATGGTTGGGAATCACTGCATGAAGCAGGCTGATCAATAAACTTCCAACAAAAATTGAGTACATGCTGTTTTATATCAGGTCAATGTTCTGATTAAAGGCGATTTTTTATACAATTGATTGAACTTATCAATACCAAGTGTCTTTATCATTTTTTTCTTTTCCAATAATAGTACCTTGCTTTCTAAACTTTCGCTGAAGTAATAAACAGGTTTAGGACTATACGTTTTATAAATTATCACTAGGGCGATGCTATCAACAATCTCGTAAGTGTTCCCCTGAGAAAACCGAAGTAACTTTTTTTGTGCATTTTGGAAACCCCATAAGTCCTTTTTCCTGATTTTTGTTTTGCTTTCATCATTCTTAATCAGCAGCAGAAATCTTCCGTGATTGCCCCAGGGTGTTCGTATTTTCTTTATTCCCTGCTCAGGTACCACATAGTTATATACATCTGCTGCATTAAAAAATATTTTGTTTTGCGAATCAGCATAATTCCACGATAGAATCAGGCTTAATATTATAATGTATCGCATGAGTGTTTTATTTAAGATTTTTGCCCGTGCTTAATGTTCATGTTCTCCTGAATTGGTCATTTTTGCCAAAACAAAGTATGCGCCCTTCACTACAATCTTCGCGTCTTTCGGAATCTCTTTCAGCAGAGTAATCTCCGTATATCCTACATCAGTTGTGCCTTTGGCAACAGGTATTCTCTCAAAGGTTATTCCTTTTTCATCTTTGTGACCTGCTTCTGTTTTTACATCATGTTTTACACTATCCATTTTATATTCTTCTTCTCCATGCTGCTCAGATACCATAAAAATATAATCCTGGCCTGCCACATTTACTATGGCCTCAGTTGGAACTGCCGGTAAGGTTTGATTTTCCAAACTAATTACTGCTGTTATATTCATGCCATCAATCAAGCCCGTTTTATCACCCTGCACTTTTGCATGAACGGTTACTGCTTTGCTTTCACCTTCAAAGGAGGAGCCTAATGAATAAATCTGTGCATCATATTCTTTGCCGGGGTTGTTGGTTAGTGTAAAGTGTATGAGTTGATTATTTTTCAATTTGGGCAAATCTTTTTCATAAACAAACAAATCAAGATGCAACTGGCTGTTGTCAACAATTTCGGCAACAGGTGTGCTTACATCTACGAAGCTTCCCATTTTTACTATTACATTACTTACTACGCCACTGATAGGGCTTGAAATTGACAAAACAGAAATCAATTTACCATTAGAAAGTCTTTCGGGATTAATGCCCATCAATTTAATCTGCTGCTCCAATGTTGATTTTAGCGTTCCTAATGTTCTTAATTCTGTTTCCGCAGCCTGAAGATTTTTTAAAGCTCCTGCATTGCCTGCATTCAAATCTCTCTGTCTTTTTAATTCCAATTCCGCCAACACGATTTTTGAATTCACACTGAGGTATTCGCTTTGAGCCTGGATAAAATCAGGGTTTGCAATTGTGGCAATTGTCTGTCCTTTTCTCACATAATTACCCGGTTGGATTAGCAAAGATTTAATCACCCCACTGTACAAGGAATTTACACTTGCTTTGTTTTGATTAGGTACTTGTAAAACCCCGTTTGTTTTAAGAGAGGCTGTCAATTGTTTTTCTTCTATAACACCCAATTCAATGCCAATGCTTTTTATCTGTTCATCCGTTAGTATGGCCGTGTTGGTATTTGCATGTTCATCTGTATGGCCTTCTTCTGTTGTTGCCGTTTCAGCAGTACCCTTACTGCTGCAAGAAACAAAGGTTGCAAGACCTGCGAAAAGGATTGTTAATATAAAACACTTCTTCATCTGTATTTATTTTATTGATTGATGTAATAGTAATATTGAATGACTGACTGATTATAAGCATTCAAATTTTCCAGATAATTTTTTTTAATCTCAATTGCCTGTGCCAGGTATTGTGATAATTCTGCAAAACTGATTTCTCCGGCACGGTATGCAAGTGTGGCAGCTTTTATAATTTCTTCTGCCTGTCTTAACCCGGTTGATTCATAAAAGAATAACAGGCTGCGACTCTTTTCCACTTCCTGCTGCATCTGTAGTTGCCTTGTGCTTAAAACCTGTTTGCTATAATCAAATTGTCTTTGCTGAACGACCATTTCGGCTTGCGCAACTTTTATTCTATTCTTAAAAGCACCTGCGCCAAATAATGGAAAAGCTGCTGTTACCGAAAACCCGGTAAAGGGGTCATTAGCACCCCACAAACGCTGACTGAAGAAACGTCCTGAGAACTCAGGCTTGTTTTGATTCTTCACAACTCCAATACCTGCGGCAGCTATATTGATATTTTGCGATTGTAATGCCAGCAAAGGATGAAGACTGTCAGATATAGTGCCGGGCATCGACAGTCTCTCTAATGGTGTTATTAACGGCAGCAAGGATTCATTTGTATTGAGGTATTGCGATAATAATTGCTGCTGAATCTGAATTTCTTTACTAATCTGCTGTATCAAAGCCTTTAGTTCCATCATCCTTACATTAGCAGCAATACTATCTAAACCCGGACTGTCACCTGTTCTTACTTTCAGAATAGCAGCGTCATTCAATGATTTGTAAATGCTGTCCAACCTGTGATAGAGTTGTTGTTTATCCTGCAAATACCAAAGCTGGTAGTAGACAGTTTTTACATCTCGTTTTACTTCAACATCAATAGCGGCCGTATTTACCTCGTAGTATTTCAACTGCTCATTGTAAAGATTCTTTTGTGCTTTATTCAGGCCCGGCCATGCAATGCTTTGTGATACCCCGATTTTTAATATCCCGGTGTTATCACTTGGCCGCATATCTTCATTTTCTGCAAATACACCCGTTTTTGAAAAGGCAGTTGCTGTTTTAATCTGTGCTTTCCCTCTATTGATTTGCTGGTTATTTATTTCATACAGCAAATTATTTTTTGCCAGTGCAATCGCTTCATTAATACTTACTCTTTTTACGTTGGGTTGCTGGGCATCTACATTATTTGAAATTGTCAGGGTCAGCATACCTGTAATGAATAGGGTTACAGGTTTCACTTTTGTTTTCCGTTTTGCTGAAAAAATAATATAAAGCAAAGGCAATACCACCAGTGTCAGGAATGTTGCAGTAATTAATCCGCCTATTACTACTGTGGCCAAGGGTTTTTGTACTTCTGCGCCCGCACCAGTTGATAATGCCATCGGAATAAAACCCAAAGCTGCTACCGAAGCAGTCATTAATACCGGACGTAAGCGGATTTTTGTTCCTTCAAACACCCGTTGAATGATGTCCTTCATTCCGTCTTTTTCTAACTGATTAAATGTGCTGATTAAAACAATACCATTTAGTACCGCCACACCAAACAATGCAATGAATCCTACGCCTGCTGAAATACTGAAAGGCATTCCTCTTAACAGTAAAGCAAACACCCCGCCAATAGCACTCATAGGAATGGCGGTATAAATCAGTAATGCTTCTTTTGCTGACCCGAATGTGAAATAGAGTAACAAAAAAATCAAAGCCAGCGCAACCGGCACAGCAATTTTTAATCTCGCTGATGCTTCCTGCAAGTTTTCAAATGTGCCCCCATACGTATAATAATAGCCCACTGGAAGAATTTCCTCAGCTATCAGTTTCTCCTGTATCTCTTTGACCACACTGGCAACATCACGGCCTTTTACATTAAAGCCAACTACAATTCTTCGTTTTCCTTCTTCACGGCTTATCTGTGCAGGGCCTTCCTTAAACGATACAGAAGCTACCTGTGATAATGGAATTTGTGAACCATCAGGGGTTGCTACAAATAAATTGCTTACATCATCAATGGAAGTACGGCTTGCGCTGTCCAGCCTCACCACCAAATCAAATTTTCTTTCATTCTCAAAAACCACTCCCGCTGCTTCACCTGCAAAAGCCGTACTGACAGTATGATTGATGTCTTCAATATTCAAACCATATCCGGCAATCTTTGCCCGGTCATATTGAATAGTGATTTGTGGCAAACCTGTAGTTCTTTCTACCTGCGGGTCTGTTGCTCCTCTTACGGATTGTACGACTTGTGCAACTTTAGGTGCCAAAGCCGCTAACGTATCAATGTTCTCTCCGAATATCTTTATGGCAACATCCTGTCTTACACCTGTCATCAATTCATTGAATCGCATTTGAATAGGTTGTGATGCCTCAAAGAAAACGCCGGGTATTACTTCTAATTTTTCAATCATCAATGCTGCCAGTTCATTATAATCTTTTGTTGTTGTCCATTCGCTTTTTGGTTTTAGCATAATGATAAGGTCTGATGCTTCGGGTGGCATTGGATCGGTTGGAACTTCGGCGCTACCGGTTTTACCTACTACCATTTTTACTTCAGGAAATGATTTGATGATGCGGCTGGCCTGCATAGATGTTTCCACGCTTTGTGTTAAGGATGTTCCCTGTGGTAAGATGCAGTGAAATGCATAATCTCCTTCCTGTAACTGCGGAATAAATTCACCTCCCATCCTGCTGAAGATGACTATAGCAACAGCCAATAAAGCAACTGCGCCGCCTACAACCGCATATTTCATTTTGATTGCCCAACGGATAAGCGGTGTATATAATCTCTGAAAGAACTCCATCAGTTTATCAGAAATATTCTTCTTGTGGCTTGTTTTCTTTGAAAGAAATAATGCCGACATCATGGGAATATAAGTAAGTGAAAGTATCAATGCCCCTAAAATGGCAAAGCCTACTGTTTCTGCCATTGGCCGGAACATTTTTCCCTCAATCCCCTGTAACGAAAGTATTGGCAAGTAAACAATGAGTATAATGATTTGTCCGAAAGCTGCCGAACTCATCATTTTTTTTGCGCTGCTTTCTACTGCATCGTCCATTTGCTGCTGCGTCAGTTTCCCTGCTATTTTTTTCACAACCAAAAAATGCAATGTTGCTTCTACAATAATAACTGCACCGTCCACAATCAATCCAAAATCAATTGCACCCAAACTCATCAGGTTAGCACTGACATTAAATACCCGCATCATCCCTAATGCAAATAACATGGATAGAGGAATAGCAGAAGCCACTATCAAACCAGCACGGATATTACCTAGAAAGAGAATCAATATAAATATTACAATCAATGCGCCTTCCACCAGGTTTGTCTTTACTGTGCCAACAGCCCGGTTTACCAAACTTGTTCGGTCAACGTATGCCTCAATCACCACATCATCTGGTATTGCTTTTTTGATGATTTCCATTTTGGCTTTTACCCGTTCTACAACAGCGGCGCTATTTGAGCCTTTCAGCATCATTACAATACCGCCCACTACTTCCTTTTCTCCATTGTAGGTAACTGAACCATACCGGACCGCATTCCCTAACTGCACTTCGGCAACATCCTTAACCAAAACAGGAATGTTGTTGACCTTTTTTACAACCGTATTCTTAATATCTTCCATTGAACCAATTAGTCCAATCCCCCGAATAAAGTAGGCATTTGGTTTTTTATCAATATATGCCCCACCTGTATTTTCATTATTCTTTCCCAATGCAGAAAATATTTCAGCTATAGTTACATTCATTGCTTTAAGTCGATAGGGGTTGACCGCTACTTCATACTGCTTTAGCAAACCGCCAAAGCTGTTTACTTCGGCTACACCTGGAGTTCCGTATAGTTGCCGAGCAACGATCCAGTCCTGCATGGTACGTAAGTCCATTGCGGAATACTTATCTTCTGACCCTTTTCTGGGGTGAATGATGTATTGGTATATTTCTCCCAGGCCCGTACTTACCGGGGCCAGTTCCGGCGTGCCTAAGCCTTTAGGGATTTTCTCCTCCGCCTCTTTTAGCTTTTCATTTATCAATTGACGGGCAAAATAGATGTCAATGTCATCATGAAATACTACGGTGATAACCGATAACCCAAACCTTGATATGGATCGCATTTCTTCCAGATCGGGAAGGTTGGCCAGGCTTTGCTCTATCGGATAAGTAACCAGTTGTTCCGTCTCTTGTGCGGCCAAAGTCGGGGTAATTGTGATAATTTGTACCTGATTGTTAGTAATATCCGGTACAGCATCCACAGGTAGTTTGCCTGCGCTCCACACTCCCCAAATAATGAGTGCCAGTGTCATCAACCCGATGATGAGCTTATGTCTTATACTGAAATGAATAATTTTATTAAGCATGTCTTTATTTGTGATTTGAAATAAGGTGATAATATTTCATCATATACGCAGCTATTGCTATTACCATAATAGCACCAAGCACTATCAGTGTAACAATTTTAGTTACCCGCATCCACATGGGTTTTACAGGGTCTTTGATCTTGCTGTAAACAGGTTTGCTGCGGGTTATAGACTTTCCTTTCTTAGTCATAACCTCTTGGAAACCGAAATGAAATAATGTAATAGTCAGTGCATGATTGCTGCACTGAGAGGAAAGAGAGTTAAGCAGCTATCTTGGGAGGCTGCCAGATGGAATAGGAAACTTCTGTATTTAAGTTCTCGTTATGAATAGGGTACTTTATAGATTGGAAATCCTCTTTTACGATCTGTGCTTTACCAATAGGGTTATAAAATGCAGAAGCCGCACAGCATGAACAGGTACAAAATGGCGTACAGGCTTCTTTGGAATGGTTATGTTCCTGGTGATTGTTCGACGCATAAACTTCTACCGGAGTTGCTATATTACATTCCTTACTGTCATTACAGGGAATGCAGGACAGTACGAGCAGGTATAAACTTAAAAACAGGAATAATAACTTCATCATTACAAAAATAGCGGTATAACTGGTAATTCCTTTTAAAACGGGCTATAAAAATGTCATCGTAGTTGCAAAAACGTGTAAATCAGACTGTTTTTGCTGATTTCGAAAACCTTACTCCGTGCTAGTGAATGGCTTATTTAACCCTTAAGAGGCTTGCATTGATTGACACTACAACTGTACTCACACTCATCAGGACTGCACCTGCAGCCGGGCTTAAGAGGATACCCAATTTATACAGCACACCTGCCGCTAATGGTAATGCCACTATATTATAGCCTGTAGCCCAGATCAAATTCTGAATCATCTTTCTGTAAGTAGCTTTACCAAACTGAATTAATGAAACAACATCCCTGGGGTTGCTGTTTACTAAAATAATTCCCGCTGTTTCGGCAGCGATATCAGAACCCGAACCCACTGCAATACCGACATCGGCCTGAGCTAACGCCGGGGCATCATTGACGCCGTCTCCTGTCATAGCAACAAATTCTCCTTTATCCTGCAATTCTTTTATCTTATCCAATTTTTGATGCGGTAACACTTCAGCAAAAAAGCTGTCCATCCCTAACTTACCGGCTACAGTCTCTGCTACTTTTCTGTTATCCCCGGTTAGCAACACTGATTTTATATTTATCTGATGCAAAGTTTGAATAGCTTCTGCAGATTCAGGCCTGATTTGATCTGACAAAAAAATATAACCTGCCAGTTTACTGTTTACTAAAACAAACACGACTGTTTCAGTTGCATCAGCCTGAAAATTATCGGGTATTGCAATGCTCTTATCTGAAAGATAGCCAGGGCTTACAACTTTAATATCTTTCCCTTCAAAAGTAGCTTCTATTCCTTTTCCGGTTATGGCATTAAAGTTTTCAGCTGCTGTAATCTGAATGGATAAGTCATTTGCTTTTTGAATGATACCTGTGGCTATTGGATGCTCTGAGTTTTGTTCCAATGCAGCAGTGTATCTCAACAACTCCTTTTCAGATAACTCTTCGGAGGTGGTAATGATTTTTGATACTTCAAATTTTCCGATAGTAAGTGTTCCTGTTTTATCAAAAACCAACGTGGTTATTTTTCTCGCATTTTCAAAGGCAGTCCTGTTCTTAATGAGCAGGCCATGTTTTGCTGATAAAGCTGTTGATTTGGCCACAACCAGGGGAACAGCCAACCCCAAAGCATGGGGACAGCAAATAACAATAACTGTTACCATTCTCTCGATGGAAAAAGCTAAATCTTTACCTGATAAATACCATACAAGAAATGTGGTGATACCTGCAGCGAGAGCAATCAACGTTAGCCAACGGGCTGCTCTGTCAGCAATCAATTGTGTTTTAGATTTAAATTTTTGCGCATCCTGAACCAGCTTTATTACTTGTGACAGGTAAGAATCCTTTGTGCCATGTGATACGGCTACTTTAATGGCTCCATTCCCATTGATAGACCCGGCAATAACACTGTCTCCTTTGCCTTTTTCAACCGGCTTTGATTCACCGGTGAGCATACTTTCATTCAGATAACTTTTCCCTTCCGTAATGATACCGTCTGCTGCAATTTTTTCTCCCGGTTTTATTAAAATGATGTCCCCTCCTTTAAGTGTTTCAGTTTTGACATCCAGTATGTGCTCACCATGTACAAGATGGGCATCATCGGGCATCAATTGAACCAGCAACTCCAATTCTCTTGATGCACCTGCCACTGATTTCATTTCAATCCAGTGCCCCAACAGCATGATCAGAATAAGTGTAGCCAGCTCCCAGAAAAAATCCATTCCTTTCAACCCTAAAACGGTTGCTACACTGTAGATATAGGCAACTGAAATGGCAAAGCCCACCAGTGTCATCATACCCGGATTCTTTGCTCTCAATTCTCCAACCAATCCTTTCAAAAAAGGCCATCCACCATAAAAGAAAACAATGGATGACAAAAAGAAAAGTACATATTTGGAACCAGGGAAACTGAAATGAATACCAAACCAGTGCTGTATCATTTCTGATAACAGCATGATGGGGATAGTAAGCGCCAAAACAACATAAAACCTTTTCTTGAAATCGGCAATTCCTGACGAATGCGACCCATGACCACTATGCGATATTGTTTTCGAAAGCGGCACCAACGTCATGCCACATAAAGGACATTTGCCTGGTTCATCCTGTACAATCTGCGGATGCATGGGGCAGGTATATTTCTGAAACCCTTTTACTTCATTAATGTTTATTACCGGATTAGTTTGTTGCTCTTGTTTTATATGTTTATCAACTTTAGTATGCTTATGATAATTTGAATGACCTTCATTTTGCATACTGGTTAGCGGAACTAAATTCATTCCGCATATGGGGCAGTCACCTGGTTTATCCTGAACTACTTCTGGGTGCATGGGGCAGGTGTATCGTTGTTGATATTCCATATTATGCTATTTATATAAACTATTTTCCTGATGAACTATGACTTATCATAATCTTCCATCCTCCTTTTATTTTCTTTAAAATGGTTGTACTAACACCTTTGCTCCTGAGTTCAGAATTGTCTTTCGCAATAACAATACTATAATTATAGGTTTCAGTAGTAAAAGCGTAATTGCCAACCAACATAACTTCCACTTTATAATCATTGAATTTGAAAGATTTAAACTTCTTTAATTCAGGTATCAAGTAGTCTTTCATATAATGCTCATAATTCCCCTTACTTTCACCTGATTCATAAATTTTCGAGTCTTTGCTGAAAAAGGCTTCTGTGCTGGTCATATCCAGTTTTTCTATAGCACTATTATATTGCTTTAATACCAATTTGACAGCTTGGTTATCTTTACTTTTTGGCGAAACCGGAATTGTATCCGTATTCCGTATATATTTTTTGATTTCAGCCAGGTCAGTACCAGCTTCTTTGCTTTGTGAAAAGGATTGAAACCAAGCACATGAAGCAAATACACTAAATAATACTATTCTTCTCATGATACTTAATTTACATTTTTTAATTCAAATTCGATTTTTAGCAGCTCCCATGCCACAGAAATCTTTGCACTTTTGTCAGTTGTAATTTCTACAAAATATTGCAACCGTTCTTTGTGAGTATTTTTCGTTGGCTTTACTTTGATTCTTACGACATCTTCCTTCTCGTCATATTCGGTTGCTAAATGTTGTTTCCAATGCCTGTTAATAATAACAATCCATTCATCTTTACCGGGGATAGTAAAAATGGCATATTTGCCTGCTGGTATTTCTGTTCCGTTTACCACAAATGTTTTGGGTATTTCCAGTGTTGTTGCATCATGGGCACCGGTAACCCATACTTCATCAAAGGGAACCAGGCCACCCCAAATAATTCTTTTACGAACACCGGGTGAATGATAATTGATTTTAATGCTGTCACCATTAATGAGGGCATAAGCCATTGACTTAATGCTCTTCTTGGTTGTATCCTTTATTAGATTTGGATTATAACAAACTTCTCCTGCCTTCTGGGCAGCGGCTGTGGTATAAATCAGAAAAAAGACAACAGATACAATAACAGTTACAAAAGACTTTTTCATATTTTAGTATTGTTTTATTGCTTTGAATAGTTGAACCTCGCCAAATATTGTTTTAAACTTTTGCTCTATTCCGGAATAATTAAATCCGGCATCACTTATCATTGAAGGCATCAAACCCCTCGCATTGGCTTCAGTCGGCTTAAATCCATCTAAGCCACGGATTAGAGTAAATAACATCCGTTGAAACCATGATGCTGAACGGCCAAAATCTGCAATAATAATCTGCCCTCCGGTTTTGGATATTCTGTATAACTCTGCAAGCATTTTTCGCTTGACTGTAGTATCTAAATGATGAAATACCAGACAGGAAATAATGCGATCAAAGCTGGAATCAGCAAAAGGGAGATGTTCCCCATCATACGCTATAAGCTTTATTTCCATTCCTTTCTCCCCGATTTTTTCAGAAGCCTTTTTAAGTATCGTCTTATCAATATCAATACCGGTTATATTGATTGAAGGTCTGTGCGCCTTTGCCATTATAGTAAGTGTTCCTGTTCCGCAACCAAAATCAAGCACTGCAGCATAATCAGTGAGAAATGATGTGTTTATCAAAGTTTGCTTAATCCTTCTTTCCGGCATGGTGACGCCGACAAAAAAATCATATAGCGGTGTAAGCCATTTAAACCGTAATGCTGATACATATTTTGCTTCGGCCATAACGTAATAATTGATTAGTGATTGTGTCCCGCCATTGGGTCTGCTCCCTTTTTAAATACATATTCGCTGTGCAGAAGGTATGCACCTGTTAATACAACTATATCTCCCTCATTTAAACCTGATTTAATCTCAATTCTATCACCGCTTTCCAGACCTGGCTGAACCATTATGCTTTTAAATGTGTTTTTGCCCGTCTGCACCCAAATAGTTGCCCCTTTGCCATCCCGGATGACTGCGTCAACCGGCAGGGTTATTGATTTTCGCTGCGGACTTTTCAATAATACATAAGCAGGCATACCGGGTTTTAACTGATTGCCCGGATTGGGGATGGAAACCCGGATAAGATTGATTCTTGTGTCAGGATTGATCTCCGGATTCACAAATTCAATCCTGCCTCTGATTTCTTTATTCTCAAAATCAGGGAGTTGAACAACAGCAACGCTATTACTGTTTACTTCCGCCATTTGTGAGGTATAAACCTGTGCCTCTGCCCACAAGGTGGAAAGGTCGGCCAGTTTTACAATTGTACCGCCTTCCATTACATAATCACCTTCCCGAATATCGAGTTGTGTAACATAGCCGCCTGCTGTACTGTAAAATGTAGTGGTTGGTGATGCTTTTCTTGTTTGTGTCAGTTCTGCTATCTGTGGTTCACTTAAACCCCAAAGCAGCAGTTTGTTTCTGGCACTCTGAATCAACTGGTCAAAGTCAATCACCGTTTCAGCAGAAAATGCCCTTTTCTTATCCAATGCTAAAAGATACTCCTGCTTTGCATTGTTTAAATCCTCGCTGTAAATCTCATAAAGGGGTGAACCTTTTTTAACGTAATCACCCATATTTTTATAAAACAATCTTTCAACCCTGCCCATTACTCTTGAACTAACCGAGGTTGTTTTCATCTGGTCAAAGTTCAATGTGGCAGTTAATACTAATTGGTCGCCGATTGTTCCGTTGCGAATAGTATCTGTTTGTATGTTCCCCAACTGAATTTGCTGTTCGCTTAATTGCAATTCATCTTTATTCTCCCCGTTCTTTTTCCTTACCGGAGTTAAATCCATTTTGCAAATGGGACATTTGCCAGGTTTGTATTCCACCACCTGCGGATCCATAGAACAGGTATAATAAGTGTCGGGGTCTGCTGCTATTTTATTTTTATTCTTGCAGGATGCCAGAACAAATAATAGAAATGTGATAATAGTGATATACCGCATAATCAGTTTTTAACTTTGATAAAACTTTCGCTGTCCATAAGAAATTGTGCATTTAACGCCACAGAATCCTTCGCTGTTAATCCGCTAAGCACCTGTATATGCTTTTCATGAATGATGCCGGTACTGATCTTCTTCGCTCTAAAGCCTCCGTCTGAATGTTGAAATACCACTTTATCCATGCCTAATGAAAGCACAGCCTCCTTAGGCAGCCACCGGGCTTCTTTCGTAATTCCAAAAATGGTTGCTTTGACCTGGCTTCCCACCGGAATTTTCAAACCACTATTATTGAAATATACTCTGGCTGTCAGCGTTTTACTTTCTTTACGGTAAAAGGGTTCTATGAAATCAATACTTGCCCGGAAATCTTTCCCCGGAGCAGTTTCCGGTACAATCCGTACTGTGTTCCCTGTTTTTACCATCGATTGATTTTCGCCATATATATTTAATATAGCCCAGGCCCTGTCCGGATTGAAAACAGTAAAAACAGACTGCCCCTTCTGCACATACATTCCTTCCTTCAAAGTCAGTTCTTCAGTAATCAGAGAAATATCTCTCATATTACCAGGTTCTTTATTCATGCCGCCATCGTTGGCTGCTTCATGTATATGTCCACTGTAATTACTGTACACAGCAATTGTTAATGATGGCTGACCGGCTTTTATTACCTGCCCCAACTGTTCATTACTCATACCTAATAACAATAGTTTTTCCTTTGCAGCCTGAATAAATGTGATGTTTTCTGCATCATTCTTTAACAGGAACAAAAGATTCTGCTGTGCAGTAAGTAATTCAGGGCTGTATATATCCAATATCTTTTGGCCTTTGGCAATTTTCTGATAACGATAGCGGACATATAACTTCTCAATTCTGCCTGACACTCTTGCTGAGATACTTCCCACCTGCCTTGTGTCATAAGCAATATTGCCCAGGGCTTCAATCTCAATCTGTTCTCCCCGTTGCTCAATGGTGGTAACAGGAATGGATGACACTACAAATTCGTTGGTTGGTCTTAGCAATGATCCCATTTCAATATCACCTGGATTATTGTTGGCAGATTCCTTCTTCACCAAGTCCATTCCGCAGATTGGGCATGCACCGGGTTTGTCTCTTATTACTTCGGGGTGCATGGAGCAGGTGTATTCTGCTTTCTCCTTTTCCTGATTATGATCCTCCATTTTCACCAAGTCCATTCCGCACTTTGGACATGTGCCGGGTTTATCACTGAAGACTGAATCTTCCGGCATGGGGCAGGTGTACATTTCTTTAGCCCCGTCTGACAGATGGCCTTTATGGGAATCCTTATCACTGTTACAGGCTACAAGTGCAACAATTAAAGCAAGGAGGCTGAATAAAATTAATTTCTTCATTTTATGTCCGGTTAACTCAATTGATATTGTAACATCATGCCATCGTCTTCGTGTTCCAGGTTATGACAATGGAATACAAACTTTCCGGTATTGCTTTCAAATGGAACAAGTACTCTTACTGTTTCACCCGGCATTACCAGTACCGTATCCTTCCATCCGCTTTCTGAAGCTATCCTGGTTCCCCTGCCACCCGTTCGGTCAAGCACCTGGAAAAAAACCCCATGTAGGTGCATAGGGTGTGGTTCATCTCCTTTGCTGTTGTCAAAAACCCAAATTTCATTAGTATTGGCAGCAACATTCTCGTCAATACGGTTGCTGTCAAATAATTTGCCGTTGATACGGTGCCGCATCTGCATGCCGTCATTCATGGGATATCCATGATGCTCCATTGCATTTGAAATATCAAATGTTCTTGTCTTTACTGCTGATGAAACCTGGATATTACTAATTACACTCAGGTTAGCAGGAACTGTAAATGGATCGGTAACTGTGGATGTTACTTTAAACTTCATTATTCTGAAAGATTGCTTACCCTGTGCAGCGCCACCCTGTACAAATTCTTTACTCATTAAAAATAGTTCCGTACCGACTGTTACTCCGCTAAAGTTGACCAATACGTCCAATCTTTCACCAGGCGCAATCAAAATTTCTTTTATATTAACCGGATTTTTCAATAGGCCTCCATCATTACCGATTACTATTATGTCGGCATTATTGCTGAGAGCAAGGTTGTACACCCTTGCATTAGAACCATTCAATAAGCGAAGGCGGTAATACCGGGTGGATACATCTGTATAAGGTGAGTAAATGCCATTGACTACAATTGAGTCACCCATATAGCCAGCCATTACTTCTTCCATAGAAGGATTATAAGTTATTCCGCTATTAGTGATGCGTTTATCCTGTATCACCATTGGGATTTCGTATTGACCAGATGGGAGGTTCAGCGCAGATTCCTCTGCGTCATTAATAATGAATAAACCAGCTAATCCCTGGAATACCTGCTTACCGGTTTTTTCATGAGGATGCGGATGATACCAGCTTAAACCAGCTCGTTGATTTACCGTGAACTGATATCGGAAATTGCTGCCTGCATCGGCCAACTGGTCAGGGTGGCCATCCATCAACGCCGGAATTTTTAAGCCATGCCAATGTATATTGGTATGTTCCGATAAATTATTCTGTAAAAGAATATTCACTGCATCCCCTTTATTTATTTTGAAAGTAGGGCCGAGCAGGCTGTTAGGTTGGTAACCTAATACTGGTATAGTCGTACCCTTTAAATTGGCAGTTGTGGCCTGGGCCGTAAGCGTTTGATTCAATCCAGCTTGAGCTGGAAATGAAAGGAGTTTTGAAAAATCACCTTCGGTTACCATTACAGGTTCCGTCATTAAACCCATATGATGTTCCTTTTTACAGCCACTGCAACTGACCAGAAATCCGGCTAATGAACCACCTGTTACTACCGCACCGGCACTAAGGCCTGATATTTTCAAAAAGTTTCTTCTTTGCATACAGCGGTGTTTTAATTTCTTTCAATAATTCTTTCAATCGTTACCTGGAGTTTCAATGCCTGGTTGAGCAGATCCACATATTCCAGTTGTTTCATATTCAACGTTTCCCATGCATCATAAAGCATAAATAACTCTTCTGTGTTCTGCTCATAACCCAGTTGCATGGTCTTGTAATTATTCCGCAGAGCAGGAATAATATTTTCTTCGTATAGTTTTATTTGCTTTTTCTTTAAATCAAGTTCATTTCTCATGCCATAGGCCATGCCGCTGTATTCATTCACCATCATTTCCTTTTGTGATTGTATGGCATAGGTTTTCCATTTCAGGCTTTCAATATTAGCCTTGTTCATTTTAGATGACCATTTTGCCATCGGAATCCGTACCATGCCCATGATGGTGTACTGCATAGGCTGACCGCCAAAACCAATCATATTATCGTAGCGTATACCAAACTGGGGCTTGAGTGCAGCTTTTTCTGTTTCCTGTTTCAGCAATGTGAGGTTGATTTCCTTGTTTAGAGATTTCAGGTCACTCCGGTTAGTGTAGAATAATGTGCTGTCAAAAACAAGCGCTGAATAATCGCTTAATAAATAGGTGGTATCAATATCAAATTCTATCATGGCATTTCTGCCCATCAATGAATTAAGGCGGATGCGTTTTTCCCTGATGTCGGCTTCAAACATAAGTTGCATATTCTTTACATCACCCAATGCTGCTTTTGCTTTGTAATAGGCGCTTATTTTCTCCAACCCGTTTCTATATCGTATCTCCGCATTTTTAATCATGAATTCCAGAATCCTTTCGTTTTCACTCAGTATCACGAGTTTCTTTTTCAGGATAATCCATTCGTAAAAAAATTGCTTTGCATCATTGATCAATTCATTGAGTGTGGCATTCTTTCTTTCCTTTTCCACGGATGACATAGCTTTCATATACCTTTCATCTGCGTCCAGCTTTTTTCGGTTGGGGAACATCTGTTCGCCGGATACCATCACAGAACCCATACCCGGTATATCGCCTTCCCGATGCCAAAGCCGCACATCATAGGGTGTCATAAACTGGCCGATGCCTACCTGCGGCGGCATCCAGCTTCTTGCACCCTTAGCCGCTTCATCCATGGAACGTATTTCATTATCATACATTTTAACCACAGGATGCGATGATTTGATGCTGTCAATAACAGCATCCAGTTTTAAGATTTGCGAATGGCTGCTGCCAGCAACCACAGATGCAAACAATGCCAGGATTAGTTTATTCTTTAACATCAATTAATTCAATTTTACCTTTACGTTTTAATTCTCTTTCCTTAATCATTTCAAATATGACAGGGGTAATCAGTAGTACATAAATGGTAGATGAAAGTGTACCGCCAATCAATGGAATAGTGATGGGACGCATTATATCGCTGCCTACACCCGTAGCCCAGAGAATGGGTATCAAACCAAAAAGCCCAACTGATACGGTCATCAGCTTTGGCCTTAATCTCTTTGCTGAACCTTCTATTACAAATTCACGAATGATAGCTGGTGTTAAAGTTGCTTTGGAGTTGCCGTGTTTTGCCACCATATTATTCATGGCCTCATTCAGGTAGATTGTCATGAGCATAGCAGTTTCAATAGCCATCCCGAACAAGGCGATAAAACCTACTGCCACCGCAACGGATAAATTAATGCCATAAAAATAAACCATGAAAACCCCACCGATCAATGCAAACGGAACTGTTATCATCGTAATAGCAGCTTCTTTAAAAGAATGATAAGTGAAATACAATACCATGAAAATGATGATAATGACTATTGGCAAAATCATTTTCAATGTACGATTAGCCCTTATCTGGTTTTCCCACTGGCCGCTCCATTCCAGGAAATATCCTTTAGGAAGTTTAGTTATCATCTGGTTTAATCTTTCCTGTGCCTCTTTTACGGTGCTTCCCAAATCTCTTTCTCTTACATTGAAAAGAACGGTGCCCCTGAGCATGGCATTTTCTGAATTAATCATTGGCGGTCCATCGCTGAGTTTTATTTCTGCGACGGCCTCTAAGGGAATCGGACCGAAATTCATCGTCTGAACCTGTAACCTCTTTAATGATTCCAGGTTATTACGGAAATCCTGACCGTACCGAGCATTTACTGAAAAGCGCTGGCGGCCTTCAATCGTCGTAGTAAGCTTCATCCCTCCCAATGCACTTTCAATGACCGTATTAACATCATCAACACTCAGTCCATACCGGCCAATTTCCTCCCGTTTCACTGCAATGTCAACATACTTACCGCCGGTGATGGGTTCCACATACAAATCTTTTATGCCTTCAATACCTTCCAATTGCTTTTTGATAGTTTGGGCAAAGGCATAAATACTGTCTAAGTTTTGTCCATACACTTTCAACCCAACATCGGTCCGAATACCTGTTGAAAGCATATTAATACGGTTAATAATAGGTTGTGTCCATCCATTGGTAACACCCGGTATCTGCATTTTGGAATTTAGCTCATTGATGATACCATCTTTCGTCATTCCCTTTCTCCATTCGCTTTTTGGCTTCAGCAGAATAATGGTTTCTATCATACTGATAGGTGAATTATCCGTTGCCGTATTTGCCCGGCCTGCCTTGCCCAGTACATGTGAAACTTCTGGAACAGTGCTGATGATTTTATCCTGCACCTGCAGCAGTCGTTTAGCTTCTGAATTGGACACATCGGGTAATGTAACAGGCATAAAGAGCAAGGAACCTTCATCCAGCGGCGGCATAAATTCAGAGCCGAGCCTTGTCATCATTATGATGCCGGTTGCCAGGGCAATAATATTTACCGCAATGGTGGTTTTACGCCACTTCAAACACCACTTCAGGATTGGGGTATAGATTCTTTCCAGCGTTCTTGTAATTGGATTGGCACTTTCAGGCTTTAATCTGCCTTTGAGAAAAAATGAAATCAGTACAGGAGTTAAAGTGATAGCAAGAAAAGCATCGATCAGCAGGATGAACGTTTTTGTCCATGCCAGCGGATGAAAAAGCTTGCCTTCCATACCCGTAAGCAGAAATACCGGAAGAAAAGAAGTAACCACGATGATGGTAGAATAAAATACACCTGGGCCCACCTGCTTGGATGACTTCTCAATAATTTCACTCCGTTCTTCAGGTGTCAGCGGGTCTTTATTTCTTTTGAGCAATTTTGCCATATTTATGCTTTGTCGGATGAGTTAATTTTTGCTGTTTGCGCTTCACTGATATGCCGGTAAGCATTCTCCACCATAACAATACCATCATCTACCACCACGCCAATAGCCAGTGCAATACCTGTTAATGACATTATGTTGGATGAAATACCAAACATTTCCAGGAATATAAAACCGGCCGCTACAGAAATAGGTAATTGAATAAGGATAATTACAGCACTTCTCCAGTGAAATAAAAAAATAAGAACAATAAGAGATACAGCAATCATCTCTTCAATCAGTGTTCCTTTTACCGAATCAATAGCTTCCTGTATCAAAGTGCTGCGATCATAGGAGGTTTTAAATGTCACCCCTTCGGGCAATCCTTTTTCTACTTCCTTCATTTTCGCTTTTACAGCTTCAATTACTTTATTGGCATTCTCATTATACCGCATCACTACAATGCCGCCCACCACCTCACCTTTCCCATCCATATCAAAGATGCCGAGACGTAAATCACCACCCATTTGTACTGTGCCGATGTCTTTTACTCTAACCGGGATACCATTATAGTTTGCGAGTGCAATGTTTTCAACATCCTCCTTACTTTTTATATAGCCGAGGCCCCGAATGATATAGGCCATATCTGCCATTTCAAACTTTCTGCCGCCTACATCATTGTTATTCGCTTTTACTTTATTCATTACATCCATCAGCGAGATGTTGTAAAACTGCAGTTTTACCGGGTCAACCACCAACTGGTATTGCTTTTCAAATCCGCCAAATGAAGCTACTTCTGCAACACCCGGCACTGTTTGCAAGGCAAACTTGATATACCAGTCCTGCAAGGCTCTTTGCTCACCCAGATCCAATTTCGGCGCATCTAAATGGTACCAGTAAACATGACCTACACCCGTGCCATCAGGCCCTAATGTGGGGGTTACACCCTGCGGTAATAACCGCTGTGCAAAATTCAGTCGTTCCAGTACTCTTGTTCTTGCCCAATAGATGTCCACATTGTCTTCAAAAATCACATATACAAAACTCATCCCGAACATAGATGTGCCCCGGATGTTCTTAATCTTTGGGATACCCTGCAGATTACTAACCAAAGGATAGGTTACCTGGTCTTCCATTACCTGCGGACTTCGACCCATCCATTCGGTAAAGACGATAACCTGATTTTCACTCAAATCCGGAATGGCATCAATCGGGTTTTGCTTAACAGAATAAATACCATACGCAAACAGGCCACCTGCCAGGAGCAGCACAATCAGCCTGTTGCGTAAAGCCAGTTCAATCAGTTTCTGAACCATGATGTTTGATTAATCATTATTGAATTACTTCCTCTACTCTGCCGCACTTGAACATTCCGGAACCGAAATACGGGTTTTTAATTTCCTTTACTTCGCTAATCCACATGGCACCCTGGTTGTCCCTTGCCATTGGACAATGGTCATGATAAAGAGGGCGGCCAGCACCGAAGTTTTTCACCAGGTCATAAACTACTTCACTCATCATTACAAAATGTGACCGCTGATGCTTAATATTATCCCCGTTCTTAGCTATATGTTCTGCATGTTCTTTCATTTCTGCTTCGTTGGCATCGTAGGCTGTTTTTTGTTCTGCCGTCAATAATGATTTATCCAGTTTGCCAATAGCATTTTCCATTGCTTTTGCTCCACTCGCAGCTTCACCGGCATTATCACCGGCCAGGGCATTTTTGATATGCAGGTAATGGCCCACAATTTCTTTTATGGATGCTGCTGCTTTGGCATCAACATTCGTAAAAACAACAGAAACTGCCTTTACATCCTTATCATCTGTTGCAGATACATGCTGTGTTGTGTCGGTACTCGTATTGTTCATATCGTGCCCCTCATGTTCATTTCTAGGGCTGCTGTTGCTGCAGGCTGAAAAAACAAGTGCAGATACAATTGCAATTGCTGAAATTAACTTGTTCATAGTTATTTTTGATTTTGATTAATGTTGATGATTGCTGTGATCTTCTTTCTTTTCTTTTAAATCCATGCCGCATTTAGGGCATTTACCGGCTTTGCCGTATGTTTTATCGCCTTCACATTTCATTGGACATGCATAGCCTTTTACTACTTCCATTTTCATTTTTTCTTTTGGTGAAAGGTTTAAATCCATTCCACATTTGGTGCATTTTCCCGGTTTATTACTTACCACATCGGCGTGCATCGGGCAGGAGTAGTTTTTTACAACTTCAGCTTTCATTTGCTCTTTTGGTGAACGTTCCAGTTTCATACCGCAAACCGGGCAGTTACCAGGCTTTTTCATAGCTATGCTGTCATGCATTGAACAGGTATAAAGTTTTGTGTGCTTCAATGTGTCTCTTTTGCCTGCTTTTTCCTGAGCAAATACAGAAACAGACATGATGGTCAAAGCCGCCATCATCAGCATTTTTAGTGATTTCATTTTTTATTATTTTACTATGTTGGAAAACGAATTACAACGGCATATAGAAATGCCAATAGCCCGGTGTAGGAACACCTGGCTCATCAATGAGTATAATCTCTAAATAAGGAAAGTACAATTGCGGATGTACACCGCAACGCCGCTACTTCGGGGTGGAGCGTGACTTACAGGATGTTTTTCGGTAACAGAAGAAACCAGGATTTCTGAACTGGTAAAACATTCAACCGGTATGTCAATAACCTGTAATGCAAAATTAGTAACGAATGACTCAGCAGTTTTCTGGTCATTGTCATTCTTCACAAACTTATGTTCATCCTTGCAGCAGCCATTATCTTTTTCTTCAGACTTCTCCATGCCGCAGTTCCCGCAAGTTTTGGATTTATTGTGCCCCAAACCCCAATCAGCCAGTTTGCCCATGCAATAGTGCATGTGCACCGTTGCCCCGGTTGAAGTACCGAGGTATAAAACGGCTAATATGGCTGCGACGAACTTTTTCATGAATACGAAACAAAAGTATAGCTATTTTTTTGGAATAGATCCCTAAATGTTTATAAAATAAATTTTAATACATGATTATTAATTACTTACAACAATTCTTCTTGGGTAGAAAAAATGCTTTCAGCAAACGACTTAGAAATTTACCGAATGACTTTAACAGGTTCATTTTATATCATATTTGCCAGCATTATGCCACTAATGGCTATCATCAGCGCTTCTTTAATGATGGATATTGAATCTACAGGAGGTTCAACAGATTTCCAGTCAAACTAATATACAAGTGACTCTCCCGGCATATCAATTACCCAAAATATAATATTAAAAATTCAATTAAGTATTTACCGTACTAATCTGTACTAACACTTGAGCAAATTAGTATTAATTATCCACTACTAGACCCGAAGTTTTTTTTCCTGTTTTTCCAAGTTCAATTCTGATTCTCATAATTCTGCTCTTTATCTGTTCCTGGATACTATTACTTCTACATAATTACATTTGCAAAACCAGTCTTGACAACAGTCCCTTTAAGTTGAATAAGGGGAATTAGTTTCACCCGGCCCATTGAAACAGATTAATAACCTGTGGGCCTATTCTGTCCAAATTTTCTATCCCAGAAAGTCAGACACTACAACGACCCGCTTTTGAAAATTCGTATTATTACATCGCGATGGAATTCAGTATTACCTATTACAAGAATATTTTTTTACAGAAGTTCAATGAACTGGAAAGATACCATCTTGAATCTTCTAATTATTCCCTGATTCAGGCAAGTAATCCTGTTCGTTTTCTCTTATACGATACACAGCCATTAGTGGATATGCTTAATAAGGACAAACAATTGCCAATTACTTATTGCGTGAATGGTGATGAGTGGCATGAGAAGGAATCCGGTCTGCTACCGGTTATTGAATGGAAAGAGGTTAATCCGGGTCTGTCAGGTAATCCGGTGGAGTTAAAGAAAGATGCTTTTCTTAGATTCAAATGCCTGTACTTTTTGGAGAACCCCTATACCGTTCAGGATATTCTTAAATTTTATGCATATGTACGGGGCGGTATACATCTGGATAAGGGGGAAGAAAAATACCAGCCGCTTCGTGAAGCATTTTATGCCTTTCAGTTAAATGGTCTGTCATCGCTGGATCACAGCATGAGAGGTATTGTACAGGTAATCTATACTACACTCAGTAAATATAAAGAAGCATTGTTGGCTGATTGACTTATTATCTGTTATCCTGCCAGTTATCGTTTTTCGCGGCATCGTCCTATTTATAATTGTATGTCTTCCCCTTTTGCAAGCTCCATGCAGTTATAGTTTAAAATTTGGGTGCAACACCCTTTCTGTCGTTTTATCCTTCAAAACTCGGAGTTTTTCCGAATTAAATATTGTTTTTTTACATAAATATGTTATATTTGAATAGATTATTCGGATAAATTCCGAATTAGCATGTAATTTTTAGCAATATGGAGTTCAGAAATGCGATAGAAGCTTATGCAGGGCAACCCCTGTCGGGGCAACTCCTGCTGGCTGTGCTGAAGGAATACAAGCGGCCGCACGACAAAATTAATGAACTGGTGAAGCAGGGCATGCTGGTGCAGATTAAAAGAGGGTTGTATATACCGGGCCCTAAATTGAAACTGCCGGTACCGGAACTGTTCCTGCTGGCTAATCACCTCTACGGCCCCAGTTATATATCACTGGATTCGGCGCTCCAGCACTGGGGACTGATCCCCGAACGGGTTTATGAAACCGTTTCTGTGACCACGAACCCGTCAAAAAAGATAAAGACGGCGATAGGACGGTTCACCTATACAAGCCTGGCGCTTCCCTATTACGCTTTCGGCATTCAGCAGGTATCGCTCACCAAAATGCAAACCGTGCTGATGGCGGACGCAGAAAAAGCGGTATGCGATAAAATAGTGCTGACACGTGGGGTGATACTCCGGAGTGTGAAGCAAACGCTGGAAATCCTCGTGGAAGATTTCAGGATAGACACGGCGAGACTGAAAGAACTGGATATAAAAAAGATCAGTAGTTGGGTGAAGGATGCCCCAAAGGGTAAAAGCCTCGCCATGCTGGTAAAAACATTGAAAACACTATGATAAAGGAATGGCTGGAAGAATATAAGCCAGCAACGCAAAGCGATGCTGAGCAGGCATTGCGCGAGATCATGCAGGAAATCGCGCTGGCAGGGTTACAGCGTAGTGGCTTTTTTGAGAAAGCGGCCTTCTATGGAGGTACGGCACTCCGCATCTTCCAGGGGCTTCCCCGGTTTTCGGAAGACCTGGATTTTTCTTTGCTCGCAGCAAGTGATAACTTTTCGCTGGAACCATATCTCCGGGGCATTGAAGCAGAGTTTAAAGCACTTGGGGTGACAGTCAGCGTGGAGGAAAAAAATAAAAAAAAGGACACAAAAGTGGACTCCGCTTTTTTGAAGCCGGATACAACCTGGAAAGAGTTGGTAATTAAGGAAATCATGCCGCAGGAATCAGTAAAGATGCGGCCAGCAATTAAAATTAAGATCGAAGTGGACACACGGCCGCCGCTTGATTTTACAACAGAGGAAAAACTATTGCTGAAACCTTTTTCATTTTATGTGAAATGCTTCACACTGCCGGATCTGTTTGCAGGGAAAATGCACGCCCTGCTATTCAGGAAATGGAAAGGAAGAGTGAAGGGACGGGACTGGTTCGACATGGAATGGTATATCCGAAAAGGAATTCCCCTGAACCTGGTGCACCTTGGGTCGCGGGCCTTCGATAGCGGTGACTGGCCGGCTCCGGTTATTGCTGAAGCTAATGTCATGCAACTGCTCGATGAAAAAATCGATGCGGTATCCTTTGATAGTATCAAAGCGGATGTGCGGCCTTTTATCCGCGAGGAGAAGGTAATGGAGATTTGGTCCCCTGGATATTTTCATGACCTTATTAGGAAAATTAAGTTTATACAGCGCGTATCTTTCAATAAACAGTGGTCAGTGCAACAACCGTTGGTATATGGCAGGAATATCCGTTTAACATTCGCAAAAGGAAATTTTAATGTAAAAGTACACAGCGCTACCGGTCAGCATTACAGTTGGTTTGTGGCAGATGACAGGAACGAGTTTGAAATTGACGCCGGGGCAATCAGTGACATCCTCCACCCGCAAATTTCCTTTCAAGCAGTCTCGGGAGAAATGCAGGTCACTGTTGATTTATTTTGAGCGACGAGTGTAATATTTAGTGACTTTTGAAATACGGTATTTCCGGGAGCAGTTCCCTGTTTTTCCAGAGGTCAAGAAAAATGTCATGGACAACGTCTTCAGCAGATTGCTCTCTTTTAGAAAGACCCAGTACAAAAGCGATCAGGCGGGGACGGTACTGGTAAAACAGTTCCCGGAAGGCGGTTTCGCCGCCTTCCGCTACCTGCAACAGCAGGTCTTTTTCCTCGTATGATGAATGTTCTTGCAATGGACGGTTGAAAGCTCACGGGACTAAAATAAGGAAAAGCTAACATTTGTTATGACGAATATAGAATAATAAATGCTGCATCAAAACAAATCTAAAGTGAAGATTGACAGGAAACTATAGAGGCTTGTATGGATTTGCAACAGCTTAGTCAACCAAACGATGCAAAGAATTGTTTAATCTGAAACTATTTGCTATGATGGAATGGAATGATTACCTGGCCGCACAGGCAATGTTAGAAAAAAAATCCCTCGGCCTGATGGATCACGAAAAAAAAGAAATGGCCAAGACTGGCTTTCCCTACCAGAATTATACAATTTATCCAATAAAAGGAAGGATATTTTATGTTCCGGCACCAAATGTATTCCGGCATATCATAATGAAGAACGTATTGTTGGAAGCCATCACGAAATATCCTGAACGCTTCGGTACCGACGATGCCTTGGATGTGATTGAAGCTATCCGTTTGATTGAACCCACTTTCGATAATACGCAACGACATGCTGAATTCCTGCAAAATGAACAGTTTGGTTTCGTAATGGAAAACAAGGACGGTGTGATACAGGACCAGGTCCTGCGGATCGATCTGTTTCGCGGGATTAAACCGCATCCAAAAACTGGGAAACCTGATTTTGAAGGAGGCATCTTTCATGCCTTCGATCATTTTTCGTATAAAGGAACGAATCTGGCCACCGGGAATGATATAAATGAAATACACAGCCCGGATCAGATAATCGGGATGGCCATCAAAGCCTTCTACATGCCGGAGGAAAAAGAACAAACCGCCAAAGGATTCATCGGGCGTATCTCGCTCAACGAAAATTACTGGCTAAAATTCTCTTTTTACCTGGAACAAGTAAACGGAGTGCATTTCATCAACACCGTACACAAAGAGAAGAAAAAGAGACCTCTCGCCGCAAATCCCACATAGGAACCATCTGATTTCTTTGTTTTTGCTGACGTAAAGCAAAACTGGAAAAACTAATTGAAAGAAAAATACCCGGTCAATAATCAGGGCTATCCAGGTACTCGCCATTTATTTTAGCGATCTCAATGCTGGTGCATTCGAATTTGGAATTGATGATAAGGGATATCTCCAGTTCCAACGTTACCGTATCGCTGACAGCCACCACATGGTCATTCCACGCTGCATCGATCACATGTAACTTTAGTCCATCATTCATCAGGTACTCGGACTTGTCAATAAAATAATCAATTTCCGTTTCTAATTGCATTTTGACATCCACGAGAAACTCACGGGAGTTTAATTTTCGTGCCACGATGGAATCAAATATATAATCATCATCAAAGGAGCTGACCATTGGGCTATCATTTGCATAGCCAGCGAATAAATAATAATTGTATAAGCTGGAATAAAGAAAATCCTTGAACAGGAATTTATCTATGACAGTCTTCAGATCGAAGTCATCAAAATCGTTTTTCTGGAGTCTCTCCGTAAATTGATTGGCTTGCGCCAGGAACATTTTTGCGATTTTATCGTTGAACGCCGCTAGTGAGGAATATATTTCGATGGAATCGCTTCGAAGATCTTCCTCATCCAGTTCCCGCTCCAGCTCAGCATGTAACTGGTGATTGTCCCCCGCAAAATCATTGTGATTATTGCTGATAAAAATTAACTCAGGTGTTGCCGCAACTTCTTGTCCGGAAGCGGTAATGAGTGATTTGACATTCTCCCATATCAGGTTATCACGGTATCCCTTTTCGTTACTGTTAAAAGGTTTTTTGCCCTGCATGGCTTTTTTAGCGAGGTATGCATGACTGGTTGTTGGATAAGGAAGGATGGTAATCTCGTTATCGCTGATGACTTTCTTAAAATGACGATGATATTTCGCCTTTGCTTTTGCCACCAGCTTATCGGACATGGATATGCCGGTGTTCATATCTGCCAGTTTCTCAAACCGGGTATTCTCACTATTGATATCATTCCTTGATTTTTCCAGGCGTTGTTCAAATTTATTCAACACTTCATCCAATACAACTTGCGGAACAGCCAACTCGATATTTCCCTGCTTTGCATTCTCAAAAAGAACTTTAAAGCCAGGAGAACGCATCCAGAAATCTGCAATGATTATATTGGCATCTAACACGACCTTCATTCCAGTTACTTATTGGTCGTTTTGTGGAGGGCGTACCACTTCGGGAATAGTAGTAGCGAGTGTACGCAGGATCAGAGGTGCGGATAATCCAATATGAAAGTAGACAATCTTATTTAGCTTTTGATCACTGTCAAAGTACACATATCCGAGAATGACACTGAGCGCGATATTAAAAAGGATACTCAGGTAATATAAAAAAGAGCGAAAGTCCGGCTGCCTGTCTTTGGGCGCTTTCATGCCGTCAATAAGATAAAGGAGCTGCACAGCAGCGCCGCCTAAGCCGGATATCAGTACTGGTTCTGGTATGCTCATGACTAATCGATTCTGTTTTTAAATGCACCAATGAGTTTGTCCGTAAAGGGGGCTTTGTTGCGGAACATACGCCGGGTTGTAAATAAAGGTTCACCTGCTTTCATCCGGTAAGATGACCGGACAAAATCACCGGAGGATGTAATTATTTTCATAACCATATGCTGATCGATTTGGGTTTGCGAAGCAATCTCATCGATTGTTTTCCAATAATTGTTTCCAGCCTGGTCGAAATACTTTATCAGTTTCTCTTTCTTGGCATCCATATCTTGTGTCATAGCATGGGGTTTAATAAATTAGCTTTTTCGTAGTTCCTGACTGAATTCAGTCAATACTTTCTTCTCAAATTCGTGAAAATTTTCCGGATCATTCCAAAACTGTTTCCAGGCGTTGTTCAGCAATTGATTTACTTTTTTCTCAGAACCCGCACTGGTTAATTCACATTTAATTTCCTTAGTTCCTACATAGCAATACTCCGCTGCCAGTTTAAGGAGTTTATCCGGTAAGGCGATAGCGTATTCCGGGGTCTTTTTATGACCAGTAATTTGCTTAAATTCCTCCCATTTGACTTCAATCTCTTTTGTTTGCTCCGTTAAACCAAGCGCATCCAGTCCATAAAACATGGCTTTCATTCTCGCATCATCAGGCGGATGTAATGTTTTCTGAAAAGTGGGAAGCTTATACACTTCCCAGGACATTTTGGCACACATGTGAATGTTCGACCATAAATAAGCCGGACCAAGTGTGAAGGTCGCGAACAAATCACAAAAGAGTTCAATAGACCAGTTCTCCAGCCAAGATTCCTTCCACACATAAATCTGGTCAAGATCACTGTCCGCAGAGGTATTCAGCTGCTTGTACTTAATGTGTTCATCAAAGTACTTTTTTACTTCAACATTGAACGCACCGAGATTGCGCTGAAAAGCTTCGACCTTTGGATTCGTGCCGGAACCCGACAGTAAGGGATGACCGAGTTCATGGTAAATGTCCGGGATATGCAACATAAACTGCGATTCCAGCAGCGGGATGCAGATCAGGTTGTATTCCGGATAAATATGATAATATTTACGGGAAAGACAGGAAGCTACCGGGTGGGGTAACGGGTAATTAATTTCAGTACAAATATCATACACGAGTTCATTAACAAATTCGTCATCATCAGACTTGCGGCTCATAGCAGCAATAACTACGTTCTCAATTTCTGAAAGCCGTCCTGATAAGTGCTTGAATTTTGAAAATTTTTCTTTGATATTTTGTTCGTCATTATAGTCCGGATCATTGTACAGAAAATCCAGCTCTTCGATCAGTTGTTCCACTTCACGGGTGGCAATAGAGGCTACCGACGTAAAATGACGACCGAGTTCCCGGGCGCCTGGTATCTTGGCCATAAGGGCTCTCCCTTTGCCGATTGCTTCTCTGATAGCACCATTAATATAATTCTTCATCCTGACACTTAGTTGATCTTTGATAATGCATCGCTATTTTCCACTTCCAGCGCCTCAGCAATCAATGACACTTTTGGCAGAATAGCTTCGATACTGTTCTGCTGAATTTCCTGGAGTAACGATGTATAAAATTGGTCCGGTTGCTTATTCTCCGATCTCAATTCTCGTTCAATGATACTGGCCAGCAATTGGAACTGAGGCTGTGTATTAGCGATATTGCTGACCTGGCTTACGAAATCCATTAGTTGATCTTTCCTGCCATCTGTAATGGTTTGACTGATCTTTGCTTTCACCAGTATATCGTTCAAAAGATCCAGGTATTTCCCTGTTACCCGGAATGTATTGGTATTAAGACCTATTAGACTCATATAATTTCGTTTAAAGGTTAGGAATGAACTGCTTTTAAAATATCGAGCTGCTCCAGGTCATAAGAACCGCCCAGAATATTGATCCGCCTGTCAGTTATTTTTATGGTCAATGGATAGCGCGAACAATCATCAGGTTTGGTATACGGCAAACAAGTAAGAAAATAAATGTCCTCCATTATTTGCGCAAGGCTTAATGATCCGGAAAGATATTTCACATACAGGGGATTCGAACTTCCATCGTGTTCATACTCCCGGCCTGTGCTGCAAAGAAAAGCTTCCCCGTCATTGATCGGCATCCACGAACCGATCTCCGGGTTTAACGTACTGCCATTATCATCCATTTCTTGCAACACTTCATATTCGTTCAATACTTCAAACAATCGTAATTGGATAATAGAATGCTTGGGAATTTCAACCAGGCTAACCGAAACATCAGCCGGTAACGACCCCTTCGTTTGCAAGATTTCAATTGCTTTCTTAATACCTTTCTTTTCTGTCGAAAACAACCTGCCGTCCCTGTGAATAACGATTTTATTGATCGGTTCTGTAGAATGACGAGCTTGTATAGCAATATATTTAGTAAGCATAGTGATGATTTTTCCCTCTCTCAAACGCTCGCTGTTCTCCGACTTATCCCACTTGGTTAAAATATTTGTAGAGTATTTATCAATAAAAGTAAAACCTGCAACATGCCGCTTCACATCAATGCCGATGGTCAGGTCCGCATGTAAAGGTGTATGAAGCACAAAAGGCCAGCGCTCATTATTCAATAACACCTGGTTAATGGCAACTCCCCTGATATACCCTTTATATTTTCCTTTCAGTGGTGGCTTAACATAGTAAGCACGTTGTCCATTATTTGAGTTGTAAGCGAAACACTCTTCGAGCGTATCGCTATGCATAATAGAAGCCATTATTTTATACTCATCGATGCACTCCGACACTACGAGCGCTGCCAGGTCATCATGCTGACGCTTTTCTTTTTCTACACCGGAAGGCAACATGATAACGGCATAACCGCCGCTTCCTTTTTTTATTCGCTCTTCCATTTTCTGTAATATCTCAAAACCGATGGCCACTGCATTTTTCTTGCCCCTGTCATCATAGGTAATAACGATGGGGTCCCATCCGCTTTCGGTTGGGTGCATCCTGTTGACTTCCTGCTTCAGGCTACCGAGGAATTGAGTATCATTCCCGAACATATTGTAGATCGTCTGGGGGATAATGTAATACTGCGTCTCAAAGGGACGGTTGGTATAAAAACCCGCATCCTTATCGACCAGCATGGCTTTACGTTTCTGACCCAGTTGCGCGATCGTAACCGCCTGCGCATCCGGGGTGTTCCGGACGGACACCGTCACTTCATTTCCAAAAAGAATATCGGGTGCGATGAATTTTATTTTATCTATCTGCAACGGAATTTTATTGACCCGAAGCGGTATACTGCCATACATCAGTTTACCGAAAAAATTATTGTGAATGATACGAATCAGCCTTCTTCTTTCAAATGGCCTTATGATTGAATGGAAATGAAGCTGCTGCACGACAGGATCTTCTGTATCAAATACACGGTAACATAAAGCAGCTACCGCAGCCCTTTCCCGGCCATCATTGGTTTTATACAGCAATACCGATGCATCATCCGGCAAATTCGCCACTTCTGGCGGCATCGATGGGCCAAATTTCTCCTGGATATCTTCCAGTAAGGTTACCATTTTTCCATCTGACTCCCGTTCGAATTTGTACTGAGAAACGGTAAAGTCACTCAGTTGCTTGGGCTTTATTTCATACCGCTTGTTGCCATACTGATAAACAAAATGTGACTTATCGATACGCTGCTTCTGAAATTGTTCCCGAGTCCAATGGTAACGTAAGGGTCTGGTGGCAATATACTTTTTGGTGATATCAATGGCAAATCCAAATCCTTTCCCCGGAAGTTCAAGTACCCGGGAATAAAACCCGGTAAAGATTCCCACATGCTCTTTCTGCACCTTAGCAGTAATATTAAAAAATCCATCGCCGGAGCCAGGCTGCCACAAGCCCTCATACTTGTTTAACTCCGATTGTGTATCAAATTGTATAAAACGGGAAATGATGTCTCTGGTAGAAGGAGTATAGTTAACGAAATCAAGGGAGAAAGGTTGCTCAATCTTGCGAAAATGAACAACATCCCCATGCTTCACTTTAAATTCCTGCGGAAGTTGATTGACTATTTCTGTCTCTGCCCGTATCACCAGCACGGGTTTTTTATCCCTGGTGATGATGGTCACCGGATGCTTTAGTTTATAGGACAAACTCTTTTTGATATACTGCACATTGATATCAAAATCATCGTTCTCCTCATCGGAAGACGCTGTTAAGCCAACGATTTCAAATAAAAAATAATTGGCACTGAGTTCTTTCAGATTTTCAATACTGAAGATGTTCGTCTCGTACCTCTTTTGCTCCGTATATTTCATGTTTTCCCATTTTACAAATTTTCTGAAAGCCACAGTTTATACAGTTCTCCACATACTGTGTAGTTTCAAACGCCTCGATATCTATATCCTTGTACTTTTTATTAGCCCCTGCAATATGCATTTCAATGATCGCTGAACCCAGGTTATTACCAAAATCACGCATTTGATCTTCAGTGATGGTGTAATCTCTCTTAATCCGATCCTTGTGCAGTAACTGGTACTCTGATAACTTATAATCATATAAACTATACTTGCTCAGGTTTGCCGGAAAATCTTCATGTGGTTTTGTATGTCCGACTTTAAAGAGTGCCACTGCATAAGCGATCAGCTGCTCATCGTAGGTGGCCGTGCCATAGGTATGAACTTTCCAATCGAAAATATGCGGCGGGTCATTTTCAAAAAAAGCGATCAAGTCAGGCTTAGCTTTTACACTGAAACGATCATAGTTGTACGTGAGTGACCGCTGACTTATCAGGTTTTTTGCCGATTGCAAATATTCCATGAACTCACGATCCTCCAGTACGTTCGTCAATGCCTTGATGATATCTTCCCTGGCATTTCTTATTTCTTCATCCGTAATCCCGTTACCGATTTCGCACTCTATAAGGGCGTTGAAATCCGGATTGTTGGTGATTTCTGCACCGGTATCTCTGTACTTCTGAAACACGGCATACTCCAGTTGATTAGTGAACATGGTCATGGCCTGTGTAATAAAATAATCCTTATCAATAGCCCGGCGCTTGTTCACGGCATTAACCAGGTAGCGGCTTAAAATATTATCCACAACTGTTCCCCGCCATGCATAAATCGTTTGCAAACGCGCCAGCAAAGTAACCTCCCTTCTGAAAGGATCCTTTTTCACCTTAGCATCTGCTACAATATTTTTATAGCACCAATACCTAGGGCATTGCTTATACTGTTTATATCCGGTTACAGTGATCATTTTTTACGGCTGCGTATAAATTTTAGATAATTAAGCAATTCCAGTTCCTCGTCGTTAGTAATGGAACCTACCCGGTAAGCAATCGGCTGCTTTTCCTTTCGGACCTGTTCCTCTGCTTTCGGGATCGGGTAGCCTACTTTTTCCATCAATAGTTCATAGCTAACATCATATAGGGTGGCAAGCTTATGTAAAGTGAGCGGCGAAGGTTGTTTCACCTTGCCGGATTCCAGTTGACTTAAATAAGCATTGGAAACATCGGCCTGCTTTTCTACCTCCCGCAACGTCAGATTTTTTGCTTCCCTCAGTGCCTTGAAATATTCACCATAGTTATTCATATTCTTGCTTGTTTTGTCAAGCAAATATACAAAAACATGCTTGATATTGCAAGCATAAATTATGCACAGATTAAATTATTGATAGTCACTCGATTAAATTGACTCCTGCGCAAGATGGTTAATAAGTGCCTTGATTTGGCCGAAACTCAGGCGGTCTCCAAAGGCACTTTTCAGTGCTAACGGAGTAAGAGCAGTTTTCCCATTTTTGAAAGCAATGACTTGTTCTAAAATTGCCTGATCTACTACCTGATGTATTTGTATTTCCCCAGTACGCACCAACTCAGCGAGGTAATTTTCCACACTCGGAACGCTCAACTGCAATGTGTCTGCGAGTTCTTTGATCGTTCGCCCCTCGTTGAATCCGGATAAGATGCGAACAGGAATACTGGTTTGCAGAGTTGGTTGGTTGACTACTTTTTTAGCAGGCTGTATAGGTCGGACAGCATTTTCACTTTTGCCTGTTACAAATTGTTCCAGTTGCAGAATATCTTTTTTTTTCGATCGCAGGCAGGCAATGACAGCAGAAACAAAACGATGATCCAATTTCTGAGTAACACTGTCTTTTGATTTCTTAAAAGCGGGTGCAAGCACTTCCTCCGTAAACCGATTAACCTCGTTTTTTAAATAGGAACAAGCGGCTGCAATCCGATTTTTCAAGGTAGTGTAAATAGCTGCATCACCAGATGAAATAATTCTTTTCACTTCCAGTTCAAACTTTTCACAGATGCCCTTTTGTTTATCACTCCAGTTATTAACTATATTAAAAAGATCACTACCATTTGTAACACCCTGTGAATCAGATGCGATTTCACTGATACGTGTCCAGGCTAATTTTTTTTCTACTTCGCTGGCAAGAAAATTTATTTTTTCGATTCCAAGGATGTCTGTTAACCTTTCTTTAAGGTCAACATTGAAAACAGGACGACTGGCATTGGCATTGATCTGATCAAGCTGAACAGGTTGCTCCAGTAAAAGGCCTTCTAATGATCGCACCCGGCTGAAAGCGACATAGGCTTGTCCATGCGCAAACACATTCTGTACATCCAGCACAACGCGGTCAAACGTAAGTCCCTGGCTTTTGTGAATCGTTACAGCCCATGCCAGCCGGACAGGAAATTGAGTAAACGATCCTAAATCTGTTTCCAGCATCCTGCCTGACTTCTCATCAAATTCATAATGTATATTTTTCCATGTTTCTTTCTTTATTGTTACTAATTCTTTGCCATCAATTTCTATAGTTAACTGATCTTCCTCGATACCCTCAAGCACACCCATTTTTCCATTAAAATATTTCTTTCCGCTGCCCCGTTCATTTCGGAGTAGCATGATCTGTGCACCTACTTTTAGCTGCAATAAATGATCTGTCGGATAAGATGATACCTCGAACTCACCCTCGATCTCGGCCGGAACCTGAATGCTTTCCCCTTGGCTTTCGGCTAATTTCTGCAAATTGATAGCGTCTGCTAATTGATTGTGCGTAACCAGTGTCACAAAGCCAGCAGGTGTTGGCGAACCTTTCCGGCAATAGCTGTTCAGTAGGTTAATATCTTCTTGGTTTGTACTACCTGTTCGAATATTGTTTAATACTGAAATAAATGCAGGATCTTTCTGGCGATAAATACTCTCTAACTCGATGCAAACCGGATTTGATTCCTTGAAGACGTTGGAGGAAGTGAAAAACAAGGAATCATAAAAAGCTCCCAATTTTTCTAACTCATCGCCCGTTGCCACAGGTGAAAGCTGATACAGGTCACCAATGTAAAGAACCTGTATGCCGCCGAACGGAGCTGGAATTTTTCTCGTTTCTTTCAACACCTGATCAATCGCATCCAATAAATCAGCCCTGACCATTGATACCTCATCAATAACAAGCAATTCCATTTCCCTTAACAACAATCTCTTTTCAGAAGAAAGATTTCCTGGAAGTTTTGTTTTACCGGGTAGGAATATGCCAATAGGCAATTGAAATAGTGAGTGAAGAGTTACGCCCGATGCATTTACTGCTGCAATTCCTGTAGGAGCACCAATAGCGATCTTTTTATTGGTGAGACCTTTGAGATTTTTCAGAAATGTTGTTTTTCCGCTGCCAGCTTTACCCGTCAAAAAAACGTGACGACTCGTGCCTTTGATGAACTCAAGGGCAAGATTTGCTGACTCGTCATATTGAGGTTGGTCCATTTTCTTAACTTTTCAGGGTCCTTGGAGTTGCAATTTACCTGACTTTGTTGGTATACCCGGACACTATTTGGCATGTTGGGAAAAGAGTAGCCTTCTGATGATGGACGGCATACTATCCTCATACTTTCGGATACAATGCCTTCAAGTCATGTTGGCTGTTCACGCCTCATGCTTCGGCGTCAACAGCAGGATTCCCCAACTGAAGGTAGTTGATTGGCGAGGTCCCGTTTTGTAAGAAAAGGGGCCCCATGCGAAAGCGAAGTTATGCGGCTTTTGAAGCCCTTAAAAACTGCAAAAAGACTACGGCATAAACACGAACCCATCACACTCAACCTTCCTTTATTCCGTTTCCTTTTTGCCGACAGGGCAGCCGCATTCTTCCAAAGCTTTCTTTTTTCCCTTTTTCTTTTACAAAACAATTTTTTTTTCATCAAAACTCAAATGTTATGGAATTAACAGGAAGAATCACAGCAAACGCAACGGTGAACACCGTGAAAGGTGACCATAAAGTGGTACGGTTCAGTATCGCCATCAATGACAGTTACAAACCCAAAGATTCGCAGGAGGTGAAAAAGCTCACCACCTATGTGAACTGCTCCTACTGGATGCGGGAGGGTATCGCAAAGTATCTCACCAAAGGAACGCTGGTGGAAGTGCAGGGGCGTATCTCAGTCAGTGCATGGATGAACAAAGCCGGAGAGCCAAAAGGCTCACTGGATTTTCATGTGAACGGTATTAAACTGCATGGAAAGGGTACTACCGAAACGATACCCGCCCCGGCTGATATTACTGAACCGGTGGAGGATTTACCATTCTGATTTATTTATTCTCATTAAACCGCAGCAGTACCGCCTGCGGGATATAAATTATGCTGGGTAATCAATTATGGCGCATAACTTAAATTTCAACGAACAGACAGGAAAACACAGTTTTTTTTCGGTAAAAGAAAAAGCCTGGCACGGACTCGGCCAGGTTGTACAAGACTATCCGACCAGTGCCGAAGCCATCCGGTTCGCCGGGCTGGATTATGAAGTCGTAAAGCAGGACATCTATACAACCTGTTACAATGCAGACGGCCAGCCAATGGATTTTACCAACCGGATTAAAACCCACTTGGCCACCATGCGACCCGATACCGGGGAAGTCCTCGGGGTAGTGGGCAAGGATTATGAAATCATCCAGAACCGGGATGCTTTCAGTTTCTTTGATTCTATTGTCGGGGGCGATGGTATCCAGTATGAAACAGCCGGGGCACTCGGAAAAGGTGAGCGGATTTTTATCACCGCCAAACTCCCCGGTTATATCAAAGTAGGCCGGGAGGACTTAATCGAGCAGTATTTATTTCTGACCACTTCCCACGATGGTTTTGGAAGTATTACCGCCGCCTTTACACCCGTCCGTATTGTTTGTAATAATACCCTCAATGCAGCCCTTCGCAATCATTCCAACAGTATCAAAATAAGGCATACCGCCAATGCAAAAGAAAGACTGGAACAGGCGCATAAAGTAATGGGTATTTCTAACCAGCTTTCCCTGCAACTGGATAGCATCTTTAACCGCTGGACAAAAGTAAAAGTAACCGACCCGGAACTCCTGCGATTGATTCAACTGGCGATGGTGCCAAATAAAGAGGTGCTGGACAATATCGAAAAAGGCCAGTATGATGAACTGTCCACCTGCTTTAACAACATGTGCAATTCCGTTTTTGAATATGCCATGAGCAGCCCCACCCAGCAAACCGAAACCACCCGGGGCACTTTGTTCGGGGCTTATAATGCCGTGACCGGGTATTTTCAGAATGTACGTAATTACAAAGACGACGAAAGCAAACTGAAATCCCTTTTGTACGGAGGTACGGCACAACTGCGGACACAGAAAGCCTTTCATCTCTGTACAGATTTTTTGCAGGGTGAATTAGCCGGCCTTGTGAATTGATTCTGTAACGGGGCGGCACCGCCGCCCCTCTTTCACTTCTCAAACCCTAAGACATGAAAAAGACAAGTATCAGCATAGAACATTTCAAAAGTTATCAGGCCATCCGGTGCAAATACCCCGGTGCCGTGGTATTTTTAAAAATTGCCGATGACTATACCGCTTTTCAGGAAGATGCGGGACTTATTCAGCAACTGACAGGCAACCCCATCACCCATTTACCGGAGATTGGCAAAACCTGCCATTTCTCAATCGCTGAAACAGACAGCATCCTGCATAAACTGGTAAAGGCCGGATATAAAGTGGCATTATGTGAGCCACAGGATAACCCGTAGTACTGATATAACAAATTTTAGTTCTTGTACAAGGCCAGCGAAGGGCTGACCCGTTTACAGGTGTAAAAAAGCTGCCCCGCATTATTGTCAATGACCAGGTGAAAATGGCGGGGCAGCTTGAGGTTTTATGTTTCAGAACTGAATGTATACTTAACAGTTATTGTATGGTATTCATCATTGCACAAAGTTCGGTTTTGTGCTGCTGAAGCGTCCAAGAGCTTCCGGCATAAACACAGGGCACCCGCACAAGGCCATCATTTATTCCGTTGCCATCTTGGACTTTATCGCCCAAAACCGGGAATGGTTCCATAATAAATTTTTTGAACCTCTAAACTGATTATTATGGAACAGGAAATGATGAAACCCGAATGGTACCAGGTGGCAGAAGTAGAACTGGTTTACAGAACCAAAGTAAAGCCTTCACAAAGACCAAAGATCACTACCTCAGTGGATGCTTACGAAATCCTGCAGAAAATCTGGAACCGTGACAAAATCGAACTGGTAGAAGAATTTAAAGTGCTGTTCTTAAACCGGAGCAATAAAGTACTTGGCGTTCTGGATGCTTCCTCTGGTGGTATTACCGGAACAGTTGCAGACCCAAGGATCATTTTGACTGCTGCGATAAAAGCCAATGCAGTAGGAATAGTACTTTCCCACAACCATCCTTCAGGCAGTGTAAAACCAAGCCGGGCAGACGAAGAACTGACCGTGAAAATCAGGGAAGCAGCCAGGTTTTTAGATATGACGGTATTGGATCACATCATTATTTCCAGTGAGGGGTATTACTCCTTTGCTGACGAAGGGCTGCTGTAAAGCGGCCTTTTTTTATATTCATTTTAAATGGCCTGCCGGAACAGGCCATTTTAATTAAAGCGATTTCAGTTTTTCATAGAAATCAGCTAACCCTGCCTTCTTTAAAACCTCTTCATGAAGTGTTTTAAACTCGGCAACAGATTCTTCTGACAATGACCCCAGAATTTCATCCTCGAAAGCCCCTTTAGCGTTCAAAATTTCTGCCTCGATCAGCCTTGATAAAACCAGTACATTCTGCCTTGTAATTTTGAGGCTGATCTTGCATTGCTCAGCCATCCCGGGGCTGCACAAAATCATTTCAAAAACCTTTGATTTTTCTTTCTTACCGTTTGTTACTCCACTGCTCATACAACACAATTTTAGATTTAAAATTTATTGACAGTACAAATCTATTTTCAATTGCCTGCTTTCACCTCATCAGAATTTGATCAGGTGTTTATTATCGGGATCGGTCAGTTTAACTTTACAAGGTCGAAGGTTGCTGTGTCCGCAACCGGCAAGATGTTCAATTGTTGCACAATTGCATCTTGGTCCCTATGCCTCCGGAGTCGGCGGGACTATGGGAAAAGAAGCTTAAAGAGTATAGCGGCAAAAAACAGTGTTTGTCTTTTGCCGGAGATAACGTGAAAATGAATAGTGATGAGTGAGCAAAAAACACCTTCCTGGATTTCCTTTCGGGTAAAGCCTGCAGAGTATCAGAAAATACATGGGTTATTTTCCAAATCCACGCATAGAAAACTAAGTGAGTATGCCCGAAATGTGCTGCTGCAAAAGCCTGTAACTATTAAAGTCAGAAACGAATCCGCCGATCAGTTTTTACATGAAATGATCGGGCTGAAAAAAGAACTAAATGCCATCGGCAACAACTACAACCAAGCTGTTAAAAAACTTCACACATTGAATAATATCACTGAGGTAAAGTGGTGGCTGAATACTCATGACCCGCTTCATCAAAATTTCCTGCAATTGACGGAGAGAATATTTCAGAAACTTAATGAAATCCACCAGCAATGGTTGTCCGAATAACCAGCCCGCATAGTCTGCAAAGGGCACTTAATTACAATGAGCAGAAATGCCAAAAGGAAAAAGCAGTTTGCCTTTTCGCAGCGAACTATTTACTGGAGGCGGGCCAGATGAACTTCCACCAGAAAATGGAACGGATGCAGGACCTGATTGCAAGAAATGAACGGTCAAAAAAATCCAATACACTTCATATCTCCTTAAACTTCGATCCTTCTGAAAAATTTGCACAGGACAAACTCACCCGGATCGCAACGGCCTATATGGAAAAAATCGGCTTCGGGTCACAACCTTACCTGGTCTATGAGCACCACGATGCCGGTCATCCTCATATCCATATCCTGACCACCAGTATCCAGCGGGATGGAAAGCGTATTGATACTTATAATATCGGCCGCAACCAATCCGAGCAGGCAAGAAAAGAATTAGAGAAAAGTTTTGGTTTGATCCCGGCGCAGGGCAAAAAAACAGCGCAGGTTAATGGCATCCGGCCCGTGGATGTACAGAAAGTACAGTATGGCAAATCCGAGACCCGTCGCTCGATTACCAATGTCCTGGATGCGGTGATCAAACATTTTAAATATACTTCCTTGACAGAATTGAACGCCATTCTCCGTCAGTATAACCTGGAGGCCGACCGGGGCCTGGAGACAGGGATCGTCTATAAGTCCGGGGGCCTTTTCTACCGGTTGCTGGACGGGCAGGGTAATAAGGTTGGGGTACCTATCAAGGCCAGCCTGATTCACAGCAAGCCCACCCTGAAAAACCTGGAGATAAGATTCGCAGAAAATGAGACCCTGCGGCAACCTGATAAAAAAAGGTTGAAGACCAGCATTGACTGGGTACTGGCCAAATCTCCGGGGAACCTGGACGCTTTGATTATTGCCCTGAAAAAAGAAGGGGTGCAGGCCGTCCTGCGGGAGAATAAGCAGGGGCTGGTCTTCGGGATAACTTTTATTGACTTCCGGACCAAGGCCGTCTTTAACGGCAGTGATATAGGCAAGACCTACAGTATTGCTGGTATCCGGGCTTCGTTGGAGTCAGGTCAACAGGGCCTGGGAAAAACCCAAAAAACCGCCCTTGAAACCGCCCAGACAAAGGAATTCGGAGAAAGCAAAGAGCCCTCCCAAACTACCGGGTCGCAACCCAATCAGGACGGCCTGCTCAAAGACCTAGTAGAGCATGAAAAGAACCTGAACCGGATTCCTGCCGAACTGTTGAAAAAAAAGAAGAAAAAACGCAATCCTAACTCTAAATAAGTACCTATGTCATCCGGAACCGGCGAAAATGAAGCGGGTCTCAGAAAAATCCTGGACTTTACCCGGCTGGGGGCCATTTTGGTCCTGCTCCTGCACTGTTATTTTTACTGTTACGGGGCTTTTGAGCGCTGGGGGCTAAATTCCCCTTGGGGCGATCAATTCCTCCAAAATATTGCCCTTACGGGGCTCTACAGCACAGTTTGGAAGTCTAAGTTGATTGCCCTCGGGCTGCTGGGGATATCCCTGCTGGGGGCAAGGGGCAAAAAATCAGAAAGTATCAACCCCCGATCCATCCTGATTTACCTGGTTTTGGGGTTAAGTCTTTACTTCTCCAGCACCCTAATACTGGGCTTTCGGGGCCCGGTGGAGCAACTGGCAATTGGGTATATGATCCTGACGGGAACAGGGTTTCTTTTGGTGCTGGCCGGGGGCAACCTCCTCAGCCGGTTTATCAGGGTGAATTTGGGAAAGGATATTTTCAACGAATTGAATGAAACCTTTCCCCAGGAAGAGCGGTTGCTGGAGAATGAATACTCGATCAACCTTCCTGCCCAGTATAACCTGAGGGGTAAGGTCCGCAAAAGCTGGATCAATATCATTAATCCGTTCCGGGGGCTACTCGTTTGCGGCTCACCCGGAGCTGGTAAATCTTACTTTGTAATTCAGCACATTATCCGGCAACATATCCGGAAAGGGTTTACCATGCTGGTCTATGATTTTAAATACGACGACCTGACCAAAATTGCCTACAATACATTGCTGAAGAACAGGAGCAGTTATAAAGTAGAACCGAAATTCTATACCATCAATTTCGATGATCTTTCCAGGAGCCACCGCTGTAATCCGCTGGATGCTTCCACCATGTTCGATATAACGGATGCCACCGAAGCTTCCCGTTCGATTATGATGGGCCTGAACCGGGACTGGATCACCAAACAGGGTGACTTTTTTGTGGAGTCGCCTATCAACTTCTTAACAGCCATTATCTGGTTCCTGAAAAAATACCAGGGCGGGAAATACCTGACCCTACCCCATGTGATTGAACTGATGCAGGTGGACTACGAAAAACTATTCTCGGTTCTTCGTACTGAACCGGAAATAGAAGTTCTTATTAATCCTTTTATATCGGCCTTTCAGAACGATGCAATGGAGCAATTGGAAGGCCAAGTAGCCAGTGCCAAGATCGGGATGGCTCGTCTTTCTTCGCCCCAACTTTACTGGGTGCTTTCTGCCAACGATTTTACCCTCGATATCAATGACCCGGACAATCCCAAGATCGTTTGTCTCGCCAATAACCCACAAAAGCAGCAGATTTATGGGGCTGTTCTTTCCTTATATGTGACCCGTTTGATTAAGCTGGTCAATCAAAAAAATAAGCTGAAATCGAGTTTGATATTTGATGAGTTCCCCACCATCTTTTTCAATGATATTGATAGTTTAATTGCAACGGCACGTTCCAACAAAGTAGCCACCTGTCTCGGAATCCAGGATTTTAGCCAGTTGAAGAAAGACTATGGTGCAGATCAATCCTCAGTAATAATGAATATCACGGGGAATATTATCAGTGGCCAGGTTACTGGAGAAACTTCAAAATTTTTGTCCGAACGATTCGGAAAAATCAACCAGTTGAAAGAGAGTATCTCTATCAACAGAGCTGATACATCAGTAAGCAAATCAAGTCAGTTAGATTTTGCGATTCCTCAATCAAAGATAGCCGGACTTTCTTCGGGTGAGTTTGTGGGTATGGTGGCGGATGATCCGACTAATAAGATAAAGCTAAAAACATTTCATTGTGAGATTATCAACAACCACATTCAACTAAAACAAGAGTCCGCTTCCTATAAGGAACTGCCTATTGTTGAACAAGTAAATTTTCAGATTGTGAACGATAATTTCAGGAGGATTAAGGCAGAAGTTTCTGAAATTATTGAAGCCGAAATTGAACGCATTTTAAATACACCAGGTCTTGAAAATGTAGTTAAATAACTGAAATTAAAGAGTTGATTATCAATTCAATTTGTGAAGTATAATTTAATGCAATATTTTGAGAACTAATTTACCCAAAACCTGAACTATGAACGATCCTAGGGGTTCTATCTGGCGAAAATGTGATTTCCATGTGCATACGCCATTGTCTGCTTTAGAAAACGATTTTACTACTGATTTTGATGAATATGTAAAAAACCTTTTTAAGAAAGCAATCGAAAAAAGAATATTTGTCATTGGCATTACAGACTACTTCACGATAGAAGGGTATAAAAAAATTCGGACTGAATACCTTGAAAAAGAAGAAAAGTTAAAAACTCTTTTTTCCGATCAAGAAATTATGGAGATTAAGAAAATCTTGATTATTCCCAACATTGAATTTCGACTGAACAAAATTGTACAAATCATCCGAAAAAACGGAAACCAGACAACTAAAGAAGCAGGTAGAATAAACTTTCATGTTATTTTATCAAACGAGCTCTCCATAAAACAAATGGAAGAAAATTTTCTACATGATATTGATTTTCTGTATGAATCTGAGCCTGATGAACCAGATAAACGAAGAAAGCTAAAGACCGACAATCTTAGTGCTTTAGGAGCACGATTAAAAAAAGAACAGGAAGGCTTAGTTGGCCCTGATCTTCGGGTCGGTATGACACACGCTATTGTCAATGATGAAAAAATTGTTGAACTACTTACAAGAAATAAGGATTTTAAAGAAAAATACTTAATTGTTGTCCCTTCAGATGAAGACCTGTCCGAAATTTCCTGGAAGAGCCAAGATCATTTAACCCGTAAAACGTTGTTATCAAGATCCCATGCTTTTTTTAGCTCAAACGAAAAAACAATAGCGTTTGGTCTAGGAGAAAAGGCAGAGAGTCAAGAATCTTTCATACAAGAGTTTAAATCACTCAAACCTTGCATCTGGGGGTCAGATGCTCACAGTGAGGACAAACTATTCGAGCCCGACCTTGAACGATATTGCTGGATTAAAGCTGATCCTACGTTTGAAGGAATACGACAAATACTTTTTGAGCCAAAAGATCGAGTATACATTGGAAAATATCCTGTACTCGGACAGCGAATACAATCATCTCGAAGTCAATATTTAAGCCACCTTACAGTCGCAGCTATTGAAGGCTACGATGGGAGGAATGGAACCTGGTTCGACAACTTCTCACTTCCTATTGGTTTTGAACTTACAGCTATTATTGGAAATAAAGGGAAAGGGAAAAGTGCTATCGCAGATATACTTGCTCTACTTGGCAATGCTCATGTAGAAGCTGAACATTTCTCCTTTTTACATACCGATAAATTCTGCCAGCGCGGATACGCCGACCAGTTTCAAGGAACTTTAAAATGGTTAGACAACACCAGCAATACTCGAACTCTAAATAGTAAAATTGACTTTTCAAATGTCGAACGAGTAAAATATCTTCCGCAATCCTACCTTGAAAAATTATGCAACAACGAAGATGGCCGATTCCAGCTAGAGATTAATAAGGTAGTTTTTTCAAGACTCGATGATGTTGAAAAATTAGGCAAAAAAACATTTGATGAATTAAAAGAGTATAAATCGCAATTAATAAGTCAGAAAATAAGCGAGCTTAAGAATGCACTTGGAATTGTCAATAAGACAATTACCACTTTAGAACAGAAGAGCGACAGTAGCTACAGAAGTGGTCTACAAAATCGGGCAGATTTAAGAAAAAAAGAATTACAAGCACATGAGAATGAAAAATCTAAGATCATTCCAGCTGTAAATCCTGTAGACAATGAATCGCTATCTGATGATCAGAAAAAAAGGGCAGAGCTGCTAAAAAAACTAAACGAGGAAATTACTTCGTTGGAAATTGCCATCGAAGGAGAAAATATTAAATTAAAAGAAAGCCGGTTTCGTTTGTCAGAGTTAGAATTGATACGGGATGAAATACAGTCAACAAAAGATAGATTTGAAAAATGGCAACAGGAAAGGTCTGAACATTACGCCAAATTTGGATTAAGTATTACGGACCTCGCTTCACTAAATGTTGACACGACTAAAGTTGAAGAACTTATTTCAGGGCAGGTTCAACTCGTATCAAACCATTCGGCATTACTTTCAGAAATCCCGATATCAGATACAATTAATGAAGAGAATAGCTTAGTTATTCAACTACAAACAAAGAAAAGTCTTCGTGAAAGTATTGGCAAAGAACTGGAGAAGCCATTCAAAGATTGGCAGGAATACCAACAGCAAATAAAAGATTGGGAATTGAAACAAAAAGAAATTATTGGTACAGTAGATCAAATAGGCACCATCACTTTTTTGGAAAATGAAATATCATATATCGACAATCGTCTAAAAGATGACCTAACTAAGCAAAAGGGACAAAGAAAACTATTAATAAAAGAAATATTTGCTGAAAAGCAACAAATACAGTCGATTTATAATAAAATTAAAATCGCTATTTCCGACATACTAAATGAACATTCACGAGAGCAAAACATTTCAATAGAAACTGCCTTTAAAATCGATCGAGCTTTCTACACAAGAGTATTTGACTACGTAAATAGACATGGCTTTTTTTACCAACGAGGCGATGAATTGCTACGGACTATTGTACAAGAGTATAATTTTGATGACATTGATCAAATATTAGAGTTTATTGACAGAATACTTGGGGAAGATATACGGTTTAAAGATGGAAGGAAAACTGATCTATATAACTATTTATCTTCATTAGAGTATATCGAGCCAGAATATGACTTACGATTAAATGGAAAGGGATTAACACAATTATCTCCAGGTGAAAAAGGCGGATTACTGTTAATTTTCTATCTCATACTAGATAAAGATAATAAACCACTAATTATTGATCAACCAGAAGACAATCTAGACAACCAAAGTGTGGCAGAAATCCTTGTGCCATACATTAAAAGCGCAAAAACTCGTAGACAAATTATTATGGTAACCCACAACCCTAATCTTGCCATTGTGTCCGATGCGGAGCAGGTCATTTATATGCATATTGATAAAGAAAACAAATATGCCGTTTCTTGCATTCCTGGAGCAATTGAAAACCCTGTTGTAAATAATCATATTGTAAACATACTTGAAGGTAGAATGAAAGCTTTTAATAATCGCAGAATAAAATATAGAACAACCACTGAGAGGCAAAAACGTACATAAGGTTACATCACATCACAATTCAGAGGCAGTTAAATCATTCACTGAAAACAGGTAATCATTTGCTAGTGTTGTTGTAGCCTTCCCGCATATATTAAGCTAAAGGAGCCATCTTCTATTTAATTGTAATACACTAGCTTAATTGACAAGCATTCTTATTCAATCAGTTTTCCCAATTGTTCAGTATTTGGCAGAATTTCCTTTAACTCATTTGGAATTTCCTTTGTCGTTCTAAAGGTGGCTACTCCCAACGGCTTATTTATTGTCCTGACAGAATATTCAACAACTGTATTCTGCTTTTCCTTGCATAGCACAATTCCAATACTTGGGTTTTCATGAGCCAGCTTAATTTTATCATCAAGAACATTTAAATAGAAGTTCAACTGCCCGGCATGTTCGGGTTTGAACTTACCTCGCTTCAATTCAAATGCGACAAGACAATTAAGGTACCTGTTATAGAAGAGCAAATCAATAAAAAATTCTTCCCCGTCCAGTTCAATACGAAACTGGTTTCCAATAAATGAAAACCCTTTACCCATTCGAAGAATGAAATTCCTGATATTCAGAACAATTTTATCTTCAATATCCCGCTCCGAATCTTCATCGCCAAGATTCATGTAATCAATTAAATACTCATCATTGAATATTTGCGCGGCTGATGATTTTAGATCGCCAGCTATTGCTTTCGGAAAATTATTCGGAAGCGCCCCTTTCTTTTCATACAATCTGCTGTCGATTTTATGTTCCAAAACTGTAGCAGACCATAATTCAGTTGCTGCCAATTGTATGTAAAACATACGCTCCGCTAAATCTGAGCATTTATTTAGAATCAAAATGTGATGAGTAAAGCTTATCCCAAAGAATTCTTCAAATTGGGCAGTCGCCGACTGCATAAATATAACTGGCTCATTATCAAATTTATACAATTGGGCAGTCAGTGACTGCCCAATTACGGAATTTTCGTAGGCCTCAAACAGCTGGCGCATGTTTTTTAGGTTTCTCACTGAGAAGCCTTTAATACACGGAAGCTGCTTTTGAAGATCTTCTGAAATATGTTCCAAAACCTTTGCTCCCCATTTTTCCTTCGCTACTTTTTCTGACAGCATCTTGCCTGTTTTATAGTATAGGAGTAATTGCTCCCGGTTAGCAAGCCTTGCTGCCTGGTATCTGCTTTGAACGATACTTTTCTTAAGATCGGTAATAAACTGTATATATGATTTTGTGTTCATGACTTTAAATTGAGTTTGGGTTAACTAAATAGCAACAAGCTTTGGAGTTTCTTTCGCTCTGAACTTCTCTTTTAACTGCTTCATGTCATCGCTGATCTTTCTTTCCAGGACATGCACATATATCTGGGTGGTGGAAAGTTTGGTATGCCCCAGCATCTTGCTTACAGTCTCAATGGGTATGCCGTTGTTCAATGTTACGGTGGTAGCGAAAGTATGGCGGGCTACATGAAAGGTCACGTTCTTATTAATATTACATTCCGTCGCTATCTCTTTCAGATAATCATTCATTTTTTGATTGGAGATATAAGGTAGGACACGGCCTTTTTTTACTAACTCCGGTCGGTCTTTATAGTTATTCAGGATATCGATGGCCTGGGGGAGTAATGGGACGCTTACTTTGGTATCTGTTTTTTGCCGGGAAGTTCGGAGCCAAAGATCACCATCTATACCCATTAGTATATTACTTGCATTGAGTGTTACAAGGTCGATATAAGCAAGGCCGGTATAACAGGCAAATAGAAAAATGTCCCGGCATTTTTCAAGTTTGGTATTTTTCAGCTTTACATTTCTCAAGGCTTCGATTTCGTCTTCCAGTAAGAACTCTCTTTCAGTTCTGTGAAATTTGAGTTTATACAGAAGAAAAGGATCTTTGGGAATCCACTCCATTTTAAAGCCCATCGTGACTACTTTACGCAGTCTTTCCATATGTTTCATCACACCATTGTTACTGAGAGGATTGAAGCTTTCCAATGGTTCCGTGGTCCGGAGGAACAGGTCAAATTGAGTGATGAATTGATAGTTAAGTTCGGACAGATGAATATCATCTGTTCTGTAGCGTTCTTTTAAAAACCTACGGACATACTTTTCTGTGGCAGCGTAGTTTTTTAAAGTGCCCCACTTCAGCACCTCCTTTGAATTGATGGCATGGTACTCGAATAAAGACAGAAGTGAGTTGGTCACTTTTTCCTCCCCGGTATAAAGGCGTTTAATTGCTTCTGCAGTTATGTAACTGTTCTGTGTTTTTAATTTGTAGTAACACTCAGACAGTTTGAACCGGATTTCTTCCAGGTGCGGATTGATCCGGTTCATTAACTCTTTGGATCCTGTTGCGCATTGTTTTCCCGGGTTCCAGCATTTTGGATCAATACTTCGGTCGGCCGATAACTCTGCCCGTTTCTTGTCATAAGAAATTCTGCAATAGATAGCGGCATCCGATGAATTAGCAATTGTGTAACGGAGTATAAACCGCACACTGAAGGTTTTTGTACTTTCCATCACTCACTTTTTTGGTTAAAAAATCACGCTCCTCAGTACAATTCGCAATGTGAATAATCCAAAAATAGTGACTGGTGAAGGGGAATTTCATTCACCAGATTCATTCACCTGACAGGTGAATTGATTTGTGAATGATTGAACTCTGTTGTGCATAAAAAAACGGTAGATCATTGATCTACCGTCATTTGTACTTTCCGAAAGAAAGAAAGTTGTCGGGAAGACAGGATTCGAACCTGCGACCCCCTGGTCCCAAACCAGGTGCGCTACCGGCCTGCGCTACTTCCCGGGCCATAATAAAAGCCTGCCGGTCTTTGCAGGCTCTGCGGAGAGGGAGGGATTCGAACCCTCGGTACAAGTTTAAGCTCGTACAACGGTTTAGCAAACCGGCCCTTTCGGCCACTCAGGCACCTCTCCCTAAGAACTTTACCCCGTTTTACCGAAGGGGTGGCAAAAATAAAGATTAATTGCTTTCCTCCGGCATCTTTATCCGTTTAAATTCAATAAAAAAGAACCCCGTCATCGCCGGAGCGAGACGGGGCTGGTTCAATAATTTATTGAAACCGTCCAAAGTATCTTACATGGCAGCTAACTGCACTTTTTGCTGCAATTCTAACACGTTTTCCCTGAACACGGTATCTGTATCCATCAGGTCTTTCACGGTCTGGCAGGAATGGATAACCGTGGTATGATCCCTTCCCCCGAAATGCTCGCCGATCGTCTTCAGTGAATTTTTGGTGAATGCCTTTGCCAGGTACATAGTAATCTGTCTTGCCTGTACGATCTCCCTTTTGCGGGTTTTCTGCAAAAGTTTATCATAAGACACGTCAAAGTATTCACATACCATTCGCTGAATGGTTTCAATAGTGATCTCTTTGCTGGATGATTTGACGAAGTTGCGTAACACTTTCTTGGCTAAATCAAGGTCAATTTCCCTCCTGTTCAGCGAAGATTGTGCCAACAGTGATATTAAAGCACCCTCCAGTTCCCTTACATTACTATTAATATTATAAGCAATATATTTCACCACTTCTTTGGGCATTTCCAACCCGTCATTCTTCATTTTTCTCTCCAGGATATCAATACGGGTGTCATAATCAGGTACCTGCAAATCGGCACTCAGGCCCCAACGGAAACGGCTCAGTAATCTTTCCTGGACCCCTTCCAGGTCTTTCGGCGGTTTATCCGAGGTCAGGATCAGTTGTTTCCCCGACTGGTGCAGGTGGTTAAAAATGGCAAAGAAAGCATCCTGTGATTTTTCAGCCTTTGCAAAGAACTGGACATCATCAATAATGAGCACATCGATCAGCTGGTAGAAATGAATGAAATCATTGATCGCATTATTCCGGCTGTGATCCATGAACTGGTTGATAAATTTCTCAGAACTCACATACAACACCACTTTATTGGGATTCGACCTTTTTACCTCGTTACCGATGGCCTGTGCCAGGTGGGTTTTGCCTAACCCCACCCCTCCATAAATAACAAGCGGGTTAAAGGAGTTAGCCCCTGGCTTTTCCGCCACGGTTTTCCCAGCACGGCGGGCTACCCGGTTGCAATCGCCTTCTATAAATGCGTCGAATGTATAAATATGATTAAGCTGCGGGTCGATCTGCATTTTTTTCAGACCCGGTATAACGAACGGATTCTTGACTGGATTATTTATGACTAAAGGAAAATCCATTTCGTTATTTGAAAAAGTTTTAAAACCCTGTCCGCTTACATCCATGGTAACGGGCTTGTTCTTACTATTGCCGCTATCCACCATGATGCGATATTCGAGGCGGGCCTCTTTACCCAGTTCCCTCTTTAACGTCTTCGCTAATAAATTTACGTAATGTTCTTCGAGGTATTCAAAAAAGAATTGGCTGGGCACCTGTATGACGAGCACATTATTTTTTAAAGAAACCGGCGTGATAGGTTCAAACCATGTTTTGTAATGCTGCCACTCAACAATATCCTTGATGATCTTTAAGCAATTGGTCCAGACTTTTTCAGCATTTTTCTCCATCTGTCAACTAGCAGTTTATATATCGTGTTAACTATAGTCCTTTGAAATGTCCAATAATATTCTTCACACAATGTCGATAAAAAAAGTTGGACAGGACGGCGAATATCTACATTTCTTTTATAAAAAAAAATTTTTATTCACCTGATTTTTCGGTAACTGAAATAGACCGGGAATTTGCCATTTTTTTGCCCGAAAATTTGGAAAATTCAAAATCTAATCTACCTAAAATTATACCCGCCCAGCCTACCTGGTTTACCACCACATCATCTCCCTTTTTATTTTTGAACGTAACAGGATTGTCAAGGAATGTGTGTGTGTGACCACCAATGATCAGGTCAATGTTATTTGTTTCTTTAGCCAGCTTTTCATCACTCACTTTATTACTTCCTTTGTACTGGTATCCCAGGTGAGACAAACAAATGATCATATCACATTTCATATCTTTCTTTAACCGTTCAGCTACTTCATTCGCCTTCTCAACAGGATCAAGATACTTAGCACCGGCTGATAAGTTATCAGGAACTAATCCCTGCATTTCAATGCCCACACCTAACATACCGATCTTTAGCTTCCCTTTCGTAAATATCTTATAAGGTACCGTTTTATTCTCCATCGGCGTAGCGGCAAAGTCATAATTACTGACCAGCATCGGGAAGTTGGCGTGATTATGTAACTGTGTAGCCAGGTTTTCCAGCCCGCCATCGAAATCATGGTTACCGATCGTGCAGGCATCATACCGCATGGCAGACATTGCTTTTATTTCAGGCTCTCCTTTATAGATATTAAAATACGGAGTTCCCTGGAAGATATCACCAGCATCAAGTAATAATACGTTTTCTTCTTCTTTTCGTATTTGTTCAATCAGTGCTGCTCTTGCTGCCACACCACCCAACCCCTGGTTCCGGCCACCATCCATGGGAAAGGCTTCCAGCCGGCTGTGCACATCATTGGTATGAAGAATAGTAAGCTTTTGTGGTGCCAGGTATTCAGCCGCCTCCAGTAAAGACGGGACTGCCAGCATGGCTCCTGCAGAAAGGGCTGTTTGTTGTATGAACTTTTTTCTACTGAGCATTGGTAACACGGTTTTCTTCGTTTGCAGTTATATTCTTTCCCTGGCTTTTCAGTTTATTGATATAATCAAAGAGAGCATCCCGCATCAGGTAGCCGATATTGATTTGGGGTATAGTGCGCAACATCGCTGCATCATCGCCTCCATTCGCTACGAAATCAGAGTTGGCCGTGGTGTAGGTTACTTCAGGATCCAGTGGCTTGCCCCCGATCAGCACATTGACCGCTTTTTTATCTTTTATCTGCATAGTCATTCCGGCTACCGGCCAGCCACCTCTTCCGGCTATATGATCTAATAATTGTTGCAACACTGTTCCTTTCATTTTTTGCAACAGCAACACATTATCAAAAGGCATCAGTTCAAATATCTTTCCCCGGGTCACATTACCTGCAGGCAATTGTGTTAGCCGGATACCGCCAAAGTTCATGAAAGCTACATCGACCTTTACCTGGAACTTTTCATTAGCCATAGTAAAAAAAGCATCTGCCATAAAATTTCCCAGGGTACCTTCCGGTGCTTTTTTCTCCAATGACTTTTCTGCGATACCAACCACATCATTCATACTCATATTAACGCTGTCGCTATACGGCTTCAGCACACTCAGCAAAACAGAATCCTTTGCCTGTGATGAATTGATCCGGTAATCTTTATATTGTATGCTTTGGGGCTGGTAAGCAATTTTGCAGGAACTGACCTGGATAACTACGAATAAAATAAGGGCAATCGGTATTGGTCTCATACTAATCAATATGGCTGAAGGTAGTAAGATTTTTATATCCCGAAGAACTGATTTTACTCTTTTAAAAACAAACTTTCGTCAGCCTTTTTTTATTTGCATCTTTGTACCGCAAAAGCTTATTTCAGGATAAAAACCTGACTCCCATGCAAAAGACAATTATTCTCAAACTGCTTCCTTCAGAAGCAGCCAATGAACAGGTTATAAAGCAATATATTGCTAAAGCAGAGGCTGTTAACTCCACAGCTGTTTCAGGTTACTATATTCTCAAAAGCTCCATTGATGCCCGCAGCAAACAGGCATGGGTGAACCTGCAATTACAGACATATATCAACGAACCGTACGAACAACGGCAATTACAAACATTTCAATTCAACGATGTAACAAATTCACTCAAAAAGGTGATTATTGTTGGTGCCGGACCGGCAGGCTTATTTGCTGCTTTAAAATTGCTTGAATCAGGCATCAAACCTATTCTGCTGGAAAGAGGGAAAGATGTACGGTCACGCAGAAGGGACCTGGCTGCATTGAACAAGGAAGGAGAAGTGAACCCGGAAAGTAACTATTGCTTCGGTGAAGGTGGTGCCGGTACCTACAGTGATGGTAAATTGTATACCCGAAGCTCTAAACGGGGGGATATCAATCGCATTCTGAGTCTTTTTGTCCGCTTTGGGGCAGAAGAAAAGATATTGTACGAAGCCCACCCGCATATTGGTACGAATAAGCTGCCCCATATCATCACTGCAATGCGGAAACAATTGCAGGATTGTGGTGCAGACTTTCTTTTCGAAAAAAAAGTAGTTGACCTGGTCATCTCCAATAACAAGATCAAAGGGGTAAAGACGGAGGACGGGAACAGTTTTGAGGCCGATGCCGTTATCCTGGCCACCGGTCATTCAGCCCGTGACATTTTCCAGTTACTGCATGCTAAAAAAATACTGATCGAAGCAAAACCCTTTGCATTGGGTGTAAGAGTGGAACATCCGCAAAGCCTGATCGACAGTTCGCAATACCATTGCGCCGTAAGGGATCGTTTTTTACCCCCGGCTGCCTACAGCCTGGTGCAACAGGTGGATGGCAAAGGTGTTTTTTCTTTTTGCATGTGCCCTGGTGGCATCATTGCACCTGCGGCCACATCACCCGGTGAATTAGTAGTCAATGGCTGGAGTCCTTCCAAACGAAATAATCCTTACGCCAACAGCGGCATCGTGGTTACTATAGAAGAAAAAGATATACAGGCTTTCAAAAAGCATGGCCCATTAGCAGCCATGGAGTTTCAACGATCCGTAGAACAAAAGGCATTTAATGCAGGAGGCGGGAAATTTGTTGCCCCGGCACAACGACTGGTTGATTTCACCCAAAATAAAATCTCATCCCAATTGCCCGGCTGTTCTTATTTGCCAGGTATCCGATCCGTACCCTTAAAAGAAGTACTTCCTTCATTTATTCATAAAAGCTTACAGGAAGCCTTTGTGGCTTTTGGTAAGAAAATGAAAGGCTACTATACCAACGATGCGGTGGTAGTGGCTACGGAATCCAGGACCTCCTCCCCTGTAAGGATACCCAGGGATCCAGTAACATTGCAGCACCCCCAAATTGCAGGACTTTATCCCTGTGCAGAGGGTGCTGGTTATGCAGGGGGTATTGTTAGTGCCGCTATGGATGGTGAACGGGTAGTGGATATGATCACTGCTGCTCTGCGGCCTGATTCCGGGAAATAAGTAGCTTCTTCTTCAGCAGCTCGTTATTTCGCCAGGCTTTCAATTCATTTTTGAGATCGTCTTTCTCTTTATCGCCGAATGGCTTTGTTGATAGGAGAGAAAGATCGGGCTTGCCGGCATCCACCCAGGCGGTGTACCAAAAATCAGCGATCATTTTAGCTGAATACAATAATTGCTCATTGATCGTTTTGCCCAACTGCTTACTGTATTCCTTGGCAAAGGCGGTTGTAAAGGATTTCGATTCACGGCCACGGCGGACCTGCACCCTGAACTTGGTGGAATCAACAAATCCCCTGGTAGCGGTAATTTCTTTTCCAAACACATCGGGCAATAAGGTATGAGCCCTCCTGACACAATCCCATATAGCCTGCTCCGGATTGGATAAATACTTTGCTTTGTGTTTACTATATAAATTATACTGATTGATCTCCAATTCAGGGATCATCGATTCCCATAAACTATGCAAACCCTTTTGATTGGTCAGTTGCCCGTCATAGTTCAATGAGGTGTGCAAGGGTACATTCGCATCCCCGATATAATGACCAAGATCAGCAGCATAAAAGAGAATACTGTCTTTATTCCCGGTACGGAATGCTTCCGTCAGTTTATTTTTTACAACGATCACCTGGTAAGGCACATACCCATACAACAACAAGCTGTCTTTGGTATACAACTTTGCTGCCTCCTCCCATTTTAAGGGCATTTTCCAGGCGGCAGAATCTCCAAAAGCTTCCAGGTCAATAAAATGTTTAGGAGCCTCGGTGGAATCCTGGTTACGTCGCTGATCCGGTCTCACCGACTGCTCCACCAGGTAATTCATATGGGAATAAAAGAACGACCGCATGGGTTTGGGTAATTGATAGACGGCAAGCTGGTGCGTGGTGCGATGCACCAGGAAACCCCATCCGCTGAACGTAACAAACACTATCAACAAAACCGTCAGCCGGAACATCCTGTTTTTCATACTTTATTTTCTATTGAACTGCGAAGTTGGATAAAAATCGTAACCGGGCAAACGATTTATCATTATTTAACCTGTGCAGTTCACGCCTCAAATAGTGCTTTTCACCGATATGAAAAGACGATGAAACCGGGTTAAACTATATTTGACACACAAAACCATTCTATATGCCGCTGCTGGAGCTACAAAACCTGAAAAAATACTTTGCTACTCAAAAGGCAGTTGATGATATCAGTTTATCAATCGAGCCGGGAAGCATCTTTGGATTATTAGGCCCGAACGGGGCCGGGAAAACCACCCTGATCAGGATGATCACCGGAATTTTTTACCCGGATGAAGGCCAGATCATTTTTGATGGTAAAAAGTTTGATCCCGTCAATGATATTGGCAGGATCGGCTATATGCCGGAAGAAAGAGGGTTGTATAAAAAAATGAAGATCGGTGAGCAAACACTTTACCTGGCCCAGTTAAAAGGTCTTGGCCGTTCAGATGCCACTAAAAAGATCAAAGAATGGTTCATCCGTTTTGAAATGGAAAGCTGGTGGAATAAAAAAGTAGAAGATCTTTCAAAAGGAATGCAGCAAAAGCTGCAGTTTGTGACTACTGTTTTGCATGAACCAAAACTGATTATACTTGACGAGCCATTTAGCGGACTGGACCCGGTGAACAGCAACCTGATCAAAGAGGAAATATACAAGCTGGCACAAAGTGGCACTACCGTTATTTTCAGTACCCACCGGATGGAGCAGGTGGAAGAAATATGTAGCCAAATCGTATTGGTGAACAAAGGTCAAAAGATATTAGACGGGACAGTTAAAGAGGTAAAACAAAATTTTAAAGAAAACCTGTTCAGTATTGGTGTTAACCAGTTGCCCGGTTCACTGAATGGCAACAGCCCGTTTGAAGTAGTTGGTAATAAAGAGCAGGCCTTTGTGGTGCGGATCAAGCCGGGCAGTAAGCCGAATGATGTGCTGCAATACCTGCTGCAACAGGGAAGCGAGATCCATTCTTTTAATGAAATTCTGCCCTCGCTCAATGATATTTTCATCAAGCTGGTGGAAGGAACGCCGACAGCCCGCCAGTTTCAACAGGTAAATAACTGATCTGACCACCATTAAAATCATTCCCATGAACAAGATACTGCTCATTATAAAAAGAGAATACCTGACAAAGGTCAGGAAGAAAACATTTATTATCAGTACACTTTTATTTCCCCTGCTTTACCTGGGTCTCATTTTCGGTATCGGGTACCTGGGCGAAAAATCAAAGAAAAACTTAACGGTAGCGGTAGTTGACTCTTCCGGTTTTTTTGATGCCGGGAGGATCGCAAGGGCGAACACAAAAGACAGTTCCTCAATATTAGTACTTACTAACATGAAAGTGGACAGCCTGAAGGAAAATCTCGGGTCTACCGGTTTTGATGCATTTGTGGTTATACCCGCTATAAGTGATTGGAAAAACGGCTTAAGAAATATCCCGCTCCAGGCTGATAAAACGCTGGGAATGGAAACAGCGATGCCTGTGCAATCCAAGCTGAATAGCATATGGGGAGAGATTAAAAATGAGAAGCTCGGTATCAGCGACAGCACCATCAGCCAGTTGGAATCAAGCCAGGTAAGCATCAAGCCCGTTAATATTAATGATGAAAATGCCGATTCCAAAATTGCTGGTACAATTGGTTATGTGGCAGGCTTTCTTATTTATTTTATTTTATTGATATACGGATCCCAGGTAATGATGGGAGTGATGGAAGAGAAGACCAATCGCATTGCCGAAGTGATCGTTTCTTCTGTAAAACCATTTCAACTGATGCTGGGTAAGATCCTGGGAATTGGCCTTGTTGCACTCACCCAGTTCTTTCTCTGGATCGCCTTTATTTTTATAGTATATAATGTCACAAAGGCATCCGGGGCCGGCGATTCCGTGAGTGGTATGGTAGGCGGTGTTCAAAAAGTATTTTCCAGCATTAACGTTCCGCTTGTTTTATTCTGCTTTGTATTCTATTTTCTGGGCGGATTCTTTTTTTATTCCTCTTTATATGCTGCTATCGGCAGTGCCGTTAATGAAGATATGAGAGAAGCTCAATCGCTGAGTTTCCCGGTCACCATGCTGGTTATTTTCTCCATTGCCCTGATGTCGATGGCGATGAATGATCCCACTGGCCCGATTGCCGTATGGGGAAGTATTATTCCCTTTAGCTCTCCCATTGTTATGATGGCAAGAATACCTTACGGAGTTCCTGGTACGGTTCCCTGGTGGCAGTTGGGTCTTTCGATGGCATTATTAATTGCCGGTTTCGTTTTCACCACCTGGTTTGCGGGTAAGATATACCGCACAGGTATTCTGATGTATGGCAAAAAACCAACCTGGAAAGAACTGATCAAATGGGCATTCAGGAAAAACTGATCCTGGTAACTCCGAATATTAAAAGCACCTGCCTCCCGGGTGCTTTTTTGTTAAAATTGCCTGCAAAATAAAAAGGTTGTAACTAAATACGAATACAATCGTATATTTGGTACGAAATATTTCGGATTTCATTTAACCTTAAAACAACTAGTATGAAACCAGGAACCTTAACCAGCCGCCACATCTGGCTTCCCGTGCTGGCACTTGGGCTGATCGTTGCACTTGTATCGTGGGACAGAAAACAAAGCCCGGGCGGAACTTATCAGCAAGAGGCCAACCCAACCGACACAACACCCAAAAAGAAAAAAATCCATACTGACAAAAAAGTCCGTGACCTTGATGAGGTGCTGGCAGAAATGGAAAATGTGGATATGGACAGGGAAATGAGGAATGTTCATGAAGAATTAGCAAAAGCATTAAAAGAGATTGATGGCGAAAAGATCAGGTTGGAAGTGGAAAAAGCAATGAGAGAAGTTGATTTCACCAGGATCAAGGCAGAGATTGAAAGTGCGATGAAAGAAATTGATTTTGAGAAGATCAAAAAAGAAGTGGAGGAATCCATTGCAAAGATTGATTTCGATAAAATCAAAGCAGAAATGGAACAGGTGAAAAAAATCGATTTCAAAGAAATGGAGGTGGAAATGAAAAAGATGCAGGAAGAGCTTCAAAAGATCAAACCAGAGATCGAAAAAGAAATGGCGAATGTGAAAGTGGAGATGGAAAAAGCAAAGGTGGAAATTGAAAAAGCCAAGGCAGAAATAAAAGAGTATAAAACATTTGTTGACGGGCTTTACGATGATGGCCTTATCAATAAAAAGGGCTCCTACAGCATCAAACACAAAGACGGGGAGCTAACCATTAATGGTAAAAAAGCAGATGCGGCTGTTTACACTAAATACCGCAGTTTCCTGGAAAAGCATAAAAAATTCAATATCGAAAAAGACGATGACGATTTTGATATTGATATGGATTAAGCAGCTTGCCGTAACCAGCCATGAAAAACAAAAGGGATGCAAGTGCATCCCTTTTTTATAACTTGTTCTATTCTTAAAAGTCGGAGAAGTGAAAGGGGGAAGGCATCAGGTCATAACTGGTACTTTCTATCATTTCAATATTTAACTGGAATGCCTCATCCGTTTTTACCACGATCTTTTCTTTCGTTACTTTTTTAAAGCCGGCTTTTTCAAAAACAAACTTATAGGTTCCCGGTTTTAACTCATCGAATGCAAAACCGCCTTCTTCGTCAGTCAGTACAATCTTCTCCTTTTTAGATACCAGGAAAGCAGTAACAGTAACATCTTTCAATGGTTTTTTAGAATCTGAATGTGTTACCGTGCCGTTCAAATCATCTTTTTTCCCTTTCAGGCAGGTACCGGCACCCGGATCGTCTCCATTGGCTTTAGCAGCTGCAAAACCCAAAAGGCCAACTGCAAGAAGAATGACTTTAGGTTTCATGAATAAATAGTTTAATCGTTGGTTAAATGGTCTACGAAATGTTCCGTGGTTAAAATTAAAGCATTTTAACCGGATTCAGCAAACCGTTATTAAATTCTTCCCATACATTTTTTACGATCTCTCCCGCAGGTAAAATACGATCCAGTAAGGCCCCCACCTGTCCAATTTCCAGTTCTCCCTCCTCCATATTTCCTTCAAACATTCCCTTCTTGGCTCTGCCTCTTCCCAATAACGTTTTCAATTCTTCAACAGTTGCTCCCCTGGCTTCAGTTTCCTGTACTTGCTGATAGAATTTATTTTTAATAAGCCGGACCGGGGTAAGCTGCTTCATCGTTAAAATCGTATCTCCCTCCTGCGTATTGACCACTGCTTTTTTAAACTCAATATGTGAGGAGGCCTCGTCACTGGCTACAAAAACACTTCCCATTTGCACCCCCTCAGCTCCCATCACCATCGCTGCCAGCATTTGCCTTCCCGTTGCTATGCCACCTGCAGCAATAACAGGTATCTTTACAGCCTCCACCACCGCCGGTATTAATACCATCGTGGTTGTTTCTTCTCTACCATTGTGTCCTCCTGCTTCAAAACCTTCTGCCACTACTGCATCACACCCTGCTTCTTCTGCCTTCTTAGCAAATTTGGAAGAGCTGACCACATGTACCACTGTGACACCCTTTTCTTTTAAGACGCTGCTCCATGTTTTGGGGTTACCGGCAGAGGTAAAAACAATTTTCACACCTTCTTCGAGTATAATCCGGATATGCTTATCAATATCAGGGTATAGCAATGGCACATTTACCCCAAATGGCCGGCTGGTCGCTGCTTTGCATTTCTGAATATGTTCTCGCAAAACATCCGGGTACATCGAGCCACTTCCGATAATACCCAACCCGCCTGCATTACTGACAGCACTGGCCAGCCGCCAGCCACTGGCCCAGATCATTCCTGCCTGGATGATGGGGTAGTCAATACCAAAAAGTTTTGTAATGCGATTGGCGAAGAGCCTGGAGTCATTAGTCATTGGTCGGGAGTCATTGATAAGCCATAAAGATACTTGATGCCGGATATTTGATCCTTACGGATCAATTCTGATTGAAGAGATCCTTGCCAGGTATCTAATATCCTGTATCCGGCGACTACCCCAGGTCGATACTTGTATTGTCGCCTATATTAAGGGTTCTTGTTTCACCCTTCAGGTCCGTATCACTGCCAATGATGGAAGAGTCCAGTACAATATCAAAGAGGTCAGAAAAAGAACCAATGATAGAATTTTTGATAATTGATGACTCAATGGTAGTGTTCTCACCAACTGCCACATTGGGCCCAATAATGGAATTCTTGATCGAACATCCCTCCCCAATACTTACCGGATGGATGATCACGGTATTTTCAAACCGGTCGGGATCGGTTTTGGGCGCAAACTTCTTGAGCAGGATTGCATTGGATTCAAGCATTGTTTCCTTCCGCCCGCAATCAAACCAGTTTTCCACTTTGAATGACCTGAATTTTGCCCCCAGGTTGATCATACAATCTAATGCATCCGTCAGGCTGTATTCTCCGTGGGTGCGAAGCCCCTGCCGGATATTATTTTCCAGGCATTGAAACATCTGTTCGCTTTCCTTGATCTTATACACTCCCACCAATGCCAGGTTGGATTTGGGTATCTGTGGTTTCTCCACCACATGATCAATGATGCCTTCCTCATTGATCTCGGCCACTCCAAAATCCCGCGGGTCATCTACTTTCCGCAAACCCAGCATGGAATATGGGCTGTTTACCACTTCTTTGACATCATACTCACAGATACTGTCGCCCAGCACCACAAATACTTCATCATTGTTCACAATATTCCTGGTAAGCCTGATGGCATGACCAACACCCTGCCGGTCAGCCTGGTGCACATAGTGCGCCTTCAGGTCGGGATATTTATTCCGGACATGATCCTGGATCTTATCACCCAGGTAGCCTACGATAAAGATGAATTCATTGATTCCTGCCTCCCGCAACTGGTCAATGATGATGCTGAGCACAGTCTTGCCTGCCAGTGGAATTAAAGCCTTGGGTTGCGTATAACTATGAGGACGCAGCTTTGTGCCTGCACCCGCTACTGGTATGATCGCTTTCATTGAACCTAACAACCGCCGGGGGCGGTAACCTTTTTATAAATTAAAAGCCAACGAAAGTAACGATTTTAGAATAAACAAAAACTTTGCACAAGCCACCCACCCGATGCTCGGCTAACTTACTTTTGCAGCGGATTAATAAGGTGCCCAACCCAAGTACTGCTATCTACTTCGTTGCGTCGCACACATCATCGTCCGGTAATTCTATTCAGCTAAACGAAATATCAACAACCCGTATGCAAAAAGACACCGCAATATTCGATCTCCTCAACAAAGAACTGGACCGTCAGCGTCATGGTATTGAACTGATCGCTTCAGAGAATTTTACTTCCCTGCAGGTGATGCAGGCCATGGGAACAGTGGCTACTAACAAATATGCTGAAGGTTATCCGGGCAAGCGTTATTATGGCGGTTGTGAAGTAGTGGATGAGATCGAAACGCTGGCCATTGAACGACTAAAAAAAGTATTCAACGCCAGCTGGGCCAACGTGCAGCCGCACAGTGGTGCCCAAGCCAATGGAGCTGTTTTTCTTGCCGTCATGAAACCGGGAGAAAAAATACTGGGACTTGATCTTAGCATGGGGGGACATCTTACACACGGAAGCCCGGCTAATTTCAGTGGCAAGACCTACCAGGCCCTGCATTATGGCGTTACCAAAGATGGTATTGTTGATTATGACCAGTTAGAAAAAACCGCCCTGGCTGAAAAACCAAAAATGATCATCTGCGGTGCTTCTGCTTACAGCCGCGACTGGGATTATAAACGCATCCGTGAAGTAGCCAATAAGATCGGCGCTATTGTATTTGCTGATATCGCACATCCGGCCGGTTTGATCGCTTCAGGCTTATTGAATGATCCGTTTGATCATTGTCATATCGTTTCTTCCACCACGCATAAAACTTTACGGGGACCAAGAGGTGGTATCATCATGCTGCGCCATGATTTTGAAAATCCCTGGGGCATTAAAGACCCTAAAGGAAATACAAGGACCATGAGCCAGTTATTGGATCTCGCCGTCTTCCCCGGCACACAAGGTGGGCCATTAGAACATGTGATCGCTGCCAAAGCCGTTGCATTTGGTGAAATATTATCTGAAGACTTCAAAGCCTACGGCAAACAGATCATTGGCAATTCGCAGGCGATGGCTAAAGCTTTTGTAAGCCGTGGTTATAACCTTATCAGCGATGGGACTGATAACCACCTGATGCTGATCGATCTCCGCAATAAGAACCTGACCGGTAAAAAAGCCCAGGAAACGCTGGATAAAGCCCATATCACCCTGAATAAAAATGCCGTGCCTTTTGATGATAAATCTCCGTTTGTTACTTCCGGTATCCGGGTGGGAGTTCCGGCCATCACTACAAGAGGTATGAAAGAAGCAGATATGGAAACAGTAGTTGCCTTTATTGATAAAGTGCTGATGAATACAGATGATGATGCGCTGGTAGCCGGAGTGAAAGCAGAAGTAAAAGATTTTATGAAACAATTCCCATTATATCCTGAGCTTGGGTAAAAGTATATAGGAGAAAAACATCCGTCCCGGCGGATGTTTTTTTATGTCCTGCCGGGTCATACACATTACATTCAGGATTCACTATTTTAGCAGTAAATATTCAAGGCCATGATACAACGCCAGCAAACATTGTGGTTATTATTAGCGACCCTTTGTGCTATTTTGAGTTTTCAATTTCCTTTTCTAACAGGTACAAAACTGATCAATAACCAATCCGTGGCAGAAGATCTTGATGCGGCCAGTAATTTTTTCCTGCTGATCATGACAGGTGCTTCTGTGATCCTGTCGGTTGTAACCATTTTTATGTTTAAGGACAGGAAATTACAAATGCAACTTTGCCTGTTGGGTATTATCCTTTCCATTGCAATGCTTACTATGTATATTATGCAAATGCAAAAATTTGAAAAATCCACGTTAGCTCTCTATTGCGTTTTACCATTTATAGTTTTAATCAGCTACTTCATGGCGTTCCGCGGAGTCCGCAAAGATGAAAAACTGGTAAAGTCGTTAGACAAGCTACGCTGATCAGAGATATTTTGCTGTATGACTTTCCTTATTCTTTTTCAGATCAGCAGGTTTACCGGCAAATACCAAATTACCCCCGCCATCTCCCGCTTCAGGTCCGAGGTCAATAACCCAGTCAGCACTGCGGATCACATCGGTATTGTGCTCAATCACCAAAATAGAGTGGCCCTGTTCAATCAATGCATTAAAGGAAGCCAGTAATTTTTTGATATCATGAAAGTGAAGTCCTGTTGTGGGTTCATCAAAAATGAACAATACCTTATTGGCAGCCCTTCCCTTACCAAGGAAGGAAGCCAGTTTCACCCTTTGTGCTTCGCCGCCGGATAATGTATCTGATGATTGCCCCAGTTTTACATAGCCGAGGCCCACATCACTCAGTGGTTGCAGTGCTTTGGAAAGGTTTTTTTCCTCGTAAAAGAATTCAATCGCCTCGTCCACACTCAGCTCCAGTATATCAAATATGCTCTTGTCTTTGTATCTGACTTCCAGCACTTCCTCTTTGAATTTTTTTCCTCCACAGGACTCGCAGGTCAGGTGTACATCGGCGAGAAACTGCATCTCGACAATTTGTTCACCTTCTCCTTTGCAGGTATCACATCGTCCTCCATCCACGTTGAAAGAAAAGTGTTTGGGTTGGAAACCTCTCATCTTACTGAGCGGCTGCCGGGCATACAGGTCCCTGATTTCATCATAGGCCTTGATATAAGTGACCGGGTTACTTCTTGATGATTTACCAATGGGATTCTGGTCCACCATTTCTATTTGTGCTATACTTTCAATATCACCGATGATCGCTTTATGAAAACCAACTTTATCACCGAACTCACCTTTTATCTTTCGTAATGCAGGATATAAAATCTGTTTGACCAGGGTTGTTTTACCACTTCCGCTCACACCGCTCACCACGCACAATACATTCAACGGGAATTGAACAGTGATGTTTTTGAGATTATGTTGTCTTGCTCCTTCAATAGTAATAGAACTGTTCCATTTACGAATGGTCTTTGGTGGATCAATGCTCAATTCTCCGCTGAGGTATTTTCCTGTCAGGCTATCGGGATTAGCCACCAGTTCATTATAGTCACCGGCAGCCACTACTTCACCTCCTAAATGCGAAGCCAGCGGACCCATATCAATTATATGATCGGCTTCCAGCATCATCATCTCGTCGTGTTCCACCACAACGACTGTATTGCCCAGGTTTCTCAATTCTTTCAGCACTTTAATAAGATTCGTTGTATCTCTTGAATGAAGGCCGATAGATGGCTCATCTAAAATATACAACGAGTTGGTAAGGTTGCTTCCCAGGCTTCTTGTAAGTTGAATACGCTGGCTTTCACCACCACTTAATGAATTAGCCAGGCGGCTTAAGGTTAAATAACCCAATCCCACTTTTATTAATGTATCGATCCGGTTGTTTAATTCGATCAGGATCCGTTTTGCCACTTCCTTATCATGGGCGCTGAGTTTTTTTCCGGTCTCATCAAACCAATCTTTCAGGTATTTCACGGGCATATCACTCAGTTCACCAATATGTTTACCATTCACTTTTACATATAGGGCTTCTTTCCGGAGACGATATCCTTTGCATTCAGGGCAACTGGTCCGGCCCCGGTAGCGGCTCAATAAAACCCTGTACTGGACTTTATACAACTGCGACTCGACATCTTTAAAGAAGGCATTGATGCCAATACCATCCACGCCTTCCCATAAAAATTCATATTGTTTATCCGTAAGATCAGCAATGGGTTTGTGCACCGGGAAATTGACCTTCTTGGCTACTTTAATGAATTGTTGTCGCCACCAATCCAGTTTTTCACCTTTCCATGGTGCAACGGCTCCTTCGTATACACTTAGCCGCCTGTCGGGAATAACCAGGTCAGCATCGATTCCCAATACCTGGCTGAATCCTTCGCAAGTGGGGCAAGCGCCAAAGGGGTTATTAAAAGAGAAAAGATTGGGCACCGGTTCTTCAAACTGCATTTCATCCAGCTCAAATCGGTTATTGAAATGCAACAGCTTAGTCCCGTTCACTTCGATGTATACATCACCTTCTCCTTCATAAAAAGCAGTGCCTATAGAATCAGCCATCCTGTGCTTATCATCTTCATCAAAATCTTTCACTACAATCCGGTCCACCAGTATATATGCAGTGCCTTTTTTCTTTCCGACAATTGTTTTCGGATTTTCCATCTCTTCTTCAATCCGCAATACTTGCCCGTCAGCATATATCCGGCTGAATCCTTTTTGAGCAAGGATATTCAGTTCCTCTTTTATTTCCCGGTTCTTATGTTGTTTGAATAAGGCAAGGATAAAAACTTTATCCCCTTCCTTTAGCTTAACAATTGCGTCCAGCACATCCATCACATCATCTTTCTTAACTTCTTTTCCTGATACTGGTGAGATTGTTTTACCAATCCTGGCATACAAGAGGCGGAGGTAATCATATATCTCGGTCATGCTGCCCACGGTACTCCGTGGAGTTCGGGTGATGACTTTTTGTTCAATAGCTATCGCCGGGCACAGGCCTTTGATATAGTCCACATCCGGTTTATTCATCCGGTTAAGGAACTGCCGGGCATAGGCACTCAGGCTCTCTGCATACCGCCGCTGCCCTTCTGCATATAGTGTGTCAATCGTAAGTGATGACTTGCCGGAACCGGAAACACCCGTTACAACAACGAGTTTATTACGGGGGATTGTCACATCCACATTCTTCAGATTATGCACCCTGGCCCCTTTTATGGAGATATTTTCTGCGGAATTTACGGTCTTTGCTTTTACGGGATTTTTCCCTTTTATCGTCTTTTCCATTATTGTTATTACAAATATAAAGCCTTGCTGGGCTTAGATTTCAGCGTAAATCATTAACAGTTTGCTAACACACTAAACTACGCTTTGAGGGTACAAATGTTTGGCAATTTCATGAAATGGCCTATTTTTAAAGTCCAATATCCAAAAAAATGAAAAACCAAAAATCTACACCGCCTATCGCATAACTTCTACGCTGTTATTTAACCAATCACCGATTTCGCAACCAATATCCATTGAATATCTGCCAAAGCTATTGCTTAGGTGGAGCAACCTAAACCTGTAGGAGTTATGAAAGCTTATACTAAAAAGACCGACCATGAACTGATTCATCTGTTTACAGATGGTCACCTGGATGCCCTTGAAGCCCTTGTCCTCCGTCACAAGGATAAACTTTACACATCCATACTATTTCTTGTAAAAGACAAGTACCTGGCCGAAGACATCTTCCAGGATGTTTTTATCCGGATCATTGACACCATGCGCAGCGGCCGCTATACAGAAGAAGGAAAATTCCTTCCCTGGGCAATGCGGATTGCACACAACCTTTGTGTGGATCATTTCCGTAAAGTGAAAAGAACCCCCACTATCCGCAATGGTGAAGACAAAGATATTTTTGAAGTATTGAACTTCTCCGAAGACAGTGCTGAAACTGTAATGATGAAACGGCAGAGCCATGACCGTGTTCGTGATATGCTGCAACGCCTGCCCGAAGATCAGCGGGAAGTGATCATATTACGTCATTATGCAGATATGAGTTTTAAAGAAATTGCAGCCGCGACAGATTGCAGTATTAACACTGCTTTGGGTCGTATGCGCTATGGTTTGATTAATTTGCGTAAGCTGATGTTGCAAAAGCAAATTGCTTTATAAGTAAGATTTTGTCATTCTGTATCTCCACCCGGAGATTGAAGAATTCGATATAAAAGATTTTTCAGTTGCTTGCCTAACCGGAAGGTTGGTACAGAATGACACCAAATTGAAAGCCCCGATACAATATGTACGGGGCTTTTTTATTCACTGATAAGTAACTTTATTGCTTTTGTTTCCGGTGTGCATCCAGGCCGCATTGCAGCCATTCAGCAAACTCACCAGCATCAGGTGTATAAAATTTACTCAGGGTTAATGCTTTCTGGCCGGCACTGATAATAGCATACTGCGGCTGTGAAACCGCCCCAAAATTTTCTTTTTGAAAAGCAGTCCATTTGTCACCGATAGTAATAATTGATTCTTCCTGGCCCGCTGAAGTTGTATAGGTTATACGTTCCGTTAACGGCAGCTTTGTTCGCTCATCTACGTACAAGGACACAACTATAAATTCTTTTCTCATCAGGCTGTCCACCAGGTTATCCGTCCAGACTTTTTCTTCCATCCGCCTGCAATTCACACAGGCCCATCCGGTAAAATCAATCAGCAAGGGCTTATTTTCTGCCTTTGCTTTTGCTAATGCAGCTTCATAATCGTTTACCAATGGTTTTACTCCATCCTTATGCAATACATGGTCATGATAAACACTGTAAGATACCGGCGGCGGAAACCCACTGAGCAATTTTAATGCAGCCCATTTACTATTGAATAAACCCGGAACCAGGTATAATGTAAAAACAGAAAAGACAGCAATGAAGGCAATACGGGTAGCAGTAAAGTTGGGACGTTTCTCATTCTTAAATCGCAGCACTCCCCACAGGTAGAGAACAATAGCAGCACCAATGATTAGCCACAAGGCAACAAACACTTCTCTTTTCATAATACCCCATTGCTCTACGTTGTCTGCATTAGCTAAAAATTTAACGGCCAGAGCCAGTTCAATAAATCCTAATACCACTTTTACAGTCGTCATCCATCCCCCTGATTTTGGCAATCGTTGCAACCAGTTTGGGAACATGGCAAACAAGGCAAATGGTAAACCCAACGCCACCCCAAATCCTGCGGCTCCCGCGGTCAGAGGCCAGGCACCCTGGTCAGCCACACCAGCTAGTAATGTTCCTAATATCGGGCCTGTACAAGAGAAAGAAACGATGGCGAGGGTAACAGCCATAAAAAAGATACCGGCGATATTTCCCAGGCCTGCTTTTGAATCAGCTTTATTGGCAAAACCCGAAGGAAGTGTTATCTCAAATAAACCAAAAAACGATAAAGCGAAAACCACGAACACGACGAAAAAGAGAAGGTTGAGCCAGACATTGGTGGAAATATTATTGAAGATCTCACTCTTGGTGGAACCTGCAATATGAAAAGGAACCGTTATCGCCACATAGATCAGGAAGATAAACAGGCCATACAGCACTGCATTGAATATCCCTTTTTTTTTATCCTGTGATTTTTTGGTAAAGAAAGTAACGGTAACAGGTATCATCGGAAAGACACAGGGGGTGAGCAGTGCCACAAAGCCACCTAATACCCCAAGCAGGAAAATAACAAGGATACTTTTTCCTTCCGTATCTCCATCCCCGCAGTTATTGACCGGGTTCTTCAAATCAATTGAGGATATCTTAATGGTGGTGCCAGCCTCAACTCCTCCCTCGAGTTTTACATTAAAAGCAAACGGGACATCATTGTTAAACGTATCATCTTTACCGTAAAATGTATGCAGTGTCCCTTGCAATTGTGCCGGTACTTTACCGTTGATCTTAATTACCGCTTTCCAAACAGCAGCCTTCTCATATACTATTACTTCCCGGCTAAATACCGGGCTGTTTACTTTGCTAATAGTTCCTTCTTCAGTGAAAGGTCCCTCCATCACCACACTTGAATCAGCAAAAACCAGTTTAGCCATCTTAATGCCATCAATTTCCTGGCTGGGTGCATATAATTGCCAATTGGCAGCTCCATTCGTTTTAAAGGTAAGCTCATACACCCCATCGCTGACCTTCTTACTGGCCACCTCCCATTTATACACAGCAACAGGTTCTTGTGAGAAGGCGGGATTTAGAAAGCAGGCTATTAACAGGAGTAATGAAAAAAAAATTCTCATGATCATCTCTTTATAAAAACAAACGAGTTCCCGGGTAAGAACTCGTTGTATGTAAATTCTTAGCAAACATTTTACTGAATAGCAATGCTGAAATTAACTTTTTTTGGAGGTAAGCATCTTTCGTCATTACAGGTTTGGTATTCCACGTTTCCGCTAAGACTAGTCTTGGCGTTTGCTTTCAATTTTACCACCTGTACAAAATCCACCGTATTGGAATATTGGTTGGCTGAAATATCCAGCTTCTTATCATGAAATTTTTCAAGCTTCCCCACTTCTTTGATCTTGCCATCGAGGGTAAACAATGGATTTGCTGCCAGGGTAAATCCTGTTGGAATGGCTATGGCGTCCTCCGGCTGGCTTTGTGAATATAAGTGCCAGCCCGATTGAATGTTAGCTTTCATATGAACCTCGTATGTTTTATCGGCAATCTTTTTCGAAGAGAAAGTCCAGGTAACCGGGTTTTGGGCCCGCATTACAAGGGTGCCAAACATCAATAAAAAAAGTGTGGAAAATTGCTTCATAATGTTCATTTATAACTATACGTCAAAATTCTTTCTTTCAGTCCAATATTGCCTGTTAAAATTTAGTAACAAAACTATATCCGCAGCCGCCATTGGTTAGTGAGTAAAATCACAAATGACTGTTTTTCAGGAAAAGACGATCAGTTCAGGAAACCAGTTGCGCTGACATCAGCAGGGATTTGATAATGGCCCGCCCGTCTGTATTGCCTAAAGCCGCAGAACAGGCTCTTTCGGGGTGGGGCATCATGCCAAATACATTGCGGTTGCTGTTGCATATCCCGGCTATATTCCGGGTAGCGCCATTGGGATTGGCCTTTTCTGTTATCTGTCCTTCTTCATCACAATAATAAAATATCACTTGCCCATTGGCTTCCAGTTCATCGAGGGTTTTTTCATCCGCATAATACCTTCCTTCTCCATGGGCCACCGGTATTTTAAATACTTTTTCGGTGTCATTCGTGATATAAACATTCTTACAAACAAACTGCTGGTTGGCATTGCGGAGCAACCCGCCGGGTAGTAAATGTGATTCACATAATATCTGGAACCCGTTACATACTCCAAACACTTTACCGCCGGCATTCGCAAACTCTATCACACTTTGCATCATGGGGCTGAAACGGGCAATGGCGCCGCAACGCAGGTAGTCACCATAAGAAAACCCCCCGGGAAGAATGATACAATCTTCTGTATTGAATTTACTGAGATCCCTGTCTTTATGCCAGAGCATACTTACGTCCTGCCCGAGGTCATATTTCAGGGCATCATGCATATCTCTGTCACAATTAGATCCCGGAAAAACTACTACGCCAAATTTCATTATTGTCTTTTTCAGTGAGGAAAGGACAAAGATAAATCATGCAGCCGAACCTGTTATAAGGAATTACCAACCGGGGCCATAATACTGGTAGGCCATCACAAAAGCCGTTGTCAGCCAGAACAAAAGAAGGGGCAAAATCCTCAGGTTGGCATACAGGTAGGTACAGGCATGAAAAGCGGCCATAGGTATCATGGCCATTACCCAGTTCTCAAAGCTGTCATTATTATTTACAAAAGGGAGCAGCATGGAGGTAAGCAGGTAAAGCAAAAGCAGGCTCCAGCCCTTCCTGACATGGATTAGCATTTTTCGCAGGTTTTCCTGCACATAATACCCGCCCGCCAGGAAGGGTACCATTAACAGGAAAACGCTTCCGGCCAGCCAGGCCGACTGTTTAATAGCCGGTATCCCAATGGTTATGTGTGGTAAAATGGCACTCCAGCTCCACTGGTCATTGATAAAAATATAGATCCCGTAAAAATAGAACGGGGTGGTGATGCCCAGTATACAAAGCAGCCATTCATTTAACCGGAAAGGACGCATCAGGGCTAAGGCCAATAAAATCCAAACCACAAAGGTCATGGCTGAAACAAATAAAAACCCGGCAATTCCCAGGGCCACCCCAATATTGAAAATGGTTGCTTTAGCACTTTGCTGATTATATGTTTTGAAGAGAGCAGCCAGTATGAACAATAAAACCGAGTTGATTAGCAGGGGAGCGGAAAAATAATTCCATTCCGGCAGCAGGGAGGTGATCAGCAGGTAAGACATACCCGGCAGGTAATTAGCCTTGTTCATCATCCGCTGGTTACTGATAAAACGTGTCAGTACAACGGCCTGGAGAAACAGCAGTCCGAAAGCCAGCAGCGGGTAAATAACCGGGGAAGATTTGCCGGTGCCCGATAAAAATTTAAGCAGGTAAGTAAACAGGATCCCATCAGCCGGCTTATCCACAGGTGTATGCGGATAGAGGAACATGGGCAGCTTGATGAGCACACCGAAGACCAGTAACAGCAACAGGTTGGCTGGGGTTTTCTGTTTAAATATGCCAATCACGGATAAAGGAAATGGTTATTAAGTTGGTTAGTTATAATCTATTTTGGCAAAGCAAATATAGTTCCTGTACAGGCAAGGTATGATAACCTGCCGGGCACTTACCTGTTTACCATATTTCGGCATGAATTCATAGCCTTTGTCCAGGTTCTTTAAGGTCGGATTCCTGTTCATTTGGCCATCCGGGGCCACACTGTAATCATTCAGCAGTTCCACTCTTCTTTCCGCCTGGTTAAATAAGAAATGCAACTGCCCTCCGGTAATCATCAGGATATAAGAAAGCAGATCATCCGACTGATCATTAAACTGTTCTTTTACGATCACATTGCTCCATTCCATTCTGCCATCTTTATCAAATGAGAGTACGGTAATATTATCAGCATGGTAACGAACGGACTGGTTGCCGCTGTTCCAACGGGAATTACCCCACCAATTACTGTAGTAGGGTGAATAGAAATAATAATCAGAAGGGCTCATGTAGGAATAACGGCCCAGGTAGTCCCAGCGGTTCCATGTATTAAAACGGGAGGTGGTGAAATAGGCTTCTGCACCTATAATAAAACCACCATCCTTCCGGGTAATAATGTTTTTGATAAAATAATCATCAAACGCATTCCTGACTCCCGCATCCCCCTTAGCTTCCTTTCGTAATTCATCAGAAAACCCAACCGTGTTTTCAGTAACCAGGCTGCTGGTCTGTTTGTCCCATACATAATAATAGAGTCCATCAATATTCCCCCTCCTTTCCTTTAAATAAAAAGAAGTAAGAAAATACCGCTTATTGGCATTGTCCACTTTAATCCTGATCTCATCCAGGTTGGTCTTTTCGAGGTTCAGTGGTTTATAACTGAACGAGTCAGCCTGGGCATATTTTATGACGAATGCTCCTTCGGATATATTGTCGTTATTATTCCGCAGGAACTTGGTGAATACCAGGTCGCCTTCATTGTCCAGGTTAAATTCTCCCAGGTATTCATGCCGGTCATCCATGGGTACAGAAAGACGGCTTTTTTTTAGTTGATTCAGCTTATCATCCATCAATACAGTCGTAATAATATAATTCTTCCTGTTCTTACTATTGATCTTAAAAACGATCAGCCTGCTTTTATCATCACTGGATAATACAGTGTAGATTTTATTATTGGCGGCAAAACCCAGTTGCGTGGTATCCAGTTGCATCACTTCTCCGATCTTTTTCCCATTGCCGTCAATCTTGGCGGCCATACAATAGATTATACTTTTTTTCTGGTACTGGTAGATCATATAACAAAAATCGCTGTAGGGGAAAAAATCAACATTGATCATGCGGTCATTATCGGGAACAAAGTCCTGTTCCACACTCGCAATTTCCACCATCTCATTATTAAGAACTGAAATAAGATTATGGTTCCTGATATTTTTATAAATAAGAAAATTACCCCCCACCTTCCCGGCGATCTCAAAATTCATCCGGCGGGTGTCATCTTTGCCGGGCTCTGAGTAAACGATCTTCTGAGAAAAGGCCGGGAAAAAAGCAGCTGCAAGTACCAGCAATAACAGAGTTCTCCTGAAAGTCATAATGCCGTGATTTTTTGCTTATTAAAATTAAAGTTTACCGGCCAAAAGCAGGCCATTTTTATTTTTATGATGCTGCGATAGTAAGAATTACATGTAACAGATGAGTGAAAAGCCCTGCCTGTTGCACGATCCCTTTGCCCAGAAAGCAGGAATTCTATCGGTGGCAAAGTTTTTCACTCAATTCTATGGTAATTCAATTTTGCCTGTACATTTGCAGGCGGGTTTCTGTAAAGACCAAATCTGTACCGGAAGCCCGATTATCAACCTCAGACAGTGAAAATACCCACCAATAAAGTTACCGCAGCAGGACTCGTTATTGCTTTAGGAATTATCTACGGAGATATCGGTACTTCACCCCTTTATGTGTTCAATGCGATCATTGGTGACAGGATCGTCAATGAAGAACTTATCCTGGGAACACTTTCCTGTATCATCTGGACATTAACATTACAAACGACCATTAAATATGTTGTCCTTGTTTTAAAAGCAGACAACCGGGGTGAGGGAGGCACCTTTGCCTTGTTTGCCCTGGTAAGAAGGAGAAAAAAATGGCTGGTCATACCCGCCATGATTGGCGGCGCATCCCTTTTAGCCGATGGAATCATCACCCCTCCCATTTCCATCACTTCTGCCATTGAGGGTTTGAAAGAACTTCCTTCGCTTGGTATTGAAGATGGCAGCAATACGGTTGTAATCATTGTGCTTTCCATTCTGGCCCTTTTCTTTTTTACACAGCAATTTGGCACTGCATCGATAGGACGGTTGTTTGGGCCCATCATGTTCATCTGGTTTACCATGCTGTTAATTCTCGGCGTTGTACATGTATTCGATGATCTCGAGATATTCAAAGCATTGAGCCCTTATTATGCTATAAATTTCCTGCGAACCTATGACGGAGGATTTTGGCTGCTGGGGGCAGTATTCCTTTGTACTACTGGTGCAGAAGCTCTTTATAGTGACCTGGGGCATTGTGGCAGGGGTAATATCCGTATGTCCTGGATATATGTAAAAACATGCCTGCTCATTCATTATTTCGGACAGGGTGCTTATTTACTTGCCCATAGAGATGGTCTTGAAATTACCGCTGAAGTTAAAAAAGCACTAAGCATTAATGCATTTTACGACCTCATGCCGCAGTGGTTCATCATTCCGGGTGTTATCATTGCCACTACGGCCGCTATCATTGCCAGCCAGGCCATGGTTTCCGGGGCCTATACGCTGATCAGCGAAGCCATGCGATTGAATTTATGGCCAAAACTCCGTATCCGTTACCCGTCAGAAGCAAAAGGACAATTGTTTATCCCTGCCATCAACTTCATTATGTTCCTCGGTTGCGCCGGGGTCGTGTTATACTTCCGCAAGTCTTCCAATATGGAGGCTGCTTACGGATTGGCAATCATCGTAACCATGCTGGCGACAACTATACTCTTTGCCAATTACCTGGTACTCCACCGGGCGAAATCAGTTTGGATATACGTTTTCCTGTTCGGTTATTTGTCGGTAGAGATTGGTTACCTCGTTGCCCTGATGGTAAAATTCACACACGGGGGTTATATCACTCTTATTATTGGCTTACTGGTATTCCTGGTGATGTACATCTGGTACAGGGCGAGAAAGATCAAGAACCGCTATGTGGAATTTGTACGAATGGAGCATTATATTCCTAAAATCCAGGAATTAAGTAATGATAAATCTGTTCCGAAGTATGCTACGCACCTGGTATACCTGACCAGTGCCAATAACCCCAAGGAAATTGAACATAAGATCATCTATTCGATCCTCAATAAAAAACCCAAAAGAGCAGATATTTATTGGTTTGTACATGTGGATACACTGGATGATCCTTATACCTGCGAGTATAAAGTAGAACATATTATTCCCAATGATATCATCCGCGTTGATTTCCGGCTGGGCTTCCGGATGGAACCCAAGATCAATCTCATGTTCCGAAAAGTGGTGGAAGACCTTGTTGCCAACAAAGAAGTAAATATCATCAGCCGTTATGAAAGCCTGGCCAGCAGCAATACCGTTGGCGACTTCCAGTTCATGGTCATGGAGAAATACCTGAGCCAGGATAATGAATTGCCCTTCTTTGAAAGGGTGGTGATGAAGTTCCATTTCTGGCTGAAAGACCATAGCCTTTCCGAAGAAAAAGGCTTCGGGCTTGACCTTGCCAACGTAACGGTAGAAAAATTCCCGCTGATTGTCGCACCCGTCACCAACTTAAAATTGCGGAGGGTGGAAGATTAGTTTTCTCCACCAGGTTGATAGTTTTTGAGTTGTTCCGGAATCGGTTTATCTTAAGCCCTCACTTAACAACCAAACCTGCCTGTCTTCATCTGGTATATCATCATTGGCATTGCTGTGCTTTCTGTGCTGGCCTATTTCCTGCAGGAAAAATTTATTTTCAAACCTGAAAAACTCAAACAGGATTTTGAGTTTAAATATGATGTTCCTTTCAAAGAATATTTTTTTGACATTGAACCCGGGGTACGCATCAATGGATTACACTTTTCCAGGGAGAATCCCAAAGGACTCATTCTTTATTTCCATGGCAATACCCGCAGCATAAAAGGCTGGGCCAAGTATGCCCGTGATTTTTACCGGTATGATTATGATGTGGTCCTTGTTGATTACCGTGGTTTTGGCAAAAGCACTGGGAAACGCAGTGAAAAGGAAATGATGAGTGATATGCAATTCGTCTATGACCGGCTGAAGGAAAAATACTCCGAAGAGCACCTTATTATTTACGGCAGAAGTATGGGAAGCGGTTTTGCCAGTAAACTCGCTTCTGACAATGACCCCCGCTACCTGATACTGGATGCGCCTTATTATAATTTCACAAGAGTGGTGGAGCGGTTCCTCCCGATTTTACCAGTCAGGTTTGTATTACGATACCATCTCCGCACCGATCAGTGGATACAAAAGGTAAAATGCCATACTTATATCATTCATGGCACCAAAGACTGGTTGATACCGATCCGGCACAGTGTAGCCTTACAAAAATTCAACCCTCAACGGATAACCCTGATCCGTATTCATGGAGGCGGACATAATAATCTTCCTTCTTTTGATGACTATCACAATTTCTTACGGGATATCCTGAAATACTGATATGTTTCGTCCCGACTGTTAATGATTACCTAATTACCTGTTTTTCATTTAACATGGAGTATTATTTGTCCGTCACACTGAAAACGGAGGTGTTTATGAAACTAAAACTCTACTCTTTATTTGCTTTACTGACCAGCCTGCTGCTCTTGTCCTGCAAGACAGCCAGCAAATTATATGAAAAAGGCAGGTATGATGAAGCCGTTGAACTGGCGGCAAAAAAATTACAGAAAGATCCCAATGACCCCAAATTACTGGAGGTGCTGCAAAATGCTTACCGCTATGCAGTGGAGGACCATGAAAGCCGTATCCGGAATTATGCCTCCAGCAACAATGAACTGAAATGGGAATGGACCTATAATGAATATGCCGACCTGCAACGCCTGTATGATGCGGTGAGAAAATCACCCGGTGTATTTGATGTGGTCAACCCGGTTGATTATTCTTCCCAACTGATCACTTACCGGGAAAAGGCCGGTGAAACAAGATACCAGCGGGGGCTTGACCTGATGACATCAGGCAATAAACAGGATTTCAGGAGAGCTTACCGGGAATTCCAGGTAGCCCTTGGTTTTATCCCCGGTGATATTGGCATCCGCCAGAAAATGGATGAAGCTTACAGCTATGCAGTGGTAAACGTGGTGGTATTGCCGATTGAAGAGAGAAACAGCTACCAGTTCAGTTCTTATAATACCAGGTATCGCCGTTTCGATGATAATATGCTCCGCTACCTGCAAAATAATAATGGTAACGAGTTTGTGAAATACTACTCCTCTTTCGAAGCCAGGAACCGTAATATCAGGCCCGATCAGGTAGTGGAAGTCCGCTTTAGCAGCATGAATATCGGTCGCAGCAACGACGACCAGGATACCAGGACTGTTTCTAAAGAAGTAGTGGTAAAAGAAACCGTTTATAAACCCGATTCCATCGTAAAAGAATATGCCAAAGTATTTGCAAAGATCACTACGACCAAAAGAACCCTGCGTTCCGAAGGATTTATGCAGATACTGGTGAGAGATGAAAATGGCCAGCGGGTCTGGAGTGAGAATTATAACGGGCAGCATTTCTGGAGCACTGAGTTTGCCACATATACCGGCGACTCAAGGGCCCTGGGTGAAACGGATAAACAATTGCTCAACAGGAACCGTGATTATCCTCCTAACGAAGACGATATCATTCGTTGCATCGTGGATGAATTGCAGAGCAAGGTAGAGTGTGGCATTAAAGACTATTTTAACCGGTATTAGAAACTACTAATAGTATTATATACTCCAGGGACATGGCTTTCATGTCCCTTTTTCTTTACATCTTTGCCAACATGAACCGGAAGAAAGTTATAAAATGGGTAAAGATCATATTGACCATCTATATACTTGGAGGTGTTGCCCTTTATTTTTTGCAGGATGCCATACTTTTTCACCCGGTGACACTGAAAAGAAATCACAATTACAATTTCCGGGAGCCTCATGAGGATATCAGCATTGCCATGAACAAGGAAGACACCCTGAACCTGGTCCGTTTTTTCAGCACCAGTCCTGTTAAAAAGGGAGTCGTCTTATATTTTCATGGAAACAAGAAAAATATTTCCTGGTATGCCAAATACCCGCCCTACTTCACCCGTCATGGATATGAAGTGATCATTATTGACTACCCTGGTTTTGGCAAAAGCACCGGGAAACTGACGGAAAAAGTATTGTACGATTGGTCGAAGCAAGTTTATAAATATGCCCGTACCCTGTATGCGGCAGACAGTATTCTTATTTATGGAAAAAGTATGGGTACCGGCATTGCAGCCCATCTTGCCTCGATTGAAAATTGCAAACGGCTGATCCTTGAGACTCCTTATTATGATTTTCCTTCAGTGATAAGGGCTTACTTGCCTATCTATCCTGTAAACCAGATGCTGCATTACCAACTGCCCACTTACCAGTACCTGCCGCATGTGGCAGCCCCGGTCACTATTTTTCATGGCACTGATGACTGGACGGTCTCGTATAAGAATTCCAAACGGCTGCTACCGCTGTTAAAACCAATTGATGAATTGGTCAGCATAGAAGGAGGAGGTCATAATAATCTTTACACGTACAAACTCACCATACAAAAACTGGATTCATTACTGAGTTTATAGCCTCCCCGGAAACCTGGCTTGCATTTTATTCTTCGAGTGTCACTTTCGTTTTACCCACTTTCAGTTTATACCCTGCTCCTACTTTAAGTGCATAGTTCCTCTCAGTGTGGCTAACAGGAAAATCAAAACAAACCGGGAAATCATATTCTTTCACTATCTCATGAATTACTTCGTAAACAGTTTTCCCAAATGGTCTTTCTGTATCTTTCATATCGCTGAAGCCACCGATGATAAGACCGGACAGTTTAGAAAACTTACCACTCCGTTTCAACTGGTAAAACATACGGTCAATATTGTAGACATACTCTCCAACATCTTCAATGAACAGGATCTTCCCTTTTGTTTTGAGATCAGAATCAGTTCCAACAAGATGGGCCAGTAAAGCAAGATTGCCGCCGACGAGTTCGCCAACGGCCTCTCCTTTCTGGTTGAACGCATGCACCTCACACTGGTATTTAGCCTTTTTTCCTTCCAGTGCATTCTTCAATGACAATACAAACTCATTTTTATATCCTTCCTCGTTAAAAGCCCCTGCCATCGGCGCATGCAAGGAAGAAATATAATAATTCGTGTACAAATGCGAATGCAGGACGGTGATATCACTGTATCCAATGATCCATTTCGGCTGCTTTTTAAATTTTTTGAAATCGACCTGGTCAATGATACGGCCGGTACCATAGCCGCCCCTGGCACATAGTACCGCCTTCACTTCATCATCATCCAGTAGTTGCTGGAAATCGGCCAGTCGTTCTTCATCCGTACCGGAAAAATAATTCTGCGATTCTCCGCCTATGGTTTTTCCCAATTTAACAGCATACCCCCAGTCCTGCAAAGTATTGATACAGGTTTGTACTTTATCAAGCGTCATAAAACCGGCAGGGCATACCAGCCCGATCGTATCACCTTTTTGCAAATAGGGTGGAATTTTTATCATACTGGAAATTATATAGCTCCAAAATAAATCCTTTTACCCGATTCTTTTGCTAATTTTCTATCGTGGATGCATTGCAAAAAGCCATAACAACTATTTCACCGCTTTCTCCAGAAAGCATGTCTTCTTTCCTGCAGGTATGGAAACACTGGTCAGTACCCAAAGATCATTTGCTGCTGAGAGAACACACTGTTTCCGATTATATCTATTTCATCAAAAAAGGAGTTGCCCGTATCTATTATCGCAAGAATGATAAAGAGATCACCGAATGGATCGCCATGGACGAACAATTCTTTTTGTCCATCAGCAGTTTTTTTGAACGAAGACCCAGCCACCTGGTCATTCAAACACTCGAAGCGTCCGAAGTATACGGCATTCATCACAACGACCTGATGGCACTGGCCGAACAGCACCATGAGGTGGAAAGACTCCTCCGAAAAATGGTGACCAGTTCCCTGATCCTCTCTCAAATACGGATGGATTCTATCCAGTTTGAAACTGCCCAGCAACGCTATGAACGGTTGTTGAAAACCTCCCCGCATATCATTCAGCGGGTACCCCTGTCCTATATCGCTTCCTTTTTAGGAGTTACATTAGAAACACTGAGCCGGATCAGGTCCGGTAAGTAAGATTATTTGACAAATATCAAATCGGCCTGTTACAATCGAAAAGACCTTTATACCCTAAACGATTGTAATATGAAACTCATCCCGCTTGTAATAGCATCCTTAGTAATTGCCTTCCCTTCCAGCAGTCAAACCAATAGAGCAAAAGAACTGGTCGCTAAAATGACCCTGGATGAAAAAGTGAACCTGGTGGTCGGTATGGGTATGAATATTCCCGGCCTGAATACCGGCGCACCGGCGGTAGGGCAAACTATGGATAAAGTAGAAGGCGCTGCCGGAACCACATTTGCCATTCCCCGTCTTGGACTTCCGAATACGGTACTGGCCGATGGACCTGCCGGTCTCCGCATCAACCCCACCCGGAAAGACGATCCGAAAACATATTATGCCACGGCCTGGCCGGTGGCTACTTTATTAGCTTCTACATGGGATACCAAACTGGTGGAACAGGTTGGCAAAGCAATGGGTAATGAAGTAAAAGAATATGGAGTGGATATATTGCTTGCACCAGGGTTGAACATACATCGCAACCCGTTGGGTGGCCGAAATTTTGAATACTATTCAGAAGATCCGCTGGTATCCGGTAAAATGGCGGCCGCCATGGTGAATGGTATTGAATCAAACGGGGTGGGTACATCCGTCAAACATTTTGCAGCCAATAACCAGGAATCGAACCGAAACACGGTCAATACCATACTTAGTGAAAGAGCTTTAAGAGAGATCTACCTGAAAGGATTCCAGATCGTTGTTAAAGAAGCACAGCCCTGGACTGTGATGAGTTCTTATAATTATATCAATGGAAAATACACTTCAGAAGATCAGGAACTGCTTACCACTATCCTGCGGAAGGAATGGGGATTTAAAGGCCTCGTGATGACCGACTGGTTTGGCGGCAAGGATGCCGTGGCACAAATGAAAGCCGGTAATGACCTGCTGATGCCGGGAACGCCGGCCCAGAAAAAAGCGATCGGGGATGCCGTGAACAACGGATCACTCGATATAAAAGTGCTGGATGAAAATGCCGGACGTATTGTGGAATACATTTTAAGTTGCCCGGCCTTTAAAAAATATGCATTCAGTAATACACCCGACCTGAAAGCTCATGCCGTCCTTGCAAGACAAGCAGCAGCAGACGGAATGATCTTACTGAAAAACGACAACGCTGCCCTGCCTGTTGGCAAGAACAGTAAAAAGATCGCCGCATTTGGCAATACATCTTACGATTTTGTGTCCGGGGGCACCGGCAGCGGTGATGTGAATGAAGAGTATACCATATCACTGGTGCAGGGATTAAGCCATGCAGGTTTGTCCGTTGATGAAGAACTGCGGTCAGTTTACAGCAACTATGTAGCAGCTGAAAAAGCCAAACAGCCTAAAAAGAATTTCTTTGAAGAGTTTATGAACCCAACACCGAGAATTCCCGAGCTGACCATAACCGATGAAATGACCAGCAAAAAAGCAGGAGAAGCGGATATTGCCCTGATCACTATTGGAAGGAATGCTGGCGAAGGATCTGACCGTAAAGTGGAAAATAATTTCAACCTGTCTGTGGCAGAAAAAGAACTGATCACAAAAGTGGCAACCGCCTTTCATGCAAAAAACAAGAAAGTGGTCGTGGTCATCAATAGCGGCGGCGTGATCGAGGTTGCAAGCTGGCGGGATGAAGTGGATGCTATTCTATTGGCCTGGCAGCCCGGCCTGGAAGCAGGTAATGCCGTGGTGGATATATTAAGTGGCAAAGTAAATCCTTCAGGCAAACTAGCCACCACCTTCCCCGCAAAATATGAAGACGAACCTTCGGCAAAAACGTTTCCCGGTAAAGAATTTCCTGAAAAAGCCACAACCGGTATGATGGGTATGAAAGCTATCCCGGCTGAAGTGACGTATGAGGAAGGAATTTATGTAGGCTATCGCTACTACAATACTTTCAACGTAAAGCCAGCTTATGAATTTGGCTATGGTTTATCCTATACAAATTTTACCTATAGCAAAGCAGTATTGAGCAGTACCAATTTTACTAAACCAATCTCTGCAACTGTAACGATAACCAACAACGGTAATGTGGCTGGTAAAGAAGTGGTGCAATTATATATTGCTGCACCGGCGGGCAAATTGGATAAGCCAGCAGCTGAATTAAAAGCCTTTGCAAAAACCGTTTTATTACAACCCGGCCAGTCCCAAAAAATTACCTTTACGATTACAGCCGCTGACCTGGCATCCTTTCATACTGGCTCCACAGCATGGATAGCAGAAGCGGGTAACTATACGATAAAGATCGGTGCCTCTTCAGCCGACACCCGGCAAACAGCTGTTTTCAAACTGGCAAAAGATATCGTGACTGAGAAGTGCGATAAAGTGATGATGCCACAGGTGCCAATCGAAGAATTAAAAAAATAATCACGGTGCTATTGTTAACCCCCCTTACCCGCAAGGGGTTTTTCTTTTCCTACCTTTGAGTTCCCTCATCAAAAAAAATCACATGAAAAAACTTCTTTGCTTTCTCGGCATTTTATTGTTTGGAACAACCGTCATTCAGGCACAACAAAAAGTAATCCCCTTATATGATGGTCCGGCACCCGGTTCGGAAAGCTGGACCTGGGATGAAGCAGAGAATGATAATAATAGCTGGCAGACCAAAGTGGTGTATAATGTCAGTAAACCCACATTAACTGTTTTTCAACCCGAAGCAGGTAAAGCCAATGGAACTGCCGTTATTATATGTCCCGGTGGTGCTTTTTATGCCTTATCCATCAACAGTGAAGGTTTTGATGTAGCTAAATGGCTGGTAAAAAAAGGAGTCACCTGTTTTGTTTTAAAATACCGGTTGGTCCGTTGTGCAACCAATGACCCTGCAGCGGAAGTAGCCAGTAAAATGGGCACCAAAGAATTCCAGGAAGAGACCGGTAAAGTGATTCCCTTGTCTATAACTGATGGCAGGGCAGCGATAGCGTATGTAAGAAAACATGCGGCGGAGTATAATCTTTCTGCAGACCGCATCGGAATCATGGGCTTTTCTGCCGGTGGTACGGTAGCAGCTTCTGCCAGCTTTGGTTATTCAAAAGAAAACAAACCAGATTTCACAGCACCTGTGTATCCTTATTTCCCTAAAGAAATGCAGGGCACTATGCCGGCAGATGCTGCCCCAATGTTTATTGTGGCCGCCAGTGATGATCAGTTGGGCCTTGCCCCGCACAGTGTTGATCTTTATACAAAATGGATCTCTTCTAAAAAAGATGCCGAACTGCATATGTATGCAAAAGGTGGCCATGGTTTTGGTATGAAAATGCAGAACCTGCCATCTGATCAATGGATCGAACGTTTCGGGGATTGGCTGAATATGCGGGGCCTGTTGAAGAAACCGGCATTCAACCCGGCCTATGCACTCTACCAGAAAAAAGAATTTGTATTTGCTGAAGGCAAAACATTGCCTTACCGTATTCTTTACCCGGAGAATTATGACAAGACAAAAAAATATCCTTTACTGCTGTTCCTGCATGGTGCCGGTGAAAGAGGCAAGGATAATGAAAAACAACTGACCCATGGCGCCAAACTTATGCTGACAGAACAGAACCGCAAAAATTTCCCGGCTATTATTATTTTTCCGCAATGCCCTGAAGAAAGTTTCTGGGCGGCTTCAAAAATTGACAGAACCGTGCAGCCGGTAAAATTTGAGCTGGATTACAGCGGAGAAGCAAACTGGCCTTTGCTGGCCGCTAATGAACTGGTGAAAAAAATAATGACAGAAGAAGCCGTGGATGCTTCCCGGGTGTATATAACCGGCCTGTCCATGGGCGGTATGGGGACTTTTGAATCCGTTTACCGTTATCCTGGTTTATATGCAGCCGCCCTCCCTATTTGTGGTGGGGGTGATGTAAAAAACTATGATAAGCGGATCAAGAAAACTGCTTTCTGGGTATTTCATGGGGCAGCTGATGCGGTGGTGAACGTAAACCTGTCAAGAGAAATGGTGAACAAACTCAAAGCCATCAAAGCAGAAGTGAAATATTCGGAATATCCCGGCGTAAACCATAACAGTTGGGATAATGCTTTTGCTGAACCGGATTACCTGGGCTGGATGTTGTTGCATAAACGAAAGAAAAAATAAAATCATTGAATTGCATAACAAACCCTCTGCCAGCCAGGGGGTTTTTGCTGTGTTTGGGTAATGGCTGCTATTCCGGTATTTTTGCAGGCTAATAATCAGCATCATTTCATGAGTTTACCGAAACGATATTTAATTACTTCCGCCCTGCCCTATGCCAATGGATTGAAACATGTGGGTCACCTGGCCGGTGCGTATATCCCGGCCGATATCTATGCCCGTTACCTGCGGGCACAAAAAAGAGATGTGGTATTTGTCTGCGGCAGTGATGAACACGGCACCGCCATTCCTATCCAGGCCACCAAAGAAGGAACCACTCCAAAGGCCATCATTGATAAATACCATGAAGCGATGAAACAGGATTTTGAAGACCTGTCGATGAGCTTTGACATTTATCACCGCACCAGCGAACCCCTTCATCATGAAACAGCCCGGGAATTCTTTACCTACCTCAACGACAGGGGCGAACTGGAAGTAAAAGAAACGGAACAGTATTATGATGAAGAGGCTAAAACTTTCCTGGCAGACCGCTATATTAAAGGCACCTGCCCGAATTGCGGCAGCGACCGGGCTTTTGGCGACCAGTGTGAGACCTGCGGCAGAACTTTAAGTCCTGATGAACTGATCAACCCGGTAAGTACGCTAAGTGGTAAAACGCCGGTCAAGAAAAAAACATCGCACTGGTACCTGCCATTGGGTAAACACGAACAATTTTTAAGAGAATGGATCTTAGAACAACATAAAGATGACTGGAGAGCAACCGTAGTAGGCCAGTGCAAAAGCTGGATCGAAGGCGGTTTGCAATCAAGGGCTGTGACAAGGGACCTTGAATGGGGTATAAAAGTTCCTTTGAAAGATGCAGAAGGAAAAGTATTATATGTATGGTTTGATGCGCCGATCGGTTATATCAGTGCCACCAAGCAATGGGCCCTTGATAATAATAAGGCATGGGAACCGTATTGGTATGACAAGGACACCCAGCTTGTTCATTTTGTGGGCAAGGACAATATTGTTTTCCATTGCATCATCTTCCCGGTGATGCTGAAACAGCATGGTAATATTTTACCGGCCAATGTTCCTGCCAATGAATTCCTGAACCTGGAAGGCGATAAAATGAGTACCAGCCGTAACTGGAAGCTGGATATGCGGGATTATATCAATGATTTTGTGAAGAAAGACAACGGCGGCGGACAGGCCGTGGATATGCTGCGCTATTATCTCACCCAGATCGCACCGGAAACCAAGGACAGTGAATTTATGTGGAAGGGTTTCCAGGATGCAGTGAACAGTGAACTGGTTTCCATTTTTGGCAATTTTGTGAACCGGACCTGGGTGCTGATGCATAAACTTTGCGGCGGCAAAGTACCAAAGCTGCATGAAGATCTGCTGGATGAAAATGACCGGACGCTGATAGAAGAGATCAAAAACGCTAAAACTAAAATTGAAGGCCTGCTGGAAGAATACAAGTTCAGGGAAGCCTTGTTTGAAGTGATCGATCTCTCCCGCAAGGGCAATCAATATATGCAGAAGAAAGAACCCTGGATCGTGGCCAAACAGGTAATAGACGATAGTCCACAGTCGATAGCAGCTCAAAAGAGTATTGATAATACACTTCATCTCTGCTTACAATTAACGGCGAACCTGGCGATCTTCATCAATCCCTTCCTGCCGAATACTGCCAAAACAATGATACAAATGATGAAAGTGGTGGACAAAATGCTGGATTGGGAAAATGCCGGTAAGTTAAAACTGCTGAGTGTGGGGTATAGCTTAAGAGAACCGCAGTTATTGTTCCGGAAAATTGAAGATGCTGAAGTGAGTGAACAAGTTGAAAAATTGAAAAGTAATTTAATTATGAATGAACCAGTAAAAAGCAATACGCCTGAGCCGGCACCCCAGTCAACTGATCAACCAATTAACAAGTCAACTATCCAATTTGAAGACTTTGCTAAAATAGACCTGAAAGTGGGGACAATAGTGACTGCAGAGAAAGTAGAGAAGGCGGATAAACTTTTAAAATTGTCTGTTGATCTTGGTTTTGAAACCCGAACAATTGTCAGCGGTATTGCACTTCACTTTAAGCCCGAAGACATTGTTGGCAAACAGGTAACCGTTGTAACCAACCTGGCACCCCGAAAAATGAGGGGCATTGAAAGCAATGGTATGATCCTGATGGCAGAAGATAAATCAGGTAAACTTCATTTTATCAACCCCGAAAATACAATAGACACCGGCTCAAATGTTAGTTAACCGGTAAAAAAGGATCGAACAACCCCGTTTCTCGTAGCAGAAACGGGGTTTTCGTTTTAGGAGCCGCTGGTTTTCAGTAAATTCATGCCTTAATCTTTCCGCACCTTGACGGCAAAACGGCTTACCAGGAAAATTTTAAAGGTCACCGGCATCATCGTTGGCAGTTTACTTATACTGCTGACTGCTTTTCATTTCTGGATCGTCAACCATGCTGAAGAGATCATCCAGGACCTGGTAGAATCAAAATCAAATGGAAATATTAAACTGGAGGTCAGCAATTTTAAATTCAACTGGTTCAGCAAAAAAATGGAACTGGAAGATGCCGTGTTTTATACCACCGATTCCGTTACAGCAGGCACCACGTACCGCTTTGCAGTGAAAAATATCAAGCTGAAAGTAAAAGGCGTTTTCCCGCTGATCTTTGAAAAGAAAGTGCTGATCGATAAATTATCCCTTAACAGCCCGGACATACTTGTCACCCGGCTCAGGGCCTCCAGGGACAGTATACGAGGAGAAAAATCGTCTATCCCGCAGGAAATGGGACGCATTTATAAATCCATCCAGGATGCGATGAAAGTGCTGGAGGTAAAAAAGTTTGAGATCGAAAATGCGACATTCACCCTTGTCAATAAAATGGACACTGACCAGTTACCCGTACAAATCGGGAAAATAGATTTTCACATTGATAATTTTAAAATTGATACCGGCCAGCTGACCGGCAAAGAAAAAATATTTTTTAGTGATAATATTGTGCTGAAATCAAGAGACCAGGATATTATGTTCCCGGATGGAAGGCACCGGCTGAGTTACAGGAAATTCCGTATCAATATCGAAAAGAAGATCGTGGAGTTTGACAGTTGCACCATCGCAGCACTGAAAACAGATAATAACAGCACGGGATTCAGTATTTATTTTGATGCGTTACAGTTAACGAATATCAATTTTGACACACTCTACCGGTCCGAAGTGATCAAAGCAGATTCGGTATATTGTATCAATCCCACATTTAAACTGGTTGTTGACCTTGACAAAAGAAAAAGTAAGGGAGTTAAAGCTCCGAAACTGGACGAGATCATCCGCCAGCTGACCGGTGACCTGTTACTGAATTTTGTAGTCGTCAATAATGCCAGCTTTGATATAAATACGATCAGGAATGGCAAACCCAGTTCCTTTACCTCCAATAAAAATAATTTCGAGATACAGGGCCTCACGATTGACAATGATGCGGCAAGGCCGTTCCGGGTAGAAAAATTTGGTATGGCAATCAGGAACTATGAAAATTTCCTGAGAGATAGTTTATATGCTTTACAATTTGATAGTATTCTTGTCAATAACGACAAGATCTACCTGAATAATTTTGCCTTTCAGCAGCGGGTGAAAGGCAGCCCGGTGAATAGTTTTAAAGTTCCGAAATTCCAGCTCACGGGTCTTTCCTGGGATGATCTTTTGTTTGAACAAAAGCTAACAGCACAGCAGGCAATACTGTACGACCCGGTGATCCATTATACGGAAGAACCCAATAAAAATACCGGGCTGCAACAAAAAAGAAATCTTTTTGAAGCCCTTGCGGATATCAGCCAGGTGTTTATGCTGGAAGACCTTTCCATCCGGAATGGCAATATAGAAATGCACCTGAATGGTGGCATTGACATGGATTTAAAAGACGCGACACTATCTGTAGAAAGCCGTTCGCTATTAGGATCAAGCCAGCTTTCGGGTATCCGGCGTTCCGTTAACCACCTTGATTTCAGCCGGGGTAATTTCAGGATCAACGACCTGTCAGTGCAGATGGACAGCATTATTTATACAGGCAATAACAGTAAGTTGAATGCAGGCCGAGTCATAGTAAAAAATAATGATAAGAGTATTGATGCAACAGCAGATGCTGTCCGGATGGATGAGATTTTTATTAATGAGCTGACAGGGGATGTAACTATAGCAGGTATCAACTGGGATAAAGCCAATATCAATCTTGCTGCTATGCAGAAAAAAAGATCCGGCAAGGGAACTTCGTTTATTAGTCTTACAGATATAAACGGCAAGAATACAACTGTTCAGTATGCAGGTGGCGGCAAATCTGCATCTGGCCATGTCAATCATTTATCAGCTATTGCGTTCCTGCTAAAGCCGGGTGAAAAACCGATCATCGCCGGCCTGCAGTTGTCCGGTAATAATATAAAAGCTTCTGACAGGAATTCTCAATTAAGTATTGAGACAGTTGATATCGCCGATCACAGGAAAGCCGTTCTTGAAAATATCAATTTCAAAAAGAACGGTAGCACTGATACCATCGACGCTGTCATTCCGCAACTTTCATTTATACCCGACATACAATCGGCCATTGCCGGGGAGATCAATGCCCGGGAAATGAAGATCACCAAACCCGATATCAGCATCCGGCTGAATAAAAAAACTGAACAATCCATAGTAAAAGAGCTGTCACTCCCGGCGGGAATCATAGATCAGTTGAGAATTGAACAACCGGAAATACATTTGAGGCAACAAACAGAAGATGGCTTTGTCAAACTGGATTGGTTTGGTAAGAGAACTGCCAATAACTATTTATCGCTTGATGAAGTGAGTAGCGGGAAATCCTTTATTAATACCCGGCAGCTCTCTGTTCTCCTCAACAGTTTTATCCTGGAAAATGAAAAAGGAAAACTCTTTGATGCCGGAAAAGGTGAAATAACCGCCCGGCTTCACGATATCAGCTACCTGCAGCAGCCGGATTCAGGCATTCAATGGCAGGCAGGCATCTCTTTACTGAATGGAAAAAACTTCCGGGTTGACAGCCTTGGTAAAAAGGCCGGATCATTAGTAATTGAAACAGTACAACTAAAAGATCTTGCTCTTCAATCCGGCGCCTTATCCAGTGTAAGAAAACTGGTAGAACAGAATACCCGGTTCCGCCTGGATCGCATCACGGGCAGCTATACCAACAACGATAATATTTTCAATTGGTATAATGCCGGCTATGACCGCAACAACCGGTATTTCACATTGGATTCTTTCCACTACTCTCCTGCTGATGACCGGGAAACTTTTGTAAAAAAACATCCTTACCAAACGGATTTCGTACAGGCCACGACCGGTGCTGTCAGCATCGGTCCTTTTGATCTTGATAAATACCTCCGTGACACCATCGTAACTATTGGAACGGTAAAAATTGACGACGTCCGCTTTTCGGATTACCGGGATAATCGTCCCCCCTTTAAAACCGGCGTCATCAAACCACTGATGACGGCCCGGATAAAAAGTATTCCTTTCAAAATTTCGGTTGACAGTGTGCTGCTCAATAATGCTTATGCTGTTTATACCGAGCACAATCCCAAAACCGACCAGGCGGGGACAATTCCAGTTACAAGAATGACCCTGCGGGTCTTTCCTTTCCGGAATTATGACCTGGTTGAAAAAGATAGTTTGCGCATACAGGCCAACGGCTATTTGTTCGATTCAGTTTGGGTACGTCTTCGTTTGAGAGAGTCCTATTTAGACTCACTGGCCGGTTTCCTGATGACAGCCCGGTTAAAGCCCGCAGATATGCGGATCCTGAACCCGGTGCTGGTACCCCTGGTATCCGCCCGGTTAAAATCCGGGTACCTTGATACGATGAGTATGCGGGTGCATGGCAACGAGTACTATGCGTATGGAGATATGCTGATGCTTTACCATAACCTGAAAGCAGAAATCATTTTAACAAAGAACAAAAAGAAACGAAAATTCCTTACCGGCCTGCTGAATTTTGCGGCTAACAGTTTCCTTATAAAAAACAAGAACACAAAAAGGACCGGGAAGATATTTTACCTGCGCAACCGGGAACGGTCTTCCCTGAACTATCTCATCAAAATGGTGATCAGCGGGGCCAGCACCAGCACGGGTGTAAAAGGCAATAAAAAACTGGTCCGCAACTACAAAAAAGAAGTGCGGCAGCGCAACCTTCCGCCTGTTGATTACGATTGAGACAGGTGAAATAACCTGCATCAAGTGAACCGCAAGAAAATAATTTTGCTCCTCTTTTTATTAGCAGCAGTAGCTGCTGCCTGGTATGGTTATAAAGAATATACCCGGACCAATAAAAATCTTGCTTCCGCTAAAGCAGATTTCGTGCTGGTGGCGACTGATCTCATCAAAGAATATGAAAGCAATGATTCCCTGAGTGCAAAAAAATACAATGGTAAAATACTGGAGCTTACCGGCCAGGTGAAAGCGGTGGAGAAAGATGACAAAGGATATTTCACCATTGTGATAGGAGATAATAACAGTATGTCCGCTATCCGTTGTGCAATTGACAGCCTACACAAGGACAGGGTAACAGGATTGATCAATCAATCGTCTGTAACAATCCGGGGAGCCTGCACCGGGTATAATAAAGATGAAATGGGATTGGGTTCTGATATTATTTTAAACCGCTGTGTCGTAATCAATAAAAAAGATTAACGAAGAATATGAAAACAAACAGCCTCATTACTATTGTTCTTTTTTTATTACTGCCTTGTTTCGTAATGGCCCAGGGTAAATTTTATACCAAAAGCGGCAGGATATCCTTTTTCTCCTCCACTTCCCTGGAGAATATTGAGGCTGTCAACAGGAATGTGGTAACCTTACTCGATACAGGAACTGGCAGTTTACAGTTTGCCGTGCTGATGAAAGGATTTGAATTTAAAAAAGCATTAATGCAGGAACATTTTAATGATAAGTATGTTGAAAGCGGCAAATTCCCCAAAGCCGAATTCAAAGGACAGATCATTAACCATACCGATATCAATTATACCGTCAACGGAACCTATACGGCCAAAGTAAAAGGCAAACTCACTATTCACGGTGAAACAAAAGACATGGAGACCAGTGGAACCGTAACCGTTAAAGATGGTAAGGTTGTTTTAAACGCTGTGTTCAATGTGCTGGTGGCGGATTACAAGATCAGCATTCCCAAACTCTACCGGGATAATATTTCCAAATCCATCCGGGTAACGGTTGACTGTAGCCTCTCCCCGCTCTGACGGCCCGTTATCTTCATTTTAAGCTGCTTACATTTTGCTTTTTCTGCAAGAAAAACTCCTATCTTCGATTTCAAAATAGTTGCATAACTAACTAATTTTGTCGTATGAAAAGGAGTATAAAAAAAGTAGCCGTTCTGGGCTCAGGTGTAATGGGTTCAAGGATCGCCTGCCACTTTGCAGGTATCGGTGTGCAGGTTTTGTTGCTGGACATTGTTCCCAAAGAAGCTACAGAAAGCACCGATCCAAAACTGCGGAATAAGATCGTGAATGATGCCCTGGCTGCTGCTATCAAAGCTAATCCCTCCCCGGTTTATCATAAAGATGTAATCAAGAAGATCAGCACCGGCAACTTTGATGACAATATGAAAGATATTGCCACCTGCGACTGGATCATTGAAGTGGTGGTGGAAAGACTGGATATCAAAAAGATCGTTTATGAAAAGGTAGAGCAATTCCGCAAACCCGGCACACTGATCACATCCAATACATCCGGCATACCCATTCATATGCTAAGCGAAGGAAGAAGTGAAGATTTTAAAAAGAATTTCTGTGGTTCGCATTTCTTCAACCCGCCCCGTTACCTGCGGTTACTCGAAGTGATCCCAACTCCTGATACCGATCCTGCTGTTGTTGATTTCCTGATGAGTTATGGTGACCTCTACCTCGGTAAAACCACCGTATTGTGTAAAGACACCCCGGCTTTTATTGCCAACCGTGTGGGTGTATTTGGCATGATGGCCATCATGAATGTAAAAGAGAAACTGAAATTGAGTATTGATGAAATTGATGCCTTAACCGGGCCGATCATTGGTCGTCCGAAATCAGCTACGTTCAGGACCGCCGATGTGGTGGGTATTGATACGCTGGTAAAAGTGGCAAAAGGAGTAGCCGATAATTGCCCTGCTGATGAAGCAAGAGAGCAGTTTGCCATTCCCGCCTGGTTAGATAAAATGGTAGCCAATAACTGGCTGGGTGATAAAACCGGCCAGGGGTTTTTCAAGAAAACAAAAACCGCAACTGGTGAAAAAGAAATACTGACACTGAATTTGGATACGATGGAATATGGACCGAGGGTAAAACCAAAGTTCGCTACGGTAGAAGCTGCCAAACCAATAGATGACCTGTACCAGCGTTTGAAAATGTTATGTGCCGGCCAGGACAAAGCCGGAGATTTTTATCGTCATTTTCATTATGGTTTGTTCTCTTATATCTCTCACCGTATCCCGGAGATCAGTGATGAGTTGTACCGTGTAGATGATGCCATGATGGCTGGCTTTGGCTGGGAGATCGGCGCTTTTGAAAGCTGGGATGTGCTGGGAGTGAGCAAAACAACCGAAGCAATGAAAAAAGCGGGTTATAAAGTAGCCCCCTGGGTGGAAGAAATGGTCGCAGCAGGAAATAAAAATTTCTTCAAAGTAGAAGCCGGTAAGAAATACTGTTATGATCCCGCCAGCAAATCCTATAAAGTATTGCCCGGAGGTGAAGCATTTATTGTGATGAGCAATTACCAGGATAAACTGGTTTGGAAAAATGGCAGCTGCAAATTATATGACTTGGGTGACGATGTACTCGGCCTGCAATGGTTCACTAAAATGGGAAGTATTGGCGGCGACGTATTAGCAGGTATTCAAACTTCCATTGAAAAAGCAGAGAAGAGTTATAAGGGATTAGTGATCGGTAATGAAGGTCCCAATTTCTCAGCCGGTGCCAATGTGGGAATGATCTTTATGCTCGCTATTGACCAGGAATATGATGAGTTGGATATGGCGATCCGCTTATTCCAGAATACGATGATGAGAGCCCGTTATTCTTCTGTACCCGTTGTGGTGGCACCCCATGGATTAGCTTTAGGAGGTGCCTGTGAATTAAGCTTACATGCTGATAAGGTTTGTCCTGCTGCAGAAACCTATACCGGCCTTGTTGAATTAGGAGTGGGTTTGATTCCCGGCGGTGGAGGTACCAAGGAATTCGCATTAAGAGCATCCGACGAAATGCATGAAGACGAACCTGAAACGATCACATTAAAAAACCGCTTTTTGAATATTGCCACCGCTAAAGTAGCCACATCTGCTTTTGAAGGATTTGACATCGGCGTGTACAGGAAAGGCCTGGATGAAGTGGTGGTGAACCAGGGAAGAAGAATTGCCGAAGCAAAAAAATCGGTCATTGAAATATTCGACAGCGGTTATACGATGCCAGTGCAACGCAAGGATGTAAAAGTATTGGGCCGTTCTGCACTCGGTGCCTTATACGCCGGTATCCATGCCATGAAAACTGCCAACTACGCAACTGAACATGACGCATTGGTAGCCAGGAAACTGGCTTATGTCATGTGCGGGGGCGACCTGAGTGAACCAACTTTTGTGTCTGAACAATACTTACTGGACCTGGAAAGAGAAGCTTTCCTTTCTTTATGTGGCGAAAAGAAAAGCCTCGAAAGGATACAAAGTGTGTTAAAAAGCGGAAGGCCGATCAGAAATTAAATAAGCCAGTTATGAATTGCAAAGTTGCTGACTTTGAAAAAGATGCTGTTGTTTATAACATTACCGGAACTTCTAAGGCAGAACTGGACAATAAGCTCAACCTATTCTTTACTTCCGAAAACCTGCCGCTCAGGAAAGATACCGGGGAAGAAAGGGTTTACCAGAAAGGAAGTAAAGTGATGCGTATCCTCTTCGGTGTATTTGTAAAATATTTCAAACTGGAAGTAACCATCAAACAACAGGATGAACTTTTTTCCGTTCGGCTGCACCGGGACATGGGGCTTATATTATCCGGCGGGCTGATGGGCATCAAAGCATCCCGGAAGGAATTTGAACGGATCAATGAAGCTTTCAAAATCTATTTTAACAACTAATTAATTGGATAGAATTGCAAGGCGTTAAGTAATTTGCTTAACGCTTTTTTATTATGGGTACAGCAGAATACGACAGGCAGCATCTGATTATTACTTCCAACATTATCACTTATGGTAATGCAGCTGATGAAGCTATTACAGAAATGATACGGGATGAGATCGAAACCATGTGGAATGAACCACAAGCTGTACTTGTAATCGAAGGGTATGAGCTGCTGATTCGTTTTAAAATAACTGCCGGGTACCAACCGGCTATTTCACCGGTTGATATTTACCAGAACCTGGATCCTCGTAATAATTATTTCCGTATTGAAGAGTTTGCCCATGGCAATATTTCTTTCGTAGATGGATTGGGTTGCAACAGCGGTTATTTCAAACTGGAAAACCTATACAAAGGCTCCACCACGGCGGCACATGAATACGGGCATACCCTGGGATTGGAACATCCAAAAGACCTTGATCTGCGGGGGCAAGGTATCCCCGGCATCATGTACCCAAGAGGTACTTTGGTTGATCCGCAGTTTCAATACAACCCCGAAGGCCGTGCCGGCGACAGCAGCAATGGAGGCACCATGCACCCCATGCACCGTAAAGTACTGAAGCAGGATATTGACTTACTCAAACTTCACAAACTGGATTTTGCAGGAGGTAAAGCGATCATCGGGGAGTTCACCAGCATCTGGCACCCCGATCACCGGACTGTTTCTCCCGGTGATGTACATTGACCGGATATCCCTGCTAAAGACCGGAGTTCCCAAACCTGACGTAACTTTTTTTACTTACCTGCGTCTTCAGTACCTTAAAGCCGGAATAATCAAAACCTCAATCATTTTCTTATGCACAAAAATTGGCTCGTACTGGCAGGCCTTGTTGTTACAATTGCAGCAACTGCCCAGCCTAAACTGCCGAAAGGCTATTATTGGCAAAAATTTGACAACGGTCTCGAAGTGGTAGTGATCGAAAACCATAAAGTACCATTGGCCACCATTGAGATCGCCGTAAAGAACGGTGCCTATACAGAAGGACCTGAATACAGCGGCCTCTCCCATTTATTTGAACATATGTTCTTTAAAGCCAACAAAGATTATCCTGACCAGGAAAAATTCATTGCCCGTACAGAAGAATTGGGTATGATCTGGAATGGCACCACCGGCGATGAACGGGTGAATTATTATTTCACCTTTGATAAAGATAGCCTGGATGCCGGGCTTCGTTTCATGAACGCCGCCATTCGTTATCCCATTTACCGCACAGAAGATATGCAGAAAGAAAGACCCGTGGTGGATGGGGAATTTCAACGGGGTGAAAGTGATCCCGGATTCCAGTTATGGATCGATGTGAACAAGCGATGCTGGGGCGAACACTTCTCCCGTAAAACAGCTATTGGCGACCATGATATCATTAATACAGCCACCCCTGAGAAAATGATGATCATCAAAGACAAGTATTATCATCCTAATAACTCATTACTGGTTATTTGCGGAGATATTAATCCTGCGGCAGCTTTTGCGCAGGCTAAAAAAATATTCGGCGATTGGGAACACAGTGGTTTTAATCCTCACGAAAAATATCCTATTCCCGAATTCAAACCAATAGAAAAGACAAATTATAATGTTGTAGTGTCCTCAATTGCCCAAACACCTTATACCATGTACCAGTGGCAGGGCCCTGATTACAGGAATGATTCTGCTGCCACTGTTGCTGCGGACGTTTTTTCAGCCATCCTGGGATTGAATTCTTCCAAATGGCAACAAGCCCTGGTTGATAAAGGACTTGCTACTTATGCTGGTGTTAGTTACCAAACCTGTAAATATGTTGGCCCGATACAAGTGTTTGCTGTACCGAATCCAACAAAACTGGCTGAATGTCATAGCAGCATTCTGAAACAGATCATGGCCTGGGGAGATGAGGATTATTTTACGGATGAACAACTCCAGACCGCTAAAGATATTTTGCGCCGTAATCATATCCGCAATGCGGAAAAACCTTCCACTCTTTCTATGCAGCTAACCTTCCAGTGGTGCAGCACATCCCTTGATTATTTCACTGCTTACCCCGATGATCTGCAGAAAGTAACCCGCAAAGATATCCAGCAGTATATTAAAAAATATATTACCGGTGCCCCATTTGTTGCCGGAATGATCATTAACGAAGAAATGAATAAGCAATTAAAGCCCGAATCATTCTTCACGAACTAAAAAAATCAATATGAAAAAAACACTTCGTTATATAATACTTATAGCTTCCCTGTCACTGCCACAGCTGCTGCCGGCACAGATGGGTAAAGCCTATGACATGCTGATAAATGGCGTAAAAGTAATCGTGCAGCCCAGTGGAAATGATATTGTGGTCATCCAAACGATCGTGAAAGGAGGTGTACAAAACTATCCGGCGGCAAAAGCCGGTATCGAGAGCCTGGCCATGACAGCCCTTACAGAATGCGGCACTACCAAAGATGATAAGAACAGCTTTAAAGATAAATTGGATAAAGTGAGTGCACAGGTAGGCGGCAGCACCGGAATGGACTATGCTACCTTCAGGATGAACTGTATTAAAAGTGATTTTGAAACCGTATGGCCTTTATATACCGATGCATTGCTTTCACCAAGGTTTGATGCCAAAGAATTTGCCCGGATCAAACAGGATGCCATCAACGGCATCCGGGCAAATGAATCTAACCCGGACAATGCAATTGATAATATGGCCCGGCAGACAGCCTTTGCCGGAAAAAATTATGCAAAAGATCCGCAAGGTACTGTAGCTACAGTAGAAAAGTTAACCCCGGAAGAAACAAAAAAATACTGGCAGTCTGTTTTCACCCGTTCAAGGCTTACGATTGTAATCGTTGCCGATTTGGACAAAGCGGTGATCGAAACCAAAGTGAAAGATCTTCTTGCAAAAATCCAGCAAGGAGCTCCTTTTGTGATGAAAAAAGAAAGTTATACGCCTCCTGTCAATACATTCAAACCCCAGGAAAGAGAGAATGCCACGAACTATATTCAAGGCATTACCGGTGGACCTAAACCCGGTACTCCTGATTTTAATGCTTTTGTTTTGGCTATGCGGGTATTCAGCAGCCGACATTTCGTAGAGATCAGGAGCAAGAATGGGTTGTCTTATGCACCGGGTGCCTGGTTTAGTGCAGGTGCATCCAATTATTCCAATATTTATGTAACCACGACTGATCCGGATAAATATATTGCCGTGGCCCGTCAACTGATCGATAAAGTAAAACAGGAGGGTTTTACAAAAGAAGAATTGAAGAATATAAAAACGCAATACCTGACCAATGTTTACTATCGCCAGGAAACGAATGATGCGCAGGCGGGTTCTTTAGCTGCCAATGAAGTGATCCATGGTAACTGGAAAAGGGCCAATACCATCAAAGATGATATGAAGACCGTGACCCTGGAACAGTTGAATGCCGTTTTTAAAAAGTATATCAATAATATTACCTGGAGTTACCAGGGCGATCCGAAGAAAGTGAGCCCGGTTCTTTTTACACAAAAAGAAACACCAAAACTACCGGAGGAGAAAAAAGGATTCTAAAATAAAAGCCCCGGTTGGGGCTTTTATTTTATATCATTAAATGCCGCAGCGATGGTGGGGTATTGAAAAACAAAACCAGCCTTACTTAATTTCTCACAGCTAACAGTGGCACTCTTTAGTACTTCAATACTCATTTCTCCCAGCATGATCTTTAACACAAAAGATGGAACATATACCGGTATAAAGAACCGTCCCCTTTTCTTCCTGGCCAGTGCCATTATCAACTGCTTATTGGTAACAGGAAAAGGAGCCACCGCATTATAAACACCATTCATTTGTTCCTTTTCGATGGCAGTGATATAGAGTCTCACCATATCATCAATATGTATCCAGCTGATTTTTTGCCGGCCAGTACCAAGAATGCTGGCAATTCCAAAACGTAATGGTTTTAAAAATTCCTTTAAAGCTCCCCCATCTTTACTCAGCACTATTCCTGTTCTGAGTTTTACTAATCGTTTTCCCAGCTGCATTACCGGCTCAATAGCGGCTTCCCATTGCTTACAGGTTTGTCCGAGGAAATCAGGTGCGGGCAGAGCCTCTTCGGTAAAGCCCGTATTTTGCTCATTTCCATCCGGCCCATACCAGCCGATAGCAGAAGAGCTGATCACTGATTGTACTTTATTCGCTGTTTCTTTTAACGCTTTTACCAGCAGCTCTCCGCTCCTTACCCTGCTTTCCACAATTTCCTGTTTTCTTTTTTTGCTCCATCGCCTGTCTGCCACACCCGCCCCTGCCAGGTGAATGATATGATCCGCTTTGGTGATGGCTGCCGTGTCGATTATTAAGGCAGCAGGATCCCAGGCAGCGTAATTCAACCGGGTAGTTTGGGTGGCGGATTTTGCAGGATCACGGGTAAGAATGATCACTTCATATCCTTTTTCCAATAAGGCTTTTGCAAGTGCCCTGCCGATCAAACCGGTACCGCCTGTGATAAGTACTGTTGCCATAAATAGTATGTTTCTTCCTTACAACAACACAAGACTGCCATTGTTACAAAAAATTACAGCAAAGATGGAAAAGAATTATCTTCATCGGGTAATCAATTTTTTTACTATGAGTTCAGTTCTCTCCATTCAGCACATCAGTAAATCCTATGGCCCTGTCCGTGCCCTGAATGATATTTCTTTCGAAGTACCGAAAGGGAGTGTCTTTGGTATCCTTGGGCCCAACGGAAGTGGTAAGACCACCTTGCTGGGAATCGTCATGGATATCTTAAAAGCCAATGCCGGCTCTTTTCTCTGGAATGGACAGCCCGGCAGCAGTAATGAAATGCGCAAACAGATCGGTACTTTACTGGAAACTCCCAATTTTTATCATTACCTGAGCGGGGAAAAAAACCTGAAGATAGCTGCCGCCATTAAAGAAAAAGGATACGATGATATACCTAAAGTTCTGGAGAAAGTAAATCTTTCGCAACGTAAAGATTCAAAATTCAGTACCTACTCATTAGGTATGAAACAGCGCCTGGCCATTGCTTCTACTTTATTAGGCAATCCGGATATCCTCGTTTTTGATGAGCCTACCAATGGACTGGACCCGGCAGGTATCGCCGAGATCAGGGAGTTGATCAGGCAACTGAACCGGGAGGGAAAAACGATCATCATGGCCAGCCATATCCTGGATGAAGTGGAGAAGGTTTGTACCCATGTGGCCATCATCCAGAAAGGCGATCTGAAAACCGTAGGGAGTGTACATGATGTATTGAATGCATCTTCGTCTGGTAGCAGTCAGTCGGTGGCTACAGCTGAAATAGAGCTGGCTGCAGAATACTTACCTGCTCTGGAAGAATCATTACGGCAAATGCCGGGTATTGTGCATGTGTATACAAATGAAAAAACAATAACGGTGGAAGCGGAAGATACCATAACCACAGCCGCCATCAATAAATATTGTTTTGAAAAAGGAATTGTCCTCAGCCAGCTGATGCTGAAGAAAAAATCACTGGAAACAAGATTTTTAGAAATCACAGGTGGAAAAAGCGACCGTTAATTCTAACTACTACTAAAAACCTATTGTATATGTTCAGGAATTTGCAAATCGAATGGATGAAGATCAAAAACTACCGGGTATTCCAGGTATTCTCGGTGTTGTATATGCTGGGTATATTAATCATCATCTATATTTTCTATAAGATCTATACTCAAATGATGAGCCGGGTGACCGGTGGCATGAGCGATGATATCTTTAAACTTTTCTCGGAGGATACCATCTGGACAACCGTCTGCTTCTCCACCAGTTTTTTATTGTATTTGCCGGGTATGGTAATCATTAATCTTTTTATTAACGAGGTTAATTTTAAAACACACCGCCAAAATATTATTGATGGCTGGAAACGGGAAACATTTATTTATACCAAGATCGGTTTGATTACCTGTATTTCCATAGTCGTGACGGTCATGAATATTATTGCCACAGCAATCATGTGCAACGTCACCAGTACTCATTTCTCAATCATTGCCGGTTTAGAAACACTGGGGTATACATTTGTACAAACTTTTGTATACCTCATGTTCGCCCTGCTACTCGCCACCATTTTACGGCGTAGTGGCGTAGCCATCATTGTATATTTCATCTATGGTTTATTACTGGAGTTTATTTTCATGTGGTTATTCTGGAAAATATTTCCTGGATTACAACACTTCCTCCCCCTGCAGGTGTCTGATTCGCTGATCTCTTTTCCGGGCATGGATGGAATATTTGGTAATAAACCTGATAAATTGATTATGCTGGGTTCAGCAATTGCCTTTGCCGGGTTGTATGTTTACCTGGCAGTAAGAAAGTATAAGTATGATGATCTGTAGAAAATGGATTTCTCAATAACTATTATAGCCAGTCATTACTTGCTGGCTTTCCCTTTACTGGTTTTATGATAGTAATAGATCTGAATAAAACCCCCTGATAAAAATCAGGGGGAACAACTAAAAACACTAGCTATTGTAGTGGCTTCATCGGAACGAAATCATTAATCGGGTTTCTTCCCGTCTAAGAAGGTATTGATCGTACTTATTTGTGCTTGATTGTTGTGGTCGGTTTTGACCTCGTAATTGCTGTAGAAGTTCTCTACCTGGGAATTATTGTTGTATAATTCCATGTTGCGGCGGATGTAAGCCGGCACGGTTTCAAACTCATTATTCGGGTCGTTTGCATTAACGTTGAATGACAGATTACGTAATTTCTGTAAACGTTCTGCTGCCCTACGTTTTTGCTCCTCTGTTTCGTCCAGCATCGCCGGATCCTCAACTTGGGTGGCTAAAGGTGGTTGAGCTTGATAGGCCATAGGCACATCCGCCGCAGGAATGTCATCCCGTTCAACGATCTGCATTTGCAACTCAAGGAGTTCTTCCTCTTCGTTACTGGCAGTCTTATATGAAGGGACCGGCTCTTCGGCAGAAGGCATTGAGGTGGATACCTCTGCTTTTGATTCTGCGTAGATATTGGATGGTCTGGCCAAATAACCTCCCGCAGCTGCAGGCAACGGGCTGGTTGTACTAGTACTATCTTTAATGCTCAGCTGCAGCTCAGCATTTTTTTCTTCTTCGTTCGTAAAAAAGGGAGATAAGGTTTGCGCTTGAGTTGTCGAATTTATACTTTCAGATTCTACTGTCGTTAACATTTTGTCAACAGTAGTTGTACTGCTGGTATTTACCGTAGTATTACTAAGTATTTTTTCTTCCAACTGCAATTCAAACCGCTCCATAATGGGTTCCTGCTCCTTAATATAAGAAGAGGGAACAGCAGCCATATCACTCACAGATGGCATGGGTGATTCGAGTAACGGAAATTCTTCTACCAGTTTGGGAGCCAGCAGGTCTTCCTTTACCGGAGCTGCTTCCACAATAGCAGGCTTTTCTTCCACAACAGGTTTTACCTCCTCCTTTACTATCGCCTTGACAGGGATCGGTGCATCTTCTGTTTTCCCCAGCACCATCACTATTTTCTCTTCTTTCTTTGGCTCTTCTTTCTTGGGTTCTGCCTTTGCAAACGGATCTTTATGTTCAAAACCCGTTGCAATCAGTGTAATACCCAGTTTATTGCCGAGTGTATTATCATAGCCCATACCGAGGATCACATCAGTACCTTCTCCGGCCTGGCTCAGTAAATAATTCTGGATCACTTCCACTTCATCCATGGTAAACTCATGTTCCCCTTCCGCCGAGTTGATATTAATAAGTATCCACTTGGCACCATGAATATCATTATCGTTTAGCAATGGAGAGTTCAGGGCTTCTTCGATTGCTTTTTGTGCACGGTTCTCGCCAGCTGCTTCCGCATTTCCAAGGATGGCAACACCTCCGTTTCTCATCACGGTGCATACATCGGCAAAGTCAACATTGATCTGGCCGGTGCTGTTGATCACATCCGTGATACATTTGGCCGCTGTTGCCAGTACATTATCTGCTTTCTCAAAGGCTTCCCGCATTTTCAGGTTGCCGAACTGGTGCCGCAGTTTATCATTGCTGATCACCAGCAAAGTGTCAACATAGCCTTTCAATATCTTGATACCTTCCTCTGCCTGTTGCTGGCGTTTTTTTCCTTCGTAAGCAAATGGCGTGGTAACGATACCCACAGTTAGTATCCCGAGGTCTTTACAAATTTTTGCAATGATGGGAGCACCACCTGTTCCTGTACCACCGCCCATCCCGGCTGTGATAAAAGCCATCTTGGTATTTACTTCCAGGATCCGTTTGATCTCTTCCAGAGATTCTTCTGTAGCCTGGCGGCCGATATCAGGATTAGCCCCTGCACCCAAACCCTGGGTAAGGTGTGGCCCCAGCTGTACCCGGTTGGGAATGCCACTATTGGCCAACGCCTGTGCATCGGTATTGCAGATAATGAAATTGACACCATCAATCTGCTGGCTGAACATATGGTTCACCGCATTTCCACCCCCGCCCCCAACGCCGATCACCTTCAATATGGATGATTTTTCTTTCGGCAGATCAAAATGAATCATAGTCTTTGAATTTAATGAAGCTGTTCTTCAGTCACAGCTTTATGTAGTAATGGGTTAGTTATTTTCTCAATACAGTTTAACCGGATCAGAGACGTTTATCTTCTTCTTCTTTGAACAGGTCGATAATACCATCTTTGAATTTGCCCCAGAAATTGCTGAGTCCGCGACGCTGTCTTACTTTATCAGCACTTACCATTTCTTCTACTTCTACCGTAGCTTCTTCTGTTGCTGTTTTCTTCAATCCGTCGGGCACTTCTACTTTTTTGTATTCCTTTTCAAACTGTTTACGGTTATGTTCGTAATCATCATACCCTTTCAGGATAAGCCCGATACAGGTGGAATAGGTTGGTTTTGCCAGTTCTTCAATATGACCGGCAGCCAAATGCTCATTCGGGAAACCTATTCTTGCAGGCAAACCAGTTACATATTCTGTCAGCTGTATCAGGTGTTTTAATTGTGAACCACCACCAGTCAATACCACACCACCATTCAGGGCTTTGTTATCCAAACCCACCTGCTTCAGGTGATAGGTCACAAAATCCATGATCTCACTCATTCTTGCCTGGATGATATTCGCCAGGTTCTTTACACTGATCTCTTTTGCCGGCATACCCCGAAGGCCAGGAATAGTGATATAAGCATTGGCTTTCGCTTCGTTTGCTAACGCCGAACCAAATTGTACTTTCATTGCTTCTGCCTGTGTCTTAAGCACACCCAATCCTGTTTTGATATCATTCGTGATATTTTCACCGGCGAAAGGAATTACAGCCGTATGTTTCAGGATACCTTCATAGAACACAGCAAGGTCAGTGGTACCACCACCAATATCCACAATAGCAACACCGGCTTCCAGGTCTTCCTGTGCCATGACTGCTGAAGAAGATGCCAAAGGTTGCAATACAAGATCCTTGGTATGCAAACCAGATTTCTCCACGCTGCGGTTGATATTACGGATCGCATTTTTATCACCGGTAATGATATGAAAGTTCGCACCGATCTTCACTCCACCATACCCGATCGGGTTAGGAATATTCTGAAAATTATCCACGGTAAATTCCTGCGGGATCACATCAATGATCTGGTCGCCGGCAGGAATATAGGTTTTGTACTGGTCATCGATCAGCTGATCAATTTCTTTCTGGGTAATCTCTTCATCCGTCTTCTGGCGAACGATATCACCCCTTGTTTGTAAGCTTTTAATGTGATGCCCGGCAATTCCGACATACACTTCGTTCACTTCCAGGTTCGGATTAGAAGCAAAACAATTGTCTAATGCTGTCTTGATAGCTTTGATCGTCTCATCAATGTTGAGCACCTGTCCATGCTTCACACCATTGGAGTTGGCTTTACCAAAGCCGAGTATCTCCAGCTTGCCGAATTCATTCTTCCTTCCGGCAATTACTGCGATCTTGGTTGTTCCGATGTCCAGACCGACAATAATGGGTTGTTCGTTGTTCATAAATGTTGTTTTTAGTTGTTGTTTTTATCGAAAGTTTTTATTGTCCAAACTTCAGTTCTCATGGCGTCTTCGTTGCGACGCTACATTCATCTTCCGGCTCACTGTTCATCCATATCAATTATTCCTCTTCGGCATCACTGCCTTCGGTTCCCGCTGCACAGGTTTCGGATCTTGCCCGGTTGGTTTAGGTCCGGTTTCAGAAAGTTTCAAAGGGTTGGGATTGGGGCCATCATCATTTATGGTACTCGTCGTAGCATTCAGCGGTATATCATTTTCCATAGCAGGATACGGTACAGGCTGTGATACGTTTGCCCTTACAGCGGTATCATAATTCATATCCCGGGCCTGCTGTAATAGTTTTTCTACATTTCTTCTCAGTTGGATTGAATCCACTTTTGTAGTGTACCCTTTTACTCCCACCACCTGCCCGGCATACTGCACATCAATGGTCCGGTACTTATCAAATCCTGTTTTGCTTAAAATATTTTTATAGAAGACAAATAACCTGTTGAACTTCGCTTCGATATTAGTACCCGTTCCAAGTTTTACTGTATGGTTACCCACCACCGGCACCATTTCAAACTCTCCGGCAGCATTAATATCTATCTGTGCTACCTGCGCAGACCAGAAAGGATTTTTATTGATGAATCCTGCCGTTACAGTGATATCATGTAACAAACTGCTGTCTCTGCCCGTCATCCGTTTACTGATCTCCGGAAATCCTGTAAATACCGGAACATTAGCACTCATCTTCTCTGATAAGGGTATTTTCTTTTCTTCTTTATCGATATAAAAAGACTTACCGGTGGTTGAAAAGATCCTGGCAACCGGCTCTCTTTCTGTTACTGACACATGCAACACCTCTTTATTATCAAAATAGAGTTCTGCATCTTTGATCCATACATTCTTTTCCAGCAATTGCTCCAGCTTAAGAAGATCGAAAGCAGACATAGGCTGACCTTTAATAGTCCCCTCTGTTCCGGCTGAAAGTAATTTCAGTACATCTTTTTCATCAACAAACAGATTTTCGTTTACCCCGTTGATGCTGATACTATAGTCCTTACAACGTTCACTTTTCTGCTGCCGCATCGCCGCGGCCAGCAGGGTGATCATACCGCCGCCGATCAGCAACCACATGCTGACAACTAAAATTTTCCGTATTGTCCTTTTTGTACCCACTTTATTTATACCGCTTTCAATAATTCCCTGATTGGTTCAACCAATGTATCTATATCTCCTGCTCCTGCCGTGATCAGTACTTCTCCAAAATCTTTATTCACTGTTTTTGAAAAATCCTGTTTTATCCAGCTCAGCACTTCCTGTTTGTCCATTACTTTTTTATGTTCCTTCTTCATCCCTGTCAAAATCATTTCACTGTTCACCCCTTCCACCGGTAATTCTCTTGCCGGGTAAATTGGCAGGAGGATCACTTCATCCGCCATATCCAATACTTCTGCAAAGCCAGCTGCATGGTCTTTTGTCCTGCTGAACAAATGCGGCTGAAAGATCACCGTACATTTTTTTCCGCTGAACAAGGTCTTTGCTCCATTGATCAAAGCCCTCAGCTCTTCCGGGTGGTGGGCATAATCATCAATAAAAACCAGCCGGTCATTTTTGATGATATACTCAAACCTTCTTTTCACACCCCGGAAATTCTCCACGGCTGATTTGATCTTTTCGTTATCTATTCCCAAAGAACTGGCGACCGTTATTGCGGCTATCGCATTCTCCACGTTATGCATCCCGCCCATATTTAACCGCACATTATCCAGCATATTATCCCTCATCATCACATCAAACTCATAACTGCCATTCATCATCCGGATATTCCTAGCATACACATCCGCACTTTCATTCTGCAGGCTATAGGTAAGATGTGTATCTGCACTCAATTCCTTTCCCCTTTCCAGGCCGAATTTTCTCAACAGCATGCCGCCCGGCTTTACTCTTTTACTAAAATCAATGAATGCCTGTTCCATTGATTCGGCTGTTCCATATATATCCAGGTGGTCAGCATCCATCGCTGTGATAATGGCCACATCCGGGCTTAATTTCAAAAAACTCCTGTCATACTCATCTGCTTCAATCACATATACATTCTTTTCATGGCTCCAGAAATTAGTTCCATAATTCACGGAAATGCCTCCAAGAAATGCATTGCATCCAAAACCAGTATCTCGCAGCAAATGGGCCACCATTGTGGTGATCGTTGTTTTCCCATGCGTCCCTGCGATACAGATATTAAAAGAACTCTCCGATATGATCTGCAACACATCACTTCGCTTCACCACTTTGTATCCATTTTGCTGGTAAAAGACCAGCTCTTTATGCTCTTTTGGAATCGCCGGTGTATATATCACCAGGTCCACCGCTTTCGGGATTAATTCCGTGTTCTCTTCATAATGAACGGCAATACCACTTGCTTCTAATTCTTTGGTCAGCACCGTTGCTGTTTTATCATAGCCGCTCACTTTTACTCCTTTGACATGAAAGAACCTTGCAATAGCACTCATACCAATGCCGCCGATACCGACGAAATATACTTCTCCGATCTTGTCAATCCCCCGGAAGGGGGCATTCATAAGGACAGTATTGTCTGGACTAATCAATTTGCTGTAATTATTAAATACTTTTCAAAATCGCCTCGGCTATGCGGACATCAGCATTTATCACACCCAGTACCGCAATATTTCCTTTTAACTCGTTCTGCTTACTTATATCTTTTGCCAGCTCGATGGTCATGAACACTAATTTCTCTGCCGCTTCATTGTCTTTCACCAGCAGCGCTGCATTCTTGTTGACCAATTGCATGGCATTCACGGTCTGGTGATCTTCTGCTGCAAAAGGATAGGGCACAAACAGAGCAGGCTTCTTCGCCACACATAGTTCAGCTACAGACATGGCACCGGATCTTGACACCACCACATCAGCTGCGGCATAGGCATTCTCCATCTGGGTGATAAAATCGTTGGCCCATACCCCATTCTTACCCGCTACTCTTTCTTTTGCTTTCGGCGCATATGGTTTTCCTGTTTGCCAAATAAGCTGAATGCCGGCATCCAGGATCTCATCCAATCCTTTATCAATGGCTTCATTGATGGATTTGGCACCCAAACTTCCTCCCACCACCAGTACGGTCTTCTTATTCGGATTCAATGAAAAGAACTTCAATGCGTTCTCTTTACTGGTGGCTGCCTGTGCTATTGCAGCCCTTACCGGGTTACCGGTTACCAGTATTCTTTCGGGCGGAAAAAATTTTTCCATCCCGTCTGTTCCGGTAAAAACCCTGGTGGCTTTTTTCCCCAACAGTATATTTGATTTACCGGCAAATGAATTCGATTCATGAATAAATGTTGGAATTCCTTTGGCCTGCGCAAATCTTAACACCGGGAAACTTGAATAACCACCTACGCCAATAGCTGCATCCGGTTTAAATTTTTTAAAGATCGTTCTGACCTGTAAAAAACTTTTCAGCAGCTTCAATGGTAAGCCGATATTCTTTATCAAAGAGCTGCGGTTGAATCCCGCTATATCTAAACCTTCGATCTTGTACCCTGCCTGCGGCACTTTCTCCATTTCCATTTTCCCTTTGGCTCCAACAAACACTATTTCAATACTGTCATCAATTTTCTTTAACGCATTTGCTATTGCAATCGCCGGGAAAATATGTCCCCCCGTTCCCCCACCTGCTATGATCACCCGTTTACCCATTATCATTCTTTTATGCCATTACAGATTGCTCCATGTTCCCTTCTGTTTTCTCCACGTTTCTTGCCACACTCAGTATGATACCAATGGCCAGGCAGGTAAATATGAAACTCGTTCCTCCCATACTCACCAGGGGCAGTGTTACACCCGTTACCGGAAATAAATTCACTGTCACTGCCATATTTGCTAATGCCTGGATCGCCAACGTAAAACTTAATCCTAATGCCAGGAATGCGCCAAATGCATAAGGGCATCTTTTAAATATCCGTATGCACCTGTACAGGAACACCAGGTAGATGAATACAATGAATGCCCCTCCCATCAAACCATATTCTTCAATAATGATCGCATAAATGAAATCGTTATAGGCCTGCGGCAAATAATCTCTTGTCGTGCTGTTACCGGGACCAACACCTAATACTCCACCCTGTGCAATGGCGATCTTTGCCTGGTTCACCTGGTACATTTCATCATTATCAGCTGCCTTACTTCCATACATAAAATTCTCCACCCGGCTGATCCATGTTTCCACACGGCCAAACAACCCGGAAGATTTTGCAGTAACAACAGCCTCCTCGTTTTCAGATGAATGCCTTACCACTGCTGATAAGACCAGGAATAGAATCGGAATCATCGCAATACCGATCGTAATTAAAATATGTTTGGTACGGGCACGGCCAATAAATAATAACATCAGGCAACTTGCTCCCAGTAATAAAGCTGTTGAAAGATTTGCCGGTGCAATTAGTAAGCAGGTAATTGCAACCGGTAACATCACCGGCAGAAACCCTTTCTTAAAATCTTTGATCACATCCTGCTTCTTACTCATCAACCTGGCCAGGTACATGAACAAGGCCAGCTTTGCCAGGTCAGAAGTTTGCATGGTCATATTAATAATCGGGAGTCTTATCCAACGACTGCCTTCATTCATTCTTACGCCAAAGAATAAGGTATAGACCAGCAAAGGGATACATAGAAGAAAAGCGATCTGTGCCACTTTGGAATAAACAGTATAGTTGACCAGGTGAGCAAAATAGATCACCATAATGCCCACTATGATAAACGCAATCTGCTTGAACAGGTATACTTCTGTATTACCCTTATAATTTTTATACGCCAATGAACCGGTGGCACTGTACACAGCCAGCAGGGAAACAAGTGCCAGCAATACCACCAGTGCCCAGATGACTTTATCGCCGCGGGTCTTACTGGCCAGCTGGCCAAACGGGTTTTGTAGTGATTGCGGTATGTTAACTGCTTCTGCCATTACTTATAATTCTTTCACAGCCTGTTTAAACTGGTTGCCCCTGTCTTCGTAATTTTTAAAAAGGTCAAAACTGGCGCAGGCCGGGCTCAGCAGCACCACATCTCCTTTTTCAGAAAAATGAAAGGCAGCATGTACGGCTTCTAAGGCGCTGCCGGTGTTTACAATAGGGCTAACCAAATTTCCAAAGGCCTCGTGTATCTTCCTGTTATCGGTACCCAAACAAATAATTGCTTTTACTTTTTCTTTTACCAGGTCGGCGATCAGCGAATAATCGTTGCCTTTATCCACGCCACCCAATATCAGTACTGTTGGCTTCGTCATACTTTCCAGTGCATACCAGGTAGAGTTAACGTTGGTGGCTTTACTGTCATTGATAAAATCCACACCGCGGATCGTGGCCACATGTTCCATCCTGTGCTCCAGGCTCTGAAAATTCTGCACGGCATCACGGATCTTATCCTTCCGGATATCCATGGTGGTTGCTGCTACACATGCTGCCATTGTATTATACTGGTTATGTTTTCCCTTTAATGCAAAATCATATACACTCATAGAGGTAAAATCTTGTCCTGTTCTTATGTACATGTCCCCGTCTTTAATAAATGCTCCGTTTGGTAATTCTCTTTTCATACTAATGGGCAGTTGGTTAGATTGAATATTGAACCTGTTTAGATATTTCATAGTTACTTCATCATCGCAGCAGTAAATAAAATGGTCAGTTGACTGCTGATTCATCGTGATCCGGAATTTGCTCCGGATATAATTCTCGAAATTGTAATCGTAACGATCCAGGTGATCTTCAGTGATATTGGTAAGAATAGCAATATCCGGTCTGAACGTTTTGATATCGTCCAGCTGGAAGCTGCTGATCTCTGCCACATACAGGGGTTTCGGATCTTCGGCTACCTGTTTGGCAAAGGAGTAACCGATATTGCCTACCAGCGCACAATCAAGACCGGCTTCCTTACAGATATGAAAGGTCAGTGCTGTTGTCGTGGTCTTTCCATTACTGCCGGTGATAGCGATGATCTTGCTATCGCCTTTGAAACGATAAGCCAGTTCGATCTCGCTGATAATGGGAATACCTTTTGCCCTGATCTTCTTTACCAGATCATTCTTTTCTGGTATGCCGGGGCTCTTCACCACTTCATCAGCAGCGAGTATCCTTTCCTGATCGTGCCCGCCTTCCTCGAAGCCGATACCTGCCTGTTGCAGCTCGTTACGATAAATTTCCTTCAAAGAACTTCCATCAGAAAGGAATGTGTCATACCCCTGTTGCTTTGCGAGTAAGGCGGCACCCACGCCGCTCTCACCACCTCCGAGTATGACCATTCTTTTGCTCATGCTTCAATGCATTCATAGTCCGGTGTACGGAATCGGGTTCTTCGTAAGCATTAGTTTTACGTAATAACTGCACCACAATTCGATTGGATCAGAACGTTGGTTCTTGACAGGATTGGATAATGGATGGGTTTTTCAGTAATATCTTCTCAAAAGCAATTATCGTCTGTTACCTTAGTTTCAACGTTGCTATGCTTAATATCACGCAGAGCACTGTCACGATCCAGAACCGGGTTACGATCTTTGCTTCCGGTAACCCTTTTTTCTGGTAATGATGGTGCAATGGACTCATTAAGAATATTCTTCTTCCTTCCCCAAATTTTTTCTTCGTGTATTTGAAATAGGTTACCTGTACCATCACACTCACCAGTTCCACCAGGAACACCCCGCAGAATATTGGTATCAGCAACTCTTTATGCACAATGATGGCGATAGATGCGATAATGCCGCCTAATGTTAAGCTGCCGGTATCACCCATGAATACCTGTGCCGGGTACGAGTTATACCAAAGGAACCCGACACAAGCCCCGATCATGGCAGCAATAAAAATGGACAACTCTCCTAATCCCGGTATATACATGATGTTGAGATAGTCGGCGAAAAAGAAGTTACCGCTGGCATAAGCGAAGATGCCGAGACAGACTCCTATCAATGCCGAGGTACCCGTTGCCAAACCATCTAACCCGTCTGTTATATTTGCCCCATTCGATACTGCAGTAATAATAAAGATCACAATGAGGATATACAGCACCCAGGAATACTGCCGCAACCCGGCCGGTAATAATTTGGTATAATTGAATTCATGTGTTTTTAACAAAGGAATAGTCGTGATTGGCTCTTTAGTTATAACAAAATGCTTTTCCCTGTTATTTACCATTTTGGTGATCACCGTTGTATCCCCGGGCTTAGGCGTACCCTGGTATTCTCTCCAGATGGTTACATTACTATTAAAGTAAAGAACTGCGCCAACAGTAATACCTAAACCAACCTGCCCTAAAATCTTAAACCAACCAGCCAGCCCGTCTTTGTCTCCTTTTTTATAATTCACTCCCTGCTGCTGTGCCATTTTCTTGGAGCGGAGTTTCAGGTAATCATCAATGAACCCGATAATACCTAACCAAACAGTGGCTACCAACATTAATACCACATACACAGTATCTAATCTTGCCAGCAATAATGTCGGAATAATAATAGCGGCAATAATGATCAGCCCGCCCATCGTTGGCGTTCCTTTTTTGCTTTGTTCGCCTGCCAGTCCAAGATCCCGTACCGTTTCACCCACCTGCTTCTTTTGTAAGAATTTGATCAGCTTCTTACCATATACCATCGTGATCAGCAACGATAATAAAACAGCCAGCATCACCCGGACGGATATAAAATCCATCAGGTTTTGTCCGGGGAAGTTGATCCCCTGTGCCTTAAACCATTCAAATAAATGATACAGCATGGCTGGTTATTTACTACTTGTTTACTTTTTATTTATCCAACAGTTCAAACATCTCTCTCACTACTTCTTTATCGTCAAAATGATGTTTCACTCCTTTTATGTCCTGGTATTTCTCGTGTCCCTTCCCGGCAATCAGTACGATGTCTTCCGGTTTTGCTAAACTGATCGCTGTTTTGATCGCCTCTTTCCGGTCTGCAATGGCGATATATTTTCTTTTATACGCCACGGGCAATCCTTCTTCCATATCTTTTATGATTTGCTCCGGGTCTTCACTTCTCGGGTTATCACTGGTGAAAATGGCTTTATCGCTATGTTCACAAGCAGCCTGCGCCATCACCGGTCTTTTTGTTTTATCCCGGTCACCCCCACAACCCACCACCGTGATCACCGTTTCAAATCCTTTCTTCAGTTTTTTGATCGTCGCTAGCACATTTAAAAGAGCATCGGGTGTGTGCGCATAATCCACGATCGCAATCACTTTTTCTTTTGCCGACACCATATAATCAAATCTTCCCTCCGCACCCGTTAATACACTCAAACATCGCAGTATTTCCTGTTTATCTTCTCCCATGCACACCGCTGCTCCATACACCGCCAGCAGGTTATAGGCGTTAAACTCCCCAATCATCCTGAAATGCACTTCCTGGTCATTCACATTCATTACCAATCCTGCCAGGCTGTTCTCCAGTATCTTCCCTTTGAATTCAGCCAGCGTTTTCAAACTGTACAAATACTTTTTTGCATTTGTATTCTGTAACATCACTTCCCCTCTTTTATCATCGGCATTGCTGATTGCAAAGGCGGATGATGGTAACAAATCAAAGAAGGCCTTCTTCACCCGGATATATTCATCAAAGGTTTTATGATAATCCAGGTGATCATGCGTGATATTGCTGAACAAGCCTCCTGCAAACTGCAAACCTGTTACCCGGTGCTGGTGTACTGCATGTGAACTCACTTCCATGAACACATGGGTACATCCTTCATCTGCCATCTGTTTCAGCAGCTGATTCAGGCTGACAGCATCGGGTGTGGTATGTGTGGCAGGCACTATCTTATCACCAATATGATTTTCGACAGTACTCAGCAACCCGCATTTATATCCCAAAACTGTAAAGAGCTTGTATAGCAATGTTGCTATCGTTGTCTTACCATTCGTTCCGGTTACTCCCACTATCTTCATCCGCTCAGAAGGCTGACCAAAAAAATTATGTGCCATATAACCGGCTGCCGCTGCACTGTTCTCTGCCTGGACATAAACAACCGACTCTTTCTTTTCAGCAGGCATTATTTCTGCCACCACCACTGCGGCCCCGTTATCAATTGCTTTATCAATGAACTGGTGACCATCTGCTGCCACTCCCTTTACTGCCACAAATACAGCACCCGGTTTCACTTTCCTCGAATCGATCTGTATATCATTTACATCAATCTCCGTACTTCCCGCTACTGACCGAATCGCCACTTTATATAAAACATCTCTTAATAACATAACCCGGCTTTAAATCATTTAACTCAACTCCAATACCACAGTTACTCCTTTTGCCAGAGCACTCCCCGGCGCAACAGATTGGTTGGCCACTTTCCCTTTTCCACTGATTGTTACTTTTAATCCCATACTTTCTAAAAGATATAATGCATCCTTCAGCCCCATTCCTTTCACATTCGGCATCAGCTTTTCTCGTACGGCATTTGTACGTAATACCGGTTGGTAATTATTGCCGGCATATACCGTGGCCCAGTTACTCTGCTGCACTGAATCGGCGTACCACATATTGAAGGTGCCAAACACCTGTTTTATATTTTTTGTATTACCTGCATAGAAATAAGTGCTGCTATCTTTCTTTGCAGCATACATCGTAGCGGGTTTCTGATCCACATACATGGCATAGAGTTTTGTAGCGATCTCCCTGAATACAGGTGCTCCCAGCATTCCGCCATAGTGTGCAGCTGCATGTGGTTTTGTCCTCACCACCACGATACAGGAATAAACAGGTTTGTCTGCCGGGAAATAACCCACAAAGGATGCCTGGTACACACCATGTCCATATTTAATATCTCCATCTGCAACATGCGCCGTTCCTGTTTTTCCCGCTACAGCAAAAGGCATATTCTTGAATGCCGGGCGACCGGTTCCTTCTGTCACTACCGCTTCCATTGATTCTCTTGCCGCTTTCACCACTTCTGGTTTACAGATATTATTATCAAGAACTGTCGGTTCAAATTGCTTAATAACGATGCCATTGCTTTGTATGCTGTTCACCAGGTAAGGCTTCATCATTTTACCATCGTTGGCAATAGCATTGTACAAGCTCAGTGTATGTAAAGGGCTTACATTGATAGCATAACCAAAACTCATGGTCAGCATATTCATCAGCCCGCCGTTTTTACTTTCCAGTGGTGCCAACCTGGGTGCCGGGATATTTGAAAGATCAATTGGCGAACGTACATCCAGGTGATAACGGTGTAAATACTCTTTGAATTCCTTTGGATTATTAGCAAAAGCCTTAAAAGCCAGTTTACTCATTCCCACATTAGAGCTGTGTGCAAAACATTCCTTCACGGTCATTACTGCTTTGGGAGATCGTTCCGCATCATTCACCATTCTTGGACCAACCTGTAAGCGTCCTGCACTTCCCACTTCCACCATATCATTCAAAGAAGATGTTCCCTTATCTAATACCGCCAGCAGAGTCGCTAATTTGATTGTTGACCCGGGTTCTGTTACCCGCAAAGCGTAGTTATCATCTTCCCAGTAACTGCCATCAGGCCTGCGGCCAAGATTAGCGATTGCTTTTATTTTACCGGTCTTCACTTCCATCACGATACAGGTTCCGTATTGCGCCTCACTGCTTTCCATCATCCGCAACAAAGCATTTTGTGAAATATCCTGTATGTTCACATCCAGTGTGGTAAAAACATCTTTACCATTTTCCGGCTCTATCTGGAAACCTTCCACCGGCACCGCACCGCCGGCGATATATCTTACGAGCCGCTGACCTTTTTGCCCCGTCAGAAGGCTATCATATGTTTTCTCAAGCCCTACGTTTTGTTTTTTCAGTTTACCATTACTGGCCACATGTTCTCTTGATAAACCAATGGTCCTGTTGGCCAATAATCCAAAAGGTGAAATACGTTTACTGTTTTCCTCTACGATCACACCGCTTTTGTTTCTTCCCAGTTTCACTAAAGGAAAGCTGCGGAAGGCTTTGTAATCTTCAAATGTCATTTTCTTGCGGAGTGAGTAATAGCGGCTTTTGCTTCTATAAGCAGCCTGCAATTCTTTTTTATACTGTGAGCCCGTTTTATCTCCGAAATAATTTGCCAGCGAGAAAGCAAATGAATCAACATTCTCTTTAAAAACTTTTCCGCCCTTATCTCTTAATCCGTCCGCCTGGAAATCCATATAAATATCAAACTGGGGCAAGGAAGTACTCAGCATTTGCCCATCCTCACTGTAAATTGTACCCCGGTCAGCATCCAGCTCCTGTATCTTCTGGTGCATACTGTCACTCATGCTGCGCCAGTGTTCTCCCTGGAAACGCTGAATATAGAAAGCCTTACCCAGCACCAGTAAACTCAGCACCACCATGCCGAGAAAACTGAGGTAAACCCTCCACAATATGTCACGTTTTACTTCCACTGCCTCTTTGCTTGCGTTAGTTGTTATTATAATTCTGTCAACCTGTTTCTTTCATCAATTGGTCATTGCACTATCCTTCAGTACCACCGGCGATTGCACCAGTTCCTTTAAGCCCAATGGCTCCACCGCTCTTACCAGTTCGCTTTGCTTACTGCGAAACATCACTTCACTTTTCACTGCCTTGTATTCCCACTGCAGTTCTTCCACTTCTTTAGCTGTCTTATTAATACTGCGTATTGTTTTATCAGCTTTATGCCCGTTATAGATATAGATCACTGCCAGTAAGGCGAGGAATAAAAAAAATGGCACCTGCTTAACAATGGATTGGTAATTCAACCAGCGTTTCCATCCGGGTTTTTGTTTTGTTTCGCTGGCGGGCAATGTTGTTGCTTGTTCCTGCTGCATGAAATAAAATTGGTTGTGGTTTTTCGGTTCCTTTGTAAAACTGCCTGCCTTACAGCAGGGGTTGATTTCAAAGGATATAGATTTTCCGTTCTTTTATATCCTGTTGTACATACTAATGAGCGATCCGGTCATTCATTCTCACACAATCATCACTTTTTCAGCCACCCGCAGTTTGGCACTTCTTGATCTTGAATTTTGCTTCAGCTCCTTATCTGAAGCGACAACTGGCTTTTTGGTGATAATCTTTAATGCATTCACCGGTTCATCATTGATAAAGGGATTCGTATCCGGCTCATCAAATGTGCCGCGACGAAAAAAATTCTTGACCAGTCTGTCCTCCAGGGAATGAAACGTAATGATGGCTACCCGGCCTCCGGGCTTCAACAGGGCGGGGACTTGTTCGAGCATCTCTTTCAATGCACCTAATTCGTCGTTCACTTCAATGCGCAAAGCCTGGAAAACCTGGGCGAAGTACTTGTTGGGGTTTCCTTTCACAATTTCACGGAGTGCATTCTTAAAGCTTTCGATGGTCTTCAACGAAGTGCTGCTGCGGACCTGGACAATTGTTTTGGCCAGGGTCTTTGCATTGGTCACTTCTCCATACTGTTCAAACAACTTATGCAGTTGTTGTTCTGTATAGGTATTAACCACATCAAAAGCAGTCAGCGCCTGTCGCTGGTCCATCCGCATATCAAGGGCGGCATCAAAACGGATCGAGAAACCTCTTTCCGCTTCATCAAACTGGTGACTGCTGACCCCCAAATCGGCCATGATTCCATCCACAGCTGTGAAGTGATGCAACCGGAGAAACCGTTTCAGGTGACGAAAGTTGTGCGGCACAAACAGCACACGGTCATCATCCGGCAGGTTCTTCTTTGCATCTTCATCCTGGTCAAACACGATCAACTTTCCCTTTTCACTTAATTGGGCGAGGATGGCTTTTGAATGCCCGCCGCCGCCAAATGTGCAATCCACATATACACCATCAGGGTTGATGCGCAAACTTTCCACTGTTTCCGTCAACAGAACCGGTATGTGATAGCCAGCGACTGATTCATTAACTGGCTGGGTTGATAAGTTATCGGCAGATATTTTATTATGCTTACCCATACTTTTCAACTGCTCAGCTTTTTAACTTGTCGCTATCGCCTGCCATCACCTCCTTTGCCAGACTACTGAATGCATCCGGTGAGAATGATTCAAAGAACTGTTTGTACTTATTACTATCCCAGATCTCAATTTTATTGACCGCCGCCACCAGCACAATATCTTTTTCCAATCCTGCATGATCTTTCAGGTTGGGCGGTACCAGCAAACGGCCTGCACTATCCGGCTCCACGAATGTTGCACCATTCAGAAAGTAGCGCCGGAACTCCCTCACTTTGGGGTCGAAGTCGTTCAGTTTGCTGATATCTGCAAACAGCGGTTCCCAGTTTTTTACCGGGTAAAGAGCTAAACACTTCTCAAACCCCCTGTTGATAACAAAGCGGCTATCTTCGCCTTCCGGCAGCTGTTTTTTGAACCCAGCCGGGAGGAGGAACCGCCCCTTGGCGTCCAAAGTAGCCTCGAATTCTCCGAGAAAGCCTGTCATTATCAGGTATTTGAGTCAATTTTTAACTAATTCACACAAAATAACACATTTTCCCACTTGCAGAACAAATTTTGCCGTTTTTATTTTTTCCACAAACCAATATTTGCTGAAAGCCTTTACAGCAAAGGTTTTTATTGAATTATTCTGACAAATACGGTTTTTAGCGGTTAACTAGCTGTGGATTGCAGTGGATAAGATGGGGATAATCACAAAATCGGTTCATTTCGATGCTTGCTTCTAATTTTACGGCATGAGGAAAGCTTTTCGAATCATCCTGATAGCCTGTTCAATAACAGTTGTTTCAATATTGCTCATTGGATGGCAACATCCCATCATTTTTAAATGGCTGTCCGGTACCGCCAGATTTATTGGTAAACCAATAAATGCTAAGGTTTACATCAATGCTATTCAGAATACTGATACCAGAGTTTATAGCGTTGACACCCGGTGGGATGCCTCTGAAACAACCGATTACCTGGTTCACTTCAGTGTAGCCGATTCGACGTTCCCGATAAAATTCTTAAGTGTTTTTAGAGATCGTTCCCTAATAGGATTGCCATCTGCTGCCGGGAAAAGAGATTATGACATTATTGGAGGATATCTCTTACAAAGTGAAACAGGAAGTAAGTTTTCTGATTTGCGTGATGATATGAAAGGATTAGATTTCGATCCTGAGTTGAATTTTACCGAAAAGAGTATTCATTTTAAAATACCTGCTACTTGTAATCATACAGGTTTTGATTCGGTAAGAATTGAACTCTGATTGTTTTATTTTTGCCTCTCAACAACTGCGACAGTTGGTCGCAATACTTATGCATCCCAAATATCTTTCCATCAACGATTTTACTTATCCGCTCCCTGTGGAACGTATTGCCAAATACCCTTTGGCAGAAAGAGATGCTTCAAAACTCCTGGTCTTCCAAAACGGGGCACTAAAAGATGATACTTACAGGAATATTGCCAATCATATACCGGCTGGTTCATTACTGATCTTTAATAATACCAAGGTAGTGGAAGCAAGGCTGGTTTTTCAAAAACCAACCGGCGGGCAAATTGAGATTTTTTGCCTGGAACCGCATGAGCAATACCCTGATATCACCTCGGCCATGTTGCAACAGAAAAAAGTACAATGGCTTTGCCTGGTGGGCGGTGCTTCCAAATGGAAAAAGGGGCAGGTATTGGAAAAAAAAATAACAATAGCCGGAGAAGAAATCATCCTATCAGCGAGCTATATTGAAAAAAGGGCCGATTGTTTTGTAATTGAGTTATCCTGGCTGCCAGACCCGCTAAGCTTTGCAGAAATATTACATTATACAGGTGCCATTCCATTACCTCCTTACATAAAAAGAGCTGTTGAGTCAGGCGATGCTGATCGTTATCAAACCATCTATGCCCACTTCGATGGGTCGGTAGCTGCTCCAACAGCCGGGCTTCATTTTACAAATCATATTTTCGGGCAACTGGAAGAAAAAAAAATTAAAAAAGATTTTGTAACCCTGCATGTCGGGGCCGGTACTTTTAAACCCGTGAAAGCAGCTACTATGGAAGAGCATGAAATGCATGCGGAATTCATTGATGTAAATAAATCGCTGATCGAAAGCCTGGTAACAAATCTCGAAGGAAATATCATTGCCGTTGGTACCACTTCCCTGAGAACAATAGAAAGCCTTTATTGGCTGGGGGTAAAAACAGTTATTGATCCTGCTATCCTGCCATCTGCTTTACTACTTACGCAATGGGAAGCCTATGATCTATCAAAGCAGAATATCCCGGCAAAAGATGCATTGACTGCTTTACTGCGATGGATGGAGCAGAACCATACTGATCGTTTACTGACAAAAACACAGATCATCATTGCGCCGGGTTATGCCATGAGAATTGCAAAAGCGCTGATCACCAATTTTCACCAGCCGCAATCGACTTTACTGTTACTGGTTGCTGCTCTCGCCGGAGATGAATGGAGAAACATTTATGATCATGCTTTAAAGTATGATTACCGGTTTTTAAGTTACGGTGACGGAAGTTTAATTTGGGCTGCAAAGGATTAGCTCTTTTTCAACGGCAGTTCCACGATGAAAGTACTTCCCTTTCCTAAGGTACTCTCTGCTTTAATTTCCCCGTGGTGCGCCTCCACCATTGTTTTCACATAGCTGAGGCCAAGCCCGAACCCTTTTACATTATGAAGATTACCGGTATGGGCCCGGTAGAAACGTTCGAATACTCTTTTGAGTGTTTCTTTGTTCATGCCTATGCCGTTATCCTCAATCCGCATGATGAACTTTTTCCCATTAGACTGTGTGGTCAGTTTTACAAAAGGAGGAATAGTATCTTTTGAATATTTCAATGCGTTATCAACAAGGTTATTTACCAGGTTCGATAAATGTACTTCATCAGCTTCAATCAGGTCGTTAGTTGCATTCAGTAACAATTCAGCTTTCCCGCCTTTCTCTTCCAGTTGCAAAGTAAAATTCTCCACCACATCCTTGATAATTGTATGCACATGAGCCGGCTTCAGGTTAAGATCCACTTCCTGCTTCTCGAGTTGGGAAGCTTTCAGAATGGTTTCCACCTGCCGGTTCATTCGCTTATTTTCCTCTTTAATGATGTTATTGAAATAGGTGAGCTTCTCCCTGTCATTTAATACCTTTTCATTCCGCATCGCATCCACTGCCAATGAAATAGTGGCGATCGGGGTTTTAAACTCATGCGTCATGTTATTGATAAAGTCATTCTTTATCTCCCCCAGTTTCTTTTGCTGCAGCATCGTGCGGACCGTAAGATAAAAAGCGGCAATAATGATAATACTGAAAATAATAGCGATAACAAAACGCCATCTCAATGTCTGAAGCGCATACTTAGGATAATCCAGTACAACTACAGATATATATTCTGTTACGGCTAAGTTCTCTGCTGCCGAACCACTGGGAGTTACAATCTGTACGGCCCTGGAATAATTATTAAGTGTATCCGCATCTGCTGCTATAAAGTTGGGGGTTTGTTTTTCCAGCTCTGTACCATTCATTACAAATACGGCAAATTCATATTTGATTCTCTCCAGCTTCACATTCTTTAATGCTTTCCTGATCTTTTCATCTAATTCTTCAATGGTAAACCTTCTTCCTATTGTCTGCGGACGTAAAAAATCAGTAGCAAATTCATCCGGGAATATTTTTCCGGAAGCAGCAGAACGGTTGGGAATTAAAAAATTCCCTTTATACTGGGCTAATTCTGTGGCAATATTTGCAACGGCCTCATTTACTTTTTCTTTGATTTGCTCCCGCCCAACCAATACCATATTATTGATCCAGGAAAGTTGAAGCAGGATGAGCCCAACTACCGAAAGTGTGATCAATACAGTAATGATTGTAAAAGTCCTTTTCACTTATTTATTAATTAAAGCTGCCTAAGATAAAGCGTTTTTGCTGAACAAAGACCATCCGGCAAAAATAGCCCGGCCTTCTGGAAAAATAGCGGTCATTGACCGCCGCCGGCCCTTTTTAACTTGTCTTTAAACAGGAGGTTTATTCCTCAAAAGTGAACATATTTTCAGAAAAAAGAATTTTCATCCTAAATTGAAGTATGATTGAACCGGGTCCCGGCATATTACTCATCGCTGATCCTTTTCTGAAAGACCCCAACTTTCTGAGAACGGTTGTCTTTCTGTGTGAGCATAAAGCAGAAGGAAGTTTTGGTTTTGTCCTGAACCGGAAGTATGAAAATACACTTGATGAGCTGATACCAGAACTGGAGGGTCACACTTTACCTGTTTATTATGGCGGCCCGGTGCAACAAGATACTATTCATTTCCTGCACCAGTATCCTGATGACATACCCGGTGGTGTGGAAGTTTTGAAAGGAGTTTATTGGGGTGGGAATTTTGACAGTGTTGTTGACCTGATCAAAAAAGGAGATATAGACCCGGCCCGCATCCGCTTTTTTATCGGCTATTCGGGCTGGAGCAATGGACAATTGGAGGAAGAACGCAAAGAAAAATCATGGCTGACGGTAAAAGCCAAAAGGAAACTGATCTTTCATCTTCATCATGAAGAAATATGGAAGGAATCATTAAAAGAACTGGGAGGTGAATATGAAATGATGATCAATTATCCCATCGATCCTCAGCTAAACTGAAGCCCCTGCAACTAATTCACCAAAATATACATCCTGAAAAAAAAATTCCAATGAAAAAATTATTACTTGGTATTACTTTATGCTCCACTATATTTCTCTCTTCCTGTGATACATTAAAAAAAATCGCTTCAGTACTGGCTCCTTCGGAGTTCGAAATGGCTACTGGCTTAAAAGATGCCTTATCACAGGGTTTATTCAGAAGTTTTGACGCTTATGCTGACCCGAATGGTAATCCCTTTGTCCGCTTTGCCTTTCCCGGTGACGCTGCTAAAATTGAAAAAACACTCCGGGATATCGGGATGGATAAACTGGTGGACCAGGTAACCGGAAAATTTACCAAAGCCACTGTATCGGCTGTGAGTGCTGCCAAACCCATCTTCCTGAATTCCCTGAAACAAATGAGTATCCGGGATGCTGTGGGCATACTGATCACTGATAATACGCATGCTGCCACAGAATATTTCAAAACAACAATGACCCCTGAGTTAATGACGGCCTTCCGGCCTATTGTTGACAGTACCATTAAAACAGAAGGTGCGAATAAAGACTGGAGCAGTATTGTAAATGTGTATAACAAAATACCTTTCATCAATAAACCATTAGAAAACAGTCTTACTGATTTTATTGCTGCCCGTGCGGTAGATGGCATGTTCAATATCGTTGCCAATGAGGAAGAGCAGATCCGCAGTAAATATGAATTCAGGAAAACGGATATGATGAAAAAAGTATTTGGCTATGCAGAACAGGAACTCGCCAGGAGAAAACAACAACAGCAGCAACCAGCACAATAAATTATCATTTTTGTTACACCGAAGCCTGTCATAAATGACAGGCTTTTTATTTCTTCTATAAGTAAATGCTTGCAGTATTTCTTCTTCGTAAAATCTCGTGTCTCATATTGATCTCATTCCTGATATGACATATATACCCGTATTCTGTCAGTACTTGTATTGACAAAATTACTTTTTTCCCGGGTTAACAGATACAGGTACATTGTTTGCAGTTAGCCGGTCAAATAATATTTTACTTATGAAAAAAATGTTTTTAAGCGTACTGCTGATGACTGGAATTGCATTGGCATCGCAGGCACAGAAAGGAAGTGTTTTATTGTACGGAAACCTGAACATGGGCACAGAGAAAGATGCCTCTGACAACAAGTATTCCTCCTTCAGCATCAACCCGGGTGTTGGTTACCAGTTTACCACTAACTGGACTGCTGGTATCACCGGTGGATACGGAACAACCAAGTATGACCCGGTAATTGGTTCCGAACAGAAAACAAATCAATTTTCAGCCGGTGTCTTTGCACGTTACACACACCCATTAGGTAATATCTTCAGTCTTTTCGGGCAGGCAGATGTTTTATACAGGGGTAGAGAAAACAGTGCAGGAACAAAATACAATGGGTTTGGGGTTAGCATTACTCCTGCTGTACAACTGAATGTCAGTAACGGGTTTGCCCTCAATTTCGGGTTCGGAGGTATCAATTTCAACAGTGAAAAAATGAAAGGCGCTAATGATGGTTCCAGTAGTTTCGGATTGAATTTTGGTGAACAATTCAATATTGGTATTTCGAAAAATTTCCTCAGAAAGAAATAATCACCTGTATTATTAATATACTTCCTTTTTAAAAAGGGTTCTCCCGGGAGAACCCTTTTGCTATTTTGCCTGGTCTTTCATCATAAAAAAACCCTCTCCGTACGGAGAGGGTTGTAATCTGTTTTCAAAATCCCGGATAACTGCCTCCCTGCGGCAGGCAGGGTTTTCCAGTCCATCTTATTCAACCGGTACTGCGCCTTCAACGAGCACCGTTACCTTATTATTTAATACTTCCACAAATCCGCCCTGGATATCAAAATTGGCCAGGTGACTTTGTTTATCTTTCAACACTTTTACACGACCCGCTTTTAATGCACTTACCAGCGGGGCATGTTTGTCCAGCACCTCGAAGGAACCGCTGATACCCGGCATCTGCACGCCATATACTTCGCCGCTGTATAATTTCTTTTCCGGGGTTAATATCTCTAAATTCATAAGAATAAAATTATCCTTGTGCCTGGGCCATCAGTTTTTTACCTTTTTCGATCGCATCATCAATGCTACCCACCAGGTTGAAAGAGGCTTCCGGGTATTCATCTACTTCACCGTCCATGATCATATTGAAACCACGGATCGTTTCTTCGATCGGCACCAGTACACCTTTCAAACCGGTAAACGCTTCTGCTACGTGGAATGGCTGGGACAGGAAACGTTGTACTTTTCTTGCACGGCTCACCACCAGTTTATCTTCATCACTCAGTTCATCCAGGCCTAGAATCGCAATAATATCCTGTAATTCCTTATAACGCTGCAACATCAGTTTTACCCGGTTGGCACAATTGTAATGTGCTTCACCAACGATCAGGGGGCTAAGGATCCTGGAAGTGGAATCCAAAGGATCCACCGCAGGATAGATACCTAAGTCAGCGATCTTTCTTGACAATACCGTAGTAGCATCCAGGTGAGCAAAGGTTGTTGCCGGAGCAGGGTCAGTCAGGTCATCCGCCGGAACGTAAACTGCCTGAACGGAAGTGATAGAACCATTTTTTGTAGAAGTGATCCGCTCCTGCATGATCCCCATTTCTGTTGCCAGTGTTGGCTGGTAACCCACCGCTGAAGGCATCCGGCCCAGAAGGGCAGAAACTTCAGAACCGGCCTGTGTGAAACGGAAGATATTATCGACGAAGAAGAGGATATCACGACCTTTTCCTTGTCCGTCGCCGTCACGGTAGTATTCTGCAATGGTCAGACCGGAAAGAGCAACTCTTGCACGGGCACCAGGAGGTTCATTCATTTGTCCGAATACGAAAGTGGCCTTTGAATCCGCCAGCTCTTTCATATCCACTTTGGAAAGATCCCATCCACCTTCTTCCATACTATGTTTGAAGGCATCACCATATTTCATGATACCTGCTTCAATCATTTCACGCATCAGGTCATTTCCTTCACGGGTTCTTTCTCCCACGCCTGCAAATACAGATAAACCAGAATAAGCTTTAGCGATATTGTTGATTAGCTCCTGGATCAATACGGTTTTACCCACACCAGCACCACCAAAAAGACCGATCTTACCACCCTTTGCATAGGGTTCGATCAGGTCAATTACTTTGATACCTGTGAACAATACTTCTGTGGCAGTACTCAGGTTTTCAAATGTGGGAGGAAGGTTGTGAATCGGGCGGCCACCCGCTTTGCTTACTGCAGGTAATCCATCGATCGGATCACCCGTTACATTGAACAAACGTCCTTTGATAGCTTCGCCGGTTGGCATGGCGATAGCAATACCGGTATCAACCACTTCTGTGCCACGGACCAGGCCTTCTGTTCCGTCCATCGCAATGGTACGTACACTGTCCTGGCCAAGGTGTTGTTGCACTTCCAGCACCAGCGTATCTCCGTTTTCCTTTTTCAGTTCTAACGCATTGTAGATTTCCGGGAGTTTGCCATCAAACTGCACGTCAACCACGGCGCCGATGACCTGTTTTACTTTACCAACGTTTGCCATATATAAAGTGAGGGGTTTGTTTCAGGCCGCAAAGGTAAGGGGGGGTGGCTAATCCTCCAATTTGAATATCAAAGATTTTTGGGCTGGGGAAAAGATGGGAAAAACAAGCAAAAGGCTTCAAAGTCCCGAAAAGAGGCTTTAAAGCCTGACCCACTATTTTATTAGTAATCAACTACTTTTCTCAATATGCAGATTAGGTCCGCTTAAATTTTTGCCTTCTGGAGAACCGCAGAAAACAGGACAAGCGTCTCTGCTGCCCGGTAAAAAACTTCAGCCCTTTATTTACATCCACGAACTTATCAGGCGGAGTCAAATTCAATACAATTATTATTACAGTTGTATCAGTTCGCAGGTTTCAGCAAAATCAGTTTATGGGTAAAATTGTACGCTGCATCTACAAATTCCAGCATTTGCGGCCATTTCTCCTTACTGATATTTTTCTGCTTGTATATTTTCTGGATATCAATGGTCAGCGTATTGTTTTCCACTTTGGCAGAAGTGATAAATGCCCCGGTTTCATTATCCACATTGGTTTTAAGTTCCTCTACCCCCTCAACAGTATAACCTGCAGGAATCGTCATATTGATCTGCCATTTCAGTTGACGGGGGTGACGGACATCAATATCAAAATTCCGGGTGCGTTCATCTTTCCTGATCTGTAACTGACCACCCATCAAACCTGGCAAATTGATCAATAATTTTTTACCTGCCTTCCTGATCTTTTCGCCAACCTGTGCCGTTTCCTTGTACATCAGTTCAGGTTTTTTAAAACTCCGGCCTTCGGTAACCACCTGGAAATCTTTATAGTTTATTGAAACACCCAAATCGCCTTCCATCTGGTCTTTCATATACTCTGGCTTCCTTTCTTTGAATTCTTCGATTAACGCCTTTTTTTGCTGGTACACCTGGTCCATGTATTTCTCCGGAACATTTTCATAGTCATCCGGGCCATTGAAAGTCCGGCTGTCATTGAACATATATGGTGTGAACCGCAAAGCAGAATAGATATTCCTTTCTTTCTGGATACCGGTATACGCAGTGGTACGTTCCACATTCAGCCATTTCAGGGAAGTATCCACCGTCACAAAAAACTGGAAAAGGCTTTTGCTGTTTTCTGATTTCACATCGCTGATCTTTACCGCTTCCGTTTGTTCCTTTGCATTCACCGGAAGTTTGTACGCATCATTGCCGGACATCGTTTCATCCACATCATATAAATTGGAATGCTCTGTAGCCCTGAATATAAATTTGTTCTTTACCCGCAGGCACCAGGAAAGCTCACTCTCAAATAAAAGATTGGCCGGTGAAGTAAGATTATTAGGCGTGGTGACAATGATCTCAGAAGGTATTTTCCGGGTATATAATAATTGCCCGAGTAAATAACAGAATTGCTTGTCAGAATAATAAAAATTATTAAACACCTGGGTATGCCGTATATAATAATAGGCCATCTCAATAAATTTATCTTCCGGAACATCTTTACCACCATTCGCCTTCAATTTACCCCATAACATATTTGATATGGCATCCACTGTTGCGCCGTTGGCCCCATAGACCCAACTGTTACCAACACCCGTATAGTTTGCATAGGCCTTCCTGCCGATCTCAGCCATATCAAATGTGTTTTTTATCTGTCCTTTGGTGCCGGCAAATAAATATTTGATCTCCCGGCCATCCGTGTAAGTGATCTGGAATTTAACCATCGGCAACACCATGTACTCATTCACAAAGTTTACATCCTTCAATCTTTCCCTGCTCTCATCCTGCCAGCTGTACACATTAAAATCGCCGTTGGAAGATTGCTGAAACTCCGGGGCGCCGTTAATGCTTCTTGCAGTAACGAATGAATTATTATCGGTCTCAATGATGATCTTATGCTTCATCACCGGCATTCCCTTCTGGCATAATTCATATTGCGGATCAAACTGGTAATAAGGCGTTTTCTTCACATTCAGCGTACTGCTGGTCAGGGATGCAAATTCCAAAATATCGCCGGGGAGCAAATCCGCCACCGGTACTTTATAATACTCATTCCTGTTGCTGACATTCTGGTCAAAAAAGCTTTTAAAGAATTCCGGTACTTTATCATTGTCTTCAATACTCACGGCCTTGGTCAGCTGTATCTCCTTTTTGGTTCCATCCGGTTTATGGATCACGGCACTGAATCCATCAAATTTGGAACTGTAGCGGAAATACAATTCAGAAAAATCATCCACCGATGTTTTATCAAGCAATTTCAACTTCATTCTTTTCCGCTCGATCAGTACCAGGTTTTCCTTACCGCCCAGCAGGCCCGACCTTTTTTTATCAAAGAGGATATGCTTTTTATAGCCGATCACCACCACAGATTCTTCATTCCATTTAGCCGGAATTGCATTCACTGAAAAATCAGCATCTGTCTCATTCAGCACTTCGTTGGCATTTTCGCCCAGCACCGTGATAAAATCCTCATCAATGATCTCTTGCCCATATCCTGCTGTTGCCAGGCCCGCCGATGCAAATAAAGCAAGCAATACGCTTCTCCATTTTATATACTTTTTCATAAAGTCCATAGACTATAATTTAAAATAATTATTTGGTTACAGTTAACAGATAACTGTTGAATTCTTTCAGTTTTTCCAGAAAGGACTTCCAGTTGGCCAGGTCACTGGCCGGGATCACACTGTCCTTAATAGTAAGTGTTTTCTTTAGCTTCACTTTATTTCCGATTACTTCATACGATCCGCTGAAAGAATAACCGGGATTATCAATGACCAGGCTGGCCGGGAGATCAATGCATTTTTTCCCGGCAGGAATAGTTAACTCAATATCATCTTCATAAGAAAAAATACTTTCAAAATCATACCCTCTTGTTCGCTTTGGGCCAGGCATAAAGCTGCGAAGTGTCTTTGGAAAGAAGTCGATACTCAGGTATTGATTGCCTCCAATTGCATTGATATTATTGGTCAGATCAATATCTCCTTCCACTTCCACCGGAATTTCCCTGTTGGCCAGATCGCTGTTCTTAATATTCGAAGAAGTAAGGTTACTGTTACCAAATTCCAGCATATCTTTTAAAAAATCCTGCTGTGCATGTTTCGGCATACTCTGGAACCCATTGTGAAAATCTTTACGTTCCTCACCTGTCAGCGTAATTCTCGCATGACCTTTCAATGAACCTTCACTTAACACAAGGCTGGCAGTTGTTTTGATTTTATTTTCTGTCGCATTTCCAAGCGGAACTTTTTTCTCATCAAAGGTTTCGCCTTTCTCGATCAGCGCTGATTTTCCTTGTATGCGAAATGCATTTTCACCAAAAGGTGCATACTTTTCTGTACCGTCAAGGAAATACTCCTTTCCTTTGAAATATAAGGTTGTGATAGCATGATTATCCACACACATTACCGGAATGCTGTGATCGTAAGGAATATGCCGGGTGCCTATCCAGGTGAACCGGGCATCATACCCGGCGAGTTTCAGCATTTCTGCCAGCAGGTTGGCCATCCCTTTACAATCTCCATATTTTTCTTTGTAAACATCCTGTGCTTTCGCGGGGATATATCCTGAAAATCCATCCTCATAAGCGATGTAACGAATATTATCCTGCACCCAGTAATAGATCGCTTTGATCTTTTCTTCATCTGTTTTCTTTCCGGTAATGAGCGATGTCACCTGCTGCTTTAGCGCACTGACATCATTACCCGCCAGGTTGTACAGATGTGAATACCATGCATACAGATCTTTGGTGCCCTGGAAAAGAGTCACTCGTTGTCCGTCATTATCAAACGATTTTAACTGGATTAATATGTGTGGCTCTGTATAAGCGATACCGAGATCCCGGTATTCGCTTTTAATAGCTTCCACATTCTTTACTTTAAATGTATACAGTGTATATTTCCCGGAAGGAACCTTCGATTTTTCAACTTTGAATTTCCCGAAATTCTTTTCAACAAAAGAAATATCCAGCCAGTTAGGTACTTCAAATTCAATAATTTTTTCAGCCACGGGGAAATATTCGTTGAAAAAATTCCGGGTCAGGTATTTACCATCCGTATATTCATTTTCCCAGGTCAGTTTTGCCATTTTCCCTTTTTGTAAAAAACGAAACGAATACAATTGTACCCGGCTGTCATCAAAGAATATATTATCGTCGGTAACAGACCGGTCGAAACCTCTTTTACCGGTCAATGAATATTTCCGGACAAATTTATCGTAGCGGTAAAACGATTTAAGCCGGATAAAGCGGTTATGAAATTTATAATATTGGAAGATGGCAATATCTTTTAACCCGATAAATTCAACAGATCCCTCTTCCTTCACCGTTACAACGGGTTGCCGGAATTCATTCTTCCCTTTTTCAAACGTGTAGCGCTGCGTCATACTGACAGCAGCATAAGGTTCATCCTTGAATTTTCTCTTTAAGGATAGTGCGGTGGATACATCTTCTTCCGCAACAGTTTGCGACAGGGCAGGCAGTGTGCAGAAGAGTAATAATGGCACACACAGTAAAACTTTATACATCATTTTCATCTTTAAAATCAGTAAAATTCCAGCCCGGTAAAGGTAATACCAGACTTTTTACGGAGAAAGGACTACCCGAAAGTATTTTGAGCAGGAACTGGGATGCGTTATTACCTGGCTTAAGTAAAGTATTTCACCAGGTTATTCTGACCGGTTGACCCGGAATGAATTGGAGTTAAAATAAGATAGCCTTCGTCCCGGTAAAACCTGCTGATATGATGGGTGGCGCCAAAATGGTTGAATACAAAATCTACACTCCTGTCTTCTTTTGGCAAAGTATCTCCCGGTGCATTCCCATTCTCATAAGGCCCCTCTTCATAAATCCGGAGATCATCAATAATTAATACATCCTTAAAATGCAGACGGCTTGTTTTTATGATTTCGATTTCTTTTTTCAGCGGTAATCTCCTGTCTTCATTATTTTCTGCATCATACCTGTTTAACCCTTCTTCAGCTCCGGGGTAATGAGCATCCAGCCAAAAAATGCAGTTGCCCTCCAATAAGGGTAACTCCTTAAGAAGAACAGGTACACTACTCCCTTCAATGATGCTGACATTTTTATACGGCTGAAATCGCTTTTGCGCTTCGGCTGCTATACGGGGTACTATCTCAGCCGATATGATTTTTACAAAGTTTGTTTGCAAAGCATACGCCACCCCATCACCTTTCCAGGTACCTGTCTCCACAAAATAGAGACAATTGTAATCTGCAGCTATCTTATTTAAGTTAAACCGGCTGATGGAGCCCATTCGCAATTATTTAAACCAGCCCTGTAAAGTACCTCTTTTCTTTTTCTGAATGATCAGCCCGATGGAGGTTACCACAAATTCGTTCAATTGAAGTTTCAGGTGCACATGCTGCTGATGGGGGAAAACATCCACCATAAAATCTTCCGGCAACCCGCCTAATGAATAATCCGGTTCTTCTACAAAATGACCAGACTGCCTGAGTTCCGCGACGAGTTTATCAATATCTTTTTTCCGGAAGATAACCGTATCCGCATCGTCAATCGTTTTTTCGTTAGACGAAATATTAAACTCCGTGGTATGCACCGCCCAGCCGCCAGGCTTCAGTGTCTTTACCTGGTTTTTCAGGAATTGGATTCCTTTTTCAATGGTACCCAAATGTTCGAATGAGCAACTTGACCAGTTGAAATCAAATCCTGTAAGATCACCGGGAATATCATTCATATCCACCGGCAGGTAGGATACATGTTGTCTCAAAAGGGCATCATCACATAATTTTCTTGTATTTAAAGATTCAATGCCAAAGCAAAGCTGATCGGCATTTGCCCATCCCATTGCTTTGCCTTTTTCAGGGAAAATATCTGTAGCCAGTATATCACACCCATAGTTGGCAAAAATGGATGGCAGAGGTTCTGAACCGACAGCAAATACCAGCCCTTTTTTCCCTTTTTGGATACAACCTCTTTCCCACAAAGCCTGCATCACCCACACAAACTCCCATTGCTTCCGATGAAATTTCGGGTTTTCATTCAGCTCCAGGCACCAGCGTTGATACCAGTCCGCCTGCATATCTTTTGCTTTACACAATTCAGACTTTCGTTTTCCTGAATCATATACTAATGAGGTATTCCATTTCCGTTCTTCCATCTGCACTGTTTTAGTAAAGTGATTGATAAATGGACAGGTACTCCTTGGCTTTCTCATTCCAGTCAAATTGCTTTCCTCTTTTCCTGATGGTATGTTCCATTGCTTCTTTGTCATACCGTATCATCCCATCATAAAAAATCTTTTGCATGTGTTCCTTATCAAAAGACCTGAAATAGAAAGCAGCGTCTCCCCCGATTTCCGGCAACGAGGTAAGCCCGGCAAGAAATAAAGGTTTTCCAAACTGCATCGCTTCCACCACCGGTGCCCCAAATCCCTCTGCCAGGGAAGGATGAACATAAGCCAGGCAATGCTGGAGATACCAGCCTTTCTCCCCTTCTGAAACCGGTCCAAGCAGGTGAAGCCGGTCAGCCACACCCAGTGAAGCAGCATCATTTTTAATTCTTTCAATATAAGCCGGGTCATCCAGGTGTCCTGCAACCAGTAATTCCATTCCTTCGTTTTGCAGCAGTGGTACCAGCACATGAAAATTTTTTTTGGCATTTACATATCCCATCCCAAATAAAAAGGGTCGGGAGGGGCGATACGAGTGCCCGTTTAATGCAGGCGGGTGCACTTTATGTGTGCCATTATGTACAACGTGAACAGCTTTGTTGTGAACATCACAATTGTTCAACACATCACTTTTACAAAATTCAGATATGCAGACGATAGCATCAGACTTATCGATCAGGGATTGGGTATGTGCCAGGCTTTCCCGTTGCTCCTCCATTGGTTTTCCTTCATGCAACGCATTCAGGTCATGAATGGTCAGTACTACTTTGGTAGCCGGGTTTCTTTTTTTATCAGGAAGCACCCTGCCAGACTGAAAAGGAGCATGCCATATATCACAGCTCTTTACAGGCGACCGGAAAAAATTCCAGGTCCTTTTTTTCTCCACGATACAATTAGCCGAAGCCCCGAACGAATTCACCTCCTGCGGAGGCACATAAAAGGACATAGCGGCTGTTCTGTCATTAGCCAGCAGCTTTTGAATAGAAGTTCCCAGATTGAGGCAATAATGATATAATCCTGAATTGGGATGCTTCATCAGGTCGCAGTCAAGTATGATCCTTTTCATTGAACTGAAATCTTACAAGTAAACCTCTTAGTGGAAGATGATTGCGGTTTTGTAACCAAAGGAACTAATAATCAATAAAATTAAATAACTAACAGGGACCCGACAAATCCGCTTCCGTGCGGCAGGGGCTGATATATCGGTTCAGTTGTCAGAAAATTCGTACACAAATTCTCAACAAACCGGGATTTTTTCTTCTCCAGGTAATAATACGGGTTACATTCGGCTATTCTGTATTTACCTATGGTTTGGCAGCCCCTCCTATTCTACATGCCAACTTCAATAACCAGGAACGGGAATGGTTTTTTGAAGATTTTTATAAACATCTAAACCCCGGAAACGATGAAAAAAATCATTTTTGATTGTGAAAGAATGAAATACCCGGATACCGGTCTTTACCACTATTGCAGGAACCTGGGCAACTACCTGGAAAAGAACATTAATCTTCAGAATGAGCAGTTATATTTTTATACCCCGCCGGGTGAACAAAACTGGTCATATAGTACCGCCAACCATATTACGCAAAACCCGCTGCATAAATTCATACTTCCCCCTTTCAGTTCGTTTGATATCTGGCATGCCACTTACCAGAATACGCATTATATGCCGATGCTGAACAAAAAGATCAGGGTTGTACTTTCTGTTCACGACCTCAATTTTTTATATGATGAGAAAAAAACGGAAATAAAAAAGCAAAAATACCTGCGCTACCTGCAGGGGCTGATCAACCGGGCAGATGTAATTGTATGTATTTCTGAATTCAGCAAGAAAGATGTGCTCCGGCATTGTGATACCAGCAACAAACCCCTGTATGTGATTCACAACGGATCCAACCTGTTACTTTCCCCGGGGCTGACAGCAAAATCCTACAAACCCAAAAAGCCTTTTCTTTTCTCCATTGGCGTCCTGAACAGGAAAAAGAATTTCCATGTTTTGCTTCCTTTATTAAAAAGCAATACCATGGAGCTGCTCATTGCAGGAAAGAATGATGATGCCAACTATCGGTACTTTATTGAAGAAAGATCACGGGAATTGGGAGTGGAAAGTAATGTACGGTTGTTGGGAAGTATCACAGAAACAGAAAAATCATGGTATTTCAATAATTGCAGGGCTTTTGCCTTTCCATCTATTTCAGAAGGCTTCGGTTTGCCTGTGCTGGAAGCTATGAGCTGTGGCAAACCATTGTTCTTATCTGACAGAACTGCTTTACCTGAAATTGGCGGGGACGCTGCTTTTTACTTCCGTGATTTTAACGCAGATCATATGCAGCAGGTTTTCAATAATGGAATGAAAAAATATAATGCCAACGGCTTTAGCGAAATGATCAAAGAAAGGAGCCATAGCTTTTGCTGGCATAAATCGGCTGCCGAATACCTGGATGTGTACCGGTCACTTTATTAAAATATCTTTGATACCTATTGTAAATGAAAGTATACCGACGTCTCCTCGCCTATGCCCGGCCCTACCGGTGGTTTGTGATCCCTTTTGCTTTTTTCACGTTACTGGCTGTGGTTTTCAGCATCTTTCAGTTTGCACTGATCATTCCCTTACTAAATATATTGTTTGACTCCGGGGCTGGCACTGAACCACTGAAAGCACCTGCATTTTCTGTTTCAACAGGGTTTATAAAAGATATCTTTTATTACCAGGTATACCGGCTTAAAGCCATTAATCCTGCTTATGCGTTGTATTTTATCACCGGCGTAATTGTCTGTGCCGTCTTGCTGGCCAACCTGTTCCGGTACCTGGCACAACGCACCCTAATCAAAGCCCGGACCCTGCTGGTGAAAAGGATCCGGGAAGCTTTATTTGAAAAGATCAATCACCTGCACATGGGTTTTTTCACCAAAGAACACAAAGGCGACCTGATCTCAAGAATGAACTCCGATGTGTTCGAGATCGAAGGCGTAGCTGCCAGTTCCCTGGAAGTACTGATCAAAGAACCTTCGATGATCATTGGTTTTTTTATTGCCTTGTTCACCATCTCCACCCAACTCACTTTGTTTACGCTGATCATTATACCGATTTCTGCTTTGGGTATCGCTGCTGTACAAAGAAAACTAAAGAAAGACGCCAAAGATGCCCAGGCTTCTATTGGTCGTTTACTGACTATTATGGATGAAACACTAACCGGTATGCGTATCATCCGGGCCTTCAATGCCACTGGTTTTACACTGAAAAAATTCAGCCGGGAAAATGATTTCTACCGAAATGCCAGTTTGCAAGGTTTTAAAAGAAGAGAAATGGCCCCGGCCTTTTCAGAAGCGGCCGGTGTGATCGTGGTGGCAGGTATATTATTGTATGGAGGAAGCCTGATCTTACAAAACGGTCAAAGCGCAGCTGGTATCCAGGCCAGTGAGTTCATTGCTTTCATTGCTATTTTTTCCCAAGTATTACGTCCTGCCAAGGCCATGGTGGTGGCGGGTGCTAATATTCAACGGGGCCGTGGTGCCGGGGAAAGAATATTGGAACTGATTGATAAGCCCATTGAAGTTAATGATAAACCTACAGCTGTTGAATTGAAGGCTTTTCATGACATAGTGGAATTTCGCAATGTTGACTTTGGCTATTCAGGAACACCTGTTTTAAAAAATATAAGCTTCCGTATCCCCAAAGGAAAAACGATCGCCTTGATTGGCTCATCAGGGGTGGGCAAATCAACCATTGCTGACCTGGTCCCCCGTTTTTATGACGTAACCGGTGGTGCTGTTTTAGTCGATGGTATTGATGTAAGAGATTATCAAATGGAATCACTCCGCCGTGTGATGAGCTTTGTAACACAGGAAACATTCCTGTTTAATGATACTATCTTCAATAATATTGCGCTGGGCCGCCCCGACGCTACCGAGGATGAAGTAATAGCAGCTGCTACTATTGCCAATGCCCATGATTTCATTCTGCAAACAGAAGACGGTTACCAAACCATTACCGGGGATCGTGGTATTCGTTTATCCGGCGGGCAACGCCAACGGCTTTGCATTGCCAGGGCTGTCTTAAAAAATCCTTCGATTCTTATTTTAGATGAAGCCACTTCTGCACTCGATACGGAATCGGAAAGAATTGTACAGGATGCGCTGAGCAAACTCATGAAAGGAAGAACTACGCTTGTCATAGCTCACCGGCTTAGCACCATCCGGGAAGCAGATGAGATCATCGTACTGCACAATGGCGAGATCATTGAAAGAGGGCATCATAATGAGCTGATCGAAATTGAAGAAGGTGTGTACAAGAAACTTACCCAGCTGCAGCAAATCGCTTAGCCTTTCCTTTTCATCCCCGGCTTTTCTCCTTTCGTCCTGTTTTTCAGGGCTGTTTGCCCCAAACAATATTATCTTTTAAAAAAATTGATCCTCTTGTCCAGAATGAAGAACCCTGTTCGTCATAGCTGCGAACAATTTATTTAAACCATTTAAAACAAGTTGTATGGAAAAGTTTATGCTCATCTTTCATGGCGGACAATTAGATCATTTAAGCCCCGAACAAATGCAGGCCCAGCTCGGAAAATGGATGGCCTGGATCGAACAACTTAGTAAAGACGGGAAATATGTATCGGGGGAACCACTGATACCCGGAGGGAAACTGGTAAGCGGACCAGCCGGTAAAACAGTAACTGACGGCCCTTACACGGAAGGAAAAGAAGTCGTTGGAGGGTATTTTGTGATCAATGCAAAGGATATGGATGAAGCGGTAGCTATAGCCAAAGATTGTCCCGATTATGAGTTTGGTTGCAGTACCCAGGTAAGGCAGGTCATGAAGATGGATATGTAAGATGCCCGATCCTCCGGCACATATCAACCAATTAGTCGATCATCTTTTCCGGCACGAATCGGGAAAGATGATCGCAGTTTTATCAAGATTGCTGGGATTGCAGCGGCTTGATGTGGCGCAGGATATTGTGCAGGACACTTTACTACAGGCGATGAATGCCTGGAGCTTCATTAGCATTCCGGATAAACCAGCTGCCTGGCTGCACCGGGTAGCCCGGAACAAAGCCATCGATTTCCTGCGAAGAGAAAAAAAGTTCCGGGAAATAAGTCCCCGATATGCTTACCTGCTGGAATCGGAATGGACATTAGCGAACACAGTACATCAATTCTTTTTTGAAAATGAGATACGGGACAGCCAGCTGAGAATGATATTTGCGTGTTGTCATCCTTCCATCCCTCCTGAATCGCAAATTGCCCTTACCCTAAAAACACTCTGCGGTCTGAACACAGGCGAAATCGCCCGGGCTTTTTTAACCAACGAGGATACGATCAGCAAAAGGATTTACAGGGCCAAAGAAAAAATAAGAACAGAAAAGATCGAATTGGATCTTCCGGAAACTGAACAGCTCAATGATCGCATTGATGCTGTGCTAAAATCCTTGTATTTATTGTTCAATGAAGGCTATAATTCTTCTCACCCGCAACAACTGATCCGGGAAGACCTGTGCGCAGAATCGATGCGGCTTTGTTACCTGCTGACACAACATGCTGCCACCAATGCAGCACGGGCTCATGCCCTGCTGGCTTTGATGTGTTTTCAATCCTCCCGTCTTCATGCAAGGCTTGATGATAAGGGTCATATCATTTTACTGAAATACCAGGACCGCAGTAAGTGGCATTTACCGCTGATCAAAAAAGGATATGACCATCTTGATGCGGCAGCTGAAACACCGGAAGTATCGATGTATCATTTTGAAGCGGTAATAGCCTCGCTGCATGCAGCTGCCCCTTCTTTTGAAAAAACGGATTGGAAAAGTATCTATCACTTATATGAAATGCTTTACCAATTGCAGCCCAACCCGGTTATTGCCATGAACAAGGCAATTGCCTCGGCCTATGCAGTGAACCGGCAACAGGCCCTGGAAGAATTACAGCAGATAAAAGGCCTGGAGCAAAATCACCTTTATTATGCCAGCATTGCCGAAATGTACTTTGACCTGCAGCAAAAAAAAGAAGCAAAAGCCTGGTTTCAAAAAGCGATCCTTTACACTTCCTCCCAATCCGAACAGCAACTGTTGCTGGAAAAGATCAGTTATTGCTGAAACGGCGACTTCACTAATTTTGCGCCATGCAATTACTGGAAGTAACCACCCCGCAACTGGCCAAAGAATTCCTCCGGGTAAATACGCTGATCAATAAAAATGATCCCAATTATATCCAGCCATTGGATAAAGACATCAACGATGTCTTTGATCAAAAAAAGAACAAAGCTTTCCGGCATGGCGAAGTGACCCGCTGGATATTAAAAGACAGCAAGGGTAACCTCATTGGCCGCATTGCAGCCTTTGTCAATAAAAAATATAAAAACAAAGGGGATGAAGTACCCACAGGCGGTGTTGGTTTTTTTGATTGCATCAACGACCAGGCTGCCGCCGATATGCTGTTTGATGTGGCTAAACACTGGCTGATGCAAAGAGGCATGGAAGCCATGGATGGCCCGATCAATTTTGGTGAGCGGGACCGCTGGTGGGGGTTACTGGTCCAAGGTTTTGAACCACCTATCTATTGCCTGAATTATAACCCGCCTTATTACCAGCAATTGTTTGAGCACTATGGTTTCAGAAATTTCTTCAACCAGGTTTGCTTTGCCCTGAAAACCGCTGAAGTAAACATGCCCAAATTCAGGCAGCGCCATGCGGAATGTGCCAAAAACCCTGATTTCTCCTCTTCGCATATCAAAAAAGACCAGTTGGAAAAATTCGCTAAAGACTTTGCCATTGTCTATAACAAAGCCTGGGCAGGTCATGGCGGGTTAAAACAACTGGAGGAAAAAGTGGTATTGAAAATGTTTCAGTCCATGAAACCGGTGATGGATGAAAAGATATGCTGGTTCGTCTATTATAAAAATGAACCTATTGGTATCTGGGTCAACCTCCCCGACCTGAACCAGTGGTTCAAATACCTGCATGGTAAATTCGACCTGTGGCATAAACTTAAATTCTTATGGGTGAAAAAGACCAAGCACTGCGACAAATTCGTTGGGTTGGTTTTTGGTATCGTGCCCGAATGGCAGGGAAAGGGTGTTGACAGCTACCTGATCGTGGAAGGGGCAAAGGTAATTCAGCCCAAACCGTTATATGAAAAATATGAAATGCAATGGATCGGTGAGTTTAACCCAAAAATGATCAATGTAGCGGAAAGTCTTGATACCTATCGCAGCCGTATCCTGACCACCTACCGCTATTTATTTGACCGCACAAAAGAATTCAAACCACACCCGATACTCTGATAAAAGAAGTGTTCATAACCCACCGCTTTTAGCAGCAAAACTTTCTTTATTATTGCACAAATGAGGGGTGTGCCAATTTGTGGTGGCCGCCCCCGGTTTTGAGTATGGAAAAATTCATCGTTTCAGCAAGAAAATACAGGCCCCAGCTGTTCAATACAGTGGTGGGGCAGGCCCATATTACCACCACACTGAAAAATGCGATCAAAAATGATCAACTGGCGCATGCTTTTTTGTTTTGCGGACCAAGAGGTGTGGGTAAAACAACCTGCGCCAGGATCTTAGCCAAAACGATCAATTGTGAAAGCAAGACCAAAGATGGCGAAGCTTGTAATAAATGTCATTCCTGTGTGTCCTTCAATGAAGGCACTTCATTGAATATACATGAACTCGATGCTGCCAGTAACAACTCGGTGGATGACATCCGGACACTGGTGGAACAGGTTCGTTTTGCACCACAGGCCGGCAAATACAAAGTATATATTATTGACGAGGTGCACATGCTCAGTTCTTCGGCTTTCAATGCTTTTTTGAAAACACTCGAAGAACCACCACCCTATGCCATTTTTATTTTAGCCACCACCGAGAAACACAAGATATTACCAACGATCCTCAGCCGTTGCCAGATATTTGATTTCAAAAGAATCACTCTCAATGACACCGTGGAACATTTGCAGGAGATCGCTGATAAAGAAGAGATCAAAGCAGAGAAAGCAGCATTGCAGGTGATCGCTCAAAAAAGCGAGGGCTGTATGCGGGATGCCCTGAGCATCCTGGATAAGATCGTCAGTTTCACCAATGGCGAGCTCAATTACACCAACACATTGGAGCATCTCAACATTTTAGATGCCGATTATTATTTCAAATTACTTGACTGTATGCAGCAGCAGGACCTTTCCGGTGCCCTGCTGCTGTATGACGATATCAACCGCAAAGGCTTTGAAGGTGACCTCGTATTGAACGGTTTTGCAGAGTTCATCCGCAATCTTTTGGTATGCCGGGATGAAAAAGTGGCCGTGTTGCTGGAAGTCGTGGAAAGTTTCAAAGAAAAATATACGGAGACCGGTAAAAAGGTACCGGCTGCTGTTCTGATCAGTGCGCTGAATATCCTGAACGAAGCTGAGATCAATTATAAAGCCGCCCGAAACAAACGGCTGCATGTGGAGCTGGCCATCATCAAGCTTTGTTATTTACAACAGGCCCTTGAACTTACTGCAGATGCCGGCGGGGTAAGTAAAAAAAAACTAATTGAGTCAGCAAAGTCTGTTGCCTTCCGCCAGGTCAGCCCGGTAGAAGTTAAGAGCCCAAACAGTATTAGCAAAAAAACCGGCAAGGATGATATAAAACTCATCATTGAAACGAGACCTGCTGAAAAAAATAAAGTAGCAGAATCAACACCGGTATATGGTCAACCTGTAAACAGCATCCCCCCACCCATCGCCACAACTGCGGCGGTAAAAACAACCGGCAGCAAAATTTCTGCACTGGATAAGATCCGCAAACAATACCAGGGCAATGGCAATGCCGCCAATGGCAACACCAATCAACCGCTGGAACCGGAAGCCCTGCAAAAAGCCTGGGCTGAATATGTAGTGCTGTTAAAAGAAGCAAAGAACCCCGCTGCCCAGCCATTTGAACTGGCCCTGCTCCGGGTGAAAGATGAAAATTCATTTGAAGCAGTTACAGCCAATAATATTGAACAAAAATTCATCGAAGCAGAAAGAAATAAACTCTTTCATTTTCTGCAGCAGCATTTACATAACCGGTTGCTGCAATTCAACGTGGTGGTGGAAGAAAAAGCAACCGACCGGCCGCCTGTTGATATTCCGATGAACGCTAAAGAGCAATTCCAGAAACTGGCTGATCAATACCCCATGGTCAAAGAATTAAAGGAGCGGCTGCGGCTTGATCTTGACTATTGAGCAGCTTCTGTTTTAACCACCTCAGCATTCACGATTTTACCTTAATTTCGGCCAAAATTCATAGGCAAATGGCTGAAGTGATCTTAATGCCCCGCCTTAGCGATACCATGACTGAAGGTGTGATCGCTGCCTGGCATAAAAAAATTGGCGACAACGTAAAAAAAGGTGACCTGCTGGCTGAAGTGGAAACAGATAAAGCCACCATGGAACTGGAAAGTTATAAAGACGGTACTCTTTTGCATATCGGCATTGATAAAGGTGGCAAACTGCAAGTGAATGACCTGCTGGCAATTATCGGCAATGCCGGGGAAGATATATCCGCATTAGTAAAAGAACATTCCGGCGGAGCCTCCGTAGCAACAGCAGCTAAAAAAGAAGAATCACCTAAGGCAGCAGCACCGGCGGCGGCTCCACAAGCTACTACAACCACTGTTGATGTATCTAAAATGGAGGAAGTGGTATTGATGCCAAGACTGAGTGATACCATGACAGAAGGTGTTATTGCAGCCTGGCATAAAAAAATTGGCGATGCGGTGAAGAAGGGTGAATTGCTGGCCGAGATCGAAACAGATAAAGCCACGATGGAACTCGAAAGTTATAAGAACGGGACCTTATTATATATCGGGGCAGATAAAGGACAGAAGATACAAGTCAATGACCTGCTCTGTATCATTGGCGAAACAGGCAAAGTGGATGTGAATGCCATTGTTGCTGCTGTAAAAGGCGGTGGTGGATCTTCTGCCAGTCAGCCTGTGCCGGAAAAAGCAACTGTTGCCGGCAGCCAGCCCGCAGTTACTGCATCAGTAACCACTGCTTCCACAGAAAATGGAAGAGTAAAAGCGTCTCCATTGGCTAAAAAGTTAGCCCAGGAAAAAGGCGTTGATCTTCACAGTATTCACGGAAGTGGTGATGGCGGCAGGATCATTAAAGCCGATATTGATAATTACAAACCCGCTGCACAAACTGCGGCCGCCACTACAACCGCAGCCCCCGCTGCAAAAGCAACAACAGCCCCGGTGCCTGTATTTGCACCTGTTGCCGGGGAAGAAGGCCATACAGATATTCCTAACTCTCAGATGCGCAATGTTATTGCAAAGCGACTGGCAGAAAGCAAGTTCTCGGCCCCGCATTTCTATCTCACCATGGAGATCAACATGGATAATGCCATGGCATTAAGAACACAATTGAATGAAGTAAGTCCTGTCAAGATCAGTTTCAATGATATGGTGGTGAAAGCAGCAGCACTGGCTCTTCGCCAGCATCCTGCCGTTAATGCTTCCTGGCTGGGCGACAAGATCCGTCGTCATCATCATATTCATATTGGTATCGCGGTAGCCATAGAAGATGGACTCATTGTACCCGTCATTCGTTTTGCTGACCAGAAAGGTTTTCCACAGATCGCTGCTGAAAGCAAAGAATTGGCCGGCAAAGCCAAGAATAAAAAATTACAGCCTAACGAATTTACCGGCAACACTTTTACCATCTCTAACCTGGGTATGATGGATATCGAAGAATTCACCGCCATCATCAATCCTCCCGACAGTTGTATCATGGCAGTGGGCAGAATCAAGGAAGTGGTGGTAAGAAAAGGAGAAGGATTTGGTGTAAGTAATGTTATGAAAATAACATTGAGCTGTGATCACCGAAGTGTGGATGGAGCCACCGGTGCCGCATTCCTTCAAACATTTAAGAAATTATTGGAAAGCCCTCTTTCGATGTTACTATAAACTAAATATCACATCTTATACCCTAAAGCTACCTGCAGGTAGCTTTTTTTATGCAGCAAATTCAGTTGTGGCAAAATTGTTGATACCAGGTAGTAATGAGTTGACGGCTGCTAAGTGTTTTACCCTAAAGTATTAATTATTATGGCTACCGTTAAAATACTTAGTCGTTTGGGTTGTTATTTTGCAGAAGAATTATAAATCGAACCTATGGAAGAAAATGAAATGAATGAATTTTCCTGGACCACCTTATTTTTTGTAACGGGTCTAAGCTTCCTGGCTTTTAGCGGGCTGCTCAAATTATTAGATAGCAACCACGTGGGCCTTTTTTTCAGAACCGGTCTGTCGGCTACCTTTTTTGGTATCCTTTCCCTGTTGAACCAATGGCTAAGTAAAAAATTCCTTGCAGGTAAGTCACGTTCCGAACAACAGCAAACGCTTTAATACCTGCCGGCAGTCAGCTTTACCAATTTACCATCCATTGTGGTTACGATAAGCGTATGTTTATCGAGTACCCTGACTGTATTCACCATAGAGTTATCAATCTTGTGGGCCCATACTGTTTTTCGCTTCACCGGGTCAATACAATACACCACCCCGCTTTTGGTGCCGAAGAAGAGCAGCCCCTCTTTTTCAATCAGCATGGAAGGAACATGTTCGTAGCCAAAACCCACATGCATTTTCCAACCAGCGGTTTGTGGTTCACGGCTGGCCGCATAAGCCACAATTGTGTCCTGCATACTTTTTCCATATACCCATTTACCATCAGCAGACATTCCTATTGATTCCCGGACTCCCCCATCTTTGCTGCGCCATAAAGTTTGCCCGGTTGCTGCATCAATGGCGGAGGCAAAACGATCAGGAGCCATGATATAAACCACCCCATTTGCTGCAACCGGAATACAGGAAGCAGGTGAATAATTCCGGATGGCAGACCCATTATTCCATTTCCATAGCAATTCTCCCTGCGAACTGCTTACGGCATACAAATGCCGGTCCCAGGCACCAAAGATCAATTTTCCATCATATAATAAAGGAGTGCTGACAACGGGGCCATCGAGCCCTGTATATTTCCAGATTGTTTGCCCGCTATTAACATGCAGAGCAAGATAAGAGTGATCACTGCCGCCAATGAATACGGTATCACCATTGATTAACGGCGAACCCAGCACCGCAGCAGCTGTTTCCTTTTTCCAAACCAGTTTACCTGTTTTACTATTCAAACAATAAATCCGGGTATCACCCGATCCGAAAATAACTTTGTCTTTTGCAACAGCCGGTGAAGAAAAAATGGAGCCCCCTGTTGAAAAACTCCATAGCTGTTTCCCCTCTTTCAAATCAAAACAGCTAACAACACCGTTCTGATTACCCACTATCACTTTATCAGCAGCCACTGCTGCCGTGGAGATAATATTAGCATCGGAAGCAAATCTCCAGTCCTCTTTCACTTGTGAGTAGGTTGAATTGATACTATAGTCCGGCCGAGGAAATTTCTTAGCGGGATCAAATTGCCGGGTCTCAATTTTAACAGCCGTCCATGTCTTCCCGGTTTCTATGCCCGGTTTTCGTTCCGTGAAAAAGAGAGAGTCCTTTTTTACATCCACCAGGTTATATCCGCCAACAGCGGCTTTGGCCCGCAGGTTGGAACGGCCCATTACCCCGGGAATATCTTCAAAATTCATCGCCTTATTAGCATGACCGTGGCCACAAAGCACTGCCCAGGTATTCTGTTTTTTTAAGCGGTCTGTTACTTCGTACCAGTTATCCAGCCCATTATCCATGGGATAATGATTGAGGAAGATAACCGGTTGTCCCGGTTTTAGTTTTTTGAGTTCCGTATCCAGCCAGTTCACAGCATCGCGGGGTACATGTCCGTCGCTCATTCGTACATACGGGCCGGATGCGCAACCGAGGAATTGAATACCATTAAATTCAAAACTGAATTTATCCGCACCAAAAACAGTAGTGAACATTACCCCTCCGCTTTCACTCCAGCCGGTATCATGATTACCGGGAATGATATACCACGGAACACGAAGGCTGTCCAGGATTTGTTTAGCCAGTTTTAATTCCTCGTTGGTACCCAGTTCGGTGATATCCCCAGTTAACACAACAAAAGCGATATCCTTCATTGCATTGATATCCCTGACGGTACGACGAAGATCCTCTTCGGCAGCACCATTCGGCGAACCAATATGAGTATCAGAAATAAAGGCGAAACGAAAAGGCTGTATTTGTGCAAAAACATGCCCCGAAACACACAGGAATATAACAAGCACTATTTTTCTCATACAGCAATTTACTCAATGAAAAGAGTTAACCCGGCCTGAGGCATTATATTTTTTTATTGATAATATAGTTTGGCAGAAAGAGATCTCCCGGATTTCATATATTCGGTAATCAAATATTAATCACACGCCATGCAACTTTTAGATATTTCTTCCTGGTGGCAATCTATGCTGGTTTTTGAAAAAACATTATGGGTAATTGCCCTTCTTTTTTCATTCCTTTTTCTCCTTCAGACCATCCTGTCGTTTGCAGGAGGTGATACTGATATGGCCTCAGGTGATGCAGACGCTTCTGTAATGGGAGATGACGGAACGGGTCACCAGTTTTTTACTATTAAAAACCTGATCGCTTTTTTTACAATATTTGGCTGGACGGCAATTGCCTGTTATAAAGGAGGCCTTAACCAAACCCTTTCTGTAGGAATAGGTTTTATCGCCGGGTCGCTAATGGTGCTGATGATGGCAGTCTTATTTAAAAGTATGAGTAAGCTCAGGCAAAGCGGAACCCTGCAAATGAAAAATGCCGTAGGTGCTGTGGCTGAAACCTACCTTTTTATTCCGGCAAAACGGGGAGGCTTCGGTAAAATCCATATCAAAGTACAAGGTTCATTACATGAATTGCAGGCCATCACCGATGATGCCGAGCAAATACCCACAGGCAAGCTGGTTAAAGTGGTGGGACTTGTTAATGATAGTGTTCTGCTGGTTACATCTGATCTTTCCTGATTAATCTAAATTCTAGAAATTATGGCTGAAAATTTATTACTGGTCGTAGCTGCCTCGGTGCTTTTTTTCTTTATCCTGATTTATTCCATGTTCCGGCGCTACAAGCGTTGTCCATCGGACAGGATACTGGTTGTATACGGAAAAGTAGGTAAAGGTTCAGAGGGTTCTTTAACTGCAAAATGTATTCATGGGGGTGCTGCGTTTATCTGGCCCATCATACAGGATTATTCTTTTTTAGACCTTACTCCTATTTCCATTGAAGTAAACCTGACCAGCGCATTAAGTAAACAAAATATCCGGGTGGATGTACCTTCCCGTTTTACCGTGGGTATATCCACAGAGCCTAACGTTATGCAAAACGCTGCTGAACGCTTATTGGGGATGCAGCGTCCCGCCATACATGACCTGGCAAAAGATATTATTCTCGGGCAGATGCGCCTGGTTGTGGCAATGATGGATATTGAAGAGATCAATAATAACCGGGATAAGTTCCTGGCTAATATTGCCGGGAATGTGGAAGCAGAACTCAATAAGATCGGGCTGAAGATGATCAACGTAAACGTTACCGACATAAAAGATGAAAGCGGTTACATTGATGCCCTGGGTAAAGAAGCAGCTGCCAAAGCGATCAACGAAGCCAAGATCCGGGTAGCCGAACAGGAACGTACCGGCGACATTGGGAAAACAACAGCAGAAAAAGAAAGAGATATTAAAGTAGCCGAAACCCAGAGAGACCGGGATATTAATGTGGCGATGGCTGTAAAAGAAAAAGAAATCCAGATAGCCGGTGCCAACAGAGATGAAAACATTGGTAAAGCGGAAGCAGAAAGGGATACGAGAGTAAAGATGGCGGAAGCCAATGCCATTGCAGTACAGGGGGAAAATCTTTCCAAAATAGAAATTGCCAATTCAGATGCTGCCAGGAGAGAAAGAGAAGCCGAAGCATTGAAAAAAGCGATCGCTGCTGAAAAAGTACAGGCGGCTAAAGCGTTGGAAGAAGCGTACCTGGCTGAAAAAAAATCAGAAGATGCCCGTGCAGAACGGGACCGTGCCTCCCAAAACGCAACCATCGTGGTGGCCGCGGATATTCAAAAACAAAAACTGATTATTGAAGCACAGGCTTCTGCGGAGCAATTGCGGGAAAAAGCAAAAGGGGAAGCCGATGCAATCTTTGCAAAGCTGGAGGCCGAGGCAAGAGGTATGTATGAAATCCTGACCAAACAGGCAGAGGGACTGGAACGTATTGTGAAATCAGCTGGTAATAATCCAAAAGACGCCGTTTTATTACTCATAGCAGATAAATTACCGGAATTGGTGAGGTTGCAAACAGAAGCTATCAAGAATATTAAGATTGATAAAGTGACCGTTTGGGATAGCGGCGGGCAAGCTGCCGACGGCAAAAACTCCACTGCCAATTTTATGAGTGGGCTTTATAAATCTGTTCCCCCGCTTAAAGATATTTTTGATATGGCGGGTATGGATCTGCCGACCTACCTGGGCAAAACAAAAGAAGATATAGTTGATCCGGGCAGCGATGAACAAATAAAAAAGAAATAAGATCAAAAAGGGGGTATCCCCTTTTTTTTAAAAATAAATTTTCAATACTTTTTGAAAATTCGGAATACATCGGGTAGTTTTACAGTATGAAACTGACAGAAGCCAAACAACAATTCATCAGCAGCTGGGGTGCCTTCGGCACCCATTGGGGTATCAACCGCACTATGGCACAGATCCATGCCTTGCTGCTCATAAGCCCGGATCCGTTAACCCAGGATGATATCATGGAAGAATTGAATATCAGCCGGGGGAATACGAATATGAATATCCGGGAGCTGATCAACTGGGGCCTGGTGGAAAGAGTATTACTGTCCGGCGAACGCAAAGAATATTTTACTGCAGAAAAAGATATCTGGAAAGTGGTGAAGCAGATCGTAAAAGAAAGAAAGAAAAGAGAGCTGGAACCCATGCTGCAGCTGCTGGATAAACTGGAGGAAGTGGAAGGTGATAAAAGAGACAAGCATGTGAAAACCTTTGTAGATACAGTAGGTGGTATCAAGAAACTGGGCAAACAGGCGGATAAAACCTTAGATGTGATGATCCGGGCTGAAGAGACCTGGTTTGTGGGGAATTTACTGAAGATGTTTAAGTAAACAATTGAATAATCTTTAAGCCGGTTCTTCCGGCTTTTATTTGAGTTCACAGTTTCATTTTTTTCTGAAAACTAAATATCAAAAATGAAAACTTTTAAACTGGTTGATAGCTGGGTAAGTACAGGCCTGATTATTTCCTGTCTCTTCATTTTATTATTGGAGCAATCTTTTGGCTACCTGATTTCCTGCTACTTGATAATAGGTGGGTGGCAGGTGATCAGCATGATTATCCACGCATTAAATGGCTGGTTTACCCACCGTCCCGGCACCCGTTATGTTTATCACTGGATTTCCTTGATTTGTCTTGTTACAATCCCAATGGGGTTTGCATATCCCATGATATTTCTTGCCCCCATCATGGGTATCTTTTATACATGCTTGTGTTTTGATGAAGTGTATAATAAAATGAGAAGACCATTGGCTGTGTTAAAATAAGTAATATGAAGAATAAAAAAATAATCATCGCCGGAGGTACGGGATTTATCGGGGAAGAAATGATAAGGTACTGGGGCAAGGAAAATAAAATCGTAATCCTAAGCCGTCAGATAAATAATGAAAAGAATAACCGGAATAAGCAACAAGTACTTACTACTGAAGAGTTACAAAAGGTCGTTTTTCGGAAATGGGATGGCAAAACAGTGGGTCAATGGGCTGAAGAGCTTGAAGGAGCCGATATCGTTATCAACCTGGCAGGTAAAACAGTCAATTGCCGGTATAACAAAAAAAATAAAAAAGAAATACTTAACAGCAGGATTGATGCAGTGAAAGTGATTGGATCGGCAATCCAGTTGTGTAAAAAGGCGCCGGCATTATGGATTAACTCTTCTTCTGCTACCATTTACAGGCATGCTGTTGACCATGCCCAGGACGAATACAATGGTGAATTTCAAAACGACTTCTCTGTTCAAGTATGCAAGCAATGGGAGGGAATACTATTTGAACAGCCGGTTCCGGCTACTCGCAGAGTTGCGTTAAGAATGGCAATAACGCTGGGAACCGGTGGCGTAATGATTCCTTACTTCAACTTACTTAAATTTGGATTAGGAGGAAAACAAGGCAACGGTAAGCAAATGTATAGCTGGATACATATTGAAGATACTTGCAGGATGATTGAATGGATTGCGGAACGTGAGCAATTACATGGCATTTATAATTGCTCTTCTCCTAATCCTGTATCAAATGAAACATTTATGCGAACTCTTCGAAAAGTAACGGGTTGTCACTTTGGTCTACCTGCTTCGAAATGGATGTTAAAATTGGGAGCTTTAGTTATTGGCACTGAAACAGAGCTGATTCTCAAGAGCAGGTGGGTATTACCAACCAGGATACTTGAAACGGGTTTTCAATTTAAATATCCTTTTTTAAAAGAAGCTATGGAGAATATAATTGCTCATACACCTGCCAGACAATATCGCTTAATCTGATGAAAAGACTTTGTAAATTTACAGTATGGCAGCTAAGAAAACATTAGTGCTCGGTGCCTCTGACAATCCTTCCCGCTACAGTTACCTGGCCGTGCAGCGGCTAAGAAGTCATGGGCATCCGGTGGTGGCTATTGGCCGCAAAGCCGCTGTGGTAAATGATGTAACGGTTGAAACGGATAAAAAACCTTTCGATGATATTGATACCATAACACTCTACCTGAATCCTCAACACCAGCAGGAGTATTATAACTATATATTATCGCTGCAGCCGAAGCGCATCATCTTTAACCCCGGTGCAGAGAATGATGAATTAGCCGGACTGGCTGCCGCAAAAGGTATCGAAACAAAAGAAGCCTGTACATTGGTAATGCTAAGTACTAACCAGTATTGATTCGTAAATAAACAAGTCGCTTGTTCGCAGTTTTACGAAAGGCTGAAGGTACTACTCCTTAATTTGCCTATTTTCTTTCTTCATCTTTTGGAATACGGTAAAACTTTCACAAACCTTGTGTGACCGTCCCCCCTGAAAACTGCAGCCACCAATCCTGGCTGCCGAACAATATCCTTTTACCTTATAAAAGCTTATAATGAAAAGCCTTCGTACCTCCGTACTCAGCGTATGCGTTACGCTTTGCAGCCTGTGCTTATATGCACAAACTGAAAAAGTTCCCCTCAACGAGCCTGACCTGAATAAGCCTCAGCTATTTGCCAACCTGCCGGAAAGTATCCCGGTGCCAGCCGGCAAATTAGCTGCCCTCCTCACCACAGATGCCGGTGCTAAGATGGCCGTTGACCTCAGCACAGCTATTAAACTGGAAGGACAGATCGTTTCTTCCGCAATCTCAGAAACCGATAAAGTGCAGAAAAGTATTGTTCTCCGTTCCAGTAACTATAATGGTGCCCTGCTTACTATATCCCGTGTTGTTGATCCGGCAACGGGCCATGAATTCTACACTGGCAGAATCCTGAGTATGAAACACCGCGACCTGTATGTGCTGCAAAACGAAAATGGCCAATACAGTTTTGTAAAAAAAGATTTTTATACCCTTGTTAATGAATAACTGACCCGTTTTTATTCCGTACCCCCTATATCCTTTTGTACCTATTGAAGAAAATTCTAAATCCGCCTTGTTATGAAAAACCTACTCCGTCACCCCCTGCTGGTCCTGTCATTGATCTGCGCACAGGTGATAAACGCACAGGTTCCGGCATTGAGCAGTTATCCATCTGCTTCTGCTGTCCTCTTTCTTGATTTTGATGGCCACACGGTAAATGGTACCAGTTGGAATTATAACGGCCCGATCGAATGCGGAGCATCCGGCCTGGATAATACCAAGATTACAGAAATCTTTAACCGGGTAGCAGAAGATTACAGGCCGTTTAATATTAATGTTACCACTGATTCCACCAAATACCTGGCAGCCCCTGTTACCAAAAGAATGCGGGTGATCCTGACTGTATCCTCCAGTTGGTATGGCGCCGCCGGAGGAGTGGCTTTTGTAGGATCCTTCACCTGGGGGGACAATACTCCATGCTTTGTTTTTTCTGCCTTGTTGAACTATAATGTTAAGAATGTATCGGAAGCAGCGGCCCATGAAGCGGGCCATACATTAGGGCTCTATCACCAGTCCAGCTATGATGCATCTTGCAATAAATTATCAGACTATCATTCCGGTGTTGGGTCTGGCGAGATTGGATGGGCACCTATCATGGGTGTGGGTTACTACCGGAACTTTACGCTTTGGAATAATGGGCCCAACTCTTTCGGTTGTACTAACCTGCAAAGCGACCTTGATATTATCACCAGTTTTAACGGGTTCAGTTACCGGACAGATGATCACAGTGCCAATTTTGCAACGGCGACACAGGCTGACTTTAACAGCAACCAGTTCATCGTAAATGGTGTGGTGGAAAGAAGTACTGACCAGGATCTCATCCGTTTTACCATACCTGCCACTGGTCGTTTCCAGTTGGATGCTATACCCTATAATGTGGGCACGGGTAATTCAGGATCAGATCTTGATATGCAGGTAACATTATTTAATGCATCCCAAACAGTATTAAATGTTTATAATCCCGGTGCTTTACTGAGTTCGGTAATAGACACGAGCCTTAATGCAGGTAATTATTATCTCCGTATTGAAGGGAAAGGAAACCAATTTGCACCGGCTTATGCCAGCCTGGGCTCCTACTCGCTGGCTGGTCGCTTTACAACAGGTGGCACTCTTCCATTATATAAATTGGAATTACAGGGTATGCTGGCTGGTGACAACCATAAACTGAACTGGGAGATCGTTGCAGACGAGCAGGTCACAGATCTCGTTATTGAAATATCAACTGACGGAAGAAATTTCAGTTCCTTAACACAAACTGCTATTGATACCCGTTCATACCAGTACAGGCCTCATACAAGTATTACAGCTCAATATCGTCTGAATGTGACCTTTGATGATGGCCGCCAGTATTATTCTAATGTTGTTACGATCAAACAACCCAACAGCGACGCAAGGCCCCGGCTGGTAAGCAACCTTATCAATACAAATACCATCTCTGTGAGCAGCCCGGGCAAATACCAATATATCATGTACGATATGCATGGTAAGCTGATCAGTAAAGGAAGCCTGAACAACGGGTTGAATGTGATCAATGCCGCCGGACTGATCAATGGCATGTATATGATCCGTTTTGCCAGCGACAATCAACAATGGACCGACAAATTAATCCGCCAATAAAAGTTTAATCCCCGTTCTGGTAACAGAACATTAATCCGTGCTCTATTTGTAATTAAGAGGTTTTCCGTAACTTAGGAAAACCTCTTTTTATATGATCTGGAGAAAGTTTAACGGCGATCCGATCGACACCCCCATCATCCAGGCTGTGGAAAATGCAATTAAACGGGAAACCGATGCCGGCTTCCGGTTAAAGGTTTGCATTGGCACCGACTCGCAGGTGAAGGGGCAGGAAACGGAATTCGCTACGGTGATTGTTTTCCTGCGGGAAGGACACGGTGGTTTTATGTTCATTCACAATGATAAAACCCGTCACCAGTTTACCATCAAAGAAAGGATGCTGATGGAAGTAGCCAAAAGTATTGAGATCGCTTATGAATTGTGCAACCTCTTCACGGTTTACAATGTGGATATGGAAGTGCATGCCGATATCAATACCAACCCGCATTTCAAGAGCAATGATGCCCTCAAAGAAGCCATGGGCTACATTCTCGGGATGGGGTTTGCATTTAAAGCCAAACCCGAAGCCTTTGCCAGCAGCAGCTGCGCCAATAAAGTGGTGAACTGATCATTATCCCGCTATTATGTCAAAGCGGGGTTTTCCTCCGCTCAGGGAATTGTCTCCCCTATTTTTTCCTTTTTCTTCTCCATCCCACCACCAGTACTACAAGTAATAAGAGTCCTACGCCGATCCTGATCATAGCACCGGTTTTTTCTTTTGCTCTCCTTGCCTCCTGGTCTCTCATCAGTGCTTCAAGATGACGGGTATTATTTTCATCATAGTAGCGGATCTGTGTCCCAGGGGAACTATCCGGTATCGGGGCTGCTGCAGAATCAACTATGGCTGGTTTAACGAGTCCTGTATCTGTCTGGGCACAAATAAGTATAGAAAAAAGTAACAGTAATGAAAGCAATAATTTACGCATACCGCATTTTTGGTGAAACTATACTTTCATCAAAAAAGAACTATACCGTGAAGCTGGTATTTTAGTTGAAAGGAGAAGGTGCCGGCTTTGTAACAACAGTTGACTGTTCAACTGATTTGAGTAAAATTGAAGCGGCAACTGAGGTAGTGTTCCCAAGATAGATCTGTTCCATTTTCTTACTGTCTTCGTGGGCAAGAGAAAAAGTGATACAAACCATGACAAATAAGAGGACTACCATATTTCTTTCGGATAAGATTCTTCTCATAACGTTTGTAAAGTGCTGCAAATTAAAGTATAAATCCCATATTTACTAATCCCGTTATCATGGGGCGTTGAATCAGAGCTTCTTAAAGCTCTTGTTCAGTCCCCCGATATAATCCAGTATAGCCTCCCGGCCTGTTCTTTCCGTGGCGGAAGTAACAAAATAAGGCGGTGGCTCTTCCCATTTTTCGGCCAGGGCCTTAATGAAATTATCTACGTTGCGGACGGTTGCCCCGGGTTTGTTTTTATCAGCTTTGGTAAAGGCCAATACAAAGGGCACTTCCCATTCACCCAACTGGCTGATAAAATCAAGATCCACCTTTTGGGGTTCATGCCGGGTATCGATCAATACAAACAAACAAACGAGATTTTCTCTTTTCCGGATGTAGGATTCGATCATATTGGACCAGTTCCTTCTTGCTTTTTGGGAAACAGTGGCAAACCCGTAACCGGGAAGGTCCACAATGAACCATTTTCGTTTATCCGAAGAAACGATCTCAAAATGATTAATGAGTTGCGTCTTTCCGGGTGTGGCCGATGTTTTGGCCAGGTTCTTCTTATTGGTGAGCATATTGATCAGCGAAGACTTGCCTACATTACTCCGGCCGATAAATGCATATTCAGGCTTCTCTGCAGGCGGACATTGCTTATAGGTGGCGCTGCTGATGACATATTCCGATGAAATGATCTCCATCGGGCAAAGGTACAGGGCGAAAAGCATAAGCCATCAGGTTTACCCAGAGCTGTATCCTGTCATTTTATGAATTCCTGAACCTTTTGCTGTACTGGCTTGTACCTATCCTGCTTAACTTTGCACTCCCATGTCAAATCCCTTACCGCACGATCATATTACCCCTTTTAAGGATTCCCCAAAACCAAAAAAGGAGCAGGTGGCTGAAATGTTTGACCGCATTGCTGACCGCTATGATTTTATGAATCGCTTTCTCTCCGCCCGTACTGACATCGGCTGGCGCAAAAAAGCGATCCGGATACTGAAAAAAGATAAACCACAACTTATTCTTGATATTGCCACCGGCACCGGTGATATGGCCCTGATGGCGCATAAAATGCTGAACCCCGCTAAAATTGTCGGCATTGACATATCAGCACAAATGCTGGAAGTGGGCCGTAAAAAGATTGAAAAAGAAGGACTTGGGGATAAAATCGAGCTGCAAAGCGGGGATTCCGAAACAATAAATTTTGCAGAAAATACGTTTGATGCCGTGATGGCGGCTTTTGGGGTGCGAAACTTTGAAAACCTCGAAAAAGGGCTTACCGAAATGCTCCGGGTGTTGAAACCCGGTGGTCAGCTGGTAATTCTTGAATTTTCAACACCAAAACGGAAGGCTGTTCGTGGATTATATAACCTGTATATGGGCATTGTGGCGCCGCAGGTTGCACGTTGGTTCAGGCAAAATAAGGAGGCTTATCAATACCTCAACGAATCATCCAACGCTTTTCCCGACCGCCAGTTATTGATTGATATTTTAAACAAAATTGGTTATTCCGATACCCGATTTAAATCGCTAAGCTTAGGTATATGTTGCATTTACACCGGAAGAAAGCCTCAATAGTCAAAGCCGGATGCTGTTTCCTCTTTGGTTTTATTGTTTTGCTGCAACAGGCCGTTGCCCAACCGGCTGACCTGAATCTGTATGACCATGACAGTAAGCCTTACTATTTTGGTATTACCCTCGGTGTTAACCTGGCCCGTTTTCATACAGAATTACACCCCCGTTTTTTAGCAGATGATAGTGTACTGGTGGCAGAACCCGTCAACTCCGGCGGTATGACATTAGGTCTTCATGCCACTGCCCGTTTATCCGATCGTTTCCAGCTTCGTTTCAACCCGCAACTGATGTTCATGGAACGGAGTATTTTTTATAAATTAAAACACCCTGACCCCCTTGAAAATTCAGTTGATATTACCAAAAAGGTTGAATCAGTAACTGTGGCGTTCCCCGTACAAATAAAATTCCAGTCGGACCGGATCGGTAATTTCAGAGTATATATGCTGGCTGGCATTAAAGGAGAATTAGACCTCGCCAGTAATGCCCGGGCAAAAAGAGCCGAAGACCTGGTGAAAATAAAAAAATATGATTTTGGCCCTGAACTGGGTCTTGGTTTCAATTTCTTTTTTGAAAGCTTTATTTTCTCCCCCGAAATAAAGATCAGTAATGGTTTAAACAATATACATAGTCGTGATGCCGCTTTGAAATACTCCAGTGTATTCGACCGTATCTTCTCCCGCCAGATCGTATTGAGCATCCACATAGAAGGATAATTTTAATCTTAAATACCCGTTATGAAATCGTTTTTACGCCTTGTCGTTCTTTTTGCATTTTTATCAGCCGGTTCAGTGGCAGGTGCACAGAAAATCACCACAGCTATTCAATTGAATGACTACCTCGCCGGCATCACTGACTCGTTATTTATCGGTGGAAAAGAATGGGGAACTGCTTTTGCGAAAGCAAATGAAAATGGTACATACAGCACTATCGCTGCCCACCGTATCCGGCTCGAACGTTTCATTGAAAGGAAAAGGATCGAAGTCGTAACCATGAAAGATATAAACGGTTCCGAGAAATTAAGGCTGGCCATGCTTGACTTTCTTTCGTTTGAAGCCAAAATGATCCGGGAAACCTTTCAGCCATTTGAAAAATTTACCAGTAGTACCCCCTCTGAAGATATCCAAAAAGCAATTGTTTCGCTGCAAACGAAAAGTGCTGAAGAAGGCACTTACCTGGATGAAGTAAGAACCGCCCAGATCGAATATGGAAAAAAGAATGGCTTTACCATTGAAGAAGAATAGCCATTAAAATTCAAAATCCCGTCGATGCATATTCCATCGTACTCCCAATGATATAACAGAAGTATTGGCAGAAGTCAGCGGCGCTGTTACTGTTTCCTGTTTGCGGTACAGGGCATTTAGTTCTACAAATAAATTTTCCCTGAATTCGTACGAAAGCAACAGCGAAGCATAAAACACATTGGTCTTCCAGCCACTGCCGATATCAAACCCATATTCACTGGTCCGGAAAGGAGGCGTGTTGGGTAAAAAGATATTACTGCCGTAACTGGCCGCACTGGAATCCCGGCCCTGCTGGTAATACATCAATTTGGCAACAGCCAGCCATTTAGGTGCCGGTTGGTAACGGGCCACCCCGATGAACTCCTGGAAATTCGCCATCAACGGATGGGCCAGCGGCTGGTTATAATGAGTGTAATTTGCAATAGAATCACGATGTGAATAGGTAAATGGCCGCACCCGGTTATGCTCCACCTGCAGATCAAGATTAGGGATGCCGAAGGCATCAATGTATTTGGCGCCAAGTTGTATGCCCCATTTATTAGCCCACCAGCCCTTATTATTTTTTATTTCTGAAAGCTTGAACTCATCCAGTGATAACTGGCCATAGACCTGTAAACGGTGTGGAAGATTGGCTTTGAAATCAAGACCGACCACGGAGTTGTCAAAACTTCCGTTCTGTTGTTCAATGGAACGATAGAAAATCACGGGGTTGAGGTAGCCAAAATCAAATTTATCCCTTCGGCCAAATACCACACCTTCAAATAACCCAATATTCACTCTCTTACTTACAGCTATATCGAGATGGTGCATTGCTGCATACTTCTTCGGCAATAATATATCGGCTGCAAAACGGGCTGCTGAATTCAACTCCATGAAAATATTCTGGTAATTGAATTTCCAGATACGGGTATTGAGTTTCAGGAACAGGGTATTGTTGCTGAAATCACTCAGGAATAAACTGCGCTGGCCATTGCCAATAAAATTCTTATCATAGCCAAATGTGATATCAATGTATTTGGCTGCATTGAAGGTGATGTATCCTCTGGCATCAAAATAATCAACACCACCCGCTGCTTTGAAATCTTTATAAAACCCGTTACCCGGCACCGCATCTCTTGCCGAAATGAATTGTTGCACATATACGGGTGATCGTTCCTGGTTATCGGTCAGGTAGGCGGCAAAGCCTACTTTATTGGCAATACGACCCCGCAGACTTACGCCTCTTGTATTCAGAAAAAGGTCCTGGTCATTATCCTGCTCTTTTGAAACCGTATATTGAATGACAGGGTTGATCACCAAATCAAAATCTTTTACATGCACTTCATACAAATTAGCCGGGGAAGTATAGAAGTTTTTGAGGATTGGTTTTTTACTCTTGTATGTTGCCAGCTCTGCTGCCGGTACATATTCAAGGTTATTCAAATAAAGGCTGTGCAGGTTATATGCATCAACTTTGGATAAACTGTTTGCCCCGGCCTTTTTTACAAAGTTTTCAACTGCACCAATTACCTGCTTGCGGCCGAATGGTTTCGTTTTAGAGAAATTGAAGGCAGAGTCCTTCCCGGCAATAATTTCCAGGCGATCCATGACAATATTTGCCTTATCACCCTGTGGCAAATATGTTGTTTGTGCTATCGCAACAACCGGGCAAAAAATCAGCAGGAGTCTTACAAGGGTTTGTTTAAATTGCATGCGGTGAGGATTCAGTTTAAGCCAACAAATTATGCAAAAATATCTGATAAAATCGATACAGGTTGTCAACGAAGGAAGGATTCAAACAGCAGATGTATTGCTTGCTAACGGAAGGATCGAAAAGATACAGGCACAGATCGGAACCACTACCGGTAACGTTATTGAAATAAATGGAGAAGGTAACTATTTACTCCCGGGTGCTATCGACGACCAGGTTCATTTCAGGGAACCGGGATTAACCCATAAGGCCACCATCGCTACAGAAGCGAAAGCCGCAGTTGCCGGTGGTGTTACCAGTTTTATGGAAATGCCGAATACCATTCCGAATGCATTGACACAGGAATTGCTGGAAGACAAGTATGCTATTGCTGCCCATACCTCGCTTGCCAATTACTCTTTTTACATGGGCACCGGTAACGATAATGCAGAAGAAGTATTAAGAACAAATGATCGGAGAAAAGACGTTTGCGGTATTAAGATATTCATGGGTTCCAGCACCGGAAATATGCTGGTGGATAACCCGAATACATTAGATAAAATATTCCGGGAAAGTGAAGTGCTCATCGCCACGCATTGTGAGGATGAAAAGATCATCCGGCAGAACCTGGAAAAAAGAAAAGCTACCGGGATTCCGTTAACAGCTGCTGACCATCCCATCATCCGGGATGAAGAAGCCTGTTATGAATCTTCCTTGTATGCAATTCAGATTGCTAAGAAATACAATACCCGGCTGCATATTTTACATATCAGTACCGAAAAAGAATTACAACTGTTCACCAATCTTTTCCCCTTAAAAGATAAACGCATTACCGCGGAAGTATGTGTACACCATTTACATTTCAGCAGCGATGATTATGCAGTTTTAGGAAATCAGATAAAATGCAACCCGGCTATCAAAGCCCCGCATAACCGGGAAGCCTTGTGGAAAGCATTGCTGGATGACCGGCTGGATGTGATCGCTACTGATCATGCACCGCATACTTTGGGAGAAAAGCACCTCACTCCCGCCCCCTCTCCTTCAGAGAGGGGGGCAATAAGCCCTTATGAGAAAGCCCATGCCGGTCTGCCGCTGGTGCAAAATTCTGTTTTACTGATGCTGCAGTATCATCAGCAGGGAAAGATATCGCTGGAAAAGATCGTGCAGAAAATGAGTCATGCGGTGGCAGATTGTTTCCAGGTAAAGGAAAGGGGCTATATCCGGGAAGGCTATCATGCCGACCTGGTGATTACAGATCTCCAACAAAAAACAACAGTGAGCAAAGAGAATATCCTGTATAAATGCGGCTGGAGTCCGCTGGAGGGTGTTGAATTCCCGGCAGCTATCACCCATACATTTATTAATGGGCAATTGGTTTATGGAAATGGCATATGGGATGAATCAGTAAGAGGGCAACGATTAGTTTTTGACCGATAAACGCATTATAAGGGCCGGGCATGCAAATAGACAAGATTTCTTTTAACGACATTTCGATCTTCCACCAGGAGGAAGAATTCTCCATTTTTCACAAGCTGAATTTTACCCGTACCACCGGTGGTAAAGAATGGTTGCGTAAATTTTTCAGCGAACCCCACAGCGACCTGAAAAAGATCCTTGGCACCCAAAAAGTGATCCGCACCCTGATGGAGCATGTGAAAGACTGGCCGACCGATATCAGCAACGGCACCGTACTGGTGATGGATAAGTTCATGGATTATTCGCTGGACCCGATCAGTGAGAACAGCAACAGCTTTAATAGTATTGTTTACAAATGGCTGCACAGCGAAGATTACTCGATGCTGAAATATTCGATGACCCACTTTGCAGATTTCTTCCGCGGAATCAAGAAAGTGGCTGAGCTCCTCGAAGATCTTGACCTGCCCATGAATATCAAGATCTATGTGGACCGCATTACCGGTTTATTAAAAGAAGGACCCTTACAAAAACTTGCGACAACTGAAACAGGAAAGAAATTCACTACCCGGGAAAACCTCTATTATGGCTATCATCTCCGTGGCCGTTACCGGGTTGGCACCCTGGAACTGATCGATATCTACAGTCGTTTAGATGCCTGGTATTCGATGGCTGTAGCCGTAAAAACATACGGCCTTAGTTTCCCTGCATTCATTGAACAGGAAACACCCCTGGTGGATGCAAAAGGATTATACCATATTTTATTACCCACCCCGATAGCGTATGACCTGCAGATGAATCCTGAACATAATTTCTTATTCCTGACCGGGGCGAATATGGCGGGGAAAAGTACATTGATCAAATCTGTGGGTGCTGCTGTCTTCTTGGCTCATATCGGCATGGGTGTACCCGCTGCTAAAATGAAACTAACCTTGTTTGACGGGCTGCTCAGTAATATCAACGTCGTAGATAATATTGTGAAAGGAGAAAGCTTCTTTTTTAATGAAGTGCAGCGGATCAAGAACACCATTGAAAAGATCAACAATGGGAAAAAATGGCTGGTGCTGATTGATGAGCTTTTCAAAGGCACCAATGTGGAAGATGCTATGAAATGCTCCACCACCGTGATCAAAGGGTTGATCAAGATTAAAAACTCCCTGTTCATTCTCTCCACTCACCTGTACGAGATCGGTACTGAGTTAAAAAATTACCCCAATATCTCCTTCCGGTATTTTGAAACGAACGTAACCGATGACCAGTTGCAGTTTACTTACCAGCTCAAAGAGGGCATCAGCAATGACCGGATCGGTTATGTCATCCTGAAAAGGGAAAAAGTCGTAGACATGCTGGAAAAACTCTAGTGTAACTTTTTTTGATACAACAGACCGTCAGGAAATTTTATTTCCTAATTTGTACTTTATGAGAAAACTACTTATTTTTTTATTTTTTACCCCGGTTTTTGCTACAGTAAAATCGCAAAGCAGTATTGACGTATTACATTATTCATACAGCATTGAACTAACCGATAACAACGATACCGTCCACGGACAGGCCATACTGCTTACCCGGTTTGTTCATAACACTGAAAATTTATTATTGGATCTTACTGCCCCCGGCAAAGAGGGGAAAGGAATGAGTGCTTCCGCTTTCCTGCCCAATGGGAAAGCATTGCTCACAAAACAATCCGGGGAAGAACTGGATATCCGGTTACCAAAGGAATACCGGGTAGGTGATACACTGACGGTGGTAATCCATTACAAGGGCATCCCTGCCGACGGCCTTATCATTTCTAAAAATAAATATGGTAATCGTACTTTCTTTGCCGACAACTGGCCCAACCGGGGGCACAACTGGATACCATGTCATGATGATCCCGCTGATAAAGCCACTGTTGAATTCATCGTCACCGCACCCCAGCATTACCAGGTGATCGCAAATGGTATTCAACTGGAAGAAACCAATTTACCCGCCGGCAAAAAAAGAACCCACTGGAAAGAAGATGTTCCGATCTCCACCAAAGTGATGGTGATCGGTGTGGCTGACTTTGCTGTGCATCTTTCCGGCTTTGTCAACGATTGTATTCCTGTTTACAGCTGGGTATATCCGGAGGATAGAAACAAAGGGTTTTATGATTATGCATTAGCTGCAGATATATTGCCCTGGTTCATTAATAATATCGGACCCTATGCCTATAAAAAATTGGCGAATGTGGAATCCAAAACCCGTTTTGGGGGACTGGAAAATGCAAACACCATCTTCTATTCTGAACAATCTATTGATGGTGCCAGGGGTTCTGAAACCTTGCTCACACATGAGATAGCCCACCAGTGGTTTGGCAATATGGCCACCGAAAAATCATTTGCTCACCTCTGGCTCAGTGAGGGTTTTGCCACATATATGACCATCCTTTACATGGAAAACAAATATGGTACTGATACAGCCATAGCCATGCTGCAGGAAGACCGGTCGCAGGTAATTGAGTACAGCAACCGAACTGATAAGCCGGTAGTGAATCCGACTACCAATTATATGCAGCTGCTCAACCCCAACAGTTACCAGAAAGGCGGATGGGTTTTGCATATGCTGCACCGGGAACTCGGCGATTCTGTTTTCCGGAAAGCAATCCGGCAATACTATTCCACCTACGCCGGTAAAACAGCTGATACGGATGATTTCAGGAAAGTGGTGGAAACCGTTTCTGGTAAAAATTGGGAACGGTTTTTCCGGCAATGGTTGTTTACAGCAGGTGTTCCCGAATTAGCGATCAGTTGGAGTTATGACCATACAACAAAAAAAATAACAATCACCGCTTCACAAAAGAAAACCAATTTCCAATTCCCGCTGGAGATCGGCCTTGAAGACGCCACTGGTAAGATCAATATGGTAAAAATGGCTATTAACAGTGCTGAGCAGACCATTACTATACCTGTAAAAGGAAAGCCTGTTTCGGTGATTGCCGATCCCCATACCTCGCTGCTGCATAATGCCAGCGTCATTGAAGCAAAATAATACCCTCCGCCGGGTAGGCTGATGCTATTGATTTGTGCTATATTAGTAGCAGTTTTTACCACCAAAATCAATCTCGTTATGAGTGGCCTTCCCTCCGGCGGCAGTACCGTCAAAAATGTGATCCTCGGTGTATTGACCACCGTGGTGGCTTATGTTATTGTGCATTATATTTTCGATAAGAAGGATAAAAAGAAAGAATTTGAAAAAGTAAAAACGGAGACGGTGGAAGCCTGGAAGTCGCTGATCAAATACGAAGACCAGCAGACTGATAACTATTATTCGGCCATGTGTAATGAGGATGTTCCCTCCCAGCTGGAAAACCTCATTTATGAAAAAGACCTGCTGGCCAAGAATTATTCCATTATCATGAACAAACCCGGTATTGATGAAGACCTGGCTTCGTTTGCCACGAGGGCGGTTGAAAATACCAAACAGATCAAAAAGATACTGGAGAGCTATCTTAATGAATACAAGAACATCAACCCTTATGAACCGGGAGTTAATCAATCATATCTTGAACTGGACAGTATTTACTCCGCCAAAATAACCAGTGCGAGGGAGAGAGATGCAGAATCGCTTAATAACACGTTTGCCAGCTTAGTCAAAAAATACGGTGATGAATTCAAAGGGCCTGATGAACCGGCCCCGTTGAGCGAAAATGATCTTGTCGGTAAATGGAAGGAAACGGGTATCAACAAAGTTTTTAACCTGAAAGCAAACGGGAAGTTTGTGATGGGTGCCGAAGGAATAGATTATCCAGGAACCTGGACATTTGTGAATACCATTATTGATCTCAGTTTTGATGATGGCAGCGGCAGTATCAAAATGCATATCACCCGCCAGCATCCCAAATATTTTCTCTTTACCCTCAACAATGAAATCACCCAACGCCAGTGTTGCAAACAGTGATTTGAGGGAATAATTTGTTATTTTCAGTGCATGCTTGTAAAAACCTACGGCAGTGCGGTATATGGTGTGGAAGCCATTTCCATTACCATTGAAGTGAACTGGATGACACAAACTGGTAAGGACCCGACAATAGTGGGCCTTCCCGACAGTGCCGTGAAGGAAAGTATGCAACGGGTGGAAAGTACGATCAAGACCAATGGCTTCCAGATGCCGCGGACAAAAGTGGTGGTGAACCTGGCACCAGCCGATATAAAAAAAAGCGGGACCGCTTTTGATCTACCAATTGCTATTGGTTTACTCGGAGCTACCGAACAAATAGAGAAACGGGAGATGCTGGAAAAATATGTGATCATGGGTGAACTGAGCTTAGATGGTGAAGTAAGACCCATTAAAGGAGCTTTGCCGATTGCCATACAGGCCAGGAAAGAAGGCTTCAAAGGGCTGATCGTTCCCAAAGTAAATGCGAAAGAAGCCGGTATGGTCAACCAGCTGCAGGTATTCGGTGTTACGCATATCAAAGAGGTAATTGATTTTTTTGAGAACAATGAAACAGGATTAGAACAGGTGATCGTCAACACAAGGGATGAGTTCTTTCATTCGCAATATGATTTTGAATTTGATTTTGCAGATGTAAAAGGACAGGAAAATATTAAACGGGCATTGGAAATAGCAGCGGCTGGTGGTCATAATGCAATACTGATCGGTCCGCCAGGAGCCGGAAAGACCATGCTGGCCAAACGACTGCCTACGATTCTTCCTCCTCTTTCTTTACAGGAGGCATTAGAAACAACCAAGATCCATTCCGTGGCAGGTAAATTACCGGAGAATGCAACACTGGTTTCAAAAAGACCGTTCCGTTCACCCCATCATACTATTTCCGATGTGGCTTTAGTGGGTGGTGGTGGCAACCCGCAGCCCGGTGAAATTTCATTGGCACATAATGGTGTGTTATTCTTAGATGAATTACCGGAATTCAAAAGAACAGTGCTAGAAGTGATGCGGCAGCCGATGGAAGAAAGAAGGGTAACCATATCAAGAGCCAAAGTAGCGTTGGATTTCCCAGCTTCGTTCATGCTCATCGCTTCGATGAATCCCTGAAGTTCTGTTGCTTATTTCCGGGATTTTGTTGGAAAGAGGGGGTATGGGGGAGATAAGAAAGTTTGATATTAATGTCCTCCTTTCCTATAACGATTTGTTCTGTAATGAGTTCTACAATAGCCCTCTTCTCCTCAAATGGAAGTTCTAGCCACCTATCGTATAAGTCTTTAGCCTCCCGAAGTACTGTATCGGAAGATAGGTATTGAATCCTCAGGAAGTCAATCTCGGCTTCCAATTCTGGTATTTGCTTTTCCAGTTGTCCAAGCCTCTCTTCTATTGGTAAGTAAAATTCCTTGAACCTCTCTGAGGTTAGATCATCATTCATCCTCATACCGATGTACTTTTCCAAGCTCTTTTTCAGTGTCCCCACTTCTGATTGAACACTGGACAGTAGGGACTGGCGTTCCTGAATCATGGAATCAGACTTTTGAAGATAGGTTTCCATGTCGGTATCAGTCAGAAGGAATGACTTCAGCTGGCTGTGGAATATCTCGTCAATATCGCTGGCTGCAATCTTATTCTTGCACTTTTTGCAGGCATAGTTGGGAGCTTCATGATACACATACATTTTTGCCCCACAATGGCAGGAAAGGTATCCCGAAAGCAAGTGGACAGCCCTGGGACCTGGCTTATTTCTCTTTTTATGCTGAGCATCAAGAACGCTGTTACACTGATTCCATAAGTCCTCAGAGACTATGGCTGGACATGGAGTTAGCACCCAATCCTTTTCGCTTTTTTCAACCCATTTCTTCCCTTCTCCGGTGCTTTTAGTATAGTTAGCCCTTCGGATGCCCTTGGCCGATGAATCACGGATCAGGCGCTCTACCGTAGTGTCTGTAAATTTTGAGCCATTTCTGGTTCTGTAGCCAAGCGTGTTTAATTCTGTAGCTGTTGCTTTCTTCCGTTTCAGTTTTAAGAAGATTTCATACATCAGTTTACGAACTGGTGCTTCCTTAGGATCAATGACTAGTTCTTTTCCCTCCCATTTATAGCCAAATGATGCGGCTCCGCCTAATGGCTTGCCCATTTGAGCCCTAATTGGAACAGAGGCCGCTACCCGGTCAGCAATTTCTTCCCGTTCCCAGGTAGCCATAGCGGCAATCATGGTATAAAAGAGCCTTCCGGCAGGTGTGCTGGTATCAATATTCTCGGAAAGAGAAATCAAATCTCCACCCTCATTCCTGAAGATTTCTGAGAACTCTAGAAGCTCTTTTGTGTTTCTGGCGACCCTGGCCAGCTTTGAAAATATTAGTGCCTTTATATGCCCCTTATGCAAGTCTCTGAGCATGCGCTTTGTCTCAGGATGATCCATTACCGATTTCCCGCTAATGGCATCCAGGCGGTATATTTCAACCACGTCCCAATCTTTGGCGGCAGCATAATATCGACCCCGTTGTTCATGATGTTCCGGGCTTTCACTTTCAACCTGAAATTCGGTGGATACCCTGAGCCAGATACCAACCCTCTTTTTGCTCTCCATTGTAGTAGTTTTTACATAACAAATAATGAATACAAAATGTACTCACAATCAATAACTATAATAGAGGGGTTAAGATATTTCAGGGATGTAGCAGAAATAATGATTATTCCCCTGCCTTTGGAATTTCTATCTGTCCTAGATATGGTTCTAAAAGCGTTGTAGTTTTAAAGGTACGAAGTCCACGTAATACGTTATACTCCTTATGGTGTTCTAATTCGATATAAAAATCATCAATTTGCAGAAGCTCATATTTATTTAACTCGTCTTCCCGAAATGCCAGTGTAACAGCATACTTCCAGATTGCTTCCATCTGTTCAGCTTCATCTAACATATTGAATTGATACAGTGTCACAATACACTTGATTTAGCTTCCTCCGAAATTCTTTCTCCAATTTTTTGAAGCAAGTTGTTATCAATAGTTGTCCTTCCTAACACTTCCCATAATTCCCCGTTTTGTCTTGCCACCACTCCAACATCGTTTACCTTTATCACATACCTTTTTTCAGTACCAGCATAGAGTTCGGTATATTCAATTTCAACGGGTTTTCCATTTAGAAATAGTAGAAATGTTGGCATACATAAATTTACGAAATTGCAATAAGATCACTTCACTATTTCTTAAATTTTTTCATGGCATCGCTAATTAATTTTGCAACCGATTCCCTCTTCTTCTGCATTGCTTCACCAGAAATATCATCATACTCAACCTTCACCCGATAGCCTTTAATAGTTGTTTCAGTGTTACTCCCTACTTGCATATTTGCATCGAGCAATACAAATAAATCTTCAGGGTCTCCGATAGATACATTTTTCTTAGCTAGGCTTCCAAATTTCTCTGACACTTTTTCTTTCAAGATCTCAATGGTCTTATTATCCACGCTACAAACAAAGACTTCATCATATCCGGCTGAAAGACACTTTTCAATATTGTGAATCTCCCAGGCACTATCTGTTGTTACAGATACTTCACAAGCTATTTTTAAACCATTTCCCTCAATTGAGACATCCACACTTCCTTTACCATCTGGTGTCGGGGCTTCGATAATAGCTCTATAGCCTTTTGACTCCGCCATTTTCTTTATGAGAGATTGCAAATAGCGGTGCTGAGTTATTTCCTTTTTCTTAACCACTTCCTTGATCTGCTCATCAGTCACTTTGGCTTGTGGTATTGGAACTGATTTATCAATTGGTATCGAAATAATTTCCTCCTTCTTTGGTGGCGCATAAACCTTTTGCTTTTCTGGTACTTTTTGCTCTACACTCTCCGGCGTCACCACATCACCCATACTCTCCATGAGTATTTCTTCAACTTCTTGTTTTGGAGTGCTATTTCTCTGCCTTGATTGCTCAATTACCAATTCCTTTGTTGCAAACTCTCCAGGTGAAGTATTAAATGGTATTGTTGAAAGACTAAAGTCAAATTCAGGTCTCTCAATGCGCACTATGGCCTCGCCGGTATTTAAGTTCTGTAAATCTTGTGCATCAAAAAAAGAGAAACCCTCAGCCATTTTTTTGGCATCATTATCTCCTAACCGGAAACAAATTCTTGTTCCAGCATTAGCTATAAGGCTAGAGAGTACTTCATTATCGGCCTTTTGAACCTGTTGCAAATCCTGATGAGCTAATATCAGCCCGACATGATATTGTCGAGTACCAGAGAGAATATGAGACATTGAAGGGGTGATGAAATGTTGAAACTCGTCCACATACAGAAAGAAATCATTTCTAACTGTAGTAGTTTCTCTAGCAAGGGCAGCCTGGTGAATTTTGGAGACTACAAACGTGCCTAACAGATAACTATTCTCCGAACCAATTAATCCTTGAGAGAGTTTAACCAAAAGTATTTTCTGAGAATTTAATATCTGCTCAAAATCAATTCCCTTTGATTGGGCTACCATATTGCGAATCAAACGGGGTCTCAAAAAAGCATCAAGTCTTGTCAGAATAGGACCAATTGAATTAGTTTTTAGGAGCGGATATTCCTTTTGCCAATAGTATGAAATACTCTTGTCTGGAACATTTGAAAGAAAAGCCTCCCGATATGACTTCTCAATCAGAAACCTTCTCATATCAATAAGTGTCCCACCTTTGGTACTTTCCAAGAAAGCCAGTATGGCATTAGCAAAGACGGAATTCATCTGGTCACCCCAACTGGTAGATAGTTTTCGAAAGGCCGCTACCAGATCAGATGAGAGAACTTCCTTTTCAATATCGGAATGCGCTTTTAAAATATTAAATCCTACTGGAAATTCGCTATCCGAAGGATCTATCAAAATAACATCATTGAGACGGGAAAGTGGGATGTTGGAAATCAGTTTATCAATTAACCCTCCATATGGATCAAGTACTGCCACTCCTCCTCCATTTGCAATATCCTGGTTTATCATTGAGAGAAGCAAAGTTGATTTCCCAGTACCAGTGGCTCCGATAATATGGGTATGTTTTAACCTTTGCTCATTGCTAACTGTGATGATCCTATCTATCCCGTCGTGCACATTTAGTCCTAGCTTGAATGTATGCCCCTCTGTTATAGCAGGGGCAGATTTAGTTTTTCTGGTATCTGCTAAAACTTTTTTGGTGATAAGTTGGGAGCCGGGGATGTGAATTAAAGTTGCCAGTTCCCTGGCATTTAACAGCATCCCTACTCTATGTGACTCCCGAAGTTCAATATCACATATTCTTTGCTCTAAAGTGTAGGTGTCGGTTTGTAGAGGGTGTAAAGAATTAGTGTGGGATTTAGTATTTGTAGTTAAGGCAAAGATTAGTTTTTGAAGTATTGAAAAAGATTCCTCTATAGTCTGCGCTTGGGACACCAATCTCACTGTTGCCGAAAAGAGTGTAGTACTTATCTTCTCCTTAGCTAATGGCAGCATTTCTGGAGCATCTTCAAAGAATGGACCACCCTTTTTATCAGAAACAGAAGAAATAATACTATAGTCCCAATGATTCATGACTCCGTTAAATAATACTTGAAATATCACCTGATCTTCTCCTTGCAAATGTTCCAGAATTGAGAATAGTCCGGTTAACGGGTCAATGAATGAATTTTTTAATTGACCAAGGGGACGCATGAATTCTTGTTGCAGCCCAAAATCTACCGTGGCAATTGCTAATTCTTCATTTATTAAAGGTTGTACGCTATCAATTTCCAGAACGGGTACTCCTTTGAAATAGGTTGCAAGCTGACTTTTAATATATCCAGCATCACCCTGCCTGCATACAAATTGCACAGTGATAGTCTTAGCTGTACCGATGATCTCAAAGCTTATTGGCCTAAGACAATATGAAAGCATCGTCAGCAATTGCTCTATTTCCTGTGCTGAAACTTTGGATTGTTTAGAAATACGGAGTTGAAGGACTGTATGGGGTGAAGAATCAGTGAAAGGAAATAAATCATAAGATACCTCGGGAGCTAATTCAACAGTTTTAGGTTCCTTCTTTTTCTGGAAAACTGAAGCAATACTACTTAACAAAGTGGGTCGTAAACCATCATCAAAAAATGTTTGTTGTTTAATGAAATGACCAAAAAAGGGAGTGAAAGGTGGCTCCAGATCAACTGGCTCGTCAGCAAAAAGCCAACCTCTACCTAATATCTCCCATTCATAGAATTGAGTGGTGAGCTGTTGTATCTTTTCCGATACCATATACTTAGCTATTGAAGCGGTTATATTCCTTCCACTCAGCATCAGCTAGTTTTCTTACCCCCTTATTTTCTGTAAGCTTTTCAATTGCCTCCCGGACACAAGAGCTAACCGTCTCTTTAAACATAATCTCGGTATCGAGTTCAAAAAACGTTTTCTTCCGTCTATTAAAGAACTTCCCTATCATAGGAAGGTTAATGAAAAAATCCCTAATTGGATTTCCTGTTTCTCCAAGCCACCAGGAAACAAAGTATCCGGTGGCAAAGGGAGCTGCACATATATCATAGATATATTCTTTATACCCCACTCGCAGATATTCCCTGTTTGGTGATAGAAACCCGCCCTGTGCATACCCGACTCGGGAAATTGAAAGCCTAGTCAGCTCTTTTGTTTTTAAAATTGACTCAACACTCTGATAAAATTCCTGCGAAGAAAAAGGCACAGTTTCAAATCGGTGGTGCCAATGCGAAAGAACAGTTTTTAGCATAGCACTGCCCTTTACTAAGGAGTACACGCAAAAAACTAAGAAAATAATTAACAGAATTTCCCAGATACTTAATCCAGAGTCACGGCCGTATTGCTGAAGAAGTGTGAAAGACATAGGTGGTGGTTTTGGTGGAATAAAAAATAAAAAACTCAGCATAAAGAGCCTATACCACTTTCCGGGATTTTAATGAATAACCCTTAGTCATATTTAAACTTCCTGATTTCACTCAAGCTGCCACCGTACATACGGTGGCAGCTTCCCAGCGAATTGGGTTTTCAAAAAGGCAAGTCATCAATAGATTCTTCCTTTGATTGCTTTGCAGCTGCCTCCTTCCTCTTCCCGGCCAGGTGAATAGTGATGCTGTTAACATGACAGTTCAGTGAGGCTTTGGCTTCTCCATCAAGGCCCATATAGGCATTGATGTAAATGCGACCACTTAGCTCAACCAAACTTCCTTTGGTCAGGCGGGAGGTAATCTTAGAGCTAATCCAATAGGAGCAGTTGTAATAGGTTGTGAGAGTGACACCTTCAACTTGCCCTTTGAGTTTGTAGTAGTCATTAATAGCAATAGAGAAATTGACGACTTCCCGGTCATCTTTGAGTTTCTTAATGCTTGCATCTTTCGTGATTCTTCCAATAAGTACCATTCTGAAGGTTTTAGGGTTTATAAATGAACCTTTCGGCTCACCGCCGGAGTTGGCCAGCGATAGGCACCCATAATAGAAGCGTGGGAGGAAGTCAAGGTTTTTTGCAAAAAAATACTATCCCGAAATATTCTTTTCGGCTATGTATTGGATGGAGATTTTTTTGTGAAAACCGGAGGCAAGTGGAGCAAAGCGAAATGCAGACCTTGACTGACGTATGTTGAGCCTATATCTTTGCCTTGCGCTGGCTGAAATAAAACTAATTGTATCTTTAAGTAAATTAGTTGAGAATGGCTAGTACAAAAAATCATGTGAAAGTTGGTGCTGCCATTGGTATTTCATTTAGTGCCATTTCTAACTACATAAAGCAGCAAAAACTCAAACAGTTAAATCCTGATTACAAATTTGACTGAACAGAGTTTGGTCTAAATTACTAGTGGGTGGAGCAGTAGGAGGAGTTGCCAGTGCCTTGCCAGATCTCGCAGAACCTTCGACAAATGGAAATCATCGTAAATTCTTCCATAGTGTTACATCAGGAGCATTGGTTGCATATTTTGGCGGAAGAGTAAATGGGAATCAGAATATACCAATAGAAACTAAAGAGATTACCACTATTGCTACATTGAGCTATCTTTCGCATTTAGTTATGGATAGCAAAACACCAGCTAGTATTCCGATTGTTTAGAATATTTAAATTATTAGTCAACCTAAATTAATTCTGAGCATAGTTAAAGTACACTATTTCGGATTCACTCAAGATTTTTTAAATAAAAAAGAGAGACTCAATGAGCCTCTCTTTTGCATGATTTCGTAGTTCACTATTTAGTATTAGCCTTGTTCTGAACCACCTTTTCGAATTAATTTACTTTGTTTCATTACTTTGGATTTTGGGTTAGTATATCTCTATTTAAATTAAGATACAAGTCTAGGTTTTATCAATAAAATAAATCCATCACCTGGTGTTAAAATATCATAATGTTTATTAACATTTAGAGTTGAAGATACAAAAATCTTTTGTAACGAAGTATTATTCCCATACGGTATTAAATCTAATTCATATTCCCCAACATTACGAATATCAATTGTAAATGAATCAGTTATACGACCTATACCAAAGTTCCAGTATCCATTCAATCGATTACTATGGATTGATTTTACTATCTTTTTCACATGATACTCTGAGGAGTCTTTTAAAAGAAAATTACATTCAAAACAAAAGCCAATCTGGTCATCAGCAAACGAAATTTGTTCACTTTTAATAATTTTTGAGTCGAAGTTTTCATTATTTATTAACAACTCTATAGTGAGATTACTTTTGTCATCCTGATGAGTTGTTTTAATGTAATGATTTTTAAATTCGAACGGTATTTCCTTACCATCTGAAATAATGATGAAATTTTGTGACTCTACTATTTCAAAATGAAACTCATCTATTTTATTGATTTCATAAACTACATGCAAGTCTTTATGATAATAATTTAATTTTCTAGGTAATATTTTATCCTGAATTAAATCTTCAATCTTGGAACTAATTGAAGGAAAGGCACTTTGATAGACAGCCCGGGTTACCTTTTTCCAAATTTCATGTATATCATTTCTCCTATTTAAGATTTCATCAGAGTAGATTATCTTCCTAATTTCATCTCGAAACACCCCAAGAAACTGGATTGATTTAAGAAAAACTAAAAAAATACCGCTGCCCAAAATTGATTTCCCAACAGTCCCGATTATTTCAATGAGTATACTCTTTTCTTTTGTGGTATAAAAAATTGTAATAAATATTATTCCAATAATGATTGTGCTAAGTGAAATAATGAGCCACTTGGGGAATATGCTCCTTAATTTTTCCATTATCAAATATAAATTTTCAAATTGATATTTTATATCAATTCTCTTTACGCCACCGTCTGCGCCATGCGTTTCCTGGGGCTACGCCGTGAGTATTGCAAATACACAGGCGTAGCACATGTGTGGCTTGTTTTGCATGGCATGGGAATAAGCCCTGGCTTGTGCCAGCAAAACAATTCCTGGGCTTTGTGTCAGCGACAGGAAACGCCAGCAGGTGGCGCCCCCGCCGCAAGGCAGCAAAAAATATAAGCTACGCCTTGTGATCAGCATACTTTTTGATTGTCGCCAGCGGCGGGGTTCATTGGAGGAACTGCGGAAGCTGGATGTGGTATGAGCGCAGCGAATAGGACATCCAGATTCAGAAGCAGTGGACGAAGGCGACTAACTGTAGCTAAAAACCATGACAGCGGGTGCGAATGGGCCTATTCCAAGGCGGAGCCATGGGATGGTCCATGAAGCAAAAAGCCCAAATCTATATAATAGTTTTGGGCTGTACGCTGGAATGTGTTTTTGATAGCAAGGGAAGGAGACCGAGACCTTTTAACTCTCACTTTTAAAATTATCTATAATATAAATAATCAGAAAGCTCTGGGCTAAATTTTACTGACTATTATCTTTCCAAAACTTGGAATTCACTTCATTTAGAGTTGCTGCAATTTCAGCTTCTCTCTCATAATTTACTTCTAATGAATTATCAAGTTCATTAAACTTATAAGCCTCTTTCTCAAAACAAGTAATTATTGTTTTAACAAAAGTTTCGAAGCTGTCATAGATCGGGATAGGAGTATCAGATAAAAGGATTGCTGGTGAAAATAGTAGAAGCATCCCGAATGTTTTACTTTTCTTATTTGTATCAAATAATAAGTAATCACCTCCATAATTTGTAAATAATGGGAGTAAGCCTTTTTCAAAAACTCCGTCTCTTATATTGACTTCATAGTGCTTCACTGATTCACTCAACATCATCATTTTCCCGTGCGAAGTAAATTCGTATTGACCCAACAAAAAATCATTTTCCTCACTTAAGCCATTTCTCCATTGAAATATTTGTTTGACAACCTCATTTTTCAAATTAACCTTTTCCAAAATAGTATTTATATCAACACTATTCAATCCCTTATCTAGTTTTTCTAAAATAGGATTACAATACTTTTTTAAAACTTCCTCTAAGATTTTTAGATCTGTATTTATATCATTCATACGACTATTTGTTTTTTTCTTTTCTAATAATAAATCAAACTTAGTGAAAGAGATAATACCAGATTCACTAGGTAATATCCCTTTAACTGGGCCTTCTTCATTTTTAAATAAACTAAAGGCTAAAATTAATAATATTGAGTACATATCAAATAATTTACATTCGATTTTTAAGAAGGTGGCCCATCATCACCATATTTCATTCCTTCGACAAATAAGCTATTAAATAGTGCTCCCATTGCAGCGCTAAAAATAGTTGCAGGTCTTCTTAACAATTTAGGAGTTTGTACTGGTTTAGAATCTGTTTCTGTGTTTCGTGGCACAATTAATGGATTAGGCTCAAGAACCGGCGGTGGCTTTTGAGCATCGGGCTCACTACTTGTAACCGGATCGGGAACAGGTTTCTTTTCAGAACCACCAATATCTGGTAATGGGATTACTAAAAATTGATCCCCTGTGATCATATTGTTTGCCAGTACTGTCGCTCCAATCATTCCACCATGAGCGGAGTTTTCTTTAGCTGGAACTTCCATAACTGATGCAGCTTTACCGTTACCCTGAACACCTCCCTCTTTTGTGCTTGCAAATGGATATTCATCTAATGAGTTATCAGCTTTGGCCTTACTATGCTTGCTTAAATAATTTCCAAGTGCTTGAGCCCGTCTTCTTCTAGCGTTACTCCTATTATTATCGTAAGTTAATAAAAGTGGATGCCCTTCGGCCAAGGCTTTCATTAGATTTTTATACACATTCGGAAATCTTTTTTGAGATACAATTAGGGGCACAACTTTTGGCTTCCTTGTAGAATCACCGGGAGTGGTACCATCAGGATCAATAAAGCGAATAGGGTTATTAAATGCATAGTTGTAAGGTGACCATCTACGCATCTTATCAGCCATTGGGTCGATTACATGCCACCTTCCAATCTGATTATCATACATTCTGGCTCCATAATCAAGTAACCCAAGTCCAGTACCATCGCTTAATTCTTCTTTTTGCTCCTCCTTACCATTATACTTTAGCTTATTGGATGGCGTACCAAAGGCTAAGGCCTTATTACTAATCCTGCTCATCGGCAATCCAAACGGATAATAGTGTGTTTCTTCCAGAATTGGTCCTCTTGTATGCAATACTTGTAAGTTATCAAAGAACACGTCTATGTTAGGGGTTTCATTACTAACATAGATATAAAGATAACCACTTTTGTCAACTGGCATATTACTTGTAGCCAGTGGATTAATCTGGTTTTTTATGCCTACTTGGATAAAACCACAATTACTTCCAACAAATTTGAACTGTTCGTCCAGTAATATCCAATTTAAATAGGCTTTAGGATAATTAGTATTATAACCCTGCGCATTCAAAAAACTGGTAACACCGGGATTTAATACCCCTGAACTATTTAACTCAATTGTAGAACTGTGTCCGCTTGTAATATTTCCAATATTCCCACTGAGAGAAGCTAGTATTTCATTGAACGGCGATAGTGGCAATCCAGCCGGATCATTACTATTCCACCAGCTATCAACGGCTACAGTAAATTTGTCACCAGCCATCACTTTCAAAATAATAGCCGGTCCTATTTTGTTTCCGTCTCCCCGAACTTTTGCTACTTTTTGTATACCACCAGGGTAATTAGAAGGGGCGTCTGTTCTTGTAGCTATAAGATTGCTATAGAATTTTTCCTCATCAGCTGCAGCAGCCACCTCCATAGTAGCTTGCGGGTAAATATCGGTTTGCTGCTCATCCGTCAGCACCATCCGTACATTACCTAAATGATCCTTCAGCATATAATCATACTGAAGACTCGCCGCTGCGCTGCCAGATGCTGGTTTAAAGCGTATGCGTCCCTCTTCCTGCGGGAGGTACAATAACCGGTCCGCATAACTAGCCGGCTGTGAAACCCCGCTCCAGAATTCTTCCTTCGTTTCAAATACAAATCCGTTAATGTAATATGTGACAGTATTAAATGTTTTTGTCCGGCAACAACTTTCTGCAACGGTTTTTTTCAACTTATTGCCAGTCGCATCATAGGTATAAGTAATTGTCCCTGTGGAACCATCCCACTGTCCGGCATTAGGATGAAGAATAAATTGTGTGGGCAGATTAAGGTGATTATATTGTATAGAACTGATGTCTTTGTTTTTATCGACTGTCAGGTTTCCATTCACATCATATGAATAATCTGTGGCTGTTTTTGTTGCCGGGTCATACTTAAAATCACCGAGCATACTGGTAAAGCTATTTTGGTTATCAGTAACCAGTTTAAGCTTATTACTCATTGCATTTTCGTAAGTATAATCCAGATCGTCAATAAGACTACTGGTACCGATTTTTAGCCCGTACTGCTGCATCTTCAATATGTTGCCGTTAGCATCATAGGCGGATAAAGGATTAGATCCATCTCCCATTTTGATATTATAATTAACACCGGCACTTTGATTAAATGAGCCACTGGTATATTGTGTAAAATCTGACTTTAAAAGTCGGTTGGCTGCATCGTAAGTAAAATCATACCTCCGTTTTTCAGCATCCCCTTTACTTTTCCAGACCATCCCGCTGATATTGCCATTGTATTGTGGGTTTAAGTACGACTGATTTCCAATAAGGCCATTGCTGGCCTTATCATAACCAAGATCAAAACCAAAATAGTTTGTATTATTAGCATCCCTGGTAAAATCCCGGTTCATCCCCAATACCCATCCCCGGATATTATATTCAAAGTTTTCAGTCTCCAGTCCTGCATTACTGTTGAATGCGGGTGCAATTTTCTTTTTCTTTAGCTGACCTAATTTATCATACTCATTTTCTGATAGAACCTTGTAACTACTCATTGCATTACTGTTAACAAGAGTATTACTGAGTTTTTTCTCTATTTTCACCAACCTCCCCAAATCATCATAATTTGATTTAGTAACTACAACCGTCGTCTGTGTATTTGGTCCGCCAATTCCTTGTTTGTGGACAGTGATGAATGGTTGTCCTGACCAGGTGTACTGGGTGGATAATACGTCCGTAAAGCCAGTAATATTAGTACTTTGTATCTGTATCAACCTGCCCTTACTGTCATATATACTCACACTGGCCAGGTAAGTGGAAGTATTTAAAACCTTTGTTTGTGTCCATGCCACCATTCCCCTTATATCATTACTTTTTACCGGCATTTGTGGATAGGGCCATTGACTGCTGGCAGGATCAAAATAACTATCCCAGGTATTGATATATGATGAGCTTAATCCTCCTGGAAGACCCTGGTAATTATCATAATGTGCCAGCGTCAGCATTTCCCATCCACTACCTGGCACAGAACTCTCATTGAAGGGATAATAATAATTCCCTGCCGGATTAGCGGCCGCTGTGCTGTGAGTGGTAATATCGCCGCTGTTAGTCCACAAACCTGTTTGTACGATACGGTTTAAGTCATCATACAAAGTCACCATCCATTTTCCCAGAGCTTCGGTATTACCATCCCTGACCATCACAAGCCTGTCCCTTTTATCATAAACCATATAAACGGTAGCGGCTCCGGGTATTTTTTTCATGATCATCCTGTTACGGGAATCATATTCATACCGAAAACATTGTTCATCCAATTTCTGGGCATCAAGGCTCCAGTTACCCGAATTGGCCATTGATTCAGAAGCCTTGGGTTGAATCACACAGCGTAGATTATTGAGGTTATCATAAATATAGTAAGTACAAATCCAGCCTGAATATCCACTTCCTGTACCATCATCAGCGGTAGCAGTTAGTTGAACTTTCCTTAAAATTAGCTTCCCTTCCTTATCCTTAAACTCAATTACCTGCTTATCATGCTCATCAACAGTTACATTTTTGTATAATTCACCCGGATTGTAAGAAGCTGTTGAGGAATAAGTTCCAAATGCCCCAGCTGCTCCGTTTGTAACCGTCCAAATCCTGATCCCTGCATCACTGGTTGTATTGAGCCAGTATTTCATTTGAACTCCACGATTATTCCCCACCCAGCTGATACCAGGATTCATTGCTTTTTCGACTCTTGCTAATGGCGATGCTTCAAAATTTGTTTTCCCGTAATAATGAGATTCATTCTGGCTTCCATATTGAAAGGACATAAATACAGCCTGCTGGGCAAATGGATTTAATTTAAACTCCCCATCATTGGTCGAATATCCTCCAGTGTTATTGGCCGGATAAGCAAGGTACTTGTATTGTTCCCTGCTAAACTGGTCATACATAATAGGGCTTACAATATCTACCGGGCTGGAACCTGTCTCCATGGAACCTTGTTTGGCTACTAACTGTAACGGTCTTCCAATTCCATCAATATATTGAGTGGTTTGTCGGACATCCTTCACAGGACTGGATAAAATTACCGCAGGGTCGGTAATAGGTGCTGCCGCCTCCCAGGTCCGGACAAAATTCTTTACAATATTTTGTGGGTATGGATTCGGTGCCTGCCCTGCAACTTCAACAGCCAAAAAGACTAAAGTGAAGACAAGTAAAAGATTGCCTGGAAAATATTTTGTCATAAACTGAGATAATTAATGTGTTAGTTACCGGAATTTATTTCCCCATTAATGCATTCTGTATAGTACTGTCTAAAGGACTAACTGATGCTGCATAAGCACCAATCAAACTACCATCCTTCCCAATCAAGAATTTTTGAAAATCTCTTGTTACTGTAGCATTCATTACACCATTGTCAGTAGCGTTAAAGAGCCAATTATAAACCGGCTGCCTGTTAGGCCCTTCCACGGAATTTTTAGTTGCAATCGTAAATGTTACTCCATAGTTATTTTGAAAAAATTGCTTTATCTCAGCATTTGATCTTGGCTCATTACCAAAACTGTTGGAAGGGAATGCTATTATTACAACACTGTCCCCATAGGTTTGGTGTAGTTGTTGCAATTGAGATAATTGCCCAATTTTTGAACTGTTACTGGCCACATTCACCAATAGTATTTTTTTTCCCTGGTAGCTGTTCATACTTAGAGAATTAGAATCCGTATCAGTAAACTGTAATGAGTAAAAGCTGGTAATAAAAACAGAAAAGATGATTAATAAATTATACATACGACTTGCATTTAATAGTTAAATTTAATCTGCACAAAGGCCTCCAATTGTACAGGCAGAAGGCTTAGTTTCTGAATATTCAGGACTCACCGAACAGTCACTCCATTCGTAAACATAAATGCATGTCCAGGTCCCTTTGCTTAAAGTGGATGATTTATATTTTTTTATCCCTGTTTCGCAAACCCCGTTAATACATTTTTTATCTACACCGGTACAATTACCCGAATTACAAACAGGTGTGCAGGTTCCATTCGCATTAGCATAAGCCTGACCGTAAAACAGAACGCTTTTTTGAGCAAGAGAGTCGGCTTCAGCCTGGCTTTTGGTTGATCCAAAAGTATTAGCAGGGACATTATAAACTACTGTGCTTCCGGTATAGCCCTCACCACAATCATTCTTAGTGAACGACTGGCTTATATTGCTGTTTCTGAAATAGATATTGGAACAATTAACCGGTTGGTTATAGAAATTATAACAATACTGTTTGACGATATTAAAATCCTTATCCTTTATTAACGTTAACCTTGCCAGGTTATCATAGGTGTAATAAACAATCCTGTTATTAGCATCTGTTTGAGTTGTAATACCCATCAATGGATTATACGTATAAGTTGTCATAAACGATCCTTTGGGATACAAACGGAGCTCATCAATTTTACCGGTTCCGGTAATTGATATACTGCTAATGCCGGTTACGGCATATTCCTTATAAGTCCATCCACCAATTGTAGTCCCATTCTGTGCAGAAAGTCCGCTTACACTGACAGAAGATCCTTGGAACCATAAAGAAATAACATACTCCTTAGCCGGATTAAGGCCAGCCCTTGTAATAGATTGTGCAGTCGAATTATAATTCAGATCGAAAACTTTAGACCCAGCCGGACAGGGGTTTAAAGCAATACAAGCATTCTGATTATATACCCACTGGCTGTATCCTCCTATCGTCCATGTTTCTGGAGTTTCAAAGGATGAGAATGATATATCCGATGCAGATTGAACATTTTTTACTTCAGCGATGGGATAATTCATTTTATAATCCCAGATATAAGCTGTCTTAAAATCATTTTTCTTGAAGGATTCCTTAACACTACCATCAGTATAATAAGTTATATTCATCCCTTCTTCACTTACCGCCCCGGAAATAGTATGATTTAGAGAAAATGTCTGAACCGGCTCAAAACCACCAGTGCCGGTAACATCACTATAGATATATTTATTGGTCTGAAGAGGAACTGCGTTTTGGAATGTTTTTTCTTCTACAACTGTAGCTATCATATTTTTTGCAACCATTCCAGCACTTGCCGGATAATCCGGATTGCCAATTCTATCCTCTGGATAGAAGTACTGTGATTTAAGAGTTGACCCATCACTCCGTGTAACTATTTTTTCAGTCAAAAGGGGATTATTGTTCCCTTTATAGGAGAGGTCTGTAGTCTGGGTCATTACCTGTCCGTTAGCATATGACTTTTCAATAATTTGTGAGGGATTATTGTGGTAATGATAGATATGGAAGGACTGAATAAAATAAGCGAAATCCTGTACAGGATCCGGAAACCCGGTATTAAATATCCTTTCATATCCTACCGTCCTTTCATTAAACCGGTTAGGATCTCTGTTGTACTTGTATTCTGTACTGGCTAAAATTGCATTCCCAACAGCACCATACACTTCCTTTTTCCATATTTTGCCTCTTTCTGTCGCCCTGCTTGAATACCTGGCCAGACGCTTCATCTGGTTCTCAAAACTCAGAACATGAGCCGAGGTGCCGTATATGCGAATAGTACTTGCTCCTAAGTAATATTTGTCCGGGCTCGCATCTGCTGGCGGATAACCCTGGTCATCAGGATTAGTAAATATAAATTTGGTATATCCTTCACTGCCATCACCACTGATCTCCACAACCTCACTATAACATACCGGCGATTCGGAAATCCCACTGGCTTTAGTAATATTCTGATCAAATAGTTGCTCATGGAAATGACCCGTTCCTCCACCCCTTTCATACCTGACCCGGAAAACTCCATAATCAGTCATAAGCCCACTGGATAATCCATTTGGATTAATATTATAATCCTTTATGTATCTGAATTCAGTAGTAGTCCCTGGACTATTAATAATCTTCTTAATCCTACACCCTCCCACATTATCATCATCCCCTACTCCAAGAGAAACCCATTCGGGAATGATACTGTTACCTCCTGTTGCATTTACTTTACGCTTGAGTATTTTCTTGATTTTGTGACCCTCAAATTCAAACTCAGTGGTTCCACCTGTGGGATAAGTTATTGTTTTAAGTAAGCCAATGTTTGCCACAGCTGGATTAGCAGTTCTATTTTGTCCGGTATAAACAAAGTTGGTTTCAAATTCAGCCGGATCTCCATAAACAGGTCCGTTGACCCCGATCAGAGTATTATTGTTTTGTCCATTATAAAAGCCCCATTTGTCAATGGAGGCTGTTAAAGGATGCTGGAGTTCATCTGAACGCCAGTAATCGAAACTGTATTTTGACTGCACATTGGAAATCAATTCCTTTAGGAAAAGTCGGTTTCCAACTGTAGAATTACCATAATACTGGTAAGTAAAGTCATAATTTAATACACTGACCAAAAATTCACCGCCCTCTATTGGCCGATAAATTCCAATATTATCCCTTACAGAAATATGATCAAGTTTCTGGGTGAAATACTTGGGATTCTTTTTTACAAAAGTCTCGAAATCTGTGCCTCCTGATTGGGTGGTATAAAAAACATTAGTATTGTACTCGTTACGTTTGGAGTAGGTAAAATTTATTGTTTTTAACCTGCTTTCTATTTTTTTAAGATAAACGGTTTTAATAAGACTTTTAGTTAGAGCTAACTCTTGCAAACCACTATTACTATTATTCTGCAATACATATTTGAACTTAAAATCCTTAAAGAAAAGCCGGACATCCATAAAATTAGCCTCGATTTGATCCCATGAGCCAGAAGGAGCACCAAGTCTGCGAAGTACAGTTTGCTCGTCTGCCGAATAGGTACCATAATCAAAATTAATTTCCTCGCCATTTGGAGCCACCACCCTTTTAATATACCAGGCATTGATTACACCACTGGTACCATCTACAGATCGCTGATCATGTCCATGATAACTAAACGAAATCTCCAAAGCAGACAATTTCCCACCAAAATAAAATTGATAGCCCTGGTCATCTGTTAATATAATAGTGCTAAAGTCATAGTTGTTTAAGTTATTATTTTGAACCTGGTTGTCAATTACAGTAACAATATCATGGTAATCCTTTAGTCCCTGCAAATCCACTTTATACTTTCGGTCACTATTCACTTTTACTGTACCGTCATTACCCATGACAAAAGTTCCGGAATGGCCAAGGAAATTAAAAGAGAAAATATCTGGGTTATACTCAAATTTCACTTGCGTACCAGTCACCGACGGAAATCCCGGATTATAACTTGCAGTTGTTGAAAGAAAATCAAGGTTTTCAACATAGGATTGGGCCGGATTAGTGGCAGAATTATTTCTGATTCCATATATATATCCATCATTTTCCTTTGTATAAACATCAGTCCCAGATGGATTGGGGTTGTGTTTTTCATCTGGTACTCCTTTCACCACTCTTGTGATGGCACCACCGGCGGTCAGGCTCCAGTTCTGACCTACAACCCCGGAATTCTTATTTGGGATAAATCCACTAGCATCATAGCTAATTGAAATTGGGATACTGACACCTGATTCTTTTAGTTCATAAATTGGAACCGTGATTCCGGGGGTACCTGTATAATAATTTACATTATAGGTTCCATACTTACCCAAGTTCGCAACTTCAGGACTTAAGATATTTACCGGTGGCTTGTTGAAAGAATTATTCTGAGTAAATGCATCATAACATAAACAGAAAAATAAGATACCTCCAATTAATAATTTCTTCATAGTATTTTTAATTAACTCAACTTTAATTTAGTTTATGCCATAACCGATTCTAAACACCAACGGCTGCGTTACCGGCACCTGCTCATAACTCAGAAAATCCCAGAGTAACTGTAGCTTTGTTTTCTTGAAAAATTTGGCCTTTAATGATACTACCTTACTCAGCCCTACCAAACCACTTCTTTGCCACGCTGAGTAGCTTTGTAATTGTGATATTGAATTGATCGCTGACCGGTAATTCATTTCATAGCCACCACTGACCCAGAAACTGCCCTTGATCTTGTAATCGAGATAACTGCGCAGTCCAACACCCTGCGAACTGATCCGGATATTATTGAAGCCACTACCCCAGCCCATCTTAAAACTGCTGCCTATACCAATGATGGATTTGTCATTGAGTTTATATCCAAGGCTTAATCCGATATCACTGGTCACCGGGAAAAAGGCATTTGCTTTCTGGGATTGAATATTCGTACCGTATTCTAATCGCTGGAGAAATGATTTTGTCTTTTGGTTGTTCGGTTTAAAATCCGGCAGTTCCGCATCACTGCTGCCACCACCGATCTTCATCACTTTATCTTTGAGTTGGTTTAGCTGGCTTTGCGCATCCTGTATATTCTGCCGGAACTGTGCCTGTGCATTAGGGCCACCGGCAGCGATTTGTTGCTGGATCAGGTTATTGACCTGGGTCCTGGTTTGTAAACCAGCGAGACTAACCTGTGCTGAAGGGTCATTGGGGTCACCCGGTAACCGGAATAGTGATGCCAGCATTGAATTTTTCCGCATAAAATCTTTGAAGAGCTTTGTCTTACTCAGTAACTCAATGGCCTTCTTCTCAGCTTTCTTTGAATCCTTAAGTATCTCCTTATACTCATTCACCTGCTGGGCATAGTAATACACTTCTTTATTAAGCTTCTTGAGTTCCTTTGCAAATCCAAATTTGCCCAGCTGTTCTTTTAAAAATTGCTTTCTTTCTTTAATAAACTGTTTGATCGCTTCGGCCTGATGAAATTTATCTTTCAGCCCATCCACTTTCCCCATTGCCTCCTTCAACTTTGCGGCGGCTTCTTTTCCTTTAGAAAGTAATTCAGGATTATTTTGTAGAAATTTAAGCGAGGTAACTAATGTATCTAGTTTTGGAATGTATTGACCGGCGGCACCGCCTTTGAGTTTTTCCTCCAATCCTTTATATTTTGCAGCCGCATTGTCAAATAACTCTTTCGCTGCTGATGAATCTATCTTCATCAGCTTTGCCATTATCTTTGATTCCTGCCTTTGAAACTTTGCTAAGACCTTCTGCGATTTCTTATCCAGCTTTTCTTCAAGGCTACCCGCCTGGGCCGATATAGTGGCTAAATATTTTTGGGAAACCTGTGGCTGAACTGATACACTATCCTGTGTAAAAACATATCCTGAGAAAAGTAACCCAAGAATCAGTACAGAAATGTGTTTAAGCATAGGTATCGCAGTTAGCATCTAAAATTCAAAACTGAGTTATTGCAATGATTAAAAAAATACCACTTTCCGGGTATAGAAATATGATGATTATCGAATCAAATAATTTCTACAACAAAATTTCTCTCCTCACTTGACATAGTATATCCATTCAGCCTTTTTATAAAAACTGTCCTCTCATGTATTAAAGTATGTAAATCGTGCAAATACTCCTTCTTATTACAAGAAAGATGGAACGGATACAAATGTTAGATGATTGAAATGTTACATTTTCAGCCCCTCTCACAATCCGATCAAATTTCAATTTCAACTTCTAATAATCAAATATTAAAAGAATTTTATTATCCACCAATAGGGGTTTACACGGATATTTTGGAACTTTTTGTCGGAAACTCATACCCAGAATAGGTTTGATACATTTGTTAAAAAATTGTTACTTGAATATATTTATTCAAGTAACAATAAGGATTTGCTTGTCGCTTTTCTTCTTCCTTCTCTCTTATCTCACACTAAAATCATATACTTTATGTGATTGCCCTCCATACATAGATGATGCAGCAAACATAAAACAGTACTCTCCTCTCTGCATTGCTTCGGCCGTGGTAACTTCATATACACCTCTTCGTATTTTCTTTGAAGTCATGGCAATCTTAACTTCATCACTAATACCCATATCAGACTTTACATTATTCTGCTTCCCCACTACGATCTCACGGCTGTTTTTAGATACTGTTAGTATCACCAGAAAGAACTCATTCGGGCTTTGAACATTAGACCAGACTGAACTACTGTTACTAAACCCACTTGTCGTGGTATCAAAAACAAAGAGAAATACGGGTTTATGAGTATAGAGTTTGGTATTAGCTTCTTTCCCACTCAATGAGGCCCTTTGCTTTGCATTAAAGAGTGTACTGACGGACCGCTTCAATGTTTCGCCAAACCCACCAGACTTTTGATTAGTTAAAAGGGATGGTTCCAACTCTACAAACTTATTAGAAACAGAATCCAGGAAATAAATTCCGGTATTGCTGGGTATGGTAAGACCTGGGTTCTCTGTGTTGGGTACACTTGAAGCTTTAGTGGCCAGAGTGGATGTTTTAGCTAACATCACACTTATTACATCATCCGGGATAGCGGCTTTTTTTAAGGCAATGAGGCCTTCTGTCGAGAGATCAAAATTGCAATGTGAGGCTTGAATCTTCGTCTTGATAACTTCTTTCCCCAATCCAGCCTTTTGTAGCTGAATTATTGTCTGGTTAGTTACCACTTCTTCAGTTTGGGTATAGGCGGATATTGTCAGGGTGAGAATCAGGATAGTGAGCATGTATTTCATAAAACAGGTTTAAGGATTAAGGGAATTGGTATTGCACTTGTGGTGAGACTGAACATTTCCCTTCTGCTACCACAGTTCCGTTGACATAAATTCTCATAGTGGCATCGGCACTAACACTGGGTCCATCCGGGTATGCCTGGATCATCGCTACAAAGAGATTGTTAGTGTTTTTGAACTTGTAAGTCCAATTAGTAGGGGCATTGGTAATACTGACTACCTGGGCATTTTCGTCTAGGTAACTACCGTGCCAGGTGGCCGAACTTGTTAGGGTGACTTCATAGGTTACTTCGTCTACCAAATCTTCCTTCTTACAGGATGACATGGTTAAAACTGCCAAAAGGCAGATTGTAATGAGCTGTTTCATACAAAAAATGTTTAGGTTATAAAATGTGGGTGAAAACACCAGCTCAAATGACTTAAGGACGTTTCTGGCTTGTCAAACAAACTTAGGTAAAAAACCATTTGTAAACGCATCCGTTTACAATATTTTTTCTCGATTCTGCAACCTTGTGGCCTCTAAAGGTTGATAATGACTAAAGTCGAGTTTCTAAAGAAGTTGGGAAAGAATATTGCTCGCCTCCGGGAGAAAGCCGGTTTAAGCCAAACTGAGCTGGCACTACGGTGCGATAAAGATCGTCAAAGTCTAAACCGGTTGGAAAAGGGCAGAATTAACCCATCTATTTATTACCTCTCAGAAATAGCTTCTGAGCTCAAAATCTCTCTGAAGGATCTTTTTGATTTTGATTGAATTAAAAGTATATTCCTTTGCATAAAAAACTTATGTCCGATATAGATGCTTTAAAGTTGGGAGCTGAGCAGTATTTTAAGTCTCTCCAAAATACTTTTACTTACACTAAAACAAATAGACGGAAACTCTCTTTTTTACAATCCTCTCCTTCTTTAGTAGGACTTCTTGCGTTGATGTTAGGGTTTGGAGATATTCCTAGGCACATAGCTAATCGTCTTGGAAACAAGACATTCAATCTATTGGGGCTAACAATTAATTATTCCTCTCCTTTTGTGTATTGGACAATTTTTATAATAATTTCCTTATTACTGATATTTTTTTTACTCAAATTATCCATAAGAATTGAAAATAAGATTCTTTTGCCTAACCAATTAAAATTTTGCCTCCTATTTGAAACTGTTAGTGAGCTTAAATCATTTCAAGTGAATAATCATATTATCCATATTCAAAATGCAAAACAAAATATTAAACAGTTTTCTTTGCTTAATGAATTAAAAAATCCGCTAAAACTTGAAAAGGATGCTTCAAAATATCCAACTCTTTCAAAACTACTTGATTATTTAAAAATTAACTTTAGCTGGATAACTTTAAGTGAAAAAACAATATCACTAAACAGTACATTTCAGATAATTGATGAGTTGATAATTCCAAACTCATTAATAAAAAAGAATGCATCTAAATATATAGATGTTTTTGAATGGATGTTCCTTTATAGATATCTTAATACCACTCATAGCAAAACGCTAGAAAAGGATTATTTTGTAGATAGAGCTAATTTAGAAAACACTATTATTTCGAACCTAATTAGCTCTGTAGAGGATAAGAAAGAGCTTACAAAAGAAGACTACTTAGTACAAAAGAGCTCATTACTTTCCAAAGTATCATATTTCTTGAATAGCTATTTCTACTCAAAAAATATTTTAATTTGCTTTTTATCTTGGTTTATATTTTTCTTCTTATTTTTTGCAGTCTGCTTAGCTTCCTTTAGAAATTACTTTAATATACAAGTTGATTCAACACTCCTAGTCGGATTATTTACAGTTCCATCTGCGATTGCAATAATCTTTACACAAATGATCCGAAATCGAAATTAAAACCCCCAATTTTTTTTAAAACAATGTCTGCTTTTTAGAATTATGGGATTTACTAGAAGCATGTAGTAATTTTAATTCCATATACACGGTATTTGTGCCATACTTATCTCTTGATATGCCTAATATTTTAGCTATGGAACTATTCTTATACCCTTTATTTAATAGCGTTACAGCACTAAATGGCTTTGAAGTTGTTCCATCAATCAGAAGCTTAAGATAAATATGATACCTGGGCAGATTAATTAGGTCAGTCTGACTAAAGACTGGATAGAACTCCTCCTCCAAAATCTTAGCATCTCTTGCCCCAACCCGAAACGTAATTAGTGTTCCCACATTGCCAATTATTGACTTATGAATATCCTCTGGTAGTTGGTCAAGAAACTGGTGGGTTAGAAATATAGAGAGACCGTACTTCCTGGACTCGGATAGAATATCAGTAAAGGATTTGGTAATAAAGGAATGGACTTCATCGATGTACAGATAAAAAGGTACACGGGTATGTATCGGTCTGGTGGCTCTTCCAAGAGAAGCCGTTTGAAATTGGGTAACTAGTAATGAGCCTAAAAGTTGTGTTCCAGCCTCTCCAAGTACCCCCTTAGATAGGTTAGCAATAAATATCTTCTTAGCATCCATTATAGAAGCAATATCAATAGTTGAAACTTGCTGGCCTAGGATGTTTCTGATAATAGGATTAGCTGTAAATAAGCCAACCTTGTTAAGGATGGGTGAAATGAATTCATTTTTAAGTTGTGGAGATAAAGGCTCAAATTCTTTGTGCCAGAAGTCCAGGATAGAATACGCCGGTACTGCATAAAGAACTTTCTTTCTAAACTCATAATCAGTCAGCATGGGGGCAATATCAAGCAGGGTACTTTTGGAATAGTATGAAAGAGATAGCAAGGTATTCCGAAGGATATGCTCTAACCGTGGTCCCCAGAAATCAGCCCAGAGTTTCTTTAGGGTAGTGACTATTGTGGCTGTTATTAAATATCTGTCTTGCTCCTTAACATTTGAAAGGGGATTAAAGGATATTGGGTATTCTTTATCTCCCGCATTAAAATACACTACATCTTGTATTCTCTCTTTGGGTATGTGGTTTAGTAGTTCTTCTGCTAAGTCACCGTGGGGGTCAATTACTCCCAAGCCTTTACCTCTTTCTATATCTGAAATAGCCATATTTAATAGCAGTGTTGATTTACCACTACCAGTCTTCCCAACACAATAAATATGACCAAGTCTATCTAGGTCTTTGATTCCAAACTCTTGATTTTGATTTCTAAAATTGGTGATGCCGATTGGAGTGATTTCTGGCATTCAATTATTGTATGAAGGGAAATAGAGAATAGTAACGAGGAGAGATTTGGTTTAGAGGCAAAATCTTCTGTCTTATAAGGCTGGTTCAAATTTGAAATACTTTATGGGTTAACAGAATCATTAGAATCTGCTATGCTAAAAAAGCTACACAAAAGAAATTATCCCACTAGTATAGATTTTGAACCCAATGAGGGGGAACGAACTCTTTTGTGTAGCAACAAAGGTGGAATGCGTTCTCCCTCTTTGGATTTAGGGATTCATTCTGATTCTACCGAGGATCAGCTTATTAGTATTCTTACAGATATTCTTGTAGAAGGATTTCTGTGGCATCATGAACATGGAGAAAAACACAAAAACTAAGGCGGTAGTATACTGCCGGGTTTCAACAAAAGAACAAGTTGAAGAAGGTAATAGCCTTGCAACACAAGAGCGTAATTGTCGTGAGTATGCAAAAAAGCATGACTATGAGATTACCCAAGTCTTTATTGAAGAAGGCGAAAGTGCCAAAACCGCTGATAGAACAGAGTTGCAAAAGCTTTTACGTTTCTGTTCAGACAAGAAACGGAATATTAATGCAGTTATCATTTACAAAATTGATCGCCTCTCCAGAAATACTGACGACTACAGTCAGCTCAGAATCCTTTTAAAACGTTATGGGGTTGAAATAAAGTCAACGTCAGAATATTTTGAAAATACTCCAGCTGGAAGGTTCATGGAAAATATCATTGCTAATGTAGCTCAGTTTGATAATGATGTTCGTACTGAAAGAAGTGTCGGTGGTATGAGAGATGCAGTTCGGGAGGGTCGTTATGTTTGGATGGCCCCTGTAGGTTATACAAACCAAAAGGTAGATGGCAAATCCAATATCGCCCCAAATGATAAAGCAGAATTGGTCAAAAAAGCATTTGAAATGATGGCGAATCGTAACCGCTCAATTAATGCTATCAGGGAGTCACTTGGTAAGATGGGCTTGCCGCAAGCAAAGTCTAATTTTTACAAAATGCTTAAAAATGAACTTTACGCTGGCTGGATCTGTAAACTGGGAGAAAGACACCGGGGCAGGTTTGAACCACTAATATCAGAAGAACTATTTAATCGGGTGCAACAGGTAATGAAAATCAAGAAAATGCCCATGCTCTACAAAATCAAACACCCTGATTTTCCGCTAAGAAGATTTGTGCAGCATCCGGCTGGCTTTAAACTTACAGGTGCCTGGTCTAAAGGCCGAAATAGAAGTTATGCCTATTACCGTTTCATTAAAACAGCCCACCAATGGCCCAAAAATGCCCTTGAAGCGGTTTATGCAGAGTTTATGGATAGATATTCCATTAATGAAACTCTACTCGAAAATATAAGGTCGGAATTGGTTCACAAGTTTGAGGCTAAATCTAAAAACAATGCCCAATACTTTGAAGGTCTCATTCAACAAAAACAACAACTTAAAGAGACTCAGAGTATTCTTCTTCAAAAAGGAATTAAGGGTATAATCAGCGATACCCTTCTTAAAGAGAATCTGGCAGCCCTGGATGGAAAAATCTGGGAGATTGACAAGCAATTACAACAGAAAGAAACCAGGAAAGTGAATGCTTCCGAAATCCTGGACTTTGTTAGCCAGTATTTACAGCATCCATCCCAGGTATGGAAAAAGATGCCCTTAGATATAAGGATCAAACTACAATGGTTCCAATTTCCTGATGGAGTACTCTTTGATGGAAAGGAATTTCGAACCGCCAAAATATCCAGACTTTTCAAGCTAAAAGGTTTTTTTTTAGCTAATAAGTCCTCTAATGTGCGCCACCGTAGACTATATTACAAACAATCAATTTCGGCAAATTCCCCTCTCTTAAATAATCAAGATTATATTCCTATAAATGAAATAGAAGAAACTCTATTAGATCTTCAACAAATACTAAAACTAGAAGAAATAGTAGAAGACACCTAACTGAAAAGGGTTATCGCTCACAAGTACTGAAATCAATAATAGCATGATAAATCTTTTGCCTTAATAGCAAATTCTCCCTCGTTATAAATGATCCACACCACTAATACAATATAATTCCTATGAATAAAAGAAGAGAAATAATACCAAACAACTTAAAAGAATACAGATTAGAAGCTGGGTGTACCCAAAAACAGGTTGCCATCTATCTTGGACATAGCAATGAAGTATCAATCTCTCACTGGGAACAGGGCAAGAATATACCTAACCTTATAAACCTCGTTAAGTTGAGTAGCTTGTATAAGACAAGTCCTGAGAAGCTATATTCCTGGCTGTTTCAAAATGCTTCTCTAAAAAATAATCCAGATTGACAAATATCCTAGAAACACTAAACTTTATACATCACCTCAAAAAGCCTCCTTGCAGGTTCGTCCTGCAGGGGGTTCTTTTTCCTCTCCTTTACTTAATTATCAGATAATTAAAGAGATATCAAAACTTGGGGAGTTAAAAAAACTTTTTTAAATTTGTTATTACCATGGTTGTGAGTGTTACCAAGTTGACACAACGGGTATTCCTTTGTAATATATTTCTAAAGCTGTGTTACTTGACCTAATGCAGCAATATATTAAAAGCCCTCTTTACGGAGGGCTTTCTTTATTACTTGAATCTAGGTTGCAATCTTTTTTCCTAAGTGGTTGGAAATACTAATACAGTTTCGTAGGTTTACGTTAAATAACGTACAGAGAATTTACGTTAAATTGATCAGTAAAATAAATCTAATAAAATGATTGAACTCTTTATCAAAACAAAAAAGTATGGGTCAAGCATGCTTTTGGGAAAATGGTCTCCATTTGGAGATGCAAGCCCACCGTAATCGAAACCCTTCATTTTCTTATACCAAGGAGAAAGTGAAGGGAGTTAATCTTGGTACAAATAAGTTCTTATTATTATTGGTGTTACTACTCTTTGGGACGATAAAAATTTCTGCCCAAAGAATTAAGAACACAAAAGACTATGTGAGTAAGACAGTAAAGCAGGTCATAGATACGTTCAAAAAGCGTACTACCATCTTTACAAACTGTGGGCAAGAAAATGCCAAAGCTGATTCTGTGAATGAGGTAAGGATAGATACTATTTACTTACCAGATTCAAAAACTCTTATCGAAAAAGCTGAGCCTTTTTGGAGTAAGCTAAAGAAGGATGCTCCAACAGACCTGGCAAAGCTAACAATCAAAGGAATACTATTATATTTCTTTGGACTACTTTGGAAACAAGCAAATCTCCGTCTAAGGATAGTGCGCAGATGGCGACGGAGAAGAAAGCATAAAAAGTCATTTCTATGATTCAGCTAAAAACCCTCTCCAGAGGGTTTTTATTTTGACTACCCCCTTACAACATTCACGGCACTTGAAGAGAAATAAAACACGAAAGGCATTTCCTATAAATAGACTACAACCACTTTAGACTTAGAAAACCTGCTTACTTATTTAGCACCTAAAACCACCTCTTAAATTGAATAATGAAATACTTGACATTTACTTAGAAATAAACTAGTATATCTCTATACACAAGAGAAGGCACTTCATAAGGTTTTGTCCTTATGCGGTGCCTTTTCATTACTCCCCAACCTTAGCTTCCAGATTATCCATATAGTTTATCTTCTCCTTTGCTTCCCTTTTAAGGAGTTTTGAGCAAGTTTTAATATAGGGGCTTAAGACCATAGCGAGCTTTCCAGAATCATAAAGATATTTTACCAATGAGTAAAAATCTCCATCACTAGTTACAATAACCGCTTTATCAAAGTTATCTTTCTCCAAAAGAGTATGAAGGACTAGATCAGCGTCACAGTTTCCTTTGGCATTTCCTACAGTATCATAAATTACCGGTTTAAACATAAGAATGAATCCTGCTCTCTGGAGTTTAGCATAAAGTGTCTGCTGGGAAGGAATATATCCTATAAATACCATTGCAGTATCAACTCGATACTTGTCCTTTAGATAAATTCGAAATTTCGCCCAGTCTAATTTCCATCCAAGAGACTTTATACCTCGATAAAGATTCTGTGCATCAATAAAAGCATAATTATTCACCAACCCATTGTACCACTGGGCCAGAGAGTATGAAAGCAGAAATAATAATTAGTCCTTCCTAGACTGTGGAAGTAAATAACCAGTACGAGACTGAAAACTATATAAAGCCACTGCCCCGAGAAACAATCCAATACAGGCAGCCAAAACCATATGCTTACCTTCTATTCTAAATGGCCCAAGCGGAGAATTAAGAGAGATAGAGTTTTTCATAAAATGAAGATGCTAATAGGTTTGATTCACTATCGCATAATAAAATTACCTCATTTTTGGTTATTTATCCAAGAGTAAAATAAAATAACTTACCCTATATAATTACTTAGGGAAAGTAAATTTTATAGATTAATATATTTTTCATAATGCTATCCAATCAAATATCCCCCTCTTATTTCTCCCACCAAATACCAATACACTTAACCCGATACTTGTTCTTTTATCACAAATTAAAACACTTAAGTATGGGTAATAAATCACCTTCCGAAGAAACAGTAATTTCAGAAATTGAATTATCCTATATCCCTAAGAGGAAAATATCTGATCTGCCAAAAGTGACGACTTCTTATGAGGTATATGAAATTCTCCTCAATTCATGGGATAAATCAAAATTGCAATTCGTTGAACAGTTTAAAGTCATGTTATTAAACAGGGCTGGCCGGGTTCTAGGTATTTGCACATTAACAACAGGATCAGGTAGCTGTACTGTTGTTGACCCAAAGCTAGTATTTGCTCTGGCACTAAAGGCAAATGCCGGCCGGATCATCATGGCACATAACCATCCTGCTGGACATCTTATGCCTAGTAAAAACGATTTTGCTCTCACTTACAAAATCAAACAGGCAGCCAGATTACTAGAAGTACAAATTGATGATCACATGATTATCTCAGCTGAAGGATTTTATTCATTTGCTGACGAAGGAGCACTATAGCTCCTTTTTTATTTATCGGAAATTAGCAGTTATCCCCAGAAATTGACTAGTTCTCAAATTCCCCTCCCTTATCACTTATGAATTCTTCTCATACACTCAAAGCATGGAAATTCGTCGAACTCCAAATAAGCTAAAGCTCTTTAGGAAATCAACTGGGTATTCTCAAAAGAAGGTGGCCCGTCTGCTTGGTCTTTCAGATACCAGCAGTCTCTCAAAATGGGAACATGGTGTTGTTCTTCCAGGATTAATACAAGTTTTACGTCTTTCCAGGATATATCGAACACAGCCACAGGAACTCTTTGATGATCTTTGGAACCAAACAGAAAAAGACTATAGCTTGTTGGCTCAGAACACTGAGCCCTTTAATACTAATCAATCCTTTTATCTATGAGTACCTAACAACATGATGTTCACTTAAGGCATCGTTATAAAGGACATTAAAATGTCCTTTTGTTTTCCCTCCCCTTTTTAGTTTCGGTATCATTTCTTTGAAATTTTCTTATATAAAACGAACGAATACGAATGATAAAAAGAACGTATCGTTCCTATACCGATTCAATAAAAAGGGATTTATCACTAATTAAAATTTAGCATGTATCAAGATTATGACTCTCATGAAATAAAATTGGCTCATGAAATAGCCAATACGCTCAGTGACAAAGATTCAATTACGCTTCACTTGCAATATGCCCGGAAGTATAAAGAAGAGTTTCTTAGAAGAATTCTCAATAAAGTCATGTCGCTCCCTGACAGCAAGATCAAGCGTAGCAGGGCAGCATTGTACACCTTCCTTATCAACCAGAATAGCCGAAATGGCGACTCTGGGCATTAGTACGAACACACGGCTCCTTGGGCTAGCAATTATCAATCAGGGGAGATTAGTAGAGTACAGGGTACACCTACATAAATCGTCCTGGTCGCCGTCGAAAGCAAACATGATAGTCACCAGCTTGGAGCCGTGTGTGCGGCAATACTCTATTAAAAAGATTGTTTTGTCAATCCCGCATGAACATCACCAAACACCAGCGTTTAAAACACTCATTCACCTCATCCAGGAATACTGTAAGGCCAAAGGCATACCTGTTATCTCGGAACCAGCGGAAGCACTCTATTCATTTTGTCAAAATGGACAAAAGAAAACTAAAAAAGCAATGATGTACTCTTTGGTACAAATGTTTCCAGAACTACGTCACTGTTATCAAAAAGAATTGAGAAACAAAAACAAATATTACATCAAACTCTTTGAAGCTGTGGCGATGGCAACGTTACACCATCAGGAGAAATAAGTCAGAAGCAGGATAGTATCCTGCCTCTGTTTTAGTTGTCTAATTAGCAAATCTCCCTCTCTTATAACATTTCAGTATTGCGCTTATGATGAAAGAAATTATTCTTTAACAATTAAATACTGAATTATGAATTCAAACACTTCTCCATCCACAAAGCTGGATGTGTATCAAATCGTCTCTGACCGGATCATTGCTCTTTTAGAAAAAGGCACTGCCCCCTGGCAAAAGCCTTGGGCTGATGCTGGTATTCCCATGAACCTGATTAGCAAAAGGCCATACAGAGGGGTTAACCTTTGGCTACTCCTCTCCCTAGAGTATGAACGGAACCTATTTCTGACTTGGGACCAGTTGAAAAAGATCGGTGGGTCTGTAAAGCAGGGTGAACATGGTCACGTTGTCATTTACTGGAAGAAACCGAAGAACAACGAAACTGAACAAAAAGAGGATGAAAAGAAAAACCCTCCAATTCTTCGGTATTACAAAGTGTTCAACATTGCACAGTGTCATGATCTTCCCGAGGGTTTAGTCGAGCCTCTATTTCAAAAAGAGCATGACCCGATTATTGAATGCGAATCGGTCATTCATAGTATGCCACAGTGTCCTCCCATAAAGCATGAGGAACAACAGGCATATTATGATCAAGTCGAGGATTGTATCAACATGCCGAAGCCGAACTCTTTCAAAAGCTCTGAACTCTACTATGCGACGCTTTTTCATGAGCTGGTACATAGTACCGGCTCAGAAAAACGTTTGAACAGGAAATCAATCACCGAAATGGCTGAGTTTGGGTCAGATATGTACAGTCTTGAAGAACTGATAGCTGAGTTAGGTTCTGCCTACCTTTCCTCTCACACAGGCATACAAAATGAGAGCTTACAAAACAGTGCTGCCTATATTCAAGGCTGGCTGGGGAAATTGAGGAATGACAAGCGATTCATTGTTATGGCTAGTGGGCAGGCTCAGAGGGCGGTTGATTTTATTCTCACTCTTCGAGAACCACTAGAAGACTCAAAAAAAGTGAATGGCAAATTCTGAAATAGAAGTGAGTTACTAAAGCTCAAGCCTGAAATATCAATTTCAGGCTTGAGCTTTTTGCATTAGTAGTGTATTTAAATAAATGGTCCTTATATTGAAAAGTTTAAGAAAGTAGCACTAATCTCTACTTAACCTTTTTTGCAACTGGTACAAATTTGTACTTCCCGATCCTCAATATTGCTGCTATCAAAAGATGCATCTGATCGAAATTATAATCACTATAATCATAAAAACAGTGAGCAATATTATTACGAATATCTATCCCCTCCTTATTTACAAATAAAAAATTAAAAAATAGTCTATCATCGTCCGAAAAGTGTTCTTGAATTTTCTTATCCTGTAGCAATTCATGAATATACCTTATTTGAATTCCTGATTGAGAACCTTTACTCGATCCAGCATTTAACTTTTGGGCAAAATCTCTAAATATCCCTTCCATTTTCATGGTCAGGCTGTCAATACAAAGTATATAATTAGGTATATATGTTTTATCAAGCAAAGCGGCTTGCATCTGTACAAAATACTCTATCAAAGAGGGAGCTATAATACTCACCCAGTTATACTTAACGGGTTCTCCACTTAAATCAAATTTTGTGAAAGTTTGTCCAAGCCATGAATAGTTTACCAGATATTCAATCATATTAGTGTAAGTCAATTTTCCAGATTTAATACCAGGTATTAAAAGAAAATGAAGATAAGGCAGAATTGTGTGCTTTAGTTGAAACTGGTATGCACTCCAAAATTCATCTTCATTTGTATCACATTTCAAGCTTCGAATGTTCTTATTTATATCAAATTTGATTGTAGCTATCCCTTCGAGCCATGGCTCCTTTTTAGAAGAATTTTTTTGCAAAACTTCTTTTGAGGGCAAATATCTTGCTTCTGCGAGATGGTGATAAACCTGGTCCGAAGAATTCCCCAAAACTGCTGATGTAACATTCTCGATTTCCCTTTGCCATTTCTTCAACTCTGTCACAGTTTTAGGATCATAATCTATCCTAATATTATCAAGCTTAACTCTTTCCCTACCTTCATCATAAAGAATCTCTATTTCTTTTCTCCTGTCTGTATTACCCGATTCACGAAATGCAAGTATTGCTTGTGTATAGAAAGATTGCTTTATCCAAGCTCTTTCGACTTCCGTTTCCTTAACAGCCAATTTAACGTAACATTCTCCTATCAGGTCATGCCATTTCTTCGTACTCTCCCCAACTTTTACAGCTATTCGGATTGCATTCTTCAAAGTGATATTAGCCAGAGTAAAATAATCAGTAGAGTTTAAGACAGTATTAAATGCATTCTCATATATTTCTAAAGTATTAACGAATGCCTCCTTTTTGAATACAATTGGAAATTTCAACATAGTCTCCAAAATTGAATCCTTATGATAGTATTTAAGGGAAGGGGTGCTAAAAAGCAAGGTATAGGTCAAAATATTTGTTTCCCCAATTTGCAACTTAGCTTCGGAAGCTAGTGAAACCAAATTCCCAAATTTTCGGGTTAGTTCAAAAACATTTTCCTGCTCTTGACCCTTTTGGAATAAAGCTATGTACTGATTTATTATATTGATATAACCATCCAAAGCAATTGCAGCATATTTCTTGTGTTTTATTCCTACAGGAGCCTTCCATAATAAGTGATTATAAATTGCTTTCAGTAATGGATTTTTGACAGTTTGTGCCCTCAAGATGACATGCTCAAAAGCCTTTTCTTGCCATTTATCGAGACATGGAAACTCATACTTCTCACCTGGATTTTTCCCATTAGATGTAGAAAAGGAAAACAATGTATTTTCCATGAAATTAAAAAGAAAACACTCCAAATCCCATTGAGCAATTTGCTTTTCTTTTCTGCTGAGAGTTTGCTCTTTGAATCTAATTATGACATCTGCAATATCTTGTTTTCTTTCTAACTCCAATGCATGTACATCTAAGAAATCATATAATTCTTGTATTGATTCGAAATTTGTGATATCAATATCTCTCGATTTCATTATCATTTTGCATTTATGTGCATTTGATCTTCTAGCTTCTGCCTTAATTTATTATATATGAAATCAGGTACGAGCGGACTCTCTTTTCTATTCTGAAATATTTTATTCTGTAATAATCTCAAATCACTAAGATTAGGATTTTCTTGAGTGCTACTCAAACTAGATACTAGTGCCTGAAGGTCGTCAGCCGTTTTAATTGATTTAAAATGTTCAATTGTAATTTTTAATGTCAATATAAGAATAGGCAAAAAGGGAGCAAATATTTGCACCATAAAATTATCAAATGATGGATTACTTACGATTGAACTAAAAGTGATAATAAATAATGTAATTACAGATGCAATAATTACTGCTGTTATATAGCGATTTCTCAAGGTGCGGTCATAATGCAAATTTGTTTTTTGACAAATGAATATTGCCCTCTCTTTTGAATAATCTGCAATCTCTATCGGGTACCAATTTGTTAAGGGGGAACCTTGTACTTTTACATATTTATTTCCAAATTCATTAATAACCTCCTTGCCTATCCTGTTGCCTACAGAGATTCGATCCCAGTTCATTTCATATACATCGCAATCAAAATCTTCTTGAATTAAAGCCGCCTTGCGCCGGTAGTTTGAAACAAGGAATTGCCCAATAAGGAGATCAGCTATAGTAATTACAGCTCCGAAAAATGCAGTTATAGGAACAATATCAAATCCTAAGGATTGAATTGGGATTATTTTCAAAAATGACAAAATGATAGTTACCGGTACAGTTATGAGTATCTGAAATATGAAGAACTTTTTTGCCTCCGAATAAAGTTGTCGCTGAGCTGCTAATTTTAAAAGGTTTTCTGACTTATTCTGATTTAAAATTATATTATTCATGTTACGCCGATTTAAGTGAAAACTCAGGAAATTCAGATCCGAAAACTTCTGCCCATTTCCCAATAGCCTCTTCCATTTTAGACTCTTGTTCCAAAGCTCTTGCGGAAATCCCTTTATTATAATCATCGGTTGAGCGTTGGGATATTTTGTTCCTTTGCTCATTTGTTAGACTATTTAAATCACCCTGAATTCCCTTCGGATCCTCAACTGGGTATAATATTGCATTTGAAATATACTCCATTAGATTATTAAATTCAATATCAACCCATTTCGTATGCTGTCCTGATTTAAAGAAATTTAACACCATACACTCGAGCATATAGGATTTCATAAAAGGCATTGTGGGTCGGCTATTCCAGTATTTTGCTAAACGTATTACATCCACAATGGAGACGTCATGAAGTGAAATTGTATCTAAGATATTTCTTTTATCAATTCGTGGATCTGTCTTTTTCCATCTGCCATTACCGTCTGGAATTAAATAGTAGGTTCTGCCATCCCATTCAGTATTTGTTATAAAGCATGGAACGATATCATATTTCCATTCATAAGATTGCAATTCAAGCGTAACAGCCTCCTGGTTACGTTTAATGTCTGCATGCTTATATTGAGGAATAGCAGCAAGATATTCTTTAAAGCGATTAATTACTTTAATAGAATTAATCTCATTAGTTCCATCCGAACACAACCCAGAAAAATATCCTGAATCTAAAGAGTTGAATATGTCGTAGGGGCTAATGCCGTATGAATTATAGGTTGCCCCTTGTGCATGCATGACAAACATTATATCAATATCATCCAAGGGGCGTATTTTTGTTTTACGAGAAAAAGATCCGTATTCTATGTACAAGTCTGGATGAAATGGAGGGAAATTCCCATCATTCGGAAATTTTTTTATTTCACTAATTAACCAGTCCCTACTCGCCCTGGCCACTTTGGTTCTATCTGGATCCAACCTTACTGTTTTGATCAAAAATTCAGAAAACGCACTATTTACATTTGTTACCATGTTATTTGATTTACTAGATGAATTAATATCGGGAAGGAAATTTATCGCTAAAGAATTTATCCCACCATTCAAAAGCCTTATCAATATCCCCATTTCTTTGGTCGTAAGCTTTATCAGCTCTGGAATAGCCAGTACTTAGTTTAGATAGAGCAACGTCCAGTTTTGCATCACTGCTACAAGCCTTTACATATCCTGAAATTCCCATTGGATCTTGTATGTCGGCTAAATTATTATCATACAGTTTTTTCATGATATGTCTCAAGTCTACATCATAGATTATAGTACTTTCACTTTCGGCATACTTAGTTACTCGTAATTCTAAATAGAACGAGCTCACTGGAACGTTGTTATAGAATTTCCAAGCCTTAACTAATTGAATTAGGGGTTTAACTTTACCTGCCAACCTATCATTCTCCCTTTTTACATAAGCATTATGAGCTTTAGGACTAGATTGCATCCAACCTCCTCCCAAATCAGGTATGTCATAATAAGGCTTGCTCCCGACAGGTGAATCAATCATTCCATTAAATCTACAAGGAGTAACTTCAAGTGTTTCCGAGGCACGACTACCAAATGGTATCCTAACTGCTGGAGTTTTAACTTCAATTCCGTCAGTATTCCAGAATGTTTCTTGTAGTGCTTCTTTTGCCTCTCTAAGAGTTGTCGAGGAATTGGATGACAAGTTATCTTTTGGGCAAACAGCAAAATAATCTGTATCACTATAATGTTTAACCCCGGTTCCATTTCCAAAAGAGCCAGTTTCAAAAAATTCGTAGCATTTAAATTTTCTCTCAAAGCTACTTTTCACGGACCCTTTATGCGATGCTGCACTTTCATGCTCCGAATCGAGTGGAGCTAACCTACTTATTAGAGTTTCAAATCCCTGGCTTATTGACTTTGCCATAATTTTTAAGTTTATTAATAAAAAAAATGGCGTGGGGACAAAATTAGTCTCCACGCCAAAAAACTAACTCCCAAATGGTTTTCCCCACTCAGCAGACCATTCCGGACCTAGTTGTGTTGCGATACAACGCTCCAGTTCAATATTCAAAATCTTACAGGCATTCAACACATCTGCACGCCCTTGGGTCGCACTTTTTGATGGATGGTAAACAGTTGTGTTGGGCAGGAAGACTTTTCTATTTATTCCGTTGAATGGAAATAGAAAATAATCCTGGTAGCCAATGGCAAATAATGCCTTTTTCAATGAAACGTGCTGTGACGGTACGTCATAGGTAACTATAATAGTCATTGTTAAACGAGTTAGATCGCTCACTGGAAACTTCCTTTCGTATCAGAGCATAACTATCCGGAGACATCGATATTTTAATGCACATTATTACACGGCATCGGCGAATTTGGCATTCGCAAAAACTCAATGATTAGAGGGGAACAGCCTCCGAAGTAGCTTTTCTCATAAGCTATACTCTTCTAAGATTCGCTAGGTTCACGTTAATTTAGGTTTACAATGCTGTTTGTGCTTGACCGGAAAGTTTGCTGAAAAGTGTAGTTGGAATAGTTACCAACTATCAAGTGGAGATAGAGTTGAGCGAAACCTGAAAATGCCGCCTGAAAAAAAAATTACCTGAAAGGTTGATTTATAGTTTCTAGCCCGTATTTTGCAATTCAGAAATCGATTTATTGGAAAAGCTAACGGTGTCATCTGACACCGGGTCCCCCGACCTAACTTTCCCAAGAACTCAGTCCCCTCAGCTTAGCTTTGGGGATTTTTTTTACCCCTAGGCTCAACTCGCACGGAAAACAGTGCAATTTACAACTTTCCGTAATTACTGCAAAATTTATTGTAATTACACATAATTATCAAAAAAACCATATTATTGCACTATGCAATCCGCAATTAAGATCCTTTTTGAAACTATTTTTAATGGCAAACCCCTATTTTCAAGCCAGCTTGACCTAGCACATTCACTTCTTACTGACCCAAATTCTAAATATCATGTTCCCGACTCTGAGCTAGAATTATATACAAAAACGCTAAACAGGTTAAAATCATATATCTCGCAACTTCTTTCAGTTTCTGTTTCAAGATCAATTAGTGAAGATTTCAGGGATAGCCTACCAATTGTTATTACAAGTCGTTTAAAGGGAACTTATGTCGACGTAACCAAACTAGTGGATGAAATTCTTGAATCTATCAAAGAAAAAAATCTAGCTATAGGAAAATCCGAATTAAAATCATCACTAATAGGACAGTTTGTTTATGACTTACAGAATGCGAATTATATAGTAGTAATTACATCAAGGCCTTTAGAGATTGAAGCACCAGATAAAGAAGGGTTACCCACATTGAGGCATCTATTATTCTCTGATCTTATAGCCCGGATATATGACAAGGAAAAAAAATTAAAATCTTACCGCTTTAATTTTCCAAACGAATCATTTTGTTATTTGTTCTGGAGAGGCTTAAAGAGAATTTTAATCCGCCAAATAAAGACTGTTTCAAGCCCTGAATTATTTGAATCTCTGCATTCAAAGTTTAAACTTGAAACAAATATGGAATCAGTATTAAAGTATCAAGAATCATTAACTGATGAGCAAATCGAAATGATTGTTGATGAAATTTTATTAAGGCTTAATAGTGAAAGATACCTTTTAGTATTTACAACTACAGCCCCTATTTATGGCTTACCGACTATTGCCTTGGATCCAAGTGATACTAAAAATAATAAAATCTATTCGATACTTGATAATGAAAAAATGACTTTATTTAAATTCCCCGAAAATGAGACATTGCTTTGGCGGCTCTTTGCTTGGGATCCTCTAAAGTCAAAAAAATATGCAGGTCAGCCAATTATTTACTCCCATGATTCAATTTAAAAAAATTATATGTATATAGTACCATCGGAATTAGAAAAATATTGCAAAAAAATTGGTACTGAAATTCACATCGAGATAGATATTGAACACCAAGATGTGGTATTTAGATTTATCAAAGGCAAATATGAAATGCATGGCAATACTGCTGTTTTCCTAGAAGGAAAAGAAATTTTAGCCCTACTTGAAATTAATGAAATCTTAGGTAAAACTGGCTCTGTTCAAAAGATTATCAAGAGTGATAATAGGAATAAAGACAGTACAATTCATGACTTGATATATATAACAATTGCAAAGTACGTTATTCAGATGCTCAATGCTTCTATAGGAATAGATTTCTACCCTGAAATCAAATCACTTCAGCAACACTCTGAAGATTATTTCGATCGAAAATAAAGACAACTTCTTGTTATAATAAATTACTCCATTTCTAAATTCCATCTACAATAACAATTCATCATTATTCATAGCTAATTGAAATCCGAATTCAGATCTATTGAACCACTTCATTATTTAGCATTACCTCGATTTATTGTTTTTTCTTTTTAGAAGGGCTACGCTTACCATTTTCCCAATTCCTAACTGTCGAAGGATCAGCCGAAATCAAGTCACCAAATTCCCTTGGGGTTAAGCCCTTTATATGACGATAGTTGATAATCCTGCCTCCAAAAGTTGAAGTATCAATCTCAACCGGCAAATACCCTATCATTCTAATTATCCCTGGCATTTGCTTTATCGCAGGTATAGTTCCCCTCATTTCCCACCCCACTACACTATCCTCACAAATTCCCAATATTTTCGCCACCTCAGCTTGGCTTAAGAAATTATCTGTCCTCCAAGCCCGAATATGGTCTCCAATGGTTTTCAGTTCTTTAGGGTATGACTTTGGCTTTGGGCGGGATACATTCCTAGTCATCCTGGAAAAAGGCAACGCAGGAATGGCCAGGTGGGTACTATATTTATCCTGAATAATCTCTTCTTTTAAGTCCATAAAATGATTGATTTTTAGTCAACCTATTTGCGGACGAGACAAACAAAAAGTTGAGTATATATTCGTCGCCCCGCCATATTGCCAAACCGCCTGTTGTGTGCAGTCTACTGTGATAAGAATCGTATTTCTTTGAAAAAAAAGGTCTTTTGTTTTTGATTGTCAATAGTAATATAGAAATCAGCTTCCTCCTCTATAGTAAATCTTATAGGTTGTCCTTCAATAAAATGATTCTCATAAACTTCCAACTTTTTGTCATTGTACGCAAATCGAAAAAGATCTAAATATTTGTCAAGAGGATGGTCTCCCTCTTTAATAGCATACCCCCTAAAATGTATTTTTAAAAATGAAATGTTTTCACTAATGTCATTATATATCTTAATCCATTTTCTTACTTTAATTGTTGCAGAATAATGAAGGACTGAATATACATCCATCATACGTTGGATTGTGTCCGCTTGAGCATCAGTATGTTTATAATCATCATACTCTGAATTGGGAGTGTCATCCTGCTCTAAAAGTTCTAAACTAAGAATAATTCCTTCACCTATGCTTTCATTATGACGACTGTTTGGTAAATAACCGTACCAATACTTGTCAACACTTGGCGGGTTTAAATCTTTGACCGTTAGTGTGTAGTTTGGATTGTTCATATCTACCTCATCTATATTATCAGGCACCGGTGGATTGGATTCAGTGTAGATACTTTTTAAATTATTTTCCCAACCATCTTCGATGAATTTCATTCTTAAAGCTGAAGGAGGATGAGTTTTTGATCCCTGTACTTGCTGAAGGTGTGTCCCGTTAAAAATTAGTTTCGCCTTATCAAGAGGGCATCCAAGCCTGGAAAGAGTTGCACCAGCAAAATAATCAGCTTGGAGTTCTTGCTCTTTTGAAATAGAGTCATTCGCATTCTGATATAATAAATGAGAAGAAAGCAAGTGTCCGATTTCATGGCTTATTAAATACATAGATAACCAATAGCTGGATTTCTTTCTATCTACTTCGTTTAGAAAATCTCTATTTAATATTATATAATTCTGATTATTTTGAAAAAGAGCAATAGCATTGTTTACTTTGCCTTGATAGACGATAAAATTTTGTGGCAAACTTATTCTGTTAAGTATTTTGTTGATTTGATCTAATTGCCGTTTGGAAGGCGAACTTACCTGAATTTTTAGACCTTTGCGATTAACTGTGTCGAATGCAGAGCAATATTGTCCAATTATTGAAATAGTTTCACTCGCCTCGTTGGATTTTGTTGACGACTTACAATTACTTATTAAACCAATAAAAAGTATTAGGATTATTGTCCTCATTCATTAGCGTTTTATCTTGTATAGACTTCTAACTACCGTCTTATCCATTTCAGAGAGAGAATTATTATCCTTTGTTCCTTTCCCGTTTAATGTCAAAGATGCAGGGAAGCCATAAAGCATAATAGAATTTGGGTCAAACGATGATCCGTTTATTTGATCTACGGAGTATTTTGCAAGTAGATTTTCATCTATTTCCTTTCTTGACCAATAATTTGGAGACCCAGAAAAATATTTATAAACAGCTTCCTTGTTCCACTCAATCGGATTGTCTCTTGGGTTTTGGTGTTCATGTATTAGGCTTAAAGCATGACCAAATTCATGAAGAACAACACGACTAAATTCAGCATCGGATGTCGAGTTGTCTAACCAGCCATAATTCATCGAAGGGGAGAAATACTTTGAATCGTTTCCCATATATGACCACGACCCATCTCCTTGGATAAATGAAATTTTGATTTCTGGGTTTACATTTGGGTCATTTGATAAGTCAAAAAATTTGAACTCTATGTTAGCTATTGGTTCCCATTGTTTTGCGTACTCAATTACTTTATTCCTTACATATTCTGAACCACCTAAAAACCTAACATTTATTATTTGTTGACCTGTTGAATTCTTTGGAAGGTCTTTCCATACCTTGCTATTTAGTCCACCAGCCTGTTTCGAACTGTCTTCATATGGAAATTCAAGTGGAACTCTCTCTATACATAAGTGTAGGTCGTTTGATCGGTTACTGGACAAGGTTGAATCCTGTTTTCCGTTATTTGACGTATTATCTTGCTTTGAATTATTGCAAGAATAAATGAAAAAAGCTAGGATAAATAAGGCAGTTAATCTGGTCATTTTATTTTAGTTTTTAAGTTAGGAAAAGCTGCAAAGATTGCACACAACGTTGAAGCATTGGCGATGTGGCGGTATTCTGTGTTCCGTCTGCCCGGCGCCGCTGCTGATTAAAGATACAAAAGCCAATAGTTTATTCTACTGCTTGGTTTTATTCGTCGACTGGAACCGAAGCCGATTAGCGAATAAAAAGCTGAGAATATATTCGTCGCTCCGCCATATTGCCAATGCAATGTTAGCAGCAGTTTGATGTTACTTTGCTTTTACAACTTCATATGTATATTTTGTTCCAATTACAGTTAACGATACCTTACTTGTGTCCCCTAGAATTTTGTTATAACCATTTTGAGTATTCTTTAATTCATAAAAAGCGACATCTGATTGTGATAAGAGTAACTCATAAATGATAATTTCTTTAGGAGGAGTATGTACTCCTAAAATTCTTGTTGGAATATTTATTCTGTATTCATTGGAAACAATTCGCATTCCTGTTTCCATTGTTTTGTCTAAATTGTAAGTAATTACCGTGGGCGGACAATACACTAATTTTCCTATTCTTCTGCTTCCGCTTTCTAAAAATGAGCCGGAAGTAAATTCAATATTCAAGCAATCCCTAAGTGAGCTGTCAGTTAAAGAAGATTTAGAAGAATTCATATCAGATAGTCTTATGTAATTATTGTTTTTATAAAGTCCGTCGTGAATTTCCTTAACACCCATTACCCAGCCGATATTTTGCTCGTCTCTTTGTTCGCTTATGACTTTAATCACTTGAACCGCTGCTACTAAGCCTTGACCAGATCTAACATCTGCACGATTTCCTTGGATTGAGACTTTGGCACCTGAAACAATATTTGTAATTGTGGGAATAACTGCGTTAAGGCTGCCAGCATCTGAAGCTTCTAATGTGAACTTTTTTACAACAATTGCTGCCGACACGACAATTGTAATCCCTTGTTTTAAAGAAAATTTTGAATAGTCTTTCGCAACATGATAAATAATGCTATCAACCGAGGCGACTCTTACTCTTTTTGCGGTAAGGCCTAATTCCGCCTCGATTTGACTTCCAATTTTAGCTTTTAAACCAACTGTGTCAATTGAAAAGCCATTACGCTGCTTAATTGAATCATAGCTATTATAAACAATGTAATCGCTAGGCTGTCCTAAAAAAGTTCCATTTTCAAAAAATTTTCCAACAACAGTTTGTTCTTCAGCATTAGGCCTTACGGGGTTTTTAACCATTGTGTATCCAGGAAACATTTTTTTATGACACGATGAAAATGTCAAAGCTGTTAGAAAAAATAAAATTAAATATTTCATATCTGTAGGTAATGGTTTTGATGTTTAAAATTTCCGCTAACTCGCAAATTGGCATTATTGCTGGCACAAAAAGATCTGATTATCAATATAATTCTGTGCCAGCCAATTTTTGTAAATTTATATAAAAATCAATTTTTGAAGAAATAACCATAAGGTATTTTCATCCTGTTTACAATATAGGCCTGGAAAACGTAAAAAATGCCTGGCTACTGAATCAACAGCCTGTTAAGCTAAAAGCAACAATATATCGCGGTAGTCTTATTTTCAGACTTCCCATTTCCGGCAAACGAATAAGTTATAGAACTTTAAAGAAAGGTTTAATAAAAAAGCAGTTGGTGATTCGGAAATCGTATCAGTTACTCCCCTTCTAAAAACTTATATCTGAACTATCACCGATTTAATAGCTTCTCGATCATTAGATACTTCTTTTTTAACGGAACATGTTTCCCTTTTTCCCAATCAAGAACTGTTGAAGAATCTGCTGGGATTAGATTGCTAAACTCTTCCGGTGTTAGCCCGTTTATGTACCGATATAAAGTAATCTTGCCGCCAAAGGTTCTGCTGTTTATTTCCACTGGCAAGTAGCCAATCATCCGAATTATATCCGGCATATTTCTGATCATTGGTGTTATTCCCCGGCATTCCCACCCAACCACAGTATCCTCACAAACTCCTAAAATCCTGGCGACATCTGCTTGTGGTAAATTATTATCTAGTCTCCAGGATCTAATATGGTCGCCTATGGTTTTCAATTCTTTAGGATATGACTTTGGTTTTGGGCGGCGCACTTCCCTTGTCATCCTGGAAAAAGGCAACGCAGGAATGCCCCTGTGGTTTTTATAACCATCCCGAAAGAGAATGTACCTGCCCGCCGGGAACGGTCCAGAAATATTTGAATAAAATATCAGGGCCCTTACTGGATCGTATTGACCTGCATGTGGAAGTAACACCGGTTGCTTTCAGTGAACTCTCGGGAGTGAAGCCCCAGGAACACTCGGCGAATATCCGCGACCGGGTGATCAAAGCCCGGGAGATACAGGAAGAACGATATAAAAATAATCCCGGCATTTATTGCAATGCGCAGATGAGCAGCAAGATGCTCAAAGAAATTTGTGTGATCAGCCCCGTGGGAGCGAATTTATTAAAGGCAGCGATGGAGAAACTCAATTTATCAGCCCGGGCCTATGACCGTATCCTGAAAGTATCCCGCACCATTGCCGACCTGGCCGGCAGTACCGATATCAAGCCAGAGCATTTAGCAGAAGCTATTCAATACAGAAGCTTGGATAGAGAAGGCTGGGCGGGTTGAAGTCGCTTCACTTGTATTTGAATAGTAGGCTTAGTTAATAACACAGTAAATTCAAAAAAGTAATGATGGAATACGTTTTAAGTATACTAGTTATTCTAATCTCCTTAGTAATTGGTTTTTTATCATCCAAGGGAGAATTATATGACTCACAGCAAAACAAAAACTTGTGGAAACGTTTTAACATAAGAGGTAAATGGGTCATTGGGCTTACAATAGCAATTGTTATTATCGCCGCAATTCAATTGTACTTGACAAACCGAAGTCAAAATGAAATGAAGCTCGAAATAACTAATAAAGTAAAAGATGAAACTCAGAATATTTTTGATAAGTTAGCAATTGCACTTGAAAAGCAAGGACTTCAATATGATAGTAGTACTACTGAATTAAATTATACAACTGGGCAAAAATTCAGAGTGGCAATAAGACATCAAAATGCTCTTTATAAAGAACGATGGGAGTTTGAACTCAGGAACGCCAAACAGCAGCTTTTAAACATAACTGAGTTAATATTCAAAAGATTTAGCTCAGAAACAGGATTCAACAAATTTTTATCAGGAGGTGCTCTTTATGAAGGCAGGAGATTTACAGAAGCAAAAGCTTATCTGCAAGACATGAATACTATGATTGTCTCCCTGTCAAGTAATATATTCTTAGCTGAAAACCCAGATGCTATGAAACACTGGACACAAATAAGTAATGCCATAGACGCAGTTGCAAACCATCCATACGATGGATGTTCTAGCGATGAATGTAAAAAGCTGGCAATAGAATTAATAAACGCTAGAGAAACATCATTCCGGGAGCTAATAAGAATTCTGAAAAATTAAGTTTCAAAGCATAAAATTAACCCGCTTGGGAAATAAAATGGCTAGCATGATAAATTATCGTAGGTTATTTTTTCAATCCCAACTTTTGCAGCAAGCCCTGCTCCCTTTTATAATAACAGGAAAGTTGCAGCATTTCCTCATGCCTGTTTTTAATTAGTATATCCCTGTATTGAGAGAACAGGTCTTTCACGGCGGGGTTAGTATCCATGTCAAATCTTGCCTGGTGTCTTGATATCTTATCCGGATGCTGTAAGGAATACCCGCTGAAATGATAAAAGACCAATGGCTGTTCATTACAAAAAAACTGTTCTCCCTTTTTTTGCAAATTCCGCTCATGCAAATTCCAATAAGCGGTATTACAGCCGGGATGTTTCAGGATTTTTACATGGGGAAAATAAAGCGGAACAAAGTTCAGCCATTTCTGGTCCACGTTCAGTCCTTCTTTGGGCCGTTCATAACACTGGTCTTTCATCCGTTCCTTCCACCAGTCAACAAAAGCCTTTGCCGTGGGATCATTCTTCAATGCATAAAAACCGGCATTGAACATACCTGTCTTGAGAATATCTTTTTCTTTCGGGTTATTATTATCAGCAGGAAAGGGCGACAGAATATGCGGCGTCAGCAAGATGGAAGTCCCTGCCAGCTCTTCTTCCACCACTTTTAGTGAATCAAATAGCAGCATATCGCTGTCGAGGAAAATAAATGTGTCCGGTGCAAATTGTTCCAGCACATGTGCCGTAAAAAAAGATTTGAGGGCACAATTCAGCTCCAGGACATTATACCGTTTGCACATATCATCAAAATAAGGAATCTGCAGTTCATGCGCCTCGATCAATTGATGAGGAGCATAATAGTCTGCAGGAATCCTTCCCTCCAGTTTATCCACCAGCCCGATGACCAGTTGATAATCCGGTGCATATTGACGAATGGAATCACCCAGGCTTTTGGCCTGCGCAATATGGTTGAGCGAACAGGTGGTGAGAATGATCTTTCCGGCCATACACTATAATTTCTCGGCTAAAACAATATTATTAAGATACCAGTCTTTCCGTTTGGGCAGGAGCCGGTGCTTACAGGAGTACCAGCTGTTCAGTAACAAATAAAAAACAGGAGCGATGGATGTCCTGAAAAATTTACTCCTGCCCAGCAAGGGGACGGCAGGGATAAAATGCTCACTGAAATATACCATCTTCATCTGGTACAGGGCACTGGTAAAATCACCACTTTTATCTGTAACTACAATCCTGAAACCGCTCTTCTCCAGTAAATGTTGCAAAGCAAATCTTGTGTACCGTGCATAATCAACCGGCACTTCATGCTCATGCCATACAAAAGGACAGGTGATCAGCAGCTTCCCTCCTTGCTTGGTTACCCGGCTTATTTCTGGCAATATCTCTTCTATATTAAAAATATGCTCAAACACTTCGCTGCTGAATACACTATCGAATGTTTCATTGGCAAAAGGAATTTTCTTGCCGTCATAAAAAACATCCACGTTCTCGTTCACATGTGAATGACCTTCACCTTCATAATCGAGGCCAATGTATTCACTCACGTTTATAAATAATGACTCGTATGGTTTACTGCCACAACCAAAATCAAGCAGCTTGCCGGATAATTGCGGGGCATACTCCTCCACTTTCCGCAACAGTGCATGACGGATAAAATAAAAGGGATTATTCAACCCCGGCCGGAATGCTTTTGGTACCTGTTTGCTCATGTTATTGCTGTCAGCCTGGTCAGACCAGTGACCGGTATATATTTAAATAGTCTTGTGCGTTTTTCTTCCAGTTGAACAAAGAAGCCTGCTGCCGGATCGCTGCAGACCTGTCGTGATTGTTATAATCATTCATACCTTTTTCAAAAGTATCCCGCATGGATTCAGGACTGAAATCATCAAAATAATAGGCGGCGTCTCCTCCTATTTCCGGCAGGCTCATGTGTTTAGATAAAAAAACAGGTTTCCCAAAATGCATAGCCTCTAATGGCGGGGCACCAAAGCCTTCCGCTACTGAAGGAAACATAAAAGCCTTGCAGTTGGTATAATACCAGTATTTGTTTTTTTCATCAATGGCACCGATCAACTTCACCCGGTCTTCCACTTTCCAGCGACGGGCTTCTTCCATCACTTTTTTGGCATAGTCAAAATGATTTAACCCGGCGATCACCAACTCGTAATCATTCCCCGCTAACAAGGCGGGCAGCACATGAAAATTTTTGCGGGGCTGCACCAGGCTGATGGAAAATAAAAAGGGTTTGGCCGGCCAGTAAATAGGTTCATCAAAACCGGGAAACTCTCCTACTGTATATCCATTATGAATGACGGAAACCGGTGTATCACCAAAATGCAGGTGCTCGCCGGCAAAATCAAGGGCATACTTTGAAATGCCCACGATATGATCAGCCCGGTGTGCATTGTGCTGCATCAGTTTGAGGGTGCGGACATTGCTTTTATGATTCAGGGGATCTTCTACCAAAAAATTCACATCATGAATGGTATAGATCACTTTCGTTTTCCGGTTATAGGGCCTGTATTGGGAAATGCCGGTGGTGAGGTGCCAGACATCGTATTTAGAAGTGCCGGTCTGAAAAAATTTATGAGACCGCTTATGTGTCACATACTGCGGCTTGCTGCCAAAAAGGCCAAACTTACTTTGCGGCAGGTAGTAATGAAACTGCTCATCCTGCAAGTGCTGCTGAAGAAGGTTCTCCGCTAAGCGGCAGGAGAAAGTGTACAACCCGTTGAACGGGTTATGCCGCAGGCGGTGCAGGTCAACCAGGTAGTTCTTCATCGCTGCAATATAAGGGAAAGCTGCTAAGTTGTCATTTTTTACGAACTTGTACGATGTTTGCGGGCTACTCCTCTTTTCCCCGATTATTTAATTCTGTTTATGAAGATATTACTGCATTACCTGAAACCACATAAAGGATTGGTCATTCTCGTATTGAGCCTGGCCGCTGTGAATATTGGTTTTTCATTATTTGACCCGATCATTTTCGGGAAACTAATTAACCTGGCCAACCTGCACCAGATAGATCCTGCACCTGCAAAGCACTATGAATGGCATGACTATCTTTTTATCAGGATAGATTATATCAATAAGAACGGCCAGGAAGATCATTTATATGGGGTTGTATGGTTGCTTATCGCTTCAATATCTGTTGCCATGATCAGCCGTATCGCCAAGAATTTCCAGGATTATTTTCTTAATGTTATTATCCAAAAATTTGGTGCTAAAGTCTTTACAGATGGATTGAAACATGCTATGAAACTGCCTTACCAGCAGTTTGAAGACCAGCGCAGTGGTGAAACACTTTCTGTTTTGACCAAAGTAAGATCCGACGTAGAGAAATTCATGATCAACTTCATCAATATCCTGTTTGGTGTAATCGTAGGTGTGGTATTCGTATTTGCTTATGCAGCTTTCTATATTGACTGGAGTATACCGGTAGCTTATCTCGTGGGCATTTTATTGCTGACTTTGATCACCAATTTTCTAAGTAAAAAGATTAAGATTATTCAGAAAAATATTGTCGGTCAAACCACAGCTCTTGCCGGTTCAACGACAGAATCACTTCGAAATATAGAATTGGTCAAAAGCCTTGGGTTGACCACCCAGGAAGTAGAACGGTTAAATAAGAATACATATAAGATATTGGGACTGGAACTTACCAAAGTAAAACGCATCCGGAGTATCAGTTTTATTCAGGGCACCCTGGTTAATACGTTGAGGCAAGTCATCCTTTTCATCCTGATGTGGCTCATATTTCATCGTGAAATGGATGCAGGCCAACTGGTAACTATGCAAATATTCTCTTTTTTTGTATTCGGCCCTTTACAGGAGATTGGCAATATTCTTCTGTCTTACAGGGAGGCTGAAGCTTCGCTAAATAATTTTCATACTCTAATGCAAAAAGCTCCGGAATCAGAACCGGATAATCCTAAACATCTCGGCAGTATCGAAACGTTATCATTCCGCAATGTGGCTTTCCAGCACCAGACTGCTTCCCAAAAAGCAATTAATAATATCAGCTTTGATGTACGCATTGGAGAAACCATTGCCTTTGTGGGACCAAGCGGCAGCGGCAAATCAACATTGATGAAATTATTGGTAGGCTTATACCGGCCACAGGAAGGAAAAATATTTTACAATAACCTGGATGAAACCGAGATCCGTTTTGATGACCTGCGCAACCAGATCGGTTTTGTGACACAGGATACCAATCTTTTCTCGGGTACTATCCGGGAGAATCTAATGTTCGTCAACCCGGCTGCCACCGAAGAAGATGTATTGGATGCACTGAACAAAGCATCCTGCCAGAACTTATTGGCAAGAGCCGAAAAAGGCCTGGAAACCATGATCGGTGAAGGCGGGTTAAAATTATCTGGTGGAGAAAAACAACGCTTGTCCATTGCCCGTGCTTTGTTGCGGGATCCCAAATTATTATTATTTGATGAAGCTACGTCCGCATTAGACTCACTCACCGAAGAAGAGATCACCGATACCATCCGTGAAATTTCGCTGAAGGGTAACCAGATCACCATCCTGATCGCCCATCGCCTCTCCACCATTATGCATGCCGACCGGATCTATGTACTGGAAAAAGGTGATGTGGTGGAAACCGGCAGCCACCAGCAATTACTGGATGAAAAAGGATTGTACTATGCCATGTGGAGGCAGCAGATCGGGGAACGGAAAACTAAGATTACGGCAGCTTAGGATTTCCCACAAAGGCACAAAGAACACTAAGAAATACTAGTTATGACAGAAAATGAATTAGCCACAGTCGCCGTTGATATCTGTTATAAAATTCATACCACACTTGGACCCGGTTTGCTGGAAAGTGTGTATGAAGCCGCCTTTGCATACGAATTGGATAAAAGAGGAATACCTTACACCCGTCAGCAAGGCATCGTAACCAGTTATGAAGACACAACACTTGATGTCGGTTTCAGGGCGGATATTATTATGGATAGAAAATTGATCATTGAGATTAAATCTGTTGAACATCTGGAAAAAGTCCACCATAAAACGGTACTCACTTACCTTAAACTTACCGGCCTCAAATTAGCTCTTCTTGTCAACTTTAATGTCCATTTAATCAAAGAAGGAATTCACAGAAAAATTTCAGGTCAGCTATTATAGAAAATTAAAAACTTTGTGTTCTTTGTGCCTTTGTGGGATTCAAAATAATAAAAATGTTAGGCTTCTTATTCGGTTCGGGGAAAAATTCAATTAAAAATGCTTTACGAAACGGAGCCGTTATCGTTGATGTCCGCACCGTGCATGAATATGACCAGGGCCGCATCAAAGGTTCCATTAATATTCCAACAGATCGTTTGGCATCCAGTGTGGAAAGGATCAGGCAATTTAAAAAGCCAGTTGTGTTTTGTGGTAAGTATGGCGCCGAGAGCAGTGCTGCTGTACGGTTTATGAAGAAAAATGGAATTAAAGATGCCTATGATGGGGGCAACTGGGAAAGGCTGCTAATCCTTGTTAAAAATCTATGATCCCTCTTTCTTCGGTTCTTCCGGTTCTTTTTTATCTTTCCCTCCCCACAGATCAGTAAAGAAATTCGTTTTCTCCAGCTCTTCCATATCACTCAGCTCCCATTCCAGGGCCTTGGTGCTTTGGGTGATCTCAATTAAAGAAAGCACTAAGGAGGCCAGGAAGCTGACTAAACTGACTGCAAAGCTGATGGTAATAACGCTGCTCCATCCTTCATAGATACTGTACATCGTAATGACACAGCACAGGAAACTGAACACTCCTAAAAATTGCATCTGCCGCACCAGGTTGATCCGGATCCGCAGTATTTTTATTTGTTGCAACAGGTGATGTGTTTTTTCGCCCCGCATGTATTCATCATGCAGTTTCCGGATCAGGTTGGCCAGGGCCAGGTAGCGGTTGGTATACGCCAGCAACAATAAACTGATGGCCGGAAATAATAAGGCGGGAGTATTGAATGTGATTTCCATACTGCAAATTAGCCAAAAAAGAAACCAGCCCCATTTGGAACTGGTTTCTTGCACTAAACCAACTGCATTTATTTCAAGGTAAACTCCAGCGGTATGTTAAGTTTCACCGAAAAGTTCCGGCCGGTATTGAATACACCTGTTCTTCCTGTAACCATATTCTGCGCTGCATATTTCAACCGGCTCAGGTGGTTTTGATAGGCCACATCCGTAATATTATTGGCAGACAGGTGGAGGCTGAATACCGTTTTCTTTTTTAAAACGATATCAGCACCGATCCCTGCATGTAATAAGCTGTACCCTTTAGTAGCTGTTTCAGTATCAAAGCCGGTAAAAGGACGGTCCTGTTTAAATGTATTATCCAGTGTAAGCCTTCCATAAAAGTTATGAAACAGGTTGCCTGCTTTTTTCAGATCGGCTCTCAGTTCGCTGGTCCAGCGGGGAGCCGGGATGAATGGTAAATTATCGCTGCCCGTCTTATCGCCATCGATGGTATTATCAAATCGTCCTCTTACAAAGGAGAAGCTGTTTTCAAAATGCAACCAGTGAAAAGGATGCGGGTGCAGGTCAAACGTAAACTCCATACCCGCCAGTTTTGCATTGTGCTGGTTGAAACGGAAGGCCCTGATATCTTCTCCATCCACATTTACCAATGAATCACCGCCAGCAGCAGATGCGAGTTTCTGGTAAAAGATAAAATCATTCATCCGGTTATAGAAAGCAGCAAGAGAAACGGAAAAATGTTCTGCATTTATTTCCACGCCACCATCCAGTTGCAAACTGGTTTCTGATTGCAATTGCTGGTCGCCATATTCATAACGGTTGGTTCCTTCATGCGTTCCGTTGCTGGCCAGTTCAGCCAGGGAAGGTGCCCGGAAGCCTCGGGCAATATTCGCTTTTACCGTTACCTGCTCAGCGGGTTCATAACTAACACCAATACTTCCTGATACATTCGAGAAGGAGCGGTTAAAAGCCACAAATTTCACATCATTTCCTTCCACATAGGTTTTTGAATCCACAGTGCGGTTATCAAACCGAAGTCCGCCGCTTACTGTTCCGTTTTTAAAGAACCGCTGCACATATACAAATGCTCCCACATCAAACAGATTGTACTCCGGGATCAGTACTTCAGCCCCTTTGTTGGCATTAGACTGGCTCATACCATTGACACCAATCGTGGTATGCCATTCCTTTATTTCGGGTAGTTGCCATTGCAAACTGTAGTTGATCGTTTGGAGGTCGAAGAACAATTCCTGTTCAGCCGGATCTTCGGGGTTACCGAATTCTTTGCGCTGGTTATTTTGGTATCCCAGGTTCAGTTTCAGCCGGCTTTTGCCGATAGCGAAATTATTATCGCTGATCAGTTTGTTATGCAGCACTCTTTGCCTTGGCACGAATAAACTCCTGCCATCCAGGTCTTCGTTGTCCGCAATTCTTTCAAGGGGCGTGCCGGCAAACAAAAGGAATTTACCGGTTGCATCATCCCGGTCTCCTTCCACCAAACCAATCGCCTGGTCGAAACGGCTGAAGATAAGATGACTGTAACCCCAGCTTTTATTCAACCCAACATAACCACCGAAATTCTTTTCATTGAACCGGGAGTTCAGCACCCGGCCATCGTATTTATTTTTATAATCACCGGCAGACTTATAGGTGCCGTAAGCATTCCAGTTAAACCCGTTTGAATTCCCGGCAATGTTCCCGTTCACTGCATAGAGACCATTATTACTTTGATAATTGGTTAGGATATTTCCTTTGATGGTTTTATCCGCCACCGGGACATTGGTGATAAAATTAATAACCCCTGCAATGGCATCACTGCCATACATCAGTGAAGCCGGACCTTTCACCACTTCGGCTTTGGCAATACTCATCTCATCTATTTCAATTCCATGTTCATCACCCCATTGCTGGCCTTCCTGTCTTGCCCCTTCATTAATGGTAACAACCCGGTTATAACCCAACCCCCGGATAACAGGTTTGGAAATAGCCGGGCCCGTGGAGAGTTGTGACACACCGGGAATGCGGGTCAGCGCATCAATGATATTATTGGCATTATTCTGCAGCAATGCAGAGCGGCGGATACTGGCAACCGGTATTGGTGCTTTCCGCATACTCACCGCCCCGGATACACCCGTTACAATGACTCCCTGGTTCTCGGTGATCACCGGGGATAAAGCAAAATTCTTCTCCGTATCCTGTTTCAATTCGATATGCTCCACAATCGTAGCATAACCGCTATACGATACTTCCACCACATGGTGACCATCCGGGATATTACTGATCGCATATTTTCCCTGCGCATCAGTGGCAGTGCCGATCTTTTCATCTGCAAAATAAACTGACGCACCAATTAACGGTTCACCGGTTTTGGCATCGGTGACGGTGCCGCTGAATACCACTTTTATAATTGTATTTGTTATTACCGGTGGCCGGGTGGAGGAAAGATTGTCCTGTGAAAAACAAAATGCGGTTATCCCAAAAAAGCCAAGGACCAGGTTGATTATTCGTTTCATATTATTGTAACTATGTTGCAAATATATAAAATGCAACATAGTTACAAACAAAAAATGAGGATTATTTTTTGGCCTGCTAATCCCTTGCGGTTTATACTGGTCAGAAAACAGATTCAAATAATTCCCCGTTTTCTTCCAGGGGGTATTAAATTAGTGAACTGTAAACTTTCTTTATGCACCGGACGCTGCTGCCAGCATTCATTCTTGTATTGCTGTTTTTTTCCTGTTCTAAAAATGACAATATAGCTGATCCCTGCACAGGTGTATCCTATGCTATCCAGTATTTCAAAACGGAATCCATTGGCACTTCCAATAATGGAACGATCAGTATCAGCTTCCCCGTGGGGGATACGATCTCCTACAGCCTGGATGGAACTACTTTTCAAATCTCCCCTGCTTTTACTAACCTGGCACCGGGTAATTATGTGGTTACGATAAAGAATCAAAAAGGCTGTACGGACACAGCGCAATTCGTCATCTTTAATTATGGTCCTAAATATGCCCTGGTAAAACAACTGATCAGTGGTGTGGGAGGAACGGGAGGTTATTGCGGTCCCTGTCACCTGAACGGCGGCAACAGCGGCAGCAAAAATTTTGATACGGATGCCAGTATTGTCAGCAGCTGGGACCGGATCAAAGCGAGAGCCGTTGATAATATTCCGTCTCCAATGCCGGAAGCACCGAACAGTCCTTTAACGCCGGCTGACAAACAAAAAATAACAGATTGGGTGAATGCAGGACACCGGCAACTGGATTGATATCTCCCACCAAGTCCACAAAGGACACAAAGTTTTTAATTACAGTACTGCTGTTGCTTATCTCACTTTCATCATTGCTCTTACCTGTTGTGTGACTCCATTCTGGAAACGGGCATAGTAAATACCATTGGCTAATCCATCCGCAACAAAGCTGATCTTGTATGTACCGGCGCTGTAATCGGTATCCACCAATGTTCTGATGACTCTTCCCAATGTATCGATGATCTGGATAAACGTATGACCACCTGCCGTGGTGAATTTTATTTCAGTGCTGCCGGTAAAAGGATTCGGTGAATTGGTAATAAGTACATCCGTTGGAACAGGTGGCGGAGGCGTAACGCCACTGCAGGCACCTGCTTTGATCAATGGTAAACTTTGTAACTGTGCATTGATATTGGGCGGGAACAAAGAGTCCACTACTGTTTTTTCAAGGCAGAACCATTTTTCAAGCAGTGTTGCATACACACTCCTGAAATCATACTGCATCGGCACATTATCATTCACCGTGGCATTCACAGGTATCGTGGGGTTCACCCCCAGCATACCCGCTTCCACTTGTGAGCCAAAGACAAACATAGGTGCAGCAGCACCATGATCGGTACCGGTACTGGAGTTGGATTTGATTCTTCTTCCAAACTCACTGTAGGTCATTCCCACCACCCTGTCTTCCACACCCAGGAATTTCAGGTCATCCTGGAATGCTTTGATCGCATCAGATACCCGTTGCAATAAAGTAGCATGGGTGCCGGTAGTGGTATCTGTATTGACCTGTAAGGAATGATTATCAAAACCACCAAAGCTGACAAGATATACTCTTGTCTGCAACCCGCCTTTTACAAGCCGGGCCACAATTTTTAACTGATCGCCGAGTGAGTTATTCGCTGGATAAGTGACTTGCTGCGTTACTGCCGTAGCTGCTGCTTTAATTACCGTAGCATATTTTTGTGTTTGCTGGTTCACCGTGCGGATGAATTTTAATTCTTTACCCGCTGGTGTATCAGGAACGGGGTCAGTTGTTCCATTCACCAGATTATAAAAATTGGTGGGGTTGGTAATACTCATACCCATATTCACCGAAGTACCCTGTGTGGTGAGTGTAGTGGTAGAACCAATTTGTATGGCCAGCGGATCGGGCATATCTGAATTCGGGTATCCTGTCGGGAAATTCGGGTATTCATAATTCAGGTAACGGCCGGCCCAGCCACTATACACTTCCTGGTTGCTGTTGGATCCGCTCATCCAGATATCAGTAGCCCTGAAATGGGAAAAGTTAGGTTGCGGGTAACCAACAGCCTGTACCAGTTTCGCTTTTCCTTCATTAAATAAAGTTTGCAAGCCCGTCATCGAAGGATGAATGCCGGTACCACTTACACCTATCGGCAACACCCGGTTCTCCGGTATGGCAATATTGGTTCTGGCATTAAAGTAATTGGAATAATCCGCCACCGGTATCACCATATTCAACCCGTCATTACCACCGGAGAGTTGAATAATGACCAATACATGATCGGTGAGGGTGGTGCCCCGCAACAAAGCCTGCACCAATGGCGACGCACTGCTCATCGCTTTTACAGAATACCCGTTGATGACTTCCGGCAGGATGGCGGCTGCGGGTATGGCACTTAATAAAAAATCTTTTCTCTTCATGATGGATCAGTTAAAATGAAAGGGTTTATGCCAGCTGGTATTCTGATAAATTGAAAAAATACTGGAACAGCGATTTCAATCTTGTATTCACCGTATTGAAATTGGCCGTAGTGGGACTGGCTTCATACGCCATCCAGGCATTGGTCCAGTAATAGTCCCATTGTTGGCCTGTCAGTAATATCTGTGTCTTGATCTGTGCCCGGGTTTGTACACCCAGGTCGTTCCGGAAAAAGATCCGCAGGGCTTCCTCGATCAGGTCGTTAGGATTGCCGGGGTTACTGAGTGTTTTGGCAAACTCCACGCAATTGAACTGCACCCGTTGCCCGTTACGAACATAGCCGGTGGCAAACATGATATCGGTGAACTGGTTACGCTTGGGCAATGAATCAGAGTTGATCCATATTTCATGAAACGAAGGTTCCTGGTAATAAGCCGGCATACCGGATACATTGGGCGGATCATGGAGGTTTTGTCCCATATTATTCATCCAGGCATAAAAAGTATTCCATAAACCATAATTCGTATCCCAGTCTGTGAGTGCCGGGAAAACCACATTCATTTCCCGCAGGGAGCCCACCACCTGGTCAGCCGGTGTTTTGATCATACAGCCGCGGTTGAGCAGATCATAAAAATGTTCGCTCTGGAACAGGGCTGTCAGCACCGGTTTTATTTCATAATTATTCGTTCTGAAAATATCAGCCAGCGGTGTAATTACATTGGCTTCCGTTGCCCCATCAATAGCATAATACACAAACCAGCGGTACATCTTACGAACCAGGAACTTTGCCACTTCCTGTTGCGTAAAGATCATGTTGAGCAGGTCGGCCAGTTCCAGGTCACCGGCAGTGGCGGTGTTGCGGCCGGTGATCACTGTGTTATTAAAGAAAGAAGAGAATGTTTTATTAGTGGTCGTGTGACGGTTCACGTTGAACACGGATGTATACGTCGTACCGTTGATCTGCCAGCCGGTCAAAACTTTGGCTGCTTCTTTTACATCGGCCTCCGTGTATTGCGACCCCGGTCCCTTACCCACGGTAAACAATTCCAGTAATTCACGGGCATAGTTTTCATCCGGTGCATTTTTATTGTTGAGATAGCCGTTGAGATAACGGAGCATGGCCACATCTTTGGTCATATCCCGCACCAGGTTTTTAAAATTGCCCAATGCATACTGGCGGATGAGGCTATGCTGCATATACATCCAGTTCGCATTCCCCACATCGGTAGTTTCATTCCCGAAATGATCGGTCCAGAACATGATCATTTTTTCCCGGATACTCCGGTCCTGGTTGATCATCGTACCTGTCAGCCATTTTTTATAAGACCCCCGCCGTTGCGATTGCACGGTGCCATCACTGTTAATGTCATTAATCCAGGTGGTACCCTGTACAATATTTGTATCCGGGTTAGTGGCATTGGGGGAAGTAACATATTCCTTCACCGGCGGAACTGGTGAAGGTACTGTGGGAGTCAGCAGTTCCTCCACGGCCTGTGCCATGGTCTTCGTTTTAAAATAATTGATATCTGCTTTTTTAGCACCGAACATCGTTCGTTTCAGCAGGTGAATGATCTCCTGCTCTGTCCAGGGCCCCGTATAAGTATTCACCCCGGAAAGGGTGCGGAATGGCCGGGGACTTTCTGTAGCGGCAGGGGCTGCTTTTTTACGGCGGGCTTTCAAAAACTCTCTTCTGTCCATAAGCTTTGTAGTTGGGCCATCTCCCGGCAGGCAGAGATGACTGCGTGTGATAGGAAAAATACAAAAAGGTTTAAGAGGTTAATAATATAAAAGAGCAAAGAGGCGATAACCTGGCCGATGACGGTCTTAACCTGCGGGCTTTCACAAGAACCCCGGCAAAAGAAGAGTTGATTTAATAACTAACTTCCCTTTTCAAACCTGCTGTATGAAATTATTGCTTGTCCTTCCTATTGCTTTCTTATTCAGTTGTAACAATGCCCCGGAAACAACTGAAGCAGCCAGGACAGACTGGACGCTGAATGATTTTGTAAAAGTGGACAGTCTCAATCCCATCTTATCGCCTGCTGCGGCACAACAATTCAATTGCCCCGTTGCCGGTAAACCAGTGAGCTGGGAAGAAAGAAATGTACTGAATCCTTCGGCCGTGGTGAAAGACGGAAAAGTGTATTTGCTATACCGGGCACAGGACCAGGCTATGACTTCAAGATTAGGTCTAGCCACCAGTGAAGATGGATTGCATTTTACCAAACAACCGGCACCTGTTTTCTACCCGGCCAATGACAGCATGAAAAAATATGAATGGCCCGGCGGCGTGGAAGACCCGAGAGTGGTGGAAAGTGAAGACGGTACTTATATTCTCACTTATACCGCCTATGATGGAAAAACAGCCCGGCTTTGTCTCGCCACATCCAAAGACCTGCAGCAATGGACCAAACACGGGCCGGTGCTCAGCACGGAAAAATATATCAATACCTGGTCCAAATCAGGAGCCATTGTTTCCCAATTATCGGGTGATAAAATAGTAGCGGTAAAGATCAATGGCAAGTACCGGATGTATTTTGGCGATACCAACCTGTTCATGGCCAGTTCGGATGACCTGATCCACTGGACCGTGGATGAAAATGCAGAAAACGGGAAGATGATCGAAGTGTTACATCCCCGGCCGGGTTACTTCGACAGCCGCCTGGTGGAGCCTGGCCCTTACGCTTTAGTACAAGACAAAGGAATATTGCTGATCTATAACGGAAGCAATGCCGCTAATTTCAATGATCCCCATTTACCCAAATTCACCTATAGTGCCGGGCAGGCTTTGTTTGACAGGAACCAGCCGCATAAATTAATAGCCCGTACGGATTCCTTTTTTCTTCATCCCGACAAGCCTTATGAAAAACAGGGAGAAGTGAACGAGGTTTGTTTTGTGGAGGGGCTGGTACATTTCAAGGGCAAATGGTTCTTGTATTATGGCACGGCCGATTCCAAAATTGCAGTAGCGGTGAAACCGGGATAACGATGTGTGCAGAGCCGGGTGATCCCGAAAATCAGTAACATTGTAGCACGATATAATAAGCCACCAGTCTCTGCATATACTACATTGGCGGCTTCCATCCCATCCCATCCCTGGAAAAACTACTCCCGGTTAAAATGCTCCCTCCAATAGTAGCTAAGTTTGATACTGCAGGCATCCGTGCAAACAAACGGGTGTGACTGAGCAGCACGAAGTGCGAAAAAAATGACCGGATGGATACCACTATTACTTTACAACCCTTGCATCACCGGGGGCAGGAAAGCATAGCGTTGCACTACAACAATAACCCGGCACTGAACCGGCTGGTGAGGATGCTGCCGAAGGTAAAATGGAGCCAAAGTAATAAGTGCTGGTATGTGCCATTGAGCGAAGCATCGTACCAGCAAATCGTAAAGGCGGTAAAAGAAAAAGCGGTGGTAAACAATACTGCGCTGAAAGCATACTTAGAGAAAAAGAAAAAGCTGGCCGCCACCTTACCGCTGCCGGAACAGAAAACGGCTGTAAAACCGTTAAGCAGTTCCCCGGCCTGGAAACTGAGCCCGGAGAACCTGGAGGCACTTGAGAAATTTGTTGAGCAGTTAAAATTAAAAGCCTACAGCCCTTCAACGATCAAAACCTACCGGAATGAATTCCTGCAGTTGCTGCAATTACTAAAGAATAAAGCGGTGGATAAGCTGAAGCCGGATGACCTGCGCCGCTACATGGTTTATGCGATGGAGACAGAAGGTATCAAAGAGAATACGGCCCATAGCCGGTTAAATGCGCTGAAATTTTATTTTGAACAGGTATTGCACCGGGAAAAGTTTTTCTGGGAGATACCGAGACCAAAGAGACCGATCCTGCTGCCGAAGTTGCTGAACGAAAATGAAATTGCCCGTCTGTTCAATGCTTTAGTAAATAAAAAACATAAAGCGATCCTGTTTACAGCATATAGTGGCGGTCTGAGAGTAAGTGAAGTGGTAAAATTAAAACTATCAGATATTGACAGCCAGCGGATGCAAATACTGATCAGGGAAGCAAAAGGGAAAAAAGACAGGTACGTAGGGCTCAGTCCTGTATTGCTTGATATACTCAGGAGCTACCTGAAAGAACAAAAACCCAGGCCGAAGGTATATTTATTTGAATCGGAACAAACCGGAATGGCTTACCCGGCAAGGACGGTTCAGCAGATATTCAGCCAGGCCAAGTATAAAGCTGGCATCAGGAAAGAAGTTGGCATACATAGTCTTCGACATAGTTTTGCCACCCATTTGCTGGATAAGGGCACAGATATCCGTTACATCAAAGATCTTTTAGGCCATTTTAATATCAAAACAACGGAACGCTATCTTCATGTTAGCAAAAAACAGTTGGTCAATATCCTCAGTCCATTTGATGATCTCTGGAAAAAAGAGAAAATTGACTGGTAAAGTACCAGATCGGATTGTCCTAACGACAATACGAAAAGTATAACATTAAAGTATTGGTTTTCAACACCTGAATTTTTTTGTACCTTACGTCTTATAACATCAATCTACGTGTTGTGCGTCACTTTAACGAACAAACAATAAACATTGAGCTATGCTTGAAAAATTATAAATAAAAGAACTTGTATTTCACTTACGAAACTTCAACTTAACAGTCGAACGGCATTTTGTAGAATTTTAATAGTAATCCAAATAGACAATAAACAAATATCAGTACGAACTGTTTTTTTTCAGGAAACAAATTTAAATACAATTCCAAAAACAAATTAGAAAAATGACAACAATAAATCCATACCTATATTTCAATGGAAATTGTGAAGAAGCATTTAATTTTTATAAAAATGTCTTTCAAAGAGACTTTACATATCTTGGACGTTACATAGATGTACCACAAGCAAACAGGCAAATGTTTCAAGAAACAGATGAGAAAATTATGCACGTTTCTTTGCCTATTAGTAATGAGACAGTTCTAATGGGTTCAGACAATACTGAAGCTCATAACCAACTGATTATTTATAGCAACTTCTCACTTATTGTTCATACCGATAAAAACGAAGAAGCCGACAGACTATTCAACGAACTTTCAAAAGAAGGACAAATAAAAATGCCAATGAATCTGACATTTTGGGGGTCTTATTACGGAATATGTATTGACAAATTTGGAATAATGTGGAAGGTGACAGTTGAAACAGAACATTGAGAACTTTCAACAATTTATGACAAACAAAAAGCGAACGCACAACATCGTATTGGCAATAGTGGGGCTGACAGTAGTAAAATCAACATTTGTAATTCTATTGGGCATTTGTACAAATGCTGAGCTGACGTTTTCCAAATGCCCCACCACCGCCAATACCCAGCCGTTGGTGGCAATGTTCAATGACACTCTATTATATTTGAGCAGACTTGATTAAATT
>CAZQSZ010000004.1:0-442893 GCA_964596345.1 uncultured Chitinophaga sp. | reverse complement strand
TCTGAATTTGATTTCTTCCTGCTACCTAAAACTATTGAAATGTAAACATAGGAGGGAGTTTGGCAATATGGCGGCTTTGCGAATAAATACTGATCGATATATCGCTGCCCAGCGACATATCCAACTTGCGAATAAAGCCCAGCTGTAGAATATATTTTCATCTTCATATCTTTGATCAGCACCAGTCCAGGCAGACGTAACACGGAATATCGCCACATCGCCAAGCTCTGGACGTTAGTGGCTATGTTATGACAGACATCAAAAGCTTCAATATTTCATTATCACATTCCAACGTACACCTGGACTTAAATAATCCTAAAGACTCAGGTAATATCCAGCATACCCTATCACTCTTGTTTGACACAAAAGACGACAAAACAAAAACAATTTTGATACTCCGAAAGACATCAATGAAATATTTAGAACGGTTACAAGAAGATGGATTAATCGCTGACAATGGCGGCCCTGACATTGTTCCAGTATTTGACCCATTTATCACAAACAAAGGGGTTGACTTTTTTAATGCAGGTGGATATAAGAAATTATTTGAAGTAAACAATCTTCCAGACCCACAGAAAAGCCAAGTAACTATTTCCGCTGACAACTTACACATAGGCGACAATTTTGGTACATATTCTCAACGCCTTGACTCACGACTTAAAAAAAAGAGTGTCGTTAATGCTCCGGCAACAAATGAGAATAAACAAAGTGCTATTATTAAAATCATTTCTAAATATTGGTGGGCTTTATTAATACCCGTTATTATTGGAATTGTTTTATTATTAATTGAATACAACTTTTTCCATTGACGAAACACAGGCCACTAACACCAGCATTTGTGCTATTGGGGCCGACATTAACCAGTGTTTCATTGTCCGGTTCGCTGTTCAGCTTTTTGTACCAGCTTGACATTATTAATTTAGCTTTAGAATATAAACTCATCTTTTTATCTTTATTGAGCACCCGTCGCCGGGGGCGACGAATAAATGAAGCCCCCAACTGCACAAAGCCTCGACCGTTGCCTGCAAGCTTATGACAGCACTCTACTTCAAACGACATTGGGACGAAACAACAGGAGAAGAACTAACTGACAGTTGGGGCTTGTCAACATATTATTTTGAAACGGACGAAAAGCTAAATGTTACACGACAACTACAGTTATTTGACAACGGTAATACTTTAAAGTACGACACAGAATATGTTGACGATAAGTTTGGCGGACTTTCAGAAATTCAACTTGACATAAATGAGTTTGCCGACTATAGAATTGACAAAAATGAATTTGAACAACTTTGGGAGAGTTCACATTATAAAAGATTTCCTGAAATAGTTTGCACTCACGACACACTTTGGGGACAACCCGGACTTGACGGACGCAGATTAGCAGTTGGCGACATTGTAAGTTTAGTTGACACATATCACGAAGACATTTATGTTGTGTTGACTGACTTTGAACTATCACTTCAACAAGTTAGACAAGCTCTGCATTATTGTAAAGATTTAGAATGCAAAAAAGACAATCCTGAAAAATTCTGTCATAACTGCTTGCTAAGAGTTGAACAATTTAATGAAACAATTGACAAAGACGAACCGGAACAAGCAAATTGGCTAAGAGCAGACAAATTATTTAAACAACATTTTAAAACGGCATCCTGACAAAGCCAGCAGGCAACATTCGGTTTGGCAATATGGCGGGGCGACGAATATATTCTCAGCTTTTTGTTCGCTAATCGGCTTCAGTTCCAGCCGACGAATAACGCCAAGCAATAGAATAAACAATGAACTTTTAGTTGTAAATTTAGCAGCGGTTACGGGCTGAAGATTTTCAAATACCGCCACATCGCCAAGCCGTACCGTTAGGCGAAATGTTATGGTAACTTTCATTATAATTGTAGCAGTAGTAGTCGGAATTATTCTATACATCAAATTTCTCTCCTACATTGACGATCAGAGATATTATAACGAATATCAAGAGGTCTTTGCAGCTCACAAAGAAATCGGATATCCACAACTTACTTTAAACGATCAATACAAAATACTCGATAATGAAAATTTAGAACCAGTGTTGAAATTGACGGAATACAAGTTCGTTCCAACAGGATTATTGAATTACTACATCACAATTACGCCGAGTCAATATTTTGACCATCTCAAAGCCTCAAATTTGGAAGAAAAAATGAAGTTTGACCCAGACGACTTAACAGATGGCTTTTATATTGAAAAAACAAAGAAAGGGTATGAATATATTTTTTGTGAAAGAAATTATATAGCCTTCAGAAAGAAGTTTTCAACTTTTGATAAACTGATTCATTATCTCGTCTATGATCGCTTAAATCTCTATGCCCCAAAAAAGTATAAATTTGCGTGGCTCAAAAAACACTTCGCCTAACATGAACTGTGTAAAAAACCAGGCAAAAGCCAACTTTTCAGGTTTAGCTAAGCAGTATTGAGTGCCTGGAAACCGGGTTACTCCTGGCAATTGACAAAGAATTAATGACAGCCCCTGATTGAGTTTAGAGTTTACGGGTTATGATTGGCGGTTACTCAATTATAAATTTGTACCCCCTGCCATGTACATTAATAAATTTAATGGCGCTATCGCCGCTTAATTTCTTACGCAACTTAGACACCAGCACATCAACATTTCTGCTGATCACAACGATGCCTTTATCTTCCCAAATTGCTTTCATCAGTTTTTCCCTTTCCACAACCTGGTTTCTGTTTTCAGCAAATATTTTTAACGCCTTGGTTTCGTTTTCAGAAAGGGGAATATCGCTATCCCCCATCTTAAGAACATTATTACCTGCGTAGAATTGAAAGTTTCCCAGTAGTATGCAATCATTATTATCTGAAATTGGTTTTTTCCCTGCTTTTTTACGAAACTTATCTGTGGCATAAAAACCAATCCAGCCCAAAGGGATGATCAACAGCAACAGCAAATAGAAATTAAAGGTATTTTCCTTCAGGAGATCAATTTCAATCACAAAACAACCCACCCCCAGCGTACGGCCCCTGCAGGGTGTTAAATCCCCTGTTTTGCCATTTATTTCGAACGCCAGGACCGTTTCCTTTTGTTCACAATTCCTCACATTCACGATATAGTCGTTTGCCAGTTTATTTTTTTGAAATGACCGTTGAACTAAATTGATAAGTGTATCGGAAATGAAGCCAAAGTTATTTTGAAAGGCGACCTGGTAGGTATTTTCATCCATTTTCTTAACCGGCAGCACCCGGGAGGCAGAATCTTTTGCGGAAAGCAACAACTGGTGTCCTATATCCCGTAGTACAACTTCCACATGTTTCTCCGGGATTTCATTCTTTTTACTGATAAATGCAACTGCAGCCATCAAAATAATAATGATCATGATTGAAGATCCGAACAGGACAAATGGCCTCATGGATGCAAAATAATCTATTAAAGATCAGTTTTCGGTGGTTTTACAATCGTTTTACGCATCTTTTACAAGTTTTTACTGCTAAAAAGCCTCCCGCTAGTTGGCGCCGGATATCTTTATTGTATTATTTCACCCCGCCAATTAAAATCATGAAGATCATCTATCACCTTGCTTTGTTGCTGTTTTTCCAATTCCTTTCCTGCAACCAGGCGTCGGAATTACCACCCGCATCCCACCTCCCCGACAATGAGCAAAAACAAAAAAATGATAAAGCCGGAACTGCAAACCTCGTTTTCAGATCTGCGGATGGCGGACAGACCTGGCAGGATATCAGCAACGGGCTGCCCGAACCTGTGAAGGATGACGCTGGTGCAGGCAGAAATATTTTTTTTGCAACTGATAGCGGGTTTTGGTTAACTGACGGCAATGGGCTCTATCATAGTAAACCCAATGCCACAGCCCCGTTTTGGACAAAAGAGTTTATTCCCGACGAACACAGGAGCATTACCCCCGGTAAGTCGGGGATATTTACATACAATTCTGATGGACATTTTTTACATAAAATAAACGGAACGGTTAAATGGTCGCCTGTTTACACAAATTTTGAGCAGAAAAGGGTACGCTCCATTTTTGAATCTGCCGCCGGCTCCATTTTCATCGCCTCCGACTATGGACTTTTTAAATCCACCAACAGCGGAAAAACCTGGAAACGGGTTTATACCGGTGGCGGGGTATTCAACCTGGCAGAGTCGACCGGCGTACTGATGGCGATTAGCGGTATTGGTATTATACGGTCGACTGATGATGGTGAGAACTGGGATTTCGTGGTTCACGAGGAGCGGAGGGGCTTCGATGTAGAAAGCATCAACGATGGATTCGCTGTTATCTATGACCCAACAGCATCGGATACCAGGCGAGTACGAACATCCTACGACGGCGGAAAAACCTGGCAGTCCATTGATGAAGGGCTTCCGGCGAATGCCAGCATTACCTCCATTATCCAGGTGGGTGAAAGCTTTTTTTGTGTTAATTCTAAAGGCGTTTTAAGATCTTCCAACCAGGGGAAAACATGGAAGCTGTTACTTCCAGCTATAAAAAATAAGGTCTTCCATTTATCTGCATCAGGCAATGTGATTTATGCCATATCAAGAGACCGGGGATGTTGAAAAATCCAGGTCAACTTTCATCCGTGGGTGAAATTTTCTTCAAGTGGCGAATATGATCAGAACGACCGAATTTTGCTGGTATATTAACCCGATGTATAAAAACAAGAAAAAATAAATAAAAGCAAAAGACCAAAATCATACCCACCTGGACGATATGATTACTTAATAGAACAATGGATCATACTGTTGCAAACGCTTTTTTATCATAGAAACCTGTGTAAAACCCAGCAAAATCCAATTTTTTCAGGGTTTATCTGAACAGTAATCAGGTAGCTGCCAGCTGTTGTTCTTCACCACTCCTACCACCTCCTTTACCAGCTTATCAAAGGCTGCACTCCTGCAATATCAACAGCCATTTCCGGCTTCTTCACCGTCTTCTTAAAAAATAAATTTGCGAAACCAAATAGTTGCACATATATTTGCAACCGATTAGTTTCATTAAAACAAACAGACCATATGCGCAGAGATATTTTCCAGGCAATTGCAGATCCAACCAGGAGGGCTATCATTACTTTAATCGCTTTACAGGCCATGACTCCCAATGCCATTGCCGAAAATTTTAATACTACCCGGCAGGCAGTTTCAAAACATTTACGTATCCTGACGGAGTGTGAACTGGTAAAACAGGAATACCAGGGCAGAGAAATTTACTACTCGCTTGAAATTAACAAGATGAAAGAGATCGATAAATGGATTGACCAGTTCCGGAAAATCTGGGAAACCCGTTTCCATCAACTTGACAACGTATTAGCAACACTCAAAAAACAACGATGAAGCAGCCCGGAAGTAAACCCTTCATTTTACTTCGGGACGCTTCATCACAAAACCAAAAAAAATGAACGATCTCCTCTTTGATTTTACCCTGGACAAATCAAAAAAAACAGCCTTTATTAACCGGGAATTTGATGCGGATCTTTCGCTGGTTTGGGATGCGTTTACCCAACCCGAAATTCTGGATCAATGGTGGGCACCTAAACCCTGGTCCTCTAAAACAAAAGTGATGAATTTTGAACCGGGCGGCCGGCGGTTTTACGCTATGGTAAGCCCTGAAGGCCTGGAACGCTGGTCCCTGCAGCGGTATATTTCCATCAGCCCGAAAACCCATTTTAAATTTTTGAATGCATTTGCAGACGAAAACGAAAATCCTGAATTGCCGGGTTCTGAATGGGACCTGACTTTCAGCGAAACAAATGGAAAAACAAAAGTAACTGTCAGCATTTATAATGAGTCCCTGGAACGCATGGAGAAGATGATTGAAATGGGCTTCAAAGAAGGATTTACGATGACCTTGAAAAGCCTGGAAGCTTTGCTGGCAACATTATCGAAACAACAATAACAGAAAGCCAATGACTGTACAGGAACAAATTAAAAATTATATTACCAGCCAGCCTGAACCCAAACGCAGTGAGATGCAGGAGTTGCACCAGCACCTGCTTAAAGTGCTGCCAAAATCTAAATTGTGGTTCCTGGATGGCAAAGATGAAAAAGGTAAAGCTGTTTCTAATCCCAATATCGGATATGGCACTTACCACATCAACTATACGGATGGAACAAGCCGGGAGTTTTATCAAATTGGGTTGAGTGCCAACACAACCGGTATATCTGTTTACATAATGGGTATTAAAGATAAAACTTACTTAGCCAAAATTTATGGAGAAAAACTGGGTAAGGCAACGGTGACCGGCTATTGCATTAAGTTCAAAGCGCTGAAAGACATCAACATTGATGTGCTTGCAGCGGCCATACGATATGGGGTGGAGGCTACGAATAAATAAAAAAGATCTGTTGGAATTCATTTGCCTGTTTGTTATTAACTTGATCCGGTAATTTCAAATGGTCCTGCAGCAAGACCCGGACGAAAGTGAATCCTGCATTATCATACAGCATAAATACTCAAGCCAAATGAAAAAATATCCTTATTGATTTTGGTTGTTACAGCTTCGTTCCTGTCCGGCTTCGCCTGGAAGACCATCATTTCAACACAACCTGAAAAAACAACAACAATGAAAAAAGTAACAGGTATTGGCGGCGTATTTTTCAAATGCAAAGACCCGAAAAAAATTACCGAGTGGTATCAAAAACATCTTGGTTTACATACCAATCCTTATGGGGCCAGCTTTGAGTGGTATGAAGGCACAGACAGCACCAAGAAAGCACAAACCCAATGGACCCCGTTTCCGGAAACGACAAAATACTTTGCCCCATCCGAAAAGGATTTTATGATCAATTACCGGGTAGAGAACCTGGAAGCATTGGTGGAGGAATTAAAAAAGGAAAACGTAACCATTGTTGACAAAATTGAAACCTATGATTACGGGAAATTCGTTCACATATTAGATATGGAAGGAAATAAAATCCAACTTTGGGAACCCATTGACTGAGCAGGAGAAAAAGTTAGCGGGCCGCTAAATGATCAGCCAGGCCTGAACAAGGAATGGCAGGTACTACCGGCTGCCTGCTCAAGAGGCATTTTAAATACACTAACTTATTGATCTATGAAGAAGTCATTCTCCCTTATTCTCCTGGTCATTATCGTTACTGTTAACCAGCAACTGCTTGTTGCCCAACCCTGCGGCACCAGGCAACTGGATCCCCGGGTAGCTGCTTTCTTAAAAATGATCGGCAATAAAGACCTTACCATCGAAGAACTGCGTACGATACCTATTGAACAGATCCGGTTAACAGGACCACCTCCTATCCCCTATCCAAAAGAAGATGTGCAACGAATCAAAATAACAGCTGACAGCATTCCGATATTGATCTTTAATCCTTCCCATGCCAACAATCTTCCTGTTATCATCAATTATCATGGTGGTGGTTTTTTTCTGCCGTTGTTGAAAGGATTAGAATATTCCCTGTGGCAGGATGCAAAAACTTTTGGGGCTATTGTTTTTGCTGTTGATTACCGGGTGGCCCCCGAACATCCATTTCCTGCTGCTGTGCAGGACAGTTACGGTGCGTTCAAATGGATCGCTGCCCATGCTACCGAGTGGGGTGGTGACACCAGTCGTATTACCCTGGTGGGAAACAGTGCGGGTGCCAACTTAGTAGCGGTGGTAACTCAAAAAGCAAAGCAAGAAGGTATCCATACTAAAATTAAGCTGCAGGTATTGAACGGAATTCCCGCAGATCTTAGTCCCCGCCATATGGAAACCGCCGTTTCTTACCAGGAAAATGCAACCGGTTATTGGCAAACGAAGGCAGGCTGTTATTTTGCTATCGGGTTGTATGCGCCGGGTCAATATAACAATCCGGAAGTGTCGCCCGGTCTCACACAAGATCTGAAAGACCTGCCTCCTGCTGTAATCATCAATGCAGAGTTTGATCCGCTCAGGGATGATGGTATTGTATACGCCGCTAAATTGAGAAGAGCCGGTGTCAAAGTTTGGGACAAGTGTTTCGCCGGGCAAATTCATCTGTTAACCGGGCTGCCCCCAACTGCTGATGAGCTCAAAGAATATCAAACCCTGATAAAAACGGCGATGAAAGAAGTTTTTCAACAATAACATACCAGTCCGCGGCAATAAAAAGCCGGGAGTTTTTCTCCCGGCCAACTATTACGCATGTGAACGATTGCCTATTGAATATTCTCAATGATACCGGCGATACCCTGGCCACCACCCACACAGGCACTGATCATGCCGTATTTTTTATTCAGCCGTTTCATATCATTCAGGTTCTGGATAGTGAGTTTGCAACCGGTACATCCTAATGGATGACCTAATGCAATGGCACCACCATTAATATTTACTTTGGAAGCATCCAAACCAGCTTCGCGGATAACAGCGAGTGATTGTGAAGCAAAGGCTTCATTGAGCTCGATGAGATCAATATCTGCTAAATTCATTCCGGCCTGTTTCAATGCTTTGGGAATAGCCGCTACCGGGCCAATACCCATGATGCGGGGATGCACACCGGCTACCGCAGAACTTACCAACCGGCCAATTGGTTTTAACCCGAGTTCATTGATCATCCGCTCACTCATCACAATCACGAAGGCGGCACCATCAGAGGTTTGTGAAGAGTTGCCTGCGGTGACCACACCACCCGCAGCAAAAGCAGGTTTTAATTTTGCCAATGCTTCAATGGAAGTATCTGCTCTCGGTCCTTCATCCGTATCCACCACGTAATTTCTTTTTTGTTTTTTTCCTTTTGCATCGAGGTACACTTCTTCCACGTTGATGGGCAATATGCCGGATTTAAAATGCCCGGCCTGTATCGCCGCCATGGCTTTCTGGTGCGAATGATAGGAGAATTCATCCTGTGCTTCGCGGCTTACGTTGAATTCTTTCGCCACTGCTTCTGCCGTGAGGCCCATGCTTAAATAATAATCCGGTTCCTCCTTAGCAATGGAATAAGCAGGGACTGTTTTCCAGCCTGCTGTGGGCACCATACTCATACTTTCCACACCACCTGCCACGATGCATTCGGCCATTCCCATTCTTATTTTGGCTGTAGCGATAGCTATGGATTCAAGGCCGGAGGCACAATAGCGGTTGATGGTGAAACCCGGCACATCATATCCCAATGCACGGGCAGCAATGATGCGGCCCACCTGTAATCCCTGTTCGGCTTCGGGAACAGCATTACCCACAATCACATCATCCACTCTTTTGGCTTCAAGTTGGGGCACCGAGGCCAGTAGTCCTTTGATCACATCCACCGCCAGGTCATCAGGACGGGTGAAGCGAAAGCCTCCCCTTTTGGATTTTCCCACGGCTGTTCTGTAACCGGCAACGATATAAGCTTCCTGCATATTTTTCTATTATACCTGTTCATGGTTCATAGTTCATGGTTGATGGCAATATTTTATTCGCTATGAACTATGAACCATTTGCCATGAACCAAATAAGTTGCATAAACAACTTTCTATTTCAAAAGTAACCAGAGTTCTTTGTTCAACCAAAAATGGCTGTTAAAAGTTCAGTTATCTTCGCAGCCGTTATGTACAAACTTCTTCGCAGTATCCTGTTTTGGTTTTCGCCTGAACGGGTGCATTATTTTTCCATGAATGGGCTCAAACTACTCTGCAGCATTGGTTTTCGGCCCCTGCTGGCGGCTTGCTTTAGTCCCAAAAAAAATCCTGGTAAAGAATGGATCGTTGCAGGCATCCGGTTCCCTAATCCTGTCGGACTCGGAGCCGGTTTTGATAAAAATGCCCTTTACCTGCGGGAACTGGAGGCCCTGGGTTTTGGTTTTGTGGAGATAGGAACGGTGACGCCGCTGGCGCAACCGGGCAATGATAAGCCGAGAGTGTTTCGCTTAGTGGAAGACAAAGCCCTTATCAACCGGATGGGATTTAATAATGATGGTGTGCAGGCTGTGGCGGAACGTTTAAAAAAATGGAGAGCAGCCACAGCACAACATCCATCGTCCCTGATCATTGGTGGTAATATCGGTAAGAACAAAGTGACGCCCAACGAAGATGCCTGGAAGGATTATGAGATCTGCTTTAAAGAACTGCACCCTTATGTGGATTACTTCGTGGTAAATGTAAGTTCGCCAAATACGCCGGGATTGCGGGAATTGCAGGAGAAAGACTCGCTGCGAAAAATATTGCAGCATTTGCAGATGATCAATAATGCGAAAGCCATTGCGAAACCAATCTTTTTAAAAATAGCCCCGGACCTTAGCCAGGAACAGATCGATGATGTGATCGATCTTGCGCTGGAGATAAAACTGGACGGACTCGTTGCTACGAACACTACGATAAGCCGTGAGCGGTTAGCTGTTAGCCCTGAGCAGGTACAAAAAATAGGTGCAGGCGGACTGAGTGGTGCGCCGTTGAAACAAAGAAGTACGGAAGTGGTAAAATACCTCTGTGAACGATTGAACGGCGAAATACCGGTGATGGCATCCGGTGGTATTTTTACCGGTGAAGATGCAAAAGAAAAAATAGCAGCAGGTGCCGCATTGGTGCAGGTATGGACCGGCTTTATATATGAAGGGCCTGCGATCGTAAAAAATATTTGTAAATCGTTATAAGCAATTTCAGCAATGGATTATTTATTTACCAGTGAAAGCCTGATCAGTTTTTTTATTCTCGTGGTGCTCGAAGTGGTACTGGGCATTGATAATGTGATCTTCGTCAGCATTATCATGAACCGGTTGAAAAGTGATAAGGACCAAAAGAGAGCCCGCCGTCTCTGGATGATCACCGGTATTCTATCCCGCAGTTTATTACTGCTGGGGCTGGGCTGGTTGCTGGAACAAAAAGGGAAAGCTGTATTTACTATTGGTGGAAAAGGGTTTGACCTGGCCAGTATCGTGATGCTGGGAGGTGGTTTATTTCTTATTTATAAATCTGTCAAAGAGATCCATCATAAATTAGAAGGAGAAGATCCGAATGCACTATCCGGTCAGCAAAAGCCGATCAGTTTTGCACAGGCCATCGGTCAGATCATGCTGATTGATGCCGTGTTTTCTTTTGACAGTATCATCACTGCAGGCGGAACGGCCAAGCATGTGGAGATCATGATCGCTGCCGTGGTGATTGCGATGACCATTATGTTTTTATTCAGCCCGAAGATCTCCGGTTTTATCCATCAACATCCTACCTTAAAAATGCTTGCCCTCTCCTTCCTGGTAATGATCGGGTTGAGTTTGGTGATCGAAGGCTGGGACAGTCATTCTGCCGAACAACTGCACCTGAAGAATTATATCTATTTCGGTATGGCCTTCTCCTTCGTGGTGGAGCTGCTGAATATGACCATGATGAACCGGCAGAAAAAGCGGCGGGTGGTACAACTGAATACGCCGGTGCTGAAAGAGGAGGAAGAAAATTTATCAGATGAGGCTAAATAAAAACCGCAGCCGTAGACCTGTTTGCAAAGAAACTGATACCCCGCTTTATTGTGAAAGGACAGGCGGTTTATAAGCTGTTAACGCATCTGCAAAACCTGCTGCTTTTAATTCCTGGCTGATTGCCCTGCTCTCGTCTTTCCAAGAAAGAAGATAATTAATAAGCTGGCGGCCTGTCTCTGTTTCCCTGTATTCAGCCAGGTAATGATAGACAGCCTGCCGGATAACGGGGGCCGGGTATCTTAATGTACAAATTCCCGTAATCAGCGCTGCCTGGTCAGCCGGTGCTTCCAGTATTTGCCGGGCCAGGATAGTATCCACCACTTCATCATCTATAAATCTTACTGCATAGGCTGCCTCCCGGAACAGATCGGGGTCTTTTGCCTGCAGGCAATACTGTATCACCGGCAGCGCATTTTTGTTGGCCGCATTGCCTGACTCCTGTAACCATTGGATCGTATCTTCCTTTGCCCGGGCTGATGTGCTGAAAAAACGATCCAGCTCATCAATTATATTTTTGCTGAGGGAATCATTCCCATCTTCTGCGAGCATATATGCATTATTAGCAAGGGCCAGTCCGGCTACTGCAGCCCTGCTTTTCCGCACCGTATCCGCTTTTAATGCAAAGAGCCGCTTAATCAATTCCGGGTTGATCACCGGAGCCGTAACGCCAATCTTCACCAATAACCGTTTGTAATAAAATTCCGGCTGCCCGGTCCGTGCAAACAGGTCGGCCAGCAAAGCCTGTGCTTCCATTGTGCCCGATTCCACCAGCGCATCCTCGAGTATACGAAATGCCAGTGTATGAACGGGTAAAGAATCAATGACCGTTTTAATTTTTGCAACAGGCAAAACAGCTGTCACAATTGATGCCCTGATTTGTTCCGTCAACGGAGTTGCTTTATCCCCTGTACAGTTTCCCAGCACTGTTCCTAACTCATCAGCCGTTATTTCCGTTTTATTCTTCCGGCTGATCCGGATCAGTCTTTCTGCATAAGTAAGACGGGAATAAACAGGTACCTGGTAAGTAAATAATTGTTTACCCGGTATCTCCGTTGCAGCGATAATATCGCTGCTGCTGATTTCCAATTCTGATACCACGGATGATAACAACCGGTTTCCCATCTTTTGCTTTTTCTCTTCATACATACATCCTTGCCGGAGGAATCCCGTCTGGTTATTAAACAGGAATTTTGTTTTAAAACTGTCAATGCTGTTCCTGAACAACTCAATACCCGGTTTATAGACCGGTCTTTTTTGTTTCACCAGTTCTGTCCAACCCTGTTCATGTGGCGTTGAATAATATGTGGCCTTATAGATACCGTCAATGTAGTGCTCCACTCTCTGGTTACCCGGAACTTTTATGATGAAAGGAATATTGCTGACGATAATTTTAGCACAATTGACCAGGAAAGGTGCCGGAGGTTTTAAAAAAAATAAGGTTGCTGATAAAGGCTGGGCAGGATTTTCCCGGTAAAAGAATTCCGTTTGCCAACCAGCGGAGACCGGATGTCCATTATTTTCCTGCAGGCTGTCGATCCTGAATTGAACATATAAGAAATCGTCGCTTGTTTTTTGTACCAGCAGTTTGCCGCTATACAACTGAAGATGGTTTTTGAACTGCCGCCTGGATCCGGTGTCAAGGAGGTGACTGTAATCGACAGTTGCCTGCTCCCGGAAACGGATGTTGTAGGTGGCCGCTGTGAATGGCTGCGCCGTTACAACATCCGCCAGGAACAGAAGCCAAAAAATGAATACTGAATATTTTATTCCCCGCTCCATACTTCTGATTGTTCTATTTCCATTTCAGGTTTTTCCCTTTGAATTCATCGGCAAGTACCTGTTGGAACTCAATAAAAGAACCTGTATCAAAAAAATTATTCTCCACCCGGCGGGCCACCCAGCAGGAAAGATCAAGCCCCTGCAGAAAAATATTATCACAGGTAAACTGCGGGTAGACATAAAAAGTATAGAGTCTGCCCTGCAGCATCTTTATACTTGCGGCCGTGTAGGTATCATTGAGGAATTTCAATCCGCCACCGCTTACCGTAAGACCGGCATTACCTCCGAAATCAAATCCCCCCTGCAAAAGACGGAGTTCCCCGCCCACGCCAATATCAAGGATATCAAAATTCAGCAGGTCTGCTGCCGGACCTGTTGTTTCAGAAGCTGATGTTTCCAGTATGATCGATTGGGTGATGATAGGGGAAATAGTTCCTCCCACACCGGTGCGGCTGATGTCAATATCAAAATCAGCTCCAACACCCGTACTCATCAGGTACATATCAACGGGTAACAGCACATTTAATCCATAACTGAAAATATCGGCTGCTCCCAGTTTTTGCCGGGTATTATAAATAGCATTCTCATCAAAGGAATAGGTATCCCCGGAAGGATTTTTATTTTCATCCAGTAATACCCGTTCCAATACCTGCAACCTTGCCTTACTCTTGTGTTTCTGATCTTTATTCGCCTTACTGGTAAACTCCGACTCGAGTTTATAGATATTAAAATTTCCCACTGCAGGTATATCCGTACTGATATTGATTTTAAACCCGATGGTAAATTCATTATTGCTGTTCTTAATTATTCTTTTCAGGGAATCATTATTCAATTGCCTGCTGCTGATACAGAAAGGATCAAGCACTCCTTTCTGTATGTAGGATGCTTTTACTGTAACTCCATAATCCGCTACTTTGAATTCGGGGATGTTAAAATTTTTCTCGGTGAGAAAAGGTTCATTAGGAAGATCATCTGCATCCGGCAACAGCCGGTCTCCCAGTTCATCTTTCAGTTTATTTAAAGCCAGTGTTTTTTCTGAAACCGGCATATTAGCCAGTTGGAACCGGTTACTCATTGCAGACTTACTGATGGCCGTTGTTTTTACGCCGGTTGCAGTAGCTGGCTTTATTAACGAAGTTGCACTGACAGCCGGTTTATACCTGGAAGCAATCACTATTTGTTCGGTACGGTTGCGGCTTATGCCTATCCCTGATAAATTTTTCTCAATATGATTCAGCGTTTTAAGATAACTCTCCAGGGTAACTTTTTTCTTATTGGGTAAAGTGACCAGGTCTTTCAGCCCTTTTGATTTATCGTTCTTTACCACATCAGCAACCGTAAACGGTGTAAATACAACCGGAGTAGTTTTAACCGGCTGAAATTTTTCCCTGGGGAGCTGCGGCTTTTGTGCCCCCGCATGTGTATGTGCAAATAAACAAGCCAGCACTGCAGTGTATACAGATATCTTTTTCATACAGAAATAATTTAAATGATCAATTGACTTTTTCTAAAATCCAAACCTGTGTTGGCGTATTATCCTTTGCGGTAAATTCATTCACCCCGCAACTTCCTGATGTAAGGCAGTTATCGGGAGCATCTAAAACCTTTTTAGTATTCCAGTTGTAAAAAACAAATGTATTTACGGTATTGGGCAGCTTAAATAAATACCAGGTTTCCTCGTCTCCGATCACAATATCTTTCGGACGCATGATCACATTATTGTTGATCTCCTCACCTGTTGGTACGCCGGCAAAGAATTTGACATTAGCAGCCATGTTTCCTTCATCAGCAAATAACTGGTAGCCTCCTGTCAGTTTATGAACAAGGTTGAAAACAGTGCCCGTAGTTGATACCTGCAACTGGCTGTTGACAGTGCCATTCCATTTCAGGTATTTCTTAGGATTGTTTTTAAAAGCATAGCACACTAATTTATACCTGCCATTAGGTACAGACCCTGTAAGATTACCCGCAATATTTCCCACACTAAAACTGATCTGTGCAAGGGTATTCTCAATAGCAGTTGCAGTATTGTTCACTAAATTATTATCCGCTGCTTTGGTCAGAGCTCCCTGGTTGCAATTCTGTCCCGCAACCGGCAAAGGCACCCCGGGTGGCAAAGAAGGATAAATGGATGAACTTAATTGGTGATGAATAGCTTTAAGTAAAAAAGTGGGATGATGAAAACAGAGTGAACCCGGGCAATAGGGAGGAAATTCAAACCGGGCTAATTGTGGAATCACAGTAGTTGGCAGGTTGCCCAATGCACATAAGATCTTTGCATCATCAAGCAGGGTTTGCTCCCCCACCTGCACAGTACTGTTGTGGTCTTTGTAATAATTTCTCGTTCCAGACCGTCCATATTGAAATGCCTGGGGTGGTAATGTAGGAATGGGGTCATCACCAAATTCAAAACGCTGTATCCTGCTTTTTCCAATATCCGTATTCAGTTGCGCAGCAAAAGTATTATCACCGGGATGAGGAGCATCATAGAGGTAAAGTCCCTGGGCAGTGATATTATAATTGTATTTCAGGAATAAAGTAAATAACTGTGCATGTCCGCCGCCAAGGCTATGCCCTGTTATCCATACTTTTTTAGTGGCCCCTGTTACTTTATTCTTATGTACAGCCGCAATAGCAGCACCCAGTTCGTCGGCAAAATTTTGTTCCTTCAGGCTTTCCGCCATTCCGCGGTGCACCTGTCCCCGGATACCGGCATGAAGAAAAGAAGCATCCCTTTTCAGAAATTTGAAATCCGAAGCCAGCCATTCAGCAAACTGGTAACCCGCCTTACTTACATTACAGGAAACCCTGTCGGTACCCCGGAATACCACATAAATCACGGATGGAGTTGAAATCAGGATCGCTTCCGGATCATACCCGTTGGGGTTACATTTATTGATAAAATCAAATGTAACGGCAGGCTCAGCAGCCACAGTTGCTACCGGTTGCTTAGCAGTGGCCAATTGCGGAGTTTTGGAACTTATCCCGGAATTAATGACAGCCCTGTTGGCAGCGGTGGTGACCAACGGTGTAAAAGCCGGTGCATCTGTAAAAAGGTAGGTCAGCTTTTTAGCATATTCAGCCACAAACTTCTCGCTATCATCTTTCAGTGTTTTTACAAATGAACTTTCTTCGCCATGAACCGGGCTGTATAAAAACCGCAGGTAGTCTGCATACACCATAGTGGATAGATAGCCCAGTAAAAAAGCATTCTCTTTATCAAGAGTTGTTGCATCCTTATTAAACTGTGTGTTAAACGCATTTTTGCCCTGCTGCGCATACAGGCTCACCTGCAGCAGCAATGGCGATAATACAAGTAATAATAGTCGTTTCATATATTTTTGTTTATTGATTAATGATCATGATTATATCAGCTGATTCTTTTCACAGTTACCCTTACCGATCCGGTGTTATTAGCATAAACGGTTATTACATCATTCGCAAAACAGACCAGTTTACCCGATACGGCCGGGGTGATCGTACGGCTCTTCCCGATCCTGAACTGCTGGTCCGCCAGCATATTGTCAAACACATTGGATCCCTGGTCAAATAATTCCCCGATCAGGCAAAACCAGTTTTGATTCTTATCCCGTCTCAGGTATTCTGTATTTTTCAAAAGCAGGTAAGAACCAGGAATGGAACTATTACATTCGCCGGAATTAAATCCGGCGGCATCTGTGGTTTTGCAGGAACCATCCTTCCAGGTACCGGTTGCTGTTATCAGGTAAGTGTGCCCCTGTATCAATTTTAAACCGGAATTATTGAATCGTTCTTTTGCTATCACTGAAAAGGAGAAAGATTCATTTACAGCCAGTACTTTGTCCGGGGCAGTAACAGTTATATATGCTATCAAAAGCAGGCAAAAAGAGAAAAAGCCGGGTATTCGTTTCATACTTTTATTGTTTGCTGGTTATTATCGCATCATACAGGATATTCCTGCAACAGGAATAAAAGCCTGCGTTTTTCCTTTTGCATCCAGCACCCAGCGCATTCCGTAATTAATAATTACGTTGCGGCTGATGCGCCAGTCGCCACCAATGCTCAACGAATTCGGGTGAACTGTTGTCCACTTCACCGTTGACTCCACTACTTCGATATCTGCCGGCTCTGTAAATACATCCCGCAATGCTTCCACGGGTGTTTTTAAAGCCTTTCGCTCATAGAGAAACTCCACAAAAAAACTATAGAGTGGTCCGCCATAACGAAGATTCATGCCCACCGAATAAATTTTATTATCTGCAACGGCTGCGGCTTCTGTTTCTTCCAGCGTAACCTGGTTACGCAGTAAGAAATTCAATTCTTCCTCGTACCAGGTGGTCCTCACAAGTCCCGACAACATCCATTTTTTCCCAAGCGGCATTCCGCCGTTGATCCATACACCAAAACCGGTGTTCCTGTTAAGCCGCAGCTTTTTTAATGTGCCTGCACTGTCGCTTTGATAAGTGTACACCCTTCCCACAGCCACATCTAAGGAGGCTGCATTCCAATGTTCAGCTATAAAAATTTTTGCCCGGTTATTGATTTCGGTATTACGGCGGGAATTAAGAGTGATCAATTGTTCCTCGGTACTTTTTATTTCGTTCCTGATGCCGGGCTTCTCCATGATGTTTGCAGTACTGTCCAGTTTCTGCCGGAGTTCAGCTAGTTGTACCTCCAGGGTTTTCTTTTCGTCTGCAAACCGCTGGCCGATATCATCATATAGATCCTTTGCCATCAGCGGATCTTTTTGCTTGATGAGATTGAACTTGGCAGCTATGCCGATACGCCGGTCATTCTCTTCATTTTGTACCGTACCCATTGAAAGGTCAAGAGAAGCCAGCTTGCGCAAAAAACCGCTGGCGGCCTGGTATTTACTCAGGTCTTTCCTGTTATACAGTAATTCCCAAAAGGGCTGAGACTGGATAGCGAGATTGGGATTCAGCCGCCATGACTTGAAAGACCAGTCCACTTTAAAGTTTTTAATATCCGATGTCCGGTTGATCTGTGAAGGAGTCACTCCCATCAGGTCGAAGACCGGGGATGGGGGAATGGAAAACTCGTTGGGTGATAACCTGGCGGCTTTGGTTTCCTCCTCCTGTGCCTGTAACGGTTGCCCGGCAACAGGGAGAACCAGTACAGCCATTAAAAAACGGATAAGTAAGTTTACAGATGGTTTCATGTGTTCAGGTATTTTTGATTGCTGTTCTAACAGTTGTTTATTATCGTACCCGTTGAAAAAGTTTCCTGTTCCCTTTTCCATCATGCAGCAACAGCTTTGCCGGCTCTACAGAAAAAAAAGAAAAGACTTTTTCTCCGGTAACAGGATCTGTAAAAAAGAGCTTGCCGGCTTCTGTATGCCAGGTGGCTTTATCCTTTTTTGCCGAAGCTTCCCCGCTGATGGAAACAGTGCTGTTGCCACCACCGCTTTTACCCGTCCAGGATATTACGGTACCATCTTCCAGGAATTCCATAAAATAGTCAGTGGAGAAAGACATATACCCATCGCCATAGCCACTGCTGATAATATCCGTATACCGCCATAAACCCGTGATAGCGGCATCCCGGGAAAGGGTATCCTTCATCTTTTTTCCGGGTTCTTCCAGGGATGCAATTTCTTTTTGCAATAGAAGTTCGATGGACTGGTTATTTAATTCCGGAAACACAATTGAAAGCCGGAGCTGGTCTTTTTGAATGTTCGCAGAAAAGGCATACTCCTTTTGCATTTCGATATCATACACTGTACCGGTTGCCGTGCTGTCATTTACTGATCCCCGTATGTTCCCTTTTTTCCCATTCATGATCACGGAGCCGCTCAATACAGCGTCCTTAACAGAAAGAATGGCGGAAGAAGTAATCCCCGGCTGTTTGCCGCTGAAAGAACCGGCAAAATTCTGCGCTGCGCCTGTTGTATAACACATAATTGAAACAATTAAAAAACTGGTGGCTGTTATTTTTTTCATGCTGGTTCCGGTTGAGTGATGTTTGAAATGCAGATCGCTCTGATAACGGAGTCAAAACTATTTTTATCAGCCTGCCGCTGATATACCCCAGCCGGGTGAAATTGAGAAAAGGAAGCAGAGACAGGAATGGCAGCAGGTGGCCGTTGCTGCAACAGGTTTGCAACCGGTTAAGAATACAGTGTATACTATGAAAGGATCAGACTAAGCGCTGCCGGATGGCTTTTACAACCGCTTCGGAGGCAGAAGCAACGTGGAGTTTTTTATATATTTTCTTAACATGTGTACGGACGGTCTCATAACTGATGAAACTTTTTTCTGCTATCGTTCTGAAATCATTTCCATCCACCATCATAGCAAGGATTTCCTTTTCGCGGGGACTAAGGATCATTTCCGTTTCCAGGCTTACCTGCGGTGCAAATTGCTGAAACAATTTCAATACCCGGCTGGCCACACTTGGCGTCATGGGTGATCCGCCATTATAGGCTTCTGTCACGGCTTCCAGGAGCTTTGCCAGCCCGTTGTTTTTCAGAATATACCCTGAAGCACCGGCACATACCGCTGCAAATATTTTTTCATCATCTTCAAAAACGGTTTGAATAAGGATCCTGATATCCGGGTAATGGGCAGATAAAAATCCTGTAGCCTGTATTCCATCCGTGCCCGGCATTTCAATATCCATCAGCACCACATCGGGATTACTTTTCCGGATGCACAGGTCAAGTGAATTACAATCAGGAAATGATCCTGCACAGGTGTACCCCTCTGTTCCGTTCAGTATGGCTTCATAAGCATCCCGTATCAGCTTGGCATCTTCAAATATGGCCACCCTTATGTTCATGTTTGCAGTACTCATTATTTTTTACATTTTAACCAGGCCTCAGGCTTACTTCAAAATTCGTTGCATATCCCCTAAAGTGGTATCACCCTGTTGGGTGAGTTTGAAATTGAAATACCAGGTGACGGTGCCCGCTGTCATTGAGTTTGTTTTCTTTCAGCAATACCTGCTCAACCGGTTTACTGAGTTGCAGCAGCTTTGCCCCGGTACCGGATGTAGCAATACCCTGCAGGGAAAACTCCAGGGTATTATCTTTCCGGGATAAATGAACAGTGATCTTATCATTTATAACGGATAAAAATTGCAAAAAATACTCTTTGTACACATTGTATAAAAGCCGTCTTGATTCCATATCCAGCTTACTCACAGTATCACTGACCGTGCTCGTAAAATCACATTCGATCTTTCTTTCCGCAGACTGTTTTTTACTAAACGACTGAATCCGGAGCAGTGTCCTGGCCATTGTATCATTATCCGGTGAAAGTACCCAGATAATATCACTCATGCTGCTGACCATTTTCCCTGAATCTTCCACAATCCTGTTCAGTACATTTTCCACTTCTTTCAGTTCATTTGCCTTCAGTTGTGTCATACTTAGTTCTGCAAATAAGCTGATCCCGTTTAACGTAGTCCCGATCTCTTTATTCAACTCCAATGATAAACTATCCCTGACCTGTTCCCGTTCCTGCAGCAACACCCGGTTTTTTTCCAGCTCTTCAATCCATTGCTGCTGGGTGCGGATCAGTTGTTTTCGTTTGATCGTTGCTTTATAATTCAATCCCGCATTGACAAAATAAATTTCCCCGAGAACCCCCAGCAATGCCGGGTAAAAAATAGTTTGCGATGGCCCGATGAGCCCGGCGTCGGCAAGGCCAATTAATATGTACGTACAAAAAATTCCTATACTCAATAATAATGATCCTTTAAAAAGATAGGCGGACTGGCGGGTACGCATCGTGTAAATAAGATACACCAGCCATATGGCCCATACCATTAACAGAACAGAAATGGCCAGGTAAACAGCGGCAAAGGTTTTTCCACCGGTATCGAGGAGCAACCAGCTCAGCAAACAGACAGCGGTGCCTGCTCCCACCCCTTTCATCATGAAAACAGCCTGCCTGTTGTGATAAGGATATAATTTTTGTGTTTCCAGGAAGTACTGCGCAAATTTGATATAGAGATAATAATTAAATATGTGCAGCGGCTGAAACTGCAGCAGTTGAAAAAAAAGCGGGTGATCACGGATATAAGCAGCTGAAAAAAAATAAGGAGCACTTAGCCCGATGAGGAAATAAACAAAAATGATGTAGTGAATGATATAATAAGCATATTCCTGCCTGCGGTGTTGCAGCCACAGGGTGCACATATACAGGAATTGTCCTGCCATTATTCCTAAAAAAATAAAAATCATACCCAGCTGTTTTTCTTTTTCAGCAGTAACACTATCGTTGTACCTTTTCCGGAAGCTGATTCAATAATAAAGGAGCCGTCCATTTCATTGACCCTGGATTGCATATTTTTCAGGCCATTGCCCTCATAATTACGGCCTGTGTCAAAACCCACCCCATTATCTTCGATACGGAACGTATACTGTTCTTCCTTTTCCGAGGCGGTAAATGTAATAGCCGTAGCCTGCGAATATTTCACAGCATTGTTCACCGCTTCTTTGCAAAACAGGTAGAGATGATTCCGTGTTTCCGGGGTGAAAGAAGCCTGGTTTACGTCTTCGCTGATGTGAAACTCACAGGTAATTCCTTTAGAAATGCATACCTGCCGGGCATAATGCTGCAGCCTGGAGAGCAATTTTTCCAATGTATCTCCCTCGCTGTGTATAGCCCAAACTATATCATTGATCTTTTCGGACATATAATGACATTCTGTGCTGATGCGTTGTAAATAAGAAGCCACCTGCAATGGTTGCTGCCGGGCAATATTGCGCAAACTCAATTCACTGAACAGGGTGACACCACTTAGTGTAGCGCCTACCTCATCATGGAGGTCACGGGCAATTTTGTTGCGGGTTTGCTGCTGCTCCAGTACCAGTTGTTCATTCTGGCGCAACTGGTCGATCACCAATTGCTGGGTGCCGGCCAGTTCATTTTCCTGCTCTACAATTTTATAAGCCAGCGCCATATTAAAGAAAAAAAGTTCCAGCAATATGCCCCCGAAAAAAGGAAGATAATCAGGTGCCACCTGTATCTCCCGGCCTGAAAAAATTTTGTAGATATTAATGATATTGGTCACAAAGGCGCCGGTAACAAGACAGATACTTCCCCGCAGCAACGTAGTGGTGAGCAGATTGGGCTGCCGCCAGGCTTTGATAATTACCAGCACAGATAAAGCAAAAAGAAAAAAGGAAAAACCAAAATAGATTTCATTCCCCGGTGAACGATAAGCCTGGCCGCTAATGACCAGGACAACCTGTACCAGGAAGAAAAAGGCGATTATCCAGTTGCTCAGCAACACCTGCCGGTGTAAAGCAGGATATTTTTCTTTTAATTCCAGGAAGAGATCCATGAAGCGGAAATACACCAGGTAAAGCAGAAAAGCCAGTGGTCGCTTCACCGCCTCTGTTACCGGGGTTAACCATTGCCGGGTATTTGTAGCTGTCACCAATTCATCCTGGAAAATGCAAATTATATACAGGATGAAGAGAACAATATACAATGCATACCTGACGTAATCATTACGCCGGTATTGCCGCCAGTTGCTGATTACATACAGTAACTGCGTCAGCAGTATCCCGATAAATATTAATACCAACACAAAGGTAAAATAAGAAAAAAGAGAAAGCTGTCAGGCACTTTCTTTTAAAGGTCTTTCCAGCCGGCTGATTGCAGCAGCGCAGCCGCCACCATGCCGGCTGTTTCTGTTCTTAATCTTGTATTACCCAATGCGACAGGGATAAATCCATTGTTAACCGCCAGCCCGATTTCTGCCGGGGTGAAATCGCCTTCGGGGCCAACCAGGATAATGGTTAACCGGTTAACAGGTTGATCAGTTAACGGGGTTTTGTTACTCTCCTCACAATGGGCGATGAATTTCTGATAATTGCTGTATTGTGAAAACTGCAAATCAGTGAATGAAACAGGCTCGTGTAAAACAGGCAGCCATACCTGCTGGCTCTGCAGCATGGCGCTGATACAAATACCTTGTAACCTGTCGTGCCGGAATTTTTCTTTCTCCGTTCTTTCACAGATCAAAGGAATGATCTCCGTAACTCCCAGTTCCGTTGCTTTTTCTAAAAACCACTCAAAACGGTTAGTATTTTTTAAAAGAGAGATGGCAATAGAGACTTTCCTTTCGCCCTGTGGCTTGTGGCTGACTTCTTTAACAGCCACCACACAATGTTTCTTATGATCATCTGTTATTGCACAGGTCAATAAATTTCCCTTACCATCGGTCAGGTTTAGTTGTTCGCCGGTTTTCATCCGCAGCACCTGTACCACATGGCGGCTGGTATCCTCATCCAGTATGATCGTCTTTTGGGAATCAGTGTAATCAGCGATATAAAAAAAAGGAAGTGCCATAGTCTTTTTATGTCAATCTGCTGGTAAGTTTTACAGGATCCTGGCTTTGATGAAATATAGCGAGTATAAGAACATCATTATCAATTATTTTATAGACAATACTAAAGGGGAAAGGATCTATTGTAATACGACGGTATTCAGCATATATAAATGAAAAGTAATGCGGATGATCTTTTAATTCTTCCAATTTTCCCAACAGGAGTTGATAAAACCGTATTCCCAGTCCCGGCTGCTGTTCTTCGTACCATTGCACAGCTTCATCTGCATCTCTTTCTGTCAACCGGGGAATAATGACTTTATAAGCCATACTTTTTATTCATTTTTTCCCTGAATTCGTCCAATGTTTGTGATTTATTCTCCCCGGATAAATACTGTTCTTCCCTCTCTCTTACTACCTGTAATTGTTCATCTGTAAGCTGGTAAGATATTTTTCCCTGGGAAAGTATCACCAGCATGGCCTGGAGTAATTCCTTATTATCAATTCCGTCAATTGCTTTATGGAGTTCCTCTTTGATATCTGCTACAGACATAAAAAAAGTTTATCAAATTTACTTAAATCATCCCGCAATAAAAATGCCCGGCTGGTTTACCGGGCAAATCGAAAATTTTAAACCGCATGATCAGAACGGCTGGTCATCATCGTCCGCAATAGTATTCATCCGGCTGCCGGTTTGGATATATAATTTTTCGCCGCCACCACCACTGTCTTCCACGGGGCGCCAGCCGCCACCGGGCAGACCAATACCACTGTACGGATCTTCGTCCCAGTTGGCAAATTTCTGGATATGCAACAAGGCTTTCAGCTTCACGGTTTCCAGGGTACCATTCCGGTGCTTGGCTATTTTTACTTCGGTGAGGCCTTTGATATTCTCTCCTTCCGCACTGGTGGTTACATCATAGTATTCGGGACGGTAGAGGAACATAACCATGTCGGCATCCTGTTCGATGGCTCCCGATTCACGAAGGTCACTCAACTGCGGCACCCGGCTTCCTTCTTTGGCACCCCGTTGTTCCACCGCACGGCTTAATTGTGATAAAGCGATGATGGGTACGTTCAGTTCTTTCGCAAGACCTTTCAGGTTCCTGGAAATATTACTGATCTCCTGTTCCCTGTTCCCGTTCCTGTTTTCACCGGTACCGCTCATCAACTGTAAATAGTCGATGATGATCATACCGATATTATGTTTGTTTTTCAACCGGCGGCATTTGGCCCGCAGTTCAAAAATGTTCAGGGCCGGTGTGTCATCAATAAATAAAGGGGCTTGTGCTAATCGTTGAATACCTCTGGCATACAATTGCTTCATTTCATGTTCTTCCATCTTACCTCTTGCAATTTTCTCCAGCCAGATCTCACTCTCGGCAGAAAGGATACGTTGTACCAGCTGGCCTGCACTCATTTCTAAGGAGAATAATGCTACCGGTGTTGGCTTCGTTGCATGCATGGCTGCATTACGGGCCAGGTTCAAGGCAAACGCTGTTTTACCCACGGCAGGTCTTGCTGCCAGGATAATGAGGTCCGTGTTTTGCCAGCCATAGGTTACTTTATCCAGGTGGGTGAAACCGCTCGGCACACCGGTTACTTCTTCATTTCGCTGCCGCAGGTCTTCAATCCGTTTGATCGTATTCACCAGGACGGTATCAATAGAGTTATAATCTTTGCGCAGGTGATTATTGGTGATCTCGAATAATTTGCTTTCAGCATCATCCAGCAGGTCGAACACATCGGTTGAATCTTCATACGCATCACCGATGATCTCGCCGCTGATGCGGATCAGTTCCCGCTGAATGAATTTTTGCAGGATAATTCTTGAGTGGGCTTCGATATGTGCTGAAGAGACAACCGCATTGGTCAGTTTGGTCACATAATAAGGACCGCCTACCATTTCCAGTTCTTCCCGGGTGCGGAGCTCTTCTGTCACCGTCAGAATATCGATCGGCTGGCTTTTATTGGCCAAACCCTGTATGGCTTTATAGATACGCTGGTGGGCTTCCACATAAAAACACTCGGGTTTCAATATTTCCACGACGGTATCAAATGCATTTTTCTCCAGCATGATGGCGCCAAGTACCGCTTCTTCCAGGTCTTTGGCCTGCGGAGGTACTTTGCCATATACCATGGTGCTGAGATCCAATTGTGTCTTTCTCCGTTGCTTTCTGTCTTTGTTGATATTAGTCAGATCCATGTTCGTTCGTCTATAGCGATAAAAAGTTAAACCATCAGTTATTCACCAATGACCTAAGGGTTCATATTCCGCCTTGTTTTAAGAAATTGTTACTTCTCTATTAAAGGAATGTTGCCCGCAGTCAGAAAGCGAAAATAAAGGCAAGTGAGGTTCAGACTTTCTTTTTCTAAGAGTTTTTCTTTCTGCACTTTTTTTCACCAGCTAAAACCGGGTTATCCACAGCGACGGATCCTGTATATGTTTCAAAGGTCTTTGTCCAATTTACCTAAAAAAGACAGGATTATCCCGGAAAGATGAGCACAGTTGTGCAGAAATAACAGCTGTTTTATGACGAATATCAGGCTTCCGGATACAATAAAGGCCGGTCTGCCGGAGTTATCCTGATTAGTTCTTTATCATGACGCCTTTGCTGCGCCTTTTTTAACAACTAAACACCCTGATATGGAAACTACCAAAAAAAGCAGCTCTTCCCGCCCCGTTATTACCCAGGCGGAAAACAACACAACTCTCTGGATCGGTCACATGAAGTCCGACCCCAACGATCATTTCGGCGGACAGATCTTTACCTGCCCCTCAGCCGGTTTATTAGATAATATACAGGTCTATTCGGCCTCGGTGCACCATCCCGGCGAACTGGTATTGACGCTTCATGAATTTGACGGGGCCGCCAAAACCTGGGGGCCTGCCCTGGGTAGTTCCAAATTAGACGTTCATAAAAAAGATCATGCGAAATGGATCCGGTTTGACCTGCCGGCACTTGAATTAAGACAGGGCAGCACGTATGGTTTCCGGCTGGAAACACACCACAATGCGATGATCGGGTTGGGGGAAGCCGCTGCTGGCAATGAACATCCTTTCACAGGCCAGGAATGGAAAGCTGATTCCAATGATGAACGGGGTCATTTCTTTTCTTATTTCAGCCTGACCTATAAAGTGGAACTCTGCGCATAACACGTCAGACAGCTCGCAGGTGTCAGACACGGTTTTGATATTGGAAACAAACCCCACCCGGGCAGCCGGGGCGGGGTTTTGTTGGTTCTATGCTATTGTAAATCACTGTCACTGATTATAGATGTTTTGGAACGAGCATCAAATTGAATCCGATACCGGCTACCATCTGACATCAGCTTTAACACAGTTCCTGCTGAACCTACGGTTAATGTTTGTGATGGGTTACTGAACTTCTTTTCGACACCGAGTTTTACCTGATCATTTTCGTTATAACGTTGTGCCATTTTTAATCCTTTTAATTATTTGATAATGCTGCCTTATAAACGGAATAAGCTTTCTTGATTCTATCCAATGCCCCTTCCCTCATCTTAGTCAGTGTTGTACCGGGCCTTGCCGTTGTTGCATTTAGGTCATCAGCAGCATTAGAAAGTGTTGTAAGGAATGCTTCCGTAGCAGCGGCATATCTTGTCTTTACTGATTGATACTCGTTTGCCTTTTGTGTGATACTATCTAACAATGGAGTTATCGACTTCTTTGGCGCATTGGGACTTTCGATAACGGGCACTCCTGATGAATACGCTAGGTATTTGATCCCTTGAGAGACTACTTTAAATGAATTTCGGATTGCTTCGTCAGCATCCACACGAACGCCTTTTACAATAAACTCACCTGGTGTTACCATTTTAATAGCAATATCGGAATTGCCAAATAAAGTACGAGCCCTTGTAAAATTATAGCGGTTAGGACTCTTTGTTACATACTTCCTGATATCACCCAACGACTGCTGATTGATATCCCCTGCGTCCAGAGACAGGTTAACATCTTTATCATATTTGCTCCAATACTGCTCTGGTAGAGCAGCAATAACCGAAGCCATTGGGTCCTTAGCAATTGACTCTCCAAAAGCAGACACAGCATTATCAATAGCCACAGTAATATTATTACTGAATAACCGTCCTACTTCATCTTCTGCCGTTACGCTGATATCTTCATTGATTTGCTTAAAGTATTTTTTTAGATTCTCTAGTTCCGTAAGCGAAGCTTTAAAGTCAGAATAATCTGCTTCGTAGGTTTTTACTGATTTTTCATCTCCTGATACGTACAGAATTTTTCCTGACTCAAGCAGTTTTTGGCCTGCTATTTTCAACTGACTAAACGTAGCCTTGTATTTATCTTTAATCTGCCTGATCAATCCTGCTGTATCATTATCAGCTACATGCCCTGATGTATCTATAAACTTTACTACAGTATTTACGTATTCATCAAATTGTTTTTGATAATCAGGAGAAATGAGATATTGGATATTATTCTCCCGGATACTGATCTTTTCAGCATTATGCAGGTATGTAGCTTTAAATGCAGGCATATTCAAAGCATCCACTCTTATTTTCATACTACTGAAGCAGGAAGAAAGTGCGGCAGCAACGACTATGAATAACGGGTAATATGCTCGTTTCATTTGTTGAGTTTAGTTAAATTTTGAAATTGCAGTTCCAAGACTTGGTAATACCAATTTGCCTCCGGTGTTGATTCGGAGATTATCAAGAAAATCTCTTACATTTTGTCTGATGGTTGTTGTAGTTGCAGTATCCAAATAGGCATCCCCGGCTTTCAGCACATCTTCATTCATTTTCCTGATCTCACTGAGTTCGTATGCGGTTGTCTTACTTTGTGTGATTTTATCCTTATTTGCCAGTAATGCAATATTTTCTAATAATTCTTCATTACTCGCTAGTTGCCCTATTTGCTCTGCAACAGAAGTAGAATTGGTACTTAATATCATCACCAGTTGGGAGCCACGACCCTGGCTGCTAACCCACTCAACAAACTTGCCGCTGTCCGGCTGACTCATCTCACTAAAATATTTATCTACGGCCTTTTCATCAAAGTATCCAGAAAGATACCGGGCTTTTGAAGCAAATGATTTTTCATCGATCATAAGACGGTAGTAATTCCCTCCTGTTTTGAAGTAATGTAACTCCTTAGCTGATTGACAGCTAATAAGAACGATAGAAACTGATATAATCCCTATCAATTTGACTGTTGTCATCATATGCTGATTTTTATTGCCTACTCTTGGATACCGTTTTCGGCTAGCCGGCTTGTATTTTAATTAGACTTTGCAGTATCAGCCATTACCACTTTTTGTAAATCCGCTAACTCCTTATATACTTCTCCCATATTTTTCATCTTAGATGCATCAATTGTAAGAATATAATTAGTCAGGCTTTTGATAGTTATATTATTCCTTGCAATTATCGTATCAAGGCTACGGAAATACTTCAGCGTATCTGTTACTGTTGTGATCGTATCTTTAGTACCCGGGTATTTCTGTTTTTGAGGAAAATCTTCCTTCGATAATTCAGAAAGTTGTTGAGCCAATTCCAGTTCAGTCTTGGTATAATCCATATAGCGAAGCATATTCTCCTCAAAATTTTTTTGTTGACTGAATACGTTAGTAAAAAGACTGATAAATACTGCCGCTGAAGTAATAACCATGAAAAGAATCTTTAACGTATAAGAGCTTTCCTTCCACCCTTTACTTACTAATGAAAATAGTAACAATCCTCCGACACAGGAGAGTACCATCAGGCTGATGATGTTACTGTAGTAATTATTAAAAAAAGCGACGGAGACATTATAATGGTGACCCCTCCTTAGCTCAATAACTTGCTGCTGAAGTTTAAGCATATTTGCATAATTCACATTACCGAGTACTGGAATTGTTGCCGTGCTGATATTCTCACTGATCTTGCTATTGGATAAATTATAAGGATGCATCAATCGTGTTGAATTCCGGGAAATACCTGCTCTCAAAAAAATAAACAGTAAAAAAATGAAAAAGTACGTGAACGCTGCGAATAAAAAACCTTTTATAAGATTCCTGACTTTCTCTGGCTGCGACAAGTAAACTGAATACACTGAAATTATTGCTGCTTTAACAGTCATACTATTCCCATTTTTTAATAAAGGATTAAATCCCTTTTCTTATTATTTCTTAAAAATCCAATACCTCGTCTTTTTTTCAAAGACTTAAAACACCCAATTTGTACCGTCTTTTCACGGTGCACAAAAAAAGGTCGCCTCCCGGCGACCTTTCAATTATATATAAACAAAGAAAATTATTCTCCCCAGATATTATCCTTTCCTTCCAGCCATTGTTTTACCAGGCCGGTGGTAACGGATTTGGGTCTTTCGAGCGGGAAGCCCAGGGCCCTGTCCCAGCAAAGACTGGCGAGCACACCGAGTGCACGGCTCACCGCAAAGAGAACCGTGTAGAATTCATATTCCTTCATACCGTAGTGGACGAGCAGGGCGCCGCTGTGTGCATCCACGTTCGGCCAGGGATTCTTGATCTTTCCAAGTGATTGTAAGATCGGCGGTACAGTTTCGTATACATTCCAGATGGTTTGCACCAGCGGATCATCGGGCATATGTTTTTTACCAAATTCCATTTGTGCCGTGAAGCGGGGATCGGTTTTGCGCAGTACGGCATGGCCATAACCCGGTACCACTTTCCCTTCACTCAATGTTTTCTTTACATATTCTGCGATCTGTTCTTTAGAAGGCAGGTCTGTTTTCAGATCTTCCCGCAGTTCAAAGATCCATTTGATCACTTCCTGGTTAGCCAAACCGTGCAAGGGACCGGCTAATCCATTCATACCGGATGCATAACTTAAATATGGATCGCTTAAGGCAGAACCCACCAGGTGCGTGGTATGTGCAGATACGTTTCCTCCCTCATGGTCAGCATGGATGGTCATGTATAAACGCATCAGTTCTTTGAAGCTTTCATCATCATACCCCATCATGTGGGCAAAGTTGCCCGACCAGTCGAGCAGGCCATTGGGTTGTATATGGTCGCCAAAACGGTATTTGCGGCGGTAGATATAAGCGGCAATACGGGGCAGGCGGGCAATCAGGTCCATGCTGTCATCAAACACCGCATCCCAGTAATCTTTTTTATTCATCCCGGCTGCATAGTTCCTGGCAAACTGGCTCTCCGTCTGCAGGGCCATCACCCCCACCACAAACTGCGTCATGGGATGTGAATTGATGGGCAATGCCTCAATGGTATGAAAAACATGGGTGGGCACATGGCTTCTCCGCTGCCATACAGAAGTAACATGCTGTACATCGTCTTCTGTAGGTAATTCACCGACCAGCATCAGGTAAAACAACCCTTCGGGCAAAGGTTCTGAGCCACCGGGCACTTTGGGAAGTTTTTCCCGCAACTCAGGAATGGAATAACCCCGGAAGCGAATACCTTCCTGTGCATCCAGCAGGGAGGTTTCGGTAACGAGACCTGTAATACCCCGCATGCCCTGGTATACCTGGGACAATTGCACTTCGCCGATCACTTTATTTCCATGTTCTTTCAGCAGTTCTTTTATTTCCACTGCCATCAGATCTGCCTTAGCCTTGAACCTGTCTTTGACAATACCCATATGCCGGTTTTTTATTTTTTTCTATAACAATGACGAGGGCATAAAGTTATGGAAAGCACCCCGCCGCTGCAAAAAAACAGGCGGATTATACCGGTATCGTTCCCGTTATTTAATAGGTTTCTAATAAAGGCGGGGTTGGAGACAGTTACGGGTTTACTTGGGTGTTTTTTTATACAACCGCCAGGCCACAAAAGCAAAGACAATATTGGGCAGCCAGGCTGCCAGCAACGGGGGAAAATTACCCTTGGTGGCAAAGACCGTGGAAAACCGGTCGGCCACAATAAATAAAGCCGCGATGGTGATACCCAGGGCCAGGTGCATACCGCTGCCGCCTCTTGTTTTGCGACTGGCGATCACCACCCCGATCATGGTGAGAAGAAATACAGTAAAGGCAGTGGCAGTCCGGCGGTAGCGTTCCACTTTTAAGGCACTAAGCCCTTCGGTTCCCCTGGCTTCTTCGCGGTTGATAAAACTCACCAGTTCCGGTGTGGTCAGTTTATCTTTCATATAATCGTCCTTGCGGAGCTCATAGGGCTTTAGGCTGATGTTGAGCACCATACTGTCGTATCGCTTCACGGTTTCACCGCTGCTGTCCACTTTGCGTTCAATCACATTACGGAGTTTCCATTTTTTTGTGGCCGTGTCCCAGGCTCCCGGTGTGGCCCGCAGGTTATAGATCATTTTATTATCCCGTACCCTTTCCAGGAAAAAAGTGCTGGCGGATTTTGCAGCCGTATCATAATTCTTCAACCCAATATAGGTGTTGGTATCAATGCGGAGATAGAAACAATTGTAGCAATTGGTCTCCTGCCGGTTCTTGGTGGGATCATTCTTATCAAAATAATTAGCCTGGAAATTACTCTTGATCACATTGGCTTTGGGCACCAGGTAGCGGCTGCCCACCCAGAGTAATAAGCTAAGTAATAAACCGCCTACGATATAGGGGCGGAGAAACCGGTTATAACTGGTGCCGCTGGCGAGGATAGCAATGATCTCGGACCGGGTGGCCATTTTGCTGGTAAAGAAGATAACAGCAATAAATACAAATAATGGAAATAACAGGCTCCAGATCCAGGGCACAAAACCCAGGTAATACTCTTTGATGATCTGCGAGGTGCTGAGCCCGGTTTTTACAAATTCATCGGTCTTCTCACTGCTGTCCACCGCCACAGCGATCGCTGTAAATAATAACAGGCAAAAGAAAAAAGTAACCAGGAATTTCTTCAGTATGTACCAATCCAGTTTCATCATGCCGCTGCGAAGTAACAAAATTCAGGCGGAATGAAATGTGAAAGGTTATTTACTCCCCGGGGTCATTTAATCACCCTCTTATTGCCGAATCCGCTGATAAAATTAATAGCCCCGATAAGCGTCCCTCCTTTTTGGGTAGTCCCGTCGAAATCCCGGCCAAAGTTGAAACTTAGTTTTTGGTTAAATCCTATATCGTACTCAGCTGAAAAAACAAGACGCCAGGACGGATCGATAATACTGTTAGTAAGAACACTCCGGTAAACCGATTCAAAAGAAAAATTAAACTGATCGTTCCCGGTTGCATACAGGATGCGGGTTCCGGCATCAAAAGTTGAAATATTTTTTGATGGTATGGTGGCCGACGGATCAGCAAATATCTTTTCAGGCTGATAAAGATATCTTGCAATGGCCAGGAAGCTTAATTTTTTATTCCCCCCTTCATAGCCCCCGGTCAGCCAGGCACCACTTCTGTCCACCAGTGAATACCCGAGTTCATTGGTGGGAAACTGAAAAGAAAGACCGCCTGCCAGGTCAGCAAACCATCCACGTCTTTCAATTTTAAATTCCCTTGCTTTCAGCCGTACATTTTCTTTCAGGGTATTCAAAACAGGATCATTCGCCAATGCAACCAACAGAACATCTTTCCTTAATTCATTTAATTCAGCATCCGCCGTTTTAAATGCTTCACTTTCCATTCCGTTTACCCTTCGTATACTGTCTCTTGCTTTTAGTTTTGAACGCATCGGTTCTTGATCTTCTATGGAAATTGATATTTCTTCCACTGCGTCGGTAATCTTTTCCTGGATAGCCTTAAGTGCTTTGTAATTCCGGACAGTCTGGGTTGTCCATTCCGGCCGGGCAAAAGATACTTTAAATCCAATGGCTGTCTTATAAAATGGGATATTATTGACAGTATCATCATCCGTTCTGATTCCAGCTGAGATAACAAAGCTTTGCCGCATTACTTCTTTCATGCTGACTGCACTGAGGTCTTTTAATGAAACAGGTCTGCCAAATAAAGCCGCCGGTGAAATATCAAACGCATAATTGGTGGGCAGCTTTGTAAGATTATTTGTATTGCTATTGACAGATAACCAAAAAGAGGAAAGATCCGTAGGTCTTTCAATGGCATTAGGAGCTATGTTCAGCAATTGTGAGGCCGGTGAGGAGGGAGCTTTTAACAGATCAACTCCCTGTTCTTTATTTTCTGCTTCTTCCTGTGCAGATACTGCAACAAGGAATAAAAAGGAGCCTGCAACCAGGAACAATTTCTTTTTCATACTAGTCGTATTTAATCAGGCAAAAAATCTAAAGACTATTGAAAACAAGACCACTTCACCTTCCTTTTCAACCGTTACACTGAATTTCTTTTTAAAATCTTCCACCCCGCCTTTTAATTTAAGGGTTAGTTCGATCTTATTGGAATCTTTGGAGGTATCAGCAATATTTCCATTGATGCGCAACGACTTTCCATCCAAATCATGATCATTGCCCACCGGGAGATTTTTAGAAGATGCGGAGGCATGCTCGAGTATTTTTTTGGTATTTACCCTGACAGTATAATCGGGACTTTGCCCCTCATCACCAATAAGTACATCAACCAGGATTACGGTGCCATCATTCTTCAGTTCGTAAAAGGTGTCCAGGGAGAATAATAATTCCTGATCCATAGAAAAAAATTTAATTGAACAAATCAGTTACCTTCCAAAAGGGGCTGAATTCTTAAATTAAGGGGCAAGAAAAGTAGTATAAAACTCCGCTAAATTCTCAATGCAGCCAATACCACTTACCGGGTACTGTTGTTACAACCTGTGCTGCAATTGGGGGATCATCTCCTTCTTCCAGCCGGCAAAATCACCGGTGATGATATGTTGCCGGGCTTCTCCCACCAGCCAGAGATAAAACGCCAGGTTATGAATACTGGCAATGGAAAGACCCAGTATTTCTTTTGATTTCATCAGGTGCCGCAAATATGCTTTGCTGTAATAAGTACTCACTTCGCAGTCAAGGCCCTCATCCAGCGGGGAGAAATCATGTTCCCATTTTTTATTATCAATATTGATCACCCCCTGGGTAGTAAACAGCATGGCATTTCTGCCGTTGCGGGTGGGCATCACGCAATCAAACATATCTATACCCATCCCGATACACTCCAGGATATTCCAGGGAGTGCCCACTCCCATCAGGTAGCGGGGTTTATCGGCAGGTAAATGATCACAACACCAGTCGCATATTTCATACATCACCGGCTCCGGTTCGCCAACACTTAAACCCCCGATGGCATTACCGGTGGCATTTTTGGAGGCGATGTATTCACAGGATTGCTGGCGCAGGTCCTTATACGTACCTCCCTGCACGATCGGGAAAAGATTTTGTGTGTAGCCGTATTTGTCCGTTGTGGAATTAAATTGTGTGAAGCAACGGTCCAGCCAGCGATGGGTCATCTCCATCGACTTCTTTGCATAAGTATATTCACTGCCGCCGGGAGGGCATTCATCAAAAGCCATAATGATATCGCCACCAATGCTGCGCTGAATATCCATTACCTTCTCAGGAGTAAAAAGGTGTTTTGATCCGTCAATATGCGATTGGAAGGTCACCCCTTCTTCTTTGATCTTTCTTGTACCGGCCAGTGAAAAAACCTGGTAGCCGCCACTGTCAGTCAAAATGGGTTTGGGCCAGCCGTTGAACCGGTGCAATCCACCTGCTTTTTCCAATACATCCAGCCCGGGCCGCAGGTATAAATGATAGGTATTCCCGAGAATGATCTGTGCTTTCACCTCCTGCAGCAGTTGTTGTTGTGTCACGGCTTTAACACTACCAACTGTTCCAACGGGCATAAAGATAGGTGTGAGTATCTCGCCATGATCCGTGGTTATTCTTCCTGCTCTTGCCTTCGTGGCTTTATCAGTATGCTGTAATTGAAATGCTAATGCCGGCATAGTGGCCGCAAGATAACCCGAAACTATTTTCCCACAACTGTGAAATACCCGGCCGTCAACAATACCTCCTTGTCATTACCTTCGCCGCATGCCACCGATTCATTGGGAAGAAATTCTCTTTTACCTTCTTATTGCCGTTACCGCCGTACAATTGTTTTATTATGGCTGGTTTTTCAGCCGCATTGCTTTTTTTAAACCCAAAACCCGGACACAGTCTCAGCAGCACCCAGTTTCCGTGATTATTTGTGCACGGGATGAGGATGAGAACCTGGCCCGTAACCTGCCGGGTGTGCTGGTGCAATCTTATCCCAGCAGCAGTGAGGTGGTGGTGGTGAATGATAATTCGTTAGACGATTCCAAGTATATATTACAGGAGCTGAAGAAAACATTCAAATCACTGAACGTGGTGGAGCTGACCCAGGAAGCCAAACTGATCCCGGGTAAAAAATATCCCTTATCCATTGGTATCCGCGAAGCAAAATATGAAGTGCTGTTATTAACTGATGCCGATTGTGTGCCGGCTAGTGAACACTGGATACAGAAAATGCAGGATGCTTATGATGAAAAAACAGAGATCGTATTGGGATACGGTGCTTATCATAAACGCCCCGGCCTGTTAAATAAGCTGATCCGCTTTGAAACCTTTCATACGGCATTGCAGTATTTGTCTTATGCCTTAGCCGGTATGCCTTATATGGGGGTGGGAAGAAATTTATCCTATAAGAAAAATGTATTTCTCCGCAACAAAGGCTTCTCCTCTATCAATCATGTTCCCAGTGGTGATGATGACCTGTTTATTAATAAAGTAGCCACAAAGGAAAATACCGCGGTGGTTATTGACCCGGATGCGATCACCCGTTCCGTTCCCAGAACCACCTGGGCGGGCTGGCTGAAACAAAAAGCAAGACATTATACCACGGCCAAGTATTACCGCCCCAAGCATAAATTTTTATTGGGTTTATATTTTTCCACGCAGTTTATTTTTTATCCATTGTTGGCAGCTGTAGCTATTTTTTATGACTGGCGGTTTGCCCTGGCATTATTTGGTATCCGGCTTATTGTGCAGGGAACGATCCTGTATAAAGCCATGAAAAAAATGGATGAGAAGGATCTCTGGCCCTGGTTTATTTTCCTGGACATGTGGATGTTCTTTTATTATATCATCTTTGCCCCGGCTTTGTGGAGAAGACCCAGGAATACCTGGTAATAAACAACTAATAGTAATCACAGCCATGGATATGATACTGAAGTATTTTTCTGATTTTACACCTGAACAACTGGAGCAGTTCGGCCAACTGGAGTCTTTGTACAAAGAATGGAATGAAAAGATCAATGTCATTTCAAGAAAAGATATTGACGGGTTGTATGAAAAACATGTGCTGCATTCATTGAGTATTGCAGCAGCTTTTGAGTTTCCGGATGGCGCTGATATAGTGGACCTGGGAACAGGCGGTGGTTTTCCGGGGATACCATTGGCTATTTTTTTCCCGCAGGTACAATTTCACCTGGTAGATAGTATCGCCAAAAAATTAAAAGTGGTGGAAGGGGTTGCGGAAGGAATCGGTTTAAAAAATGTAACGACACAGCACAGCCGGGTGGAAGAAATAAAGAACCGGAAATTTGATGTGGTGGTCTCAAGGGCAGTGGCTCCCTTAAAAGACCTCTGGACCTGGAGCAAACCTTTATTGAAGAAGAGTTCGTTAACTCCGTTGCCCCCCTCACTCATCTGTTTGAAGGGAGGTAACCTGCACCAGGAAATTCAGGAGAGTGGCACCCGGCCACGAATGATGGAAATTCATGATATATTTCCCGAAGCATTTTTTAAAGAGAAATTTATTTTACAGGTTTCCCGGTAAAATACCACAAAGTGGTATTGGCCGGTTCTTCCATATAACCCACCTTTGCAGACATGAAAAGTAGTATTTCCGTTTGTATTGTTGATGATAACCGTGAGCTGCGAAATGCCTTGCAGGAAATTATAGAAATGTCGGAAGGCTATAAGTGCCTGGGCACTCTTGCCACTGCGGAAGACGCCATCCGGCAGATCCCTTTACTGAAACCTGATGTGGTACTGATGGATATCAATCTCGGGGGTACTGAAAGCGGGATTGACTGTGTCCGGGCATTGAAACCCCGTATCCCCTCTACCAATTTTATGATGTGTACGGTGTATGAGGAAGATGAAAAAATATTTGAAGCCCTGAGTGCGGGAGCCAGCGGCTATATTTTAAAAAAGACCACTCCTTCCAAAATGCTGGATGCCATTCGTGAGTTGTATGAAGGAGGTGCACCCATGAGCAGCCAGATCGCCAGGAAAGTGGTGGCGGCTTTTTTGAATAAACCTGCCACCATTGGCAGCAACGACCTGAATAACCTGACCAATCGTGAACGGGAGATCCTTGAGCTCCTGTCCCGCGGCATGATGTATAAAGAAATCGCCCTGGCCCTGAACCTGGCCAATGATACCATCCGTAAGCATGTTTACCATGTATACGAAAAACTCCATGTGACCAACCGGGTGGAAGCTGTGAACAAGTTTTTCGGTCGCTAAAACCCCTGATTTTGATGGTTTTCCCCAAAATGGGGTAAAAATATACCACTAAAGTGGTATAGGGTCGTATTACACACCCCGGTAATTTCGTACTGTAATTATATATGCTGCCAAAAATATAATGACCATTAACCATTAACCTTCCCTTGGCAAGCAGTTCAACGAGAGGGGCCCTAATCAAAAGAAAAAAACCATCTGCCGGCCGCAGATGGTTTTTGCTTTATTTACCAACTTCTTCCATTTACCATTTCAGCTCAATCCTGTTATTTTTTCGTTCCACATCGGCCATTCTTTGTGAAGGGTCGATCTCCGCTACGGTAACATCCAGCAGTTTCCGGTTGGTTTCAATAATATAGACCGGGTGTGTCCATTTCCAGGCCTCATACACTTTACGGGGTATTGATCCATCTTCCACAGGCTTTTCTCCATACATCAGGTCAAGGGGAATATAGTGCAGCTCTTTCGTTCCATCTTTAAAAGTGAGTTGCAGATCAACCGGCATGGGCACCAATCCCACCCTGCTCAGCCGGAGTTTTGTTTTTCCGCCTTCCTCCCACAAACTATCAATGGCATAATCAATCGTCTTGGTTGAGTTGACCCAGTATTCTTTATACCAGTCCAATTGCAGCCCACTTGTTTTTTCAGCCACCCGCATTAAATCATTGACATCGGGGTGTTTAAACCGCCATTGGTTGTAATAAGCCAGCAAAATTTTATCTCTCAGCTCTGCGCCGGTGATATATCCCAGTTGTTCCATGAATACAGAACCTTTTGTATACGCTGCATTGCTGTACGCAAAATTGGTATTGAAATGATCAGCATGTGTTGTCAGGGGTTCTTCCTTATTACTTTTTGCTAATGCAAAATAGCCCCGGTAATTACCAGCCTGTGCAAAAGCCGTATCTTTTTCCAAATACGCCATTACTCTTGATTCGGCATAGCTGGTAAATCCTTCATCCATCCAGGCATATAAGGCTTCGTTGGTGCCCATCAGCATCTGGTACCAGCTGTGCATCCATTCATGAATGATCAGATCAGGTCCGGCCCCTTTTAACAAAGTCGCCATCGGATATTCCATACCTCCGTCTCCTCCCTGGATAAATGAATATTGCTTATACGGATATTTTCCAAATGTCTTATCCATAAATGGCAATGCCAGGGCAGCCACTTCCAGCACTTCTTCCCACTGTCCTTTGTAAAAGGCCACAAAATTATCCGGGTTGTTTTTAAAACTTGTTTTTCTTGCCGCCGGTAACGCTTCATATTGTTTCTTCAGCAACTCCGCATCTATTTTATAAAAAGCATGCAGCACCATACCATCCCTTACCGGTTTTGAAAGATGTGTGTACTCCGGATCAGCAGCCCAGACAAAATCATGGACATTAGGTGCCATGAAATGCCAGAGCAATTTTTCACCGGCTGGTCTTGTTACTTTAGTTCCAGGTGCTTCATATCCATAGCCTACCTGGTTAGGATTTTGCAGGTATCCGGTTGCTCCAAGCACATAGCTTTTATCAATAGATATCTTCACATCAAAATCGCCCCATACGCCATAGAACTCACGGGCTATATAAGGATTGGGGTGCCAGCCATCTTTATCATATTCACAAAGTTTGGGATACCATTGGCTCATACTCAACCGAACACCTTCTGCATTATCCCTGCCGCTGCGGCGGATCTGCAAAGGCACCTGCGCCTCAAACTCCATATCAAATACCACTTTGGATTTTGGTAAAATCGGTTTGTCCAGCTTTACTTCCAGGATGGTCTCCAGCATTTTAAAGGACTGTGGCTTCCCATTCATTTTCAATGAAAGTATTTTCTGGTAACCGATCTCCTCCTTGTTCAGTTTGCTGATCCTGTCTTTTACACGGCCATCCCAATCAGCCCCGCGGGGTCCCTGAATGGTTCCCTGCCGCTGGCTTCTTACATCCATCATACTGCCCGGTTGAAAGGCATTCCAGTACAAATGGTAATATACTTTGGTCAGTGTATCCGGGGAATTATTCCAGTATTCCAGTTTTTGTTTTCCTGTAAACTGGTTGGCTTTTGCATTAACATCCACTTCCATAGAATATTTAACCCGTTGCTGCCAGTAACCTGTTTGTGCGATTGTAACCAGTGGCAGCATCGCTAACATACTAATCAGAACTTTCTTCATGTACGAACTATTATATTGATTGATTATTTACCCATTAATTTTTCATTGAACTTCACCACCAGTTTGAACAGGTCTTCATGTTCAGTAAGTGGTAAAGTAACCGGCTTATCAAACACATCATGATAGGCTTTAATTCCTCCCAATGTATAAAAGAAAAAAGCAGGTACGCCTTTCTCCGTAAAATGATAATGATCGCTGTTGGCCGCTTTACCCCTTGCGTTGATCGCTGCAAGTAATTGATGTTCTTTATTAACGGCGTTCATCATGGCAAACTCGTCCGGGAATTCGGTTGCATTTACCACGGTAATCCCATCTTCACCAGTTCCTGCTAAATCCGTATTCGTCAGAAAACGGATACTTTTTAATGGTACCAGCGGATGCTCCGTAAAATATTTAGAGCCAACGAGACCTGCTTCTTCCCCGGCAAAACAAATAAAGCCGATGGAATAAGGTTGGGGATTGGCTGCATAATAGCGGGCCAGGTTCAGTAATAAGGCAACGCCACTGGCATTATCATTGGCCCCGGGGAAATAAGTATCTTTTCCCATTCCACCCAGGTGATCGTAATGCGCTGTGATGAGTATAACCGAATCTGGCTTAACGGTGCCTTTCACCATGCCGCATACATTGGCTGTTTTAAAATCATAGATCAGCCTGTTTTCAATATTCACTTTAAAAGAAGAGGGATTACTTACAGTTTTTTTATCTACCAGCACTACCGAATAACCGGCTTGCTGCCCGGCTACCGACCAGGTGAGCTTATCTTCCAGCACCACGATAAACGCATTCTCCCTGTTCACAAACTGTACACTGTCTGCCTGTACAAAATTTCCTTTCCCTTTAACCCCTTTGCAATCCGGGCTTACAATAAAATCCTTTCCGGGTTCCAGGTCTTTACCATTAATACTTAGTTCCATTTTCCCGGGAAACGTATTGACCGGGTATGAAAAAGGCTGAAGAAAATTGTTTCCTTTCATCGGCTGCAAACCAAAGGACTGAAACTGCCCTGCCAGGAATTCTGCTGCCTTTTGCATTCCATCATTGGTATAACCACGGCCCCAGAAAGTGGAAGAAGTTAACGTATCCACCATCTTTCTGCCAAAGGCAAGATCCTGGGAAAAACTATTCCAACTTGTAAAACATAATGCAATGAACAGGCATCTTTTCATTTGTTACGGGTTTGACTGGCTCAAAATAGTAAAATTCGTTCATTCGCTGTTACCACAAAAACAAAATTGACCGGTGGCTCCGGACAGAACCACTGGTCAATTTGCTATCAATCCTGCTTTAAAGGATAAATAATTATAATGTTACGGCTGAGCGAAGCAACCGTCCTTTTTCATTGAAATAAAGAAATTTCTTCTGCAGATCATTCTTCTCCACTTTTAGTCTGTATTGCAGCACATCACCCGGCAGGTAAATGATCTTTACATCTGACACTTCCTGGTCCGCATATTTACTTTTTTGAAACCCATCTTTCACAGCCTCGGTGAGCTTATCATAACTCCATTTTTTTTGAGTGCTTTTCCAGATGCCTTTATTGCTGTACTCAGCATTCATGTGTTCCCCATCCAGGTCAAACTCAACTTTGACGTTCACAATATCATTGCTCCATTTCACATTGGTTGCCCCGGGATATTGATTAGTAAAATTCTCTTTGGCCTGTTCCGGGATAGAAGTAACCTGTGTAAGCCCCGCTGAAGTGATAAAGAAAAGAGAGAGAAGCAAAGCGGTAAAACGAAAAGATTTCATAACAGTGGCATTTAATTAATCGTTGTAAACAGGAAAAAATAATGCCAGTTTTGGTTAAGAAAAACTTAGTCGGTCTTTCCGGCAACAACAATAACGATCTCTCCTTTCACCGTTTTTTGACTGAAATAGTCAGCTACTTCCCTAAGAGTGCCTCGTTGATTTTCTTCAAACATTTTTGTCAGTTCACGACTTACGGAACATAACCGTTCTTCACCAAAATAAGTGATAAATTCTTCCAGCGTTTTTACCAGCCGAACCGGCGATTCATAGAAGATCATCGTTCTTTCTTCCTCCGCCAGTTGTTTCATCAGGGTCTGCCTTCCTTTTTTCAGTGGCAGAAACCCCTCAAAACAAAAACGGTTCGTGGGAATCCCGCTGTTGACCAATGCTGGAACAAATGCAGTGGCTCCGGGCAGGCATTCTACTTTTATTCCAACTCTGATACATTCCCGTACCAGTAAAAATGCAGGATCGGAAATACCCGGTGTACCGGCATCAGTTATGACGGCCATTTTTTTCCCGGCTGATAACTGGTCTATAAGATGCTGCAGCACCTTATGTTCATTGTGCTGGTGATAAGGCGAAACCGGTTTACTGACCTGGTAATGATTGAGCAGGTGAGAACTGGTTCTTGTATCCTCCGCCATGATAAGATCAACTTCCTTCAGCACTTCCAGTGCCCGAAGCGTAATGTCTTTGAGATTACCGATGGGGGTGGGAACCAGGTAGAGCATAGTTGATAAGTTGATATGTTCTTAGTTGATAAGTGTTGAATCCTGTCCAACTTATCAACCTGTCAACTAGTTAACTGACACTTCAAAATATTCCATCACCGGGTTGGAGAGCAGTTTCTTGCTGGCTTCTTCGGCAATGGCTTTTGCATTCTCGGGTGAATCGGCTGTTACCTGTAGTGTAATGTTCTTACCGACTCTTACATCTTCCACACCATTTAAACCGAGGTTCTGCAAACCGCCCATCACTGCTTTTCCCTGCGGATCAAGCAATTCTTTCAGCGGCATTACTTTTATCTGCACCGTATAGGTCATGCTGTTTTATTTTTAAAGAGCAAAGATACCAAAACATACGTGATGAAAATGACCGGAACAGCGAGCCAGCCCAATAAAAATACCGCAGCGATACCCACCAGGGCAATCACGATGAAAGGCATGGCCGATTTCATAGTTAGCCCTTTAAATTTAAGTGCCAGCATAGGCAAAGAAGAAACCATCAGGAAGCTAAGCAGTGCAATTACAGCATACCAAAACCATTTATTCAACAATAGCTCAACAACGGTTGTATTATCAGAAAACCAATAGATCAATGGAAAAGAAGCAACCGTTAACCCGACGGCAGGTGTGGGCACTCCCAGGAAACCATAGGTCTGCCGGGTATCTAAATTGAATTTGCTCAGGCGCCAGGCTGCTGCTGCTGCCACAATAAAAGCGGGTACCAACCAAATCATAGAAGCATCCAGGGCACCACTTTCCTGCGCCAGGCTCAACCGGAGAAACTGGTAGATGATGATGGCCGGTGCCACACCAAAACTTACCACATCTGCTAGAGAATCCAATTGTTTGCCCAGTTCGGATGTTGCTTTGAATAATCTTGCCACAAAGCCATCTAAAAAATCAACTACACCGGCAAGCCCGATAAAAAGTGATGTCAGTACAATTTTTTCCGGCGTATTTTCTATTTGAACAGGTGTCGACAGGATACTACCTGCATCATCCAATGGCAGCAGGATCACCCCTTGTTGCAGGGTGAAAACAATGGCGATACAACCAAAAACCAGGTTCAGCAGCGTAAATAAGTTGGGGATTTGTTTCATGAGTGGTCCATAGTCCATGGTCGACAGACCATAGCTCAGTCGTTTAAAGTATTAATTAATGCCTGGATCATTTTCACCAATAATTCAACCCTGTTATACAGCTCTGTAAATTTCTCCTCTCCCAGGTATCCTCTTCTTCTTGCCAAATATAAGCAACCTACCACTTCAAGGGCAGAACGGTTAGCAATTAGCAGAAATCTTCTGAATTCTGCGTTGGTTAAACCAGTAGATCCTTCAACAATATTGAGAGATACTGAATTAGCAACCCGTCTAATCTGGCTTGAAAGAGAATAAAGTTCGTGAGCAGGAAAAGTATGGGCCAGTGAATCCACCTCATCAGTTAATTCCAACGACAACTGCCACACTTTTAAATTCTCAAACTTAAATGCCATTTCGATCTGTTGGGTTTTTGCTGTGGACCGTTGACCATGGACTATTTCCTTTTCATCAATGCCTCAATTTCTTCTACTGTGATCGGAATATTCTTCATCAGGTCCTTATTCCCGTTCTTCGTAATCCAGAGATTATTCTCTATCCGGATACCCATTTGTTCTTCTTCTATATAAATACCGGGCTCGACGGTGAATACCATTCCTGCTTTGATGGGTTCGGTCCTCGTACCAAGATCATGTACATCCACTCCTAAGTGATGCGAGATACCGTGATACAAATATTTCCGGTAAGCCCTGTTCTCCGGGTCTTCATTTTTCACGTCTGATTTTTTCAGCAAGCCGATCTTGAGGAATTGTTGCGTCGCTTCCTCTCCTACTTTGTCCGTATAATCCAATATGCTGATGCCCGGCTTCAATAAACTTTTTGCATAATCATGTAAGTGCAAACAGGCATTATAAACCGTTTTCTGCCGGCGGGTAAATTTTCCATTGACAGGAACCGTTCTTGTCAGGTCAGCGCAATAGCCGCCGTACTCGGCACCAAAATCCATCAGGATCAATTCGCCATCCCTGCACTCCTGGTTGTTGGAGACATAATGTAATGTCCGGGCCCTGTCCCCACTGGCAATAATACTCCCGTATGCTTCCCCTGTTGCCCGTTGCGACAGGAACGAATGAAAAATTTCTGCTTCGATCTCGTACTCCATCACACCGGGCCTGATGAATTGCAGTAAACGACGGAATGTAGTATCAGTAATATCAATGGCTTGTTGCAGCACTTCCACCTCGAAAGCCGTTTTTACAGCCCGCAGTTCTTTCATGATCTTTGCGGCCCTTACATAATTATGCAGCGGGTAGCGGCTTTTCATTTCATCAATGAAGCGATAGTCCCGGGTGCGGACAAGACTGGCTTTCCGGTCGTTCTCATTACTATCGAGATAAATAGTATCTGCTAAATGAATCCAGGGCTGTAATAATCCATCCAGGCTGTCCACCCACACAATGGTCTTAATACCACTGATATCCTGTGCTTCCTTCACCCTTAATCGTTTCCCATCCCATTTTTCTTTTAGCTCATTGGGGCGAACCAATACCAGCACTTCCCGGTATTTCGGGTCCGGGTTATCCGGGAACAGGATCACCATACTATCCTCCTGCGTAATGCCGCTGAGCCAAAATACATCGCTGTTTTGTTTAAACCGGTAGATCGCATCGCCATTACTTGGTACTTCATCATTGCTTACAAAGATGGCAATGGAGTTTTTTTGCAACTGGCTCGCAAACCGCTTCCTGTTTTGGATAAAAATCTCAGGATTCAGGGGTAAATACTTCATGAAAAGGGATTTAGAGCTAAAGATAACGACCATTTATATCGGGCACCTGACTTTCATCACAAAACAAGCAAACCGGGTGAAAAATGGATGTTTTTCAAAAAAACTACAAGGATTTTAATGGCCTTCAATTTTCAGCCTAAAATTTTGAAAATGAACAGTATTAGCTTAAAAATATTAGGCAGTTTCCAATGTGTAGCACTAACATCCGTTTGTATAAAACAAGGTTTGTGACTTACCTTTGTCGCTTCACCAAATATGCTTGCTCATATGTCAGTACCAACGATTACTATCCCTACCAAACATCTATTAAAAATTGGCCTCCGGAACACAGAATCTATTCATTACCAGCTTTCACCTGAAGAATTAGTACAAGACACCTTACGTATTGGAGAAGGTGTTTTGAATGATACAGGTGCCCTGGTGATTCAAACCGGTGAATTTACCGGCCGATCCCCGAAGGATAAGTTTACTGTTAAAGATGAGACTACTGCCGATTCTGTTCACTGGAATGATTTTAATATCCCGATCGAGTCAAAATACTTCGATACTGTTTTTAAAAAAGTAACCGAATATCTCGACCAGTTACCTGAGATATGGGTCCGTGACTGTTACGCCTGTGCCGATCCCCGCTACCGCCTGAATGTAAGAGTGGTGAATGAAAAACCCTGGAACAACCTGTTTGCCTATAATATGTTCCTCCGGCCTGATGAAGAAGAGTTAGACAATTTTGAACCCGACTGGCATGTGATCTCTGTACCTGGATTGAAGCTGGACCCTTCTGTTTGCGGCACCCGCCAGCATAATGGAGCCATCGTTTCTTTCAAACATAAAATGATCCTGATCGCCGGAACAGGTTATACCGGCGAAACCAAGAAAGGTATCTTCACTATACTCAACTACATCTTGCCACATGAAAAGAATGTATTGAGTATGCATTGCAGCGCTAATATGGGTGATGATGGTGATACGGCGATCTTCTTCGGATTGAGCGGCACCGGTAAAACAACCCTGAGTGCAGATCCCAACCGCAAACTGATCGGTGATGATGAACATGCCTGGACGGATGACAATATCTTCAATTTTGAGGGAGGGTGTTATGCAAAGACCATTAACCTGACTGAAGAAAAGGAACCTGAAATATACAATGCCATACGCCCCGGCGCCTTAGTGGAAAATGTTACTTTCTATCCCGGTACGAATAAGATCAATTTTGATGATGCTTCTATTACAGAAAATACCAGGGTTTCTTATCCGTTACATTTTATCAGCAATGCACAGGAACCTTCTGTGGGTGGCTTGCCAAAAAATATTTTCTTTCTGACCTGCGATGCATTTGGTGTATTGCCACCGGTTTCTAAATTAACAGCCGGGCAGGCGATGTACCAGTTTATTTCCGGCTATACTGCAAAAGTGGCTGGCACCGAGGCTGGTGTTACAGAACCGAAACCCACTTTTAGTGCCTGCTTTGGTGCACCATTTCTTCCCCTGCATCCCGGTAAATATGCCCAGATGCTGGGACAAAAAATGCAGGAGAACAATGTGAATGTATGGATGATCAATACCGGCTGGACAGGCGGGCCTTATGGCATCGGTAACCGGATGAAACTGAAATATACAAGAGCGATGATCACTGCGGCATTGGAAGGAAAGCTGGAGAATGCCCTGTTTGAAACGCACCCTGTTTTTGGGGTTGCCATGCCTATCTCCTGCCCCGATGTTCCCGCAGAAGTATTGAATCCCCGCAATACATGGGCTGATAAAAATGCTTATGATGAAAAGGCCAGCTACCTGGCTGGTTTGTTCACTAAGAACTTTGAAAAATATGCATCGGGTGTATCTGCAGAAATCCTGGCTGCAGCACCAAAGATTTAAGATACAACCTGGACGGTTGTTCTCGTTGGCCCCGGCAGACTCTCCTGTTGCCGGGGTTTTTATTTTCTTTAACGGGTATCCGGAACAAGCTTAAAATTTTTATTGCGACCTTACGTTCATAAAATATGCTAAGGATATCCCTTAAATACTTACCCGTCATTGCGCTTTTCTTTTCATCTGCCGGACTTGCCCAGGACAGTAATGAAGAAACGATCGAATGGAGTGCCTCCCGTAAGCTTACCTGGAATGATTACAAAGCCAAACCCAACCCTGCCTCTGATGCGGCAGCCACCACGAGTACCTATGTCGGTATAGAATACAAGATCAGTAATAATAATTTCAGCTATTTTATCCATTGCCGTTTTTCAAAAGACCGTTCCTGGGTCTTACATAAGACTGATTATATTTTAAGCCATGAACAGGGCCATTTTGATATTGCAGAGATCTTTGCCCGCAAGCTGCATAAAGAAATGAGCAACTATACATTCAATAAAAAATCCTTTCAGAAGGACCTGAAAAAGATTTATGATGCCATCATGCAGGAAAGAGAATCCACGCAGAACCTGTATGATAAGGAAACCAATCACAGCATCAATAAAGAAAAGCAGGCGGAATGGCTCAGTAAGATACAGTCCCTGCTGAACGAGTATAGTGCCTATGCCAACTATCCCTGATCGCTTATCTTAATTCTTCCACTTTAACCCTTGATGGTGTTTCTTTACCGGCAATAATTCCTTTTGCACTCAGCGCAATGGAACGGATGATCATGGCCATATTCTCCATATCCAGTGTCTCCACATGATCTGATACTTTATGATAGTTCGGCTCATTATCCATCTTAGACGTGGAAATTGTATGCGCCGGAACTCCCAGTCTTGCAAGCGTGGCATTATCCGAACGATAAAATAACTGCTGTGTGGGGTACGGATCCGGATAGAAAGTAAAACCGGTGCCTGCCAGGTTTTTCTCCAGGATCTGTCCCATATCTGTCTTTTCATAGCCGGTGATATAAGCAGAGTTCTTCCCCCATTTACTTTCCGTTCCGATCATTTCGATATTGAACATAGCCATCACCCTGGCAGGATCGAACTGGCGGGAAAAATATTGTGAACCATAACCTCCCACTTCCTCAGCAGTAAATGCAGCGAATACGATGGTCCTTTCATTATTACCTGCTGCTTTAAAATATTTTGCCAGCAAAATAACTGCAGTTGTTCCGGCAGCATCATCATTGGCACCATTGAAAATAGAATCGCCATCAACCGGCTTCCCCACTCCAATATGATCATAATGCCCGGAGAATACCACATATTCGTCTTTCTTGCTTTTTCCCGGCAGGATACCGACCACGTTAGCCAGTTGCTGCTCTGTTATTTCATGCTTAGCCTCGATCGAGTAATTTTTAGGAACCAGACTGCTAAGGATGAATATGACCGATTTATCCGTTTTGAAAATAGAACGTTTAAAAGCTGCTAATCTTGGAAAATCCGCTGCCAGGCTTTCATCTACCAGTACCACCAAATTCTTATTGGCATTGACGAATGCGCTGGCCTCCCGGCGGATATTACCCCCTGCTTTTATAAAGACTGTTTCATAACCAGACGTCTGGTCAATTTTCAATTCCGGGGTGCAGGTAACGACAATAATATTCTTCTGCTCTATCACCACCTCATCCAGCTTTGCTGCTGCACTAATGAATTTTGGCCGCACCATGGCAAAAGCTTGTTTAAAGTCAGCATTCCCCGTCGCCGGCTTTAAACCTGCCTGTTTAAATTCAGCAGCAATAAAGTCAGCTGCTTTATCAATTTCAGGTGAGAAAGTGCGGCGGCCCCGCATCTCGTCCGAAGCTAAAAACCGTTCGATACGTTCTGCTTCTTTGGTCGTAATAATATCTTCGATCTTTTGGGCCCACAAAAAAGAGGTTGTTGTTATCAACAACCCCAGTAACATGTATTTCTTCATTGTTTTCGTTTCTGCTTTTATTCAATCAATCTTATAAACTCATCATTTCTTTGAACTTTACGGTCTGCCTGCGGCTCACTTCTATCTTCTCGCCGCCTTTCAGCTCCAATAATAAACCGCCATTGAAATAGGGTTCAATCTTCTCGATCATCCGCAGGTTCACAATATGCTTGCGGTTGGCCCGGAAAAAGAATTTTTCATCCAGTCTTTCCTCGAGTGCATTCAGCGATTTTAGTATTAACGGTTTATTCGGGCCAAAAAACACTTTAGCATAGTTACCTACGCTTTCAAATAAGCGGATCTCGTTCAGTTTTACAAACCAGCATCGTTCACCATCTTTTACAAATACCTGGTCATGTTCTCCCAGGATACTGTTGTTCGTATTCTCTGTCAGTGGTCTCGCCTCTTTATTCTCAGCCAGGTGTAATTTCTGGATCGCATCAGCAAGGCGCTTGGGCTCTACGGGTTTCAACAGGTAGTCCAGGGCGTTTACTTCAAACGCTTTTAAGGCAAATTCATCATAAGCGGTTGTAAAGATCACCTGAGGTGAACGTTCCAGGTCAGACAACATATCAAACCCGGTTTTGCCCGGCATCTGGATATCTAAAAAAATAAGGTCTGGCCGCTGACTTTCGATTTTGCTGATCCCCTCTTCCGCATTCGCTGCTTCATCAATTACTTCCACTTCCGGAAAATCCTGTAACAGCTTTTTAAGTTCGGCCCTTGCCAGGCGTTCATCATCGATAATAATTGCTCTCATGTGACTTGTTTTAATTGGCATCAAAAGGTATCATTACCCTGGCTTCCACCAGCGAAGGTGAAAGCTGTTTTATCTCAAATTTAGCTTTATCTCCGTATAAAAGATTCAGGCGGTTGGTGGTACTTGAAATTCCAAATCCTTCGTTGCTTGAGGAATAGCCATTCAGGAACCCGGTATTCTGGACAGCCAGTTCATGGTAGGCTCCTTTAAAATCAGAAATGATACGGACAACACCACCCCCGATCTGTTTGCTGATACCATGCTTAATTGCATTTTCCACCAGGGTTTGCAGCATCATCGGCGGTACTGGCTGATCCAGGGTGTCCTCATCAATTTCATATTCCACCCTAAGCCGGTCTTCAAAACGCATATTCTCCAGTGCTAAGTAATCTTTTACGATATTCAATTCCCGTTCAAAAGGCACCCTTTCCACTTTATCCGTCTGCATACTGCTGCGAAGAATATTGCTCAGTTCGGTCACCGCCGCCCGGGCCCGTTGAGGGTTTTCATCCACCAATGCCCGGATACTGTTCAATGAATTAAAAATAAAATGCGGGTTGATATGTGCTTTGATCGTTTTTAATTCAAGATCTCTGACCAGGGCTTCCAGTTTCAGTGTATCTAATTGCTGACGCCTGCTTTTTTCTACATAGTGATAGACAAAATAGATCAGGTTCCAGATAAAGAACAAAAGGAAATATAAAAAAGCATTGTTCAACACCAGCAGCCAGATATTAAACCAATAGCTATAACCCTTCCTGTTCAGGAGTTCCGTGTCATTATTTTTTAATAAGCCGGTCAGCACCAGCGTTTCCACATACAGAAAGGAAACAAAAAAAGCCAGTGAAAACGTGATGATGAAAAATTGCAGGATCTGGGCATTCAGGTTTTTTTGCAGCAGCCCCAGGCGGATGATAACGACCCGCATCAGGTGAGAACAAAAGACGCCAAGCGCCAAAAAGACGCCAAGCCGGAGAAAAAAGCTGGTTTTTAACTGGTCAAACGAAAAAGCGAAAAAGATATAGATCAGGGCAAAACTTCCCCAACCTATCGCCTGGAATAACCAATATCGTCCATTTCCGTATCTCATAGCAGCAAATCTAACCATTCCGGCCACCCCGGCTACCCCCTAAATATACCAGTGGGGAATTGGTTTTACAAATGGGAGGCTGAAGTCACCGGTTTGTTGCCAAAAACATTGACTGAACTCAACCTCCTGCCATTTAAATTGTTAGACAATCTTTACCAAAAGGCTCAACCGAAAATACTACTTTTACAACGTTAAACTTGATGCATGGAAATCACACCCGGTCCTTTGCTAAAAACCATCGATTCACCCGCCGACCTGAAGAAACTTCCCCGTGAAAAACTTCACCAGGTTTGTGATGAATTAAGGCAATACATTATTGACGTTGTAAGTGTTCATGGCGGGCATTTCGGCGCCAGCCTTGGCGTAGTGGAACTTACCACGGCCCTGCATTACGTGTACAATACGCCGTATGACCAACTGGTATGGGATGTAGGCCACCAGGCTTACGGACACAAGATACTGACCGGGCGCCGTGATAATTTTCCTACTAACAGAAAATACAATGGAATCAGTGGCTTCCCCAAAAGAAGCGAAAGTGAATATGATACATTTGGAGTAGGACACTCTTCCACTTCCATTTCTGCAGCATTGGGAATGGCCATGGCGGCTAAATACAAAGGGGAAAAAGACAGGAAAGTGGTAGCCGTTATCGGTGATGGGGCGATGACAGCAGGCCTTGCTTTTGAAGGAATGAACCATGCCGGTGTGGCTGATTCTGATATGCTGATCATTTTGAATGATAATTGCATGGGCATTGACCCGAATGTAGGTGCACTCAAAGAATATTTAACTGATATCACTACCTCCCCGACCTACAATAAAGTAAAAGATGATGTCTGGAAACTGATGGGCAAACTGCCGGTCGGCAAACATTTCACCAGGGCCATGGCACATAAACTGGCCGAGGGTATGAAAGGGATGGTCAGCAGCAGTGCTAACCTTTTTGAAGCATTAAAGCTGCGATATTTTGGGCCGATTGATGGCCACAATGTGGCCAAACTGGTTGATACCTTAAAAGATCTGCGTGAAATTCCCGGTCCCAAGATCCTGCATATCATCACTATCAAAGGCAAAGGGTATGCACTGGCAGAAAAAGACCAGACCAAGTGGCATGCTCCCGGCTTGTTTGATAAAGTGACCGGTGAAATTCAGAAAAAGCAATACGACCTTCCCCAGCCTCCCAAATACCAGGATGTATTTGGTCACACCATGATCGAACTGGCGGAACAAAATGATAAAGTATTTGGTGTTACTCCTGCCATGCCATCAGGTTCTTCCCTGAAATTCATGATGGAGAAAATGCCGCACCGGGCTTTTGACGTGGGTATTGCCGAACAACATGCAGTAACACTTAGTGCCGGTATGGCCACACAGGGAATGAAAGTGTTCTGTAATATTTATTCCTCCTTCATGCAAAGAGCTTATGACCAGGTGGTGCATGATGCAGCGATACAAAAACTGCCGGTGATCTTCTGCCTGGACCGTGCAGGCCTGGTAGGCGATGACGGCCCTACTCACCATGGCTGTTATGATATTGCTTATTTCCGTTGTATTCCTAATATGATCATCAGTGCACCAATGAATGAAAGTGAGCTGCGCAACCTGATGTTCACGGCACAATTAGATTCCACTAAACTTCCTTTTGTAATCCGCTACCCGAGAGGTGAGGGTACAATGCCGGACTGGAAAACAGAAATGAAAGAGATCACCATCGGTACCGGAAGAAAATTAAAAGAAGGAAAAGATATCGCTATCCTTTCAATAGGTCATCCCGGCAATTTTGCTGCAGCTGCCATCCGTGAATTAAGAAACGATGGATTGAATCCCGGTCATTATGATATGCGTTTTGTAAAACCATTGGATGAAGTTTTATTACATGAAGCCTGCCGGCAATATCCAAAACTGATCACGGTAGAAGACGGAACAGTAGAGGGTGGTTTTGGAAGTGCTGTGCTTGAATTCATGGCCAGGCATGGTTATAAGAATGATGTAAAAATCCTGGGCATTCCGGACAGGCTGGTAGAGCATGGTACTCCTAAAGAACTGCACCGTGAATGTGGCTATGATGCTCCTGCTATTGCAGATGCGGTAAGGGATATGATGAAAGTAAATGTCAGCGTTAGTCAATCTGTTCTCCAATAAATAGTCTGAGAAAAACTTAAAATCGGTACCGATTTTAAGTTTTTCTTTAGACCAGGTATGGAATCTTTACCGTTAGGTGTCTTACCACTGCATACCGGTATGAAGAAATTATTCATCACTTCCACTATTATTCTCTCGCTTGGGTTAATAGCCTATGCCTGGTTATCGGGTTCAGGCACATTGAAAACAATAGCAGCCAAACACCCTGTTGTTGTTGATAAGGAAAGAGGGCTCAGCAAAACCACCCTTGAAAAATTAAAGAGCAAAGCCACTCTCGCAAAATCATTTACAGAACAGCATAATTACAACGGGCAGATCTGCTTTTTAGTGGATATGAGCCTACCTTCTTCCCAAAATCGTTTTTTTGTTTACAATCTGAAAAAAGACACCCTGCAAAACAGCGGACTGGTTACACATGGCCGCTGTAATGAGAACTGGCTGGAAGGAAGAAAATATGGCAATACCGTTGGATGCGGCTGTACTTCATTGGGAAAGTATAAGATCGGTTATTCTTATAATGGCCGCTTTGGTCTTGCTTTCAAATTGCATGGGTTAGATAAAACAAATGATAAAGCTTTTGAACGATATGTAGTGCTGCACGGGCATGAATGTGTTCCGGAGACAGAAACAAATGAGGAGATATGCCAGAGTGATGGCTGCCCTACTGTGGCTCCGGGCTATTTATTGCAATTAAAGCCGATCATCAGTGCTTCCAAAAAACCTGTCCTGCTCTGGATATTTGAGTAAAGCCATGAAAACAAAAAAGCCATCCGCCCAAGGCGGATGGCTTTTGCTATGTAAGAAAGCAGTTTATGCCAGGCTGGCTTCCATGGTAATATTTGTATTCAGCAATTTGCTGATCGGGCAGTTGGCCTTTGCATCCGCAGCACACTCGGCAAATTTTGCCGCATCAATACCGGGAACAGAAGCTGTTACTTCCAGGTGGCTTTCGGTGATAGCACCACTATCCAGGGTGATCGTACATTTTGTATCGATATTATCAGCTGTAAATCCTGCTGCATTCAGTACAAAACTCAGTTTCATACTAAAACAGCCTGCATGTGCAGCGGCGATCAGTTCTTCAGGATTTGTCCCGATGCCTTCTTCAAAACGGCTTTTATAAGAATACTGTGTATCCTTTAATACACCTGACTGCGTGGTATTAGTGCCTGTACCTTCTTTGCCGGTGCCTTTCCAGTTTGCTGTAGCGTAACGTTTCATAATTAAAGTATTTTAGTTGTTGTTATTGTGGTTGATTTTCTTCTTCTAATTCGGCCAGCCTGTTCTCCGGCTCATTGTATTCAATGATGAAATTATTCATCCCTTCCCCTATCATGATCTTCAGGAATTTCTGCTGCACAAGTTCCAGCAAAGAAAGGAAAAGAAAAATTGCATGCACCCGGTTATCTGCTTTTTCAAATATCTTCTCAAAGGATACAGTCTTTTGTTCCTGGGCGAGTGACAGCATACTCTGGCGGCTGGTCTCCATGGTATAATGGTACTGCACCACTGTATGTACCGGTTTATTCACCCGGTCGCTGTATTTCTGCATAGCCCTTTCGAAAGCCTTCATCAGTTTGAACAGGGTAATATTCTGTATCTCCGTTCCATCACCCGCTTCCTCACCCACCATAGCCAGCTCTTTCTGGATATTGCCTCTTTTCACCATCAGCATCCGCAGGGCTTCCATTTCCGCCATCTGGGCAGAGGCTTCTTTGAACCGTTTGTATTCAAGTATCTTATTAACCAGTTCTTCCCTTGGGTCGATCTCATTACCCTGTGCATCCAGTTCTTTACGGGGCAGCAGCATTTTAGCTTTGATCCGCATCAGGGTGGAGATGAACAGGATGAACTCACTGGACATTTCAATATTCAACGATTCCTGCTGATGGATATAATCGAGAAAATCATTGGTGATATTAGTAATGGGAATATTATAAATATCCAGTTCATCTCTTTCAATAAAGAAAAGCAAGAGGTCAAAAGGTCCCTCAAACTGGGGTAATTTGATCTGGTACGAGGTATTATTCACTGCTCACTCAAAATTTAGCTGGTAAAAGAAAGTCCCGCACCGGTTTAAAAGCCGGAACGGGACTCAAAAGTAAGGGAAAAAGGCTTCGGGCAGGCCCGGCTTTTTCCACGTTATTTTTTCAGCGCATCCCTGATCTCCCGCAAAAGAACAATGTCTTCAGCCGGGGCAGCAGGAGCGGCTGCTTCTTCTTTCTTCTTCATCGAATTCATTGCTTTGATCATCAGGAAAAGAACAATAGCGATCAGGATGAAGTCAATGACAGCCTGGAGGAAAATACCAACCGGGAATACAGTACTCCCGACAGAGAATGTAACATCTGACATACCTCCTTTTCCCATTAAAAGGGCAATAATGGGCATAATAATACTATCCGTTAATGCCGTAACTATTTTTCCAAAAGCACCTCCGATAATGACGGCCACAGCCAGGTCAACTATGTTGCCTTTCATGGCAAAGTCCTTGAATTCTTTAAGCATTCCCATACAAATTGGTTTTAAGTGGTAAAAAATAAGTTAGCAAACAGAAGCAAGTGTGAACAAAAAAAGTTTATTGTATAAATATATTAAATAATGTATCTCCTGCCGCTATTTTTTGAGCCCCGGAAACTGCATCTCCAGGCTTTGCAGCAGGTCATGTAACTGGCTGGCGACAATATATTCCTTGTACCAGTTCTGGTCTGCAGGTACAATGGTCCAGGGCACTTTGTTGCAGTTTTCAAAACATTCTTCATACATCTGCATGTAGATGTCCCAGAGTTTGGCTTCTTCAAAATCCTTTTCATTGTATTTCCACATTTTTGCCGGGTCTTTCAGCCTTTCATGCAAGCGTTCCTGTTGCTCTTCCGGGGAAATATGCAGGTAAAATTTAAGGATATGTGTATGGTTATGTTCCCGGATCAGTTCTTCAAAATCATTGATCGCTTTCATCCTTTTTTTAGCGGTGGTATCATCACACCATTTATGCACCCTTGTCACCAGTATATCTTCATAATGTGACCGGTTAAACACCTGGATCATTCCTTTCCCGGGTGCATGCTGATGAATACGCCAGAGAAAATCATGGGATAATTCTTCCGCTGTCGGGGCTTTATAAGATCTTACTGTTACTCCCTGGGGGTTCATATTTCCCAAGACACTCCTGATCAACCCGTCTTTTCCACTTCCATCCATTCCCTGTATCACTACCAGTACAGAATGTTTGCTTTCTGCGAATAACAGGTTCTGCAATTCATCCAGCTCCTCCAGTATTTTGGCGGTCTTCTTTTTTGTTTCTTCTTTGTCCCAGTCTTTTGGAGCCCGGGTGGATATTTTCTTCAATTCAATACTGCTCATTGGTTTGCTGATTTGATCGTCCCGCAATATAAAAAAATTGCTGTTGTGTCCGTCCATTTCATGACCTTTGCCCCCTTCTTTATGAGCAATAAATTCATCTGCTGGACAATTTTTATTATTCTCTGTATCATCTGGGGCAGTTCTTTCAAACTGATGAAAGACAGCAGCCTTTCGCTGAATGGTCCGCAGATTGCTGCCCTGCGGATATTTTCTGCGGGTATCGTGTTTGTTCCTTTTGCTTTTTTTTATTTTTCGAAGCTCCCCAAACAAAAGATGGGCACAGTTATACTCAGTGCCGTCTTTGGTAATTTATTGCCGGCTTTTTTATTTGCCATTGCCATGACCAAAATCGATGGTTCACTGGGAGGTATTCTCAATTCCCTGACCCCGATCTGCGTAGTCGTTATTGGTATTTTATTTTTTAAGGACACCATCAAAGCCCAGAAGATCATTGGCGTACTCACCGGGTTCTTTGGATTGGTATTACTGACGCTGGCACCGGCATTAATGGGACAAAAAACCATCAGCTTCACTAATCTTAATTACACATTACTGATCCTGCTGGCAACTTTTTTATACGGCATCAATGTGAATATGGTCAGTCACCGGTTAAAAGGATTGAACCCAATTCATGTTGCCACGGTATCTCTTGCCTTTATGGTTATCCCAACCGCTCTTGTACTCTGGCAGCAGGATTTTTTGCAGCTTGATTTTAGATCCGCCGCTGTTCAAAATGCTGTATGGGCATCTGCCGGCCTGGGGATTGTTGGCAGTGCCATTGCCACGCTGTTGTTTTATATACTGGTGCAAAGGGCAGGAGGTTTATTTGCCTCGCTGGTGACATATGGCATCCCTTTCATTGCTTTATTGTGGGGCTATATTGATCATGAACCTATTTCCTGGTTGCAGGTGATCTGCCTGGGCATTATCCTCCTCGGTGTTTATCTCGCCAACAGGCCGGATAAAAAAACAGGCGCAGCTATTGCCACGCCTGGTAATGCTATTTCTGAATAATTTTCTTATACAGCCATTATCTCTTTTTCTTTTGAAGCCAGGTGCTTTTCCACCAGGGAAATAAATTTATCTGTCACCTGCTGTACTTCTGCTTCTGCATCTTTTGCTGCATCTTCACTCAACCCGTTTTTTTGTAATTTTTTGATATGCTCGATAGCATCCCGGCGGATATTCCGGATTGCAATTTTAGACTGCTCGCCTTCTCCCTGGCATCTTTTTACCAGTTCCTTTCTTCGCTCCTCCGTTAAAGGAGGCAGAAAAAGACGGATAAGAGCTCCGTCATTCTGCGGTGTTACACCAATGTTCGCAGCAATAATAGATCTTTCAATTGGCTGCAGCATGTTTTTTTCCCAGGGCTGGATACTCAGTGTCCTGGCATCCATCACACTGATATTAGCTACCTGGTTAATGGGCATGGGTGACCCGTAGTAGTCTACCACCAGACCATCCAGCATCTGCGGGTTGGCTTTGCCAGCCCTGATCTTGATCAATTCCGCTTCGAGGTGAGTGATCGCTTTGTTCATATGATCATCTGCGGTTGTGATGATCGAAGGAATATCTTCTGCCATAATATGTATTGTTTTAAAACCCGTTTGTATGCGGGACGGGACGCAAAGCTAATAAAAGACGGGTATCAAAAAAAAGGCCGGAAGAATTAAGGTGTTATTTCTTCCGGCAAAGAATTATTTATAAAAACTAGTTCTTATCTGCAACGGATGCTTCGTGGGTGAGTGTTACCACTTTCGAGGTTGTCTTCAGTTCCGTGGTTCCATTCATGCTTTTGGCAATCACCATTCTGCGGCGTGGCTTTCTGCGATAATACAACAGGCCAAGACCGGAATAAGATAGAATCAGCATCACCAATACCAGGTAAGTAGGCCCCATTGATCTGCCCAGGTAAGCAAACACAACAAAGAACAGGTTAATACCTACACAGGTGAAGGTTACTGCAGCATGGCCAAGGCCTCTGTCTAACAGCAAATGATGGATATGATTCCTGTCGGGGGTAAACGGTGAACGGCCATTGACGATACGAATAGCAAAAACCCTGAGTGTATCCAGCAAGGGGACAATAAGAATAGAAACACCAACAGCTACAGCTGAATCCACAGGTATCAGTGTTGCAGGTGAATCGGCCACAGCAATGAATTTTATAACCAGTATCGAATTCACCAGCCCGATCATAAGTGAACCGGAATCTCCCATGAATATTTTTGCAGGGTGATGATTAAAGATCAGGAATGCCACCAGGCTGCCGCCCATTGAAAAAGCTAATAAAGCATAGGCCTGCTGATCAACAGCAAAGAAATAAGTACCAAATATGAGCATGGTGATAATACCAAGGCTGGAAGCCAGTCCGTCAATGCCATCAATCAGGTTAAAAGAATTGATGATTACAATGATCGTGAGATAAGATAAGGCAAGACCAAAAGCTTCGGGTACCTGCTGAAATCCAAACAATCCATGCATGCTATCCAGCCGGATACCGCCAAGATGAATGAGGATAGAAGCAGCTATTACCTGTCCCACAAATTTTTTGCTGGCAGAAAGTACCATCAGGTCATCTTTCAGGCCCAGGAAAAAAATCACTAAAGCTGCTGCAAAAAAATATTGAAACTCGGGATTCTGGTTACCCTGGATAGACAATAAGGCTGCCAGTAAGAAGCCGCCAAAAATCCCCACTCCTCCGAGGGAGGAAACAGGGCGGGTGTGGACCTTTCTTTCATCGGGTATGTCATATAATTTCTTTTGCTCCGCTATTTGTAATACTACAGGGATAGCCAGGAAAGAAATGATGAAAGAAACTGAAGCTGTCAAAAGCACATCAAGCATGCAGGTAAGGTTTTCGTGGGCAAAAATATGTGTTCAGGTTTGTTTTTCCTATTGTGTTTCATGTTTTTAGTGCATTTACGTATTATTTTTTAATGAAACCCGTAAGATTCGATTTTTTGTGGCCAGAATGATGATATGGGGTGGAGTTTGTATCAAAAAAGATTGCACTTTTGCAGCGCTGGTGAGGCTTTTGAACTGAAGAGATCGAAAAAGTTTAAAAAACAGATAGTCGTTATGGCAGAATTAAGTGCAATTGCTACACAAATCCGCAGGGATATTGTAAGAATGGTCCATGGTTCAAGCAGCGGTCACCCGGGTGGCTCCTTAGGATGTACCGATTTTTTGACCGCCCTGTACTTTAAAGTGATGAAACATAACCCGTCCTTTACTATGGACGCAATCAACGAAGACGTATTTTTCCTATCCAACGGACATATTTCTCCCCTTTTCTATTCCACTTTGGCCCGCTCAGGCTATTTTGATACTAAAGAACTGGCCACTTTCAGGAAACTAAACACAAGATTGCAGGGGCATCCCGCCACCCATGAGCATTTGCCGGGTGTAAGAATAGCTTCCGGTTCGCTGGGCCAGGGCATGAGTGCTGCGATTGGTGCGGCCCTGACCAAAAAATTAAATAAAGAATCCACTGTCGTTTATTCATTGCATGGTGATGGAGAATTACAGGAAGGACAGATCTGGGAGGCGGCCATGTTTGCAACCCATCATAAAGTTGATAACCTGATCTCAACCATTGACTGGAATGGCCAACAGATCGACGGACCTACCAAAAAAGTAATGGGACTGGGTGACCTGGCAGCTAAGTTTTCAGCATTTGGCTGGGAAGTGATTCACCTGGAAAAAGGAAATGATGTGGATGAAGTTGTGAAGGCACTGGAACATGCCAAAACCTTTATTGGAAAGGGCAAACCCATCGTAATCCTGATGAAAACAGAAATGGGGAAAGGCATTGACTTCATGGAAGGATCACATGAATGGCATGGAATTGCACCGAACGATGAACAATTGGCTAAAGCATTGGCACAATTGCCCGAAACATTGGGTGATTATTAATTTTGACTTTTGAAAAATTGCATAAAAGAAACCTTCGCCGGTTTCTTTTTTTATTTCAGGATGTCCCTTCCCTCATTCACTCTTTAAGGAGAACTGTTGCAGGGCCGCTTTCCGGGAAGGAAACCAGGATGCCAGCAAGGCAATGATAAAAACAGTAGCTCCTACCAGCAGAAAATCTGCTATTCTCAGTTTTACCGGGAAATAATCGATCAGGAAAGAACCCCCTGTTAACGGGATCAAATGAAAATTGATCTGTAACACCGCAATGATCAATGCCAGCAGCATACCGATGCCGCCACCGATCAATGCCAGTAACATGCCTTCATTTAAAAACACTTTTTGAATAAAACTCCTGTTAGCACCCAATGCATGCAGCACACTGATATCTTTTTGTTTTTCCAGCACCAGCATTGTCAACGCTCCTATCATGGTGAAAGCAGCAACAACAAGGATAAGACTCAGCACCCCATAAATAGCCCAGCGTTCCATATTCATAACAGCGTACAGGCTTTTATTTTGCTGGTATTTATTCAGTACAGCATACTTATCACCCAGCACCTTCTTTACCTTCTTTTGAATATCGTCTGCGGTTGACGGATCTGTAACAGCAATTTCAATCGCTGAATACTGATCCTCTTTCAGTTTGAGGGCATTTCGCAGGAAATCAATATTCGTAATGCAAAAAGTATTATCAAAATCCTGCTGCACCATAAAACCGCCACTCACCGTGACCTGGCTGGAAGAAATGGATTGCAACGGATCCAGTTGTTCGGTTCCATCTTTTCTCGGCAGGTAAACCACCAATGGGTCCAGGTGATTATCGGCATCTATATCCAATGTCCGTTCCACACCGGCACCAATGATCATCTGTGGTGATTCACTATCCCCTAATACAAACTCCCCTTTAAATAAATTACCGGCCACCCCGGTTACATACCGGTATTGTTTATCCACTCCTTTTAATTGCACCACTTTCTGGTTTTCCCTTTCTTCGTCTTCACCCCCAAACTGTCTTGTCCGGGTTTGTAAAAAGGCTTTCTCTTCCAGCACCAGTGAAAAATTACGGATGCCGGGGATGGCTTTGATCTGCTCCAGTTGGCCTGATGATACGTTCATTAGTTTCCCCGATACCGGTATCACTTTGAGATCAGTATAGAAAGAAGAATACAAAGATTTTACCAGGCCTTCAAAGCCATTGAACACACTCAGCACTAATACCAGTGCCGTTGTGCCAATAATTATTGCAGCAACACTTGTCCATGCAATAATATTGATGGCATTGGTGGTTTTTTTTGCTTTGAAATAGCGCCAGGCAAAAAGGAAGTGCAAGGGATGAATTAATTGGTTGATTAGTTAACTGGTTCAATAGTTTCCAGGTAAGCCCTCATTCTTTTGTCGGAGGTTTATCGTCACTGATCTTTTTGAAAATTTCCTCCATTTTAAACACATGATCCAGCGTATCATCCTGGAAGAACTTCAGTACCGGGATGCTGCGCAGCTGGTGCCGTACCCGGGCCGCCAGTTCTTTTTTGATCTCGTGGTGTTTTTCCTCGATTTTATGCAGGGCAGCCGGTACATCAGTTACCTGAAAAAAGCTCAGGTAAAACCGGGCTTCCAGCAGATCAGGGGTCACTTTCACCGAGGAAATGGATACCATCCCCCCATTAATCATATTCAGGCCCAGCCGCTGAAAAATGAGGTTCATCTCTTCATTCAGCAGCCCGGCGATCTGTTTCTGTCTTTTACCTTCTTCCATGTTCTTAACAATTGAGTTCGCTGTAAAATTAGTTACTTTGCCCCGTTTAAGCGATTAATACAGGCGATGAATAAATATTCAAGAATTTTCAGCTATTTGAAGAATTACAAGGGCAAAATTGCCCTTTACTTTTTGTGTATCCTTCTTTCTATTGTTTTCGGTATTGTTTCTTTTGGTATGCTGGCTCCTTTTTTCGACCTCATATTCAAAGGTGACAGTTCCAGCCTTACGAAAACAATTGATAACCCCGTCATGGAATCCCTGCGCAGCCTGATGGTGAAACAGGTAGGCAAAATGGATGCAGTTGGTGCTTTAGCAATGATCTGCGTTATTATCGTATTCTCCATTCTGTTAAAAAACCTGTTTCTCTATTTCTCTTTTTATATTCTCAACCCGTTAAAGAACAAAATTGTCAACACGCTTCGCTCCGACCTGTATAATAAAATATTACAACTCCCGGTTGGCTTTTTTACAGAAAAAAGAAAGGGCGACATTATCAGCCGAAGCACCAACGATGTATATGAAGTAGAGAACTCCCTGGTAGGTGCATTGGAAGGATGGATCAGGGACCCGCTGACAATATTGATCAATTTTGCGGTCCTGTTTTATATCAGCCCGCAATTAACACTGGCTATTCTTGTTTGCATACCCATTATCGGTTTTATTCTAGGCCGTATTTCAAGAACACTAAAAAAACAGTCTAATGAAGCTGCCATTAAACAGGGCGAATCCTTATCCATTATGGATGAAACACTGAATGGGCTGCGGGTAATAAAGGCTTTTAATATTGAAACCTTATTAAAATCCAGGTTTGAAAAAACCAATGACGAATTACTAAATGCAAAAAACAAGATCAGCCGGCGCAGGGATATGGCATCACCCGTATCTGAGTTTTTAGGGGTGCTGGTTTTTGTAGGTATTCTCTGGTTTGGCGGGCAACTGGTACTGGGGCAAAAAATTCCATTGGCCCCTTCCACTTTTCTTGCTTACCTCGCTCTGTTTTATAATATCATCAACCCGGTGAAAGCATTGTCAACCTCCTTCAGCAATATGCAAAAAGGATCTGCGGCAATTATCCGCATTGAAGAAATATTGAAAACTCCGGTTACGGTAGACGACAATCCAACCGGCAGGCAGTTGACTTCTTTTAATCATTCGATCGAATTCCGCAATGCCAGTTTTGCCTATGCAGATGCTGTAATCCTTGACAATATCAGCTTTACAGTGGCTAAAGGAAAAACAGTCGCACTTGTCGGTTCCTCCGGCGCCGGTAAATCTACTTTGGCAGACCTGGTACCCCGTTTTCATGATGTGACCAGTGGAGAAGTATTGATCGACGGTATCAATATCAAAGACTATTCCCTGCATTCCGTACGCAGCCAGATGAGTATCGTGACCCAGGAACCTATTTTATTCAATGATACCATTGCCAATAATATTGCATTAGGTGACCAGCAGGCCACTGCAGAACAGATAGAAGAAGCGGCTAAAATTGCCAATGCCCATGAATTCATCATTAAAAAAGAAGGCGGCTACAGCAGTAATATCGGTGACCGGGGAAGCAAACTAAGTGGTGGTGAACGCCAGCGGCTAACCATTGCGAGGGCCGTACTTAAAAACCCACCGATCCTGATTTTGGATGAAGCTACTTCTTCCCTTGACACAGAAAGCGAACGGTTAGTGCAGGATGCCATCAATAATATGATGCAGAACCGGACCAGTATCGTGATTGCACACCGGTTGTCCACCATCCGGCATGCTGATGAAATTATCGTATTGCAAAAAGGAAAGATCGTTGAACGGGGTAACCATGAAGAACTGATCGCCCAAAATGGTTTTTACAGGAAACTGGTGGAAATGCAGGAGGTGAAATGATTTAATATCCTCTCTGAGCTTCGTACTGTATTAAGAAATCAGCAATGGCATCCACTTCATCTCTCGTTATATCCGGGAAGCCTGTCATCACTGTTCCATATTGCTTTTTTAGCTCTCTTGTATAAGGGTCTTTCTTCATGAACTCCGACGGATTTTTTATCCATTCATATAATTTGTTACTGTCTGACCAGGGACCACGGTTCTGGAAGCCCAACAAGCCCGGGCCTGTCGCATCTTTAAAAATAGAATGACAAGAAGCACAACGACTCATAAATAAGGTTTTGCCCTTCGCCGCAGTTTCAGATAAAACAGCAGCAGTTGGGCTAACTGTGCCGCAGAAAGCTTCTTGTTTTTCCGACAACAATTCCGTTGAAGAAATATTTTTAATGAACAACAGCCCTGCCGTTAGTGTTGCCAAAAGAAGATGAGCAGAAATGATATAATTGACCTGCCTGTTCACCCTATAAAATTACAACAGCGTTTGTTCATCTCACAGTTTATACAGCCCGATCTTTACCGCATACAGTGCCAGGGCCACTCTTGTCTTCACTCCGAGTTTTTCAAATAAACTGTCCCGGTAGCTTTCCACCGTCCGGTGACTGCAGAACATTTTTTCACCGATCTCCTTATACGTCAGTTCGGTGCAGGTGAACCGGAGAAAATCTTTTTCCCGGTCGCTCAACGGAATACCGTTATTATTTTCAGTGCCGCCGTTGGCGATGCTGTGCAATACCCGGCTGGTAGCCCAGTCGGGATAATAAAAACCTTTTTTTTGCAATGCATCCAGTGCTTTTTCAAGTTCTGTGGGGTGTACATTTTTCTGGAGATATGCTTTGGCTCCGCATTTAATCATTTTTAACAACGACTCATCATCAGATTGCATCGTCAATGCCATGATCAGCACCTCCGGGTGAGTTTGACGAAGCCAGATGGCGGTTTCAAAGCCATCCATTTCGGGCATGGAGATATCCAGTAAAATAATACGGGGAATATTTTTGGAATGCTGAAAACGGTCCTGCAGTACTTTTCCATTCTCACATTCATACAATACTTTGTAATCATTAAATTGTTCAATGATGGAAGTAATCGCCTTCGCAATAAGCAGGTGGTCATCAACAATGACAATGGTGGTGGGCATAGGTTATTAATCAGACGCCAGGTTCTTTTCAGGGATCGTAATTTCCAGTTGCGTTCCCTTACCGGGTTCGCTTTGCAAATTAAACAATCCGCCGATCAGATGTACACGTCTTTTCATATTCGCCAAACCAATGCCTCTTGACTGAACGTTAGTACTATCAAAGCCCTTCCCGTTATCAGCCGCTTTTAATAACAATCCATCTGCTGTTTGAGATAATTGAACTGTGATCAGGTCGCCTTCCGAATGTTTGAGGCTATTCTGCATAAATTCCTGGGCAATTCTCAGCAGGAAGCTTTTTACCGTGACGCTGATCTCCCGGGTAAAATCGGATTCAAAAACGGCTTTGCAAACGCCTGTATCATTCACCCGTCCACATTCAAAAAAAAGAAGATCAGCCAGGCTGGTCTCATGCATTTTATTATCGGCCAGTGTGCGGGAAAGATCTCTCAGTTCTTCCAGTGAATCATTAATAACGCTGCTGATCCGTTGCAGCTTATCGGCAATCTCGGGAACCCGGTTCTCGTATTCGAGCTTTTGGGTATAGATCGTGGCGAGGGTCAATTTTTGCGCCACACTATCATGGATCTCCCGGCCTATAAACTGCATGGTTTGTTCCTGTGCCTGCAATTGGGTATGCAGGATATCCAGTTTGTGTTTTTCCTCGATCAGGGCTTTTTCTTTTTCATGCAGGATCTTCCGTTTCCGGTATTGAAAAATAAAGATGATGATCCCGGAGACCAGGATCAGCAAAATGATATTTGCAAGTATGATGAATATGGTTATTTCGGCCTGCCCCATATAAATGCGATGGTGAAAAATATATACATTAAGTAATCTAAAATAAAATTTACATGATAGTAAATATTAAAAACCTCATTATAATTATGAAACAGCGTATTCCGGAGTGCATAAAACGGGAAAGTTCCGAGGTAAAACGACAATAGGCCAAGACAAACCCAAAACATTGTACTCTCCCTGTATTTCAATATCTGTTCGCTATGAATAAATTTTATGAAAAAAGTAATGATTAAAACAAGAAGTACAATATTCCCGATCGTGTAAGAAAAAGACATGAACCAGTATTTTGCTTTTTCGAAAAAAAACATTTCCCCTAACCAGCTTATTACATAAATAATTAGCCCGGCCACGGGCCAGTATCGCTGTGCCGAGTCAAAAAAATACTTTCGGAATAACCAGAAATAAAATAAAAACTGTATCGGTATACCAAAATACCGATACATTGCTGAGTTGAGCTTAATGTCATCAAAAACAACTAAAATGATTTTCCCAGTTATTTCTATCAATATTATAATAAGAAGAAAAACAGGAAAGAATCTCCAATAGCTGGCATTGATTTTATTCCAGCATATGAAACCTGTAATGCAGGCAATCAGTTCGAAGACATTAAGTGTCCATTTTAGAATGTCAGTAGTTTCCAAAAAGTAACCTTTTCAGTAAAAAATCTTGTTTCAATTTTCCCCGCTGGGAAATTCGCCTGTTCCTGCAGGAGGTGGTGCCAGGTCCCCATGATTCAATACTCCTGCACCATCACCACCGCCCAGTTTCATCCCTTCCTTGCTGCTGGCAGATCGTTGCAAATAAGCTCCCAGTGGTGTAGGCTTGCATTTATCAGCTCCGGGATGGAAGGGATCAAAATCAATATTTCCTTTTTGCCCTTTATACGTAGCGGTCAGGAAAACGGTCTGGTGCAGGGCATATTTCGGATCAACTCCAAACTGTTTGATCAATGATGAATCGGGATATTTAGCGAAATACACATGCATACCCAACCCAAGACTATCGATATTACAACCTTGTTTACAAAGCGTATCCTCTATCTGCCAGATATATTGTTTGAGTGTTTCCAGGTCGAACCATACGGCTTTGGCGTCTTCAATATTGGTAATGCCGCCTGCATCTGAAATATACGCTTTGTCCTTGTCTCCATAATACAGGTCAGCGATTTCTTTAGCAAGGTTCACATCCAGGTAGCCCTTCATGGGTTTGCCGCTGTAGTCTTTGGCATGTAATTGCCGGCAGGGATCCGTTTCCGTTTTCTGCTGGTTACAGGCATAAAAGCCCACAATAATAAAGAACAGGATGTTGGCAGCGATCATGGCTTTTTTCATACATATATTGTTTTAGTGAAAGAAAAATGAGTCTCCACAAATCTATACGGAAAACCCGGTTTAATAAACGGGCAAACAACCATACCTGCACCGTTAAATAACGGAAATAAAAAAATCCTGCTGCAACAGGATTGGATAAAAATTTCAGCGGGAGGGTTATTAGCTGCGTAATACTTCCCTGGAAATAACGATCTTTTGTATCTCGCTGGTGCCTTCCCCAATGGTACAAAGTTTGGCATCCCGGTAAAATTTTTCAACCGGGAAATCTTTGGTATATCCATAACCGCCGAATACCTGTACGGCATCATTGGCCACTTTCACGGCCACTTCACTGGCATAATATTTTGCCATAGCTGCTTCTTTGGTCATCGGTTGTTTTCGTTCCTTCAGGTCGCAAGCCTGTAAAGTAAGCAGTTCTGCCGCTGCAATTTCCGTAGCCATATCGGCCAGTTTAAAGGAGATTCCCTGGAAACTGGAAATAGGCTGATCGAACTGGTAGCGTTCCTGCGAATATTTCAATGCGGCTTCATAAGCCCCTTTGGCAATACCAATAGAAAGAGAGGCAATGGATATTCTTCCACCATCCAGTACTTTCATCGCTTGTTTAAAACCATCTCCCACTTCGCCCAGCCGGTTAGCATCCGGGATACGGCACTGATCAAAAACCATCTCTGTTGTTTCACTGGCCCGCATACCCAGTTTATTTTCTTTCTTACCGGCACTGAATCCTTTGGTTCCCCGTTCCACCACAAAAGCAGTCGAGTTATTTTTAGTGCGGGGCTCCCCCGTTCTGCAGATCACTACCGCCACATCGCCACTGTTACCATGAGTGATCCAGTTTTTGGTTCCATTGATGATCCAGTCATTGCCGTCTTTAACAGCCGTGCATTTCATATTGCCTGCATCACTGCCTGTATTCGCTTCTGTCAGCCCCCAGGCACCGATCCATTCAGCAGTAGCCAGTTTAGGTAAATATTTTTTCTTTTGCTCTTCATTACCGAAGGTCATGATATGCCCGGTGCATAAGGAATTATGTGCAGCCAGGCTAAGGCCTACCGAACCGCATACTTTAGCGATTTCTTCAATAACCATTTTGTATTCAAAATAACCAAGACCCGCACCTCCATACTGTTCGGGCACCAGGACTCCCATCAAACCCAGTTTGCCCATTTCCTTAAAAATATGAACCGGGAATTGTTGTTGTTCATCCCATTCCATGACATGGGGTCTGATATAACGCTGTGCAAAATCACGGGCTGTATGGCCTACCTGTTGTGTGAGTTCAGATGACTGAAAATTCATAGTGTTACAATCGTTGGTGTTAATTACTAATAACAGTGCCACACCAGGAAGCCGGGGTGGCACTGTCCGTGCCTTAAGATCATGGCAAAACAATCATTAAAGGCGGATGCAAGATAAGGGAAAATCTTTTACACTAACACTTGTTAGTTATAAAATCTTCTAACCTCCCCAGGCAAGTCCATCGTATGCGAGATGTACTCCATCGGGCAATTCAGCTTCTATCTCCGCATGAAGACCCAACTGGTGTGAAATATGCGTAAAATAAGCCCCGGGGATTTGTAGTTCCTGTACCAGCTCTATCGCCTCCCCAAGAGTGAAATGGGAAATATGCTTTTGCTTGCGGAGTGCATTCAAAACAAGTACTTCACTTCCCCTGATCTTTTCTTTTTCTTCTTCCTCAACCCGGTTGGCATCAGTGATGTAAGTGAATTTTCCGAAACGAAAACCAAGCACCGGCATTTTTAAATGCCATACCTGGATGGGAGTAACTGGTATATCACCCACCATAAAAGGGTCAAGGTTGATGGTATGCATATTCAATTCAGGGATACCGGGATATTTGGTATCAGTAAAAGCATAATAAAAATCCCTTCTTACGGCTTCCTCTGTCAGTGAGTCTGCATAAATATCAATCGGTCTTTTAGAAAAGAAGTTAAATGCCCGGATATCATCCAGGCCGGCAAGATGATCTTTATGCGGGTGTGTGAATAAAACAGCATCCAGGTGTTTCACTTTCTCCCTTAGCATTTGTTGCCTGAAATCCGGGCCAGTGTCCACCACCAGTGATGTGGCAGCAGATTGCACCAGTATGCTTGAACGAAGACGGTTATCTCTTTTATCTGTGGATGTGCATACGGCACAATCGCAGCCGATCATAGGCACCCCGCTGCTGGTACCCGTACCGAGAAAAGTAATTTTTAAAGGAGGACAAGTCACCCCGTAAAGTTATTGGTTAATTAGTTAACCTACTATGACGCCTTGACGAACAAAAAGTGGAATAACTAATTGCTTCCGTTCTCTTCTGTCTCGAGTTTGGAAATAATATCGAGGTAGAGTTTTTTGGCATCTTCTGTCAGCACCTCTGTATTGATCTCCAGTTGCGGTATCAGGTCTAATAAGGTATTGATACGACCTTCAATCTGCAGGAATTTATTTAACACCACTACTTTCCTGGCTTCCAGGATGCAATACCCGCTTTGGAAAGTGCCCCGCTCATACCGCAATACATACCCGGATTGTTCAGGAATGGCTTCTAATTTATCAAGAGTTGTTTGTGTGTATTTCATGCCCCAGGCCCCTGAAGGGATGTTTAGAGTTTACAGATTAAATTTTCCTGCACATGCAAAACTACTATATAAGAAATTCTCTTATTTAATACTTTTCCACAAAGAGAAGACTATTCGATCTAAGTTCCCCTTTAGGGGACAGGGGTTTATTTGCTCTGCATCTTGATCACGGGAACGATCATTTCCTCCAGGCTGACACCTCCGTGCTGGAAGGTATTCTTGTAATAGTTCACATAATAATTGTAGTTATTCGGATAACAGAGAAAGCTATCTTCCTTGGCAAAAATGAAAGAAGAGTTGACGGTTGGTACCGGCAGCCCCGCTTCTCTCGGATCACGGAAAGCCAGCACTTCTTTAGGTTCGTAATTTAAATTGCGTCCGTGTTTATACCGGAGATTGGTCGTGGTTTGTTTATCTCCCACTACTTTGTAGGGTGTCTTCACCCGCACACTGCCATGATCGGTCGCCAGTACGATCCTGATATTCTTCTCCGCCACTTTTTTCAATGCCTGGTGCAGGGGTGAATGTTCAAACCAGCTCGCTGTGATGCTGCGGTAACTCATTTCATCGCCGGCCAGTTCTTTCAGCACTTCCATTTCCGTGCGGGCATGGCTGAGCATATCCACAAAATTATACACGATCACATTGATATCGTTGTTCAGCAGGTTATGGATATTATTCACCAGGTCGAGCCCGGCCTGGTTATTTAATACTTTGGTGTAAGAAATTTTCAGGTCCCCCTTACCTAATCTCTTTAATTGTGCCCGGAAAAATTCTTCTTCGTGCAGATTCTTTCCCCCTTCCTCATCATCATTCTTCCATTGCACCGGGAATTGCTTTTCAATATCAATGGGCATCAGGCCGGAAAAAATAGCATTCCGGCAATACTGGGTGGCTGTTGGTAAAATACTATAGAAGCTATCCTCTTCCAGGATGCGGAAACTCTCCGCAAAAATGGGTTGTATTGCTTTCCACTGATCAAACCGGAGATTATCGATCACTACAAAAAACAAGGGAGTTCCTTTTTCAACATGCGGCAGCACTTTGAATTGCACCAACGAATGACTCATCACCGGTCCGTCTGCACTTTTTGGAGAAACCCATCCTGCATAATTCTTTGAAACAAATTTGAAAAACTCTGTATTAGCCTCTGCTTTCTGGCTTTGCAATACTTCCTGCATTTCTGGACTATCGCTTTTCTGCATTTCCAGTTCCCAGTACACTAATTTTTTATAGATGTCCATCCACTCATTATAATCCGGATTGCTGTTCAGCGCCATAAATAAATTACGGAACTGCTGCTGGTAGGCCGTGGTTGTTTTTTCTGCCACTAACCGCCTGTTATCAATGATTTTTTTCAGGCTCAGCCAAACCTGGTTGGGATTTACCGGCTTGATCAGGTAATCACTGATCTGCGAACCGATGGCTTCATCCATCAGGTTCTCTGTCTCATTCTTGGTGATCAATACCACCGGCAATGACTGGTTGATCTCTTTGATCTTGGCCAGGGTTTCCAGGCCGGTAATGCCGGGCATGGTCTCATCGATCAATACCACATCCACCAGGTTCTCTTTTACATAATCAATCGCATCAAAGCCATTGGTAAAGGTTTGCACTTCGTATCCTTTATTTTCCAGGAACATCTTTTGTGACTGTAAACTTTCGATCTCATCATCCACCCAGATTATTTTTGCAACTGCCATTCTTAATAGTTTGAAGTTTATGATTAGTAGTTCTCCTTTTGCATTTTCCCGGTTGAAGGGAAACCGGCCCTGCTCCTTTCAAAAATAGCTTATTAAGTCCGGTCGTTGTACTTTTGCCGCCTGCCCTTCCGGGGCCTTTAACAAAAAAGCAACAATGACGCCAGTTCGCAAGATCATCAACGACCCGGTCTATGGTTTTATTACAATTGATCACCCGCTGATCCTGCAAATTATTTCCCACCCCTGGTACCAGCGGCTGCGCAATATTCACCAGATGGCATTTGCCCACCTGGTATATCCCGGTGCTGTTCATTCCCGGTTGCATCATTCTTTAGGTGCTTATCACCTGATGAGTATGGCTTTATTTGAATTAAAAAGTAAGGGCATTGCAATAACCCCAGAAGAAGAACTGGGTGCAAAGATTGCCATCTTATTGCATGATATGGGTCATGGGCCTTATTCGCATGCACTGGAACAGGAACTGATCACCGATGTGCATCATGAAACCATATCCTTGCTGCTGATCAAAAAACTGGATGAAGAATTCAACGGGCAATTACAAACCGCTATTGCCATTTTTACCAATCAATATCCTAAACCATTTTTGCATCAGTTAGTATCCGGCCAGTTAGATGTGGACCGGATGGACTACCTGAACAGGGATAGTTTTTTTACCGGTGTGGCAGAAGGAGTGATCGGGTATGACCGCATCATTAAAATGCTGGCTGTAAAAGACGGACAATTGATGGTGGAAGAAAAAGCCATTTATTCCATTGAAAAATTTTTGGTGAGCCGCCGGCTGATGTACTGGCAGGTATATTTACACAAAACAGTACTGGGTGCTGAAATGATGCTGGTAAAGATCATCCGACGGGCAAAAGAACTGATCAGTAAAGGAGAAAAAGTAACTGCCGTTTCCGCAGCACTGGATTTCTTTTTACAACAAACCGATAGCCGTATTTCCATCGCCAGTCACCTCGATACTTTTTGCCAGCTGGACGATCATGATGTAATGGCCACGATCAAAAACTGGTGCTTTCACCCGGATAAAATATTATCGACGCTTTGTCGTTCTCTTATCGACCGGAGGTTATTCAAAGTAAAACTACAGGCAGATCCCGTTGACCCGCAACTGGAAACAGCAAAGATAAAAGAAGCCATGACCCGGTTTGGGATCAGCAATACTGAAGCAGGTTATTTTGTCTTTACCGGGGAAGCCATCAACACCACTTATAACCCGTTGGATGAAAAGATCAATATTTTATTCAAAGACGGAACGGTGAAAGACATTTCCAAAGTGGACAATGCACTGATCCATCCGCAACTGGCCAGCCCCGTTAAAAAATATTACATTTGTTATATCCGATAGCTAAATAATAGACTCATGACTTTCCCTGCTGCTCAAATTGCCCTGCTTATCAATGGTACCATTGAAGGCGACCCTTCCGCATCTGTAAATTCCTTTGGAAAGATCGAGGAAGCTGGGGAAGGGCAGCTTAGTTTTCTTGCCAATCCGAAGTACGAGGATTATATCTATACCACGAAGGCTTCTGTCATCATCATCAATGAAGGCTTCCAGTTAAAACAAGCCGTACAGGCTACCTTGATCCGGGTAGCAGATGCTTACACCGCTTTTGCCACCTTACTCAGCAAATACCAGGAGATCATGCAACAACAATTGAGCGGGGTGCAGGAACCCAGTTATATTGCAAAAACAGCGGTCTATGGTCAGCAGGTATTTATCGGGGCATTTGCTTACCTCGGGGAGAAAGTAAGAATTGGCAATAACACGAAAATCTATCCCAATGCCTTTCTCGGGGATAATGTAACAGTAGGCGATAATTGTATTATCCACCCGGGGGTAAAAATTTATCATGATTGTGTGATCGGCAATAATGTTATTATTCACGCCGGCACAGTAATCGGCAGTGATGGGTTTGGTTTTGCACCACAGGCAGATGGTAGTTTTAAAAAAGTGCCGCAGATCGGGAATGTAGTGATACAGGATCATGTGGAAATTGGCGCCAATGCCACCATTGACCGGGCGACGATTGGTTCTACTTTAATAAAGAGTGGCGCCAAGCTGGACAACCTGATCCAGGTTGCCCATAACGTGGAGATTGGCAACAGCACGGTAATAGCTGCACAGGCCGGTGTAAGTGGCAGTACCAAGATCGGGAATGGTGTAATGATCGGCGGGCAAGCCGGTATTGTTGGTCATATACAATTAGGTGATGGTGCTAAAGTGAATGCGCAAAGTGGTGTCAGCAAATCCATCGACCCGGGTAAAGCCGTTACTGGTTCCCCGGCTTATGATTATACAGCGGCCCTCCGCAGCCAGGCCGTTACCCGCAAACTACCTGAACTGGAAAAAAGAGTAAAAGAATTAGAAGCATTGATCAAGCAATTGCTGGCTGAAAAGGTTTAAATAAAAAGGAGCTTCTGTTAAGCTCCTTTTTGATAGTTAGTAATTTTCTCACTGGCTCACTTCTTTTCCATTCCTGTCAATATAATACAAGCGGCTTCCTTTCATTACCCTTGCCTGACCATCGCTGAACCGGTCGGCAAACGTGAAACTGAACCCGATCACCAGTCTTCCTTTCTGATTGATATAGCCCCAGAGTTCTTTGGCGTTGGATACCGGGGCCAGCCCTTCCCCAAAACTGCCGGCCATTTCATATTCAAACGGAATCACGACATGATTGTTCCGGTCAATGAAACCAAAATGACCTCCTTTTTTTACGGCAGCAAGGCTGTCTGCAAATGACATCGCTTCGTCGTATTGAGGTTTAATCACGATCACACCGGTGCTGTCCAGGTAACCCCAATATTTACCTTCCCGGATGGCAGCCATTCCTTCACTAAAGGACATTGCTTCGTCATACATGACAGGAACAACCAATTTACCTTTATTATCGACATACCCAAACTTGCCATCCTTACCCACTTTGGCAAGACCACAAACACAATCATCAACAAAATCATATTCTTTAGCCCATGCTTGTCCAACTGCAACTGAACTTACCAGTAACAGGATGGGAAGAAAAAAATTTTTCATATAAAGCAATTTTTGAAATGAGATAATTTTCCCTGTTAAGGTAATCCGGTGAGCCCTCCGGTAAGAATGACCTTCGGCAGGTACAGGTATGATTAAAGGCAGAAAACTCCGGGTGGAAAATTGAATAACAGCCACGGCAGGACCGGCTGACTACTTTCTAATTCCTATATTTGTCATTATGAATCCCCTCATAGAAAAAAAACCAGCTGCCGGTGAAAATGCCGGTTTCAATCCTGATAAACAGCATACTTTAAAATCCGCCGTGAGCATTTCCGGCACCGGTTTACATACGGGTGTAATGGCCGACCTGACCCTGAAACCGGCCAGCCCGGGGTTTGGATTCCAGTTCCAACGCATTGACCTGCCCAATCAACCGGTGATCAAAGCAGATTGTGACCTGGTAACGGATGTAAGCCGCGGTACCACACTGGAAGCCAATGGTGCCAAAATAAGCACCGTTGAACATGTGCTGGCTGCCTTAGTTGGTATGGGCATTGACAACTGCCTGATGGAGATCAACGGGCCTGAAATGCCGATCATGGATGGCAGTTCACAACCTTTTGTGGAACTGATCGAAGAAGCCGGAATTTTAGAACAGGATGCTGCAAAAGTCTGGTATAGCATTGATGAAAATATTTATTACTACGACGAAGCCAAAAGAGTCGAAATGGTGGTGATGCCCGCCATGGAATATAATGTTACTACGCTGATTGATTTCAACTCTCCCGTTTTGGGTACACAACACGCAGGATTAAAACACCTGAATGATTTCAAAACAGAAATAGCCCCCTGCCGTACTTTTTGTTTTTTACATGAACTGGAGATGCTGCTGGATCATAACCTGATCAAGGGCGGTGATGTGAATAATGCTATCGTTATTGTTGACAAGCCCGTGGATGATACAGCGATGGAACGCTTACGGAAGATCTTTAAGAAAGATAAGATCGAAGTAAAAAGCGAAGGCTATCTCAATAACCTGGTCTTGCGTTTCCCCAATGAACCCGCCAGGCATAAACTGCTGGATGTGGTGGGTGATCTGGCGTTGATCGGCTATCCCATTAAAGGAAGGATTATTGCTAATCGTCCTGGTCATAGTACCAATGTCGAGTTTGCTAAAAAGATCAAACAATACATCAAGAAGAATAAACACACCCGTGGTATCCCGGTGTACGATCCAACCCTTCCTCCTGTATATGACCAGCAGTTCATTGAAAAAACATTGCCGCACCGCTTTCCTTTTGCGCTGGTCGATAAGATCATTGAACTGAGTGACACGCATATTGTCGGCATTAAGAATGTAACGTTCAATGAATGGTTCTTCCAGGGACATTTTCCCGGTAATCCTGTTATGCCCGGCGTATTACAAATTGAAGCCCTGGCACAATGCGGGGGCATCCTGGCCATTAATCTCAGTGGTGAAGGCCAGTATGATACTTATTTCCTGAAGATCGATAACTGCAAATTCAAACAAATGGTAAAACCCGGCGATACGCTGATCCTGAAGATGGAATTATCAGCCCCGATCCGTCGCGGTATTTGTGAAATGAAAGGCACCACCTATGTTGGAAACAAGGTCTGTGCTGAAGCTGACCTGGTGGCCCAGATCGTCAAAAGATAACTGGAATTTTACGACCTTTTTTTTACCCGCCGTCATAAAGCTGAAATGCCCGTTTACCGGGCATTTTCGTTTATCCACAACACCCGAAAAATAGTGTAAAAAAGAGCTTATAAAACCCTGCTTCCCGGGTCTATTTCCGTAAATTTGTGAGTTCTATTTTTTCATTTTTAACAGGGAGATTTTCTCATATTATGACTACTGAAGCAAAAGAAAAAGCAGCAGCGATTTCGGCCGGTTACAGCGCCGATAGTATACAGGTTCTGGAGGGATTGGAAGCTGTTCGTAAGCGTCCGGCCATGTATATCGGGGACATTGGTGTGAAAGGTTTACACCACCTGGTGTACGAGGTCGTTGATAACTCTATTGATGAAGCACTGGCAGGTTATTGTAAGAATATTTCTGTTACCATACATGAAGACAATTCAATTGCTGTAGAAGATGATGGCCGTGGTATTCCTACTGCGATGCATACCAAAGAAAAGCGTTCTGCGCTGGAAGTGGTAATGACCGTGCTGCATGCGGGTGGAAAATTTGATAAGGGTTCTTATAAGGTATCCGGTGGTCTGCATGGTGTGGGTGTGAGTTGTGTAAACGCATTGAGTTCAAGGTTGCATGTAACGGTTAACCGGGATGGAAAAAAATTCGAACAGGAATATCATACCGGCATTCCTCAATATGCCGTTCGTGAAATTGGTAATAGCGAAACAACCGGCACCCGGGTTCATTTCTGGCCGGATGCCAGCATTTTTATCACCACTGTTTATACCCGTGAAATTCTCGAAGGCCGTCTTCGTGAACTTGCCTACCTGAACAGGAAGATCCGCATCACTCTTACCGACCTTCGTGAACTGGACGATAACCAGCAGCCTTTTGCAACTGAATTTTACAGTGAAGGCGGAATCGTTGAATTTGTAGAAATGCTGGATAAAGCTGCAGGCCGCAATCCGCTTATTCCGAATGTTCTTTATGTGGAGGGACACGACGAGAATACCAATGTGGCAGTAGATGTAGCCTTAAACTATAACGACACATACAGCGAACATATCTATTCGTATGTAAATAACATCAATACCATTGAAGGTGGTACTCATGTGGCCGGTTTTCGTCGTGCCTTAACCAGGGTATTCAAAAGCTATGGTGATAAAAATGGTTTGTTTGAAAAAGCCAAAGTAGAGATTGAGGGTGATGACTTCCGGGAAGGCTTAAGTGCCATCATTTCTGTAAAGGTTCCTGAGCCCCAATTTGAAGGACAAACCAAAACCAAACTCGGCAACAGCGAAGTAATGGGTGTGGTGGATAGTACCGTTTCAAAAGTACTGGATGCCTACCTGGAAGAAAATCCAAGAGACGCCAAGAATATTATTAATAAGGTGATCCTTGCGGCGCAGGCAAGAGCTGCAGCAAGAAAAGCAAGGGAATTAGTACAGCGTAAATCTGTATTAACCGGCGGCGGTCTTCCCGGTAAACTGGCGGATTGCTCGGACCGGGATCCTGACCGTTGCGAATTATTCCTAGTCGAGGGAGATTCGGCGGGCGGAACAGCCAAGCAGGGAAGAGACCGGAGTTTCCAGGCTATTCTTCCACTCAGGGGTAAGATCCTGAACGTGGAAAAAGCGATGGAGCATAAGATCTACGACAACGAGGAGATCCGGAACATGTTTACCGCACTGGGAGTAAAAATGGGAACTCCGGAAGACCCTAAGGCATTAGATATTGGTAAGCTACGTTATCATAAGCTGATCATCATGACCGATGCCGATGTGGACGGTTCGCATATCGCCACTTTGATCCTGACCTTTATTTTCAGGTACATGAAAGCCCTGGTGGAGCAAGGATATGTTTATATCGCCCAGCCGCCACTATACCTGGTTAAAAAGGGTAAAGAACAGGTTTATGCGTACAATGAAGAACAGCGAAAAATTTTGGTGGAAAGATTAGGCGGGGGAAAGGAAGATTCTGTAAACATTCAGCGCTATAAAGGTTTGGGTGAAATGAATGCTAACCAGCTTTGGGATACTACTATGAACCCTGAAACCAGGACCCTGAAACAGGTGACCATCCAAAGTGCCCTGGAAGCGGACCGCATTTTCAGCATGCTGATGGGAGATGAAGTGGCTCCCAGGAGGGAATTCATCGAAAGCCATGCGAAATATGCCAAGCTGGATGTATAAGCTTAACTATTTATGAATAAATAAGTTAGCCCCGAAATTTTGGGGCTTTTTTATGCCTGTTTAAAAAAATTGCCCCCTGAAACCCTCCGGAATCCGTAATTTCAGCCTTTACTAACTCAAAAACTAATGACCATGTCTGATGTAAAAATCACCGCCTACAACGTAAAAACGAAAGAAAAGGGAGTTGAGATGCTGGATGCTGTTATCACCAAGACAGCCAAAGGTGCTTATATGGCCCAGGGCAATGACGGAAAAGGAAACAAACTCACCACCCTGATGGGCGAAGAAAAAGCATTGGCGGCCATCAAAGCCGGCATCGCTAAACAAGGCTGGTAAACTGATTAAAAGCAACTTTCATATACCGTCCCGCCCAAGCGGGATGGTTTTTTTATTTTTTGACCAGCCTGAATGATTGTTTCTTTTCCCCGGTTACGGCTTCAAGCAGGTACAAGCCGCTGCCGTAAACAGAAGCTCCCATATCAATACTCATTTTCTGAATAAACCCTGTACCGGTTACGGATGACTGGTACACTGTTTTACCGGCCGCATCATATACTTTAACTGTCATGGCTTCCCCTTCATTTACCTGGTAAACCAGGTTGAATACATCCGAAGACGGATTCGGGAATACCTGCCAGGTAATCTCATTGGTAAAGACCACCGACCGAACTGCAGAATAACTGAAACTGCCGTCGTTGTCCACGATCTTTAACCGGTAGTAACGAACACCCAGTTTATTATTCTCAGCGTCCATAAATCCATATTGCTGATCGGTGGTCGAATTGCCATTGCTGTTGACCTCCCCGATCTTCGCAAACCTGTTCAAACGGAACTCATCATTACCCCTTGCCAGTTCAATTTCAAACCGGCTGACATTAAATTCTGATGCTGTTTTCCAGTTCAGCAGTACATTTTTCCGATCAGCTGTTTTATTCGCTGAAAAACTTATCAGCTGAACCGGTAACGGATGGTTATTATCAAAACCACCATTATTCAGCCAGAACTCGGAAAAATTCTTCACTTTGAATTCGGCGTAGTAGCCCTGGTCAAACGGGACTTTTACAGCATTGGTGGCATTGATAAAACTCCAATAACTACCGAGGCTGTTTCCAAGGCTTCCATCTTCCACTGCATCATTCGGATCGCTGTATTTGGAAACTCCCAACTCATAGGCCATCGAAGGTTTGGTGCAGCTTCCGCAACCTGTTGCAGCAATGAGTGCTTCTGTTTCGCTGTCCAGGAAATAAAAACGAACTGTAGCGGAGTCGGCCAGGTTGACTAATAAAGGATCTGGTTTGATAGTAATATTCCTGTTGTGGTAATATTGGCCGTCGCTGCTTCTTACTGCTCCCGTATGAATATAAGCCTGTGCATAGGTATCACCCATATCCTGGTTATTGGGCTGAACAGAAGCAACCAGTTTACCTCCTGTTGTAAAATCCACCCAGGTATTAACCCCGCCGGGTATTGACTGCATCACCGGGGCGCCCATCGTAGGCCCGGTATAAATTCCATAAATGTTATCGTAAACATGAATATCATCAATAGCAATACCTTCCCTGCTCACCCCTCCATCAGAATTGAACACAAATCTTAACCGTAAGCTGTTGTTAGCAGTTGTTGGTAAAGCCGCAGTAGCCACATGCCAACGGGTATAGTTTTGCGTACTCCAGACATGCGTACCGGTATAATTCCTGTTGTACCAATTGGTACCGGCACCAAAAGCCCCGAGTTTTAACCAGGTTCTTCCATCCGTGGAGTATTCCACCCAGGCTGCATCGCATAATACAGCCGGTCCGCAATCTTCAATATCCAATGCGAGACTAAAGCTTAATGAAGGATTCGTCATTCCTGTCAGATCAAAACAAGGTGAATACAAATAAGAAAGCTCTTTATCATTATAATAACCGGTCAGTTTTGTTTTCCAGGCTTTACTACCACTGGCAGCTCTTTTGATCTTAACAGAATTGGGGGTGCCATATTCCCAGCTGCTGTTCTCACCACCTGTACGCCAGGAACCATTATTCGTTTCGAAATTCTGCAGGTAAGGGAATGAAGAAACCACCGGCGAATTTGTTATTGTAACACTTGTGGTATCATTTTCATGATACGTATCCGTAAGCAGGTTGACCCAAACCCTTACTGTATGATTACCTAAAGCTGACAAATCTGCCACTCCGGGATTAAATGTGTATTGAACCGTAGTATTTGCAGCCACCGATGGTATCAGTTCAGTGGCTACAATGGTTCCATTCACTTCAAGAACAACCGGAACATTTATTATAGTACTGTTTGCTGAGTTACGGACCGTTACCTGTACTGGTACAGCATTGCCCAGGTTACAGCTGTTTGAAACAGGAGTATCAATACTGATCATCTGGATATCATTCACCACGCTGTACAACCGGATATCATCAAAAGTATAACCGGACCGGCCGTCATTATCGGCTGCAATGAATTGCCCCCGCTGTCCCCAGCGCACCTGGAAACTGGTTGAAAAATTCTGGCCGTAGGCTGCCAAAGAATCACTCAGCTCAATACTGGAAGAAAGTTTATACGAACCATCCGGCTCATTCTGGTTAGCAAAAAGATCATACACAGGTATCCAGTTACCTGCTTCACTTCCCCTGATCCAAACCTTATTGGCAGGATCGGAAAGCTGCCCATGATTTTTAAACCGGAAATCGAGGCGGATATCATCCGAAGCAGCCGTAAATGTGGCAAGGTTAAATGTCCCGGTCAATGAATCCGTATTACCGGCAGCGGTGTACCGTTCAACATCCAGGGTCAGTGCCCTGTTACCTGAATAAGCTATACCCGAGTTAATAAAGGATCTTATCCTTCCGAAGGCAGTTGAGCTTACAAAATCATACCTGTCACTTCCGGTAAGACCCATTTGTTTAACCATGATAGTTTGCTCAGGCAAAGAGTTAAAATTATCAACCCAGGGCAGTTGCGCAATGGTGATGGGTTGATTATCCAGTTGCCTTATTATTCTTGACAAAGAATCATTCCTGGTTACCGGGTCCGTTGCTTTCACCAGTTTTGTTTCAAGTATATAAGTACCCAACGCTGAAAAATCAGCATTGAGTGAAAAAGTATGATTATAGGTACTTAATGCAGCAATAGAAGGAGAAATCGTTTCCGTTTGCTGTAAAACACCATTGATATAATAGCTCACATCAATACCGGAAGAGGAAACAGCATCATCAAGATTTTTGATACGGATAGTCACCGGTACGCTGTTCGATAAAGCAGATGCCGTAAATAATCTTCCTGATGTGGCCGGGGCAATAATAGAATCAACCTTCAGGTCATTATCGGAGATCGTTCCGGCACAAGTTCCATTATTGGGTAACCGGGATATGGCATAAGCTCTTCTGCCGGGATTACCATTGATCCTGGGTCTTACAGTTACCCAATACGTTGTGTCTTTTGATAGTCCGCTGAAGCTGTAGTTGGTAGCCGTAGTAGTGGCAACAGGAATCATTTCATCACCCTGCAATATCATCACTTCATAATCAGTGGCATCAATAACCGGTGTCCAGTTAATAGCTATATATCCTTCGCATTGAACTGCTGAAAGAGTTACCGTAGTATTCCCAATGATTGTAAATACCTCACTGGTGCTTACCTGTGCTGTAGAATTTTTTGTAACCCTGATCCTTGCCTGGTCAGTTGTATCACCCGCAGGAATAAACCATTTGTATTGTCTCAGCCCAGCCGCAACATTGTTGCTGATCGTTGTCCAGTTGCCGCCATTATCTTTCGAATACTCCAGTGTAAATGTGTTAGCCGGTCCGCCCCAGGAGTCCCAGCTGATATACAGCGAATCTCCGGGAAAGAATTTCTCCCGGCCTGTTGGGTATGTAAGCGTTGTGGAAACAGGTATAGTATCATACACTAAAAAATATTCCTGTACCGGGTTCAGGTTAACAGCTGTTCCTTTTACCCGCAGGATATAATTACCCGCTGCCGGGTTTTGTATCACTACCTGTTCAATATTATTAATATGATCTACTCCTGTTCCGGCGGGGTTGTTAACGTTCGCCGGAATTGTATCCAGCAAAAAAGGCAATACGGTATTCGAAGAGGGGTCGATCACTTCAAGATCAAGATCATTTACCAGTGCCTGGCTGGCCAGTACGGATGCTGCAGTATCATTCCAGTACAACATTACTTTTAACCGGGCTGTGTTGGCAGGAACAGCTATTACCTGGTCTTGTGTATTGCCGGTGGCAATGCTATTGCTGAAATAATTATTATTCTCAAGCATAATGGCTGAACGCAACAGGTTCATCCATCCAAAACCATAGGAATAATCTGGCCCGGGATTACCAAGATCTGTGGCCCCATTGCATAAAAGTGCTTTCATTAACCCGGCTTTAGGGTTATTACCACTGTTTAATTGCCGGTAATGCTGGTATAACAATGCCAGTCCGCCTGCAACAGCTGGTGCAGCCATACTGGTCCCTGTATTAAAACTATATATATTGGTGGGCCAGGAAGAAGCAACAATCTTTCCCTGTGCTGTTATTTCGGGCTTGATACGTCCATCTCTTACCGGTCCTTTGCTGGAGGTATATGTGAGGGAATCATTTTCCGTAGTATTACCAACCGCAATGATATTCTTAGCAGACTGGTAACCACCTAATACATTTCCAAATGTTGGCACATAATTCCCGCAAATCATACGGCCGCTATTGCCTGCTGCAAAAACATTTTGCAACTGGGGATATGCAGAAGCCTGCTGATCAAGAATACGGGAATAAAGATCATACACACCGAAAGTCTCACAATCATCCACAATATTTCCATATGAATTATTGGTGATCACCATTCCATAATCCTGGACATAAGCAGGAATATTCGTGAGCACATTGGAAACGGTTTGTGCAATAATGGAAGCTTTGGGCGCATAGCCAATATATCGTTCATCCAGGATACCCGCCCCGGCCGCAGTACCCATCACATGTATACCATGAGCTCCGCCGGAAAGAACATTCCTGTTAATCATCCGGCCTGCAAAATCCATATGACGAACCGGGTTGGAGTCATCACCAATGCCGATAACGACACCCTGGCCGGTGAGATTTCTTCCCAATGAAGAACGGATCACATTTGCTCTTGCATTCAGCATGCTTTTATTATTCAGCAACTGGTCTTCTGCCGGGGCGGCTTGTACATAATCAATAATTGGCAATGCAGCCAGTTCGCTCAGGCGTTCAACAGCAATCCGTAAACCGATAATGCGATAATCTTTGAACCGGATATCATTCAGTTCAAAATTCTTCGCCAGTAATTCAGCACTGACTATTTCAAAGGAGAATGTTTTCGGGAAGCTGATCCAGACATCGATCGTGCCGGGAATCTTCACAGCATGAGAAGGAATATTACCCTTCGCCAACCTGGTCTGCATTTTCTGGGCAGGCGTTAATTCCACAATAGCCCTTGCATGTAATTTTTGCAATAAGACAGCATCCAAAGAACCGGTGACTATGGCAGTATAGGCATTAGCAGGAATATAATCCAGTAATTCAATTCCAGCAGTTGCTAACTGCGTTCTGTCCCCTATAGTTGGTATTTGTTCAAATTGCAGAACAACAAATGATCTACCGCCAACGGCTCTTTGCTGAACTGCATTCAACGCCTCTGACGTAATATTTTTTGAAGGAATGAAGGAACCACCCTGGAGTTGCAACATAAACCGGCTGTCATCCTGCGCTAATGAAGAAAAATTCACTAACAGGCATAGTGTTATCAGGGGAATTGGATTGAACTTCATAGTCAATTGAATGAATTCTAAAAGTAATACAAATAGCCGAAAAATACCAGTCCTGTAAAGGGCTTGACAGGCTTACGAAAAAGGTTCAGGCAGGGATTGAAGCAGTCGCAAAACAATGACGGTGTAAACCCGCCAGGAAACGGTGCATTTCCTCCATATCCTTAATGGGTTGTGCCACCAGCAGGAATAATTTACCTGTTTGTTTCAGCTTGCCTTTATTGGTTCCGGTTTGCAGGTATTGTAAAATATGGTTGAAAAGATCCGACTCAAAATAGGGTGAATCGGGACGATTGATAAAGAAACAACGGAGTATATTATCCTTCAGTGACATTTTTTCAAAACCAAGATCAACAGCTAGTTTTCGGCAACGCACCGTAATAAAAAGATCATTTACCTGTGATGGAAGGGGGCCAAAGCGGTCCTCCATTTCCTGCCGCATGGCTTCCAATTCTTCTTCCGATTCAGCATTATCCAAACGCTGGTACAGGGACAATCTTTCCGTGATACTTTCTACGTATTCATCAGGAATCAGGATTTCCAGGTCAGTATCAATGGTGCAATCCTGTACAAAATCATCCTGTTTGGCGATCTCCTCTTTAAATAATTCTTTGAATTCTGTACGTTTCAATTCCCGGATCGCTTCATCCAGAATTTTCTGGTACATTTCAAACCCGATCTCGGCCATAAAACCACTTTGCTCTCCTCCCAATAAATTACCTGCTCCGCGGATATCCAGGTCCCGCATGGCGATCTGGAAACCACTGCCGAGATCACTGTGTTGCTCCAATGTCTGCAACCTTTTTCTTGAATCAGCCGGCAGGGTACTCATCGGCGGTGATAGCAAATAACAAAATGCTTTTTTATTACTGCGCCCCACTCTTCCCCTCAATTGATGCAGGTCGCTCAGCCCAAACTGGTGAGCATTATTCACGATGATCGTATTGACATTCGGGATATCAACACCGCTTTCCACGATATTGGTGCAGACCAGTACATCATACCTCCGGTCAATAAAATCAAGGATTTTTTCTTCCAGTGTATGCCCTTCCATCTGGCCATGTGCAAACCCGATACTCAGATCAGGACACAGCCCCTGTATAATAGCCGCCATTTCCGCCAGGCCTGCAATACGATTGTAAATAAAGAATACCTGGCCACCTCTTTCTGTTTCAAAATAGATAGCATCGCGGATAAAATCCTCGTTATATACCTGTACTTCTGTCTGGATCGGTTGCCGGTTAGGTGGTGGAGTATTAATAATACTCAGATCCCTTGCCCCCATCAGGGAGAACTGCAATGTTCTTGGAATAGGAGTTGCGGTCAATGTCAGGCAATCCACTGTTGTCCGTAATGTTTTGATCTTTTCTTTATGCCCCACACCAAATTTCTGTTCTTCATCGATCACTAATAAACCAAGGTCTTTGAACTTTACTTCTTTACCTAATATGCCATGCGTTCCAATGAGTATATCTATCTTTCCTTCTTCCACCCGCTTCAATGTTTCTTTTTTCTCTTTGGCCGATTTAAACCGGTTGATATAATCAACCGTTACAGGAAAATCTTTTAACCGGTCGCTAAAGGTTTTATAATGCTGAAATGCCAGGATAGTAGTAGGTACTAATACAGCAGCCTGTTTTCCATCCACGCAGGTTTTGAAAGCTGCCCGGATAGCGATCTCTGTTTTGCCAAATCCCACATCACCACAAACCAGCCGGTCCATAGGCGATGGGGCTTCCATATCTTTTTTTACATCTGCAGAGGCTTTGCTCTGGTCGGGAGTATCTTCATAAATAAAAGAAGCCTCCAGCTCAGTTTGCATGTAATTATCCGGGGAATGTGCAAAACCCTGCTGTGCCTTTCGCTTTGCATACAGTTTAATGAGGTCAAAGGCAATTTCCTTAACCTTCGTTTTCGTTTTTTCTTTCAGCTTATTCCACACATCGCTGCCCAGCTTATTTACTTTGGGCACACTTCCATCCTTACCGGTGTACTTCGTGATCTTATGCAGAGAATTAATATTCACATACAGGATATCACTGTCTTTGTAAATGATACGAACAGCTTCCTGCAGGCGGCCATTTACTTCTAATTTTTGCAAGCCACTGTATGTACCTACTCCATGATCAATATGCGTAACGTAATCCCCGGGTTGCAACTCCCGGAGTGTCCGTAAAGTCAGTGCTTTATTCTTGTTATACGCTTGTTTTACTTTGTATTTATGATACCGCTGAAACACCTGGTGATCGGTGTAGCAAACGATCTTCAGGTCTTCATCCACAAATCCTTCGGGAATCGAAACAGCAACCGGGTTAAACACCAGTTCCGCTTTCAGATCATCAAAAATGGTTTGCAATCGTTCCAGTTGCTTCGGGTTCTCTGCAAAAAGATATAATTGAAATCCCTTGCCTTCCCAGCTTTTCAGGTCTTTGATCAGCAGGTCAAACTGGCGGTTGAAAGCCGGTTGCTCTTTAGTATGAAATTCAATTTCTGTGTTGGCAAGATGACGCTGGTAACCAAATTCAACAAGATGTTTTAACTCCATACCCGCATCAGCATCGTTCATGGAAATAAAATCAGCTGCACTTATTTTTTTCTTGATCAGCTTGTCGTCTTCCTCTTCCTCCAGTCTTTTTCGTTCTTTCGACAGATGAGGAACAGCCATTTCTTTCGCCTCTTCCTGCACTCTCAGGAAAGCATGCAAATCCTCTTCGCAATCAGCCAGCCGTTCTTTGCAGATGGCATGATCCTGCAACCACACAACCGTGTTAACCGGCAGAAACTCAAACAGGGAAACCCGTTCTTCGTTTTCAAATTGTGTGTCTACATTCGGAATGATACTGACCTGTAATAGTTTTCGTTCGCTTAACTGTGTTTCGGGGTCAACAATACGGATAGAATCCACATCATTCCCAAACAGTTCGATACGATAGGGCTTATCATTTCCAAAAGAGTAAATATCCAAAATACCTCCCCGGATAGCAAACTGCCCGGGCTCATATACAAAATCGGTTCTTTCAAAACCATAATCACCCAGCTTCAGCAGGAGATCACCCGTATTGAGCACATCGCCTGTTTTGATATGGATGATATTGGAAGAAAGTTTGGAAGGCACGACTACTTTTTCAAACAAGGCCTCGGGATAGGTAACCAGTATCTTTTTATTCACCCCTGCTGTTCCCGCAGCAATTTTAGTCAGCGCTTCGGTCCGCAGCATTACATGCGAGGAATTCAGCAGGCGGTAATTCTTCCTGTTTTTAAACGAAGAAGGAAAATAAAAGATATCCAGTGCACCGGTCAGGTTCTCTAAGGAGTTATGAAAATAAGCGGCTTCTTCCGCATCATTCAATATTACCAGGTGATTGAGTTGCGAACAGGAAGGATGTAAAAAGGTGGCGGCCACTGCGAACTGCGTAGAGCTGCCCTGCAGGTTTTCCAGGTAAATCTTTTGGGGTTGAGAAAAAGAGAGCCTGTCCGCCAGTTGAAAAAGGCGGGGGTTGTTTTGATACTGATCCAGCAATGCCTGTACACTCATGAGAAGGGCAAAGATAAAAAGAAAAGCTCATCCTGAAACAAGATGAGCTTTTATCAAAACAGAAAATATTACTTAATAAATTGCTGAACAAAATGTTCTTTCTTATCACCCACTATTTTCACTATATACACACCGGCAGCAAGTTTATCCAGGTTAATACTCATATTCTGGTAACGGCTTTGCGTTTGGTATACCTGCTGTCCGTTGCTATTAAATAATAGTACTGACATTTTTTGCGTCTGCAGGGTACCAGTTACGATCTGCAACTGGTTGTTCTGCGAACTGATATACTTAATAAATCCTTTGGTGATATTGTTGTTAGATACTCCTGTTACCACCGTTGGCAATACTGTTGTATAGAGGCCACGGCCATGTGTGGCCGCCACTACGGTATTATCAGAAGACCTGAATTTGAGCATATCCGTTCTTACATTAGCCAGGCCGGTATTGTTGGGTATCCATTGGGTGGCTGCACCGGCAAGAGCGGAAGTGGTCCATACGCCTAATTCTGTTCCTAATAAAATGCCTCCGTTTCCACCAGCCGCTCCATTTAGTTGGGCATTGGCCGGGGCAAAAATGGCCCAGCGCACCGGCATATCCGGCAGGTTCCCTTCAATGCTTGTAAAGCTGGCACCGCCATTGGTACTTTCAAAAACACTGGGCACTCCGAAATTGGAAAGTGTTACAACCAGGTGATTGGGATTGGCCGGGTTGATGTCAATGCTTGAAATAGCGGCATTGGCAATGGTGCCAACATTAGCCGCTGATACCACGGTGGGAGTAGTGGTATTTGCAGCGGTTATTTTATAAACCTGCGGAATACCACCAAAGGAACCACCTACATAGATAGTATTAATGGATGAGGCATCCACTTTGACAGCAGTAAGTTCCCGGGGCGCCATACCAGTTACTGTAGCAATATTTCCAACAGGTGTACCGGTTAAGTTAGAAATGAAATAATAGCGTCCGGCGTCATCACCACAATAGAGTATTTTACCATTGTCGTCCAGGTCAGTAGGGTTAATGAACTGCCCCCTGTTATTGTTAACTCCAAATGAAGCCAGTGAGGAAAAACTTGATCCCCCGTTTAAGGAACGGGTATAATTATTTCCGGTAAATGCTGTTATCTGAAGGTTGCCGTTAGTCTGGTCAATATGGCAAAAACCACCATCACCTCCGCTGGCATTGGTAGTTGAATTAATCCCGGCACTATTGAACTTTTGAGTCCCATTATCCTGGGCGCCTGCTAAAAAATAATTAACTGTGGTGGGATGATGATCACAGGCGTAATATTGCGTTACATTATACCCGTTGTTTTTATTAGCAAAACTTGGCGTTGCCACATTTATATTTTCAGAATAGTAAATACCGCCATCATTGCCGTTGACCAATTTGGTGGAACCTATGAATGTTAATGCATGATGATCAACATGCACGGTACCACTGCTGGTTATAGTGGTCCAGTTATCCCCGCCGTCAACTGATCTGGCAAGGTTAAGGCCACCAACTACAATGATATTCGCATTATTAGGATCCACGGCTCCAATCAGGTTATACCAGGTTTGCGAAGCAGCTCCGTTATTCAGTGCTGCAGGAGCCGTAAGGGTTGTCCAGGTAGTTCCTCCGTCTGATGACCTAAGAACATTTAATACCTGGGTGGTGGCGCTATCCTGCATTAATAAATAAACTCGTTGTGCGTCTGAAGGGGCTAGTACTATTTCAGTCCGTTGAGTAACTGTGGGTGTTACAGGGGTAATATCAACCCAAGTGCCTAACGCTCCTGTATTGGCCCCGTTGGCGGCAAAGGAAGATTTCATGACGATGCTCCTGTTTGTTACAGCAGCTCCTACAAGACCAAGACTTGCATAAATATCTCCGTTACTGGCCACCTCGATGTCGGCAGCACGGCCGGTTGCAAAAGGCTGGCCTGTAGTTGGATTGGTTAATGCTGCACCAAGCACTTGTGACCAGGTATTACCCCCATCTGTAGAACGCTGCACCCCTCTTGAAGAGGAAGTAAGATTTCTCAGGGATGCATAAATATTTCCATTGTTATCAATGGCTATATCCTGCACATATTCGAAAGTAGTGACGGCGGGAGTTGTGACAATGGTTGACGGGAGTACATTCCAGGTGGCTCCTCCGTCTGTGCTTTTATAAATACCCCGGCCAACGATTGCATCAATATTGAACCAGCCTTCACCGGTTCCCGCATACATTATATTCGGATTCACCTGGTCCTGCACCATGGCGGTGATAGCAAGGTTAGGTAAAAAATCATTGACAGGGGCCCAGGTGGGAGTAGCGCTGGTGAAATTGGTTGTTTTAAAAAGCCCGCCGCCTACTGAACCGGCAAAAACAGTATTTCCCGTTGCATCATTTTTATCTACCAAAATAGCCCTTGTTCTTCCGCCGACATTATTCGGCCCTCTTTCCTGCCAGCCGAGGCTTGCTACACGGGCAGCCGCTAACATATCCAGTTGCACACGGGCTGCATCCAGTCTTTCACGGGGCACCCTGTCCAACTGTGGATCACGGGTCATCATAAATTCCTGCTGAAGAGCCTGTACCTTCTCCACATCTTCTCTTTCTTCGATTTTTTCACCAGCCTGTTTACCATCACGGCAGGCAAAAGAAATAGTCAGCAACAGGCAAAAGCTGCATATTTGTACAAATCGTTGCATAAGCGGCCAATTGATATTTTTAGATAGCCCCTAAATTCGTAAAAAAAGGGCTGTTTTAAGAATTTGTTTAGAACAATCCCCTCAGAAATTGCATCCGGTCATTAAACGTAAGAAAATGAGAAAAGGATTACTCATTACGGCCCTTTTATTCAGCTTAATGATGGCAGGCCAGCCCTCCCTAAAGCTTTTCGGCTATTCCCGGGTTTCCACCCCGGGCATGGTTCCCGCCAGGGAGTTTGATGAAAATGGCCGGACGATCCGTAAGCCTGCTAATGCCAGTACTGGCTATTTCATTTACCTGGCTGCCAGCCCTTCCCTGGAGATTCAACCGAAGGAGATATGGATCCTGGGAGAAAGATACCTCGTCAGCTCGGCTCCTGTCATTCAATCCCCGGTAATTACCGGGAAGGATACGCTTGTAAAATTCACCTTATTAAAAGTACAGGAACTAAAACGGGATAGTAACCCGTTAAACAAAACAGGCATCTCCTCCACTGTTAAAAAACTGGCTGCGAACAATGAACTGGTGCTGAAATACCAATGGAAGGGAAAAACCTGGTATAAGACGCTAAAAAAGATAAAGGAACTGGACCCTGTTTTTGGAGAATAAAAAAAAGGCACTACATTTAATAATCCGATTGCTTGCCAACAGGCCTAATAAGACGGCCCCGCCTAAGGCGGGGCCGCTTTTTTTCCGGGCTGTTTTTCATAATAAACTGCCCGGCTTATTGCACCGTCCACTATTGTTTCATTTTGATTTAAAAGCCCAACTATTATGCCAGTCGACCGATTGGTGAATAACCCCTGTTATTATGATAGTGTGGTGACAGAAACCATCTGTTGACATTCTCTTTGTAAATTACAGGCAAAACAACTGCATGGCCCTTCAACCCTGGCGCAAAGGAAAAGTTATCAAGATCGACGATCACACGCATAATACAAGACGATTCTGGGTGCAAGTACCCGAACTGGAACAATTTGATTTTAAACCCGGCCAGTTTGTAACCCTGGATCTTCCCATTGATGAAAAACCGAATAAACGCTGGCGCAGTTATTCTATCGCTTCCTGGCCCGACGAAACGAATGTTTTTGAATTACTGATCGTGCATGCCGAAGGGGGACTGGGCACCACGTACCTGTTTAACCATATCCGTGTTGGCAGCGAACTCAGTTTCCGGGGTGCCCAGGGCGTTTTTACATTACCTGCTTCGATTGAAAAAGACCTGTTCCTTATTTGCACCGGAACCGGTATCGCTCCTTTCAGAAGTATGGTGAATTATATCCAGCTTCATAATATACCTGCCAAAAATATTCATATGATCTTCGGCTGTCGCAATAAAGCCGACCTGCTGTATTACGAAGAACTGACAGCACTGGAAACCAAACTTCCGGGCTTTCATTACCATCCTACGTTGTCCCGTGAGCATTGGGAAGGACATAACGGGTATGTGCATGATATTTATGAAAAACTATGTGTTGATAAGCAGGAAGCCCATTTTTATCTCTGTGGCTGGAAGAATATGATCGATGAGGCGAAAAGAAGAATTGTTGAAATGGGATACGACAAGAAAGCCATTCACCAGGAATTATATGGCTGATGGGTATGTGATGTTAAGCAGTTTTCAAAATGATATTCCGCAACCTTGTCGTTGATAACTGTCATATTTGGTTTTAACGCATAGTTGCTATATTCGTGCAAACCAATTCGCATATGGGTGCTTCATCGCTCATAGTATTAATCATCGCTGCAGTTGCCTTCTCCGGCATTGCTATTATGTTATCAACCCTGGTACTCAAAGGCACCAAGAATAAACAGAAAGGTGAACCCTACGAATGTGGTATCCCCACACAGGGCAAGACCTGGATCCAGTTAAATGTGGGCTATTACCTGTTTGCACTCATCTTCCTGATCTTTGATGTGGAACTGGTTTTTCTCTATCCCTGGGCCGTTGTAGCCAAGAGCATGGGATGGATCGCCATGATCGAAATTGTCATTTTCTTCTTTATACTTTTCCTGGGTTTCCTGTATGCACATAAAAAAGGAGCCCTGAAATGGATGTAAAGCCTCCCCAAACCCCTCCGCAAGAGGGGCTTTGCTAAGCACAAAACCAGTTTATTGAAGAACAAAAGACAGAATTTATTTTCATGCAAGAAGAAAAAAAAATATCAAATGATGCTTCCCTAATCCCCCCCGCGGGGGGTGGGGGGGCTTCTTTTCCCGGCCAGATACATGAGACCCCGGGTGGCGGCATCGTTCTCAGTAAACTGGATGATGTCATCAACTGGGCGAGATCCAATTCCCTCTGGCCACTCACGTTTGCCACCAGTTGCTGTGGTATTGAATACATGGCTGTTGCCGGTGCCAAATATGATTTTTCCCGTTTCGGTTTTGAAGTAGCCAGGGCCACGCCACGACAAGCTGATGTCATTATTATAGCTGGCACCATCGTTAATAAAATGGCCCCGGTCTTAAAAAGATTATACGACCAGATGGCTGATCCCAAATATGTGATTGCGATGGGTGCCTGTGCGATCAGCGGCGGGCCTTTTTTTTATAATACGTATTCGGTTGTGAAAGGTGCAGACCATGTGATCCCGGTAGATGTGTACGTTGCCGGTTGTCCGCCAAGACCGGAAGCATTATTACATGCCTTAATAAAATTGCAGGAAAAAATAAAAAGCGGGTTAACCAGGGAACAGATCAGAGCCGCCAAAGATTAGTTATGCTGAACGAAGATTTAAAAATTAAAATTACCGGACTGCTGCCAACAGCCACTTTTGATGAAGGTGGTGAATGGCTGAACATCCAAATTGAACCGAAAGACTGGTTACCCTTTGCACAACAACTTCGTAACGACAGCGATTTATTCTTTGATTATCTTTTTTGCCTCACCTGTATCGACTGGAAAACACATCTGACGATGGTGTATCATCTTTCATCCACCACGCACCGGCACAATATTGTTATCAAAGCAAAACTTGACAGAGATAAACCCGGAATTGAAACTGTTTCCCATATCTGGAGAACAGCTGAATTTCATGAACGGGAAGTGTATGAAATGTTTGGTGTGCAATTTATGAACCATCCCGACCTGCGGTTACTGATACTGCCCGACGGATGGGAAGGAAAAAACCCGTTACGAAAAGATTTTGAAGACCCGGTTAATATGATCAAACTATAAACGCCTCCCCAAACCCCTCCGCAAGAGGGGCTTTGCAAGGCACATAACCAACTTATTTGAAGAGTAAAAAATTTATCAGCAAATTTTAAAATGTACAGAGAGACCTCCATATTAAATGACTCTTCACCGATTTCTCCTGCAGGGGATGAGGGCACTGGGGATATTACGATTAACGTAGGACCCCAGCACCCCGCTACACACGGTGTATTACACCTGGTGATCACACTGAATGGAGAGACGATCAAAAAAGTGGAACCACACCTGGGTTATATCCACCGCTCCATTGAAAAAATGTGCGAAAGCCTTACCTACCGCCAGTTCATTTATGTGACCAGCCGGATGGATTATCTTTCTTCGCATATTAATAATCATGCCTGCGCTTTATGCGTGGAGAAAGGTTTGCAGGTGGAAGTTCCGCCAAGGGCACAGGTGATAAGAGTGCTGATGGATGAATTAACAAGAATTGCTTCCCATGAACTCTGGTGGGGAGCCATGGCGATGGACCTCGGCGCTTTCACGCCATTCTTCCATGCATTCCGGGAAAGAGAAAGTATCAATGATATTATGGAAGAGACCTGCGGCGCCCGGCTGACCATGAACTATATGGTACCCGGTGGTGTGATGCAGGACCTGCATCCCAATTTTCAAAAGCGGGTTAAAGAGTTCATGCAGTTATACAAACGCAAGATCCATGAATACGATGAACTGGTAACCGGCAACATTATTTTCCAGAACAGGATGAAAGGCATTGGTTATTTATCACCTGAAGATGCTATTTCTTATGGTTGTTCAGGACCGGCATCAAGAGGCAGCGGTGTGAGTTGTGATATCAGGAAAGTTTACCCATACGAGATTTATGATAAACTGGAGTTTGATGAAGTGCTGGAAACAGCCGGTGATTCTTTTGCCCGTTATATGGTCCGGCTGCGGGAGATGCAGCAGTCCATCCGCATCATTGAGCAACTGATCGATAATATTCCTAGTGGTGATTTCCAGGCCAAAACAAAAGCCGTATTGAAATTACCCAAAGGAGAGTTTTATCAACGGGTGGAAACTGCCCGTGGCGAACTGGGTGTATATATCGTAAGTGAAGGTGGCACGACCCCGTACAGGATCAAATTCCGTTCACCGGGATTTTCGAATCTTTCTGTGCTGGATCATATGGCCCGCGGCAGTAAACTGGGAGACCTGGTAGCGATGATGGGAACATTAGATTTAGTAATACCTGACATAGACCGATAATATAATGTGGAGCTTTAGTCATATCGCCAATGAACTGCATGAATGGTTGAGCAGTATCTTCAACCCGACCTGGACCTTAGTGATCGAAATGGTACTGGCAGGTGTGGCTGTCATTGGTCTCTTTGCTGCGCTGGGATTAGTACTCGTACTAATGGAACGAAGAGTGGCAGCCTGGATACAGATCCGTCTCGGGCCAAACCGGGTGGGACCACAAGGCTTGCTGCAATCATTAGCTGATACGTTGAAGCTGATCGTGAAAGAAGGATTGACCCCCAATGGCGCTGATAAATTATTATTCAATATTGCACCGTTCATTGCGATGATCGTGGCCATGCTGCTGATGGCACCGATTGCTTTTGCAAAAGATTTCCAGTTATGGGATATGAATATCGGTGTGCTCTATGTATCGGCTGTTTCATCGATCATGGTCATCAGTATTTTAATGGCCGGCTGGTCGAGTAATAATAAATACTCCCTGATGGGGGCCATGCGCAGTGGTGCCCAGATCGTGAGCTATGAATTATCAGCCGGTCTATCCATCCTGACCATTGTTGTCTTAACCGGCAGCCTGCAGGTATCTGATATTATTCACTCGCAAGCCACTGGCTGGTGGATCTTTAAAGGCCATCTGCCGGTGTGGATCGCATTTGTCACCTTTATCATTGCTGTAACTGCGGAAACCAACCGGGCTCCCTTTGATTTAGCAGAAGCTGAATCCGAATTAACAGCCGGTTTCCATACCGAATATTCAGGAATGAAGTTCGCTTTGTTCTTCCTGGCAGAATATATCAATGTGTTTATTGTTTGTGCGATCGGCGCCACCTTGTTCCTGGGCGGATGGATGCCTTTTCATATTGGTAACTGGACACAGTTTAACCATGTGATGGATTATATCCCCTCCAGTATCTGGTTCTTTGGAAAAACATTCTTCCTGATCTTTTTGATCATGTGGTTCAGGTGGACCTTCCCGAGATTAAGGATCGACCAGCTGCTGAACCTGGAATGGAAATATTTATTACCGATCAGCATGATCAACCTGTTGCTGGCAACAGCCATGGCGATATTGGGATGGCATTTTTGATCCCGCTTGTTGGGAAGAGTTCTTTTGAAGATGAAAAAAACTGAAACCATTTAAAAATCATAGCTCGCAGCTAAAAGCTAGTAGCTTATGTTCATAATAAAATACATAAAAGAAGTTTACCGCGGTGTAAGATCATTACTGGTCGGCATGAAGCGGACCCTGTATTATTTTACGCACCATAAAGAGATCATCACCCAGCAATATCCTGATAACCGGGATACCCTGGTGATGGCTGAACGCTTTAAGGGTGAAGTAGTAATGCCGCACAATGAGAACAATGAACACCGCTGCACCGGTTGCCAGGCCTGCGAACTGGCTTGTCCCAATGGCACCATCAAAGTGATCTTCAAAAACGAACTGACACCTGAAGGCAAAAAGAAAAAAGCGATTGATAAACTGGTGTACCATCTTGAACTCTGCACCATGTGCAACCTCTGCGTGGAAGCCTGCCCTTCTGATGCGATCAAAATGGCACAAACATTTGAACACAGTGTATACGACCGCAACGAACTGACAAAGATCTTAAATAACCCCGGCTCTAAAATCATGGAAGGAGTAGAATGATAACAGGATCAACCATATTATTTTATATACTCGCTGCCCTTACACTGGGTTGTGGTATCATCGCCGTCAGCACCAGGCAGATATTCCGTGCTGCTATTTCGCTGCTGTTCTCCCTGATCGGCATTGCCGGTTTGTATTTCTGGCTGGAATATCAATTCATTGCTGCGGTGCAGATCGTAGTTTATGTGGGCGGTATCGTGGTACTGATCATCTTTTCTATTTTCCTGACCCAACAGGCCGGGGAAAAATTACCCAAACAGCAATTAGATCGGAAAATATTTGCTGCACTCGCTGTGTTCTGTGGCTTTGCCCTGAGCATGCTGCAGGTGTACCAGCACCAGTTTAATATCGCTGAAACAACTGCCGCTCCTACGGTGGCTGATATTGGTAAAAAAATGCTGACCGTGGATGACGGAGGCTATGCCTTACCCTTTGAAGTGATCTCGATGTTGTTGCTGGCGGCAATGGTGGGTTGTATCGTAATTGCATTAAGAAGTAAACCGGAAACAAAATGATGGAACCCGGACTATATCATATTTTATTTATCAGTGCAGCGCTGTTCTTCATTGGTGTGTACGGCTTCTTAACAAGAAGAAACCTGATCACCATGCTGATGAGCATTGAACTGATCCTGAACAGTGTGAACCTGAATTTCATCGCCTTCAATAAATATTGCTGGCCCGGTAAACTGGATGGCCTGTTCTTTACCGTATTCATCATCGCTATTGCCGCCGCCGAAGCCGCTGTGGCCATTGCGATCATCATTAATTTATACCGCAGTCACCAGTCCATTGATGTGGAGAATGCAGAAGACCTAAAGTATTAAACCCATATGCCCAACGCAACTACCATAGCCCTGATTCCTTTGTTGCCGCTTGCCGGGTTTATACTACTTGGCTTATTCGGCAGAAAATATTTCAAAGCCAGTTCCGGTATCATCGGGACAGCCCTCTTACTTACTTCCACCATTTTAGCGCTGTACACCGCTTATGATTATTTTTTTGTGTATGGCCATGTAAGTGGTGTATATCAAAAATTTGTTCCGCTGCAACTGACCTGGCTTGAATTTTCTGAAGGCGTTTCCATTGATATGGGGTTACTGATCGATCCTATTTCCGTGATGATGCTGGTCGTGGTCACGTTTGTTTCCCTGATGGTGCATATCTACAGTCTTGGTTACCTGAAAGGGGAAGAACGATTCCCGACCTATTATGCATTTCTCGGGTTGTTTACTTTTTCCATGCTGGGACTGGTGGTAGCCAGCAATATTTTCCAGATCTATATTTTCTGGGAATTAGTGGGTGTATCCTCCTTCTTACTCATCGGTTATTATTATGACAGGCCCAGTGCCGTGGCTGCCTGTAAAAAAGCATTTATCGTTACCCGTTTTGCAGACCTCGGTTTCTTAATCGGTATTTTAATTCTTGCTTTCTGTTCCGGCACACTTGATTTTGCCACACTGATAGAAAGATTAACCTCACCTGGATCCAATGAACTGAAAACATCCGTTACCTATTCTTTCCTCGGCGTGTCGGCCTTATCCTGGGGAGCCATGCTGGTCTTTATCGGTGGGGCCGGTAAAAGTGCGATGTTCCCTTTGCATATCTGGCTGCCCGATGCGATGGAAGGCCCTACGCCTGTTTCTGCATTGATCCATGCGGCTACCATGGTGGTGGCAGGTGTTTATTTGGTAGCCAGGTTATTCCCGGTATTTTCCATCACCACACCTGCCGTATTAGAATTAGTGGGCTGGGTGGGTGCTGTATCTGCAATCATTGCGGCCATCATTGCCTGCACACAAACCGATATTAAAAGAGTGCTGGCTTATTCCACCATGTCGCAGATAGGTTATATGATGTTCTCCTTAGGCGTATCAACCTATGGCGGTGAGGGTGCTTTGGGTTATACCGCTTCCATGTTCCACCTGTTCACCCATGCCATGTTCAAAGCTTTATTATTCCTCGGGGCAGGTGCCGTAATACATTATGTACACAGTAATGAGATGAAAGACATGGGTGGCCTGAGAAAATACTTGCCCATTACGCATCTCACTTTCTTAATTGCCTGTTTGGCGATTGCCGGTGTGCCTCCTTTCGCAGGGTTCTTTAGTAAAGAAGAAATTTTATTAGCTGCTTACCAGAACAATACAGCGATCTACTGGATCGCCCTGATCACATCAGGACTCACCGCTTTCTATATGTTCCGGCTTTACTTCAATATATTCTGGAACAAACCACATCATGCACATGGTGAAAATCCCGCCACGGCGGGCAGGCACGGTGAAGGTGGTTTCGTGATGATGATGCCGCTGGTCTTATTAGCGATTGGTGCAGCCGCTGCCGGTTTTATTCCTTTCGGTGAATTCGTAAGTGCTGATGGTAAACCATTGGTATCGCATTTTCATTTGAACTTCTCGATCGCACCGGTTGCTATTGGTATCGCAGGTATCCTGGTCGCTTTGTGGTTCTATAAAAAACAAAATGACCGGCCGGCGAAACTGGCTGCTTCACTGGGCGGGTTGTACAAAGCAGCGTATCATAAATTTTATATCGACGAGATCTACCTGTTCATTACAAAAAAAATATTGTTCAACCTGGTGGGAAGGCCCGCGGCCTGGTTCGACAGGAATGTGGTGGATGGCATGGTCAATCTTACCGGCAAAGCGACACAGGAAGTTTCTGAAGAAATTAAAAAAGTGCAATCCGGTAAAGTGCAGCAATATGCTATGTACTTCTTAGCCGGAGTGATCGTATTGGCCGCCCTGTTTATTTATGTTTGGCGATAGACATTTTGATAAATAAGAATTGATGAACCTTTTATTACTCATAGGAGCCCCCTTACTGACAGCGGCAGCTGTATTGCTTTCCCGCAACCAGCAGCAGGTAAGATGGATATCATTAGCCGGTTCTGTTGTACAATTAGGATTAGCGGTTGCATTGCTCCTTGCTTTCCGGCAGGAAACAGCAGCAGGCAATACCGAACAGGTATTCTTTGAAATGAACTACCCCTTATTTTCTTCCCTGGGTATCAATTTCCATTTTGGTGTGGATGGCATTTCAGTGGCCATGATCTTACTGACCTCCTTTGTGGTTATCGCCGGTGTACTGGTGTCCTGGAATATTGAGAAGATGACCAAAGAGTTTTACTTTCTTCTCCTCTTACTGGCACTCGGTGCATATGGTTTCTTTATCTCGCTTGACCTGTTCATTCTTTTCTTCTTCCTTGAAATTTCCGTGATACCTAAATATTTACTGATCGGGATCTGGGGAAGCGGTAAAAAAGAATACAGTGCCAATAAACTGGCCCTGATGCTGATGGGTGGTTCAGCACTGATCTTAGTGGGTATGCTGGGTTTGTATTTCACCGCCGGGCATAGTTTTGACATACTGACTTTATCCCAAACAGCGATACCTGCAGCAACACAACATTTATTATTCCCGTTTTTGTTTATTGGTTTTGGTGTGTTCACGGCTTTGTTCCCGTTGCATACCTGGGTGCCCGACGGTCACTCCTCCGCCCCTACTGCCGGTTCGATGTTCCTTGCCGGTATTTCCATGAAACTCGGTGGTTATGGTTGTTTACGGGTGGCTACTTATTTATTACCCGAAGGAGCCAAACAATATGCTGATATCATCATCATTCTTTCTGCCATCGCCATTTTATATGGTGCTTTCGCCACCATGATGCAGCGAGACCTGAAATATATCAATGCGTATTCTTCGGTGAGCCATGTTGGTTTTAGTTTACTGGGTATCGGTATGCTGACACAAACGGCGATCACCGGTGCCTTGATGCAAATGGTATCGCACGGGTTAATGACAGCTCTTTTCTTCGCCGTGATCGGCATGATCTACGACCGCACCCATACCAGGATGGTGAATGAAATGGGTGGCCTGATGAAACCATTACCATTTATCAGCACCGTGTTCTTTATCGTTGGTCTTTGTTCCTTAGGGTTACCGGGATTAAGCGGTTTTGTAGCGGAGATGACGGTCTTCATGGGTTCCTGGCAAAATGATGATGTCTTCCACCGGGTAGCAACGATTGCTGCGGCCATGTCTATCGTGGTAACAGCTGTATATATATTAAGGGCCATAGGCCAAACCGCCATGGGCCCGGTGAAGAACGAAAGTTTTTTACAATTGAAAGATGCAGGCTGGAATGAAAAACTGGCGGCCATCATTTTGGTAGCCGGTATTTTAGCCATCGGTATTGCACCGGGCTGGTTAAATGATTTGTTGCGACCGGCTGCGGAAGAGATCATGAACAGGATTGCTGCCCCCTAAATCCCCCTAAAGGGGGACGTTAGAGTCTGATTTTTTGAGATTATTAAGATAGTATGAATGATTTTTTAGTTTTAATGAAAAGCGAACTGCTGGTTACGGCCATCATCTTCCTGTTGCTGTTTATCAAGATCGGCAAGGGCATGAAGAATGAATCGCTGCTGTCATTGGTACAGGTATTATTGCTGGTCAATTTTGTACTGGGTTTCTTCTTCAACGGCGAAGGCAACCTGTTTGGCGATATGTTCACGACCACCCCGCTGATCGCCTTCCAGAAAAGTATCCTGAACCTGGCTGTTTATCTTATTTCTTTATTGTGTGCAGACTGGCTGAAGAAAACACAACACCTGGCTGAATTCTCTTTGCTGATGCTCTCGGCCCTGCTCGGTATGTTCCTGATGATCTCCAGCGGCAACCTGCTCATTTTCTATTTATCATTAGAACTGGCTACGATTCCGGTAGCAGCGATGGCCAATTTTGACCTCGAGAAAAAACGTTCTTCTGAAGGTGCGATGAAGATGATCTTATCTTCTGCCTTCTCTTCTGGTATCTTATTATTCGGCATCTCTTTATTGTACGGTGCCACCGGTACGGTCAGTTTCAATGAGCTGCCCGGTTTACTGGATGGATCACCGGTACAAATTTTAGCCTTTGTATTTTTATTCACGGCATTTGCTTTCAAACTCTCCATCGTTCCTTTCCATTTATGGACAGCCGATGTATATGAAGGATCCCCCATTGCCGTCACGGCCTTTTTATCCGTTGTTTCCAAAGGAGCCGTTGCTTTTATCTTCATGGCAACGTTGTTTAAAGTATTCCAGCCCCTGCTGGATACCTGGTACATTATGCTGGTGATACTGGCAGTGGCCACGATGCTGATCGGTAACCTCTTTGCCCTCCGCCAACAAAATATCAAACGCTTTCTTGCTTTTTCATCCATTGCACAGGTGGGTTTTATCTTAGCAGGTATCAGCAGCAATGCGGTGATCGGCACTACATCTGTTGTTTATTTTGTACTGATCTATGTATTCTCCAACCTGGCTGCTTTTGGTGTAGCGGCAGTTATCTCCGAGCATACCGGCAAAGAAAATATTGATGATTATAAAGGCTTGTATAAAACCAATCCCTTCCTCAGCTGGATACTGGCTTTAGCTTTATTCTCACTGGCAGGCATACCACCCACTGCCGGTTTCTTTGGTAAGTTATTTTTACTGACCGCTGCCGGCTCCACTGCTGCTTACTGGTTCATTACCGTGGCAGCATTGAATATGATCATCTCGTTGTATTATTATTTAAGAGTGGTGAGAGCCGTGTTCATGGATAAGAATGAACAACCCATTGAAAAAATAAAAATCAGTGCGTCGGTAAAAATGGGCTTGCTCATTTGCGGTGCCGGTATTGTTTTACTGGGATTATTAAGCTGGGTATTTGATCATATTGAATCATTACAATAAGTCACGAAAAGAATTGCCATCACTTCAAACCATCAACTTCAAACTATCAACCTGTATGGCACTCAATAAAAATCATGAATTTGAAGAACTGGACGGCGTCAAATGCGGCATCGTGGAAAAGAATGTGAAGCCCGAACGGGTGGCTTTCCTCAAAGCGCTGCTGGAATACAACCGGTATACCGTGATCGTTGTTCCGTCACCGGCACCGAAGGCCGCCCCTGCGCCCAAACCCGCCGAAGGGGAAGTGGCAGCTGCACCCCCGCCACCCCCGGCAGTGGCCGAAACATTTACGGTGGGAGTAACTGATTATACCTTCAATGCTATCAATGCTATTTTCGGCCGGATGCTGAAAACCAGGGACGGTCATATCGTTACCCAGGCTTACTGGAACCAGCAAGAAGCCGTCAGTGATGATGAGATCCCTTATTATGAGCATACATCATGACTCATAAACGGTTAAAATCGTTGAACAACCTTATTTTACTAAGCAGCCCCGGTTTTTAAACCGGGGCTGCTTAGTGAATGTCAACTCCTGTTCTTTCAGCGATTTGAACTCTTTTTACCCGGTAAAAGACCAGTACCTGTTCAGTATCATCCCTTCACTGATAATAATCAAGCCGCTTTCTGACCTGTGTTTTCATTATTGCCCGCTGTCGTTGCTAACTATGCAGCATACAAAAGTTCTTCATTATGGCAACAAAAACAAAGGCCGGAAAGTATGTGTACTTTTTCGGTGGCGGCAAAGCCGACGGAAACGAATCCATGAAAAATTTATTAGGTGGTAAGGGTGCTAACCTGGCCGAAATGGCCGGTCATCCCAAACTCCGGTTACCGGTTCCTCCCGGTTTCACGGTAACTACCGAAGTGTGTACGTATTTCTATAAAAACAGGAAAACATACCCCAAAGTATTGAATGCCCAGGTACAGGAAGCCATCAGTAAAATGGAAAAACTGACCGGTAAAAAATTTGGTGACGCTGCGAATCCCTTATTGGTGTCTGTCCGTTCGGGTGCCCGCAAGAGCATGCCCGGTATGATGGAAACCGTATTGAATGTGGGATTGAATGAACAAACCATCAAAGGTATCATTGCACAAAGTGGTGATGAACGTTTTGCCTATGATGCCTACCGCCGCCTGATCATGATGTATGCCGATGTGGTGATGGAAAAAGCTGGTGGTATTGAAGTGAAAGGCGGGAAAGGTATCCGCAAGATACTGGATGAAAAACTGGAACATATCAAACACAAACAGGGCTACAGCAGCGATACGGAACTGACGGCTGAAGAACTGAAAGAACTGGTGAAAGATTATAAGAAAACCGTGAAGAAAGTACTGGGCTCCGATTTTCCCGATGATCCCTGGGAACAAATGTGGGGAGGTATCAGTGCCGTCTTTGCCAGCTGGAATGGTAAACGGGCTATTGAATACCGCCGCATTGAAAAAATTCCTGATGAGTGGGGAACTGCTGTAAACGTACAGGCTATGGTGTTTGGTAATATGGGTGATGATTGTTGCACCGGTGTGGCCTTCACCAGGAACCCCGGTACCGGTGAAAATAAATTCTATGGTGAATACCTGGTGAATGCACAGGGTGAAGACGTGGTGGCCGGTATCCGCACCCCTGCACCGGTGAATGAATATTCGATGAACGACCAGAGCAAGCATTTCACTTCACTGGAAAAATTAATGCCTAAGCTCTATAAAGAATTATTTGATATCCAAAAACGCCTGGAAAAACACTACCGGGATATGCAGGACATCGAGTTTACCATTGAAAAAGGAAAACTCTATATGCTGCAATGCCGGGTAGGCAAACGCAATGGTGTGGCCGCTGTCCGCATGGCGACAGAAATGTACAAAGAGAAGCTGATCGATATGAAGACAGCGGTGATGAGAGTAGGTCCCAACCAGCTGGTGGAATTATTGCTCCCGATGCTGGATCCAAAAGTGGAAGCGATCACCAAACCCATTGCCAAAGGTTTACCTGCCGGACCCGGTGGTGCCAAAGGTCGTGTGGTCTTTTCTTCCAATGATGCAGTAGCCTGGGCAGCGAAAGGAGAGAAAGTAATTCTTGTAAGAGAAGAAACATCTCCCGAAGATGTGGATGGTATGCACAAATCACAAGCGATCTTAACCACCAAAGGCGGTATGACATCCCATGCGGCACTCGTAGCCAGGGGCTGGGGTAAATGCTGTATCGTTGGTTGTGCGGATATTGAAATACACAGCGAATCCAAAACCTTTAAAGCCAAAGATGGTACTACTATTCATGAAGGCGACTGGATCAGCCTGAACGGAACCAAAGGTTTGGTGTACGAAGGAAGCATGGCGCTGGTGGATATTGATATTGACAAAAACCAGTCGTACAAAGACCTGATGAAACTGGTGGACAAGACCAAACAAATTGGTGTAAGAGCCAATGCAGAAACACCCGGCGATGCCACTACTGCTGTGAAATTTGGTGCAGAAGGTATTGGTTTGTTCCGCACCGAGCATATGTTCTATGGCGAAGGCAGTGAAGAGCCTTTATTCCAGCTGCGCAAGATGATCGTGAGCAAAACAGAAAAAGAAAGACGAGATGCGCTGAATGGTTTGTTCAAATATGTAAAGAAAGATGTGAAAGATACGCTGAGTGTGATGAACGGGCACCCTGTTACGATCCGCCTCCTCGATCCACCCCTGCATGAGTTTGTACCGCATGATAAAGAAAAACTGAAACAACTCAGCAAAGAACTCGGCATCAGTATGGGCATGCTCAACAGAAGAGTATTAGCCCTGCACGAGAACAACCCGATGCTGGGTCACCGCGGTGTACGTCTCGGTATCAGTTACCCCGAGATCACCGAAATGCAGGTGCGGGCCATTTTTGAAGCCGCTGCCGAACTGAACAAGGCCGGTAAAAAAGCTTTCCCCGAGATCATGGTGCCGGTAACCGTGATTGCCCATGAACTGCGTCACCAGAAAGAGATCGTGGACAGGGTATATAAAGAAGTATGCGAAAAAATGGGAGTGAAGAAAATACCTTATCTCTATGGTACGATGATCGAAACACCAAGAGCTGCCTTAAGAGCCGAGTTCATGGCGAACGTGGCCGACTTCTTCAGCTTTGGTACCAATGACCTCACGCAGATGAGTTTTGGTTTCAGCCGTGATGATATCGGTGGTTTCTTACCGAAATATCTCGACCTGAAAATATTGCCCGATGATCCGTTCCAGACCATCGACCAGGAAGGTATTGGCCAGCTGATCAAAGTGGGAACAGAGAGAGGTCGTATCACCAAACCTCACTTGAAAGTAGGTATCTGTGGAGAGCATGGTGGTGACCCTGAAAGTGTGAAGTTCTGTCACCGTATCGGCATGAACTATGTAAGCTGTTCCCCGTTCCGGGTGCCGATTGCACGTTTAGCCGCTGCACAAGCTGCCCTGGAAACACCCAGGAAAAGGAAATAGGAGATATATCTTTTGAAGAACACCCTAAAGCCAAAGAGCCTGTAACGAGAGTTGCAGGCTTTTTAATTGGTACAGTTTGCTATTGACTACCAGCGTAAAACTGTACCAGCAATGGCGTATATTTAATAATAATCTGTCATTTTAATGAAGAGCACAGTTTCAATAGCCTTTTTATTTATTTCCTTCTTCTGCTTCGGACAGGCACAGAATAGTAACAATGCGTTGTATGAGTTGACAATCGCATATAGGCCAGCAGTCATAGCCATTTTGGCTGACACTGGCATGCTTTGTTCTTCAATTAATAATGGCAACATTCAAAAAATGACCTATAAGAGTATACCGCCAGGACACTATAGAGTTCAAATAAGCGGCCAAGGGCAACAAACAGTTATTAAAGACAGCATTGTTGTTAAGAAAGGACAAACTCTTCTTTTAAGTTTTAAATTTAACGGGCCTTGTTTGTATGACCACCCAACCGGCTACATTCCTATTTGTCCAAGAAATCATATTGACAGCATCATTCCAATTATTTATGGATTAGTAGTAACGAGAAGCGATACTTTCATAAAAGACAAGAAAGAAATGAAAGCGAAATATGCCGGATGTTTAATGACAGGCTGCGACCCGCAGTTTTATTGTAAAGAACATGACATTAAGTTTTAACAAAACAGATGCTTACACCGGCTCTGCGAAACTTCCAGTTTCGCAGCCTTATTCTATCGCCTCAAGCGATTAACTAAGCAACAGCTCTGGCTTAACATATTATTTTCAAACTACCCAATTGAAAAAACTATTCACAGTAATTTTTCTGACGACAACAATTGTCTATTCATGTAGTTTCCCAAATAAAGCTACTATTGAAAGGACAAATGAATTAGCTAATGATTTAGCTTTTTTAAAACCCCTAATATTAACAGAATTTAAGACTACAACTTCTTTTTACCAGGTGCCTAAAATTCAAAACGACACTTTGAGGAAATACTTTGCAAACAAAGGAATTACGGAATTAAGTATTCAATACCATCCAAAAAATAATGAATCGCCCGGCCAGCTGAATTTGTATTCATTTGATAGCTTAATAACATTTCATATGAATAAATCAAAAAACGAACGATATATTTATGAAGATGTCATTTATTCTTTTTCTGCTCAAAAACGAGATATTTTACCGCTGGTATCGGTCGCTACAAAAATCAAACAGGTAAATGATAGTTTATGGGTTCTAAAAACCGATTCTGAGATAATAATGACATTTTAAAACAAACCAGCTCACCGAAACTTTCAGTTTCGCAGTTTTATTCTATCGCCTCCGGCGATCAGCCTGTCCTATGAAAGATATTCTCAGTCTTAATATCTTTACTTAGCAACAGTCTGGACTTAAGTAACACAGAATGTCGTTACATAGACAAGCCTGGACTTTAAGAATGATTTAAAATTAAAGGGATATGCCAGTAGATGATTTAACAGTTATTGACTTTGTCGCAATTCATGCAACAACTGGAGAAGCCATGCTTGTTATTGCCGACCATTTAGAGTGGGATGATCAAAATGAACATCTTTTGATATTGCAAAGCAAGATTAATGCTTATTTGGCAGGAATTGAAAACGGGAGTTTATATGAGGCATATCCTGATGCTAAAAATAGAAATATTGTAATTGATATAAAGGCAAAGTACGAACCGAATGAAACAGGTCGTACTTTTTTAAAAAGAGTAGAAAAAGCTTTAAATGACGCTGGGTATGGTTTATCTTTTGAAATTCTTAAAGTATAGCCTTAGTTCTGCGAAACTTCCTATTTCGCAGTTATACTCAATCGCCTCCGGCGATAAGCTCAGCGGCAGCTTGAGCTCTGCGTGTTCTTCCCAGTTTTATTTATTAACTTCATCAACATGAAATTAAAATTCAAAATACTAATAGTAATTCTTCTATTTTCCAATACGTTTTCTTTTTCGCAATCCCTGAAGGATGATTATGGTTATGATAATTTGGACTCAGTAATATCTTCTATAACCGCTGTCAGGGATATCGAATCAAATAGAATAAAAATATTCGGCATGGGTGGACTATCTCCGGTTGCTTACTCAAGCAGAGATAGCATTTTCGAATCCAGGTACAAAGTAAAATATGTTTTATTTGGCTGTGTTACTCCTTATGAAATTGATTCAATGAAAGCATACAATAAAGAAATAGGAAAGTACCTGGATAAAAAATATGGCAAGGCATGGAGAAAAGAACTCCATCCAGATGTAATAGCCTTTTGAAAATTATGACGACTACCAACAAAAAGCTCTTACGCCGTTGTTAGTATTTCTCACGAATAACCAGACTATAACCTATAAAAAACAACCCCAATCCACAGTTCAACCACTCCATTTAACGGTTGGTGCAGTGAATCCGTTTTTGCAAGAACTGGTCAGCTATCTTTAAACAAAAACATATGCGGGTACTTATCAGTGCGGTTTGTTTATTACTGGCCGCCAGCTTACAGGCACAGGATATACGTTTATATATTCACCTGGATGCTGCGGTCCGCAAAACCGTCAGCGGCCGTTTGTATATTTTTTCGCAGCCCGACACCAGCAAAGGCGTGCAGGACCCCGACCCCTTTACTCCCAACCCCACTTTTATCAAAGACATCACAAACTGGGATGGGCAAGAACCGTTGCTGATCGATTCAACCGTGGCCGCTTATCCCGTTAAACTCAACCAATTGAAACCAGGCTATTATAAAATGGCGGCGATACTGGATATAAATACGGAAGAACGGGTGAACACCGCTGCTCCCGGTAATCTCTATTCCCCCAAAGATGTGTTGCTGAAAGTAACCGCCGGAGAAAGCAGTGAAGCGCATTTTTATATCAGCAAAACATTTAAAGAAAGAACCTTCCGGGAAAGCGATTCGGTGAAACAGGTGGTTTTTAAAAGCAAACTGCTGAGTGATTTTCATAAAAAAGATATATACATCAAAGCCGGGATCAAATTGCCGGCTTCGTATGGGGTGAACCCCGGCAAACAATATCCGGTAGTCTTTATCATCCCGGGCTGGGGTGGTACGCACTATGATATTGTACAGGCACAGACCGCACAACGCTATGGTATGAACATAGGCAAGGAAAAGATCTATGTGTACCTGAACCCGGAATCACAAACAGCCTGGGGATTGCATGCCTTTGTAGATTCAAGGGTGAACGGTCCCTGGGGTAAAGCACTCGTTACCGAATTGATTCCTTATTTGCAACAGCAATACCGTATCGGGAAAGATGGGTCGCAATATTTTATTGCCGGGCAAAGTTCCGGCGGGTATGGAGCCTTGTGGTTACAACTCCATTACCCCGATGCGTTTGGTGCCTGCTGGGCCGTATCCCCCGACCCGGTTGATTTCCGGGATTTCACCAGTATCAATTTGTATGACCCCGCTGCCAATATGTATACCGACAGCGCCGGTAAAGTACGTCCCTTCTTTTCCTGGCAAGGTCAGTATGTGTCCACGATCAAAAACTTTATGCAGTTTGAACATTTTATGGGAGACGGCGGGCAGCAACAATCCTTTGAAGCTGAATTTGGCGTGCGGGGTAAAGATGGCAAGCCTGCTTTATTATTCGACCGCCACACCGGCGTACTAAACAAAAAAGTGGTGCAAAGCTGGAAAGCCTATGACCTGGGTGCTTATTTCCAGCAGCAATGGCCGAAACTGAAAAACAAACTCCGCAATAAGATCCATGTGTTTGCCGGTGCAGAAGATAATTTTTACCTCGATCGTTCGGTGACCCTTTTTCAGCAACGGGTGAATCAATTACAAGCAGCAGCTGTTGCCGAACTGGTACCGGGTGCCAACCACTGGACCATCTGGAACCCGACCTTTACACAGCGGATGCAGAAAGAGTTTGACAAGCGGATCAGGAACGCTGATTAATATCAGAAATATATTTAAATCCCTCTGCCAAACTTCCAGTTTGGCAGTTTTTTATCGCCTCCGGCGATGAAGGCAACAGCGGCTTGGATGCTATATTCAATGTTCAGCTTTAGTTCTTAACTTCAGCAACATATTTCAAATGAATATTTGTAGAAGGCTGAACTAACAATAAATTTCCTGCCTTTGCATATACTCGAACTTTGTGCGCAATAAAAAATGAAAACCTTTCTTCTAATATTATCAATTTGTACGTTCAGCTCTTCATTTTCCCAAATAGACTCCTATAAAATTATTAAGACAGATACTATTGAATTAAATGATCTGACATTTAAGAGAATAGTAGCTCTGCAATTTGACGAAGCAACTGTGCTAATAGATTACAACTTCTTCATGAATAAATTAAGTAATGAAAGAAAGGGGTTGCAAAAGCAAATAAAATCAAGAGAACGACTAATAAGAAAGGGAACCAGTTCCCGGGAAATTACCTCGTCACAACTCAATCTCTATCTACGACAATTTGCCGCCATAGACTCAGTATTCGCCGCACTTAAAGCTACAAAACTGGATACACTACGAGCAGACTATGGTGTATTCACAAAAGCTGGTTCGCCATTTGGAGACTTTTTGCCATCGGCTTTAGAGAAAAAGCAATGTATGGTTGCAGATCGAAATAACCGAACTCAGAAATACATAATTAAATTTAGCGGAAGCAAGAAGACAGGAGATATGACAGCCATTGGTTCAAGTTTCTATTTTATTCCGGGAGCTACAACGTATTTTTTAAGTAAAATGGACTGGGTGTCTTGATATTTACTACGCCCAGCTCTGCCAAACTTCCAGTTTCGCAGCTTCATTCTATCGCCTCCGGCGATTAACACTGCATAAAAAGGCCCACCCCTACAGGCAGGCCGGGTTGCTTGCATTCGTCCAATAAATTTATACGGTGCTGACCGGTTCGGCCGGTTGTTCATTCACCAGGTCTACCTGGCAGAGCACCTGTCCGATCAGTTCCGGCAGGATGGCAGCGATTTCGGGTGTCAGTTTAATGCCCTGTTGCTGGATGCTTTCAATACTCACCACGAACAAATGAATGCGAGGTACTTTGCCCATCAGCTGTAAGGAACTCATCATATCTTTCAACCCGATATCATGGGTGCTCATGGCTTTCGGGAAATCGGAAGCAAACCTGGGTTGTATCAGGCGGATATGCCCCACAGGATTGTTATCAAGGGTGGCATCTACCAGTATTACCTCCTTATACTTTTCAAAATACTCCAGCAGGTGAAAACCACCGGTGCCGCCATCCACCACGTCCACATGGGGAGCTAATGTATAGGCTTCCAGTGTTTCGGCCAGGTGTACACCCACGCCTTCATCCCCCATCAGGTAATTCCCGATGCCCATAATCAGGATGTGGTCCGTATGATCAGCTTTTGGGTGCATTCGGCAGTTCTTTATTCTGTGTGAAAACATCTTCTTCAATAAATTTCCAGCCGCCCCCCATGCTGCTCATTTCACCACGGCCCTCCACGTAATCATGATAGAAGACGAGGTAAACATGGATCACCGCAAAGAGGATGAAGAACCACATGGTCCAGTGGTGCACCTGGCGGAGGAAAATATCGCCGCCAAACATAGCCGGTACCCAGGAAAACAATCTAGGGAACCAGCTGCTGCTCATGGAAGCATATAAACCAAAACCGGTGAGGCATTGCACCAAAAAAGCCAGGAACGTAAAGAAATAAATAAAGCCGGCCATGGCGTTATGACCCACACTCATATGTTCTTTGCCCCGCAGCATCAGGATATCCATCTTGAACACATGCCACATTTCTTTAAAAAATTTTCGGGAGGTGGGGATGAATTGTTTCCAGTTGGCATATTTATTTCCTACAAAGCCCCAATAGATGCGGAACAGGAAATTAAAAAAGAAAATATAGGAAGCGATAAAGTGGATCAGTCGTACCCATCCCATCACAAAACGCTGAGAAGGTTCCTTACCACTTTGTATCACCAGCGGATCTGCAATATAAAAACCGGTAGCGATCAGTACGATGATAACGAGTGCATTCAGCCAATGGTAGATGCGGACAGGTTGTTCCCACACATAGACCCGGCGAAGTTTATGAACAGTTGATTTTTGCGTTGCCATAGAAATCCGTTTAAAAGATTAATCGCCTAAAATGCTGATGCGGCTGATTTGTTTTCCGTCTTCATCATAGAGGTGCACCGCACAGGCGAGGCAGGGATCGAAGGAATGGATCGTCCGGATGATCTCCAGCGGTTGCTTAATATCTGCGATTGGCGTATCTCTCAACGCTGCTTCATAAGCAGATACCTGTCCTTTACCATCTCTTGGTGATGCATTCCAGGTGGTGGGCACCACTAACTGATAGTTCGCAATTTTCTGGTCTTCGATATTGATCCAATGCGCCAATGCGCCACGGGGAGCTTCCGAATGACCCACCCCCAATGCTTTGTCCGGCCATTTGGATGGGTCTCTCTTTGTTGAATCCGCCATTCTTGTATCACCATTCTTTATATTTTCCAATAACTGGTGGTAAAAATCAAGGCCCCATTGTGCCACGAGTGTGCTTTCCAAACCACGGGCTGCTGTGCGGCCGAGGGTGGAGAATAAAGCAGTAACCGGTACATTCAGATCGGTGAGTGCTTTATCGACTACTTCTTTAAAATCTTCTCTTCCTCTTGCATAGCCTACCAGCATTCTTGATAACGGACCTACTTCCACTGCATTGCCTTTCCAGCGGGGTGTTTTCAGGTAACTGTATTTCTGCGTGGTATCCAAATTCTGGAACGGAGGTTTCGGGCCGGTGTATTTTATTTTGCTTTCACCTTTCCAGGGATGCAGGCCGCCTTTATCACCGCCTTTGTATTCATACCAGGAGTGATCAATGAATTCCTGCACCTCGTCATCTTTCCGCAGGTCCACATCATATACTTTACTGATGTCTTTATTTAAAATAACTCCTGAAGGGAATTTATACGAAGACGTATCCCGGTAACCATTCCAGGGCAGATCGCCATACGCCATATAGTTACCCAATCCGCCGCCAATAGCACCCCAATCTTTATAGAACGAAGCGATGGCCATCAGGTCAGGAATATAAACCTGCTCAATGAATTCTTTACCCTGCTGCAGCAACTGGCCCACATAAGCCAGGCGTTCTGCATTCAGTCCGCTGATATCATCGGTAGTGATGGCGCAGGCCATCCCACCTACTAAATAATTCGGGTGTGGGTTCTTACCACCAAAGATGGTATGGATCTTCACGATCTCTTTCTGCCATTCTAATGCTTCGAGATAGTGAGCTAAGCCGATCAGGTTGACTTCGGCGGGTAATTTATAGGCAGGATGTCCCCAATAGCCGTTGCTGAAAATACCGAGCTGCCCGCTCTCCACAAACTTGGTGATGCGTTTTTGCAGGTCGCTGAAATAACCGGGTGATGATTTGGGCCAGTTGGAAATACTCTGGGCCAGTTCCGATGTTTTTTTCGGATCTGCTTTTAAGGCATTCACTACATCCACCCAATCCATGGCATGCAAATGATAGAAGTGTACCACATGGTCGTGCATGTACTGTGCACAGAACATAATGTTCCGCACCATTTCTGCATTTGGTGGCACGACGATATCCAATGCATCTTCCACGCAACGCACAGAAGTGAGGGAGTGTACGGAAGTACAGACGCCGCATACACGGCCTACGAAAGCCCAGGCATCGCGGGGATCACGGCCTTTTAAAATTTCTTCCAGTAACCGCACCATGGTGCCGCTGCTGAAGGCATCTTTTATTTTTCCATTTTCAATATCTGCTTCGATGCGTAAGTGACCTTCGATCCTCGTAACGGGGTCAACAACAATTCTTGTACTCATTATTTTCTGTTTGTAAAGTCAGTTAAAGGGGTTTAGTCTTTCAGTTCCTGTTCACTTTCCTTTCCTTCTTTCTCCAGGTTCTTGATCAGTTTTTTCTTGCGCACATTCGTCATCACGGCATGTGCACCTAATGCAACTGCCGTAACACCTAATGCCACTTTACCCACCTGGTCTGCGGTGGCTTCAATACCAAAGCCGGGGAAAGCGGAAGCTCTTTCATAGATGCGTCCGTTGTCCCAATAATTTTCTTCACTGCATCCAAAGCAACCATGTCCTGACTGGATCGGGAAGCTGACTCCATTGTTCCACTTGGTAACACCACAGGCATTATACGTAGAGGGTCCTTTACAACCTACCTTATATAAACAATATCCCTTTTTCGCATTATCATCATCAAAACTTTCTACATAGAGACCGGCATCATAATAAGGTCTGCGGTAGCAGGTATCATGCACTCTCTTACTGTAAAAGGCTTTGGGTCTTCCCAAACCATCGAGTTCAGGCAGGCGGCCAAACGTAACCACATGCACAATAACCCCGGCCATTACTTCACCGATCGGGGGACAGCCGGGTACTTTGATGATGGGTTTGCCTTTTAATAATTTATGGATCGGTGTGGCTGAAGTAGGATTGGGATGCGCCGCCTGCACACAACCATTGCTGGCGCAGCTGCCCCAGGCGATCACGGCTTTGGCACCTTCTGCTGCTTCTTCTAAGATCTGCAGCGATGTTTTTCCGCCGATCATGCAATACACACCATCCGCAGCGGTAGGCACACTGCCTTCCACACATAAGATATATTCACCTTTGTATTTGGTCATCGTATTCTTCATGGCTTCTTCTGCCTGGAAGCCGGAAGCGGCCATTAATGTTTCTGAATAATCCAGCGAGATCTGGTCGAGTAATACATCCGCCACAATAGGATGTGAGGAACGGATAAAGGATTCACTGCAGCAGGTGCATTCCTGGAAATGCAGCCAGATCACCGGGAGCCTTGGCTTTACGGTCATCGCCTTTACCACCTGCCCGATGGCAGCATTCTCCAGGCCGAGGTAAGCGGCCATCAGCGTACAAAATTTTAAAAAGTCTTTGCGGGAATAGCCTTTCCGTTTAAACTCCTCCAGGTAAGTAGGAGTTTGCTGAACAGTTTCATTGTTCATATAGCAGCAATTTAATGGCAGGATGCCGTGAAGAAAAAAAGGGATACAGCAAGTTTATTGATAGTACTGTGACAATACGATGACAACTGTCAAGGCAACCCGTGATAAAAGTCAGTACAGGATAGCAGGAATGATTCTAATATTAATCATCAATAAATAGTTGCTATATGAAGAGGTTCATGTCTTTTATTATAACATTCGCAGCAATGCCTGCCGCATTTGCCCATGAAGGTCATGGTGATCATACACACGGAGGATATACGATCACCCACTATTTTGTAGAGCCAGAACATATTATTGCTTTGGTAGCTGGCATTGCTGTGGTTGTTTTGCTGGTGAACCGCTTCCGGAAAGCGACAGCCAATAAATGATCTATGCATGAGTTATCCATCGTAATGAGTGTCCTGGATATTGCTGAAAAAGAATCAGCGAAGAATAATGCTGTGCAGATAGATGAAATAGAATTAGAGATCGGCGAACTGAGCGGTATTGATATGCCGGCTTTTGATTTTGCCTGGCAGCAGGCGGTAAAATCTACTAAACTGGAAGGAGCCGCCCGGATCGTTACCCATATACCCGGTGAAGGAATGTGTATGGATTGTGAAGCGGTTTTCCCGATGCACCAATTGTATAAGCCCTGCCCTGTGTGCGGTCATCATTTTATAACCATACTAAAAGGAAAAGAGCTGAGAGTAAAATCACTGGTCATTAACTGAAACGATAACCCAACTTAAACTCATTTTATGTGTGCAACCTGCGGATGCGATTCCAATGCTTCAAGTTCCATTCAACATATTGGTGAACACAACCATCCTCATGATCATTCACAGGATCATGATCACTCCCATTCACATGGCAAAACCATTGTTGCAGTAGAAAAAGATATACTGCAGGAGAATAACCTGCTGGCCCAGCGCAACCGGGGTTATTTTGATGCAAAAAATATTTTAGCCCTTAACCTGGTCAGCTCTCCCGGTTCAGGAAAAACTTCGTTGCTCGAAAGAACACTGACGGATATGAAAGGCGAATTTCCTTTTTATGTCATCGAAGGTGATCAGCAAACAACAAGAGATGCTGACCGTATTCATGCCACCGGAACTAAAGTGGCACAGATCAATACCGGCAAAGGATGTCACCTGGATGCGCATATGATCTTACATGCCCTGCAGGGCATGAAGCCGGTGGAAAATGCAGTACTGTTCATTGAGAATGTCGGTAACCTGGTTTGCCCGGCTATGTTTGATTTGGGAGAAAAAGAAAGAGTGGTGATCATCAGTGTAACAGAAGGGGATGATAAACCGGTCAAGTACCCGGATATGTTCCATAGCTCCACCCTGTGTATCATTAATAAAGTTGACCTGCTGCCCTATGTTCCTTTTAGCCTGGATAAAGTAAAAGAGTATGCAAGACAGGTGAATCCCACACTGGAATTTATTGAAGTAAGTTGCACGAGCGGAGAAGGTTTATCCGGCTGGTACCAATGGCTGAAAGCAAAAGTTCCTGTCCCTGAAACCGTATAAAGTTGACCGGTAGCTATATTATTAACTGTCATGAACACTTATCATATCCATATCGGGGGATTGGTACAGGGAGTCGGTTTCCGGCCCTTTGTATGCCGGTTGGCTGAGTCGATGCAGCTCAAAGGATGGGTGAGCAATGGCAACGATGGGGTTCATATAAGATTTACGGCTACCAAAAAAGAAGCTTCACTATTTTATGAAAAACTAACCAGTACCCCTCCTGCCAATGCGATTATCCGCAGCCATGCAATGACGAAAGTGGCTGATGAACTTTTTACTGATTTTAGTATCCGGGAAAGTGATGCTTCTGCTAAACCCGATCTTTTACTGACCCCGGATATTGCTATTTGCTCCCATTGCTTAACTGAAATAACCGATACTACTAACCAGCGGTATCAATATCCCTTCACTACCTGCCTGGAATGCGGCCCGAGGTATTCTATTACCACATCCCTTCCTTATGACCGGGAACATACCACGATGGCAGCACTAACGATGTGTTCGCATTGTTCCGCTGAATATAATGATATACACGATCAGCGGCATTACAGCCAGACGAATTCCTGTCCTGCTTGCAGTATCCCGATGCATTTATACAATAACCAGGGAGAAGAAATATGCAGTGACAGCGAGTGCATCCTGATCATGGTGAATAAGGCATTAGAAGACGGGCATATCATTGCCGTGAAAGGTATTGGCGGCTACTTATTGATAACAGATGCCAGCAAAAAACTGGCTATCCAAACCCTGCGTGACCGCAAACACCGCCCGGCAAAACCATTCGCCGTGATGTACCCTTCTATCGAAATGATGGAAGGGGATGTCTGTTTAACCAATAAAGAAAAAGAAGCCCTGGCAGGAAAAATAGCACCTGTTGTGCTATGCAAATTAAAAGAAGAACCTCAAAGCGGTGTTTGTATTCATGATATTGCACCGGGTTTAGACAAACTGGGCGTTTTATTACCTTATACCGGTTTATTAAGCCTGATTGCTGTACAATGGGGCAAGCCACTGATCGCAACGAGTGGAAACCTGAGCGGTTCCCCAATCATCTATACCGATGAAGAAGCATTGCTCTGGCTTTGTGACCAGGCTGATTTTGTTGTGAGTTTTGAACGGGAGATCGTGGCCCCGCAGGATGACAGTGTGCTGCAGTTCACCGATCAGCAACAGCAACCCATTATATTAAGACGATCCAGGGGATTAGCTCCTAACTATTTCCCTTCCCCTTTTCAAACGGATCATTGCATCGTGGCGATGGGTGCAGAAATGAAAAGCGCTTTTGCGATTCTTGATCAGCATAATTTATACGTGAGCCAGTTTTTAGGCGACCAGGCCAATTATGAATCACAATCCGGGTATAAGAATACATTGCTGCATTTGCTGGGTTTATTAAAAACCCAACCGCAGCAACTGTTGATTGACAGTCACCCCAATTATTTTGTATCACAAACAGGAAAAGAATTAGCACAGGAATGGAATATACCGGTGATGGAGGTACAGCATCATAAAGCACATTTCTGTGCGGTCTTAGCAGAGAACAACCTGCTGAATAAAACTGAAAAAGTGCTGGGAGTGACCTGGGATGGAACCGGCTACGGCGATGATGAACAAATATGGGGTGGCGAATTCTTTACGCTGGAAGATGGCGATATTGACCGCTACATGCACTTTGATTATTTCCCGCAATTGCTGGGCGATAAGATGAGTAAGGAACCAAGGGTGAGTGCGGTGGCTTTACTGCGGAATAATATTGATCACCTGATGATGATCAAGGGCCAGTTCTCTATTGCCGAAAGAGAATTTTACCTGAAACTGTTATTGCAGCAACAAAACCTGTTAACCTCCAGTGTGGGCCGTTTCCTGGATGGCATTGCTGCTATCCTGAATATTCAGTCCTTTAATTCCTATGAAGGGGAAGCAGTAATGAAACTGGAAGCTGTTGCCCGCAGTTGCAAGGAAAAAAATTTCGACTATTATCCAATTGCCATCAATAAGAACCGGCTCGACTGGTCGGTACTGATCGAAGAGCTGATGATGGATAAGGCAAATGCTGTTGATACGGAGCTAATGGCCCGAAAAGTCTTTGTCTCCTTAGCCATCCTGATCAAAAATGTTGCGGTCCGTTCCGGTATGCATAAGATCGCTTTTAGCGGTGGTGTATTTCAAAATGCTTTCTTAGTTGATCTTATCCTTGAAATACTGGGTGATGATTTTGAATTATTCTTCCACCGTCAATTAAGCCCGAATGATGAATGTATCAGTTTCGGGCAGATCGCTTATGCTCAATTTTATGAACAAACAACAACGAATTACAGCCAGCAACTGCAAATGATCAATCACGTCTAAAACGAAAATTATGTGTCTTGCAATTCCGGGAAAACTATTATCGATCACTGCACAACTGGATGAAACATTCCGCCAGGGAAAAGTATCCTTCGGTGGTATCAGCAAAGAGATCAATCTATCGATGGTTCCTGAAGCCAGGATCGGGGATTATGTGCTGGTGCATGTTGGTGTGGCTATCGGTGTGGTTGATGAAGAAGAAGCCCGGCAAACTTTTGAATACCTCAAACAAATGGGCGAGGTGGATGAAATCAGTAACGACGAAAAAGTGTATTAATGAAATACCTAACTGAATACAGGGACCCTGAACTGGTAAAACAATATGTTGACCAGATCCATCACATCACTACCAAACCGTGGAAGCTGATGGAGATCTGTGGCGGGCAAACGCATAGCCTGGTCAAAAATGGCATCCTTGATATGCTTCCCGATACCATCACGATGGTACATGGCCCCGGCTGCCCTGTTTGTGTGACACCGGTAAGTATCATTGATGAAGCCGTTTATTTAGCCATGCAGCCCGACGTTATCATTTGCTCGTTTGGTGATATGCTGCGGGTGCCCGGTTCTGGTAAAAGTTTATTAGAAGCAAAAGCAGAAGGGACTGATGTCCGCATTTTGTATTCACCATTGGAAGCCGTACAATTAGCCAAACAAAATCCTGGTAAAGAGGTCATTTTCTTTGCTGTTGGTTTTGAGACCACCGCCCCGGCTAATGCGCTGAGTATTGTGCAGGCTTTTAAAAGTGGTATAACCAATTACAGTATCCTTGCTTCACATGTGCTGGTGCCACCGGCGATGGAAGCCTTGTTGAGTGATGAAGAAAACCAGATCGATGCCTTCCTGGCCGCAGGTCATGTTTGTACCATCATGGGTATGGAAGAGTATTACCCGGTTGCTGAAAAATATAAAACACCCATTGTTATTACCGGCTTTGAACCGGTTGATCTCTTACAGGGAATTTTGATGGCGATACAACAATTAGAGAACGGCATCTATAAAGTAGAGAACCAGTACACCCGGTATGTGCAACGGGAAGGAAACCGTTTGGCCAAGGCAACCATGGAAGAAGTGTTTGAAGTAAGTGACCGGGTGTGGAGAGGCATTGGTACGATTCCGCAAAGTGGTTACGAGGTGAATGAGCAGTATAAACACTACAATGCAAGAGTAAAGTTTGCGCTGGATCTCCCGGCTGCGGAAGAGAATAAAGCATGTATCAGCGGTTCGATCATGAAAGGTTTAAAAAAACCCTTCCAGTGCCCGAATTTCGGTACGGCCTGTAAACCTGAACATCCTTTAGGAGCACCCATGGTCAGCAGCGAGGGTGCCTGTGCAGCGTACTATCATTATGCGGCTGTTGTTGAACAAGTATGATTTTAAACCATTAAGAAGTTAAGGAAATTAAGATTACAGGCTCATTACAGTAAATTTTACAATGATTTATCTTTATGGAAACCTTCATCTATGACTAAGAAACAAATCACCCAGCTATCATACGAAATCACCGGCTGCGCCATTACTGTTCATAAAGCTTTAGGACCGGGATTACTTGAAAGTGTATATCAAAAATGCCTGACACATGAACTTAGCAAAAGAGGCTATTCCGTGATTCAGCAGGTGGCTGTGCCTGTTTTTTATGATGACCAGGTTATTGATACTGAATTAAGACTGGACCTGTTAGTGAATGATGCAATTGTCATTGAATTGAAAGCAGTAGAAAATACACTGCCGGTTCATGAAGCCCAGCTACTTACTTATATGAAACTGCTGAAGAAACCGCAGGGGTTACTTATTAATTTTTACACCGATAATATCACTAAATCTCTGAAACCATTTGTCAATGAATACTTCAAACAATTAGCGGATGACTAAGCATATAACAAAAGTTCCGTCCTTAACTACCCTTAACTTCTTAATGGTTATCACATGCAATTAAGCTGCCCCCTGCCGAAATTTGATTTTGATGTGATCACCCTGGGTCATGGAAGCGGCGGATTACTTACGCATCAACTTTTACAAAGCGGCGTTTTTGATATCCTGAAAAATGAATTGCTCGACCAGCAGCATGATGGTGCCAGTTTCACCTTGAACGGCCCCGTTGCTTTCAGCAGCGATAGTTATGTTATTACTCCTGCTTTTTTCCCCGGCGGTAATATCGGTGAACTGGCTATCAACGGTACGGTGAATGATCTTGCCATGTGTGGTGCGGTTCCTAAATATTTATCCCTTGCATTCATTATTGAAGAAGGATTGACCATGAAAGAATTTTGGGAGATACTGGTCAGCATAAAAGAAGCTACCCAAAAAGCGAATATTAAGATCGTTACCGGCGACACGAAAGTGGTGGAAAGAGGTAAGGGCGATAAGCTATTCATCAATACTTCCGGTATCGGTTTGATACACCCGAAAGCCAATATTCATCACAACAACATTGAATCCAGTGACCAGGTAATCATCAGCGGGAATTTGGCTACGCATGGTATCGCCATCATGAGTGTGAGAAAAGGGCTCGAATTTGAAACTACCATTGAAAGTGATACCGTGAACCTGAATCATACTGTTGAAAAATTGCTGGATCGTTTTGGAAACGATATCAAATTCCTCCGTGATCCGACAAGAGGTGGTGTCGCTTCCGTATTGAATGAAGTAGCTGAACTGACATCATTAGGTTTTGAACTGGATCAAAAAAATATCCCGGTGGATGAGCAGGTGGAAGGCGCCTGCGAAATGCTGGGCCTGGATCCTTTATATGTAGCCAATGAAGGATTGTTTATTGCCGTGGTGAAAAAAAGTATTGCAGAATCATTTGTTGCTGCACTCCGGGCTGATGAGAACGGAGCAAATGCGGCGATCATCGGTGAAGCCACAGCAGAACATCCCGGAAAGGTACTGATGAAGAGCCGGGTGGGTGGCAGAAGGGTGGTCAACTATCTTACCGGTGAGCAGTTGCCCAGGATCTGCTGAGCCCGGTTTCAATCCCTGGAAAATTCACGATATTGCAGGCTTCAAAAAAAGAACTATGGAAGTGAAAAGCCTGTTTGATCCTGCTGCCAAGCAAGAGATCATTGAACGTATCAATCGCTTAAAACCCGCCACACAACGGAAATGGGGAAAGATGGATGTGGCACAGATGCTGACGCATTGCCAGATGCCCCTCGGGGTTGCCATCGGAAGGCAGCAGCTGAAAGGTAATTTTTTCATCAGGCTGCTCGGGCCATTTTTCAAAGAGCAATTGTATAACGATAAACCGTTCCGGCAAAACCTGCCTACTGATAAATCTTTTAAAATAGCTGATCAGCGGAATTTTGAAGAGGAGCGGCAAAAACTCCTGACCATGATCAACGAGTTTTCAGAAGATACACTTTCGGGTCACCCGCATCCCTTCTTTGGAAAACTCACGCCTGAACAATGGAGCCGTGGTTCCTGGAAACATCTTGATCATCATTTACAGCAGTTCGGGGTATAATCAGCTGCCTGTACTGACCATAATCATATTATAACAAGCTTGTCCGGGTTAGTTTTGGGCAGGTTTTTTTATGTCCATCTGGAAAAACATCATACGCAGACCTTCCTGATCACAGATCGCCTCCCGCTTTCTCCCCTCTTCTATTTACATTTTTTCACCCGTAGCGATACGGTAAACCTGTTTGCATGAAAACGATCATTGAACCCTTTAAAATAAAATCGGTAGAACCCATTTATTTCAATACAAAAGAAGAACGAATAGCCATTCTCGATAAAGCCTGTTACAATCCCTTTCTTATCCATGCCGATGACGTATTAATTGACCTGCTGACCGACAGTGGCACCAGTGCCATGAGCAGCAACCAGTGGGCCGGTATTATGAAAGGAGATGAATCCTATGCAGGCAGCCCGAGTTTTTTCCGTTTTGAAAAAGTGGTACAGGATATCACCGGCATGCCCGTGGTAATTCCCACCCACCAGGGAAGAGCCGCAGAGAAAATTCTCTTCAGCATACTGGGAGGCAAGGGAAAATATTTTATCAGCAATACCCTGTTTGATACCACCCGGGCCAATATTGAATTCTCCGGTGCTGAAGGCGTTGATTGCTTATGCGAAGAAGGAAAACATCCTTCCGTCCCCGCTCCTTTCAAAGGGAATATGGATATCGCATTGCTGGAAAAAACAATTGACCAAAAAGGAGCATCAAATATTCCGCTGGTCATTATCACCATCACCAATAATTCCGGCGGCGGACAACCGGTGAGTATGGAAAATATAAGAGCCATAAAAAATGTTTGTCAAAAAAACAAGATACCGCTCTTTATTGATGCCTGCCGTTTTGCAGAGAATGCCTATTTCATCAAACAGAGAGAAGAAGGCTATGCGGATAAACCCGTTAAGGCAATTGCGCAGGAAATCTTTTCTCATGCCGATGGCTGCACCATGAGTGCCAAGAAAGATGCATTTGCCAATATCGGTGGTTTTCTTGCCATGCATGATGATGCACTGGCGATGAAATGCCGGAACCTGTTAGTGATTACGGAGGGATTTCCTACCTATGGCGGATTGGCGGGCCGTGACCTTGAAGCCATTGCCATAGGGTTGAACGAAGTTATGGAGGAACATTACCTGCAATACCGCATCCGCAGTATTGAATATCTCACCAATAAACTCATTGCTGCGGATGTACCGGTGATGCAACCGGCAGGTGGACATGCTGTTTACCTGGATGCCAAAGAATTTCTTTCGCATATACCCGTAGACCAATACCCGGGCCAGGCCTTAGTGGGTGCCTTATATACAGAAGGTGGTATTCGTGGCGTGGAGATCGGTTCCCTGATGTTTGGCAAATACGATGAAGATAAAAAGCTGGTACCAGCTCCTATGGAATTGGTTCGTCTCGCTATACCAAGAAGGGTGTACACCCAAAGTCATATTGATTATGTGGCGGAAGTGATCATCGAAGTATTTAAGAACCGACATGCCATAAAAGGATTAGCCATCACCGAAGAAGCTCCTTTGCTGAGACATTTTACCGCCAAATTAAAAACCAGTTCTTACATCTCCTGAAGAAAGTTTACAAAAGAACAAACAGGCACTAACCTATAAATAAAAATTTATGCATACTCCTATTAAAAAAAGCTGGGCTGAACCCTACAAAATAAAAATGGTGGAACTCTTAAAGATGACCACGAAAGGGCAGCGGAAAAAAGCGTTGCTGGAAGCCGGCTATAATACGTTCCTGTTAAGATCAGAAGATGTTTATATCGACCTGCTTACTGATAGTGGCACTTCGGCCATGAGTGATCATCAATGGGCAGGCATGATGCTTGGTGATGAGGCCTATGCCGGCAGCAGGAATTTTTATCACCTGGAAGAAGTGGTCAGGAATATCTACGGTTATAAATATTTAGTCCCCACCCACCAGGGCCGGGGAGCGGAAAACATCTTATCAAAGATCCTGATCAAAAAAGGGGATATCATCCCGGGCAATATGTATTTCACCACAACCAGGTTACACCAGGAGCTGGCCGGGGGAAAATTCGAAGACATTATCATTGATGAAGCCCATGACCCGGAGAATGAATTTCCTTTCAAAGGAAATGTTGACCTCAATAAATTAGAGCAACTCATCAAAAAACATGGCGCTGCCAAAATTCCTTATATCAGTATTGCCACCAGTGTGAACATGGCGGGTGGTCAGCCGATCAGTATGAAGAACCTGAAGGAACTGAGAGCACTTACCAAAAAACATGGTATCCGTATCATCCATGATATGACGAGAGTGGCTGAGAATGCCCATTTCATCCAGCAACGGGAAAAGGGGTACCAGCTTAAATCCATCCGGGATATCGTCAAAGAGATCAACTCGTATACCGATGGTGCCACCATGAGTGCCAAGAAAGATGCGCTGGTCAATATCGGTGGTTTCTTAGCGGTGAATGACTGGAATGTGTTTGAAGAAGCCCGGAACATGGTGGTAGTGTATGAGGGACTTCATACCTATGGAGGGCTGGCTGGCAGGGATATGGAAGCAATGGCCATCGGTATTATGGAAAGTATCAATGATGATCATATTCATGCAAGAGTGGGGCAAGTTGTTTATCTCGGAGAAAAAATGATTGAATACGGTGTGCCGATCGTAAAACCAATTGGCGGTCATGGCATATTCGTGGATGCGAAGAAATTTTTACCGCATATTCCGCAAGACCAGTTCCCGGCACAAACCTTAGCAGCAGAAGTATATTTGGATTCAGGGGTCCGTACCATGGAACGGGGTGTTGTATCAGCCGGAAGAAAAGCGAATGGCGAAAATTATTATCCCAAACTGGAACTCGTCCGGTTTACGATTCCCCGCCGGGTGTACACCCAGGCGCATATGGATGTGATAGCCGAATCAACTGCAAGGGTGTATGAACGCCGTCATAAGATCAATGGCCTGAAGATGATCTATGAACCCAAATACCTGCGGTTCTTCCAGGCAAGGTTTGAGCAACTATCGAAATAATGATCAGGCTTTATCGCTAAGCGTATATTGGTAATTCAGGGAATCAAGTTCGATCTCTGCATAATACAAAGCCCTAAAGAATTCATTCCTGCGGGCAACCGCTACAGGATGCAGGCTCCGGTAGTATCTGATTCCATTACGCAGATTCTGGTAATAGTTATTGTAGTATTTTTTCCGCTTTGGAAGTTCACCACTACTAACATCGGCTTTCAACTGCTCTTTAAGATAATCAATATACTGGTTGAGTTCAGTGATGAACATATGCGGCCGGTTCGTGCTGGCCAGTATATTTGCCCTTCCATAAATATGGTCCAGCATTTTTTGGAGTGACACCACTTTGGAGAAATTCACAATATTCGGTCCCGGGCAAATCGTTACTGCATTTAATTTTTTTACAAAAGTTTGTTGATAACTGATCGCTGCAGCATTACTCAGGCCAACACATAAACATTCTTTATCCAGTACTTCCGCCAGTTGCCGCTTGTATTCCGGCTCCGGCAGGCGGAGTGATTGCAATTCAGCAATTTTCAATGCCTGGTATTTGTGAGATGCTGTACAGATGGATTCCTTTGTGAATTCGGTATTAAAAGCCAGGTGTTTCTCAGTGCAGGGGCTTCCCGGTTTACCATTTTTGATACGGGTTGCTTTTTCAGCAGCTGCACTGGTCCCTTTCAGGTAATAAAAACGAACACCCAACGGTGAATTACGACTGAGTATAATATCTTTTTCTTTTGCAGCACTCAACAGTTTTAATGTAGCATCATCGACAGTAGTAGCCTCCGGTACCAGCAAGAAAGGTGTTCCCCAGCCAGTACTTTCTATATCGTAATGACGGCGTAAGAAAAAATCTTCTTCATGCGTACCAATACCACCCTGTGCGGAGAATATCATCCGGGGAGGATAAATAAATTTCCGGCCTGTCTTTTTATACAAAGCAGCATTATAGATCTCAAACAACGTATCAATTAATTCCTGGCGGTTTAATTTGAATTCATCCAGTATCGGGCCCAATAAATAACCTTCTGTTGCAAATGCATGACCGCCGCAATTCAAGCCGGATTCGATCCTGAACTCACTTACCCAGATCCCTTTCTTCGCCAGGTATTTCCCCTGTATCAATGCCGAACGGTAGTCACTCACTTTGATCGCTACTTTTTTGGTGAAACCACCGTCCTCGTTCACATCAAACTCTTTACAATTCTCCAGGTAATTGTATAACCGTGGATTCATACCCGCTGAAAAAATGAGCGTTGAATTAGTGAGTTTACTTTTTGCATAACCCCGCAGGGCAGCTACGGCATCCGATCCGTCCTGCAATAACTCTCCTTTATCATTGTAATTATCCCGGTCTGTCTTGGTCATAATGTTCACATCAATCCGTCCCGGTTTTATTTGCTGCCGTAAGTACGTTTCCAGCTTTTCTCTTGCAGGCTGCTCTGTCATCGTGAGCAGTTCACGGTACTTCTTTTTTAGTTCACTGTCATCCGGCAGCAGCTCAAAATATTTTACTATTTCAGATCCGGTTTCAAAATTTTCCTTCCTGATCTTTTCCACCTGTGCTGTTACAATTGTATTTACCAGGTCCAAGTAGTCGGTAATTCTTTTCGCCCTGTAATCTTTCTCTTTGGTGCTGATAGGTATATATTCCTGGCCGATCGTGGGATAATAATAACTCCGCATCATTTCCACTAACCGGTCTTCCACAATGGAGATCACAGAGGAAATACCAAACCGGGCTACTTTAATGGGGCTATCGATCGTATATGCCAGTCCCATGACCGGGATATGAAATGTATGTGGTGCAGAATAATTCATGAGCTATATCAATTAAATTTTTATAAAGCCTGTATCCTAGCAATTATACCAGTTGCGGTTTCTGTTGATGATTCAATTCCTGTTCTTCCCTGTACCAGGAAATTTTTGTTCCAAAGCCAAGTGTATTATCCGTAAACTTGATGTGGTTGACCCGGAGGGTCCATATCTCACCCGGTATCACCACTGCAGCAGGGTTCTTTTTATAATAGCCGGCAGCTGCTTTCTTTGCCAGCAAATGATCAGCAGGCAGTAGCTCGCCTTCAAACTGTATCCCTTTTACCTGGAGTTTATTTAATTTATCAGGTAATACGGTGCCTGCAACGGCAGGGTTTTTTAAAAGGGCGGAAGAATGATGAGCAGATACAGAAGATTTAAAATACAAGATCCCATCCCCGCTGTTAAAAACATAAAAACAACTGAAGCAATAAGGATGGCCCTGTTCATCCACACAACAAACACTGGCACACGTTTGCTTTTCTAAAAAGAGGCTGATTTGAGGAGGAATGGATTCAAACATGACTGTACTGAAAAGAAAAAAATAAAGAATGCCGGAAGGTATGCGGATAATACTATCCTGACTATGACTTCGGTCATTACCGGCTTGTTAAAATATTCGCTGCAAACAAAAGGGATCTTAGTTAAGATCCCTTTGTCTTTGTAAACATCTATATTACCCTTATAGTGCTTTCATTGCTTCGATCCTGTCCCAATGCTGGCGGATGCCTTCGTTAGCCATGGTTAAGAATTCAGCTCCTTTTTCAGGATCATTGTTCTTAATGGTGGCAAACCTGTTCTCATGGTACAGGAATTCATCCAGTGGCACAGATGGCTCTTTACAATCCAATGTGAACCGTTGTCCTTTTCCTTTCATCGGGTTGTACCGGAAGATCGGCCAGTAACCTGAATTAACGGCCAGGTGCTGCTGATCCAATCCGTGACACATATCATAACCATGCGCTATGCAATGGCTGTAAGCGATCACTAAAGAAGGACCGGGATAGGCTTCTGCTTCCAGGATGGTCTTCAGGGCATGCACATCATTCGCACCCATGGCGATTTGTGCCACATAAGCACTACCGTGAGCAATAGCCTGCATCGCCAGGTCTTTCTTACCGTTTGTTTTTCCTTTGATCGCAAATTTGGCGCTGGCTCCAACGGGTGATGCTTTTGATTTTTGTCCGCCTGTATTGGAATACACTTCGGTATCCATCACCAGTATATTCACATTCTCACCAGTACTGAGTACATGGTCGAGACCACTGAAACCAATATCATAAGCCCAGCCATCACCACCCACGATCCACATGGATTTTTTCTCCAAGAATTCAGCTACCTGGTACAGGCGGAATGACTCTTCTGTTTGCAGCTGGCGCAGGCGTTTCCGCAGCTCATTCACACTGACTCTTTGTTGTGCCAGTTCTGCTTCTGAATTTTCTGCATTGAGTAAAATAGTATCTGCCAGTTCGCTGCCTACTTCTTCTCTTAGTTTCCGCAGCAGGTGAATGGCCATATCTCTTTTCTTATCGGTAGCCAGTTTGATACCCAAACCAAATTCTGCATTGTCTTCAAACAATGAGTTGGCCCAGGCTGGTCCATGTCCCTGTGCATCTTTGGTCCATGGTGTTGTTGGCAGGTTGGCGCCAAAAATGGAAGAACAACCTGTTGCATTGGCCACGATCATACGATCACCAAATAACTGGGTCAGTAATTTCAGGTAAGGTGTTTCACCACAACCGCTGCAGGCACCGGAGAATTCAAATAAGGGCTCCAGTAACTGGGAACCTTTCACCGTAGCTTTATTCACTCTTGACCTGTCAATATCCGGCAGTGATAAGAAGAAATCCCAGTTTGCCTTTTCAGCTTCTTTAACCGGCTGCACATCTTTCATATCAATAGCCTTATGACCGGGCTCTGTCTTGCTTTCTATCGGGCAAACTTCGGTACATAATTTACAACCGGTGCAATCTTCCACCGCCACTTGTAAAGTGTATGCTTCTTTGTCTTTGATAAATTCTTTTCCGATCGGGTCTGTATGTTTAAAGAAAGAAGGTGCATCGGGCAGCCAGTCACGATCATATACTTTCACCCGGATCGCTGCATGCGGACAAACAAAGTAACATTTGCCGCACTGGGAACAGAGGGAAGGATCCCAGACAGGAACCTGGTCTGCAATATTCCTTTTTTCCCATTTGGTGGTGCCGGAAGGATAAGTGCCATCAACCGGGAAAGCACTCACCGGCAGGCTGTCGCCTTCACCGGCAATGATCTTACCCAATACTTCCTGTACAAAATCAGGAGCTGAGAGGGAAACCGGTGCTTCAATTTCTTTCGTACCAATTTCAAAAGCGGAATAATCGATCTTGTGTAAATTCTCAAGGGTCTGATCAACAGCCCGGTAATTTTTCTGTACCACTTCATCACCCTTGCGGCTGTAAGATTTCTTAATGGCACTCTTGATATATTGTATCGCCAGGTCTCTTGTCATTACATTGGAAATAGCAAAGAAGCAGGTTTGCAGGATCGAGTTGATCTTGGATCCCATACCGGTTTCTTTCGCCACTTTCGATGCATTGATCACATAGAATTTTAATTTTTTATGGACGATCTCTTCCTGGATCTTCCGGGGCAGTTGTGCCCACACTTCTTCGGCTGCATAAGGTGCATTCAATAAGAACGTAGCCCCCTCCTCGGCGTATTTTAATACATCATATTTTTTCAGGTAATTAAAATGGTGACAAGCCACGAAGTTGGCGGAATCCACCAGGTAGGTTGAACGGATCGGGTGTTTACTAAAGCGTAAATGAGATACTGTCAGCGATCCTGATTTCTTGGAATCATATACAAAATAACCCTGCACATGATAATCGGTCACATCGCCCACGATCTTGATCGAGTTCTTATTGGCACTAACGGTACCATCCGCACCGAGACCATAGAACAGGCCACGGAACAGGTGTTGTGATTCTAAGGAGAAATCTTTGTCGTAATGCAAACTTGTATGCGTCACATCATCTTCAATACCGATGGTGAAGTGCTGTTTCGGATGCTTTTTCTTCATTTCGGCATAGATACCTCTTACCATGCCCGGTGTAAATTCTTTGGAAGAAAGACCATAACGGCCACCGATAACGTGGGCATGATGGTTTTCCTGTGATTCATTCAGCGCATTCACCACATCCATATATAAAGGCTCACCGATCGCATTGGGTTCTTTGCAACGATCCAGCACGGCAATACTGGTTACTGATTTGGGCAGCGTATCAATGAAATGCTTGATAGAGAAAGGACGATACAGGTGAACGATGAGCACACCCACTGTCTTACCCATCTTGTTGACATAATCCACTGTTTCTTTCACGGTCTCTGCACCGGAACCCATCATGATGATAACACGATCGGGATGCGGGTGACCATGGTACTCAAAAGGTTTGTAATAACGGCCGGTAAGTTTACCGAAATCCTTCATGGTTTCTTCCACGATATCGGGAACAGCCCAATGGAATTTGTTACAGGCTTCGCGGCTCTGGAAGAATACATCCGGGTTCTGCGCAGTACCTCTTACAAAAGGATGTTCCGGGTTCAATGAACGCTGACGGTGTTTGTTTACATCGTCTTCATTGATCATCGCTTTGATGATATTATCTGGTAATACTTCCACCTGGTTCAGTTCATGGGAAGTGCGGAAACCATCGAATATATTCAGGAAAGGAATTCTTGAACGGAGAGTGGCTGAAGTGGCGATCATCGCCATATCATGTGCTTCCTGCGGGTTATTGCCAAACAACATGGCAAAACCGGTGGAGCGGACCGCCATCACATCACTGTGATCACCAAAAATTGACAAGGCATGGGTGGCTAAGGTCCGGGCTGCAATATGAAAAACGGTAGGTGTTAATTCACCGGCGATCTTGTACATATTGGGGATCATCAGCAGCAAACCCTGCGAACAGGTAAACGTGGAAGCCAATGCCCCACCCTGTAATGCGCCGTGAATAGCTCCGGCAGCACCGGCTTCACTCTGCATTTCAATGATCTTGGGAACCTCGTCGTAAATATTTTTCACCTCGTTGCTGCTCCACTCATCGGCCCATTCGCCCATGGCAGAAGAAGGAGTGATCGGGTAAATGGCGCAAACCTCGCTGGTTTTGTAGGCAATATAAGAGGCGGCTTCGTTACCATCCATGATGGCGGTTACCACTTCTTTATTTTTTGATTTCCCGGCAGTCGGTGCTGCCTTGGTGATCGTTTCCATATATGAAGTTTTAAGTCTTAAATGATAGGGCAAAGTAGAGATACCCTTTTGGGTTCAGACTGACCTTCATCAGGCGGAAACTTGATTTTGAATGGGATGGAAAATAAATAAGCCCCTAGCTTGTAAACTCAGGGCTTATTATTTAACAGGTTATATTGCTTTTATCCAATTGCAGACAAGACTATCTCTTTTAGTTTTCCGATAGAAACTCTTTCCTGCTCCATCGAATCCCGGTGACGGATGGTGACAGTATTATCTTCTTTGGACTGGTGATCCACCGTTACACAAAACGGCGTTCCGAGTGCATCCATCCGGCGGTAGCGTTTACCAATAGAATCCTTTTCTTCGTAGAAACAACGGAAATGCGGCTTCAGGTCCGTCATGATCTGTTCTGCAATTTCCGGCAGGCCATCTTTCTTGGTCAGGGGTAACACCGCCAGTTTGATCGGGGCCAGTTTGGCCGGGAATTTCAACACCACCCGGCTGTCGGGTTTTTCCGGGGTGCCCAGGTCCTGCTCTTCATAAGCATGACTGACTACGGCAAGGAACATACGATCCAGGCCAATGGAGGTTTCAATTACATACGGTATATAATTACCATACGGCTTGCCGGTGGCGGGATCAATATCATTATCGAAATACTGCATCTTCTTTTTGCTGTATTCCTGGTGTTGTTTCAGGTCAAAGTCGGTACGGCTGTGAATACCTTCCAGTTCTTTGAAACCGATCGGGAATTCAAATTCAATATCACAGGCGGCATCGGCATAGTGGGCCAGCTTCACATGATCATGGTAACGGTATTTTTCTGCTGGTATCCCCAGGCTCTTGTGCCATTCCAGCCTGGTGGCCTTCCATTTTTCATACCATTCTTTCTGCGTGCCGGGGCGGATGAAGAACTGCATTTCCATCTGTTCAAATTCCCGCATGCGGAAAATGAACTGTCTTGCCACAATTTCATTCCGGAATGCTTTACCGATCTGTGCAATACCAAACGGTATTTTCATCCGGCCGGTCTTCTGCACATTCAGGAAATTGACGAAGATACCCTGTGCGGTTTCGGGCCGCAAGTACACTTTATTATCCTCATCATCACTGGAGACAGTAGAACCAAATTCAGTTGAAAACATCAGGTTGAACTGGCGGATATCCGTCCAGTTGCCCGTGCCGCTGATAGCACATTTGATCTTATTATCCTCGATCAGCTTTTTCAAACCAATAAAATTATCCTCTGCTAGATAATTATTCATTAAAATATGAACGGTCTCAGCTTTTTCTGTTTCACCGGTATTGTTCAATTCATCTATATAGGCTTCTATAAGATGATCCACCCGGTATCTTTTCTTACTATCCTTATTATCGATCATCGGGTCGTTGAAATTATCAACATGGCCGCTGGCCTTCCAGGTGGTGGGGTGCATAAAAATAGCGGCATCGATACCCACGATATTATCGTGAAGCTGCGTCATGCTCTTCCACCAGTAATCCTTGATATTCTTTTTCAGCTCGCTGCCCATCTGGCCATAGTCATACACTGCCTGGAGCCCGTCATAGATCTCGCTGCTGGGGAAAATGAACCCGTATTCTTTACAATGCGAAATGATCGCCTGGAACTTATTTGTATCGTTTGCCATAAGGCGGCAAAAATAAGCCAGAACAGTGATTTAATTCACTTTACAGAAGAACTCTGTTTTGTTGTTATAGCAGGTGATTGAATGCCCTGAAAACTCATTTACCATTAAGGAATTAAGATTAGTTAAGGCATCTCTTAATGTTCCTCAACTTCTTAATGGTTATACCCTCACAGCAATTTCTCATTATTCCTATGCCGCTCCCCATCCCGTATATTTTTTTTCTCAAAATTCTTTTCCAACGCCGCTGTCAGATCAACACCTGTCTGGTTGGCCAGGCAAAGCAACACCCAGAGCACATCGGCCATTTCATCCGCCACGGGGCCTCCCCCAACCTTCCCGGCAGGACTGGGCTTCTCACCCGGTTTGTAAGACTGGTCTCCATATATCCTGGCCATATGCCTCGCTAATTCTCCTACTTCTTCGGTTAAGATGGTCATATTGGTGAGCTCACTGAAATAACGGACACCCACGGTTTTGATCCAGCCATCCACCTGTTGCTGCGCTTCCTGAATAGTCATAACAAAATTTTTAAAGTGCTGCTGCAATATAGCATGATTCTTGCCGTTTAGAACCTCCCGATCCGAACCCTCCTGCCCTCTGAAAGCGATAAAATCAAATTTCTATTCTATGATGCGTCCAGCTACCCGGCGATTCATGGTGATCGTCACCTGCCTTTTATTTACAATAGCTTCCCTGGCCCAGCCAGCTGTTGATTCGTTTAAACCAACAGCCAAACCTTACCGCATCCTGACGTCGGGCAAACAGGTAACCGTAAAAAGCACTAAGCTGATTAAGAATATTATGGTCTGGACGGCCAGCGGCCACCGCATCGTGGAGCAACGGGAAGTGAATGCCAGTACATTTAACTTCAGTGCCCCGGCTAAAGACAAGATCTATTTTATCATGATCCAGTATGATGGCATGAAGCCGTTTACAGAAAAGATCGGTGTGCAGTAAACTAAGGGCTCAAAAGAGAAAAAGGGCAAAAGAGTTTCCAGGAACTAAGTTCTCCCTTTAACTCCTGCACTCATTCCGCTCATAGTTATTCCTTATTTTTTGTATCCATTACAATCGTCACCGGTCCGTCATTCAGTAATTCCACTTTCATATCAGCCCCGAAAGAGCCTGTTTGGATTTCCCTGCCCAGGTCAGTTGTTAACTGCTGTATCATTTTTTCATACAGGGGAATTGCTATTTCCGGCTTGCTGGCTTTTATATAAGAAGGCCGGTTGCCTTTTTTAGTGGACGCATGCAACGTGAACTGGCTTACCAGCAATATCTCCCCGTTTTGATCTTTCACGGATTCATTCATCACCCCGGCCGCATCATCAAAAATGCGGAGGTTAACGATCTTACTGCTCAGCCATTCGATATCTTCTGTTGTATCGGCATCTTCAATACCGAGCAATACCAATAACCCGGTCCCGATCTGTCCATGTATGCTGCCATCAATTGTTACACTGGCTTTCGACACCCGCTGAATAACCGCCCTCATAATTTGTACCTTTGATTATTGCACAAATGTAAATGAACCCCTGCACCCAAATGATCAATCTTCTTCCCGAAATACAATTCCAGACCACCCGCAGCGGCGGTAAAGGCGGGCAAAACGTCAATAAGGTGGAAACAGCAGTGATCGCTTTTGTTCATATCAGTTCCTCGGCTATCCTCTCGGCAGAACAAAAACAAACCATCGGGGAAAAATTAGCGAACCGCATCAATGCAGAAGGCTATTTGCAGGTGAAAGCCCAAACCCACCGCACCCAGTTAGCCAACAAAGAAGAAGCGGTACAGAAAATAAACGAGCTGGTACAAAAAGCACTGGAAAAGAAAAAAGCCCGGATCGCTACCAAAGCCAGCAAGGCTTCTAAAGAACGAAGGCTGGAATCCAAGAAAAGAAAAAGCGAGATCAAGGCCGGCCGTCAAAACTTCAGCAGGGATAGTTATTAGTTCCCACAAAAGCACCAAGTACACAAAGGAATATAGATAACGTCCTGATGCGTAGCCTGCTTTTCAGAATTCATAACACAGTAGTATTAAGGACTAAGCCCTGGTGACCTTTGTGCCCCTGCCTACCGGCAGGCAGATTCGTGGGAAACAATTTGTAAATTAGCTGTTCAATTTCACCCTGTGCGAAAAAGCCTGCTGACCATATCCTTTCTTCTTCCTGTCATTTTTTTGATGGCCTATATAGCTGGCTCCTGTAATAAGCCCGGTCTTAATAGTCCAACTACTTTGCAGCAGATCATCCCGGCTGGCTTTCCTGCACCGGTTTACCAGTATGCAGACAATCCCTTAACACAGGAAGGTTTCGAACTGGGCCGTAAATTATTTTATGATGTTCGCCTCTCGGCCGATAACCTGCATCCCTGCGCCTCTTGTCACCAGCAGGTAGGTTCTTTCGGCACGTACGAGCATGACCGGAGCCATGGTGTTTTTGAATCACATACATTACGCAATGCACCACCCTTACTCAATCTTGCCTGGAATACAAGTTTTCACTGGGATGGGGAGTTCAATTCCTTAGTGGAAGAATCCGTGCATCCCATCACCGGCGGTTTGGAAATGGGCGAAACCTTTAACCGGGTGATCCGTAAGATCAAGGACGATAATTATTACCGGGTGATGTTCAAGAAAGTATTCTACACGGATGAGATTTTACCGATTCATATTCAAAAAGCATTAGCGCAGTTTACGGGTTATATTACTGTTGCTAATTCCAAATATGATAAATACAAAAGAGGCGAAGTAAGTTTTTCTGTGCAGGAAGAAAATGGATACCAGTTGTTCAAAACCAGCTGCGCCGGTTGTCATCCCGAACCGCTGTTTACCGATTACAGCTACCGGAATATCGGCCTGCCGGTGGATCCGTTCCTGAAGGATTATGGAAGAATACGCATCACCGGTCAATCTTCCGATTCATTGAAATTCAAAGTGCCGACACTCCGCAACGTGTATATTTCATCGAACTATATGCACGACGGACGATTTAATACATTAGCCCAGTGTATCAATCATTACCGCACCGGTGTTCAGCTGAGCAGTACCACCGATCCCTTAGTGGCCGGTGGCCTCAACATAACAAACAGCCAGGCTATTGACCTAGCTTTGTTTCTGCGTACACTGACAGACTCTTCTATTTTACACGATACCCGCTGGGCAGCACCGCAATAATTTACATTTTTACTCTTTTCCCTTTCAGGTTTTCCAGGTTCACTTTCTGGTTGGTGATATCCGCCTGGGTGGCTTCCTGGTCTCTTTCATTAGCCTTGATATCTTCCTGCAGTTTCCTGATCTTTTCTTCCATGTTTTTTTTATCATCCTGCAGGCCACGGAATTTTTTCTCCGCCTTCAGCACCACTTCTTCCTGGGCTTTGATCTGTAATTCCAAATTCGCCGCTTCCACATCAGGCAACAGGTTATTCAAAAAGGATTTGGCCCTTTCCACATCATAGGCTTCAAAACCGGCTTTAGCGTTGTTACCATCTTTCATGATGATCATATAGATCACCGCTTCGTCTTTCTCTTTGCGGCTCTTTCTTTCCACTTTGATCATATAATCCATGCTGCTGCTGCTGATATCTGTGATAAACGCATTCTTAAACACCAAAAATCCTTTGTCCTTATTGAAAATGCCTTTTTCTTCCCTGGCCTTATAGCCCAGTTTTTCCATCCGCTGGATGATGGCATTCTCCACCGCTTCGGGTGAATACGCATAATCAATAGCAAAAGCATCCTGCTTTTTCTTGCTGTATTCTGTTTTGGCTTCATAGGCCTGGGAGAAAACAGGTACTGCTAAAAAACTAAGAACAGCCAGTAAAAATGAATTTTTGATCATAGCAATAAAATTTGGAACAAAGATAGCCCAAAGACAAAATGCGTTGCAAACACGTTAAAGAAAACAGGCTATTCGTTTTTTGGGCGACCAACGATTACATTTGCTGAATAAATTTCCAATCCTTTTGAGCGGCATCAAAAAACTGGCGGGGCAAACAATGTGGTATGGTGTACCCACCATCGCCCGGCGTTTTCTTGGTTATATCATGAACCTGACCCTGCCGCTGATCTTTGCACAGCCTTCCAAAACGGCTGACCTGACACAGGTTTATGCCATCATTCCTTTCCTGAATGTATTATTCACGTACGGACTGGAAACCGCTTATTTCCGTTTTTCCCGGGATATGGAGCAACAACGCCTGTACAGTACCCTGTCCCTTTCCCTGATCGGTTCCACCGTTTTCTTTACCGGCCTGCTATTACTTTTCAAAGACAATATTGCACAATGGGCTAACCTGGATAAGCATCCTGAATATATTACCTGGATGGCAGCTATCATTTTCTTTGATGCCATCAGTACTTTGGCTTTTGCGAGACTGCGGCAGGAAAACCGGCCCAAACGCTATGCCTTTGCGACTCTTGCGGGAGTATTAGTAAATATTACGGTGGTTATTTTATTTCTCGGCATCATACCCGGCTATGTGGCCAAACACCCCAATAGTTTCCTGGGAACTTTTTATAACGACAAGATCGGCATTGGCTATTACCTGATCGGTAACCTGGCCGGGAGCATCCTCACTTTTATATTACTCCGCAAAGAGTTTATGCAGATCCGCTTCCGCTTTGATCCCATTCTCTGGAAAAAAGTGATGCACTATGCCTACCCGCTGATCATTGTGGGTATGGGCGGGATGGTGAATGATATGCTGAGCCGGCTGATCTACCAGCATGTGGTGGACCTGCCCGAAGAACAGGCGAAACATGAGCTGGGTATTTTTGGCAATATCTACCGGTTAGCTGTTCTTATTACCATCATGATACAGGCTTTCCGGATGGCCGCTGAGCCTTTCTTCTTCAGCCAGAGCAAGGAAGAGAATGCGCCAAAAACCTATGCCCGGATCATGAAGTTCTTTGTGATCGCCTGCTGCTTTATGTTCCTCTTCATCAGCCTGTACATTGATGTATTTGCCTGGTTCTTTGAAGCGATTGACAAACCTAAATGGGTGGAAGGATTGAGCATTGTCCCCCTGCTGGCCTTAGGCAATGTTTTTCTTGGTATTTATTATAACCTCAGTATCTGGTACAAGCTGACGCATAAGAATATGACCGGTGCCTTTATTACACTCGGCGGTGCAGCCATTACTATCGTACTCAATATTATTCTTATTCCGCGGCTGCATTACCTCGGTGCTGCCATCGCAACCTTTGCCTGCTACCTGTTTATGATGATCGTGAGCTATACGCTGGGACAAAAACATTACCCGGTTCCCTATGCCCGGAAAAAACTGATCGCTTATTTAGTGCTGGTGATCCTGGTCTATGGTTTTCACCGCGGGTTGGTGTATCTCTGGGATAACAACTGGTTCAACTTTGGAACAGCTACCTTACTATTAACCCTGTTTGCTCTTTTTGTAGCGAAGATTGAAAGAAAGGAATTGGCGAAGATGCCGGTGATTGGGAGGTTTATAAAATAAAAAAACACTTATCTGTCGCTTTTCCTTTTGAGCAAACCGGTTTTTTGTATAGCTTTATAAGCATAAACCATTTTTTATGAAAAAAATTGTCCCATTTTTACTTCTCTTGGCAGTATTCAGCTGTACAAAAGAAAATGATGCTGATTCACCTGCGGATGAGTTTTATTTTAAAGGAACTATTAATACTGCTGCTGCAAACTGGTCTTCTGTTAATACACCTGCCTTCAAGATAACTAACCTGATGAATGAAAGTGGAATTGGGATTCTTACAGATGATTGTGTAAATGACCTTTGTAAACAACTTGATATGAATGCCAGGGTAGTTACAAAAACATCCGGGTTCTCTAATTCGATAATGATCGCATTTACCCGGGCTTCAAAAATGAATGACTATACCCTCATTAAATCCTGGCTTAATCCCGGCCTATTACCATATGGTTCTAACAGAATTAAGATTGGCGATCCTGTTAATGACGGTGTAATCATTAACTATACTGATGAAAATGGCAGGAACTGGACCTCAGATTTAAGAATTAGTGATCAAAACGGGAGTAGTTTTGAGTCTGTTGCATTAGCAAACGCCGCTCCTGATAAACCTTACCAAAAAATCTGGACAGCCCGTTTCTCCTGTAAACTTTATAGTACGGAGAACTGTCTTCCTGGTGTTACATATGATATGTTAACCATAACAAATGCCGAGGTACATATTCCTGTCTTTTCAAGATAGTAACACAGTGAAGGAAATTTGTGAATTGCATATTGCAACTCACAAATACAAGTTCCCAAAACTACCTCACCCCAACCCCTCTCCATAAATGGGAGGTAGAAGTACACCGCTAATATAGTTTTACAAAAGGATTGTTTTGTTTCTCAAAACCCACCGTTGTTACCGGGCCATGCCCGGAATATACCTTGGTTTCATCCGGCAGGGTAAAGAACCGGGTCTGGATACTGTTGACCAGGGTTGCATAACTGCCGCCGGGCAGGTCGGTGCGGCCGATACTGCCATTAAATAATACATCGCCCCCAATCACAAAACCACCGGCGGCATGGTAAAAAGAGATACTGCCGGGTGAATGGCCGGGGGTGAACAGCACTTCCATTTCCTCCTCACCTATTTTTATAATTTCTCCCTCTTGTAAATAAACCAACGGCCCCTCGTAATTGTCGAAAGGCAGTTGCCACGCCTGGCCGGATTGGGGCGCAAAGTCCAGCACCGGTTTTTCTTTTTCATGGAGGTGGAGTTGCAGCCCCCAGGTGTCGTGAACGAATTTATTGCCGAAAACATGGTCCAGGTGGCAGTGGGTATTGAGCAGCAAAACGGGGCTCAGGCCTGTCTTTTCAATACCCGTTTTTAATTCGTCCCTTTCCTCCGGAAAATAACAGCCCGGGTCAATAATGCAGCACTGCTTCTGTTCGTTATACAAAACATAGGTATTCTCCTGAACGGGACTAAAAGTGAATGACTTAACAACTAACATGGATGGTTTTTCCGTAATTTTAAAATCGGGTAATTCCCGGCAGCAAAGATAACGGCTATTGATCGTGTGGAGCTTTGCATGATTATTGAATAGTGCAACCCTGCCGATCCTGTAAAGTTTTCAAAAATCGCCGGCTGCCAAGCAACGGAATGAAGAAAAGAACGATTAACCAGATATATAGAAACTGAATTGAGATTTATGAAGAAAGTATCCAGCCTGATTGCCTGTCTTATCGTTTTCGCCGCTATGAAAACCACTGCACAGGTCAGCACTGTGGAGTTTGGAAAGAACAGGGTGCAATACCAGAAATTCAATTGGAAATATTACCAGACTGAAAACTTCAATACTTATTTCAGCCAGGACGGGCTGGGACTGGGTAAATACGTGGCACAGGTGGCCGAAAATGAACTGGCCGGTATTGAAGAGTTCGTGGAGTATGGCCTGCAGCGCCGGGCCAACGTGGTGGTGTATAACAATTTTGACGAAATGCAGCAGTCCAATATCGGGATGAATATTGACTGGCAGAATACAGGCGGTACCACCAAGCTGGTGAATAATAAGATGATCGTCTTTTTTGACGGCAACCATGATAACCTCCGCCGCCAGATCCGCCAGGGCATTGCCAAGATGCTGGTGGATAATATCCTCTTTGGAGATGACCTGGGTGAATTTGCTGCCAACCAGGCTTTGCTGGACCTGCCCCAGTGGCTGATCGATGGTTATATTGAATACGCCGCCGAACCCTGGAGCCCTTCATTAGATGATGACCTCCGCTCCACGATGTTGTCGGGCAAATACAATAATTTTTACCAGTTTGCTTTTGAGAAACCCAACCTGGCCGGTCATGGCTTCTGGAAATATATTGCCGATAAATATGGTAAAAGCAAAGTGACCTATTTCTTTTACCTGGCCCGTATCTACCGCAACCTGAATAATGCGTCCCAGAAAGTAGCGAAGAAAAAATTCAAGGACCTGCTGAAAGATTTTATGCTGGAAGTGCCGCAGAATTATTTCAAAGACCTGCGCAGCCGCCGCAATAACCCGAAAGGACAGATGTCCATCAGCGAAGAGATCGGGAAGAAAGATTTTATCCGTTTCAATGCGAACCCGGTGCCGAGAAGCTTTACCTATGCCGTGGTGGAATTCAAACAGGGTGTTTACTCCGTGGTGCTGATGGAAAATTTTGTAAGCCGTAAAGTATTATTGAAGTTTGGTTCACGCACCAGGGAGGAAGAAAAAAATCCCAACTATCCTATTTTGGCCTGGGATGGCAAAGGCAGCCGCCTCGCTGTTTTGTATAGCCAGGAAGGCAAAGTGAAACTGTTTGTGTATGATGTAGTGAACCGGATCAAAACAGTGAAGCAGGAACTGCCCATGTTTGACCAGGTGCAGGATATGAAATACATGCTGGATAATAACACCCTGCTGATGAGTGCTGTCCGCAGTGGTCAAACGGATGTATATGTGTATAAGATCGACAAACAAACCTATGACCAGGTAACGAATGATGTGTACGATGACCTGGACCCTTCTTTTGTGGCTTTCCCGAATAAGACCGGTATCATTTTCTCCAGCAACCGTCCTCATGCCATGGCCGAAAGCAGTGATGATTCCTTGCCTTCAAAGCGTTTTAATATCTTCTTAGTTGATAACTGGAATAAATCTGATTTCAAACAAATATCACAGCTTAGTAACCTCCGCTATGGTAATGCCCGTTATCCTTCGCAGTATAATATGTCGCACTTCACTTTTGTAAGTGATGAGAACGGGGTGAATAACCGCTATGCCGGTTTCTTCCGTACCGAAAGAGCTGGTTTGGATACTCTGGTCTTTATTGGTGATGAAGTATTGCGCAACCCGCCGGTCAATGAAGTGGATAGTGTGTTGCGGGAATGGGATAAAACAGATATTGACTCGGTTGGTTTTGTTTCCGTGACCAATGATTCAGCTTATGTATTCCCGCTGACGAATTACCAGAGCAGTTTATTGGAAACCAGAACAGCCGGTGATAACCAGCAGGTGAGTGAAGTGGTGAAACTGGGTGATGTGAAATTATTATACCGCTTAAAAGTGGATGAGAACGTATTGCGCCGCCGCAATGTATCGGCCCGGCCTACGGAATATGTCAAGAAACTGATGGAAGAAGAAAAGAAAGCCATCGGTAAAACAACCAACTATATCCCGGTTGTGCAGGATTCCGTGAAAAAGCAAAACGACTTTTTCCAAAGTGAGTTCCAGGATGACAAGAAAGATTCGGCCACTGCTGAACCAGGTAAAGTAATGGATGCCGGTGCTGAAATGAAAGAAACAGTATTGCGCAAAGCAAAAGTGTATGAATACCGTCCGCCGAAATATTTTACGGATTATGTAGTATCCGGTTTTAACAACACGGTACTGACCATTAATAAATTCCAGCCTTATGCCGGTGGTGCAGGTCCCGTGTATTTATCCAATGGTAATTCATTCAATGGCCTGATCCGGATGGGAACATCCGACCTGATGGAAGATTATAAATTCACCGGTGGTATCCGCATTGCTTCCAACCTGGTGGACAATGATGTGTTCTTCAATTTTACCAACCAGCGCAAACGGTTGGACTGGGGCATCACTTATTACCGGCAGGTGATCGATTATGATGTGGCCAAAGAATTTGAAACTTATTATCTCGCCAACTTAAGATACCCGTTAGACAGGATCCGCAGTCTTCGTGCATCGGTGGGACCCCGTTTCAACCGCATTTCTTTTAAATCGCTGAACCGCCAGTTGCTGGAAGAACCCGATTTCAAAACCACCTACGGCCAGCTGAGCATGGAGTATGTATATGATAATACCATGAACCCGGCCACCAATATCTGGAAAGGCTTACGGTATAAGATCTTCACCGATTTCTTTACCCAGATAAAGAGCGATGAGGTTACAGATGGTAAACTGATCTTCAACGTAGGTTTTGATGCCCGTCATTACTTACCTATTTACCGCAATGCAATCTGGGCTGTCCGTGCCGCCGGTGATTTTTCCTGGGGTGATCAGAAAGTGATCTATTATTTAGGAGGTGTTGACAACTGGTTCTCACCCAAATTCAATAATGCGAACCAGCCGGATCCGAATGTTACCTATACTTACCAATCACTGGCTGTCAACCTGAGAGGGTTCTCACAAAATGTATCAAATGGTAATAATGCCTTTGTGATCAACAGTGAAATAAGGGTACCTGTTTTCACTACCTTATTTAATAAACCGATCAATAATGCGTTTCTCCGGAATTTCCAGATCGTTCAGTTCCTTGATTTGGGTGCAGCCTGGACAGGCAGCCCGCTGGATATTGAAAGACCCGGTGTGATCTACTCTCAACCAAATATTCCTGTATCGGTGCAGATCAAAGCAGGCGGCATTGGTCCATTTGCCGGCGGCTATGGTTTTGGTGCAAGAAGTACTTTGCTAGGTTATTTCCTCCGGCTGGATGCCGCCTGGGAACTGAAAGGGGTATTCAGGGGTAAGCCGATGTGGTATTTTGCGATGGGATTTGATTTCTAAAATTCAAAACATCATTTTTCCTCCTATAGAAAAGGATTGAACTACGCAGGTTCTTAGTTATAGCTGATACAGCAACTATGTTGATCCCATCTCTTGTAAATAAATATTCAGGAGATGGGATTGCCATTTACAAGCTGCTGTCTTCCGGGCTTAAGCGGGTCATTTCTACATAGAAAGTGGTGCCTTTCTCCAGTTCACTTTCCACTTTTATATCACCCTTTAACAAACCCAGGTATCTTTTTATGATGGGAAGCCCTAAACCGGTACCTTGTATATTGCTTACATTTTTTCCCCTGAAAAAAGTTGCAAACAAATGAGGAATATCTTCAGCAGGTATTCCCATGCCCTCATCCTGTACTTTTATAGATAAGCGGTGTTCCAGGTTATCGCTGTAAACTTTTATTTTTTTTCCTTCTCCGGAAAATTTGATCGCATTAGAAAGCAGGTTGAGCAATATATTTTTCATCATCCTTTTATCGGTCATAAAATGACCCAGCCCCTCGCAGGTAAAGATGATCTCTTGTCCGGGCTTTAATTGTGTTTTCATTTCGTCGATCACATCTTCAAAAAATTCCTTTACATTAAAGGAAGAGACCGTGATAGCAACTTTCCCTTCCTCCAGTTTGCCCAGCGATAAAAAGTCTTCCAGCAATTCGTTCATATGATTAACGGATTCTTTGATCCGCCGGATATGCCGTTCTCTTTTGTCAAAATCATCCGTACCGGGGTATTTGGAAACCAGTGTGGCGGAAGACAAAATAGTGCTGAGCGGTGTTCTGAACTCATGCGATGCCATAGATACAAAACGGCTTTTGATCTCATTCAGTTGTTTTTCCTTATCAAGAGCTTCATTCACTTCCAGCTGGGATTGTTCCAGCCGTTGCAGGGCTTCTTTCAGGATCAGGGTCCTTTCTTCCACCTTACCTTCCAGTTGTGCGTTTAATTTGCGGATATCATCACTGATCTTTTCCAGTTCCTTTTTCTGCCTTAGTAAATTCTGTTCAATTTCTTTCCGGGTGGTAATATCTACTATAAAGGCGATGACAAACATTTCATTTTTCTGCTTATAATGGCTGAGACTTACTTCCACGGGAAATTCGCTGTCATCTTTTCTTTTAGCAAACAGGTCACGGCCTGTTCCCATGGTCCGGTTCGAAGGAGCCTTATAAAAACCATCCCGTAGACCGGAATGCTTATGATGAAAACGTTGGGGAATCAGCCTTTCAATAAATTGCCCCGTCAGCTCCTCTGTTGAATAACCAAACATTTTCACCGCTGCCGGGTTGGCTAACACAATCTGACCGCTATGGTTTGTAAGCAGTATCCCTTCTGTTGCATTTTCAAAGAGAGAGATCATATGTGTTTTCTCATGCGCAAAATTTTGTTGCATCCTTTTGAGATAAAAAACAATAACCACGGCAAAAATGATGACCAGCAGTGAATATACCTGTGAAAGCATCGCTTTCATGATATCGCTGTCCTCTTCCTTAAAATAAAGTAATAATCCTGTCATTACGATCATACTCAGCAAGCCTGCCAGCAGGGTGGCTTTCCAGCCAGGAATAAAAGCGGTTAACACTATAATGATAAGTAAACCGCTTACGGCCAGTTCGTAACTGTGAAAAACGAAGGCGGATGCCAATGCCAAAATGAAAATAAAAACTGACCAAAAGAGAATAATGCGACTGTTTAACTTGAACATGCAATTAAAGATTTCCGGCTCAAGTTAATTATAAAATAAGAATGCTGCCAACTGAACTACACAGGCTTTTGCAGGAGTTCTTTTTCCATGGCAATGGCCTTTGGAAAAAGGATCTCATTTTCGAGGTAAAGATGTTGCACTATATCGTCATCCAGTTCCTGTAATAAAGAAAAAGATACCCGGTGACTGGTGCAGGCATTCTCAGGTGCTGTATAATTATTGGTCAGGCCCCTTAAACGGGTCAATACTTTTTTCAGTGTATCATGCTCATGATGCATCATATCTTCCACCGGTTTACGCAGCGTCCGGACCAAAAGACTGGCATAGGATTCCTTACTTTCGTATGCATGAGCAATTTGCCTTACATAAGGAAATATGATCTCCTCTTCCTGCTGTAAATGAGGAATCATCGTTTTATAAAGAAAATTATAATAATTCTCCAGGTCGGGCAGGTAGGGATATTTCTTAGTATGCTCAGCCACAAATTTCCCCAGCTGTTCTTTAATATAAGGCAAAGCCTGCCGCAGGTACTGGTGATGAATGTTGGTGATATAATCGGTCAGGAAATCGATCTTCCAGTCGTTAAACGGCAGCACAGATGATACCTGTATCACCCGGATAGCATCCTGGAGATCCTGCAATACCTGGTCAAGGTGAAGGTCATTATTCTCACAAACCATTTTAAGCGGCCACTTGGCCCCACAGCAATACTCAATACCGTGCTTCTTGAAGACGGCAGCCGTGCGGTAATCCATTTTCACAATATCAGCAGCACAGGATTCAGTGCTAATGTTTTGATAGTTCCTCGATAACATAGTAGAAAACCTTTCGCTGGCAAAATAGCAAGACGCCTGACCGTAAAAGCTGATTAAAATCATTGGTGGCAATGAAAAAAATACATGTTACTCTTTTTAACAATAAAAAAGAGCAGGCTGACAGCAATCAGCCCATAGTATGACGACGATCAGCAGGCAGGACAGGTCTGCATTTTATTTTCGGCGCATCAAGTGATAATACACTTAAATGAGGCTCATGAAAATGAGCTATCGTTGGTTTTCGTTTCTATTACAACCCCCGGTTCCCCGGGGGTTTCTCTTTAAACAAAATATCCCGGACAAATGAGCCCGGGATATAAGTAGTATTGTATAGATTATAAAATCAGACAGCTTCTACTGTCGCTATGCTTTTGATAAAATCAGCTTTATCATCCTGTAAGAGGTCGCTGACCAATGTATGTCCATATATCTGTAATAACCCGTTTTTATGCTCTTCCACTTTATTATGTAACGGGCAGGGATTGGAGGAATTACATTTGCGCATACTGAGCAGGCAGGTATTAAAATAGTTATTCCCTTCGGTAAGCAGGATAATAGTTAACAACGGTGTATCCAGCGTTTTTTCATTGATAAAAAATCCGCCCTGCAAGCCCCTTGTTGAACTCAGAATACCTGCTTTAACTACTGCTTTCATGATTTTACCCAGGAAATGGCGGGGTACCGATAGTTTTTCTGCAATCTCATCGATAGATATTTTCCTGGGCTCGTCTTTCAGCAAGGATACATATAATATACCCCTCAAAGCATACCCAAAAGATTTAGAAAAAGTCATAACTTTAATTATCCCACAAAACTATAGACAGGCCTTTCCGTATTACCTGACTAACATCATCACAAAGAATGACGGCTATCACCACCAGCAGAAAATAGGGTAAATATTTTTGTTTTCAATTAAGGACATCTATATCCTTTTTATTTCTTCACTAAAAAGCAACGTCACATGAAACACAAACCATTTATTATGGCCTTGCTCGCAACAGCAGGGCTCTTCTTTTTAACCGCCTGTGGCAACGAAGGTGTGCAAAAAGATGAAAAGCCTGTAGATGTACAGGAACTGACCAAAGATCAGCCCGAAGTCCATGGGACTGAAGTAAAAGAAAGCGATATCACATTGGGGACCCCGCTTGACCAGGCCATGGTCAGTGCCGGCAAAGCCACCTATGAACTGAAATGTCAATCCTGTCACAAACTGACCGATGAAAAACTGGTTGGACCCGGCTGGAAAGATGTTACAAAAAGAAGGCAGCCCGTCTGGATCATGAATATGATCACCAATGTAGATATGATGCTGGCAAAAGATGCTGAAGCACAAAAATTGCTTGAATTATGTATGGTAAGAATGCCTAACCAGAACATAACAACCGATGAAGCCCGTAAGGTGCTTGAGTTCATGCGCAGCACCGATGGAGAAAAGTAATATGGAAAACGAAAACCAACCGGTAAAGCCGGATTTTTTAAACTGCTAAATATTTTCAATATGAAAAAAACATTTTTAAACACGTTACTCGTAGCAATACTTGTACCGGTTGGTCTCGTTTGGATGCAGGGCTGTAAGCCTAAAGGCACCCAATCTGCTGTTAGTGGCGATGCTGCCGCTAAGGTTTATGTTGCCCCGGGCAAATATGATGAGTTCTACAATTTTGTATCGGGTGGGTTCAGCGGGCAAATGTCTGTCTATGGTATCCCCTCCGGCCGTTTATTCCGGGTTATTCCTGTATTCTCCGTTGATCCTGAAAAAGGATGGGGCTACAGCGAAGAAACCAAACCCATGCTGAACACTTCGAACGGGTTTGTTCCCTGGGATGATCTGCACCACATTGCTCTTTCTGTTACCGGTAGTGAACATGATGGACGCTGGGCTTTTGGTAATGCAAATAATACTCCCCGTATTGCCCGCATTGACCTGAAAACATTCCGTACTGCGGAGATCATTGAAATTCCGAACAGTGCCGGTAACCACTCCTCTCCTTTCATTACAGAAAATTCTGAATACGTAGTGGCTGGTACAAGATTCAGCATACCTATCGGAGATAATCTTGATGTTCCTATTAATACGTACAAACAGAATTTTAAAGGAACAGTAAGTTTTATAGGCGTGGATAAAACCTCAGGCAATATGAATATTGCATTCCAGATATTAACTCCCGGTATCAATTTTGACCTGGCCCGTGCCGGGAAAGGGAAATCGGCCGGTTGGTTCTTCTTCAGCTGCTATAATTCTGAAAAGGCAAACACACTATTAGAGGTCAATGCCTCCCAAAAAGACAAAGACTTTATTATGGCTGTGAACTGGAAAAAAGCAGAAGAATATGCCAAAGCCGGTAAGGGTGTAAAGAAAGCAGTAAAGTATGCACATAATGTTTATGATGAAAGTACACATACCGCCAGCTCTACTATTGAAAATGAAGTACTGGTCTTGGATCCGAAAGATTGTCCTGATATGATCTATTTCATGCCTTGCCCCAAATCACCACATGGTTGTGATACTGATCCTACCGGCGAATACATTGTAGGCAGTGGTAAACTCGCCGCTACAATCCCTGTATTCTCCTTCACTAAAATTCAGGCGGCTATTGCTGCTAAAAACTATGACGGTGAATATGATGGAATCCCCGTGTTAAAGTACGATGCTGTATTACATGGCGAAGTACAAAAACCAGGTCTTGGACCTTTACATACCGAATTTGACGGAAAGGGTTTTGCTTATACATCCTTCTTTGTTTCTTCTGAAATTGTAAAATGGAATATCCAGGACCTGAAAGTGGTGGACCGTGTACCTACTTACTACTCTATCGGTCACCTCTGCGTACCCGGCGGACCTACTAAAAAACCCTGGGGCAAATATGTGATCGCTTATAACAAGATCACTAAAGACCGTTACCTGCCTACCGGCCCTGAACTGACACAGAGTGCCCAGCTCTATTCTATTGATGGCGATAAAATGAAATTATTACTGGATTTCCCTACTATCGGCGAACCTCACTACGCTGAAGCTATCCCAGCCGAGCTGATCGTGAAGAACAGCAGGAAGATCTACAAAATCGAAGAAAATAAAAATCCGTATGTGGCCATGGGCGACAATAATGCCAGGGTGGAACGCAAGGGAAATGAAGTGCATGTCTACATGACTTCAATCCGTTCACACTTTACACCGGATAATATTGAAGGCGTCAAGCTTGGCGAAACTGTGTATTTCCATGTTACCAACCTGGAGCAGGATTGGGATGTACCGCATGGCTTTGCTGTAAAAGGGGCCAACAATGCTGAATTGCTCATCATGCCGGGAGAAACACAAACATTGAAATGGGTTCCTGAAAGAACCGGTATTTTCCCGATGTATTGTACTGACTTCTGTTCAGCACTGCACCAGGAAATGCAGGGGTATATAAGAGTTAGCCCTGCCAGTGCCAATGTGCCGCTCACCTTCAGCACAGGGAAAACCGAGCCAGATGCAGCTAAAGAAGCTGCTCCTGCTAATAAATGATAAAAGAAAACTGCAACGGCCTTTTAAAGCCGTTGCAGTTACACCAAACTATTACTTGCCAAAATATTGAGTTATGAAAAAAATATTCATCCTTCCCGCCATTATCCTGCTGTTCATGCTGGGTAGCTGTAACAACGAAACTAAAACAACAGAAACAGCCGTCTCTGCAGAGTCCGGCACATCTGCTGGTGGGCAGGAAGCTGTGCAAGATGACGAATCTGCAAAAGATGTGGTGAAGGTTGCTGTTGGTTCAAAGGATCATACCACCCTGGTTGCAGCATTGAAACAAGCGGAATTGGTTACTGCTTTATCAAACGCCGGCCCTTTCACGGTTTTTGCACCCACCAATGCCGCTTTTGATAAACTTCCTCCGGGTACTGTTGATGGACTAATGAAAGATGATAAAAAAGCTGACCTGCAGAATATATTACAATACCATGTGTCTGTAGCTGTTTATAAAACTGAAAATATGAAAGACGGCCAGGTGATTGGCCAGGCTAACGGAGACAATATTACACTAAGTGTAAAAGAGGGTAAAGTAATGGTCAATGGAACAGCCAGTATCGTTGCCTCTGTACAGGCCTCCAATGGTATCATACATATCATTGATGCGGTATTGTTGCCACCTGCTAAAAAATAATGGACTGTCGTTGCTTTTCATTTGTACACCTGCTTCCGGGGTGCAATATCCCCGGAAGCTCTTAATCAGCGGTCATGAACAATAATAAACTAAGCATAGCCTCCAGGATACTAGTAGCCTTTGCGTCCGGTGCCCTTGTTGCTGTTTTCTTTCTTCCAGCCTGGCGGATTGATCTTTTCGCCCCGCAATATCCCGAAGGATTAACCATGAATATCTGGATCAACGGGCTCTCAGGTGATGTAGAAGTAATCAACGGATTGAATCACTATATCGGCATGAAACATATCACGGTGGGTATGTTTCCTGAATTCAAATACCTTCCTTACGTGGTGGGTTTCTTTATGCTCCTGGGAATGGCCGTAGCCATTACAGGAAGCAGGAAATTTTTACTGGCCTACCTTGGACTTACTGCCGTGGGAGGAGCTTTAGCCATGTATGATTTCTATCAATGGGGTTATGACTACGGGCACAATCTTGACCCTACTGCCCCCATCCAGGTACCAGGTTTATCTTACCAGCCCCCACTGTTTGGTCATAAACGTTTATTGAACTTTGATGCCTATTCATTCCCGGATGTTGGGGGTTGGATAGTTATTGGTGCAGCGATTTTAGCTTTCACCGTTTGGTTTGTGGAATGGTACCGTCATCGCCATCTTCATAAAAAAACAAAGCAGGCGCCACTTTTATTGATTGCTTTTGTATTAACTGCCGTATCCTGCAATACAAAACCATCTCCTTTTGAAGCAGGTAAAGATGTTTGTCATTTCTGCAAGATGAGTATCAGTGATACAAGATTTGGCGGGGAGCTCATTACTAAAAAAGGAAAGATCTTCAAATTTGATGACCTGCAATGTATGATCGGTTTCCTGAAAGCAGGTACAGAAACAGATAACAGTCTTTCTCAAAAACTGACGATCAATTTTGAAAAACCAAATACATTCCTTGAAGTTGACAAAGCCGTGTTTGTTATCAGCCCGGAATTAAAGAGTCCGATGGGCAGCCACACAGCCGGTTTTGAAACTCTAGCGGCTGCCAATCAATTCAGCAAGGGTAAACAAGCTAAAATAACCGACTGGAAAACTCTATTAACCCGTTCCAACTAAAATGCGTTTTACTTTTGTCATAATATTTCTTTTCTACAGTCTCATCGCCGGTGCCCGTATCATAATTACCGGGAAAGGCCAGGCGGTACAAACACTGAAGCAAGCTGTTACATTGGCAAAAGATGGCGATACCATCCTGTTAAAAAACGGGATTTACAAAGAAGGAAATATTCTTCTCTCCCGGTCCATTACATTACTTGGAGAAGGCAGTGCCATTCTTGACGGAAACAATAAAACGGAGCTGATCACCATCAGCGGAAAAAACATTACCGTTAAGAAGATACAGTTTCAAAATGCTGGTTATTCCGCACTAAACGATTTTGCAGCTGTTAAAGTAATTGATGCCAGCAATATCCTTCTTGAACAGAATACCATCGCTAATTCTTACTTTGCCATCCATATTTCAAATACATCACACTGCACGATCAGGAATAACAGGATTAGCGGAATTCCAACATCAGAACAGTTAACCGGTAACGGTATCCATTTATGGAAATCCAGTCATGCGCTGATCGAAAATAATTATGTTTCAGGTCACCGGGACGGTATCTATTTTGAATTCGTAACTGAATCCACCATCCGGAATAATTTCAGCGAAAACAATATCCGCTATGGCCTCCACTTCATGTTCTCCCACAGTGATCACTATATCAATAATACCTTCAAAAAAAACGGGGCCGGTGTGGCGGTCATGTACTCGAAGAAAGTAATAATGACGGGTAATCATTTTGAAGAAAACTGGGGACCCTCCGCCTATGGCATCTTACTAAAAGAGATCACTGATGGCGCAATAAGTAATAATACATTTCTTAAGAACACAGTTGGTATTTATATGGAAGGCAGCAGCCGCATGGAGATACAGAAAAACGCTTTCAAAAACAATGGCTGGGCAATGAAAGTACAGGCCAGTTGTGATGATAATAATATTCATCATAATAATTTCAATGGTAACAGTTTTGATATTGCCACCAATGGCACGATGATGCTGAATAAGTTCTTTAATAACTACTGGGATAAATATGAAGGGTATGATATCAATAAAGACGGGATTGGCGATGTACCTTATCACCCGGTAAGCATGTATGCGATGATCGTGGAGCAAAACCCCACCACGCTGATTCTGATGAGAAGTTTCATGGTATCTATTTTAGACAAAGCAGAGAAAGCGATTCCAAGCCTAACCCCTGAAAATCTTCTGGACGATAAACCAATGATGAAACCTAACACACTATGATACGGATCGAGAACCTGAAAAAGAAATTCAAAAAACTCCAGGCACTGGATGATATCAATGCACTGTTTAACCAGGGCCAGGTGATATCTCTTATTGGTCCCAATGGTTCAGGAAAAACCACTCTCATCAAATGTATTTTGGGGATGGTAAGAGCTGATAGTGGCAGCATTCATGTAAACGGGAAACAGATCAATGGTGACCCTTCTTACAGGAGCCAGATCGGCTATATGCCACAGATAGGTCGCTATCCTGATAATATGAAAGTGGGGCAATTGTTCAGGATGCTGAAAAATATCCGGAAAATACCCGAAACAGAACTGGATACAGACCTGCTGGTCAAATTCAACCTGGTCTCCATTTTTGATAAGCCCATGCGGACACTCAGCGGTGGTACCCGGCAAAAAGTTAGTGCGGCACTGGCATTCTATTTTAATCCTGCAATCCTGATCCTTGATGAACCAACTGCCGGGCTTGACCCGCTTTCGTCCGAAATACTGAAAGAAAAGATCATGCAGGAAAAGAAAAAGAATAAACTCATTCTCATCACTTCGCATATCCTGAGCGACCTGGATGAACTGACCACCGATGTGATGTATCTCCAGGAAGGGAAAATGATATTTTATAAAGAATTGTCTGCCCTGAAAAAAGAGACCAACGAAGAAAAACTCGGGAAAGCCATTGCCAGCATTATGAAAGGCGGAAAAAAAGAAGCTTTATGGATCGATGAGGTCCTCGCATTGAAAGAAACAGAAAAAGCCAACTAAAACAACGATCATGCTTAAGCTGTCACGATATGTACTGTATGATATCCTCAGAAGCAAGGTTGTACTTGCCTATACCCTTTTCCTGTTCATTGTTTCGTTCAGCCTTTTCCAGCTGGAGGAAAATGACAGCAAAGCCATTCTCAGTTTACTTACTATTGTATTGATTGTTGTGCCGCTGATCAGTATGATATTTACCACGATACACTATTACAATTCCTATGAATTCATCGAACTGATGTTGTCGCAACCCCTGAGCCGTACCCGGATTTTACTGAGTGAATATGCCGGTGTTGCATTATCATTACTCAGTGCTTTTTTTATTGGTGTGGGTATCCCTGTATTATTTTTTGCCCCTGATGAAACAGGCCTCGCCTTGTTGTTCACGGGTAGTGCCCTCACTCTTGTTTTTACATCTATGGCCTTTTTAGCCTCCGTAAAAGCAAGGGATAAGGCCAGGGGTATCGGCGCTGCCCTTTTGCTCTGGTTCTACTTTGCACTGATATATGACGGATTAGTATTACTCATCCTGTTTGCTTTCAGTGATTATCCCATGGAGAAATTTACGCTCCTGCTCTCCGCATTGAACCCGATTGACCTGGGCCGGATCTTCATTATGCTGAAAATGGATATCAGTGCATTGATGGGTTATACCGGTGCATTATATAAAGATTTCTTTGGTAGTGGCATGGGTGTATTTTTTACGATGGGCATTATGCTGCTCTGGATCACATTACCCTTACTATGGGCTATCCGGGTCTTTAAAAGAAAAGATCTCTGACACTATTTATTACCTATTTAAAAATATAAAGACTATGAATCATCTCTCATCTCAAAGCCTGGCACAGATCGTGTCTGCCAATCACCGCACTGCTACAGTTTTTGAAAAGTACAATCTTGATTTTTGCTGTAAAGGAAAAAGATCACTGGAACAAGCTTGTCATGATCAAAACATACAGGTGGAAGAATTAGTGAAAGAACTGGAGTCAGTTGCTGCAACCGGAAATGCAGAAGCATTCCCTTTCGACATACTCAATCTCACCCAGCTGACTGATTATATCGTCTCTACCCACCACTCTTATGTAAAAGGAGAAATGCCGCAATTACTGGGGTATCTTGAAAAGATCGCTTCCAAACATGGCCCCCGTCATCCTGAGTTATATAAAATATTTGAGTTATTCGCTGCGGTAAAAGAAGAAATGGACATGCATATGCACAAAGAAGAGATCATCCTTTTCCCAAGGATCAAGGAACTGGAAGATCTTTCACAACAGGACAAAAGTGGATTTAAGCCCAATATCACTTACCTGTCCGGCCCTATTAATGTGATGGAAGAAGAACATGATCATGCCGGCTCTGCCTTACAGGAGATACGTCAGCTGACCAATAATTACCAGGCCCCGCTGGATGCCTGTACCACTTACAAAGTGGCTTTTGCTTCCCTGAAAACATTTGAGGAAGACCTGCACCGTCATGTCCACCTGGAGAATAATTTATTATTTCCCAAAGCTATCGGCCTGCTGGAAAAAATGACAATAGCCAGCCTTAATTAAAACAAGATGAAGGGGTTTGCGTAACTTTATCTTGTGAACAAGCCTTTTTTTATTGTACTTCTTATGATAACAGGATTTTCCTGTTCAAAAAATAACGACAGGGAGACCGACCGGGTACTCCCTGTCGTTACTATATCCACACCACTGAATAACCAGGTGTTCGCCGCGGGGCAATCAGTGAGCATTACAGGAACCCTCAGCGATAATCTGCAACTGGCGGAAGTACATGTACATATTTCTAATAACAGTACCGGCACCTTACTGGTGGATATACACCGGTACCCGCTGTCGGCCACTTATACACTGAATGAAAGTTTCACCGTACAAAGCGGAATTGAATATAAGATACAGGTGATTGCCAAAGACAATACCGCCAATGAAAACAGGGCTACTGTACTGGTTAGTGCAAATTAAAAGCTGCCTGTTGCCAGGCAGCCTTTTACTACACACCAACTCATGAAAAAAAACGTCATTTTCCCTCTGCAATCCACTTTTCTAAGGTTTCAATGTATTTATTGATATCAGCATTCCCGGGTTCAAGTGCCCTGTATTTTTCAAACCAGGCTAATGCAGCCGGGTAATTTTTTGTATTGTTAGCCTCAAAAACGGCCAGGTAGCTGTAAGCCTTCAGCAACATTGCTTTGTTAGCTTTTGCATCAGCTTCACCTATTTCTGTTAACTTCTTATAATGCGGTATGGCCAACCCAAACTGCATTGCTGTGTCCACAGCAGCATTTACAGTAGCCCTCCAGTAATAGCCATAAATATTATCCGGGTATGTGGTGGTATAAACTGTAAAGATTGAGTCTGCCCCGGAATAATCTTGGGCATTGTAAGTAGCAAGTCCCCAGTTAAAGAGATCAATATTAGAGGGGTTTTCTTTCCAGCGAAATGCCTTTCCCAGCCAATAAGACTGCTCTTTGTAAGCCGCACCTCTTTTATACAGCCCCGCTAATTGAGCAGCATAGGTGGCCCGGTTGGCTGCAACACTATCCAGCTCTGCAGCTTTTATATAATAGCTGATAGTTTCCTTTTCATTACCCGGTACACGATCAGACAAGACAGCCCGGAAGGCAAAATCCTTGGCAATCAAACTCTCCTGCCCCGCCTTATTGAAATAATCATCGAGGTATAAGGTAGCTTTACTTGAATCACCGATGGACGCATACGAATAAGCAATCAATTTAAAAAGCCGGGGCTGCACACTATCTTTTACTTTATCAAGAATAGACAAGGAAGAATTAATTGCCGCCTGGTAGTCGCCGGTAAGGTATAAGAGGTCAGTCAGCCTGTAATCATTCTGCAGTGAATAATCCGACGCAGCTATGAATTTCTCCAGGTATTTCCTGGCCAGCTTTACGTCCCTGAAATAAAAATGATCATACAATACTTCCAGCACCGGTGCATAAGTTGAGTCAATAGCATAGGCCTTCAGGTAATGCTCCATGTAAACTTCAGGATTTTTCTGGTCACTGAATATTTTTCCCAGCAGGTAATGCGCTTTTACATTATCGGGGTCTTTTTTTAACGCCTCCCCATAACTGAGATAAGCCGAAGAAGCGTCTTTTAATTTACGGTAGGCCATTCCCTGCAGCAAATCAACCTCCGGGTTTCTCTTATCGTATTTTCCCGCTGCCGCTAATAATTCAATAGCGAAATTATTGTCCCCGTTTTCTTCATTAATCATTACATCCGCAATGGCCAGCAAGAGTTGAACATTCTTTTTATTCCTTTTGCCAGCCAGTATTTCTTTAAATACCGACAAAGCCGATTCTTTATTTCCCTGACGTAACTGGTAGCGGGCATAAGAAATTCTGCTTAGCGGGTCGGCTGTCCTATCGGCCAGTTTATTCTCTTCCACAAATTCCCGGGCTTCTTCTTCTTTATCTTGCTCCAGGTACGTTTTCACCATCAGGTAATTTAATGATGGCTCCGAGCCTTTTTCGCGGATAACAGACTCAATTGTCTTTTCGGCACTTTCGTACCGCTCATTATCTATTAACTGAACTATATCATCCATATCCTGTGCAACAACAACTACGGAAGTAAATAAGAAAAAAATTACGGTTAAAAAATAATTCATACTGTTGTTTTTAACTGGTACGTGATATCATTTAGGTGCAATGGTCAGTACTGGTATAGCTGAACGTTTGTATAAATAATTACCCAGCCACCTGCTAAACCATCCTTTTAAAACAGATTCTTTTCCGGAATTCACTACAATAAGATCGGCCCGGATATTAGTGGCGTATGTCAGGGTATCATCCGCCACGTTTTTCCCTTCTTTGGAAGAACAATAGACCTTCACCTCTGCATAATCCCTTAGCAACTGGTAAGCCATGGTCAGGTATTTTACATTCCGCTTATCCTCTGCATACCGGTTGCTGCGATGGCCCATCAGGTGTATCATACCATTAAACTGGCTGGCCAACCGGGTTGCAACAGATAATTTTCTTAACGGCAAAAAATCATTAACGGGTACTACAATGTTTTGTAAATGCCTGACATCAAAATCCTTCGTTACTGTGAGAATAGGACATTGCGACTGTAACGACAATTCATTCACATCAACTTCGTATAGCAGGGCTCCAAAAAATTTCTTTTTATGCCGGGGGATCATCACCAGGTTAATATGCCGGGTAATGATCAACTCCTTCATCTGCACCTCCCAGCTTCCCGACCTTACTGATCCATCAATCAAAAGACCTTCTTTCAACCGATGCCGGTACTTGCTGACCAGTTTTTTCAGCTTGTGGCGGGCTCTTTCTTCTGTATTGAGAAATGCGGGTGCCGAAAAATAACCATCAAAAAAAACAGAAAAAGGAAGATAGTTCGTGCATACATGAAGCAGGTGAATATCACAACCAAAATGGTTGGCTGCCTGAACCGCCTTTTCCATCAGAAAATTTGTATTCCTGTTGAAACCAACCGGTACCAGTATATGATCAAAAAGACGTTGCATCCAGTAATAATAATGGATACAAATTAGGTGGCCGGGTTAAAAAGGGAATTAACCTGTTATTAGAAAATCGTTAGAAGATCAGCGGAGCATAGTTGGCAGGATCACGGTGAAGATGGTGCCTTCCTCCGGTGCTGAGGTAATCAGCAGCTTTCCTTTGTGCAAATGAATAATGCGTTTTGTCAGGGTCAGCCCGAGCCCCACCCCCGGTTTACCTTCGGCATTACCACCCCTGTAAAAGGGTTCAAAAAGCCGGTTTATTTCATCCTCGGGAATAATGTCCCCTTTATTGATGAACCTGATCTCTGCTTTATCCGCCTTAAAAAGCAATTGAACATTCACAGACCTGTCAGGGGAATACTTACAGCCATTCTCAATAATATTTCTGAAGGCGCTTTGCAGTAAATGAACGTTACCAAACACGAGGCATTCATTTTCATCTTCCGGCAGTTCGCTAAATTCAAGCGAAACTTTGTAGCCGGAATGCTGCCGCACTGTTTCGCCATGTGCCTTCAGCAGTACTTCATCAATTCGTACTTTATCCAGGGAAATGGCACCATGTGTTCCGGCATTAGCAATTTCCAGCAATGTTTTAGTCAGCTGCTGAAGCTCTTTGATATCTTCCAGTACGGATCCTAATACCCGGCGGTATTCCTCCTCACTCCGGTTATGTAACAGCGCCACTTCTATCTGGCTGGAAACAGAAGTTAATGGTGTTGAGAACTCATGAGAAGCATTGGAAATAAACCGCCGCTGTATTGCAAAGGATTCCTCCAGCCGGTTCAACAAATCATTGAATGTTGTATTGAGTTGGGAGAATTCATCTCTTTTATTACCGACGTATAAGCGATGAGAAAGGTTTTGCGAAGTGATCAGCTGCACATCACGGATGGTTTGATTGATCGGTTTGACAAGGCTTTTGGCAAAAAGAAACCCGGCCAGGATAGTAACCAATAATGCAACAGGCAGGTAAATAAGGAATAATTTTTTCAGGTTGCTGATATATTCCCGCCCGGCCACATTCTCCGCTGCCGCTAAAACGGTGTAGGAAATACCGTCGGATGCAGCATCCATCAAACAAACATCTTTTACTCCGTATGTGAAAAAAATGATACTATCCGTTCCCAACCGGTCAAAGAATGACTTGTTGATTTCAATAAGGGATGTTCCATCGTCATGATATTCATAAAAGATGTTACCGTTCTTATCATAGAGATTGATATTCTTATTGACAAGAGCTGCCGGCGAGGTAGAATCCAGTGATTTCATCAGGTTCGTTGTATCATTCTTGAACAGGTGATACTGGTAAGCTGTCCGGGCAGCACGGGTCTGGAGTCTTTTCCGGAAATCTTTTTGAATATTCTGATCGCTGATATTATAAATAATAACAGCGATGACCAGTACAATACCGGTAACAATGGCTGTAAACAGGAGGTTAATTTTAACCGATAATTTCATCAGCTTTTATCTTTCAGGATATAGCCCATTCCCACCTGGGTATGAATAAGCGGTTCCTCAAACCCTTTATCAATTTTTTTCCGGAGATAATTTACATATACATCGATCACATTGGTACGGGTGTCAAAATCGATATCCCATACCTGCAGGGCAATATCAGCCCGGGACACCACCCGGTTCTTATTCCGCAGCAGGTATTCCAGCAGTTGGAATTCTTTTGCGGTCAACGAGATCGTTTGCTCATTTCTCATCACTTCTTTACTATCCAGGTTCATGACCAGGTCGCCTGCCTTTAATAAAGTGCCGGTAGCTACAGTCGTGTGAATTCGTTTGAGCAGGGCCCTGATACGTACCAGCAGCTCCCTGAAATCAAACGGCTTAATAATATAATCATCAGCCCCGGCATCAAATCCTTCTATCTTATCATCCACCGCACTCATGGCTGTCAGCATCACCACCGGTATAGCAGCATTTGCAGAACGGATAGCTTTACACAATTCATACCCGTTCATGCCGGGCAGGTTGATATCAAGGATCACCAGGTCAAACGGCTGGTTACGAAACAATTTCCACCCCATTATGCCATCATACGCCACTTCTGCCCGGAAACTGTTTTCGGTAAGCCCCTGTTTTAGTGAATCAGCGATTTTCTTTTCATCCTCAACAATAAGAATATTAATATCCAGTGTCATTGTTTTATAAAGTTAGTAGCTGTCCGGTAATAAATAAATTTTGTAAATCCGGTCAATCATGACAAAAATAGCAGTTCATATAAAAGGAACGCATGACCGGCGCTGATTGCAAAATTCCCTTAATCCTGCCGGAGCCGGCCCAATGCAGCATTAAAACTGTATTAGTTCTCCCTGCCGGGCACGGAGAGGATAAATTACAAGTTTCTATCTTTGTCACTATGCATATTGATATTCTCACCGTTTTACCAGAGTTGCTGGAAAGCCCCCTGAGCCACAGCATCATGAAAAGGGCACAGGAAAAAGGATTACTGACTGTGGAAATTCACCAGCTGAGAAAATGGGCTGTCAATGAATACGGACAGGTGGATGATTACCAATATGGCGGTGGTGCCGGGATGGTGATGATGTGTGAGCCGCTGGTTAAAGCGATTGAAGAATTATCTGCAGTCCGGACCTATGATGAGATCATTTTCCTGACCCCGGATGGAGAGCAGCTGAAACAAAAAATGGTCAATACTCTCTCCTTAAAAGAAAACCTGCTGCTGATCTGCGGGCATTATAAAGGCATTGACCAGCGCATCCGTGACCATTTTGTTACCAAGGAAATTTCCATCGGTGATTTTGTATTGAGCGGAGGTGAACTTCCTGCTGCCATCTTAGTAGATGCCATCGGCCGTTTACTGCCTGGTGTGTTAAATGATGAAACGTCTGCCCTGTTTGATTCTTTCCAGGACAACCTGTTGGCACCTCCGGTTTACAGTAGACCCGTAGATTTCAGGGGCTGGAAAGTGCCGGATGTACTCATGAGTGGCAATCACAGGCTGATCGAAGAATGGCGGCATGAGCAGTCATTACAACGAACAAAAGAAAGGAGACCCGATCTGCTGGATAACCAGTAGTTACTTTTCCCCGGAACCGGTTTGATCCTCCTCAGGCGGCTATCAGCAGCACCACGTAATACAGCAGGATGATCAGTACGTTTACAGCCATTGTTATTTTCATATGTATGGATTTTAATGGTTACGATGGCTTACTTCATAGGCGGCAAACACATTGCCAAAGCCAGCTTATCCACAGCGGATTTATACCGGGCAAACACTGTTCTTTTTTGCGTACAATTTGTAACAGGTAAATATTCCCGGCATCCGGAAGTGAAAAAACAGTCTTTCCTGTAATTACCGCAGCTCATCAAACGATTGTCTGAATTTGGCAAGCTGTAGTATTCTACTGGTTATTTAATGAACTTGCAGCCATTCAATAAAAGGAATATGCATAACGATCGCAGGAAATTTTTACGCCGTATGGCTGTTGGTGGCGGGTTGCTGGCTACCGGCCTTCCCTCTTTTGCCACGATAGCTGCAACAGATGAAGAGATCGAAAGATCAGCCACATTGGAAAAAGGCAAACAACGGTTCAACATGTGTGGTTATGCAGCTCCGAAAATAGCCACGGTTCGTATTGCCGTGATCGGATTGGGGCAAAGAGGAAGTGATGCGGTTGAACGACTGAGCTATATTGACGGTGCAGTTATCGTTGCATTATGTGATAAATACCCCGACCGGGTGGCTGCCGCCCAAAAGATCCTGGAGAAAATGGGAAGGCCCAAAGCCAAAGAATACAGCGGGGAAGAAGGATGGAAAGCCGTTTGTGAAAGCAATGATGTTGATCTTGTCTATACGCCAACACCCTGGCACCTGCATACACCCATTGCGGTATATGCGATGAAGAATGGAAAACATGCTGCTATTGAAGTGCCGGGAGCTAAAACCATCGATGAGTGCTGGGAACTGGTGGAAACATCAGAGAAAACCAAACAGCATTGTATGATGCTGGAAAATTGTTGTTATGATTTCTTTGAACTGCTGACTTTGAATATGGCCCGGCAGGGACTATTCGGAGAAATATTGCATGCTGAAGGAGCCTATATTCACGACCTGAGTAAGGACTGGCTTTTTAATAAAAATGCCTATGCAGATATGTGGCGGCTGAAAGAAAATATTGGTCGCAATGGCAGCCTTTACCCCACCCATGGCCTGGGGCCGGTTGCCCAATGTATGAATATCAACAGAGGTGATCAATTAGACCATCTCGTTAGTATGAGTACGAATGATTTTTCGCTGAATACAATGGCCAAAGAGCTGGCGGCAAAGGACGATTTCTTTAAAGAATACACAGACAAGCCATATCGGGGCAATATGAATACAACCCTGTTAAGAACCCATAAAGGCAAAACCATTATGATTCAGCATGATGTATCAACGATCAGGCCTTATTCAAGAATTCATTTGATCAGCGGAACAAAGGGTGCCGCTCAAAAATGGCCCGGCCCGGAAAGAATTGCATTTGGTCATAGCTGGATCAAAAAAGAGGAACTGGATACCCTGTATAAAAAATATTCTCCGCCAATCGTAAACCATATTGGCGCCATTGCCAAAGATGTAGGCGGTCATGGTGGTATGGATTTCATCATGGACTGGCGGCTGATCGATTGCCTGCGCAATGGGCTGCCCCTAGACCAGGACGTCTATGATGCCGCTGCCTGGAGTGCCATCACTCCTTTAAGTGAAAGATCAGTGGCCAAAAAATCAAGAACAGTGGATGTACCCGATTTTACAAGAGGAGCCTGGAGAACCAATAAACCGGTTGACCTGACCCTCGATGGAGGTGGTAATACTGCTGTTATAAAGCTCCAAAAAACTGAACTGAAACAATAACCCCGGTAAAATATCACTCCTTTGGTGTAACAATAACTGATAGCCAGTCGTTTACCTGATGGCGGATATCAAACAATCAGCTTTTTTTTAGCCGGAATCCCTTAGTTTTACGCCGTTTGAATACTCCGGAATTTCAGGGTATTTAAAGCAAGTTTTTGCAGCCGTAAAACCGGCCTGTTTTTCAATTAACTAAGCTATTTCATGAAGGCACTGACCACCATTACAGACCCAATTTATGTCCCCAAAGACCATTACAGCTGGTATGAAAAATTCTGGCTGAATTATATCAGTGATAAAAGAGATCTTCCTTTTATTCATTTGCTGACCGCCATTCATATTCTTGTCATACCTGTGGCGGTGTTATTATACACTCCTCTGCTGCAGGGCTGGTACTGGTGGCTGGCTTATATCCCTTATTTCTATGTATCCCAGATGTATTTCAAAGGCCGGTTTGGTTTGATGCTGCATTGTATCAGTCACCGCAAATTGTTTAAAAAGGAATACAACTGGATGTACAACTGGGTGATCTGGGTGGTATGTCCTTTCTTTGGTCACACCCCGGAAACCTATTTCGTTCATCATATGGCCATGCACCACGTAGAGAATAATATGCATGATGATGCCAGCAGTACCCTGCCTTACAAGAGAGACAGTCTTGGTGGATTTCTTAAGTACGTAGGCCGTTTTCTTGTTTTAGGCTTCCGGGATACATTCATGTACCTGTTCAACCGGAAAAGAAAGAAACTCTATATGCGGTTGAGCTATGGGGAAATATCTTTTTACATCTTCTGCATTGCGATGTGCTTTGTGAACCTGCAGGCTACTTTATGGATATTCATCATTCCTTTTGTTTTTGCAAGAATTGTGATGATGTTGGGCAACTGGGCGCAACATGCTTTTGTAAACCCCGAAAACCTGGAAGATAATACGATCAATTGCATTAATACCAAATACAACCAGATGTGCTGGAATGATGGTTATCATGCTGTACACCATGTTCGCCCGGCCCTGCACTACACCGAGATCCCGGTTGAGTTCATGAAAAACAAAGATGAATTTGCCAAACAGAAGATCCTGGTGTTCGACGGCATTCATTACCTGCATGTTTTCCTCTGGCTCATGACCAAGAATTATGATAAACTGGCCGACAACCTGGTTAACGTGAACAATATGTTCAGCAGCAAGGAAGAAGCCATCGCTGTGATGAAAGAACGAACAAGACCCATTCAACGCACTGCATAAAAAAAGGGCTTCAGTTAACTGAAGCCCTTTTTCATATTACATCTTACTTAGTCCTTCTTACTATCTTCCTTTTTCAATCCTATTACCGGCACTGCTTTATCCCGTATCAGCTGGTTCAGTTTTGCAACGTCTTCTTCTTTTATCTTTTTATACTTCATCAACTGCTCATCGCATTGCTTTGACAGTTCTGCATACACCTCTTTAGCCTGTTTGGAGGGAGCCATGTTTCCACTGTTAGCTGCATCAAATAAGCCGCTGAGCTTATCATTCAACCGGATCGGGTAGTTAAGCACATCCTGGCTGCTTTTGGCTTTGGTCTGGTAAAAGGCTTCTTCCACAGCGGTCAGTTGTTTAGTGATACTATCAGCCATTGTTTTTATTTCTTTCACCGCATCTTTTTCCTGCCGCCCGGTAAAATCATTTATCTGGTTTCTTAATGTGCGGATTTCTTTAATCGCTTTCTGCACTTCATTGAATTTACCCATCACTGTTTGCAGGAAATTGAATTGCTCCTCATACTCTGCCTGTGTTATTTTATAATTCGGATCTGCTTTCACCAGTAAGCTGCCTTCAGCTGTTTCGTTACCAACTTTCAGTTTAAACAGATATTCTCCCGGAGGGGCCATCACAGTTCCGGGCACACCGTTCCATAAGATCATGCCTTCCACCCGTTCTGCTTCGGGATACTGCAGGTTCCATACAAAGCGGTTCATGCCCTTTGCCAGTTCTATTTTATCCCTTGCTTCCTTAGCATCGGTTGAAAAACTGCGGATGACTTTTTTATTTTTATCCATGATGGTTACCGAAGCTTTTGTGGTATCAGCGACTTCTTTTATGTAAAAATTAATCACGGCACCGTTAGGAGGGTTAGCACCTGCATTGGCTGGCTGGCCCGACCGGAAACCAAACCCTCCTCCCTGTATCCGCCAGGCAGGATCGGGAACAAATACATGCAACGTTTTTTGTGAAATTGTGGTACTCAGTTGCTGGATCACACTCAGATCATCGAGTACATAGAAAGAACGGCCCTGTGTGGCAACAATAAGATCGTTATTCTTAATGATTAAATCAGTTACTGGGACAACTGGAAGGTTCAGCTGAAATGACCTCCAGTTAGCACCATCATCATAGCTGATATACATTCCGTACTCTGTACCTGCATATAATAAACCGGCTACTTTCCGATCGGCCCGCAGGGCCCGGGTAAAATGAAATTTATTGATCCCATTCACGATCAGTTTCCATGTTTTGCCGTAGTCTTCTGTTTTGTAGATATACGGGGCAAAATCATCACTTTTATATCTTGTTCCAATAAAATAAGCGGCTCCCTTTTTGAACGGGTCGGTCTCAATGCAATTCCACATCATCCATTGGGGGCAATCCTTCGGCGTTACATTTTCCCAGTTTTTACCGGCATCCCTGCTAACATGTATCAATCCGTCATCACTGCCCGTCCATAATACAGCTTCTTCTGTTACACTTTCTGCGGCTGTAAAAATGGTACAATAATATTCCACCGATGTATTGTCTTTGGTGATCGGACCACCGCTGGACCCTTGTTTCGATTTATCATTGGTGGTCAGGTCAGGGGATATTTCCTGCCAGCTGGCTCCTTCATTTTCGGTAACGAATAAGTGATTGCCTGCCGCATACAATCGTTTCGGGTTATGGGGTGAAAAGAAGATCGGGAAGTTCCATTGAAAACGATATTTCAAAACATCAGCACCCGCACCCATCGGGTTATCCGGCCATACACTCACGGCACGGTTCTCTCCTGTTTTATGATCCAGCCTTGACAGGTAACCTCCGTAATTACCGCCGTAAACAATATCCGGGTTCAAAGGATCGGCTACCACATATCCACTTTCACTACCAGCTGTTACCTCCCAGTCCCTGTCCGTAATAGCTGCGCCATAGGTCCTGTGTTTTATCCGTAAGGTTGAATTATCCTGTTGCGCCCCCAGTATCCGGTAGGGAAAAGAATTATCTGTTGATACACGATAGATCTGCGCCGTAGGCTGGTTTAAATAAGTACTCCAGTTATCACCCCCATCAAAACTTACCTGTGCACCGCCATCATCTGCCACGATCATCCTGTTCCCATTTTCCGGGTCAATCCACAAATCATGGTGGTCACCATGCGGCGTGTTAACGCTTTGGAATGTTTTACCTCCATCCCTGCTGCGCATAAAATTTACATTGGGTGCATAAACCAGGTTCTCGTTTTTCGGATCAATAAATACTTTGGTATAATACCAGGCCCGCTGGCGGATATTGTTATCGTTGCTGGTCAGTGTCCAGGTTTCTCCTGCATCTGCACTCATATACATACCTCCCTTTTCATTCTCGATAAGAGCATAGAGTTTATCCGGGTTGGACGGAGCGACAGCCACTCCTGTAATTCCCCAGACTCCTTTGGGTAATCCTTTGTTACCGGTAATATTCACCCATGTTTCACCGCCGTCGATACTTTTCCAGAGGCCGCTTCCTTCGCCTCCGCTTTCCAGGCTATGCGGCGTCCTGATCAACCGCCAGGTACCAGCATAAAAAATGGATGGATTACCGGGTTCCATCACCAGGTCGCTGCATCCTGTCTGGTTATTCACAAATAAAGTCCGCTTCCATGTTTTTCCCCCGTCTGTTGTTTTATACACTCCCCGTTCATCATTGGGGCCAAACAAATGTCCCATGACAGCTGCCCAAACGGTATTCGGATCTCTTGGATGAATAACAATGCGTATGATGTGGCGGCCATCTTTCAGGCCAATATTTTTCCATGTTCTCCCGGCATCCTCACTTCGCCACATACCTCCTAAACCTTCACTGACGTTTCCCCGCATTGTATTTTCCCCTTCCCCAACATAAATAACATTCTCATCTGAAGGAGCTACAGCCACCACACCTATTGAGCTGCCAAAATATTTATCTGAAATATTTTTCCAGTTGCTCCCTCCGTCGCTGGTTTTCCAGACACCGCCACCGGTACCACCGAAGTAGAAGGTGTTTTTATTTTTATAACTGCCGGCCACCGCCCCGCTTCTTCCGCCCCGCCAGGGTCCGATCAGCCGGTATTTGGTTTTGGATAATAAAACAGAGTCAGCATTGTCAGCAACAGGTTTTGTTGCAGGTTTTTTTTGTGCCTGGGTTTGAACAAAGGCGAATACACAGGCAAGCCATAATAATTTTCTCATAGCAGTGATCAGTTAAATTAGTTCTTTGAAGGTAGTGATTTACCTTTATCCAAATCAACGGCATGGCTTCGTTTTCTGTCAGCGGACAATTAGTGGATATTCTGCAGCAAAGAATTTACCCGGCAATTATAAAAGTGCAGGATGGAAGAATTCTTTCGATCAAAGAAATAATGAATACCGAACTCCTGAGTTCAAATTATATTCTCCCCGGCTTTATTGACAGTCATGTGCATATTGAAAGCTCGATGCTTGTACCATCAGAATTTGCCCGCCTGGCAGTAGTACATGGTACTGTAGCCACTATCAGCGACCCGCATGAGATTGCTAATGTATGTGGATTGGAAGGCGTGCAATTCATGATCGATAATGGCAAGACCGTTCCTTTCAAATTTCACTTCGGTGCACCAAGTTGTGTGCCTGCCACCATTTTTGAAACCTCCGGTGCGGCGATAAATGCGGAGCAGGTAACTACCTTGTTGAAAAGCGATGATATTTTTTATCTCAGTGAAATGATGAATTTTCCCGGGGTATTGAATGGAGACGAAGAAGTGATGAAAAAAATAAGCGCCGCCCATGCCACCGGCAAACCAGTAGACGGGCATGCCCCGGGATTGAGAGGACAGGTAGCCGCCAATTATGCGGCAGCTGGTATCAGCACCGATCATGAATGTTTCACCGAAGAAGAAGCCCTGGATAAATTACAATGCGGGATGAAAATCATGATTCGGGAAGGGAGTGCTGCTAAGAATTTTGAAGCCCTGATCGGGTTACTGAATGACTCCCCGGATAGGATCATGTTTTGCAGCGATGATAAGCACCCGGACAGTTTAGTGGATGGTCATATCAACCAGCTTTGCGCAAGGGCTGTTGCAAAAGGGATCGATATTTTCAAGATCCTGAAAGCAGCTTGCATCAACCCGGTATTACATTATAAAATGAATGTAGGTTTATTAAGAGAAGGCGATCCTGCCGATTTTATCCTGGTGAAAGACCTGCTGCTGTTTGAAACAGTACAAACCTATATCAATGGAACTGTAGTAGCTGAAAACGGGAAGACGCAGATCAAAAGCCCGAAGTCAGGAATCATTAATAATTTTTCCTGTACTAAAAAAGAAGTGGTGGATTTTGAAATCCCGGCGCCGGTCAGTGAATCAAAGCTCACGATTCCGGTAATTGAAGCACTCGATGGTCAGCTGATCACTAATAAATTATTATTTGAGCCTAAAACCGAAAACGGGTTCATGGTAAGTGATACAGCAAGAGACCTGTTAAAGATCGTAGTAGTAAACAGGTATAGCAGTGTCCCTATTGCTAAATCTTTCATTAAGAATATTGGGTTGAAACAGGGAGCCATTGCATCGTCTGTCGCACACGACAGTCATAATATCGTTGCGGTGGGTACAGATGATGAAAGTATCTGCAAAGCTGTCAATATGATCATTGATCATAAGGGCGGCGTAAGCCTTATTAAAGACAACCTTGAGATGATCGTACCATTGCCTGTTGGCGGACTGATGAGCAATGAAGATGGCTATAAAGTAGCTGAACAATATTCCATGATTGATAAAGCTGCCAAAGAAGCTGGTTCCTCACTGGGATCTCCTTTCATGACCTTATCCTTTATGGCATTGCTGGTGATTCCTCACCTGAAGCTGAGCGATAAAGGATTGTTTGACGGAGATATATTTGAGTTTATATAAAAATAGCCTGCCATATAATATAGCAGGCTATAACATGTTTCTTACTCCGGTTTAATGTTTACCGCAGCCACAACCTTCCGTTTCGCTTTCGTCATGCCAGGGAAAACTGAAAGCATTCTTACTTGTTTCCCAGTAAAATTTTCCTCTTGGCTTATCGACATTCCCTGTTTCATTCATGGTCTCCGCATCGTATAATCTTCCATTCACCATCGTATAGCGGATGCTTTCTGTATTACGGATATTCTCCAGCGGGTTTTTATCCAGCACCAGCAGATCAGCCAGCTTACCTGCTTCCAATGAGCCGATATATTTGTCAAACCCCAGGCTTTTTGCTGGATTAATCGTAGCAGTCTGCAAAGCCTGGTGATTAGTCATGCCTCCCTGCTGCATCATCCATATCTCCCAATGTGCACCGATACCTTGTATTTGTCCATGTGCACCCATATTCACCAGTACTCCCTGGTCCATTAATTTTTTCAAACTCCCGGAAGTAAGTATATGGCCATTGATATATTCTTCTTCCGGCAACATCGTCCTGTGACGGCTACGGGTATCGATCACATCACGGGGAGTGAACCGAAGTAATCTTTCTTTCTCCCATACATTACTGTGCTGGTACCAATAAAATTCGCCGTTCACTGACCCATAGTTAACGATCAGGGTCGGCGTATACGCTGTCTTCGCATTTTTCCACAATTGGATCACATCATTGTAAAGCGGGGCTACCGGCATATTGTGTTCGATCGTGGTATGACCATCCAGTATCATCGTTGTATTGTGGTAAAAAAAAGAACCCCCTTCCGGCACCACTTCCATATTCAGTTCCCGGGCAGCCTGTATCACCTGTTGCCGTTGTTCCCGGCGGGGCTGGTTATAACTTTTTACTGAAAAAGCGCCGAAGGCTTTAGTCCTTCGCAAGGCGCTTCTGGCATCTTCCAGTGAATTGATCACTGCTTTAAAATTTCCATCAGCACCATATAAGATCGTTCCGGTTGAGAATACCCTCGGCCCCACCTGTAAACCGGCCTTCACCAACTCACTTTGTGCAAATACCATTTCGCTGTTGGCGGAAGGGTCATGCATTGTAGTAACACCGTAGGCAAGATTGGCATAATAAGCCCAGTGCTTTTGTGGTGAAATACCAGACCGGAAATGATTGCCATGAGCATGTGCATCAATAAAACCTGGAAGAATGGTTTTTCCATTACAATCAATTTGTTTGGCACCGGCAGGGATAGTCACCTCACCAGATTTTCCTACCGCCTTGATCATATTCCCTTCCACGATCACTGTTCCGTTCTCAATTACTTCATCCCCTTTCATCGTGATGATACGGGCATTAGTAAAAGCAATACTTCCTGTTGGCTTGTACATATTCACTTCCAGCCCTATTTCAATACCTTTCTCCGGCACTTTGAATAGAGAGTCAGGTTTATTCGCTATGAATTCAAACCGGTCCTCCAGATTGATGGAATAATATTGATCCCCCAGCGTATAATGCATTTGTTTGCTGTCGCTGCTCCAGTGCAGGTTGAAACCGGCATCTTTTGTTACCACTTTAACCGGAAAATCATTAGTGCCACTGCTTATATCAATTATTTTTCCTGTTTGCGGAAAGGCAGCGACGTAGGCTTTATGCAGATCAACAAAAGCGATCCATTTTTCATCCGGTGAAACAGTGAACTGGTTACCATAGGTACTCTTCAAAACGGCTTTATCCTCTTCACCATTCAATTTGCAGCTACCTAAGCCTGCCCCTGTCTGGTAATAAATACGATCACCGGTTTTATTGAATACCGGTTTATCACCCCCTGCTCTTACAAAACTTTCATTGTTGCCATCTGCATTCATGGTATAGACACCGGGTTTTGCCGTATTTGCCGGACCAAGAGCATCACTGCCGCCTTCCCGGCGATAAACGATCATTTTTCCATCGGCAGAAAAAGAGGGCTGCCGGTAAATTCCTTTTGCTTTGCTGATCTTAACCGGCTTTGCAACTCCCTGTGTATTTACTTTCCAGATGGCTCCGGCTGTTTCATCATTCCAGGTTGTATATAACAGTGTCTTGCCATCGGCAGAAAAAGAAGGTTCAAACTCAAAGTCGAGACCATTCGTTACCCGTTGAGGTTTTCCGGCTGGTAATTCTTTTTTCCATAAATAGCCGAGGGCATTAAACACTAAAAACTTTCCATCAGGAGAAGTTATTGCCTGCCGTATCACATGTGCAGTAAAAGTGGATGGATTTAATTCCTGCTGAAAACGTACGGCATCATAAATGCGCTGCTTTACATTACAGGTGAAAGGAATGTCTGTTATTTTATTGACTGCCCCCACTTCAATTTTATTGATCTTACCATTACTCCAGATAATGATATGCTGATCATCCGGCGTCCAGGCATAACCGGGAAAACTTCCGAATATGGTCCATGCTTCCTGCTGGTCTTTACTGAGCAGATCGCAAACCGGCCATTCTTCTGCCGTCTCCAGGTTGCGGATATACAGCACCGTTTTTGTCCGCACTCTTTTGATGAATGATAATAACTTCCCGTCATGTGATAACTGGGGCCTGACTGCACCACCCGGCCCGCCGGTTATATTTTCAATAACTCCTTTTTGCCGGTCGAAACGACGGATCGCAAATATCTCGTTGTTCGGGTCCTTGTTATACTGGAAGAAACCACCCGGGTACATATCCTCGCTGAAATAAACGTACCGGCCATCGGGTGAAACCACCGGTTCATTCACATCCTGCTGATCATTCTTCCGGGTTGTCAGTTGCAGACCACTGCCGCCACTGGTATGATATAACCACATTTCACCAGCACCTAATGAACGACCAGAAGTAAAATGCTTCCTGGCAATGATATATTCTCCATCGGGTGACCAGCAGGCATTATTTAATAACCGGAAACTTTCTTTTGTTATTTGCCGGGCATTGCTTCCATCCCGGTTCATCACCCAGATATTATCGCCACCGCCCGCATCGGAAGTAAACAATATCTTTTTCCCATCCGGGCTGAACCTGGGCTGCACTTCAAATGCATGACCACTCCGCAACACTTTAGCTTCTCCCCCGGCAGCAGGAATACTGTAAATATCTCCCAGCAGGTCAAATATAATTTCCTTCCCATCCGGCGATATATCCAGGTTCATCCAGGTGCCTTCGGATACGGTAAAAGACACCTCTTTGTAAGGCCCTTCTGGGTTATTGACATCCCACTTTTTGGAGTCCTTTTTTTCCTGAGCATGCAACAAAACAGCCCCGCACAGAAGATTGATTATTATAGTAGTTAGCTTAAGCCCTTGCATATTATTCGTATTTTTCCCTAAGTTAAGCAAAACACTTATTTCATAAAATAAACGCTCTTAAAGGTTGCAAGCCCGGCAGTTATTGTCTATTTTTCAGACCTCTAATCCGGACCCACTCATGAAAATAATTTTTTCTGCCACCAGGAAATATTCTTTGTCGCTATTTATCTGCCTGTTTTTTTTCAATTTCGTTTTTTGTGCACCCGCCAAAGCGGAAGTTTACCCTCTTTGCAAAGTTTACCATACTAATATTCTTTCTTTTTATTCTGCCCTGAAAGGTAATGCCGCCCGGTTGGAATGGTATACCGAAAGTGAAGAGAATGACGAATATATCATACTCCAGCGATCAGATACGGTGAACCAGAAATGGATCGATATAGCCCGGTTTGATATGAAAACCGGCAATGACAACAAGAGATACACGTATGATGATATACTGACAGAGAAAGGGAATTACAGTTATCGCATAGAAATATCCTACCCCACGGGCAGGAAGATCTATACAGATATGGTTAATGTTCGTTTTAATGGCGTTACCCCGGCCGTCTACCCTAACCCGGCTAATGATTTTATTTATATCAATAACAGTACAAACCAGAAAACATTTTTTGTTACAGATATTCATCTGCGGCAATGGGAATTACCGCTTCAGAAAAGCAGCCATGAGGGAATATCGGTAGCAGATACCCGGCAACTCCCCAAGGGTATGTATTTTGGCAATTTGAGCGGCCAGAAGATCCGGTTCAATAAGCAATAGACTTCAGGATAGCATTGATCATATTGCCCCGTAGCCACTGACATGGTTACGGGGATTTTTTTGGCCCGTTACTGACCGGGCATTTTCCCCCGTTCACCGACTTGAGGCAGCACAGTACCCATCTGCTGTTGACCAATACGCTGATACCGGTTAGTTTTGATTAAAATTTGAAGCCATGCGAGAAGAATTTGAAAAAAGGATGGAGGAAAGAAAGATGCGCTGGGAAATGAGGATGGAACGCCACCACCGCAGCGGCCATATCTGGACAGGTGTATTGCTATTACTGATCGGTATCGTTGCGCTGATGAGAAGTTATATTCCGGATTTTCCCCGCTGGGTTTTCAGCTGGCAGATGCTGTTGATTGTGCTGGGTCTCTTTATTGGTTTCCGGCACCGTTTCCAGGGAATGGCCTGGTTTGTTTTATTACTAGTGGGGGGTACATTCCTGGCCAATGATTATTTTTTACATGGTGATCTGCGCCGTCATATTTGGCCCGTAATACTGATCGTTGTCGGATTGTTTTTTATTCTCCGTTCCCAACAAAAATCAGGCGGTGACAGGAATGGATGGTCTGGCCGAAAAAAAAATGATGGTATAGATACGAATGATCCTCTTTCAGGTTGCCAGCAGGAAACCTTTACCCAGGATGATTATGTTGACAGCACCTGTATTTTCAGCGGCTCCAAAAAGAATATTCTTTGTAAAGATTTCAAAGGCGGCGACATTGTCAATGTATTCGGAGGCACTGAGCTCAACCTTTCACAGGCAGATATTAAAGGAACGGCCGTGCTGGAACTGACCACCATTTTTGGTGGCACCAAACTGATCATTCCTTCTAACTGGGCGGTAAAATCTGAAGCCGTTACCATTTTTGGCGGACTGGAAGACAAACGGCCTATGTCGCAGATGGTTGACAACCCGGATAAAGTTTTGTTACTGAAAGGAACTGTGATATTCGGAGGTATTGACATCAAGAGCTATTAACTATACAACAGCCATACCGGGGTGTGCAGGAGCCGGAGTGAATGGACGGTATGGCTTTTTTTAAGATCATTCACCTTATCAACTGACTTTTATGAACTGGTATCTTTCCAAATTGGTATTTCGTATTGTTTGCGGCGATGGGCAACACCGGGCCCAGTTTGATGAGCAATTAAGATTGATTGCTGCCGCTGATAAAGAAGAAGCTTTCCGCAAAGCACAAGACATGGGCAAAAGAGAAGAAGATGCTTTTTATAACAGCAAAGAACAACTGGTGAAATGGGAGTTTATCAATGTAAGTGAACTCTACCTGCTCAGTGAGCTGATTGATGGTGCCGAATTATATTCCCGTATTGAAGAACAGGACAATGCGGATGCCTATGTCTATACTGTGAACCAAAAAGCTGAAAACATTTTCTTCACCCAGACGCATCAGCTTTTACAACTGGCTTGAGATAAACATGGCTAACACACCTTATTCTATCCGGCGGTTCGCTATTATTTTCAGTATCTGCTGGGCAGTACTGATTGGCGATCATATCCTGGTCATGCATTGGTTTGGTTTACCATGGGATGCGGCTATTATTGATGGGCTTATTAGTAATTTATTTCTCTTCCTGGCATCACTTCTTGTAATGAACACACTCCGTTATTACCTGCCCCGTGGTGAGCAGTATGTAAATATCTTTTTCCTCTGTCTTTTACTCACAGTTTTCTGGCTGCTTATTACCAAGTGGATATTAAAAACCTGGATCGGATCATTTCACACTGGGTATACCGATATGTTGTACCACTCTATGCCGATCCGCTTTGGTATTGGTTTTTTATTATTGGGTTGTATTACCATGATCAGCATACTCTGGTACAACCAGCAAGAGCAAAAAGAGAATGAGAACAGGAAAGTGGATGCTGAAAAAATGTCAAAAGAAGCTGAGTTATTCAAATTACGCCAGCAATTACAACCGCACTTTTTATTCAACAGCCTCAATTCTATTAATGCGCTGATCGGCAGCCGGCCGGAAGAAGCCCGGAAAATGGTACAGCAACTGTCGGATTTTTTAAGGGGTACTTTAAAAAAAGAAGAAACCCAATGGGTAACACTACAAGAAGAGCTCCAATACCTGCAATTATACCTTGATATCGAAAAAGTAAGATTTGGAAACAGGCTGGCTACCCAAATTGAATGTGAGGAAGCAACTCACCAGCTCAAACTACCCGCTTTGTTATTGCAGCCCATTGTGGAAAATGCGATCAAATTTGGCCTGTATGACACCACCGGTGAAACCCTGATCCGTATCAGCACTATAATCCATGATAAACACCTGGTGATTAAAGTAATCAATCCATTTGACCCGGAAACATCCTCTCCCAAACAAGGGACTGGATTTGGATTGAAATCCGTGCAACGCAGGCTTTACCTGTTATTTGCAAGGACAGACCTGTTGTCAACTGAATCAAAAGAGAATAATTTTACAACCATTGTTAAGATACCCCAAACCGCTTAGGTTTTAAATCATATATCATGAAAGTTGTTATTATCGATGACGAGCCCCTGGCAAGAAGTATTGTGAAAGAATATTTACAAAAGCACCCGCAGGTAGAGATCATGCAGGAATGCAATGATGGTTTTGAAGGGCTAAAAGCCATTCAGCAGCACCAGCCGGATCTTATTTTCCTGGATATACAAATGCCCAAGATAAATGGCTTTGAAATGCTGGAACTCATTGAACAACCCCCGGCCGTCATTTTTGCAACTGCGTTTGATGAGTTTGCCATCAAAGCATTTGAAGCACATGCCATTGATTATTTATTAAAGCCATTCAACCAGGAACGTTTTGATAAAGCGATCAATAAATTCAAGGAACAAAAAGCTATAAGTACAGAAAAAGTCACGCAGGACCTGCTGGAGACTGCATCGCAATCTCCTTCACAGAATAACCGGATCGTGGTAAAGAACGGCAGCAAGATCAAGATCATACCTGTTCACGAAGTACAGTATTTAGAAGCAGCAGATGATTATGTAAAAGTGCATACCGGTGAAGGTTATTTCCTGAAGAATAAGACCATGAATCATTTTGAACAGACACTGGATGGGCAGCAGTTTGTCCGTTCTCATCGTTCCTATATTGTCAATGTGCAGCAGATCACAAGGATTGATCCGTACGAAAAAGATAACCATGTTGCTATTCTTCGTTCCGGGATTAAAGTACCGGTCAGCAGAACAGGTTATGTACGATTGAGAGAGGTGCTGGGGTTATAAAAAATCACTCCTCGCCTCCCATCCATAAGGCTCCGCCGATACTATCTCTTGATGCACCTGTTACCGAAGCCAGTACGTTATACTCCTGCCTCCAGCGCAAAACACCGATCAATGCCATGATCAGCGCTTCCTTATAGTTGACAAGTTTCGCCTCCGGCACCACCACTTCTATAGTATATGCTTTCACTTTTTCCTGCAGTTGCTGTATGAGAAAAGTATTAAAAGCGCCGCCGCCAGTTACTAAAATCCTGAGGCCCGCCGTCGAGCCAGTTTTGGGATTTCGGCTATTGGAAATAGCTTCGCTGATTTGTAGTGCAATATGTTCGGTAAAGGTTCGTAAAGCATCCGGTATATTGGATCCTGATGTTTTGATCAGTGGGTAAACAATATCTGTCCCGTAATCATTCGCTAAAGATTTGGGGGCTGCCAGCTTGTAATAATCCAGGGCATTCAATTTTTCCAACAAGTTTTTATTGATAGCACCGGCAGCAGCCATTGCCCCATGCTCATCCATTTCTTTTCCTGCATCGGCAGCCAGCATATTCAACACCCGGTTAGCCGGGCAAATATCAAAAGCAAGATATGGTTCTGAATTGATGGTAAGATTGGCGATTCCTCCTATGTTCAGGAAATAATCATACTCCTGCCACAACAATTTTTCTCCAATGGGAACGATCGGGGCGCCCTGTCCCCCGAGTGCTACATCCATGGCCCGCAGATCGGTTACCACGGGTAATTTAGTTTGTGCAGCAATAGCTGCCCCATCGCCCAGTTGAGCCGTCATCTTTTGGACAGGCAGATGAAAAGTAGTGTGTCCATGAGAAGCCACCAGCGCCACTTTATAATACAGTTGATGCTGCTCAATAAAATGATTGACTTGTTGCCCGAGATAATGGCCATAATCGATATGTAATAATTGATAATCCAAAGCAGATAAAGAGGTAGCGTTCTTCAATCGGCTCACCCAGTCAGCCGGGTAAGGATAACAATCAGCTTGTACTATCTCATATGTCCACCTGCCTGCGTTCTCCTGGAACTCTGCAAAAGCAATATCCAATCCATCGAGTGAACTGCCACTCATTAAACCAATAGCCCTGTAAACCATTTGCTGAACATTTTAATTTTAGCGATCTTCATTTGAACCTGCGCAAAGCAAAAGCCGTAATTTTGAGCAAATCTATCATCTGCTATCCAAAACTGACAGAAGCATGGTCATTAATTTAAGTGAGAAACATAGTCTTATCAGCAACTGGGTTAGTGAGCTCAGGAATGTGGAAGTGCAGACGGACCGGATGCGTTTCCGGCGCAACCTGGAACGTATTGGTGAGGCCATTGCTTATGAGATCAGCAAGGTTCTTCCTTTCGAAGAAAAAGAAATTCAGACACCGCTGGGAATAGCCACTTGCAAATTGATAAAAGATCAGCCTGTACTGGCTACAATCCTGAGAGCCGGGTTACCACTGCACCAGGGTTTATTAAACGCTTTTGATAAAGCTGATAATGCCTTTATTTCTGCCTACCGGAAGCATCATAAGGATGGTAGTTTCGAGATCAGCCTCGATTATATCTCCTGCCCGGATATGGAGAACAGGGTGCTGATTATTTCCGACCCGATGCTGGCCACGGGGTCTTCCTTAGTAAAAACCATCCATTTCCTGAAAGAAGAGGGTCGTCCCAAAGAAATTCATATTGTGGCGGCCATTGCCTGCACGGTTGGCATTGAATATGTTAAGAGAGAAGAGCCTTCCGTAACCATCTGGTGCGGAGATATTGATGATGAGCTGACCGCCAAGGGCTATATCGTTCCGGGACTGGGCGATGCCGGGGACCTGGCTTTTGGCACAAAAGTGCAGATGTAAGCAGCAATTTGCCATTTTTCCGGGTCTTTTTTTTACCTTACATTTCTATTTTGACAGAGGCAGGTATTAGCAGGCTACAGGAGGCAATTTCCAGAAAAACTAAACGTTTTATTAAATAGACTGAAAAGCAGCCCGGATATCACTGTCTGCAACTGAAAAACAATTAATTGCTGAGATGAAAAAACTAATTTCTACCCTTATTGTTTGTGTGGCTTTGGTAAGCGTTGCTACTGCCCAGGATCCTAATTTCTCCCAGTTTTTTGCGTCACCGTTAACGATGAACCCGGCCATGACCGGTAAGTTTGACGGGGTGTACCGGATAGCCGGTAATTACCGGAATCAATGGCCTTCCATTAATAATGCTTATACCACCGCTACCATCTCTGCTGATTTTGGTATTATGAAGAACCGGATTTCCGACCTGGACCAGTTTGGTATCGGCTTTATGGGTTTTACAGACCGGGCCGGCAATGGCGTACTGACCAATAACTATGCTGCTATATCTCTGGCCTACCATAAAGGTTTGGATGAAAACGGTTACCACCAGTTAGGTGCCGGTTTCCAGGGTACGTATATGAATAAGAGCTTAAACCTGAATAAGGTTTATTTCCAGGACCAGCTGACTCCATTTGGTTTCACAGGTGTTACCAGCGAAAGCTTCTCCAGCCAACAGGTAAATCTTCACTATTTCGACATGAACGCCGGTGTTTTCTATAATGGAAGCACCAATGGTTATAACAATTTTTACCTCGGAGCTTCTATGTACCATATCAACCGGCCAAAGGAGAGTTTTCAGAAAGGAAATTTCCTGCTGAGTGCAAGAACAACTTTACAGGCTGGTGGTAAAATCCCCGTAGGCTCCTACAATGCGATCCATTTTGCGGCAAACCACAGTATGCAGGCGAAAGCTAATAATACAATGCTGGGCGGGGCCTACTCAATGAACCTGAATAATGACGAAGTCAATCCTACCAATTTCTACTTTGGCAGCTGGTACCGTTTTGGCGATGCCGTTATTCCTTATGTTGGTCTTGAATTTGGCGAATGGCATTTTGGTGCTTCGTATGATGTGAATACATCTACCTTAAAGCCGGCGTCGAACTCAAGAGGTGGCGTTGAAGTATCACTGATCTACATTAAGAAATACGTAGATCCGAATATGCGAAAGCTGAACTGTCCTAAATTTTAAACGAAGAGATAAAAAGAATAAAGAGAAAAGGAGAGCACAAACAGTTCTCCTTTTCTCTTTTATCGCCCATACAATTAGTATAGATTGATTATTCAACTCTGCTCTTTTACCTTTTTCTCTCTTTGAGCTACTTAGCCCAACTTCATCAATAACGGCAGCAGGAACCAGCTAAAAAGTACAATCAGAATGATGGAGACGATATTCATTACAAACCCGGCCTTCGTCATTTGTTTCAGTTTGATATGACCACTGGCAAACACGATCGCATTGGGGGGCGTACCCATCGGTAACATACTGGCACAACTTGCTGCCAGTGTCATCGGAATGCCGAGTAATAAAGGATTCATATTTAGCGCAATGGCCAATGAAGTAACCACCGGTGCAAAAACGATCACCTGGGCCACATTGCTCATCACTTCACTCAGGAAAATGGTGACCACGGTAATAACAACCACCAGCATAAAACCATTGCCGGAGAACTGCGCTAACCAACCACCCAGTTGCTGTATCAGGCCTGCTCTTTCCAATGCACCGGCCAGGGATATACCGCCCCCAAATAATAATAAAATACCCCAGGCCATTTTCGAAGTATCATTCCATTCCAATAGTGCAGTTCCTTCTTCTTTGGATGACTTACCTGCCGGACAAATAAATAAAGCCACAGCACACAGCACTGCAATGATCGTATCATCCAATACAAACAGTGATTGCGCATCGTTGATCAGTTTGCGGAATATCCATAAAAATGCTGTTCCTCCAAATATGATCAGCACTCTTTTTTCTGCTGCTGACATGGGTCCAAGCAAATCCAATTCTGCCCGGATCAGTTGCCGGGTGGCGGTATCCGATTTTATTTTATTGGGGAAAAGCCATTTAACCGACACCCAGTACAAGGCTAATAATAACAGGATAGCAATCGGCATACAGAGCAGCATCCAGTCAATAAAACCAATTTCGTAATGCAGTTTCTCCCGCACATGACCGATATAAGCAAAGTTGGGTGGTGTTCCCACAATGGTGGCAATGCCCCCGAAATTGGAGGCATAAGCAATCGCCAGCATAATGGTCAATGAAAAATTAGCCATATTGCCCTCTCCCTTATGATTTTCCTGCATCACATGTATCACTGATAAGGCAATCGGGAACATCATCATGGTTGTGGCCGTATTACTCAGCCACATACTGAGCAAACCCGTAGCCAGTATAAACCCGAGAACAATCTTATCACCGCTGGTCCCGGTAAGACGGATAATACTCAACGCTATACGCCGGTGCAGGTTCCATTTTTCGATAGCCAAACCGAGCATGAAACCTCCCATGAATAAAAAAATAACCTCGTTGGCAAACGGGGCCGCCGCTTCTTTCATGGAACTGATCTTCAATAACGGGAAAAAGATCAACGGCAATAATGCTACAACCGGCATGGGTAATGCCTCCGTCACCCACCAGGTAATCATCAATGCTGCAACTGCCAATACTTTGGCAGCACTGTTATCCACCGCAAACGGGTTGATCAAATAAACGGCTGATGCAATAATGACCCCTGCCAGTAAAGAAATAATGCTGACCTGTTGTTTTGAAAGTTTTGCCAAGCAATTAGTATTTGGACTGAAAATACAACCTATTTTGGTTTACCACTTACAAAAGGATTTCCTTTTATATAAAACCTGTACGGCAATAAGGCATCAATGCCGGCATAACCGACACCAATCCGTGCTGATGTGGCGATTTGCTTTTTGCCGAACCTGAATCCATCATCTGCAATAAAAAGTTGCTTACTCAACAGTGAATAGCGGTTATGCCTGGTGTGGATACCCAGTGCTTTGGAAACATTACCCGGTCCTTTTGTAAGTGTGTGGTCTGCTTCCGGCTTGCCCGTTCTTCTCAGCATTTCATCCATACCGGCTATGGGTTCCACCGCCCGGATGAGGATAGCATGTGGTATATCCTTATCATTCGTCACCACATTAAACAGATGATGAATGCCGTAACAGAGATATACATACGCTATTCCTCCCCTTGCATACATCACTTCATTCCTTGCCGTTCTTCTTCCGCCTGCCGCATGAGATGCTTTATCCATGATCCCATTATAGGCTTCACATTCCACAATCCGGCCGGATGTAATGATACCATCCCAGTTGGTGACCAGTATTTTCCCCATCAGGCGGGCAGCAATTTGCAGCACATTATCCCCCCGGTAAAATGACAGCGGTAATCTTTTCATATGTAGGAAAACGTGTAATTCATTTTCATCCCTGTGCTCAATGGGCTATATTTACTACCTCAATTTAAGGTTTTGCTCAAAGAACTCGTCATAGCATTCCAGTCCTGGGCCGAAGCACACCGTTTCATTCAGCAGCATCGTTTCTGGAAATGGATCATCGTGCCGGGTATTATATATACCGCCTTATTCATTGCCGGTATGATCATCTTCTGGCAATCTTCCGACAATGCAGTTTCCTGGGCCAGTTCCCAGCTTCGTATTGAACCCTGGCTGCAACAGGAACGAAGCGAATGGCTCAGTTTCTTTTTTGTGATGATGGGTATGATGCTGCGGCTGGTACTTGTATTATTTTACTTCTCCTTATTCAAATACCTGATCCTGATCATCGGCTCGCCGGTATTTGCCTACCTGAGTGAAAAAACAGAAGCCATTATAGAGGGAAAAGAGCATTCCTTTAACTGGTCAGAGCTAAAAAAGGATTGTATCCGCAACAGTACACTGGCACTGCGGAATTGTGGCTGGCAAACGGTCTATTTACTGGCATTAATATTATTATCGCTGATCCCGTTAGTGGGATGGATCACCCCGCTGATCGCATTAGCCATGGAATTTTATTATTACGGCTTCTCCATGCTCGACTACAGCTTTGCCCGGAATGGCTTTTCCCCTTCCAAAAGCATTGCCTTCATAGGTCGTCATAAAGGTCTCGCTGTCGCTAATGGTTTCTTATTTTACCTGATGCATGCAGTGGTTGTTTTCGCACCGGCTTATGCAATCATTGCTGCCACACTCACTGTTCATAAAGTAAAAACAAGCTGATATGGGCATTGTCTATCTTATACCATCGCTGTTACACGAAGATGGGCTGGAAGCCATGCCGTCCTACCTGCTTGCTGCAGTAAAAGATTGCCAGGTTTTCTTCACTGAGAATGACCGTACAGCCCGCCGCTACCTGAAACAACTCAGTAAAGAAATTGTGATCGATGATTATGAATGGTACCCCGTTACCAAAGACAATGTTGATACCCATCTATTCCGGCAAAAATTAGCAGCAGGAAAGAATATTGGTATCCTCTCCGAAGCCGGTTGCCCCGGCGTGGCTGATCCGGGTCAGCAACTGGTCACTATTGCGCAGCAAATGAATGCAGTGATCAAACCTTTGGTGGGACCCAATTCCATTTTATTAGCATTAATGGCCAGCGGAATGAATGGGCAGCAGTTCAGGTTTGTGGGTTACCTGCCGATTGATAACCAGCAACGGAATAAAACCATTAAAGAACTGGAAACAGAATCACAGAAAAAGAACTGTACGCAGATCTTTATTGAAACGCCTTACCGCAATAACCAGCTGACCGAGGGCTTACTGAAAAATTGCAAAGCAACTACCCAACTTTGTATCGCCGTTGATATCACCGCCAAAACCGAATGGATCAAAACAAAAACCATTGAACAATGGCAAAAAGAAAAGCCGGACATCCATAAACGACCGGCAATATTCTTATTGTTAGCTTCCTGAGATTATTGTAACAGCGTTTGTTTGGTGCCGTTTCTTGTTATTGAAATAACACTGTCCACCACGTATCTACTCATACCCCGCCAGGGAAGAGCCCCGAGGTATTCTTTATAGTGTAGTTCCATAAACGCCCCGCTATTGGCCATCAGTTGTGCAGCCACTTTTTCACTCACCACTGAGAATTCAAATTCGTTGGACTGGATACTACCCGGCACTTTCGAATTATATCCTGTCTGGATCACCCGTCCTTCATATGTTTTAAAGATGTATCCCTTTTTGACAAAGAAATTCAGCTCTCCTGCCTTGGAACCTTCACCAAAGACAAAGAAGTATTTGATAAAAATAAAAACGGCCAGACCAAGGAATAACAAGATCAGCAGTGTCCTCATAAATCGCCGGAAGCCGGATGGTTTTTTCTTAGCTGCTTTTGCTAACGATTGTTCTGTTGAAAAGTCATTTCCTGCTTCCATATGATTAGTTTTTATAACAAAATATTTCTGACACTAAACCAATTATTATTATACATTTGTACCCAATTTACAACTTGTTTCAGTTCGTCAATATGACAAACATTCTGACACATACCAAACAGTTCGCTTTTCATGCACCGATCACCAGCGGCGTCTATTCCGTTGGCTTCGATGTATTTACTTTCTCCCGCCCCCGACGTCGCCCTGTTTTCTGACAGGACGAACCCCTCACCCTGGTCCCTGTCAGTGAAGTAATCCCCGCAAAAAATAATTTTCAAGGATTGGTGGCCCGTTTTATCTCAATTTAGTTTTACAGTGGACAATCAACATATTATTATCAGGGTGGCAACCATATCTGATAAAGTTTATTCCAGGACCATCACCGATGAGATGGAGGCTTCCGCCGCAGCCCGGGGAACCGGAATTGCCAAGCGAAGCCCCGATTATATTGAACAAAAAATCGACGAGGGTAAAGCCATAATAGCCATTACTGACCAGAATGAATGGGTGGGTTTTTGTTATATCGAAACCTGGAGCCACGGTGAATATGTGGCAAACAGCGGTTTGATTGTAGCACCTGCCTACCGGAAAAGCGGGGTGGCAAAACTGATCAAGCAAAAAATTTTCAACCTGTCCCGGGAAAAATATCCCGAAGCCAAGATATTTGGTCTTACGACAGGCCTTGCCGTGATGAAGATCAACAGCGACCTCGGCTATGAGCCTGTTACCTATTCCGAACTCACCCAGGATGAAGCTTTCTGGGCGGGTTGTAAAAGCTGTGTGAACTACGAGATCCTGATGAGTAAAGAGCGGAAAAACTGTATGTGCACGGCCATGCTCTACGATCCCAAAGATCATTACGAACCCGAAGAAACCAAAGAGTTCTTTAAAGAGAATGTCTCCGGTTTTGAACGCCTGCTGCGCTTTAAGCAGTGGAAATTGCTGAAGCCGTTCCTGAAAAAAGAGAAGAACGGGAATGGCGGCGGCAAACCCAAGTCATTATTGCATTATTTCCTTCATTAAATAATTACAAAAAATAAGATGGCAAAAAAGGTTGTACTCGGATTTAGCGGCGGATTAGACACTTCTTATTGCGTAAAATACCTGGGTGAAGACCTGGGATATGAAGTGCACAGTATTATTGTGAATACCGGTGGCTTTACAGAGGAAGAATTGAAACAGATTGAAGCCCATGCCTACAAACTGGGTGTAAAATCACACAAAGCAGTGAATGCCGTCAAGACCTATTACGACCGGATCATTAAGTACCTTGTTTACGGCAATGTTTTGAAGAATAATACCTACCCGTTGAGTGTATCAGCAGAACGATTAAGCCAGGCGCTGCACATTGCAGAGCATACACTTGAACTGAATGCAGATGCGGTGGCACATGGAAGTACCGGTGCCGGTAACGACCAGGTGCGGTTTGATATGATTTTTAATATCATGATCCCCGGTGTGGAAATCCTTACTCCCATCCGCGACCTGAAACTGAGCCGTGAAGCAGAGATCGACTACCTGAAAGCAAAAGGTGTGGATATGAATTTCTCCAAAGCCATGTATTCTATCAATAAAGGATTGTGGGGAACCAGTGTGGGGGGTAAAGAAACGCTTTCTTCCAAAGGTATGTTGCCGGAAGAAGCCTGGCCAACCCAGGTTACTAAAACAGGAACGGAAGAAGTAAAACTTCATTTTCATAAAGGAGAGTTGACTAAAGTGAACGGGAAAAGCTTTAACCACCCTTCCGACGCCATTCAATATTTACAAACACTGGCCGGACCTTATGGTATTGGCCGTGATATTCATGTCGGCGATACGATCATCGGTATCAAAGGAAGGGTTGGATTTGAAGCTGCTGCCCCCATGGTGATCATCAAGGCACACCATGCACTGGAAAAACATGTGCTGACCAAATGGCAACTGACCTGGAAAGATCAGCTGGCGCAATTTTATGGCAACTGGTTACATGAAGGGCAAATCCTGGATCCGGTGATGATCGATATTGAAGCCTATCTTGAAAGCAGCCAGCGGAATGTAACAGGCGATGTATTTGTTCAGCTTATGCCTTATCGTTTCCAGGTAACCGGGATTGAGTCTCCCTATGACCTGATGAACAGTAAGTTTGGCAAGTACGGTGAAATGAATAACGGGTGGACAGGAGAAGATGTAAGAGGTTTCAGTAAAATATTTGGTAACCAGACAATGATCTATCACCAGGTAAAAGAATCAGCGAATGGCAAACATTAAAGCAGGCATAATTGGCGGAGCAGGTTATACCGGTGGCGAACTCATTCGTTTGCTGATTCACCACCCATACATATCTGTTTCTTTTATTCATAGCCGCAGCAATGCCGGCAATCCTGTTCATAGTGTTCACCAGGATCTGCTGGGTGACACTGACCTTATATTCTCTGGTGAACTGAGTGATGATATTGATGTATTGTTTTTATGCCTTGGGCACGGTGAGTCCAGGAAATTTCTTGCTGAGAATAAGATCGCTGATCACATTAAGATCATTGACCTGGCTAATGATTTCAGATTGCAGGGCAGTGCCAGTATTGGCAACCGGCATTTTGTGTACGGTCTTCCTGAACTGAATAAAGAAAAGATCAAAACAGCAAATAATATCGCCAATCCCGGCTGCTTTGCCACTACCATCCAGCTTGGTTTACTCCCATTGGCAAAAGCCGGTTTATTAAATGATATTTATACCACTGGCATCACTGGTTCCACCGGAGCCGGTCAATCATTATCTCAAACCTCTCATTTCAGCTGGAGGGCTAATAATATACAGGCTTATAAAACCCTTACCCACCAGCACCTGGGTGAAATCGGGGAATCCTTATTACAATTGCAACCAGCAAGTCATATTGATCTAAGCTTTGTTCCCTGGAGAGGAGATTTCACCAGGGGCATCTTCGTCAGCTCCACGTTGCATTGTGATCTTAGCATCGGGGAATTATTTATCTTATTCAACGATTTTTATAAAGACCATCCTTTCACGCATGTCAGTAAAGAGCCTGTTTTTCTGAAACAAGTGGTGAATACCAACAAAGCCGTTATCCAATTAGAAAAGGCCGGCAGCAAATTAGTCGTGCACTCTGCCATTGACAATTTATTGAAAGGCGCATCCGGCCAGGCGGTACAGAATATGAATCTGTTATTTGGGCTTGAAGAAATAACCGGCCTTCACCTCAAACCTGCCGGATTCTGATCATGAAAAAAGACCCGTTACATAAACTTCTAAAAAAAAGTGAGTCAACGGGTTTACTGTGCAACCAATCTGCCTGGCATCCGTTTACCGGTAAATATACTTTTCAGTCACTGGCGGAAACTGGAAAACTGAAAAAAGTATTTATTCCGGAGCATGGCCTTTTTGGAGAGCTGCAGGACCAGGTAAAAATGGATGATACATCCGCTTATCAACAGCTGGCGGATCATATTGAATGGATTTCTCTGTATAATTCAGCCGATCATTCACTAACTGCCAGTGATGAACAATTAAAGGTGATTGACACACTGGTCATCGATATCCAGGATGCGGGCAGCCGTTATTTTACTTTTACCAGTACCATCTGGCTGTTGCTTCAAAAGATCACCACACTAAAACTTTCTATCAGCATCGTCGTACTTGATAAGCCTAACCCCGCAGGCCGGCAGGTGGAAGGAACAAAAATGACATCCTCGTTTGCTTCTTTTATTGGCCTTGAAGGGCTGCCGCACCGGCATGGCTTAACTATTGGCGAATTGTGCCGTTATTTTAAATTTAAACTTGGAGCAAGCTGGGAGCTTATCATTATTCCTGCCCGGAAAAAAGAATCGGTATTTATTTCTCCATCCCCGAATATTCCTGCGTTCAGCACCTGCGCTGTATATAGTGGCCAGTGTTTGTGGGAGGGGACAAATATCAGCGAGGGCCGTGGCACTACCCTACCCTTTGAAATGGTGGGAGCACCCTCGATGAACTGGGTTTTCAGGGATAATTGGAATAATGTACAACACCCAACTTATAATAAAGCATGTTTAATCCGACCGGTTCGCTTCATTCCTGTTTTTCATAAATATAAAGACCAGGTATGCGACGGACTGCATTTGCTGCCCCATTCCAAAAAAGAATACCATTCGCTGGCACATTCATTGCAACTCATTAAATATGTAAAAGAACGAACTCCCGGTTTTTACTGGAGGGAAGGAAAATACGAAGCCTTCAATGATAAAAAAGCGATTGAACTGCTCGTGGGTGACCAGTTGTTACTGGATTACCTTGATAATAAAACCAGTTGGAAAGAAGTACAACTGAAAATGGATAAAGAAGAGAGAGAATGGATCGCTGAAGTAACTCCATTTCTTATTTATAAATTGTCTTTACAAAAATTGAAAATAAAATAAATGAATTTATTCGACGTCTACCCAATCAACGAGATCACCATCGTGAAAGCAAAAGGCTCTTATGTGTGGGATGATAAAGGTGAGCAGTATCTTGATCTTTATGGCGGTCATGCCGTTATCAGTATCGGGCACACACATCCGCATTGGGTAAAAAGAATTGAAGAACAGCTGGAAAAGATTGCTTTCTATTCCAACTCCGTCCGCATCCCGTTGCAACTGCAACTGGCTGAAAAACTTGGCAAGCTTTCCGGTAAAACCGATTACCAGCTATTTCTTTGCAACAGCGGAGCTGAAGCCAATGAAAATGCCCTGAAACTGGCTTCTTTTCATACCGGCCGGAAAAAAGTGATCGCCTTCAGCAAATCCTTTCATGGAAGAACATCATTGGCTGTATCCGTAACTGATAATAAGAATTATATCGCCCCGGTCAATGAAACGGAGAATGTGATCTTCCTGCCTTTCAACGATGCAGAAGCCCTGGAAGCTTGCTTTAAGAAAGAGGGAAAAGAAATTGCTGCTGTTATCATCGAAGGAATCCAGGGAGTGGGTGGTATCAATGTAGCAGATGATTCATTCCTCAGGCAGATACGTTCCCTTTGTGATGAGTATGGAGCTGTTTACATTGCCGACAGTGTGCAGTGTGGTTATGGTCGCAGTGGCAAATTCTTCAGCCATGATTTTGCCGGTGTAAATGCAGATATTTACTCTATGGCTAAAGGAATGGGAAATGGTTTTCCTGTTGCCGGCATCATTGTAGCACCACATATCAAACCCAAACATTTTCAGCTGGGTACTACTTTTGGGGGCAATCACCTTGCCTGTGCTGCTGCATTAGCTGTGCTGGAAATAATAGAAGAAGAAAAGCTCATGGGAAATGCCGTCATGGTAGGAAAGTATTTACGGGATGAATTGGAAAGTATACCGGAACTGGAAAATGTAAGGGGCCGTGGCCTGATGATTGGCTTCGATGTACCAGCTGAATTAAAAGACCTGAAGAAGAATTTGCTGTGGAACCAGAAGATATTTACCGGTGAGGCCAAACCCAATGTGATCCGTTTATTACCAGGCCTTGCCTTAAAGAAAAGGGATGCAGAAGATTTTATTGAAGCCATAAAAGCTGAAATCGCTGTTTTACAAGATGCCTGAACAAACATTTAAACAATATTTACGAAGCCTGAAATCTACGGCAAGAGGAGCATCCGCTGTTGCATTATGCCTTATCATCATCCCGGTGTTTTGCGACCTGTTCCTCTTCGTACTACAGGCAAACGCAAAACAGCCAGTAACTATTAGTTTCACACTGATCAATGGCTATATCAGGTATTTACCTTTTTATATTATTTATATTCCTGCTTATTTTATTATACTGAACGGCTGGAATTCGATCATTAAAAATTTGAACATTGAGAAATTTCACTTCGGTTCATGATGTAACTGATATTGATGCACTGGTGCAAATAGCATTGGGGTATAAAGCTGATCCGTTTAAAGATAAAACACTCGGTACCAATAAACGGATTGGCTGCCTGTTCCTGAATCCGAGTATGCGAACCAGGCTCAGTACACAAATTGCCGCACAGAACCTGGGCATGGAAGCTATCATTTTTAATGTAGGCAATGAAGGCTGGGCCTTAGAGTTTGAAGACGAAGCGATCATGAGCGGCAGTACGGTGGAACATGTGAAAGACGCTGCGCCTATCTTCGGTAAGTACTTTGATATTTTAGCGATCAGGACTTTCCCTTCTTTAAAGAACCGGGAAGATGATTATAGTGAACTTTATATTAAACAGATCATTAAATATGCAGGCATACCGGTAGTCAGCCTTGAAAGCTCTACCTTACATCCGCTGCAATCATTAACAGATATTATTACTATTTCTGAAACATTCAGGGAAACGAGAAAGCCAAAGATCGTACTGACCTGGGCACCGCATGTAAAACCCTTACCGCAATGTGTGGCTAATAGCTTTGCACAATGGGTGAATGCCTGGGGCAAAGCTGATTTTGTGATCACCCACCCGGAAGATTACGACTTGAGTGAAGAGTTTACCAAAGGTGCCAGCATCACCCACAACCAGGAAGAAGCGTTGAAAGGAGCTGACTTTGTATATGTAAAAAACTGGAGCACCTATAATGATTATGGTAAGATCTATACCAACGATCCCAAATGGATGCTGAAACATAAACGCTGGGTACACACCAATCAGGCTAAGATCATGCATTGCCTGCCCGTTCGAAGAAATGTAGAACTGAGCGATGAAATGCTGGATGGCGATATGAGCATTGTTACACAGCAGGCCTCCAACAGGGTGTGGGCAGCACAGGCTGTATTAGCAGAGATATTAAAAAGCAATGGATAAATTATATATCATAAAGATCGGCGGGAATATCATTGATGATGAAGCAAAACTGGCTTCCTTCCTGCACTCCTTTGCGGATATCACAGCTAAAAAGATATTGGTCCATGGCGGTGGTAAGCTGGCAACCCGGTTAGCCGAACAATTAGGCATTGAACAACAGCTGGTGGATGGCAGAAGGATCACCGATGCAGAAACCCTGAAGATCGTTACTATGGTCTATGCCGGTTATGTCAATAAGACGATTGTGGCGTTGTTGCAGGCGAATAATTGCAATGCCATCGGGCTTTGCGGTGCAGACGGTGATGCAATACTGGCACATAAACGCCGGCACCCGGTGATGGATTATGGTTTTGTTGGTGATGTGGATGCCATTAATACTGTCCTGATCAAAACACTGCTGGATCAGAATATCGCTGTAGTCTTCGCTCCTATTACCCATGATCAGCAGGGACAGCTGCTTAATACGAATGCAGACACCATTGCACAGGAGCTGGCAAAAGGCATGAGTAAATTATACGATGTGGAATTGATCTATTCCTTTGAAAAAAGTGGTGTTTTATTGAATGCTGAAGATGATACTACAGTAATTTCCGAAATCACCCTGGCATATTACCAGCAACTCAAAGCCAAACAGAAAATCTTTGCCGGTATGATCCCGAAATTAGATAATGCATTTGCCGCATTGAACAGCGGGGTCCGGAAAGTGATTATTGGAAAAGCAGAACAATTGGATCAGTTGCTCAGCGGCACGTCAGGAACAAGTATTATAAATGAGTAAAGAGTTATCCATATTACAGGAAAATGCAATCAGTCTTCTAAAAGAGCTGATAGCAACCCCTTCCTTCAGTAAAGAAGAAGACCAGACGGCAGGTATACTTTGCCGTTTCCTGGGTGAAAGAAATATTGAACACACCAGGGTGGGTAACAATGTTTTTGCCCTGAATAAATACTACGACGAACAAAAGCCAACCATCCTGCTCAATTCGCACCATGATACCGTAAAACCAAATCCACAGTACACCAAAGATCCATTTTTGCCTGTTATTGAAGAAGGAAAGCTCTATGGACTTGGCAGTAATGATGCAGGTGGATGTCTTGTTTCCCTCATAGCTGCTTTTCTTTATTTCCGGGAGAAAAAAGAACTGGCTTATAATATCATCCTTGCAGCCACTGCAGAGGAAGAAATTTCCGGCACCGGTGGTATTGAATACATATTACCTTACTTACCCAAAATCAATTGTGCGATTGTTGGCGAACCTACTCAAATGCAAATGGCCGTTGCCGAAAGAGGGCTGATGGTGCTTGATTGTGTCAGTCATGGGAAAGCAGGTCATGCGGCACGCAATGAAGGCGAGAACGCCATATATAAAGCATTAAAAGATATTGAATGGCTCCGAAATTACCAGTTTGATAAAATCTCGGAATTACTGGGCCCTTCAAAAATGAGTGTAACGGTTATTGAAACAGAAAACAAGGCACATAATGTAGTACCCGCTGTTTGCAAATTTGTAGTGGACACACGCATCAATGAACTCTACAGTTTTGAAGAAGTGATCGCTATTATCAAAGCAAATATGCAAAGTGAGGTCACACCAAGAAGTACCCGGCTTCGTTCCACTTCCATTGCAACCGATCATCCGCTGGTGAAAGCCGGAACAGCACTGGGCAGAACGTACTATGGTTCACCCACCACCTCCGACAAAGCCCTGATGCCATTTCCCTCCTTAAAAATGGGGCCGGGAGATAGTGCAAGAAGTCATACAGCAGATGAGTATATCTTTATGGAAGAGATCAATAAAGGAATCGAATTGTACATACAGCTTTTAAACAAAATCGTATGAAGCTCTGGGCAAAAAGCAACAGCTCCCCTTCAGGGGTTGGGGGTAAAGAAGTGGAAGTCTTTACAGTAGGTAAGGACCGGGAAATGGATATGTACCTCGCTGCTTTTGATGTAATAGGGTCGCTGGCCCATATCGAAATGCTGGAATCAGTTGGCCTGCTGGATAAAGAAGAACTGGTACAATTACAAAAGGAATTAAAAACTATCTACAAACAAATACAACAAGGGCAGTTCAGTTTACAGGAAGATGTAGAAGATATTCACTCGCAGGTGGAACTGTTACTGACACAAAAACTGGGTGATACCGGTAAAAAAATCCATTCTGCCCGTAGCCGGAATGACCAGGTGCTGGTGGATGTAAAACTTTTTCTCCGGAATGAACTGGAAGAACTGGTTAACAGTATACAGCCATTTTTTGCATTGCTGCAAACTCAAAGTGAAAAATACAAGGACCATTTGCTACCCGGTTATACGCATCTCCAGTTAGCTATGCCTTCTTCTTTTGGATTATGGTTTGGGGCCTACGCAGAAAGCCTGGTAGATGATGTAACAACCATTAAAGCCACATACGATGTAGTGAACAAAAATCCGCTTGGTTCGGCTGCCGGTTATGGATCCTCTTTTCCAATCAACCGCACATTAACGACTAAGTTGTTGGGGTTTGCTGATCTTAATTACAACGTGGTATATGCACAAATGGGAAGAGGGAAAGCTGAACGCATTGTGGCCCAATCTCTGGCCAATGTAGCCGATACTATTGGTAAGCTCAGTATGGATGCCTGCTTATACCTCAACCAGAATTTTGGTTTTATTTCCTTTCCTGCCGAACTTACTACCGGCAGCAGCATCATGCCGCATAAAAAAAACCCGGATGTGTTTGAGCTGATCCGTTCCCATTGCAACCGTATCAAAGCATTGCCCAACGAGATCAGTATGATGACCACAAATCTTCCCTCAGGTTATCACCGGGACCTGCAATTATTAAAAGAGCATTTATTTCCTGCATTTAAAACGTTGAAAGATTGTATTGAAATGGCCGGCCTGATGTTGTCCAATATTGAGATCAGCAAGGATATCCTGGCTGACGAAAAATACAAGTATCTCTTCAGCGTGGAAGAAGTGAATAAATTAGTCAATATGGGCATGGCTTTCCGTGATGCCTATAAAAAAGTAGGGATTGATATTGAAGCCGGGAAATTCACATACAGCACCCATATTCAACATACCCATGAAGGCAGTATTGGTAACCTCTGCACCGGAGCCATCCGGGAACAAATGGATAAAACACTCCGGGCTTTCCCCTTTTCTGAAGTAAAGGTAGCTTTGGATAAGCTCCTGGCTTAGTTTTTAACAGCCCGGAATAACCCCGATCCTTATCTTTGAAGGATAACACCCGTTCATGAGAAAACCTGCTATCCTGATGGCCTGCTTTTTTGCAGGGCTAAGTGCCCAATCCCAGCTACTACCTGCACCCGCAGAGTTATCCTGCCGTGAAAAGTGCCACCATATCCAGTCGGCAAACGATGTACAAAGGGTCAATTATTTCCAATATCCTTCGATGGATAAATATGATGTGAAGTACCTGAAGTTAGACCTTGCCATTGAAGCCAACAACAGGAATATTAATGGAACAGCACTTACAAGAGCGATAGCGGTACAACCCCTGGATTCTTTTATTTGCGAATTGAAAAATAATATGACCGTTGATTCTGTCTTTATCAACGGGATAAAGATCACCGGGTTTACACGTTCTGCAGATCATGTATTTGTTCCCCTTGCTCCAATCATTACTGCCGGATCTGCTGTTGAAGCCCTCTTTTATTACCGGGGCCTTGCCGGTTCAGGAGGTGTTTTTGCCGGAACTGTAGGAAGCAATGGGTTAGTATATACTGCTTCGCTTTCAGAAAGCTACCAGGCAAGGGAATGGTTCCCGGTAAAGCAATTTTTGAAGGATAAAATTGATTCTGCTGATTGCTGGATCACCACGAGTAATACCAACCTCGCCGGTTCCAATGGCTTGCTGGTAAATACAGTTGATCTTCCTAACAATAAGAAACAATTCCAGTGGAAAACAACCTACCCTATGAGTTATTATATGCCCAGTTTTTCGGTAGGTAATTATATGGACTATAAAATCTATGCAAAACCGCTGAGTATATCACCTGATTCTATACTGGTGCAAAACTATATTGTCAATAACAATACCTATTTCAATACCAACAAAGCCAATATTGACAAGACCCCCGCTTTCATTGAAAAATTAAGTGAGTTATATGGCTTATATCCTTTTCGCTTTGAAAAATACGGCCATGCTCATGCCAATATTGGTGGCGGAATGGAGCACCAGACCATGAGCACTATGAGCAGTTTTGGAAGCACATTGATTGCACATGAACTAGGTCACCAGTGGTTTGGGGATAATGTAACCTGTGCCACCTGGAACCATATCTGGATCAACGAAGGATTTGCCAGCTACAGTGAATATTTACTGATTGAACAGCTACCCGCTTTATTTCCCACTACTAACCCTGCTTCGTATATGCAGGGGATTCATAGCAATGTAATGAGCTCCGCTGCAGGCAGTGTGTTTGTTCCGGATGCTTCGCTGTTTGACGAGAACAGGATATTCAGCGGGAGGCTTAGCTATGATAAAGGATCAGCCATCATTCATAACCTGCGGTTTGAACTGCAAAATGATAATACCTTTTACCAGGTATTGCAGGCTTTCCAGCAACAGTATAAAGATTCTGTAGCTACGGCGAATGATTTTAAAAACCTTGCTCAAACAATTTCTGGTAAAGACCTGACTGATTTTTTTAACCAGTGGTATTATGGCGAAGGCTATCCTACTTTCAATGTTGACTACTCTAAACAAGGAGACAGCTTAGTGTTGCTGGTCAATCAAACCGTCAGTGCCCCTGCTGTTACTCCTTTCTTCAAAGGCTTGTATGAGATAAGATTCTCCACACTTCAGGGAGATACCACGGTAAAAATAAACCTGCAAAACAATAACCAGGTTTTCAAGTTCCGGTCTAACCGAATACCAAATGGCGTTACAGTTGATCCCAACAATTGGGTGATCAATAAAGTGGGATCCATTACCACCGGCTTCAATGACCCTGTTAACGTAAGTAACGAAGTAAAACTATTCCCGAATCCTTCAGCAGGTATTACTTATTTACAGTACCCGGCCAGCTGGTTTGAAACTATTACAGTGTATGATATGGCAGGTAAAAGACTGAAGCAATATGCAGTTAACCGCAGTTCAACCAGTCAATCATTGGTAAATGAGCTACCGGCAGGAGTTTACTCCGTTCAACTGGCAGGTAAAGGAAGAATTGCAATAAAGAAATTAGTGGTTACTAATTAATATCAGAGTCCGTATTTATCGATCAGGTAAATGATAGCCGCCATATTCACAGCACCTAATTCCAGCTCTCTTTTATTCACGGCTTCAAACACATCGCTTCTTGCATGATGAATATCGAAATAACGTTGTGAATCCGGGTTCAGGCTACCGGTCGGCGTTCCCTGTGTACGGGCCAGTGGACCAATATCGGCCCCTCCCCCGCCTTTAAGAAATTCAGTACATCCATACGGAGCGATCAAAGATTTCCATTGCAGCACTTTTGCAAATTTATCATCCGGCAATGTAAACCCAAGACTACGGGGAGTAAAACCACCCGCATCACTTTCGATGGCGAAAATATGTTTCTCGCCTTTTGCCTTTGCTTCTTCGGCATATTTATTACCGCCCCGCAAACCATTTTCCTCGTTGGCAAACAACACAAAACGAATGGTCCGCTTTGGTGTATACCCAATCGCTTTAAATGCTCTTAATATTTCCATGGTTTGTACACAACCTGCTCCGTCATCATGGGCACCTTCGCAATTATCCCAGCTGTCGAGATGACCCCCTACTACAATGATCTCATCGGGAAATTCACTTCCCTTTAATTCACCGATCACATTGTGCCCGATCGTATCGGGTAAAAAATGGCCGTTTGTTTTCAACGACACTTTCACCGTTCCTTTTGCAGCTTGTTCGCTCAGCCAGTCAGCGTCTCTTAATCCAATTGCTACTGCCGGAATTTTTGCATAAGCACTATCGTACCTGGTGGCACCCGTATGCGGATTATTATCTGCAGCATGGCTCATGCTTCGTACAATAACGGCTCTCGCCCCGTATTTCGCCGCCCGGCTGGGGCCTTGCCCACGGTACTGACCTGCATCCCGGTAGGCCAGGAAAGTTTGTACATACGTATCGTTGAATTTATAATTGTAAAAAACGATCTTACCTTTTACCTGGTCTTTTTTACTCTCCATTTCATCGAAAGAGTTTACCACAAGTATATCTGCCTTTACCGCAGACTTACCAGTTCCCTCTGAGTTTCCTAATGCAACAATATCAAGCCCTTTTTTCTTCGGGATCATATTTTTGGTACCGGTTGCAGGTATAGTATACATGGCCTCAGCAGCGTCAGTTCCACCTCTTACCCAATGCGGCACCATACATTCCTGCAACCAGGCCTTATCCGCCCCGTTTTCCTGCATTGTTTTCAAGCCCCATTGCTCCGCCTTTACCATACCTGCTGACCCGGCCAACCGGCCACCAATTTTCTTGGTAAGGTGGCGCAGGTTTTCATAAGCTTTGCCATGGGTCAATATCTCATCAGAGATACGTTTGATCATTGCCGAATCTTCCTGCTGGGCACAAATTGCTGTGCCCGCTATTACGAAAAGAGGAAAAAATAACCATTTTTTCATGTCCATCTGTTTTGCTAAAGTTAACTGATAGCCGCAGTGAAAATAAAGATTTAAGATGAATGGTAAACCTTCGTCCGGCAAAACTGTTACCTTCGGAATCCATTTGAATAAAATTATGCGAATCGGAATTGTTTGTTATCCAACTTTTGGTGGTAGTGGCGTACTGGCGACTGAATTAGGAAAGGCCCTTGCCCAGGAAGGACATATGGTGCATTTTATAACTTACCAGCAGCCGGTAAGGTTGAATGGTTTTTTGCCCAATATATTTTACCACGAGGTGCAGGTGCCCACTTATCCTTTATTCGATTACCCTCCCTATGAAACGGCTTTGGCCAGCACCATGGTGGATGTGATCAAGAATAACAACCTGGATCTCCTGCATGTGCACTATGCCATTCCTCATGCTTCTGCAGCCTATATGGCCAAGCAGATATTGAAAAAAGAAGGTAAGCATATCCCCGTTATTACTACTTTGCATGGAACTGATATTACCCTGGTGGGAAGGGATAAGACCTATGCACCGGTTGTAGCCTTTTCCATTAACCAGAGCGATGCGATCACTGCCGTGTCCAATAACCTGCGGGATGAAACCTTTAAGACATTTCATATCGAAAAAGAGATCGAAGTCATTTACAACTTTGTGGATGTACAGCGTTTCAGCCGCAAGCCTATTGATGCTTTCCGGAAGGTAATTGCCCCCAACGGAGAGAGAATATTAATGCATGCTTCCAATTTCAGGAAGGTGAAAAGAGTGCAGGATGTGGTGAAGATTTTTGCTGAAGTAAGAAAAGAGATACCGGCTAAATTGCTTTTCGTAGGCGATGGACCAGAACGTTCCACTGCTGAAGACCTGGCAAGAGAACTCGGTGTTTGTGATGAGATCCGCTTTGTGGGCAAGCAGGAACAAATGGAAGATATCTTAGCCATTGCTGACCTGTTTTTGCTGACATCAGAATATGAAAGCTTTGGCCTGGCTGCCCTGGAAGCTATGGCAGCAGGTGTACCTGTTATCTCTACTAATGCAGGCGGCCTGAAAGAAATTATTACCGATGGCGAAACAGGCTATATGGCCGATGTAGGTGATGTGGCTGCCATGAGCCAGAATGCGCTGATGATCTTAAAAGACGATAAAATATTAAAAGGATTTAAGGACAGGGCGGCTACTTATGCAAAGCAATATGATATCGGAAATATCATTCCGCTGTATGAAAAGCTGTACGAAAGATTTCTATAAAAAGAAAGGCCCTCATCAGAGAGCCTTTCTTTTTTATATATGTTCATACATTAACGGCGTAACCAGGGTTCCGGGTTTACGTTCTTTGTTTCAATCATCAGGATAAAATCAATTTGACCGCTGCCGCTTTCTTCATCACGTCCTGCCCGCCCGATAGCCTGGCCTGTTTTAACGGCATCACCTTTCTTTACAGAAGTTGAAGACAAATTACTGTAAGTGGTAAAATATTTACCATGCCGGATAGTAACAGCCATTCCATCTCCCAAATTATATACACCTACCACATCACCATCAAAAACAGATTTTACAGTCGCACCAACTTGTGTGGAAATGGTAACTCCGGGGTTATCCCCTTTTAACAAGGTTCCTTCAATACTGTAAGGACCAAAATGTATGGATGGAACTCCATTGTCAACCGGCCAGGGTAGTCTTCCTTTACTCTTTAAAAAATCTCCTCCCAATGCCACATCTTTTGCATTCAATTCCAGGTAGCTTGCTGGTTTCTTAACTACTTCAGCTGGCTTTGTTACCACCGGTGTTGTTACTGTAGCCGGGTTAGTTGCTCCCGTATTTGTATTGGTAACCGGTGCATTCTTCTTCGCATCCTCATCGGCCTTTTTCTTCGCTGCTAATGCATCTGCTTTTGCTTTATCCTCCGCAGCTTTGATCTCCCGGCGGATAATGGCCATGATCGCATTATTCAGGTCCCGGTCTTTTTTCTTTTTGGCTGCGATCTGCTTTTGCAAATCTTTCTCCTGGGATTTTAACTGGTTCAGTACAGCCCCCTTTTCCTTTTTCTCCACATCCAGTACTACTTTTTCCTTGGTCTGGCTTTGGAGGGCCACACTTTTTTGTTGCTTGCGGCCGATCTGCTGCTCTTTACGTTTTGCAATCAGGTCTTGTGTTTCCAATATTGTACTTACCTGCTTCAGGCGGTAAGCCCGGTAACTTTTCAGGTAAGTGATCCTTTTCACGGCATCATTAAAACTGCCGGCTGAAAAAATAAAATTCAGGTAATCATAAGAACTCCTGTTCTTATACGCATAGACGACCGTCCTCGCATATTCTGCTTTCAGTGTATCCAACTGTTTTGTCAGCCTGTAAATTTCCAGGTTACTGAGGTAGAGATCATCCTCGATCATTTTGATCTCCTTATTGATACTGCTGATATACCGTTCCTGCAGGTTGATCTTCCGGTTCAGTACACTCAGCTGGCTGAGAGCCTGCTTGCTTTTACCCTTGATCTGGTCATACATACCCTGCATTTCCTTCAGTTCTTTCTGAATTTCCTGTCTCTCTTTTTCCAGCTGGGCTTTGTCCTGCGGTTGTGCATCAGCAGTAAAAAAACCGCTGGTTACAATAAGCAGGGTGAGGAGGATGTTTTTCTTCATAGTTTATAACAGGATGTGGGTGAATAAAACAGGGTGCGGAAAGATGCCTGCATATAACGGCTGGCTGCAAAATAAATTTTATCGGTCAATTCAATTTATAATTTTTAGGCACTGAAAAAGGGAAGCTTAACGTTTCATTAAAGTCGTACTGCTTGAAATCCATTTTTATATCCAGCTTCTTCTTTTCCGTTACTGTAACTTGCCTTTTGGCAGCAAAATTGAATCCTTTCTTATTTTCATAATCGCTATACGAGAGATAGCAGGTACGGTTCCTCAATTCATCCACGTCATCCAGCTTGCTGGCCTGGATCAATTTCCCGGTTTTATCAACTGTCAGCAGGTTCTTGAAAAAATCACTGATACTGAGCAAGGTGATCGCATCAGTATTCTGGCTGTATGAAACAATATTACTATCGAGGAAAACCGGGTTTCCTAAAAACAGGTCCTGTAAGGAGGTAAGATCAAGTGGCAGGGCCGTCACTTCCTGCAGGTAAGACACACTGCGGGCGGTATACACATCATTCTGTTTGTCTAATAATTTTACTGAATCTTTGGTGATAAATGCTCTTAACCCTTCAATGCCGAGTATGGCCCTGACAGATATCCAGATCACACTATCCTTTTGCATACGGATATGGGCGGTGACATTATATTTCTTACCATCCCCGTCATGATAGTCCACATCCACTTTCGCAGAAAAAGTAGTAAAGGGTATCCGGTTCTTTTGAATGCTGTTGAATGTTTCGCTGATGAAACGAAGAGAATCTTCACGGGATGTGTCCTTAGGTGCAACAACTACAGCCGTGGTATCTTTTGGTGCCACCGCCGTTTGTATCTTCCGGGTGGACCTGCAGGAACTGAATAAAGCTGCTATTGCCGTTACTATGAAAAAAAACCTGATCATTCGTAATTTTTATTGTTTACCGGTATGGCCGAATCCGCCTGCATTTCTTTCGGTGGTTTCGATCTGTTCCGCTATTGTCCAGCTGATCTTTTCCACGGATTGTAACACCATTTGTGCAATACGGTCACCCGGGTGAATGACCTGGTCTTCAGCAGAAAGGTTGATCAAAATAATCTTAATTTCTCCCCGGTAATCCGCATCAATGGTACCCGGTGTGTTCAAACAGGTGATACCTTGTTTGATGGCCAACCCGCTTCTTGGACGGATTTGCACTTCAAAACCTGCGGGCAATTCAATAAAAAGGCCGGTTGGTATCAAAGCTCTTTCCATCGGCTCCAGTGTAACAGCTTCATCAAGATGAGCCCTGATATCCATACCAGAGGCCCCGGCAGTAGCATATTCGGGCAGTGCGTTGAGAGATGTGTTGATGATCTTTACATTGATAGCTGGCATCCGGCAAAGATAAAGGATGAAAGCTAAAGGTTTCCGGGAGATGAAACAGGGATTTATTTCTTCTGTAGTAATACGGTGGCATAAGCCATCAGCCCTTCTTCACGGCCCGCAAATCCCATTTTCTCCGTGGTGGTGGCTTTAATGGAAATATCCTTTTCAGTAATCCCGGCTATAGCTGCAATTGCTTTTTGCATAGCGGGTACATACGGTTTGATCTTCGGTGTTTCAAGACAGAGTGTGCTGTCGATATTCACCACCGAGTATCCTTCTTTGCTGATAAGATCAATTGTTTTTTGCAATAAGATCTTACTGTCGATATTCTTATAGGTATTGTCAGTATCTGGAAAATGAACACCAATATCACCCAGGCATAAGGCACCCAGCATTGCATCACAAATTGCATGCAGTAACACATCGGCATCGCTGTGGCCGACGGCTCCTTTATAGTGTGGGATATTGATACCCCCGATCCACAATGCCCTCCCTTCAGCGAGGCGGTGGAAATCAACCCCGGAACCTATTCGATATGACATGCTCGATTATTTAATTACAAATATCCAAAAAAAACAGCGTCCCGGATTGCGGGACGCTGTCAGTATATGAATAACTTACTTTAAAATTATTTTTTCTCAGTTGCTGCACCACCATCCAGGTCAAACAACAAAGAGAAACGCAGTGTATTTGACAACGGATTGCGGCTTACACCACTTCCAGTTGGTAACAGGTAAGAGAAGTTAAGTCCGAAGATGTTGTATTTAACACCCAAACCAGCTGTAACATAGCGGCGGTTACCTTTTGTTCCATCTTCGTGGAAATAACCTGCACGCAGAGAGAACTGGTTGTTATACACATATTCAGCACCAATAGAAACCTGGAACTCTTTCAGTTCTTCGCCAAAGCCATCAGGAGCATCGCCGAATGAACCGAACCAGCCACCTACAACACCTTTCTTCCTGTAGTCAGCAATTTCCTGTGCTGTTGCATTCTGACCGGGAGGTGTAGGTACCATTAATTTATTCAGGTCAAGACCAAAAGTGATCTGGTTCTGATCATTGAATTTTTTAGTATAAGTAGTTCCCAGGCCAAGGTTAGCAGGGATAAAATCTTTCTGGTCTGCGTTATCAGTGTAAGCGATCTTAGCACCTAAGTTAGACATAGTGGCACCGAAAGCCCAGCCACTACCGGCAGTTTTACCATCATAGTAGAAACCGAGGTCAGCAGCTACTGAATTACCGGCTTTAGTAACAACTGAGTTGCCAGAAAAGCCATTCGCCAGGTCTGAATTGATATAACGAAGTGTCAACCCCAAACCAGTTTTAGTAGACAGTTTACGGGAGTAACCTACTTCCACACCAAATTCACGGGGTTTACCGCTACCGATAGTGCTTCCATTACCGTCAGTGAACTGGATGTTTCCGAGACTGAAATAACGAATACCTGCATGTAATGCCTGGTTTTCGTCAAACTTATAATATCCACCTAAAGAAGCGAGGAAAACATCGTTTACCACGTCTTTCAGCCATGGAGTGTAGTTAGCTGATATGCCGCCTTTCGATTCATTGAAGGCAACCTTTCCGATGTTCCAGAAACCAGAGTTGGCATCAGGTGAAGTAGCAACACCCAAATCTCCCATACCACCGGCACGGGCATCAGGTGAAATACGGAGGAAAGGAACAGCAGTGGTAACAACGTTGATAGGGTCAGCCTGGGCATTTACAGTGGAGGTGAAACCACAAAAAAGCAGGATTCCAGCAGTTAGTTTTAAAGCAGTTGGTCTCATTAGTATGTGTTTAATAATGGTGTAAATATATGGTTTTTGAGAAAATACAAAACTAAAATATCGGATTTTTATAGAAAACCAGTAAGGGGGAAGATTTGCACTTCAGGCCTGCTGATTATCGGTATTAACGTTCTGAATTGTACTTTATTGCAAGGCCTTTTATTTTTTTTAAAAGCCTGTGATCTACTCTGCATTTTTGCAATAAAATGGCCCCGAAAATAAGGCAGCTGCATATATTTTCCCATGATTTTATCATGTTTTTACCGGCTATTCTAATGCATCCTTAGAGGGTATTTTGACTTTTACCTGTAATGGCCATAGATTTTTTATAATATGACCAGTTTTTCAATGACCTCTTTCTTCTTTTTGTCGGGGGCTGTTACCCGTAATTTGTATATGTAAACACCCCGCCCCGGCTTATCACCAAATTCATCCCGGCTATCCCATTGAATTTCATCCGACCGGTTGCCGTCCGTGACGATCGTTTTCCGGATGGTTTTAATGACCCGGCCGGTAACGGTCATGATCTGCAGGTAAACCTGTAGGGGCTGACCAGGCTTATTATGCTCAAACCAGAAACTGGTATGGCTGGTAAAGGGATTGGGGTAATTCAGTACATGGCTCAGCTTCAGCTCCTCGTCATTGGCAACCGTGAACTCGAGGATGGCCTCATTGGAATTATTTAATACATCCCAGGCTTTTATCTTCAAACTATGCGTGCCGGGTTCCAGTGCCGGCAACTGGAAACGGGCCGTTCCCTGCTGGTAGCTGTCCGGGTCACTTTGGTAAAAATCATTCAGGATAAAATAGCGGTTATTGTCATTGTCCAGGGTTGCCACTATATCATGACCAATACCCATCCCGGTGGTATTGATACCCGAAGAATCAGCCAGTTTAACGATCAGTACCGGGTTTTCGTTAGTAATACCACCATTCACAAATTTTTCATCATTCAGGTAGGGTTTTATTTCGGGTCCTTCGGCGTCGTTGCTGTTGTTATTACCTACACCGCCCACGATAAAATTAGTGAATGCTCCGCTAGCATCTGTTACCCCATTTTCTGCATACAAACTCAGTTTACCGCCTCCATATTGAAAGTTGATATCCTTCGGCACTTTGAAAGAAAATGAGAAAAATCCGTTCTGTACGGTCGCTTTTCCTTTGAACAAACTATTGTTTTGCACTACAAAAGGAGTGACCTGGCTGGCAGGATCATTGGCCAGGGTGCTGATGGTTTGGGGCTTATCAAAAACAACCGGGTACACAGCACCATTGAAACCGGTAAGTATATTCCCCTGTAAGTCGGTCACTTCGCCTTCAATGGTTACTTTTTCAGTAGAACTCAGGGTATCGGCCTGTGCAACGGGAATACCATTTACTTTGGTTGTCCTTACTTTTAATTGAGGAAACGCCAGTGTTAATGCCGGATCACCCAATAAAGTAAACTTCCGGTTATTGGTCACATCGCCAGAGGTTTGATACGTGAAATTCTTTGCTTCCCTTACGGCATCGCCCAATGTTTTATACTTTCCGTTTCCATCGGCCTGCAAAGCCAGTTGCAGGTAATTATTATTCATGATCCGGTTACTAAAGGCAAAAACCACCCGGGTGGTTGTCATCAATGCGATGGCACCGGTTTTGGGTCGCACTAAGATATTTTCACCGATGGAGTTAATGGCGGGATTATCATAAGGTGCAAAATCGCAGGTAGCAGTTATAAATAAAGGCAGTTTATCAGCATTATTCCAGTTATTAACGATCTCCTGGTCCAGCACGGTTTCCTCGGCTAATCTTCTTGCGCCGCCGTGTCCGTTATAATTCCAGATTAATGTACCGTTATAAACCTGGTTATTGATGGCAATATTGGCCTGCGGGTAACTGCTGCCGCCGGAGCCACTTTCCTGCCGGAAGGCATCAAGATATATTTTTTGCTGGTTAGCAACCGGAAGCACAGTTCCTGCTGTGGTGGTAAAGATCTCCGCATCCTGCACATGCAGGTTTGCATCCTCATCATCCGCAATAAAAGTTAAATTATTGCGCCAGGGACCCAATGCGGGTTTGGCATAATAAGCGATCACCTTATCTACAAAATTCTTTGCTTCATCAATATTCTTAGCCGGCACTCTTCCAATCCCGATATCGAGGTGGTTAATGATCAGGCCGGAATTGATATCTTCATTATCATCCAGGAATCCATAAAAATCATCAGAGGCATAAGTAGATAATGGATCAAGCGAAAAATTATTTTCCCAGGCGGGAACAAAACTGGTATTATTATTCAACCTGTCTTTAGGATCATAAGAAGCATCGCCAAATAAGAGAAGATACTTTGGTTTATCCGCTGGACCCGGGCCAAACTTATCATAATACATTTTTACAAAATCCCTGATAGCTACGGGATCAGTACTGCCGCTTGCAAATTCATTGAATACCTGGTCGGTGGTAACCACTACGGTACGCAAACTGTTTTTTTGCTGGTGAAATTGTGCAAGCCGTTGCGCCTGTTGCAGAAAGACCGGATAAGTAATGATCAGGTAGTCTGTGGCAGCGGTATTATGCAAATCCTGGTTATTGATCCTGCCAATGGCAATTGGCTGAAGGAAATTTGTATTGTTGAAGGCCACATACTCTCTTAGCCGGGAGGCTGTATTCACGAATCGGAAATCAGAGCCGGAAAGAGTACCGGGCATTTGCACGGGAGTTAACGGATCTGTTATATCCCACACCTGTGTGGCAGCCGTTGCATTACTCACCACAAAGCTGGCAATATTGCCCGGGCCTACACTGGGCCAGTCCCGAAACAATAATTGATCAACTCCACTCAAGGATAGATTGCGACGGCAAAAAAGTTCAAACCAGTTGAGCCATCCCTGTGCATTAAAACTGCCCGGAACAAAGTTATAATTGACCAGCAGGCTGCTTTGGGTAGCAGTAGTCGTAAATGTTGAAGTGGATTGCTGCGCAAACAGATCATAGATACCTCCGTTCACGCCATTGATAAATGATTGCCCCAGTAATTGGTTATTTAACCGAAGATCAAAGCGGCTGGCCCCCCCCACCGACCGGGCAATGCATTGGCTGATGATTGTTACCGGGCTGTTGTTGGACAGGTTTGAAAGTCCGGTTACAAAATCACGGGTGGTTGTTTTCCCGGGCATATTGGCAAACTCTTCTCCATACCATTCCCGGCCACTGGCTAAAAAATTAACGGTATCCAGTTCATGAAAATACCGTTCTGAGAAACTGGTAACTGCAGTATTGGGAGAAGTAATAACTGCTGAGCTGCCAACTCTTTTCCCGGTTCCGCCCACTGATAAAAAATAAAAGGTCCGGTCACTGTAGAGATTTTTTTTATGGGCAAACCTGAGATTAAAGGAATCCTTTACCCATTGATCAGGGCCTGTCGCAAAAAAAAGAATATAATCTGACCCATTCAATATACCATCACCGCCATCTACTACCATGATGGCATTTTCCTGCAGGTCATCGGTCCAGGGACCGGCATTGGCCTCGGCAAGCATTTGCCCGCCGTTTCCAAACAGCCGTATGGAATTAGAAGAAAGATTACCTGTTGAAACGCCCAGGCTATTCAGAAAAGGAATATCTATCTTATATATACCTGCAGATTTGATAGCCAGCTTGTACCAATTGCCCGAAGACAACACAGAACTGGCTTTATAGGTACGTTGAGAAGAGGCCGCCAGCGACAATAAAAAGACCCCTGCAGCAACTATAAACCAGCGTCTTGTCATGAGTACAAAAATCAGGATAAATAGGGATTTCCCCCTGCAAAAAAAGTAGTTATGCGTAACAATTTATTTTTAATCTGTCTATATTCGCAATTCGCTGTAGTAAAATTTTTGCCCCGTGCAATATTTTAACCTCAGGTGGCGTTAAAACTATTCCAATTCATAGGTTTATGCAAAAAGCAATGAAAGTGAAAAACTTAGTAATCCTCTTATCCTGTGTGATGCTGCTGGCATCCTGTAAAAATGGTCTTTTTAATAAGAACAAAAAGGCTAAATCCGATGTAACCGGCTGGAACTACAATGACAAGAACATGGGTGGCTACCAGGTAGCCAAGTCCAAAGAACAAGGCCTCGGGCCAGGTTTGGTTTTTGTTCAGGGTGGTACCTTCACCATGGGACAAACTGACGAAGACGTAATGGGCGACTGGAATAATATTCCCCGCCGTGTATCTGTGCCTTCGTTTTATATGGACAAAACCGAAGTAGCCAACGTTCACTACCGTGAATATCTATACTGGCTGCAGCGGATTTTTGATCCGTCTGATCCCGCCAATCTTCCCATACTGGAGGCTGCACTTCCTGATACTTTAGTATGGAGAAGTGAGTTAAGTTATAACGAGCCATTGGTTGAGTTCTACCTCCGCCATCCTGGTTTTAATGACTATCCTGTAGTTGGCGTAACCTGGAAACAGGCACATGATTTCTGCCTGTGGAGAGGTGATCGTGTAAATGAAGGTATCCTTCTTCAGAAAGGGTTTATCAACAAACAAGGAATACAAGGTCAGCAACAGGAAAACAACTTCACTTCTAAATCATATTTGCTGGGGTTGTATCAAACAGCTCCCGGTAAAGGTGCTACTTCTAAAAAGAAAAACGAACTGAGAACCCCGCAAGGCCAGGCAAGAACTACAGTGACTATGGAAGATGGTATCATGTTGCCTGATTACCGCCTGCCTTTTGAAGCAGAGTGGGAATATGCAGCGTATGGCCTGATCAACCAAAACCCACGTCCTTCTGCTAAAGAAGGTAAAAGAGGTGAGGAATTACAATCGAACAAACAAATTTACCCCTGGTCACATAATGTAAATGGTCTTCGTGACACCCGCCGCGGAAGCTGGCAGGGTCAGTTCCTCGCCAACTTCAAAAGAGGTGGTGGTGACGTAGCCGGTGCTGCCGGTGGTCTTAATGACCGTGCTTTCTACACAGCTCCTGTAAATGCTTTTTATCCGAACGGGTTCGGTATTTATAATATGGCTGGTAACGTTAGTGAGTGGGTGCAGGACGTTTATCGCCCCATGACATTGATGGATGCTGATGATGTGGCTCCTTTCCGTGGTAATAAATTTAAAGCCATCGCTAAAAATGATAATGGTGAAGCTGAAATTGACAGTACCGGTCGTGTAAAAATGAGAGATGTTACTGATGCAGAAAGCAAGAACCGCCGTAACTATCAAAGAGGTAATGTGATCAACTTCCTGGATGGTGATACCCTTTCACAAGCTTCTTATGGTTATGGGTTGACCACACTGGTTAGCGATAAATCAAGAGTATATAAAGGGGGTAGCTGGAATGACAGAGCATATTGGCTCAGCCCCGGTGCCCGTCGTTTCCTGGAAGAAGACCAGGCGATGAGTACATTAGGTTTCCGTTGTGCTATGGACCGGATGGGTAGCCCTGAAGGTAATAAACGCAAAACAGGTAACCTGTTCCCAACCCGCAGACAAAAGCGTTAATCTCAATTTCATATTATTAAAAACCCTCCCTCACCGGAGGGTTTTTATTTTGTACCCACTCTGCGCCGCTCAACTTACTTTTGTATTATGCAAATTGAACAGCTTTATAAAATTTACCGGCAACACCCATCTGTGCAAACAGATACCCGGAAACTGAAAACAGGCGATATTTTCTTTGCCCTGAAAGGCGGTAATTTTAATGGAAATGCTTTTGCCGAACAGGCCATCCAGGCTGGTGCCGTTTGCGCTGTAATAGATGAAGCTGCCTATGAAATACCCGGTAAGACTTTTTTAGTGGATGATGTGTTGACGGCCCTGCAGCAATTAGCCAAACATCACCGGGAGCAATTCAGTATTCCATTTATTGCCATTACCGGAAGCAACGGGAAGACAACCACCAAAGAATTGGTTCATGCTGTCCTCTCCTCTTCTTATAAAACATATACCACCGAAGGCAACCTTAACAACCATATCGGTATCCCGCTGACCATTCTGAAGATCAAACCCGATGCAGAGCTGGCAGTGATAGAAATGGGTGCCAATCACCAGAAAGAAATAGAAAGTTATTGTGTGTACACCCAACCTACACATGGCATCATCACTAATTGTGGCAAAGCCCACCTGGAAGGCTTTGGCGGCATTGAAGGGGTAAGAAAAGGCAAAGGTGAGTTATATGATTTCTTAAAGGCACATAACGGAACCGCTTTTGTGATGTGGGATTATGACTACCTGCACGAAATGAGTAAAAACATTCCTTCCATTATTAAATACGGAACAAGCGATGCAGATATTGAGGGGCTGGTAATCAAAAGTGAACCCTTTCTGGAAGTAACTATTACAAAAGGATCCGGTGCAGGTACCATCCAAACACAACTGGTAGGAGATTATAATTTACCCAATGTGCTGGCAGCTGTTACAGCAGGCAACTATTTTAATATACCCGGTTCAACCATAAAAAAGGCGATAGAAAATTATGTTCCTTCCAACAGCCGCTCCCAGATGGTAGAAAAAGGGACTAATAAAATTATACTGGACGCTTACAATGCTAATCCCAGCAGTATGAAGCTGGCAATAGAGAATTTTGCCAAACTGCCCGCTGCAAATAAAGTATTGATGCTCGGGGGTATGGCTGAATTAGGCGGGGAAAGTGTAGAGGAACACAAGGCCATCACTGAATTGATAGCACAACATAACTGGAAAGCAGTGGTACTGGTGGGTGGAGATTTTTTAAAATTTGAGCATCCCTTCACTACTTTTACACATGCCGGAGAAGCCAGAACCTGGCTGATCAATCAGCATTTTGAAAATACGCATTTGCTGATCAAAGGAAGCCGGAGCATGCAAATGGAAAAAGTACTGGACTAATTAATATTTCTTGTATGGAATGGAAAAACATCTTCCCCAATTTTGAACCCGAGCTGGTTGAGCTGATTGAAAAAAATGCAGTACAACGATCATTCAATGCCGGAGATATTATCATGCGTACCGGCCAATATATCAAATCAACCGCCCTGGTACTGGAAGGGCAAATAAAGATTTACCGGGAAAACCCTGATGGTGGCGAATTCCTGATGTATTATCTCGGCCCCGGGCAAGCCTGTGCTGTATCCATGATCTGTGCTATCCAATCCACCACCAGTGAGATCATGGCCAAAGCAGAAGTGGATTCCGAAGTACTGATGGTGCCGGTGCAGCTGATGGATGATATGATGAACAAATACAAAAGCTGGTACCAGTTCGTGATACAAACCTATCGCAGCCGTTTTGATGAACTGCTGTCGGTAGTTGACAATATCGCTTTCCGGAATATGGATGAACGCCTTGAATTCTATTTAAAAAGACATGCAGAGAAAACAGGCAATAAGACCTTTGAAATTTCCCACCAGGAAATTGCCGATGACCTGCATAGTTCAAGGGAGGTCATTTCACGTTTGCTGAAGAAAATGGAACAACGAAACCTTGTAAAGCTGCATCGCAACATGATTGAACTCGTTTGATAAGTTGCCTGTGATTATAATCACAATACAAACGGCCCTCTTCGCTTAATGTTGTAAAAAATTACATGGAGATAACCGGCTATATTGCAGCTATTTTTATAGGTATTTCCCTGGGAATGGTGGGGAGCGGCGGCTCTATTCTCACTGTACCAGTTCTGGTCTATCTGATGAGTGTGCATCCTTTATTGGCCACTACAAGTTCTTTGTTCATTGTAGGTACCACCAGTCTCGTAGGCGGAATAAGAGCCTACAGCAAAGGGCTTGTTGATTTTAAAGCCGTAACCGAATTTGGCTTCCCATCCATCTTTTCCATATTTATTACCCGGCATTATTTACTACCGGCAATTCCTGATCATATTTTTTCTATTGGCACCGTATCGGTATCAAAAGAAATGCTGCTGATGGTGGTTTTTGCTATACTGATGCTGCTGGCATCCTACTCCATGATTCGCAGCAGGGATAGCGAAACCGGGCCGGAACAAACGGATGAGAAACGGCAAGGCAAGGTTTTCCCACTGATGTTGTTAGGCTTAGCAATTGGCGTTATAACCGGGCTGCTCGGTGCCGGTGGCGGTTTTTTAATCATCCCAACCCTTGTATTATTTTTGCATCTATCCATGAAAAAAGCTGTGGGCACATCACTCCTCATAATTGCTATCAATTCATTATTTGGCTTTTTATTCAGCCTGAAACAATTTGAATTTAACTGGACCCTTTTACTATCATTTACTGCATTAGCTATTGCCGGGATTTTTATCGGCAGCAGGATCGCCGACAAAATATCAGCCCCCTCCTTAAAAAAGGGGTTTGGCTGGTTTATCCTGGTTATGGGTATATATATCATCACCAAAGAATTATTTCTGAAATAATTGCTTTATCCTATCTGTGACATAAGTCATAGATAGCCGACATCAATATCTTCAATTTTGTAATCGTAAATGCTATTGACATGAAAGTTGAGCAAATCTATACAGGCTGTCTTGCACAAGGTGCTTATTACATCGAGAGTAATGGCGAAGCAGCTATTATAGACCCGCTGCGGGAAGTGCAACCCTATATTGCCAAAGCGGAGAGAAATAACGCAAGGATCATGTATGTTTTTGAAACACACTTTCATGCAGATTTTGTAAGTGGTCACCTTGATCTCAGTAAAAAAACCGGTGCCCCAATCGTATATGGCCCCACTGCAACACCAGCCTTTGATGCACACATTGCAAAAGATGGAGAAGAGTTCAAAATTGGAAATATTACCATCACCGCATTGCATACTCCCGGTCATACCATGGAAAGCACCTGCTACCTGTTAAAAGACGAAAATGGAAAAGAAACTGCACTATTTTCCGGCGACACATTATTTATTGGTGATGTCGGGCGGCCTGACCTGGCACAAAAAGTAGTGGCAGACCTGACACAGGAAAAACTTGCTGGTCACCTGTTTGATTCCTTACGCAATAAGATCATGCCACTACCGGATGATGTGATTGTTTATCCTGCCCATGGTGCCGGCAGTGCCTGTGGCAAGAATATGAGTAAAGAAACCACTGATACGCTGGGGCATCAGAAAGAAACCAACTATGCCCTGCGTGCCAACATGACCAAAGAAGAATTTATTAAAGAAGTAACAACGGGTCTTACGGCCCCGCCATCTTACTTTCCGCTGAATGTAATGATGAATATACAGGGCTATGAAAGTATTGATACTGTATTAGCAAGGGGGCAACAGGCATTATCACCTGATGCGTTTGAAACAGCAGCGAATGAAACAGGCGCATTGATTTTGGATACAAGAGATCCGCAGGTATTTGCAAAAGGTTTTATTCCTAATTCCATCAATATCGGGATTGATGGAAGTTTTGCACCCTGGGTAGGTGCGATGATACCTGATATCAGGCAGGAAATATTGATTGTGGCCGAAGCAGGCCGGGAAGAAGAAGTAATCACCCGTTTGGCCCGTGTGGGCTATGATAATACGATCGGCTATTTGAAGGGAGGCTTTGATAACTGGAAAAATACCGGCAAAGAGACAGATCAGATCAAATCTGTAGATGCGGATGAACTGGCAACTATCACACAGAAAGAATCCGTAAATATTCTTGACATTCGTAAGAGAAGTGAATATCAAAGTGAACATATGATCGGGGCTGAAAATGCTCCCCTTGATTTTATCAATGAAAGCATGTCTGGTATCGATAAGAATAAAACCTATTATGTGCATTGTGCCGGCGGCTACCGTTCCATGATCTTTAATTCAATACTAAGAGCCCGGGGCTTTGATAATTTAATAGATGTGAAAGGAGGCTTTAAAGCCATCAAAGAAAGCGGGAAGATTGCTATCAGCGATTATATATGCCCCTCCACTTTGTTATAACATTTTATTTTAAAAAATAAAGAATATGCTAAAAGAAATAATCAAACAGGCTTCCACGATACTGGTGGATGTCCGCAGTCCCTGGGAATATGAAATGGGACATGCGCCGGGTGCAAAAAATATTCCGCTGGATGAGATACCGGCAAGAATTGACGAATTTAAATCCATTCAGCAACCGGTGGTCGTTTACTGTCGCAGTGGTGCCCGCAGTGGTATGGCAACAACAATTTTATTACAAAACGGAATTACGAATGTGTACAATGGTGGTGGCCTCGCAGACATTCAGTTTCTTCTAAACTAAAACACATGTTAGGATTATTAAAAAAACTATTCGGCGGCACAACTGTCGACTTTAAGGAACTGGTGAGTAACGGGGCGGTCATCATTGATGTAAGAAGTCCCGGGGAATATAAATCAGGGCATATTAAGGGTTCAAAGAATTTTCCGTTGGATAATATCCGCAGTAAAGTCAATGACCTGAAAAAATTAAATAAACCTGTCATTACGGTTTGCCGCAGTGGTGCCCGCAGTGGCATGGCTAAAGGAATATTGAAATCCGCAGGCATTGAAGTATACAATGGCGGCCCCTGGTTCAGTTTGCAAAATAAAATTTAACGGTCTCTTCATTTCAGGCGATAACAAAAGAAAGGTGAGCGGTAATTAAACAATACTGGTTCACCTTTCTGCATATTTGGTAATTTCGTCCTTTAAACCCAACCAAATATGTTTGAATGGCTGAAACAGCCCTTGCCCTGGTACGTGGCCGGGCCACTGATCGGGCTGATGGTACCGGTGCTACTATTAATTGGTAATAAATCTTTTGGTGTTTCCTCTTCGCTGCGGCATATCTGTGCTGCTTGTTTACCAGCCAAAATCCCTTTCTTTCAGTATGACTGGAAAAAAGAAGTCTGGAATTTATTCTTTGTTACAGGCATTATAGTTGGTGCATATATAGCGGTTGCAGTTGTAAGTAACCAGGCACCGGTTGAAGTAAATCCCAGCCTCCGGCAAGTGCTGGCGGGTTATGGGATCAGCAATTATAATAGCATCGTTCCGGAAGAACTATTTAACTGGCCTGCACTTTTAAGCCTCAAAGGATTTATAATGATGGTTGCCGGTGGCTTCCTGGTGGGCTTTGGAACCCGCTATGCAGGAGGCTGCACCAGCGGACATTCTATTATGGGTCTTTCTATGTTGCAATTACCCTCGCTGGTCGCAACTGTTTGTTTTATGGCCGGAGGATTCATTGTTGCCAACCTTGTACTTCCTTTAATTCTAAAACTCTGATTCGCATGAAAACCAATCCAACAACAGAAAAAGATCATCATAAATTTTTAACGGAGAATACTGACTTTGAAGTCCGCTCCCTGGATGCCGTCTGTTTAAATGAATCAGAATTAAAACACCCCTGGTGGTATAATTTCAAATATGCGGTTACTGGTATTTTATTTGGCATCCTGCTTGTAAAAGCTGAAGTGATCTCCTGGTTTCGCATACAGGAAATGTTTCGCCTCCAGAGTTTTCACATGTACGGAGTCATTGGTTCAGCGGTTGCCGTAGGTATGCTGTCAGTCTGGATTATTAAAAAAAAGAAGATCAAAACGATTTATGGGGAACCGATTGAGTTTGTAACAAAGCAATTGAATAAAGGGAATATTATCGGCGGTTTACTATTTGGATTTGGCTGGGCCATCACCGGTGCCTGCCCCGGGCCGTTGTTTGCACAGATCGGAACAGGAGCTACGGTAACGTTCATCACACTTCTAAGTGCGGTTGCCGGCACCTGGGTTTATGGGTATCTCCGGGAAAAATTACCTCATTAATACTATTATACAATAAGCAGCCGGGTGGCTGCTTATTGTATTAACTGCTAAATATATCGTTTTCGTTTCTTCCTGATCAGATAAATAACATATGTGTTCCTTCCCCGGCACTTTGTTTGTAAAAATCTCCCACGGTGATCACATCTTCCACCCCTTCATACAGGTCTTCTTTTTTATAATGGAACATATCCATGGCCAGTTTACAGGCCCACATTCTGACACCTGAAGCAGAGAGTATGTCAAGAAACTCCGCCACATCAGGCATGTCGATCTTTTCCATTTCTTTTTTCATCATCGTGGTTGCCAATGCTTCTACGCCTGGCAAGCCGCCTAACAAAGTGGGGATATGCATAGCAGGGTTACCGACAGTAGCCACATGCAGGTGTGTCAATTTTTTCTTGTGAATTGATTCCAGTCCAAAGAAAGTAAAAAACATCTCTGCCTCGATACCTTCCATCCTGGCCCCATTGGCCAATACAAAAGCAGCATATACATTTTCCAATGTGCCTTTTGACAAGATGATCATCATCTTTTTTATTTCGCCTTTATTTTCTGTCATGATTGATAAGCTTTACTGTTTTTAAATGCAACTGGCTGGTTTAGGGATACCGGCAATCTTAGTCGCTGTTTTCAAAGGTGCTTTGGGAAACAACTGGTAGAACTCCTTTATATCAACTACCCCGCTCTTTCCTATTTTACGAATGCTCAGCGGCACTTCATTCTTGTATTCGGTTTGCAAATAATTCAGCACTTCCCAATGTCTTGGGCTCAGGCTGATCTCAGCTTCAGTTGCCAGCTCATCAGCTATTGATTTATCCCATTGTTTAAAATCGGTGAGATACCCTTCTTCATTTACGGCAATTGTTTTGCCTGCGATAACTTTTTCCATGATTGTTGATTTATAGTGATTAATTGTATTTTTTTCCTGCTTCAGACATTGTAGCTGAAACAAATGGTATATGCGTTCCTTTCAGTAGTACATTCCAGTAGATCCACCTGAACGCAAGTTTACCCAGGTGATTCATGCGGCTCTCCTTTAATAATTTCAGCGGACCAATACCAGGGAACGGAAAACTGCCTTCTACCGGTTCATGTGTATAGTTGAAATCAATTAACAGTGCCTTCCCATTACCTGTTTCAATAAAGCAGTTGGCATGCCCGTCAAACTCTTCTTTTAGCGGCTCCCCTTTCATATACCGGAGAATATTCTCGGTGAGTATTTCGGCTTCAAAGTGTGCCACAGAGCCTGCTTTGGAAGCGGGGATATTGCTTGCATCACCCAGCACAAACACATTCGCATATTCTTTTGATTGCAGTGTTGCCTTATTGGTAGGCACATAATTCAGGTCATCACCCATCCCGGACCGCTCTATCACTTCATCTCCTTTATTAGTGGGAACAGTTACGAGTATATCAAACGGAATAGCCCTGCCCCCATAATCCACGATCTCTTTCTTTTCATTATCCACATGTTCGATCGCAAAATCGCTTTCAATTTTAATATCCTTTTCTTCCAGTAAATGCTCCAGTGCTTCGGTGGCTTTGGGTTTGGTGAAAGCTCCGCTCAAAGGCGTTACATAGGTGATCTCCACTTTGTCCCGCATATGTTTATGCTTAAAAAATGAATCTGCCAGGAATGCAAATTCAAGCGGGGCCACCGGGCATTTGATCGGCATTTCGGTAATATGCACCACCAGTTTACCACCTTTCCAGTCCCTGAGTTTATTCCTGAGGGCAAGAGATCCTTCGAAAGTATAGAAATCGAAAACAGATTTGTGCCATTCACTGCCTTTCATTCCTGCTGTTTCTTCAGGGGCAATTTTGGCACCTGTGGCCACGATGAGGATATCATAGTTTAATTCGCTGCCGTCTGCCATTTTCACCTTATTCTCTGTGGGAATCACTTTATCAATCTTACCTTTTACAAGGCTGGCATGTTTTGGAATAAACTCTTCTATTGATTTGATGATGTCTTCCGGGGTATAAATATCAAAGGGCAAAAAAAGATAGCCAGGTTGATAATGATGTTCTTCTTTTTCATCAACGATACTGATTTTCCAGTCTGCCTTTTTCAGCTCATGGCTAAGGTGATTAGCCATCATGGTTCCTGCTGTTCCGGCTCCAAGTATAACGAGATGTTTCATTTGTTATATTTTGTTGGTCTGACAATCATTTACGATGTAAAATTCGTCCGGCACGCAACGGTAGTCTGCGAGTTGAGTCACAAAATCAAATGAGTCCTGTCAGGCGGGAAAATGATTCTCTTTCAAATAACAGGAATATCAGCAGCTATGTGATATAAGTCACTTTCACATAAATCCGGCAGCTGTATAAATACGAAAGCAATAATTCATTGATCAGTGATTTTAATCACCTGCAAATGAAACCTGTAGCAATACTTTTGAAGAATATCAATAATTCATTTAAAAATCGCATATGAAATGTATAACCACATGGCTGACGATTTGCTCCGCATTTTTCAGTGCTGCCGTTACAGCGCAAGCTGATCTGCCCTTTTCTATAACGCTTGAGCCGGTCATTATAAAAGATATGGGAGGCCTTCAATCCTATGCATGGGCCCGGTCGGGCAACAAAATAGTACTCATTGGCGGCCGAACCGATGGTTTGCATAAACGTCAGCCCTTTGCCTCTTTCAGGCCGCAATACAATAACACAGATTTAATCGTGATTGATATTGAAAAAGAAAAAGTATGGCGTAAGCCGGTCAGTGGATTACCGGCTCCGCTGGCTGAACAATTACAAAGTACCAATATGGAATTCTACCAGGAAGGCAATGATCTTCTTCTTATTGGCGGATACGGCTACAGCGAAACTAAAAAAGACCATATAACTTTCCCCTCCCTGGTACGGATTAAAGTAGCTGAATTAATAAATGCAATTATCAATGATAAAGAAATACTGCCTTTCGTCGAGCAGGCTAATGATGAAAGGATGGCTGTAACCGGTGGCCGTCTAAATAAACTCGCTGGTAAATTATACCTCGTCGGCGGTCAGCGTTTTGATGGCCGTTACAACCCTCATGGTCCGGATCATGGTCCCGGCTTTTCACAACAATATACGAACCAGGTAAGAAAATTCACTGTCACCGGCAAAGCAGGTAACCTTGCCATTGAAAATTTTTCGGCTGTTACTGATACCCAGCTATTACACCGCCGGGATTATAACCTGCTTAATCAATACGATGCCAGCGGAAAGGAAATGCTGACCATTTATTCCGGCGTATTTCAAACAAAAAAAGATATTCCCTATACAACCCTGGTTGATATCTCCGGTGAGAAACATATTGAAGTTCCGGGCTTCAACCAGTTATACTGTCACTATCATACTGCCAGCATTCCTGCTTATAATAAGACAAATAAAACCATGTATAGTATTTTCCTGGGCGGTATCGCCCAAAACTATAAAGACAGCACCGGGAAAACTGTTGCCGATGATAATGTGCCCTTTGTTAACAGCATCAGCGTGGTGGAAAGAAAAGAAAACGAGATCCGGGAATATATACTTGCTGAGCCGATGCCGGGTTATTTTGGAGCAGCGGCCGAGTTCATTCCGGTGAATGAAAAATTATTCAGCAGTAACGGTATCTTAACCATTGATAAACTTGAGAAAAAGAAAACGCTGATCGGTTATATGATCGGCGGTATTGACAGCAGGGCACCTAATGTATTCTGGAGGAATGATCCTGAATCCAGCCGTGCATCCCCGGTTATCTGGAAAGTTTATTTTATCGTTCGCTAAAAAACATAGAATTTCAATTTTTTCACCGTTAACCCAACTATTCATTAATCCATTTTCATGAAACAAATTTCTATTATACTCGCAAGCCTGCTGCTTGTAACAGCCTGCAATAATGCAGATAAAGAAACCGGTACTACTGAAGCCAGTACAGAAACCAGCACTCCTGCCCCTGTTGAAAGCAAGCCAGCCTCCATGCCTTCTTTTGCGATGCTCAACAGCAGAAATGAAACATTGAACCTTGAAACCTTTAAAGGTAAAAAAGTATTGGTCAACTTGTGGGCTACCTGGTGCGGGCCCTGCCGGGCAGAAATACCGTCCATTCAGCAATTGGTTGCTAAAACAAATCCGGACAAAGTCGCTATTGTGATGCTTTCCCTGGATGATGATTTTGAAACAGCCAAAGATTTTGCTTCCAAAACCAAAATGAATCTCCCGGTTTATTTTCCCGCAGGACAGCTACCCATACTCTTCACCGTTGAAGCGATCCCGACTACTTTTATCTTTAATGAAAAAGGAGAGCTTATTCATCGCCAGGTGGGGGCCGATAATTATGATTCTCCTGCCTATATTGAGATGCTTAACAAATAATTCTTCTTTAAAACAGGAATGCCACGAATCTTCGTGGCATTCCTGTTACTATATAAAAAAATATTCTATTACTCTCCTTTTGCTTCCGTAACGAATAGTTTTTCTTCAATTACTTTCTTCAATACATGTTTGGGAAGTGCGCCGGGCTGCAGCATCGGTTCCCCATTCGCATCAATAAATAACAACGTAGGTATACTCCGGATTCCAAAAACGGCAGATAATTCCTGCTCCGCATCCGTATCCACTTTATAGATCAGCAGCCTGTCTTTATACTCTTCCGCCAATTCTTCCAGCACAGGAGCTACCATTTTACAGGGGCCACACCAGTCCGCATAAAAATCAATGATCGCCGGCAGGCTTCCCTGGTATTTCCAGTCCTTCTCCGTATCATAATTGAAGACTTTGTCTTTAAAATCCTGTGTCGTCATTTGAATTGTCGTCATTGTCGTTGATTTATGGATCAAAATTAGCGGATGCTGCTATATCCAATCGTAACTATTATCACATAAAAAACCGGCCGGGAGGCCGGTGATATCAACAATAAGCAATCATCATAACATAGTCGCAGGGGCTGTGTAATTTGTTTTTTGCAAGCCGGTTTGGCTGAGCATTTTATATCCTCCTTTAATATTTACAAGTTTATCAAATCCCCTTGATTTAAGGATAGAACACATGATCACCGAACGGTAACCGCCGGCACAATGGATATAATATTTTTTATTCCTGTCCAATTGAGACATGTTTTGATTAATAAAATCCAGCGGGAAATTAACGGCCCCGACAAGATGCTCGGAGTCAAACTCACTTTTTCGTCTTGCATCCAGCAGGTTAATATGCTGGTTGTCCATTTCATACAACACATCAAAATCCTTTGCACTGATCTCTTTCAGCAAATCAGTAGCAAAGCCAGCTTCTTTCCATGCCTGTAAACCACCCGGCAGGTAACCAACGGTATTATCATATCCCACTCTTGATAAACGGATCACCACTTCTTCTTCCCTTCCGGGATCGGCAATAAATAAAATGGGTTGTTTTAAATTGGTCACCAATGTCCCTACCCAGGGGGCAAAATTATCATCAATGCCAATGTAAACAGAACCGGGAATATGTTCGGTCGCAAAGGCTTCTTTGGAACGGGTGTCGATTACGATGGCCTCCAGGGATTCCCAGACGGTTTGGAATTCCCTTGCCGTTAAGGGCCGTTTACCTTTTGCAATCACTTCATCAATACTTTCCAAACCTCCTTTCAGATTCAGCAATACATTAAACGGGAAGTACTGCGGAGGTTCAACGAGGCCATCAGTTACAGCTTTAATAAATTCCTCTTTACTCATATCTGCCCTTAACGCATAGTTCACCTGTTTCTGATGACCAAGGGTATCAACTGTTTCTTTACTCATATTCTTACCACAGGCACTGCCGGCACCATGGCCCGGATACACAATCACATCATCCGGCAGCGGCATGATCTTATTACGGAGGGAATCATATAAATAATCGGCCAGTAGCTGCGGGGTAACTTCTGCTTTTAGTTTCTGTACCAGGTCGGGACGGCCCACATCACCGATAAATAAAGTATCACCGCTGAAAATGGCATATTCTTTTCCTTTTTCATCGATCAGCAGGTAGGTGGTCGATTCCATCGTATGGCCTGGGGTATGCAATACTTTTATTTTCACATTACCTAACTGCAACTCTTCGTTGTCTTTAGCGATGTATGCCTCATATCCCGGCTGGGCGGTTGGCCCAAACACAATTGTGGCACCTGTTTTTTTGGAAAGATCAATATGCCCGCTTACAAAATCAGCATGAAAATGCGTCTCGAAAATGTATTTGATCTTTGCGTTATTTCGTTCCGCCTTTTCCATATAAGGCCTTGTTTCCCGCAGCGGGTCTATAATAGCTGCTTCACCATTGCTTTCGATATAATAGGCCGCTTCCGCCAGGCAACCGGTATAGATTTGTTCAACTTTCATAAATGTGATGATTTAATAGTTCGGCATTAACAGGTAGCATATTCCGTCAGCAGCCGGGACTGCCATTCCACGGCATACAAATGTCAACCAGCCGTCAACTGCTCAAAATGACATTTATCACAGAAATTGATGAGTATTATCAATTGACCGGACAGCGATTCGCCATGTAACTATTGTCACTCATTTTCTCAGCGTTAAAAATGAAATTTGCGAATAGAAAAACAGCTAATGAGTATACTACAAAGGATCAAAAGTGGCTGGACCACGTTAAAGTTCGTCCGGGTTGGGTTGGGAAGCTTAATTTTGTACTCCTCTGTTGAATCCGGGCAGGTGCCCGGAATAATTGTTGGAGGAATTTTCACCATATTCTCGTTATTAACGGATGGGGTATGTTGTGCTGGAGCTTGTTATACTCCCGCCCCAAAAACAGATCTTTCAAAAACAGGAGATATTGAATATGAAGAGTTGGGTGCTAAGTAATAAATTGCTCATTGCCGGGGTCATCCTGGGTGCTTTGGGCGGGTATATATACTGGCAGCAGATCGGTTGCAGCAGCGGCAGCTGTGCCATTACTTCCAAATGGCCCAACAGTACTGCCTATGGCGCATTGATGGGCGGTTTATTATTCAGTATGTTCAAAAGAGAAAAAAATGCAAACAACAAGCAGTCATAAAGAGAGTTTTGGCGACATTATCAGTGGCAGCACACCGGTGCTGGTTGATTTTTTTGCAGAATGGTGCGGCCCTTGTAAATTGATGAAACCGGTGCTGGAAGAATTGCACCAGCGGATGGGCAACAAGGTCCGGATATTGAAAATTGATATTGATAAAAGCCCGGCTGCCGCCCAGGCATTGCAGATACAAAGCGTTCCCACCCTGATGCTGTTTCAAAACGGCAAGCCTTTATGGAGAAAATCAGGAGTGCTGCAGGCTATCCAGTTAGAAAAAATTATTGCTCAACACGCATCCACCAACTAATAAAGAAAGAATGCCGGAAAAGAAAGAACACAGGGGGTATTTAGCATCTGCATTGACTTGTCATTGCCCCCGCTGCCGGGAAGGAAAACTATTCAAACACCCGGTAAGACTGAGTTTCAAAAAGAACCTGGAGATGAATAAGACCTGCCCGGTTTGTGGCCAGGCTACAGAAATTGAAGTGGGTTTTTATTATGGTACCAGCTATGTCAGTTATGCACTCACAGTGGCCATCAGTGTATCCACCCTCGTAGCCTGGTGGGTGTTGATCGGCTTCTCCACCGATGACAACCGGTTCTTTTACTGGCTGGGTGCCAATGCAGTGTTTTTGATCTTCTTGCAGCCCTGGATCATGCGGCTGAGCCGCAGCCTCTGGATCTCCTGGTTTGTAAAATATGACCCCGACTGGAAAAATAACCAGCCGATTGACTTTTCGGAGCGGTTAAATCCTGACCAGGCCAACAACTGGTAAGGCAAGAATCCCTATTTTTGCAGCCCTTTAGTAATGGAGACTTGTCCGAGTGGTTGAAGGAGCACGCCTGGAAAGTGTGTATACCTCTAAAGGGTATCAAGGGTTCGAATCCCTTAGTCTCCGCAATAATTCCTCTTTAAACAGGGGAATTTTTAGTTTATAAAACCGAACAGTTTTTTTGCATTAGCAGTAGTAACAGCCGCCACTTCTTCCATTGTGCAATTTTTGATCGTGGCTATTTTCTCCAGCACATATTTCAGGTAAGAAGGCTCATTTTGTTTACCCCGGAAAGGCACTGGTGCCAGGTAGGGTGCATCTGTTTCCAGTACCAGGTGGTCAAAACTGATGTCTTCAATGGCCTTATCCAGGCCTGAATTCTTAAAAGTGACCACCCCGCCAATACCGAGGTAAAAACCAAGATCAGCGATCTTTTTTGCCTGACCGGCATTACCAGAAAAGCAATGAAAAACACCTTTTAGACGGCCATCCTGGTGCCCGGCCACCACGTCAATACACTCATCCGTGGCATTCCGGGAGTGGATGGCAATGGGAACCTGGTACTGCAAGGCCCATTCAATTTGCCGGTGGAACGCCTTGTATTGCTGCTCCGTAAAGGATTTATCCCAGTAAAAATCGAGACCGATCTCTCCCACCGCTGCAAAGGGCCGTTGTGCCAGGTAATCTTCCACTATTTTCAGCTCCTCCTCATAATTCTCCTTTACATAGCAGGGATGCAGGCCCATCATGCTGATACACTGACCCGGATGTTCCGCCTCCAGTCTCAGCATTCGCTCATGAGTGGTTGAATCAATGGCGGGTAAGAATATCTTTTCAACTCCCTCCTTCTCAGCCCGTTGAAGCATCTCCATCCTGTCTCTATCGAACTCTTCGAGGTAAATATGTGCATGTGTATCCACCAATCTCATTCCGGCCGGGTTTTTGGGCAAAACTCAGTAAAAACTTTAAGAAACCGTTAAACCTCAGTCAATAAAAGCCATCTCACTGCCGTTACATTATTACAACATAAAACCATGTTTATGAAACTACGGTTCTCCACGGCCCAACTACTGGCCCTTTTTTCCATTCTTTCCATCGTTTTCATTGTATCCTGCTCCAAAGAAAAAAGTACAGGTACGGATGCACAGGAAGAGGAAGTATCAAGGGTCTCCAGCGAAGCAGATGCGGAAGCAGAAACCATTTTTAATGGTGTGTTTGACGATGTAATGGGAGTGAATGATGAAGTGGGTATGTCCGGCACCGGTATCTTTGGCCGCTCCGCAACAGGTGCTGACACCGGAACCCCGGGTACAGAAAGGCCCAATGCCTGCTTTACAGTTACCATTACCCGCCCCACAAGTAACCCATTCCCGGTAAGAATAGTCATTGATTTCGGCCCCACCCCTTGTATGGGGCCTGATGGTCATACCCGGAAGGGAAAGATCATTGCTGAATATTCAAACAGGCTGATCGTTCCCGAAGCTGTTGCCACTACCACTTTTGACGGTTTCTACTTCGACAGCATTCATGTAGAAGGCACGCATAAGATCACCAATATGAGTACCCCGAACACAACCCCTCCTGCCCGGAAATTCAAAGTGCAGGTGATCAATGCCAAACTGACCAAACCCAATGGTAATTATACCCAATGGAACAGCGTGAAGACGATTACCCAGGTGGAAGGGTTAGCAACTCCAAATATTCCCCTTGACGATATTTTCAAAATTGAAGGATCAGCCGGTGGCCAGGCCCAGCGTGGCAACCTGGTGGTTACATGGGAATCCAATGTAATTGAGCCTCTTATCAAGCGATTTACCTGTCGCTGGATCGTAAGAGGCACTATTAAAACGGTGAGAAGGAATGCGAATGCCAATAGTCCCTGGGTGGCTATTTTGAATTTCGGAAATGGTAATTGCGACAACCAGGCGGTGGTTACCATCAACGGAGTTTCGCATCAAATTACTTTGCGGTAATTAAAAAATTATTATACCTTTAAACCAGTTTTCATAGGGTACGGATTAAAAACGGGCCAGGGTTTCTACCCAGGCCCTAACTTTTTTATAGCCTTTCCGCCTCTTTGCAATCAAGCAGCTACAAATTGAATTTATCATTCAATCGTTTCTATTGTTCTAATTTTTGAAAACTATATCCCTTTTTTGAGAAAAGTGAAAGAAATAATGGCAGTGCATACTCCAAAAGTGGAAATGCCTTTTCGCTGTCATGAAAAACGATAATGGAGCCGGGACCGGCATTCAGTACTACGTTCTCCAGGCATTTTTCTTTTGAAAGAGAGGTATCAAAATCCCCGCTTAATACTGACCACATGATTATTTTTGGATCAGGCTGTTTCATCGCATGCTGAATGTTCTTTGCCTGGAATCTTTTGATCCTTCCATAAGGAGGCCGGAACAGGCGGGAGTCAATGTATTGTGATGCTTCAGCAATATCTTCCAGGTACACATCGTCCTCTGTCTTCCAGCCATTCAAATGATGCTGGGTATGATTACCCACGGCATGATCTTCTTCTAATATCCGCTTATAGATTTCAGGGTAAGCGACCACATTCTTACCAATACAAAAAAAAGTAGCTTTTGCATTGTGCTTTTTCAACTCGTCCAGCACAAAAGGAGTAGCAACAGGATGTGGCCCGTCATCAAACGTGAGGTAAATGATCTTTTCTTTTGTTTCAACACCCCATGTATAAGAAGGCCATAGCTTCTTCATGATCCAGGGTGTTTTAACCAAATACTTCATAACAGGCACAAGTTACTGCAAAGAGAAACAAAGGCGATCACCATAACCTTGTACACAGAGCTATTATCTTTGCAGCCTATGAGTAAAAAAGTAAGAGTACGGTTTGCACCCAGCCCCACCGGCGGGCTTCACCTGGGTGGTGTAAGAACGGTATTATATAATTACCTATTTGCAAAACAGCACGGGGGAGAATTCATCCTTCGTATAGAAGATACCGACCAGTCCCGTTATGTGGCCGGTGCGGAAGAATATATTTTTAACTGCCTGCAATGGGCCGGGCTTGAACCGGATGAAAGTCCGCTGCACGGCGGCAATTATGGCCCTTATCGCCAGAGCGAAAGAAAAGCTACCTATCGCCGGTATGCAGAAGAGCTGGTAACAAATGGTCATGCTTACTATGCCTTTGACACCCCGGAAGAGCTGGAAAAAATGCGACTGGATTTTAAAACAGAACAAAATCCTTCCCCGCAATATGATCGTTCCGTTCGCCTGCAATTGCGCAACTCACTGACATTGGCCACTGATGAAGTAAAAAAACTGCTGGCCGAAGGAACACGGCACGTCATTCGTATTAAAATGCCGGATGAACAGGAAACGGTATCGTTTACTGATATGATCCGGGGTGAAGTCAGTTTTGATACAGCAGTGGTGGATGATAAAGTATTACTGAAGGCAGATGGGATGCCGACTTATCATTTAGCGGTGGTGGTGGATGATCACCTTATGAAGATCACTCATGCTTTCCGCGGAGAAGAATGGTTACCCTCTGCACCAGTGCATGTGTTGTTATGGAAATATTTGTTTGGACTTGAACAGATGCCCCAATGGGCCCACCTGCCGTTGATATTAGGGCCCAATGGAAAATTGAGTAAACGGGATGGTGCTAAATATGGCTTCCCGGTGTTTGCGATGAACTGGACCGATCCCAAAACCAATGAATTAACAGAGGGATTTAAAGAAAAAGGATTTTTACCTGAAGCATTTATTAACCTGCTGGCTTTACTGGGCTGGAACGACGGCACCGAACAGGAAGTATTTACCAAAGAAGAACTGGTTGCCAAATTCTCTATGGAAAGAGTGCATAGCGGCGGGGCGAAATTCGATTATGAAAAAGCAAAATGGTTCAACCACGAATGGATAAAACGGTTTGATGTTGCCGGTTTGATATTTGAGGTTAAAAATCTGCTGACAGAAAAAGGTATTACAATTACAGATGAAATAAAACTCAGCAAGGTCATTGAGCTGGTGAAAGAAAGATGTACACTGCTCACTGATTTTTATGAGCAAACTGCTTTCTTCTTTACCGCTCCTACACAATATGATATTACAGCGGTGAAACCAAAATGGAATGCCGCCAAGCAATTGTTCTTTGCCGAACTGGTCCGCAATTATGAACTGGCCACTGATTGGGATGTGACCACGTTAGAAAATAATTTTAAAGAGATCGCAGCGGTCAACGAAATAAAACCCGGCGAACTGATGCTTCCCTTCCGTATTATGCTGGTAGGAGGAAAATTCGGACCCGGTGTGTTTGACATTGCGGCCTTAATCGGAAAAGAAGAAACGATCGAAAGGATCAGTAAAGCGGTTGCAGCATTCAATAGCTGAGAAAAGCTGCTGGTTTCATTTTCGGTTGTATCTTAACGGTATCATGAAAAAAGCCGAAGCTTACTGGCCGCTGATCCTATTGTTATCCATTATCAAGTTTGTCCTGCCATTATTCCTGCAATTTCCCGGGTATGAATTACAACGGGATGAATATCTCTATTACCAGCAGGGGCAACACCTGGCTTTAGGCTATTTAGAAAACCCTCCCCTGATCTCTTATCTCGCCACCATCTCATCCTGGTTTGGCGATCAGGAAGCCTGGATAAAGATATGGCCCTGTTTTTTTGGAGCTGCTACATTGGTCATTACCTGTCTTATTACAGCAGAACTAGGCGGAAAATTATTTGCCCAGTTCCTGGCAGGTATCAGCATGATGACTGGTGCTTATATGCGGGTGCATTTTCTTTTTCAACCCAATATGCTGGATATTTTCTTCTGGACACTGGCCGTCTATTTCATCATTCGCTATATCAATGAAAAAGAGGACAACCTGTTGTACTGTTTCACGATCAGCCTCGCATTGGGATTCTGGGGCAAATACTCTGTATTATTTATTATCGTCAGTATTGTACTTGCACTACTCTTATCGCAGCACCGGAAACTGTTTACCGTAAAGAAATTCTACATCGCCTCATTTTTGGCTTTGCTCATTATTCTACCCAATGTGTGGTGGCAATATAAGCATAACTGGCCGCTGCTGCATCACATGGAAGAGTTACAGGAAACACAGCTGAAATACATGAATCCCCTGGAATTTACTACCAGCCAGTTCATGATGTTGCTGGCTACTGTGCTGGTATGGGTGGCCGGGTTGATTTGGTATTTGAGAAACAAAGAATGGCGTTTCCTGGCTTATACTTATTTTTTGGTTATCCTTTTATTGATATTGGGCAGGGGTAAAAGTTATTACTCGCTGGGTATCTATCCTATGTTACTGGCAGCCGGTGCTGTCATGTGGGAGCGATGGACACAAAAACGAAACTGGGCCAGGTATGCTTTCACTATTCTTATCATCGCCTTCACGTATATGATCCTGCCCATGCTGCTTCCCATCTGGAAACCCGAAAAGCTGGCTGCTTTCTATGAAAAAAATGGCATCGAACACAAATGGGAAGATCAAAAGAATCACCCTTTACCACAGGATTTCGCCGACATGCTCGGATGGAGAGAGTTAACGGAAAAAGCAGAGAAAATTTTTAGTACAGACCTGCCGGTTGCAGTAAAAGACAGTACCATCATTTACTGCCGTAATTATGGACAGGCCGGCTCCTTAAAGTTTTATGGTCATAGTAGTGATTTTAAAAACCGGGTAATCTCCGATAACGGTTCTTTTCTTTTATGGATACCGGATTCGCTCCGTTTCAGGCACCTGTTATTTATCGGGAGCCGCCTGCCGGATAAAGATGATGAAGTATTTCAGCACTTTGAAACTTATATGGTGATGGACTCTGTTACCAACCCCCTGTCCCGCCAGTATGGCAATAAAATCATCCTGTTTAAAAATGCAGATGAACAGGCGAATAAATTAGCCACTGAAGGGTTACAAGAAATGAGAAAGAAATTTGAACGGTAAATCATCCCTGTTTTTGTATCATTTCCATTAGCGGTTTAAAACGGCTACTTCCCAGTTCTTCGATCAATTGCATATCTGTAGTATCCAATTGGAACAACCTGGTTGTATTTCCAGCTACATGTTCTTTGGTCCGGATACCGGGAATAATGGTAGATACTTCCGGGTAACTCAACAGGTAACTTAAAGCGAGTTGGGTTTTTGTACAGTTATATTTTTTGCATAGCTCCCATACCGGTACCAATGCTTCAGCGCAAGCCTGGATGATCTCCGGCACGAGCCTGTTCTTCCGGTGATCATTGGAAGGAAACGAAGCACCTGCATCAAACTTACCAGTCAGCAATCCAAATTGTAATGGCATCCTGGCAATGATGCCGCAGCCTTGTTCAGCTGCTTTTTTCAATAAGGGCAATGCTTTTTGATTGAGCAGGTTCAGCACCAGCTGAAATCCATATCCTAATTGATGCGCCAATAAATACTCTGCCTCAGGCAACGGGTCAAAGGTATTTAATGATAAACCCCAATACCGGATCTTGCCCTGCTGTTGTAATAACTGCATAGCTTCGATACATTCTCCCTGCTGCAGGTGTTGCACCCTGGCTGTATGCAACTGGTAATAATCAATAGTATCCCTTCTCAGGCGGCGCAAGGATTGTTCACAGGCCCCCAGGATGTAATCTTTAGAATAATCCACCGTGAACTGCTCATTCCGGGAAACATTACCCACTTTGGTAGCAATGATCACTTCTTTTATCCCGGCCAGCGAAGCACCGAGCAGGTCTTCCGAATGACCCAATCCATAAATATCTGCCGTATCAAAAAAATTGATACCGGCATCCAGCGAGGCCTTTATAGATTGTATGGAAGTGGCGTCATCTGCATCACCCCACCCGATCGCCGTTGTGCCGATCATGGCTCCGCCGCCAATGGCCCAGGCTCCATATCCTACTTCGCTCACTAAAAGATCGGTCTGTCCGAATTGTCTGTATTGCATCCCCCAATTTACAACCTTACGGAAAGAAATGTATTTTTGATCTCTACAATTGCCGATATGAACAGACCTGTACGAGTTTTAGTCGCTAAAGTTGGGCTGGATGGCCACGATCGGGGTGCTAAAGTGATCGCCACCGCATTAAGAGATGCCGGCATGGAAGTGATCTATACCGGTCTTCGGCAAACACCGGACATGGTGGTGAATGCTGCCCTGCAGGAAGATGTGGATGCGATAGGTATCAGTATCCTCTCCGGTGCCCACATGACCGTTTTCCCCAAGGTAATTGAAATGATGAAAGCAAAGGGTATGAATGATGTGCTGCTGACCGGCGGAGGCATCATTCCCGAAGATGATATGGACAAACTGCATGAGCTCGGCGTTGGAAAATTATTTGCTCCCGGCACACCTACTTCGGATATCAGTGATTATATTACAGCGTGGGTGAAAGAACACCGCAGCTTTTAGTACTAACGATTCCTTCCATTCTATTTTTCTAATTCATTCTTCGTAAATTCATTTACGTATGGAAGGACATCCGCTTTTAGGCAATTACCATAACCAGCCCCGGGTCTGGGATGAAATGTTTGATGCAACAGGCATCCGGCCGGCCTACCAGCAATTCGTGTCCTCCATCCAGGGTTTATCGGTTGATGAAATGACCCACAAAGATGAACTGGCTAAAAAACTGTTCATGAGCCAGGGCATCACTTTCACGGTGTACAGCAGCGGCGAAGGCATTGAAAAAATATTTCCCTTTGACATTGTTCCCCGCATCCTGGAAGCAGCCGAATGGAAACATATCGAAGCGGGCATTAAACAGCGGTTGAAGGCACTGAACATTTTCCTGAAAGACATTTACAACCAGCAGTTCATTATCAATGATGGCATTGTGCCGGCCAAACTTATTTACTCCTGCCCCAATTTTGTACGGCAGATGGTGAATGTGAATGTCCCTTTCGATATCTATACACATATCTCGGGTATCGATCTTATCCGTGACCATGACGGCACTTATTATGTGCTGGAAGATAACCTGCGGACACCTTCGGGTGTATCGTACATGCTGGAGAACCGCAGTATCACTTACCGCATTTTCCCTGACCTGTTGCCTAAGAATAATGTGAGATCCGTTAAAGATTACCCTGATCTTTTATTAAAAAACCTTGTCGCATTAGCTAATCGCCAGAAAAGTGATCCGACAGTGGTATTATTAACTCCAGGTATCTACAACTCTGCTTATTTCGAACATACCACTTTAGCCCGGTTAATGGGTATTGAGCTGGTGGAAGGCAGCGATCTCGTGGTGGATAATCATAAAGTCTATATGAAAACAACCACCGGTTTGAAACAGGTGGATGTGATCTATCGCCGGGTGGACGATGATTTTATTGACCCCCTGGTGTTCAGGCCTGATAGCATGCTGGGCGTTCCCGGAATTTATGGTGCTTACCGCACGGGTCATGTGGCTATTGTAAACGCAATGGGCAATGGAGTGGCAGATGACAAAGCGGTCTATGCTTATGTGCCGGACATGATCAGGTATTATTTGAATGAAGAACCGATATTAAAGAATGTTCCTACATACCAGTTAGCCGATCCGGAAAAGCGGGAACATGTATTTAAGAATATGGACCAGATGGTGATCAAGCGAACCAATGAATCCGGGGGTTATGGCATGCTGATTGGCAGTGCTGCTACTGAAAAAGAAATGAAAGCTTTCCGGGTTGCCATAGAAGAAGACCCCAGAAGTTTTATTGCCCAACCCATCATCAGTTTGTCGTCGGCTCCCTGTTATATTAATGGAGTGTTGCAACCAAGAAGGGTTGACTTGCGGCCATATGCCTTGTATGGACCCGATGGGATTGATATTGTGCCCGGCGGATTGACAAGGGTGGCCTTAAAAGAAGGTTCATTGGTGGTGAATTCATCACAGGGAGGTGGCAGCAAGGACACCTGGGTACTGGGATAAAATTGTAAAAAAATAATTGCAGGAATAAATGTTAAGTCGTGTTGCTGATTCTGTTTTCTGGATGGCCCGCTATATGGAGCGGACCAATGGTATGCTGCGGATACTCCGTACCAATTATATTTCCTCGCAGGATGAAGTAAAGGATTTCAGCTGGCAACCCTTGTTGCTCAGCCACAGCGATGCACCGGCAGAAGAAGTTAAAAGTATTGGCAATAATTCTGCAAAAGTTTTACAACATTTATTGTTTGAACGCAACAACGGGGCATCGGTTATCAACAACATTACACGGGCCAGGGAAAATGCAAGAGCTGTACAGGATCATATCACCAAAGAAGTATGGCAATGCCTGAATGATTATTATCACCTGATCCGGAGCAAACATATACAGTCGCAATTGCAACAAGGCGACCCGGTTTCTGCACTGGATACATTAATTCATCACGGCATGTTATATCACGGCACGGTGGATATCACTATGGCCAGGGGCGAGGCCTTTAATTATCTCAACATGGGTAAGTTCCTGGAGAGGGCTATTCTTACTGCGGATATGCTGAACATTAAACTTACCGAACTCAATTATAACCTGCAGCAACCGAAGGAAGTGCCGGCCCTTCGTTACCTGCTTTACTCCTTATCCGGTTATGAGTTATACCTGAAATCCCACCGGGGAAATTTCCAGGCAGATCATGTACTGCAACAAATCCTGTACAATAATAATTTCCCGCATTCTGTCGCCTATTGCCTGGGGCAATTATTCCGGTATTTTCAACGGCTGGAGACAGAAAGCCTGCCGGACAGCTACAAACAATTAGAATTCCTGATCGGCAGGGCGATGAATAATGTGCGTTACAGCAGCATCCGTCCTTCGGAAAGTGAGCACCTGAAAGAATTTTTACAGCAAACCCGCAGCGAGTTATTTGGCATTGCTGCTGCATTTAATCAATATTATTTTGGTAATTCCTGAATTACTACCCTTTTACAACCATGCCTGAATACCGTATCAAACATATTACCCGCTACACTTACCCTGCCCCGGTTATTGACAGTGCCAACCAGGTGATGCTTTTCCCGATCACAGACCTGCAGCAGGAAGTTAAGAAACATGACCTGATCATCTCTCACCATCCCGGGGTTGAAGTGTTTACAGATTACTTTGGTAATAAAACAGGCATCTTCTCGGTTATCAAACCACATACAGAATTAACGATACAGTCGAACATTGAAATTGTTACCAAAGAAACCGAGCTGCCTGCTTACGATACAGCTCCTGAAACGCAATGGGAAAACCTTGCAGTGATCCGGGAACAATTCCCTTACCTGGATTTCATGCTGCTTGAAAATTTTGATACCTATAATGAAGTGACAGCTGTAGTGAATACGATGATGAATACATCCGTCACCCCTTTTGCTGCAGCAAAAGAAATGTCCTCTTTTGTCTATAACAATTTTGAATATAAGAAAGGAATCACCAGTGTGGAAACTCAGGTGGATGAAATTTGGAAACTGAAAGCCGGTGTCTGCCAGGATTTTGCCCATGTTTTGCTGGTCATGCTTCGGTTGGTGGGTATACCTGCCCGTTATGTAAGTGGCTATATATGTCCCAAGAACCATGAATTGCGGGGTGAAGGGGCCACACATGCCTGGGTGGAAGCCTATATTCCATTTTACGGGTGGCTGGGCCTAGATCCCACCAATGACTGTATCGTAAGTGACAGGCATGTCAGATTAGCAATTGGCAGGAACTTTACTGATTGCACGCCTGTAAAAGGAACTTATAAAGGATCTTCAGAACACAAGCTGGAAGTATCCGTTATCATCAATAACAGCACACTTGTGGATGAACAGCCGGTTACCCCGGTTTTTTCCTACCAGGTCAATAACCCCGGCATCCCTTCCACGGATAATTCGTACCGAAGGTTTATGGAGGTCCAGCAACAACAATAGGTTTGTCCCGGGATATTATTTTACTGCAAAGCCACTAACCAGCCTGTATAGTTTTCAATTCATCCAATTTTTACCCCCTCTCGTAATACTGAAATCCCGGTTCACTCATCCGGGTCTCCAATTGCGGTCTCTATAGCGCATTTTTGCAGCCAGATCAACCTTAAACCTGAAAATTCAGCAAATGAAACAATTCTTTGTGCGCCGGCATAAAAACGTATTCGTACAGGCCATGCAGTCCGGCAGCATTATTTCCCTGTTTGTATATATTTCTCTTCGCTGCCTGTTCTATGAATTCCCCATGTCAGTAAGCGAAGAAGTAATTTTCTTTCTTAAAACAGGAGTAGCCAGTTGCATTTTAATTGCCACCGCCATGACAGGTTCTGCCTGGCTATACGCCGCTATACTGAAATGGAAGCCCCGGAGAAAAGTCATGTAGTTAAATTGTGCTGAATGTCTATTTTTGAAAAAAATAGATAGTCTATGTACAATTCGCTGTTTGTCCTCCTTGAGCATGGCGTTTTAACGGTGGTGATCAATCGTCCTGATAAACTGAATGCGCTTAATAATACCGTTTTTGAGGAGCTGAATAAGGTGCTGGACCAGGTATATAGTCATAAAGAAATAAAATCAGTGATCATTACCGGTGCCGGATCAAAAGCATTTGTAGCCGGTGCAGATATTTCAGAATTTGGCGGGCTGAATAAAGCGGATGCGATGGCATTAGCCCAAAGAGGCCAGGATACATTTGCCAGGATAGAGAACTGCCCCAAACCCATCATTGCTGCTGTGAACGGCTTTGCATTAGGTGGCGGATGTGAGTTAGCCATGAGCTGTCATTTCCGTATCGCCAGTGATAATGCCAGATTTGGTCAGCCGGAAGTAAACCTTGGATTGATACCCGGTTATGGTGGCACCCAACGGTTGATACAATTAATTGGGAAAGGCAAAGCCATGGAACTACTCATGTCCGGGAATATGATTGATGCTGCCGAAGCAAAATCGCTGGGGTTGGTGAACCATATAACAACCGGAACAGCCCTGTTGGATGAATGCAAAAAAATACTGGAAGTGATCAACTCCAAAGCACCGCTGGCTATTGCAGGCTGTATCAAAGCAGCCAATGCAGTTTATGATGAGAACAAAGATGGCTACGCTGTGGAAATAGAAGAGTTTGGTAATTCATTCGATACCGATGATATGAAAGAGGGAACGACCGCTTTCTTAGAAAAAAGGAAACCGGTTTTTAAAGGGCATTAAAAATTACCTGAGTTATTGCTCAATTAATTTTTCATCAAGTAAGTAAGCTGCGACACCACTGATATTATCATTGCCTGTTGCATCTTCCAGCACGACTTTGAAAGAAGTAACTGTACTGGCAGGAAATGTTAGTATCCTTTTCATGCCTACGGTAGTACCGGTCATTTCTTTCACCAGTTTGTCTTTGTTATACATAAGCACTTTGAATTTCTTTATTGTCTGCCCAAGGTGAATAGCTTCCCTTAGTACAATACAATTCATCAGCATGGGTCGTTGCAGCTGCACAATAAAATTCTGCACATTGATGCTGTAAATTGCAGGTGATAAACTAATGGCTCTCACCTGCACTGAATCAGGCAGCACTTCATCTTCTAAGAATTCCCAGTAAGTATTAGCCTGTTTCAAAAGATTAGTACCAAAATTTTCATCTCTCAATTTTTTGAACCCCATTAACGCTTCCACATCATTCTCATGGATCAATCCCCGGTTATCCGGGGGCACATTCAATAATAAATTGGCTCCCCTTCCCACTGATTTCAAATAGAGGTCAAATAAACGTTCAGGCGATTTTACCACTATATCTTCATTGGCATGCCAGAACCAGCCCGGCCGGATACTTACATCACATTCTGCCGGGATCCAATTTTTACCGACTACATTTCCCTGCTGTAAAGTATCATTCGGCGGTGCTCCCAATCCCCGTTTAAAGCCTGCTGTGTCTAAATAATTCCAGTTTGTTTTCCCTGCAATGCCACTCTCATTACCCACCCAGCGGATATCAGGCCCAATATCACTAAAGATCACAGTGGTTGGAGAAAGCTGGCGAACCGTATTTTCAAACCGCCTCCAGTCATATACCTGTTTCTTGCCATTGGGCCCTTCGCCGTTGGCACCATCCCACCATAGCTCCCATATCGGTCCATAACTCGTAAACAACTCTTTCATCATGTTCACAAAAACATCATTGTACTTTTCTGTTCCATAGTCAGGATGATTCCGGTCCCAGGGAGAAATATAGACACCAAACTTCAACCCTTGTTCTTTACAGGCTTGAGATAATTCTTTCAGTACATCTCCCTTCCCATCTTTCCATTTACTTTCCCGTACTGTATGTTTAGAATACTTACTGGGCCATAAGCAAAATCCGTCGTGATGTTTGGCAGTAATGATAATTCCCTTTGCACCGGCTTCCTTCGCCACTTTCACCCATTGCCGGCAATCCAGTTGAGAGGGATTAAATATCTCTTCCGGTTCATCCCCGTGCCCCCATTCTTTATCGGTGAATGTATTGGGGCCAAAGTGCATAAAGAAATAGAATTCCATATCATGCCAGGCCAGTTGCGGTCGGGACGGCAACGGTTGCCTGACCTGGCCGGTAAGTTCCAGCGAAACTAAAAATACCAGCAGGGTAACAATTCTTGTCATAGACCCAATGTTACAACTATTTCAGTTAAGCAAAATGGGCCGGGATACAGCTTTTTTATCAGTACCGGAACAGCTCAATTCCGCTACCTTTGCGGCAAAATTTTACTCCTAAAATCAAGCAATATGGACTACAGAATTGAAAAAGACACGATGGGAGAAGTAAAGGTTCCTGCCGATGCTCTTTATGGTGCACAAACCCAGCGCAGCATTGATAATTTTAAGATCGCCCAGGACATTAACCGCATGCCCAAAGAAATCATCAGGGCATTTGCTTATCTCAAAAAAGCAGCAGCCATCACCAATCTTGAAGCAGGTGTTTTACCAAAAGAAAAATCGGACCTGATCGGCCAGGTATGTGATGAGATACTGGAAGGGAAATTAGACGCCTGGTTCCCGCTGGTAGTTTGGCAAACAGGAAGTGGTACACAAAGCAATATGAATGTAAATGAAGTGGTAGCCTATCGTGGTCATGTTATTAAAGGAGGTGTATTAACCGATAAAGACAAATTTCTTCACCCGAATGATGATGTCAATAAATCGCAGTCGTCCAATGATACCTTCCCGACGGCCATGCATATTGCAGCCTATAAGATCCTGGTCGAAACCACCATTCCCGGTATTGAAAAACTGAGAAATACATTAGCTGCCAAAAGCAAAGAGTTTATGCAGGTGGTGAAGATCGGACGTACCCACTTTATGGATGCTACGCCACTTACAGTTGGGCAGGAGTTCAGTGGTTATGTTTCCCAACTGGATCATGGATTAAAGGCGATCAAAAATACACTGGCTCACCTCAGCGAACTGGCACTGGGTGGTACTGCTGTTGGAACCGGCATCAATACACCGCCGGGTTATTCTGAAAATGTGGCTAAACATATTGCTGCTTTAACAGGCCTCCCCTTTGTGACTGCAGAAAATAAATTTGAAGCCCTGGCAGCACATGATGCCATTGTTGAAGCACATGGCGCATTGAAAACTGTTGCTGTAAGTTTAATGAAGATCGCTAATGATGTTCGCATGCTTTCTTCCGGTCCGAGAAGTGGTATTGGTGAATTATTCATTCCTGATAATGAACCCGGTTCCTCTATTATGCCCGGCAAAGTGAATCCCACACAATGTGAAGCATTAACGATGATTGCGGCACAGGTGATGGGAAATGATGTAGCGATCAGTATCGGTGGCGCCAATGGCCATTTTGAACTAAATGTTTTCAAGCCTGTGATGATCTATAATTTCCTGCACAGTGCCCGGCTGATCGGTGATGGTTGTGTATCGTTTAATGATAAATGTGCCGAAGGTCTTGCCCCCATTGAAGCCAATATTAAGAAACATGTTGACAACAGCCTGATGCTTGTCACCTCCCTGAATACAAAGATCGGCTATTACAAAGCTGCCGAAATAGCCCAGAAAGCACATAAAGAAGGTACGACATTAAAAGAAATGGCTGTCAGACTGGGTTATGTTACCCCGGAACAATTTGACGAATGGGTAAACCCGGCCAATATGGTTGGCGAAATAAAATAAGCACTATCGTAAAAATGCTAAGTAAAAAGAGAAGAAACCGGGTTTCTTCTCTTTTTTATTTCCGTAAAAGTTGCAGTTCAGGGGTAAGCAGTCTAATTTTCTGTTGTAATTAATCCGCTTTATGAAAACCAACCTTGTGAAAAGCAGTGTTAAGTCGACTCCATTTTTTTCAGCCTACCCGTTAAAGCTGATCAAAGAATCTTCACCTCCTACAGCAACAACTTCATCACCTTATTTACGGTCTGTCCTGGCAGGTAAAGTAAAAACTACTGGTAAAACAAGGATTTTTGCCATGGTGAATCCTTACCCTGTAAAGAATATAGTTGTAAAGAGGCTGGCCGCTTTTAAAGAAGTGGAACCGGGAGGAGATGAGTGGTTCAATCATTATGAGTAAACCCTTGAGCTATAACAAAAAGGCCCCGACCGAAAGGCGGGGTTTTGTGTTTTAAGCCAATAGGGGTTTCCCCGCAAAATCCATAAGGACATTTAGGCGTTTTTCATGACAAAACTCCTATTGTTTTCCGGCCCTGGCTAATCTAATTTAGATACCAGAAGTCCAAGTAATGTGTCAATGAAAATCCAGCCTATGAAGCCAGGTATACATTTATTAAAAAAAATATCTCTTCCTTGCTTTCTCTCTGCACTTTTCTTCTGCTGTGTGATGAAAGCAGATGCCCAGAATATTGACTTTGGTAAAAGCTATATCAATCTCACCAAAGGTCTGAATGGCGGAACCGTAGAACCAGGAGATACCTTAGAGATAAGAGCTTCCTTTGTGGTACGTTCAGGCACTTATGACAGTTGCGCTTATTATGATGCTGTTCCTGCTGGCACCGTTTATATCCCGGGTACCGTCAGGGTATTGACTAATGAAGGAAAGATCTACAAGCAATTTACAGATGCAATGAATGATGATCCGGGTTGGATCAATGGTACAAACATACGGATCAACCTCGGATTTACACCTGCAGCATTACCAGCTACTGCTGCCAGGAGAGGCAGGGTTGCTAATACCCATAAACCAAGATTCGGCAGCACCTGCATTATGATTGCTTCTTTCCGGGTTCGTGTTACAGCTGCTTATGGAGCTAATATACTAACCGGGGGTGGGTCTATGACGTATAAAAACGGAGCTTTAGCTATTCAAACATTTACATTTCCAGCGAATATTGTACGGGTATACAGGAATTTTGGTATCTGCTCCAATACTATTGGAGGTAACGCACTAGGAACAGAAACAAACGGTACATTCGGATCCGGGACACCCCGAAACAGGGGAGCATCTGCCAACGTTCCCCCTGGCTATACCTATAATATTTTCACCACAGGTACACCTAATGACTACTTTTATGGTATTGCAAACAATACATCTACAAGAACAAATTATACAACACTTAATTCCTGGCCCAAACCGGATCCCGATCCCGATGGTGCCGGACCATTAACCACCCACCGGGTTTTCTCGGTATGGGATATTATCGGCGATCATACTGGTGCAGTATCCCCAACTCTTGGGAATCCTGCAGCTGACACAGTTGCCAACCCAAATGCTGGTTATATGCTGGTCATTAATGCCGCATATAGAATTGACTCCGCTTTTCAACAAACCATTTCAAATCTTTGCCCGAACACCTACTATGAGATATCCTGCTGGATGAGGAATATCTGCAGCAAGTGCGGATCTGACTCCAATGGTGTTAATGCCACAAGTGGCAACGTTGCCTATATTCCGACTGGTCCTGCTGATTCCTCAGGTGTGTGCCCAAACCTTACATTCGAAGTGGATGGAGTTGACTACTATACCAGCGGAAATCTTCTTTATTCAGGAGTCTGGGTTAAGAAAGGCTTTACCTTTCTTACCGGTCCTGCACAAACAAGCTTTACGTTGAAGTTTTTTAATAATGCCCCGGGAGGTGGTGGTAACGATTGGGCTCTTGATGATATATCCGTTGCCACCTGTTCACCGAATATGAAGTACTCCCCTTCCATTAACCCGGTTGTTTGTATAGGGAATCCGCTGGTACTATATGATACGGTAAGGTCCTTTTTCAATAACTATACATATTACAAATGGCAGCGGAGTACAGATGGTGGTACGACCTGGGTTGATGTTACCGCACCTGGCGGACCTTCCGCACCTTACTGGAATGGAACAGATTGGGAATATGTTACTTCTTACACTGTACCTCCCGCTAATACACTGCCTGCTAATAGCGGAGACCAATACAGGGTTGTTGTTGCAACCACATCCAGTAACTTATCGAATGCTAATTGCCGGTTTACCGACCAGGGGAATATCATTACCATGACGGTTATCGACTGTGGTATCCCACTGGGTATACAAATGGTCAACTTTACCGGCCATACAAAAAATAATACTGCATTTCTAAACTGGACTACCGGCCGTGAAGCAGAGCAAATTTTCTACGATATTGAAAAAAGTACGGACGGCATCAATTTCAGCCAGATTGGAGCTGTCAATAGTCATGGAGATTTCGAGTCCGACATGAATATCTATTCGTTTACAGATCCGGATTTCACCATAACCAGTTTTTACAGGATCAAACTAAGAAATATCGCCGGCCGCACCGGTTATACCCGTACCATCCAACTGACAGCTCACATTGTTCCGTTCTCATTCACATCTGTTGTCAATCCATTCTCCGATGAATTACGGTTTGATATCTCATCTACAAAAATTACCAGTGCAGAAACTGAATTATTAAATATTTCAGGAATAGTGGTCAGAAAAAACAGGCTTGACCTCACACAAGGGATCAACCGGTTAAAACTGAATAATACCAGTAACCTGGCACCGGGTGTATACATATTAAGAGTCCGTTCGGATGGAATGATATTGCAGAAAACGGTGCTAAAACAAAATAACTAGGTGTATCGCCTGCTGATAAGAAGAAACCGCTTCAAAATGAAGCGGTTTCTTCTTATAATACCTGTGCCCGGTCACTGATCTCGGAATTCGTTACAACAGTCGGGTGTTGCTTCTCCTCATGCTGTCGTTTAAAAAATCGTTTCTGAAACACCAGCAATGTTATTACCCCTACCGAAATCGAAGCATCAGCAAGGTTAAATATCGGGCTGAAAAATTCAAACCTGTCGCCACCAACAAAAGGTACCCAGGAAGGGAAATGCGAATTGATGATCGGGAAGTATAACATGTCCACCACGCTGCCATGAAGGAAGGAAGAATAACCATGAGAAGAAAAAGAGGCAATACCTGAATAACCCACATAATCATTGATACCGATGGTGGGATCATAGTGCAATCCTTTATCAAAGATCATCCCGTAAAACATACTATCTATCAGGTTCCCAAGTGCACCGGCGTAGATCAGTGATGCACAAACAATAAATCCTTTTGTATATTGTTGCTTCACCAGGCGGCCGAGGTACCAGGTTCCAAAAATAACTGCTCCTAACCGGAAAAGAGTGAGAATCATCTTGCCGGTTTCATTACCAAATTTCCAGCCCCAGGCCATTCCGGGATTTTCAATAAAATGAAGCCTGAACCATGAAATGCCTGTAATATTAGTATCGCCGGTAGCATAATGAGTCTTGATCCAGATCTTCAGGGCCTGGTCACCAAGAATGATCAATGCAATAATCAGGATGACATGTCTTAGCTTCACTATCGTTTTTATTAAGTCGCAAATATACGGGTTTCAGCTGTGGGGCTCTGACTCCCGTTGTTAAAAATCATTCCTCAAAATAGACCCTTTTCACCCGCTGGGAAACCCCTGTCATGATCTCGTAGGGAATCGTTTGCGCCCATGCTGCTACCTGCTGCACGGGTAATCCCTTCCCGAATACAATGACATCATCCCCTTCCTTCACTCCAGGAATTCCCGTTACATCCAGCATGGTCATATCCATACAAACCGTTCCAATCACCGGCGCCAATTTTCCGTTGACCAGCATCTTACCGGTTCCATTACTCAATCTTCTTGGGTAACCATCGGCATAGCCTATTCTAACCGTGGCGATCACCGAATCCCGGTTGACCATCCCCTTCCTGTTATAACTTACCGATTCACCGGCTTTGAGGTATTTTACCTGAGCAACGGTTGTTTTTAAAGTAGTAACCGGTAACAGGTCAAGCCTGCCGGTTGCAGCACTATCAATTCCATATAACCCAATTCCCAGTCTTACCATATCCTGTTGTAATAAAGGATGCCTGAGAATAGCGGCTGAATTACTGATATGGCTGACAAAACTATAACCGATCTTCCCTTCTAATGTCCTGACTGCAATTTGAAAATCCCTGAATTGCTGATTGGTAAACTCATCTTGTGTTGCATCTTCACTGCCAGCCAGGTGAGAAAATACAGTTTGCACTTTAAAAGAGGAAGATGCATTCAGCATGTCTCCCACTTTCTCTATTTCATTCACAGCAAATCCCAGGCGATTCATTCCTGTTTCTATTTCGAGATGAATGGGATATTGTTGCAACCCTTCCTGCTGCAAAAAGGAATCAAACGCACTGAACAGTTCAAACGAATACAGTTCAGGTTCCAGGTTATTCTCCACAATAGAATCAAAACTGCTTTCTTCAGGGTTCATAACCATGATGGGCAAACTGATACCGGCCCGTCTTAATTCCACACCTTCGTCGGCATAGGCCACGCCCAGGTAATCAACTTTATGATATTGTAAAATACCGGCAATTTCAGCGCCTCCGCTGCCATAGGCAAACGCCTTTACCATGGCCATTACTTTCGTGGAAGGCTTCAGCAGGTGCTGGTATTGTTTCAGGTTATGCACAATACCATTCAGGTTGATCTCTAACACCGTTTGGTGCACTTTCTGCTCAAGCACCTGTACTATACTTTCAAAACCAAATACCCTGGCTCCTTTAACTAATATCACTTCCTCTTTAAAATCAGAAGGACGGAAATAACGCAGGTACTCCGGGGTTGAAGGGTATAGTTCAATTAACAGTCCTTCATGTTGTTTTATTAATTCTTTCTGTAATTCTTTTGAAATCCTTTCCCCGATACCGATCAGCCTGTTTACCTGGTGTTCTTTTAAGCTATCCAGTACAGCGATATAAAGTTCCCGGTCTGGTGTGGCCGTTTGCAACAGGTCGGAAAGTATAACCGTCCGTTTATGCACGGAGCTTTGCTGGCTGAGAAAATTCAGGGCTATTTCAAGAGAACTGGTATCCGCACTATAGCTGTCATTGATAATTGAACAATGATTGATTCCCTTTTTTAATTCCAGCCGCATATTCACCGGCTGCAGGTATTTTACTTTTGAAGCAATTGTTTCCTTACTAATACCAAGGTATAATAAAACACTGCAGCAGGAGATAACATTCTCTGCCGATGCATCATCTGTAAAAGGGATGATGATGTCAAGTTCACCCGATTCATGCTTCAGTTGTATACGGGTCGATGAAATCATTTTTTCTACTGATCTTACCCGGACAGTATTGGTACTCTTCCGCCCCCAGGTAAACTTTTTTATGCCACTTCCTGCTGTTACTGCTGCTACCAATTCGTCGTCTCCGGGGCATATCAGCACTTCAGCATGGGAAAATAATTTCAATTTTTCTGTAAGCTTCTGTTTCTTGCCTGTAAAACCTTCGCTATGTGCTTCTCCAATATTAGTGAGTATTCCAATTGTGGGTTGAATGATCTTTTCCAGCTTCTCCATTTCCCCGGCCTGCGAAATGCCGGCTTCAAAGATCCCCAGCGTATGTTTCTGGTTGATTTGCCAAACACTTAGTGGTACCCCCACTTGTGAATTATAGCTCTTTGGACTACGTACAACCTGGTAGTCTTCCTGTAACAGCTGGTATAACCATTCTTTTACAATTGTTTTACCGTTACTGCCAGTGATCCCGATTACCGGGATGGTAAAGTTCTTTCGATGGAAGGCTGCCAGCTCCTGTAATGCCAGCAATGTATCTTTTACCAGCAGGAAATTGGCCTCCGGGAAAAGGGAACGATCAACGGGAATACTGATGACAAAATTTCTTACCCCTTTTTTATAGAGCTCGGAAATAAACTGGTGACCATCCCGTCTTGGCCCCTTGATGGCAAAAAATAAAGAGGAGGATGCCGCATATACTTTCCGGCTGTCCAGGATCAAATGCCTGATAGGTGTATCTGCAATAATACCGGCATCAGCGCCGATAACATCAGTAATATGTTGTATAGAGTAGCTCAAGTATTATGAACTGATACTTTCGTCTTTTACATCTGGCGGGCTTCCTTTTTTCTGCATGAACATGGAATAAAAAATGGAGCCGGAAATACAAACCATGATTATTCCTAATGAAATAAAGACCTGTATATTCTTACTGATCCATTGGCTGATCCAATGTTCCCCCAGCATCTTTAACCCGATAAAGATCAGAACAATAGCTATACCCTGTTGCAGGTAATCAAATTTGCTCACAGCGCCACGGAGCAAAAAGAAAAGCGACCTGAGCCCCAGCACTGCAAAAATATTAGACGTATAGATCACCAGCTTATCCCTTGATATTCCCATCACAGCGGGAATGGAGTCCAATGCAAAAACAAGATCAATAGCCGCCAGCATGATTACCACGACGAATAAAGTGGTATAAGCAGGTTTACCATTTTCACGGATCATGTATTTGCCATTACCATCATGCGGCACTAAGGGCAGAAACCGTTTCATGAATTTATAGATCTTACTGTCCTGCGGACGAAATTCTTCATCATCTGTAGCAGAGAACATCTTATAACCGGTGTATAAAAGGAAGACACCAAAAATATAAAGCACCCAGCTGAACCGTTCAACTAATGCAACACCTACGGTAATAAAGATTACCCTGAAAACAATTGCCATTAAAATTCCAATCAGCAATACCCGGCCATAATATTTTTCCTTTACCGAAAAAGCTGAGAAAATAAGAATAAATACAAATATATTATCAATACTCAGGCTCCATTCCATCAGGTAGCCGCTCAGGTATTCCAATGCCAGCACTTCTCCTTTTTCAATCCACATAAAAACAAAGAATGCCAGGGCAAGACCAACCCAGAAAAAAGTCTGGTACAGGGCCTGCCTGATCGTAATTTTCTTATCCTTCTTACTCATCAGGCCAAGATCAAATGCGAGGGCAAGAATTAATACGATACCAAATACGAGATAAGTGATCTGATCTTTTGTCATTTATATTGTTTATAATAAAGTCAAAGTTAAATAGAGTAACAGAGAACCGGGCTAAATGGTCTGTGCCGCATACTTCCTTTTTCTTACCTGCTGATAGATCCAGCCAGATAATAACACTAATAAAACAGGCAATGCAATATTGATCAACTGCCAGGTTAGTTTTTTTGCCTCCACTTTTTTAGAATCCAACAGCCTTAATACAATATCCTTATTCCTTGTTTGGCTAATGGCCGGATCGCTGACCAGGTATTCCACACAACTGAGCAGGAATTCCCGGTTGGCAACAGGAATGAATAGTTTGCCGTATTCAGATTGCTTCTGGTATTCACCATAGGTGTACCTGTTCCAGCCCATAGGTAAAGGAATGGGCTGGCTGGTAGGCCCGTCGCTTGGAATAAATTCATTCAATACTATATCACCATCTGCTACAACAATAATCTTATTTTCAGTTGAGATGCTGTTGAATTGATAGCCTTGAGCAGCCAAACTATCTGTCTGCGCTTTTGTAGCCCTGTTCTTATAGAAAGAAGTGAATTTACCTTCCAATAACATAGCTACCGGTATTGCATTGGTTTTAAACTTTTCATCCTCCGGTGTATTCTTATTTTCATTCAGGCTGATCAGTGCCGGCGTACTGATGATCCTTGAATTGGGAGATGAGACCAGTAAAGGGGTCTTCTTGATATCCGTCACTTTGATCGTATCGATTGAGTTGGCAAAGCGGCTTGCTACATAACCAATATTTTTATTGAGCGATTGACCGGGAGCAGGTGAGAGCAAGGGAAAATAATTCCAATGTAAAAATTCATACTGCGGCTTTTCAGGTGTACCTCCCACCACAAAAGGTATCATATCACATTGCAGGTCCATGACCAGGTCGGTATTGATCCGGAGGCCATAACGAAAGAAAAGATCGGTCAGGTTCAATCCCCGGTCAAAAGCAATGGTTTCGGGTTTGTAGGCAAGACTATCCTGTTCTGCATATAAATTATCAATAAAACACAACAACTTTCCACCCCGCATCACAAACTGGTCGATCTTGAATTTCTCTTCTTCGGTAAAGGTTTGCATGGGTTTAACGATCAGCAATACATTCACCCCTTCCGGAATAGTAGCTTCCTTCTGCAAATTGATCAAACCAAACTGGTAATCTTTTCCAAGTGTTTGTGACAGGTCATATGTTCTTGCATCTGTTGGCTCGCCATTCCCGGTGCTGTAAGCAATCCCGGGTTTATTCGCCTGTGTCATTTTATCCAGTGCTTTGGCAAACTGGTATTCCATCAATGCCTCAGCACTGTTGATCTCTTCCTGCGAAATTCGTCCACTGGCACCGGGATACAGATTGATGAGTGTTTGCTGGCCTTTGTATTGCATAACAGCAACTGGAAAAATAATATTACTGCTTTGCCCGGCTTCCTTTTGCACGGTAAGATTGATCGGTGTGGCCCCGAGATTCATCAATGAATCGCCATAACTGATCCGGGCTCCTTCGATATTTTCCAGTGGTGAAATAAACCGGTAATGAATCTTTGCCCCGTTCCGGTCTTTCAATAATTCTAAAAACTCCTGGGTACTGTTGGCCAGCTTGCGGAAACCGGCGGGAAACTCTCCTTTCAGGAATACATCAATCTGCACATCTTCTTCCAGCCCCCGCAATAATTTCTTTGTAGCTGCGCTCAGGGTATACCTTTTTTCTTTGGTAAGATCAATGCGGGAGTGAAAAATTGCAGAAAGAAAGTTAACAGCCAACAAAACAACCAGCAGCAGGAGCCAGCCGGATTTAGAAGCAACTATTTTATTCAATCCTTTCATGCAGCTTACCGTTTTAATAAGTTCCGGTTGGTGATCATTAAAAAAAGAAATATGACAGAGAGAAAATAAATGATATCACGGGTATCTATCACGCCGCGGCTGATGCTCTGGTAATGAAAATCAATACCGGCCATGGCCACATAATAATCAGGACCGTTGCTCAAAGCAGGTAATTTACTGATCGCATCAAACCCGTAGTATAATAATGCACAACCGATGAGTGAAATAATAAAGGCCACAACCGAGTTGGTGGTAAAACTGCTGCTGCAAATTCCAATGGCTGTAAATACCGCAGCTAAAAAGAACAGACCAATATAGGAACCAATAGTAGCCCCGGCATCAATGCCCTCATTTGAGGATAATTGCTGAATGGAGAAAAAATAAACAATGGTGGGTAATAAAGCAATCAGCACCACGATCAGACTGCCCAGGTATTTACCGGTAACGATCTGCCAGCGGGTCAGCGGCCGTGTTTGTAATAATTCAAACGTGCCGGTCTTGAATTCATCTGATAAGCTACGCATGGTAATGGCGGGAATGAGCAGGAGTAATACCCAGGGGGCCAGTTCAAAAAAACGGTCCAGCGTGGCATAGCCAAAATCCAGGATATTATTTTCAAATACAAACAGCATCAACCCGTTGACCAGGAGGAAAACGATAATGGCAATATAGCCGGTAAGGCTGCTGAAAAACTGGCGAAGCTCTTTTTTACAAACGGACCACATTAGTGCAAAATAGGTATAAAGTTGAAAAAGTTGACAAGTTAATAAGGAATGAACCCTACTAACCTGTCAACTTTCCAACATATTAACAAGTCAACTTTTATACGGCAAAACTCTCTCCGCAACCACAGGTACGGCTGGCATTGGGATTACTGAAGTAAAAGCCTTTGCCGTTCAACCCGTCGGAAAAATCAAGCGTGGTGTTGACCAGGTATAAAAAACTCTTGAGGTCGGTTACCACTTTCACACCATTATCCTCAAACGCCTGGTCCATGGGCTTTGATTCATTATCAAAATCGAGTTTGTAACTCAACCCTGAACAACCACCGCCTACCACACTCACCCGCAGGAAATAAGAAGAATCATTGGCCACCCCAGCATCAGCTAATAACTGCTGCACCTTGGCTTTGGCCTTGTCACTTACATAAATGGCGTTATCTAATGCTACACTCATAGTTCGGAAAATAGTGAATGGAAAATGGAAAGTGGGGATTAAAGACCCATTTTCTACTTACCACTATCCACCCTCGGTTTAGTGAATTACACTTTCTTCAAATTTCAGTTCCGGCAGACCATTTTTTTTCCGGTAATCATTTACTGCTGCTTTGATCGCATCTTCTGCCAGCACAGAACAGTGAATTTTTACCGGGGGAAGATTCAGTTCTTCCACAATGGTCATATTATCGATCGTGATCGCCTCATCTACCGATTTGCCTTTCAGCCACTCCGTGGCTAAAGAAGAGGAAGCAATGGCAGAACCGCATCCAAAGGTTTTGAATTTGGCATCTTTGATCACACCGGTTGCTTCATCCACTTCAATTTGCAGCCGCATGACGTCGCCGCACTCTGGTGCACCCACCAGGCCGGTACCAACGTTTGCCTTGCTCTTATCCAGTGTCCCCACGTTTTTAGGGTTCTGGTAGTGGTCAATTACTTTTTCTGAATATGCCATGGTATTAAGTTTATCAGTTTACAAGTTAATTGGTTAATAAGCACATTGAGGACGGTAATAACTTGCCAACTTACCACCCTCTCAACTTTTCAACAATTAGTGGTGTGCCCATTCAATACTGTTCATATCAATACCTTCCTTATACATCTCCCATAACGGGCTCATCTCTCTTAATTTGTTAACTGTGTTGGTTACCTGTTCTATCGTGTAATCAATTTGTTCCTCAGTGGTAAACCGGCCCAGGCCAAAACGAAGTGAACTGTGTGCCAGGTCATCACCAAGACCAAGCGCCTTCAGTACATAGGAAGGTTCCAATGAAGCAGACGTACAGGCCGAACCTGATGATACTGCAATATTTTTGTTGAAGCCCATCATTAATCCTTCTCCCTCCACATATTTGAAAGAGATATTGGTTACATGGGGCAATTTGTGGTCTTTATCGCCATTCAGGTAGCTCTCTTCAATTTTCAATAAGGCATTTTGTAATTTATCCCTGAGAGCACTTACCCTCTTTGTTTCTTCTTCCATTTCGTTCATACATATCTCACAGGCTTTCCCAAAACCAACAATACCCGGAACGTTCAGCGTACCGCTTCTCATCCCCCTTTCATGTCCGCCACCATCAATCTGTGCCGTTACTTTTACCCTCGGGTTTTTCCGGCGAACATATAAAGCTCCAACACCTTTTGGTCCATACATTTTATGAGCTGTGAAAGCCATCAGGTCAATGCCGTCTTTATTGACGTCAACGGGAATTTTCCCGACCGCCTGTACAGCATCCGTGAATAACAGTACGCCATGCTTCTTTGCAATCGCACTGATCTCCCTGATCGGGTTAATCGTACCAATCTCGTTATTTGCATACATGATCGCAATAAGAATAGTGGTTGGTTTGATAGCAGCTTCTAATTCTGCCAGGTCAACCAATCCATTCTCTTTTACTTTCAGGTAAGTCACTTCGCCACCTTCTTTTTCGATATGCTTACAGGTATCGAGCACTGCTTTGTGTTCGATGTTGCAGGTGATAATATGATTACCCTTGCTGGCATACATTTCAAATACCCCTTTGATACCCAGGTTATCTCCTTCTGTAGCACCGGATGTAAAAATGATCTCTTTAGGGTCAGCTCCGATCAGTTTAGCCACTTGTTCACGGGCATAGTCCACGGCTTCTTCTGCCTGCCATCCAAATGGATGGTTGCGGCTGGCCGCATTACCAAAACTGTTGGTAAAGTAGGGGATCATTGCCTCTACAACTCTCGGATCACAGGGAGTCGTTGCATTATGGTCAAGATAAATAGGGAAATTCAACATAGTTTCAATGTATAACTTGGTTATCGTTTCTTAAACACAAAATTAGCCCAAAAGGTTCTAAATGAAAGGGGTAATTTCGCCCTGGCAAAGGTTTTTACCGAAATCGCAAGGACCTTTACTATCAACCGTTTGGTTATGCAAAAAATAGAACATATCGGTATTGCCGTACGAAGCCTCCGCGAGGCAGTTCCCTTGTTTGAAAAACTGCTGAACGCCCCCTGTTATAAGACAGAATCCGTTGAATCTGAAAAGGTAAACACGGCATTCTTCCAAACCGGCCCGAATAAGATCGAATTACTGGAAAGCTCGGATCCCGGGGGTGTAATTGCCAGGTATGTTGAAAAAAAGGGGGAAGGAATTCATCATATTGCTTTTGATGTGGCTGATATTGAAGCCGAGATGGAACGGCTGAAAAAAGAAGGATTCGTATTACTGAACGAAAAACCCAAACCCGGAGCAGATAATAAACTGGTCTGTTTTTTACACCCCAAATATACCAACGGTGTTTTGATAGAACTCTGCCAGGAAAGAAGAAGCTGAACGGGTCTATAATTTACCCTCGCCGTCTTCTTCCACAATTGAATCAGCATTCACAATCCCCAGTTTTTCTACAGCCGATTGGGCTGCAATTTGGGAGGCATCTTTTTTATTGAAGGCTTTTCCTTGTGCAATGTTTTGCCCATCGATGACGGCGGCTACAGTAAAAAGACGGCGGCCATTTTCCAGCTTTTCATCCAGGGTTTCAAATTCCAGTGTTTTACCGTTTTTATTGGCCCAGCCATACAGTTTGTTTTTATGGTTGATCTCCAGGTTCTCCAGGTCGTCCATGAACATATGGGGAAGAATAATGTAATCCAGCACCCATTTAGCGGTTTTTTTATAACCGAAGTCGAGATAGACTGCCCCTACAAGGGCTTCCAGTGTATTACCAAATATCTGGCTCACTTTTAACGAGCCGTCCATTTTGTTGTAAAGCGTTACTTTCTTCAATCCCATCCGGATGGCAATCTCGTTCAGTTGCTGGCGGTTCACCATTTTACTGCGCATTTCTGTCAGGAATCCTTCTTCTTTATAAGGATAGCGTTTGAAAAGATAATCCGCCACCATGGCGCTGAGCACTGCATCGCCGAGGTATTCAAGACGTTCATTGTTCTCATCCGCTCCTTCACGGACAGAGCGGTGTGTTAATGCCGTTTTGTACAGGGAAATATTACCCGGTTTGAAACCCAGGATATTTCTGAGTTCCTTTTTGAAAGTTGAACCGGCGTGTTTTTTAAAAAAATTACTGAAGAAATCCACAGAGCATCAAGCTACGAATTTTTTACAAATCAGCCTTTATACTTTTTCACAATCACACAGGCATTGTGCCCGCCAAACCCGAACGTATTACTCAGGGCTGCATTGACGGGGCGTTGCTGAGCTTTATTGAAAGTGAAATTCAGTTTAGGATCCAGTTCCGGGTCATCTGTAAAGTGATTGATAGTAGGAGGAACGATATCATGCATTACTGCCTTGATACAGGCAATAGCTTCAATGACCCCTGCAGCACCGAGGCAGTGACCGGTCATTGATTTGGTGGCGCTGATGTTCAGGTTATAAGCATGCTCGCCAAAAACAGCGGTAATTGCTTTTACTTCGGCACCATCACCAATAGGTGTGGAAGTGCCATGCGTATTGATATAGTCGATCTCTTCCGGTTTCATTCCCGCATCATCCAGTGCAGCCAGCATTACATTGCGGGCACCCAGTCCTTCGGGATGCGGAGCTGTGATATGATGGGCATCAGCCGTGGCACCACCACCTACCACTTCACAATAAATCTTTGCGCCTCTCGCTTTCGCATGTTCCAATTCCTCCAGTATCAATATTCCGGCCGCTTCACCCATTACAAAACCATCCCGGTCCTTATCATAAGGACGGCTGGCAGTGGTGGGATCATCGTTTCTTTCACTCATTGCCTTCATCGCATTAAAACCACCAACACCCGCCTCACTGATCACCGCTTCACTACCGCCGGTAACAATGATATCAGCCTTCCCAAGACGTAAAAGATTATGCGCTTCAATAATGGCATTGGTACTGCTGGCGCAGGCACTCACCACGGCAAAATTGGGCCCCCGCAGGTTATGCCGCATGGATATTTGCCCGGCAGCAATGTCCAGGATCATCTTTGGAATAAAGAAAGGATTGAAACGGGGTGTTCCATCTCCTTTTGCAAAATCGGTAACCTCATTCTGGAAAGTGATCAGTCCCCCAATACCGCTGGCAAACACCACACCGATACGGTCAGGGTTAATATTTTCTTTTGCCAGGCCAGCATCAGCCATTGCCTGGTCACTTACCACGAGGGCAAATTGAGTAAACCGGTCAATCTTCCTGGCTTCTTTTTTGTCGAGGTATTGGGTGGCATCAAAATTCTTTACTTCACAGGCAAATTTGGTTCTGAATTTAGAAGCATCAAATTGTGTGATAGTGGCAGCCCCGGATACTCCATTGATCAAACTATTCCAGTATTCATCAATATTATTTCCCAGCGGAGTGAGGGCTCCCATACCTGTAACAACGACCCTTTTCAGTTCCATAAACCTGATTGAAAGATTAATAATTGGTCAAAGATAAAAACCGCCTTCGCTGCATTGCAACACAGTCAGAAGGCGGAGTTAATTTATTTCCATTCCGTGCTTCCGTCTCAGACGGAAACGATATATGCATTATTTAGCATGCTCTTCCAGGTAAGACACGGCCTGACCAACTGTAGTGATGGTCTCTGCCTGCTCATCCGGAATGGAGATGTTGAATTCTTTTTCGAATTCCATGATCAGTTCAACGGTGTCGAGTGAATCGGCTCCCAGGTCATTGGTGAAAGAAGCTTCATTGGTTACTTCTGCTTCGTCAACACCTAATTTGTCAACGATGATCTTTTTAACTCTTGATGCAATGTCTGACATGTCTGTAATAGTTTAGTTATTGGGTGCAAAAATATACTTTTTGGATAAATCAACATCGTAAAGCTTCTTTTTTCCCATTTTAGCCCAAATCCCTGAAAAAGAGGCCTTAATAACGGCTTTGCGTATTTTCCGAAATAAAAATTTAAACGAACTGCCGTTGGCTGTCTAATAAGTTCTTTGTAATTTGAAAATCTATCAACAACCTGCTTTGAAATGGCTTTGAAAATAATTGATCACGGTAGCTATGAATATCGCCAAATGGTGAAATTAAGGGACGATGTTCTGCGCAAACCACTGGGTCTTGGCTTTACTCCTCAGGAACTGGAAGAAGAAAAGGAAAATATGTTAATTGGTGCGTTTGAGGAAGATGATATCCTGGCCTGTTGTATGCTGGTGGAAGAAAACCCCACAACCGTACGCCTCCGTCAAATGGCCGTATTAAATGATCTCCAGGGAAAAGGGATCGGAAGAGCGCTGATGACCTTTGCAGAAAATATTGCCCGCGACAGGGGCTATAAGATTCTCAGCATGCATGCCCGGAAAAACGCTACCGGCTTTTATGAAAAAATGGGCTACCGGGTTGTTGGAAATGAATTTACGGAAGTAACAATCCCCCACTACCTGATGGAAAAAAGACTTTGAACCCGCCGGTATAGATTATTTATTTCTTCCTGATCTTTTCCTTCAGCAACGTTCTCAGTTCATTCACTTCCTCTTTATCAGCACATCCGCTTTTAGGGACCAGGAAAAATGAACGGCTGTCAAAATACAAATGAAAGAAATGGGGACTTTCCAAAAAACTGCTTAATGCCTCCCATGGCCATGACCTGTTACCATTCTCATGACTTAAGGTGAAAGTTGTTGCACCAAAATCCATACTAAAGCTGTGTTTAAATGTTTCAGCCCTGCGGTAAACCAGCATTGGTAACACAAACCAGAAACTGATCATTAATACGATCCATAAAGAGGAGCCCACTAAAAAAGCCATCGCAGTGATCTTTTTCATTGCATATAAGGTGATCGACCCGATAGCAAATATATTTACAACGATCAGCATGATGCGGATCTCCGGCCTGCTGATGAAGTGATACCGCAACGCCTGCATCACCTGTCCTTTCTCGTATTGAAAGTAAATTGTCATGATCAGAACTTAACCTTGATTGATAATATTATTTGTATAATCGAAATACCTACCGGTTACCTGTTATTTTCAGCTCTTTTTCATTTACGGACCACTCGCCGAGCTTCTCTCCTTTTATTCCCAAAAACTCAACAGTCAGTTTACGGTTACCTCCTGGTCCGCTGAAGGAAAATTTTCCGTAGTTCTGCTTCTCCGCTAATCCAAAGACACGATATGGGTTATTTTTTTCTGCCTCCCCAAATTGATGAGTGCCGGAAGTAAGCGGGGAAACGGTAATATCATACAATGGATAGGTTCCCGGCCTTTCCATTTTGATGATCTCGCTGTGATGCCGGTCACCGGTAAGAAATAAAACCCCGGTCACTTTATATTCTTTCAAAAAATTCATCAGCTCATCATATTCAGCCGGAAAATCCCGCCATTTATCAAACGGAGAAACCGGGTTCAGTACCTGGCTGCCTACGGTAATAATCTTAAATGTGGCACTGCTGTATAACAAAGAATTTTTCAGCCATTCCATTTGTTGTTTTCCCAGCATTCTTTTTTCAGGATTGGGCTTTCCATCTACAGAATCTTTTGTTCTGTCTGCACTGCGCCACCAGCGGTCATCAGTAATAAAAATATCGGCATCACCCCAGGTCGTCATGGTATAAATACCCTGCCCGTTTTCGCCTGAAGAAGGATTGCAGAAATAGCTGTTAAATACTTTTCTGCTTGCCTCCTTGAGGATATAATTGGAGCCGATATCATTGGGACCGTAGTCATGATCATCCCAGGTGGCTAATTGGGGCATGGCTTTCAAAAAGTTCTGTAATACCGGAACAGCTCTATCATGACTTGCCCGGTTCCATAACCCCCATTCGCTGTAATAATCCGCTTCCCTTGTATACCAGGCATCACCCAGCCAGAGCATGAATGCGGATCGTTCTTTTGCCATGGTTTCAAAGATGGAAGAATCACCCCCGTAAGGTTTGCCCGGGCGATCTGTTTCAGGCTGATTGAAATAAGCGCAACTACCAGTCAGGAAATTAAAATCAGGAGCTGGTTTACGCCATTGCCAGAGGTCTTTCGTGGTAAACTCCCCGGTTTTACCACTGGCCTTTCCATCAATCAAAATTTTATACTGGTAAACTGAATTATAATCTAACCCACCGATGGTGAAGTGAACTGGGTTAAAATCATTACCCAATTGCCCTTTGTAAACTACCGTCTTTGTTTTAGTTTCTCCTTTCTTGTTGTACTGAACCCAAACAGATCTTACTTGTGGTGAAACCTCCACCCAGATCTTTGCATCTTTTAGTTCAACAGGACCCAGCATGGGTCCTGAAATAATTTTAGACTGTGCAAAAAACAAGTTCCAGGTAAAAAAAAGAACCACTGATAACAGAGACTTTTTCATCACAGAATTTTAGTCCCGCAATTTAAGCCAGATGGGGTTTGTCAAAAAAATAAATCCACCTGCAAGAGGTGGATTTAGTATATAAAGTAATTGCGGCTTATTTAGGAATATTCAGCAGGTTACATACCTGGTCGTAAGACATAGCTTTCAATGCAGATTCTGTGTACAACTGGCCATTTATTTCAGCTGTTTTTTCTGAATTCGTTCCGCGACCACCGGAAACGCCACCCGGAATAATCACATACCTGGTAGAATAAGAACCATCAGCAAACCCGGTTGTAGTACCAGTGAGGTTGACTGAATAATAAATCAGTTTACCAGCAACAGGTATAAAGCTCAGGTTGACTACAGGAGAACAGCCGGTGCAAAGGAACGGCATTTGATAAGGGCCCTGGGTAACGTTGCCCCCGGTAACTAAAGCAAGATAAGAAAGCACAACTCCATTATTTATAATTGCTGCAGTAACACCTGGCGCTGTTCTGAGGTACCTTGAGCACTGTCCAACATTTGTCATTGTGGTATCAGCCCAGGCAGCAGCGGAGAATTGTTCCCACGCCGAATAAATTACATTGGCAGTACCGGCAGGGCCTTGCGGTCCAGTTGGACCAGTAGGGCCTTGCGGACCTTGCGGACCGGTAGGGCCAGTTCCGCCAGTTCCACCAGTTCCACCGGCGGGACCCTGCGGACCAGTTGCACCAGCAGGACCTTCAGGACCTTCTTTAGTACAGTTGATAGCAACAAAAGAGATAGCTAATAATAAAAGCGAAAGAAGTCTGAACTTTCTCATAGCGTTTGATTTGGCAGTTATTTAGTTTCTTTAATGTATAAATGTAAACGGAATTAACCGTTTCCCAAAGATGTTTTAAAGGTAAAGGAAAAAAATCCAACCTTTTATGGATTTCATCAAAAAAATTTCCTTTACTGCGTGTTTTTGCTGGCTTATGGGTAACGTCTATATTTGTTGAGATTCAAATCATTTAGCTATGCCCCACCGCCTGTTTGCCGTAGTTCTATTTCTGTTCGTCTCCTTTATTTCCACCGGCCAGTTTCAAAAGGGAGACAGAATGGTTGGCGCAACTATTGGCAGCGCAGTTTTCAACGCTGGCAATGCTGATATTTCGGTAGCGTCTATCGGATCCAATACCTCCAAAACAAACAGCTATGCCATTACTGTTAACCCTTCAATCGGCTGGTTTATAACCAGCCAAACAGTTGCAGGTCTTTCTTTAACTATCAATCCAACTAATCAGAAAACAACGTTCGAACAGAATGGCAGCACCTACCAAAGTGATAAATCCACCAATTTCAATATCGGGTTCGGAGGCTTTGCCCGGAATTATTTCTCTGCTAAAAAAGGTAACTCTTTATTGCCCTTTGGCCAACTAAGTCTCAATGGAGGAATCAGTAACCTGAAAACAGAAGGTTTTTTTTATGGCGGCTCCGGAGCTTCTTCGTATAAGCAAACCTATAGTGGTCATTCATCCGGCGGATTTTATTTCAACACATCTTTTTCGGCAGGTTTCACAAAAATGGTTAGTGCCCATACCGGCCTTGACTTCTACCTCGGTTATAATTTTGCCTATAACAAAAATACTTTTCAGAGAACAACACTGCGTGATGATGGTATTGATGGCAGCATTGATACCCGTGCTGAAAACGAAACAACCACCAAATTCTCTAATCATGGATTAATGATTGGTGCCGGGTTCCAGGTATTCCTCGGCCCCCGCAGAAAATAATAACGACCCGGTTTGCAGGAGAAAATAAAAGCCCCGCAACATACTGTTGCAGGGCTTTCTTATTACAAGGAGATTGATTATTTATTCATCATCTGCTTCGCCTCAATACTGAGGGTGGCATGGGGCACGGCACGCAGCCGGGCTTTGTCGATCAGTTTCCCGGTAACACGGCAGATACCATAGGTTTTATTCTCGATGCGCATCATGGCTTTTTCCAGGTGATCAATAAAAGTGATCTGGCGGCTTGCCATCTGGCTCAGCTGCTCTCTTTCCATACTTACACTTCCATCTTCCATGGTCATATAACGGGCTTCGTCCACATCACCGCCTTCATCACGACGGGTGATCAGTCCATGGAGGTAAGCCAGTTCCTTTTTAGCAGCATCTAATTTCTTTTGAATGATCTCTCTGAACTCTGCCAGATCGCTATCTGAGTAGCGCATACTCGGGCCATTGTGTTCGTACATAGGGTTTGTGTCTAATACAGATTTAGTAAATTCGGGTTCATATTTTACCGAGCTCTTGGTGGTTGTTTTGGGTATAACAACTTTCACCGGCTTCGGTGGTTCTTTTTTAATAACGGGCTTGGCCACCTGCTTGATCGATACGAGTGATTTGGGATCATTTGCCGATGGTTTTTTAACCACAGGAGCAGGAGGTGCAGCAGGTTTCTCCGCCACTTTTTCTACTGGCTTGGCCACCGCCACCGGTTTGGCCGGTTGCTTAACAGGAGCTGGCTTAGCTACAGGTTTGGCAGCAGGTTTTTTAACAGCTGCTGCCTTCTTGGCAACAGGCTTGGGGGCAGGCTTTTTAGCGGCCGGCTTGGCGGGTGCAGATTTTTTCACAGTTTTCTTGGCTGCCGGTTTTTTTGCAGCAGCTTTTTTAGGGGCAGGTTTGGCGGCTTTTTTAGGTGCCGGTTTCTTTTTACTTGCCATGATTTACCCTTTTTTTAAAACAATCACATTAAGCAATACATCGTTAATATCAACCTGGATACCGTCTGGTATCTCGGCTTCAAATTCCAACGAATCCGCCAGAATTTCGGCGCAAATATAGTCTTTAAACTGAGCCAGCGAATCTTTCATTCCGTTGGCGGCAGCCACTTTCAAACTTACCCGGTCTGTCAGCTCAAAACCACTGTCCTTCCGGATCTTCTGGATCCTGTTCACAAACTCACGGGCATTGCCTTCGGCTTCTAATTCGGGTGTTATCGTCACATCCAACGCCACCGTCAAACTACCCTTATTGGCCACTGTCCAGCCCGGAATATCCTCGCTGCTGATCTCAACATCAGTGGTTTGTAATATTACAGGTTCGCCATCAACTGGCAAATTATATTGTCCCTCTTTTTCTAACAATGCAATGTCTTCCTGTGTGAATTGAGCCAGTGCTGCCGATACCGCTTTCATCCTGGATCCGAGTTTTTTACCCAGGGCCACAAAATTGGGTTTTATCTTTTTGCTGATGAATGTATTATCAGGACTCAGGTATTCGATCTCTTTTACATTCACCTCGGCTTTTACCAGGTCCTCCACTTTTTGCATTTGCTCTTTCATGGAAGCACTGAGGGCCGGTATCAGCACTTTTTGCAGGGGCTGGCGGACTTTGATATTTACTTTTTTGCGAAGTGATAATACCAACGAAGAGGCATCCTGTGCCAGCTGCATTCTTTCTTCTAGTAATTCATCGATCACTGCTTCATTCGCCACAGGGAAATCAACGTGATGAACTGATTCTGCATTGAAGCGACCCGTTACAGCATCCAGGTTTTGGAATACTGCATCGCTGAAGAACGGAGAGATCGGTGCAATCAACCGGGTGATGGTTTCAAGGCATTCATATAAAGTTTGGTATGCACAGATCTTATCCTGTTCGTACTCCCCTTTCCAGAACCGGCGGCGGCAAAGACGAACATACCAGTTGCTCAGGTGTTCATCTACAAAATCCTCGATCACACGGCCGGCCTGGGTAGGTTCATAATCATCCATGTACTCATTCACTTTCTTTACCACGGTGTTCAACGAAGAAAGTACCCAACGGTCGATCTCCGGTCTTTCGTTGACCGGGATATAGGCTTCCTTAAAAGCAAAACCATCTACATTGGAATAGAGGGCGAAGAACTGGTAGGTATTATATAAAGTGCCGAAAAACTTACGTTGCACTTCTTTGATGCCTTCAATATCAAATTTCAGGTTATCCCAGGGTGAGGCATTGGTGATGAGATACCACCTGGTGGCATCCGCACCAAATTGCTCAATGGTCTCAAACGGGTTCACCACATTGCCCAACCGCTTGCTCATCTTGTTGCCGTTCTTATCCAGCACCAGCCCGTTTGACACCACCGTTTTATAGGCTACTGAATCAAACAGTAAACAAGCAATGGCATGCAGGGTATAGAACCAGCCTCTTGTCTGGTCCACCCCTTCTGCAATGAAATCGGCCGGGAATGCATTTTTAAAATCTTCTTTATTGCCAAAAGGATAATGCCATTGTGCGTAGGGCATGGCTCCGGAATCGAACCAGACGTCGATGAGGTCGGGCACCCGTTTCATCGGTTTGCCTGATGGACTAAGGAGAATTATTTCATCTACGTACGGCTTATGTAAATCCAGGCTATCGGCTGCAAGCTTTGAACTTTGAGCTAAACCCAATGCTTCGTCTGCTTTCTTTGCAGCAGCTCTTAACTCGTCAACACTCCCGATGCAAACTTCTTCTTCCCCATCTTCAGTTCTCCAAATCGGTAATGGTGTTCCCCAATACCTGGAGCGGCTCAGGTTCCAGTCCACCATATTCTCCAGCCAGTTACCAAAACGGCCTTCCCCGGTTGATTTGGGTTTCCAGTTGATGGTTTTATTTAATTCCACCATCCTGTCTTTAATAGCCGTGGTTTTGATAAACCAGGCGTCCAGCGGGTAGTATAAAACGGGTTTATCCGTTCTCCAGCAATGCGGGTAACTGTGTTCGTATTTCTCTACTTTAAAGGCCCTGTTCTCTTTTTTCAGTTTTACCGATATATCAACATTCACATCAACATAATCCTTCTCATCTTTATAATTCTTTACATAGCGGTTACTGAATTCGCCAAGGCCATCTACAAATTTCCCCTGCCGGTCCACCATCGTGAGTATACCGATATTGTATTTCTTACCCACTTTAAAGTCATCTGCTCCAAAAGCCGGGGCAGTATGAACGATACCCGTACCATCTTCTGTAGTTACAAAACTGTCAACCAATACCCGGAATGGTTTTGCACCCGGTGTCAGTTCTTCAATAACTTTTGGTGAATTAGCCTCGTAGGGAAGCAGCTGCTCGTATTCGCAGCCTTCGATGTCAGTACCTTTAAATTCTTTTATTACTTCCCACTGATTAAGTTTATTGCCAGAATATATTAGCTTCCTCAACTCTTTATCCTCTTCCTCAGTACGAGAATCTTTTTCTAACAAATCAGTAATGGTACTTAGCTTGGAACCAGAAGTTGTTTTTCCGCCCATTTCAGCATTCCAAAAATATTTACTTAGAAGTGTCTTTGCCAATACCACATTAACCTGTAAAAAAGTATATGGATTAAAACATTTCACCAACACATAATCAATATTCCCACCAACTGTCAACCCTAAGTTAGAGGGTAAGGTCCAGGGTGTGGTAGTCCACGCCAAAAAGAAAACATCTTCACCCTTCGCAGCGGAAAAAAGCTTACTGATGCCGGGGTTCTCATAAGCCCCTCCTGCGGAGGGGTTTGGGGAGGCTTTAAACATCGCCACCACACTCGTATCCTTCACATCTTTATAGGTTCCCGGCTGGTTCAGTTCATGTGAGCTCAGTCCTGTTCCGGCGGCGGGTGAATAAGGCTGGATGCTTACGCTTTCATACAACAAGCCTTTTTTATACAACTCACTCAGCAACCACCAGAGTGTTTCAATGTACTCGTTCTTGAAGGTGATATAGGGATCATTGAGGTCCACCCAATATCCCATTTTTTTGGTAATCTCATCCCACTTGTCTTTATATCGCAGTACCGCTTCCCGGCATTTTGCATTGTACTCTTCAACAGAAATTTTCTTGCCAATATCTTCTTTGGTAATACCCAGTTCCTTTTCCACACCCAGTTCAATCGGCAGTCCATGGGTATCCCAACCGCCCTTGCGTTTTACCTGGAAACCTTTCATGGTCTTGTAGCGGCAAACCAGGTCTTTCAGTGTTCTTGAGATAACGTGGTGGATGCCGGGCATACCATTGGCACTGGGCGGACCCTCGTAAAACACGAAGGGGGCAGCGCCATCCCGGAGGGACACACTTTTTTCAAAAGCCTGTTTTTCAGTCCAGTTAGCCAGTACTTCCTGCTCAAAGGCAGGCAGGTTTAAGCCGGTAAATTCTCTGTATTTAGCACTCATAGCCATTCTAAAATGGCAGCGAAGTTACGAAAATAAACAGCCGGTTCAGCCACCAATTAGTACAGATTAACGCAGATAAAAAGGTCCGAAAGACAGCCACTATTAAAGAGACCTGCTTTAGGACTTCCAAACTTATAAACTACTGAACAGCTACTGCCTTCTCCTCCGGCCCGATAAAACGGCTGATCTCGGTCTTTATCCTGCTGTCAATTTCTGAATCGCTTAGTTTCTTTTCCGTGTATTCTTTGGCAAGTGCCAGCAGGTATTCATGCAGCAGTTTCCCATCAATCTTATTTTTCAGTTCAATGACGGTGTGGGTGTTGATATAATCGGCCCAGAATTTTCTCACTTTGGACCAGTAGTTTTTATTCTTTTCCCAATACTCTTTGGCTACGGCACATTCTTTATCAGCTATTCTTTTATACCGGTTATGTCCCTTTTCCTCTACCAGCAGTAGATCGGATCCTGCCTCGCGGATGATCTTCTGGTTATCCTGTTCGTGCAAATAACCACTATCAGTAATATTGAGCCGGTTGGTTCTTCTTAAAATATTATAATCGCTACGAACAGAATACTCTCTTCGTGGCAGCGGCGCATCAGTCGTATTTTGCCAGATGGTCTTCCCATCTAAGTGAACAAACTGGCTCAGGCCCTGGTAGCGGGGTTCATCCGCCACTTCCCAAACGGTTTGTGTCCATTTGCCTTTTACCTGTTCAGCAGGCAAACTGTCTTTTACCCAAACCCTGTTGCCTTTATAATTCCAGATCACCGGGTTTTCATATGTCCATTCTTCCCGCCAGTGTTTGACCACCATCGTAGGAGAGACCACCAGCAAATGCTGGATCACTATTTTTTTGTCGAATACTTCTATTGGCAGAGCCAGTTCGGCGGTCCCTCCTGTTTCTTCCCTTTCATGGTATTTATAATTGGGATCGGGTGAAAAGGTTTCGGCATATTTAAAGTCGACTTCAAAACAGCCGCATAGTTTATTAATGATCTGTTGGCCGTTTTGTCCGTTTGCAAACAGGCACATAACCGAAGCAGCAAAAGCAGTTATTATTTTCTTCATTGATTGTCGTTTTACTATTTGCTGACAAAAAAACGACGGAACAATGACGAAGGCTTACGCTATCCGTAATTCAGGTTTACGCAAAACGAAAAATCCACCGCAACAATATTGCGGTGGATTTGGTATTACTTTAATTATGCTTATCAGCCTTTCTTCACCAATACAGATTCAAAAGCCGGGTATCCTCTTTCCCCATTTTGTGTAAGTGCAGTGAAACGAACCTTATAATAATTATTGTCCCCGTCTTTAATAATATAATACCTGTCCAGCCGTACAGCGGGACTGGTACCGGGTCCACCACCGGAACGCCAGTCAGCACCGATGGTAGCCTGCAATGACGAGAAAGTAAGTGCGGAAAGATCTGCTTCTGCAAAATCTGCAAAGGCTTTTGTGGTATTCATTACTCTTACCGCCTGTACATTCCTGTTCTGAATAATAATATCCTGGAACAGGTAAGGCACTTCGCCGCTACCAAAGTTGGTTATGTTAGAAAAATAGGTCCAGGCAATGTCCCATTTCTTTTTCTCTGGTTCGATGGTTACTGCTCCATTATCAAATGAGATATATTTAAAGAAGTAAGCTTCATCTTTTGCAATATTGATCTCCTGGAAAGTAGTGGCGGCAATATCTGCATACTGTAAAGTGTACCCTCCGCTTGCATTGCGCAAAACACGGATTTTTTTCCAGCCTCTTGCTGTGGCCGGGTTACCGGGAGCCAACCCGCGGTTAACAATATATACTTTATTATCGGTTGCAGTGGCACTGGTAGCTGCAATAGCAGTTCTTGTCAAATCACCATTCGGATAATCGATATAGGGTAATGAAGTGGTGACAGGGGCAAACTGGTTAAACGCCACTTCAGTTGAAAAACCGGTGGTATCAGCTGCTGTTACCTGTGTAAGATCATTCTTATTGATCTGTTTGGCCATCATGGCAGCAGAAGAGTTGAGTATAACCCTGAAATCATCAGCCCCGGTATAAAAACCCAGGTCCCAGTTATTACGGTTGACCGGTGTTTGCCGGTTGGCACTGAGGTCAATGAACACTTTATTGCTGTACAATACACCTCCTCCATTCACGATCATGCTTGCATTATCAGCAACCAGTTCGGCAAAATCCAATGTGAATTTTTTGGTGACCCCGATAAATACCGGTGCGCCGGAACTGTATAGATCAAATACAATTTTCTCATCGCCGTCAAACAGGACACCGCTGTTTTTAGTTACAGTAAAAGAGGTCTCATTATTACCAGAAGGAATAATAAGCGATAATTTTCCAGCTACTGCTGCGGGGGTGGTGGTATAATCAGTCGCATACCCTACACCCAGTTCGGTCAGGTTGATTGTAAGAGGGATATCCCTGTCTGTACTTCTTGATAAGGTCAGCCTGACGGTAATAGCATTTTCGGAAGCATTGATCCCCTGTGCAGCCGTTTCAAAAACCACCAGGTTATCTGCCAGCATTGCATCTCTTTTGCGGCATCCTGTTACCAAAATAATCATCACTAAAGCAGCAGTGAGTATTTTTATAAATTCCTTTTTCATCGTTTCTATTTTTTGGTTGTGTGTTAATTATTTTTTATCCCAGTTAAAAAGCAATGAAGCAAAGTAGGAACGGCCGGTCGCTACATTCAGGCCGCCGCCGGAGTGAATGCCTCCATTTACAAATGTGCTGCTGATACGATCTACATCGAAGAGGTTACGAATCCCCGCATTCAAAGAGAGGAACGGCACAATTTTTTTAGAAACAGTAAGATCAGCTATATGAAAGCTGTTTGTTTTGGCCAGGATGAGGTCAGTGCCGCTGGTTACATACCGGGGTCTTTTACCGGTGAATTTGTAAAACAGGTTTAGATCCAGTCCTATAGCAGGAAAAGAATATCCTGCTGTTGCGTTGGCTTCAGCAGACCACACCATGGTGGGCAGGCTTTTATCTGCATCATATTGTTCATTATTGAATCCTGTATAACCCACACCCGCTGAGAAGTTCCATTTCTTATACCTGGCAGTTGAGGTCAGGGTGGCGCCGGAAGTTTTGCTGTTATATACGTTATATAATTTAGCCGTATCAGAACTTTGTGTAAAGACATAATCAATCAGGTTCTTTACATCGTTATAAAATCCACCCAGTTGTACGGTATATACCAATCCTGTTGATCTGGTTTTTTTAAGGCTTAATGAGCCGGTAAAACTGTGAGAGGTCTCAGCTTTCAGGTCGGGGTTGCCGATCACCTGGTGGTTGGCATCAAAGAAGCTGAAGTATAATTCTCTTAAAGAAGGTGAACGGAACCCACGGGCATAGGATACACGAAGATCAAGGTCTTTCGCCAGCAGGAATTTTACATTTAAAGAAGGTATCACCGGCGGCGCATCATAGACGGAGTTCTTTATAAAACGGAAACCAGGACGGATGCTGATCTTATCAGACGGAGTGATCTCTGAAGTGATAAAGAATGCATAATCATTCACTTCATTGGATCCGGCTTTCAGTCTTTCCCCATTTCCCTTGTCGATATTGATATCAACACCGGGCTGAATACTGAACACATCGGATAATTTATACAATGCGGTACCCCTGAACGTAAACCCGGTAAAATCTACAATAGATTGTTTTCCTTCACCCGGATCAAGATTGACTGCACCTGTTTTTTTACTTACCGTGGTGGAGAAAACCTGGCGGCTATAGTCCGTGTAAGAAGACTGTACCTGAAATGACAACCGGTTGTTTGCAAAATAAGAGCCCTGCAACTGGTGCATCAGGCGCCGGGAAAGATATTCCTGGTCATTGGCCAGTGTATCACCGGAACGACTGTCATATTGAATAAAATTGCCGGGATTGGTGATCACTTCATCTAACCCATCAATGCGGTACCGGAGATTCAGTTTCCCGTTATTGTACCCGATAAAACCATTAGCGATCAGCTGGTCTTTCTTATGCCATACCAGTTCTCTTTCAATAGCGGTATCCTTCCAGCCACCAAAGTAATTATGTGCAAATGAACCGCCGAGTTCCCAGTTATTTCTTTTCCAGCTTAAACCCACCTGCTGGTTATGTATGCCCTGTTTGATTCCATATTCATTGCCCACGGTTTCCTCATGCAGTCTTGCAGTTACCGATAAATTGGCTTTGGCGGCTTTCTTGGTAATAATATTGATAACACCTGCTAACGCATCAGCACCATAGATCACAGACATCGGCCCTTCCACGATCTCAATCCGTTCAATTGAATTGATATCGATCTGGCTGATGTCAAACTCATTGTTTACACCCTGGCGGCCTGTTACAGGCAATCCATCCACAAGGATCTTTACATTCTGACCACTGAGGCCCAGCATCGTGATGGCAGATCCCCCTGTTGCCAGGTCCTGTGAAAAACGCATATTGAGTTCATTCTTCAGCACATCCTGCAGGCGGGTAGCTCCCTGTTTCAGTATCCTGTCTTTCCCGATCACTTTGACCTGGTAAACAGAATTTTTTAAAGATTGTGGTTTATACTGACCCGTAACAACCACTTCTTCCAGTTCCTTAGCACGGGTGGTATCTTCGGGGATTGTTATGCTCACTTGTTGCGCCGTAGCTGAAAAACTGGTAACGGCAACAAAGACAAACAGGTAACTTTTTCTCATAATTGATGATTTACAGAGGCAAAGATTCACCCGCATTTATTGGGATTTATCATGCGATTGTCAGGAAAAAGGATGAACAAATCCTTTTACATAAAGGTGACAACAGCAGTTAAGTTGTCACTTGCAGAGTTGAGTTGTGTCATTTCATTTTTTGGAGAATAAAAAAAGCTGCTGAAGAAAATCAGCAGCCCGTATGACCTGTGTTATGTTCTATCAGAGTTTGGCACCAATGCTCACAAAGAAGGTTCTTCCATCGGCGGGTAATGCACCGGGGCCCGGATAACCACCAGCCCTGCGGGTGAAATATTTTTCGTTGGACAGATTATTGATACCTGCTTTAAGATGAAGATTCTTATGGAAACGATAGGTTGCAGTAAGGTCAGTTACCGTATAAGCCGGGATCAGCCCGTTTTGTGCATTAGCTGTTGGAGTAATTGTATTATTGGCGTCTGCAAATGCATCATCCACATGGCTTAACTGGCCTGTTACTGAAAGTCCTTTGAAGGAATAAGTAATACCTGCTCTTACAATATTCTCTGGTGCATTTTCGACTTTCTTATTCTTCAGGTTACTTTCCACTAATTGATTGGCTGTATTCTTGGTGATCACTTTAAAGTTTCCATACCGGGCATCTGTATAGCCATAGGAAATAAAGAAACTGATATCCCCCCATTTGGAATCTTTGCAAAAGGCTTTAACCGGGTTAAATTCCACCAGGCTTTCTATCCCTTTACTTTCACTGTTGCCCACATTGGTCCGGTAATTATAAAAACTACCGTCTGTCCGTTGCTGTACTATCACACCAATCCGGTTATTATACTGCAGGAAATAAGCACTTACATCAAAGAAAAGATAATTGGAGATTTTACCCCGGTAACCCAGGTCTGCATTGTATCCTTTTGCATCCTTGAGATCTTCATCAATCACATCCGTAGTGGGAGGAGCCGTAAGATCAGCGAACTGTACCGGCCTGTATGCCTGGGTGATATTTGCATACAGTTCAGTTGATTTAGTCAGATGATATTCAGCACCTGCACCAGCCAGTATAAATCCCCTGCTCCGTTTTTGGTTCTGCAATAATATCTCATTACCGCCACTGAAACCATTACGTCCGCTGGCTTCACCTGTGATATATTCATACCGGATGCCTGGTATCAGCAATAGTTTATCTCCCAGCCGGAAAATATTTTCTGCATGCACAGCTGCATTGATGGTATTGAAATCAATATCCCTTGTCCAGGTGCCGTCACTCACGGTCATATCATATTCTGTACCGGTGCTTCCTTTACCGTCAGCTGCATAACGATAGGTTGTTCCTTTATACAAACGGCCGCCGACAGACAGGGTATTGGAAAGTCTGCCCATTTTATAATCCCCGAGATAACGGATCTCCAGGCCATAATTGCGGTACTTATCCGCATTCAGGTTGCGGGTATTGTATTCATTGGTTGTTCTGTTTATCGTATCACCCACCGTAATCCCTCCTGAAGGAATATAGCCCACGCTGTTGCGGTCACCATGAATGCCAAATAATTTCATATTCAGTTTTGAATGCTCATTGAACTGGTAATTGCCGATCAGTGCAGCAGTTGTCCAGGTAATATCAAACCAGTTGCGGCTGCGGAAACTGGGCCGGATATCCTGTTTCAATTGCGCATCAGTTAGCCCGCCGGGTTGCTGGCTGCGTATATTGTTACGCATTACTTCTGCACTCAACGAAAATTTATTGGTAAAGCGGTAGGTAAACGTGCCGAAACCGGAATTGGTATAATAGCGGCTGTTGTTTCTGTATCCATCAGCATTCCGGTGATCAAAGAAAGCATAATAATGGTATTTTTTTGTTTCACCTCCTACGGCATTATAGCTATTGAACAGGCCATTGCTCCCGATGGTCTGTTGTGTTTCAAATTCAAAAGGCTTATTGATCTCACTGCCATTGCGGAGAATATAATTTACTAACCCACCAAACTGCGGTCCATATTGTAACGATCCCTGCCCTCTTACAATTTCTATCCTTTGCACCGCCTGTAACTGTGGGTTATAGTAGGCTTCCGGATAACCATAAGGATCAGCTGCAATATCATACCCGTTCTGGCGGACATTGAACTCCCAACTGCGGTTAGGACTTAATCCTCTCGCAGCAATACCGATCTGTATACCACTTCCATCGCTTTCCCAGATCTGGATACCCGGGATCTTAGCAACGATCTGCCGCATCGTATTCGTTACCACATTTCCATTCACATTATCCAATACGATCAGGGCATTCTTTTTCCCTGCATAGATAGAGGTACCTACAATCTCCGGCATTTGCTGGATATCACTTTTGCTGTAACGGCCTACCACCGTTACATCTGCCAAGTATTTTGTTTGTGGTTTGGTGGAATCATCGTGAAAAACGCTTGTTGTCGCCTGGGTATAAGCGGAGAATCCATTCGCCAGTACTATTACAATCACTATTAATTTCCTAAGCATATACTATTCTTTGGTTTCGGCTCACAAAGGTGGTACTGAATAACCGGCTGGTACTTACGGGATGAGAAAAACGGTTTACGCAATCCGAAAACTATGCGCAGGGCAAAAGAAAAGGGCCGTCTTTTGTAAGACGGCCCCTCCAAAAAATTATAAAAAATATTATTCCACTACCAGGATACCTTTTGCAGTAACCCGTACTTCTTTTTCGGGTTTGGTGATTGCTTCAATCTCTTCTTTTGTTTTCTTGGCGTCCTCAGCATAGTGTTTGAGTTCTTCAACAGATACTGTTTTCATTTTTACTTCTCCATCAACGATCACAGTTTTTCCTTTTGCGGCAAGCGGCAGGAAGAAGCCATAATCTTTCATTTTAACCATGGCAGTTTGTCCATCTGCCAGTTCCAGTTTCAACCAACAGCCTTTTTTTGGACATACATCAACGATCTTTGCTTTCACTTTTGTATCAATGGTGCCTTCACCGCCATTGTTAGCCAATTTTTTCGCCACATCAGTAAGCGCAACGGCACCATCAGCTGTCAGTTTTTCACCATACCATTCACCGGGCTTTGCTTCTCCGGCCGGGGGCTGGGCATTTGCAATGAAACCAAAAGCAGTGATAGCAACTGTAAATAAGAATTTTTTCATGATTATCGTTTTTGAATATTTTAAGATTTGGAGATCAAAGATAACTTTTAACGGGAAATAGTTGCTTATTGTGGTAAACCCGGTTTTTTAAATGGCAGAGGCCCGGCCGAAATAGCACTAAGAAAGCTCAAAATATCTTTTTGTTCTCTGAAACTCAGGCCGGTAGGTTTGAGTAAAGGATCAGCTCCTGCCGGGAATTGAGCAAGACTATACCGGCTGATGATGGCTGAAAGGTCTTTCATATTACCATCATGCATCCAGGGACCGGTTTTGGTCACATCCCTTAAGGAGGGGGTTTTGAACTTTGCAGAATCTTCGTCCCTATGGGTCACTTTATAATACCCGGCATCATTGTTTGAAAAACCACTGTTATGAAAACTATTATCAGAAAACAACGGGCCATTATGACAATTGATACATCTTGCTTTGGTGCGGAACAAATGCAGGCCGCGAAGCTCACTATTACTTAAAGCTTTTTTATCGCCCTCCAAAAATTGATCAAACCTGCTCTTAGCACTGACAATCGTCTTTTCAAAAACAGCGATCGCTTCTGTCATCCGGTCCGGACCGATCTCTCCGGAGCCAAATGCTTTTTTAAATAATTCTTTATAGCCGTTGATGCGCCGGAGTTTCCGCATCACATCCGGCATATCGCTGTTCATCTCTGATTCACTGACAATGGGTGCAAAAGCCTGGTCCTGCAGGTCACTTGAACGGCCATCCCAAAATAAACGATGATAAAACCAGCTGTTCTGAATAGTAGGAGCATTTCTTTTGGTAATGGCTCCTTCATGACCTGTTGATTTTTCTTTTCCATCGGTCCAGTTTAATTCAGGCTGGTGACAACTGGCACAGGAGATTTTTCCGGAACCGCTTAGCCGCGGGTCAAAGAACAGAATTTTTCCCAATTCAATAATATGCTGAAGAGAGTCTTTTTGTACGTCAAGAGGACTTGCCGGTAACAGGCCTAACTCTTTCCACTCCACCCCGTCATCCACAACTGGTTTGGGCCATGCAGATGCCGGTTGAGAATAAATTTTCCGAAGGTTTGCAGCTGGAATGATATCAGCAGTGAAAGACACTGAAAGAAAAACAACCAGTAACAAAGAAAGAACAATAAGCAGCTTTCGCATAAATAAAGATGTACTAAGTATCAGATAAATCCCCTGCAATTTTTAGCTCCGCAACGGCAGGGGAGTTTGCCATCATGATGTGTTTCCCCGTAATCACAGCTCAATTCTTCTCCTTTTTTAATATTCTTTAAAGCATAAAACTCCACCCGGTTCTTCATTACCCTCAAATAGGTATTGGGGTCACAGGAATGGTTAATGAACCGCATATCGTTGGGGTTATCTGATGCGTTCAACGCCAGGTCATCATCCAGTTCCACCAGGTTGATCACTTTCAGATCTTTGATCAGTTTCATCGCTTCCTTCATTGTTATGATAACGCCACCAAGGTCGCCGATCTTTTTTCGGGCGGTTATCCGCTGCAAAGCATAGGCTCCTTTGCCCGCAATTTTGCTTTTGGCCACTTTGACCGGGTAATAAATATGATAGGGAGGTGTGGTAATTGTTTTTGCCATGCTGTCTATCCGTTTATCCAGGTTGTTTTTTCTTCAATTGATTTTCGGGTGCCGCCGGTAGATGGTAAAGCTACCTGCCCTATATAGAAGAATCCAAGCAATTTATCTTCTTCGCCCAAACCAAAAAATGATTTTGCACTTTCTTTATAGGTTACTCCGCCCGTGGTCCAGTAGCCTCCCAGCCCGTAGGCAGTAACTGAAAGATATATATTTTGTACTGCGCAAGAGACAGCCTCAACATCTTCAATCTCAGGAATATTCTTATTATTCGTTCTTTTCATTCCAATGGCAATGACATGAGAGGCTTTCAGGGGATTCTGCTGCAGTTTAGCATAGGTAATATCTTTAAAGTTCTCACCTGCTTCCTCTTTATACAGTTCGCTTTGAAAAGCAGCCAGCTTTTGCAGCCCTTGGCCTGAAAAAACTGTAAAATGCCAGGGCTCCTGTTTACCATGGTTCGGTGCCCAGGTGGCATTGGTAAGGATTTCTTTAATTATTGCATCGTCTACTTTTGCACCTTCAGCCAGCTGATCAGGGAAAACGGAACGGCGGCTACGGGCTAATGCATTAAACTGCTCTGGATTCATTTGTATAATTTACGCAAAAATAAAGTGCATGACTCAATCGCTGCTGTCTCCGGTAAAAGAAACTTACAGGTTCAGCTTAATTCCTCCATTTACCACAAACCCATCCAGCGGAGCATAAATATCCCTGAATACGGGGTTGGTTATTGACCCCGTATAAATACTTTCATACCGGGTTTGTCTTGCATCTAAAAAATTCTCAAAATTGATATATACAGAAAACTTTTCCCAGAGTTTCTCAGCCATAAAGCCTGTTATCCAGTAGGCCCTTCCGATGGTTCCATCACTCAGTTGTTGTTTGCTGAAATAATAAGCTTCCAGGCCCAGTTTCCACCTTTCTTCCACTTCATACATCAATACCGAATTCAGCCGGTGCCGGGGGGTAAGAAAATTCTCTGTTTTAACAGGCCCCTGGTGCAGGTTGGCCTGCGTAAACGTGTAGCCGAGAAATAATTTGAAGTCAGCATATCCTAATTTCACATTGGTCTCCGTTCCCCGGCTGTCGAAATGGCCATTTACATTATTAAACTGGTAAACGCCGCCTGCCGGTTGCAGTAACAAAGGGTCGGTAATGCGGGTGTAGAAGAACAAGTGGTTAATGCTGAAACTTACCTCCCCGTCTGCAAACTTTGTTTTGTAGTTGATATCTGCATTGATTCCATAACTCCTTTCCAATTTATTTACGTTATCATTTACAGGCAAGACATCCCTGTATTGCAGGCGTTCACTTTCCTCTGTAAAAACAGACGGGGTTTTGTACCCCAATCCACCGCCAATTCTTGAACTCAATTCAGGGCTGAACCTGATCAATGCTGAAAACCGGGGCAGCAATACAAATCCATAATCCTTTACATGATCAGCCCTGACACCCGTCTCCAGGTGAAACAGCTCACTCAATTTCCAGTTGTTCTGTATAAACAACCCGGTGGTTGATTGTTTATAATTCCGTAGTGGCGTAGCCGTTAATTGCTGTTCGTTAAAATGATCTGTTACGAGATTAAAGCCCGTAATCCATTCCATCTTTTCCCGGGTGGAAACATAAGTCAGCTCTGAAAAACTTGCTTCCTGTGTTCCGTTAAACACATAGCCCGGTGATGTTATCACCCGTTGAAAACGGCTAAAACTATTTTTTACCGTAAGATGGTTGTGCCGGTTAAACTGGTACTCAAATTTTGCCTGTGAACTGTAGCGGTCCGTATTATTATTTTCATAAAACCCGGAAGGCTTATTCCTTTTTATATAATCAATATCGCCACCTGTTCTGTCTTCGTGGGTAATATTTACACCTACGCTTAGTGTGGTCTTACCGTTGAAATACGCAAAGAATTTAGGATTGATGGTATACCGTTCAAATTTTGGAATAGCAGTTAAGCCAATTTCAGCGGGATCGTAAGGTGCATTGCTGTTGCGGGAAGCAAAAACTGTTACACCCGTTTTTCCATATTTTTCGCCATAAAATCCGCTTGTATTCAACCCGCCGCCAGAAGTTGCATCCAGGTGAAATTTCAATTCCCTTTCTTCCTGTGGTGTTTTGGAAATCAGGTTAACGAGACCGGCAATGGCCCCGCCGCCATATAGAGTGGAGGCGGATCCTTTGATCACTTCAAATTGCTTCATATCCAGTGGAGGCGTTTGTAATAATCCCAATCCACTGCTCATACCGGCATATAAGGGAAACCCGTCTTTTAGTAACTGGGTATATCTTCCATCCAGTCCCTGGATGCGGATAGATGAGTTGGCCGATGTGGCTGAGGTTTGTTGTGTTTGAATGCCTGTACTTTCCGTCAGTACCATCCGGATATCGCCAGGTTTCATATTCGCCTTTTCATCCAGCTCTTCTCCGGCAATGAACTCGACCCGGGTCGGTATATCCCTGATTGTTCTGGAACTGCGGGTGGATTGAATGATCACTTCTTCCTCCTCCTCTTCTTTCGGCTGCATCTCTACCAGGAGCAAAGAGTCTTTGAATGGGATTTCGACCCACACTTCATTTGTTTCATAGCTTACATGAGAAAACAGTAACAGTCTTTTACCCTCGGGCATAAGCATCTTTGCTTCACCTGCATTATTGGTAATATGCCCAGGGTCTGCTCCTTTTAAAATAATTGATGTATTCGGTAGCGGTTCTTTTGTTTCAGCATCGACAACTTTTACTTTAATTATATTTTGTCCAAAAGAAATTACAGTGCATACTAATGCCGCTATCAATAAAATAATTTTATTCATTTCCAGAAATTAGTTTGATATATCAAAAATGGATTGTCGCTTTGAGTAGCGTAGATATATTAAACTATTTTCGGCGGCTGCCAGAAATCGAAATCAATATCCGGAAGGGAGCTTTGTATATATCCGGCATGTACTATTATGCCCTGGGTGGGAGCTATTTCAAAATGCACCGGTTCAACTGTAATCGTAGCGGCAGCACAGCCTTCACAACTAAAGAAAGGAGAACAACCACCACAATCCTCCTCCTTGCTTTCATGGCTAATCTCTTGGCCAGTTATTTCATTGTTGCAATCATCAGGTGAACAGCAAGGCACTACTGAAAGCAGTATTAAGTAAAAGGAAAATATGTAGCTGACAAGCTTCACCGGATACAAAAATATTACCCGGATGCGTAACAACACACATCCGGGTAATTAATATTATCGCAACAGCCTTGCAGTATTACTTATCTGCATGCCCCGATACCTTTTTCTTTTTAACCTGGAACACCCTCGACAGGTTAAATCCAAACCGCACTTCTGCCTTTCCCCACTGCCCGGTTGTTTCTGTAATAAAAGCCCGTTCATTCATCCCGGTGGCATTCGAGAAATGTAACTGGAAAACATGGCCCCCGGTTTCAATATCAAAACCAACTGATAACGGGTGATAATAACCGCTGTCGGGCATACCCACAACGACATGCGAATAATCCCAGGTAAAAGCGATACGTTGAGAAAGTTTTATTCTTCCTCCGACACCGATCGCATAGATATTATTGGGATCAGATTGCAAGGGCACCAGGTTATTATGCACCATTGTTGGAGATACTTGTAACGTTAATGCTTCGCTGAATTTTCTTCCAATGATCGCCTGGAAATAATAACCCAGTTTGGAAGTGAAGAAATTCTTCCGGGAAGGATCAGCCCAATCAAGACCATTCATCGTCATCCCTGAAACAAGGGCCAGCGTAACCGGGGAGCTCCAGGGACCTTTTGATTGGCGGATGGGTGCAAACTTGATGAATGCATCGAGTTCCTTTTTGTAAGTACTTCTTCCCACACCCACCATCAGGTTTTGCAGGATACCAAAGTCAAATCCCATCCGCATACTGGCCTGGTCAAGACCAAAGAGACTTTTATATCCCTGGTCCAGCGGACCAAAACGGTGCAGGATCCTGAAATCCATTGTACCGGGATTTAAAAATTCCATCGAATGGCTGTTAATGACCCGTGGGGATTTAAAGGCATACTTTGTGATTTCCTTTTTCGGCTTTTCTTCACCCACCAGTTTCAGCAAGTCTTCATCCTGTGCTAACACGGTGATACCAGAAAAGAGAAACAGCAATAAAAAAATAGAAACCGATAGTTTTTTCATGATAATCAGATTTTATCCCTTCAGGGGTTCTAGCGAACAGGTTACAGAAATTTTAGCTGTTTTAGCAACTTTATCCGCTACTAATCCGGGTATGGTCACTTTAAAATCAGCCAGCACTACACTAAAATCAGCTGTAGCGGTTATTTTTCCATTTTGAATGATCAGCTTACCATCTGTTTCCACCTCCTTTGTTTCGCCATGCATGGTCAGTTTACCTTTCACTTTAATGGCATACGTCCCATCTTTGCTATAGTTAACTGCTTCATTGTTACTGATAGCCCCTTTAAACTCTGCCTTTGGAAATTTATGACTCTCTACATAGTTCTCGTTGAAATGCTCTTCCATCAGGGCCCTTTCAAATTCAAACCCTTTCATTAGTAAAGCAAACTGCAGGTTACCGGTCTTAGTATCCACCACACAGGTAGCAGTTCTGTTAACGCCTTCGATCTTTTCGGGAGAACTGGCTGTTGTTGCATCGAAATTGATTTTACCGGTTTTGGTAAAATATTTTTGCCCGAAAGAGCTGCTGCTGCTGATCAGAACAGCCACAGCGATCACTAAAAACTTGTTTTTCATACTTAAGATTTTTTATTTAAGAAATTATTTTTTTTCATCAATTACACAACGAACGAGAATAACATCAGACCCGAGGAGTTCATCAGCATTAAAACCAGAGCAGATCCCTTTCATACCAATCAGGCTTCCGGGTTTTACAGACTCAGCCTCCTTGTTATGAATACTGTCCATACTGCAGCGTACAGATGACATAGAAGCCGTATCCCCGATTATAATGGAATAAAAGCCCCTGTCATCTTTGTCTACTGATTTTACAATTCCATCCACGTGGATGATCTTATCCCAGTATTTTTTATTAGAAGCTTGTTCATTGCCAGTAAACTCATTGACAAAGTCCGCTGCACTTACGGTATAGTCTGCTGCTAATTTTGCGGTGTCTTTATGAGCCCTGTTATACTCTTTGTATATGTAGATAGCAGCAGCACCGGCAATAACCAGCACTGACACTACCACAGTAAGAATGATTTTGTTTTTTCGTTTCATACCCGGTGGAGTTTTAAAGTTTAATTGTTTAACATCCCTGAATCGATCCATTTCCTGATCGTTGCGATCTGGCAGGCGGTCATCTTAGGCATTCCTTTGGGCATGGGGGAAAAGCCGGTTGAATGATTGACAGTGCCAAAAAGTTTTCCGTTCTGGCCCATTGCTTTGTCGGCAGCATAAGTACCCATTAATTCATTGCCCGATGGAAAACTGCCTGTATGACAACTGTAGCAATACTGCTGTAACATGGGAACGATTTTCTGTGCATAGGAAACAGTGCCCGCCGAATCAGTACAGGGTGCACTGTTGGCTCCGCCATATAACAACTCTTCCTTGTCATAATAACAGGAGCTTATGAATACGATACAGGATAGTAGTAAAACTGAAATGATTATTTTCATTGTGATGGATTTTAATTGTTTTGTGATCCGGCCGTGATCCATTTCTGTATCTGCCTGATTTCACAATCAGAGAGTTTTGCTGAATTTTTAGGCATGGGAGAATAACCAGTCAGGTGTGCCACAGAACCATACAACTTGCCATTGAGTGCCGTTACTTTAACAGCAGCATGGGTTGAGAGGTCTATATTACCACCCAGATTATTGGGATTATGACAACCCACACATTTGCCTGTCATGATCGGTTTAACAGCGGCACTGTAAGTAAACGTAGCGGTATCACAACTACCCACACAGTTGTTATTCTTTGCTCCCTGGTTGATCCATTTTTGTACTAAAGCGATCTGCGCAGCTGTAAGCGGTGCCATTGGTGGTGGTGGCATTCTGCCACTACCGGTCTTAATGATCTCTTTGTAAAGTTTACTGTTGGCTGCATTTCCGGGTACCACATAACGAACGATCTTGGTATACGTTGTAAGATCCACACCATCAGCATGAGTGATATTATCATGACATCCGCTCATAGTACAATTGGATGCGATGATCGGCATGATGCTATTTACAAAATAGACCGTGTCAGGGCTGCAATTGGAAACAGCAGGAGGAGTACCGCCACCGCCACCAGTTCCGCCACTTCCACTACCGCCGTTGCCGGGGTTTAATATCTCATGACGACAGGCATTTAATACGATGACCGCTGTGGCAACAATGGCCACTACGTAAATGAATTTGTTTTTCATACAGGTTGGTTTGATTAATAATCAGATCCGCTTTAATATGCCGGTCCGTTTATTATGTTATATAGTCTGATGACATACGGGTAGCATCAGGTTTTAAGCTATCCGTACGGGAATGCTAAAAGAGAAAGCATTCTCTTTTACTTAAAAAAACAGTGAGAGAGATTAACTAGCCTTACGGGGAGGCTGCAGGATCAGTGAGACGTGTTTGGAAGGATTACCGGTTAGTAAACGGTCGCCATATATACTGGTTTCCCATGTGGGGGACTCAATAGAAGGTATATCTGTTTCAAAAGAAGAATAAACTACTGAAAAAGTGTTTTGACGAAGGTTGTGACAAGGGAGTTGGTTATCCATATCGTCATCGGCATGGGTACCATCCGTGCCACCATAATGCATGGCAATGAATTCGCTAAAGCTAATATCCGGGTTTTGCCTATGGTGCTGGAAAAAATGCGTCATCAGCATAGGAAGCTTAAAGAGCTGCCCAAGTTCAGTATTGCCAAAAAGGTGAATACTGATCATTGCTATAATCAGAGTTTTACGCATTCGTGACAATCAAATATTCAAAAATGATGCCATGTGAATACGAACGCAGTGAAAACGATGTTATTGCGGATATTTAGATGATTAAGAACAATTTTACATCGGGAAATACTAATCTCTCCGGAAAGTTGGCCGTAAACTATCTAAGTAGCAGTTCGCAGGGTTTCAAACCGGTATGCTTTTTAAACGCTGTAGAGAAGTGCGAAATAGAGGAATACCCCAGCATAATTGATACTTCGGTTACGCTTAATCCCTTTTCGTACAAGAGGTATTTAGCATGTTCCATCCGCTGGCTTTGGTAAAAATCAAATACGGTGGTACCAAACAGTTCTTTAAAACCTTTTTTCAGGTAACATTCATTGATTGCTACTTTCCGGCTCAGTTCTTTAATCGTAATAGGGTCGCCGATATGCTGTACCAGTATTTCCCGGGCTTTGATGATCTTTTCCCGGTCCGCTTCATTCGCCAGGAATTTACAACTGATCACATCAATTTCTTTCTCCCCCAGCATACAGTCTAAACTGTATAAGAGCAGCATCTGGGTTTGGGCATTGATATATATGTTCTCAAGACTGTCTGAGTAGGTATGATTCAATACACCCTCCAGTACCATTCTTGTCTTCCCGCAAAGCGGAAGAATCTTGGTAAAAGAAGACCGGTGCTTAAAACTCAGGATATCGTCTGTTAGAATTGTATTTCTTTTCCGGGGTTTGATGAACTGGCTCAGGTGAGCTGGAGAGAACTTAAAACTGACGACATCCACACTATCCACCCGTTCCATGCAGCTTTTGGAAGCACTGAACTGGCACATATCACATTCCGTGTCTTTTTTCCGGCAATAGACATTACCGCTGACGCAAAACCTCAATTCCAGGTAATTTTCTTTAAGAGACCCTTTTTCGTAATGATAGACCATCATTCCCGTGTCCTCAATATTCCATTGCGGAAGACGGCTGTACCGGCTGATTGTATATTGTACCGATCCGGGTATTTGTTGCTCTCTTTCCTGCAGCAGATGCAACTGCTCCTGCATAGGAGCCTGTTTATAGGCCAGGGTCAATATATCCGGTGGATTGTGCATTACGATGGCAAAAGTAAGCCTTTTCGGGGTTTTAATGGTTGAACGTTGATCAGGTGACAGGATGATTTGAGTTTTAACAATCTATGCGTAAAAAAAATTCCGTTTTTAGCCGTAACGATTAACTTTGCCCATCCGCCGCCGACCGGCGGATTCTTTGTAACACAACTGCATGATCCATCCACATACATACATTCATCCGAATGCCAAGCTGGCCACCAATGTTAAAGTTGATCCTTTTACCGTGATTCACCAGGATGTGGAGATCGGTGATGGTACCTGGATCGGTTCCAATGTTACCATTATGGAGGGGGCAAGGATCGGTAAAAACTGCCGCATTTTCCCCGGGGCTGTTATTGCTGCCATCCCGCAGGACCTGAAATTCCAGGGAGAGTATTCCAATGTATATATAGGCGATGGCACTACCATCCGTGAGTTTGTAACTGTAAACAGGGGCACAAAGGACCGGGATAAAACGGTAATTGGTAAAAATTGCCTGATCATGGCTTATTGCCACTTTGCCCATGATTGCCTGGTGGGAGATAATTGCATCATGAGCAATAACACCCAGGTCGCCGGCCATGTGACCATCGGTGATTGGGCCATAATTGGTGGTATGTGTGCCGTTCACCAGTTTGTCAATATTGGCCAGCATTCTTTCCTGAGTGGCGGTTCCCTGGTGGGTAAAGATGTACCCCCCTATATCAAAGCGGCCCGTAACCCGCTGAGCTATGCCGGTGTAAATTCCATTGGTTTAAAGAGAAGAGGCTTTACTGTTGATAAGATCAATCATATTCTCGATATCTACCGGGTATTATATAATAAAGGAATGAATACTTCCCAGGCCATTGAATTCCTGGAGGAAGAATTTCCGGCCACCGACGAAAGAGATGAGATCGTGACCTTCATCCGCGAATCACAACGTGGTATCATTAAACGCTTCACCAAAAACAGTGTGGATGAAGATATCGCTGACTGATGCGGGTAAACGCTTCAACCGCGACTGGATTTTCCGTCATTTCACTTACACATTTGAAACAGGTAATGCTTATGCCATTACAGGACCTAATGGTTCCGGGAAGAGTACGTTATTGCAGGTGCTCAGCGGCAACACCATGATGAACGAGGGTAAGGGACTCTGGACAACAGCCGAGGGGAAAGATGCCGGAGAAAACCTGTACAGTCTTGTCTCCATTTGTGCTCCCTACCTTGAAGTGGTGGAAGAAATGACATTGACGGAATTTCTCGATTTTCACAGCGGATTTAAACCGTTTCTGACCGGGGTGACAAAAGAGTCCATCATCAGCGATCTTGGTTTAGAAAAAGCGGCCAACAAGCAGATACGCTACTATTCATCAGGTATGAAACAGCGGGTAAAGCTGGCACAATGTGTTTTTTCTGATTCAGCTATTGTTTTATTAGATGAACCCTGTACCAACCTTGATGCGGCCGGTATTACCCAATACCATCAATTGATCAATGACTATTGCAAAGACAGGCTGGTTATTGTGAGCAGTAACGATGAAGTGGAATACAGGTTTTGCAAAACACGAATCAATATTGCAGACTATAAAAGATAATCATGTCTTTTATCATGTTCCTGCGTGACAGAAATCATGTGAAGTTTTCTCAACGGATATGATTTTTGTTATTGTGAAAAAGGCAACGGCATTCATATTCTCCTTACTTTTTGCGACACAAACGTTTTATTCTGCAAGTATTACAGCCTGGTTTCATCTTAACCGTACTTATATCGCCAGCAAATTCTGTGTCAATAAAACTAAACCGGAGCTACGATGTAACGGAAAATGTTTTCTGAGTAAAAAACTGAAGGAAGCAGAAAAAAAGCAGGAACAGCAGTTGCCACAGCAAGTGAAACAATGGGTGGAAATAAGCCCTTGCACTATTTCAACCATTAGCTACACTATACAAATCCCGTCCAATACCCTGTTATTAAATCCTGAAAAAAGGGATTCTTATCGCCTTATTATTCAGAAAGATATTTTCCATCCGCCAGCCATGTTTTTTTCATAGTACTCCCCCGTTTGCTGCAATAGTTCCCTGCAGCCCAATCCCGTTTGTTATTATTTTCAAGACTATTCAACATTTAATTATGAAAAAATCATTACTGATATTATTATCATTTGCACTTTTATGTATTGCAGCATTGCTTTTCTCCTGTACAAAAAATGAAATTTCCGGGCCTGACCCGGTACAGGGATTAACAAAACAAGCAGAAGGCTTTGCTGCCGGGGCCGCCGCCCGGGTAGAGGTTTACACAAAAGAAGCCGCTATCAGCACGGGCTATACCCGGTTCTTTCTTGCTCTTTTTGATTCCGTTTCCGGTCAAAGAATAGATGATGCCCTTATTCAACTAACCCCGGTGATGGACATGGGAATGATGCAGCATTCGGCTCCTTATGAAAATCCGGGTTCCGGAGAAGCAGTTAATCATCTATTCCCTTGCAGTATTACATTTATTATGCCTTCAACAAGTGGTGCATGGACAGTAAAGTTCAGGGTACACAACCAAATCAATAACAAAGAAGGATTCCTGGTTATCCCTATAACCGTCAATGAACCTGTTCTGTCAAAGCAAAAATCATTTACTGCTGCTCATGACGGAAATAAATATTTCATTTCCTTAACAGAACCCGGTTTACCGAAAGTTGGCATCAACGATATGGAAATAGTTATTTATAAAAAAGCATCCATGATGAGCTGGCCGGCCGACAGCAGCCTGTCTCTACTGCTTGATCCCGAAATGCCCACTATGGGGCATGGATCACCCAATAATGTAAATCCGGTTCACATTGGTAAAGGACATTACAAAGGCAAAGTAAATTTTACTATGACCGGTTTATGGCGGCTTAACCTTGATTTTATGGCCGGGAATACCATAGCGGACACCACTCAATATTTTGATATAGAGTTCTAGCAGGCAGGACAGTAGGCAGGATCAAATCCTGCCTGCTTTTAAATTTTTTATATGAAGTTCTTATCTCTTCTGATCGTCGTTGCTGGTTTACAAATACCTGCCGGATCACAAATAAATAATCCGGCCATTCCAGGTGATAGTTCCCGGGTTGTTGAATTGCAGGAAGTAGTTGTCAGCAGTACACAGAAAACTGCACAACAGCTGCTGGTCAGCTTCTTTAAAAGAGGAAATTCTTCCAGCCTGGAAGATATTATGAGCAGGCTACCCGAGCTGTCCCTGATCCGCCGGGGGGCTTATGGCATGGAACCATCCATAAGGTCATTCACCGGGGGCCAGATAAATATACTTATAGACGGGATGCGTATTCATGGGGCCTGCACTGATAAAATGGATCCGGCTACGATATATATTGAACCAGCTAATCTTGATAATCTCCAGGTACAGACCGGCAGTAACAGTTTTCTAAATGGATCTTCCATCGGCGGAAGTATTACAATGAAAATGGCTGACCCGGAATTTCTTACTGGTAAGAAAATTACCGGGATAATAAGCAGCGGGTACCAGACATCTGCGAAAAGTTTCTATGAATCTGTAAAACTAAATTTTACGACAGGTAGATTTGCTGTAAAGGCAAGTGCCACATACAGGTCCAATAGTAATTATCGCAGCGGTGGCGGCAACATCATTCCCTTTTCACAAAATGAAAAAATAAATTACTCGCTGTCAATAAAATTCCGGCAGACTGAATATTCTTACCTGAAAGCAGACCTGCTTGCAGATGACGGATGGAATATTGGTTATCCTGCATTACCGATGGATGTGGGATATGCCGCTGCAAGAATCGCCTCTCTCAGCCTGCACCGGGAAAACAGTAACAGCCGCCTGTATAAATGGCAATTTAAAATCTATGGCAATAACATCCGGCATTTCATGGATGATACAAAAAGGCCGGATGTGGCTGTACACATGGACATGCCGGGTATAAGCAAAACCTATGGCATATATTCAGAAGCTGAGATAAAGGTCACTCATAAACAAAAAGTCGTTTTAAGGATTGATGGCTCCTCCACTTTTTTAAAGGCGTCAATGACCATGTATCAGCCAGGTCTGTTGCCAATGTATATGCTAACCTGGCCAGATAACAGAAGAGGGCAGTACGGGTTAAGTTCTGGCTGGACCTGGCAACCAGACAGCAGTTTAAAGCTACAGGCAAATACCAGGATAGATATGATAACCTCCGGCTTAGCGAATGAAGAAGCTAAGGCGCAGGTCAGTATTTTCGGCCACCCGACCGACGATCGAAAAAATATACTGAAGAATGTATCTTTCCAGTTATCTAAAAACTTAACCGCCAAATTAAAAATTTCAGGTAGTTTATCATATGCCGAAAGAGTACCGACAGCCGGTGAATATTATGGCTTTTATCTTTTTAACAGCAGTGATGGATATGACTATATCGGTAATCCCGATCTGAAAAAAGAAAAATCAATGCAGGCGGAGTTATCAGCTTTGTATACCTGGAAATCAAACCGGGTACAGCTTTCTTATTTTTATTCCAAAATCTCCGGTTATATCACCGGAATAGTTGATCCTGCCATCAATGCGATGACTATGGGAGCAAATGGGGTAAAATCATTTATTAATATCCCGGGTGCGATGATAACAGGGTTGGAATTTAGTGGAATCGCAAAGCCCTTTTCATTAGTTGATATCATATCTACTTTACGATATACCAAAGGGAAAGATATGCAGGAAAATGATTTACCGGCGATCGCCCCGCTAAAGAATATAAATTCCTTCCGCTACCGGTTTAAAAAAATATCAGCCCAACTGGAAACAGAAACAGCATTACAACAAAAAAGAATAAATCAGCAAGCCGGTGAAGATCAAACCCCTGCCTATTTCCTGTTGCATACCCGGTTCACATATATGACCCATCTATTTAAATTCAACACGGAACTGCAATCAGGGATTGAAAATATCCTGGATAAAAATTATCATGAACACCTGGACTGGGGAAATATTCCTCGGCCGGGAAGAAATGTGTATATCCAGCTGAAATTGTTATTTTGATTTGAATTTACCGCTGACTGGCAATCAGCAAATTCAAATCGGTATACTTCAGATCAAACCGCTCACTGAGGTAGAAATTAGTAAGTGACCCTTTGAATAAATAAATGCCGCTGCGTAAATGTAGTTTATGCCAGACCAGTTTTTCAAAACCACCTTCATCGGCGGCTTCAAGTAACAGCGGCATCAACACATTACTGATAGCCTGTGATGCCGTACGGGCAAAACCAGAGGGAATATTGGGAACACAATAATGTATCACGCCATACTTCATGAAGATCGGATGCTCATGCGAAGTGATCTCGGAGGTTTCAAAACAACCACCCCGGTCAATACTCACATCAATGACCACGGAACCCGGCCGCATATTACTCACCATTTCTTCCGTCACCACCATCGGTGTTCTTCCCGTTTCAGAACCAAGAGCCCCCACAGCCACTTCGCAGGTCTTTAATTGTTTAGCGAGCATCCGGGGTTCAATGACCGAAGTCCATAAACGATGCCCGATATTGTTCTGTAATCTTTTTAAACGATAGACACTGTTATCAAACACTTTTACAGATGCTCCTAATGCCAAAGCAGCCCGTGCCGCATATTCTCCCACAATCCCTGCACCTATGATGATCACTTTAGTAGGTGCCACACCCGATATACCACCCAGCAGTACTCCTTTCCCATGATTTGCAGACCCTAAATACTGGGCAGCGATCAGCATCACGGCACTACCCGCAATTTCACTCATGCTGCGAACGATAGGGTAAGAATCGCTGTCATCTTTCAGGTTTTCAAAAGATATAGCCGTAATCCTTTTCTCCATCATCTTTTCCAGCAGCTCTGCTTTTAGAATGGAAAGATGGATGGGGGAAATGATAACCTGGTTCAGTTGTAATAAGGGAAGATCTTCATCAATAATGGGTGCACTTTTAACCAGTACCGGTGCTTTGAAAACATCGGCCCGGTCATACACGATCTTCGCACCCGCCTCGCTGTAATCCTTATCCCTGAAATGCGAAGCCTCCCCTGCATTATGTTCAATGGTAACATGATGGCCATTACTGACCAGCACACTCACGGCATCCGGGGTCAGTGCAATCCGGTTTTCCTGGAAAGCAATTTCTTTGGGAATTCCAATATGCATTTGCGATCCCTTGGGTTTGATATCAAGGGTTTCTTCCAGCGTTTCATAACTGAAAGAGGTGCTTATTTTAGGTTTTTGCTGGCTCATGAGTTGGTTGCAATAATTAGCAGGCCTGTTTCCAAAAATAACTAATTATTGCCGATCCGCAGCCGTCTTCTTTGTGCATCAACCACTTCAATATATATATGCAGGGTATGCTCCGGGAAGATACCAGGAGCTTTTTCAGGCCACTCCACCAGGCAGATGTTGCCGCTGTACAAACAATCCTCAATACCTGCCCTGATCGCTTCTTCTTCATCTTTCAGGCGGTAAAGATCAATATGAAACAGCTTCTGCTGCTGCCCGTTTTCCCCGTAGAGATATTCATTGACCAGCGAAAAAGTGGGGCTGCCGACAGCATCCTTTACCCCTTTTATATCACATAAAGCATGGATAAAAGTGGTTTTACCAGCTCCCATTTGCCCATGAAAAGCAAACACAGTTGCAGCTCCGGTATTTTTCCAAAAAGCAGCAGCTATTTCGTGAATATCATTCAGCAAAAACATCCGGTTCATGGTTCAAATTTAGGTCTACCTGGCAAAACCATGGTAACAAACTGATAAAAATCATTGCATTTACGCAACAACGTTGTAATACAATTCCGCTTATCAAAAACATTTCAGCTCCTGCTTTGATAATTTTGTTTTATGGAAAAGGTTCAATGGAAGGTAGAAGGCATGGATTGCACCACCTGTGCACTTAACATTCATAAATACCTGGAAAAAAAAGGGATGAAGAATGTGAAAGTGAATTTTGCCACTGGTGATGTCAGCTTTGATACGAACGGTGAAGTACCCGAAGAAAAATTAGCCACCGGGGTTAATGATCTCGGCTATGCGGTAGCCAGTCATCAAACGGCCACTGTGACCCGGAAGCCGTTTCTTACCACTCACCTGCAACGTTTTTGGTTCTGTTTTCCTTTTACCGCTGTTCTGATGCTGCATATGTTACCGGGTCTTGAATTGCACTGGCTGATGGACCCCTGGCTGCAACTGGGACTTACCATTCCTGTTTACTTAGTGGGGATGAGCTTCTTTGGAAAGAGTGCCTGGAAAAGTTTGCGCAACCGGATGCCTAATATGAATGTGCTGATCGCTGTGGGTGCCACAGCTGCATTTGCTTACAGTTTATATGGCACATTAACCGGGCAGGCCGAACAGTATATGTTTTATGAAACAGCCGCCACCATCATCACCCTTGTTTTTTTAGGGAATTACCTTGAAGACGCCTCTATTGCCTCCACCCAGCGGGAACTGAATAAATTAGCCAAATCACAAAAAGTGATGGCTAATATGATCGCTTTTGATGATGAACATAAGGAACAGATTTTCCCGGTTGAAAACACCCAGCTCAGGGTTGGTGATCTTATTCTGATCAAAAGCGGTGAACAGGTTCCTATTGATTGTAAAATACTCTGGGGCGATGTACATGCCAACGAAGCGATTATTACCGGTGAAAGCATCCCTGTTCATAAATATGCTAAAGATATATTGATAGGCGGAAGTGTTATCACCGACGGCACCGTGAAAGCCCAGGTAACTGCAGTGGGTAGTGATACTGTTTTGTCCGGCATTATCACCCTGGTAAAACAAGCCCAGGGAGAAAAACCTCCCGTTCAGCAATTGGCAGACAAAATAAGCAGCATATTTATTCCGGTTGTACTGATCATAGCGGTTCTTACCCTGTCCATCAACTGGATCATCCTGGATGATTTCACCAAAGCCCTAATGCGCAGTATTGCCGTATTGGTAATTGCCTGCCCCTGTGCCATGGGATTAGCAACACCTGCGGCTATTGCAGTTGGACTTGGCCGGGCCGCTAAAACCGGTATTCTTTTCCGGAATGCCACCAGTCTTGAATTGTTCAAAAATATTACCCAGGTTGTTTTTGATAAAACAGGTACACTGACCACCGGGAAATTCCGGATCGCGGGTTTCAGATCAACTATTGATGAAGAGGCCTTTAAAAAGATCGTTTATTCAATAGAAAAATATTCCAACCACCCGATAGCGAAATCGATAACCGCTGAATGGAAAAGAAAAGAGGTGATCAACTGGAATAAAATTGAAGAAATAAAAGGGCTCGGAATGCGGGCAATGGATCCGGAAGGTAATACCTGGTGGGCCGGATCCTATAAAATTGCCGATGCTTTTACCAAAGAAGATAACCATAATATTTACCTGGTGAAGAACAGCCAGCTAATTGGCTGGATTGATGTGGAAGATGAAATAAGACCGGAGGCCAAATCTGTGATCGATTATTTACACAACAAGAATATTAAAACGATTCTGCTGAGCGGCGACCGGTATGCCAAATGCTATCAATTAGCCGCTGCCTTAGGAATTGATACCGTGATAGCCGAACAGACTCCCGAACAAAAACTGGTAAAGATCGATGAGTTGAATAAACAAAGACCTACTGCCATGGTCGGTGATGGTATCAATGATGCACCGGCTCTTGCTAAAGCCACGATCGGTATTTCCATGAATGATGCATCACAGATCGCCCTGCAAAGTGCACAGGTGGTGCTGATGAATCATGGATTAAAGAATTTACCAACCGCCCTGGGGCTGGGTAAACACACTTATCTCACCATCAAACAAAACTTGTTCTGGGCCTTTGCCTATAATATTGTTGCCATTCCGGTTGCTGCCTTTGGATTCCTCACTCCCACATTCGGGGCATTGGTAATGGGACTGAGTGATGTGGTGCTGGCCATTAATTCAGTACGTTTATTCGTGAAGAAAGTGCTGTAAATTCACCCTTCACGATGCCGGATATTCATTCCATATTAAAACAATACTGGGGCTTTGATTCTTTTCGCCCCCTCCAGGAAGATATTATCAGGTCTGTATTAACCGGGCAGGATACATTGGCCTTACTGCCAACAGGCGGCGGCAAATCTCTTTGTTACCAGGTACCGGCGATGGCAACAGAAGGAACCTGTTTGGTTATTTCTCCTTTGATTGCCTTAATGAAAGACCAGGTGGAGAACCTGCGGAAAAAAGGAATTACGGCTTATTCAATCTTCTCTGGTATGACCCGAAAAGAAGTGATGAATGTACTGAAGGTGGTAACGGAAAGTAATTGTAAGTTTTTATATGTCTCACCTGAACGATTAGAAACAAATTTATTCAAAGAGTATCTGCCCGGGATGGGCATCAGCCTGATTGCTGTGGATGAAGCCCATTGTATTTCGCAATGGGGCTATGATTTCCGGCCACCCTATTTACGCATTGCTGCTTTACGGGATGAATTGCCGCATGTACCCGTTCTGGCACTCACCGCTTCGGCCACTCCTGATGTACAAAAAGATATATGCGAAAAGCTGGCTTTTCACAACGACCAGGTATTCCGGCAATCCTTTGAACGGCCCAATCTTTCTTACAGCGTTTTCAAGCTAGATTCCAAGATCAATAAGATCATTGAAATTTTGCAAAAAGTTCCCGGAACTGGTATTATTTATTGCAGGAGCCGCAAACGGACCAAAGAGATAAGTGAGTTATTGCAGCTTCAGCACATTTCAGCTGATTACTATCATGCCGGTTTACCACAGGAAGAACGAAGCCGCAAGCAGGAGCAATGGATCAATAATAAAATAAGGGTGATCGTTTGTACCAATGCTTTTGGAATGGGTATTGACAAACCGGATGTACGTTCCGTTATTCATGCTAATGTCCCAGATTGCTTAGAGAATTATTACCAGGAAGCAGGTCGTGCCGGCAGAGACGGCAAAACATCGTATGCCGTTTTACTATTTGATGAAAATGACCTGGCAGAACTGGAGCTATCTGCCTCGCAGCGTTTCCCCGCAATAGAAGATATCCGGGCTGTTTACCAATCGGTGGTCAATTACCTGCAATTACCAACCGGCGGCGGAGATGGACAATACTACGATTTTGATATTGCTGATTTCCTGCGGAAATTCAAATTACAGGGCCATACGACTCTTTATTCCCTGAAAGCATTAGAACAGGATGGCTGGATGGCTTTTAATGAACAGGTATTCCTGTCTTCTTCCGTACGTTTTACTACGGATAAAAATTATTTACAGCATTTTGAACAATCCCATCCGGATCTTGAGCCGCTGGTGAAAACACTGTTACGGGCCTATGAAGGGATCTATGATCAGCAGGTACCTGTTTCAGAAAAATTTGTTGCCAGCCTTTTAAAAAATGATGCGGCCGCTATAAAGAAACAATTACTGGAATTACATCACTCTGGCGTAATCGATTACCAGCCGCAGAAAGACAGCCCGCAAATTCTTTTGCCAAGAGGCAGGATAAAAGCAGAAGATATTACAATCGATATGGCTGCCTTTAACCAGCGAAAAGAACGTTATCTGCGGCGGGTAAAGGAGATCGTCAGGTATGTAAAGGAAACAACGGAATGCCGCAGCCGCATTATCGGTATTTATTTCGGCGATGAGCATATAAAAACCTGCGGCATTTGTGATAATTGCCTTCGTCAAAAAGCGGTCAACCTTACCAAAGAAGAGTTTGACCAGCTGCACCACCTCGTCATTAACCTGGTAAAATATGAATCACTCCCGGTAAAAGAATTACTGCTAAAACTGAATGGGGTTAAAAAAGAAAAAGCCTGGAAAGTGATCGGTTTCCTCCAGGCAGAAAATAAAATTGAGATGGACGCCAATGGTTACATCCATTTAAAATAAACTCTTCCGGCTGCGGCTTCTGCCACCCAATCCCAATACACCCAATAATGTTCTTACAATCGTATTACCGGCTGTACGGGTCATACTTTTCACGACCGGGTTATCCAATATTCCTTTTTCTTTTGCAGTTGATTTCTTTTCCTTCTTTGTGGTTGTTTCTTCCTGCTTTTCTTCAGCCTCTTTTTTAGCAGCCTCATTCAGTTTTTCTGTGAGTATCTCGTAAGCACTTTCGCTATCGATGACCTGGTTATATTTAGCAGCGATCTTTGAATGCCCAACAATGGAATCGATCTCCATATCAGAGAGGATGTCCATCCGGCTTTGTGGCGGACGAATCATACAATGTACTAATGGAGTGGGAATGCCTTTTTCATTAAGTATTGTAACTAATGCCTCTCCTGTTCCGAGTTGGGTAATCAGGTCTTCTGTTTTATAAAATTCGGTTTCAGGATAGTTCTCTGAAGTCTGCCTGATCACTTTCCGGTCGGCTGCCGTGAATGCCCTTAAAGCATGCTGTACTTTCAATCCTAATTGAGCCAGCACCGAAGCCGGCACATCCATCGGGTTTTGTGTACAAAAATAGATCCCGATACCTTTTGACCGGATCAGTTTGATGATTGTTTCGATTTGCTGCAGCAACGCATCATTCGCTTCCTGGAAAATCAGGTGCGCCTCGTCAATGAACATGACCAGCTTGGGTTTGTCCATATCTCCCTCTTCAGGGCAGGATGCATATAGTTCGGCCAGTAATTGCAGCATAAATGTGGAGAACAATTTGGGCCGGTCCTGCAGGTCCGTTACCCTTACAATAGAGATCATTCCCCTGCCATCACCACTGATGCGCATCAGGTCATCCACTTCAAAGCTTTTTTCGCCAAAAAAAACATCGGCACCCTGTTGTTGTAATTCGATCACTTTACGCAGGATCGTTCCGGTGGAAGTAGTGGAAATTTTACCATAGCTTTTTTCCATCTCTGCTTTCCCTTCATCACTTACATATTGCAACACTTTAATGAAATCTTTCAGGTCCAGCAGGGGCAGCTTCGTATCATCACAATACTTAAAGATCATGGCAACAAAACCGCCTTGTGTATCATTCAATCCAAGGATCTTTGATAGCAATACCGGGCCAAACTCACTCACGGTAGCTCTTAACCGGGCACCCTTCTGGTTACTGAGCGTCAGCAGATCCACCGGGTAAGCAGCCGGTTTGAATTCAATATTCAGTTTCTGGCAGCGGTCTGTTATTTTATCATTCAGGGTGCCGGCAGCAGCAATCCCACTCAGGTCTCCTTTGATATCCATCAGTAAAACAGGAATACTGGCATCACTCAAGCCTTCGCTCAGCATTTGTAGTGTTTTCGTTTTACCTGTGCCCGTAGCGCCGGCAATCAACCCATGACGATTCAGTGTTTTCATCGGTATCAGTACATCTGCACCGCTCACCACAGTGCCATCCAGCATAGCACAACCTATCTTAAAGGATTCGCCTTTGAAAGAATATCCCTGTTTAACTGCCTGGAGAAATTTCTCATTATCTGCCATGGATAAAATTTTGGTTGGAAGTTACTGGAAATAGAGGCATAATAGAATGAAGTTTACAAATCTTCTTCTCTTTCCAGCATCAGGATTGCCCCCTGCGGTACAATAAAATATTTCTGGTCTTCGTACATTACTTCGGTGGCGCCGCTTACCAGGAAAATCGCCAGGTCACCTTCACGAGCCTGCAGCGGCACATATTTCACTTTGTCTTCCTCTGTTTTCCAGGGCTCATCCTCCACCGGCATGGGGATGGCATATCCCGGGCCCGCCTTGATCACATAGCCTTGCTGTACTTTTTCCTTCTCCTGCACACCGGGTGGCAGGTAGAGGCCGCTGGCCGTTTTTTCATCCGGTTTCGTGGGTTTAATGAGTAAGCGGTCACCGATCACAATCAGCTTTTTCAAACGGTTGTCGGGTGTAATATGCATAGCCATAATCAGCAATTAAATGACAAATGTAGAAAATGGCTGCCAAACGGCAGTTGCGGGGACTCTTAACAAAATATTATTCAGCTGTTCAGATGTTTGGTAAATGATTTACTTTTATTTGTCTTCTTATATATGAATTAAACTTTACAAACCATGGATGCTAAGAAACCTAAAATCTTGTTGTGCGAAGATGATCCTAACCTCGGAAGTGTGTTGAAAAATTACCTGGAACTGAATGATTATGATGTAACGCTGGAAAGAGATGGCCGCCTGGGGCTGGCTGCTTTTCAACGGGAAAAATTTGAACTCTGTCTCCTGGATGTGATGATGCCCAATATGGACGGCTTCACCCTGGCTGAAGAAATAAGAGATGTGGACCCGGATATTCCCCTGTTCTTCCTGAGTGCCAAAACCATGAAGGATGATATCATCCAGGGTTATAAACTGGGGGCTGATGATTATATCACCAAGCCTTTTGACAGCGAAGTACTGATGCTGAAGATCAAAGCGATCCTGAAACGGAATGAAGAGATCAATAAAGAAAGCGAAAACAAAGAGTTTGATCTTTCTACTTATCATTTTAACCCCAAGCTGCGCCAGCTGATCCATAACGGCGTTACACAAACTTTGTCACCCAAAGAGAATGAGCTGCTGAAAATGCTGGCTGAACACCTGAACGACCTGTTACCGAGAGAGCAGGCATTAAAGAAGATCTGGGGCAGCGATACGTATTTCAATGGCCGCAGTATGGATGTATATATTGCCAAACTGCGTAAATACCTGAAAGATGACCCCAAGATCGAGATCGTGAATATCCATGGTAATGGGTTCAGGCTGGTGGTGCAGGGCTGATACACCGGTTCTGCCGGAAGAAATAGATAATTATAAAAAAAGCTGTTCCGGTTGGAACAGCTTTTTTTATTAAGTACAATGAAGCGTTATTCTTTTACCAGCTCTGTATATAACTGGCCGGCCAGTTCCTTTGCCATTAATTTAATATTAGCATCGCATGCAGTAAGGTATTCGGACACCATACCTTTAAAGCTTTGAAAAAAACGTGGCGATTTTTTCATATTAATATTCTCTGCCGAAAGGTTACCTGATTTTTTTTCTCCCGACGGATAGTTGACCGTATAGGCAACCGAAAATTGTGTATGTACCGGATCAACATAAAATTTATCTTTCCCGATATATGCTACAAGCAGGTACACTAACCATCCCTGGTCCCGGACATGAAAATCGCCGGGGTTAGTTTTAATGGTAATATCAACAGTAGCCCCATTCAGTTTTTCTTTCAGTTTCCTGGCGTTTGCTTCCGTAACAAAAGAATTCGTGAAATTACCCATCGGCATCATACTGTTCAGCGTAGCTGTTTGGGCAAGATCCCATTTCCAGTAAAACAAGGCAGGCACTACTTTATTCCGGGTTTTGGCACTGCTGGATGGCCTGGTTTCCGGTATAGTATTCTCAAACTGAAAATTAATAAAATCACTTTTTCTCCCTTTGGCAGGAACGGTATTCCCATAATATTCGCCAATCTTTTTATCCAGTTTCCGGGGTGTGATGCAGGAGCCGGTAACAAAGAGAAGGATGACAAGTACTAAAGCCGTAATCTTAAAAACTTTCATAAGAGTTTTACTTTTCAGTATAAAGTTAAAAGTAATGGTGAAATTTTGAATGGTCTCAGGCAAACAGGCTGCCGGGTAAATTGGGTTTGTTCTTGTTTAAATGTTCATAGGCTTTTGCCGTTACCTCTCTTCCCCTCGGTGTCCGTTGCATAAATCCTTCCTGGATCAGGAATGGTTCGTATACTTCTTCCAGTGTGCCGGCTTCTTCACCCACTGCAGTGGCAATGGTGGTGATACCCACCGGGCCACCCTTGAATTTCTCAATGATGGTGAGCAGTATCCGGTTGTCCATATCATCCAGTCCGTATTCATCCACATTCAATGCCTTCAGCGCATGTTGGGTGATCCCAAGATCGATCTCCCCGTCGTTCAGCACTTGCGCAAAGTCTCTCACCCTTCTCAATAATCCATTGGCGATACGGGGAGTGCCGCGGCTTCTTCTTCCAATCTCTGCAACAGCTTCATTTGATATTTTGGTTGTTAATATACCGGCAGAACGATGGATGATCTTATTTAAAGTAGCGGCTGAATAATACTCTAATCTTGACTTGATAGCAAACCGGGATAATAATGGAGCAGTTAACAAGCCACTTCTTGTAGTGGCACCGATCAGCGTAAAAGGGTTTAATGTCAACTGGATACTTCTTGCATTGGGGCCACTATCAATCATGATATCAATGCGGTAATCTTCCATCGCTGCATACAGATATTCCTCCACCACTGTACTCAGCCGGTGTATCTCATCGATGAAGAGGACATCATTGGGTTCAAGGTTGGTCAGCAACCCCGCCAGGTCACCCGGTTTTTCAATCACCGGGCCGGAAGTTTCTTTGATATTAACACCCAATTCGTTGGCAACAATTCTTGATAGAGTAGTTTTTCCTAAACCCGGAGGGCCGTGGAATAACACATGATCCAATGCCTCTCCCCTGATCTTTGCCGCCTTGATAAAGATGCGAAGGTTCTCTATTACTTGTGCCTGGCCTGCAAAATCTTCCATTTGAGACGGCCGGATATTGTTTTCAAACTCTTTATCCGCTGCACTCAGCCCGTCTTTCTCCGTATTCAGGTTGGAATTTGCCATGCTGTAAATTTAGGAAGACCCTCCCGGACCGTTAACAAATATTTTTACCGCATTATTTGTACATACAATTATAAACACCTTATCTTTGATCCCGGTGAAAACATCAGACAGTAAATATTGCAAGTGTTTATATTTTACCGCCAACGCACTGGCCCGCAAAATTGATAAACTGGCGCAGGAGAGCTGGAGCAAAGTTGATCTTTCCCCCAGCCATGCTTACCTGCTGATGATGGTACTGGAAGAACCCGGGATTCAGCCTGGACTATTGGCAGATCACCTGCAACTGCAACCCAGTACAGTTACCCGGCTAATAGAAAAACTGGAAGCAAAAAAACTACTCGTACGGACAACCGAAGGGAAAGTAACGAATGTGTACCCTTCCCCGAAAGGCAAAGACCTTTTACCAAAACTTAAGGAGAGCCTGAATGAATTTTATTCCCGTTATTCTGCCATATTGGGAAAAGATGAAAGTGCGAAGCTGGTGCAGCAAATGGGAAAAGTAGCCGATAAACTTGGTTGATTTTTTTTATTTTATCAATTGTATATACAAATATTAAAACTAAAATACCATGAAGTATGTAATCACCGGGGGAGCCGGAAATATCTCTAAACCTTTAGCAGAACAATTATTGGCAGCAGGTCACCAGGTAACTGTAATTGGCCGTAATGCCAACCACCTGAAATCATTAACAGATAAGGGAGCCGTTGCAGCAATCGGTTCTGTTGAGGATCTTGCGTTCCTGAAAACTGTATTTGCAGGGGCTGACGCTGTTTATACGATGGTACCGCCACGTTTTGACATTACCAGCAACTGGAAAGAATTTATCGGGCAGATCGGGAAAAATTATGCGGATGCTATAAAAAGCAGCAGCATCAAATACGTTGTAAACCTGAGCAGCATCGGTGCTCATTTACCAGGTGGTTGCGGCCCTGTGAGTGGTCTATATGCAGTTGAAAAAGCCCTGGATGAATTACAAGACGTGAATATCGTTCACCTGCGTCCTTCCTATTTCTTTTCCAACTTCCTCGCTAATACGGCTATGGTTAAACACATGAATATTATCGGCAGCAATTTCGGTGGCCCTGATTATAAACTGGTACTTACTGATACCAGTGATATTGCTGCAGCAGCGGCTGAGGAGTTACTCAATCCTTCTTTCAGCGGGCACCGGGTGAGATATATTGCCAGCGATGAAAGAACAACAGACGATATTGCTGCTGTTCTTGGTACAGCAGTAGGCAAACCAGCACTTCCCTGGGTGGTATTTACCAATGAGCAGGCTTTTGCAGGTATGCAACAGGCTGGATTAACAGCCGAGATCGCTTCTAATTATACAGAGATGGGAAATGCCCTGCAAACAGGAGTAATGCAGGAGGATTATTGGAAAAATAAACCCGTAAAATATGGCAAAGTAAAACTGGAGGATTTTGCTAAAGCATTTGCACAGGTATATAATGCCGGGTAAATCGTATTTTTTAATTATAAACTATACACATGAAAATTGGGATCATCGGCTCCGGCATTGTAGGCCGGGTATTAGCCAATGCCTTTATAAAAGAAGGCCATGAAGTGACAGTGGGGACCCGCAATGCTCTCAAAGAAGAGATAGTCGCATTCAAAAAGGAAAACCCGGAAGCACTGATCGGGAATTTCAAAGAGACCGCAGCGTTTGGTGAACTTATTGTATTAGCCACAGGGGGAGCAGTTACAGAAGAAGCGATATACCTGGCCGGGGTAGAAAATTTTACCGGCAAAATAATCATTGACGCCACTAACCCTATTGCAAAAGAGGCCCCGGAAAATGGCGTATTGAAATTTTTCACCGCCCCGAATGATTCCCTGATGGAAAGAATTCAACGTCTTCTTCCGGATGCACGGCTGGTAAAAGCTTTTAACAGTGTTGGAAATGCCTTTATGTATAAACCGCATTTCCCCGGCGGAACACCTACCATGTTCATTTGTGGCAATGATGAAGCGGCCAAACAAACCGTGACGGGCATCCTTACTTCATTTGGCTGGGAAACAGAAGACATGGGTAAAGTTGAATCCGCCAGGGCCATTGAACCACTTTGTATATTATGGTGCCTGCCCGGTCTCACTAAAAATCAATGGACCCATGCTTTTAAATTATTAAAATTGTAGTTGCAGCCTCACCATTATTATCTTTATTTTAGGAATAAATTTAGTGATGGCCGCCAACGGGAAGAATAAAAGATCTGAGTTTTATTGGGCCTTAATTGGAGGAGTAGTAATTCCGTTGATATTACTATTCATTTACAGCTATCGGGTAAATAAAAGCTTACAGGATATTACGGGCTCACCTGACTGGTATCCCTTTGCGGGGTATCAGTTTTTAGTGCTTTTCGTAATTGCCTACTTAATTACCGGGCTGCTAACTGTATTCTCTCAAAAAACAAGTTCATTTGGAAAAGGTATACTGCTGGCCGCCCTGGCCCTCTTTATTTTTTGTTATATTATCGGAAGCTGGCGCCCGATATACGATTAAGCTGCAAGATAAGGTCCGGGTCCGGGCAATTAGCCAAATACAACTCCCGTTCTGAAAATTTACAGACACCAGGGTAATCTCCTTTCCATCCCTGTAAATCTTTGATGAGCTGAAAATGCAGATGTGGCGGCCAGTAGCCATTTTCTTCAGGAATACCGAGACTTGCAAATACCTCTCCTTTTTGTATTGACTTGCCCTCCTGTAAATCCCTGATGGAATCCAGGCCCAGGTGGCCATACAATGTATAAAAAGTTATTCCTGCCAACACATGTGAAAGAATGATCGTTGCACCATAATCACCAAAGTTATTATTGAATGCAAAACTATGTACGGTACCCTCCAAAGGAGCTATTACCGCTGTTCCTGCAGGACCCCAGATATCTGTTCCCAGGTGCAAGCGTCTTGGTTCTTCTCCTGCTTTTCCCGCATCAAATACAGGGCTGCGGCTATAAACTGTCCGGTGTTCATTATAACCCCCGATACCATACCTGGCCCCGGACACTTTTATTTTTTGATTGATATAGTCGCAGAACTTACCCGTATCGTTCAATAGGTCTGCTGTAAGCTCAGTATTGGCTACCGTAAAATCTAACTGTAGTAACCTGTCCCTTTGGGACTGAAATGGTATAACCGGAACAAAGCGTTGCCGGTAATTCTCCAATATTTCTTCTACTGTTACTAATGACATACGATTACAAAAATAACCTGCTGCCTGAATAAATAAAAAAGCATCCGCCGGTTGGCGGATGCTCTATCCTTAGTTTTCTTTCGTTCTTATTTTTTATTTCCCAACAATAACAGGGAAGGTCTTCTCCGAAGTTCTTACACCATCATCATAGTAGAACTTAACCATGTAAGTACCACCAGGAAGATTGGTCAGATCGATCGGGATCACTCTTCCAAATACAAGACCATTGAAGTTTTGTATCCTTACCAGCTGGCCGCTGGCAGTATATACCCTCATTCCAAGGTAATTATACAAGGTACTGTTGATACGGATATTAAATCTTCCGTCGTTTGGATTCGGGAACAGGATCACTGCATTATCCGCCAGGCGAACAATACGTTCAGGACAATCCTGTACCCTGGCCACTACAGTACCAGTGCTTGCACAACCAGCTGTATTATTATAGCTATAGGTAAGTGTGTAAGTACCCACAGCTGTAGCCGGTGGAACAAAATTATTGCCGGATATACCAATACCACTCCAGCTACCGCCAACAGGCGATGCAGATAAAGCAACTAATGTATCACTGAGGCATATTCTTGCTGGTAATGGAGTAATTGTTATAGCATTTGGTGTTGTTACAGTTAAAACAGCAGCACCATTTGAAGTAACGGTTGAACAACTGTTGGTGGCAACAACACGATACCTGAAGCCATTAGATGCAATAGTAACTGCAGGAACAACTAAAGATGCGTTATTGGCACCCGCTATGTTTGTCCAGGTTGCACCCGCATCCGTACTTACCTGCCATTGATAGCTTGGAGCCACACCTCCGATCACAGCTGTAAACGTAGCATTTGCACCTTGGCAAACTGTCTGGCTGGCGGGCTGTGTGGTCACCGTCAATGGTTGCAATACCGTAACTACAGCGGTTCCTGCTGGTGAAGTACAGGTTGGTGTGGAAACAGTTGCTGAATAGGTAGTAGTAGCTGTGGGTGATGCATACACCGTTGATGCTAACGTACCGGCAACATACGGAGTGGTGGCGGTAACATTGGTAAATAAGCCAGCAGCTGGAGACCATTGGGAACCGGCAAAATTGAAGGTAATACTCCAGCTTGTGATAGAACCGAGATCACCTCCGGCATCATCCACCACATAAAGATTCCAGTTACCATTCGGGTTACCGGTAAAAGATGACAGTGTGGGTGTGGCCTGTGTTACAGAACCAGGACCCGGTGCAGGGAAATCATCCGTGGCACCAACATTGGTTGGCCTGAATGTACCCGTAACCAGTGTACCTGGTAAAACGGCAGCTGCTGCATCACTGAATGTGATATTAATACCATTAATATCTGTTCCACCGCCTGCATCAGACATCAGTACCACATTGGTACCAGATGGCGATTGCAGTACTATATCAATATCACCTGGGAAAGTATGCGTTATTCCATTAATAGTAACGGATGCTACAGTGGCCCCCACAGGCGGCAAGCCACTTACACTGATTGCGGATGGATATGGCGTGGCAGGACCCGAATTAGGAACAGTGATTGTTCCGCTTGAGGAAACAGTTCCTGAACTGGGCACTGAAAGTGTTGCAATACCGCCGGGACAAAGTGTAATGGCTGTTGGAGTAACAACAGGAGCGGCAGGAGTTGCATTCACGGTAGCTGTTACAGATCTTGTACAACCAGTAGCAGTAATAGTACCGGTTACAGTGTAGATTGTATTAACAGTTGGATTAGCAGTTACTGATGCCCCGGTTGTACCGCTGAGTCCAGCTGCCGGAGACCAGCTATAACTGTTGGAATTACCTGAAGCTGTCAAAGTCACGGGTCCGCAGGCTGTAGTTGGTGTTACTGATAGTGTCGGAGCCGGATTAACCGTTACAGTTGCCGTTGCTGTACCCGGAGCTGTGCAGGCACCTAAGGAAGAAGTAGCACTATAAGTAGTCGTTGTAGCAGGGCTTGCGTAAACGGTACTTGCATAAGTACCGGCTGTATAAGGTGTGGTTCCTGCAGCATCAAGGAACAAGCCAGTCACAGGTGTCCATTGGGCAGTACCCACTTCAAATGTAATACTCCAGCCGGCAATTGAACCTGCATCACCACCCAAATCATCCACCACAAAAAGACGCCAGTTACCGTTCGCATTACCCGTAAAGGAAGCCAGGGATGGTGTTGCTTGTGTGAGAGCACCAGGACCAGGAGCTACCCATGTATCAGGAGTTACATAATTAGTGGGGCGGTATGTTCCGGATGCATTAAATGCTCCATCACTCATTAAAGTTGCAGCAGCATCATCAAATGTATAGTTCTGCCCGGTCATATCAGCACTTCCGCCAACATCAGACATTAATATCACATTTACTCCTGTTGGGGATTGTAATACTATATCTACATCGTCGGGGAATGTATGTGCCACACCGTTAAGGGTAACCGATTTTACTCTCACCCCGGATGTTGGTAAACCGGTTGCTGAAAGAATAGAGGGATATGGACTTGCAGGACCAGATGCAGCAATACTGATTGGCGCTGAAGTACTGAAGCTGGCCGGAGATGGCGGAACTGTTAATGCCTGGAAAGAACCGGCACAGATAGTAGAAGCTGCAGGAGTTATAACGGGTGGGGGTGGCGATGCCTGTACAACAAACGCAGCAGACGTAGAGCAACCTGTTGCATTAATCGTTCCCGTAACTGTATAGGTTGTTGTACTGGCCGGTGTAGCGATTACTGACGAACCAGTAGTCGCACTCAATCCCGCAGCCGGTGTCCAGCTATAAGAAGTGGATGTACCACTTGCTGTAATAGTTGATGGAGAACATTGACTGCTTACTGCCACCGTGAGTGTTGGAATCGGGTTGACAGCCAGGCTCACCACATTAGAATTTACAGCAGCACAGAAATTGGTGGCCACACACCTGTAAGTGTACCCATTCATGGATAGTGTAGGCAAAGTCAGCGTTAATGTGGCTGTTGTGGCACCGGAATAAACACCACCATTAGTTATATTTACAAATCCACTGCCCGTATTTACCTGCCATTGATAGGTTGGAGTAGGAATACCGGTTGAGGCCACAGTGAATGATCCATTAGACCCGGAACAAACTGCAGCATTTGCAGGCTGTGTGGTAAAACTGGGAGAAGTACAGGGAAGGTTGCAATCTGAACCAGCTACTGTTATTTCGTCAATAAAAGCACCCACACCGGTTACACTTGAATCAGTTGCTCTGCGGAAACGGAAAACAACAATTTGTCCGTTGGCAGATGCGGGCAGGTTTACCGTGGTAGTTACAAAACCACCCGAGTTTCCTGTCCAGGCCTGGCGTCCTGCAATAGGGCTGCCGAAATTTACACTGATAGTACCATTGTAACCACCTGTTACAAAGGATCCACCTGCTGCAATAATATCCTGAAAGGGTCCGCCACCAATAGAAATTTCCAATACCAGACCATCAAAAGTATTCTCTAGATTGTTACTTCTTCTGAAGGTGATTTGAGCTGTTGGTGATACTATGGGAATCTGGCGTGTATCCAGCCTTTCATCTGATATGCAGCCCGGGTTGTTGGTAAATACGGAATTGGGAGGACTATCACTGGTTGTATTGATAGTAGCCCAGGCTAACGAACCTGCACAGGTAGTAGCCGTGTTGGATATCCAACTGGCAGGCAGGGCCGGAACCGTTACCCCATCAAAATTTTCACTGCAGGGCTGAGCGAAAATATCAGTTGTTACAAAAAAGGAAAAAGCAGTAAGAAGAAAAGCATATAACTTTCTCATAAGCACAGTTTGGTGGTTGAAAATATTGACAGAACCCGTCTCAGGTTTCAGCTTGAAAGTTAGGATTTTTTTCCAGCGGAACAACTTTTAGCCTGAAAATATTAGCCTTACCAAAACGCAGAAACCAGCATTCCTTTTTGCTGGCTGTTAAAAAGCCTGAGCTATCTCTTTTTAAACATCGCAGACTTCGCTTTTTTGCCGATTTTACCTAGTCGCACCCCGTTTTTTCCTTAGAGTTATATGAATTTATAGAAAGAACAAAAAAAGATGGACTTCAAAAAGTCCGTCTTTTTTTGCAATACACGAATTTATGTTACCTAGCTATTATAATGCTAAAAGTCCTCTTAACTAAGGTATTGCCTTCATCATTGTACAGGAAGAGCTGGTAAACTCCTGCGGCCAGTGTTGAAAGGTCGACAGGCAGCACCCTGTCATAATACAAACCGCTGAATGATTGGGTATTTACCAATTTTCCATCACTCGCATAAACTCTCATCCCCATCCTGGTAAACAGATCTGATTTGATCCGGATACTGAATCTTCCGTCATTCGGGTTGGGATAAACGATGATCGAATTGGGTTGTGCCAGTGTTAAGTGACGTTCGGGGCATTCATTTACCTGTATATTGATGGATTGAGAAGAAGTACAACCGAAGGCGTTTGTTCCTGTGTAGCTTAAAACAGAAGTACCCACACCCGCCACCGCAGGTATAAAGTTACTACCCTGAATACCTGCACCGCTCCAGGTGCCACCGGGCAAAGATGCGTTTAATGTAACAACCGGATCAGAAGCACAAACCACTGTTGACGAAGCGGTCAGGTTAATTGCCGGTAGCGGATTTACTGTAAGGACGGCAGGATCCGAATTTGCCACATTACAGTTTCCGCTTATCACACAACGGTAATAGTTGCCATCCATCGCCACAGTTACCGGGTTTAAAGTAAGAATGGGATTTGTACTGCCTGTAAGATTATTATAGATAATTCCATCAGCACTTACCTGCCATTGATACCCTGTAACAGAACCAGTTGCAGATACAGAGAATGTAGCAGTTGTTCCCACACACACTGCTGAGTTAACCGGGTGTAATGAAACAGCCGAAGCCGGGAAAGTGCTTAGTGTTGCAGCATTGGAATTCAATACCGGTCCGCAGCTTGTCAGCACACAACGATATTGATACGTATTCATATTCGATGCCACACCCGTTATCGTTAATGTAGCAGTAGTAACGCCGGAATAAGGAGCTCCGTTTGTAATATCGGTAAACCCGCTGCCGGTATTCACCTGCCACTGGTAACCTGTGGCCCCGGTTGCTGCAACTGAGAAGCTGGTATTACCCGTTGCACAAACCGTACTGTTGGCTGGCTGGGTGTTGATAGTAGCTACAGCTGTAACAGTAAGAGTGGCGGCATTCGAGTTAATTGTTCCGCAGGGGTTCGTTATCACACAACGATACAGGTAACTATTCATTCCTGCTGTAACGCCGGTAATAGTCAGTGTGGCTGTTGTGGCACCACCATAAGGTACAGCATTAGTAATATTCGTAAATCCGCTGCCGGTATTTACCTGCCATTGGTAGCCGATCGCAGCGGTACCCGTTGCTGCCACGGTATATACAGCTGTGTTGCCGGAACAGGTTGTAACATCGGTTGGTTGTGTTGTTACTGAAACAGGCGTGCAAGCCACCCCAGGCAATATCCTCGTGATAGTATCAGCAACCGACTGCAACGCACTTGAGGCATTAAACAGGTTGGATTTGATCATAACTGCAGGCTCGGTACTGAGTATAATATCATCAATATACCAGCCACCACCGGCAGGAGCCGTATTATCATCTGATGCAAAACGGAAACGTATTTTGATACTTTGACCTGCAAAAGAAGAAAGATCAATTAAAGTGCGGACAAAAGCCCCGCTATTACCGGTAAAGGCAGTTCTTGAAGCCAATGCACTTCCGGTTCCTAATGATCCATTGTAGGGATTCAATTTCATTTTTGATCCAAGATCGCTCCAGCTTGTACCTCCATTCGTACTTACTTCAACAACACCTCCATCCCAGCCATCTTCCGTATTATACCGGTGCCAGAAACTCAGGGTTGTATAAGAGGAAGGCGTGGCATTTAATGTATAACTATTCGTTGTCGCTAATGACAGATCAGAAGTACCGGTGGAATTTGGACAAAAGAAAGCATTCGGTGAACTCTGGCTTTGTGTGGAAGAAGCCGACCAAACCGTTGCATTGATTGAGCTCGCCGTCCATGTTGCCGGAATTGACGCTGCTGCCACTGGTTCATTAATATGTTCAACCGGGGCAAAATAAGTTCCGGGGTTTACAGTGACTGTAAACGGAAAGGCTTGAGTTTGCCCCGTTGCCAGGTTTACAGGCCCAAAAGTTATAGTCCGGTTACCCGCATTATAAGTTCCGCCACTTACATAAGTAACATTGGTCGGCAATGTATCGGTGATAAAGAAATTAGTGATAGGTGAACAAACACCAGCCGTCAGGCTATTTGTATAGGTAACATTTTGTCCTTCCTGTACCTGGGGTGCACTTTGTGTGATAGAGAAAGTGCCATTATCAACGGCGAAACTCGGTACCTGGTCTGTTACACTGTTGGAAGATCCCTGTGATGCATTTCTTCCCATTCCTCTTTTGGCAAAAGCTCTCCAGATGGCACAGCTGTACTGGGCACCAAAAAACAATGTATCTGCTCTCAGGATGGCATTTCTGGCATCAATAAAACCAGGATTACAGGGTTGTAAACGCATACCTTCTGTTACCAGTTTAAAGGCAACTGCATTACCACCACCTGCTGCAGGATTAAACAGGTTCGGGTTGATGCCTGCCTGCTGGATGATCTCCCAGGTCATTTCCCATAAAGCTGCACACCAGAATTCACCCCGGTCGTGCTGGGCGGCAGGAAGTGTGGCTGAATATACTCTCGGGTTAATGGCGAGATTAGTAGAGTACCGAAATGCACGGATTCCAAGACCGGTTGTCGGCTGATTCAATGCATAAGTGCCAATGCCACGACCGATGGCCCCATCCGCAATGGTAGCCGTAGCCCAGTTGGTGGTTACCATCAAGCCATAATAATCACTCCAACCCTCACCAGCTTGTTCTGCATTACCTAGGCAGGAACTGTTACCGGGCCCTCCGGTCAGCCTGTTACTGATGCCATGTCCGAATTCGTGAGCTACAATACTATTATCCAGGTCTCCATCCCGGTCGGGGTTTGGAGCCGTCCATAAATACATTTGCATTCTAGGCCTTGATCCATCATTTGGTGTGGCAAAGTTGGCATTATTAGTACCTCCGCCATCCTGCGCATCAGCAATTACATAGTCATTTCCTAAACCGCCGCGGCCCTGGTTATCCTGTTGAAAATTCCCGGTCTGCTCGGTAAAACCATAGAGATACAGGATATCATGCATGATATTATTCCAGTAAAACAAATTAGTGATTGCAAAATTCTGGTTCGCTGCAAGGGTTGGTGCCTGTGTATAATCAGGGGTGAAATCAAATGTAAGATTGGGTTGTGCAGTGGAAGAAACCGCTGCCCTGTCAATAACCCCGTTGGTATTCGAACGATCTTCTGCTGCCCATACATTATTACCACGGGTACTGTCATGATAAGCAGCACCGTCATTATGCCATCCCAGTGAAGTGGCATTTCCAGCCGCCATTGTCCAGGGATCGGTTACTACCTGGGAACCGGTACCACCAAGATGTGTCGGGCTCTCATACGGATAAGGAACAACCCGGTAACTGGCTGAGTTGACAACAAAAGGTTTGTATTCCCATTTAAACAACTGGTCTTTTTGTGGAGCCAGAGTGTTGCTTTTTTGTATACCATGACCTTTAGTAAAATGCTCGGCAGTTGTATGTTTCCCATCCCCCCAGTTACAGGTAATGGTGAGATTCTGTTTACCCAGCACATTACCATTCATGGCATCAATACGAACCAGCCAGTAATCAGATGAGTTGGTAGGTGTGATAAACACCTGCCAGGCCAGGCGGACCCTGCTCTTATCTTCGGTTGGTAACCATAATAATTCTGCCGTGATCTTTTCAAAAGCCACACCCAAGGTTCCAAACTCATACTTATGTACAGCTCCGTTAACTACTGCTGCAACGACCGGTTGTTTTGCAGCCAGTTTAGCATCAGCCAGTGTCAGCTGAACAGCAGACTCCACCGAAATAGCAGGGTTTGCATCATTTACATTCACCTTAGCTTCCATTTTTCCAATACGGGTTCCCGCGTTGGAAACAAGCTGTTCGTTCCTGAATGCTAATACCTGTAATTCATTGAATACAGGAACACCCTTATAGGTCTGCTGCACGTAAACCATCCGTATATCCTGCCTTCCGTCAATCCTATAGGTATTAGCTATAAAAATGTTGTTGAGATCGTCGGCTGATAAACCGATCGCAGCACGGTTCTTGTCAATAAGCTGGCGGGCTGCTGCTGTTTCAGCATCCTGTGCACGGGTAACAATAAAACAGCTGACTGCAAAAAGGGAGAGTAAAAGTTTTCTCATGAATACAAGCGATTTGGTTGGTAGGTGAACGTTCGTAAAATTTAAAGGTTCTAAAATAAAGAATATCCCGTCCAAAATGGGTCAAAGGAGCTGATAAACGCAAAATATTTCTTTGTTGAAACCGTTTTAACCCCGGACACGTCTTTTTAAAACATTTCCTGCCTGATGCAAAAACACTTAGTGAAATTTTTTTCCGTATGCCTGCTGCTGAATGCCTATTCACTTCATGCCCAGATGATAACCGGGGTTTGGAAAGGTAAGATCAACCGGCAAAAAGTGGAGGTCAAGATCATCCAAAAAGGTGACAGCCTGACCGGTACTTCGTATTACTACGAATCACCCAACCATTATCGCCGGTATAGTATCAGGGGATATTTCAATAACCATACAAACGAAGCCGTATGGTGGGATGACCAGTTGCTGGAAGAAAAGACAGGTCGTTTCAATCTTACCTCACCCGGCAAGAATGCAATGCTGTCCAGTGCCGATTTCAATTGCCCCGGTGATGGCAGCATGATGCTGGATGGTAAAACAGGTAAGAAAGAAGATAACCGGCAAAACGGGGATGTTCATTTGGACAAAGCAGCCGGCCCTTCCTTTGAAGATGAATGGGATTTTGTAATTGATAATTATCTTGCCGGTGGCAATGATCCTTTTATTATTGATAGTATCGCTGGCCTCGCTGCTGTTCCTGCTGAGCGGCCAACAAACGAAGCACCGCCGGCCCAACCGACGCCACCGGTGGAGACAGTAAAAACAAAACCCCAAAAACCGGTCATTGAAGCAGCAGCTGTTCAAAAAACAGAAGAACCCAAACCAGTGGTAACAATCACAGAGCCGCTGAAGCCTCCTACTATTGAAGAAAAATTCAGTAGCCGAAAAAAAGTGCTGACAACAGAAATTCCCGTTACCGGCGACTCCGTTGAACTTCGTTTTTACGACAACGCAGAAATTGACGGTGACTCTATTTCCCTTTTCTTAAATGACAAACTGATCTTTCAGCATATCCGCCTTACCGGCAATGCTTATTCCATCAAATTAGCAGTGAGTGAACTGAATGAAACCAATGAACTGATCATGGTAGCAGAGAACCTTGGATCAATTCCTCCCAATACTTCGTATATGGTAGCTATCGTGAATGATAAACGGTATGAAGCAAGATTAGAAAGTACTGAAGGCAGCAGTGCCATGGTGCGATTCGTAAAAAAACCGGTGATCCCCAGTAATTAAAATACCAGTTCTGCCAGTACTGAAAAATGATCGGAGGCAAAACGACCTTCCCAGGTTTGGGAAATGGTAGCATGATTAAGCACTTTCCATTTGCCTTTTATAAAAATATAGTCGATAGGCAGGTCATCCGTTTCTTTGGAACGAAAAGCGTTAAAGGTGCCCGTGGGACCATAATGCGGGGTGGCAGACAATCCTTTTGAATCCAGCAGATGAAGCGGGTTATTTGTATCCATGACCACCTGTATAGGTTCGTCGGTTGGTTTGGCATTAAAATCCCCGGTGATCACTGCAGGGGTAGTTCCTGCTATCTCTTTTACTTTTTGCAGCAACAGTAAAGCACTTTCCTTTCTTGCCACTTTGCCCATATGATCAAAATGGGTGTTGAACGCATAGAATATCTTCCTGGTTTTCCTGTCTTTGAATTTGGCCCAGGTCACTATTCTTGTTATGGCCGCATCCCAGCTTTTACTACCGGGTACTTCGGGTGTTAATGATAACCAGAAGGTATTCGATTGCAAGACCTTTAACCGTGTTGTATCATAAAAGATCGCCGAGTATTCGCCTTTGGTCTTTCCGTCTTCTCTTCCCACCCCAACAAATTTAAATTGCGGTAAACGTTCCCGCAGGTCCATCATCTGGTCATGCAGGGCTTCCTGCACACCGAGCAGGTCAGCTTTATGGAATAATACCTGTGAAGCCAGTTTATCTTTCCGGTAAGGCCATGCATTCAGGCTGTCAGAAGCCACGTTCAAACGGATATTAAATGTCATTACATTCAGCTTTGCCTGGGCTGAAATTTCCGTTACTGCAATTACCAACAGGAACAATACTATTGTCTTTCTCATGCGTTAAAAGTAAAACAGGTGCAGCAAAATACCACACCTGTTTGATATGATTCTTGTTATTCTTTATTTCAGTTTTTTAAGTATTTCCTCAATTGCCTTATCTAATTGCGGGTCACGGCCATTAAGTTTATCATCAAAGCTGTTGATCACCCGGATATCCGGCTGCACCCCACTCATCTCCAGGTCTTTTCCATCCAGGCTGTAGCAACCCCAGCCCGGCATGCGAACAGAAGAACCATCCACCAAACCAACAGCACTGGTGAAAATGATCCAGCGGTAAGTGCCATTACCAATGATAGTTCCAAGCTTTAAGGCTTTGAATCCCTGTGCTGTCATTTCTGCATCACTCAGCGATTGTTCATTGATCAGTAAAATGATGGGCTTATCCGCCGGTGCAAAATTAGATTGTGACGTCAGTTTCCCTTCCCTGTACTTCCACTGCAGGTAGGCTTTCTGCGAAAGGAATTTCAATACATCATCATGCACATTGCCCCCGGTATTATAACGCAGGTCAAAGATCAGGGCATCTTTATTATTGAGTTCCTGCGTCATATCAATGAGGAACTGGTCCAGTTCAAACTGGCCCATGTTCTTCATATAACCATAGGCAATTCTTCCTTTACTCTTTTCATCCACCCGTTTCTGGTTATTATCGATCCACTCATCATAGAGATTGGTGAATAAAGTGACTTGCGGGTGGATCTTTACTGTAATTGTTTCACCTGCCCGGTTAAAGGTTAGTTCCAATTCATTATCCAATGATGGTTTGGTAAAGTAATAGTTACGGTCTTTGTTCTTATCCACTGTTTCCTCGTTCACTTTTACCAGCACATCCCCGGGTCTGATATCAATTGATTTTTTTTCAGCTGCTGATCTTTTAACAACATACTTTACTTTATAAGGATCACCCTCTTCGAAGAGGATGCCTGTCTCCATCGTACGGTTACTCAATGCAATCGTTTCATCCGTACCAAAAGAATTAAAGCCCTGGTGAGAAGAATTTAATTCTCCCAGCATATCATTTAACAATATCCGGAGGTCTGCCCTGTTATTCAGGTAAGGAATGAAACGCTGGTAATATTCTTTGGTTTTCTTCCAGTTCAGCCCATGGAAATTTTCATCATAATAATTCTCTTCCATCTGCGCCCAGGTTTCTTCAAACATCTGGCTGAATTCTTCTGCTAAATTGCGGCGGAAGGTATACCCGATATTGATCAGGTCAACCTTATTGGCATCCAGGTTCAGCTTATTAATATTTCCGTTCAGCAGCACATATAATTTATCGCTGACCTCCACGAAACCAAAATTGAAACTCAGGTCAGTACCGGCGATCTTTTCTGTTTTATTCTGTTCAAACGGTTCGATCACTGTTTTCCATAATGCATTTCTTCCCTCCCCGTGATTGCTGGTGTACAATACACTGGTCTTTTCTCCTTTCTGGTACACATACTGGATAAACTGGGCGCCAAACGAAGGACTCACCTGCTCCAGTCGTTCCATGATCCTGTCCAGATCGATCGTAATCGGTTTTGTATCTGCAGTGGCAGCTGGTGTTGCTTTTTTAGCTGTATCTTTTTTCTCTTCTTTAAACAGTTCGTTGAATTTGTCCATCCGGAATGGTTCATCCAGTTTATCGAGAGGCATCCGGTACACTTTCGCATTCGCCATACCAAAGGGATAGGATGGCTTTAGCCGCTGTGACGTGAAGAAAATATATTTCCCATCACCCGACCAGAACGGATCAGACTCCGTAACACCTGTGTTGGTAATATTGATCGTCTTATTCTCTTTCAGGTGATGAATAAAAATATCCTGTTCAAAATTCCGCATGGCAGTAAAGAGGACATATTCATCATTCGGCGAAAAACCGGGATCACTGTATTGGAAACCCCAGATCTCCTCTTTGGCTACGGTTTTACTCTGCAGTGTTTTCAGGTCCATCACCCTTACTTCGCCACGGCCACTCAGGTAAACAGCTTTATCTCTTTTTTTATTGAAGGTGATCGCCCTGTTGTTCATTTTATCAGTGGTCAGTTGCTTCAGGGTGCCGGTTCCGTCGGCAGCGATCGTGTACCAGTTGGTATATCCTTCGAGTGTCTGGTTAAAGAGCAGGGTCTTATTATCACTCATCCATTTGATCTCCCTGGCTCTTTCTGCAGAACCCCGGTTGATCATTTTAATGAATTTTCCCTCTAAATCACTGACAAATACTTCGCCTCGGGAAATGAATGCCAGTTTTTTTCCATCGGGTGATACGTCAAAGGCACTGATATTACTTTTTACATCAAAATCTTTTTCCTGGGGCAGGATATTATTGCGGATGATCGCAATATCCAGTTTCGTTTCTTTATCCGACTTCACATCATATAACCAGAGCTGGTAATCTTTTTCAAAGACGATCCTGCCGCCATTGGCATTCACCTGGGGTGCTTTTACAGAAGAAGAAAAACGGGTCAGTGCTTTTTTCTTTCCATTGTCAATCGTATAAAGATTATACTCCCCATTCGCTTCGTCAGAAATAAAATAGATATTTCCATTCTTGTCAATGGTAACGGCAAAATCCTTTCCTTCCCAGTCGGTATATTTTTTATGTTCCCTGGTTTTCAGGTTATATGATTGTATATCCGGGTTGAAAGGTCCTTTATATCGTTTCCGTTGTGCCTGGCTGATACTTTCCCAGGTATCGTTAAAAAATAATTCCCCGCTGGTGGGGTGCTCCACGAGATTATGATCATACTGGAAAAAATAATTGCCGAATACCCGAACCGGCGTGCCGCCAGCTGCACTGACCTTGAAACCGGCCACCTGTCCCACCCGTCCGCTGTTGAAGTAAATAAACTTTGAATCCCAGCTCCAGCTGGTTACTTCGTCGTTACCACTATGCCAGGTGATTTGTTTGACCTCGCCGCCATTGACCGGTACCACAAATACATCAGCATTCCCATATTGCCTTCCTGTAAAAGCGATCCATTTGCCATCAGGAGAAACCCTGGGATTGGTTTCATAGCCCTGCATCGCAGTTAACCTTGTTGCCTGTTTATCTTTTACAGATGCCATCCACAGGTCCCCTTCAAAACTGAAGATGACCGTTTGCCCATCGGGTGTAAGACAGGGAGTGGATAAGAAATAGGCTGCTTTTTCTTGTGCCGGCAGCAGTAAAGAAACTGTAATGGCAAGAACAGAGAATATATACTTCATGAAAGATGGTTTAGGATGTTCAAATTACATCCTAAACCATTGCCAGCATCACCGCTGGTAAAAAATCAGTCCCGGGTGAACAGGTATTCATTGCGCCGGAAGAAATGGGTCTCCCCGTCAAACCGCACCAGTTTGGTCATGGAGAACTGGCCGGGCCCGATCAGCAACACATGATGAAAAGTGGCCGCTTTATGATCATTGCCATCCGTACCCCTGCTTTCCAATACAACTTTTAACCTGCCATCTGGCTGTACGGTTCGTTCTATTACTTTCATGTTATTGATCATGGTACCTTCCGCATTGATCCTGTAGCGGTCTTTTCCGCCTTTCTTTGGTTCATCCGTATAATAGAAGCCCAGTGTAAAAACATTGCCTTTTTTTACCTCAACAAGAGCATTGGCTTTGATGGTTTCCTCCTTATTACTGTTATAATCCAGGTAGGTAAGTGTTCCCTTCCATTGCCCTTCCAGGGCGGTAAAATCCTGCTTCGTGACTGTTTGTGCCTGTAAACCTGTTCCTGCCAGGAGGAGTAAGGAAGCAGCCACTGCTTTTGCCGGCAACGAAATAGTTATTTTTTTCCGGCGTAGTATGGCCCTGTCGATGGCAAACCGGCCACTGCCGCCAATTGCCAGCAGCACATATCCCCAAAAGAGGGTCTGCTGAAAATACATACCCGTTACTGGTTCGGGTGTATCGTACCATAAAAAAGAGATCACAAAAAACTGGAAAGCCAGTTGAAGCGAAGCAAACCGGGTCAGCAATCCAAGCGCAATACAAATACCCCCGATGAATTCACCCCAGGAAGCCATGGCTGCCCAAAACCCCGGAGAAGGGAACGTAAATCCAAGACCGGCTACCTGCTCAGTGAACCAACCCGGTGCTGCAAGGGTATTCATTTTTGGCCACCCTGCATGGACAGCGATACTTAAACCCATGTGTAAACGAAAAAGCAGCCAACCCGTATTGAGGATAATATTGTCTCCAAGGTTGCTGCCAAAAAAGAACTGGCGAAGTTGTGCTTTCATAAAACATTTTTGAGTGATTGAATGATGACCCAAAAATGCAGTTTCATGGAAGGCGGGTCGCTGCAAATCATCTTTTGAGACCAGGAAAAAGGCCTCATATCATAGTTGCCCGGTTCAAATTCTCTATACGGCTGGAGCTGATCTATTTTAAAGAAGCAATAAACTCTTTGGGACTAACCCCCGTTGCTTTTTTAAATGCCCTGTTAAACGTGGCTTTGGAATTGAAACCACATTCAAAAGCGATAGCCAGCAAGGTTTGCCGCTTATGCTCTCCTTTTGCCAGCATTGCCTTCACCGCCCCGATCCGGTAGTTATTAATAAAATCATTGAAGTTCAAACCAAATCCCTGGTTAATGATCTTTGATAACAAAGAAGGGTTAGTATGGAGTTGCCGGGCCACCTGCGTCAGCGATAATTCCGGGTCCTGCCAGGCTTTTTCCTGTTCCAGCAGGGCAATGATCTTTGGTTTCCAGGCTGCCAGTAAAAGATCATCTTCCTTTTTTTCTGTTGGCAGCCCGCTGATCTCAATTGTTTCTGCTTCTTCCACCAGGTCAGCCCCGGCCGTATTGTCCTCTTTATAGTGCAGCAACAAACTGGGCTTATAGGTTAACAGGTTTAGCCGGAACGGAACTTTTGTTTCAATAGAATTGGCATACCCGGTAATAGCGATATAATAAAACACAATCGCAAAAGAAAAATAATTCCACCAGGGACCCATGTACCGCATTTCGAGGTAACCGGGGATCAGCGGGGCCATATAAAAAACCACCCGGATGATCAGCATGACGAGAAAAGCATATAAAAAACTCCGGATCCATTTGAACAGAACAAGATCGGCATAGCTGACCACCTGTACCATCAGTTTTTTATAGAGATTATAATACCGCAGGGAGAGTAATAAATAAAACAACATGGATACATGCCCGGCCACCTGGTACCACTCGTCGAAATCAGGATCAGCTCCACTGGCTAAAAAATAGTATTCATTCAATACCAGTTTATCAGTAACCACTGCTGCTATGCTATACAATAAATACAATAAGCCTGGCACTAAATGCAGCCACTCCTTTTTCCCGAAACGAAAGGAAGGATTCAGCAGGCTTTGCACATAAAAGAACATGACCGGGCCGATCAAGAACAATTGCTGAAAAGGGACATAGAATAAAATATCCCGGTAGGGCTGGTTATCATACCAGCCGGCAAAACCCACCATCCACGGAGTGATATAAAGGATACAGAGTAATAAGAATAAGCTCAGCCATTTGTCGGCCTTTGTCTCGTTACGGATCGCTTTCCGGTATAATAAAACCGCATACACCAGCCCGTGCACAAAGAAGATCAGCAACAGGGAAGAATAAAATCCAAAGTCAAACCGCATAGCAAAAAATATAAAAAACCGGTGAGTTCTTCACCGGTTGTCAGAAAAAGAAAGTTTTAGCACTCTGCCTGCAGCACTTCAGTTTCCTTCGGCACTCTCTCTTTCCCGGTTAGAGAAGTTGAGATCATGGCTGTCATATCAATAGTCACGGTCTTTAGTAATTTTTCTTCCAGCATATCCGCAAAAGCTTCAAAATACAGGATCACATCCTCCCTTACATTTCTTTTGAGCCAGCGAAAACCACCGGGCAGGTATTGCAACACCTGCTTATCGCTTACGTATTCGATATGGTGGATATCGGTCGGAGTTAACCCGGCCTGTTCCAGTTTGGATATCACCAGGCTTACCGGCGCATTACTTACCCCGCAAAACTCTTCCGCCAGTTCTGTCCATTCCCCGTTTCCCAACTGTGCATAGTGCAAAATCTCTCCTTCGGTCAACGGGGTGATCACCTGTACTAAATTGCCGCAGTTGCAGGCTCCATGATGGCCCCAGGCATAGTGGGCACCGTTGCGCAATCGCCGGGCCGTTTCCCGTAATGATTGTATTAATTCAACAGATGGATGTGCCATAGTTCAAATTACTTTATAAAAACACGGAAGCAATTATTTTGTTTAGCCCGGTAAAAGAAAAACCTTCCGGGGGGAAGGTTGAATTGTTTTGTTGAACGATCTTTTTATTTCAGGTGCAGTTTATAGGAGCCTGTTATATCCTTATTGGTTCGTTTGTCCCAAACCCGGAACTCCACCAGGAAATGATCATAGATTTTATCAGCTTTAGAAATAACTACAGTTAAGGATATTTGTTTGGCGTCCTCCGCACTCACCCCCTCCGTATAAGATTCAAAAAGATCACCCCTGTTCAAAAAAACATCTCCTTCATTCGTTGATACTTTTTCAGAAGCCCCCAGCAGCACTTTACCATTTTCTTCCTGCCAGCCACTGATCTCCAATACCAGCCGCACTTTCTTGTCCACATCGGTAATATTATCGTTTGAAACCAATGAACCATCCTCATCATACACGAGATAGGCTTCGGATACCTTCAGCCCGTTTTCTTTAATCTCGATCCCGTTCCTGAATTTACCGGCCTGCTTTTCCGGTTCTCCCGTTTTGATCTTTACCTCGCAGGATACAAGAAAGGACATTGCAAAGAATAACAGAAGAGCTTGTTTCATTGATGGATGTTTTATGAAAGTTACCGGATTCCTTAAACAGAACAAAGGCCCGGAAGCCTTTGCCAATTGTATAATAAAAGAAAATACTACCCTTTCGCTTTTTTCCAGGTATTGTACCGCTTCAGTATTTCTTCTGCTTCTGTGAATTTTGCTTTGTCGTCTACGGTGTTCAAAAACTCTTCTTCCAGCTTGAGGTATTTTTTCAAAAAATCTTTTAGCTTTTTATTGCCGCCCAATGTGGTGGGAGCTATTTCCACAAAACCGTATTCCGCATTCTTTACATACAGGTCTGCATTGGCGGAGTACCCAGTTACTCTTTCTGTGCCTGAAGGATCCCTTCTTGAATTTTCTGAATTCCAGTGTTGCTTGTAAATGGGCAAGGGGCCATCATCTATCCTTTCTACAAAAAACACAAAATCATTGACCATTTTACCGAATATCTTCGGTACTTTCTGGCCCGTATTTTTTTGCATATCCAGCACTTCGAAATGATGCCACTGGCTTTCATGAGTGAAACCAAAGCCGGTAATATCACCTGCCTTCATTTTCTTTGATTTGCCTCCGGGTTCTGCAAACTTCACTTCATCCCACATGGCGCCAAAGTCAATTCCCTTTTTATCCAGCAGGGCTTTTGCCTTGGGTGCATCAATAGTGCCTTTTACAGTATCGCCTTTTTTATTGAGGATATAGCCTTCACAGTCGATTGCTTTTGCTGTAAGAGCAGTTGCCAGCAATGCAATAAATAAAATTGAATATTTCATATTATGGTTTTAAGCAATGAATTTAAATCACCACGTTCACCATCTTTCCTTTCACGAAAATGAATTTCTTCACCGGCTTGCCTTCGATCCATTTCTGCACCACTTCATTGGCCAGTACGAGTTTCTCCACTTCTTCCTGTGTGGCATCGAGTGCAATATCCATCGTGGTTCTTGTCTTGCCATTGATGGACACCGGGTATTCCTTGCTGCTTTCGGTTACATATTTCGCTTCAAATTTCGGGTAGGGTGCATCCAGGATACTGCCACTGTTGCCCAATTGCGACCAGAGTTCTTCCGCAATATGCGGGGCATACGGCGTGAGCAGGATGAGCAATTGCTCCAGTACTTCTTTCTTATGGCATTTCAGATCGGTAAGTTCATTCACGGCGATCATAAAACCACTGACACCCGTATTGAAACTGAACCGCTCCGTTACTTCTTCAATCTGTTTGATGGTCTTGTGCAATACTTTCAGTTCGGCTTCCGTAGCCTTCTCCGTTGTCCATACTTTACCTTTCACTTCATCATTGAACAAGCGCCAGAGTTTTTTCAAAAAGCGGTGCACCCCTTCAATGCCCTTGGTGTCCCAGGGTTTGCTCATTTCCACGGGGCCGAGAAACATTTCATACATGCGGAAGGTGTCGGCACCGTATTTAGCCACTAATACATCCGGGTTAACCGTATTGTATTTTGATTTGGACATTTTTTCTACTTCGGAGCCGCAGATATATTTGCCGTCTTCTAAAATGAACACAGCGTTTGCATAATCTGGTTTCGATTTAATGAATGCCTCCGTATCCAGCTCAAGACCATCAACTATATTCACATCTACATGTATCGAATTAAAAGATATAGTTAAGATATCATCTATAACATTATCTGGCAATGAAGGCCTCACCGCTTTCAGCTTTTTATATAATTCAGTAAAGGACATCTCACCCTTAATGAACTTATCCCTTACACCAACAGAAACAAAAACACTTCCAATATTAAAATCCTTCTCCGCAAATACAGTTGAAGGATTAATTCTATACACAAACCGGCTACTCCCCTGTATCATCCCCTGGTTCACCAACCGTTTAAACGGTTCATCAAAACCAATATGGCCGAGATCGTATAAAACTTTCGTCCACATACGGCTGTACAATAAATGCCCGACAGCATGTTCCGTACCGCCAATATAAAGGTCCACCTGGTTCCAGTAATCCGATAATTTCCGGTCGCAAAATGTTTCGGGATTCTGCGGGTCCATATACCGTAAGAAATACCAGGAAGAACCGGCGTAGCCCGGCATCGTACTTGTTTCCACCTCACCCCCAACCCCCTCTCCTGAAGGAGATGGGGCTTCAGACCCCGCAGGCGGAGCCAGTTTTACTTTCCTGTTCACCCATTCGGGTATATTCGCTAATGGGCCCTGGCCATTGGGCCCCGGCTTATAACTATCCACATGTGGTAATTCAAACGGCAATTCCGTTTCATCCAACGGGCATGCGATACCATTGATCCATTTGATCGGGAAAGGTTCACCCCAGTAACGCTGGCGGCTGAAACCGGCATCCCGCATTTTATAATTCACCTGGCGTTTGCCGATACCCAGTTCTTCAATTTTATTGATGGCCACGCCAATGGCATCTTTCATCAGCAGGCCATTTAAGAAACCGCTATTGTACAGGGTCGCTTCCTTGGTGGGATTGGCTTCTTCGCCATTGAAATGTTCCCCAATGATATTGGTGACGGGTATATTAAAATGTTTCGCAAAGGCAAAGTCACGTTGATCACCACAGGGCACCGCCATGATAGCGCCGGTGCCATAACCGGCCAGTACATATTCGGCGATCCAGATGGGGATCTGCCGGCCATCAAAGGGATTCACTGCATAGGAACCCGTAAAACAACCGGTGATCTGTTTCACTTCAGACTGGCGTTCCCGGTCGCTCCGGCTTTTTACATAGTGCAGGTATTTATCAATCTCCTCCTGTTGTTCCGGCGTTGTTATTTCGGCCACCAGTTCATGTTCAGGTGCCAGCACCATAAAATCAACACCAAAAATGGTATCGGGTCTCGTAGTATAAACCGTGAGTTTTTTAGCATGGCCCTTTATCTCAAAATCCATTTCTGCTCCCTGCGATTTACCGATCCAGTTGCGCTGCATTTCTTTCATGCTGTCGCTGAAATCAACGGTCTCCAGTCCTTCCAGCAAGCGGTCAGCATAGGCCGTGATGCGCAAATACCATTGCCGCATTTTCTTTTTCTCCACCGGGAAGCCGCCTCTTTCGCTCACGCCATTCACCACTTCATCATTGGCCAATACAGTTCCCAGGGCTTCACACCAGTTCACTTCGCCGTATTTGCTGAAAGCAAGGCGATGGTTCATTAAAATATCCTGTTGTGTTTTTTCGTCATACTGCTTCCATTCATCAGCAGTAAAGTCCATGGACGATGGGCCATGGACCATGGACTGATTCCCTTCCGTTTCAAATTTCTTTACCAGTTCTTGGATCGGTTTTGCCTTGTTCTCTTTTTTGTCAAAGTAACTGTTGAACAATTGCAGGAATATCCATTGTGTCCATTTATAATAATTGGGGTCACTGGTTTGCACTTCACGGCTCCAGTCGTAGCAGAAGCCGATATTGTCTAACTGCGATTTGAACGTGGCAATATTCTTCTTCGTGGTTTCGGCCGGGTGCTGGCCGGTATCCAGTGCATATTGTTCGGCCGGCAAACCAAAACTGTCAAAGCCCATCGGGTGCAGCACATTGAACCCTTTCAGTCGTTTGTAACGGCTGTAAATATCCGAAGCAATATACCCCAAAGGATGGCCCACATGCAGACCGGCTCCGCTGGGATAGGGAAACATATCGAGCACATAATACTTGGGCTTGCTGAGATCATTACCCACTTTATAAGCATGGGTTGTTTTCCATTGTTCCTGCCATTTCTTTTCAATATCCCTGAATTGGTATTCCATGTATCAGTTTACAGTTTGTATTTTCTAATTATGAAGAGCAGCGGACAGAACCCTGAACGGAGCGTCGCAAGGGACGATGAGCAGGGCTACCGGAGCCGGCTAAAATTCTTTAACAATATCTTTCCCACCGATGGCAATATGAGCCGTTGGCAATCGTTTAAATGGTCGCAAAAATACTAATTGTAGCCCTTAAACTGCTATTTTTGCTGCAACCCGTAAAATTCAAAATTCTATTGCATGTCTCAATCAGGAAAAGCTTCTATCAAACGTGGTAAACCCTCCTATTTCATGTCCATCCTGGGGGTAACGCTGGTGTTGTTCTTCTTAGGCGTGATCGGATGGCTGGTGATCAATGCCAACAAGATCGTCAAAAATTTAAAGGATGATGTGACCGTGAGTGCTTACCTGCGGGGCGACCTGAATCCCAAGGACAGTGTGGCCCTGGTGACCTACCTGGGGGCCAAGCCCTATATCAAAAACTACGTGTATGTGACCAAGGAAATGGCGAAAGAAAAATACCTGAAAGATGGTAACGAAGGCTGGGACAAGATCCTGACCGAAAATCCGCTGCCCAACAGTATCGACTTTAAAGTAAAGGAAGAATACCTGAATACCGATTCGCTCAAAGCTATCCGGGCCGACCTGGAGCAGCAGACCTATGTGAGTGAAGTGGCCTATCCCGAAGCTGTGGTTGGTAAAATGACGGAGAACCTGCGTACCGCCAGTATCGTGATGCTGGTGCTGGCCATCATCCTGGCCATTGTGGTCATTATCCTGATCGATAATACCATCAAACTGGCCATGTTCAGTAACCGTTTTCTCATCAAAACCATGCAAATGGTGGGGGCCACCCGCTGGTTCATTGCCAAACCCATGAATGTAAGGGCCGTTATCAACGGGGCCATCAGCGGGGTAATTGCGGTAGCAGCCATCTGGTTCCTGGTAATGATTGCTGAAAAATATATTCCCTGGATGAAAGCCGCCCATGATAATACCAGCCTGTTCGTGCTGTTTGCCGGGCTTATTTTTATCGGTATCTGCATTACGGTATTCAGTACCCACCGCAGTGTGCTGAAGTATTTGCGGATGAAGCTGGATGATTTGTATTAGAAGACAACGGACGATGGACCACAGTCGACAGTCCATGGACTATTGACTATCGACTATGGACTATTGACCATGGACTATGGACTTTTCATTATATTGCAGACCCAAAAACATCTCAAATGAGTGATAAGCAGGCAACGCCTTCCATGTTTACCAAAGAAAATTATTTGTGGATGCTGGTTGGCATCGTAGTGATTGCTATTGGCATGTTCCTGATGTCCGGGGGAAAGAGCACAGACCCGGCGGTGTTCAACGAGAAAGAAGTGTACAGCAGCACCCGCATCACCGTGGCCCCGATCCTGATCCTGGCCGGGCTGGTGATCGAAATCTTTGCGATCTTCAAAAAACCGAAAGCGGCTAATTAATTATACGGTTACAACCTGTTGAAAAGCGATGGATCCTTCATCGCTTTTTTATTATCAAATAGTTCTAACTTGTTTACCTGTTTAAATTATATCCATGGGCATCGTTGAAGCAGTTGTCATCGCCATCGTAGAAGGGTTAACAGAATTTCTTCCCGTCTCTTCCACGGGGCATATGATCATTACCAGTTCCCTGCTGGGTATCCATAAAGATGAATTCACGAAGTTGTTTGAGGTTTCTATACAATTCGGTGCCATCCTGGCCGTGGTGGTCTTGTACTGGAGAAAATTTGTAGAGTTTCACCGCTGGCAGTTTTATGTAAAGCTGATCGTGGGGGTGATCCCTGCATTAGCCCTGGGATTTTTATTCTCGGATAAAATTGATGCCTTGCTGGAAAGCCCCACCACCGTCGCCGTTTCTCTTCTCGTGGGTGGTATTGTACTCATGTTTATCGACCGGATATTTAATAAACATACCATAGAATCGGATGACCAGGTCAGTTATTCCAACGCCTTTATCATTGGTCTCTGGCAAACCATTGCGATGGTGCCCGGTGTCAGCCGCAGTGCCGCTACCATCATTGGTGGTATGCAACAGAAATTTACCCGGCATTTAGCTGCCGAGTTTTCTTTTTTCCTCGCTGTGCCTACTATGTTTGCTGCCACTGCTTATTCTTTATTTGTAAAAAAATGGGAAGCAGCCGGCGTGGTAAGAAAAGGCTACGAGATTATTTTATCGACACAGGAAAACACCATTGCTTTTATTGTGGGCAATGTTGTCGCTTTCGTGGTGGCCATGCTGGCCATCCGTTTCTTCATTAATTACCTGAAAGTCTACGGCTTTAAAGTATTTGGTATTTACCGCATCATTGCAGGTATCATTCTTCTTATTTTACTAGCTACCGGGATCATTGAAAGCTAAAAATCCCTCAAAAAGGGTATGGCAGTGTGTAGGATTTTTAGCTACCTCTGCTGAAAATAACAGCATATGAAAAGAATTCTCCCGGCTCTCTTTGCAGCACTCCTTCTATTTTCCTGTACCAATAATGGTGAAAAACTATCCAAAGACTTCATGGAAGTCTATTATAAAGATGGCGTAACCAAAGAAGAGGCACAAAAAGCATTGGATTATTTCCTCATCGCCTGGAAAGAAAACAATGGAGAAACACCCGGAAAGAGCATCCAGCTAACCCGGAAAGCAGATACTGTTCACTTCAATATGGTATCTAAAATGGAAGTGATGGATAAGATGCCCGAAGATATTTTCTATACTATGGGAAATGAGCTGTCTGAAAATTTATTTGCCGGTAGTCCTGTCAATATTACTCTCACAGATAAGTATTTTAAACCTGTGCGCAGCTATACATTTAAAAAAATGGACGCCACGCTGAACTATGGCGAGAAAGTTACCGACGGAAATATTGAAGTATACGCAAAGGATGGATTCAGCCTGGAGCAGGCTACTACCATCGCCGGTTTCCTGAGCAAAGAGATCGCCCCTGCAAATACCATCAGTTTCCAGGTGGGAAAGAATGACGAAGGTTATTATGTGATAAGCATGGCATCTGATGAGGAGAAAGCGGCTGCATTAGATGACAGTGAATTCAATACCATGGCAGCACAGATATCGGCCAATACCCTGGATGATGCCCCGCTGATCTTCCAGTTGACCGATCCAACTTTCAAACCCTTCAAAACTTTTACATACAAGATCACACAATAATTACATACAGCTGTATACTTCTTAAAAGCCTGTTTGTTCTTCCAAACAGGCTTTTTTTATTCGGCTGCTAAATTCCTATTTTTACTGAAAGAGGCAACCATGCAAACGGCTCCGAAAAAAGTAGTGAACGCCTGGGCAATGTATGACTGGGCAAATTCAGCGTATAATCTTGTTATCACATCCACTATTTTCCCGGCTTATTTTGAAGCCATTGCTGTTGACAATAAAGAAACTTCCAAAACAGCGGTTACATTCCTGGGTCGACATTTTGAAAACACCGCCCTCTACAATTATGCACTGGCTTTCGCCATGCTGATCGTGGCTGTTATGTCTCCGCTACTTTCCTCTATTGCCGATTATAAGGGCAATAAGAAAAAATTTATGCGGTTCTTTATGACAATGGGAAGTATCGCCTGTGCTTCGATGTTCTTTTTTGAAAAGGATACACTATTGCTGGGTGTACTTTCTATGATCGTTGCCTGTGTGGGTTTCTGGGGCAGCCAGGTTTTTTATAATTCTTTTCTGCCTGAAATTGCCGCACCCGAAGACCGTGACCGGATCAGCGCCAAGGGTTTTACCTATGGTTATATCGGCAGTGTGCTGCTGCAGATCATCTGTTTCGTCTTTGTTTTCTTCCCCGGTCTGCTTGGCGGTGATAAAGATTCCACCATCCAGTTCAGAACCTCTTTTCTCCTCGTCGGTATCTGGTGGTGGGGCTTTGGGCAATACTCCTTACGTCGTTTACCCAATCCTGTTCCGGCAGGAAGCGGCGACCTGCAACACCAGGTACTATCAAAAGGGTATAAAGAATTACGGAAAGTATGGAACCAGCTTATTCACCTGCCTTCATTGAAACGTTTTCTTGCTGCGTTCTTCTTTTATAATATGGGAGTGCAAACCGTGATGCTGGTGGCAGCCCTATATGGCAAAAGCGAATTAGAGATACCCACTGATAACCTGATCATCGCTATTATCATTATACAACTGATCGCCATACCCGGTGCCTTTACTATCTCCTGGCTATCTTCTAAGATCGGCAATATCAAAACCCTGATCAGCATTGTACTGCTGTGGATATTGCTATGCTATATCGGTTACCTGTTACCGGTTGGCGGTATCTATGAATTTTATGGCCTTGCTGCTTCGGTTGGTTTTGTGATGGGAGGTATCCAGTCGCTCAGCCGCTCCACCTATTCCAAGCTGATGCCGGAAACAAAAGACACCGCTTCCTTCTTCAGCTTCTATGATGTAACGGAAAAAGTGGCAGCCGTGATCGGTATTTTCAGTTTTGGCTTTATCAATGAACTCACCGGATCGCAGCGAAGCTCGGTACTGGCCCTGATGACATTTTTTATTATTGGTTTACTGTTGCTGTTCTATGCAGCCGCTTTAAAAAAGAAACCCGCATGAAACTCTATACGATCAATACCGGCTATTTTAAATTAGACGGAGGCGCTATGTTTGGTGTAGTGCCCAAAACCATCTGGAACAAGATCAACCCGGCCGATGACAATAATTTATGTTCCTGGGCACTGCGTTGTCTGCTGATCGAAGATGGCAGCCGGCTTATTCTCGTGGATAATGGGAATGGCGACAAACAGGATGCAAAATTCTTCAGCCATTATCACCTGCATGGTGATGACAGCCTGGATAAGTCCTTAGCGAAATACGGGTTTCACAGGGATGATATCACCGATGTTTTTTTAACGCACCTGCATTTTGATCATTGCGGCGGCTCCATTGCCCGGGAAGGAGATAAACTGGTACCGGCTTTTAAGAACGCACAATTCTGGAGTAATAAAGAACACTGGGACTGGGCTGTTTACCCGAATGAACGGGAGAAAGCTTCTTTCCTCAAAGAAAATATATTACCCATTGAAGAAAGCGGCCGGTTGAAATTTGTTGACAGCACCGGCATGAAAGACGGAAAGATTGGTGAAACCCCATTTGCAGAACATATCAGTATCCGTTTTGTGAGTGGTCACACACAGGCGATGATGTTGCCGCAGGTGCGGTATAAAAATAAAACGATTGTATTCATGGCCGACCTGCTGCCTTCGCAGGGACATATCCCCCTGCCCTATATCATGGGTTATGATATGTTTCCGCTGACGACCTTGAATGAAAAGAAATCCTTCCTGAAAGAAGCATTGGAAAATGACTATGTACTTTTCTTTGAACACGACCCGGTCTATGAATGTTGCACCCTGCAACAAACAGAAAGAGGTATAAGACCGAAAGAGTTTTTTAAGCTGGAAGAAATTTAAATTCAGATCATCAAGGGTTAATGCTGGAAAGTATTTTTGATAGCAAGGAAAGATGCCGGGACCTTTTAACTATAACTTGTAAATCTGAATTACCTGGGGATCTTGCTCCAGAGCATTACTGTCGTAAACAGTAACGATGAATTTTTCGTTTCGCTGATTGCTAAATAACATCACATCTAAATAATCATCCTCCTGTAGTTGATTTTCCCTAAAATCTTTCAAAGATTCAATTTGACCATTCATTATTAAAGCTTCAATTTTGGGATATTCGTTCTTGTTAAAATAAATTGACTTAATACTATGTAAGCCACTAATAGATTCAATTCCATACTCATTATTAGCAAGGATACTTTTTTCTACATAAGAATCAAACGAATTAAGATTACGGTCCATTATATCATGCTTTTTTTCGTAGCCGGGTCTCACACACTTGGCCTGTGTGCCAGCCATGGACACGGCGTTATTTTATTGACTGGGAAAGGCGATTCAAAACTATTTCCTCCTGATCAGTGATGTCAGCGGGTGGCGCAGGTTCTCGTGGCTCATCATATCAATCTTTACTTTCCCCACCACCAGCGGACTTTCAATACGGACCGGGATATGGTTGGCATCATCTGTTACCCATACCGTCATCTTCTCACCGCCTTCAAAGATCTGCCCTTTCAGCAGCAGCGGTTTTATCTTGATCGCATTGAACTTGCCATACTTGGTCTTGATGGTCTCTTTACCCATGTAGCGGATATACATATTAAAGACCTCGTTATCGAGGAACATGGAAAAAGGTATCCTGTCATCCGGTTGTAATTTGGAAAAATCAACATTCCGGGCATAGTACATGGAGCTCATCACATCCTGCACACAGGCCGGTACTTTAAATACACCATCCGTAGCAACAGCCGTGTTGGCCGTTTTATTAAAAGTGATATTCTGGTATTTTTTATAGCCGCCTTCATTCACATTCCGGACAAATTTCAGCGGCTGCATCGTGGCGGTATCAATATAAGTTTCGTATTTATCCCGCACTTTATAGATCCAGTCGTAAGAAGAATTGGTCTTTCCTTCCCCGGTCACATGATAGACCGGGCGGTTATTAAAGGTTTCCAGCTGGCTGGAGAAAGTGGCGTTGCCTGCATTCACATAAATACCGGCCACGGCATAGTACACCGTAAACGTGACTTTCTCTCCCACATTGAATGCCCTGTTCTCAATACCGCAAAATTCGTTGTAAGGCGCCTCCGCTTCTGTTGAAAAACTGAACAATCCCAGTAACAATGGCGCAAAAAATTTAAGTCCTTTCATTTTTATTCGTAAAGATTTTTTTAATACTCAATATCAGTAAACTTCCCACGATAGCCGGTACGATCAGGTTTACCAGCCACACCGTCATCGTTGTCATCCAGATCCCAAGGCTGTTGCTGCTAAACAAGCCGATCAGTTTAATTCCTACTTCACCCCGCAATCCCAGTTCGGCGATGGCAAAGGTCGGTATCACAGCCATCACCAGAAAAGAAACACTGACTGCCCAAAAAGCCGGCCACCATCCAATCTCCACATCAAATAAACGAAACAGCAGATAATATTGTGTGATAAATACTACAAACCGCAATGCAGATAATGACAACAACCGCCATAGTAAAGTTGCATTGAAATCTTCCAAAGCCTTTACCAGGTAAGTAAAGCGGTTACTTCCCGGTAAACGATCCACCCACCTTGTCAGCCATGCTAACCGGAAATAAAATAGTGTTAAAACTGACAATACAGCCACCACACCATAAATAATCACTAGCATCCAGATAGAACTGACGAATCCGCTGGCCTCAATTTGTTGCCGGAGAATGATCAGTCCCAAACAACCCATCAGTAATGTTACGATGAGCTGGCTGATACTACCCACGATGGTAATCGAAATTGTCTTTAACCTGTTGCCCTCCTCCATATATAACACCCGACCGAGGTATTCCCCTACCCGGTTGGGTGTGCTGACTGAAAAAGATACACCCGATAACACCGCTTTGAAGGCTTTAATAAAACTGATTTGCTGAATGGGCTGGACAGATATCTTCCATTTAACCGCCTCAATGGACCAGTTGACGATCATTAGCAGAACGGCAGCTACAAGATTCCAGGCCAGGGGGCTGTTGAATGAAGCAACAATGCGCTGCCATGCTTTTTCCAAATTGGGTTGTTGCTGTATCTGCCTGTAAATGGACCAGGACAACCAGATGAACAGTACGGGTCCAAGGAAGTAATTGACGAATATTTTGATATTTTTGTTCAGCTTCATTCACCTGTCCCGTAATGCGGGATCGTGTAAAAATAGTATCCCGTTTGCAAAAGCCTGCTAAAATAATCCTCGGCATAGATCCCGGCACCTTACTGATGGGATATGGCATTATTGAGATCAATGGCAGCCAGGTGAAGATGAAAGAGATGCAGGTGCTGAAATTATCGAATAAGAAGGGTAATTATGAACGATTGCAGCTGATCCACCAGAAAGTAGCGGAACTGATCAAAACATTCAAGCCGCATGAATTTGCGATTGAAGCTCCTTTTTTTGGTAAGAACGTACAAAGTATGCTGAAATTAGGAAGGGCACAGGGGGTGGCCATCGCCGCTGCCATGAGTGCCGGCATTCCTGTAACAGAATATTCTCCCAAAAAAGTAAAACAATCTGTTACCGGGAATGGTAATGCAGATAAAGTGCAGGTATGGAAAATGCTGAAGCAAATACTGTCTTTACAAGAAGAACCTGTTTCGTATGATGCCACGGATGCACTGGCGGTAGCTTTATGTCATCACCTGCAAATGAATTCCATAACAGGAAAAGCTGCAAAAGGGTTGAAAGGCTGGGATGAGTTTATAAAAAAGAATCCCCAACGGTTACTTAAGAAATAATCAGAGCAGTGCTGTTATTTTCTCCTGCACTTGCTTCAAACTATCCGCTGAGGCCTGGGGTTTGGCTTGTGTAAAATTCAGGTCATTGGCTGAGTTGATGGGAATAAGATGAATATGTGCATGCGGAACTTCCAAGCCGATCACACTGATGCCGCAGCGGTTACAGTCAAATGCTCTTTCAATAGCTTTTGCAATGGGCTGCGCAAAGAGCAGCATTTCCTGTAAATACGCAGCTGGTAAGTCAAACAGGTTATCCACTTCCGTTTTAGGTACTACGAGCACATGTCCTTCCCGCAGGGGAAATATATCCAGGAAGGCATAGAATTTTTCATTCTCTGCTATTTTATACGAAGGAATATCACCTGCAATGATCTTGGAGAATATTGTCATAGCACCTGTTTTTTTAGCCCAGAAAGAAAGTAAATAATATTTCAGCTTTTTGAACACATACAAAGCTATATCCTTTTAGAAAATAAAAAGCCGTTGCGGGGGGCAACGGCTTTGAAATTAATTACACCGCCTGTTATGCTGTGATATTTTCAATTTTGAATTTAAGAATACCGGCAGGCGCCTGCACTTCCGCTGTTTCTCCGGCTTGTTTCCCTAATATTCCTTTGCCGATGGGTGAGGTAACAGAGATTTTTCCTGCTTTCAGGTCGGCTTCCTGTTCGCCCACGATCTGGTAGGTAACCTGTTTCTTCGTATTCAGGTTGGTCAATGTAACTTTAGTAAGTATTGAAACCTTGCTGGTATCAATACTTGACTCATCCAGCACCCTGATATTGGCCATTACTCCTTCCATGGCTGCGATCTTTGCTTCGAGGATACCCTGTGCTTCCTTGGCAGCATCATACTCGGCATTCTCTTTCAGATCACCTTTTTCTCTTGCTTCAGCAATGGCCCGGCTGGCAGCAGGGCGATCCACTGATTTCATCCGCTGGAGTTCTGCTTTCATTTGTTCCAGGGTGTCTTTTGTTACATACTGTAAACCACTCATAATCTCCTCCTTTTTTCATTAAACAGAAAAAAATAACAACGCCCCGACAGAATGACTGTGAAGCGTTGCACTAATTGTTACAAATATAGAAAATTTATTCCGGAACAAGCAATGCCTGAGCTTTTCTGATTAACTGGCTATAAGTCATTGTTTCCGGAAATCATAGCGGTAGTTATAGCTGGCCCCGTCTATAAACGCAAAGAGTTTGTTCCCGGAATTCCTGAAATCGATACGGTCGAAATACCAGTCTATTACCCTGTTTGCACTGAAATTATAGAGTCGTACCCGGAAAACAGTTTTACCATTTGTCTGCCAGTTACCATCGGCATCATAATAGCCGGTATTCTCTCTTCTCATTTCCCAGCTCCCCGTCATTTGTACAGATGCATCTGTATACGTCGCAGTACCATTTTCATTAAAAACAAAAGTGCCCGGTTCGTAACCAACCCGGATGGTTTCTTTATCAAATAATCGTCGCTTCTCGACTTCCACCAGTTTCCACGAACCAATGATCCGGTTCTCCGGACGCCATTTTTTACAGGAAGAAAAAAATAAAACAGCAAGAAGAAGAACAGGCAGGTAAAGTTTTATTCTCATAAAAAAGGTTGTTGGTCAGGAATCAAATGTAATATGCCGGTCTGTCCAACAAAACAAGGGAAGCTTTTTTTAGAACAAGTTTAACCTTGCAACGATCAGAGCTTTCCGCCCGCCTGTAGTTTCTGTAATAGCACTTCCGCCATTTTCAGGTAGGACTGGTGGCTATAGCCTGCAATATGAGGAGTGATGATCACATTCGGAAAGGACAATAATTTCTCCAGCTGTTCTTTCTCGGTTGATGTGTAAGTATCGAGTTGTTCATTCTCTAATACATCCAGTCCGGCACCTGCGATCTTATGATTCGTTAATGCACTGGTGAGTGCCGCCAAACTGATCACTTTACCTCTTGATGTATTCAGTATGTATGGTTTTCGTTCCAATGCATTAAAAAACTGATCATCCGCCATATACCGGGTTTCTTCCGTGAGCGGCACATGAAAACTGATCACATCGGCATAGCGGCATAAATGTTCCAGGTTGGCTTCTTTTACATACTCCGCACCAAATCCATGATTATATTTATCATAAGCGATGATCGTAACGTTAAAAGGAGCCAGCAACCTTGCAAAACTGCTGCCCGTATTTCCATAACCAATAATGCCGACTGTTTTGCCTGTCAGTTCGGTGCCGCGGTTCTCATTCCTTAACCACAACCCCTTTTCCACTTCCCGGTGAGCGGAGGAGATATTGTTCATCAGGTTGAGCAAAAGCCCAAGGGCATGTTCTGCAACCGCATTCCTGTTCCCTTCAGGGCTGCTGACACAAAAAATTCCTTTTGATTCTGCATAAGGAATATCGATCAGTTCAAGGCCGCTGCCCAGCCTGCCGATCCATTTCAACTGAACGGCTTTATCCAATAATGCTTTATCGACTTTTATTCTTGTTGTCAATACCAATCCTTCTGCATCTCCGATAGAGGAAGACAGTTCTTCATAGGTAATAGCAGGATCATACAGTACTTCAAATTCTGCATTCTTCAACTGCTCCATTAAATAAGGATGTGCCCCGCCTGTTATAATTACTTTCCTCATCGCATTCTATATGTTAGTTCAGCAAATTGCAGCACGGTCAGCTGCTCCGCTCTCTTATTAAACAATTCATCTTCCAAAACAGTTGCCTCAAATAAACCTCTTACTGCATTGCGCAGTGTTTTCCTGCGCTGGTTAAAGGCTGTCTTGACCAACAGGAAAAACTCCTTTTCGCTTTTCATTGCCGGAATCTCCTTTTTAGGCAGCATCCGGATCACCCCGCTTTTTACTTTGGGTGGTGGCTGAAAGCACTGCTCGTGTACATCAAATAAATACTCCACTTCAAAAAAAGCCTGTACCAGCACACTCAATACCCCATAGGTTTTATTACCCTCTTTAGCGGCCACCCGTTGCGCCACTTCTTTCTGGAACATACCTACCATACATTCCACATCCGCTCTCCAGTCTAACAGTTTAAAAAGTATTTGAGTCGAGATATTATAAGGAAAATTGCCCACGACGGTAAAGCGGCCGGTAAAGGGTTTTTCAATGTCCAAAAAACTCTGGTGAATGATCTTACCTTTTATGGACGGGTATGTATTTTCAAGATAAGTTACCTTTTCATCGTCGAGTTCCACTGCTTTGAAATCAATATTTTCAATTTCCAGGAGATATTTTGTTAAAGCACCGCCGCCGGGCCCCACCTCTATTAATTGTGTAAAAGGGTATTCCTGCAGCGAGGAGATGATCTTGCGGCAGATATTCTCATCTTTCAGGAAATGCTGGCCCAGTGATTTTTTGAGGGTGTACATACCTGCAAAAGTAAACGTATTTAACGGAGCCCGGGATTCAAAAAAAAATCCTGCTGAATGATCAGCAGGATGATACGTTTAATTTTCGATTCTATCACCTGATGAGCAGGATCTTTTCTTTATATACTTTATCTCCTACGCTGATGACAACCTGGTAAACACCATCCTGTTTACCGCTTAATGAAGCCGGGCTAAATACATTATTCCCTTTTTGAACAGCTACCGTGGATGAGCCGGCCAGTTTCCCCAGCTGGTCGTAAATCAGAATAGTTGCCCGACCGTCGATTGATGAGTTGATCATTACCTGCATACTGTTTCGTACAGGATTCGGGCTAATCCTTATATTTTGCTGCTCAGTAATTGATTTTAACTGGTGACGGATAACCTGGCTTATTAATTCTTTATTAGCAGTCTGGCTGACCCTGATTCTGTAATAGACTACCACTGCTGTAAGGCTGCTGATGTCATCAGTATAGGTATACATATAATTTCCAACCCTTTCCGGATCTGCATCAACTCTTTTTACCAGGGTGAAATTAATACCGTCTATACTCTTTTCGACATCAAAATACTTTACAAGCTGATTCTCGAGTACTTTCCAGCTAAGCCGGGCATTATCGTCATATAATATGCTTCTGAAGTCAGCAAGATTATTGGCCAATACATCACAGATACCAAAACTTCCGATAGTTATGGTGTCAGTTGCATAAGCAGAACAAGAAGCTGAGAGGTATTGGTTAACAATATAAACACCCGGCGTATCAACTATAATTGATGGCCCCGTGGTTGACCCGACAATATTTCCATTCAAAGTTGACCATTGATAGATAGAAGTAGGTATCGGGTTCATTACATATATATTACTCACACTTCCGGTATCGCAGATCATCGGCGTCATAGATTCTACCTGTGCGGCAGGAGCCATAAAGAAATCAAACGGTGCAATAAAATCTTTTAATTCTGCTGTAAAAGATGTAGAAGCTCTTGTTTTTACAACTACTCTTCTGAAAGGCATCTGGCAATCATCCCCGCCGAATATCTGGGCCTGGTCTAAACCAAGCTTAGAGAGGTTGACAGAGAACTCCATGAACTGGCGGGCCGTGTAATTGGGAACAATGCTGTTATCACCCAACACTAAAGAAAAAGGGCCGGCCCAGGTGTTGTTGACACTTTGCAAACCGGTATAAAAAGTTCCGGCTGCTTTGGGCTGAATGCCGGCATATCCATATTGAGACCCTGTATTCGCTCCATCAAAACTGCCTGTCCAGCTGAAGCCAGCTGGTGTTATCAACAGGTCAGCCCTGTCGATCCAGATACGGGCTTCAACGGCAGTAATAGCAGAACTGCTGTATTCTGCAGTGAGGATAATATCGCCGGGAACAGTCATATTACCCGATGCATCAAACTGCCAGCGGGTGTGCCCGTCATGCGGACCATAATTATAAAACCGCCTCGTAGCCCTGTCATAGTAAATATTTGTCTGGTACATCTCAAAATCGAAGTACCTGTTACCGGTCGTGTTTTCAATTGATAAACCGCCAAACATCCAGAGCGAATCGGTGGTATTAGGCCCTGCCCTTCTTACATGCAACAACATATCCAGTATCTCATTTTTATCCGGTATCGATTGTGAAACAGGGCATGTCCAGTTGGCGGGGCTCATCCCGTTTTTATTGGACCCGGAAGCAAATACCGTTGAATCATCACCGTGATAATCTCTCACATAATAAGCATCCACCAGTAACCGGTTATTCACCACAGAATAAGCGGGGAAACGCATATTGCGGAAAAAAGGAAGTTTGCGGGAGTTGGGGTCTGCAGCATACTGCGCTAGTATTTGAGCAACACCTGACGTATCCACTACAAACTGGCCGGTTCCTACCGAAGCAGGATATTTGAACCAATCATCATTCCCAGACTGGACCAGGCCATTAAAATAATTGGATCTTAAATCAGCGTCTACTCCAAAATTAGCCCTGATCACCGGCGTAGTGATCTGCGCAGTCAGCATAACAGGGATAAATAATAAAGATGCAACTATTCGTAAAATTGTTTTCATGGGCTTCATTTTTCTGGTCAGGTTACAAAGCTCCTGCTTAACTCAGGATTACTTTAGTAACCAGGACATACGCAAACAGTCACAATAACTTTAGTGACTGACAATATGAACAGTAGAAACCTCTGAAATAATTTCGCCGCCATTTGTCATTGATGTGACAACCCTGTAACTGATAAAGCCGGGGAAAACATTTGCATCAGTACATTTATAAGATCGTTCACCGGTGCAGGGTGTAAGAGAAACTGTTTCCCAGTTTGCGTATGGGTCTGTCGGATCTTCATATGTTTTCTGCACGATAAAACCACTGACATTGGTACTTACTGTTAGTCCCCAGGTAGCTGTAATACCAGCTTTACCCTGGCGGTGTGTTCTGAAGAAAGAAAATGAAGGATCTGCGTTTTGCTGCGCTACTATTTTCTTTCCACTTTGCTGTTCATTTGAAACAACTGTTGTAAAAGAAGAGAATACGAATGCGGGAACTGCAAGTGCGGTTATTATTGCTTTCATAAGGTTGAATTTATACTGGAAAAGTAAATCTTCCGCTAATACCAGACAATCGTAATTGCACCAGCATTATGACAGAAAATACGGTGTGTTTGCAATCATTACCTGTTTATCAGGTTAAACTCTTAGTTGCAATAAGGAGTACTTATACCCCTGTCGTTACTCAACCCGGCTTCAGAGACACAAATATCTTATTCTAGTAGCAAAAAAAAACCCTCCCCTTATCAGAGGGAGGGCCGCAGGGTTTAATCTGCTTGTAATAACCAGCTACCGAGTTTATCAATATTATCGTTTAATAAGCCGTATCGTTTGTCTTTCATTATTACTGTTTACCTGCAGGAAATACACACCGGAAGGCAGGGCCGTTAAATCATTAATAACGTAGATGCCGGATCCTGCTGTTGCATTGTATTGTTCTCTGCGGATAAGGGCACCGCCGGCATTGATAAGATCAGCTGTGATTTTCTGATTGACAGGTATAGCATATTTCAGCACTATATTTTCTGCAAACGGATTACCGGCCACTTCAAAAATATTCTTACCGGACGTTTTGCGGATGAAAACAATGGTGGAATAAGTGTACGTTCCATTAATATCAATTATTTTCAGCCGGTAGTAAGATTCAAATAAGGAAGTGTTGTCATTATGCTGGTAAGTCGTTTCTGCCTGCTGGTTTCTAGCGGTGATCGTAGCCACTCTTGAAAAAGATGATCCGTCTGTGCTACGTTCCAGTTCATACCGGGACAAATCAAACTCCTGGGTCACGGTCCACTTCAGTTGATTATAACCTGTATGAGCAGAACCTATGAAACTGGTTAAGGTAGCCGGCAATGTAGAATGGGTGTATAAATCACTTCTGAAAACACCTTTACCATGCGTGGCTGCAATTAATTTATTATTCGCATCCACCTGCAGATCCATGATCAGTGTAGCATCATAAAAACCGGTGCTGTAATCATACCAGGTGGCACCTCTGTCGGGACTAACATAAACCCCGAAATCAGAACCGGCATAAATGGTCTGTGGATTAACCGGGTCAATCAATATCGCATTGAATGGCACGTCGGGCAAACCGGCACTACGGCTGATCCAGGTAGTACCCCCATCAGGTGTCAGATAGACATGCGATGTACCAAAACCACCCAATACCACATACACACTGTCATCATTGAATTTGCTGATAGCAAAATCCATGACAAAACGGTCGGGTAATGAACCCTTAATACTTGTATAAGGCGTTGTCGCCGGTGTTGAGGTTTTGAATACGTTCGGGTTGCCATTGACATAAATATTATTTACATCATTATCGTATTGTGCAAAAGGCGAAGTGGATACATATATTTTATTCTCGTTGGTGGGTGAAACCGCCAAAGCAATCGCCGTTTTATGTCTTTGCTCAATAAAAGCACCAGGAGTGGTGGCAGGATATGGTGGTGTTGTACCCAGGGTGTTATTACTAAAAGAAGAGCCGGCATTGGTACTTACATGTATATTATCTGTTGCCATATACACGATATTGCCATTCGAAGGAGCAAATGCAACAGGCGGTACAAACCCGGTTCGGGAATCGCCTACAAAACCCCAGTAAGTGGTAACAGCCGAACCTGATGTTCCTCCATTTGCTGTTCTGAAGAATTGCTTGGCATCTCTTCCCAGGAGTATAATATCATCATTGGTAGGATGAACAGCACAGGCTGTACCGTCTCCGCCACCCCAGCTGATCGTGGACCAGTTGGTACCATTATAAATTACCTGGCCATTATCCTGCAACCCACCTGCCATTACGTTGGCATCCTGGCGGGATACGCCTAGTGATGAATAGAATTGTGTAGCATTCAGTCCGGTATTAATGGCTGTAAATGTAGACCCGCCATTAGTACTTTTGTACACACCTCCGTCGTTGCACACATAAACCCTACCCCTGTAGATCGGGTCAAATTTAATATCATGATGATCAGCATGGGGGCCGCTGATAGTAGCTCTTCCGGTGGTTGCAACAGTTCTGTGGCGGTATAAATTCACACCGCCATATAATAAGGAGTCAGTAAAAAATGGATTGACTGCAATGGTATGTGCAAACCAAAACTGGTAGGAACAATGGCTGGAGGTTCCAAGTACTGTCCAATTGGCACCAAAGTCTGTAGAACGGTACACTTCATTACCGGAGCCGATCCCGATACTCGCTGCTAAAACTGTTCCGGCAAAATCAAGTTTAATATGCCCCGCATACGAAGCTGGCAATCCTGATGTGATCTGGGTCCATGTCGGAGAAGCATTGGTTCCGTTGGTCGTTCTGAAAATGCCTTTAACACTATTGGTCATATTACCAACACTGATCACCATCTGGTTGGTGTTCGACGGGTTAATAGCAATATCTCTTACATTAATTCCGGTATAGATCTTGGTCCAGGTACTGCCGGAGTTGGTGGAACGGTATAATCCGTCTGTAGCACAGGCAAAAATAGTACTGCTGGTTCCCGGCAAAAATGCCATGGAAGAGATCGCAAACAGATCAGAAGAAACTTTTGGCATAATCTGGTTCCAGGTGGTACCCCCATCAGTACTTTTTATGACACCAATTCCATATGTGCCCCTTGTTTTCCACACATTGAATCCCATTACTCCCACTTCGGTGTGATATACTTCCCCTGTTCCGGCATAGATAGTATTTGAATTGGAAGGGTCTACTAAAATAGCAGAAACGCCCAGCACAGGCAGATTGGTGGGAACAGATGTCCAGCTGGTACCGGCATTGGTAGATTTCCAGATACCACCACTGGCAGAGCCCACCCATAAATTATTGGTATTATTCGGATCAATGGCCATGCACACAACTCTTCCGCCTATTCGTGTTGATCCGTCAATAGAATAACCCAGCCCTGCCCAGTTACTGGCACTGTTGCCTCTTGATAATACCTGTTCTGATTTCTTTTTGAGTTCCTGGTGTTGTGCCCATCCTTTCTGGTATTTTTCACTCAGGTTTTCTGCATTGGGATAGCCTTTTGCCTGGAACCAGGTGTTTAACTGTTTAGCTGCGCCGCTTTGCTCCTCATGTTCCTCTCCCTCCTCTTCCCGCTCTTCATAAAGTTCGCCGGCGTCTTTTTTAACCGACAGCAATTGGGAAATGGTCAGATAACTGGTAGCAATGATACCTGCTGCTGCAAGCAGCAATAGTGGTTTTTTCATGATAATTGGATTGGTAGGTTATTACAAAAAACAGAGACGGTTTATTTATACGTCACTGCTGATAGCTTATTGGTTTATTTTTTTACAACTAATTTCTTATTGACCACTTCCCCGTTCAACGATACACGAACAAGGTATGAACCTGCACTTAGCGACTCGGGGAGTGATAATTCAATATTATTTTGCCCGGTTATTACACGTTTAATTGTTGAAAGTAAGATGGATCCCTGCATATTCAGCAGTTGTACCGTGGCATCCCCTGCAACAGGGCTTTCCATATTGATCATAGTCCTGTCTGAAGCCGGGTTAGGGGCAAGGCTAAGGTTAATATCAAGCGATTTAACGGTAATTACCTTCACGGCACTCACCCTGTTCATACCCGCTGCCTCCACCATCCTGATCCGGTAATAAGAAACTCCTTTACCAGGATTGGGATCTTCCGCTTCATAGCTGAATGTACCATTGGTTCCATTAGCTGCAATGTTTGTAATGGTGGTCCAGTTGTTATTATCTGAACTTCTTTCTACCCGGTATTCGTAGGAGCCCTGGTCTTCACTGGCTTTCCAGTTAAGCTTTACTTTCTTGTTTACTAAAGAAGCATCAAAATTCAGCAGGTGAGTGGTCAGCGGGAAATTATCTACCAGTACCCGGTAATCCTCCACTTCACCATTTCTGAAATAACCGGTTGCATGGCTGCTGGTCATACCAGCAGAAGCAGAGGTGATACGGATCCGCATATAAGTGCTTTGGCCATTTACAAGCGGAGTGGTATAACCCGGCCAGTATAAAAATCTTGTCTGTACTGCAGCACTTGATGCAATAGGACCTGCCGGAACCAGAGTTGCCGCTTCGCTGGCATCAAAAACACCATTAGCATTATAATCAAGCCACGCAATCAATGTGGCATCACTGCCACTATTATTATATACAGAAACCTGTGTAATATAGGTACCCGCCAGTTGAGGCATCATCGGAACAAAAGCTAATCCATTATCTGTATCAGCTGTACCATTCACGCCTCGTTTTAGATATTCCCGGTCCCAGGATGTGGCTTCTGTTGTTGTGCTGCCAATCCAGATATTATCAGCTCTTTCATGTACTGCGGGACTTTGTGTGGCCGGATCAGCATAAGGATCATAACTGGCCGGTGCATCTCCAAAATCACATTTTGGGCGGAAAGGGTCCGATGCATCACCGGCACCTCCTGTAGTCCATAAAGGGCCGGAAAGCACAGATATGGTGGTAATAGCACCATTATTGCCTGCTTCATCATAGGTGCCCACACCTGATGAAGTTGAATTGATTCCCCTGAAATAATATAGATTTCCGTTCCATCCCATACCAGCCTGGCCATTCCAGGTAGTGGTTCCGGGGTTATTATAAAGGGTAACAGCACCCGTCATCATATTATAATGATGATACTTACTTTGGCTGTAATTGGTACTGTTCCTGGCAGTATTAAAATCATAAAGGATTCCATTCTTAATAATAAAATCACCCCAGTCGTGTATTGAAGTATTTGAAGCATTATTATACGCATTAGCAGCAAATACCTGGTAGGCAATAGTGGGATTGTTACTGCCATCAAATTCTATTTTCCAGACAATAGTCTCCCTGGTTACGGTTCCCCCGCCAGAACCAAACCGTCCTCCTTCAATTCCAAAATAAAGAGCACCGTTATAAAAAGCAGCCCCGGCAGATTCGACGCCTGAATTAAACGTTGGAATACCTAATGTGGTGGTGAGGTTAGCAATTACAACAGAACTTGTTTCCGTATTATAGTCATACCGCTTCAATTGCCTGTTTGTGGCATCAACTGTAACGTCTTCAGTAATGTAGTATAAAAAACGGTTATAGGGATCATAGCCAAATGAGTTGATATAATCCCTCTCCGTATCAGTAAATAAAAATCTTGCTTCAGCACTCACCGGGTCTAAGTAATAACAGGAATTATTATCCGGTGTCACCAAAAAATAATCAGGCTGATTTTGTGTGGGACCAACAAAAGGGCGGTTATTGGCTCCCTGGTGCCAGTTCGTTGGAAAAGTTCCGGAAACGCAGGCATTGATATCAGAAAGCCAGAAGTTAGCATCGGACCCCCTGTTGGAGATAGTAATTGTTATGGAGCTGACAAGACCCGGTACGGTAATAGTAGCAGACCCATCATTAACATTATTATTTAAAAATGTTCCATTAGCTGTAATCGTTCTTGCCAGGGGAATAATACCTATTGTTAATATGGATCCGCCTGTTGCATTTACCGTAGTTGGCAAACCCAGGTTACTGGTTGCCGTAATTGTAAAATTTGCATTGGCATCAATATCATATAAAGTAAAATTCGGGCCTGAAACAGGTGTACCAAAAGTCAGGGTTATCGTTTGCCCGTTGGCAGAGGGAGTATATTGCACATCTTCGCCGGTATAATTAGCCAGCTCACCGGTATGTGTGGCGTTTTCCGCACTGATGGCGCCGGGCTGTACCAGTGCATTTGAACTGGTTACAATAGCAACCCAGGTGGTACCAATTGCAAACCGCTGGTTCTGCTCCATGGCATCGGTAATATAATTACTGCCGGTAAATCCATAGGGAGCAGTATTAACTCCGCTGTTGTGATAATAATCCAGGTTGTCCCAGTTTAGCTGTGCTTGTGTATATCCTCCGGGGCATTGCGCTAAAGCATGGTCAGCAGAGAAACAGGTGCCAACTGCTACCAGCAGCAGGAGGTTGTACATCTTTTTCATGATACAGATTTTAACTCAATGGTTTTTCAAAAAATTGGATCGTTATTTTTTCCGGAAAACACCTGAACAAATCAGTTATACATTACTCCATGTTGACACCTGCTCAAAACTGGTGGTTGTTAGAGAGAGAACAAAACCAAAATCGCAGAAATTCAGTATATATAAACTAAAATGAAGCTAGATAATACTGGCTTCAAACGATATTGGACTCGGCCTCTGTGTTTATCCGGGTACTAAATTGAGAGTTTTTACTTAGAAATACAACGAAGTAGGGGTTTTTCATTAAGGAACGAGTAGTAATACACTCAGAACTCGTAGAGTCACTATCAGAAAGAACGATTCAAAAAAACAGACAGCAATATCTCTATTTACTTTGGTAAGTTTTTCCAGTGCTGTCATTTCATTTGCCATAAACCAATACAGGATAAAAAAATCCCGTCCGGTAATATGGACGGGATTTTTAACTGTCAAAGTAAATACTGTATATAAAGCCTTTTCTTCTTTATAATTTTTGAATCTTTAATTTTTGATTGATTCCAGCACCTGTTACCTTGAGGTAATAAACACCGGCAGCAAATTTATCCATGTTAATGGCGAAGCTGTTCCCATTACCTTTTCTTACCTGCATAAAATTCTCCTGTACAGAACGTCCGGCATTATCCAGCAATTTCCATTGTATCTTACCCGTAGCCGGTGCAGTAATTCTCACCTGTGCAGCGGCAAGTACAGGATTAGGATTCACAATAACAGCGCCTGTAATATCATTGAACAGCACTGAAATAATGTTGGAATAACTGTAAGCTCCATTGGCATCCACCATTTTCAGCCTGTAATATAAGATCAACGACTGCTGGTTAGCAGCATCCATATCTGTATATGAATAGTTATGCGTGGTGCTTGCGCTGTTGTCAGCTGCAACGGTGCCAATTGCTGCAAAGCTGCTGCCATCAATACTTCTCTCTACTTCAAAATGTGAAGTATTTACCTCGTTTTCTGTTTTCCATTTCAGCAGAACGGTATTATCTGTTTGCAAAGACCCGGTAAACGTAAGCAGGTCCAACGGCAATGTCAGTGCCGTGCTGCCAAAATAGAAAGAAGAGAAGCTGTTGATACTCCCCTGCAGCATATAACCCTGGCTGCCGTGTGCTTCCGCATAGGTTGGCACAATGCTGGAAGTGGCTGCTATCGCACTGCTTCCGCAAGGATCATTATTTTTAAGTATCCGCAAGTCTGTGATTGCTGAAATCATACTGGCCGGATCAAGGTCCAGGGCATCGTACTCAGCTTTGGATATGTACAGGCGGATGCCTACAGCACTGGAAGGCTGTGTCTGTGGCGTAATGGTAATATTCCTGTTCAGGTAGCGGGCATTATTTTTAATACGGATTGCTCCGGAGTGTTGGTAAAAAGAAGAGGTGATCGTTCCAAGATTTTGCCCATTCGCATTGATCTCGGCCATGATATTCCCATCAGGACCCGTGATGGGCACCCACAGTGTGTTATTTGAAGCATCAATGGTTACTGTTGTACCCGGATTACAGGTATTCGCCGTACCACTTGTTACATCAATGGATGTAGGTATTGAACTTTTACCAGCCGCATCCGCATAGCCTAAGAATGTATATTTCTGCAAACATCCTGCGCAGGCAGGCACAACAGGATAGAGTGCACTTGGGCCTGAAGTACTGGTTGACCGGTCCATCACTACGTAAATGTCTTTACCATTCGGTGCAAAAGCCAGATCCCTGAACCTGTTCACACCTCCGAAATAGCTGACTGTATCAGCTGCGGTATTTGTTGGAGCTGTGGCAGTACCTGCTGTATTCAGGCGAAGACGAACTAATCTTCCCCATTTCAATGAAGCAGCAACCAATGACTTTTTCCATCCGGGAACTAATGTATGTGTATATACATCCAGCCCCGACCAGCCTTCTGACGGCCAGCTTCCGTTACCCGGAATAGTTGGCGTGGTATTCCATAATGTATTTATGCTGGGAAATGCAACGGAACTGGGATATGCAGCAAAGAGAGGGTCTTTATAGTTAGCGATTGCAGCCGCATTATCAGATTCATCTGTAATCACCGGGCAGCTGGAGGGGTGGGCCGGGCTCATACCCGGAGCAGCACCAGCTGTAGTTCCATTCACATTATCATCCCAGGAATAACCAATTACCAGCGGATGGCCGTAGTTTTTTGCTGTATCCAGTACATTGATTTCGTCATCACTGAAAGGTCCATGCGATGCGCCGTACAAAAGATTAAGTGTAGGATCATAAGCAAAACCCTGGTTATTTCTGATGCCGGTTGCCCATACTGCACTTTCTACTCCCAATGTTATATTAAAAGGGTTAGTATCAGGTATCCAGGCATTCAGGCCCGCGTCTCCGTCAGATACAAGGTTGAATCGTAATATCTTTCCCTCATATGAATTGATAAATTGTGCTTTTTGAGTACGGTTTGTATTGGCAAACTGACCGGCTCCCATATCTCCGGAAGCATAAAATAAATAATAATCTGTTCCTCCTGCAGTCATTGGCTTAATGATCATACGTTGTGAATTGTGGTCGTTGCTTCCGGGTAATGTATCACAGAGAGATACCGGAGATTCCAGCCGTTCGGTACCCGTATTATAGGTGAACCGTACAATACGGTTTGTAAATACGGATGAAGAGGTCTGGCTGTGAACATACGAGATATATACATAATTAACCGGTGTGCTGGCATGCAGGAACAAAGGATGAAGAGCCAGGCCCGCTAATCCTCCCTGCGCACCGGTACCATTTGCAAACTGGCAATTAAAAGTTTGATCCGGGGCGGGTAAAAAAGTACTGCCTTGTGAAATATCCAGTACCGTTGTTTTAATACCGGTCGACGGATTGATTTTATACACCCTGTATCCTTTCGATTCTGTAACCCATAAATTATCATCTGGTCCATAAGTTACTTCCCAGGGATCGGCCAATAAATTGGGACCTGAAAGTATGGTTTGGCTGTAAACCTCCCGCATTCGGCCGGCCGTTACAGTTGCAGGTGCAGAGGGGGTAACAGATATATTAAAACCAGAATTACCGCTTGTAAAACCTCCCTGGCCGGTTGTGGAAGAATAGACCCTGATATAATAATCATCGCCAATCGTCAGGCCGGTCAGGTTAACTGTTGAATTACCACAAGCAAAAGATGCTAATGAACCACAACCACCTGATAATACCTGTATACGTGAGGTACTTGTCAGGTTAGAACCAAGACTGGTGAGGCTAACAGTGCCGACAGTGGCATAAGCCCTGAACTTGAACCACACATCATCATCGGGTGTTCCGGTAGCACAACCAACAGGAATACCTGCACTGGTGGAAGCACCAAATACATTACTGGTCGTATACGAATTCAACGTTGTGGCGGTAGCGCAATTGTCATTAGAAGTTACACAGACATTAAAGTTATATCGTCCGGCAGCAACATTGGGGTTTCCATTCACATAGATCCTGAAAGAATATGTACCTCCGGGAGTTAATCCTGTATATCTCCTCGTTGCACTGATATCTGAACAGGAGCCGAGTGACGTACTGGTCAGGTTACAGGTACCATTTGTATTAAATACTTCTATGAAAGTAGAATTATTTGCGAGTGAAGTCGGATTAGAGGTTATACTAACGGATATAGAAACAAAGCTGGACGAAGCCGGCACAGTAAATCTATACCAAACGTCATATCTATTACCACCACTACAACTTCCGGTAGGGTTGGTTGTTTGATTGGCAAGATACAAGTCTCCGGCCGTACCGGTACAGTCACCATTTACTGTACCCAGGTTAGTAGCAGTGGCACAGGTGTTATTACCTGCCTGGGAAAATGACGTGATCGATAAAAATAAAAGTGCCGAACAGGCTAAGAGATTTTTAATGGATGGTGGCTTTTTCATCTGGACTTGGAATTTGTTCCCAAGATATTTACTGTTAACAGCCTGTGCAACCTGACAAGTACTCAATAATCTATCGTAAAACTACTAAGTAAAACCAAGTTTATCTACCCTTGCGTATATGCTGTCGATGATGTTAATTTGGTATTCCATTATCCTGAATAAACCTTAGAAAATCCTATATATGAAACGAACCGTACGATTCAGTACTCATTTAAGTACCTTCTTACTGCTTATATTAGGATATTTATGTCCTTTAGTCTCATTTGCACAGCCGAATAACCTGTGCTCAAGCCCCACTCCGCTTACTTCTGGGCCTGTTTGCTCTAATACAGCCACAACTCTTGTCGGCGCAACATACACAGCAATTACAGGTGCTTGTGGTACATCAAGACCCGATGTATGGTATTCCTTTACAGCTACTGTTAATAATCCCACTATAACAACAACCGGTTTAACTAATGCCCGCATACAAGTTTACACGGCAGCATCCTGCGGAGGTACTGTAACATCTGTCATTTGTATAAATGCCACATCCGGCGTAGCAACGGGAGTGGTGGCGGGAAACTCTTACTTAATCAGGGTATACCAGAGCAGCGGAACTGCCACGGCTTTTAATATCTGTATTGTAGACCCGGCACCCGCAAATAACTTATGCGGAGGCGCCGTCGTGTTAACTTCGTCTACCAGTTGCGCCCCTGTCAGCGGCACTATTTATGCCTCTACCTTAACAACGCCAACAAATATCACCGCCCCTGATTGTGCTGGCACAGTCACCAGAGATGTATGGTACCGGTTTGTAGCCCAAACCACTAATCCAACTATCACCCTTAGTAATATAGGTGCCAATTTCACAAATGCCGGCATTCAGCTTTTGTCCAATAATTGCGGAGGTACATTTACATCTTTTTATTGCGGCACTACTACTATTGCAGCAGATTACCTGACACCGGGCACCACTTACTTCATCCGGGTTTTCTCTACCAGTGTCTCGGCTCCGCTATCACCAACAGGTACGGGTTTTGACATTTGTGTTACCGATCCTGTTGCCTCTGCACCAGCGAATGATGAATGTGAAGGAGCAATTAATTTACCTGTTTTCAACAGCTGTAGCAATAACCCGGGTAATATGGCCGGGGCCACTCCTTCTGCTGTACCGCTCGGAGGAAGTTGTACCGGACCCAACGCATATGATGTATGGTATAAGTTTACAGCAGCCAGCAATATCGCTACCACAATTACTGTTAGCAGTCCCGGTACTAATTTTACAAACCAGGGTATTGAAGTATTATCCGGCAGTTGTGGTTCATTAACTTCTATTGCCTGTAACAGCGGGCTTGCTGTTACCACACCAGCTTTAACCGCCGGTAATACATATTATGTAAGAGTCTATTCCAGAACAGCTCCCCCGCCAAATGGCAATGCAAGATTTAATATTTGCGCCACTACCAGCGGCCTCCCCGTTCGTTTTGGGAACAGTTATGTAAATATTACCCGACAAACAACAGGAGGAGTGGTACAAACGGGTGACGTACTCGAAATAAGAATGACCATTAACCATACGTCGGGCACTATGTACAGATTGAGGTATGTTGACAATATCCCTGTCAATACAACTATTGCCACTTCACCGGCAGATGCTCCTATCAAAATAATTACCAATGAAGGGTTAGACTATAAAACCTATACCCAGGCAGCAGGAGATGATGCCGCCACTTACCTGGCATCGCCCCCTCCGGGTGAATTTAATATACGGATGAATATCGGTTTTGGCGGGTATGGTCCGGATGTGCCACCCGATAATACAGCTACAGAAACAACTTCAGCGATTGGAAGAATGATTAACAGCAACAATCCCAGGGGTGGAGGCGGATTATTATTTGCCACTGCTTTCCGGGTGGTTGTAACCGGCGCCCCGGGTGATACCATTACACTTAACCCAGGTCAGTTTATATACCAGACATCTGACGGTGGTCCTGATGTGACATTAACTGCTACTCCCTTCAAAATTGTGATCAGTGATCCCTTAACACTTTGTGCTAACAGTATTGGCGTCAACAATGCGGCAGAGTTTGGAGGAACATTCGGATCAGGCAGCACTCAAAACAGAAGTACAGATCTCACAGCACCAATTACGGGATATACTTTTATTAATGATGTGAATGCTTATAATGCAGTAGGAGACGGACGCTACGGAATTGTAAAAAATATAAGCCCCCGCAGCGGCACGAACAGGGATGCCAGACAGATCCCCAATTGCGGAACAGGTCTTGCTCCAACTGATCCCCTGCACTGTAATAATAAAATGTTTGGCGGCCATTGGTACGTGGATGGGGATCATACCGGCACTAATGACGCTATAGGTAATACTCCCCCTGCAAAAGATGATGCCGGCGGTTATATGCTGCTGGTAAATGCCGATTACATTGCATCAGAAATATACAGGCAGACCATTAATAATCTTTGCCCCAATACATATTATGAGTTCTCTGCCTGGGTAAGAAATGTATGTACTACCTGCGGAGTTGATTCTATTGGTGCTCAATTTGCCGGTACCCCAACATCCCCTGCAAATGGATACCCCGGTGTATATCCTAACCTTGCATTTCTTCTTAATGATGTGGACTATTACAATACCGGAAATATTGATACGATGGGCTGGTTGAAAAGAGGTTTTGTATTCCGAACAGGACCCACACAAACCACCGCCACTTTCTCCATCCGCAACAACTCACAGGGAGGTGGTGGTAATGACTGGGCACTCGATGATATTGCAGTGGCTACCTGTTTGCCAAATATGCAATATTCACCCTCTAACAACCCGACAATCTGTGAAGGCAATTCGATTATCATCACAGATACTGTAAGTTCCTACTTTAATAACTATTCGTTTTATAAATGGCAACATAGTACCGACGGAGGTGTAACCTGGGTTGATATTGCAGGCACCAGCGGTTCCACTACCCCGGTATGGAATGGTTCTGCTTACAGCTATGTTTTATCTTATACGGTACCGCCTGCATTTACTACTGCAGCTAATGATGGAGATCGTTACAGGGTAGTAGTAGGTACAACAGCCACAAACCTTACTGATCCTAACTGCCAGTCTTCCGATCCTGTTACTATCAATCTTGATGTACTGACGGACTGCGGACCACTTCTTGATGTAGACCTGTTATCTGTATCCGGCCAGCTAGTTGCCGGAAAAGCAAAGATCAACTGGACAACTTCAAAGGAAAATGAACCCGTAAGTTTTGCCATTGAAAAAAGCAGCAACGGCAGCCAATTCAACCAGGTGGGCAGCATTACCGGCCAGCATAATCCGACCGCAGAAACTAACTACTATGTATTTAACGACCCTGTTTCACTTGCCGACAAAGCATGGTACAGGATCAAAATGATTACCGCCACCCATTCAAAATACTCCCGCATCATCAGTCTGAATAAAAATCAGCAGGAGTTTGCACTGGGTACTGTCATTAATCCATTTGCCAGTGAACTGTTGTTTGATGTCTATAGCCCGTCAGATACAAAAATCGAAGTACTGATCACCGATCTTTCGGGAAAAACGCTCAAGAAAAAGAGTATGCTTGTTAAAACAGGTACCAATAGCCTCAGCATGGACCAGACCGAAAGTCTTGCTGCGGGTATCTATATACTGCAAGTAAGGAATAACGACAAGGTGTTAACCAAAATGGTGATGAAAAAATAAGAAGACAAAATTTGTTATAACCAAAAAATCCCGGTCAGGCTGACCGGGATTTTTAGTTGACTGGCAGTTTCCCTGTAATCAAAATTTCCACCCAAAACCTATCAATAATAATTTGTCTTCGGGGGATGTGGCATAACTAAGCGTTAGTACAATTCGTTTCAATGGTGAAAACCAAAAACCAGCACCATATCCACTTACCCATTTATTACTGGTATTATTATCAGCCCGGATACGACCGGCATCTGCAAAAGCCAATACACCAAAAGAGGCAGGGAATAAATAGGTTTTAAGATTGGCCAGCCGCCAGCGCAGCTCTGAATTATTAAATAATTTGGAACGGCCTGCAAAGCGGAATTTTCGGTAACCCCTTAAGTTGTCTTCACTGCCGAGGTATTGGGCCTGGTAAAACTCAAAATCACCAAAGTTGTGCCCGACACCAGTGCGATTGCTGAACACAAGCCTGCCAGGAGACAAATTGAGGTGGAAGGTTAGTTCTGAATTGAATTGTGTTACTGTATAACTGGCATCATTCAATCCGGATAAATGCCGCACCCCTATCATGAAATTGATTCCCTTTTGCGGCATCACTTTATTATCTCTTGTATCCACTGCCAGTGTAAATTTTCCCCCGATATAGGTTTGTTTTTCAAATAAAGTATTCGGATCAAGGCCGTTCAAACCGGTCAGCAGGATATACCGATTGTTGTTATCGTCCGAATCAAACCCATAGAACTGGAAAGTGGGGCCCAGTGTGAAAGTCACTTTCTCTGATATCTTTGTCCGCATCAGTACTGACACATCTCCCAACTGGTACCGGGCCCGGTAGTAGCGAAATCTTCCGGGTTGTGATTTATCATAAAAACTATTGATACCATAACCAAAAAAATTGGTCGTATTATCCGGTGCCTTGATATCAATATCCGTCAGCAGGTCATTATTTCTTCCCAATGCATCAATATATTCCGAATACCAGCGGAAATTAAAAGCACTGGTGGCAAGAGCATGACTGATACTGAACTGGTGCATGGTTTTATACGGTGCTTTCCGGAATCCATGCCGGATCAGCTTCAGTGATGCACCAAGGAAGACACCATCATCCTGGTTATAACCGACTGACACAAGCGGTATGGCCTGGTTGTATTTATAATAGATGCGCTGGTAACTGTTCACAATTGTATCATTGGCCATTTTGTTCCGGAAGCTGCCAGTCACGGTATTCTCACCTGATTTCATATCATACACAAGAGCTCCTTTGCCTGAACCTGTATTCTCAAAAATATCCTGTCCGTCGCCCCCGATCATCCGGATCTTTATTTTATCATTATCTCCATGAATAATAAATTTATCATCACCGCCAAATGAATACAACCGGAGTTCTTTCGTAACCTCCGGGTCAAATTTCCGTTCATACATTTTAGTTGATAGCTGTCCTTCTTTGGTGATCTTATATACCTGTGCTAAAACAGAGCCATCGCTGTTGCGGGTAACATCAAATAGTTCTTTCTTATCACTTCCGGTTACATCCACTACTTGTGCAAGAAACCGGTAATACTGCAAAACTTCATCAAGAAGATTTTTACGTCTGTCTTTCAGTAATTTTTTTATTTTTTCAGCAGAAATGGATCGTATCTCCGGAGGCTGCTGATCCAGCGCCTTTTCAATCACCGCATCGGTCATCTTCGATATGAAATTTTCTGTTGTTTGTTTCCAGTCAGCTTCATTCAACTGGTTCAGGAAGAAACGATCTACATTGCGGGCCGCAAAATTAAACCGGTTCACATTTTTCATTTTCGGCTTCAGGCCCTCCACCTGCGGCACCAGCCAGGGCCATTTTACAATGCCAGGCAGCAAACCCTGGTTGATAAAAAAAGCCTGGTCACGGTCTTTGGCTACCGGGAAAAATGTTTTGCCTTTGCCATTATCCCATGCACCCCATATCCACTGGTCTTCATGCCGGTCAAAATCCATGATGAACATATCCAGTATCCGCACTTTCAGTAAAGCATGCTGATCAATAGTATTATCATTATCGTCTTTTAATTTATCTGCCACCTCGTTGCTGTCAAATCCCCTGTTGACAGAATCAGGTAATCGCTGTTCATACAAAGCCAGCATATTGGCAAAATCTGCCCGGTACTCTCCCAGTTTCGGGTCATCAGGTATGTACACAAGTTTTGCATGGTTATGGGGAATACCTGCTGCATCAGCCAGTATGCCTACCGACAAGGCTGAATAAGGATATGAAGCCGATACCCCATCGGCTACCAGGTCAGCCGCAGCTTCACTTTGCAGATCACCCGGCAATGTTTTACTGGTAATAAATTTTTGAATAGACCGGAGAGTATATTGCCTTCCATTAGCATCCTCCAGTCGCAAAGACCTGGTTTGTTTACCCCCACCTCTTTTCACTAGTGTTAACCCGCCATACTCACTGCCAATATGAATAACAGGAGCTTTAACAGGTGTCCTCCATTCCTGCCGGTAATTAGCCCCCATCCAGAATTTTTTAGAGCCGTTTATTTTGAAAGCTGTAGATCCTGCTGCAATAGCAGAATCCTGTTGAACCTGTGCATCACCATCCATTGCAGGAATAAGAAGCGATGCCATCAGCAGGCGAAGCAGTTTCATGGTTGCAGTTTTTTTCGTTTACGTTGGTTGTCATTCCCCACGGGTCTTTTAAGGTACAACTTTTACGCAAACCGTAAATTATTCCCTTACATGACCGATACGGGGCGGGTTTTCCATAACTTACTGTATCATTTGCTATATCAATCCTGTTTCCACGATGAAAAAAAGTATATCCCTGGTTCTTCTTTTTCTGATCCTGAAATTTGCGGTTTCGGCACAATCCGACAGCATTATTCGTCGTATTATACTGATCGGGGATGGAGGCAAATTAACAAACGGCCATCACCCGGTGTCAGAGGCGGTAAGGAAGACTATCCCATTGAACAAACAAACCACCATCGTTTACCTTGGTGATAATATTTATGAAGCGGGGCTTCCTGAACCCGGACATCCTTTCTATAACGAGGCCAAAGTTATCCTTAATGCACAACTGGCCGTTGCAGATAGCACAGCATCTCTTGTATATATTATCCCCGGCAATCACGACTGGAATGATGCCCACAAAGGCGGACTTAAAGCTATTATCCGCCAGCAACAATATGTTGACGATTCAATCCACAAAAGCAATGTAAAATTCTACCCGGAGAAAGGATGCCCCGGCCCGGTTGAGCTGCCCATGGGAAATGAAGCTGTCCTGGTTTTATTTGACAGCCAGTGGTGGCTGCATAGCAATGAAAAACCCGGTGAAGGATCGGGTTGTTCCTGTATCACGAAAGAAGCTTTAACAAAAAAGATCGGAGAGATCATTTCAAAAAATACCGGCAAGCTGGTCGTGGTGGCCAGCCATCATCCTTTAAAGAGTAACGGAATTCATGGAGGGTATTTTACGCTGAAACAGCATATTTTTCCATTGACAGATATTAAAAAAGGACTGTACATCCCGCTGCCCGTGATTGGTTCCCTTTATCCCTTACTCCGTTCAATGGGTATTTCCAAACAGGACCTGAAAAACAGAACCTACAAAAAAATGGTCAGCGAACTGGAAAAGGCGGCCGGCAGTTTTTCCAACGTTATTTTTGCTGCGGGACATGAACACAGCCTGCAACTGATAAAAGATGGGAGCCATTATAATATTGTCAGTGGCGGTGGCTGTAAATCCACCCGGGTAAAAAAGAAGAAGAATAGTTTATACGCCGTCAATTCTCCCGGGTTTTCGGTGCTGGAAATTTCAAACAGCAACCGGGTCTCTGTTAGTTTTTATACAGTGGGCGAAACCATTCAGCAAACCTACAGCGGTCTTTTGTTCCGGTTATAACATACTACTGTTTCTTATACACAAATTTTAATAAGGTTGCTCTTTCATCGGTAGCTGCTTCATTGGAAATATACATATCACCATTTGCAGCAAAAGTCAGCCCTTCAGGTTGGGGAAACATCGTTGGGGAAATCGCTATTGCCTGTTCTACTTTTCCTTTTGTATCCGTTATCACTAACAGTTTCCCGATAGAAGAAACGATATACAGTTTGTTTTGCAGGGGATGAATGGCAGCAGCAGAAGGCCGGAATTCGGCCCGGCTGTCATCCAGTTTTTGGCGAATTACCCCGATATCGATTTTATAATATGGTGTATCGATCAGGGTCTTTGTTGCAAGATCAAACCGGAACGCAGTTCTTACCTGGTCTTTTTCTTTATGACAGCTTTTACAAAGCATAATCAGTGAATGTACTCCCGGATCATAATACATGGTTTCAAACTCATTCTTACCTGCCAGCGAAGCAACAGTCCTGGTTTGTATACTATCCTCCTGCTTATAGTTGGTCACTTCCACGATCTGGCCGGTACTGATAAGTATGAAAATAGCTGAATCCACTTTCACGATATCCTCGTAATCGTTTTTCTCACCAAATTTTATATTGCGGTAATCAAAATCCTTCATATCGCGGAGGTTGATCACAAAAATTTTCCCACTTTCATCATTATTGGCCAGCATCAGGCTGTCATTGATCCAGCAGATACCCGAAACCTCCCGCAGCTTATTTCCCAGTTCCGCATCCTCCGGTTTTGTAATATCATAACCAGCCGGCGTATAGGTCACCCTTTCTGATTCGCAGCCCTGAAATACCAAAAAAAGGGCAGTAAACAGAATAAGCTTAACCCCCGTTTTAACTTTCAATCGCCTGTTATAACTGATTTTGTCTACATTTATCATGTGCAAATTTTAAAGTATGACTGAACCACAAACGGACCTGATCGCCGCTGCACGGGAATTCGTTACAGATATATTTCAAACTAAAGTTAGTAAAAGCTTCAGGTATCACAACCTGAATCATACGATGCAGGTTGTTCGTGCCACGGAAGAAATGGCAGACTATTACCAGTTGCAGCCGGAAGACCGGAAAGCCGTTACGCTGGCTGCCTGGTTTCATGATACCGGTTTCACAGGTGGTCAGGGCAAGGGACATGAAGCAATCAGTGTTCAGTTAGTAACTAATTTTTTACAGGAACAACAGGCAGGAGCCTCCCTTATTGAAAAAGTAACCCGCTGTATCGAGGCTACCAAAATGCCACAGTCACCCGTTACACTGATCGAGCAAATCCTCTGCGATGCTGATCTTTTTCACCTTGGCACTGATGATTTCAAAACAGTCAACGAAGAATTGAGGCAGGAGCTCTCTGAAGTCTCTGACGAAGAAATTTCCAAAAAGAAATGGCGGAAGATGAATATTTCTTTTATGGAAAATCATAAATACTTCACCGATTACGGCCGAAGAAAATTACAACCGGTAAAAGAGCAGCACATTGAAATGATCCGCAACCGGGTTGATGATGTAAAATCTCCGGAAAGCAATAAGAAAAAAACGAAAAAAGAGAAAGAAGAAGCACTCCTTACTGTTTTCCCGGAAGAGACGGCCAAGGATGCAGAGAATAAAAAGAAGAAAGAAAGATATAACCAGACTGAACGGGGTATATCCACAGTATTCAGGATCATGGCCAACAATCATAATACCCTCAGCCAGATGGCGGACAGTAAGGCCAATATTATGATCTCGGTGAACTCCATTATCCTTTCCGTCGTAATTTCTGTATTGATCCGCCACCTGGATGAGAACAGGAACCTGATCATCCCCACCACCGCCCTGATCCTGGTCTGCGTGGCCACCATTGTATTTGCTATCCGGGCAACCCGGCCGAATGTTTCGCAGGGAACTTTCACCAAAGAAGATATTCAGAATAAAAAAACCAACCTTCTTTTCTTTGGCAATTTCCATAACATGAGCCTGCCGGATTATGACTGGGCCATGAAAGAACTGCTGGCCGACCGGGACTATTTATACAGCAGCATGGTCAAGGATCTTTACTTCCTGGGGGTGGTGCTGGCAAAAAAATACCGCCAGCTGAGGATATCTTATAACATCTTTATGTATGGCCTGATCATTACCATGCTCATGTACGGAGCAGTTATCCTGTTTGAAGTATTTTTTGTAACCAATACGCTGAAAGACGCCCCGATTATCCCCTAGCAAAAGAATATCTTTTTATTTTGGCAGATGGGCAACCAGTTCCACTTCGAGCCTGGCATCATGCATGTATAACCGGGCTACCTGCATCCAGGTGGCTGCGGGGAAATCACCTTTATAAAATACTTTACGGCTGTCGTTGTATTTTTTCATGGCTTCCATATCCGTGGTGTACAGGTTTTCTTTTACCACATTCTGAAACGTAGCTCCGAAACTTTTCAATGATCGTTCTAAGGCTTTGTAAACACTGGTGATTCCTTCGGGTGTTACGTCCCTTGCCACTGCACCGGATATATACAATACATTATCCACCTTCACCACCTGCACATAACCGGCACTGGTATCCTGCTTCAACGGATCCCCCCAATGCCATTTTTCTTTTTGAATGGTATTCTCCTGTGCACAAATACTTGCCAGGAAGGCCAGTTGAAAAACCAGTACTAATAAAAATATCTTTCTCATAATCGCTTATTTATAACATAAGATAGGAAAACCAGGTTATGAAAATAAAAAATCCACCCGTACAAACAGGTGGATTTAATTTATTTAACGACTGGTTAAGAGATCAGGAGTTCAGCATTTCTTCCAGCCTGATCACCAATTCGGTTTTTGTAATTGGCACACCCATGATCTTATTATACCCTTTTGCATCCACCAGGTATTGATCACGAATGATCTTGATAAGCTGGCCGTTATTAATCTCAGGTATCAGCACTTTATCAAAACTCTTAATGATATCGCCCAGGTTTTTAGGGAAAGGGCGAACATAACGCAAGTGTGCATGACTGATAGTATGACCCTTGGCCTGCATCTCTGCCACTGCTGATTTAATTGCACCGTAGGTAGAACCCCAACCCAGTACTAATATCTTTCCTTTATCAGGACCACTGTCTAATTTTTGTTCCGGAATATAGTCAGCGATCTTATCTACTTTTTCCTGGCGGATCTTCACCATCAGCTGGTGATTCTCCGGTTCGTAGTTTACATTACCCGTGATGTTTTGTTTTTCCAAACCACCAATCCGATGTTCCAGGCCCGGTGTTCCTGGTAAAGCCCAGGGCCTGGCCAATTTTTCATCCCGTAAATAAGGCAGGTATTTTTCTTCTCCATGTCCCAGTTCCGTTTTGAACTTAACAGGAATGGGAGCCAGTTGATCGGAAGTTGGATACCGCCAGGGTTCTGCACCATTCGCAATATATCCATCACTTAAGAACATAACCGGTGTCATATGCTGCACAGAAATTCTCACCGCTTCATAAATAGCATCAAAACAATCCGCCGGGGTGGATGCAGAAATGATCGGCATGGGGCACTCCCCATTTCTTCCGTAATACGCCTGCATCAAATCCGATTGCTCCGTTTTGGTTGGCAAGCCGGTGGAGGGCCCTCCCCGTTGTATATTGACAATAATCAGTGGTATTTCCAGCATCACAGCCAGGCCCATCGCTTCTCCTTTTAAGGCAATACCAGGACCACTTGATGTGGTAACGCCCAACGAACCGCCATAAGCGGCACCGATAGCGGAGGAGATAGCGGCTATTTCGTCCTCTGCCTGGAAAGTGCGGATGCCAAAATTTTTATACTTACTTAATTCATGTAAAATATCGGAGGCAGGTGTGATCGGGTAGGTGCCAAGGAATAAGGGCAAGCCACTTTTTTGAGACGCCGCGATCAATCCTAAAGCCGCTGCCTGGTTACCCATAACGGACCGGTAGTTGCCTGCCTGCATTTTTGCTTTTTCCACCCGGTAAGTGGTGGTAAAGGTTTCCGTGGTATCACCATAGTTATACCCGGCCTGCAACACTTTTACGTTACTATCGAAAATATCCGGCTTTTTACCAAACTTCTCTTTCAGGAAGCTGATGGTATTTTCCATATCCCGGTTATACATCCAGTACAGGAAGCCCAGCACAAACATATTCTTGGCCCTGTCCTTTTCTTTCATGCCCATGGTAAAATCCTTCAGCGACTCACGGGTCATCTTGGTCACATCCATTTTGATGACATCATAATTTTCCAGGCTGCCATTTTCTAATGGATTTTCTCCTTCCGGGTAATTGGCCAGGCGAAGATTTTTTCCATCAAAACCATCTGTATTCACAATGATCTTTCCGCCCTTCTTCAAGGCGGTAAGGTTTGTTTTCAACGCGGCAGCATTCATCGCCACCAATACATCACAGGCATCACCGGGAGTAAATACCCTGTCGCTTGAAAAACGTAACTGGAAACCACTCACACCGGGTATAGTGCCCTGCGGCGCCCTGATCTCCGCCGGGAAATCCGGGAAGGTGGAGAGATCAATACCTAATAAAGCGGTGTTATTGGTAAACTGTGTTCCTGTTAATTGCATTCCATCGCCGCTATCCCCGGCAAACTTGATGACAACATCGTTAAGTACTTCCTGCTTACGGGCCATTGTAAAAATTTGTTTTGCGAATTTAAGACAGTTTTCCTGTCCATTTTCAGGGATTTATCAGGTTCTGGGCTGACTTTTTTCACTTCCAATCTGGCAGATTTCCCTGTCTGGCTTTCACCTTTATTTAACCAGCCGGATTTGCAGGTAGCCCCTGCTGCTGTATATATTCACATTCAAAATAATAACCACTACAACACATGGAAACTCCCGCCACTCCCGACGAAGCAGAGCCTGCTGCTGATTTTTTTAAACCCACTTTTGCACTCCTTCTTTTTTTATCGTTGCTGGCCTGTACACAGTCCGGTAAAAAACCAGGAAAAGAACAAGCCCTCCTGCGGTCAGATACCGGGCATATTACCGATGAAAAAAAGCCATTGCCCACTGCGAAGAAAAAAACGGCCCATCCAAAGAAAAAGATCTATCTCACTTTTGACGATGGTCCTAATAAAGGGACGAAGAATGTACTGGATATTGTGCAGGAAGAAAATGTACCGGTTACCTTCTTTATAGTGGGTGAACATGTATTTGCCAGCCAGGGACAACACCATAACTGGAACCGGTTAAAAGCCGCTGAGAATATCGAGATCTGTAACCACAGCTATACCCATGCCCATAACCGCTACGATCATTTTTATGAATTGCCGGAAACCGTCGTGAAGGATATGGAAAAAACCAAAGAGACCTTATTACCCGCAACCAATATTGTAAGAGCTCCCGGCCGCAACAGCTGGCGGATCGACAGCCTTCAATACACGGATATCAAAAAAAGCAAACTGGCGATGGACTCGTTGCAAAAAGCCGGTTTTATCGTGATGGGCTGGGACCTGGAGTGGCGGTATGATCCCAAAACTTTCCAGGTACAAAACACAGCTGATGAACTGCTCACAATGATCGACAGTGCATTTGCACAAAAGAGAATGCGGTATCCCAATAACCTGGTGCTATTGGCGCATGACCAGGTCTATCATAGCTCCGCTGATTCTTTACAACTCCGCAGCTTTATTCAAAAGTTGAAAAGCAGGGATGATTATGAATTAGCATTGGTATCGGCCTACCCGGCTATCAGGAAGCACCGGGTAATCACCGATACAATGAGGACCGTTGCACCTGTAGCGGATACAGCAAAACCTGTAAGAATGGATACACTATAAAAGATTATGAAAATTCACCTGACAACAGAAAACCCGGATAATTATCCGGGTTTTCTGTTGAACAATTTTTACCGAAAAGCCCGGATGGCTGTTCAATGCACCCACAAATTGATAAATGGCAAGGGGCGAACGACTGTTTTTGTTAACTTGTCGTCCCTTCTAAAAATTAATGAGATATGAAAAAGCGACTTTTATTGTTTGGTGCCATCCTGGCAACCTTTATTGCCGGCGCCCAGACAAAGCTGGTAGAGAAAGTGACCCGCAAGGGCACAGAGATCGTTATCCCTTACGAAAAATATGTACTGCCCAACGGCTTGACATTGGTTATCCATGAGGATCATAGCGACCCTGTGGTGCATGTGGATGTCACTTACCACGTTGGATCTGCCCGGGAGGAGATCGGCAAATCCGGTTTTGCCCACTTCTTCGAGCACATGATGTTCCAGGGAAGTGATAACGTAGCCGATGAACAACATTTTAAAATTGTTTCTGATGCCGGTGGTACCCTGAACGGTTCCACCAACCGTGACCGCACCAACTATTATGAAACCGTTCCCAGCAATCAATTAGAAAAAATGCTGTGGCTGGAAGCGGATCGTATGGGTTTCCTGCTGGATGCCGTAACCCAAAAGAAATTTGAGATCCAACGGTCAACTGTAAAGAATGAAAGAGGACAGAACTACGATAACCGTCCTTATGGTCTTTCCTTTGAAACCGCTTCAAGAAATTTATATCCTTACGGCCATCCTTATTCCTGGTTGACGATCGGTTATGTGGAAGACCTGAACCGGGTGGATGTGAACGACCTGAAGAATTTCTTTCTTCGCTGGTATGGCCCCAATAATGCAACCTTAACAGTGGGTGGTGATGTGAAACCGGCTGAAGTGATAAAACTGGCTGAAAAGTATTTTGGTGTTATCCCCCGCGGGCCGGAAGTGAAGCCCGTGGTTGTTCCTCCGGCTGTACTGGATGCCGACCGTTATGTTTCCTATACGGACAACTATGCAAAACTTCCTTTACTGATGGTGGTTTACCCGACTGTTCCTAACTATCACCCCGATATGGGAGCTTTGGCTTGCCTGGCACAGGTTATTGGCCAGGGAAGAAACTCGGTGTTGTTCCAGCAATTGACCAAAAAACAACTTGCCCTCCAGGCAAGTGGCAGCAGCCAGTTATCTGAATTAGCTGGTGAGTTCATGTTCCAGCTGGTTCCCGGCCCCGGCAAATCGCTGGCACAAATGGACAGCCTGTTCCGCAATGCACTGGATTCTTTTGAAACAAGAGGTGTTACGGATGATGATGTGGCCAAATTCAAAGGCGGTATCGAATCCCAACTGATCAACGGCTTGCAGAGTGTGGCGGGTAAAGTATCCCAGCTGGCCGCATTCCAGACATTTACTGGTAACCCTAATAAAGTAGCTGACCTGATCAAAATGTACCAGGCTGTTACCAAAGAGGATGTAATGAGGGTGTATAATCAATATATCAAAGGCAAATACGCTGTTCGCCTGAGTGTATTACCGAAGGGACAGGAAGCCCTGATCGCTAAAACAGATAATTACAAAATCGATTCCACTAAATACACTGCACCTGATTATGGCTATGCAGGTTTGAAATATACCAAAGCCAAAGACAATTTTGACCGCAGTAAAATTCCGGGCAACGGACCTAATCCAATGGTGAAGGTTCCCAAGTTCTGGAGAAAAGATATGCCCAATGGTATCCGTATGATCGGAACAGAAAGTGCCGAAATACCTACTGTTACACTGACCATTACCATTCCGGGCGGTCACCTGTTGCAGGCAAAAGATACGGCTAAGATCGGGCTTGCGGATATGTTTGGTGACATGATGAACGAAGACACCAAAAAATATACGGCAGAGCAGATGGCGGTGGAATTGCAGAAACTCGGCAGTTCAGTAAACATCGGCAGCAGCTTTGATGGTATCACTGTTAATGTACAATCATTAAAGAAAAACCTGGATGCCACATTAGCCCTGGTGGAAGAAAGGCTGTTCAATCCTAAATTCTCTGATGCTGCCTTTAATCGTATTCAGCGCCAGAACCTGGAAAGCTTTAAGCAGGCGAAAGCAGACCCTGCCGCCGTGGCCAGTAATGTTTTTGCCAAAATCAATTATGGCCCTAACAATATCCTGAGTATGAGTGAAGCAGGAACTGAATACACGGTAAAGAACCTGAAACTACAGGATATACAGAGTTATTATGACAACTACATCACATCACAGGGCGCCAAAGTAGTGGTGGTAGGTGATGTAAAGCAGGAAGAGATATTACCCAAACTTACTTTCCTCAATAAATTACCCAATAAGAAGATCGATATGCCGAAGGTGAACAGCACACCGGCACCCATTGATAAGACCAAAGTATTTATGGTAGATGTTCCGAAAGCTGCACAATCGCAATTCCGGGTTGGTTATGCTACCGGGCAGAAATATGATGCAACAGGTGACTACTACAGGAGTATGCTGATGAACTATGGATTGGGTGGAGATTTCAACAGCCGCCTGAACCTCAACCTCCGGGAAGATAAGGGTTGGACCTATGGTGCCAGAAGCGGTTTCAGTGCCAATGAATATGGAGGAGATTTTGAATTCAGTGCGGGTATCCGTGCAGATGCTACCGATAGTGCCCTGGTTGAAGTAATGAAAGAATTGAATAATTACAGAACCAATGGCATCACAGAGGCGGAATTGAAATTCATGAAGAATTCATTAGGGCAAAGAGATGCCAGGAGCTATGAAACAGGTTTCCAGAAAGCCGGCTTCATCCGCCGTATACTGGATTATAACCTGCCTGCCAATTTTGTGGACCAGCAAAATAAAATACTGGCAAAACTTACCAAAGCCGAAGTTGATGCAGTAGCAAAGAAAATGCTGAATCCTGAAAAAATGAATATTCTCCTGGTAGGTGACAAGGCCAAGATCCTCGAGGGAGTTAAAAAACTCGGATATGATATAATCGAACTGGATGTGGATGGCAAGCCCATAGAGAAAAAAGCCTTTTAACCTGTATAATCTTAATAAAAAAAGCCGCTTTTACAGCGGCTTTTTTTATGCCTTTTGAGTAGTTCTATGTAGTGCTTATTCTACACGGACTACTACAAAAACATTACTCCTTTATAAGCGGTTGCACTATTTTATCCCGCTGCAGTTTATCGTTCCTTTGTTCTGTAAAAGAGATATTACTCAACATCAATATAGTGATTGAGACCTGTGAATAACCCCGGTAATAACTCCTACTCTTTGAAAAAATAAGAAACACATCTGGGTACAATGAAATTTGGTTTTTTCCGCCTGCACAGTTAAGCAGGCGGAAAATCAAAAAACCCCGCAGTAATTATTATTATTATGACAAACTATAACTGAGTCCTATGCAAACCATCCATTCATTAAGAGAACTTGTCAGCAATGTCCTGAAAGATATGTTGCCTCTTGCCGTTAACCGGGGAAGCTTCTTTATCAACGATATTAATCCTGACATTAACGTCAACGCTGACAATGACATGCTGGCTGATGTTTTCAGCAATATGCTCAGAAAAGCTGTGCTGCATACAGAAAATGATTGTATCAAAATTTCCGCCCAAAAGATCAGTGATATTATCTTCCTGCGGGTGAAGGAAACCATTCAATGCTCCTGCCCCGAAATGATCAGCAGTATGCAGGAAATTCAGCCCAGCGCTGAAAAAATGAGAGCTTATATTTCTATCCGCGACAGGAAACTGAATCGTGTTGATATGGACCTGGTTTTCTACAACGGTAATAAAGGAAGAGCAAAAGCAGCCTGAAAGTATTTTGGTTAAGGTTTATAGCAAAAAGGGCGACTCATCTGAGTTGCCCTTTTATTCAATAGTCCTTTATAAAAACAATGGTTGCACCTGTAAGACAACCCGGTATTCAATAATGCTGCTTAAAAAAATCCCGCAAAGCCACTAATATACAAGACGAAGCTCTATCGATTTTTCTCCCTGTATCTCATGGCTTTGCGGGATAACGGTTATTTAGCTTATACCTTTCTTAACATTCTTGTTTTGCGGGGAACACCCATCCAGACGGGCTTACCCTGCAATTTTCTTACCAGATACATAATTCCAACAAAAATGAAGAAGAATGGACCGGCAAAACCTAACAAGGCGATGAATTTGGTGCCGTAAAATTGTCCCATTGGTCTCTTCAGCCGTTCAGCGATCAGGTACATACTTGGCACCATGACCAGTGTCAGGAAGAAAGAGAAGATCAACCCAAAAATGATCGTCCAGCTCAATGGTCCCCAGAATACCACACTGTCGCCGCCGAAGAATATGTTCGGCCGCAGGTGCTGGAACAAGCCGGCAAAATCAATATTGAAACCGATCGCCAGTGGCAACAAACCTAATATGGTTGCCACAGCTGTCAGCAATACAGGAATGATCCTGATCTTTCCTGCCTGGATGGCGGCTTCTCTTGTTCTGTAACCACGGCCACGCAATTCATCCGTAAATTCAATGAGCAGGATACCGTTTTTGATCACAATACCGGCCAGTCCAACAATACCAACACCTAACATGATGGTGGCAATCGTCATTCCTGTCAATGCATAGCCGAGTAACACACCAATTACCGAGAAGAATATTTCTGTGATAACGATAAAAGGTTTGCTCATACTGTTGAACTGTAATACCAATATGAGGAAAATGATACCCAATGCAATGATCAGGGCTGTACCCAGGAATGCCTGTGTTTCCTGTTCCTGCTCACTTTGACCACTCAATTTAATCGTAACATCTGACGGTATCTTCACCTTATTTTTGAAATCATTGATCTTTGTTTGCAACTCTGCATTGATCGGGCCCACCATAGTAGGATCAAGCACATTACTCTGCAACTGGATCGTTCTCTTTACATTCTTTCTCTTCACCGCCCCGGTTGTATTGGTATAATCAACCCTGGCCACCGAGCTCAGCGGAATAGACTTCACCTGCATGGTATTCATGTCCATGAAAGTGATCCGCATATTCATCAGGTCGGTAATATTATTACGCAACAACTCTTTATACCTCAGTTGTATCTTGTACTCATCCTCGCCGTCTTTGATCTTGCTTACTTCTTTTCCGAATACGGCGGTGCGGATCTCCATACCCACCTGGCCGGTAGATATGCCTTCCAGCATCGCTCTTTCCCTGTCAACAACAATGCTGATCTCCGGGTTGCTCAGGTCAATATCCGGCTGTAAATTCTCGATACCATCCACCCGGTTTGTATCCAGGTAATTATAAAGATTAGAAGCTACAGCAGAGATACTTTCAAAATTATCCCCGACTATTTCAATATTTACAGGCGGATCAGTGGGCGGCCCTCCATCTTCCTGTGCCACTTCCACACTGGCTCCCGGTATTCCCTGCACCACTTTCCTGATCTCTTCTTTATAGGGGAGTGTGCTTTTACCGTGCCGTTTTTCAAATTCAACAAAAGAGACCTGGATACGACCAAGGTTAGGCTGAACACTCCTGTTATTATCTCTCGGATTATTGGCACTCACCGCCACATTAGTAATAATGCTCTCTACAATACCGCCGGGAACACCTGGTTTTTCCTTTTCCAGCACTTTTTCCACCCGGTGCTCAAGGATATGCAACACACTATCGGTATACTTTGCATGAGTTCCTACAGGCATTTTCAGGTACACATATACAAAATTGGGATCACCGCTGGGGAAGAAGGTAGATTTATTACCCCTGAGCATCAGGGCCGCCACTGAGAAAATGAATAAACCAAAGAGGGAAACAAATGCCCAAACCGGTCGCCAGCCCTGTACAATCCAGCGCAACAGTTTCTCATACCTGTTCATCAGCCCGGGTAATACTTTTTGCTGGAAAACGTGAATCACATCATTCAGGACATAGGCATTGAACACCATCAGGATTGCCATCAACAGCAGGAAATTGGCAATTCCGTGCATTCCGGGAAGATGTAACAAAACGCCGGCCACCGCAAAGATGATAAACCATTTATTCCTGAAAACAGCCTTCTTGGGTTTCTCAAATTCTTTTCCCTCCGGCTTCATAAAACTTACGGCGAATACCGGGTTGAATATAAATGCTACAATTAAGGAAGCTGCCAGTGTCAGGATCAGCATAGTCGGCAGGTAAATCATGAATTTACCGATCAACCCCTTCCAGAACAAGAGCGGAAAGAATGGAGCCAGAGTGGTAGCCGTACCTGCTAATACAGGAATAAAGACTTCACCGGCTGCTTCCTTCGCACTTTTTACAATGGGCACTTTCCCGTTATTATAAATACGGTGGGTATTCTCAATCACCACGATAGCGTCATCCACAATTATACCTAAGCCGAACAGCAAGGCAAAGAGTACAATGAAATTCAACGTCACACTGGTGCCAATAATTCCATCAGCTATCGGCAGAAATAAAAAGGCCACAAAAACACTCAATGGAACACTCAATGCCACAAAGAAGGCATTGGTAACACCCATAAAGAACATCAGGATGATCAATACCAGTATAAATCCAATGATGATCGTATTGATAAGTTCGTTAAAGGATGTTTTTGTTTGTTTACTCTGATCACCGGTGAATTCAACCCGCAGATCTTTGGGTAATTCTTCCTTCGCCTGCATATCTGCCACTGCCGCTTTTACTTTGTCGGCACAATCAATCAGGTTTTCCCCGGCCCTTTTAACGATATTAAGCGTCACCACATTTTTGCCATCCAGCCGGGCATAACTATCTTTTTCCTTAATGGTATCTTTCAGTTCAGCAATATCACGCAGGTAAACGGAAGCACCCTGTGCACTGCTTCGTACAATAATATTCTGCATATCGGCAACACTGGCAAACTGTCCTTTTACCCGCAGTGTTCTTTTCATATTTCCCTCTTCGATCAGGCCGCCGGTGATATCATTATTCTCCCGGCTGATCGCATTTTCAATATCAGTAAAACTGACACGGGCGGCCGTCATTTTATACGGATCAACATTTACCTGTATTTCCCTTTCCGGTGCACCTACAATTTCAGCACGGGTTATTTCCGTCAGGCTTTCAAAACGATCCTGCATTTTATCGGCATACTCCTTCAGCTTGATACCATCATAATCACCACTCACATTCACAAACATGATCGGCATTTCACTGAACGCAAACTCCTGCACATCCGGTTGAGATGTCAGGTCTGTGGGCAGATCAGTCTTGGCCTTATCAATCGCATCTTTTACTTTTTGCTTGGCGATATCGGTCTTTACATCCGTATCAAATTCCACTACGATAAGGCTGTAATCTGTCTGCGAAGTACTTTGAATCTTTTTAACCTTGGCACCGCTGATCCCTTTCAGCTGCTTTTCTATCGGTCTTGTCACCAGGTTTTCGATATCCTTGGGTGAATTACCAACATATACGGTAGCCACAGAAATGGTCGGCACCACAATATCCGGGAACTGTTCCTTCGGCATACTGTTGAATTTCGTCAACCCATATAGTGATATCAGGATCGCTATGATATAAACAGCCGTCCTGTTATCAATCGCCCAGCTGGTTGGCCGGAACTGTTTGAATTTGGCTGCTACTCCTTCAAGAATATTCATCGTAAATAATTTTGTCGTCAGTTGATTTTTTTACAAACAGCATTCCTGCTGTTATGATCCCGCCTGCAGATCATGATCCGTTTCGTTTACCTGTATTCAGTTCTGAAAATTCAGGTTAGTTATTCCCGGTTGTTACAGCTTGCCCGTCATACACGGTCTGGTAACCTTCTGTAATGATCAGTTCCCCACCGGTAAGACCGCTTTTGATCTCCATCAGGCCATTATACGCCTCTCCGGCAATAACTGTTTTTTTACGGGCTACCATTTTATCGCCTGCCTTTTCCATGATATACACGTACTTCCCTTTTTCATCTGATTGTACTACGTTGATAGGAACTGCCACGGCTCCCTTCGCCTGGTAATCCAATATCTTCATGACGGCCGTTTGATTAGGTTTCAACAGCGGATCGTTGGGAACTTTTGCCTCCGTTATAAAAGAGCGGGTCGTTGCATTGATGGATGCACCCACTACACTGATAGTTGACTCGAAAGGAGCTTTCCCTGTCTCCGGAACAGAGATCAGTACTTTATCTCCCTTTTTCACTTTGGCCACATAATTATCAGGTACAGGTACTTCAGCTTTTAATGATGCTGCATTTACAATTACGATCTGTCCGCCTTGTTGAGTGGCACCGCTAAAAAATTCTCCCACTCTTACATTTACTTCTTCCACTGCCCCGCTCATACCTGCTCTCACATTCGTCATATCCAGTGCTTCTGCAGCCTGAGCCACACTTGATTCCGCAGAGCGTAGTTGTGCAGTCAATGCATCCACATCAGCTTTGGCATTCACCACATTTATTTCTGCACCGATGTTTTGTTTCCACAGGTTTTGGTAACGTTCATAGATCGTTTGCGCCTGCGCCAGTCTTGCTTTCAATTGGCCGGTGGCTTGTTGTGCCCCGATCAATGCCTGTCGTTGCATGGCGTCATCCAGCTTTACCACGAGCTGGCCGGAAGAAACCTTGTCCCCTACTTTCACATAGATAGCCCTGATCACTCCGCCACCTCCTTTGGGTGCCACATATCCAATACCGCTGCTTGAAATTTTACCCTGCAGGTCTATGTAATGAGCAAAATCTTGTATCCGCAGTGTATCAACGGCTATTAATTTTTTTGCGGATACCGCATCCGGGTCTGCTTTTGCCAGCTGCTCTTCCAGCTGGCGTATTTCCGTATCCAGCCCGGTCTTGTCTTTCTTCAGCTTCTCGAGTTTTGATTTAATATCGGTTATTTCACCCTTTTTATCTTTAGCTGCCGTACTGCCACAAGCTACCAGCAAAGCTGATAAGGCTACAGCGAAAGAGAATTTCCATACCTGTTGCATATAATTTATTTTAAGAGTCATGATCGTTGATTTTGCTGTTGATTATAATTTACCGGTTGCTTTCATGAAGTCAACCTTTGCGATGATCGCATCATACAATGCCGTGATATAATTGGTTTGCGCCGTTTTCAGATCTGTTTGCGCTGTATTGATCTCTGTTTGTGAGCCCGTACCCACTTCATATTTCTTCTTGGTTTGCTGGTACACTTTCTCAGCTAATTCCATGTTCCGTTGCTGGTAGTCCATATTGGTAATGGCAGAACGAAAATTGTTCTTCGCTGTTTCCACCTGCTGGTCGATAGAAATTTCCAGGGCACTGATCTGGTTTTCTGTTTTCTGTAAATCTATCCGGGCCTGCTGGATCTTTGATTTGGTGTAAAAGCCGTTGAAAATGGGCACAGATATATTCAGGCTAACCGAAGAGATCGTGAACCAATCACCCTTACCAAAGAAATTCCATTTATTCCGCTGGGCATTCTTGGCATACTGGCCATTAAGAGACACGGTTGGTATCTGGCTTAGTTTGTAGCGGCGGATATTAAATTCATTCAGTTGTTTGCCGATCTGTGCATACTGGTAATCTTTCCGGTCTTTGTAAGCATACGCACTGTTCTCCAGCACACCTTCTTTGATCTGGTCAGCACTTAGTGTGTCGGTCAGCACCAGTTGATCTTTAACCGGCATACCGATCAATAATTTCAACCCATAATAGCCATTGGAGATTGTATTCAACACTTTTCGCTTCTCCGTCTGCAGGTTAGTAAGCTGTACATTTACTTTATCTACATCCAATTTTTCAGTAAACCCATTTTCATAAATGATCCTGGTGTCTTTCAATAATTTTTCAAGCAATGCGATATTCGCATCTAATAACTCTACCTGTGTTTTACTAACCACCAGCTGGTAATAGACCTTATAAATATTTGTTCTTACCTGTTCTTCGGTAATTTCTGCATTCTTACGGGCAAAATTCATCGTGGCATCCCTGGCCTGCAAGCCTACGAATACCTGGCCATCAAAAAGTATCTGGCTAAGGCTGATCGCTGCTGTAGCACTATACTTAGTGCCGAACTGCGCAGCAATAAATCCAAAATCATTCGGCATTACAATGGGGTTGCCATTGCCATCTCTTACACCCTCATCCACCAATACCTGGTAAGTGGAGGGGGAAATAAAATTGGGGATCACCTGTGTGGCTACATTGGGATTATAAGTTGTTCCCAGGCTGGCGTTGATACCCGGGTATGCCCTTGATGTAACTTCCCTGTTCACCTGCTCCTGGTATTTCACATCCAGTAATGCATTCTTGACCTGCACATTATTTTTGGCAGCGTAATCAATAGCCTGCTGAATGGAAAATTCATGCTTTGTCACTTTTGCTGTATCCTGTGCCATCGCCATGAAAGGGAACAAAGCCAGTACGATTGCCGCACGTCTCCTGTTATTTCCTCGCTTCTTCATGTTGTTGGTTTTTGTTTCGTTGTTCATTGTATTTCTGAATCAGTTTATGTCCTTTGATAGTGGCAAGCCCGTATACAAAATGTTCGATAATGACCTCGGTTACACCGGCCAGGTTATACTTTCCCGGGGGAAAAACGCTGACATCAAATGCCAGCATCATGGATTCCAGCCTGAACTTCACCATCACATCCACATTGATATCAGACCTGTATAATTCATCTTTAATACCCCAGTCAATATTATCCTTTATCACTTTGGCGAGGAATTTATCCTTATGTTCTTTGAAACGCCGGAAAGACCGGAAATGAAATTTTTCGAGATCATGCAGCAACATGGGGTTCATATTGGCAAATTCATCCATGATCCTTTCCATGGTTATGAATATCTCGTGAACAGCATCTTTAGCAGTGTCCTTGCATACACCACAATCGGTTTGTATCTCACTGATATGCCCATCCACCACAGCATCCACCAGCTCATCTTTATCAGCATAATACTGGTACAGCGTCTTTTTTGACATGCCAAGGTGGTTGGCAATGTCGTCCATGGAGACAGAACGTATGCCATACTGCATAAACAGTTCCTCAGCCTTAATTAATATGCGTTCTTTGGGTTCCATACTTCAAAATCGAAGGGCAAAACTATGGAAACTTTTTTCGTAACCAAAGTTTCCATCCTTTTTTTTCGCCATTCGTAACAATTCCTTTACACGGACAAGTGTTTGTTTTTGCCAAGAGATATGGTTAGTAAAAATTCAAATTCCGCTACCTTTATTACTTAATTCACTGTGCATGAACCCCAAAACCCCTGCCTTAAAAAAGACAAGTACGGTTCGGAAGATCTTCCGCTTCTTTATACAGGGGCTTATTATTATTGCACCCATTGCCATTACCGCATATGCTCTCTACTGGCTTTTTGAAAAAGTAGATGGCATTCTCCGGCCTTATGTCAATATTCCCGGTCTGGGTTTTGTACTCATCATACTTTTTGTAATTCTTGTGGGCTGGATCAGCTCCAACTTCCTGATGGGCAGTGCGATCAACTTCTTCGATCAATGGATGGAAAGAACACCCGGTATCAAGTTTATTTACTCTTCCACAAAAGATTTCTTTGAAGCTTTCGCAGGTGACAAAAGAAAATTCAATAAAGCAGTACTGGCCAATGTGTTTGCAGAAGATGTATGGATCGTTGGTTTCCTGACAGACGAGGAAATGGAGAAATTTGAACTGGGTGCTGATAAAGTAAGTGTATACGTACCCCAGTCTTACAATTTTGCGGGCCAGCTTTACATATTGCCCCGGGCAAGGATCCGTAAAATAGAACAGATTACTGCTGGTGAAGCCATGAAATATGCAGTGACAGGTGGTGTGGTGGACCTGGATGAAGATGAGGATGAAAAAAAAGGAACTGACAACGCAGTTACCAAATGAAAAAACTTTTCGGCATCTTTTTTTCCTGTTTGCTCTGGCAACAATGTTTTTGCTGGGGTTTCTATGCACATCGCAAGATCAATTATCACGCAGTATTTCTTTTACCACCAGAAATGATGGTCTTATACAAACCCGCCATTGCGTTCCTGGAAGAACATGCCGTGGATCCTGATAAAAGAAGATATGCAGTTCCGGAAGAAGGCCCTCGGCATTATATAGATATTGATCATTACGGCACTTACCCATTCGACTCTTTACCACGAAAATGGAATGATGCGATTGCAAAATATTCTGAAGATACTTTGATGGCGCATGGGATCGTTCCCTGGTGGTTACAAACCATGCTCTATCGTTTAACAGAAGCCTTCAAAGAAAAGAACCAGGCAAAGATCCTGAAGTACTCGGCCGAGATCGGGCATTATATTGCCGACTCTCATGTTCCGCTTCACGCCAGCAGTAATCACAATGGACAGTTTACTGACCAGAAAGGAATTCATGGATTTTGGGAAAGCCGTATTCCTGAGCTACTGGCTGAAAAAGAATGGGATCTCTTTATTGGAAAAGCGGAATACATCAAAAACCCGGCTGACTATATATGGAAAAGAGTATTGGAAAGTGCCGCCGCCGCTGATACAGTGCTGAAATATGAAAAAGAATTAAGCCGGCAATTTCCGGCCGACCAGAAATTTGCATTTGAAGACCGTAATGGGATAACGATTCGTCAATACTCTTCTGCTTATTCCCTGAAATATGATGCCTTACTGAAAGGAATGATTGAAAGACGAATGCGGCAATCCATTTATACCGTCGCTTCGTTCTGGTACACAGCCTGGATCAATGCCGGGCAGCCTGATCTCAGCAAACTCAGTAATAATGAATTCTCCCCGGATGACCTGCAGGAATTTGAGAAATTGAATGCTGCCTGGAAAAATGCGGCCATCAAAGGGCGAGAACATGAAACCCCCAACCCCTAAAGGGGAGTTACAGACTCCGCCACTTCAGGTATTTCAATACATTTGCATCCAAATGAAAGAATCTATAACTATCAATACTCCCTTCAGGGGGACAGGGGGTATCCATAATTTCAATGCAGGTCCTTCTGTTTTACCGAAAGAAGTTTTTGAACAAGCCAGCCAGGCCATTCTTGATTTCAATAATACAGGCCTTTCCATTTTGGAGATCGGTCACCGTACTCCCTTATTTGAAGCAGTGATGGACGAAGCAAGAGCATTGGTCAAAGAATTAATGCAGCTGGACAATGATCATGAGGTTTTATTCCTGCATGGCGGTGCCACCACGCAATTCATGCAGGTACCCATGAACCTGCTGAATGAAAATGATATTGCTGCCTATACTGAAACAGGAACCTGGGCGGGCAAGGCCATCAAAGAAGCCAAACTATTTGGCCACGTGGAGATCGTGGGCTCATCCAAAGACACGAATTACACGACCATCCCAAAAGATATTACCGTTACACCTACTGCTGCTTACTTACATATCACTACCAATGAAACCATTGCCGGCACGCAATGGCAGCAGTTGCCCTATGATTGTGGCGTTCCCCTGGTAGCTGATATGAGCAGCGATATCCTGAGCCGCCGGTTGGATTTCAACAAATTTGACCTGATTTATGCCGGTGCCCAAAAGAATATGGGAGCCGCTGGTGTGAACCTGGTGATCATTAACAAGAATATTACGGGTAAAGTAAACCGTAATATCCCAACCATACTGGACTACCGTAATCATATCCGGGAAGGCAGTATGCTGAATACACCGCCGGTATTTGCTGTTTATGTAGTTTTGCTCACCCTGCGCTGGCTGAAAAAAATGGGAGGTGTTGCTGCCATTGAACAACTCAATACTGCTAAAGCAAAATTGCTTTATGATACATTAGACAGCCTCCCCCTCTTCAAAGGCCCGGTTGCCAAAGAAGACCGCAGCCAGATGAATGCGGTATTTGTGATGGAAGACCCCATCCTTGAAAAAGAATTTCTTGACCAGTGCAAGAATGAAAAGATGATCGGTATAAAAGGACACCGGAGTGTGGGCGGCTTCCGGGTTTCCATGTATAATGCCTTAACTATAGAAAGCGTAAAAGCATTTACAGAACTGATGAAAGAATTTGCCCGTAAAAAAGGATAATATAATTATATCTATAAATTTTCATGTCGAAAATGGCCAGTATTCAACCGTTCAAAGCAGTAAGACCAACACCTGCATTATCACAACAAGTAGCTTCCCGTCCCTACGATGTACTCAATAGCGCTGAAGCAAAAGAAGAAGCAAAAGGAAACCCTTATTCATTTTTGCATGTAACTAAATCAGAAATTAATCTGCCAGATACGATTGACATCCACAGTGCAGCAGTATATGAAAAAGCCAAGGAGAACCTGCAGCAATTCATGACCAGCGGCACGTTGTTACAGGAAGAAAAGCCCTGCTATTATATCTATCGTCTCATCATGAATGGCCGTTCACAAACCGGGTTGGTTTGTGTCTCTTCCGTGCAGGATTATTTTGATGATGTGATCAAAAAACATGAGTTCACCCGGCCTGAAAAGGAAAAGGACCGTATTGATCATATGCAAACCATCAAAGCACAAACAGGGAATGTGTTCCTGGCTTACCGGGATGTGGCGGAAGTAAATTCAATTATTGATAACTGGCAGGAGAACCAGGCGCCTGTTTATGATTTTACTGCAGAAGATGGTATTCAGCATACTATCTGGATCGTGCAGGAGGAAGCAACAGTTACAGCCATTACTGAGCTTTTTAGCAGCAAAGTACCCTGCACCTATATTGCTGACGGCCATCACCGGGCTGCTTCTGCTGCCAAAGTGAGCAGGGCATTACCGGGAAGTGCTGCTGCAAAGTATTTCCTGACCACTATTTTCCCCGCCAGCCAGTTAGCGATACTCGATTATAACCGGGTTGTAAAAGATCTGAACGATCATACACCTGAAGAACTGATCGCTGCACTGCAGGATGATTTTATGATCACATCAAGTCCCGAAGCGGTAAAACCAGCTCATTTGCACGAATTCGGTATGTACCTGAACAACCAATGGTATATTCTCACTGCCCGTAAAGGCACCTGGACCGAAGACCCTATCGGGGTTTTGGATGTAACAATACTATCCAATAATATCCTTGATAAGCTGCTGGGCATTAAAGACCAGCGGACTGATAAACGAATTGATTTCGTGGGTGGGATACGGGGCCTGAAAGAGTTGGAAAAAAGAGTTGACAGTGGTGAAATGAAAGTGGCCTTCAGTTTACATCCTGTTACCCTTGAGCAGTTATTTGATATTTCGGACAGTGGCAACGTAATGCCACCGAAAAGTACCTGGTTTGAACCCAAGCTCCGGGACGGACTTTTAACACATCTGCTCTGATTCGCTGCTAAAATAATTGTTACTTTGCAACAGGGACGTTCATTGTAACGTCTCTTTGTTTTCAACTTTATATATGAAAAAACTTATTGCCGCTTTTATCTTTTCTTTTTCACTGGCAACAGCATTGGCACAACCGGAAGATGTGGCTACTCTCCGGGAAACCGCCCGGACCTTTATGATGGCTGGTGATTATAATAATGCTATCCTTGTGTTGAACCGTGCCCTGCAACAGGATAAGAACAGCCTTGAATTGCAAAAAGACCTGATCCAGAATTATTACCTCAAACAGGATTTTGATAAAGCCCTGGATGGTGTAAAAGCGATTGTGGACCGGGATGATGCCGATGTAATGACCTACCAGATCGCTGGTAATGTCTACAAAGCACTGGAATTGGTGAAGGATTGCGACAAGATGTACAAGAAGGCGTTGAAAAAATTTCCAAGGAGCGGCCCCTTATACAGTGAATATGGAGAATTGCTCTGGGCCACCAAAGACTTTACCGCTATTGATCAATGGGAAAAAGGAATACAGATCGACCCGGCTTATGGCGGTAACTACTATAATGCAGCCCTGTTCTATTTCTACACAAAAGATAAAGTATGGAGCCTTATATATGGTGAGATCTTCGTGAATATGGAAAGCCTGAGTGAAAGAGGAGCTGCCATGAAACAGTTGCTCCTGCAAGGGTATAAAGAAAAACTATTTGCCAACCCCGATCTTATGCAGGGTGAAGAAAAAAATAAGAGTGAATTTGCCAAGGCTTTTTTAACGGAGATGAGCAAGCAATCTTCCCTTACCAGCAAAGGGGTGACTATTGAAACCCTCACCATGATCAGGACCCGGTTTATACTCAGCTGGTTCACTAATTATGCTGCCAAATACCCGTTCCGTCTTTTTGATTACCAGCAGCAACTGGTCCGGGATGGATTATTTGAAGCCTATAATCAATGGCTGTTCGGACCGGTTGAGAACCTGGCAGCTTACGATAACTGGACCAAAACACATGCTGAAAATTTCAACGCATTTACCGCTTTCCAGAAAAACAGGGTCTTCCGGATTCCGCCGGGCCAGTATTACCAGGTAAAATGACCCGTTTTCAACTTATTTCCACCTCCTGAACCAAACAACAGGAGGTTTTTTTATGTTTTCTTTTTTGCCTAATTTGACTGCTGTAACTCCTTTTATAAAGGCCTGATTAAAATAACGATTGCACCATGACAGAACCCCGCAGACTATTTGATTGCCTTCAATACCACCTCGAAGGATCATCTTCCCTCGAAGATATGCTGGCCGGTAAAGAGGCAGGACAATGGAAAAAATACAGCACTCAACAGGTAAGTGACCTTGTCAATGACCTGGGTGCCGGCCTCTTAAGCCTGGGTATTGGCCCCAATGATATGAGTGCGGAAGGGCGAGATAAAGTGGCGATTCTTTGTAAAAACAGGCCTGAATGGGTATTGCTGGATTTGGCCGTCCAGCAGATCGGCGCTGTGCTTACCCCGATTTATCCAACGATCAATGTAAATGAACTGGAGTTCATCCTGAATGATGCACAGGTAAAAATTGTTTTTGTGAACGACGAGGACCTGTACCTGAAAGTGCTGAGCCTGAAAGGAAGGGTGCACAGCCTGCAGGAGATATATACATTCGATCATGTACCCAATGCCAAACACTGGAAAGAAGTTACAGCACTCAGTACTCCCGAACTGAAAGCACAAGTAAAACCAATTGCTGATAAGATCAGGTATGAAGACCTGGCTACTATTATCTACACATCCGGTACGACCGGAACACCAAAAGGTGTGATGCTGAGCCATGAAAATATTCTTTCCAACGTTTTAGCCTGCATCCCCTGTTTTCCTCCGGGAGACAAAATGCGTTCACTGAGCTTTCTGCCATTGAACCATATTTTTGAAAGAATGGTCACTTATCTCTATTTATTCAGGGGCACTTCCATTTATTATGCGGAAAGTTTAGATACGATCGGCGATAACCTGAAGGAAGTGCAGCCGGATATGTTTACCACCGTGCCAAGATTGCTGGAAAAAGTATATGATAAGATCATGCAGAAAGGCAACGAGCTCTCCGGGATGAAAAAGAAATTATTCTTCTGGGCACACGGCCTGGCAGAAAAATTCGAGATCAATAAAGACCAGGGGGCCTGGTATAAAATGCAGCTGGCCTTAGCCAATAAACTCATCTTTAGCAAATGGAGAGAAGGGTTGGGCGGCAATATCAGGTGTATAGTTACCGGCGGTGCTGCCTGCCAGGTACGTTTGATCCGCATTTTTTCAGCCGGGCAGATCACCATCATGGAAGGTTACGGCCTGACTGAAACATCACCTGTCATCAGTGTAAATCGTTTCAACGAGGAAGACCGCATGTTTGGTTCTGTTGGGCCTCTGATTGATAATGTATCTGTACAAATTGCTGAAGATGGTGAAATATTATGCAAAGGGCCGAATGTGATGATGGGCTATTACAAACGGCCTGATTTGACAGCTGAGGTAATAACCGATGGTTGGTTCCATACCGGCGATATCGGTACGATCATCGATAATAAATTTCTGAAGATCACCGACCGTAAAAAAGAACTATTCAAAACCAGCGGTGGCAAATATGTAGCCCCGCTGCCGATTGAAAATAAATTAAAGGAATCTCCCTTCATTGAACAGGTGATGGTGGTGGGTTCTGAAAGAAAATTTGTAGGCGCATTATTGATTCCTTCTTTCCCCAACTTGCGTGACTGGACCCGTCATAACGGGGTAGCTGATAGCACCAATGAAGAGCTGATCCGCAACCCGAAAGTGATCGAGCTGTATAAAGAGCTGGTGGAAAGCTTTAATAAATTCTTTAACCATGTGGAGCAGATCAAAAAATTTGAACTGCTGCCCAATGAATGGAGTGTGGACAGTGGTGAACTGACACCAAAAATGTCGATGAAACGAAAAGTGATATCCGAGAAATATAAAGAAGCGATTGACAGAATTTATGAATAAAAGAAATCCCTGCCATGTTGCGGGGATTCTTATTTAATGGGTATCTATAACTATAGTATTAAAGATCGGTAATGGGTTTATATTTTGGCACCAGGGTTTTCATCACAAACCAGGCAATCAGGTAGGCAACAGCGCAAAAGGCAAACATGATCGTATACCCGGTTTGAATATGTCCCAACGCTTTATAATGATCAAATAACGCACCTCCGATTTTAGAGATCGCCACACCACCTAAACCGCCTGCCATGCCACCAATCCCAACCACTGATCCAACCGCTTTTTTAGGAAACATATCCGAGACAGTGGTGAAGATATTAGCACTCCAGGCCTGGTGTGCCGATGCGCCTATACCAATTAAAATAACAGGCACCCAAAATGATATATATCCGAATGGCTGCGCCGCCAGTACCACCAGCGGGATAAGTGCTATCAGCAACATTGCTTTCATCCTGCCGTCATAAGGGTTGTATCCTTTATTAATAAAATAAGTTGGAAAATAACCTCCACCAATACTTCCAAACATGGTCATACTATATAATACTGCCAAAGGCAACATGATCTCTTTTCCTGTCATCCCGTATTGGGCATCGAGGTATTTGGGAAGCCAGAACAAGAAAAACCACCACACTCCATCCGTCATCATTTTCCCAAACGCAAAAGCCCATGTTTGTTTATACCCCAGTAATTTTATCCAGGAAATTCTCGCTGCTTTTTCGTTTGTCTGTTCGGTTACAGGCTCATCCTCTTTATCACTTTCAATATATGCCAGTTCAGCAGCAGATAATCTTTTTTGTTTACGGGGCAGTTCATAATAAATATTCCAGCATAATAGCCAGATAAACCCAACAGCACCGATCAGTACAAAAGCTGTTTGCCAATTCCATGTCTCCGCAATCCAGGGCACGGTAAGTGGAGCCAGTATTGCCCCTATATTAGCACCTGAATTAAAAATTCCGGTTGCAAATGATCTTTCCTTTTTGGGAAAATATTCTGCTGTTGCTTTAATGGCTGCGGGAAAGTTTCCGGACTCTCCTAAGCCGAGCACTGCCCTGGCAACCATAAACCCTGCAATAGAAACCGGTACGGCTCCAATACCGATCCAGGTAAAAAGATCAGAGACTCCTGTTCCTATTGGAACAGCTACAGCATGCATGATGGCACCAATAGACCATATTACGATTGCTAAAACAAATCCTGCTTTTGTACCAAGTTTATCGATCAGGCGGCCGGCAAACAACATGGAAATAGCATAAACAAACTGAAATACGGATGTGATATTTGCATAATCACTATTACTCCATCCGAACTCCTTTGACAGATCCGGTGCCAATAAACTCAATACCTGCCGGTCAAGATAGTTGACGGTGGTTGCAAAAAACAAAAGTGCACAAATGGTCCATCTGTATTTACCTGCGGCTTGCAATGTCATGATTTACGTTTTTTGCCCCAACCTGGTTGCCGGAGTCTATTTTTTAATTGATGCGATAATTGCTAATACTTCTTTGGTGGCAGTTTCCATGCTTGCATAATCTTTCGCCTCCATCAGTTTCTTGCTAATCAGTTTACTGCCCATACCAACGGCGCAAACACCCGCCTTATACCAGCTTTCAATACTTTCCTTTGTTGTATCAACACCGCCGGTAGGCATGAATAATAGTTTAGGAAAGATATCTTTAATAGTTGTCAAAAACTCCGTACCCAGCATATTTCCGGGAAAGAGCTTGATGAATTTGATGCCTGCATTTTCTGCGGCGATGATCTCTGTAGGCGTCATACAACCGGGTGCATAGAAAATATCATTCGCCACACAATAAGCAGCTACCTCTGGCACAAAGCCCGGACTTACGAGGAAATCCGCACCTGCAGCCATATAATCTGTGGCATGCTGCATGTTTTTAATAGTACCCACCCCTAATAATAAACCGGGCATTTCTGCATTGCGCAGCACTACCATCTTTTTAAAATTACTAAGGGCCGCATCACCCCGGTTGGTATACTCCACTGCTTTGATACCAGCTCTATAAATTACTTTTAGCGTTTCCAGGCTTACTTCTTCACTGGGGTTAAAGTACAAGGGTAAAATACCCTGCGCTACGATGGCATCTGTTATTTGTTGTGTCTTACTCATGGTTATATTTTTACTTTGATCACCAGTTTTTTAATTTCCCCTTCCCCGATCATCGGTGCATGCACATCTTCGGGGAAGAAGATCGCAAACTGCCCGTTGGTGAGTTGAAAAAATGTATCGGCCCCGTCATGGTATAACTGTACGTCCTTTTCCTCGTTATACCCCCCGTTAGGTGTTACACACCTGGCTCTTGGTTTCCAACCGATCGTTTCCACTCCGTTGATGCAAAGTTGTATATCAATATTCTTGTTATGACATTCAAACTTGGCCAGGCTGGCTTCCCTGGTTTTACCGGTTGTATTACTGAAAATTGCTTTCAGTCCTTCTGCAATCTCTGATTTGCCATCTGCAGCATTCGCCAGGTCGGTCTCCTTAATAAATGCAAAAGCCTTTTCAAACAATGGATGTACTGAAAAGTATTTGGATGCGTTGGAAATTGTATCAATGATCATTCATAACCAGTTTTAGTAATTTAAATATTATAGTGAACCCCAACCAGAAACCAGTATCCCGTAATCAACAACTATCTCTGCACCCTTCCACTGCCGTCACCTTTCACCAGGTCTTTTACCTCGCCGAGAGTTGCATGATTCAGGTCACCCGGGATAGTATGCTTCAATGCAGAAGCTGCTACTCCAAATTCTGCAGCTTCGCCCATCGGCATTCCGGTTACTAATCCATAAATAAGGCCGCTGGCAAAACTGTCACCACTACCCACCCTGTCCACGATACGAACATTATACTGTTTCGTATGATAAAACTCATTGCCGTCATAGACCAATGCACTCCAGCCATTATCACTGGCACTGTGGCTCTCCCGTAAAGATGAAGCAATGAATTTGAATCCGAATTTTTCCTTCATTTGTTTAAACACATCTTTGAAACCATCCAGGTTCAGTTCCCCTTTGGTCACATCGGTATGCGCTGCTTTAAAACCCAGTGTCGTATCAGCATCTTCTTCATTACCGATACATACATCCACATATTGGCAAAGTTTGGTCATCACTTCTCTTGCTTTCTCTTTGCTCCATAATTTTTTCCGGTAGTTCAGGTCAATACTGGTGGTGATACCTTTGGCTTTGGCAGCTTTTAATGCCGCTTCTGTTAATGCGGCAGCTTTATCACTCAGTGCTGGAGTAATTCCCGTTGTATGAAACCAGGAAGCCCCTTCCAGGATTTTATCAAAATCAAATTCGCTGGCATCCACATCCGCAATAGAAGCACCCGCACGGTCATAGACCACTTGTGATGCCCTCATAGAAGCACCCGTTTCCAGGAAATAGATACCCAGCCTCTCTCCACCCCGGGCTATGAACTGGGTGTCCACACCATACCGGCGCAGGTGATTGATGGCAGCCTGCCCGATCGGGTTATTCGGCACTTTGGTTACAAAGGTTCCGTTCAGGCCATAATTACACAAGGCAGCACACACGTTGGCTTCACCACCGCCATACGTAATATCAAATGTATCTGCCTGTACAAAACGTTTGAAGTCGGGAGTGGATAAACGCAACATGATCTCTCCCAGTGTTACTACTTTCTTTGACATATTATTTTATTTATACTTTTTATGTTTATGATCGAAAGATACAGCATGGCTCATCAAATCACGGGGTGGCCGGGTATTTTTACCGGCAACGATGCCGCTCAGACAACAGCAGGCTTATTCACCACTGGCTGTACATCCAGCTGCCAGTTAAAGTAATCCCTGTTATTATTAAAACAAATATCCTGTATTACTTTACCCACCCATTTCACATCATTGGGCAGTTCACCATTTTCAATTTCATCACCAAACAGGTCGCACAATATCCGCCTGAAATATTCATGCCTTGGAAAGGATAAAAAGCTTCTCGAGTCGGTCAGCATGCCAATGAATTTACTGAGTAATCCCATATTGCTCAGCGCATTGATCTGTTTGGTCATACCATCCCGCTGATCTAGGAACCACCAGGCAGAGCCCCACTGTATCTTACCTGCAGCTGATCCATCATTGAAATTACCGATCATCGTTGCCATCAGTTCATTATCGGCAGGGTTGAGATTATATAGAATTGTTTTCGCCAGTTTATTGTTACTATCCAGTTTGTCGAGGAATTTCGCCAATGCTTTTCCCTGTGAAAAATCACCGATGGAATCCCAGCCGGTATCCGGTCCTAATGTTTGCAGCATTCTTGAGTTATTATTCCGTAATGCACCCAGGTGAAACTGCTGCACCCAGCCTTTTTCCCAATCCCATTCTGCAAAATGGATCAGCATGGCTGATTTAAATTTGCGTTGCTCCGTTTCATTCAGTTCCCGGCCACCATGTACCTTGGTAAAAATGGCATCAATTTCTGAACCGGTGAAGTCATCAGCATAGATCTCTTCCAGCCCGTGGTCAGATACGCCGCATCCCATGGAAGCAAAGAAGTCGTGACGGTTTTGTAAAGCATATAAGAAATCATCGAACGATGAAATAGCAATATTGGTGACCGCAGATAATTTATTCAGGTAGGTATTGAATTTCTCTGCACTGCTCACATTCATCGCATTATCCGGGCGGAATGCCGGCAAGATCGGTTTCTCAAAACCATCCTCTTTGATCTTCTGGTGATATTCCAGGGAATCCACAGGATCGTCCGTGGTACATACCAGGCTTACATTCATCTTGCGCAACAAATTCCGAACGGAGTATTCCGGTGTTTGCAATTTGGCTGTACACTCATCATATATCCTCCTGGCCGTATCGCCATTCAGAATATCTTCAATACCAAAATATCGTTTCAGCTCCAGGTGTGTCCAGTGGTATAATGGATTTCTTAAGGTATAAGGAACCGTCTCCGCCCATTTTTGAAATTTTTCCCAATCGGTCTTATTCCCGGTACAAAAACTTTCATGCACACCATTGGTCCGCATGGCTCTCCATTTATAATGATCCCCATACAGCCACACCTGTGTCAGGTTATCAAATTGGGTATCTTCTGCAATCTGCTGTGGCGGCAGGTGGCAATGATAATCTATGATCGGCATGTCTTTAGCATATTCATGATAAAGACGCTGTGCTGTTGCTGTTTTCAGGAGAAAATTCTCATCCAGGAATTGTTTCATACAATTGCTTTAAAAAATTAATTGGTCAGCCCCGGTTTTTCATGGCATCGCCTGTTGTGTCACACACTTCATCGTTGGGTTCGCTGTTCAGCTATTATAAACTAACACCCCGCTTCCAAGGGATGAAATCATCCTGGTTCAATAAAACTGCCTTGGGTATCACTTCACCACTGGCAGCTTTAATACAGTATTCGAGTATCTCTTCCCCCATTTCTTCAATGGTCTTCTCCCCTTCTATCACAGGGCCGGTATCAATATCAATAATATCACCCATTCTTTTTGTCAATGCACTATTAGTAGATACTTTGATCGTTGGACAAACAGGATTACCTGTTGGTGTTCCCAGGCCCGTTGTAAATAAGATCAGCGTGGCACCGCTGGCAGCTTTACCTGTTGTGGCTTCCACATCATTTCCGGGAGTACATACTAAACTTAATCCCGGCTTTGTAGCAGGTTCCGTATAATCCAATACATCCACTACCGGCGAAGTGCCGCCTTTTTTAGCTGCACCAGCACTCTTGATCGCATCCGTGATCAACCCGTCTTTTATATTTCCCGGTGAGGGGTTCATCGAAAAACTTGAGCCTGCATTCACCACCTTTTCTTCATAGCCTCTCATCAGTTTCATAAACTTACGGGCAGTAGGCTCGTTCACGGAACGATCGACCAGTTCCTGCTCCACTCCACACAACTCAGGAAACTCTGCCAATAGTATTTGTCCTCCCAACGCAACAACAAGGTCAGAACAATACCCTACGGATGGATTTGCTGATATGCCGCTGAATCCGTCACTGCCGCCACATTTTACACCGATGCATAATTTATCAAGCGGGGCAGGTTTTCTTTCCAGCTTATTGATCTCCACCAATCCTTCAAATGTTTTACGGATCGCTTCTGCAATTAACTGCTCCTCACTTTGTGATTGTTGCTGTTCGAAAATATGGATCGGTTTATCAAAATTGGAATTATGTGCTTTCAGGTCTGTCATAAAATCCTGTACCTGTAAATTCTGGCAACCCAGGCTTAATACAGTTACTCCACCCACATTGGGATGATCAGCATAAGCAGCCAATAGCTTACTGAGGATGGCAGCATCCTGGCGGATTCCCCCGCAACCACCCTGGTGATTCAGGAATTTGATACCATCCACATTTTTAAACGGCCTGTTAGCAGTCACCGATGAAGGACCAAGATCAACCTGATCTATCGCTTCACCATTTTGAAAGGCTTTCAGCAGCTGGCTGGTGTATTGTTTGTATTTATCTGTTACCGCATAGCCTAATTCATTGTGCATCGCTTCCCGGATCACATCCAGGTTCCTGTTCTCACAAAAAACGGTGGGGATAAATAACCAGTAATTAGCAGTGCCCACCCTTCCGTCATTCCGGTGATAACCATTGAAGGTCCTTCCTTTGAAACGGGATACATCCGGGGCCTGCCATTCAAATTTCGCATTGCGGTAATCATAGGGTTCAGCGGCATGCTTGGTATTTTCAGTTGACATGCGGCTCCCTTTCGCAATATTCAGTTGTGCTTTTCCTACCAGCACTCCATACATGATGATGGCATCACCCGTCTTCATATCCTGTGTAAAAAATTTATGCTTGGCCGGAATATCTTCCTGCAGGGTAAACTCTTCCCCGTTATAAGAAACAACAGCTCCTTTACTGAGGCTTGTCAACGCCACCAGCACATTGTCTTTTGGATGTACTTTTAAAACCAGCTGTTTCATCTTGCCATTTCTTTTTGTTGTTGGGCCTCCCGCAGCGTTACTGCCACACCCTTACTCATTAATTTATGCAATGCTTCTTCCACTGCTGCTGCAAAACCCGGCAGTAATGAAAGGTCCGTTTCCCATAAACGCTGATCTTCCAGCACTGCGTTCATCAGTTTATTGATATCATTTTGCTGCCAGTATATTGCCAACTGCCCAGCCTGGGGATCTTGCACCGTGTATTTATTCCCGTTATCAGTATCCTTTTCTGCTGCTGCTTTCATAAATAAGAGATAGCCGGCAAACCCTAATGTCATCAGTTCAGGCGCAGCAGTGTGTTTTTCATAATACTTCAGCAATAAAGGTACATTCCGCATTTTCATTTTGGAAGTGTAGTTCATGGTAATACTGATCCATTTATGATCAAGAAACGGGTTACTGAAGCGGTCCATTACCTGGCTGGCAAATACACAGGCTTCTTCATAGCTTATCATCTCACCCGACATCACCGAAGCGATCTCCTGCGTCATTAATCCCTGAATATAAGAAGACATGGTTTTATCTTGCATCGCTTCTTTCACCGTTTCAAAACCGGCCAGGAAGGCAAGGCCACAACTGAATGTATGCGTTCCGTTCAATAAACGAAGTTTCAATTCCCTGAACTTTGTTATGTCTGCGGCGATCACAGCCCCGGCATCTGCCTGTGTAAATGATAAAATATCTTTTACCCGCTGGCTACCCGATTCAATGGCCCATAAACGGAAACATTCCGACATGATCATCAGGTCATCTGTATAACCCAATTTTTTTTCTGTTGCCATTTTATCATCCCCGGTCAATTTACCCGGTACGATCCGGTCAACCAGTGAATTACAAAAATGATTCGCTGTTTCCAGCCAGGTGATGAATTGCTGTTCCAGTTTATTCTTTGCCGCCAGTTCCAATACAATGGAACGAAGCAATGTACCGTTGCCGGGGATCAGTTCTGTTGGTACGATCACCATCCCGCTTTCCTCGGCACCATTAAATGCAGTATACCTCTCCCATAGAAAAGCCAGTAATTTACCCGGGAACGATGAAGGCGGCTGATCAGTTAGATTATCATCACTCATCACGATGCCAACTTCTGTAGTATTGGATATGACTACCTGCATGTCAGGATTGTGAGCATATTCCAGTATTTGATGCCAATCCTCTTTCGCCGATACTACTTTACTGATGGAGGAATTGATCACCGCTTCCTCCACCTGCTGACCATTCTCAATTCCCCGGATACATTGGGTAAATAATCCATCCTGCTGCGCAAATTCATCTGTTCCCCCGGACGTGGATTTTATCACCACCACACGGCCATTAAAAATTCCCTGCCGGTTGGCTTTATCAATAAAATAATCCGGTAATCCTCTCAGCAATACGCCTGTTCCAAACTGCAGCACTTTTTCCGGTAATGATAATAGTGTCTCCCCCGGTATGATCAGCCCGTCTTGCGGTTGTATATTCTTTATCGTTGCTTTCGATAATTGCATAACTAATTCATCGCAGGATTCCACCTGCCTTTAAATACCCAGTTAACCGTGATATCAGCAGCCTTCACATCAGCCGGAAGATTATTGCTGTACCAGCCAAAATCATTTCCACCAATGCGGTGACAGTTATAATAATATATTCTTTCGCCCCAGTTGATTGTATTATTCGTAGCTACCCGGTAAATGGGAGTATCTTTCATATTTTTTGCAAACACACAATTCACCAGGTAGAATTGTGCTTCCCGGTGATAACGGCCCAGCATAAATCCATCAAACCCGGAAAATTTACAATTCAGCAATACTGTTTTTGAATCGGGGTTACCAGAGCCATCATGCCAGATGGCTGCAGGCCCGCTGTGTGCAACGAACTCACAGTTTTCTGCCCAGGCCCATCCCCGCGGACAATAAAAATCAACTCCTCCTTCCATGATACAGTCTTTGAAATACCACATACCATTATATACTTCCCAGGGACTAACCGTATCACCACCATAAGAACGGAAGCGGCAGTTCACCGCTTTTAGACGGGTAGCCATATTCATGGTGCGCAAAGCCATCTGGTGCCCGTCTTTTCTCAGCTTCTTTTGCTTGTTGAGGGATGTATCGGATGCACACCAGATCGTTCTTTCCGTAAAATCAAATCCGTAATTATTGGTGACCGTAAGATTCTTTAACGTGATATCATTGGCTCCGATATTCATGGTGGCCACACCCCAGTCATCCGTGTGACCACAGCGCCATTCATCCCTGGCTATGGAAGCAATGATGATCGTTTTCTCCCTGTCTTCTCCTTCCAGGATCACATTCTGCTTCTCGATATAGAGTTTCTCTGCATAGGTTCCTTTCTTTATACGGATCAATCTTGGAACAGCTGAAGAATCCGAAAGACTATTCAAGGCTCCCTGTATCGTTTTATAATTACCACTGCCATCAGCAGCTACTACAATGATTGGTTGGGGTACGGATACAGTTCCGGGTTGTGCTGTAACAGGAGACTGCAACAGCACACATCCAATAAGGGAGAAGATTACTATATTGGTTTTTCCATTCATTTCTTCGGTTGCAAAAGCCATTTTACGAGGTCTTCAGCTGCTTTGTAATTTTCATATTCCGCAGGTAGTTTCCTGCCATCCACATATTCATTGTATAGCCAGGGATCACCAACAGCCAGCACAATACCTTTTCCATATTTAGTGGTGGCGATGATCACATCAGTATCTTTTGTAACAAGTGCTTTGGCAGGGTTTTTTATTTCCAGCACACTCAGCTCCTTCAAAAACATTTTTTTTGTTGTACGAAAAACCGGGTTATTATCACCGGGCAATACTTCTCCCTGCGGGTACGTATCATTCTTTACCATGTTGATACTCTTATCAGAAAACTTAATTCCGAAAACAGCCGATAGTGTATTAAAGTGTTGCAGGTCACAGTTATTACTGTCATTCGCCATCAGCAATAATGTACCGCCTGCTTTTACCCAATTACTGATTGCTTTGACATCTTTTGGAGCCACGTAATTCGGATTCGGGTTATCCCTGGTATGATCCGGATCAACGATAATGTATATAGCCGCCCCTTTGAGGTTCGCTGCTGTTGGAGCTGCATCTAATGAAGAAAGCCTTGCTCCATTCTTTTCAAAAATACTTCCCAATGTATTGAAGCCGGGGTGTGATCTTTCTTCCCAGGTATAATGCCAGTAACCCATGTTACCGGCTGCATTCTTTCTTTTTTCACTATTAAAATAACGATCCAGTAAAACAGTTTTGCCTTTCCCGTTTTTCAATGATCCGCTGATCTCCATTTCACCGGCAGCTTTTATAAAAGCACCCATTCCTTTGGGGTCATTCACGATCACTTTTTCCCGCATGTAGTATTCAAAACTTCCGTCGCGGTACGGATTGCCACCTAACCCGGAAACAGAAACTGTTCCGTATAAATTGGTCTGCCCATTCTCTACTTTGATAAATTCTTTCACGATACCATCATACGCTTTTTTGGCAATAGAAAATTTAGCGGCAGGGAGATACCCTTTACGAACTCCTTTTGCGATGGCATAGGTCAACTGGCAACTGGCCGATGCTTCGAAATAGTTTTTTTCTTTTCCGGGACCATCGTAATTCAATATATCATACCAAAGACCTGTTTGTTTGTCCTGTACTTTTTCAACAGCTGTTACCAGCCGGTTCAGGATATCAACCAGTTTCTTTTTTCCAGGGTGGTTAGTGGGGTACCAATCCAGTGCATCCACAATGGCATTGGAATACCAGCCGATAGCTCTTGCCCAGAAAAGCGGCGATTGCCCGGTGGTCTTATTCGCCCATTGTTGTTGTTTACTTTCATCCCATGCATGATAGAGTAATCCTGTTTTGGGATCTCTTGCATGCTGTTCCATCCATACGAACTGGTTGGTAATATCATTAAATGCCGTATCGTCCTGCACCAGGTTGGAATACTCGGCATAAAATGGAGCTCCCATGTATAATCCATCCAGCCACATCTGGTAAGGATATATTTTCTTATGCCAGAAACCGCCTTCATTGGTACGGGGATGTGTACGTAACTGCTCTCTCAGCATTTTCGCTGCTTTCAGGTACTTTTCTTTACCCAACACCCGGTAGAGCAACAACACCAGTTTACCATTGTTGATATGATCTATATTGTACTCATCCGCCCTGTAATCCTTGATGCTTCCGTCTTCCCGGACATAAAAATCCATCAGGTGCTGGATATAATTGAAATAACTAACATCTCCGGTGTTCTGCCACACCTTTTCACAGCCTTTTAATATCACTCCCATATCATAGCTCCAGCGGGCTGGTTTGTTACCAAAGGAGAAGGAGTCCTTCCAGATTGTCATGCAGGTGGCAATCATCTGCTCAGATAATGGTTTTTCCTGGGCTGCTGCAGTAGCGCCTGACAACAGCAGGTAAACACAAATGACTAAAGGAGTGATTTTCTTCATTGGATGGTTACGCTTTTATCAGTTGCCCCTAATTCATAAGAAATTTTTTCTTTGGCTTTGGATGCATCTGTGTTTTTGATAGTTATGTTAGTGCTCCGGTCCCCGCTGACCCTGAATAGTAATGCTGCCCCTTCTTTATACGTGATATTTTCAAACAGCAGTTTATCACTTTGTACCACATCAATAACCGGGTTGGTCGCTTTACTGATGATCTTAATATTCTTCAAACTGATACCTGTTGCTTCCTGTATATCGATTCCTTTGTCTGCCTGGAGTACCATATTTTCAAGCACAATATCTTTTACATGCATTTCCGGTAAGCCTCTCACAAAAATTCCTTTAGCAGCACCATTGCAGTATACATTGCTGATGTGAAAATTCTTAAAGACAGGTGTTGTTTCATCCACAGGTTTGAAAACCACCGGGGGTAATTCTCTTTTTTCGCCTGACAATGGCACCGGGTCTTTAGCCATATAGTACATATCAAAGAGGATGGCCTCCCCGGGAATATCCTTCATATAAATGTCTTTAATGAAAATATTCTCCACCACACCGCCACGGCCACGGGTTGTTTTAAACCGAAGGCCAATATCCGCTCCGATGAATGTACAGTTGCTGACATAAATATTTTTAGCACCGCCGCTCATTTCACTGCCGATCACAAAACCACCATGAGAAGAATAAACCGTACATCCCCTGATGATCACATTCTCAATCGGCATTCCTCTTTTTCTTCCTTCTGCATCACGGCCGCTTTTCATGCATAAAGCATCATCACCCACGTCAAATACAGAATTCTCGATCAATACATTTTTACAACTTTCTGCATCTATACCATCCCCGTTCTGTGCATACCAGGGGTTTTTTACGGATACATTTCTTACAGTCAGGTTCTCACACATCAGCGGGTGCAGGCACCAGGCGGGTGAATTTTGAAACGTAACCCCCTCGAGTAAAACGAATTTGCAACTGGTCAGTAATACCAGGTTAGGGCGAAGAAAATCTTTGATACTTTCATAAAAGGCTGCATCTTTTTCAGGAGAAAGCTGCCCGGGGTTGGTCATTTTATTTCCCTTCAAAAAGGATTCAGATGGGTACCATGTTCTTTTATCCTCGCTTACTACACCACCAGAAGCTACTAGTTTTTTCCATTGGCTTGCTGTAAGCTTATCACTTTTTACAGCTCTCCATGCATCCCCATTTCCATCAATGATGCCTTTCCCGGTAATAGCAATATGAACAGCATTGGTAGCTGAAATAGGGGATTGGTTCCTCATTTGAGGTAATCCTTCCCAATTGGCTTCAACAAGCGGATATTGTGATTTATCATCGGTAAATAATAGTGTGGCACCATTCGCCAGGTGCAGATTTACATTGCTTTTTAATACAACCGGTCCCGATAACCATAAACCTGCGGGAATCAAAACCACGCCACCACCTTTTTTAGTACAGGCCTCAATAGCAGCATTGATCGCTTTCGTATTGAGCGTATATCCATCAGGCACAGCTCCGAATTTTTTTATACTGGTAGTATCTTTTTTAAATTTTGGAGCAACGATAACAGGCAATTTGCCGCCAAACTGGCCGGCAGCATCACTTACAATAAATGCAATAAATAATAGTGAAAGTATCTTCTTTATCATGACAAGTTAATCGTTGAAATAAGGGGCGAAATAGCCGTTCATCCTTCTACAATTTTACCTCTAAACCCTATCATTTTCAGTGTTTTGGACTTTGTTTATTTACGCAATCGTTGCCGGGAACGGTACCGGTTTTGTTCCATTTTCCACTGCATTTGTGATCAGGTAAATTTTACTGCCTGCCGGGCTAATAATATCCATTTGCCTTCTTTTTTCTGAAAGACCAGCAGTATCCTTAAATGGACATCGCCCGGCTTGCCTCCATCATTAGTTTTTGCAGTCAGTATATGTCTTACCACGGCCACTTTACCACTTACAGAAATCGTTTGTTCGGTGAGATCTATCGTTACAAAATCAGACTTACCACTTGTCAGCTTTTCAACAAACTCTTTTTTATCATCAATATGGCCGCCGCTATGACCATAACTGAGTTGATCTGATACACTGCTTTCCAGGTCAGCCTTATTAGCATCTACCATGGCCTTGCGTAATTTTTCCACGGCATTTGCCACCGCTTTTTCGGGCTTGCTTTGCGCTGTTACTGAAAAGCCGGTCAATAAGAACAGGATAAAAACTGTACTGATTTTTTTCATTGCATGGTTGTTTAAAACCTGTTTACCATTGGCACCAGGTCCGTCAATTCGGAAATTTTTACGGGTCGTTTTAGCTGGATACTTTTCCGGGCTGCAATACCTATCAGTATGGACATTGCCCCTTCCCGGGTACCGGCCATTACATGATGAGGGTTATCATTCACATCAGTGAATATTCTTCGTTGCATACGGATATCTCCTCCTCCATGCCCTCCTTTTATTTTTGGTGTTGTATATACTTCATAGTTCTTAGAGAAGTTATCCCAGGCAATGATCTCCCGTACTTCACCGGCAATGGCATCATCTGCATTGCTCATTTCAATTGCATGCCGCTTCGACTGGTCATCCAGTGTTTTCTGCATATACGGGATATCTTCCCAGGTTTCAATTCTCCCTTTCAGGCCATTGAAAGCGATCTGCCAGCCTTCATAGGGAGAATAAGTAGTAAGTGAATAATTTACTGTGACCCCGTTTGCATAAATGATCTGGGCACTCATCTTATCATAGATATCGATATCATTACTCCATACACAGCCATCTCTTAAATAGCCATCATACTTTTCATTATCCGGGTAGAGTTTCACCAACCGGTTGTCTTTTGTTATATCCCAATAGAACTGGCATTTATCCTTGTGTTCACAACCACGGCATTTAGTACCCCGGAATGCATTGTTTTTTCCATAATGCTCCAGGCTTCCATAAGCAACGACTTCAACAGGTTCAGAATTCAGCCACCAGTTCAGCAGGTCAAAATGATGGGTGGCTTTGTGTACCCATAAAGAACCTCCCTTATTCATCCGGCCATGCCAGCGACGGAAATAATCTGCCCCATGATGGACATTGAGATACCAGTTAAAATCAACTGAAGTTATTTTGCCCACCCGGCTGGCAGCCAGTAATTCTTTTAATTGCATGGCATGCACACTATGCCGGTAATTAAATGCCACTATGACTTTCTTACCGGATTTCTTTTCTGCATCTAATATCCGTTTGCATTTATCTTCATCGGTGGTCATTGGTTTTTCGGTGATCACATTGAATCCTTTGTTCAGCGCTTTTACGATAAACTCATCATGTGTGGAATCGACTGTGGTAACAATAATATAATCTGCCTGCGCTTTCGCAAGCATTTCATCAAAACTGTTATAGACGGGAATATTTCCGCCATACAATTGCTGCGCTAAAGCTGCTCTGCCGGGATTGATATCATACAAGCCTGTAAACTCAACGGTATCTGCAAAATTTTTGACAAGATTAGTCCCCCAAAAACTGGTGCCCCGGTGGCCGGTACCTACCTGTGCAAGCCTTATTTTTTTCCCGGAACCGGCCGCCAGCGAGGAGAATGGATGCAACATCAGGGACGCACCTGCTGCTGCAGTGTACTTAACGAAAGTTCTTCTTTCCATATGGCAATTATTATTTTATTTATCCCAGACAGCTATTGCTGTTCTTCCCTATTTCTCAATTCTGAACCAATCCACATCAGTTATACCGGCATCATTCGTCTTATTCTTCCGGCTGAAAAACAAACCCAGTTTAGCTCCCACCCATTTTCCCGGCTTTGCCTGGAATTTTTCACCTACTGTTATATAACTGACCCCATCTTCGCTATAGCTGAATTCACATAGAGCTCCGCCCGTCACTTTTATGCGGAAATAAATATCCTTACTGTTCACTCTTTTACCATCCTGCACTGTTTCTTTTTTATCCTTGTCAGCTTCCTTGCAAACCGAGTACGAAATATAGTTCCCATCCTGTTTTTTTATAATAGATATAATGGCGAGGTCCAGCCCCAGTACCATGAAACCAAAACGTTCCCCTTCCCATCCTGGCCGGAAGGAGAATTTAGTGGTTGCCGTAAATTCATCTGCGGGAAATTTTTGCCCGAGTATATTGGGGTAATACCAGGGTGATGGAACCGTTTCCGCTGTTTGTACCGAAAAAAACCGCAAATACCCTGCTGCTGTTGGCATGGCCCAGAATTGTTGCGGGTTCGCCTGCCATTGCCATTGCAATCCTAATTGATTTGTATTGAATTCGTCGCTTTCCGGTGGAGCTGCAACAGGAAATGTCTTTGCTGTCTTTGGTTTTCTATACAGCAATGCCGGCTCTCCTTTACCATCGCCGTCCTTGTCTGTTCCGATCACCGGCCAGTCATTTTTCCATATCATTGGCTGCAAGTGAACCACCCTGCCATAAGCATCTTTATCCTGGAAATGCAGGAACCAATCCTCCCCCATAGCCGTGCTGACCCATGCGCCCTGGTGCGGACCATTAACAGGAGTGGCTCCCTGGTCCATCACTACTTTACGTTCATAAGGGCCATAAATATTTTTTGAACGAAGTACTAATTGCCAGCCGGTACTTACACCACCTGCCGGAGCAAAAATGTAATAGTACCCGTTTCGTTTATAAAATTTAGGCCCTTCAATAGTTGGATCGGTTTCATGACCATCATATACCATCACCGGGTCGCTGATCACTTTCGAACCATCACTGTTCAGTTCTTTGATCACAATAATTGACTTGATGCCGGCACGGCTCCCTGCATACGCATGAACGAGATAGAGTTTCCCGTTATCATCCCATAAAGGACAAGGATCGATCAAGCCTTTACCGGCTTCAATCAACACCGGGTCGGACCAGGGCCCGGTTATTTTTTTAGCTTTGGTCAGGTAGATACCAAAATCGGGATCTGGATAATAGATATAAAACTCATTATTATGAAAACGGATGCTTGGTGCCCATACTCCCCCACCATGCTGCACAATACTAAAGTGATCAAAGGGTGGCTGGCGTTTCAACGCATGACCGATCAGTTTCCAGTTCACCAGGTCTTTTGAGTGCAGGATCGGTAAACCCGGCACATGATTGAAGCTGGATGATACCATATAATAATCTTCCCCCACCCTTATGGCATCAGGATCACTATAATCTGCATTGACAACCGGGTTCTTATATGTGTTATTGCCATTATCTGCTTTCCACACCTGCGCCGGTACAACCCCGGATTGTATCAGTAATAGTATTATGATTAAATTTTTCATACCTAGTTTTTACTTCTTCAGCTGGTTCATCCAGTTCTTTAACCGTTCCAGCCAGTTATCCGTTGTAGTTTTATTATTCATGCCAAATCCATGACCACCGGCTGGGTATAAGTGCAGTTCGACAGGCACTTTATTTTTTATACAGGCCCGGTAATAACGTAAACTATTATCCACCGGAACAGCCCCATCATCCCCGGCATGAACTAAGAAAGAGGGTGGTGTGGCTGCTGTTACCTGCAACTCGGATGAAAAGAAATTGATCTTATCCGCAGCAGCATTTGCCCCAACAAGATTATTTCTTGATCCTTTATGGGTGATGGTGCTGTCAAAACTGATGACCGGGTAAATGAGAATGGCGAAATCAGGACGAACTGAAGTAGTATCATTATTTAAGGAGTCTGCCTTATAATCAAAATGTGTGGCAGCAGTGGAAGCCAGGTGGCCGCCTGCTGAAAAGCCCATGATACCTATTTTGTTTTTATCAATACCCCATTCTTTTGCGTTTGTCCTGGCCAGTCTTACTGCTTGCTGTGCATCCTGTAAGGGGGCCATACTTCTGTCTACCTGCGTTGTATCATCCGGCAACCTGTATTTCAATACAAATGCGGTAATACCCCAACGGTTGAATTCTTCTGCCACTTTTGTTCCTTCTTTGTCAAAAGCGAGGATCGTATAACCACCGCCGGGACAAATGATAACTGATTGCCCGTTCGGTTTTGCAGGACGATAGATGGTTAATGTTGGCCGGCTCACTTTAGCAATGCGGGTCACATTATCTCTTGTTACTGAATTTTCTTTGTCGGCGGCTCCGGTTGAATTGGGTACAGCATTTTGATAAAGGGGTATTACCTGCGGCGGCTTATTGACAAAAGCTGTTTTGTCAAATACAGATGCAGCCCGGTCATCAAACCACCTGTATCCACTTGCTTCAATATTCTTATGGTCATTAAAAATAATAGCCGGAGTGTAACGGCTTGCAGCTTGTTTGGATAATTGCTTTGCCCATTTCACCCGTTTGCCTGTAGCAGCACCTTCACCCCTATTGTTATACTCTGCATATCCGCTTGTTTTTTCATTAGCTGCATTACCCCAGTTGTCCCAGCCTTCCGGGGCAATTACTTTTGGCAACTCACACTGAATGAATACTGTTTTGGCATAAGCTCTCCAGGGCCGGCCAAGATATAATTTAGTTACAGCAGGCTCAGCAATGATCTTGCAGTCAATAAAAACAAAACCATAGGGCTTCCCCTTAGTGGTATTAGCCGCCGTTATATAAGAATTGCTCTTTGCTTTTATAGTGCAATTCTTAAACACCACTGTGGAAGGGCCAAAGATAAAATCCGTTGTTCCTTCGATATAGCAATTAAGAAACAACTGCCTTGCCTGCTCACCAGAAAGAAAAATTGTATCCTGATTACCGAGAAATTTACAATTTTTGAAAACAGCCTTATCAGCATCCACGTAAAGAGCCAATGCCTGGCCAACCGGGCCGGCCGTGTTGGCAAATGTTACATTCTCTGCCCTGAACCGGTTCCCGGAGATCTTTGCTGTGTACGAAGTGAAGGTTGTATGCTTGCCCTTGCCAGAATAATCATTAAAACTGATAATAACGCTGTCCACATTTTCCCCGATAAAAGTTACATCAGTATTATTAGCCGGTAATTCAATCTTTTCATTATAGAAACCATTTTTGATATACAGGGTGATTGGTGCTAATGGATACACCCGCATGGCATCAATTGCATCCTGTATAAAATAGTAATCCCCCGTCCCATCTTTTGCCACGGTGAAAGTATATTTATACTGCTGTGGGTTGGATGTTTGTGCTTTTGTATATATCCAGCAGCCTGTAACAAAGAAAAGTGCAATGATTAGTTTCCGCATGGTAATTGATTATTTCTTTACGGCTGGTTTAATGATATGTGTAACCAGGTCCGGGCATTTCTCCCTGATCTCGTTCAGTACTAACTGTGCCGCCAGCCGGGCCCCCAACTCACTGAAATGAGTGTTATCTTCTTTTCCTGCAGGATAGTTCGGGTGCTCGCCGGGCTTCAATTGAAGAAATAATAACCGGGAGTTCGCTTCGCCAAATTGCTGGTATAAAGCCTGTGTTAATTTGTCCATATCAAACATTGGCACTTTCTCCTCTTTTGCCACATCACGGATTATTTGTGCATAGATATCATGTGTACCACTGATCTTACCGGTACTGTCAAATTTTCTGCGGGCCATGGGGGTCAATAAAAGCGGGATGGCATTTTTGGCCCTTACCTCTTTTACATATTGTTGCAGGTTATTTTTAAACTCTGTTTCTGTTGTAAATGTTTTTTTGGTAGGCACTTCATCATTATGCCCGAATTGGATGATCACATAATCACCTGCTGATGCTTCCTCCATGATCTGTTGCCAGAGCCCTTCTTTCCTGAATGAACTGGTACTCCTCCCGTTCTTAGCCTTGTTAACCACCGTAACAGTTGAATCCCAGAACCACACGAAGGGCATACCCCAGCCCGTTTCCGGGTAGGCTTTTACTTCTTTGATACTGGCGGTGGAATCGCCGGCAATAAATATTTTTATATTTCCCTTCTCTGTCATCATAAAAGAAAATAACAGCAGGAGTGAGAAAAAGAAACTATTTCTTTTCATGATAAACTATTTTGTTGTTTGTACAATTTTTATAAAGCCCTGTCCAGGTGAACGTAGCCCCCATCCACATATACCAGTTGCCCGGTAGTATGACTTGATCTCGCTGACAAAAGAAACGCAACTGTACTGGCTATTTCTTCTGTTGTTGTCATCCTGTTCTCCAATGGAATCTTTGATTGGATCTCTTTTAATTTTTGCTGAGGATCCGGTAATGTTTGTACCCATTTTTCATAAAGTGGTGTAAAACATTCCGCCACTATAACGGCATTTACCCTGATACCATATTTCAACAACTCAACAGCCCATTCCCTGGTTAATGCATTACGTCCCCCATTGGAGGCAGCGTAGGCAGATGTATTACCCTGGCCGGTATCAGCAGTTTTAGAACTGATATTCACGATCGGCCCTTTCGATTCCTTTAAAGCCGGCAACGCATAATGTGCCAGTAAATAATAATGAATAAGATTTTTGTGCAAAGAGGCAATGAATTTTGTGTAATCTCCATTCTCTAATCCCACCCCATCATTTACCCCGGCATTGTTGACCAGCCCGTCTATCCGGTTGAACCGTTCCACTACTTTCCTGATTGCCCTCTCACATTCTGCTGGTTCTGTAAGTTCAGCAACTACCTGGAATGCTTGGCCGCCTGCTTTTTCAATAGCCTCCACTGCTTCCAGGTTATCCGTTTCCTTTCTGCCGATAATCACCGGTATCGCAGCTTCTGAAGCCAACAGCCTTGCAATACCTTCCCCGATTCCTTTGGCGCCCCCGCTTACTATGATCACCTTATTGGTTAAACCAAGGTCCATGCGTATTATTTTAAATTATAAAAACGGATCGCATTTCCTCCAAATACGTTTGCCCTTTCTTCGGGAGTAAATCCTTCCATATATTTTTCAAGCAGACTTTTCCATTGCACATACATACCCGACACCAGCAGTACCGGCCAGTCGCTGCCAAATAACAAACGATCTGTACCAAATGCCCCGAAGACCACATCGAGACAGGGATAAAAATCTACAGGGCTCCATTCCTTCCATTTGGCTTCCGTCAACAGGCCGGATAGTTTACAGCATACATTCGGATTCTTTGCAATTTCTTCTATCAATACTTTCCAGTCATCTATTTTTTTACGGGCAATATCCGGCTTCGCACAATGATCAATTACTAATTTCATACCCGGAAAAGCGGCCACAAACTCCAATGCAGGTTTCAGCTGCTGAGAATAGATCAATATATCATAGCTGTAGTTGTACCGTTCCAATGTTTTAACTCCCCGCTTAAAATTTGTTCTTCCTAAAAATCCATCCGGTTCTGCCTGCACAATATGCCGCCAGCCTTTGATGACAGGATACTGCGAAAAATATTCCACCCGCTGTTCAATATCATGTTTTTGCAGGTCAACCCAGCCCACCACACCGTTAATAAAGGAGTGGGTTTTTGCCAGTTCCACCAGGAAATGTGTTTCCAGTTCTTGCTGGCTGGCCTGCACTGCCACACATCCATCCACCCCGTTATTCTTCAGCGTTGAAGAAAGTGTACCGGGTAAATAATCCTTTTGCAACAGTTTCATATTGTCCATCCAGCTGTCCCGCTGTTTATTGTACTGCCAGAAATGAACATGTGCATCAATCACCCTGTTGCTTACTTGAATTTCATCAATTCCGTTATCGTCGCTATGTTCGCTCATTATTTATTTTGAATAGGCTATACATTCCTGTCTTGCTGCACCAAGGCCATCAATACCCAGTTCCATCACGTCACCGGGTTTCAGATATACTGGTGGATTAAACCCCAGTCCAACTCCGGCTGGTGTCCCGGTTGAAATAATATCACCCGGCAGTAAGGTCATAAAACGACTGACATAAGAAATAAGAAACGGAACATTAAAGATCAGGTTAGCAGTAGTCCCGTTTTGCATTTGTTTACCATTCACATGCAACCAGAGTTTTAAATTGGATACATCAGGGATCTCCTCCTTTGTTACCATCCAGGGGCCGAGTGGCGCAAAGGTATCACAGCCTTTTCCTTTATCCCAGGTACCGCCTCTTTCCAATTGAAATTCCCGTTCGCTGATATCATTATGTAAACAATAACCGGCCACATGATCCATAGCATTTGCTTCTTCCACATAGTTGGCTTTATTTTCGATCACTACAGCCAGTTCCACTTCCCAATCTGTTTTCACAGAATCCTTGGGTATGATCACTTTATCATAAGGCCCTGTAATTGCCGTGGTTGATTTCATGAAAATGACGGGCTCTGCAGGCGGGGTAGCATTGGTCTCTTTTGCATGATCTGCATAATTGAGACCAATACAGATGATCTTGGATGGTCTTGCCACCGGCGCACCTAACCTGGATCCATCCGGAATTTTAGGTAACATGGTCTGATGCATGGCTACCATATACCGTAAGTGCGGCAAACCCCCATTCCCAAAAAAAGCCTCATCATAGTCTTTGATAAAACCGGATACATCATAATTAATATCATTGATGCAAACACCAGGTTTTTCACTACCAGCTTCGCCAAAACGAATTAGTTTCATATTGCTAATTATTCAATTTTATAAATCCGCCATCAATCGGGTAATCGCTCCCGGTAATGAATGATGCTTCGTCACTGCAGAGGTACAACACCAAAAAAGCGATCTCTTCCGGTTCTGCCATCCTGCCAATGGGCTGGCTTTTTGATAATTTCTCAAACATTTCCGCTTCTTTACCGGGATAGTTCTTTCCAAGAAAATTATCAACGAAAGGAGTATGTACCCTGGCCGGTGAGATACAATTGCAGCGGATCTTATGGTTAATATAATCTTTTGCAGTAGCCAGTGTCATCCCCACCACAGCTCCCTTGGTCATGGAATAAGCAAACCTGTCCGCCAACCCAACCGATGAAGCGATGGAAGCCATATTCAAAATAGCTCCGCCTTTTTCTTTCATGAAGGGAACAGCAGCATGGATACAATTATAAACTCCTTTCACATTCACATTCAGCAGGCGGTTAAAATCTTCTTCGCCGGTTGTTTCTGCATTACCAATATGTGCCACACCGGCATTGTTGACCAGTATATCAATTGTTCCGCTTACCGCAACTATCTTTTTAATTATTTCTTTTACCTGTTGCTGGTTACTTACATCACATTTTTCTACATAAGCTTTCCCGGCATCAGCTTGTATTTCCTGCAGGACCTGTTTGGCTCCCGATTCATCAAAGTCAAGTATATACACAACAGCGCCCTGCCGGGCAAAAAGTTTAGCGATCGCTTTCCCAATGCCGCTTCCGGCCCCGGTAACAATCGCAGTTTTATTAGTCAGATCAAACATATATTATCAATGAAGTGAAAATATTTTTTCCATCAGTATCCATTTTTCACCAGGTTTGCTTCCGGGCAACGCCTGCTGGTAGTTCCACATCAGCGTTTCCCATTCCTGCACTTTTTCATTATCCTTATCTGCCTTTGCTTTCAGCTCAAAACTAAAATCATCTACCGCATTCATGATCATGAACAGCCTGTTACCCGTACGGAATATTTCCAGTTGCTCAATGCCTGCCCTCCTGATACTATCAATGATCTCCGGCCACACAGTTTTATGATATGATTCATAGGCCGCAATCAGGTCAGGATCATCTTTAAGGTCTAATGCCAGGCAATATTGTTTCATCATTAATGAGCAGTTGTAGTTTCTGTAAAAAGATTCCTGAATTTCCAGGCAAAAAAGCCAACTACAGCAAAACAGATCGCCGGAATAACATATGCTACTTGAATATTCCCCCCGGTGGCATCAGATATCTGTCCCATAAAGAACGGGAATATCGCCCCGCCCACAATGGACATAACAATGAACGAAGAGGCAATCTTCGTTTCTTCTCCCAAGCCGGAAATACCCATTGAAAAAATGGTGGGGAACATGATCGACATAAAAAAGGGCACCCCCATCAACGCATATACGGCAACGGTTCCTTTTGTTATAATTGCGACTGTCAATAAACCAATATTGATCAATGCATAAATTCCCAGCAGTTTTGCAGGTTTGATATATTTCATAAAAAAAGTACCTGAAAACCGGCCGATCATAAAACCGACCATCGCAATGCTCAGCAAAAAGGCAGCCCTTTTTTCCGGTACTTCTTCCACGTAGCGGGTAAATCGTATGAAGAAACTTCCCACACAGATCTGTGCTCCGATATAAAAAAATTGCGCAATAACCGCCCAGCTAAGGTGCTGATGACGAAATACAGCAAAAGAAAATCCAGACGATTTTTCGTCTTTTTCGTGGATCTCCGGCAGTTTGGTCACAAAGAACAAAGCCAATAATACAAATACGATGGCTCCAATAACGAGATACGGAATTTTAACTGTTGCTGCCTCACTATCCAGGTAAGCACTTAATGTGGCCGGGTCCATTTGTTGTAATTCCTCTTTCGAATGCTCAATCCCCGACAGGATTACCTGTCCGCCTATAATGGGTGCGATAAATGCACCTACGCCATTGAATGACTGTGCAAAATTCAACCGTTGTGCAGCCGTCTCTGGTTCTCCGAGTTTTGTGATATATGGATTCGCCACTGTTTCTAAAAAAGTAGCCCCGGAGGCTGCAATAAACAAGGCTGCCAAAAAAAAGTAATACTCTCTTGCATTTGCGGCAGGGATAAACAATAAAGATCCCGTCCCATATAAAAATAACCCAAACAGAATGCCTTTCTTATAGCCGAATTTATGCATGAACCATCCTGCAGGTAACGCAATAGAAAAGTAAGCCAGGTAAACAGCTGAATCAACAAAAGAGGACTGCGTATCCGATAACCGGCAGGCTTTTTTCAAATGCGGAATCAGTATGGGGTTTATATTATGCAAAAAAGCCCAGAGGAAAAACAAACTGGTTACCAGGATAAAAGGCAACAGGTATTTATTTTGTTTACTCATGCAGGTAATTAGAGGTTGGCAAGATCGTTACAGTTTGTTGCGGTAATATATACATCTTTTTATTCCAAACTTCCCCGGGGCATCCAGTCGCTGAAAATACTTTTAAGTGTTATATCTTTTGCTTCTTCATCGGTCAGCTGCCTGGCCCAGTTCACTCTTTTACCGGTTTCAGCGGAAACTCCGTAATTTTTATATTCAGCATAACGGGTCGTCTTATAGTTTTCCGTATTGTTCCAGTTGCTCCACCCCCCAGGTTTGATATGTTGCCCGATAAAACAACGCATGTACACGACAGCGGCATATGGTCGCCAGGGGCGGCCAAGCGAAACATTGTGCAGGGACGTATCCCCGGTCAGTATACAATCATTAAAAATATAGCCGTATTTCTTGTCTGCCGGTGTGGAAGCTGCTGTAATGTGAGAGTTCTTTTTACTGTGAATATGGCATTGCTCAAACCAAGCGGTTGCTGAACCAAAGATAAAATCGGTGGTACCTTCAATATAACAATGCTTATAATACTGGCGGCTTTTCTCACTGTTGGTAAATAAAACATCCTGGTTACCGATAAACCTGCAATTTATAAATTCGATTTTATCCCCACCTGCTTCCATGGCTACGGCTTGTCCTGCGGTGAATCCTGCATCATTTTGAAAAGTGATATTGCGGGCAGTAAAATTATCTGCTTTCAGTAAAAAACTCCAGGAAGTTCTTGTATTAATGGTATCTCCTTTCGGAGAAAGTTTTCCTGTATGATCATCATAGGTCAGGATGGTATTGAATTTATCTTCCCCAATAAGAGTAACAAAGTTTTTAGAAGAGTCAAGCCTGATCTTTTCTTTATAAACTCCCCTTTTTATGAAAATGCTGAATGGTTTTTTGTTATTGACCGGAACAGCATTCAGTGCAGCCTGTACCGACGAAAAATGGCCACTGCCGTCTTTTGCCACGGAGATTTGAGTAGCAACCCCTTCCTCTTTTTTAGCGAATGTTCTTTTCAAAAAATCATTGATCACGGTAACTGTTGAATCGAACCAGGGATTGAATAATATAAAAGAATGGGGAGAACCCTCAAATGTTTTAACCGATGAAGGAATACCATATTGGTTCAATACCCGGATAAAATCTTCCCGGCCTGCATGCATCCGGGCCACACTGCTGTTGATGAAAAGAGTAGGCGGAGTATGTGAACCCACATGCGTTAATGGAGCCGCCTCATTCCATATCGCCGGATTGTCAGTTTTTGAATATCCAAACCAATGGGTTGCTGCTGATACTCTTCTAGTGTCATCTCCCTCCCCGGATTCAGGATGAATAAATGCCAGTGTGCCGTCGATATCAATTACTGCATTGACCCTGCTTGAAGTAGTATTATTACACCCATCTCCTTCAAACGTTTTTACCCCGTTCGTTGTACCCATAAAAGCCGCCAGTTCCCCGCCTGCTGAATGGCCGGAAGCAACGATCATACTGGTATCAATCTGATATGTATCTGCATTCTTTCTCACCCACCGGATCGCTGCTTTGATGTCGTGAATAGCAGCGGGATATAATGCTTCCGTTGATAACCGGTACTCGGGAGTGATACAGACATATCCCAATGCAGCTAATCGCTGTGCTAATGTATAATGCAAACTGCGGTCGCCACTTCTCCAGCCGCCACCATGTATGATAAGTATGGCTGCTCTCTTAGTTTTTACTTTTTGTGCAGGACTAAAAACATCGAGTACTAACTTCCTGTTACCCCGTTGGCAATAAACAATTGTCCTTTTCTCATTCACTATTCCCGCTTTTGGAGATACCGGCAATTGGATGAACGGATAGTTTTTCTGGTTCTTTTTAAGTTCGTTATTTATGTTATAAGAAGTATCACGGATACCCGTGATGCCTGCTGTTGACTGAGCAGTTGCAAATAAAACAACCAATACAAATGATATAGTAGCCAGCACTCTCATGCTATTTCTTTACTGTTGAAACTATTCTTTCAGCCAGGTCGGGCTTTAAGGTTACCAGTTCCTTCAGCACTAACTGAGCAACTAATCTTGCTCCGAACTCATTGAAATGCGTATTATCATCCCTGCCATCCGGGTAATTCGGGTGTTCCCCCGGCTTTAACTGGAGAAACAGCAATTTTGATAATTCCGGGCCAAACTGCTGGTATAAAGTTTTACTCAGCTCATCCAGGTCAATAAGATCAGCCTTCTCCCGGGCAGCCACTTCTTTCACTAAAGCTGCGTAGATTTCATGGGTTTCAACAGCTTTCCCTTCTTTGTCAAATTTTCTTCGGGATACGGGTGTAAACAAAATGGGCGTCGCTTTTTTCTCCCGGGTTTCTTTGATGAACCGGATCAAATTCATTTTGAATGTATCCGGTGTTGCATAGCGTTCGGGTTTTGTTACCGCTGCATCATTGTGGCCAAACTGGATGATCACATAATCCCCTTCACCTGCCTCATTAATAACCGACTTCCACAATCCCTCACTGATGAATGTTTTAGTACTGCGTCCGTTCTTTGCCCGGTTCACTACCGTAACCGTTGAATCCCAGAAATACACAAATGGCATCCCCCAACCTGTTTCAGGATATACTTTGGTATCCTTGATCGCAATGGTAGAATCACCTGCCAGGAATATTTTTATTTTCTTTTTGGCAGGTAAAATAAATGCCAGCATACAAACAGCTATGGGAACGATAAGTATCTTTTTCATTTCAGCAGCCCATTTATATATACTTCAATATTGGTGTAATAAGCATGCAAACTGTTTTTGGGCCCATCAGTGGGGTCAGCGGGGTTCAAACCCTGCTTTTTTTCCCATTCATCCGGCATCCCGTCTTTATCAGTATCAGCAGGCGGAGGCAGTTGTTTCAACGCGGGCCATGCACGAATGGTCATTTCATAGGCCGTACCATGCGGAAACCCTCCCTGCACATCAATGAATTTACCTGTCCTGTTCTTTACATCATTAATGATCCGTTCATCCAATGTATCTCTCTTATAACTAGCCCCTGCTGATTGTAATACCAACTCGTATGCTTCAGCAGCTGTTTGTGCTGGTATGGCAACAGCAGGATGCGGCTTATTGATGATCGTATTCTTTTTATCTTCCTCCGTACCGCCATTTCCCATCTGGATACCGAGCCAGTTATTCTTACTGATATCCTTTGCTTCATCCACGTAGTTTCCTTCCACATACCATTTCCCAAAACCGATCTTTTCATTCCTGCCGGGGTTTACGATGCGAAACCGCACATTCTTATTGGTACCTGGTCCGTATTTATAATAGTTATTGACGATATTATAGTCGCCTCCCTCCCCGGCATAAATATTATTGCCACCCCAGTTGTAAATAACGTTGTTGCGATAATCGACTAATTCTGTTGGCGTATGCCTTATACCATTGAATCGTGGGGTGCGGTTGATACAATGAGCAAATAAATTATGGTGTGCTGATAAATGCAGCCCGCCCCAGATACCGCCATAACCATGATGTTCCCAGTCTTTATCGCCTGTTTCAAAATGATAGGAATAGTTCAATGGTTCACTGATAAAATTCCATTGCAGGGTGGTGCTATCGCCCCCATACACTGACATCACTTCGTCGGTACTCCAGCTGAAGCTGCAATGATCAATGATAATATGTTTCCTTTTAAATCCGCCGAATGCATCATCTCCCCCGCTGCCGTCCACCATCCCTTTCTGGCTTTGGTACCTGTCGCCCATCCGGAAACGCAAATAACGAAGGATAATATTATCACCTCCCAGCCCGACGGGATAATCAGCCAGGCAAATTCCATCCCCTGGGGCAGTTTGTCCCGCAATCGTTGCATCCCCTTTTATGGAGAGTTTTGACTCAAGATGAATCGTACCTGATACGGCAAAAACAATAATTCTTTTTTGATTGGCTTCGGCAGCTTCCCGGAAACTGCCCGGTCCTTTATCATTAAGGTTGCTGACAATAAAAACAGTGCCGCCCCGGCCACCTGTTGCAAACTTACCAAACCCTTCTGCACCGGGAAATGCAATGGGCTCACCAGGATCACCGGCAGGCATTACCTGTTTTTGTGCATTACACGACAGTAATAATAACCCGCACAAGCTTCCTGTAACTATACTTTTAAATCTCGTCATTGTTGTTTTGTATTAAAACAGACGTAACCGGTAAAAATAAGGCTGCTTATTCCACTGGGTAATCCTGCCTCTGCTAAACAGGTTTACTTCGGATAAGCAGCCTTTAAGAAAACACACGAGAATCGTTTACATATCATTCATCAGTAACCAGGATTCTGCTGCAATTTCCCCTGGTAAGAAGAAAGTGTAGCCTGGTCAAACGGGAATAATTCACTTTTGCCCGGCACAAAGAAAGAAGCAAATCCCTGCCACAATGGTCTGCCATCAATAGCATTAGCTGTCAGGTGCTGTGCCCAGTCGGTCCTTGTCCAACCTGTTGTTGGTGAAGGCACCTGTGTCGGTCTCCAGAATGGCTGTGCATTAGCCGGTGCACCAACACCTGCATAGTATTGAATTTCTTCACCATTATTTCTCCAATAGATATACTGCGGCACATTGTTGTAAGGTGCCACCCGGTCCCTGATCTGCTGGATCTTTGTTCTTGCTTCAGCAATTTTTGTGGCTAAAAGATTCCAGCGAAGCAGGTCATATTTACGGATACCTTCATGACCGAATTCGAGTAAGCGTTCATTTACAATCGCATTAAAGAATCCTGCTTTGTCGGTTGGTGTCGCACCGATCAGGCCTGTATTTCCTGCATAAGCCCTTCTTCTTACTTCCTCAAAAGCAGCTATAGCAGCTGCATTAGGGCCGTTGTTGATTTCGTTCACCGCTTCTGCATACATTAATAATACATCTGAGAACCGGATCATCGCCCAGTTGTAGCCCACATTCAATACGGTACCCGGTAATAAAGGAACTCTCCAGTCACGACGGTATTTACCGGTATTCAATTCACCTAAGCGGCGCTGACTTTTAATATTCGTAGCTGATGTAACCTGGTAATGCGTAACCGTTACATCCCGGCGTGTATCCACTGAATCAAATGCATAGAAATAATTGGGCAGCATCACAATACCACCGCCACCGGCACCATACCTGGAAGCATTACTCAGGTTCGGGCCGTCGTAATTTCCCATCCGGCTGTCGCTATTACCATTACCGCCGCCTGCACCCACTTCAAAAATGATCTCTCCCTGTGGGTCATACGTGAAGGAAGTTACTTTTCTCCAGATATCTGAATAACTGGGGTTGAGTGTATGCTGATCCCTTCTTGCCATTAATTCTTCGCATTCTTGCTTTGCTATATTATAATAGGTAAGAAAATCACTTCTGCGTTCCATCTGTCCGTTCTTACGTAAAGAATAACCGCCACGGAATAATGCCATTTTTGCCCGTAGTGCTTTTGCAACACCTTTAGTGATGCGTTCGTTTCTCGGGCCGGCGTCTGTTCTCCAGGGCAACAAATCCCTTGCAACAGCCAGGTCGGCAATGAGTTTATCATAGGTGGAATCCCTGTCGGTTGCAGGAATGAAAAGATCAGGTTGCTTGTAGGCAGGTATCATTGGTGCAGGCACATCACCCCAGTTCAGCATCAGCTGGAATAAATATTGGGCCCTTAATACCAGCGCCTCACCATGCAAACGTTTTAAAGCTGCCTGGTCGGCTGCAGTACCACTGCTGTATTGGGGCATTAACGGTATTTGCTCAATACAGAGATTCGCTTTTTCCACGCCACGGTATAACTGGCGGAAAGGATTGGCAATCTCTGAATTGGTAAGTAACAACTGGTAGCGGCCCACTCCGCGGCGACCATTATCTATATTACCACTCACGATACCTTCATCAGAATCATATGGGTAATACATGCTGATACGGATACCATATCCATTATCACCCTGCAGTTCATCGTACACACCGATCAATGCATTAGTGGCGTTCGATACATCAGAAAAAGCCTGGGAGATACTATACTGCGAAACGGGTTCTACTTCTGTATATTTTTTACAACCAACGGTTGTCAATACTGCAACCAGTGAAACGGTTGCTATTGATTGATAAAACTTGATTTTCATATTGCAATCGTTTAGTTTTTTAGAAAGTAAGGTTTACGCCAAATACCCATGTTCTTGATCTTGGATAAGCCGCAAAATCAACACCTGGGGTTAGGGGATCAGATCTCCTGGCTGTTACATCGGGATCATAACCTGAATAGTTGGTAATGGTAGCCAGGTTGTTTACTGTACAGAACATCCTGAAGGTGGATATTTTCATTTTTGACAATACATTCTTTGGTAATGTATAACCAACCGTAACGTTATTAAAGCGAAGGTAGCTGCCATCTTCCACTGCCCATGAATGCAACCACCAGCGTTGTACTCTTACCGGCGACCATATCCTGGCATTCTCATTCAGCTTGGCCAATGCAGTGGGATCTGTTACCACCTGTCCCTGGTCATTGATATTCGTCCACCTGTCTTTCATGATATTCAGCATATTCAAATTAGAAAAAGCTCCATCCGTCCATTCTAATTTATTAGCATTATAGATATCATTACCTACCACAAAGTTCACAAACACACTCAGGTCAAAATTACCATAGGTAAACTGGTTGTTCCAGCCCCCGGTAAATTTCGGGTTGGCATCCCCGATCACCTGGCGGTCGCCATCAGCCGTGATCACACCATCTCCATTCAGGTCTTTCCATTTCAGCATTCCCGGTTGTGGCACACCATAGACTCCGTTTGCTGCAACACCGGCTTTAATTGTATACACACCGGTAGTTGCGTTATAATCAAAATCATTGATCCCATAGAATCCGTCGGTAACAAAACCATACATCAAACCAGCCGGCTGACCGACTTTCACGAGATAATCATCCACACCATCACTTCCCTGCCAGCCGGAGTTACGGGTGATCTGGTCAACGCCGCCTAAACTTTCAACCCTGTTCTTATTAAAGGAAATATTAAAGTTAGAGGTCCAGTTAAAATCCTTTTTAGCAATGGGTGTGGCGCTGACCTGGAATTCAACACCCCTGTTAGAGGAAGAGCCTATGTTTTGGATTTGCTGTGTATACCCGGATGTTGGCGGAATATTCACCGCTAACAAAAGATCCTTGGCAGTATTCTTATAAACATCCATGGTAAACTGCACCCTGTTGTTGAACATAGAAAGGTCTAACCCGAAGTTGCGGGTGGTATTAGATTCCCATCTCAGGTTGGGATTGGCCAACGCAGTGGGAGCAAAACCAGGCAAAATAGAATGATTTAATGCATATTGCCCTGTTACACCATACAATTGTAAATACAACAGGTTATCTATGCGGTTATTTCCGACCGCACCAAAACCAAAACGCAGTTTCGCATCATTGATCCAGCTTACCTTATCCATAAATTTCTCTTTGGAAAAACGCCAGGCTAAAGAACCGGAAGGGAATATCAGTGATCCGTTTTCTGAACTGAATTTGGAAGAACGGTCAGAACGAAGATTGAAAGTGGCCAGGTATTTATCATCATAACCATAAGTAGCTCTTCCGAATAAAGAGAAAATACGGCTGGGTGGCTGCACAAAAGAAGTAGGCAAGGGTTGCGCAGAACCAGATGGAGCGGAGCCAAGACCCATATTGGCCAGTGCTTTGTCAGGTGTAATATCAGCCGGGAAATAACGGGTTTCGATAGCATTTTGCTTTGAACGCAGGTCTACCATTTCCTGGCCTACCAATACACTAATATCATGATGCTTCTTATAATTATTGACCGAATACTGTAATGTATTAGAATTATTGAGTGAGTAGTTATTCTGTTGCCCGATTGACGCTACCGGCAGGGAAGCAAAGTTCCGGGCGGTGCTGGTGATCTTACTGTAGAAAAGATCAGTTCTTGTTGTTGAATTATCAAAACCAAGTGTTGACCGGAATACCAGGTTCTTCAGGATATTAAAATTGAGGTACCCTGTGAGATAAGTAGCTTTTGTTTCCTGTTTCCTGTACTCAGCTCTTGTAAGAATAACAGGGTTGATAGCTCCACTGGAGGCCAGGAAATAAGCTTCATCAAAATCATCAATACCACCCGAAGGCGTTGGCAATTCAAAAGGCCGGTAATTAATGGCATGACGCAGGCGGTTGGTCGCTCTTGTTCCGCTGTTGGTGGTCCCTGCACCCAAGATCTTTTGATCAAGATAACGGGCCGTCATTCCCACTTTTACTTTATCAGATACTTTATGATCCAACTTAAAATTGACGAGGTTCCTGTTGAAACCGGATTCCAGCTGCACCCCTTCTTCCCGGTTAGCGGTTATACTCAGGTTGAAACTGGTGGCCTGGTTGCCGCCATTCACAGAAACATTATGGTTCTGAAAACTCGCATTTCTTCCAAACACTTCATCCTGCCAGTTAATGGCCGGCATATTTTTATATACATTTAGTGTATCCCAGGTGGTGCCGTAGGTTTGTGCAAAACTGGAACTGTCTGTAGTGTTACCCCGGCTTCTTTCATATTGCCAGCGTACAAAATCATACGGGTTCATTACCTCCATTGTTTTAGGAACCTTCCTGAAACCATAGCTGCCGTTATAACTAACCTGCGTTTTACCAGCCCGGCCGGCTTTGGTGGTGATGATCACTACGCCATTAGCGGCTCTTGCACCATAGATAGCAGTAGTGGAAGCGTCTTTTAATACGTCAATGGATGCAATATCCTGTGGGGAAACAACGGATAATGCGTTTTCCACCTGCACACCATCTACAATGTATAAAGGAGAATTATCCTGGGTGATGGAACCGCCACCTCTTACCCGGATAATGATCTCTGCACCTGGCGCACCTTCTGAGGAAATCGCTTGTACACCAGCTAACCTTCCTTGTAGTGCTTCAGCTGCGGAAGAGATGGGAATATCTTTTAGTTGTTTGGAACCAACGGAGGATACGGAACCAGTAAGGTCACGTCTTTTGATGGTGGAATAACCTACCACCACGACTTCTTCATTCGAAGAAACATCCCGTTGCAGAACCACAGCCAGGTTATCGCTGCTGGCATTTAGCGTGGAAGGTTTAAATCCTACATAAGAAATAAGCAGTTCCGCATTGGCGGCAACAGCAATAGAAAAATTACCCTCTTTATCTGTCTGGGTTCCTTTCCGGGTTCCTTTCACAGCAACACTAACCCCGGCCAGCGGCAAGCCGGCATCGTCAGTCACTTTACCTTTTACGGTTTTTTCCTGGGCAAAAAGAAGAGAAGAAAGAACAACAGAGAAGAGGAAAAGCATCGCAAGCTTCTTCATATGGCGTTGTTTGATTGTTTAAGAATCGTAATGAAAAACGTCGGAAGATGATCCGCAATCGTTAAAATCCGATTCAATTCTACTCAGATATTCCGGTACCGGCATCAGCAGGAATGATGTTTATTTACGCAATCGTTCCCGGTAACGATATCATTTTGAAGACATTAAAAACCTTTCCCCGCTTGGCTGCTGAAATGGTTTGTGCTGTATCATTTGCATCGAACCAACACATGAAAATGCAGCAACCCCAAATAAAAACAGGTCTTTTCTGTTAAGCGAAGAGCCCATTTGCCCGGCTGATGAGACTGAAAATGACTAACTTTATTGAAATACTGCAGATTATATTTATTTCCTGTTGACTCATGAGATTTGAAGCACTAACGATAAAAGATATTGCCAAAGCACTGGGGCTTTCTACTTCCACTGTATCAAGAGCGTTAAGAGACAGTTACGAGATCAGCCCGGAAACAAAGAAACTGGTGTTGGAATATGCGGAAAAGAATAACTACCATCCCAATCCTATTGCTTTAAGCCTGAAAGAAAGAAGAAGCCGGTCTATTGGTGTGATTGTCTGTGAGATCGCCAACAGCTTTTTTTCCCAAACCATCAATGGTATTGAATCCATTGCCTATAATAATGGTTATAATGTGATCATTTCGCAAAGCCGGGAATCCTTTGACCGGGAAATGATCAACCTGCAGTATCTCACTTCCAGGTCTATTGACGGACTGATCATCTCTGTTTCCACGGAAACCAGGGATTTCAGCTTCTTAAAAGAATTGCATGAAAGGGGTATGCCGATCGTTTTCTTTGACCGAATCGTCGATGAGATTGAAACACACAAAGTGATCGTTGATAATTATAAAAGTGCTTATGAGGCAACGGCTCACCTGGTGAAAAATGGTTACCGGCATATTGCTGCAGTATCTAATGCTGCTTATTTATCCATTACAAAAGAAAGATTAGCCGGGTACCGGGCCGCTTTAGCTGATAACGGAATTTCTGTTAACGAAGACCTGGTCAAACATTGCCATCACGGGGGTATGATATTGATGGAGGTGGAAGAAGCCGTCAACGAACTATTACAGGCCCCTGAAAAACCGGATGCGATCCTTACCACTTCTGATAAGCTGACAACCGGCTGTTTCAGAATATTAAAATCAAAAGGTATTCATGTGCCCTCTGAAATGGGATTGGTTGGGTTCTCTAACTCTGACCTTACAGAACTACTGGATCCTCCCCTTACCATTATCAAGCAACCTGCTTTTGAAATGGGTGAAATAGCCACCAATCTTTTACTACAACTTATTGAAAGCAAACGCCCGGTAAAAGAATTCGAAACAAGGGTACTTGCTTCAGAACTGATCACCCGTGGCTCTACTGTTGCTACAAAAATAAAATCAAAAACACTGGCCTGATCCTATTTGCCGTTTCCATAGATATTTTGAGTATTACCGGTCTTAGCGGGTTCTTTTTGAGAAGCCGGTGCAGCAGTGCCTAATTCTTTGATCCATTGCTCTGCAAACGGTTTTGCCACAGTATATACTTCTTTGCCTGCCCGGTAGATCTGTTTCCAGTCATACGCCTTACCCTCATACACGGGGTTTACAAATTTCTTTTTGTTACCTGCCTGTTTCAGCTCAGCATTAAAATCGACAGTAGCTGCCAGGTCAAGGTATTTCTGCAGGCGGGCTGCTACCAGCTGGCGATAATCCACCGGGAACTCCTTTTCCCATCTTACCATGCTTTCCCGGTAATATTGTTTATCCCGCTCTGCCCTGTTTAATTCGTCCTGGTACATGTAGTCAATCGTTTTGTTATCAGGTTTTTTGTAGTCCTCAATACTTTTCCTGTTCATTTCCACTATCGGCTTCATGATCTTTGCCATTTCGGCACTTGTTTTCATGATCTCCTCACTTTCTTTTATTGATTTCTCCAGTTTCGCTATTTCTTCTTTCCGTATTTCTTCTTTTGTTTTCGGTTTCCTGTCCGATGGCAATGGCTTCGCCTGTTTGCGCAACATATCATACTCCTTCCTGAATGTTTCACTGCTGATATACTGTTTTGTATAGGTCAGCAGATCTTTTGCCACTGCTCCCCGGTTGCCTGCAGCAATATTCCGGGCATTTCTCGCACCATAGTAATGCAGGTAACCGTTCAGGAAACTTTGTTTCACACCGTCCGTGCCCTGGACCTTGGTCATACCCAGTTGTTTCCAGATATCATCGGCAAGCCGTTCGCTGGTGGTAAAAGAAAAACTAAAAAGGCTGATGAGTGCTACCCCCAGTACAAAGGCAATCACTTTTAATTTTATCAGCAGGATGTTCATCATTCTGTCTGTCATAAAAAAGGTTTACTTGGTTAATGGTTATTGATCAGGGCACAAATATGTACCCGTTCAGCAGGGTAAAAAAGACAGATGGTAATGAATTGAAGCAAGTGGGGCATGAATTGATTGAAGCAATCAAAGATCCAAAGTGCAGGTACCTGCCTGCTGATCAGTTTTGTGGCAGAGCCCTCCCCTTTAGCAGGAATCTGCCAGCTGCTTTCAGTTCTTATTTTGTAATTTGACAAACCAATTGATACTTATAAAAAAACAATTCATCACTCTAAACCACAGTTCATACGGCAGCTTATTGGAAAAATGACCCGGAATGATAATTTAGGGACTATCCGTATGAGTGGTTTTTTATTCAATATAAACATGCTGAACTACAGCAGTAAGGAAAGACTGATCGGCTTTATTATTGTGCCCCCGGTTTCAATAGCCATGAACATTGTGATCTTTGGGGCAGATTATTTTAGCAGCTGGATCAATTTTTTATTGCCAACCATCATTACCGCGGCCGTGGTGGCTCTTGTATATATATTATGCGGCACGGTGGCGTCGCTGCTCCAAAACCGTTTTCCCAAATACAGCCAGACATTTAAACGCATCGGGTTGGGCATTTTTTCCTATGTCGTTATCATGCTGGCCGCCATCACCACTTTATTTTATGGCTATGATTATATAGGCTTTTCCGGGCTTCGGGTAAGAATGGATAATTACCCCTGGACCATTGTGGTGGGGGCTATTTGTAATTTACTGGCTACCAGTTTTAATGAAGGAGCTGCATTTTTTGAAAAATGGAGAAAGGTGGTGGATGAAGCCGAGCAATTGAAACGGGAAAATCTTCAGAGCCAGTTGGAAGGATTAAAGGGGCAGGTGAATCCCCATTTCCTGTTCAATAGCCTTAATTCTCTTTCTTCTCTGATCAGTGATGATCCGGATAAAGCAGAAAAATTCCTGGATGAAATGAGTAAGGTATACCGCTATTTACTTCGTACCAACGAAGATGGCCTGACCACTCTCGAAGCGGAGATGCAGTTCATTCATTCTTATTTTCACCTGCTGAAGACAAGGTATGGAGATGGCCTGGACCTGGAAACGATCATTGATGAACGCTACTGCTGCTACCAGTTGCCCCCTCTCACCCTACAAATGCTGGTGGAAAACGCTGTCAAGCACAATATGATCCTGAAAGACCATCCGCTGAAAATACTGATCATGACCACCAACAGTGGTAAACTGGTGGTCAGCAATAACCTGCAACGTAAAGACCGGATGGTATCTTCCAATAAAGTGGGTCTTACCAATATCGTGAACAAGTACCGCCTGATGAAACAGGAGGAAATCACCGTTCGGGACGATGGTAAGGAGTTTGCCGTGGTCGTTCCCCTGCTACAGGCCAGTCCCGCTCCAGTTCATACCCCTTAATAACAATTCATACAGGCCAAATGGCAGGCTGGCAAGGACCCGGTTTTTACAACCGGGTAATCGTAGTATTTTAGTAGCCCACAACACTAAAACTGATTTTATGAAAGTATTGATTATTGAAGACGAGGAACTGGCAGTTAAAAAATTGCGCAAAACCCTTCAATCTGTAGATGCCACTGCAGAAGTGGTAGGCGTGGCTGATAGTATCCGTGCCTCTGTCAACTGGCTGGAAAATAATCCTACCCCTGATCTTATCCTGATGGATATTGAGCTGGCGGATGGTCAGAGTTTTGAGATATTTGACAAAACAGAAGTAAAAAGCACAGTCATCTTCACTACTTCGTATGATGAGTATGCACTGAAAGCATTTAAGGTGAACAGTGTTGATTATTTGCTGAAGCCAGTTCAAAAAGAAGACCTGCAAACTGCATTGGATAAATTCAGGAACCTGAAAAACATGTATGGCGGTGGTCATGAAAATTCCCCGATGACCGTAGACAGCCTGGTAAAAGAACTACAACAAAAATTACAACCCAAAGAATTCCGGAAAAGGTTCCTGGTCAAACATGCCCAGAAACTAGTGAGTGTGGAAGTAGATGATATTGCTTATTTCTACAGCGATGGCCGCCTGAATTTCTTTAAGACCAATGACAATAAAAAATATGTGGTTGATTATACCATGGATGAGCTCGAAGAAATGCTGGACCCGGATAAATATTTCCGCATCAGCCGTTCCTTTTATGTGTCCGTCAACAGTATTGACCAGATCCATGACTATTTCGGTAATCGTCTATTGCTGAATTTAAAACCTGCAGTAGATAAAGAATCAATTGTAAGCCGGGAAAAAGTAACCGATTTTAAAAAATGGATGGGAAAATAACCCGTTTACCGTTTGAGGTTTGTGGTTTAGAAAGAACAACTACAAACCTCAAACTTCAGACTCCTACACCGGCATTTCCAGTTTCACTACAGTTCCAGTATTGACTTCTGACTCAATGTAAAGAATAGCATTGATAGCAGCAGCCCTTCTCCGCATTTCACTTATTCCCCTTCCCAGCATTGCTGCACTATCCATCGCAAACCCTTTACCGTCATCCAGTATCATCATCACCAGCCTGGGTCTGCTGTACCGCAGACTTATTTTGATGAACCTGCCATCAGCATGACGGGCCGCATTGGTTACCGCTTCTTTGTAAATACACAATAATTCATACCGGAGTTCCATATCCAATCCCAGTTGTTCCACCTGCCGGTCCGTATCAAAATCAATACTGACATGATGGATATTCTCAATCTCGGCTGCAAAGCTCTTCATTCGCTGCATGGTGTCCTCCATCGTATCGTTCTTGGGGTCAATGCTCCACACCATATCATACATGGATTGCACCATGCGGTTGCTGGTATCACTGATCTGGTTGATATATTCCTTTGTCCGCTGTGTATCTGTATCCACTTTTGTTTTAGCCAGTTCGCTGGAGATATTGATGCTGCTGAGTGAATTACTCATATCCTCTGTCAGGCTGGTGGCAATTCTCGTCCTTACACTTTCGGTTGCCCTTAACCGCTGAATCCTCAGTTTGTCCAGCCAAAACAATATGACTGTTATGGCGATGATGACAAGGCCTAAAAACCACCAGGTCTTCCAAAAAGGTGGCCGCACTTTAATCAGCAATTTAGTGATTGCACTACCAGGCCTTCCTTCTGCATCTTCACTTCGCACCATAAAAGTGTAATTACCGGGTGGCAGATAAGAATAGATAGCCTGATAATTCCGGTCTGCCATCCTCCAATCCTTATCAATTTCCTCCAGCTTATACTTTATGATATAGGCATTATTATAGCTTAACCCGGAAAAATCTATTTTAATTGAATTTTCTTCAGGTGCCAGGTTCACCCGGTCAAGGCCAAGCAGTGAATCCACCAGCAATGGCTTATTCATGAGACTAAAACCGGTAATCCTGACCGGTGGTGCTACATCATTTATCTGGACCCTGGCAGGATTAAAAAAAACAAACTGGTTATCTGCTCCAAATAATACTCTTCCATCCGGCAAGGTGAGAGATGCTGCTATGATAAAATAATCATTCGCTATACCATCCACCCGGTCGAACCGGATAAAGATTTTATTGAAAATATTTATCCGGTAAATACCCGTAGTGGTGGAAGCCCATACATAGCCAAACCGGTCTCTTTCTAACGCAGCGATACCACCTGTTATCGTTTCTGAGGTACCAATTGTTCTTATCGTTTTACGGCTCTTGCTATTAAATAAATGGATTCCATCTGCAGCAATCAGCATGGTCGAATCATTATACTCCAGCATTGCAGTTATGCTGTTGGATGGCAATTTTCTTTCCCGGACTTCAGCCGTACCAAAATGCATGATCACTTTACTGGTAGCCGGATCAATCACATACAATCCAAATCCAATGGTTGCCACCCATATATTGCCCTGCTTATCAACAAGGATTTTTGCTATCTGGTTTTCCGGTATCTCTTTAAAATGAACCAGGCTGTCTTCTGGCCTGATAATACCATTTTTGGCGGGCCATTTAAAAAGCCCGAGGCTTTGTGTGCCCAACCACAGATTACCAAAGCGATCCTCGGCAATTTGCCGGACCGTTCTGCCTCTAATGGCCGCCGGATCATAAAAGGTTACCTGGTTCCGGGCCTGGTCATACTTATGAACCCCGGGCTGAGAAGCCATCCAGATAATATTCTTATCTTTTGAAGGGAACATAGCCCATATTGATTTGGTTCCCGTATTATCAAATCCCTTAATGTTCAGAGGTAATACATTAAAATTGCTGTCATACCGGTACAACCCGTCCCCCCATGTGCCTGCCAATATATTTCCGTTCAGGGTGCGGGCAAAAGACATTGCACTGCCATCTCCCGGTTTCCCACTCACCCGGTGGATATGATGGATGTTGGTAAAGAACTGCTCTGCCGGATTAAACATATAAATCCCGCTGTTACTGGTAGACACCCATATATTTCCTTCCGTATCCTCGGTAATATGTCCCACTTTACTGTAAGCGATGCTTTGCTCGCTTTCATAGCCATTATATACTTTAAGAAATTGTTTCGTTCTCTCATTATACTGCGCAAAAAGCCCCAGCCCATGCACCCAGACAGTGCCATCCCGTTGCTGCAGAAATCCATGTATTTCATGATAGGCACCCAACATGGAGCCAAAATCAAATCGGTTGATGAGTCCCTGGTCTTTTTTATAATCATAACAGTATAACCTCGGAAAACCATCCCATATATCAAACCACAGCCGGCCTTCTTTATCAAACATATAATGAGCCGTGGGCTTAATCATTCCAAACTTTTCTATGAGTGGCTCTCTTTCAACATTATGACCTGCATAACTTAACTGGCCCGTCTTATTGTTATATATAGCCGTTCCGTGCTGTGTCCCTAATATATACTTTTCCGTTCCGGGGATATTGATCATATCAACAACTCCCCAATCCCGGGGAAATTTGATAAAATTGTGCTCTGCAGAAAACTCATTTTTTTCTTTATTATAGGTAAGTAACTGCAGGTTGGCAATAATCATCATAATATTGCCGGCTTCATCTTCCACAATTTTTTTAACCCCGTGCATATAGATATCATCTGCAGGATTTACGGCGGCTTCACGGAATATGAATTTCCGGGTATCAAATATGCCGACCTTTCTGCCTGCCGCCAGCATCCACATATTCCCTTTTTTATCAATCAATAGTTGATGGATAACATTCCCGGGGATAGAAAGAGGATTATCTTTCTGATTACGAAAGGTCAGGAATCTCACTCCATCATACCGTTGTAATCCGTTGTTGGTACCGATCCAGATATAACCATCGTCATCCTGGATGGAGCACATGACCTCGTTGGAGGAAAGTCCCTGCGTCATTCCATAATGCATAAAAGCAAACTTTTTCTCCTGTTGCGATAGAACAGACAGGGGAAAAGCCAGGAGGTAAAAAATATGCAATAGGAATTTCTTCAAAGCACAGCGGTTGGATACTTCAAATATACCCAATGAAGCCACAAAATGTATATTTCGCATACCGGGTTGCCAGCATTGGGGATGAACTGCTTAAAACCGGGTATCAATTGCCGGTTAATATTGATGTTCCCGCTGGTTCATCCACCTGAAATTACAACTCATGCAGCGGCGAATTGACCCGCAGCGCTTTGATCCTGAAATTTGTTATCGAAATCAGTGATCATTAAATCATACCAATTATGCGTTTCAACATTTTCAACCCCATACATAAAGCACTCCGGGCTTTATTATACGATGCAGCATTAACTGTACAACAGACAAATTTTACCAATCCGGAAGAAACGGAAGTAGCATTAGAAAAAATCAAAATTGTCCTTGACATTTTTGATAAACATGCCGCCCATGAAGATCACTTTGTTTTACCCGCCATTCAGCAATATGAACCCTCCCTGGTGGATTGTTTTGAGCAGGAACATGCGGAAGATCACCGGCTGGCCGAAAATCTCAGAATACTGATTGCAGGTTTTTCAAAAAATGAAACCGCAGAAAGCAAGTTGCTCACCGGTCTTTCCATCCTGCATTCCTTTATTGCTTTTATGAGCTTTAATCTTGATCATATGGCAAAAGAAGAAACGGTGCTGAATGAAAAATTATGGAGGTTCTATTCGGATGCAGAGCTCCGGCAATTGAACCAGCAAATCGTTGCCTCCATCCAACCGGCAGAAATGGCCTTCACGTCTGCCTGGATGATGAAAGGAATGAATAACGCAGAGATCACCGGCTGGCTGAAAACCGTCCAGAAAAATGCACCCGAGGCCGTTTTCAGTGCCTTGTTCACCATTGCGGAAAAGGAGTTGCCCTATGACCGCTTCCGGAAAATACTCGAAGACCTGACGGAAGGAGCCATGGTTGCCTGATGCAACATAGTAACCCCTTTATACTGTCAGCATTCAAAACGACTATTATGAAAAAAATTCAACTCATCTGGGAATTGACCGTTTTTGCGATCCATTTTTCAGTAAAGAATAAAGCAGCAAAAAAGCAATTCTTTACCAGGGTGCAATCCCTGTTATAAAAAGCTGTTCTCACAGCGTTAGGGTAAGTGATGGCCGTTAGCAGGAATCTTTGCAGCAGATCGCTAACAAAGGCCATCACTTTTTGGCTTTCTCTTTTTTCAACACCTGATTTCCCTATCTTCGCAGCGCAAATATTTACTGCATGCTTCCTAAGTACAAACGTATTCTGCTTAAACTTTCCGGCGAGGCTTTAATGGGTGATAAAAGTTTTGGATTTGACACTTCTGTCATTGCCCAATATGCCCAGGATATCAAATCAATCACTGAATTAGGCGTGCAGGTCGCCATTGTTATTGGTGGCGGCAACATTTACCGCGGTATGAATGAAGCCGAAACAGGCATTGAAAGGGCACATGGTGATTATATGGGTATGCTGGCCACGGTTATTAACGGCATGGCATTGCAGGCTGGTTTGGAAAGAATCGGGGTGTACACCCGTTTGCAAAGTGCTATTAAAATGGAACAGATCGCAGAACCATATATCCGCCGCCGGGCCATCCGCCACGTAGAGAAAGGAAGGGTGGTCATTTTCGGGGCAGGCACCGGTAACCCCTACTTCACCACCGATACAGCCGGTTCATTAAGAGCTATTGAGATCAATGCCGATGTGATCCTGAAAGGAACCCGGGTGGATGGCATCTACAATGCGGACCCTGAAAAAGATCCTTCTGCTACTAAATACAATACCATCACTTTCCAGGAATGTCTTTCTCAGCAGCTAAAGGTAATGGATATGACCGCCTTCACCTTATGTATGGAAAATAACCTTCCCATTATTGTCTTTGATATGAATAAGGAAGGCAACCTGCGCCGGGTTGTTACCGGTGAAAAGGTCGGTACTCTTGTAAAAGGCTGATCCATCGTAGTTTTCCTATAACAATAATTCACAGTAAAGGCTATCTTGCGGCAGCCCGTTACCACCCACCTGTGAAAAACTATTAAGGGCTTTCTGCCCATTTTTTAATAGTTTAGAAATCGTACGTTACTTGTTATGGCGAACCTCTCCCTCTCCATTGTAGAGATTATTTTACTGGTATTTTTTGCGATCGTCCTGGGTATTACGATCCACTTCTTTATTACCAGCCGCCGAAGCCTGAAATCCACCTTCACAGAACCCAAAAAGAACGAACAGGACCTGAATGAATGGAAAATGAAATATTTCAACGATGTTGAAATAAAGGACAAAGAACTCAGTTCCCTGCGCCAGCAGTTGGAAGAGGCAGAGGAGAACAGCAAGATCTACCTGATTGAAGCAGAAGAATCCAAAAAACAGAATAAGAAATTACAACAGGAACTGGAAGCAGCCCGCAAAGCAACACCACAGCTATCGCAGGGATCACCCACTGACAAGATTAATTATTATGAACAACTCCGGCAGGCACAAAACAGCCTGATAGAGCACAACGAAAAGATCAACCAGTTGCTGAGCCATATTGATATCATTAAAGAAACTGAAGAAAAACAAAAAGAGATATTAAAGGATAACGAAGAACTGTATAACCAGATCGAAGACCTCCGGTCCATGCTTTCACAAAAGGAACAGGAGATCAATGCTACCCGTCAAAAAGCTCATTTATCAAAAGAAATGAGTTCCATGCTTGATAATGCTTACCTGGAATTCAATACCCTGCAGGAAAAGATACAGAAACTGGAATCACAGGTCAGTTCTTCCAAGAATATCAACCTGGAATACGAAGACCTGAAAGAAGAGCATATTAAAATGAGCCGTGATTTTGAAGAGCAGCGAACCAGACTGAATGCCCTGAGCAGCGAGAACAGGGAATTGCAATCATTACTTGCCGAAACAGAAGATAAATTCAAGGATGCGCATTTTCATCGTCAGCAATTACAGAAAAGAGTCGCCTATCTTGAGGAATTGAATAATGACCTGCAAGCGGTGTCAGATGCTAATAAACGCTTAGAAAGCCAGATCAAACGGATCGGAGAGCTGGAAAGTATGCTCAACGTGGTGGCCGAAGAAAGAGACAAGCTGATGCGGAAGGGCTGACCCAGCCTGCTCCATGACCGGATACAATATGCCTTACCGGATAACGGAAACCCAAAACTGGAGAGACCGGCTATATAAGCAAGCAATATTGATAAGTTGATAAGGCGTACTGCTTACCAACTTATCAACACAATAGCTTACTTAGCTTTCTTAGCTGCAGTTTTCTTTTTTACTGCCGGGGAAACAGCCGGGCGGCTTTTACCAAATGAACCTTTAAAGCGTTTTCCCTTTGCTGTTTTTTTATCTCCTCTGCCCATGATATTATTTTTTAGATTGATTGAAAGTGCGAAAATACAGTGTTATAACTAAAAAGCCCCATCCCATACAAACGAGAAGGAGCTTTTAATACGGTTAAGAGCCATTACATTTTAGCAGAAAGTTCTTTTCCGGCCTTGAATTTGGCCACTTTTCTTGCTTTGATCTTAATTACTTCACCAGTCTGGGGGTTGCGGCCGTTGCGGGCAGCTCTTTTGGATACGGAGAAAGTACCGAAACCTACCAGGGTCACTTTGCCACCACCTTTCAATGTCTTGGTTACTGCTTCTACAAAAGAATCCAGTGCTGCGTTGGCCTGGGTTTTAGTGATGCCTGCATCTTCAGATACTTTAGCAATCAATTCAGCTTTGTTCATGATTTATATTTTAAGTGTTTTAGTAACGGCGACAAATTTAGATGCTTTTTGATAGCATCAAAAAATTTTTATTCTCCCCTGGTTATTGTAAAATCCCGCTGAAGCCGCAAGGGGCAAGGATTTTAGCCTGTTCTGATTTTTAGGGGATTGTTGATAAAAAAATACTGGTTTCCTGAAAGCCGCTACCACAGCCATTTTCAGAAGGCATCTTTTGGAATTCAGGCCGGGCAAGGGTTTGCGGGGAATATACAATTGTTTGTGTAGCCCGGGAACAACTATTTATTCTTTTGCACACTCAATTCACAACCTGCATCAATGTGCGGAATGCAATGAATTGATTGGCCCATTTATCAGTAGCCTTCTTGCGCATCGTTTCAGCAAACTGATCAATGTATCTGTTATACAAGGCTTTACTTTCCGTATGATATTGTACAGCATAGGTGATTCCTTCGGCATCATCTGACTCAAGCAGGTGCAGGATCACTGCATGTGTAAAACAACCCGTACTGATAATATCAGGAATATGTTCGTCTTTCATCCATTGCAGCCAGTCTGCTGCAATGGTATGATCTGTTTTGACGGTTACATTATAAATAAACATAGTACCACAAAATTAATAAGTTATTCTCCCTTATTATCAATGATAATCTTTTTCAACCGCTGGTACATAAAAGAAATCACCAGCAATAGAACTCCCAACAGGATAAAAGCTGCAATCTTCCCTCCCGGAGGGATATTAATGATATCATAGAAGAATAATTTCAATAAAGTAACCGTAAACAGCGTCAATGAAATGATCCGCAACGGCCGGAAATTTCTTTTCATTCCCAGCCACATCATCGCAAATGAGCAAATACCCCAAAGAATACTGAGCATGGCTTTATAATAAAGGTTTTCATACCACGGCCAGTCAGTTGCATCACGATAATTAGTCCATAATACAATATGATACATTTCTGCACTGAGTAAAATAATAATACTGGCTGCCGCTACCCAGGTAAAAGCAGGCTTATGCTCCTTCCATTTATTACCGGTATCACTAAAAATATAGGCGATTACAGCATACAGCAACCATAACAATACTGCTGCCCCTGCCCAATGTGCCAGGAAAAGAAACCCTTTGTTTGTTTCAAATAAAGAAAGGGAAACATCATACAAGGCAGGAAGACTGAATAGATAAAATACAAAACAAAAGCCAGTCAGCAGAAACCTCATCAACGGGTGATAGCCGTCTTTCCGGAACAGGAATAACAACAGAGCTGTATATAAAAAAGAATACAGCTGCAGGTAGACCTGGAATACCGGTGCTTCCGTGTAGCGGGTAGCAAACTGGTAATATATTTCAAGCACCCCTGCGAGATAAGCGACCAGTATCGCTGCGATCAAAACTATTTTTCGGATAATAGCCGCGGAGAACTGCCCGTAAAACAAGGCTGCTGTTTCTTTTTTCATCAGCGCATAATAACTAAATAACGCCCCTGCTGCCACCACTGTGGTTATAAATCCTTTGTTTAACAGCACCGGTAACAGTGTTGTTCCTGATAAATAAATATCCGACCAGTTGACCAGCAAGCTGAACAACATCAACAGCAATACCAGCCCGGATGCAAATTTGAGCAGGCTAATGGATGACCGCTGGTACAGCCATAGTAATACAACTGATTCCGCCGCCCAGAATAATACGATATAATTACCATTGAACTCGACAGGTGCCACTAAAGAAATAAATGTTACCGCAAGGCCGATCAGCAGGAAGACAAAATTCCGGTCAGCACTTTTCTTTTTATAAAAGAAGGCAGCTAAGAGCATGTTGAAGACGCCTAACAAACCGGTAAACAATCCCTGGTAAATTCCTTCATTCCAGTAATCAAGTGCTATCATGCCAGCTCCGTAATAGAGAAAATTGGTACTTAATAAAATAATAAAATCAAACCCTGTGAATTTATCCTTCAGACGCAATGTATTAATGATGTTCATTGCCACAAATAATAAATAGAACAATGTGGCAAAGAGCATGGCATTTTTATAAGGCAGGCCTGTTCCCCTGGAAAAAGACTCACTGATCAGCCAGCCACCAAATATGATTGTTGTAAAAAAAAGACCGATCGTGTTGATGGCAGGCCATCGCTTGAACCAGGCCAATACCATCAGTCCGGAATTGAGAATACATAAATAAGTGAACAGGGCTACATAGTTATTCTGTCCGGTGCTCACAAGAAAAGGAGTAATAAACCCACCAATGGTGGCCAGTATGGCCAGCTCCTGACGTTTATAGAACAATGATAATACTACAGCGAATGCAGTGATGAATAGCATGATGATGAAAGCAGCTGTTTGCCCAATCAGGTGGTATTGATGAAATGCAAAAGCAATACTGAAATAGAATACGGTCAACCCTCCTCCAACCAGTACTGAACTGAATGAGCGGTAACTATTCCTGAAATAGTGAGCTAACCCGATAAGGATACCGCCACTTACCAAACCAATGATCACCCGGCCCGCCTCATTGATCCAGTTCTTATCAATGGCATACTTTACAAAGAAAGAAATACCTAATACCAACACAGCAATACCGATCTTATTGGCCACATTTTCACCAATGAATTTTTCTATATCCTTGTTTTGTTTCGCCTGTTTCGGTTGTTGCATTCCATAAGCAGGTGGAATTTTCTGCTCCTGGCTTTCTTTTCCCGTCGTAGTAGTTTTTTCACCCACAGTAAAAACCGGAGCTGGTTGCTCTGCTACAGGTTCCTTTTTAGCCCCGGCAACCGGCTTCAAAGGCAATGAAGGAATTACGACTTCCTTTTGTTGTTCATTCCATAAAGGTTTTATACTTTCTGTTTCGGGTGGTGCCTTTTTTTCTTTCAGCTCTTTATGGAGATGGGACACTTCATTCGTGAGATCCTTTACTTTATCGTATAGCGATTCCAATAGCCGCTTCTGCTCACCAGAACGGCTCAGAATACTTAACAATAAAATGAGGAAAACAACAGGTACAAGAAGGAGCAGAATAATTAATCCGTCCATCAATGTGTATTTTGGTTTACAATTACTGCTTCAGCAAAACACTGGTGGAAAAGGAATAATTGATCTGTTTGCAGGCAGTGTTATAATTTGATATCTAAATATACCGGGCAATGGTCAGAATGTTTGACATCCGGGTATATTTCTGCATCCTTCAGGTTCTTTTTTAAAGGTTCTGTAACATTTATATAATCAATTCTCCAGCCTTTATTCTGCAAACGAACGGAGGGGAAACGCTGGCTCCACCAGCTATACCGATGAGGTTCAGGATGAAAATGACGGAAGGTATCGATCCAGCCGCTTTCCAGGAATTTGGTCATCCATTCTCTTTCCCCGGGCAGGAAACCAGATGACTTTTTATTGCCTTTCGGGTCATGGATATCAATTTCTGTATGTGCAATATTATAATCACCGCACAAAATCAGCTTAGGATGTTTTTTCTTCAGCTTGTTCAGGTAAGTGTGAAACTCATCCAGCCATTTGTATTTAAAGTCTTGCCTTTCGTCGCCGGATGTACCGGAAGGAAAATAAGCATTGATCAGCCGGGTATCACCAAAATCTAATTGTATCACTCTTCCTTCATCATCGCTGGCCGTATGACCATTCCCAACCTCCACATTATCGGGTTTTATTTTTGTAAATACCGCCACACCACTGTATCCTTTTTTTTGTGCACTGAACCAATAGTCATAATAACCCAGGTCATTGAACTGTTTTATATCCACATCTCCTTTTACCGCTTTTGTTTCCTGCAGGCAGATCACATCCGCCGGATTTGTTTTTACCCAATCAATAAATCCTTTTTTTATCGCAGCTCTTATCCCATTAACATTATAACTGATGATGCGCATTGTTTTATTGTTTAATTTGGAAAGCAATTTACAGCATAGTATGGAAGCAACCACAAAACAAAAACCGGAAGCCATTGTTCCCTCTAAAGAACATGTTTTCCTGGACGGGCCCAAGAGCAGGAGTTACGAATTACTGTTTGCCTGGCGGGTATTTAAACAATTCATCAAAGGGTTCCGCACCCTTCACTTTATCGGGCCCTGTATCACCGTTTTTGGATCGGCCCGGTTCAAAGAAGATCATCCTTATTACCAGCAAGCCAGGGAATTTGGTAAGCGTATCGCCGAAACCGGCTTCACCACCATGACCGGTGGCGGACCGGGTATTATGGAAGCAGCCAACCGGGGTGCTTTTGAAAATGGAGGTAATTCAGTCGGTTGTAATATCCAGCTGCCTTTTGAGCAAAAGCCCAATCCATACTTGCAAACATCCATCACATTTGAGCATTTCTTTGTCCGCAAAGTATTGCTGATAAAATACTCCTATGCCTTCATTATTATGCCAGGCGGCTTTGGCACCATGGATGAATTGTTTGAAACATTAACATTAGTACAAACCAAAACGATTTCTCAATTCCCAATTGTATTATTTGGAAAAGAATATTACCGGGAACTTGTGGAAACGATTGAGGATATGGCGGAGAAAGGGACTATTTCCAAAGAAGATATGAACCTGGTACTGGCAACTGACAGTATCGATGAAGCTATGCAGCATATCAGCCAGTATATCAAAACAAACTATAAGGTGAAACCCCGCAAACGTTTGTGGTGGTTGTTTGAGAAACGATGATTTTCAACAGTGTTGTATTTACACATTGTTCCTACCTTCATGGCCTAAATTCCAGGTTATGCGTTTCAAAAAAATAATGGCGGCTTTTATTGCCTTGCTTTCGGTTCATTTCGTGTATGCCGATCAAAATATCACTATCCAGTCTCCCGATCAGCGTATACAATTAGGAATAATGCACCGGGATAATGGCGATATTGTTTATCGTGTTCTTTACAAGGGTAAAACAGTGATTGCTCCTTCCGGTCTCGGGTTCAAATTAAATGTTCCTGCCATATCGCTGGTTAAATTTAACCTCCTGGCGGCCGATTCTTCTGCTACTGATGAGAATTGGAATCCAGTTTGGGGTGAGCAATCGGTAATCCGCAATCAGTACAAACAACTGCTGCTTCAATTAGCAGACCGCTCCGGCTCTGGTACCAGGCTGAATATTGTATTTCGGGTATTTAATGATGGTGTTGGTTTCCGGTATGAATTTCCACAGCAGGAAAAACTGAACCACTTTGTTGTTGGCGAAGAACTGACACAATTTGCCATGGCAGGTGATCACAAAGCCTTCTGGATCCCCGGGGATTTTGATACCAATGAATATGGTTATTATACCACTTCCTTAACCGCCATTGATGCAACAGGTGGCGGCAAAGCCCAGGAGATTCATGCCAAAACATTTTTTGACAAGAATGCCACCCAAACCCCGCTGATGATGAAATCAGCTGATGGGCTATATATCAATATCCATGAAGCAGCATTGGTGAATTATCCTGCCATGAATTTAGTGATGGATAAAGGTTCGCTTACTTTCAATGCACATTTGGTTCCTGATGCCACAGGTAATAAAGCCTACCTGCAGGCTCCGGCTAAAACTCCCTGGCGTACGATCATAGTCAGCGATAAAGCCGGCAATATCCTTACCTCAAGGATGATCCTGAACCTGAATGAACCCTCAGTGATCAAAGATGAATCCTGGATCAAGCCCCAAAAGTTTGTAGGCGTATGGTGGGAAATGCATGTTGGTAAATCCAGCTGGGATTACAGCGGCAGCCAGGTAGGTTCACAACAAGCAAGCAAGGTTCCGCATGGTGCCAACACCGCTAATGTAAAACGGTATATTGATTTTGCTGCTAAACATGGTTTCCAGGGTGTGCTGGTGGAAGGATGGAATATCGGCTGGGAAGACTGGTTTGGCCAGTGGAAAGAAGATGTGTTTGATTTTGTGACCCCCTATCCAGATTTTGATGTGAAGGAATTATCGGCTTACGCAAAAGAAAAAGGAGTAAAGATCATCATGCATCATGAAACATCCGGTTCCGTTACCAATTATGAAAGATGGATGGATACTGCTTATCGCTTTATGAATAATAATGGCTACAATTCTGTCAAGACCGGTTATGTAGGCCGTATCATTCCCAGGGGTGAGCATCATGATGGTCAGTGGATGGTTCGCCATTATGAAAGAGTGGCGAAGAAAACAAGCGACTATAAGATCATGGTGGATATGCATGAATCTGTCCGCCTGACAGGCCTGCACCGTACCTATCCCAACTGGATCGCCAGTGAAGCCGCCAGGGGAAATGAATTCAACGCCTGGAGTGTGGGCAATATGCCGGATCATGAAACGATTCTTCCTTTCACCAGGATCATGGGCGGGCCCATGGATTACACCCCCGGTATCTTTAAAATCAAGATGAGTTATTATAATGCAGAAAAGAAAGAACAGGTGCATACTACGTTAGCTAAACAACTGGCTTTATATGTAACCATGTACAGCCCGTTGCAAATGGCCGCCGATCTCCCCGAAAACTATGAAGCCAAACCGGATGCATTACAATTCATCAAAGATGTGGCGGTTGACTGGGATGAAACCAGGGTACCCGATGCAGAACCCGGTGATTATATCATCATGGCCCGCAAAGCAAAAGAAAGCCCTAACTGGTTCCTGGGTGCCATCACAGATGAGAATGCAAGAAACCTGGCTTCTTCTTTAGATTTCTTAGAAGCAGGTAAGAAATATGTGGCAACCATTTACAGGGATGCTGATAATGCTGACTGGAGTACGAACCCGGAAGCGTATGTGATTGAAAAATTCCTGGTGGATAGTAAAACAGTATTAAAATTGAAATTAGCGCCGGGTGGGGGAACTGCCGTAAGTTTGATGCCTGCTGCAACAGCAGAGCTCAAATCAGTTAAAAAATATAAATAATGGGGTTTACAGAAATACTTGGTTACTCGGCGGGTGTAATCACCACACTCACTTTCCTGCCGCAGGTTATTAAAACCTGGAAAGAACGATCAGCCAGGGATGTATCCTTATGGATGTTCATCATTGCCGCCACCAACGAGGTAATGTGGATCGGTTATGGTATTTTAAAAGACGACTGGGTGATCATTCTGACCAATGCAGTCGTTCTTATCTTGTCTCTTACGATGATCGGGCTAAAACTAAAATATAAATAAGCCGCCTCGCTTAGATGATTAAAAACATTATATCCTACATACGACTGAAGCCGGTATTGGCAGTTGGATTCCTGCTCGCCTGTTCCAGCCTGTTGTTTGGTACCTGGGTGGCATCCATACCCGGGATAAAAGAAAGACTTGGGCTGACGGATGGCAGCCTGGGTCTTTCTTTATTATTATCGCCGCTTGGTGCATTAACAGGGGTGGCTTTATCAACAAAACTTTTTAGTAAAATATCAGTAGGCAAATGGATGCTGGCCGGGTATATTATTGTCAGTGTGATCATGATTGCACAGATCAATGCGGTATCCGTGTATATGCTATGGGCCTGCCTGTACCTGTTTGGTTTTTTTAGTTTTCTCAACGGAGTTTCCGTTAATACTACCATCAACCGGCTGGAAAAAGAATACAACAGGAAACTGATGAGCACCAGTCATGCGTTATACAGTATTGGCGGTGGTGTCAGCGCCGGTTTGGCCATTGCCTTTTTTGGAATGGGCATCCCTTCCGGCTGGCAGATCGTCATCGTTGCAATTGTTATCTGCTGCATTTTATTACTCAGCCGTCATCATTTATTAGCACATAAAGAGATCATCCATACCAGCTCAGGCTTACGGCTTCCGTCACTGAGCATTCTCAGTATCTCTTTTATCTGTATGGTGATCTTTATGGCAGAAGGTTGTGTGGCGGACTGGAGCGGCATTTATTTAAAAGAGACCATGCATGCCCCGCCTGAATTAGTAAGTCTCGGTTATGCCGGTTTTGCCATTGCCATGACCATCGGAAGACTGAATGGTGATAATCTTATTACAAAAGCCGGAAGCAAAAAAGTCGTCATTGCGGGAAGTTTTTTGGCGGCAGCCGGGTTTTCATTGGTCGTATTTGCCCCGGTAGTCATTGTTGCCATTGCAGGATATATATTGATTGGCTTTGGTTGTTCCTGTATTGTGCCTGTTTTATTCAGCGCTTCCGGCAATATTCCCGGTGTCAGTCCCGTGGAGGGATACGCCATGGTTACCACCGGTGGTTTGATCGGTTTTTTAACCGGGCCTTCCCTGATTGGTTTCATTTCTGAAAAAGCATCACTGGCAACAGGTTTATCTTTATTAATTTTATTAGCGGTGGCAGCCGCAGCGATTGGCTGGAAAAATAAATTCCTCGGGCAATCAACCTCATTGAATACTGAACTGGAATATGATGAACAAATCTATTGATACGATCATTTTTGACCTGGGTGGTGTCCTGATCGACTGGAATCCTATGTATGTGTACCGCAACTATTTTGATGCTGAAGAAAAGCGTACCTATTTTTTTGAGCATATCTGCAGCAGCGACTGGAACGAAGAACAGGATGCGGGGCGATCCATCGTGGAAGCTACGCAGTTGCTGGTGGAACAATTCCCCGACTGGGAGCAACCCATCCGTGATTACTATGGCCGCTGGACCGAAATGCTGCATGGACCCATACATGAAACAGTAGAAATATTCCGGCAGTTAAAGGCGTCCGGGAAATATAAAATCTATGCATTGACCAACTGGCAGGCTGATCTTTTCAACATTGCGTTGGTTCGTTATAATTTCCTGCACTGGTTTGATGGACGGGTGGTAAGTGGGGAAGAAAAAATCAGGAAGCCTTTCCCGGAATTTTACCAGCGTTTACTGGATCGTTATGCTGTAGATCCGGCAGCAGCCTTATTCATTGATGACAACCTGAGAAATGTAAAAGCCGCAGAACAACTGGGGATACAGAGTATCCATTTTTTAAACCCGGGCCAGTTCAAAGAGGAATTGAAAAAAGCCGGGGTAGATGTACATTCATAACTAATTCTCCCGCTTATGATAATCGTTGCCGCTATTCTCGTTTTCCTTTTATTATTGGTCATTATTATTTATAATAAGCTTATCAGCCGGAAAAATGCCGTCGATAATGCTTTTTTCTCGATGGATGTGATGCTGAAAAAAAGGTATGACCTAATTCCCCAGCTGGTAGATACAGTAAAAGGGTATATGGTTCATGAAAAAGAACTGCTGGCCAGCCTGACCGAACTGCGTCAAAAGTCAACAGAGCTTAAATTATCTGCCGATGAAAAAGTAAATCTTGATAACCAGGTTAACGATGCGCTGCAACGAATATTTATCAGTTTTGAAAACTACCCCGACCTGAAAGCCAGTGCCAATTTTTTAAAATTACAGGGAGCTATCAATGAAACAGAAGAACAACTGGCGGCTGCAAGACGGTTCTATAATGCAGCCGTTAACGATTACTACAATGCCATAGAAATGTTTCCTTCCTCCCTGGTTGCCTCGTGGATGAACCTCAAGCATAAAACCTATTTCAATATCCCGGAAACGGATAAAGCAGTACCTGTCATTACAATTAAACAATAAGCTGTGATGGCTACCGACAACAATTTCAAACGGTTTTACGACAGCGAGATCCATGACTTACTGCAGCCATTGGAAACGGAGAGACAGTCAGTTAAAAAAATTGCCGTGGTTACCTGCCTGTTATTTGTTGCAGCAGTGATAACCCTTATTATTACTTCTTCCTCCCGTTCAGGCGTTACGGGTATACTTACCCTTCTTTTATTCCTGGGTGGCATCATTTCAATTATCCGGCTCTATTACAGGAAAAAAACGTATGTCGCAACGTATAAAGAAACTATCGTCCGGAAAATAATCAACTTTATTGACCCTTCATTTCAATATAACCCGGGTAATCACATCAGCCGCTCTGATTATGATGCCAGCGGGCTTTTCATTGAAAAACCGGAACGGTTCAAAGGGGATGATTATATCGAAGGTAAAAGAGAGAAAACGCTGTTTTGTTTTTCAGAACTGCATACAGAACACAAGGTTGGCAGCGGCAAGAATGCACATTGGGAAACCATTTTTAAAGGCTTATTTTTCATCGGTGATTTTAACAAGCATTTCCAGGGAAGAACTTATGTATGGAGTGAGCACAACCCGCAGCTGAATTTTTTAAACAAGCTATTCTCTTCCTTTGCCTGGGACCTGGCCAAAGTAAAACTGGAAAGCAGTGAATTTGAAAACAGGTTTATTGTGTACAGTACCGACCAGGTGGAAGCCCGGTATATCCTGACCCCCTCTTTTATGGAACGATTATCCAAACTCCAGGATATGATGGGGCAAAAGACAGCTTTTTCCTTTGTCAATACCAATATCTATGTAGCTGTACCCATCAAAGACGATCTGTTTGAACCCTCTGTCTTCTCCGCCAATGATTATAATACAATAAGTGATTATTACAATACTGTACAAATGGTACTCGATATCATTGATGAACTAAAACTGAACCAGCGTTTATGGACCAAAGAGTAGCTTATTCTAATACAGGTCTTAACCATTTCTCCGCTTCTTCCACACTCATATCTTTACGCCTGGCATAATCTTCCAGCTGATCTTTGCCAATCTTACCCAGGCCAAAATAATGGCTTTGCGGGTGTGCTATGTACCAGCCGCAAACTGAAGCCGGTGGGTTCATCGCTAAACTTTCCGTCAGTTCAATACCAATATTCTCTGTCACATTCAGCAGGTAAAACAGTTTGATCTTTTCAGTATGATCGGGACAGGCGGGATAACCTGGTGCAGGGCGGATACCTTTATATTGTTCTTTGATCAGTTCTTCATTGGTCAGGGTTTCATTTTTTTCATATCCCCAATATTCTTTTCGGGTTTGTTGGTGCAAACATTCAGCAAAGGCTTCCACAAAACGATCGGCTAACACCTGGACCAGTATTTTATTATACTCATCATGATCAGCTGCAAATTTATCGATATGTTTTTTTGCACCATGAATGGTAACCGCAAAAGCTCCCATATAATCTTCGCCGAGTTCTTTGGGTTTGATAAAATCTGCCAATGAAAAACAAGGCTGACCAACAGCTTTTTTCATTTGCTGCCGCAATGATTCCAGTTTTACCTCTCCTTTACCTGTTTGCAGTGTTACTGTATCTGCATTATTGCTGCTGGCAGGCCAGAAACCGATCACCCCATCAGCTGTAAACCATTTCTCCGCTACAATCTTTGCCACCAGTTTCTGTGCATCATCATAGATCCGTTGGGCTTCTGCACCGAATATTTTATCGGATAATACTTCCGGGAAATGGCCAGGCATTTCCCAGGCAATAAAGAAAGGACCCCAGTCAATATACTGAGCGATAGTGGCCAGGTCAAATTCTTTGAGCACTTTTACCCCGTTCACAGCCGGTACTGTAGGCTTATAATTTTTCCAGTCAAAATATTCTTTTGTAATTGCTGCTTCTGTATAAGGGATCAATACCCTTGTCTTGTTTTTGTTCAGGAATTGGGTACGCAGATCGCTATATTCTTTATCTACTTCTTTCAGGAATGTCTCCTTCTGGTCTTTACTCAATAAAGAGCTCACGGCTGTCACACTTCTTGAAGCATCGAGTACATGCAGCACACCGTTATCATATTGCGGGGCAATTTTCACCGCCGTATGCATTCTTGATGTAGTGGCCCCGCCGATCAGTAAGGGTTGTTTCATCTGGCGGCGTTTCATTTCATGTGCCACATGCACCATCTCATCCAGGGAAGGAGTGATCAATCCGCTGAGACCAATGATATCAACATTCTCTTTTACCGCTGTATCTAATATCTTATCAGCAGGCACCATCACGCCGAGGTCAATAATATCATACCCGTTGCAACCAAGTACCACGCCTACAATGTTCTTACCGATATCATGTACATCACCTTTCACCGTTGCTAATAATACTTTTGGCGCACCTGCTCCTTCCGTATGGATAGTTCCGGCAGCCAAATGGGCCTGGCGGCGTTCCTCTTTTTCTGCTTCAATAAAGGGTGTTAATACTGCCACACTTTTTTTCATTACCCTGGCACTCTTCACCACCTGGGGCAGGAACATTTTACCCGCACCAAACAAATCCCCCACCACATCCATACCCGCCATCAATGGCCCTTCAATTACTTCAAGCGGTGTCGGGTATTTGAGCCTTGCTTCTTCTGTATCTGCATCAATATAGTCGGTGATACCATTGACAAGAGAATGCTTTAATCTTTCTTCCACCGAAGTCCTGCGCCAGCTTTCATCCTTTACAATCTCTTTTCCTTTCGCCTTCACTGTTTCTGCAAAAGCGATCAGTTTCTCTGTAGCTTCATTATTATCATTATTCCTGTTCAGGATCACATCTTCACACAGGTCTCTCAAAGCCGGTTCAATCTCGTCATACACCACCAGCTGACCAGCATTAACGATACCCATATCCATCCCGGCTTTGATCGCATAAAACAGGAAAACGGAATGCATGGCTTCCCGCACATGATCATTACCCCGAAAAGAGAAGGATAAATTACTGACCCCTCCGCTTACTTTCGTAAGCGGCATCAGTTGTTTTATTTCCCGGGTGGCTTCAATAAAGTCAACACCATAATTATTGTGTTCTTCCAGCCCGGTAGCGATCGCAAATATATTGGGATCAAAAATGATATCCTGCGGATCATAGCCTACCTGCTCGGTCAGTATTTTATAAGCCCGGTGACAAATTTCTACTTTTCGTTGTTTGGTATCTGCCTGTCCTTTTTCATCAAAGGCCATCACGATAACAGAAGCACCGTAGCTCTGGCAAATGATGGCTTGTTCAATGAATTTTGCCTCTCCTTCTTTCATGGAGATCGAATTCACGATACATTTTCCCTGCACACATTTCAATCCTGCTTCAATGATCTCAAACTTAGAGCTGTCGATCATGATCGGGATCTTCGCAATATCGGGTTCACTTTGTAAAAGATTCAGGAAAATGGTCATGGCTTTTACACCATCCAGCAGTGCATCATCCATATTCACATCCAGCACCTGGGCGCCATTCTCCACCTGCTGGCGGGCTACACCCAGAGCTTCTTCATATTTATTTTCCCGGATGAGGCGGGCAAATTTCTTGGAGCCTGTTACATTTGTTCTCTCCCCTACATTGACAAAATTGGTCTCCGGGCGAACGACCAGTGGCTCCAAACCTGCCAGTCGCAGGTAGGGCCTGATAATAACGTTATCCTGCATTTATGAACTTCTTTTTACAAACACTTTCCTGATATCAGAAAAATTGTTAACGATAAGAATAAGAATTGCTGCTAAAAATAAAATCTGTGATAATGTCATACTAACTCTTTTTCAATGATTGGTAATGGTCTTGGTACAAGACCTTTTACATGTTCAGCAATATGTTTGATATGATCGGGAGTGGTGCCGCAACAGCCCCCCACAATATTTACAAATCCTTCTTTGGCCCATTCTTCCAGGTAATGCCCGGTATCTTCGGGATTTTCGTCATACTCACCCATTGCATTGGGCAAACCCGCATTGGGATAAGCAGATACATAGCAGGAAGAAAGCTGGCTCAGCTCTTCGATATGCGGACGCATTTCCTTTGCTCCTAATGCACAGTTCAAACCAATACTTAATGGCTTTGCATGCATGACAGAAGTATAAAATGCTTCCAGTGTTTGTCCGCTCAGTGTTCTGCCGGAAGCATCAGTAATCGTTCCGCTGATCATCACCGGTAATGACTCCTTCTTCGTATCACGGAAATATTTTTTAATCGCATAAATAGCTGCTTTGGCATTCAGTGTATCAAAAATGGTCTCGATCAGCAACAGGTCCACTCCGCCATCGACCAGGCCTTTTACCTGCTCATAATAAGCAGCTACCACTTCATCAAACGTGACGGCCCGGAAACCGGGATTATTTACATCCGGGGAAAGTGATAATGTTTTATTGAGCGGACCCATGGCGCCGGCCACCCAGGCGGTCTTACCAGACTGGCGAATCGCTTCTTTTGCACATTTTGCAGCAGCCACATTCAATTCGTAGGCCAGCGACTGCATTTCATAATCAGCCATAGCGATCACAGTACTGCTGAAGGTGTTGGTTTCAATAATATCAGCCCCTGCATCAAGGTATTGCTTATGAATTTCCGTGATGATCTGTGGCTGTGTAATGTTGAGCAGGTCATTATTTCCTTTTACATCACAAGGCCAGTCTTTAAACCGTTCACCGCGGTAATCTGCCTCCGCAAGTTTATAGCGCTGTATCATGGTCCCCATGGCACCATCAATGATAAGTATTCTTTTTTCCAGTTCTTTCCTGATATCCGCCATATATTCTTCCTTTTGCCAGGCTGGTGGTTATTGTAATGATGGCTGAGCAGTGAACCGAACGATGAACGGAGCGTCGCAACAAAGCTGAGCTGTGTTACTGAAGCTGGTCACCTCATTTTTTGAACTGTATAAACGCCGGGAAACTGTAAGTGAAGTTTCTTTAACGTTTATTAGTTCAGTTCCTGCAGGCCGAACAATAAACAAATCCGCCCATGAAGCGACAAAGCTACTATAACTATCTTTAATATCAAAGCAGTAAAGCTTAGCGGCTATTGACGTAACTCTCTACCGGTAAGCGGTTTTGAAGGCTGCGTGCCAGGGTCATTTCATCGGCATATTCCAGCTCGCCCCCAAAGGCAATGCCCCGGGCTATCGTAGTAATACGGCAGGAAAGTCCCTGCAGTTTTTTCTGTATATAATAGATGGTTGTATCTCCCTGGATATTAGGGTTCAGGGCAAAGATCAGCTCCTGGGTTTGCTCTTTTTTAATGCGATTAGCCAATGATTCTATGTTCAGCTGATCAGGACCAACCCCATCCAGCGGGGAAATAACACCCCCAAGGACATGGTAAGTGCCATTGAACTGCTGGGTACTTTCGATGGCGATCACATCCCGGATACTCTCCACCACGCAGATGATCTCCTGTTTGCGCATTGAGTTGGCACAAATTGAGCAGATATCGCCGTCTGCCACATTGAAACAACGCTGGCAAAATTTGATCTCCGACCGCATTTTGGCAATGATATCGCTGAAATGTGTGACCTCACCAGTGTCCTGTTTCAGTAAATGCAAAACCAGCCGCAAAGCCGTTTTCTTACCAATACCGGGAAGTTTGGCAAATTCGTTGACCGCATTTTCCAATAAAGCAGAAGAGAATTGCATGGGGCAAAGGTAGAAAGTTTGAGGTTTGAAGTTCCTGGTTTGAGGTCACACAGGAAAATATTTTACTTATAAAGCGATCTCAAACTCGTTTTCCCAATTGGGCTTAACAACGATCTTTCGTTCAACCGGTTTTACCAGTTCGGGTTGTTTCTTTTTGCCAAAAAATTCACCCGGGTCCCATTTCCCGTTCTTATTATCATCATACAATATCCGCAGCTCATAATCTCCGGGAAAGAACAGCGGTTGCAGCAGTTCCGCACTGTTCATGGGAATAGACCGGGTAACATTTCCACCTAAAAGGAAGATCAACACCGGGTTTTTACCCAGGTCAAGATTGCGGAATTTAATTTTCAACTGGCCGTAGTCAGATATTTTTTTGGTGGTAAAACTGAGTGTATCTGTTTTCAGGAGTTGCTTCCCGGCTGAATCCTCTGCAAATTCTTTATCAAAAATAAAATGATACGTAGTGCTTTCCTTCCATTTATGAACAAGCTTCAGTTGTTTGCCTGTGCTATCCTTTTGAAAACTATACTCTTTCACAGGGATATAGCTACTGTCTGTAAACAACCCCACTTTCGTTGAATCATATTTCCGCAACGGTTGTTCGAAACTCATTACAAAATCATTCAGGAGATCTTGCTGGTTACTGACCAGGTTGGTGGAAAAACGTAACCGGCGGTCGGCCGATGCAGTGGTTCCCCTTCGTCCGCCGGCATTAAGAACTCCCGGAAGTGCGGGACCGGCAGAAGCTGACTGGGCAGGGCCATAAGCATATAAGGTAACAGGTGCGGTGCTGTCAGAAATGATTACGGGTGCAGCAGCAAAACCAAAGACCTGCTTATTACCAAAATAACGGTAGGCCCTGTTATCGTCTTTCAATGCATATAAATAGTAAGTCTTGCCCGGAAGATTCTTAAAATGAAAATTACCCTTGCTATCCAGCCTGGTAACATAACGGGGTTTTTCATTTACCACGGCAGAATCATCGCCGTTGCTGTGCAGCATGACGATTAAAGTGGTATCCACCTTTCCAGTTTCAGCAAGAATGACATTTCCTCTCAGCTCTAATGAATCAAAATAGTTGCCTGTAGTGAAGGTATAGGTGAAATCCTTCAGCACATTCGACTCGTTGATATCTTTGATCGTATTCCCGAAATTGATCGTGTACGTAGTGTTTGCTTCCAGGGAATCTTTCCATTTCACCGTAAGGTTGCGCAGTTTTGAAGTGACAGTGGGCATTGTCTTCGGTATGGGCGAAATGAGCAATTCCTGTTGTGCACTGATCATATCACCTATAAACTCATCAAATACAAATTCAATTTTGCTTTCGTTGAAATTACGGGAAGAATCACCCGGTGTTACCTTTTGTAAAACGGGCGGCAGTGAATCCCTGTCGCCACCCTGTGGCGGAATGATATTGGCGCATCCGGTTGTAAACACAGACACTTTAACAATAACAGCCGCTGTCAATAAAAAGAGAAGTATTTTTTTCATTGCTGGTCCTGGAATAACTGCAAACTTAACGGGTTTGACGCTATGGCCTGTGAAGGCTTTGTTGTTTAACTTAAAAAATCCTGTTAATCATCTTCCTGCTGCTACCCGGGCAGTTCGTTTTCTTCTTCCTCCAGTTCATGCAGGGCTACGGCAAGGTTATTGGTCTTTACAAAATTGCACCAGTGGCAGTCTTCTTTTCCACAGCCGGTATAGAACTCCCTGTTCTGTATCTTTTCCCAGGTCTGGCTGATTTGTTCTGTAACAGTAGTTATATCAGCCGGGCTGATCACCACTTTTTCCTTACGGTAGTTTTTCTTTTTATCCGGTTCAATAAAATCAAATTCTGTGCTTACCACTTTCCAATCTTTTTGTTCATAATTATCCACCAGGATTTTATAAAAAACTGCCTGCCGCCAGTAATCGCCCCCGTTGGGTTCTTTTTCGGACGGGCCTTTTAATTTCGGAAGGGCCTTATCGGGATCACCGGTTTTATAATCCACCACGTTTACCGCTTTGCCGTCAAATTCGAGTTTATCCAACTTTCCTTTCAGCGGTACTTCTTTCACCACTACGTTTCGGATATTTCTTTCAATAGCCACGATCTTATTGAAGGAGTTAATATTCTTATCATAATAGCTGTTCAGCACTTCCTGCCCGTATTCCAGCCGGCGGTCAAATTGTTCCTGTGTAAAACTCTCCCGGTGCCGGTGCATATACCATTCAAAATCGGAGATGAACTCTTCCTTTGGAGCAAACTGGTCTTTCCCTGCCTCCTGCATCTTACGGAATAATTTTTCCAATGCATAGTGAACCGCAGAACCAAATTCCGTTGCTTCATTCTTGGGAGAAGGTATGCGGATCAGGTTTTTGAAATAAAACTCCAGCGGGCACTTCAGGTAATTATTCAGCGCCGTTACATTCATCACGAACTTATCCAGTATGCGATTGATGAAATCTTCCTCAATCTTTTCTATCTCCGGTGCTTCAGCAGTCCCAAAATGCAAGGCGGCAAATTCAGATAATACCTCCCTGTCCACTATAACTTTTTCAGTAGGCAGTTGATGCTGATCCTGTATCTCTGCAATGAACATGGAAGGCTCCAGTTCTTTACCATCATTTTTAAATTTGCTGTACGAAATATAAAGATGTTGCTCAGCTCTTGTAAGTGCTACATAAAACAATCGTCTCAATTCCTCATCATCGGCCCCCTCCCGGCCTCCCCCGCGGGGGGAGGAGGAGAAGATCGTATCAGGAAGCTTATATCCACCGCCCGGTTTTCTTTTCTTTTCCCAGAAAGAAGAATTGCATCCGGCCAGGATCACATACTCGAATTCTAATCCTTTTGAACCGTGAGCAGTCAGCAGGTTGATGCCTTTATCGCTGCCACTTACCTGCACCAACGGAAGACTGATCTCTTCTTTTTCCATTAAAGAAATAAGTTTCACCAGTTCATCCAGGTCCAGTAAAGGATTGCGGTGCGTTTCTTCTTTTACAAAATCAAATAAACCGGTGAGCACCTGCAACTGCCAGTGCTTGTCCGGGCTTTGCATGATATGGCTGAGTACACCGGTATGCCGGATCACATTTTCAAATAATTGTTGCAGGGTCAGGTTCGGCACATCCGCAACCAGTTGTTCTATAATGCGGCTTGCATTCTTCAATCCGCTGTGCAGACCCTGGCTGAAAAGATCCTTGGCAGGTGCGTTTGATTTTTCCACCAGCGCCTGCCGGATGGATGTTTTGTTCTCCCCATACCTCTTCTCTGCCACTTCAATACTCAGCTTCGCTATTTCAATAGGCGGAATATGAAACCAGTCGAAATGCAGGATCTCAAACAGCATTTCATCGCCACCGTAGGGTGTATCATGTTCTGCTGCCAGGTATTTCAGTACTAAAATGATCTTTTGTGCCAGTGGCAATTCAAGAATATTCAAATGCCGTTTGCTGTAAACTGGTATATTCAGCAGTTTGAAATATTGAGCCAGTTCTTCCCCATATTTATTCTCTTTGTAGATAATACCGATCCTTCCCGGTGGCACCTGCTGCCCCACCAGTTCCTGTACCTGTTTGGCAATACCGATCATTTCCTGCCGCAACGTTTCGTATTCCCGGATAATGGGTTTATTGGTTAATTGGTTGATGAGTTGATTAGCCGAAAGTAACTCCTTACTCAACCCATCGATCTTCTTTACCAATCGTTCTTCATTCCGGTTGATCAGTGTTTTAGAAACATCCAGTATCGGTTGCGTTGAGCGGTAGTTATTCGTCAGCACCACCGTGAGCAGGTCTTCCTTATAATTACCGGCAAACTCCAGCATATTCTCCACGTTGGCACCCTGGAAGCGGTAGATACTCTGGTCATCATCACCCACGACAAACACATTGGGTTTATCCCAGTAACTGATCAGCAGTTCCACCAGCCGGTTTTGCGTACCACTGGTATCCTGGTATTCATCCACCAGTATATATTGATAACGTTCCTGGTAATTGGCTAAAAGATTTTTATTCTCTTCAAAAGCTTTGATCACCCAGTTGATCATATCATCAAAATCATAGCGGTTCTTTTTGCGCAGCAGTTGCTGGAAACGGTCAAACTCGTTCACGGCTGCCCGCAGCTTCTCCATCTTTTCTTTCTCTTCCTCGATCTTATCTTTTTTCAGGTCCCCGGCATTGAACTCCTTGTATTTCCTTTTATAAATAAACTCATCCCTGGTTGGCAGGTCAGCTAGATACTCATCAATTTTCTGGCTGATAAAAGCGGCTGTCCAGCCTTCCTTCTTCATGGTGCTGAATAGGGACTGCAGGTTGTTGACTTCAAAATATACATCCCCCCGGTATCTTTTTAAAAGATGACCTTTTGGAAATGAGTCGATGAGCTGTTTAAACAATTCGATCTTTTCTAAATCGGAAACAGGATCCAGTGCTGTTTTTTCAAAGAGTGAAAGATTTTCCTGTATCACTTCATTACAAAAAGCATGAAAGGTGTAAATATTTACTTTATATGCATCCGGACCGATGAATTGGAGCAGTCGTTTCCGCATGGCCACCACGCCTGCATCGGTGTAAGTCAGGCAGAGAATATTTTCCGGCAGTGCATCCGTTTCCAATAAGATCTTACCGATCCTGCTGGCCAGTATCTGTGTTTTACCTGTGCCGGGGCCGGCGATCACCATCACGGGCCCTTCAATGGTATCCACAGCGATCCGCTGTTGCTCATTCAGCCGTTCGTACTCTTCCCTGAATTTCTTTTCCAGCCTGCCTGCCCGGTAGGCAGGTGTTTCTTTATTAAAGGACATTTATTTAAACTTTTTTACCCGTTACCAGTTATAGAACAAGTTAATTCAAATTACCCATGGCTGTTTACTCCCTCAAAACTGTTCAAAAAATACCGGTGTCGCTTGATAAAGCCTGGGATTTCTTCTCCAGCCCTGCAAATTTACAGGCCATTACCCCCGCAAAAATGGGTTTTACGATCATTTCGAAGCACCACGGGGAGAAAATGTATGCCGGGCAGATCATTGAATACAAAGTGAAGCCGTTGCTGGGCATCCCCTTGTACTGGATGACCGAGATCACCCAGGTAAAGGATAAAGCGTATTTTATTGATGAACAACGTTTCGGCCCTTACAGCCTCTGGCATCACCAGCATCATTTCAAGGTCATTGAAGGCGGCGTGGAAATGACGGATATCATTCATTATAAAAACCCGTTGTGGTTGCTTGGTGATATTGCGAATAGCTTATTTGTCAAAAAACAACTGGCTGCTATTTTTGATTACCGTTATAAAAAAGTAGAAGAACTATTTGGTAAATGGGAATAATAAACTGCTGATCGACCAGGATTGTTATTGCCTTCCAAAGAGTTATTCTCAAAACCAGCTGTCCCCCTTTGAATCATCCGTTCCTTGTAACTTTAAAGAACAGATGAGAATCAACTGCACCATACTTGTTTTACTGTTTATCGTATCAATCTCCTGTAAACGGGAAGTTGTTTCTTCATCTCTGCCTGTACCTTATCCGCTGAATATACCGGCAAACTTTCCTGTACTACCTGATCATTCCGGTAATCCATTGACCAATGAAGGAGTGGAGCTGGGCAGAAGATTATTTTACGATAAACGGCTTTCCGGCAATAACCTGGTCTCCTGTGCCAGTTGTCACCAGCAGAACCTTGCCTTCTCAGATGGAACCGCACTTACCTCCGCCGGTGTATCAGGTATGTCATTGCGGCGAAATGCACCGGCATTAATCAACATGGCCTGGCTGGATAATGGTTTGTTTTGGGATGGTGCTGTACCAACTTTAGAAGTACAGGCTTTTATGCCCTTAGCCAATCCTGATGAAATGCACCAGCTTATTCCCGGCCTGATCAGTGAACTGAAAGCCATACCCGATTATGTGCAACGGTTTCGTTCGGCATTTAACAGCGATATCACAGATGCGGCTATAGAAAAAGCTATTGCTCAATTTCAACGAACACTGGTTTCCTCCAATTCAAAATATGATAAATACAGAAGAAATGAACCGGGTGGTATTTATAACAGCGAAGAAAGAAGAGGAATGGAACTGGTACAAATAAAATGCGGGGGCTGTCATGCAGGAGAATTACTGACGGACAATATTTTTCATAACAACGGGTTAGACAGCAGTTTTACCAATACGAGTTTTGACAGGATCTTTTTAGGTCGGTATCGTATTACCAATAACCCGGCCGATATCGGGAAATTTAAAACACCCACCCTGCGGAATATTTTACTAACAGCCCCGTATATGCATGATGGCCGCTTTGCCACGATTGACCAGGTATTTGATCATTATGCAACAGGAATAAAAAACTCCGCTACGCTTGATCCATTGGTGAAACAGGATAATGGGAATCCCGGTATCCCCTTATCCGCTGTGGAAAGACAAGCCATACTTGTATTTCTGCAAACCCTCACGGATAATGTGTTCATCACGAATCCGAAATTTTCCAATCCGTTTTAAGTAAGGCTTATTTTATTCCTGCCCTCTTTCTTAATTCTGCAATAGGGATGACGACCATTCTCCCAGTGGGCTGATTATCCCGGTAAGTGATCATTTTAATAGCAGCAGCATCTTTAGGAACAGTTAGTGCTGTACTATATTTCGGGTAATACTGATCCGGAAAGGAATTATCAAAACTATAATGAATGGAAAGTCCTTCGATCTCTGTACTCAGCTTAATAGTGATAGTCGCCGTATCTTTTTTACTAACTTCCACAATGGGATCATAGATACTTGGTGCATATTTGACCCCTGCGGCAGTTAACCGGCCAAAATGATGTTCTGTTCTCCTGGCGAAATCATTCCACTCCCTTTTTTCTTTCGGGCTCCACAATGCTTCGGCAATAGCAAATCCTCTTGGCCAGGTCATGTATTGCAGGTGACGGGTATTATACACTTGTTCCGTCCACAGGTTGGCCTGCCCTCCTTTCACCAATGAAGCGTCAATACTTTCAGGCAACGGATCGAACTGGTAGGTTTTCTTCAATCGTAATGAGGCATATACTGGTGGTTCAATCGCAGCATCGCCCTGCATATAATCAATATATGCAAAGTCGGTCGGGCTCATCACCACTTCATGTCCCTGCCGGGCTGCTTCAATACCACCTTTCATTCCTCTCCAGCTCATCACGGCTGCATTCGGTGCCAGGCCGCCATCCAATATCTCATCCCAGCCAATCATTTTTTTCCCTTTACTATTTATGATCTTTTCCATGCGTTTTACGAAATAACTCTGCACTTCATCCAGGTTCTTCAGGTTTTCTTTTTGCATCATCGCTTTAATGGCGTCTGTCTTTTCCCAGAAATTACGGGCTGTTTCATCACCACCCATGTGGATGTATTCAAACGGAAACAACTGCGCCACTTCCGTAAATACTTTCTCCATGAACTCATACACTTTTTCATTGGCCGGGCAGAGTGTGTTATCTATAAGACCATAAAAATGCTGTCCGCCACCGGGCCAAACCATAAAGCGATCGCCGGGACTTACATAATACTCACCGGGTGTGCAGGACAATTCAGGATAAGCAGCAACAGCAGCCAGGCTATGACCCGGCACATCAATTTCAGGCAGGATATTGACGAAACGATCGGCTGCATATTTGACTATTTCTTTAATATCCTCCTGCGTATAGAATCCGCCATATGTAGCCGCCTCACCCGGCTGAGGTTTTGACAAGGTGCCGAATGTACCGGTCCTTTCCACCCGCCATGCTCCCACTTCCGTCAGTTTAGGTAAACTCTTTATCTCAATCCGCCAGCCCTGGTCATCGGTAAGATGCAAATGCAGCAGGTTGAATTTATATTTCACCATCTGGTCGATATAATCTTTCACCTGCGCCACCGTAAAAAAGTGCCGGGACACATCCAGCATCAATCCCCTCCAACCGAAACGGGGATGATCTTCGATAGTCACAACCGGTAATACCCATTTATCTTTTTTCGCAAGATCATTCTTAGCCTCCACGGTGCCGGGAAATAATTGCAACAATGTTTGTATACCATAAAATATACCGGTGGGTTCATTTGCAGATAAGCTGACACCTGTTGTCGTTACTTTAAGCCGGTACCCGTCTTTACGAATAGATTTATCATTGACCAGTAACAGTGTTATTGATTTGGGTTGTACTGCAGTTCCTTCCTTTACAGCTACCTTATTCATTCCTTTGCTGAGCTTGGCAGCAAAATCCTCCGCCATTCGTTTCACTTCTTCGTTCTTTGGCGAAATGATCATTGTGTTTGCGGGCAAGGTAAAATACCCCGTTCCCTTTATTAAGGAAACTGGTTGAGGTATTAGTGCGATACCCGGGATACCCGGATTACTACTTACAACTTGTGCTGATACAACTAATGAACAGACAACGAAAATGGAAATAAAAAGTATCTTTTTCATACCGGCAATTTATAGTGAGCAAGTTAATGGTTTGCTACGAACGAAATAAAAAAGGTTGACAATAGCTTTGCCAACCTGATTAACTAATTAACCAATCAACCCAACTATCCTGGTATCCTGGTAATATATTTCTCGATCTGTTTGATCTGGTCAACGATTTGCGGCGTGGTGGGTCTCAACGCTTTTGCTTTCCGGAAAAAATCTTTCGCTGCCCGGAACTCCCGCTTGTTCATCATGATACTGCACATCTGTAAATAAGCGGCGGCTTCATTTTCTTTATCCGGTAATCCTTTGCGGATAGCAGCCCGGATATAACTCTCGGCCTGCTTCATATCATTTTTCTGCATGGCGAGCATTCCCATCTGCAGCATACTGGCCCCTTCGGCCTCTTTCATCGGCATCCCCAGGTCCAGTCCTTTTTTCATATTCTTTTCAGCACCTTCAAAATCCTGCTTCATCATGGCGATATTCCCTTTCAATGTATAATACACCGAACGGATCGGCTTATACAGCAGGTTGGGAAATTGAATGGAAGCCAGCACTTTTTCCGCACCATCCATATCACCACTTTCCATGTATTCCTGGATCAGGCGCAGGGGACCGAAGAAAAAATGACCTGCGATCAGGATGAGACCAATAAAATACAAAGGAAAAGCGGGCCAGAAACTGGCGGTATAATTTACATATCCACCCAGGGCTGCCAGCACAATTCCTATCCACAGGCGGTATTTGATCAGGACATTATAAAACTTCATTGCTATTCTTTTAAGGGAGGGCAAAGATAAGGTCTTGCCCGGTATCGCACCCTACTCTTTCGCATCGTTGATCTCGATCCAGTAGCCGTCCGGGTCTTTAAAATAGATCTGTTTGACCCCGTCCACCCGGTTGGTAACAGCCCCTTTTTCTCCCGCCCAGTTCTCAAATTCGATATGATGCTTTCCCAATAGCCGGGTAAAATCTGTCACGGACGCCACGCTGAAACAGAGATGGGTATTCTTGGGATGCTGTAACGGGGTGGCTGCGCCCTGGATCAGGTGCAGGTGACTTTTTACCCCGATGCTGAACCAGGTATGTTTGCCATCATGAAAAGGCTCCGGGATGGTATCCAGCCCGATGATGTCCTGGTAGAACAGGGTGCTTTTTTGCAGGTCCACCACGTAAAGGGCTATATGGTTTAGTACTGCCTTCGGCTGTTGCATGGATTGGGAAAATGTTTTGGAACAAGTAAATAAGCACAAAAATAACAATCCGGAAAAGAGGGCTCTTTTTTGCATACTGGCATATATATATGTACAAGTTAGCCCAATTTGAGCTTCTCCTTTAGGCCGGAAACCATTATTTTTGCCGTCCTTTCAACTTTGGTTGAGAGCTGGTCCCGTAGTTCAATGGATAGAATAGAAGTTTCCTAAACTTTTGATACAGGTTCGATTCCTGTCG
>CAZQSZ010000003.1:500121-660886 GCA_964596345.1 uncultured Chitinophaga sp. | reverse complement strand
AGCAAAACCCTAAAAAAAGTTGGCTTTTTGCTTGGTTTTTTACACAGTTCATGTTGGCTGCTGCTTTTAGTCATATATTTCTTCATAATTTAATATTCCATTTTTTGAGTCAAACTTTATAAAATATGAAGTTCTACCACTTGGAATTCTAAAAGTATAAATTGTATTTTCAACTGTCCAAATTGTGTCTTTATTAATTGCTTTATTGTCTGTCAAATAATATTTGGAATGTTTAATTGATGAAATTAATTTCTTTGTTTGTTCATTATTAAGCTGAATGTCATAAAATATAGCATAGTCTTGCCACATATCTTGATACTCGTCTTTCAATACTATAAAGGTTTCAGGTAAATGAATGTCTGCTATATCTTCAACTCTATTTTTACTTGGATATCTGTCGTCCTTGTGAATATAAAGATATAGTAGTGCAAATATTGGTAGAGAAAGAAAAATCCAATTTATTCTTTTACTCCAAAGCTCTGTCAATTTATTTGTCCTTTTAAGCCACTGTTTAAATGGCAAATAGAGTAAATACAAAACACCAGTTACTAGGTAAAGAAATAATGAAATTATTATAATGAAAAATGTGTCGAGCATTTGAAATTAATGGTGTCAAATAAAGTTGCAGCCAACTCGTAAATATGCGAAAGTCCCTGTTGGCTAAACTTTCGCTTTTTTTGATAACTGTTTACAATTCAATTTACTAAAAAAATTGTTTTTGCCAACAGCCACTTTCGCAAATACAACCAAAACTTTCGCATTTTCAATTTTACAATCCCAGTTTCAGACCATCCCAAAGTTCATCATTTATATCTCCCTCGCCTTATTCAATTTATTCTCCACCGGCTCCACGGTATAGCCTTCGTTGCGCAGCAGGTTAATCACACCCTGCTCGCCGGGCAGGTGCCCCGCTCCAACGGCAATCACTAATGCTTTGTTGGGTAAGAGCTCATTTAGTTTTTTAACCCAGTTGCGGTTGCGGTTGTACAATAATAGTTCGGTAAAACCGGAAAGACCGGCATCTGCTTTGGTCATCATCTCTTCTAATTTTTGCAGGTCCTGGTCGTTATAGGCTTTCAGCATGTCTTTCATTTCTAACCCGTCATCTGATTTGCCATTATTCTTTACATAACTCAGCAATTGCTCGGCCTGCATCTTATACGGGATGCTGTCCAGCATACCGGCCTGGTAACTCATGGTCTCCAGTCCTTTTACTTCTTTGTCATTATTCTTTGCTTCCTGCATCACGATTTGGTCCATCGCCGCCATATCATCACAGGGCAGTTTGGATTGCTCCAGCGTGGAAGCCGCCAGGATGGGTTTAAAGGTTTGCAGCATGGAGAAAGGTATCATAGAACTCCTGCTTTCAAAATACTCTTTCACCAATGTATAATCTTCGGGGCTCAGTAAGTCTTGTAAGGTGGTGTCACCGGTCATTTTCATTTTGGACATGGCGCCAAACATTTCCATGAGGTTGTCCATATCAATTTCCAGGTACACTTCATCAGCAGCCTTGATGGCTTTTTTCAGGTTATCACTCAGCACGGCATCTTCGCCGCAAAGCATATGGATGGTGCCAAAGAGATAAGAAGGTTTGGATAAACCCTTACCACTGATCTTCCACAATAAAGTATTGGTATTGGCTGAAGTTTTCAGGCCATCATTTTTCTGGGCGCAGCCCGCCATCGTTAATAAACCCAGCAGGAAAACAGAACTCCATCTTTTCATGTGCTACAATTTTACACAAGTTACTGAACTAAGCGCAGATGAAAGCAAGGCCAGGGAGAGGAACACGGATGACACGGATTGAACGGATTCTCACAGATTTTTAGCACAAGAAGACTCATTTACCCTTGAGGAATCGACCAGTTTAAGACGGGTAATTTGTGTAATCTGTGGCTACCCCTTCCAAAAAACTTCGGACCAATAACGGGAGAAACGGGTGCCCCATTGTACCTGCAACTCTTTGGCGGTGATGGATAAACCCAATTCCTGTTTAACGGCGAGCAAAGGAAGATTAATACCGGCACCTAAAGCCGCAGCAATAGTACCCTGCACCCGGGGATTTATTTCAACCAATAAAAATTGTCCTTCCGCCGAACGTTTGACCTGTATGCCAATATTGCCATGCAGCTGCAGTTCTTTGATGATCTGTGTGCAATAGCTGATGATATTTTCATCCTGCACAAACGCTCCTTCCACGCTGATGCCGTTGATCATTTTCTGTCTCGATCTTGGAACAATCAGTTTTGCTGCACCATGATTGGCCAGGCAATCCACGGAATATTCTTCGCCGGGTAAATATTCACTGACTAATAATTCAGGAAAAACACCGGAAGACAAGATGCGGATGGCATCGTGCAAACGGAGATAAGTGCTGGATGGTTTGTAATTGAACAACAGGTCGAGTTCATCCATTTGCTCGGAGAGGATCCGGAAACCCCGGCTGCCATTGGAGACCGATGGTTTGAAGCATACATTTTTCTCCGGGTAGCCCAGTTCGAGCACGGCTTCACGGAACTGCTCCACTGTTTCCACAATTTTATATGCCGGTACCGTCATTCCCCGCCATTGCAGGAATTCATACAAACGGCTTTTGTTATTGGCGATCTCCAACGAAGCAGCAGAGGAAACCAATACTTTTGCCCCGGCCATTTCAAAATCAGTTGTACGCAGTGCCAATGGTATCAATTCTTTGGTCACCAGCGGCATCACGACATGAATATCTTTTTCCCGGCAGATGGATAAGACTGTATCTGCAAAAGCAGGGTCATGTGCAGTTGGGATCGTCACAAAATCATTGGTAAGAAAACGGCCCACCGCATGGGGATTTACATCTGCAGCCGTGATACGAACGACAGGATCTTGCCGGAGGCATTTGATTATACCTGCTGCACCGGGTGCACCGGCACCGGTCATGAGGATATGAATAGACCTTTCTCCGGAAGGGGCACCTATGTTGCTTCTTTCATTACTACCAGGCATGCGTCATTTTATTTGTCAGTACTATTTAGCTGATCAAATGTAGCATAAAGCTAACTGCTTAGAGAAGTTTTGGAAACAGTCCGTATGTACGTACAAAGTTTCCCCTTCAGGGGGCAGGGGGTCAATTCACCACCGCTTCTTCTCCATAGATCTGATCTTTGAACTTTAAAGATGGCGATGGCAGGAATGCACCGATGCCAAGGCTCTCCCATTTTGCATCAACTGACCGGATGGTGGCATCATCCGCCACAATAATATTGGGCCAGTCGCGGTGGAAATTATCCAGCTCTTTTGTTTTGCGGGTGCCATCAAGTCCCATGCAGGCAGTGTATCTGTTTGAGGTTTGAGGTTTGAGGTTTTTAAAAAGAACAAAATCTCTTTTTGGATCCAGGTTATTGCAGAAACGCCAGAGAGCTGTGGGGAGATCGTTGGCATCAACGGTATGCTCCACGTAGAGGATCATTTTGATACCTTGTATTTCGGTTAACCCTCCCAACTGCTTGTGCAGTTCGCTGATATGACCGGGCCTGTTTTTCTCTACAGAAATAATAAGACAGGGAATTTCTTTTTTCAGCAGTGATGTATTGACAACTTTTATTTCGGTAAAATATTCGAGTGCCTTTTCAATTACTCCCGGCTGCAGACCAACGACTCCCGGCTCATAACTGTCATCCTCTTCTTCTTCATACTTGGTTGTTCCGTCAATACACATCTTGCCGCCAAAGCCGAGCTTGCTGCAACTATGATCGAGTACATCCATCGGGCCATTGGCAAAAGCGATATCCGTAGCCGGGTTTAAATTTTTAAATACATATTTAGCCAGTGCTTCATAATCCTGGATCTTCACGCCTTCATCCGCCATTACTAATATCTTGTTGAACATCATCTGCCCGGCACCCCACATGGCATTCATCACTTTTTGTCCCTGCCCGGCATAATCTTTTTTGATCTGTGCAATAACCAGGTTATGAAATACCCCTTCCACGGGCATATCCATATCCATGATCTCGGGTACCATCGTCATTTTGATCGGTGCTAAAAAGATCCGTTCGGTGGCTTTGCCCAGCCAGGCATCTTCCTGCGGCGGAATACCCACAATGGTGGCAGGATATACCGCATTCTTTTTATGGGTGATGGCCGTGATATGAAAACGGGGATAGAAATCAGGTAATGAATAGTAACCGGTATGATCGCCAAAAGGTCCTTCCCAGATCAGTTCATCATTGGGATCTACATAACCTTCAATAATAAAATCGGCATCAGCGGGCACTTCCACATCGGGTTGCGAGATACATTTTACCAGTTCCACTTTTTTCTTGCGGAGAAATCCGGCCAACATGTATTCGTCCACATTCTCTGGTAAGGGCGCAGTAGCCGAATAGGCATAAACCGGATCACCACCAAGCGCAACAGCCACCGGCATCCGTTTGCCCAGTTTTTTATACTCTGAAAAATGTTTGGCAGACACTTTATGTTTATGCCAGTGCATACCGGTGAGGGTGGGTCCGAAGACCTGCATACGGTACATTCCCACATTGCGGCTATTGGTATTCGGGTCCTTGGTATGAATGATGGGCAGCGTAACAAAGGGGCCGCCATCTTTGGGCCAGCAGGTAATGACAGGTATCTTCGTGATATCGGGTGCAGTCATCACCACTTCCTGGCATTCGCCTCTTCCTTTTTTTACTTTAGGCATCCAGCTGGCAAACTGGCCAAGTTTAGGCAGCATTTTTAATTTATCTAAAATCCCTTCTTTGGGAGCAGCTAAGAGTTTGAATAAATTTTCGATCTCATGGGCCACATCATCAAGGTGGTTTACACCCAGGGCCATGCACATTCTTTTTTCACTGCCATAGGCATTCATCAGTACCGGGAAATCATAACCGGTATTTTCAAAGAGAATGGCTTTACCACCGTTACCCGATTTACTAATACGATCGGTGATCTCGGCTATCTCCAGTTTGGGATCAACATAGGTTGTAATGCGAAGTAACTCTCCGGCTTTGTCTAATGCTTCGATGAATTGCTGCTGACTTTTCCAGGCCATGTGTGGTATAATTGCTGCAAATGTACAACATGACACGGCTGTAAAGGTTCAAAAGCAAACGGTATCAGCTCAATAAACATTAGCTGGGCAACCCATCCGGCTTTTTCTTCCACCAAAGCCTGAACCACCGCTGCTGTTGCCGATACGATACGTAAGATGAATACCGGTGAAGTAATAGAAATCTTTATTGGCCGGGCTGCCTCTTTCATCAGCCTTGGCCGGGTAGGCTGGATTACCACCGGGTAATTCATCCCCGCGGTACGACATATCAACCGCTAACTGGCCTTTGGCAGCGAGCAGGTCATTGACATCAATATAATTTTTGCTGACATCGTCTAAGTAATCGGTAAAGAGTTTGCGCATACCCAGTTCAACACCGATTCTCAGTTTGTCGTTCACGGCAAATTTTACACCGCCACCAAATGGTAAGGCCAGCTGTGTGAGACTATAGGGCTGGCGATCGGGATAACCTGCGATACCCTGTCCCTCTGTGCTAAGCGGTTTCAGAAAGATTTTATTATTTGAACCATTATACGCATAAGGATTATAATGAAATACAGCCAGTCCCCCGAATACATACGGAGAATAGCGGCGGTCATAGAGATTAAGAAAGTAATATTCGCCAACAGCACTTAGCTCTATGATCTTTGTTTCAAAAGCCAGGTTCCTGGCCACGAGGTAGTCTTTATCACTGAAACGGTCGGCACCACCCACGATCGCATAGGTCAATCCGCCCCGAAGCATGATCTGGTCTTTGAGTTCGTAATTCAGGGTAAGACCAATCGCCCCGTTCGTTACTTTTTTCGGTAATATTTTATCGGTAAGATCTCCGTTATAAGCTGCAAGGCCGCCAAAGACACCCACATGCAAACGCTGGCTGCTGGCAACAGTGGAGAGACAAATGAAGAGGATAAGTAATTTGTTCGTTCGCATGGTATACTTGTTTGACGGAACGTTTAGCAAATTTAAGGCCGTTTGGTGCCTTTACATAGGTAAACGGGAAAAAAGGGGTTCAAGTATGCCTCATATGTTGAAGAATTTTCAATTATTGCTGTTAAGCGGTCTGTAGGCCGGTAAAATTGATGCCCAGTCCCGGTTGATCACTGCAAGTCACTTTTCCAAAATCGTAGCTCAGCCCCGTGGCCACATCCTCTTCTAATAACAAGGGTCCGTCCATATCCACCTGGTCAATAAAGGGTAAAAGATGGGCCATGGCCGCAGAACCAACTGTGGATTCATTCATGCAGCCCAGCATTACTTTCAGGTCAAGCTCTCTAGCTTTAGTGATCATTCTTCTTGCCGGCGTGATGCCGCTGCACTTGGTAAGTTTGATATTGATACCATGAAAATGATCTTTACATTTCTCGACATCCTGCTCATACACGCAAGCTTCATCTGCATAAAGTGGTAATGGAGATGCTTTGTATAATACTTTCATTCCCTCCCAGTTGTCTTTGGCAAGCGGTTGTTCAACAAGCTCTACTCCCAATTCTTTTAATTGGGGTATCAGTTGCAAAGCGGTCTCCAGGTCCCAGGCTGCATTGGCATCCACCCGCAGGATGGCGTCCGTGTTTTCCCGCAACGCTTTTACAATGGCGATATCATCCGCCGTACCCACTTTGATCTTATAGATAGGCCAGGGTTTCTCTTTCAATTTGGCTACCATTTTTTCAATGGAATCAATCCCGATGGTATAATCGGTGATGGGATTTTTTGAACTATCGCCTTTCCATAATTGGTAAAGCGGCTTTCCTTTTATTTTGCCATAGAGGTCCCAGGCGGCGATGTCGAGGGCACAAACCAGGAAGTGATTATTGGGAATTAAATGATGCAGGTAATGCCAGTACCGTTCAGGATCGGTGAAAGCAAATTTCTCAACGAACATTTTTTTGGCTTCCAGGTCGGCAATCATTTTCTCTACGGGAATATTATAATAGGCAATGGCCGGTGCTTCACCATATCCTTTGATGCCCATATGCTCCAGCTCCACGATCAGGGTGGGCTGGTGCGTTTTTGTGCCTTTGGAAATCGTAAAAGGATGCCTGAATTTGAGTTGGTAAGACCAATACTGAACTTTCATCCTGCAAATATAACTTATCCCCTTCCGCTATTTTCCACATAGCCTTTCAATTCTTCATTGAACTCTTTTTGTTTGATCAGTTCTTCCAGCGAAAGATGCATGCGGTATTGCCAGTAGTGTTTAGGATTCGCAGGGTTGTTGATCCGCTCATCGTGTGGATTCTCCCGGCGCAGCGTCTCACTCATACCCAATATATCCTGCAACTGGAAGATGCTCCACATGGCAGGTGAATATAAATGTTGTAACACAATGGCCCGGTTCACCCAGGGTTCACAATAGTAAGGTGCATCGCCCCATTGTCCCAAAATGTTATTGTAGAATTGTTGTGTTCGTTCCCGGTTCTCTTCCCACCAGCCTCTTACGGTGCTCATATCATGGGTGGAAGGGGTGATCACCGATAAATAAGGCGCATCATCGGGGTGAAAAAAATCTTTTTTCGGGTCCTTGGGCATCCGTTGTATTTCCAGGCTCAGGATACCGAGTTGTTTCATCACATCGGGCACACATTCCGGCACCATGCCCAGGTCTTCCCCGCAAACCATCATATTGGTGGCGGCCTTCAGTTGCGGTAACTTATGCATGGCTTCTTTCTTCCAGAATTCATCCTGGCGGCGGAAGAAGTAATTGATATATAAATTTCTTAAACGTTCCTGCACATGCGGTATAAGATAACGGAAGGTGGATGTTTTTTCCATCGCAATACGGAAATGGAAATGCTGTCCCTGCGAACCTTCTTCCTCAAAGAAAAGTACATTAGAGATGAGGTCATACAAACCATTTTTCAACCGTTCGGTTTCTTCTGTATGTTCATGCGAAGCAAAATGCTGTTCCACCTGTTTTTGTGTCTGGAAGCCGTCCTGGAGATCGTAACCTCCTGTTTCATTCGGTACTAAGAATTCGGTGCGAACCACGCCGCCTAATCCATGCCCAAAGGTTTCATTGATGATATCATCATTAATAAAAGGCTTGCAAAACCGCTGGTAATCGAACCAGATACCGTTTTCTCCAAATTCATTGATGTGTACAGGAAGACAGGGAACAAAACGTCCCATGATACCCTGTACGGCATCGGCCGGTATGCTCCAGATGCGGAAGAACCCAAGTATATGATCAATACGGAAAGCGTCAAAATAGTCACTCATCTGTTCGAAACGCTGCTTCCACCAGGCAAAGCCATCTTCCTGCATGCGTTTCCAGTTATAGGTGGGAAAACCCCAGTTCTGGCCGACTGCCGCAAAATCATCCGGTGGTGCACCGGCCTGCCAGTTCATATTGTATTGCTCCGGATCGGTCCAGGCATCACATCCATGACGATAGATACCGATCGGGATATCTCCTTTCAGGATGATGCCTTTTTTGTGTGCATAATCTGCTGCTTCTTTCAATTGCAGGTGAAGATGGTATTGAATGAAACAATACAGCTTCATAGCTTTGGCCGCAGCAGAATGAGAGTTGAATATTTTTTCTACCTCTTCTTTCTTATAGATTCCGTTCGTTTTCCATTCTTCAAAATGGGAGCTACCATATTTATCCCTGAAATAACTGAAGGCTGCATACGGCAACAGCCAATGCCCGTTTCTTTCAAAGAATTTTTTATAATCATCCGCAGCAAGGCATTCCTCACCGGCTTCCTCATACAGTTCTTTCAATACGGAAAGTTTGTATTTCATTACGGCTTCGTAATCCACCGCAGGGAGATCATTCAATTGCTTTTGCTTTCGCTTGAGTGAGCTGATCTTTGGGGCCTGGGTTTTACCCGCCACCTGCGAAAGATTGATATAAAGCGGGTGTAATGCAAATGCAGAAATAGCAGCATACGGATAAGAGTCCAGCCAGGTATTGGTGGCCGTGGTATCATTCACCGGTAACAGCTGCACTAATTTCAATCCTGTTTGTTTAGCCCAGTCGACCAGCAATTTAATATCTGTAAACTCCCCTACGCCAAAACTATTGCGGCTGCGGAGACTGAACACCGGGATTGCCACCCCCGAACCTTTCCAGGTATTGTTGGGAATATGAACAAATCCATCGTGAAGAACAGTGATCTTCTTTTTACTGCCATCACTAAAAAGGAAACGGTTGTTCCCCTCTTCATAGCGGGTAAATTTCTTTTCGCTGGCATCATACACGCCGTACTTGTAGGCTACCGGGAAACCATTCTCTTTCAGATCAAGTCTTGCCACCCACCAATCTTCTTCTTTCGACAATAACAACGGTTTTTCAGTTGCCCAGTCACCCATAGTATCCCCGCTGCCCAGTAAACAAATAATCTCGTTCTTGTTTAATAAGGGAGCTTTTACTTTAAAGAGGTGGGTGAAATTTTTATCCGTCTTTCCTTTACTTTTTGATGCCGGTTGCTCCAGCAAAACATTTTTAAAAGGAAGCGAGAAGAAAACATTTTCGTATTCCCCGGCATGGTTCCAGGTATCCACCAGTTGTATTTCCTGCAATTCTTTCCGGAACACATCAACAAGCCGGTCGTTCCCCCATTCCCCGATCAGTTCACCATCCTCATTTTTCAGAAAATATTTATACCGGATACTTTTCTCCACATCCTTCTTCCTGATCTCGATAGTAGCCTGCCAGAATTCCTCGTTCAGGTATTCAAGGGCTACAGCCTGCTGCGGGTCATCATTACCCAATTCCTCTGCATTCCCACTGATCCATAAACTCTGGCCAACCTGGGTATGAAAACGTAAATAAAACTGAAGTCTCATGGTCGTCAATCGTTAGATATGTGTCCGAATCTTAAAATCGTCGTGTCCTTTAAACACATTGAATACGAATATAGAAAAAACATTGACTGTTCGTACTTTTATTTGGAACAATCGTGTAAAAAAATCTCCGCAAACGTATGATTTCAAACCAAAAACGCTGGAAAAAACTTTTCCTGTTCTGTCTCGGGCTTGCAATGGCCTCTGCCTTTTGTATGAAATGGATGGAAAGCGACCTGCTGATCCGGGGCGAAAAATTTACGATCATGGGCCTGGAGTTGTTTTACCCGAAGGAGAAAGTAGAGACTATCCTGGCAGGGCTCGACCAAAAGGTCAGTACCATCCTCCGCTACCACCTGAGGTTTGACTTTATTTTTATGGCCGGGATCTTCCCCGGGATTGCGGCTTTATGCATGATGACCTCTTATAAGTTCAAAAAAGGTTCCTGGAAAAAAATGTTTGTCGGGCTGGCTGTCCTGCAGGCAGTGGCCTGGGGTTTCGACATCACGGAGAACACATACCTGCTGAAGTGGATAAACAACCCGGATATCGGCGATGATTTTAGCTTTTTTCATTTTGTGGTGGCAACAAAATGGATCATTGCATTGACCGGCGCATTGGTATCAATAGCGATCTTACTATTCAAAAAAATAACTGCAAAGGAGTAAAATCTCTTTTTTTGATTTAACCATGCTGCCTTATTTTTGCGCAAACTTTGAAAAATGGAGCAAACAAAAAAATACAGAGGTATCTGGTGGTTGGTTTTCCTCGCTTCTACAGCGGCACTGATCCTTGCCATAGTTACACACTGGCCCTGGCTGACGATGATCCTTCCTTTTCAAACCACTGCTTTTGTAAAAGCAATGGATATCATGTAATCATTAACTGAGTATAATATTGAAAATAGCCCCGTTCATAACGGGGTTATTTTTTTGCCACCCAATGGAAATGGAATAACTTTAGCCCGTTATTTTAATCATCAATAAAACCAACCAACTATGAGAAAAAGCAGCCTGTTACTGACCCTTGTATTATTCGTTTCTCTATTCAGCATAGCTCCCGTTTCTCACGGAGCCATTGTTGTTCCGGCTCCGCCTACAAGCACTCCTGCTAAAGAACCTGATGCTGCCACTATCAATGCTGCTTTTGAAGAATTCAAATCCCTTTCCAATAAAGAGAAGAAAGCCCGGTTCAAGGAATTGAAGAAAGAGTTAAAGGCTTATAAAAAGGCTAAGAAAAAAGACAGTGATATCAGCACCAATACACTTTTGCTGGCTATTATCGCCATCCTGCTGCCACCGCTGGCCGTTTTTCTTCACCAGGGTGAGATCAATACGAAATTCTGGATCAGCTTATTGCTGTGTTTCCTGGCCATTGTTACTTTCTTTTTGTGGATCATTCCGGTATTGTATGCCTTGCTGGTTGTGCTGAATGTACTCTGATCTGATTAATGAATGATAAACTTACTTTGAAGTAGTATCAGTTGTTGAACTGGACTACTTCAAAGTCACTTCCGTGGAGTTGACCGAGATTCCGGAGATCATTGTTATTCCATCTCTCATCAGGAGCACCGCTGATATAAAGATTGCTGCCAATATCTGCGAGTATCAGACCATATTTTTTCATGGCTCTTAATATGATTTGGTTGGTTGCCGAAAAAGCAGAGATATCAAAACTTGCTTTTAGCCGGATCCTTGCACCAAAGGGTAAGCTGTATTGTCCACCGGTGCTGTTTACCTTATGACGGGCCGGGAAAATATAGGCAGGTTTTACATTATTGCTGGTAAGGGTGAACCGGATCGGGTGATCGATCTCTCCTTTCAGTATTTCTTCATACCGCACAAGTCCCGGGAAAATAGGGAGACCAGCTGCATCAGCGGATGTCCATGTCTCCGGTCTTAGTTGGTTAGAATTTAAATTAAATACTGCCCCGGAGGAAGCATCCCAGCGGTTGCCATTCACATGGGCATAAAATAATTCGTAGAGTTTCTTATTCTCAATATCCACTGCAATCACATGTGAGTCGCCAACACCGTTTCCCTCTATGGGTGCGGTCAGTGGTATTGGATAAGGCCCCGGGTCACTTTCGTCTCCATAATCCGTAAAGAAGATGTTTGTCATCGGCTGGTTGCCGCACACAACGATATAAGGAATACCAATGGGTGCCCCATTCCATAAGCCACTGCCAAAATCTGCTTTGATCACATTACCTGAGATACCTGCAATGATCTGTGTATTGAATGGGTCAACAGTTGAAGCACTTATATCTTTATTCCAGGGGTTATCCGCCGGGAATACCTGGATATTTTCAGCATTGGCTTTTGTAGCCGTGCAACTGGCATTACCGTTGCCGGAGCCAGGCAGGGTTGTATCATCCATGCCGTCTTTCTTTTTACAGGAAGTCAGGAGCATGATATAGAGATAAAACCCGGCAAAGAAGAGAATGATGCGGATCAGTTTCTTCATGGATATTGCTTTTGAACTTCGTATCATAAACAACAATTAAGCCACTGAAAGGTCTTTCAATCCCCTGTTATTTGCAAGAGCTTTTATACGTAGAAAAAGCAACAGTCTTTTTGCAGGATATGCTGTGCAGCCATTTTATTTTACGATCACCAGCCCGTTTTCATAAGCCACGGTCACCCGCCGGGTAGCCGGTGCCTGCCCGTTGATCGAAGGAGTTACAGGGATCTCAGCGGTGATCGAAGCTTCAAACAATATCTCCCCCACTTCTCTTAATTTATGTTCTGCCTCCAGGAATATCTTTTCTGCTTTTGCTGATTCCTGCCCATAGCTGATCATGTCCATATACGCTTTGTAAATGCTGTCGGCCTGCTGCAGGCTGTAGTTCTTCGATTCGCCGTTGTATTTTGTCAGCAGCTTATTATATTCTTTCTCCGCATCCATTCTTTTCTTGCCGAACCGGATGGACCGGTCTCTATGTTCTAAATATTCTTTGATAATGTTTTCAACGGATGAAAATGCCTGCAGGGTCATGGGTATAATTTTTTACTAAAACGTTCCCTGCTTTTTATTAGTACAAAAGCTTTACGATAAAAACTACGATGCAGGCATGAAAATTCACCTGTACTTATTCCATCAGAATTTGAAATTCCAGGTTACAGCAGGTAAGATGGGGAATAAGGATACCTGCCGGGCTTCCACTTTCAGGTCGCCGGTCACCGGGCTGCCTGCCTGGTCAAAATAAATAAAATAAGGATTGAGGCGGCTGTACAAATTGTAAATACTAAAGACCCAGTAGCTCTGTAATTTCCGTTGCTTTTTGGGAGTGGGTGTATAAGTAGCAGAAAAATCCATCCGGTGATAGGCTTTCATCCGGTACTGGTTCAGTTTACTGTATTCCTGGGTCAGCACACCGTTGATGATATAAAAACGTTCGGGCAGGGTGATCGCATTGCCGGTTCCATATACAAACACGGCCCCGAATTTCCATTTCTTGTTCAGTTCATAGTTACCCACCACAGAAAGATCATGACGACGGTCAAATTTAGCCGGGTATTTTTCGCCGTCATTCAGTTGAGGGAATTTTCGCCAGGTCCAGGACAGGGTATAACCTATCCAGCCGGTGAACCTTCCCTTCACTTTATTCAGTAATACTTCTGAACCATAACTCCATCCTTTCCCAAACACAAATTCTTCTTCGGGATCTTTCAATGATGGTGTATACCCTTCCTGGTATTCCACCTGGTTTTGCATATCCTTATAATAAACTTCCAGCGAAGTTTCCCAGGTATTGTCGTTGAAATTTTTGAACAACCCCGCCGCATATAACCAGCTGATCTGTGGTTTTACAATATAGGTACTCGGCACCCAGAGATCGGTGGGCAAAGTTGTTCCCGAATTACTGACCAGGTGAATATATTGCAGGTTTCTTGTTACCGAAGCTTTGATGGAAGTCTCATCATTAATGGCATAGCGGACGGTGACCCTTGGCTCAAAACCACCATAGGTCTTTACAGGTGCAAAGCTTTTATATACGGTGCTGTCTAATTTATTACCGTTTATATCCCGTGTGAATTTTTTATACGGCCCGATCTGTGTGAAGCTGCTCCATCGTACGCCATAGTTGATCTTCCATTGCTCTCCTATTTCCCAGTCGTCCTGGATATACAAAGCGGCTTCAGCAGCATATTTTTCCGTTTCATTATTGGGGGTGAAAATAACGGAATCCTGCCGGCCGGATGCCACATTGGGAATGAACTTATGATAAGTGATCAGTCCGCCGAATTTCAATTTATGATTCGGTAACGGGTAATAGTCAAAATCCGTTTTCAAACTATAATCACGGATACCGGAAGAAAGACCGATCTCCAGGCTTTCCTGTTGTGCAGCAAATTTGAACTTGTAGTCGTTGTATAATAAAGTGGTATTCGCAAAAAGACGACGGTTGAATACATGGTTCCAACGTACGGTTGCCGTACGGTTGCCCCAGGGGATATTGGTTTTAAAAGAACGTTTGGCATTCACGAAGTCAAAAACATCACGGCCGAAATAGCCGCTGATGAATAAACGGTCTTTCTCGGAAAAACGGTAATTGATCTTGGCGTTGAGGTCGTAGAAATAATAACCGGAGCCGTAAAAATCACTGCTCTTTTTAATGAATGGTTTGGCCAGCGCATCAATATAAGTGCGGCGGGCAGAAATAATAAAGGAAGCTTTATCTTTTTTGATAGGCCCCTGTACCGAAATGCGGGAAGCGATCAGCCCGATGCCTCCTTCGGTCTGAAATTTATTGATATTCCCATCCTTCATGGTTACATCCAGTACGGAAGAAAGACGGCCGCCATATTGCGCCGGCATCCCTCCTTTTATCAGGGACACATTTTTGATAGCATCACCATTAAAAATGGAAAAGAAACCAAACAGGTGACCGGTATTATACACCACCGCATCATCCAACAGGATCAGGTTCTGATCAGGACCGCCACCACGAACATAAAAACCTGCATTGCCTTCCCCGGCATTACGAACTCCGGGTAATAACTGGATCACTTTTAGGGGATCGACTTCGCCCATAAAAGCCGGAACGTTTTTGATCTGGTTCATCGAGAGGTCGATCTTCCCCATTTGTGCATTCTTCACATTGGCATCCCTGCGTTTGGAATAGACGACCACTTCTGTATTCGCCGATGATTTGGGAACAAGATCGAAATTGTAGGATTGATTACTGTTGAGTACGACTGTATATGGTTTTGCCATATAAGAGATATGGGAAGCAGAAATCGTGTAGGTACCCGCATCCAGCGTAATGGAGTAAAAACCGAATTGGTTACTGGCTACTCCCTTTGGCTGCCCGTTCACGGTAATGGTAGCACCGATGATCGTCTCACCGGAAAGGCTGTCTTTGACGTACCCGTTCAATGAAAAACGGCCTGCTTTATCGGCGGCGATATTTTGAGAAAAAACGGTACCGGATAATAAACTAAGGAGTATGAAACCAACTATCTTCTGCATAGCTCTCACAACAATCTTATTGTTTTTTGGTTGTATCGGCGGGAACAAAATTTAAAGTGGTCTTTATCTCTGCACAATCCTTTTGACCATACGGATTAGCGGACTGTTCTGTTTTGCTGATCCAGTTGCCGGGCTTCTCTTCGCCAAATGCGGACACACATTCCTGCCAATATAATTTCGCCAGGTCATACCTTACCGTACTTAATAAGGTGAACAACTCGTTGGATAAAATATTCAGCGAAGCTTTTTTCTCCGCCAGTGAAGGATCGGCGATAATGGCACTCAGTTCTGCTTTTGTATTCTCATACGGTTGCAGGGCCGTTTGCCAGATCAGTGTATCCACTTTCAGTTCATCAATTTTTAAACTGTCTAACGCTGTTTTCAAACCGGCGGCAGATTGAGCGATCTTGTTAGTATCAGCACTCACAAAATCACCGGTAAGCTGGTAATAAGCAGCCAGTACCTTTTCAAGAGAAAGATTAAAGGCTTCGCTGTGTTTACTCACTGTCAGTGGAATGGCTTTTGTGTTATCACCGCCGCTATTTTCTTTATCAGGAAACACATAATACCGGACCAATCCCACCAGCAATAACAGGATGGCAAAGAGCATGGTGAGTCCATTCACCCCTTTTGTTTTTTGGACAAAAACACGGATAATACCCAGTAAAATGATCAAAGCCGGAAGAAGGATAGCCAGTAAACCAATGATTTTCTTAACATCCATGCAAAAAAGTTTCCGGCAAAGATAGCCATGGAATTAAGGATAGGAAGGATTTAACCGATTTCAACAATTTTTTAATGGTTGAATTGGGCTAAATTTGCGCTTCATTTTACAAATTATGCTGGCAGGATTTCAAAATGTGACATTCGAATTTGGCGCAAGAGCTATCGTGGAAGAAGCTACCTGGCATATTCAGCCGGGTGAACGTATCGGGCTGATCGGGTACAACGGAACGGGTAAATCAACCCTGCTGAAATTATTGGTGGGTGAATACCAGCCTTCTGCCGGTACGGTAGAAAGAAGCCGCACCACTTCCATCGGTTACCTGCACCAGGACCTGCTGAGTTTTGATACCAATGATTCCATTTTACAAGTGGCACTCGGCGCCTTTGAACGGGTGCTGCAATTGGAAAAAGAAATTGAAGAGATCGGGAAGGAACTGGAAAAGACCGGCGATGAAAAGACCTTACTGGAATATACCGACCGGTTACATGAATTAGAGACACTGGGCGGTTATAATATCCATCACAAAACGGAAGAAGTGTTGCAGGGGCTTGGTTTTTCCAATGCCGACCTGCAAAAACCGTATAAGCAATTCAGCGGTGGCTGGAGAATGCGGGTCTTGCTGGCCAAGATGATCCTGCAGCAACCTGACCTGTTATTATTAGATGAACCGACCAACCACCTTGATCTTCCCTCTATTGAATGGTTAGAAAAATACCTGCTGCACTACCAGGGCTCGGTGGTGATCGTGAGCCACGATAAATATTTCCTGAACCGGATGGTGACCAAGATCGTGGAAGTATACCAGCAACAACTGCATATTTATACGGGTAATTATGATTACTATGAAAAGGAAAAAGCGATCCGTATCGAAATGCAGCAGAAAGCATATGAGAACCAGCAGGATTATATCCGCCAGAATGAACGCCTGATCGAACGGTTCAGGGCGAAGGCCAGCAAAGCGGCCATGGCGCAAAGTTTAATGAAGAAACTGGACAAGCTCGACCGGATCGAAGATGCGGAACTGGTGCGTCCGAATATCCGGATCAATTTCCGGGTGGATAAAACACCGGGCAGGGTGCTGGTGGAATTACACAATGTATCCAAAGCTTTTGGTGAGAATGTGATCATTGAAAACTCATCGGTTGAAATTGACCGGGGTGATAAAATTGCCCTGATCGGCGCCAACGGAAAAGGAAAGTCGACCCTGCTCCGGATTATTGCCGGCGTGGAAAGTTTTACCAATGGTGAACGCAAGTGGGGACATAATGTAGAAGAGAGTTTCTATGCCCAGCACCAGCTGGAAGCACTGAATGTCAATAATACCATCATTGATGAAATGAAAGAATGCGGCAGCCAGATGACAGAACTGGAACTGCGGGGCCTGCTGGGTTGTTTCTTATTCAGTGGTGATGATTCAGATAAGAAGATCAAAATTTTAAGTGGTGGTGAAAAAGCAAGGGTGGCTTTGGCAAAGACCATTGTCAGCAAAGCCAACTTCCTGATGCTGGATGAACCGACCAACCACCTCGACATGCACAGTTGCGACCTGCTGATCGAAGCCCTGAATAAATATGAAGGCAGTATCATCCTCGTCAGTCACGACCGTTATTTTGTTTCCAAAACGGCCAACAAGATCTGGGAGATCGTAGACCACCAGATCAAGGAATTCAAAGGCGGCTATGAAGAATGGGTGGCCTGGAAAGAAAGGATGGCCAAACAGGAAGCAGATGCAAAAAAGGCAGAGACAGGGAACAAAAAATCAGAAGGGAAAAATCAGAAGCAGGAAAAAAAAACTGAAATAAAGATTACTGCTCCTGCACCTGAGATCAAAGCACAACCATCAGCTCCTATTAACAAAGAGTTCAAGAAAGAACTGCAAAAGCAGCAACGCCTCTTTCAGCAACTGGAAGAAAAAATTGCCGGTCTAAAAACAGAACAGCAAAAACTGGAAGCCGCTTTATCTGACCCGGCTGTGTATTCGGATAAAAATAAATTCCTCGAGGCAGAAACAGCGTATAAAAAAGCATCGGCTGAACTGGTTTCCCTGAACAGCGACTACGAAAAAGCATTTGAAAAGATCGTGGAGCTGGAAGAAAAAGCAGCCGGTTAGCAGAATTTTCCTTTCAAAAAAAGAATCTTCGTAACTTCTTGCCCATTAAACCAACTGCGGCATGAGATCAAGATTATTATTGCTTACCCTGCTGGCATTTGCTACAGCTGTATTGCTGGCGTTTTCGGTTAATAAAAGCAGCTCTTCTTCGTTTACAAAAAGGACTGCGAGCCAATCCCTCCAAAAAAATATCGTTCGCTGCGGCCCTGATTGGGAAGCACTAAAAGATTTTTTGGAAGAAACAGATATCCCTCCCATTCCCGGTGCAGGCAATCATCAATGGAAGATCAGTACTACCAGTGACAGTGCCCAGTTCTATTTCAACCAGGGCATGAATATGTATTATAGCTTTCACATTATCGAAGCCATGGCTTCATTCAAGAAAGCCGCAAAGTTTGACCCGGATTGCGCCATGTTGTATTGGGCACAGGCATTGGCGTATGGTCCTAACATTAATGATGTTGGTTACGCCGCCTCCCCCGATGCTTTATCAGCCAGTGGAAGAGCGATTGAATATGGCGGACCCTGTACTGATAAAGAAAAGATGCTGATCAATGCGCAGCGATACCGCTATTCCGCTGACTCCACCGAAAGCCGGGAAAAACTAAACCAGGTCTATGTGGACCGGATGAAGGAAGCATATGAGCAATATCCTAATGATCCCGATGTTGCTGCCTTGTATGCAGATGCACTGATGCTGCAGCATCCCTGGGATCTGTGGAAAATTGATGGCACACCCAAACCCTGGACGCCACTGATACGTTCAGTACTGGAGAAACTATTGGTAAAATATCCCAATCATCCCGGAGCCAACCATTATTATATCCATGTGATGGAACCATCGCCTTATTTTGCCAAAGCAATTCCCAGTGCAGACAGGCTAGGAAAGATTACCCCCGGCCTTTCCCACACCGTGCATATGCCTTCGCATATTTATTTACGAACCGGCAATTACAGTAAAGGCGTTACTGTGAATGAGCAGGCAGTAGGCAGTTATCAAAAAGTGACAAAACTCTATGCACCTGTTGCCGGGAATGATTTCCTCTACGTCATTCATAACCTGCATATGCAAACGAATAATGCCATGCTGGGAGGATACCGTGCACAATCCATGATCGCTGCTGAAAAAACGATGAACAGTATCCCGAAAGACTATCTCGCCATACCCGCCCCGATGGGATCGTATATACAATATATTCACAGCACTCCTGTATTGGTGCATGTTCGCTTTGGCAACTGGCAATCATTACTGGATATGCCACAACCAGCAGCTACACAGGTGTACAGCAATGCCCTGTACCATTTTGGAAGAGGGATGGCCTTTGCTGCCACTACAAAGCAGACCGAAGCAAAAAATGAACTGGGACAATTACAGCAACTGATGAAAGACAGCAGCCTGTCTATTCCTTTTACTCCCTTCTCTCCCGCTATTGACGGGCTGACCATTGCTGAACAATTATTGAACGGAACGATAGCTCTTGCAGAAAAAAATAATGATATAGCTATCACGGCTTTTCAAAAAGCAGTAACCATCGAAGAAAATATGGTGTATAATGAACCGAGAGACTGGTTACTGAATCCCAAGCATTATTTGGGAAATGCCTTGCTGAAAGCAGGCCGCCATGCAGCAGCCCAACAAGTTTTCCTGGCTGACCTGAAAAATAATAGTGAAAATGGCTGGGCCTTATACGGGGCCTGGCAGGCACTCATGGCTGAAAAAAATGAAAAGGAAGCAGACAAAATGCTTGTACGTTTCAGGAAAGCATTCTCCAAAGCAGATATTAAAATTACCGGCGCAGTATATTGATCAAACCGAGAGGGCTTTAATAAAATCACTCACCAAATAACTGATCAGTTTACCACTGGTGGCATCTGTTCTTCCATCGGATAATCTTGTGGCACCTTCGCAAATGTGCAGGTAAGCAGGTTTGGCATCCGCGGCTGCAAACGCAATATATTTCCGGGCATCCACCGGACTGATACCCACGGGTGTCATCGCACTGCTGAGTGTATTCTGGATCGCATCCAGGTCAAGGTCAATACCGGTCAGTGTGTCTTCCGTGAATCCGGTGGCATGTGCCACTGCCTGTAAGAAAGTCCTTTTCTCGTGAACAAAAATGTCTTCAAAAGTGATGCAGTCAATAAACGGATTGTTCACAATATCGATCCAGACATTCTGTGGTAAATAATTCTCATGCAAACCCACAATGCAATACTTCTGTAAATAACCATCTTCTTCGGCATAGCGGAATGCATTACCACTGTGCCGCCCTTCCATGGGCCGGTAATCCGCATGTGCATCAAGGTTGATACAGTTGATCTGTGCCAATGGAGTCACCCCGGCTTTATGCCATCCTTTGGCAGCGCCTTTGATCAGCGGGTACGAATTATTATGCCCGCCTCCTATCACAATGGGGATTTTCTTTAAGGAGGTAATGATCTTCACCAGTGTTTCCACTTCATCATCCACCGTATGCAAGGCATGCCGGTAAGCTTCTATTTTTTCATCTTCGCTTCTTGCGGTTGTATCGATCAGGTATTGAATATCGCCGAAATCAAAATGGCCGATCAGTAACACATCACCGCCATCAAAAAAATCACTGCTCTGTATATTCAGGATGCTTTGTAAAAAAGGGATCCATAACGTATCAGCACCACCCAAACCAAAATTTCCTTTGGCACCAAGATCTTCGGGTATGCCGAACAAAACATATTTAGCATTGGAGGCAGCCAGTGATGCTTCAATGGCCGTGGGATCGTTGATGACCTGCAATCTTTCCCCGAGTTTGGTTTCAAAACGGCGGATACGGGTCAGCGACAGGATATCCTGCTTATTATAGATCTTCAGGTGCTGCATCACGTTCGGTTTCGGTTCGCTGACAGGAACCTTAGTTTCCAATTTTTCCATTGACAACGTTTAAAATTTCGGATTCTAAAGCTATGGTTTTGTTCTCAATTTCCCTGCCGCGGCTGAGTATGTCCGCCACAAATTCTTTATCAGTATAACCGGCTGCATTGATCCGCACATTCATAAAGGCCCCCATCACCGAACTACGGGCACAAAGAGCACCGACACCGGCATCAGATACCGAATTAGGGTTGCCCGTTTCGGCCATCGCTTTGATGACTTCCATACTGCCATAAGCCAATTGCATCACTTTGAAAGGGATCTCGATAGCAAACTTCGTGGCTTCCTGGATGGCTTGGGTACGAGCTGCTTTTTCAGCATCGGTTGATTTGGGCAGACCGAAGGCTGTCATGATCTGGTTAAAAGCATTCGTATCCTGGTCAACCAGCCGGAGCAATTCGGTCTTGTACTGCTCCCCTTTTTCAGCCCAGTTGCTGAATTCTTCCCAACGATCATCCCAGCCTTTTTTATGGGAAGAAAGATTGGCGACCATCGTGGCTAATGCAGCCCCGAGTGAACCAACGTAGGCGGCAATAGAACCACCACCGGGAGCAGGACTTTCACTGGCAGTCTCATCTGCAAAACCAGTTAAGGGCATGCTTACCAGTTTGCTGGCTGATTTATCTGCTAATAAATATTCAATGATCCGCTCCTCTGGTTTAAATGGTCCCAATTCATCTAGCCCCATGGATTTCACGGCAATCTTGATCAGTTCTTTCTCCGAAACACCGGTGGATCGTTGTTGCTTTTTGAGAAAATACTTGCCTGCATCAGTCAGCGATTTCAACGGCACCAGCCCTACCAGTTCACTACCAGTCACCCGGATGCCACGGGCTTCAGCCCTCTTACAAACCTCGTCAAAAGCAATATGCACCGGGGTGATATTGATATTCGTAAGGTTCATTGATATCTGGGCGATGCCGTATTCCTCGATATACCAGCCGATCGCCTTAACTGATTTAAATGTGCCCGGTTTATTGACTTTTACCCCGTTCTCTTCCACGTTTCTGCCCGCCTCCCGCACATCAAAGGCAATGGCATTGGCTCTTCTGGTTGAAGTGGTATTGAGGTTGATATTATAGGCCACCAGGAAATCCCGGGCACCGATCACGGTGCCGCCTCTTTTGGCATCAAATTCAGCAGGCCCGAAATCAGGTTTCCATTCCGGTTGTTTGATCTTTTTGAAAAAGCCTTCGTACTCCCCGGCACGGATCACCGACAGGTTGTTTCTTTCTTTGTTGGGTTGTGCCGCTTCATAGAGGTAAACAGGTAAGGCTAATTCTTCTCCAACCCGTTTGGCCAGGCGCTGCGCAAAAACAGCTGTTTCTTCCATGGAAATATTGGCAATGGGGATCAGGGGGCAAACATCCGTGGCTCCCATTCTTGGGTGTTCACCCTTGTGTTTACTCATATCAATGAGTTCACCGGCTTTTTGGATAGCGAGAAAGGCAGCTTCGATCACCGCTTCGGGATGACCGACAAAAGTCACCACCGTTCTGTTGGTAGCATTGCCCGGGTCCACGTTCAGGAGGCGAACACCTTCCACGGTTTCTATCTGATCAGTAATCTGTTTGATGATCGTAAGGTCATTGCCTTCGCTGAAATTGGGAACACATTCGATGATAGGTGGCATGCAGGCTGTTTTCTTGCTAAGTTATTGTATGTAGGGTAAAAAGAACACAGCTGTTTTTGTTTATGATAAGACTCATAACACAGAATGACAGCAGGCTATTCAATAAAACCAGTAGCGATTTAAATTACATTCAGAAAAGAGAATCTATGATCACCGGTTTAAGTTCTGCAGCTGCTGAAAACAAGCTGGCTGAATTTGGATATAATGAACTGGCTTCTGCCCGGCCTAAAAACATCTGGCGGATTGCTGCCGAAGTGATCAGGGAACCCATGTTCCTGTTGCTGATAAGCTGTGGTATTTTATATATGATCCTGGGCGATTACAAAGAAGGCCTGGTGATGCTCGGCACCATTTTCATTATCATTTACATTACATTTTACCAGTACCGCAAAACCGAAAGGGCACTGGAAGCATTAAAGAATCTTTCCTCCCCCCGGGCACTGGTGATAAGAGACGGGAAAGAAACCAGGATTCCCGGCAGAGAAGTAGTGCCAGGTGATATACTGCTGCTCAACGAAGGAGACCGGGTCGCTGCAGATGCAATATTGCTTAACTCACTCAACTTAACGATTGATGAATCACTGCTGACCGGTGAATCTGTGCCGGTCGTTAAATCAACAGTTGATGAAACAACCGGGAAAAAGAATTACGTATTCAGTGGCACCCTGGTGGTGCAAGGTAAAGGATGGGCCCGGGTGGAAACTACAGGCGCCAATACCGAGTTTGGTAAAATCGGGTTATCCTTAAAAAGTATAGACCCTGATGAAACCCGACTGCAGCAGGAAATGAAAGTGCTGGTCCGGAGATTATTCATTGCCGGCATCTTCATCAGCCTGTTGGTGATCATTGCTTTTTATTTCACGAGAGGGAATTTTCTGCAATCTGTGCTGAACGGGCTGGCTGCTGCTATGGCAATATTACCGGAAGAATTCCCGGTAGTATTGACGGTTTTCCTGGCATTGGGTGCATGGCGCCTGTCTAAAAAAAAGGTATTGACCCGCAAGCCCTCTGCCATTGAAACGCTGGGCTCCACTACAGTGCTTTGTACAGATAAAACGGGTACGATCACACAAAATAAAATGGAAGTGGTGGCTTTGTATAATGGCCGCACTATCATTTACAGTAATCATTTTGGTAATGAGTATGAAGAGATTGCAGCGTTGATCTTGAATGGATCGCTTGCTTCACAGGAAAATGCGGTTGATCCAATGGAAACCGCTATACACCGGGTATTCAAAACCTATGATAAAAAGGAAAAACGGGCTTCGCGGCTGGTCAAAGAATACCCGCTGACAAGAGAACTGCTTGCCATGACAAGGGTAACACAGTTACCGGATGAAACCAGTCTTACTGTTTCTGCCAAAGGAGCCCCCGAAAGTATTTTCTTGCTTTGTAAACTCAGCCCTGCTGAATCCGCCACACACTTGAAAGCTGTTCAGACACTGGCAGAAAAAGGATACCGGGTAATTGCTGTTGCGAATGCTATACAGCATAATAATGATCTGCCCGGTCAGCAGCATGAATTTAATTTTTCTTTTACCGGGCTGATCGGGTTGGAAGACCCGGTGCGGCCGGAAGTCCCCAAAGCCATACAAGAATGCTATACAGCCGGGGTGAGAGTGATCATGATCACCGGTGATTACCCGGTTACTGCCAAAAGCATTGCCGGGCAGGCCGGCATATCTCCTGTGGATGCTATTATGACCGGCGATGATCTGAACCAGCTGAGTGATGATGCCCTTCAACAAAGAATCACCGGCATCAGCATTTTTGCACGGGTGGTGCCGGAACAAAAGTTACGGATCGTAAAAGCATTAAAAGCCCGCCGTGAAGTAGTGGCAATGACTGGTGACGGGGTGAACGATGCACCGGCCCTGAAAGCAGCGGATATTGGCATTGCCATGGGCAATAAAGGAACCGATGTGGCCCGTGAAGCAGCAGCGTTGGTATTACTGGATGATAATTTTATTTCAGTTGTTTCTGCCATCCGCAATGGCCGCCGTATCTATGATAACCTGCAAAAAGCGATGTCGTATATAATGGCTATACATATACCCATTATCGGCCTTGCCCTTTTGCCTGCTTTTTTTAATACACTCCCCGTTTTGCTGATGCCATTGCATATTGTTTTCATGGAGATGATCATTGATCCGGTATGTTCAGTGGCTTTTGAAACCGAGCAGGAAGAAAAAGGAATCATGAGCCGCCCGCCACGGAAGCCGGATGAGGTTTTTTTTGGCAGCCGGAAAATACTCTACAGTTTACTGAGTGGCCTGCTGTTATTATTGATGGTTATCGTGGTTTATTTCCTCTCTATTCAGGAAGGTCATACGGACGGAGAGGTCAGGACCATAGCTTTTTCCTCCCTGATCATTGGCAATATATTTCTTATACTGACCAACCTTTCGCATACCAGGATGGTATTGTCTGTGATTGCAGAAAGAAACCTTACCATACTGGCTATCCTGCTTGGCGCCTTTTTGCTATTGCTGCTGATCATGTTTGTCCCTGCATTGCAACAGCTGTTTAGTTTCGAATTCCCGGGCTACCGGCATTATATACCCGCCCTGGCGGCAGCTTTTACACTCCTGCTGGTCCTCGAGTTTGTGAAATATGTACGCAACCGGAAGCCTTAGACGGTTTACTAAGCGGGAACTGGTTTCCCGGAAAACAAGTTTTTAGTGGCCGCAGGGCAATAAAATGACCCGTCTGTCTGTTTATAAAAAAGAAAGGTCATTGACTTTTTCCAAAAAACTCCGTACTCTTGTCTTGTCGCAGCACTCAGCTGCCCGATTGCTCCGCCCCTCTGGAAACCTGATCGAAACCATTTTCGAAAACTAAAAATCAGGTTATGAAAAAAATCAACTCTCTTTTGCACGATGTGAACGTACAGGGAAACTTGATCGTTGGGACAATTTTTGCCCTTCTCACCGTGGTGCTGATTCTTACCTGGGGCAGATAATTTTCCTTGTTACAACCTAATTATAGCTGCATAGTGTGTGACAGCTATCAGTAAGGCTATCTTTAGAAGATAGCCTTTATTTATTGGCGTTGTTAAAAATAATAAGGGCATAGAAAGTAATAATACCGCCGGGTTGGAGGTAGCGCAGTGCGGGATGCTGCTTAGCCGTATTATTTTCAGCAGGTTCTCTTCTTTCTGTACAGGAACCCATACTTAACAGGATGCTCAAAAGAACAGCTCCAATAAATACTTTGAAGGGATAATGGTTATTTTTTTTCATGTGCAATGCGGATGAATGATTGATAAAATAACGGGTACAGCTATTATTTTTTGGAATACTCCAGTATATCTCCCGGCTGGCAATCCAGCACTTTACAAATAGCTTCGAGGGTACTGAAGCGGATAGCTTTGGCTTTCCCTGTTTTGAGTATGGACAGGTTGGCCAGGGTCAGGTCCACTTTTTCCGACAGCTCATTCAGCGACATTTTTCGTTTGGCCATCATCACATCCAGGTTTACAATTATGGGCATGGCTTATACGGTTAAATCGTTTTCAGATTGGATTTCGATACCTCTTTTAAAGATCTGTGCTATAATAAAAAGAATAACACCCATGAACAACCACACATCGGCACCGCCCAGCAACAATGTTTCAAGGGAAGGCATCTTTACTCCCAGTTTCACAAACCGGGCTATTTCTCTGGCTCCCCAGGCTGCAAAAAAACTAATGCCGATGGCGAGGTAAGCCGCAATGACAATAAAACGTCGCAGCCCCTCATTGAAAGGCTTTGACAGGTCCAGCTTTTTATCGTGTATCATTTTTATGATCAGGTAAAACAGAATGGCTTTCAAAACAGCGGCAATACATACCAGTGTGGCAACAGATAAGAAATGCCCCCGGTCATATGCATACAGGGCCGACATATCTGCCTGCCGCCAAAAATGAGCGGCAGCCGCCGGTTTGAACCACATGTCAATAACCGTATTGACGATAAATCCGCCGGCATCAATGCTCAGACCGACAAAAGCTAACCATGCAATGATATAGAGTACAATGAGTATCTGTTTGGTAGTGATCCTGATTTCCATATTGGCGTTGTTTTAATTGATAATGCAAATATGAATAAATATTTATTGATAAACAATAAATATTCGTCTTTTTTCGGAAAATAATTGGGTGGGCGGTTATTATTGGACTAAAAGCTTGGGGGTGAAAGTGTTGGATGACTTTTTGATTATTCCAAACTCAAGGGCAGTACAAGTAGAAAAATCTAATAGAAAGAAGCAGTTGCAATAACCGATTAAGTGTGCAAGTAAAACAGAAGTTTTGTAAATCAAGATATTTATCCTACCTGATTAAGCCAATCTCGTATGTACATACCTATTCTTTCGATATCCTGATTTACTAATTCACCACTATGCATTATAACATTTCTAGAGCGTTCTAGCGTTTTTATAATTTGATCAGCCCATTCAATTGAATATAAATGGGGTTCAAAAAAAGGCCAGTTGTCAGAGAGCCGAATTATTGTAAGAAGATCACCAAATTCAGTATAATTGATAATACTATCTCCTCTCGGAGTATGCCATCTTATTTTATTCTCTTCGTCACGTCTGCTTTCTGCTTTTACTCTAATTTTTTCTGAAACACATTCATTCCACCAATTCTCTCCTTTATTTTCAAGAAGTTTTTTTGAAACAAATCGCCTAATAGTATTTTCGAATGCACAAATTGCTGTATATACAATTGCCATTTTTTGTGCTTGTGTTACTAAATCCTCATCTAATTCATTTATACCAAGTGCATCATGCAAACGCTTGAACTCCTCATTTCCAAATTTTGTTTTTTTTATTCGTTCAGTTTTGTCTAACGCTTCATCTGTAAGAATTCCTTTAAAAACAAACGAATAAAGACTATCCTTATTCATAATAAATGCTCTTTTAGGCTTTTAAAAATAGCATCATAAACGGTAATATCTCTTGTTTCCGGTAAGTGTATTTGTATATTATAATGCATTTCTGTTGTTATTTTTTTGTTTATTAATTCATGAGTCATTTTTTGTGAGTCGTCATGTTTTCCTAAATCTTCAACGGAGGTGTCATCTTTCTTTATTGTTATTATTTCCTTTGACGAAGATGTTGTGAAGTCCGCATATTTGCAAAGAGCAGTAAATGTATTTGCCATAAAACCGAGAACTATATCAGACTTAGAGCCTTGAGTTAAGGTTTTAAGTTTGTTTTTAACATCAACAGCACTCATTTCATTTGCTTTTACATAAACCGTAAACAGATCGGAATATGCTTCACGTATAGCTTCTGCTAAGATTTTTTTGGACTGTGTTTGATCTAAAAACTTAAAATATCGATCTTGGGGTATACCACTCTGATCGATAAATTTTAAAAATTTTAGTACCCCAATAAATAATCTATCGTTTGTGCTTTTAAATTCAAGTTGCTCAAGAAACTTATTAGTAAATTTTTGTGGAGCTTGTGCATTTAGCAGGGAATTCAAAAACGAATCTAAGTTTTTAGTGGTAATAAGATATTGTTCTGGTAATGCCATAAAATAAGGTTTATGTAGTTCTTGAAAGTATTTCTCTCTACTAATATAATTAATTTATTTCATGATTATGTTTAGGTTTGTCTTTGGACCTCGCAAAGGTTCGTGAGATACGAACCGGGCTTTAGGGAGATTGCCTCGTTCGTTCTCCCATTTCAATTTCATAAAATCCGTTCTCGTTACCATAAAATAGTTTTTTCCCATTGTTATAAATATTAAAACGTTCAATTGCCCCGCACTTGAACGTTTCTGAAAATCCATCATAGTGACGAAAAGGTGTTTGAGAGCTAATAAATCGTAACCCGACATTCAATAGAGTCTGTTTCCCGTAATTTTCTAATTGATTATAAATATAATTGTCTTCAATTGAATAAATCTTATAGGTTGCATAATTGCCGACACTGTCCTTAAGAATGCCTGCAAAATCTTGCTTGCCATCGCAATTATAATCTTCAATGAAATAATTTAGTTGTGAAGAATCCGTATGATACATGAGAAAGGTGCTATCATCCCAGCTACTTTTAGAAGCAAGTTGCCAGCCTTTCAGTTCTGAATTGAGTATTTCGTCAACAAAACTGGGAAACTCCGAATTTGGCTGATATGAATTCAAACTAGATTCTTCCTTTGAATTTTGTGCTGATTGACACGAAAAGAATAGTAATAGTATAAGAGCCGGAAAAACTTTCATATGATTACCGTTAGTTAATAAATATACACAATAGCTGCAACAGACTTGGCGATGATCTATGTGAATACTCATTAACTTATTTTTACCCACCAACCCTCTTCGGCGGTAACACAAATGCCCGTGGATTTTTTAAAAAATACCGGCCCGTAATACGGAACAGGCGGGGATATTGCGAGAGGTGGATACCCCTTGATTTTACCGCCACAATAAAGGCCAAAGAAAAGCTGACTAAGAAATTAAAGAAACCAATACCCAGCACACCGCCCAAAACGGTGAGCAGGTACCATGGGTCAATATGCTGCAGTCCTAGACCATACACACCAATGGCGGCATTGCCTGCCGCAATAGTGATATGCCGGATATCGAATGGGATGCCGAATATCTTACCGATGATGCCCGCAAAACCCAGGAAAAAACCCAGGGCTATACTGCCGATGATGGAGCCTGCATTTTTTTCAATGAAGGCGGCTATTTTTTCAAGTCTTGCTGCAGCAAGAGATTGCCGCAGCACCGGGTGTTTGATCAGCCGCTCCCGGATGCGGCCATATTGTATCTTATTCTGCACATAGCCGGCAATGATACCGCTGATAAATAAAAACAAACCGGTAAAGCAGGCATACAACAGGGCAAGACTGTTCCAGGGATGCTGGTCATGCAGCAATTTCCAGGCTGCCGCATTATCAGCGATCTTATAACCAAACAGAAGATCAAAGACCCAGGCCAGGATAAAGGTCAACGGGAAAACTATTATAAGGTTACCAAAAAAAGAAGCGATCTGGCTGCGGGATACTTTGGCTACGGTAATGGCCAGGTTATTGAGATCAGGTTCCCCACCCTGCTTTTTACTATCTAAGGAAACAGCTACAGCACTGGCAGTGAAAGCAGGTTGCTTGGTGGCGAGGGTGGAATGGGTTTGCTCGATCAGTATAAAACCGGCACTGTAATTAAGGCTGTATAAAAATCCCTGCGGGAAAGGAGCTAATTTTAAAAAGCCCAGCAGGTTTTTAAAGATGGCCACAAAGCAAACAATAAAACCACCCCACATGGCACTGCGGATCATCAGCCAGTATTCCTTACTGGTGTTGGTGATGTATTTATGTCCCTTCGTTCCTTTATGTTCGGCGATCTGGTAGGCCAGGTAACCGGCACCCTGTGATAAAAATTCACGGATACTGTTCTTTCGTTTTTCATTTCTTACCAGCAGGCGGAATATATCCACGAGGCGGCCGGTATCAAACTGCCCGTCGGCATCCAGTACATCGGCCAGCAGTTGCATCCGTTCCAGCCGGTTGGACAGAATTAGCAGGATATAGGTCTGGTTAAGGCTGGCTCCTTTATCGGTATGGCTGTCGCGGATATGATCAATCAATGCATAGGCATCCCGGATAATGGCTTTTAATTCCACCGATGCGGTGATGATGGCGGTATTGGTGGCATTGTTCAGCAGCAGTTTTTCCAGTTCATGCACTTTATAATTCTGCAGTACAAAAGGCGTATCATCCTGCTGATCATCATCCGGCAGGTAATGCAACACTTCTTTCTCCAGGCCCAATTGCGCCACCTGGAAAGAAAGAATTTTTAACGACTGCAGTAATTCTGATTGCAGGGAATTATCACGGGCACTGAAGCTGAAACCAATGGCCTCAAAAAATAATATCCATGTTTTGCGGGGAATGGCTTCCACCCATTCATAATCGTTTTTTTTATAGAAGATACGGTTCAGCACATACAGGAAATCATTTTCATCCTGTAGAGGTGGTAATAATTTATGACGGATGCGGCTGAAAAATTCCTGCCAGAAATTCCGGGCCAGCGGGATGCCGCTTTCGGTGATCGCAGCTGTAAGTTTTGTGCCGGTGAGTTGGGAAAGAAAAGCATGCTGCACATTAGCCAGTACCAGCGGCTGTTCATAAATGGCTTTAATGACCCGTTGCAGGTTCTGGTCGGGGTTCTTTTTATGCCGGCCGAATGCGGGCCGCACTTCTGCAAATAGCTGGATCAGGAAATCAATACCCTGCTGAGGGTCTGTTACGGGGAGTAATACATTGTCCGTAACGATCTGTTCAAAAAATCCGGGTTTGGGTTTCTTTAGTCTGATCATGCCCTGCTAAAATACAACATGTACCTTGTTAAGGCGATTAAAAAGCGGTTATGAAATAGCAAACAGACATTTCCTGTTGATGCAAATAGTAAAATTCCTGCGTTAAATAAATTCTCCGCCGATCATTACTTTGTCGACCAGGTTTGAACCGAAAGCATATGGTAAATAGGCCAGCGAAGAAGAAGGCTTTGTGAAAATAAGGTTCGCTTTTTTCCCAATCATAATGCTGCCCAGTTCTTTTTCCAGTTCCATGGCATAAGCCCCGTTGATGGTAGCCGCATTAATAGCTTCTTCCGGCAGTATCTTCATTTGTATGCAGCTCATGGCCACGACTAAATTCATATTACCCGAAGGGGATGACCCGGGATTAAAATCGGAAGCCAGTGCAATGGCACAACCAGCATCAATCAATTTTCGGGCTGGTTGAAAAGGCATACGGAGAAAGAAAGCGGCAGTGGGTAACAAAGTGCCAATACCTCTCCACACCTCTCCTGAAGGAGAGGCTTTCAAGCCTCCAAGTAAAGCAATATCGTTTTCTGTTACGGTCTCCAGATGATCCAAGGAAATAGCATTAACGTTAATGCCAGCTTCAATTCCACCGATACTGTTGAGTTGATTCACATGAAGCCGGGGTTTTAGTCCGTAGCGCATACCTGCCTTACAAATCGTTTCTGTTTCTTCCGAAGAGAAGAAACCGGTCTCGCAGAACACATCAATATAGTCTGCTAACTTTTCAGCAGCGACCTGCGGCAGCATTTCATTAATGATAAGATCAATATAGCCGGGGTGGTTGTCTTTGTACTCCGGCGGATAGGTATGTGCCCCGAGAAAAGTGGCTTTGATAGAAAGTCTTGACCGTTCTTTTAGTTTTTTGATCACCCGCAACATCTTCAGCTCCCCTTCGAGGGTTAATCCATACCCGCTTTTTATTTCAATGGCGCCAGTGCCGAGTTTACTCACTTCTTCCAGCCGTTTCCAGGCCAGGTTGAATAATTCATCTTCGGTGGCTGCTTGTATTTTTTTGGCAGAATTGAGGATACCACCGCCCCTGGCAGCGATCTCTGCATAACTTAAGCCTTTGATCTTATCAATGAATTCTTCTTCACGGCTGGCCGCAAAAACAAGATGTGTATGCGAATCGCACCAGGCAGGAAGGATGAACTGACCGGCAGCATTGATCGTGTTTTCGATTTTTAATTTCCGATTTCCGATCTCATCCATACTGCCATAGTCAGCAATGATACCATCTTCGATAAGCAGGAATGCATTGTTAATAACAGGCAGGTTGGCCAGTGCTTCGCCTCTCAGCAATTCATTTTTGGTTCTTGTGCTGACTAATTGTTTGATATTCGTTACCAGTGTGGCACCCATATACTGCTAATATAGATGGAAAAAAGAAACCGCTGTCTGTTTTTTTATAAAAGAAAAGCGTCCCGGAAACCGGGACGCTGGTATAATAAGTTTACTAAAGAATTAATAAGGCAGTATGATCGTGCGGGTGGCACCGCTATTACCTGTCCAGACGATCTTCATGTAATAAGTGCCTGCACCGGGGCAAGTGGTGGGAGCACCTGTTGCATCAAGACCAAATGTCGCTGATGAAGTGAAGGCAGGTGTGGTATGCGTTACTTTGCCGCTGGTAAGACGGAAACTGCAATCCTGGCGAACGATCAGTGGCTCGGTGGTAGATGTGGTGAAGGCACGGCCAAAACGATTAGTTCCCCATTCGGCAATATTGGTAAGATTGCCTTCAGTATGTGTGCCGGAGGAAGTGATCACCACCCCGTTATTATAAGTAAACACTCTTTGTTTAGCGATCTGCCAGCTGCGTTGTGAACCATTATCAAAAGTCACACTCATATTGCTACTGGTAATAGTATGAGTGATGCTGTTCAGGTTAGGCAGGTTGACCAATAAACCGCCACTTACATTCGTATAGGTTTTAGTACCATTGAAAGTCACACTCCTGTTATCTCTTACTCTTGTGATCTTCAGATTCTGGAAGGTAACAGAGATGGCTGCGCCGGGATTTACCCAGCGGACACCCTGTGCCATCGAAAGGATCACCACACCGGTGCGGGTACGGTTGCCCAGGCAGTTGCTTCCATTATAAGTAATAGTGATCGTTCTCGGGTTACTGAAAGTATCCACTTCCACAGTGGCATCACAGATAAAGTTTTGAATATCCCCGGGACGGGCAGTGAAACCGGCCGTACTTTCCAGCATGGCATCGGCATCATTGGCTACGGCATCTATTTCTGCTGAAACAGTGGACTGGTCATCGGAATGGGTGGATGCTTCGGTAGCATAATCATCGTTAGCGGAACTATCTTTTTGACAGGATGTAAAAAAGACAGCTAATGAAAAAGCGGTGATACTTAAAAAGAGAAGTCTGGCTTTCATAAAGTGAGGGTTTATAATTTTTAATTTTTTAAGGACCGTATACAGACCCGTTTTGACAACCGTGGTTTAATATGGCCCCGTTTTTTACTGAAAAATCTTCAGCAGAGACGCGGCAACACTGAATAACGTTGTCGGGGCCTGTTTAGTGCTGCCGGCAAGCCGCAAATACACGAAGAAAGATTACGATACCCATAGCAATTGATATAGCTTTAAAGCGAAATTCTGATATAGCCCGGAATTGTTTTTCTTCAGGATATTTGCATCTCTTTTTACAAAATTGGAACTATGAGGATCGCTATTAATGGAATGGGCCGGATCGGCCGCTTATTATTCAGGAGATTATTGCATCATCCCGGCGTGGAATTAGTGGCCGTGAACGATATTATGCCGGTGGAGAACCTGGCCTATCTGGTCAAATATGATTCAGTCTATGGCACTTTCCCGGAACATGTTAGTATGGAGGGAAATATGATCGTGGCAGCCGGTCAGCCAATCAAAGCCTTCCGGGCTGATCATCCCTCTCAACTTCCCTGGAAAGAACTGGGTGTGGAGGTCGTGCTGGAATGTTCCGGTAGTTTTTCACATCATGCTGCTGCTTCTGAACATTTGAAAGCCGGGGCCAAAAAAGTGCTGTTATCCACAACAGGATCAGCCGATATACCCCTGCTGATCTACGGATTTAATCATAGTGCAATAACGGCAGATACCAATATCGTTTCTCCCGGCGGCTGTATGACCAATTGTTCCGTTCATATTTTATATATCCTGAATGCTATCGGCATTCGCTCGGCGCAACTGAATATATTGCATTCCTACACCTCAAGACAGGAACTGGTGGATGCACCTCATAAACAATTCCGCCGGGGCCGTGCCGCTGCAGAATCCATTATACCGGTTGAGATCGACCTGCACCAGTCACTGGAAAAACTGATGCCGGGTATGCAGAACAGGATCGCTGCGGTATCCACCAGGATACCGGTGGCCAATGGTGCCATGGCTGATTTCACGGTACAGTTAAATGAAGCTGTATCAGCAAATCAAATCAATACGCTTTTCAGGAAAGCAGCACAGGGTGAATACAAAGGCATACTGGATTATACCGAAGAACCGCTGGTATCATTGGATATCAAAGGCAATACCCATTCCTGCCTGATAGACGGAACACTAACCTCGGTAGTCGGTCAGCAGGTAAAGCTTATTGCCTGGTTTGATAATGAATATGGTTTTACCAGCCGCATGATTGACTGGCTGGACTACTGGAAAAAAATATTGTGAGTTATGGTTTTTCGATCCAGAGCACTGAGTTGCCTGTACTGTGTTCATTGTCCTCCCAGAGTTTATTACCGGGATCAATCATCCATTTGCCATCTACGATAAATTTATAGAGGTGTTTACCGGGATCAAGATGTACGGTGAAGGCCCATTCATCCCCTTCCCTCTTCATGGCTAATGAACCGGGGCTCCAGTCATTGAAATCACCTGCCAGGAAAACGGATTTCGCATTGGCAAAACCTTTTAACCGGAAGGTATAATTGGGATCGATGATAAAATAAGAACTTTCTTTTTTGCCGGGATTGTTATGCTGACCCACTGTATCGGTGACCCATTGACCATCCACTTTATATTTGTATTCATAATTGCCTGCTCCCAGCGTGTAATACAATTCCCATCCCGCCGCTGTCTTTTTCATAAACAACTCATCATCCCGCCATTTGTTGAAGGAACCGGTCAGTACCACCTGTTTTGCATCCGGGAAACCCGGCAGGAAGAACAGGCGCATCTTTCCGATCCGGATCACAGAATTATAATCATTGAATTCATTGGGATATTTATCATTATTCAATGGATCAGTGATCCATTTCCCATCCACCACGAATTTGTAAGTATGTGTACCATCCGCCAGGTAAATGGGTAACTCCCACCCGGTGGCTGTTTTGCTGAAAGTCAGTTCACCTTCCTGCCAGTTATTAAAGCTGCCGGAAACAAACACTTTTTTTGCCTGGGTATAACCCTGCAGCCGGAAAATATAATTGCTGTAATAAAACACGGAATTGATATTGCCCCTGCCATCATTTTCGTTCAGCCGGTTATCCATATCAATGATCCAGTTGCCATCCACGATGAATTTATACCAGTACTTACCCGGTTTTAATTTCACAGCAGCCACCCAGCCACTATCCGTTTTGGTCATGGGTAAATTATCAGGCACCCAGTTATTGAAACTGCCGGCCAGCATGACTTTACCTGCTTTCTGGTTATTGCGCAGGTAAAAAATAACCAGGGAATCTTCCGTGATGCGGAAAGATTGTTTATTCCGGAAGCGATTGTATCCCATGACCACTTTGTTACTCACGGCAGGAAATTCACCGTCAAGGAATTGTTTTTTTTCCATCAGCCTGATCTTTTCCGCATGATCATCCAAGCCGGTCAATCCTTCAATAAGTTTGGTGAAAATGCAGACCTCGTTATTATTGATCACAATTTTCCAGCCCTGCTTTTTCAGGGAATCTTCGAACCCTTTGGTAAGAAATTGATGCAATGCCAGGGATTGCAGGCCATATTGTGTAACAAAGCTGTCGAGAGAAGCCATTGGAATATTCTTGCCGATGGCAATATGCATCTGGCCATTCTTGATCGTGTAATTTGTTAATGGTGGTTGTGTCGTCCCTTGTATAGTAAACAGTAAGAGGGCCAGTGCAAGGAAGGAGCATACCCGCCACCCGGTTTTGATCATATGTTGAGCTACCCTCCTCATTTCCATAAGTACATTTTGCGTGTTACAAAATTAAACCCTATTTTCTGTAAGGAGAGAAAATCAAATCCTAATATTCCGTCCACGCAGCCACTATAGGAAAAACAGGTCTTTTCCAGGTTAGTGATCATCACGGGAAGGTCATTTACCCGTTGTCCGCCGATGACCAGCGTTTGCAGATCGCCTCTTAAAGCTTCCACTTTCTTATTTCCGGCCCCGGTAAGGATAATGCGTCCGTTAATGATGACCTGTTCAAATACTTTATCGGGTAACCGGCTGTCCAGCACATTGGATTCCGCACCACTGTCAATGATCAGCCGTATTTTTTTACCAGCCAGTTCTGTCCTGACGATGATCCGGTCATCTTTCATTTCAATAGGGATGGTATGATAGGCGGCTGTATCCCGCAGCATTTCGTTTTGCATGTTGAGGTCATCTTTGCGGTTCGCCTTGCGCAGGTGGATCTGGCTTCTCTCAAAATCAATGATCATTTCATACCTGTCTAATAGTTGCATACCGATCAGGCCGAGAATCTTTACCCCTTTACTGTTCTCAATATGTCCCAGGTTCACCAGATCCGTCTTTACCCGGTAATGTTCAGTGCCCCCAAACCTGAAATTACTGATCACTGTTTGCAGGGCTGTGGCGATCTCACCCGTCATCCCTCCTTTTTGTTCATCCTGTTCCCAGGTGGTTTCATAATGCCGGAAATAGGTCATGTTCAGCACCAGGTGAGGGCAACCTGTATCTAAAATAAAATTCCCTTCAATACTGTCTGCCCTTGCCCTTACCAGGATAAGATTACCGGCCCTGCTGAAAGGGATGACAATAACCGACGAATCATTGTCGTATTTGGCTTCACTGAAAACCTGGATGGATAGTTCACCAGGGTGGTTAGCAGCCAATGACCTGCTGCCAGCAAGCAACTGTATGCAAAGCATACCCAGTAATATATATAGCCGGCCCGGAAGAAGCATTGGTTTCTGATCGGGTTAAAAATACTGACCAGGCCGCTCATATTCCGGGGCATAATGACTAAAGGCACATTCCACTCTTAACCGGGAACAAATGTTAATGAATTTAATAAACAGTTATTAGTTAGAGTTCATTCACCTGTCTCCTGTAATCATACTGGAGGTCTTCATGTAAGGTGGCCAGCACGGTGTTGATCTTTTTCAGTTGCGATAAATAAAGATTATTGATGACTGCATTCTGGCTGATGGGGATACCAGAATCTTTAAGAATCGTGCAAAAATGTATGCGAATGGCAAGATCGGTCTCTTTGATCCCGCTGTAACGGCTGTATTTATTGATGACCCGGACAATTTTCCGCAGGCTTTTTTTAGCAAAATAGAGTTGTGACTGGTTGATCTCGCCGAACAATTCATCGATCTCGTTCTTTACCGAAGTCACAAATCCTTCTTCATCATGTGCTTCAAATAAGAGATAGGTCAGCAGTTCTTTGTTTTCTTTTTTAAACCGGGACAGCCGCAGGCATAATTCCACCGTTTCGACGGGCTTGCAGTTCAGTAGTTCCTGTTTTATTTCATGTACCGTAGCAGCTTTCATGCAGCGAAAGTAGGCAAGTTTATTTCCTGTTGGATACCGGCAACTCGAAACGTTCACCTGCGGCACTGATCCTGTAATAGACGCCATTACTATACAAGACCGCTTCTGATTTTCCTTCTGCATGCGGTACATCGGTATTGATCACTTTACCGTGATGCCATACACTGATCGTATCCGCCACAATCGAATGACCGGTGAAGATACGCCGGACCGAAAACCGGGACAGCGTTCTGTGGATCTGCCCGGGTAATATCTTATCGGGGTCGGCTTTGTAATACCCCCGGTACCAGAAAGGCCCGTCATCATTGTACAAAACTGGCAATTTCTTATCAGGGTAGATATAAAGACTATCCGAATAAAACGGCTTCACCAGGGTGTTGATCTCTTCCGGCGAAAGCCTGAGCTTATTCACTGCATCGGATATCCCGCCGTGCACAAAAATATTATCCCCGATCTTCTCGATCACATTCTTGGTCCGCAGCCAGCGTCCCAGTTCTGTATGCTCATCAAATAGCTGTTCATACTTCACATTCAGTAAGCCGGTACTTTCCTTATACTTCTTATTGATATAACGGGTATCACCACTCATGATCATGATCTCATGGTTGCCCAGTATATAATGAACATACCCACCGGCAGCTTTTGCTTTATCCTCCAGCGAATAAATGAACCATAGTAATTCAGTAACCTGTTGTCCACGGTCCACAAAATCGCCGGATAGAACCAGGTGACCGGTTCCAAATATCCAGTTCAGGTTATCATCAATAACACCGGTTGCCTGTAATAATTTCCTGAACCCGGCAAAATTGCCCTCCATATCGGACAGGATCAATTGTTTTTCCGGGAGCGGAAATTCAGTGGGCTCATTGACCAGTTCATTTTTAAATTTTACAACGAAAGTCTTGCCGGGAATATCTGTATTGATCGTAAGAGTGACATTTTTCCGGGAGGAAACGGGCATACTATCCACTACTACCCTTTTACTGCCGCTCTCCTCTATGATATTTTTAATGAAGAGCTGTTCATTGTGATAAGATACATAAGGCCCGTCAACGGTGGTTTCACCAACAGTTAAGAAAACCGGAATCAAAAAAAGAATGGGCAACAAGCGGATTTGCTTCATGGTGCTGGTATTAGAGCCTTGTTTTATTACTAACAATCTAAAAACTGTTTTGTATCACAATTAAATGTAAAATTATTTTGCTACATGGAGACAATCCTTCTGTTCCATTCGGTTGCAGTCATTTCAAATTTTATTTCTCCTTTACCATACAGGCCTTTTTCTCTCCAGCCTGCCTTGCGGTAGAAAGTTTCTGCCCGGGTACCGGGGCTGGTGCTGAGCCAGACCAGGTGATTGGTTCGCCGGAAATACCAGTTGAGCATATCATCATGCAGGCGCCGGCCTACTCCTCTCTTATCAAATCCCGGTTGTACGAACAAGGCCCATATATTATGATCCTGCAGGTCTGCTATCGCAAAGCCAATGATGTTGTTATCTATTTCACAAACCCAGCCTTTGCCCCGTTTCATAATATATTCTTCGCAATCCCTATCGGTAACCAGTGCAGGATTGGAGAGTGTATTTTCCGTCACTGCATTTCGCACCACCTGTATTTGAGGTATATCATTTATTGTTGCTTCTCTGAAAATCATTTCTTTTTACTTATATAATTTCAGTACTTGCCTGAGAAGGGAGTTAATTTTCTTTACCGGCAGATCCTTAGCAGGGTCCAGTAACAGTATCTTCATCCGGGCTCTTTTTTCAATGAGCAGGTCGGGATGGCTGATCTGACTCCCTTCCACAATACCAAGATAGGGTTGTTTGTATTTCTTGTGTACCCAGAGATAACAAAACATTTTTCCCTTGTAACAGAAGAAAGGCATTCCATATTTCCAGGCTTCGGTGATATGTTCATCCTGTTGTAAAATACAGGATCTTAAGTATTGGAGGCAGGCTCTTGCCGGGTCCTCCTGTTTTAAAAACCAGTCATCAGCAGGCTTCAGCATTTGCTATTTATTTGAAGGTTGGATGAGATCCCACAGGTTACCATACAGATCAGCAAAAACAGCGACAGTTCCATAGGCTTCAGTAACCGGTTCCCGTACAAATGAAATTCCTTTTTCCAGCATCGCCGTATAATCCCGCCAAAAATCATCCGTATGTAAAAATAAAAACACCCGGCCGCCGGTTTGGTTACCTACCCTGCTTTGCTGTTCTTCGGTAGCTGCCTTTGCTAATAGTAACTGGCAGCCAGCTGAACCCGGGGGCGATACAATAACCCAGCGTTTTGTATCACTGAGCCAGGTATCTTCTTCCAGCCGGAAGCCCAGCTTTTCCGTGTAGAAACGAATCGCTTCATCATATTCAGCCACCACCAGTGCAATATGTGCTATCTGCTGTTTCATGGCTTACAAATATCTTATTCTTTACCAAAATGGAGTAAATAAGTAATTCTTAACAGGTAAAAAAGGTATATCATATCTTATTTTCCAAAATTATTTTACATTGTCCCCGTTCTGTATGCGTCGGTATTTATTGATCATATCATCCGTTTTGTTCCTGAATTGTACATCTGAACTGCACCAGTTGTTCAGGATACCTCTTTTATTCGAGCACTTCAGGGATCACCGGGCAGAAGATCCTTTAATCACTTTTTCCGGTTTTCTGAAGCTTCATTATACCGGCCAGCACCCGGAAGATAACGATGATAATGAAGATAACCAGTTACCTTTTAAGTACCCGGGTAATATTCAACATACAGATATACCTCTTGCTTTTGAAAAAGATATAAGCGGGGACCCGGTTGTTTACCAGCCAATAACTATTGAAGTATTGCACCCGGAAGGGAATACCTGCAAAAGAAGTTTTTCGATCTTTCACCCACCCCGCTATTCCTGAGTTTTTTACTGGTTACAACAATTCCAGCAGTTAGACTAACTGCTGGAAAATCATTTTTACATTTTAAATATATACTCATGAATGCAGCACAAATTCACCTGGCATTGAACCATGCGCCACTCTTTCTTTCGCTTATTGGCGGTGGTATCCTTTTGCTCGGAATGATCAAAAAAAATGAATCTTTCAGGAACCTTTCTTTATACTTTCTTATTGCGGCAGCGGTATTTACAATACCCGTATTCCTGACCGGCGAAGGCACAGAAGAACTGGTGGAGCATTTACCCGGCGTAAATGAAAACGCCATCGAAGAACATGAAGAGATGGCTAAGATATCACTGATCATCATCAATATCATGGGCGGGCTGGCCTTAATTGGTCTTTTGATACGAAATAAGACATCCATGATCCGGATATTATTTAGCGGCCTGGTATTTCTCTCCCTGGGTTCCTTTGTAACAATGGCACAAACTGCTCATCTCGGCGGACTGATCAGGCATAGTGAAATTCAAAATGGAGCAACAGCGAACGAAGGAAAAGAAGAAAATGAGGGAGAGGGAACAAAAGGCGTAATGAATGAGGCAGAAAAAATGAGCAAAGACAGCCTCAGACAACTGGAAAAAAAGGATAAAAAGAATAAAGACGATGATGATTAACCAATTAAAAGAGAGGGTGCTTACCCTCTCTTTTGTTATACAGGTCATTTTTTATCAACATTCTCTTGATAACTATCATTTAAAAGGAAGGGCCGGGAAGGTTACTTTTGCCCAAACACGGTATTAAGGGCAGTAAAAGGCAATGCCTATACTGATTTGCTTGGCCATTTGATAACAGAATTTTGAAAATCAATACTTTAAAAAGCACCAAATGGTACAAAAGACCTACTACAAAACAAAGGATTACTGTAAAGTAAAATTCTCTTTTACAGTTGAAAATGCCGAGACGATCGAAATTCTTGGACTCAACAGCGATTGGGAAAATTCAGTGATCATGAGCAAAAAGAAAGATGGCAGCTTCAGTGCTGACGTTAACCTGCCGAAAGACTCTAAACATGAGTTCAAATACCTGGTGAATGAAACCGAATGGCTGAATGAACCAGAAGCTGACGAAACAGCGCCAAATGCATTTGGTGGTACCAACAGTGTAATCACCCTCTAATTCACCTGTCCTTCAAGATATATTTACCGGCTGTTTTTGGATAGAAAATGGCCGGTAGTTTTGTTTGTATAATTGAGTAATACGGATTCTACTTCTTTCCTGAATATACTTGCCCCGCGGTGGTTAAGATGAAGACCGTCAATAGTAAGATGCAGTTTTCGTTGCTCACTTAAGTGATCAGGATTTCCAAGCATGCCCTGAATTTTGTCAAATAAGTTCACCCTGAAGAATCCTTCCAGGAAATAATCGGTGGTACTGAATTGCTGTAAGTAACCATCCACAAGGGCACCGGTATCAGCCAGCAAACAGTTCTTACGACTGGCAATATCCCTTGTCACCGCATTGAATTCTTTTCGGGCCGTATTCGATGAAAAAATCGTTACCTCATTCATACAACCCAATGTCATTAGTATAATAGTTGCTTTGCTTCTGGCCCTGATCATATCTATCGTTTCCAGTAATTTTTTTTCAAATGAACCAGGATCAGGCAACGGTGCATAGCCCTTTTTAACCAAATGCTCCCCGGCTAAACGAAAGAAAAATCCTCTTTTATGCAGTGAAGGAATAAGGATATCATTATAGCCCGCCAGCAATACGATCACATCGTAGTCAGCATCTTCAATAAGTACCTGTTCGAGCCGTTCGGTTATTTTAACCAGGGTATCCCCATTTTTTCCCGCATTGGTAATTGTCCATTCGGGATGGTCTTCTGCCAGTTGTTTCACCCAGTTCACACCCAATGCACCCTTTATAATGCTATCACCTGCAAATAATATTCTCATGCCCTTACTTTAAATGAAGGTATTACTTCACAAAATTACCCCGCGGTAAACAGCCCGGGGTCACGATACTTATGAACTGTTCTTTTTCTATACTGAATTGCAGCAAATAGGTACTTAGGTAAAATACGCCGTATTTTTCCTGTAGCAGGTATAACTGGTTCTTGGTATTTTTCGTTCTTATTACAAATTCAATATCTTGAAAAAAGCCATCCTCTTTTTCACCGGGGCTGTTTGTATCCAAACAGCAATCGCTCAGCCGCTGAACGATACGCTGGGAACCCTAAAGGCCCAGAAAGAAAATATTATTAAGGAAAGTACGATTGTTAAGATCGAGAATCTTGGTGACCTGATCAACACAAGACTATCAGAATTAAGGCCTACTATTTCAGCGGATGGTAACATTCTTTTTTTTATCCGGGAGAACGATCCAAAGAATACAAAATATTACTCGGTAAGAAACTCACAGGATATCTGGTATGCTATCCGGGATGAGTCCGGCAAATGGAGTGAAGCCTATCATATGGATTATCCCCTGAATACCTATCACTACAATGCTGTTTTCTGGATATCGCCTGACAATAACAGGATACTGATCAGGAATGCCTACATCAATGGTGACTACGTAGGCAATGGCGTCAGCATGAGTTCGCTGGATGATAGAGGATACTGGAGCAAACCGGAAATGCTGAAAATAAAAAACTATGGCAAGTATGACAGGGGCCGGCAAAATGGTGCCACCATGGCACATGACGGGCAAACCTTATTGCTGTACATGACCGAAGAGAAAGCCGGCGTGAATAATGATATCTATGTTTGCTTCCTGCAAAAAGATGGTACCTGGTCTGAACCCAAAAGTTTAGGGAAGAAAATCAATCTGCCCAATTACGATGAGATGACACCTTACCTTGCTTCGGATGGAGTTACCTTATACTTCAGCAGTAACCGCCCCGGCGGATTAGGAGATAATGATATCTGGATGACCAAACGACTGGACAGTACCTGGCAAAAATGGAGCGATCCCACAAACCTGGGCAGCCCGATCAACACATCCGATTGGGATGCGTTCTTCACCTTAGATGCCGGGGGTGAATATGCTTACCTCACCAGTAGTTTTGAAAGCTATGGTGAGAGTGATATTGTCCGGGTGAAATTGTTGGAAATTGAACGTCCCGATCCTGTTGTATTGGTTAGCGGCAATGTCTACAATAAAAAAACCGGTAAACCGCTGAGTGCTTCCCTGGTGTACGAAACATTACCGGATGGTTCAACCGCCGGGAATGCAATATCCAACCCCGAGGATGGTGCCTTTAAGATCGTTTTGCCTTACGACAAGAATTATCTGATACGGGCAACAGCTGATCATTTTTTTGCCCAATCAGAAAATCTTAGTCTTGATTCGCTGATCAAAGCCGGTTACAAAGAAATTCACAAAGACCTGTACCTTGTACCAATCGAAGTGGGACAGGTAGTGCGGCTGAATAATGTCTTTTTTGATTTTGATAAGTGGAGTTTACGTCCGGAATCATTTGTGGAACTGGACAGGGTGGTAAAATTATTAGCTGAAAATCCCGCCATCGAAATTGAACTGAGTGCTCACACGGACAGCCGCGGATCGGATGATTATAATTTCAAACTGAGCGATAACCGGGCAAGGTCGGTGATGGAATATATTCTTTCCAAAGGGATTGAAGCCAGCAGGCTTACCTCACAAGGATACGGGGAAAAGAGCCCGGTAGCAACAAATGATACCGATGAAGGCCGTCAGCTGAACCGACGGGTTGAGTTCAAGATCATGAAGAACTAATGCAAGTAATAAAAAGATGATAACACATAAAAGAAAATGGAGACCAGCTGGTCTCCATTTTCTTTAACAGGTTTATTACATTACTACTTACAGTTTCACAATTCTCGTTCTTGTTACCTTATTATTTTCATACACATCCATAAAGTAAACACCATTCACAAGGTAAGAAATATCGAGACTATAGGAAGTTCCTGATATACTTGTTTTTTCGGCAACTAACTGTCCTCCTGTATTCACGATCCTGATCCGGGCATTTTTCATTTCTTTTCCGGAGATAAGATTCAGTTTACCAGATGTTGGATTTGGATATACCGCAATCGTATAACCCGCCTCTCCCCTGCTGATCAGGATAATCCTGGAATACCAGGTTTTGCCATCGAGGTCAACCTGCTTTAAACGATAATAGCTGTTGGCTGGCAACTGGCCCCTGTCTGCATATTCATAGTACTGTGGGATACTGCTGTTACCCGCTGCATTAATAATGGCAATTTTGGTGAACTGCATTCCATTTTCACTTCGTTGCAATTCAAAATGGCTGCTGTTCATTTCAGCGCTGGTCACCCATTTTAACTGGTTCATTTCCTTTATTGCCTGGCCCGAGAAAGATTGTAAAGTGATAGGTAAAGTAATATTTTGCTCAAAAGCTCCCAATTGCGGCGAAGCGCTTCTGAAAATGCCGGCATAATCGGTATTGACACCGGTACCGGCAATACCATCCAGCGGAATGCCAACAGCATACGAAGTGGCAATATTGGCCCCGGGTTCTGCAAACACAGGATTTACAGACTGGCTTGCATTATCCATTCCGGGTATGATCGGCAATACAGTAACATTGGTATTGTTATAATTACCCAGTACAGATCCCTGCCCTGCAACAAAATAATCATTGTAACCCAGCGTCAATTTAGCAGTACTGCCATAATTAAAATAAGCAGCGTAATGCTGGTTGGAACCGCCTGCTGTTGATCTTTCATTTGTGAAAATATTATTCCGGATATCCCTTGTATTATTATTGGTGGCACTATAAAATGCATACGACCTGTTAGTACCGGATGCAACAGACCCGCCAATATAAACGGTATTGAAATAAAGAGCTGATGTATCAACCGTGGAGCCGGTTTCATAAATGCCATAAATAGTTGTATTAGCAGCATTCCCAAGACTGATCACATTATTAAAGAAGACAGAATTTCTGGCCAGTTTAACACCATACAGGTTGGCTGCTGTACTTTCCTGGCGAACAGATAAGCCTTGTATAAAATTTTTAGAAATTGAATTCCCCTTACCCGGCCCGGCTTCAAAATACAATCCGATAACACTGCCTTCAAATGTGGAATTTGTATTTGAAAGATTATAAATATTATTACCTGTAACAGATTGCCCCGGGAAAGCACTCACCTGCCTGATCCCTGTTACAGAAGCATTCGTCGTGGCATTGCTATTGGCATTACCAATGGTCATATCCCTGACTGTATTATCAGCTATATTATTAACACCGTCCCATGTGGCAATTCCAGTGATCGATCCTTCTGCATTCATATTACTGTTAGTGCTGCTGTTTTTCAGGTTCATAACCGCATTGCCACTGATCGAAACAGCAGCCGCATTGGATACACTAAAAATACCAGTCATTTTTTGAGCGGCAGCAGGTGCTGACCAGGCAGCTTCGATACTATTGGGAATGCTGCTCCCGACCAGGTTATTACTGATCACGGTGGCACCACTGTCGGAAAAGATAAAATTGTAAATGCCGTGAATATTCACATCACCATCCGTGCTGATACCGGCTACCTGGTTATTCCTGATATCAGCGTTGGCAGAAGCCCCTCCCATATTAAAGATACCGGCAAAAAGTGCTTCTGTACTGGTATTGATAACACTGATCGAACCTGTTTCATCCGCTGCACCAATGGTATTATTGCTGACTGTACCAATGGTAACTTCACCTGTAATGATCACCAGTCCATAAAATCCAAAATTCCCGGTGCCGGTATAATTAATATTACGGATCGTATTATTTTGAACGCTACTTTCAGTGATCCCGCTGACATAGATCCCGGTGAAAGCAAAAACAGGAGGGAAAAATTCATAGCCGCCACTGGAGCTATTCGCTGCACCGCTGCTGTTTATACGCAGTGTCCCGGTATGATCAGCATTATTACCCCCGATAAAATTATTACTGATCGTAAAATTAACCCCGGTTTCCACATCAATGGCAATACCGGTATAGCGTGCCGTTTCAAGCGGAACAAAATTGCTGGTTTCATAAAAATTATTGCCGGTAATGACCCAGGCTGTTGAAAAATCACGGATGTATAAGCCGTTTGAAGTGAAATTCCGGTGGAAATAGTTAAATATATTGTTATTGGAAATGATATTGCCGCTGTTCGCTTTGCCCCAGGTTCCGAACGAATAAACAGCATTCAATGGACGGTTTGCATCTGCGGCATTGGTAATATCATTGTTGTCAATAAGGTTATTATCGTTGCCGGTGGTTCCGCTGGTAGTGCTAAAAGCGATAATTCCTCCTGCATCATCTGTTGTTGATCCTTTGATACTGCAATATTTTATTGTGTTGTTTGCTGCATCATTGATGAACCTGATTGTGCAGTTACCCGCAGAATCGGTACTGCTTGTATTAATGATCGTGAGATTTTTTTCAATTCCGCTGCCATCAACCCTTCCATCAATAGTTACATTATCAGCACCATTCAGATCAATAAGCGGAGCTTCAAAATTTCCACTGATACTTAAGTTGCTTGTTGCAGGCTGTAACCGAACCGATATATAGCTGGATATATTATTATAGCCGCTTTGATACAGTGCAGCTGAAACCGTTTCTGTAGTGTTTGCAGTAAGATTGATAACGATGTCGCCCCGGTGTGTACCGGCATTGATCGCATCAAAACTTTGTTTCAGTGTGGAGTAATTTCCGGTACTGGTACCGGCAGTTGCTGTTAACGAGACCTGTGCATCCAGGGTGCTGCCCAGGCAAATAAATGCCAGGAGGATCAATTGGTTTTTCATAAGGGGATTTTAAAAACTATCACTATGTGATCAACTTTCGTTCATCACTCTGTAAAATTATTATACCCAAAATCCATTCCAAAGTGACCCATTACAAGGATATACTTAATTTGAAAAAATACTTCGGAAGATGTTGATAGAAATTAATTGCCCACAGTAATTTTCGTTATTGCCAGCTGCATTACACGTAAGCAATATCTTCAGCAGAAATGGTAAGGAATACTTTATCACCCACGGAAAATCCCTGTTGATAAGTTGTGGCAATCAGTAGTTGATGGATTACACTTATTGAAAGCTGGTAATAACCACCGAAGAAATTTATTTGCTCTATCGTTCCCGAAACTGAAGATGATGTATTGGCTGAGACCTGAATTTGTTCCGGGCGAACCAGTGCTTGCGTTTTTTGTAAATCCTGTTCAGGAATTGTGAATAAGTTTTTGAGCAGTTCCCTGCCAAGGATAGTATAAATACCGAAAAGCCCGGCACAATATTCATTGACCGGCTTTCTATAGATATCCTCCGGGCTTCCCTCCTGGATTATTCCCCCCTCTCTCATTACTAAAATACGATTTGCCCAGGAAAGCGTATCAGCAGGGTCATGCGAAACCATTATACAGGTGATACTTAATTTTTCACTGATATCCTGTATCACTGATTTAATCGTTCTTTTATGGGTCGCATCCAGGTTGGAGAACGGCTCATCAAGCAGGAGAAGTTGAGGAGAAGTGATCAATAGTCTTGCTAAAGCGATACGTTGTTTTTCGCCGCCGGAAAGCTGGTCGGTTCTCCGGTTCACTAAATGATCAACCTGGCAAACCCGGTAAAGTGTTGCCGCTTCATCAGCTGGTAACTCATTCGCATAACTGAGTAACTCATGTACCCAATAATTATTCCGGAGTTCAAAATGCTGGCTCAGGTAGGCAATACCCGGATGGCCGGGTAATAATTTATCGGCCGGGCCAATTACTTTAGTATGATTAAAGATGATTTCACCTGCATCCGGTTGCACTAAACCGGCGATCATTTTAAGTAAGGTTGTTTTCCCGGAACCTGTTTCTCCGGCAATGGCGATCTTCTGCAAACGTTGTTGCGAAAAGCTGATCTCTTTTACCACCAAAGAATTCTGCCCTTTCTTACTGATACCTGATACTGTCAACAAAGCCATGCCCGAAAATAAAGGATAGAATGCAGATAGCAAGTGAGCCTGCAGATGCCAAAATTTAAAAATTAACCAGTAACCTGATCTTGCGGGTGGTGAGTGCCATACTCAGGTACTTGATATTTAAAAAACCATAGTCCCTGATGAGCAACATGGTGGTGGCAGTGTCTTTGAGTGCAATCGCATTATTAAAGCATTCCAATGCTTTTTCCCTTGCTCCTGCATAGGCATAATCAATACCCATCCACAGCTGGGAGATATATTCACTCCTGTTCTTCAAATCGGTATAATAAGCATCCACTCTTTTTTCCAGTAAAGAAGAATCATTATCATGAAAAAAACGGACCAACCCGTGATCGTTGGCTCTTTCTGCTGCTGCAATTGCTTCTGCTCTATCATTAAAGGACCAGAACAAGCGGGCCAGTTCTGCATATCTTTTCTTAAGCAGTTCAGGGCTATGTGCTGCTTTCTCGATCAGTTTATGCTGTAACTGAATGGCTTCTTCCTTATTATTATTATTGGCCAGGGTTTTGATTTGGTTGGCTACAAGATAATCCCACATTGGGTTCACTTCATTACCCTGTTTGTATATATTCAATGCTTCTTCTCTCTCTCCTTTTGCTTCCAGTAAAATAGCAAACCATAAATAGACATTGGATTGATTGGCATTTAAACCAATGGCTCTTCGGTAAGTGATCTCGGCTGCATGCCAGTCGAATGACTGGTGATACCAATAGCCTAAGGAAGCATGTGTTTCGCCGGAAGAAGGATCCAGGGACAATGCGGTATCAATATTCTTTTTTGCCAGCCATAACATTTCCACCGGATCTTCATAGCCACGGAAAGAAGATAACAGATAGGTGTCTGCCAAACCTGAATAAGCATTAGCAAATGCTTTATCCTTATTCACTGCCTGCTGGAAAAGTTCTCTGGCAAGCAGTATATCCGCTTTATTTCTTTTTTCCACCAGCAACCGGCCCCGCAGGTAAAATTCATAAGCCTGCAGGCTGGTGGTGGGCACATGATCTAATTGTTGCGTTTCATTCCGGGAAAGCTTGGTATTTAAAACAGAGGCAATGGAGACTGCCACTTCCCGCTGGATCGAAAAGATATCATTCACCGACCGGTCATAGGATTCGGCCCACATATGTTCATCGGTAATCGCATTGATGAGCTGGGCTGTTATACGGACCTGCTCCCCGGAACGCTGCACACTTCCCTCAATAATTAACGCAACGCCCAGTTCATTGCCGATATCTTTTACTGACTTGGGCGATGTTTTATACTGCATCACCGAAGTGCGGGAGATCACTTTATAGGATTTGATCTTTGATAGCTGTGTAATGATATCCTCCGTCAACCCATCACTGAAAAACTCCTGCTCCGGGTCGCTGCTCAGGTTCGTGAATGGCAACACCGCGATACTGTTCTCGTTGATGATACGGGGAAAGGGACTGTCGCCGTTATCAGTAATAAAATGCGGCTGGCTGTTCTCTGTCAGTATCTCGTATATCTTTACCGGGGCTTTTACATTCTTCAGTTTTTCTTCGCGGAGAAAAACCGAATCCAGGTCTTTTTTATTGGCGATATTCCGGTACACCATTTCCGAAATATAAATACCCCCGGCCGGTGCCAAGGCCTGTATTCTTGAGGCAATATTCACCACATCCCCAAACACATTACCGCTGTTCAGCAACACATCACCCATGTGGATGCCAATGCGGACCGGAACTTTGGGTTCATCTGAAAAATCGGCTTGTAATAATTTGGCAAATTCTGCAGCATCGGTGGAGCTGTTGAAAAGAACAAGACAACCATCTCCATAAAACTGGATGATATTACCATTGAGTTCATCCGCTATCACATGGATCACCTGCCTGAAACGGTTGATCTTTTCAAGGGCCATCCCTTCATCCTCCTGCATCATGGCGGTATAACCCACGATATCAGCAAAAAGGATAGCGGCTAACTGGTGAGAATGTTCGGGCATTGGTTGAAATTGGTGCGGCAAATTTATGAAAAAGCCTGTTCCGTCAGCCTGAAATGCGTTGAATTGCCGGTTGCTTAGTGCCGGAACCGGTAAGATGCAGCAAGGTAGCGGCCTTCAGGTCAGAAAGAAAATAAGCCGCAGCTCATTTTTCAGCTTTCAGCAGCTTGAAATAGCTCGCTAAAAACCGTCCGTTAACAATTTCCCCTTGTACTTCGGCTTTCCGGACAGCTTCACAAAAACCATCAGCAGCATGGGCGTCACCATGGTCATCAATGGAAGTGCCATCCACAAAATAAGATTTACCATCCATCCTGATCGCCAGGTCACAACCTTTACCCGGTAATTTGAACTGGCATTCGCCACAGGCAGCTTCCACCAGCAATACAGGTTTTGAAGGATCTTTTTTACTGACATCAGGTTGACCGGCCTGTGATTTGAAAAATTCCCATGCATAGAGGTAGACATCGATATCCCCGGGATAATCATGTTTACCTCCAACTACTTTCAGCAATGTTACAGAAGGTTTTCCTTTAGCAGCATATCGGTATTCCTCAATGGTTTTCTGATCGGCAGGGTCTGTATCCGGCAAAACTGTTTTAACCGGGTCGCCCGTATAACCCGCCAATGATGACCAATACTGAAAACTGTTTTCCGTGCTGCGCACCACACCATAGCTGCTGTTATTGACAAACATCTCACCTCCATTATACGGATTCACATGATCAGCTGTACCATTAATGATAAGTACCGGCAAAGGTTTGCCGGTAAACAAACAATCTGATGATGCGGGATCTGGCATATTCGCAACGATAGCTGCTATCGCCCTGATCTCACCCGGCATGGTTAGCCCGAGTTTATAGGCCATATGCCCGCCGCCAGAGAAGCCAGCTGCAAAAACCTTTTCCTTATTGATATTGTATTTTAACCGGAAGTAACTGATCATTTCATGAAAGAAAGCATTTTCATTAATGTTCTCCTTATTGGCATCAGATGTGGCGTATTTACGGCATTCATTCCAGTAGTTCCTATAGCCATCCGGGTATACGATCAGCAGGTTTTCTTTGGCAGCAATAGCTTCCAGTTTTGAGGTGGAACCCATCATCCGCCTGCCATTTCCTCCTGAGCCATGCAGGGCAAATAGCAGGCTGCGGTTTCCTGTACTGCCAGTCGGTTTATTAAAGTGAAATGAACGGTAATGGCCTTCAATAAGTATAGAGTCAGTTATTACCTGGCTGCCCGCAACGAGGTTGACCAGCAGAAAAAAAGAAAAAAAACTCAGCTTCATTATCTACGATTAATTAAAAATGGAAAATTAGAATAAAGGTATTGGGTTATCTGCTTACAATTGCATTTCCAATATTGGAAATGGTCTTCCAAGGCTATCCAACTCCTGCCGGTTCATCACCCGAAATCCCATCTTTAGGTAAAAGCCGACAGCCTGTTCATTTTGTTCATTCACATCCACCTTCGCAGCCCCGAGTTCCTGTATGCAGTATTCGGTCAGCTTGCGGCCAATACCCTGCCCCCGGCTGCCAGGATGAAGGAATAACATTTCTATCTTTTGCTCAGCCACCCCTGCAAAACCTTTTATCATACCTTCTTCATTACAGAGGAGGCAGATAGGGACCTGGGGTAAAATCGAAGGCAACAGTGATTTAATCTCCTGCAGGTAATCTTCCGGTAAAAAATCATGCGTTGCCCGGACTGATAATTCCCAGATTTTCATGATAGCCGGGTAATCGTTTTCTGCTGCTGCTCTTATCCCGGTTGTTGTATCAGAATGCCTCATGTTTCAAAATTAAATAAGACAGTGATATCTTATATCATTCGCAAAAATTCCTGTTTTATATCATAACCAGGTATGATTTATATGCGTAAGTGATAATCATCACATAAGCCGGATTTTACCCAAAATAGTTTTGCTTTTTAACCTGCAGTCATTGCAGCAATCATTCAAAACTTCCGATTATGAAAAAGTTTATTTCAACACTGCTTTCAGCAATTGTACCACTATTTTTATTTGCCCAGGCCGGTCATATTATGCAGGGTATTGGCGCTACCAACATGTCTATGGGTGGTGCCGCAACTGCCCAACCATTGGATATAAACGGAGCACTTCACTGGAACCCGGCTGCTATTTCTGCATTTGATAAGAAAATACTTTCAGTTAATGCAGGTTTATTCTTCTCTTCACCCGAATTATCCTCAACTGTTCCCACTCCCGGTGGACCGATGAGTGGTGTTACCAAAGACGACAGAGGTATTTCCATCATGCCTGCCGTAGCCATGGTATGGGGCAAAAAGAACAGCAAGCATACCCTGGGGCTTTCAGCGTTTGGTATCAGCGGATTTGGAGTCACATTCCCGGAGGGAAATTCCAATCCCATCAATATGCCGCAAAGCAACGGTGGATTCGGACGCATTGAATCAGATTACCAGCTGATGCAGGTGGGGATCACTTATTCTTATAAGATAAGCGACAAGGTTTCAATAGGCTTCGCTCCTACTTTCAATTATGCAGCACTCGAACTGGAGCCTAATCCACTGGCTTCACCAAGCTTCGAAAAAGGATACCCTGTCAGCGATAAAGCCAGTGCTGTCGGTGCCGGCGGGCAAGTGGGTATTTATTATAATTCCGGTGAAGGGCTCAAGTTAGGTGCATCCTATAAAACACAACAATATTTCACTGATTTTACATTCAATAACAACTACCTGGATGGAAGTACGGCACCGGATGTGAAATTTCAAATGAACTACCCGGCAATTTTTTCAGCAGGTGTTGGTTTCTCTAAAGGACTTGTTGATCTTGCGTTCGATTACCGCTATGTGACCTACGAAAACACAGAGGGTTTTGAAGCCAAAGGCTGGACCAATAATGCAGCAGTAAAAGGATTCGGATGGAATAATATTTCAGTCGTATCTGCAGGCCTGCAATACAAAGGCATAAAAAAATTACCGCTGCGGGCCGGTTGCACTTTCAGTTCCAACCCGATCAGCAGCGAACTGGCCTTCTTCTCCACTCCTGCCACGGCCATTATTAAAAATGCTTTCCAATTGGGTGGTGGATATGAGTTCAGTAAAAAGATTACGGTAAATGCAGTTTATCATCATGGCAGCAGCAGCGGCTCCACCAGTGGCCCGTTATTAAGCCCGATGATGATCAGCGGATCCAATCCATATGGTGCCGTACCCGGCAGCCTGGTGTCATATAAAATGACAACAGACATGCTGATGTTCGGTATTAACTATAATTTCTAACCCCTGTTTGTATAAACAGGTTCATGCTCCGTCATTAATTGTTAATGACGGAGTTTTTCTTTTTACCGTTTCAAGCCGCCGGATCGCTGTCCTTTTGTTTTAGGTATTATCTTTAGCTGAAACTTCTTGTTTACATGAAAAAAATCATCGCTTTTATCCCGTACCTGTTGCTCCCGGTTTTCTTATCCGCACAAGCCGCTGATGGAATCAAAAAGCTGGATTCCGTCTTGACGATCCTGCACCAGACAAACCGGTATAATGGAACTATGCTCTATGCAGAAAAAGGGAAGGTAATCTATAAGAAAGCGTTTGGCATCACTGACAGCCGGACCAACCAGGCCCTGCAAACCAACTCTTCGTTCAACCTGGCTTCGGTGTCCAAGCAATTTGTTTGCATGGCCATTTTACAATTATCCGAAAAAGGCCTGCTGAATATTGATGATGACTGCCGGAAATTTATCCCGGAATTACCGTATGACAGTATCACTGTTCGCAACCTGATGACGCATACATCCGGCATTCCTGAATATTTTGATCTTTTCCAGCAACACAAAGGCCCGCTGGATACACTGACCAATGAAAAAATGCTGCAACTTTTTGCTTTTCACAAACCGGTGCTTGATTTTCCTACAGGCACCCGCTGGAATTATTGCAACACCAATTATGTATTACTGGTGAGTATCATCGAAAAAATATCGGGGCAACCCTTTGCTGTTTATTTCAAAAAGAATATTGCAACGCCGTTAGGGTTAAAAGAAACATATGTTTACCATGTGAAGATGCCGGCAGTACCGGCTAATCATGTGTATGGCTTTTCAGCAACCGGTGAACAAAAAAAACTGGACGACCTGACAACTTTTGATGGCGTTGTTGGTGATGGTAATATTTATTCATCTGTTGAAGACCTGCTCAAATGGGATCAATCCCTATACACAGAAAAACTGGTGAAGCGTTCAACCCTGGAGCAGGCATTTCAGCCCGTCCGGCTAAAAGACGGCAGCACTTTTCCTTATGGTTTTGGCTGGGGTATTGAAAAAGACCGGGAGAAAGAATATTCACATACCGGTGGCTGGGTCGGGTTTATTAATATCATTTACCGGGATACAAAGAATAACAGGACGATCATTTCCCTGAGCAGCGGCGGTAATGGTTTTGGAAACAGGATCGCCAGGAATTTTATACAGGGCAAACCGCTGGAAGTGCCCCCGACCATGCTTATAAAAAATGTACAACTGATCGATGGTACAGGTCTTGCCGCCAGGAATGCCGCAGTGCGGATCGAAGGGAAAAGGATCATTGCCGTAGGCAATCTTCAGCCCTTTGCAGGCGAAGAAGTGATTGACGGGGAAGGAAAGATAATGGCACCGGGTTTTATTGACAGCCATAGTCACCTGGCAGGGTCTTTAACCAAATATCCTGAAGCTTTAGCAGCACTGAACCAGGGCATCACCACCATCGTAGCCGGGCAGGATGGCAGCAGCGACCCGGTGGATTCTATCAAAGCCAAAATAAAAAGAACGGCAGTGGCCGTCAATGTGGCCACTTATACAGGCCATACTACTATCCGGGAAAAGATATTGGGCGAATCACAACTGAACCGGCCAGCCATTGGTGAAGAACTGCAGGATATGAAAATACTATTAAGGGATGACCTTAAAAAAGGCTCCCTGGGTCTTTCTACCGGCTTAGAGTACGAAGGTGCTTTTTACAGCAACCGGCATGAAGTGATTGAATTAGCTAAGGTAGCAGCTGAAGAAAAAGGAAAATATATCAGTCATATCCGCAGTGAAGATATCAGCATGAGTGATGCCATTGATGAGATCATCAGCATTGGCAGGGAAGCAAAGATCCCGGTGCAGATTTCACATATCAAGATCGCTTTAAAAGATGATTGGAAAACTGCACCCCAACTGATCGCCGCTCTTCAAAAAGCAAGGGCACAGGGTATTGATATCACGGCTGATTGTTATCCCTATAATTTCTGGAACAGCACTCTCCGTGTTTTATTTCCTAAAAAAGATTTTAAAAGCCTGGAAGCAGCTACTTATGCCACGGAGCATTTATTCGACCCGGAAGGTTCTGTATTGGTTCGTTTTGCACCGGACAGTACTTATAAAGGCAAGACCATTGCAGCCATCGCAAAAATGAGGAATGAAACGGCCGCACAAACCCTTTTATATCTTGTGGCAACAGCTGAGAACTATGAAAAACAATACCCGGACGCAGCCGGGGTTGAAGCGATCATGGGCAAATCAATGACAGAAGAAGATATCTCCGGCTTCCTGCAGTGGCCGCATACCAATATCTGTTCGGATGGCGCTAATGGTGGTCATCCAAGAGGATATGGAAGTTTTACCCGGGTGCTGAGCTACTATGTAAAAGAGAAAAAGATCATGAGCTGGGAAGAGGCTATTCACAAGATGACAGGACTGACTGCAGAACATACCGGGATACGTAATCGTGGTATTATAGCCCCCGGCTATTTTGCTGACCTTGTGTTGATCGACCCGGTTATCATCAAAGACAATGCGGATATAAAAGATCCTAAAGCTTTATCCGACGGTATTGTAAAAGTTTGGGTGAATGGCATATTGGTATATGCGGACAAAAAATCACAGCAACAATATCCCGGGGAGTTTGTAGCAAAATAATAAATGGACTTACAACAAGAAACCCTGCTTTTGCATGAAGATTCATACAAAGAGCAGGGTTTGGATTATAACCTTAACCTTAAGTGTATCCTTACTTATAAAACTGTTGTGATAACAGGTTTGAGACTACTTTGAATTCACCATGATGTTTCTGGATCTGGTAGCAATTATTGATGGCCCTGATATTGGGATTCGATAAATGCTTTTCATTATAGGGTGCTATGATATCTTTCTCCACCACGGCTTTCCCTTTATCGTCAACCGTCTTGGTCAGCAGCCGGTAGTGAAAATGCCAGGGATTCATTTCACCTACAGATTCAGAGGAGGTAAAGGAGTCATTAAATCCCTCAAAAATAAGTTCGCTGGTATGATGAGCATGCTCATGCAGCATGTCGGTGATCTCTATATATTCATCCAGTTCGGGATCATTATGGATGATACCACTGTCCCATACAGTTTCGCCATTCAGGTAAACGACCAGCCTGTTGTCAACATGTTTTACATTGATCCAGTATTCTTTTTTCATGTTCAATTAACTTTTAAAATTGAAAAACTCTTACCGGGTACAAATTTTGTCCATATTCCTTTTGGAGAGTATGATTAAGGTTAGAATAACGGCTGATAATTGTAATCCCAGTTACTGATCTTCCGGATTTCCCGAACACCTGTTTGTGCTGTTTCTAGATGGCTAACGCTGGCGGGTATACTATATATCCTTTAGCTTAATGATCTTTACCGGGCACAATGCTGCTGCTTTTTCATTCGCCGCACTTTCTTCGTCACTTACTTTCACGGTCCAGAATCCCCGGCGATTTTTTGCATCGATCAATACACTTCTCCCATCTCTTTTGGACATACGCCAGCGGCCGGGCGCCGCTTCCACGCAATAGTTGCAGCCAATACATTTATCTCTTTGCTGGGTAATAGTGATCATGTTGTTTGTTCTTCTGTCACATCAACAATTTTATAAAGCTTATCGGAAGTATGTATCGTTATATCCAGCGGGAAAGCACAAAGGTCACCTTTGATAGCTGTATTCTTTGCCCCCTCATCATTCACATGCAGTGAAGCTACTGTTGTTTCGATCACCCCTGTATGTTTACCGGTGATCATCACCCGGTCTCCTGCATGCAGCGGGTAAGCTTCTATCTTAAATTCGGCAATTTTTATTTTCGGGTAATAATGGTGCCCCTTCCCGATATATATTTTTTTAGTAGTTGCTTTGGAACCATGTGTATCATTCCACTCGCCCATCAACTGACCTGTAAAGTAACCTCCCCAGAAGCCCCGGTTAAATACCTGTTCCAGTTGCTTCATCCAGGCTATCCCTCTTTCACGGGTATAAGTTCCGTTGAAATAAGCATCAATTGCTTTCCGGTAACAGGACGTAACCGTCTTTACATATTCCGGGCCCTTCCCTCTTCCCTCTATCTTCAGCACAGCTATTCCCGTTTCAATCAATTCATCCAGGAAATGGATCGTACAAAGATCTTTGGGAGACATGATATACTCGTTATCAATTTCCAGCTCATGCCCTTCTTCCAGGTCGGTCACTTTATATTTTCGCCGGCAATTTTGCACACAGGCACCCCGGTTGGCCGAGGAGTTATGCGTATGTAAACTCAGGTAACATTTGCCCGAAACAGCCATGCATAATGCACCATGGGCAAACACTTCGATAGCGACCAGGTTCCCGGAAGGGCCTTTTATGTTCTCCTTTTTGATCCCATCACAGATCGCTTTTACCTGGCGGAGGCTCAGTTCTCTTGATAAGACCATTACATCCGCAAACAGGGAGTAGAATCGAACGGTCTCCAGGTTGGTGATATTCAGTTGAGTCGAAATATGTACTTCCATTCCACAGCTTCTTGCAAATGCAATCACCGCCTGGTCGGCAGCGATCACAGCGGTGATATCTGCTTTTTGCGCTTCCCGGACCACCGCTTTCATCAGGGAAAGATCATGATCGTACACAATGGTATTAAGCGTCAGGTAAGAACGTACATTATTTTTCCTGCAACGGTCCGCTATTTCGGTAAGATCAGCCATACTGAAATTCATGGTGGCTCTTGCCCGCATATTCAGTTGTTCTACTCCAAAATACACCGAATCAGCGCCGGCATGTATGGCGGCCTGGAGGCTTTCAAAATCACCGGCCGGTGACATCAGTTCTGCTTTTCCTGGTTGCATCCACAGATTTTAAGGCCGCAAACCTAAAAAAGTCAGCAGAAAATAAAGATGAGTTTACTCATTGGAAAAATGCTGCCCTTAACGTAGAGAATAAGTTTCCCCTGTATGGAGAACAAAATGGTCCCTGCCGGAATTACTAATTCCTACTTCACCTTTAGTAATTTATCAGTACGGCTAAAATAGCCTTTCTGCAAAAGCCGGAACATTTCTTCTGTAGTCCATGAGCAGTCAAAATAGTATGATTCTGCATCCACAGAATAAAACATGCAGGGCAATTCTGCAGACTTTGAAGCGGGAACCCATACCTGTAATGTGCCTTCTTCTTTCTTTTCCAGGACGAAGATGCGCCACCAGTTATTGAAACTGGATATTTCTTCGCCTAAAATACGGCTGCGGATATTCAGTACATAAAACTGTTTATTGAGTTTACGGAGAAAGGCATTTTGCCCGATATCAATACAAAGCGTATCCCTCTTCGTAAATAGAATAGTATCACCAATGGTAATATACGGGTACCCTTTTTCCAGTAACCCTTTATCTCCCACTTCGTAAATAATATTGTCATGCAGCATATAATTGTACACGGTATCTGTTCTTTTTTCGAGGGAATCGTACCGGATACTTCTTAAACTGCCGTAAAAGATCGGGGGGTTCAGGATACTTCCGTTTTGGCTTAGCCGTGGCCAGTCGCCCATCAATACTTTTTCCCCGGATATGGTTATTAAATAAGCATGTTCTTTTTCTACAAAATAATACTGCGAATCCTCAGTTTGTGCCTTACTTATTCCCGAAATGTGATTTCCGGGATCAGGGCTCGGGCCAGCTTCGATACCGGAAAAAAGGTCACCCGGTATCGTCTTTCTGTTGCCTGGAAAGCTGATAGTTTCTTCAATCGTATCATTGATCACAACCCAGCTACCCCGTAATTCACGGGGGAATTCGTATATATTTTCTTTGTCTGCCGGCTGAGGAGTAGAAAAATTATGATACTCACAGGATAAAAGAGAAAGTGATAATATCGATAGAATAAAGAAACTGTAACCACCATTAATGCGAATATTACAAAGTTTCATATGGTTGCAATTTGACAACAAAGCTACCAGATATGAAAACCAGGTTGGTTGACTTTAGTCATTATGCCGGGTGATTACAGGATAAAAGCACGAATCTGCCTGATCAGGGTCATAGGTTGAGGGTAGCAGAGGGTATAGCTTTAGGAGGTGACTTTCACATGAAAAAACACTTCATTATTATATACATAGTACTGATCATCCCATCATGTATTTTATCACAGGAGGTAACCATGCCTGATTCCTCCACGATCGGCACCTGGAAAATAACCGGGTCCATTCTTTTAAACGCAGGCAGGTACAGCGAATCAGTCATGTACCTGGATTCAGTATTAGATATTTCCCCTTTTGATCATGAAGCCCGTATAAAAAAAGCGGAAGCTTTTTTCCGGATGGGTAGCTACAACTTAGCAAAACATGAACTGGATTTCCTGCTGCGGCTGAACGAAAAAGATACGATTGCCATTTTTAAGCGGGTACTTGTAAATATTCAACTTGAGGATTACCAGGCCGCTCTTTCTGACGCAGACTTATATACCGGTATGAAACCCGGGGATGCCTATGGCTGGTATTATAAAGGATATATTTTCAAAAACCGGGTACCTGCAAATCCCATTACTATTGCTGCTAAAACCTCTTATAAAAAAGCACTAAAAAATCTTGAAAAGGCGGTCGAAGTCAAAGGAGGGCAATTCTATGAAGCGTTTGTGGTGATTGGGAATATTTATAAGAATCTTAATGAAAGAACCAAAGCAGCAGACTACTACCAGAAAGCCATTGCTGCTGATTCGACTCAAGGATTGCCTTATATGAATATTGGCAGCATGAAACTTTCAGAAAATGACACAATAGCCGCTCTTGCCCTATTTTATAAAGCTATTGAGGTAAACCCCGAAGATGAGTACAGCATCACACAGGTAAACAAATTCCTTATCCGCCTCGGTATTTATGAACAGGCCGTATCCGTTTTCGACAGCTGGATTAAAGAGGATTCTATCTCATTAAATGGATGGTTGGGTAAGGGATATGTCTTCCTGCAGCAAAAAAAATTTTCTGAAGCATTGGCCTGTTTTGATAAAGCTGCTGTTTACCACCCCGGAACTGCTGCCGTATATTATTATCATGGATTAGCCAATATTGGCCTTGGAGAAAAAAAAGCTGGTAAAGAAGATCTGCAACTGGCGGCTGGACTTGGCAATGCCGCCGCAAGAAAATACCTGGAAACCGATCTGCATTATTCTGAAAGCTGGCTGCCCCTTCTTTTTGGAGTCTTAAAACAGCTATCGAAATAATCATAGTTTCCCCTTGTCAGCCTCATTTTTTTGATTCACCCGTTTCATTATCTTCCGCACTTTCAGCCATACCATGAATAATGATCATGATGAACGATCCCTTGTTAAACGAATGATTTATGAATGATTGCACAACCAGTGAAATAAAAAAGAATTACCTGGAAGAAGGCCAGGGAGAGCCCATTGTACTTCTCTATGGATTATTTGGTTCGGTTAATAATTTCAGGCCGCTGATCGATCACCTGAAGCAAACCTGCCGGGTGATCGTACCCATCTTTCCCTTCTATGATATGGGCGTAGCTGTTACTATTTTTTCGCTGACAAAATTTGTCGACCGGCTTATGAATAAGCTGGAGCTTGAAAAATTTCATTTGTTAGGCAATTCAATGGGTGGGCACATTGCCTTATTATACACCCTGAAGTACCCGGAAAGAGTCGCATCATTGATCCTGAGCGGCAGTTCCGGCCTGTATGAATGTGGTATGGGTGATAGTTTTCCCAGGCGGGGTGACTATAGTTATATTAAGGCAAAAGCGGAGCAAACCTTTTTCAACCCGGAGACAGCAACCAAAGAACTGGTAGATGAGATCTATGCAACCGTCAACAGTCGCAAAGCATTGCAGATATTATCGCTGGCCAAATCAACAATTCATAATAACCTGGAAAAAGAACTGGTGAAGATCAAAACCCAATGCTGCCTGATCTGGGGAAGAAATGACTGCGTAACACCGCCAGATGTCGCTATAAGATTCAACAGGTCAATCCCAGGTTCAAAATTGTTCTGGATTGATAAATGCGGGCATGTGCCCATGCTGGAAACACCTGCTGCATTTAATACCATCCTGGATGATTTCCTGCAACTTGTTATTGCAACTCCATTCCGGCAACCCATATCATAGAAAAATAAAAGTGTTACAACGGAATATTGCCATGTTTTTTGCGGGGTCGTTTCACCACTTTATTTTCCAGCATCGCAAATGCTTTGATCAGTTTCTTTCTTGTTTCCCGGGGTTCTATCACTTCATCAATAAAACCTCTTTCAGCTGCCAGGTAAGGCGTGGCAAATTTCTCCCCATACTCCGCTTCTTTCTCCAGCAATTTCTTAGCCGGGTCGGCAGCTTCAGCAATTTCTTTTTTGAAAATAATTTCGCTGGCACCCTTAGCTCCCATCACAGCGATCTCGGCAGTAGGCCAGGCATAATTCATATCTGCACCGATATGCTTGGAGTTCATTACATCGTAGGCACCGCCATAAGCTTTGCGGGTAATAACAGTGATACGGGGCACCGTAGCCTCACTCAGTGCATATAATAATTTAGCCCCGTTGGTGATGATACCATTCCATTCCTGGTCGGTGCCCGGGAGGAAACCCGGTACATCCACCAGTACCAATAAAGGAATATTAAAACAATCACAGAAACGGGTAAACCTTGCTCCTTTTTTTGAACTGTCAATATCCAATACACCAGCCAGGCTCATCGGCTGGTTGGCTACAATACCAATACTTCTGCCGGCAATACGGGCAAATCCCACTACGATATTGTCAGCATAATCTTTATGGATTTCAAAAAAAGAAGCAGTGTCACAAATGCCTTCCACCACGGAACGGATATCATAGGGCTGGCTGGCACTGGCGGGTACAATACTTTCCAGCACTTCTCTTGTTTCATCACCCAATGTATAAGGTATTTTCATCCCCACATCCTCGCAATTTTGCGGCATATAGCTCAACAGTTTTTTTACCTGGGCTATACATTCCATATCATTCGCTGCGGTCAGGTGTGTTACTCCCGATTTGGTTGAATGAGTAGAAGCTCCGCCCAACTCTTCGGAACTCACTTCTTCATTAGTCACTGTTTTCACCACATTGGGGCCTGTTACAAACATATAACTCGTATTCTCCACCATAATGGTAAAGTCAGTCATAGCCGGGGAATACACAGCTCCACCGGCGCAGGGCCCCATGATAGCTGATATCTGTGGTATCACACCCGATGCCTGCACATTACGGTAAAAAATATCTGCATAACCACCTAATGATCTCACCCCTTCCTGTATCCTTGCACCGCCTGAATCATTCAGGCCGATCATCGGGGCACCGCCTTTCATCGCCAGGTCCATGATCTTGCAGATCTTCTCTGCATGTGTTTCTGATAAGGCACCGCCAAATACCGTGAAATCCTGTGCAAATACATAGACCAGCCTTCCGTTCACTGTTCCATATCCGGTAATTACACCATCCCCGTAGAATTGCTGGTCTTCCATACCAAAATCTTTGGTGCGGTGAAGCACAAGTGCACCAATCTCTTCAAAAGATCCCGGATCCATCAACAACAGAATACGTTCCCGGGCGGTCAGTTTACCTTTCTGGTGTTGGGTAGCAATTCGTTTAACACCGCCTCCCAGTTTCCCCTCTTCTATTTTCGCCCTTAATATTTCAACTTTAGATTTCATCATTCTTATTTTAAGATTAACGGTATTCGTTTATGCCAGTCTTCGTTTCCAACTGGTGGTTTTGTGTTCCACCGGGTTCAGTTTCTTTTGTTTTTCCATCCAGTATTTCAATCCCACGAACGCAGCTATTTCAGCATTCGCTTTTTGCTTGTCTTTTATTTTTTCAGGGGTGAAATAGTTTTTTACAAAATGGGTGTCAAACTTCCCGGAAAAGAATGCATCATGCTCAAATACAAAAGTGCCAAAGGGTAAGGTAGTCATCACCCCTTCGATCTTGTATTCCTTAATAGCCCGCAGCATTTTCTGGATGGCTTCCGTTCTTGTTTTACCATGCACCACCAGTTTGGCGATCATCGGGTCATAATAAATCGGTATTGACATTCCTTCTTCATACCCATCATCCACCCGGATGCCGTCGCCGACTGGTTTTTCATACCGGGTCAGGGTGCCAATCGATGGCATGAAATTGTTAAACGGATCTTCTGCATATACCCGTAGTTCGATCGCATGCCCATTCAGCACCAGGTCTTCTTGCGTAAACCCAAGTTCCTGCCCCCTGGCGATCCTGATCTGTTGTTCCACCAGGTCTAATCCTGTTATCATTTCAGAAACCGGATGTTCTACCTGCAACCTTGTATTCATTTCCAGGAAATAAAAATTCAGCTGGTCATCCATTAGAAACTCTACTGTTCCGGTGCTGGTATAATTGCAGGAACGGGCTACCATCACCGCAGCTTCGCCTATTTTTTCCCGTAATTCCGGCGTGATGATCGCTGAAGGCGTTTCTTCCACCACTTTCTGGTGGCGGCGCTGAATACTGCATTCCCGTTCAAATCCATGAATGATATTGCCAAATTGATCGGCCACCACCTGCACTTCAATATGTCTTGGAGAAGTGACATATTTTTCAATGAATACAGAACCATCCCCAAAGGAAGACCTGGCTTCACTGATGGCTCTTTCCATTTGTTCCTGCATATCTTCTGCTTTCTCCACGATCCGCATCCCTTTACCACCACCACCGGCAGAGGCTTTGATCAATACCGGGTAACCGATCTTATTGGAAATTTCAATAGCGAGATCAACATCTTCAATTGCTTTATCAATACCCGGCACCATCGGGATATTGTATTTCTTCACCGCCTCTTTAGCAGCCAGTTTTGATCCCATGATCCTCATGGCTTCAGGGCTTGGGCCGATGAAAATGATCCCTGCATCCTGCACTTTTTGAGCGAAGTCGGCATTCTCGCTTAAGAAGCCATATCCCGGGTGTATACCATCAACATTCAACTCCTTAGCAAAGGCGATGATCTTATCGCCGTTGAGATAGGATTGATTAGAGGGTGCCGGTCCCAGGCAAACGGCTTCATCTGCAAAAAGTACATGTGGTGAATGACGATCCACTTCTGAATAAACAGCAACTGATCTGATACCCATTTTGCGTATGGTTCGCATAATACGCAGGGCTATCTCGCCCCTGTTGGCCACTAATATCTTTTGCATGGTTCTTTTTTTAATGATTGAATTATTCCAGTTCTACCAGCACCTGTCCTTTTTCAACAGCTTGTCCTGCTGTTACCATCACCCGTTTGATCGTGGCATTGGCGTGGATCATAATACTGTTTTCCATTTTCATGGCTTCCAGGATGAGTATTTTGTCTCCCTCTTTTACTTCCTGCCCATTTGCCACCACTACTTCCAGCACGAGACCCGGCATGGGGGCTTTGATCTCTTTGATCTGTTTGCCGGATACAGCACTGAATCCCATCTGGTCCAGCATCTGGTCCAGTTCATCTTTGATCTCCACCTCGTAGGATTCGCCATCGACTTCAATTTTTAGTTTTTTGCCGAATGCGTTTTCTTCCAGCAGTTTTGCATTGACAGAGCGATGTCCCTTTAGAATATTGAACTCGGTAGGAGATTTTTGCAGCAGATCAGCCGCATCAGCAGCTGCCTGGTCGATTGTAAAAGAGAATTCACCGGCTTTTACTTTGAAGACTTTATTGGGTTGGGCCATATAGCAGGGGATTTTCTTGTTGTAAGTTAATTGATTCAGGAGTTATAGAAAACGGGTTTGTTTTCATGACCACTTTGAATAGGATGTGCAGGAACACGATAAAGCGGGTATAAAGGTTGCTGTTAATCACTTCCGGAAGAATGATTTATATCATTATCATTCCTGATCAGCGGCCGGGAGACGGCTAAAACAGGAAAATAGAAATAGGTGATAAAAAAGTAGCTTTAAAGATAAAACCACTTGCCGATGCGCTTCCAACCTGTTGTTTTTTTGTTACTGGCAGTTTTTACAGCCAGGGTTGCCGCAGCCCAGTCTGTCTATCACCTGCAGTACAATTTTAATACAGCTGCTGATACCACCAGCTATACTTCGTTCCTGCTCCTGAATAATAACGGCAGTGGATTGATGAAAATAAAATACAAAGATCCTGTATCAGGGCAGGATGTATTGGTTCAACGGCAAACAGAAGAACAATACCTGTTACAACAAGATGGGATTGAGGATACCAATACCCTTTTAATAAAAACAATATCCGTAGAAAAAAATCAAATACAAATAGCTGGCCCGGTCATTATTTTCCGGGTGAATCCGGTCACAGGTTTTTTTGAGCCGTCCGGTATCAGTAAGGATAACATTGACCCGGTAATGCAGGCAGGCACATTTTTTAAAGCCAGCCTGCTTGAACAAAAAGAACTCAAAAAGGATTTCGTCCTGCAGTTCTTTAATAAGAATGAAGACCTGTATACGAGTCTTTTCAGGCCGAGAACAAGAGGCTTTTCCCCGGCTGAAAAAAATATTAAATTTCACCTCATCGTGGTGGGTGATATCGAAGACAGCACCATTGGCCCGGCTTGTAACAAAGATTTACAGCGTACTGTTGAAACGTTCGACAGTTTGCGGAGATATCTTGGTATCACTGGTTTTATCACTACAACAATTGCCGGAAAGGAATTGAGCAAAACGAATGTGCAAAAAGCAGTTGAGACCCTCGCCCCTGCTGCCAATGATATAGTGGTCTTTTATTATTCCGGGCATGGATTCCGCACACTGGGAGAAAACAAAGCCTTTCCGAATATGAAACTAAAAACATTTCATACGAACCGGAAGGATGTATTGGACAATTCACTGAATATCGAAGATATATTTGTCGCCATAAAAAATAAAGGGGCCCGTTTCAACCTGGTGATGAGTGATTGTTGTAATGATGATATTTTGTCTACCAATATCAGCGGTACGAAGCCGGGCAAAACAAGAGGATCCGGGATCGAATGGAGTGAGAATAATGTCAGGGCACTTTTCCTGGATAAGAAACCGGTTTCAATCTTAGTTACGGCAGCTCTTTCCGGGCAAAGAGCTGCCAGCAATAAGAACTTTGGAAGTTTTTTTTCCTATTTCTTTAAAACATCGCTGGAAGATTATGCAAGCCGTTCGAAAAACAATGTATCCTGGGAACAACTTTTACAGGAAGCAAAAAGACAAACGGTCTTAAAAGCAAACCGAACCTATTGTGCTGAACCGAAGATACCGGAAAATGTATGTCAGCAGGTTCCTTTGTACAGGATTGAATGAATGTTATAACAGGTTACTTTTCGTTCGCAGGTTTGATCCGGAACAAAAGATTAAAAGTGCTGCCCTCCGCTTTGCCATTGTTTTCTATTTTGGCTCCCCTTGTGGCGATGGTATATGAATTATTCACCAGCTTTTCAAGCTGGGTGAAATTACCTCTTGGCTTTAACCCGGCACTGAGGGCAATGCCCTCCATATTGATCTCGTTTTCCGATACAAATACTTTAAATATCTCCATCCCGTAAGGTGGTGCGATAGTGATCTTATACTTATCAAAAAGAATTTCCTGGCCGGCGTCCACTTTAAGATCTGCCGGGTAGATGGGTGGCTGTAATCTTGTGTTGGGCAAAATGGGATTGATCACTCCATCCGGTTGCAGATCGAGAATATTGAAATAAATAGCTTTCTCTCCTTTGTTCTTCACCCATAGCAGCAAGGAATCATTTATGTTGAATTCATAAATACCGTTCACCAGTTTTTGATTATCTCTTGATGTGTCTGCTTTCCCATGGATAAAAGGAACCAGTCTTATCTCCAGCTTACTGGTACGATCTGCTAGCTGAAGCTGTTGCAAAAAATTATACTGAACATACCGTTTCAGCTGGGTCAGAAGATCTTTTTTATCATTGGCTTTGACAGTACTGAACAAATAACCATTGGAAGCGATCTTCAGGGAATCAATCATACTGCCTTTGACAAGCAAAAGGTCGGGACTGCCATCTGTCTTCGCTGCTGGAATTTCTTTAATTATATTCCTGATACCTGCAATTTCAGCATCAGAAAACTCAATAGTCATGCCATCACCAGCAGCATTGCCCGTCTTGATAACAAACGGCTTAATGTTATAAACAGGTTCAGTAACAAATACCCAGTAAGCTGAGGGTTGTTGCAAACCAGGTGTTGTGTCAAGTAGAGCAGTTGAAGTAAACGGTTCAGCCGCCGATATGACTCCCCTTGCAACAGGATTGGATGCAGCCGGGTCATTCGTACCGGATGGATAGACCGCTACTTTTGCGCCACTATCCAATCCCATCAGTGATCCTCCCCGGAGTGTAAGTCTCGTTGCATGGATAGCTTCAACTTCAATAAATGGCTTTTGTTCAATAAAACGTCCACCAAAAAGTTCACGATCCAGGCCATTGCCTTCTATCACCGGGTGCTGCTCCGGCACGATCTCGTTCATAAAGGAAAGTAAGTTTGAAAAAAAAGAACGATAGGTTGTTCCGGGACTAAGTTTTTCAAATACTTTACCAATGGCAAGACTCAGCGAACCCATATCTGTTCCATCATTATCTGCTTCTGTATTCAGTTCGCCTGCTCTTGCAGCCGAGATCACCACATAGGTAGCCAGTTTTTCTTCTGGTAGCAATTTATCCTCCCGGAATACATTGTCTTTACCTGTTATTTCTTTGCCCGGAGTTCTAAAGTTTTTAGAAACCAGGGGTGCTGCTCCTCCTCTTACTTTCCGGGAACCGCGGGTTCCGCTACCCGAATGGCAGGCATCAATAAAAACGATAACATCTCCCTGTTCACCCAGTCTACTCCTCAGTTCATCAATGTAATTACCAAACTGGTCGTCCCTGAAGTATTTTACCTGGTCGGTTGAAAAATTTTCCCTATTCACAGGATACATGGCGTCATAAGATACTATCGCTTCATCCAGGCCATCTGTCTCTTCTTTATTGTCATCTTCCACCTGTTCGCCATGCGATGAAAAATGGATCACTACGATATCTCCTTTTTTCACACGGCCGATCAATGTTTTAAAAGCCGCTCCGATCCCGGCTTTTGTAGCCATGGAATCTGTAAGGAGAATGATTTGTTGCTCCGGGAAACCTTGCTTTAACAAAGTGGTTTTAATAAAAGGCACATCATTACTGCTTGAAATATCCGGCCAGTATTTATACTCCCCGATTCCCACCACCAGGGCATGTTTTGTTTGCGCCTGCAGGCAGCTGACAACAACCGTAAAAATAAAAGACGATATCAGTCTTTTCATAGAAATATATTAATTCAGAACTATTTATTACCAGCGGCCCAATCAGCGGCTTTACTGGCAATGACGGCTGCGAGTTCAGCCAATTCTTCTGTTGTTCCCGATACCTCAAAACGATATTTTACTTCCCGGTTCTTGCGGATACTGACTTTTACAAGGATCGCCTCTCCTTTCACAAAATACCTGCCGCTGATCGTACAGGCATCCGGTGTATTGGTCTCCACCATATAAACCAGTCTTGCTCCTGCAGCAACGGAAGACGCTTCTTTCAACTGGCGGTTCAGTAACCTGTTCAGGTCAAGATCATCACCACCCGCTGCTTCATCGTTATTCTGAAAGTTGGAAGCCGTGAAAACAGGTTTTTCCTGCGGCAATACGATCTTCGACAATACATCTGCATCCACAATGCCAATATTGAAATTGGTATTGGTTACGATCTGCGGTTCCTGCCGGGCACCACTTTCTTTTGATATTTCCGTTACTGTTTTTTCCGCAGCATTGAACCAGCGGCTGATATCCAGGTACCTGCCATTCTCCAGGATATCCGGCTGCTCTTTAATAGCTTTTAATAGCGAATATGTCAGTAGCCCCTGGGAATAGCGTCCCATTTCATAGGCACTCTGGTTACTCGCAGAAGCAGACAGTATAAACAAGCCGGCTTTTTCATTGAGCTTATCAATGGCTTTTACCTGCTGCGACTTATCATCATCCCGGGCTGCGATGAATTGCTGGTCATCATTACCCATTTTTACAAAATCCTTAATGGCCTGGCCACTGTTGCAGGCATCAAAGATCAAAATTCTTTTTTGTGCTTTGATATGTTGAGGATTGATCCAGTCGGTGAGTTCATTGGTGCTGATGCCCACATCTGCTATAGCACCTGTGGAAGAAAGTGTGGAAGCATCAGCTGTAAGAAAATAAAATTGCTTTTGATCAGCCAGCCCAGACATCACACCGTGCCCTGCAAAAAAGATCAGCAGGATATCATTGGCCGTTGCTTTTTTACCGATCTCTTCCAATAATTTTTTTATACTGTTCTTCTCCGGCAGCTGGTAGCGGCTGGCATCCGTGGTCAGGTTGTACATGAATACATGCTCTTTGCCATCTGTATTCAGTAATTTTTGGGCCGTATTCCCAATGGCAGCCGAAATATCGTTGGCATCTTTGGCGGCATACTTCAGATCAAGTTCATCTCCTTTATAATCACTGACCCCCACCATAACGGCATAGAGGTTTGGGGCTACCGCCGTTTCTTTTGTCTGGTCAACGGTAACAATCACCCCGCGGGAAGAAATAATATTATCTGAAGTATAGGCTCTTACTGTAACCGGGTTTTCTTTGCCGGGTATAAAATAATCATGGAGTTCTGCATTACTGATGAGGAGTTCATAGGCGTCGCCATTCTTTTTCAGTTGGGCAGGTTTGTAATGCTTCGCTTCAATACCATTTACAAATACCAATACATCACCCAACCCACCTTTACGCAATTTGATCCTGAAACGATATTCTTCTTTCCCGGTGCTGATATCCTGTACTTCTGGTGTCAGGTTAAAAATATTCAGTTCCGCCAGTGTTTTGGCATGGATGGCTTCCCCTTTATTGATACGTTCAGCAAGTCCCGGCACCCATAACTGGTCTTTTACCTGGTCCAGTTCGATCACTTCCCCGGCGCAATTGAAATATAATAGACCTCTTGCCGCCTGGCTGCCATCATACCGGTTGTCCTTATCCACCACCAGGTAATCGTCATAGTCAATACCAATGAACGTGTACAGCAGCTGACCGTTTGCTGCATTCCAGATCTTACAGGTATTATCGCTGGAGCTGGTAACAATTTTCTTACCATCAGGACTGAAGGCTGCAGAGGTTACTTCTCCTTCATGCTCGGCCAGTGTGATCAGTTCTTTGCCAGTGAGTGCATCCCAGATTTTTGCCGTATTATCTTTTGAAGCGGTAACAATTCTTTTGCCATCGGGACTGTATACGCAGGTGTAAATAATATCATCATGCCCCTCCAGGTAAAACAATTTCGTTTTTGCCGCTACATTGAACACCACACAATCAATAAACCCGGAAGTTGTGACCACATACTTGCCATCCGGGCTGAAAGATGCATCATACATATCCTCAAAATCGCCTTGCCCGCTGAATAGTTGTTTTCCTGTCGCTGCCTCCCAAATACGGGTCGTCATATCCTCAGAGGTACTGATTATTTTTTTCCCATCCGGGCTGAATTTTGCCGATAACACGGCCTCCTTATGCCCTCGTATATCCAATAATAATTTACCGGATACAGCACTCCAGATTTTAATGGACTTATCAGCCGAAGCCGTCACCACTTTACGGGCATCAGGACTAAAACTGGCAAAGCGAACAATATTTTTATGCTTTAAGGTGAATAAAAGTTTCCCATTCGAGTTGTCCCAGATCCTTGCCGTTGAATCAATCGATGCGGTAACGAATTTTCTGCCACCTTCCGGATCAGCGGTACAGGCAGGACTGTATTGTGCAGAAAGTAAAAATCCATCGTGAGCTGCTAATACATTAAAGAGTGAACCGGTAGCCGCATCCCAGATTCGTACCGTTCCATCGGCTGAGGCAGTAATGATCTCTTTTTGATCAGGGCTGTATTGGGCCAAACTGACAAAAGAACTGTGCCCCAGCAGGTCAACCAGTATTTTTCCTGAGGCAACATCCCAGATGATAGCGGAATTATCTGCCCCCGAGGTCACTATCTTCGTTCCATCCGGGCTGAAACTGGCTGCATTGATATGAAACTCATGCTGAAACTCCGTAATAACTTTTCCTGTCATCACATCCCATACCACTGCAGTAAAATCATCGGAGGCTGTCACAATTTTTGTTCCATCCGGGCTGAAACGGGCTGCATTCACAATACCGGTGTGTTGCTTCAGAGTGAATAATAGTGAACCCGTGACCGTATTCCATAGCCTGGCTGTTTTATCACCCGAAGCTGTAACTAATTTGGTCCCATCCGGGCTGAACTGGGCTGATGTTACGGCATCTGTATGACCTTTCAGGTTGGCCAGTAAAGTTCCGTTGGTAGCATCCCAGATCTTCGCTGTTTTATCAAATGAAACCGTAACAATTTTCTTTCCGTCCGGGCTGTATTGGGCAAACCAGACATAATCCTGGTGACCGGGAAGGTTGAACAACAATGTTCCATTTTCAGCATCCCAGATCTTAGCTGTTTTATCACCTGAAGCAGTCACAATTCTTTTACCATCGGGGCTAAATTGGGCAGATAATAAACCATCTGTATGGCCTTTGAGCCGGAATAATAATTTACCGGTTGATGCTTCCCAAATGATTGCTGTGCTGTCAAAAGAGGTGGTTACTATTTTTTCTCCCGAAGGGTTGAAACTGGCACTGGTGACAAAATCATGATGATCCTTCAGGTCCATTACTAATTTTCCGGAAACCGCATCCCATATCTTAGCCGTGCTGTCGTTTGATGCCGTAACCACATTCTTCCCATCGGCACTAAACTGCGCCGTTTTGACTTCCGCCCTGTGTTTTTTCAGATCAGCCATCATAGACCCGGTAACCACATCCCATATTTTAACCGTTTTATCAGCAGAAACCGTAACGATCTTCTTTCCATCAGGACTAAACTGGGAATAGTTCACCGCCCCAGTATGCCCGATCGGCAATACCAGTTTTGGTTCCTGCCCGAAGACAGAACTGCCGGTAGCCAGCCAGTACAATAGAATAAAAGCTGTTCGTTGGTTGGTGAACATAAAAACTTTCAGAAAAGTTATACTTAATAATTGATTTTTGGATACCAGCAGAAGATACACTTTTTTTAATACCACTTTCCTCCCTATCTTCCGGGCTATGCACCCTCATGTCCAATTGCTGATAAAATGTATTGACCTGGAAGAAAAGGAACAGGCTAATCGCTATAAACTGGACCAGGCTCATACCCTTAAACAACTAAAGGCAGAAGGCTTGGCACTGCATCCCATTATAGTTACAAGACGAAGCTTTGGTTATGCTGACTACCCGGAGATCAGTTTCAAACTCAGTTTCCCGCCGGAAACAAATCTCTTCAGGGATGGTGCAGCTATTGAATGTTTTATTACTGGTGAAGAACCGGTAAAAGGCGTTTTGATCAGCCTGGATGGCAAGAATGGCGAGTTCCGTTTATTTGCTCCTGATTTTCCGGATTGGATAGAAGACGATAGCGTGGGTATCAAACTGGCTCCCGATACCCGGACGACCAGCATCATGAAAAAAGTGTTGAATGAACTGGAGAATAATAAACCATTATTCAAACTATTTGAACAACTGCACGGGAATGCCACTACTGCAAAGGCATTTACTGAAGTAAGTAGTGCCAGCTTCCGCAACCGTGATTTGAATAGCAGCCAGCAACAGGCTGTTACGGCGATTATGCAGAACGAACCAATAACTATTGTGCATGGCCCGCCGGGCACCGGCAAAACAACCACCCTCGTAGAAGCCATTGTTCAATTGGTTAATGCAGGCGAAAAAGTACTGGTATCGGCTCCGAGTAATACAGCAGTCGATAATATTGCCAAAGGCTTGCTTGAACAGGGGATTAAATTACTCCGGGTTGGTAATACCAGTAAAGTGGATCAAGTTATTTTCCCGCATACACCTGAAGGGAAACTGAATAACAGTAAACAGTTAAAAGAAATAAAGCAATTAAAAATAAGGGCGGAAGAATTCCGGAAAATGGCCCTGAAATACAAACGCAGTTTTGGAAAAGCGGAACGGGAGCAACGTAATCTCCTTTTTAAAGAGGTAAAGAATATCCGGGCTGAGATCAAAAAACTGCAGGTCTACAATGAAGAAAAATTATTTGAAGAAGCACAAGTGATCGCCGGTACACCTATTGGCCTGTATGATGCCGGAGTTGATCACCTTCATTTTGCCACACTGGTGATTGATGAAGCGGGGCAGTGTATTGAACCTCTCGCCTGGTGCATCTTTCCGTTAGCCGATAAAATAGTATTGGCTGGTGACCACTGGCAGCTTCCGCCCACTGTATTAAGTAATGAAGCGGCGAAATTGGGTTTCAACCGTTCCATCCTGGAAGCAGCTATTCCAACGACAGGGAATGTTCACCTGTTGAATGTACAATACCGTATGCGGCAAACTATTGCTGGTTTCAGCAGTGATTATTTTTACAAAGGATTATTGCAATCTGCCGCTCACCTCACTGATACCGGCATACATCTTACATTCATTGATACCGCCGGTTCGGGTTATCATGAAAAACATGGTCCCGATGGAACCAGTCTGCAAAATGAGGGAGAACTGACTATTGTAAAACAGTTCATTGAAACTGCTGCATTGAATACGGCAAAAACGGCTTTCATTTCTCCTTATTCAGGACAAGTGACTGCGGCAAAGGAACAGCTTCCAAAAGAAATGCGGATCAGCACCATTGATAGCTTCCAGGGGCAGGAAAAAGAAAATATCATCCTCTCACTGGTGCGCAGCAATGATGAGGGTGATATCGGCTTCCTGAAGGATTATCGCCGGATGAATGTAGCTATCACCCGGGCAAAAGAACAACTCATTGTTATTGGCGACAGTGCCACGATTGGTGCTGATCTTTTTTACAATCAATTCCTGGCTTACGCAGAACAACATGGCAATTACAGAACGGTATGGGAGTTTGATATACAAATCTGAGTCAGGCGCAGTGTTCAGTACAGTTGTTATTTTGACTCCGTATATTTTTTAAAGTTATCGAGGATCGCCTGCCAGCCAAACTGTTGCATTTCCAGTGGATTCGTTTTTTCCGCTTCAAAGCTTTCCACTACTTTTACGGAACTACCTTCAGCGATGAAATTAATTTTCGCTTTTCGTTCGTCATCCATGGTATATTCAATGTATTCATGGGTTCTTACGGCATCGTAGGTTCCGCCGAAATCAAAGCCCATACTCCCATCCTTTGCTTCCATCCGGGTTACAAACCGGCCACCTGCACGAAGGTCATTTTCTGCACGGGGAGTATGCCAGTCGGGTGAGGCATTACACCATTGGGTAATATGCGCCGGGTTAGTCCAGTATTCCCATACAACTGCAACAGGAGCATTGACCGTACAAACTACAGTCAGCATCGTTTTGTTTTGCGTTTCCATTTTTATTGGTTTCGTTGATATATATATTCCTGTTACAAATATCAGCTATCCTGCCGATACAATAACTGTGCGATAGCGACAATCATAAGGTTGAATGCGACCATCATTAAGGATAAAGTTGTCGGCATAAAAAACAGGTGCGGATGGTCTTTTAATGACGAAGGTCATAATCTACCCGTTTATCGCAATCATAACTTTATCAGAGAATCAATGCAACAGATGAACATTTAATTCAACAAAAAATGAAAAAGTTATTCTTACTACCCGGCTTGACTGTGATCGTGGCCGTATCCCTGTCTTTTACATTACAGCAGGAAGATCCCTGGAAAGTACCTGAGAAATATGAAAAATTAAAGAACCCTGTGCCGCCAGATGAATCATCCATCAGTTCCGGTAAGGAATTATACATTACATATTGCGTTTCCTGCCATGGTATAGATGGGAAAGGACACGGCAAAAGAGCTTTGAGGATGGACAACACCCCTACGGATTTCACCACTGCTGCATTCCAGCAACAATCCGATGGTGCTTTATTGTATAAAATTTACTCCGGCCATAAAGACATGCCCGGTTTCAAAAATAAAATACCCGGTAATGAAGATGCGATCGAAGGCACATTCGGTAAAACAAGAATGCCCGGTGACCTGGTGAATTTTGTAAGAACCTATGCCGGAAAATAAAATAATTGCAGTACTGTGATTTCCTGTACTGCCAATAATAATAATTCTGCACTACTTTTTTCAAATACCTGGTAAAAGTAGTGCGGAACAGTTACGCAATCTTTAATCTATTTCTTTCAGCAATTGGTTACATCCTTTATCCAGGGCTTTCATCACAGCTTCATCTGCCTTGCCATCATATTTACCGGAGACCTTTTCTTCTGCCTTTTTCGAGCCATCTGCCACATGGGTTAGTTTCAGGGAAGCTTCAATATTGAAAGATGTAGCGGCAGCAGGGTCAGTATTTTTGATCGCCTTCAGTAAACTGCCCACTTTACTGGCCTGTTTTACTTTGGTGAAGGTGGTGGCCAGCAAAAGATCACAATTAAAATTCTTTGCCTCTTCTTCAGAGGTTACTGCAATGGCTTCGGTTTTATCGCTGTTTAAGGTAGCAACCAGGTGTTTTTGAAGTGCATCTGCCTGTAATGCTTCTTCACCGGTTGGTACCAGTACGGCAATCCGGATCGTTCCTTCCTTTTTAGGAGCATCAGGATCTATTGCTGTTTTATCCGTTTTATCAAATCCATATTGCTTCATCAGGGAACTCACATCCATTTTTTCCTGCAGGTCATCTTCGTTTTTTGTTTCCTGGTAACCGATGGGTATCTCAAATAACATGGAATCTAATTTCATGGTAGAAAACTCCAGCGTTTCCAATGTGGTGGCAAACTCACTGGTTTGTGCCTGGCCATTGCCCATGATCATTGTTTTTGTTTCAACCAGGGGGAAACCCATCCGGCCTTTACCACTGCGGCGGGTAACAAACCTGTCTTTACAATCGGGTTGGTATTGACCCCCTTTTACAGCAGCACCGCTATAACTTCTTACCGGGCAATTGAACTGCGGCAGGTCAATATACCAGCCATCGGTTTTGATGACCATGCTGTCTTTCATCATACAGGCATCGGCAGAGGGTTTTATTTTCTGTGTACTCCACACATGCCGGGCAGTAAAACCATACATTTTTTTCCGTTCCCCTGTATCAGTGATGCTCTGGTACATATAGATCACCCCACCTGTCCTATCCTTTGTTCTCTCGGCAGGAACCGGTTTGCTTTTTACAGCAACAGGTTTTGCATCTTCATCAATCACTTCCTCTTCCTGTTTGGAAAACGGCTCGATATAATAGAGCTTTTTCTTATCATTTATTTTGATCGTTCGCTGCAGGTCACATTGCTCAATTGTTACCGGGCTGGCAGCAGCTCCCATAAAGCCACTCCCTTCGGTCCGCTTGCGCATTCCTTTTACATAGATCGTGGATTCAGACTTCATGCCTGATACACTGGTGGACTGGCGTAATTTATATTGCTGTGCATCTGCTGTATTGACTGTTGATACTAAGAGCAGTACAGTCATAGCAAAAAGGAAGGAGGTTGATTGAATTTTCATATTACCTGTTTGAATTCAAAAATATATTCCCCGGCACTATTAAATTACAGTAATTGTACCAGTTGCGAATAAACATTTATGAATTGACTTTATACAAGTTAAAGACAACGCTATCCCTTTAACCGGGCAGACTAATTTTTCCAGATTGCCCCGACACCTGCCTGCCATAATAATGCATTAAAGGCCGGAATTTGCTTTTCCAGCATCTCATCTGCTCTTTTCTTTAACCCCATCCATTCGGCAGTTAATTGGTTGAGCAGGTCTAACGAAGGCTGATTGACTTTCGGGATATCACTTTCTGTCTGGTTGATCAGGAACATATAATTCGCCGTGAATTTGTTCGGGAAATTTTCCACATCATCATACGCTTTTGATTTACGCTGCACCATCTCTTCATCCCAGGCCTTCATCTGCTGAACCAGTAACTGACCCTCTTTTTTTATCGCTGCATATTTTGTGTCTGCCGATAAAGAAGAAAGCAATGATTCCAACTGTTGTTTTTTTGAATACAGGGTATTGACCATCCGGTGCATACCAGTCAGTTCTTTTTCCATTCTGCTCATCAACAGGTGATATTCATTATAACCGGCTGCATCAGTTGCATACAACGGATTGGGAAGAATAGATGCAGTTGCAGTAAACTCTTGTGTACCCAATTTTAGTGTAAAACTATATTTACCCGGAGATGCCTTATGCCCGCTGTAACTACTTTCTATATATACACCCGGTACACCCGGCATCGTAGGATACCGCAGGTTCCATACAAAACAATTCAACCCTTTTTTAGCCGATAAAAGCGGCTCGGCAGAAGGTCCGCCATCATATCTTTTATAGGTACTGTCTGGTTTCGTGGAAAAGCTGCGAACCGTATTTCCAAGGGCATCCCTGATCTCCAATACCAGTGGATCAGTTGCTTTTATTTCCGGTAACTGGTAATACAACACGATCCCTGTTGATGGGTTCACTCCCCGGTACCGGTTACTGCCGCTGAAGTCTTCATCGGTTTCATCCAGCTCACTGTATCCATTAACGAGGTAGGCATCTTCCGGTTGATAGATCGTAAATGAACCAGTTTCTTTTTTATACTGCCGTATTAAAGTAAGATCATCCAGTATCCAGAATGAACGGCCGGAAGTGGCAGCGATCAGGTCATCCTGGTGAACACGAAGATCAGTAATGGGTGTAACAGGCAGGTTCAGTTGAAAAGGCAGCCACTCTTTTCCTCCATCCAGGGAAATATAAACACCCAACTCCGTTCCTGCAAACAGCAAATCCTTTCGTTTTGTATCTTCTCTCACTACCCTTGTAAAAGCGTTGGCCGGTAACCCATTATTTATTTTGGTCCATGTCTTTCCATAATCGGTTGTTTTGTATAAACCAGGAGTATGATCATTGAACTTATAACGGGTGGTAGCGATATAGGCGGTGGCTTTATCAAACGGAGATACTTCGATCGCATTGATAAGACATTCCTGTAACCCGGCAGGTGTCACATTTTGCCAATGAGCACCGCCATCTTTTGTCAGGTAAACCAATCCATCATCACTGCCGGTCCAGATCACCCCTTTTTCATGAGGCGACTCCATGACATAGCTCAGCGTTCCATAATTTTCAGCTCCTACTGCTTCGTTGGTATAGGGTCCGCCACCCTTTCCCTGTTTTTCCTTTTCATTGCGGGTAAGATCGGGAGAAACTTCTTTCCATGTTTTACCCATATCTGTTGTCCGCAATAAATACTGTGCACCATGATAATAAGTACCCGGTTCATGCTTACTCCAGATGATCGGTGCATTCCAGTTGTACCTGTACTTAATATCTTTTGCATCTCTTCCGAGATATTGAATGGGAGCAGCCATGATATTGGTCCCCGCTTTGGCTTTCATATCCAGCACTTCAATGGTTCCCTGGTAACTGCCACCCAATACATAACGGGGATCATCAGGATCAAAAGCCAGGAAAGCACTTTCACCACCGGCCGACCAGGTCCAGCTGGCGGTGGTGATACCGCCACTGGCCAACTCCCTGCTGGCAATAGATACAGAAGTGTTATCCTGTTGTCCAGCATAAATACGGTAAGGAAACTGGTTGTCCACATTGATCCGGTACAATTGAGCCGTTGGCATATTCGCCTGGGTACTCCATGTTTTTCCTTTATTCACAGAAATAGCAGCTCCACCATCATTGGCAATCACCATATTCTTTGAATTCTGCGGGTTGATCCACAGGTCGTGGTAATCACCATGGGTGCCCGAAAGATTTTCCCAGGTCTTGCCGCCATCATTTGAACGCAAGGCAGGAGCACTCAGCACATAAATCACCTGGTCATTCATCGGGTCCGTGAACAATTCAATATAATACCAGGCCCTTTGCACCAGCCGGTGATCATTGGTCACCCGGCTCCAGCTTTCGCCTGCATTGTTAGAAACAAACAAACCTCCCAGCTCTTTATCTGAGTCGCTTTCGATCAGTGCATATACTTTTTCAGAATTGGAACGGCATACCGCGATGGCCATTTTGCCCATTTCTTTGGGTAAGCCTTCCTGCATTTTTTCCCAATGTTCTCCCCCGTCTGTTGATTTATACAAACCACTGCCGGGTCCCCCGCTGATCACTTTCCAGGGAAGACGACCGTGCTCCCACATAGCAGCATAGAGTATCGTTGGATTATTCATGTCCATGGATAATTCAGCACAGCCCGTTTTTTCATCCACATATAAAACATTTTTCCAGGTCACACCCCCATCCGTTGATTTATAAATTCCCCTTTGTGAAGATTTGCTGTACAAGGCACCCTGTACCGCCACAAAAACTGTATTCGGATCCTTTGGGTGAATAACAATCCGGGCAATATGCTGTGACAAATCCAATCCGATCTTCTTCCAGGTCTTCCCGGCATCTGTTGATTTATATACACCGTCTCCATGATGGGTCATCACTCCCCGCACTGCATGTTCCCCCATGCCCACATAAATAATATTGGGATCTGACTCTGCCACCGCCACTGCACCCACCGATCCTGTTTTAAAAAATCCATCGGAAATATTGGCCCAGCTGATGCCCATGTCTTCGGTTTTCCAGAGACCTCCACCGGTAGTTCCCATATAATAAGTAGTGGGATTGCCGACAACACCCGTTGCTGTCACCGAACGGCCTCCGCGGAATGGCCCGATATTTCTCCACTTTACCGGTTTGAAAAAATTATTCAGCTCCTGTGCAGCAGAATCTTTTTTGGGTTGTGCAAACAGGTCAGCAGCTAACGAAAGCACAATAACAAGAAGCAGGATTTGTTTTGGCATGTGAAAATGATTTTAAAAAAAAATTAGTAGTAATGTAACCTTAATCAGCAAAATACACTTTGCTGATCTTATTTTTTTCGATCACATAAATAGCAGCACCATATTGCAGGTTCACCGGTTTGGGGCTGGTCCATATCTCTTCATAATCAATCACCGTATTGCCGGATACGATCCGGTTAACCAGTTTACAATATAAGTACGGCATCTTCGTAATAAAGATGTATTGCTTTCTCATTTCTTCTTTCCCCTTCATTTGCAGTTTGCCGGTTGTGGAATAGATTTCCACATCATCAGCATAAGGCGCCAGGAAGGCCTCCAGGTCATGTGCATTATAGGCATTGAGTTGCTGCTGTACGAGCATAACAGGAGTATTAGTTACGATAGAATCAGGAAAGAAAATCTTACCCTTGTTAAATACCCGATCGATCTTTTTCCAGTTGGAAAGACTGTCCAGCGGGTTGGCATGCAGCAAGACCATATTTCCCCATTTGTTTTTGGAGATACTGCCCCATTCTTTTTCCTGCCCTACTGCTTTAGCACCATTAATCGTGGAAGCCTGTAAGAGTTGCCAGTTGTTCAGGCCTGCCTGCTGCATGGCATTCAATTCGTCAAAATAAGAGCTGGCATGCTGGGTACCAATATTGCCGGCATCAGTACCGGTGGCAATGATAACTCCCGCATCGGCTAATTTTTTCAGGTTGACTGCTGCAATACTATCCGCAGCCCCGGGCTGGCCTGTTTGCTTCCGGTTTCGTAAAGCCGTTATATAGTTTTTCCCAAGCGTAGTATCCGGCCAGGGATAATCAATAACAGTACTATTGGTAAAAGGATGGGCATGTTCCAGTTCATAGGTGCTGAAATGATAATTATCCGACAGCACTTTGGAGTAATTACGACCCACCACCAGTGTGGGGCAAAGCACCACGTTCTTCTTCTTCAGTAATTGTATAAAATCGTTGCTGATATATTCATCCTCTATGCTATGCACCAAATAGTCGGCACCAGCTTCCACCGCCAGCTGTGCGGTGATCCGTTCGGTGGCATGTACCGCCACCCGTTTATTATTCTTATGCGCTTCATCAATAGCCGTTTTAACGATCTCGTAATTTTTCCGGGCTCCGGCTTCCACATTGCTGTCCAGGACGATATACCATATCTTGATAAAATCAGCTTTGTATTTTAATTGCTCCTGCACAGCATTGATGGCATCTTCTTTTGTAGACACCAGGATAAAGGGGCCTTCATTTCCCAGGTCTTTAAAAGGAGGCGGTAACCAGGTGGTCAGCAAAGGCCCCGTCATACTTACAAGAGGCGAAGCGGTCCTGGTAACTAAAGAATCTCTTTGTTGCAAAAAATTGAAACTGGCACCTACATCTGTCACGGAAGTAATACCGGCAGCCAGGTAACGGCTCAAAAAATCCGGCATATTATCATGCACCCATTGTATTTCTTTTTTGTAGGGCTGGTATTTACGCAGGTCAATCGCATCCGGTCTTGCATATAGGCCGCCACTTTGGAAAAAATGGACATGTGCATCGCTGAAACCGGGAGACAGCCATTTATCACTTCCATCTATCACTTCCGTACCGGGAGGTAATTTGAATTGTTTTCCTTTGTCCACACTTATAATACGACCGTCCAGCACCACCACATCATACCCGTTCAATATCTTTTTATTTTCTACATCCAGCACATTGGTATTTTTGATCACTACCTGGGCGGGTAAAACATAGCATAACAGGGAAAGAAACAGTAACCCGATCGCTTTTTGCATGGAGATTTTCTTTCTAAAATATCGAAAAAAGGCATTCAACCGGCCTGCCGGTGAAGATAATTATCGCCGGTCTGTTGTTACCGTTACCGTGGTCCCCTTTCCCAATTCACTGTGAATGCTGAGTTCCCCGTTCATAGAGACTGCCAGTTGTCTCATGTTGAGTAAACCGGCAGAAGCAAGGTGAGCATTGACATCAAATCCTTTTCCATCATCCATAATGCTTAAGGAGATCGTTTGCCCCCGGTCTTTTAATTCAACTGATACTGATTTAGCTTCCGCATGTTCCAGGATATTACTGAGAGCTTCCTGGCAGATACGGAAGAAATCAATTTTTTCCTCCGGTAATAAATCATCATCAGGGCAATCGCTACTGTAAGTGCAGGGAATACCGTTCAGCACAGCAAATTCTTTACACTGAAATTCTATCGTTGCATTAAAACCCAGGTCACTCATCATGTTGGGACTAACCGAGAAAGATATCCGCCGGATACTCCTGATCAGCAGGTCGGTCATCACCAATGCTTCTTCAAGCTTTTCTTTTGCTTTTGCCGGAAGATCAGTTACCCGCTGATCCACCCATGCGATATGCATTTTTACAACCGCTGCCAGTTGCGCCACCTCCTCATGCAGTTCATAAGCCAGGTATTTGCGGTCATCTTCTGCCCTGTTCTTAAAATGTGTAGCTAATGTTTTATAATGCTGATATCTTTCCTCTGTTTCCTGCTCCCGGATCTTACTCGCTGTAATATCTTTGGCTATTGCAAATACGATCTCCTGGTCAGGTACGTACACCGATGTCCACTCCAGCCAGATCACTGCTCCGTTCCTGGCGATATAGCGGTTTTGAAAATTCAATAATGTTTTTCCATTTAAAAGGCTTTGCCGTTCCTGGCTGGTTAATGCAAGATCATCCGGGTGAATGAAAGAAGATATGGGCCTTGCATAGAGTTCGTCTGCAGTGTATCCTAACTTAGCCGGCACAGCGGGGTTAACTTTCTTAAAATAACCATCCCTGCCGGCTATACACACAAAATCAGGCGTCATCTCAAAAAGGGTGAACATTTCAAAATTCATAATAGTACGACTCCCCTTTTACTAATCAGAACATGACTGGGAAGATCAGAGCATACAAAAATAACGGAACAATCTGCCCGGCAATGGCTCCTGGAAATTATAATAGAACTTTAAGGTCTTCCGGCAGGTTTTATATTTAAAATTCAGCAGAAACACTTACTGGCACCTGGTTTTGTTACCGGTGTTTTCCGGTATAGGTCAACAGGTAGTGCCCTTCAGGGCAAGATCAAAATCATATTTTTTTTAAGGCAGGCCTCCTAAATTACCCCGCTTATTTTAACTGTTATGATCCGGAAGAAAATATTTGGTACAATACGGGCTGAAAAATTCAGGCACCGCAGTAAGGAGATAAAACGAATTGAAGCATTAAGTGATGCAGTATTTGCCTTTTCTGTTTCCTTACTCGTGGCTTCGCTGGAAGTGCCGCAAACTTTTGAAGAATTACAGGTGATCCTGAAAGGAGCAGTACCTTTCTTTGCCACGGTCTCCCTTATCTTTTTATTCTGGTACCGGCAATATGTCTTTTTCCGTCATTATGCACTGAATGATTTTACCACTATCCTGCTGAACCTTGCGTACCTGGCGGTCATTCTGTTTTATGTGTACCCGTTAAAGTTCCTGTTTTCTGTTTTACTCTCATCCTGGACAGGCATGGATTTATTTCCAAAAGCTGCGGAAAAAGGATTGCCTGTTCTTTTAGCTGAAGATTTTCCGCAATTGGTCATCCTCTTCAGCGCCGGTTATTTTTTGATCTGGCTATTGCTTTATTGTATGCACAACAGGGCTTTGCATACTGCCAACGACCCGGTATTAAATCACTATGAAATCGAATACACCCGGAAGGAAAAAAGAGGGGCTTTATGGAATGCGCTAATAGGATTACTCTCCATATTGTTTGCCATGACCGGTGTTGAATGGCTGGGCGGGGTCTGTTATTTACTGATCCCCCTGCTCCTGCTGATCAATAATAGTATCTTCCGGCAACGGGTAAAAAAACATAAACTGTAAAGAACATATACATACCGGCACTACTGTAAAAATAATGCCGGTATATACTATTCAGAATTTACCAAATTTCAGGGTTACTGAATACGATACAGCACTGAGATCTTTATCTTTTAACCCGGCCGCATCGCTGCCAAATGTAGCCCTGTAAGAAACACCGGGACTGAAACGCATCCACTTAAAAAGATTCAATTCCAGTTGCACACCCGGCTCCGCCACCACGAACCAGTTCTCGTCCGTAACGTCATTATACTGGGGGGTCAGTATGCCAGTTATTTCTCTCGTATTGCAGGGTGAAACCGGCTCCGCCAAATGCCTGTAGCACCACATGAAGTGATCGATCTGAACCCAGCACATATTCCGTCATCAACCCGAACTGGCCATACTGGTACGTTCTGTTCCGGGACGGGTTGGTACTGAATTGTACCGGTACTTTGATATTATTGGTGGAAGCAGATGCCCCGATTCCCAGCAGGAAATGATGATTGATATACCAGCCACCGTAGAAGCCGGATAAATTAGCAAAGTCCCCACGGATCTTCGTAAAAGAATTCGTGAGTGCACCATAACCGCCTGAAGAACGGAGATGGCTGCCGAATAAAGTATTCATCGTTTTTTCCTGTGCTGTTACGGTAAGGCCTGACAGCAATACCATCATGGTGATGGCTGTCCTGAGTTTTCTTTTCATCTGATCGGTTGTTTTGTTTAGCGTTATAACAACCAGGGAAAGAATTACCCCTATCCGGTCAGGGGTTTTTTTTGAAAATAGTTATGCACCCCTATGCAGGTCATTTTTTGGGGGAACAAATTGTAGTATTTTGACACAGTGCTGATTTTTAGAAATCATTTATTCACCCAAAAAAACAAAGCATATGAAAACCATGGCTTCTAAAAACCCGAAACAGAATACACAATTCAATACCAACCGGCATAAGCCCGAGAACAAAGACAACCTGGACAGCCGGGAAGGGGAAGAACAATTACTGAAAGGGAAAAATAGCACCCACAATAGTAAAGAGCGGAAAAACGGGCAAAGTAAAAAAGGCAGGTGACATAAAATTGTGTAACAGGAATGACCTAATTGGTTATTGGCCTCTTCATTGAATCAAGACCCTTCTCTTCTGTCAGCCGGCTGTAATTCACCAACCTGTATTCCGGCGAATGAATGAGTTGTTGAAATGAAGGAGCCAGCAATGCATCCAGTTCTGCCTGCCGGTGTTTGCTCATGTCTTTTGGTCCGAAAGGATTGAGATCCTCCATGGCACTCATTTCGGGTGAATCCAAACCAATATGCACAACAAATAATTTGGTACCGCCCGGTTGCAGTGCTTTAACCTTTGCTGTCAGCGTATCCAGTTTGCCCGCAACCGGTGCAGCATATCCCCCTTCCACATCCACTTCGTCATAATACCGGGATATGGCCAGTTTATATTCCTTCGCCAGTTTTTCAACGATAGCTCTTGTTGCATTGGTCTGTACAGCAGCACCCATATGGTAATCGAGGTAATCGATTTTCAATCCAGCCCTTAGTGCTTTTTCGATCTGTGCCCGAAGTTCTGTTTCGATCTCAGCAAGTTTTGGATTGTTACCGAACAGCTTGCTGCGGGAAGGAAAGAAATTCCCCAGTGAATCAACCAATGTGGGCACCTGCGAAATTCCTGCCATAGGGCCCCAACGGTATTGCTTCCATTCGGAATTGAGGGTAAGATGTATACCAACAGATACGTTGGGATATTTTTTCAGCAGCTCCACTGCTTCTGTAAACCAGGGACAGGGCACCATCACCGACATGGAAACCGGCATTCCTGTTTCTAACACTTTTTTAGCCGCTTCATTCACCGAATGACACATCCCGATATCATCCAGGCGAAAGAGTAAAGGGATTTTATCGCCAGAATGTTGTTGCTGTGCCGACAGTGAAAAGGAAGAAGAAAAAAAGGCGGCAATAAGAATTAAAAATTTCATGGTACCTGTGTTAATTAAATATGCAAATCCATCCGGGTGAACTAATATCCTGTATTATTTGCCCGGTATCGTTGGCCTGACCTCGATCTTACTCGGTAATGTCCTTGGATTCATTTGTAAAAGATCTGCCACCATCTGCCCGATGTCTTCCGGTTGTATCTTCCAGGCATCAGTAGCTGCAGGAATATGATTATTAAAATAAGTGGCTACGGAACCCGGCATGATCGTAGTGACCTTTATCCCGTATTTCCGGAGATCAAGCATGATGGCTTGTGAAAAACCAACCAACCCAAACTTACTGGCATTATAGGCTGAACCATTCTCAAAGAAATTTGTGCCGGCAAGACTTGCGATGGTAATGATATAACCTTTGGATTGTTTCAACGCTTCCAGGCTGGCTTTTACACTGTTGAAAACACCGGTGAGATTGGTATCAATAGTGTCCTTCCATTCCTGCTCCGTTATATTTTCAATCGATGCAAAACGCCCCACTCCTGCATTGGCCACCAGCACATCCAGCTGCCCGAAATGAGCGATGGTTGCCTGCACAGCTTTTGCCTCCGCAGCCATAGAACTTACTTCCGATTCAAGGGCTAGTATTTTTGAAGGATCATTAGTCAAAGAAACCGCTGCTTTCTTAGCTGCCTCTATTGTGCGGCTGGTAATCGCCACTTTCATCCCTTTATCCAGTAATGTTTTGGCAATACCATACCCTATACCTTTACTTCCGCCGGTGATATAGGCCACTTTGCCTTTGAGATCAGTATTCATTTGATGTGTTTTTTATCAGGTGCATTTAATTAATTCAGCGTATTAAAGTAAATCAATTATAATGTTACAGGTCGTCTTACGAACAAACAGTACACCGCTTTGTTTAAAACAGGCCGGGAAAACTGTTTTCTAAAACGGTTTCTTTATTTTTATAACTCATACTTCAAAGTCAATATATGTATATAAAATATAGTTTTTGCCTGTCAGTGCTGACGGTATTCCTGTACACAACAGGATGTGCCAATAATTCCGGCTCCTCCAATACTGCTGATTTTGGTGACACTACGAAGTTACCACCTGTTGAAACAAAAGCGGCCAACAGTAATTATAAACCGGCTTTTGCAGGCCAGACAAGGATCGCAGGTGTGAAAACCAGTACTCCTTATAAAGTGGATAAGTTAGCCGGGAATATAGGAAAGCCCTGGGCCATTGTTCCCATGCCGGATGGCCGGCTGCTGATCACCGACAAAACCGGTTATATGCAGATCTATGATGCCAATGGAATATTAGTTAAAAAGATAACCGGTTTCCCGGCTGTTGATGACCGTAGCCAGGGTGGTTTACTGGATGTGGCTTTTGATCCTGAGTTTTCAAAAAATAAAACGATCTATTGGTCCTTCTCTGAAAAAAATGGCACCGGCAACCTCACCGCTGTTGCCAAAGGACAGTTGAATGAAGCTGCCGGAAAAATAGATAACCCGGTTGTGATCTTCCGGGCTACTCCCGCCCTTGACAGTAAACTGCATTATGGCTCCCGTTTATTGTTTAATAAAGAAGGATATCTCTTTGTTTCCACGGGTGAAAGATCCATCCTGGAAGGAAGGGCACAGGCGCAACTCTTGTCATCCGGTCTTGGAAAAATATTTAAGATCACCAAAGAAGGTAAACCTGCACCGGGTAATCCTTTCAGTAAACAAAAAAATGCGATGCCCGAAATCTACGCCTATGGATTTCGCAACCCGCAAAGCCTCGATATTCATCCCGTAACAGGTGAGTTATGGGAAGCCGAGTTTGGCCCCCGGGGTGGTGATGAACTGAATATCGTGAAGCCCGGAAAGAATTACGGCTGGCCTGTTATTACTTATGGTATTGAATACAGCGGCCCGGCCGTGGGCGACGGTATTCAGCAAAAAGCAGGTATGGAACAACCTGTCTATTACTGGGATCCGGTGATCTCTCCCAGTGGTATGACCTTTTATACCGGGAATGCCATCCCTGAATGGAAGAATAATTTATTTATTACTGGCCTCAGCAGTACACATATTGCCCGGTTAGTGATCGTTAATAATAAAGTGGTGGGGGAAGAACGATTACTGGCCGATAAACGGGAACGGTTCCGGGACGTAGCCTGCCTGAACGGGATGCTCTATACGGTAACTGACAGCGGCATACTTTTCCGGATCAGTAAAAAATAACGATAGGTAGTTGATTGGTTAAACAGCGTCGTTCTGCATCAGAACAACTGCAGGCCATAATAGCCTATAATTGTAAACAACACACAACGGGTTACAACTCCCAGGCAGCACCAAACCAGCATTTTTTTAAGATTGACATTCAGCCCCGTTCCAACGGCAATACTGATCGGGGCACCGACTGTCATAGTACCTGCAAAACCAAGACCCGCTACTCCGTATTTGTTCCAGATGCGGGCCAGTACAGGGTGTTTTTTAGTTTCTTCTGCAGCTGCTGTTTTCTTTTTATGAAAGAAAGCCCTGATCCGGTCTCCAAAAAATGTAGCGGCAAATACACCGGCCAACCCGCCGGTAACAGTAGAAAAAAATATAGTCCAGGGAGATAAGTTAAATGCGAACCCGGCAGGGATGGCTGCATATATTTCAAAAGTGGCCAGGCCTGCTACGGTAAGTATTTTCAAAAACATAAATAAAGTAATGTAGTATATGATACGAACCGGCGAAATTAACTGAAACAGACCGTCGCCAGGTCAATTTCCTGTTAATTTATACACAACTGTGTGGCGGAATAAGTCATTCGGCGGTAAGAGAAGATGATTCCCGGGATATCCGGGCAACAGGTAAGCCTGGATAATCTTTTATAAATGGTTATTTCTTTTCTGTAATTGCATTGAAAGAATTGAGAAAAGTATTGAGGAAATCATCTTTACCGGCAGGTTCTTTTAATTTTCTTTGTATCATCTTCTTTTCTTCGTTTGTCAATAAAGCCATCGCCTTATATAAAAGGCCGGTGATCTCTGTAAAAGCATAGTTCACTTTCTTCATTGCTTGTTTGTCCAGTTGCCGGTGCTTTCTTTGGCTGGGATCTTCCCGAAGCATATTCTGTACGTAAGATTTCAGCAAGTCCTGCATTTTTGCCAGCTCGGGTTGTAATTTTTTCAACACCGAATCTTTCATGGCATTGATCTTTTCCAGCCGTGGGTTCTTAACCGGGATAACTGCCACTGGTTGTTTCCATTTTTGTACGGTGTCTGTAATCTGAAGCCGGGCCGATGAAAAAAAAGAACGATTACCGGTGTTGCTGTCGTTAGCTGCGAGTTCCACTTTATCCCATCCTCCTCTTGTGTACTTATACTGGTAATTGATTCCTTCAAAAACAGGAAGGGTAATACTGTATTGTCCGTCGCTGATCTTCTTCATCTGGTACAGGGAATCGCCGGCGTGCCAGTAATTAAAGGAACCGGCGATATAAACCGGTTTTGCAGCCGTATCCGGTAAAGGAACTTTTACAGTAAGCTGAACCGCTGCAACCTGCGAAAGCAGGGGTGTAAATGAAAACAAACCGGCAATACAAACTATACCTGCATAGATCCGTGATCGCATACCCGTGAATTTGCTGTCAAAAGTAGAAAGACCCAACCCACGGGATACTGATTTTTGTCAGGTGCAGCCGTATTACCGGTTTGTTCAATAGCCAGCTATTATTTCTCTGCTACAAACAGCAGGAAACTGTTCTCGAGATGATATAACTCTTCGGTAAGATGATAAGGCTGTAATGCTTTGGCGATGATCTGCTGTACAATCTTTTCATTTACATGGTTCATCGCTGCTGCTGCGGGTCCGGTACCCATAAAACTCTTAATACCATCGTTAACGGTATAATAAATAAAAGGGCAACTGATGGCTGTTTTATAAACCAGCTTTAAGGATAAAGATTGCAGGATCTGTTCAATCCTCCCTTCTTCTGATAAGGCAAAAGGCCCGGGTGTGCCAGCCGGTGGCGGAGGCAATAAAGAACCGATCGCTTTCAGGATATTGGTGGCTTCGCTTTTCTCCGGTTTATCCCAGATGGCAATCACCAGTTTGCCGCCTTCTTTTAACACCCGTTTAGCTTCTGCCAGGGCATTAGTGAAATTACCGGCATACTGAAATGAATTGAACCCGGTCACCACATCAAAACTGCCGGATGCAAAAGGCAATGATTCCAGGTCTTCCTCCAGGAAATTATTGCCGGGATTTCTTTCCCTTGCTACTTCCAGCAGGCCGGGTGCAGCATCCACTCCAATTACTTCGGCTCCGTTGGCAATTGCCATGTGGCTAAACATGCCGGAACCGCATCCGGCATCCAGCAACAAACTGTTGTTTACCGGTTCAAGTTGCCGGAGCACTTCCTTGTAAATCGGGATAAAGAAAGGTTCGAAATAGGTTGACCAGTATTGCGGAGCCACACTCCACAATTTTCCCTGTGCTTCTTTTGTACTCATTTGAAAATGTTTAATGGTTGATGATTTAATAACGGTACAAAAGTATTGCCCGGTAAACCCCGAGGCATTACCGGTAAGCTCATAGATATGACTTAAAAGTTCAGGCGGAAGGTTGTGCCTGTTTTACAGCAGCAGGCGGAATACCAAACCGTTCTTTGAAGGAACGGCTGAAGTGGGAAGGATTTTCGAAGCCGCTTTCAAATGCAGCTTCACTAACATTTTTATCCTGGTTGCTCAATAAATGCATGGCGTGGTTCAGCCGTTTTTCCAGCAACCATTTGCCCGGGGTGCTGTTGAATTGCTTCTGGAAATCCCGTTTGAAAGCTGATAAACTCCGGTTACTCAATTCAGCATACTGCTCCAGTTTCAGGTTGAAGGAATAATTATCCTCCATGATCCTTTGCAGCGATACCGACCTTGGTTCACGCAATAAAGAACAGAAATAAGACAATAATTCATCATTGCCCGGGGTATCAGCGATCGTTAAAATAAGTTCTTTGAACTTTAATTCCAGCAGCGACTGATCCGGTTCTTTGGTACCCCGGAAATAAGAGAACATGGAAATAAAAAAATTATTAAGTGTTTCACTGCTCTTTAGTAACATAACCGGGGAGAACTTCCGGCCGGGACTGGTCAGTGGTTTTGTTTTGGATTGCAGTGTCTCACACAGAAATTCATCCGGTATAAAAAACAGCAACAGGCAGAAACCGGTATCAAAAAACTGTTCAACAATATTGGCTCCCTTTCTTACAAAAACACAATCCCCTTTCTTCAGCTCGTAAGAACCATGTGCTGTATGCCATACCTTCCTTCCATCGATGACATAAAAGATATAATTGTGCTGGCTCCAGAGATCGGAAAACCGGTTCGACATCAGCCGGGCTTCCAGCGGACAGTAAAAAGCAGTAATTAACGAATCACCACAATTGAACTGGCGACTGTAATCCGGGTGCTCTAATACTTTGGCTTGAAAATTAACCATAGGTTGAGGTCTGGCGGTAAAATTAGTGAATACAGTCAATTTCTGGCGTTCCGGTCAAACCGCTGGTCATATTTATCCAATACTCTCGATCACATAGCTGACCTGGTTAATCGTAACAGTCTGGCCTTCTCCAACCAACAGTAATTGCTGACCCAACGGCGACTGTGGCGAAAGGGCAATCACTTCATTTCCATCTATTATGGCTTTACCTGCTGCTATACTTAAAAAAAAATAACACTTGTTTGTCTTGATAAGGCTTCCGGCCACAACAGTTACCGGGGATAAGACCGGGTTTATTTTTTCAAGCGCTGCGTATTGTTGTTCAGCCTCTTTTAATTGCCCTCTTACCCTGGCTTGTTCGATCTGCAGCATGGCCAATGCTGTTTCATGTTTATCACCGGCCGTACTTTTTGTTTCGTTGGTACCGCTTTCTTTCAGATCAGCCAGCAGTTGTAAAAACATCGTCTTTTTATCAAGAATGGCTTGCAGGTAATAATTGTATATCTTTTGTTTGAGGGTCATTTATCGAATACCGGATTTTGCCATTTTCTTTTCAGAATAGGTGCCGGATAAAAAGGGATGAGAAGAGAATTTATCTGCCCTGTCATTCAAGCTTTCCTTCTTTGCGGGTCAGCTCAAAAAATTTGTCCAGTTTACTGCCGATCGCTTCTTCAAATGCCGCCTGCATATCTGCTGGTTGGGGATGCTTGAATTTCCATTTGGAAAAATAGTTTTGTATGGCAGCATCAACTTTTTCCCTTCCTATCGCTGCTTCCAGCATATATAACCACAAAGCGGTTTTCACATACGATACAATTCCGTACTCATCGCTATTGGGGAATTTATCAGCCGGTGTTTCCATCGCTGACTGCATCGGTATATTTTGATTGATGACATTATAGATCATATCCATGAATTTATCAACCGGCAGTTTCTTCACATCTTCCGGTATCTGGTCACCAAAGATGGAATTATAACGATACTTCTCCGCTTCATACCGAAAATGATAATACGAATTCAGTCCTTCATCCATCCAAGTATGCATTCGTTCATTACTGCCCAGCATTGCCATGAACCAATTATGCCCTACTTCATGGGCTATCACTCCATCCAGTGCTTCTTTTTTAGCTTTGGGACTTGTGATCAAAGTAATCATCGGGTATTCCATGCCGCCACTTGAATTATTGGCGGGTCCTTCTACCGCCTGCACTACGGGGTATCCATACTCTCCCACCCATTCACTGTATTTACGGGTGCCGTCTTTTACAAAATCAATACTGCTTTCCCAGATCGTATTCTTCTTATTGTGGTAATAAGAAAATGCATCCACAATCTTCCCGGATGGTAATTGAACCGTATCATATTGGATCACAAAATCCTTATCCGCAAACCAGGCAAAATCGGGCACCTGTTCTGCATAATATTGTAATGTTTTGGTAGCAGTGGTCACCACGGGTTTATACAAAACCGGTTTCCCTTTGCGATCGGTATTGTTGGCAGATCCTGTTTTTTTGTAAGCATCCAGTTCGGCCTGCGTTAATAAATTACCGGTAGCTCCCACTATATAGTCGGAAGGCACAGTGAGATTTACCGTATAAGTGGCAAATTCGCTGTAAAACTCACCCATGTCCAGGTAAGGCATTTCATGCCAGCCATTCTTATCAAAGACTGCCGGTTTGGGATACCACTGGCAGGCCATTATTTCTCCATCTGCATAACCCGAACGGGAAAAATAAGTGGGCAATATCACCTGGAAGGGTGTGAAAATGCTAACAGAATCGCCGGGAGCCAACGGTTTTTCTAAGAGCAATTTGATAATATCAATATGCTGCGGATGCGGCTCTGTCCTGGCTGTCTTCCCATTAATTGTAAAAGCAAGTCCGTCAATAGAACCACGACCGGGATTCTCCAGTTTCTTAGCCCGGGCACTATCCTGTTGCAATTGTTTAAAAAGTGCCGTTGAATCATTTTTATAGGCATTGGGCCACAGGTGGAACCAAATGAAATTTAGCGGAACGGGGGAATTATTTTTATATACCAGGGTCTCCGTACCGGTAATGCTCTTTGCCTCCACATCCAGGGATGCGCTGATCGTATAGCGCAACTGTTGTTGCCAGTAGTTGTCTTGTGCGGCCAGGCGGAACGAGATAAACAGCAATACAAATAAGTAATACTTTTTCATTGGCTTTAATTAAGCTTTAAAAATAGGGAAACTATGATTTCGGAGAACAGAAGCCATATTAAACATACTACCATCCCAACAAGGATGCCTTAACTCAGTTCATCTGACTAAGTTATAAGCACCGCTTATAAAGGGACAAGAAAGCTTACAGTAAAACAGGAACTGCGCCAACGCATCGTAAATACCGCATATTATTTTCCTTTCAACGCCTCTCTCACCTTCGGGGCGATCTTCGTTCCATAGATCTCGATGGATTTCATCAGCGATGCATGGGATGGCCCGCCCACATCCATATGGGCAGAGAAACGGGTGAGACCAAACAATTCATGCAGCTGTAAAATTTTATCAATGGCTTCATGGACATCACCAATGACGAGATGGCCTTTAGGTCCCCTACCTGTATCATACTGCTGCCGCTGGTAAGGTGGCCAGCCACGGGTGCTGCCCACCCGGTTCATTTGCGAGGAATAAACGGGATAATATTCATCAGCAGTTTGCTGACTGTTCTCCCCGAAGAAAGCATGCATATGCACACCCACCTGGAAGGAATTCATATCATGTCCAAATTCCTGGTAAGCCTGTTGATAATAATCAAACAACGGTTTGAATTGTACCGGGTTGCCACCAATGATGGCAAAGATCACCGGCAAACCATATTTAGCTGCCCGCAACACACTCTCCGGGGTGCCGCCAACAGCGATCCATATATTCAGATGATCATGAACAGCACGGGGCAATATTTGCTGGTTTTGTAAGGCCGCCCTGAATTTTCCTTTCCAGCTGATGGGATTATTGTTATTGATCTGCAACAGCAGGTCCAGCTTTTCTTCAAAGAGTTCATCATAATCCTGCAGGTTGTAACCGTATAAAGGATACGACTCAATAAAACTGCCACGGCCCGCCATCAGTTCTGCACGGCCATTACTGATCAGGTCAACCGTTGCAAAACTCTGATATAGTTTTACCGGGTCAGCCGAACTCAACACCGAAACTGCACTGCCAAGTTTAATATTTTTTGTAACAGTGGCTACAGCCGCTAATATGATTTCGGGAACGGATACAGCATAATCGGGACGATGGTGCTCACCTATTCCATAAAAATCAATCCCTACTTCATCCATCAACTTAATTTCTTCGATCAGCTCCTGCAACCGCTGACCGGGAGATTGTGGCTGGCCATCCTTATCATAATGATTATCGCCAAACATGCCGATGCCTAATTCCATTGCTTACAAATTTGCAGTAAAGATAAGCAGGCAAATTTTCAGAAAGACTGTAGTGACTGATCACAACCGTTTCATAAAATAAAAATTCATGGGGCGGGAAATGGTAAACCCCATCCGTTGATACAGCGCAATGGCCCGTTCATTATCGGCCCGTACATGCAGGAAAGGTTGTTGTCCCTGTTCTAGGATGATCTGTAACTGATGTTCGATTAAAGCATAAGCATATCCTTTGCCGGTATGATCAGGATGTGTGCAGACGGCGCTGATCTCTGTACAATTACCCACATGCAACCGCTGCCCCGTCATCGCCACCAGTTTATCCTTTTCAAAAATGCCGTGATAAAAACCAAAATCAATGGTGCGTTGCCCGAAAGGTCCGGGTTTGGTGAGCCGGGCTAATTGTATCATCTGCTCCACATGTATATCCAATAAGGGCACGATAGCGGGGTTCTTATTGGTGGAGGTTATATTTCCCGTAAATACAAATTGTAAACCCTCTATCTGCTGCTGAAATTGCCAGCCTGCCGGTTCGGTAATAAAGGAAGGAATGGCATACAAAATTTTACGGCCCGCCGGAAGCTGCTCATACAACTCTGCAAATCCTTTAGCATAGCCTTCTTCAAAACCGGCAAAAGGAGAAACTTCTTCAGCAAAGTATTTTACGTTGTCTGTTCCACAACTGAGATGACGGTCGCCGGACAGCAAGGCATGATAGACCGGGTTATGTAATAAATGTTTCACGACGCAAAAATACCTGTTTTGATGAACCGCCCGTATCACGGTAACCCGGTAAAATCATTTTTAACAAGCAGGGAAGAAATGATATGGTTACTGCTTCAGCTTTGCATCATACTCCTCCTGCAGTTCAGCAAGGGCCGCATCATATCCCTCCCGGTCTGCAAAAGCGGATGGATTATAGGCATCACCTGGTTTGTGTTTACTGTGCAGGTTAAACTGGCTGGCATGCGAAGCCAGCCAGAGATCGAAAGAAATATTTTTCATGGCCTTCAGTGTATGGGCATAATCATTCTTGATCTCCGGGTAATGGCTGATGGCCTCAAATGGTTTGTCTGTAACGATGCTGGGCATATTGGCGATAAGTACCTTGTAAGAACGTTGCCCGTCATTTATAGTAAACAGGAAACTGGAAGAGCCTTTGGTGTGACCGGGATGATGGAACAATAGTAATTTCATATTGCCCAGTTGAATGGTATCACCGTCCTGTAATAAGCGGTCGGGAGTAACCGGTTTAAAACTGCTGCCTTTTCCACCCAGTGCATAATCGGAATGACCACCATCTTTCAATACCTCCGCTTCTTTTTCATGCACCATCAGTTGGGCTCCTGTTTGTTGTTGGATGACCGCCATCGCACCCACATGATCATAATGAGCCTGCGTGGTCAGCAGGATCTTTATATCAGCATACTTCAATCCAAGTGCTTTGATATTTTCTTTGATCTGTGTAACGGAAGCCGCCAGCCCGGTATTGATCAGGATAGATCCCTGTGGGGTGGTGATGAGGTAACAGGCCAGGTCATAAGTGCCTACATAATAAAGATTGCCTGCAATACGAAAAGGAGCATATGGTTTTGCCCATTCCTCCGACCAGGGTTTCGGTTCTTTTACCTGCTGGGCATAAACGGAAACCATTGAAAAAACACCTGTTAAAGCAAGAATAATACAACGGATAACAGAACGTAACATGATGGGGATTTGAAAACTGAGCGACAAATATACCGGGCTTTTCATTTTGTATCAGGATAGTATGCTGTTAAAACAAAGGAAAGAATTTTTAACCGGCAATAACCAACCCCGTAGTTAATTGCTGCCCCTGATCGTAAACTCATCACCAGCGGTGAACAGGGAGAAATCCATGGATGCAAAGCTGATCCTCTTTTCCTTGGTAACCCTGAGCTTCCGGGGATTTTTAAACACCACCACCTGCCGCAGGCCCACCACCCTGGCTTTATTACCCTGCACTACGATGGCGGTTTCTTCATCAATACCAATCCCGGTAAGTGCCGGGTAAGTGGCGATAGCAGATAACAACCGGTTATACCGGCTGCGTACAATAAAATGCTGATCGATGATGGCGGTGCTGATCAGTCCAAGCCCGGGTTTAAACTCCACATTGTTTTGGACGATGCGTGGAAAAGTGGCCCGGTATACAGTATCTGTCAACTGGGTGCCGGTGATCATATGTTCACACATGACGGCCGCACCGGCGCTGGTACCGGCAATGGTGGCTCCTTTCTGATAGGCTTCATGAATGGCCGCATAAACAGCTGTGTTCAACACGGATTTCATAAACCGGTCCTGGTCACCACCCGTTATAAAGACGAGCTTTGCCTTTTTCAGCGAGTCAAGCCGTTTAGGATCGGCATTGTTTAGCTTCGTAAAGTTGAGATTATAGATCGGGGTTGCTGTTGCCATATCCCAATCAGTTTTGAAATAATGAAAGGAGGTATCCGGGTTTGATCCCGACATGGGCAGCACCACGGCATAATCATTCTTTCCAAAACCGGCTTCTTTTACCAACGCTTCCATCAGGGCCGGCGGACGATCGCCACCACCAATGATAAAGAGTTTGCCGGCGGGTGATTGAGAGCATAAGGCTAAGCTGACCAGGAACAAACTGGTAAAAGCAGCCAGGTATTTATTGATTTGCATGACCGAATGTACAAAATATGCCTGAAGGCTTTTAGTAGGCTGATCGCCGGAGGCGATACAATACAACTGCGGAGCTGCAAGCACCGCAGAGCTGTTTTTTCTTTAGCAGAACCGGCGAATGGCTGCCTCTAACAATCCTTGTATCAGTTAACCAGTGCTTTTAATGATTTTAATGGCGAGATACGGACCTTTTTCTTGGCCTTTGTTTTATTGCCTGTTTGCGCAGCAGTCAATGAAGTGAGGTTAACAGATTGAATGATCATATCCAGCTCATCGTTACAGGCAGCATCACTGTTAGCGTATACGGCAAAAAAGATAGTTTGCTTCGTATCGGACATGGAATAAAAAGCGATGCTGTACACATTGTCTTTTGTACCTGTGTTTTGTAAAGCCGAAAAGCTTGTCCAGCCGGGGCCGCTTTGTTTTTGTACGGGGGTGCTTCCGGTGACTGATTTTACGGGAGGCACCAGCTCGTTCCTGTATTTGGTATACACCGTCACAGTATCCGTAACCGTTTTTACAGGTTTGTATAAAACGATCCGGCAATTGCCCTCTTCCATGCCTGTTTTCAGCAGGGTGATATTATCACCCGTTTTCTGCGCATACCAGCCTTGCGGCAACGCATAGCTCACCACATCAGCAACAGCTTGCGAAAAGCCCGTATAAACAACCAGCTGCAGGATCGTCAACAGTAAATACTTTTTCATAACTGTATATTTATCCAAATATCCGGTTCACCCAGCAAAAATCTATCCTGTAAAAAAGGGATTTTAAATATAAATCAATAGCGGCGATTGCATTCAGGGCAATTGATAGTGGTTCAATGCCATTGTATATGTTTCCCTAATTCCAGTTGTCAATCTTGATATCATGAGGCGAAGGCCTGCCTTTCCCGCTTTCGACGAACTCCTTTAAGCTTAACAGGAAGACAGCCCATTTCATACTGCAATGCGCCGTAAACTCCACCTGCTCCTTCCAGTTCCGGTGTCCAAAAAGAACGATCGTGTAATCTCCTTCTTCCTGCAGATCAAATTGGATAGTGGTATCCATCCACTCCACGGGTCCTTCCCGGCAGATCCATTGAATTTTTTTTCCGGGCTCCAGGGCTTTTACTTCCATACGCATACTGCCCAATTCCTTTCCATCCATGGAAAGAAACCGTAAGAAAATACTACCCCCTATTTCCGAGGAGCCCGAAGTTTGCGCTGTCCACCAGCCGGCAATACCGGCTGTTGTTGATAAGGCCTTATCAACCTGCTGTGCTGAAGCCCTGATACCTACCCGGTGAATTATATCTGCCATTTTTAGAATTTTTAAGTGTGATTGATTTTCTAACGGGGCTTCTTTACGCCGTTGCTGGTGTTTCTCACCAGCAACACGGATATCGGAATATTTCAAAATTAACTGCAACCTAAATAATATGTAGCTGCTTCAAAGCAATGCGGTTGGTGAAAAACACCAACCTCGGCGTTCGGCGTGCTATCATTTGGAAGACCAACAAAGGCAAAAAATATTGCAGTTAACGGCTACGGGTTGGCGATGTGGTGGTTTAAGACCACAAACTCTTCAGCTTTGCCCAAAAATTTGATTTAACTATTGATTTCTCTTTCTGCACCACATCCTCCATTGCCGTATAACCAATGGCGGATGTAATATTTTCTTTTCCTGTTACTCCTTTACTATTAAAGTCGAACTCTACATCTTGTTGAATCGTTTTTATTCCTTTCATTTTCCAAATTTTACTGTAATAAATGCCAGAAACAGGAACATTCGTTCTTAGTTTATAAATGTTAGATTTATTGTCAAAATCGATAAAAGACCATTGGTTTAAAAGTCTGCCAACTGCAGCTGAAGAATACCCTTTTGCATTGAATAAACAGAAATTGTCAGATTGGGTAATCTCTTCCAAAGGTTCAAAATCAAATACTTCACCTGGTGAAATAATCTCAAAAGCTTCATATCCTTTAGTGTCAGTATTATAGTTGATTATTCTTTGAACTCTGTCACTTCCGGACGAAACCATCAATCTAATTGTTGTCGGGTCAGTCCAATGTGCATATTCGATTTCATTAGCTTTATATGGTATCTCAATTTCTACAGATAGATTGCTGCCGCAATCGAAAATGAGAATTTGAGCGTATCCTGTGATTAAGACTTTTTCTGAGCCAGGAGCAAATTGATTACTCATTAAAGCTCCATTTATGTTTAATTCTTTTTTTGTTAAGCTTTCAGTATCTATAACAATGAGAGATGGGTTGTCAAGAATAGGACAAGTAGGAATTAAACAATACCTGCCGCTATAAGAGAATGCATCATATTTATTAGGCAAAGTCGCTAAAAAGTTCTTCGTCAATAATTCGCCCGAGACATTTTTTTGATTCTTATAGATTGATACGTCACTTGCCCATAACCCCATTCTTATTTCATCTTCTTTTGAAAACTTGAGTTCAAATCCATTTCCATTTGAATATGACACAGGTTTCGGTTTTGAAAATTTCAATTCAACGTAACCAATGATATTTATTCCCTCTTTTTTCATTTACATTACTGCCAACGGTCAGGGCTTTCTGCTGTGCTGATATTCCGTGATTCGTCGGCCCGACCCGCTGGTGAGTAAAGTTAATGCAGTTGATGTTATATTCTGTTGCTGGGCTTTATTCATCCAACTCCGACTACAGATGATAAGCAAACGGAACGATCAGTATATATTCTTCAGCCAGTATAGCAAGAAACACCATACTATGTACAGTTCTATTGAATGATTTCCGCATCAATGCTCCTATGTTTTTTATTGATGCTAGTAATTCTTAGAGTTAATTTTTGGCCTTTTTTTAAGCCAGTCTTTATTCCATCAACCAAAAGCCGCACATCGGCCCCGCTGGGATGTAATGCCCAGCAGCCAAATGTATTTATCGAATCAATCTCTCCAATAAATTCGTCGCCAATTTTATATCTCGAAGGGTCATACCAGGGATTTTTTTCAGGAGTAAGATGTCTCACTGAGGCCAAGTAATCGGAATCATTTCGATTTGAAGTATTTGTAACTATTACTTTAATTTCGTCGTCCACTTTTGGAATTGATTTATTCGGGATTGGTCTTTCCCAGTCTAACTCAACTAAGTCAACATAAATTCTATGGCTTTTGTAATTGCCAATTACCCCATACGCAAAGACTTCTTGAATTTTAATGGTAATTATGTCGCTTATTTGCGGAGTCATAAGAATTGCACACAACGAGCAGGTATTGCCGATGGTGGGGAATTTTATATTCGTCCGCCCGGAACTGCTGCCTGGCTTTTTGATAAAGTTAAATATTAAGAACTAAAGCTGGGCTTTATTCGTCAAGCCCCGAACCGCAGTACAACAGAATTACCGCTGCTGATTTCTCCAATGTCCAGCCCCACTATTGGCAATACCAATGTTGCCTGCTGGCATAGTCAAGGAATTATTCAACCAATTCTTTGTTTGGTCCCATAAGTAACCAATTAACTAAACTTAGTCTTGCGAGTTGCATTGTTTCAAGATGTGTCATGTACTGACTGTCTGCTTTGTCTGACTTCGCCCAATTAAGTTGTTCGTCACCCAATAGCAACATGCCATTATGTACGATGTCCGACCTAAGATTATAAATACGATTATATTTTTTAATTGAGCCTTCACCCTTTGACACATACGTTTTTAAAAATGCTTTGAATTTCGCTTTTACTCCCCAAATTGGTCTTCCGCATTTGGGACAAGTCAATGGTGATTTTTTTACTGTTTGGCAGTCTGTGCATTCAAATTCAATTTCATCTTTTTTGTCTTTGAATTCATAATTCACTATTGTTTCTACTGCTGAAACAAATGATAGAAAAGAAAGGCTTTTCATCTTAGGTTTAATGTCAATGCCGTTACAAATTAGATGATTAATAGAATTTATTATTTTTGTTGTCTTTGCATCTAAGTTAAAGTACTTATCTACTAGCTGGTGAATAGTCGCTGGAAATGTTATCTCTTTGGTTTTATCATCAACAGGGTCGTGAATATAATAGAAAATGTGTCTGACAAGTTTTGCACTTGGATGCCGCTGCTCTGAAAAATCTTTTAGCTGTAAATCTTTCCACATATTTGGATATGTGTAAACTCCTAAAATTGCTTGGCTTGGTGTATTGTCGATTTTTTCTTTTTCCTCCTCATCTAACTCTTTGTCTGGTAAAGCAACTCCCCACCTAAACTCACTTTCTCCGTAGGTGAAAAATCTATGATTTGTTAATGCAGATAATAACCGTGTCAGTCGGTTGAGTTTTATGATTTGTAAAGATGATTTTGAAACGTAATCTTTCAAATCTTCCCAATCGTCTGATACCTCAATTTTTTCATCTTCATCAACCCAATACTCAATGACTAATGGAAAGTCATGACAGTATCTTGATTTAGGTGCATTAGCGAAATCGCAAGGGTATACTTGAAAATAGTCGCCAACTCTTAAGTACGTTGTCAGCGGGGTCTTGCTAAAAATTATGTTTCTGTAAAATTTCTTTGTCATGTGAGGTGGTCAAAATGCTTGCAGGCAACTCGTAGAGTGATGCTATAAGATGTAAGGTACAAAAAAATACAGCTGTTGAAAACCAGTCTTTTAATATTATACTTTTCGTATTGTCGTTAGGACAATCCGATCTTATTTTGCCGGGCAAGTCTACAATTCTTCTTTCTATTCTTTATCGGTTAAAAGACGGAATTTTTGCTTTTATAAACTGTTTTTTACCCACCCCCTTCGGCGGGTACTTAGGGGGAGAGGTTGCGACCCCTCCCAGGAGGGGATGACTACTCTGTTGATTGAAATTAAAAAGTCCCGATTGTTTAGCAGGACCTGGTATGAGTTAGATTCCTCGTGCCTCGGAATGACAGAGACTGGAACGACACTTCGATTACGCTCAGTGCAATCTGCTCAGTAGCGAACAGAACTCCGAACGGAGGGCCGCAACAGGCGATGCCAGCAGCATTACAGCCGGGCAAATAATTTTTCTTTATTTCTTTTGGCTAACACTTCGCCAGGCACAGGGTTTCTATCCACCGCATGATCTCCGCTCCTTCTGCTGCCGGGCAGGGATTGGGGGCTTGGCCCAGGAAATATTGTACGGTTTGTGTGATCATGGGCTGCTGCACATGCGGCAGGGGATCAAAATCAAAACGGGTGCTTTGTGTGCCCTGTTGTACTATAATATATTGGCCGCTAAAAAAACTAAAATGAATGCTGCCTTCGCTGCCGGTGATGCTGCATTGGTCGCTGGCTTCGGCAGCCGTAAAACACCAGCAGCCGCTGAACACAATGCCATTTTTAAAAACAAGCTGCCCGGTCACGATATCATCCGCTGCATAATAACCGCCCTGGTTAGCGGCGATGCCCTGTATGGTTGTAACGTCGCCAAATAAATAATAGAGAATGTCTAGTTGGTGCGGCGCCAGGTCGTGAAAGAGCCCGCCACCTGAAACAGCAGGATCAAAACGCCAGGCGATCTTTTCATCAGCCAGTTCCGCAGCAGTGGGTGCGGGTTTATAGAATTGTAACTGCACCACACGTACATCACCAATGATTTTTTGCTGCAGTAATTCTTTTAACCGCAGGAACAAAGGCCATTGCCTCCGGTAATGCGCCACCGTTAGTTTCACGTTGGCGGCAGCGGCCGCATTCGCTATGTTTTGGGCTGCTGCATAATTCAATGCCATCGGTTTTTCTATATACACCGGCTTACCGGCCCGGATGGCGGCGAGTGCATATTCCTCATGCGAGGAAGGTGGTGTGGCAATATAAATGGCATTGACCCCGGGATCGTTGATCAGCTCATTCGCATCGTTATACCAGTTGGGTACATTATGCCGCTTTGCATAGTCCGCAGCTTTGCTGGCGTTGCGGCGCATCACGGCCACGAGCCGGGAATCCGGCACTTTGGAAAAAGCAGGTCCGCTTTTTACCTCCGTAACATCACCACAGCCAATAATACCCCAGTTGATCATAAGTGGCCTCCCCAGGCCCCTCCGCAGGAGGGGTTTTAAGTCGTTTAAAGATGTTTGTTAAAAACTGGTTACAGGCGGTTCTTAAAATCCAGGTTGTTTTCTTTTAATGTCTCTTTCGCTATTTCATAACCGGCATCAGCATGGCGGATGACTCCCATGCCCGGGTCATTGCGCAACACCCGTTTCAGTCTTGCTTCCGCTTCATCGGTTCCATCGGCAACGATCACCATACCGGCATGAATGGAATAGCCCATCCCCACCCCGCCACCATGGTGCAACGAAACCCAGCTGGCACCACCTGCGGTATTCACCAGTGCATTTAAGATGGGCCAGTCAGCCACTGCATCCGAACCATCCAGCATGGATTCTGTTTCCCGGTTGGGGGATGCCACGGAACCGGTATCGAGATGGTCACGGCCAATCACGATCGGCGCTTTTACTTTCCCGGTTCTTACCAGTTCATTAAAGGCCAGTCCTGCTTTTTCCCGTTCACCTTGTCCTAACCAGCAGATACGTGCCGGCAATCCCTGGAAAGAAATTTTCTCTTTGGCCATCTTCATCCAGCGGATCATGCCTTTATTTTCCGGGAACATCTGCAAGATCAGTTCATCGGTTACGGCAATATCAGCAGGATCTCCACTCAGTGCTGCCCAGCGGAACGGGCCTTTGCCTTCGCAGAACAGTGGACGGATATACGCCGGAACAAATCCCGGGAAGCCGAAGCAACGACCAGCCTTGAACTCTTGTTCCTTGTTCCTTGTGCCTTGCTCCCTTGCTTCATACTCCTGCGCCCTTGCCCGGATATTATTTCCATAATCAAATGTAACCGCACCTTTATCCATGAGTTGCAGCATCAGCTGCACATGCAGGTACATACTTTCATAACTGCGTTCAAGGTATTGCGTGGGATTTTCCTGCCGCAATATATTCGCCTGTTCATTAGTGAGGGTATGTGGTATATAACCAATGAGCGGATCATGCGCTGATGTCTGGTCGGTGAGTGTATCAGGAATGATATTTCTTTCTAATAACCGCTGCAATAACTGAACGGCATTACAAAGAACTCCGATGCTCTTGCCTGTACCTTGTGCCTTGTATGCTTGTGCCTTGTCAATGGCATCATCAATGTCGGTATACTTCTCATCCAGGTATCTTGTTTCAATCCGTTTATCGATCCTCCATTCTTCCACCTCTGCTATTAAAGCAACACCTTCATTCATCGTAATGGCTAAGGGTTGTGCGCCACCCATGCCACCTAACCCGGCTGTCACATTCAGTGTTCCTTTTAAAGTACCGCCGAAATGTTGATCGGCTGCTGCCGCATAGGTTTCATAAGTGCCCTGTACAATTCCCTGTGAGCCGATATAGATCCAGCTGCCGGCGGTCATCTGGCCATACATCATCAGGCCTTTTTTTTCCAGTTCATCAAAATGCTTCCAGTTGGCCCAGTTGGGAACAAGCTGGGAATTGCTGATCAAAACTCTTGGAGCATCGGTATGTGTTTTCAGGATACCGACCGGCTTACCGGATTGAATAAGCAATGACTCATCATTTTCCAGCACTTTGAGTGCAGCAATGATATTGTCCAGCGCTTCAAAATTTCTTGCTGCTTTGCCACGACCACCGTACACGATGAGATCATCCGGACGTTCGGCCACTTCGGGATCAAGGTTATTGAGCAACATGCGAAGAGCTGCTTCCTGTATCCAGCCTTTGCAGTTAAGTGTAGTCCCGGTTGGGGTTTTGTATTTAACAGCGTCGTATTTGCGGGCAATCGTTGTCATAATTTAGTTTTTTTAAGAAACAAAGCCTTTGTGAACTCTGTGTCTTCTGTGTCTCTGTGTTGAACCACAAAAGTCGTTATTCTCCAATAAATTAATATCTTCATCCTTATCAAATTTACCACATGAGTATCCACATCAGTGCACAGCAAGGAGATATTGCAAAGACGGTCTTATTACCCGGCGATCCGTTACGGGCCAAATATATTGCCGATAACTTTTTACAGGATGTGAAACGGGTGAGCCAGACCCGGAATATCTATTTCTTTACGGGCACTTATAATGGCCAACCTATTTCAGTTGGTGCCAGTGGCATGGGCTGCCCTTCCATTGGTATCTATTCCTACGAACTCTTTACCGAATACGAAGTGGATACCATCATCCGTATCGGTACCTGTGGTGCTTATACCACCAAACTGAAATTATTTGACCTGGTGAATGTTGATAATGCTGCCAGCGAATCCACGTTTGCGAAATATGCCTGGGGTATCAAAGATGCACTGATCCGCCACCAGGGAAAAGCGTTCAAGGTCATCAAGCAAACTGCAAAGGCACTGGAGATGCCTGTCCGGAATTGTAATATCCATTCCAGTGATATCTTTTACCGGAAAGATCCTAAGATGCCGAAAGTGGCTGCTGCCAACAACTGCCTGGCGGTGGAGATGGAAGCATTTGCTTTGTTTGCCAATGCGAAATACCTGGGGAAAAATGCTGCTACCCTTCTTACAGTATCGGATATCATTCCCACGCATGAAAAAATTTCTGCCGACCAGCGGGAGAAATCCCTGTTGCCGATGATGAAGCTGGCACTGGAAGCGGGAATACAACTGTAAGCCACAAAATGTGTAGCCACAGACCTGCCTGCCGGTTTACCTGCCGAAGGGATGGCAGGCAGGTTACACGGATTCACACAGATTAAATGCAGAAATTACCATAGAAGACATTTCCAAAAAATACAGGGTATTCAATAAGCGGGGCTGTGCGCTGTTCCTCTCCTTTAGGAGAGGTTAGGTGAGATGATTTAAAAAACTGCCTGCGGCTGTTCGCCTTCAGAATGATGTAAATCCACTGTTCAGCTGAATATTTTTGGAGGCGGCAAAAGCATTTACTTTCTCCACGAAAGAAAAGTCTTTGATGATGCCCGACACTTTGTTGATATCATCAGCAAAAATGCGGTCTTCACTGGCAAAGCCTACAAACTCTCTTACATAGTCATGGGCAAACTCTAATAATTCTGAACTCTTCAAAGGTCTTCGGAATTCTATCGCCTGGCAGGCAGATAATAATTCGATCGCCAGGATGAATTCCAAATTGTCCAATACCCGGTTGAGCTTGCGTCCGCTGATACTGCCCATACTCACATGATCTTCCTGCCCGAGTGAAGTGGGGATGCTATCTGCACTGGCCGGGAAACAAAGGGTTTTATTTTCAGTGACCAATGCAGCCGTGGTGTATTGCGGTATCATAAAGCCACTGTTCAGTCCCACATCTTTCATCAGCAACATGGGCAAGCCCCATTTACCTTCCAGTAATAAATAACAACGGCGGTCACTGATATTCCCGATCTCGGCGGCGGCAAAACAACAATAATCCAATGGCAGGGCCAGCGGCTGTCCATGAAAATTACCGCCGCTGATCGTATCATCAGCACCCAGTATGACCGGGTTATCTGTTACCGCATTCAGTTCAATTTCGGTCAGCTCCTTTAAATGCAGCCATGCATTTCTTGAAGCCCCGTGAACCTGCGGCATGCAGCGTAAACTGTAAGGATCCTGCACCCTGCCGCAATCCACATGACTTTGCATGATATCGGAACCATGGAGTAATGACCGTAACCGTTGTGCTACTAATTTATTCCCATTGAAAGGGCGGAGTTCATGTAATCGTTCATCAAAGGGGGCTTTGGTACCGGTAAGAGCTTCCAGGCTCATGGCCCCGATAATATCCGCTGCTTCGAGACAATTGTGCATCCGTTGCACGGCCTTCACCGCAAAAGATAAAATGAATTGCGTGCCATTGATCAATGCTAATCCTTCCTTCGGCCCTAATTGTACAGGCTTAATGCCGGCGTCCTGCATCCAATACCCGGTATCTGCGATGGTGCCTTTATAATAGCATTGTCCTAAACCAATCAATGGTAAAAACAAATGACTCAGGGGTGCCAGGTCGCCGCTGGCTCCCACACTGCCTTTTTCCGGCACCACCGGGATCACATTGTTTTCGATATGCCAGGTGATCCGTTCTAATGTTGATAATTGTACACCACTATATCCTTGCGCCAGTGCATGCACTTTGGTGATCATCATCAGCTTGGCCACTTCCATTGGAATGGGGTCACCCACTCCCACACTATGGCTTTGTAATATTTTATACTGGAGGGTGGCCGTATCTTCTTTGGAAATAGCTGTATTGGCCAGGATACCAAACCCTGTGTTCACTCCATACACGGTTTTATTCGTATCCACGATCTGTTGCACATGCTGCTGGCTGGCTTTTACCTTGCGGACAGCTTCTTCATTCAGCACTCCCTTCACGGTGCCGGCGGCAATAGCCAGTGCTGTTGAAGTGGTCAGTGTGTCAATTCCGTAGTTAAATGTTATTGGCATAGCCTTGCAAAGCTACGTGTTGGAGTAGAAAAAATGATAAAAGAGTATAGCGGCTCTTCATGAGCTTTGCCTGGCAGCACTTGTTTTTTAATCTCACGCATCCGTTATCTTTATCTAAATTCTTTTTATGCGGAGCTTGTTTTTTATTGCAGTATCCTTCCTGTTTATCGCCACCACCGCGGCACAGGGCTTAAAAAAATATCCCATCAGTAATTCCGGCTGCTCGGTATATATGTACTGTGATGTGAAAGGCTTTCTGTCTGACTATAGTGAAGATTCTTCTAAAGTCTATACGGGAGAATGTATCAATGCTGATGTCACCTATGGTGTGATTTGCATTAAACTGCTGAACCCGGTGGAACAGTTGGACAAAGCCGAAGAACTAATGATCTCTTACCTTGATTTCCTTAAAGCCGATTTCAATGTACGGCAGGCCGCCGGTTATGGCAAGGGGCATAAGCTGAAAGACAACGAAAAAACAACCGGGGTTATAGATTACTGGAAAGACGGGGAGAACCGTAACTGGAAGATCAAAGCCTGGACAGATGGTAACTACATCGCTGTATTGTATGGCAACAGCCTGAAAGAACTACCGGAACAAAAACTGAATGTGTTTTTAGACGGATTCAGATTACCGGGTATGTAACAAACAAAAAAACGTTCAGTATACACTGAACGCTTCGTGATCCGGATTGGATTCAAACCAATGACCTACTGCTTAGAAGGCAGTTGCTCTATTCAACTGAGCTACCGGACCTTTTTATTAAAGAGCGGCAAAGATAATTTTTTTTAGCTTGCAGCCAAAGGCTATTTATAATGGATGTAAAAATAGAAACCAGCTGGAAAGAACTGTTGAAAGACGAGTTCAGCAAGCCCTATTTTCAGCAGATCGTCCTGCACCTGAAAACAGAGCGAACTCAGGGTAAAACGATCTACCCGCCAGGGCCCTTTATCTTCAATGCCTTTGATACCACTCCCATTGATAACGTAAAAGTGGTGATACTCGGACAAGACCCTTATCATGGTCCCGGCCAGGCCCACGGACTTTGTTTTTCGGTGCAAAAAGGCATCGCTCCCCCGCCTTCGCTGGTTAATATCTTTAAAGAACTGCATGATGATATTGGTATCACGATCCCCAATCATGGCAATCTTACACATTGGGCACAGCAAGGAGTCTTTTTATTAAATGCTTCCCTGACCGTACGGGCCGGTGAGCCCATGAGCCATGCAAAAATTGGCTGGGCTACTTTTACAGATACCGTGATCAAAAAAATATCGGAACAAAAAGAACAGGTGGTGTTCTTATTATGGGGCAAATTTGCACAGGATAAAAAAATACTGATTGATGAAACCAAACACCTGGTGCTGAAAGCAGCACACCCCTCTCCATTATCGGCACATAATGGATTTTTGGGATGCAAACATTTTTCAAAAGCCAATGCCTGGCTGATGAGTAAAGGAATTGACCCGGTGGACTGGCAATTATAATTATTGAACACTAAAACAAGTAAAGATGATACCTGCAGACCTTACTGTAGAAACAGGTAAAGCCTTATTAAGACCTTTAAATGTTACTGACTACCCTGCCATGCTGCAACTGGCGCAGCAGGACGGGGAGATGTGGTATTATTTTTCTTTGAACCTGGCTGACCCCGTGCAGTTACAGCGCTGGTTTGAAATTGCCTTTGCCGAAAAAGCAGCCAATACCAGACGGCCCTTCACAATTATAGATAAGCAAACAGGCCAGATCGCCGGCAGCAGCAGCCTGGGCAATATTTCTATGTATGATCTGCGGGCCGAGATCGGCTGGAGCTGGCTGGCACCTGCCTTTCGCAGCACAGGTCTGAACAAACATGCTAAGTTTGCGATGATGCGGTACGCTTTTGATGTCATGGATTTTGAACGGATCGAATTCAAGACAGACGAACAGAATGCAAGAGCCCGGAAAGGATTACAAAATGTGGGCGGAATAGAAGAAGGTATTTTACGCAGCCATATGAAAATGTGGAATAACCGCCGCAGAACTTCCATTTATTATAGTGTATTGAAAAATGAATGGCCGGAATTGAAAGCCACTATCTTTAAAGACTTTTAAGCCACATGAGAATTATAAAAGAAATATTCGGACGCATCTGGGCCGTATGGGGTATACTAAGTTTTGCAGTAACGTTCCTTGTGATCTTCATCCCCTCGATGATCACTTATTTATTACCTGACCCGAAAGGCTCCGCCGTCTTTATCCGTATTGCCAAACTATGGATGGATGTCTGGTTACGGTTAGTCGGTTGCCCTGTTACTATAAAAGGGAAAGAAAACTTTGCAAAAGGAAGATCGTATATCGTCACCTTCAACCATAATTCCTTACTCGATGTTCCTTTATCAGCTCCGTATGTACCGGGCGCCAATAAAACGATTGCCAAAACATCCTTTGCCAAAGTGCCGCTGTTTGGCTGGTTTTACCGGAAAGGATCGGTACTGGTTGACCGTAACAGTGATGCCAGCCGCCGCAAGAGTTTTGAAGACATGAAAAATGTGCTGAAAAAAGGAATGCATATGTGTATCTACCCGGAAGGCACCCGGAACCGGACCAACGAACCATTGAAAAAGTTTTATGACGGGGCTTTCAAGCTGGCGGTTGAAACGAATACCGCGATTATCCCGACCCTTATTTTTAATACAAAGAAGGCGGTTCCGGTCAATAAATCATTTTTCTTTCTCCCTCATCAATTAAAAATGCATTTCCTGCCACCTGTTGAAGTTAACAATCAAACCGTGGAGCAGTTAAAAGAAAAAGTAGCTGGTATTATGAAGACCTATTATACCAGTCACTACAAATAAACTTTCTCAATCCATCAATAACTGTAAAATGATCTCGTCCGGTTGATGCGGAGATCCTGCAGCATCGATGCTTTAGGACTGATGCTGATATTAAAAAAGCGGTACAAGCCGATCGGTGTAACATTGATCGACATTTGCCAGCAATGCATTTCCCGGGCAATGGACATGGTGAAGGTTTGCAGGTCTTTCGTGTCAATATCATAATAACCATTCACACTGAAATTCCATTTCGGTGTCAGGTTGAAACTGCCGCTGAAATTCAGGTTGGAGCTGAATTCTTTATCATAGCCGCTGTAATCAGCACGAAGCCGCTGGTAAAAATTTAATGAATAAGATAAAGTTACCTGCCAGGGAATATTAAAATCTACAAATTCATTGGGATTTTGCCGTGCATAATCCAGCAGCCGTTGCTGATCGGCCCGCAGTTCCGGGCTTTCCAGGTTTTGCTGCAATTGCTTTTTCTTTTCGTCCTCCTTCTTTTGATCCTTCGGTTTACTCTGGAAACTGGTGCTGATCGAAATACTGCCCGATGTTAAACGACCGGGGGAGAACTTACCACCCGACCAGGCATACTTATCAATATCCCTGCCGATGGAATCACTTTTATACGGGTTAAGCGTACCATTCGCACTGATATTGATCTTTTCAAAAATATTGGCCCTGAAATAAAGACTGATATAATCCAGCTTCAAGGAATCCCGCAGGAAATTATAGCCCGTGGATAAACCATAGCCATCGATCAGCCGGATTTTTTTAGGCTCCGGTGCTTGTGTGGTATCCCCTTTTGCCCTTTTAGCTTTCACTTTCATCTCCAGGTTATTGTCCAGGTTGAAGGACATCCCACCCGTTCGTCCCTCTCCATATCCTCCGAATAATGCCCCGGTAAATTCATGCAATCTCCCGGTATACCCCGAATAGATCGTATCCGTATAATAATGTTTTTTGGACAGATCAGGTTTATAATTCAAGCTCAGCGTTGGACGTATCACATGACGGATGGCAATAATTTTTGATTTTTTAAATTGATAGGTACCAAATATCGCCGTACTCAAACCAATACTGAATTGCATGGTCTGGTCAATGAATAATCCTTTTTCCCGGCTCACAGTATCTAATTTCTGTTTGGCCGTATTCCATTTCATTCTTGTCTTCTGTGCGATCCATACCTGCGAATAAGAAACAGAAGGTGCCACCACCAATGCACCACCGAACAGGGCGGGCAAAGAAACAGTGATGGGGATATTATGCTGTGCACCCCATTGCAGGGTATCTAATAGCTGGCGGAAATTAAACGCCGTATCGTAGAAAGAAACCTGGTTACGGAATGTTCCGTTATACCCGATCCCTAATTTTTCATACCATTTCTGTTCGCCGGAAAAATTCTTTTTCTGGAAAGGATACAAGGTATTCACGGTAAAACCGGCATCGGGCAAACTCACACTAATGAGTCTTGTTGCATTATTCTGATTGTGGTTGGCGCTGAGGGTAAGGTTAAATGGTTTATCCTTCCAGGTTTTGGAATAAGCAATGGAGGAGCTTAACTGGTTCTGGAAATTCCGGACTGTATTGTTTGGGATCAGCTGGTTGTATTTGGTGGAACCGGCATTCACATTGGCTGAAAAGGTTTGCCCGGGCCGGGCCCGGCTGTCAACACTATGACTCCAGGTAATGTAGTAACTCTTATTCGCCAGGTAATCGGGATCACCCTTGAAATTTTGTTTGGTACTCTGGATACTGAAATTAAAAGATCCGCCATAGCGGTATCTGACCCGGTAAGTGGGTTTCAGATTCAATGTCCAGCTGCCGTAAGAATAGATATTGGCTCTTGTTTCAATGTCCCAGTACTGGTTGATCACTTTATAATAACCCAAACCGGCAAGACCAATACCCATTTGCTCATTCGTTTCAAATTGTGGTGCGATCAGACCGGAATGACGGCCCTGGCTCAACGGGAAAAAGCCAAAGGGTAAATAGACCGGCACGGGCACTCCTTCAAATTCCGGGTGGGTGGGTCCTGATACAGCCAGCTTCTGGTTGATCACTTTCAGCTTATTCGTTCGAAAGGCGAAATGCGGTTCATCCAGGTTACAGGTGGTGAATTGGGCCCTGCTTACAAAGGTGGTACTGGCATCCACTTTCTTTATCACTTCTCCATGAATATACATTTCCTGCTGCTGCGTAATGGTATTTTTAGTTAACCCTCGCTGTGTTTTGAAGTTGAACTTGATCGTATCACTGGTAAACTCATTTTCTCCCTGTTTGAATTTGGCGTCCTCCATTACGACGCCGAGGCTATCCTTGCTGTGCATGGCGGTGAGAATAGAAGTTTGCTGATCCAGTTCCACTAGCGGCGCATTTAAGGTGATGTCTTTATAATCAGTTTGTGTTTTACCATACAGGATGATCTTCTTTGCCGCAATCAGGATCACCACCGAGTCTTCTGCCTCGTATTTCACCGGTGCATCCAATGAATCTTTGGACATTTTCAGTGAAAAAGTATCGGTCACCTGTTTTTTAGTGGTATCAAAAGGATTTAACCTTGTGGTATCCGAACCAATGATCTGTAATTGTTGTGTGGAATCTTTGGCAACCGGCTTCTTCTTCGTGGTATCCTGTTGCTGCTGCCATGTTGTTAAAGGACTGTCAAACATTTTAGCGGTTACACCAGTTGCCGCTGTTTTCCACGTTACTGTGAATAAGATAGCAGCCGTGCAGATGGCGTTAAACAGGTATTTTGGTCTAATTTTGTACAGTTGCCGCATACGGTAGCAGCAAATGTAAATTATTATCCATCCGCCACCTATGGACAAGCCTAAACATTTTGTGAAGATTCCGGGAACCTATTAAAAAAAAGAAAAGCCATGATCAGACGAACCCTCGCCTTTTTTGTTATTGCAGCATTCAGTATTTCGCTGTTCTCTTTCTCTTCAACTGAAAATACAGGCACCTTAAAGAAACAACGGGTGGTCAAAACCATCGTGATTGATGCCGGGCATGGTGGCACTGATGCAGGTGCCAAAGGATCTTACTCGTATGAAAAAGATATTTGCCTGGATGTATCCTTAAAAGTGCAGGAGATCATGTCCAAAGAATTGCCGGATGTAAAACTGCTGATGACAAGAACAACCGACACTTACCCGGCCCTGCATACCCGGGCTAATTTTGCCAACAACAATAAAGGCGATCTTTTTTTGTGTATCCATGTAAATGCAGCACCTCCCAAACGTCATTCGGAAAGAACAGGATATAAAACCGTCACTTCCTATGTGGGTAAAGGGAAGAAAAGAAAAAAAGTAACCCGGAAAGTACCACAGTACCGCACCTGGACAACACCAAGTCCCGCCAAAGGCACCGAAACCTATATCTGGGGTGCCCATAAAAATGAAGATAAGGAAGTAGCCATGCGGGAAAATGCACCGATGCTGGCGGAAGATAACTTTGAAAGCAACTACGGACCCATTGACCCCAACTCACCAGAGTTTATCGCTTTATCCTTATTAAAAACAAAACAGTATTTTAAACGCAGTGCCACACTGGCTGGTTTTGTACAGGATGAATTTGCCAGGATCGGCCGTATAGACCGTGATGTACGGCAGCGGGGAGTTGGTATCTGGGTATTGCAGGCCACAGCTATGCCCAGTATATTGGTTGAAACCGGTTATATCACCAACCGGGAAGAAGAGGATTACCTGAACAGTAAAGCAGGCCAGAAAGAGCTGGCCGAATGCATCACCCGTGCCGTAAAAAATTATATCGCCTGGCTGGAAAAACAACAGAACTACCAGGATACCGATAATAATGCAGCCAGTGCTGCCAATACAAAAGCAATGCTGGATGCCGTAGACAAAAAAGAAAAACAGCGGAAGGGTTTTTAAATTTCAGCACTTAATTTTACAGGCGACCCATTTGTTCACCTAACCCGGTTCTTTCATGATGAGAATATGTTTTTCTTTTTTAATTATTGCAGCCCTGGTTACACAATCCGTTTGCCTTGCACAGGATCCGCCCCGGAAAAAGATCAATACCATCGTCATTGATCCGGGGCATGGAGGATTGGATCCCGGCGCACCCGGCACTTATTCCACAGAAGCTGATATTGCCCTGGCCGTTTCCCTTAAACTGGGCAAAGCCATTGAAAAAGAATTCCCGGAGATCAAACAAATATTCACCCGGACAACAGATGTGCTGCCCGGCAATAAGCCGAATAAAGATGCTGCCTTGAAATACAGGGCTGACCTCGCCAATTCTTCCGGGGGCGACCTGTTCATTGCGGTCCATTGCAATTCAGCCGGCAAAAAAGCGGGTGGCTGGTATGGGCAACGGGTCTCCCATTATGTGAATGCCACCAAAAAAGTGAAGGTGAAAAAAAAGTGGGTGACCAAAGCGTATAAAAAACCGGTATACGAGACGTACTGGATCGAAAACCAGGTAAAAGGTACAGAGACCTATATCTGGGCCGTGAATAAAAACGATGCAAAAGTGAATTCGATGTCCCATATCACCGAATATTATGGTGAGATAGATTCCACTTCCACGATCGAATTGCCTGATCCCTCCGACCCAGCCGAAAAAGCAAGGATGCTGATCTATACATTGAATTATTTCCGCAAAAGCATGAACCTTGCCACCCTGGTGGAAAAACAGTTCGTGGATTCAGGAAGGGTGAGCCGCGGTGTAAAACAACGGAATGATAAAGGCATCTGGGTGTTGCAGGCTACCGGTATGCCCAGCATTCTTATCGAAATCGGTTTTATTACCAATAAACAGGAGGAAGACTATATGAACAGCGAAGCAGGCCAGGATGCTATCGTCACCAATATTGTCAATGCCCTGCGCATATACATTCATAATATTGAAGGGAAGGCGAAAGAACCGGAAGCGGAGGAGAAAAAGGCATTTTAACCGGCAGGCGAACTGATGTTCGCCTATTTTATAGCCCCTGCTGCTTTCAGTCGTTTAAAAATAATTAGCTAATTTGGTGGCCGGTATCAAGGAAAAAATAACTAAATGAAGATCAGCAACGAAACCAAAGTAGGTATATTATCCATCACCGCCCTTACCCTATTGATCATCGGTTTTAATTTCCTGAAAGGAAAAGATCTTTTCAACCGCAGTGATAAGATCTATATGGAGTTTACTGAACTGGGTACCTTGGCCAAATCGAACGAGGTTAAGATCAACGGCTATGTGATTGGTAAAGTGTATGACCTGAATGTGAAAGATAAAGACCTGTCGGCAACCGTGGCTACGATCAATCTTACGGCTGATGTAAATATTCCCAAAGACTCCAAAGGCTATATTTCTTCTTCGTTGCTCGGAACTTCCACCGTCGTCATTGAAAAAGGCGTATCCACAGAATACCTTCAACCGGGAGACACACTCAAAACAAGGATCGATTCCGGTATTTTGGATGATGTGAAGGCGCAACTGACTCCCACACTCGGCAAGGTAAGGGATGTGCTTGATTCACTAAAAAGAACACTGGGTGCAGTGAACAGTGTATTAAATGCCCAGACCAGGGCACATCTTCAGCAAACCTTTGCCAACCTGGACCAGGCCAGTAGTTCATTGAATAAGATGATTGATGACAAGAATGGTCCGCTGGCACAATCACTGAATAATGTAAATTCCATTACAGAAAACCTGAAAAAGAATAATGACAGTATCACCGCCACTATCAGTAATGCAAAAAGAGCTACGGAGAAATTTGCCAACTTGGAAATACAGCCCACAATTGATACACTGAATGCTGCCATCTCACAATTAAAAGGCGTAGTCGCCAAAATGAACAGCAAGGACGGAACACTGGGAGCCCTGGTCAATGACAAGCAGCTTTATAATAAACTCAATGATGCAATACTGAGCGCCGAAATATTAATGGATGATCTTCGTGCCCACCCCAAACGCTACGTTAATATTTCCGTCTTTGGCAAAAAAGATAAAACCGGCCCGTTAACTTCGCCAGCGAAAAAAGATACCGTTGCCGCCGGAGGCAATTGACGAATGAACTACAAAAAAATTATTTGCTCCTTTCTTTTTGTATGGCTGTTAACAGGCTTTATGTTGTTATCAGCACAGGAGCCCATTCTGGCCCCCAAGACCAATACGACGGCTGCAGAAGATACCCTCATCACTGTCGAAATACTGGAAGCCAAAAAACTGGAGATGCGGAAAGTGAACGACTCCACGCAACTGCAGATACTGGCGGGTAAAGTGAAACTGAAACAAGGTACCAGCTATTTCTGGTGCGACAGCTGTGTCATCAACAGCAATACCAATACATTTGAAGCCTGGGGCAATGTACATATCAATGATGCAGACACCACGAATGTATATGCCAATCACCTGCTCTATCTTACTAAAAAGAAATTGGCTTATTTGGACGGTGCAGTCAAACTCACCGATGGCAAAGGTACCCTCACCACTCCCGACCTGGAATATGATATGGAGACCAAGATCGGTATCTATAAACATGGTGGTAAAGTAGTTAATGGTAATACCACACTCACCAGCAAGGAAGGCTATTATTATACCGACCTGAAAGATGTCTATTTTAAACAGAATGTGGAACTGAAAGACCCAAAGTATTTCCTGAAGACCGATTCGCTTTTGTATAATACGGATAATGGTATTGCCCGTTTTATTGCGGAAACCTTTATAAAAGACAGTGCCGGCAAAACGATCCAAACCAAAGACGGCTTTTATAACCTAAAATCCGGTAAAGCAGAGTTCGGGAGAAACCCGGTCATAAAAGATGGTGCTGTAACAATTACAGGGATCAAAGTGGCTATTGACGACAGTACCGGTATCCGCCAGGTGGAAGGTAATGCGATCATTCGGGATACGGCACAGGGCACCACTATACTTGCCGGTGTCATTTACCAGAACTCAAAAACAGATGCCATACTGGCCACGAAGAAACCATTAATGATCATCAAACAGGAAAATGATTCCATATATATAACTGCGGATACTTTATTTTCTGCACGGCTTACTGATCTCTATGGTGTGAAAGATTCATTAGTAAAAGACACGGTAAAAGGTGTGAAAGTGGTAAATGCAGAAAAAGTAAAAGACAGCACCAACCGCTATTTTGAAGCCTACCGGAACGTCCGTGTTTTCTCCGATTCCCTGCAAGCTGTTTGCGACAGCCTGTTTTATTCTTTTAAAGATTCTGTTTTCCGGATGTATGATAACCCGGTGGTATGGGCCAAAGAAAGCCAGGTAACGGGTGATACGCTTTATCTTTTTACAAAAAATAAAAAAGCAGAACGGTTCCAGGTGATTGATCATAGTTTCCTTGTCAATAAAATGGATCCGGAAGTTTATAACCAGATCAAATCTTCCCGGATGGATGGCTGGTTCATTGATGGGAATATTGATTCGGTACGGGCAAGAGGATCTGCGGAATGTATCTATTATATCCAGGACGAGGACAGTGCTTATACCGGCATCAATGAATCGAAATGCGATATCATGGATATCTATTTTAAAAACCAGGAATTGCATAAAGTTGTTTTCCGCAGCCAGGTCACCGGCACCCTCTGGCCCATCCGCCAAAAGAGCCCTTCTGAAATGCGGCTGGAAAACTTTCAATGGCTGGAAGCAAGAAGACCCAAGACAAAATTCGAATTGTTCGAATAAGAGAATAAAATCAGACATCTGATTTCTTACATCCGGCATCCTCCTTCATTCTTCACATTTCCTTTAGACTTGCAGGCATCATTTTTCGTTCTATGCATGACGGTTTTATTGCATAAGGACATTTCATTTTTATTACTAATTAAATAACTACCATGAAAAAGGTATCCGCCATCTTTTTACTGTTTGCTGTATTCGCCATAGCGAACAAATCTTCCGCACAGGATTATAAAACAGCGTTGGGTGTACGGCTCAGCAGCAGCCAGGCCATCGTTAATAATTCCATTTCTATCAAACATTTTCTCAACGATAAAGTAGCCATTGAAGGGTTATTATCATTTGGAGATCCGCTGGCCTTAGGAGCATTGGCAGAAATTCATAAACCCGTGGGTGAATCCGGAATCAAGTGGTTCTATGGTGGCGGTGCCTATCTTGGTTTTATCAAATCGTACAATCCTAATACCGCCAAAAACGAAACAGATCCCAGTTTTGGAGCAATGGGTGTGCTGGGGCTCGACTATAAATTTGCTAATATCCCCCTCAATCTTTCTTTAGACTGGAAACCGGAACTAAACCTGGTCAGCGATATCAACTTTGAACCGGCAGCGGTAGGTTTTACCGCGAGGTTCACTTTCGGGAAATAGATAAGTAAAGAGTATCCACATATTAATGGTCTGCCTGTAAGGGCAGACCATTTTGTTTCAGCACTAAGTGTTTACCGTTGGTATATATCGGGTCTAAGCACAAGTAAATAAATTGATTAAAATCAAGGACTTACATTAAAAAATAATTTTTATTTCCTATTATTGTAAGTTGTTTCATTTTTTATTTTTTTTATTATGTTGTTTCGTTTACCTTTGTTATAAATATGAAAGAATGAATGATATACTCATAAAAGAACTGAAAACGGAAAAAGGTAAAATTCTGGGGGAACTGAAAGATTTTGAGGAAATGATTGCTAAAGAAAAAAGCCTAAGATCACGCCTTGTGATGATAGACGCTTTACTTAGTATGTACGGGTCTGCACAGGGAGTTATAGAACTCGGATCATCAGCGTCTGAAAGTATAACCGACAAATATGATATAAATTTTACGTGGGAGGATAAATGTTTGTATGTACTAAATCAGTTAGGTGAAGGGTATGCTGCTGATGTAGTAAAAAAAATGCTATCTATTGACCCATCATTAAATGAAGAAAGAACTATAGCGGCGGTAGCTTTCTATCTTTCAAAATTATTGCGGGCCGGGAAGATAAAAAAGGTCGGCCAAAGTGGTAGAAAGTATAAATATGGACTTAAATAAAAAGCCCCGTTGCGGGGGCTTAAAATTTTTTGGCATGTGCTGTAGTTCAAGGGATAGAATCCGGCTAACCTAAAGCCGGGATATGGGTTCGACTCCCATCAGCACTTCTAAAAGTCAAAACAGAAACATGCTACAGGCGTGGAGGGTGTATAACGAAAGTTGTACACCCTTTCTGTTTTGTATAACAAAGATATATTTATATTTTGTTTCAGCAAATAAAATGTCCGACAAAGTCCGCTAATGTAGGACAAAATATTTTTATATATATGAAACCTAAGCAATTAAAGGCTGATAAAATTTCTATAAGATTAGAGCCTGAACTAAGAAAGGCGTTGGAAAAATTGGCAACGGCTGCTGATAAACCACTCAGCCATTTTATTCGATCAGAACTAAAAAAAATTGCTTTTAGCAAGGGTGTAAAATAAGATTAACTTTATACCATGAAATCACGGGATAAACGAAGCCCAATGGATAAACTCACAGCCGGATATGAGCAATTCATAAAAGGGAAAGAGTTAAAAGAGGCTGGCAAAAAGCAATTTGACAAGGCCATTAAAAAGGCCGCAAAGCCTAAAGGACGTTCTGCAAAATAGTCTCAAACATTCCCGCCTGGTTATCCCTGTTCATATACCTAAAAGCCACTTCATCAGCATACAACTGTAAATATCTTGCTTCACAATGTATATGAGTGCCTTTGATGGTTCTTTTTAGTTGTGACCAAAAGCCCTCAACCGTATTGGTATGGAATTCTCCCCTCTTATATTCACCTTGCAGGTGGTTTATTACTTCATGCTTCAAATATTCAATATCTAATCCTTCATATCCTGCATGACCATCAGTAACAATGACGGCCCTTTTATCTACGTTATCCCGTACCCTATCCTTGAACGATTTGCCGCCGTGCATAACTTCAGTCCTTACCTCTCCATCCCTTGACACAAAGGCCATAACTCCGGTCTTATTGTCTTTTACAGTGCCGTTCTCGTCAATCATTTGCTTTCTCTTGCCTTTGGTCATGTTAGCGACCTTCATACCAAAATAACTTTCGTCAATTTCTACCTGTCCAGTCAGTTTTTCCGGCTTATCGTTACCCATCAGCTTTTTAATTTGATGTGCCATTCTTAGGGCTGTCTCATAGCATACATTCAACTGCCTTTCCAGTTCCTTAGCTGCAACCCCGTTCCGGGTTGTGGTTTGTAAGTAGATGGCATAAAACCAGTGTGTCAGTGGTGTCCGGGATTTTTCAAATATCGTTCCGGCCATCGGGTACACCTGAAAGCTACATGAAGGGCATTGATAGGACATTCTATTCTTAACCCTTGTAAATTCCCTGTCACCATCACATTTAGGGCAAATAAGGCCGGTAAACCGTAAAGTAAACAGTTTATGTAGGCAGGCAGCATTATCCGGGTAATCTGTCCTGAATTGGTCTATTGTGTATCTATTTTTCATGTTCTTAGTTTATAACTTTCAACTAATATGAGCAAAAAAAAGGGGCTTATTTGCGCCTGTTTATTACTGGTATGCCTTTGTAGATGGCAGTGTCAACAAATCGTACATCATCAATAACTACTAAATCCATCTTTCCCTCTCTCACAAGTTTGTAAATGTATGAAGCTGTAACCCCGTGCAGTAAAGCAAAGTTTTTAACGGTCTTTAGCCAACGGTTCACGCTATTTTGGGCTGCTGCCATAATGCAAATATAGGGGAATAAATGATAGTTTACAACTGTAAACTAAATTATTTTATATAAACATCAAATTCTCTTTAGTGTAAAGCAGGTCAAAGCCCAAAGGCTTATATTTCTCTTGCAATACGCTGTCCTTAATCCATTCAGTTTTTACCCACATGAAGCCCCTTGAAGCATTTTTATACTTCAGCATCTTTACTATTCCAGCACTGTGAAGGCTTCTAACGGCTTCCCTAATCTTGTAATTGCTCCCGGTTATGCTGGTATATTCCTGCTGTAATTTGCTCAATTCAGCGGCCTGACCAACAATATCAAATACCCTCAATACCTGTATTTTAATATCTGCTGATTTGGGGAATGATATTTCTTTATCCCTGTCAGTGGTTTGCTTAGGTGTTTCAAGGGGCATAGGCTCAACCTGTGGGGCTTCCATATTGTACTCAATACTTCTTACCCGGCTCATAATCCTATCAACCTGCAATATCCTTTCGTGCAGGTCATCCCTCTCCCTTTGCAGGGCTAACAATATGACTTCTTTATCACTTAACATTATTACAAAGTTCATAACTACCAACTTAATAAACAAATACTTAGGGGAGCTTAGGTTTGCATTTGTGTCCTGACCCGATAATCACCTTACCGTTACTCACATTTTTTCAAGAACCTGCAAATATTTCCCGGTTTCTGCGTTTTTGTGCAGGAATTTGTCTTATTTTAGTTTTACAAAACTGACGGATGCTTAAGAAAGAGAGGCAGGCTTATATCTTGCACCAGGTTAACCTGCATAATAAAGTACTATCCTCCTCGCTATGCATTGATATCAATGTGTCGGAGGATACCATTCGCAGGGATCTGCAGGAGTTAGCAGAAGAAGGGAAAGTGATCAAGGTACACGGAGGTGCATTATCCCATTCTTTTAATGATGTTCATTTTCCTTCCAACGGGGTTTACTCCCAACACCAGAAAAAAACAATTGCGCAAAAGGCGATCAGCCTGATCGATAACGGAATGTTTGTGCTGACCAGCGGAGGCACCACCATTTTGGAAATGGCCCGTTCCCTTCCTCCTCAACTGAAAGCTACTTTTATTTCAGGCTCCATCCCGGCTATCCTGGAGTATATGCATCATCCGAATATTGACGTGATCCTGGTTGGAGACAGAATTTCAAAAAACTCTAAAATAACTGTTGGCACTGAGGCGATTGCCAAAATAAAACAGGTAAAAGCTGATATCTGTTTCTTAGGTACCAATGCAATAGACCTGCAACATGGCATCACGGATAATGACTGGGAAGTGGTGCAGCTGAAAAAGGCGATGATGGAGTCTTCTCAAAAAGTGGTATGCCTGGCCATTGCAGAAAAAGTAAATACTTTTCAGCCGATACAGATCGCCGCCCTTGGAAAAATAGATATCCTGATCACTGAATTACCACCTGATGATCCCGTTCTGAAACCCTATGCTGACGCCGGAATCAAAGTTTTGTAATCATCAATTTTAGGAACTGCTTATTTAAACTATATCAAAACAAACAGCTATGAGAAAAATTCTCCATTCGTTCATTGCTATCTGCCTGCTGCTGTTAGTTCTGCCGCCATCCATAATGGCCCAGGAAAAAACAATTACAGGGACAGTGCTTTCGGACGATAACAAGTCGCCCCTGCAGGGAGTGACTGTCAGGGTTAAAGGAACCAAGCGATTTACACAGACCGATGTGAATGGTAAGTTCACGATCAAAGTAAATCCAGGTGAGACCCTTCAGCTCTCTTATGTAGGCCATGAAGCCACTGAAATAAAACCTGGCGATGGCAGTACTGTAGCCGTGAGTATGAAATCATCCGATGGTGCATTGGGTGAAGTGGTAGTGACCGCTATGGATATTAAAAAGAATCCACGGGAACTGGGATACTCCGTACAAAAAGTGGGTGGCCAGGAAATACAGGAAACACAAAGAGAGAATTTTCTGAACAGCTTACAGGGCCGTGTGGCCGGTTTAACACTGGACCAAACTTCTGGTGTGGCTGGTTCTTCTTCCTCAGTTGTACTTCGTGGTTTTAACTCTTTATCATTAAGCAACCAACCTTTATATGTAGTGGATGGTGTCGTAATGGACAACCAGACCATCAATGAAACATCTGGTGGTGGCGGCGGCGTGGGGCTGGCTTCTGACAGGCCCAACCGTAATAATGACTACCAGAACCGTATCGCTGATATCAATCCTAATGATATTGAAACCGTAACTGTATTGAAAGGACCGGAAGCCACTGCGCTTTATGGCAGCCAGGCCAGTTCCGGAGCCATCCTGATCACCACCAAGAAAGCAAAGTCAAATAAGCTGGCGATTCAGTATGATAACAGTTTCCGCTTTCAGAAAGTTACCCGCTGGCCCGAGACATTTGATGGTTATGCCAGTGGTACCAATGGAGTAGCCACTAACAGTTTTTCTTATTGGGGCCCCAAATATGCAGAAGGAACACAGTTGTTTGATAATAAAAAGAATTTCTTCCGTACCAGTTTTTCACAAACGCATAACCTGGGTATTGATTTCGGTTTCAAGAGTTCAGTATTCCGTTTCTCTACCAGCTATTTTGATCAGAAAGGTGTTGTACCTAACAATGATTTCAACAGGATCAATGTACGTTTATCTAATACTACCAAGCTCTTTAAGAACAAAGTCGAGATCACTCCTTCACTGGCTTTCATCAAATCCAAAAACAATAAGGTACTCAGAAGTGCCGGTGGTTACCTGCTGAGCTTATTGAGCTGGCCGACTACAAACGATATCCGGAATTTTGAAAGCTCAGTGGGAGATAAGCTGGATGTATTTTCCAATTTATCAGCCAACGGGGAATTGGACAACCCACTCTTTAATACTAAGAACAACCGAAGCTATGATGAAACAGACCGTTACACAGCCAGCCTTGCTATCAATATCAATCCTTTTGAATGGCTGACCTTATCAGGCCGTTTTGGATATGATACCTATGATATGTTTGGCTACCAGTTTTACCATCCTCAATCCTGGTATCTCACAGCTGGCCAGGGTGGCACTTTAGATAATTACTGGAGAAAATATACTGGTTATAATCATACAATAACAGCCACAGCCAGGAAGAAAATTGGTAAGGATATCAACCTGCGCCTGATGGGCGGAACGATGTGGCAGGATTACAGGACAGAGATGTTTGCTTCCTATGGAACGAATATTGTTGACTCTGTAGCCAGCAGTGCCTTCAATGTTGCCGGTAATGGTAAAATGTATAAGAACGGTCAGATCGTTACCAGCCAGGATCTCAGAAATATTGTGGGAGATTATATGGACAGCACGATTACCCGTGCAAGCAGCCGTATCCGTTTATTGCGTAATAAATTCAATGAGCCTAACCTCAACCTGCTTCGCCAGATCGCTTATTTCGGAGAATTTGCTGTTAACTATAAGAACTATATATTCCTTAGTTATACGCATCGTTTTGAACAAGCTTCCACCCTTCCTAAAAAGAACAGGAATTATAATTATCCCGGCGGTAGTTTGAGTATGATCTTAACGGATATATTCCCTGAATTAAAAAAGAATGGTGTGCTTAACTATTGGAAGCTGCGTACCTCTTTGGCCGGAACAGCCCGTTTGAACAGCCCCTACTCTACCCAGTCTGTTTTTGTTGACAACTTTGCCAGTGGCGGCGGTTCTTCTTATGGTTTTGTGAATGCAAACCCTGAACTGGGACCAGAAAAACAAAAGACTTATGAATTAGGAACAGAATTCAGGTTGATGAAGAGCAGGCTGAACCTTGATATCACTTACTACAATACCCTTAACAAAGGACAGATCATTGAGAATTTCAGGTTGAGCTATGCAACTGGGTTCGTATTGAATACACAGAATGCAGCCAGCACCCGCAACCAGGGTGTCGAGATCGCTATTGACTATAACCTGATGAAGAAAAAAGAGTTCAACTGGGATATGCGCTTCAACTTTAACCGGATGTGGAATAAAGTGGAAGACATGCCCAGGAACGTAGCCGAATATTATATTGCTGATACATGGCTCTATGGCAATGCAAGAGGCGGTCTCATATTAGGAGGGCCTACTACTTCTATTACAGCATTTGGCTATGCCCGCAACAACCAGGGTAAGATCCTGATCAATCCATCCAACGGTTTACCGGTAGGTGATGGTGTGTTTACCATACGAGGTAACAGGAATCCCGATTTCACATTGGGATGGAATAACTCTTTCCGGTGGAAAAACTGGAGACTGAATATGCTCTGGGATCTGAAAGTCGGCGGCGACGTTTTCAATGGTACTAATATGTACCTGACCCGGATCGGCAGAAGCCTGCTGACGGCTGACAGGGATAAACCAAGGATCATTGAAGGTGTATTAAATGACGGTTTACAAAACACTGCGACACCGACTGCGAATACCATTACAGTTATCCCGATGTATAATGATGCTTATTTCACCAGTGGTGCCATGCCGGAGGAAGCGTTCATTGAAAAAGATGTAAACTGGTTCCGCATGAGAGATCTCTCTTTGAGCTATACCTTCCCCGAGTCAATTGTAAAAAGAATCGGTGCTTTCAAAAGCCTGGGAGCTTTTGTTACGGCCAATGACCTGATCTTATTAACCAATTACAGCGGTGCTGATCCTGCTACCAATGGTAATACAGCCGGTAGCCGTGGTGTGGGCGGATTTGGTTTTGACTATGGTACATTACCCACCCCGATCAGTGTTAACATCGGTATCAGGGCATCATTCTAATTTTAAAACAACAAGCAAATGAAAAAGATCTTTTTTAACATATGTGCTTTATCCACAGCAACACTCTTGCTGCTGAATTCCTGCACCAAGAAAGTAGATGAGGCTTTTGCTAACCCCAACGCTGCTGTTCGGGTTCCGGTTGAAACATTATTACCGGGCATTATCGGCAATTTTATAGGCAGTTCTGCTGCGGCTGGAAGTGCATACGGTATTGCTAATGACGGTTTGTATATCGGCCGTTATATTCAAAACTGGGCTACTAATACAGCCGGTAATCAATACGACCAGATGGGTGGCGCTACCGGTGCCAGTGATGTATTGGGTTCTGTTTGGGCCATGCATTATTTTGGTATGGGTGAGAACCTGAACAAAATGATCGTTTGGGGTGCGGAAGAAAAGAAATGGGATTATGTAGGCGTGGGATATGCCATCCGTGCCTGGAGCTGGCTCACCCTGACAAATACATATGGTGAAGTAATCCTGAGAGAAGCTTTCAGACCTGAACAGTTGGTTTTCCCCTATGATGACCAGGCAGATGTTTACGAAGCGGTGAGAGCCCATTGCAGGCTTGCCCTGGAAAACCTTAGCAAAACAGGTGATGGTGTCAGCCAGGCCAATCTTGCGAAAGGTGATGCATACTTCTACAATGGTGATGTGGAGAAGTGGAAAAAATTTGTTTACTCAGTAATGGCCAGATCGTTTAATCACTTAAGCAATAAAGGTATTTACCAGCCCGATTCTGTTGTTTATTACTGCAACCTGGCCATTAACAGCAACGCGGATAATGCTGCTGCAAGGTTTCTTGCTACAGGTTTGTCCGGAACATATAATTTCTTTGGTCCGTTCCGGGGTAATGTCGGAGCATTACGTCAATCCCGTTTTATTGCGAATCTGCAAACAGGACTTAACCCCATGTTCCTGGGTGTAAACGATCCCAGGGCACCCTATATCATCCGGGAGAATACAAATGGAACTTATAAAGGTATACGTCCGAATAAAGCAGCCGACGGCCTGGTTGCCGCTGATCAACCGGTTAATTTCTGGGGAGGAGCATTCACCTCCACCGCTGCACCCGGTAATGACAACAATGCCCGGTATATTTTCCGGAATGCTGCCCCCTTCCCTATCGTTACTGCCTCAGAAGTTCAGTTCATGAAAGCGGAAGCGTTATGGAGGAAAAATGATAAAGCAGGTGCATTAGCAGCTTATACACAAGGCATCAGTTTGAGCTTTGACATGCTTACCGGCACGCCTGATTATCATAACTCAGTGCCTGTTGCGATGCAAATTACACCAGCAGCAAAAGCAGCCTACTTAGCCAACCCACTGGTGGTGCCTGCCGCAGCAAATCTTACCTTATCACATATCATGCTGCAAAAATATATAGCCATGTACGGTTGGGGATTGATCGAAACCTGGGTGGACATGAGAAGATACCATTATACAGATCTTGACCCGGTAACCGGTTTGCAGGTCTATGCTGATTTCACTCCACCCTCCGGCATTGATCTTTATGTTAATAATAATGGTAAAGTAGTGTACAGGGCCAGGCCCCGTTATAACTCTGAATACCTGTATAATGTGGCAGAATTACAAAGGATCGGAGCTATTGCCCTGGATTATAATACCAAAGAACAGTGGTTCTCACAACCTTAATCGTAACCAACAAAACAAATTAGTATGAAGTACATCAAAATATATGCGTACGGGCTGACCGTTCTGCTGAGTGCAGGACTGATCGTTTCCTGTACCAAATCCTTCGATGAAAAAATTACCCCGATCACCAATTTCAGTGATAAAACACTGGCACAGCTGCATATCGCTACTGTTGGAGCCAGCAGAAATTACCTGTATGTTGATGGTAATCCTGTAACTGGAGCATTGATGAGCTCCGGAAGTGTTTTCCCGACAACAGGGTATGCCTTCAGCGTTACGGGTGGCGTACGTTCTTTTGTTATCAGGGATACATTAAGAACTTCTACACAGCTGCCATTAGTTTTCGCCGAAAATATGCAGGTGGGAAAACTCTATACCATATTTGCTTATGATACGATTACATCACCCAAGCAAATTACAGTGCCAACAAATATTGTGATCCCCGCCGACTCTACGGCAAGGCTCAGGTTTGCCAATTTTATACATAATAGTTTTGACGTACCGGGTGTGGATGTATTTTCTAAAAGAAGAAACGCCAATATCTTCACCAACGTAAGAAGAACAGAAGTATCGGAATTCATTCCTTATGCATCCGCCTCCCAAAATCCGTTATATACCGCTAATTCAAACGATACTCTTTTCATCAGGGAAACCGGTACCCTAAATGCACTGGTACAGATCAATGGTTTCAACCCGACTGCGAAAAGAAGCTATACCCTTGTGTACAGGGGAAGCCACAGAGGTACCAAAGCAGCTACTCTTTTTTCTAACTATTAAAAGCTGATATAAGTAAAATAAGAAGTCCCGGTTTTAGCCGGGACTTTTTTTATGCGGTCACCGCATAAAATGGTGAGACTTCCCTTTATCCAAAGAATAAATACGCCAGGAAGATGGAGGTGATAATACCCACCAGGTCGGCCAGTAACATCGAGCCGATCGTATACCTCGTATTTTTTACTCCCACTGCCCCGAAATAAACAGCGATAACATAGAATGTGGTATCAGATGATCCCTGTAATACACAGGATAATCTTCCGGCGAAGGAATCAGGTCCAAACGTTGTCATGGTATCTGCCATCATACCTCTTGCTGCCCCGCCGCTAAAAGGCTTTACCAGCGCAGTAGGCAACCCATCCACGAACCGGGTGTCTGTTCCCAATGCTGCAAACATATTTTTAACCCCATCAATCAGGTAATCAAAAGTGCCGCTGGTCCGCAGCATACTGATGGCCACCAGCATTCCCACTAAATAAGGAATGATCTTCACAGCTGTTTCAAAGCCGCCCTTGGCACCATCAATAAAAGCACTGAAGATGTCTATTTTTTTATACAGTCCGCCCAAAACAATCAGGAATAAGATCAGTAATAAAAGGCCATTCCCAAAAGACCCTGAAAAGAATTCTAAGGATGTCTTATCCAGTTTGGTAAGGTACCATACAAAAGCAGCAATAATTCCGGAGAGGCTGAGTACCCAGGCTAAAATGACGGGCTGGAATAAATTGATCCGCTGACGAATGGATACAATGATCAATGCCGCCATCGTGGCAGCAAACGTGGCGATCATACAGGGAATAAAAATATCTGTAGCATTCCTTGCTCCTGCCCCGGCCCTCAATGCAATAATACTGACCGGGATCAGGGTGAGACCTGAAGCATGTAAACATAAGAACATGATCTGCGCATTGGAAGCCCTTTCCTTATCAGGATTGATCTCCTGTAAACTTTCCATGGCTTTGATGCCAAAGGGTGTGGCCGCATTATCCAAACCCAATAAATTGGCAGAAAAATTCATCATCATATGCCCGTGAGCCGGGTGTTCTCTAGGCACATCTGGAAATATTTTTGAGAAGAACGGCCCGATGATCCGGGATAAGAAGCGAATACCCCCTGCCTTTTCAGCAATGCTCATGAAGCCCATAAACAAGGCCATGATACCAATCAGGCCGATACAGAGATTGACGGCATCTTTACAGGTCTCAATAATGCCATTGACCTTCTGAGGTTTTACGGCAACAATATTATCTCCTTCCTTTTTATAAACGAGTTGGCCTTGTTTCACTCTTGCTAAAGTATCTAGTGATCGTGCCAGGGCCGGATCGGCAACAGCTGCTTTGATTTCCTTTACTTTGACAGAATCTCCATTTTTACCAATTACCATCTGGGTAAAGATCTGCTGATCACCATCCGCCGCCAGGAACTTATACCCGGCCACCGCAATAGCGATGATGATGAAGGCGGACCAGATACGGGTCAATGCCATAAAATTGATTGAGGTTTATGTTTATAGTTTGAAGTTAAGCACTTTAAGCAAAGCAACTATAGTACCGCTCAAAAACCTGTTTTCACCTATCTTTGCGCCTCGAAAAACAGTAATATGGCTTTACAAGCAGGAATTGTGGGATTACCCAATGTAGGAAAATCAACGTTGTTCAATGCGGTTAGCAATAGTGCCAAGGCCCAGGCCAGCAACTATCGTTTCTGTACTATTGACCCTAACGTAGGACTTGTGGATGTACCTGATCCCCGGATGAATAAACTGGCTGAACTGGTACAACCTAACCGTACCGTGCCCACCCAGATCGAGATCGTGGATATTGCCGGTCTTGTTCGTGGTGCCAGCAAGGGCGAGGGACTCGGTAATAAATTCCTCGGTAATATCCGGGAAGTGGATGCCATTATTCATGTGATCCGTTGTTTTGAAGACGAGAATATACTGAGAGATGAGGGAGCTATCAATCCCGTGAGTGATAAAGAGATCATTGATACTGAACTTCAGTTAAAAGATCTTGACAGTGTTGAGAAGAAAATTCAGAAGACCGAAAAACAAATTAAGCTTGATCCAAAATACAAAGCCGAACTGGAAGTGCTGGTAAGATGTAAAGCGTATCTGGAAAAAGGCAAAAGTATCCGTGAACTGGATTTAGACAAAGAAGAAAAAACAGCTATCGCCGATCTTTTCTTACTTACCGATAAGCCGGTGCTGTATGTCGCCAATGTGGACGAAGCATCTATGCATACCGGCAATCAATATTCTGAGAAATTAAAAGAAGCTGTCAAAAATGAAAAGGCTGAAGTCATTATTATGAATAACAACATCGAAGCACAAATTGCTGAGATGGAAAACCCGGATGACCGGCAGTTGTTCATGGAAGAATACAAGATGACCGAGCCTGCCTTAGACAGACTGATTCATTCTGCATATAAACTTCTCAACTTATATACTTATTTCACGGCCGGTGTACAGGAAGTAAGAGCCTGGACCATCCATGAAGGATGGAAAGCGCCACAAGCCGCCGGGGTGATCCATACCGATTTTGAAAAAGGTTTTATCAAAGCCGAAGTGATCGCTTACGAAGATTTTGTAAAATATGGATCAGAAGCTGCCTGTCGTGAAGTGGGGAAATTAAGGATTGAAGGGAAAGAGTATGTGGTGAAAGACGGTGATGTGATGCATTTCCGCTTCAATGTATAACCTCCTTTAGAGATGGGGTTAGAATAATGCTGTTATCGATGCCCTTCCGATATGTACGGTTCTTGAGGTTCCCGGCTTTCTTCCGTCGTACTGCATGGTCAGCTCCAGGTTGTTCAATAAACGCTTGGTAAAACTCAAGGACCAGAGGTAATTCTTGCCCGGTAATAATCCATCCAGCATGATGTAACTGACTGTTGTATTTGCCGGGGATTTATAATTAATATTATTGAAAGTGAATTTACCGGTGACGGAACTGTTCTGAAGGATATTATACTTTGATTCCAGGTTCAGTGAATGAGATGTTGATTTCTCCCCCCCGTACAGCGGTAGGTTCGTCTTCGTTTCAAATTTATACCCGGTAAGCACCCGGAATGAAGTACCCCGGATATACGTAAGATTCGGCTCTGCATTATAAATATCCAACTGGTAATTCCTGTTATTGAATTGTGGTGTGTACAAGGCATTCAATCCCTTTTTACCATTAACGGTCAGTGATAAAGCCCTGCTGATATTCCAGCGGAATTTAACCAGCCAGTCATTCAGTTTACGGCTTTCATACCCATACGTCAGCAATGATTTACTGTTATCTCGCCGGTTGGTAAAATCAACTCCCCATTTACTGCTGAACCGGTTAAAAGAAAGTGTATTGAGGATCGCTGTATTTAAAGTGATCAGTGCGGTGTCATCTACGGCGTATTTGAACGGGTTGAATTCAAAATTTCCTTTTGACAGCGATTTCTTATTGATCTGTAAAGAGGTCAGCAGGTTCAGTTTCGAAACGAATTTCTTAATTCCTTTAAGGCCGGGTTTATTCAGTAATACCCTCGGGCTGATATCAAAACGATAGTTGAACGTAATATAATTGGCCTTGATGAATTCATTTGTAGGTGTGAAGATGCGGATGAACTTGGCCTGGTCAGCAAAAGCAGCGAGTTCAAATTCATTTAATTGCTGCACACCATCATTATTATAATCGATCCAGGCATACTGGCCGGTACCGGCAGGCACTTCCAGGTAAGCAAAATCTCTCCGCTGCTCCTGCCCTGCGCCCACTTCATAGAGCATATTGCCGGTAATAAATCCTTTCCATTCAGTCATATTGTACTCAGCTCTTCCCAAAATCGTTTCATCTTCGTTTTGTTTTGATACAGCAGCATCATATACTTTCAGTTTCCGGAATGTGGTATTCAGGTATAATTGACGTTTGGGGTTGGCTAACAATTCAGTTTGCAAATTCAGGTTCAAACTCCTGTCGCCACGTACAAAATCTTTACTCACCTGGTATTTATCGGAACGGGTAAAAAAAGTGATCCCATACTTGTTCTTCTTTTGTTCATCCGATTTTAAATACACCGAATAGCTGTCAAACGAAAAAGCGGATGGAGTCAACGTATCTGTTGTTTTATACCGTGCTGTATTTTGTTCCAGTGCATACCGGAAACCCAGTTTCCAGTTTTTCAATTGTTTCATCTCCTTACTCATATCGATCACCGGCCGGAGGAATAGGCCCTTGTCATTGGCACTGTTGAAACGGGTAGCTACAAATTCATTATTGAACTGCCATCCTTTCCAGCGGACACCGTGTTTTACTGAATTCTGAAAACCATTATAGTTATCGCTGCGGTGATAATTCACAAACTGGTAACTCAGTGAATGGTCTTTATTATCTCTTAACCCTGCAGATGCCCGTATGATATTTTCCGTAGCCAGTGTGGGTACTAAGGGCAGTCCCCAGTCACGGGAAAATTCTACTGTCCGAAGCCGTTCAAGGGGTTTAAATTTATTCTGTACAAATTCGTAGTCCAGTGCCGTATTCAACTGCAGCTTATTTTTGACCGCTACCTGTTTGCTATTCGTCAATTGAAACTTAGCAGCAAATCCCCGGTCATCACCATCATCCTTTTTGGAGAAGGTATTCACATCATAACTGCTGGTTGCCACTTCCGCCTTCAGGAGGGTATTTTTATTGACGATATAATCAACCCCCATATTTACTAATTGCTGTTTTTTGGGAGTAACAAGTATGATGATCGGCTCGTATTTCCCTTGCCGGATTGTACCGACCGGTGGAACATATTTATATACTTTCCCGTTGGCACCATTGAAATCTGTTATATAATTTCCTTTCCCGTCTCCCACATCAATAAAAGAAAGACTGTACTTGGCCAGGGCCGGGTTGGTGGAATACTGATAGAATGAATCAAGCCCCACATATATCTTTTCATACAATATTTTTCCTGCTGCAAACGTATCCAGCACTGCTGAAGAATAAAAAGCATTCTGAATGCTGTCACCGATATTGGAAAGAAACTGTTTCTGCGGATCATCCAGTAATTGATTGATCTGTGAATTACGGGCATCACCATTATTAAAGACCCCAACCCGCAACTTCAGCCGCTTGTTAAATTCAAATTCCTGTGCGAGATACAAATTGGCATTGAGATAACTTCTTTCTGCATATTCAAATTCCACCTGTATACGGCTATCCTTGGTGATCATCCGTTTGGGAGTAAATGTCAGCTCGGCTGTATTGTAATTGATCACATAATCCTGGTCTTCTCCCCGCTGCAGCAAAACCCCGTCTAAAAAAACTCTTTCTGTATTGGCAAGAATGATAAAAAAGAATTCATTGTTGGCTCCCGTAAGCCGGTAAGGTCCCTGGTTGCCTTCCAGTCCCTGGAATACATTGCGGGTGAATTTACCTTTGGCGATAGAACCGCTTACCAATGTGTTGGAAGTAATACTCTTTGCCACACGGTTATTAGTTTGAAAAGAAATTCCCTGCAGGCGTTTGTAGAAATTCAGGAAATAACTCTGGTTCTGCCGCAGCTCAAGATCTCCAAGATTCAGCTGCCAGTTCTTCTTTTTGAATTGCAGGAAGACCTGGTCAAATTCATTCAACTGTTGTGTATTCCCATCTGGTTGTATCGGGATATTGTTATCGGTGATCGCTGCCTGTATCTCGATACTATCACCCAGCATACCACTCAGCTGTAAATTAAGCGTTGAATTCAGCACCGCATCCTGGCTGTTACCAAACCCAATCTGCCGACCAAAGCTTCCCTCCGCTTTAATGGAACCGAAGTTGAACATTCCTTTTTGCTGCTCATTATACCCGTCATTGAATTCATAGGGCTTTACATAAAAATTATTCATCACACTGTCGTAGTTCATCCGCTGAGCCACCGGGTTAAGCTTGTACGGGAAGATCCTGTAAGTGATGGTGATTGTTTCTGTAACCGGTTTTTTGATCCAGTACAGCATACTATTAATAAAATCGAACCGGTAATCAGCTGCCGGAATACCTTTTATTTCAATTGTATTCGGGATGGTACTGAGCGAATCGATTTGCAGGCTGTCAGCCTTTACTTGAAACGTTTTCTGCCGGAGATTGGATACGGGTACCTGCCCGGGAAGCTGGGCCTGGCTCCACAAGGACGATTGGATGAGCAACAATAAGATTGATATTCTGTACAAACCACTCAAAAGCAGCAGGTTTTACTCAAAATCGTAAAATTCGGTCTTTTTATTGCCCAAAAGTTTTCCCTGCCTGTTAATTTGACTGAAAAGCAGCAATTTTATACCTATATAGAAATTATCCAGGGCAAAAAATACCGTTATAATTGAGATTCCGGGATATTATATTTTATATCTTTTTGGCGTTGTTTGTTCAGCCAATATGGGCTCAGCAAAACAATAATTGGTATTTTGGTGGAAGGGCCGCCCTGAATTTTAATGCAATCGCCGGTCAGCCTGTTCCAACTGTCCTGTCTAACAGCCAGATGGTTGCTGATGAAGGCTCCACAGCTATTTCTGATAAAAACGGGGAACTCCTTTTCTACACCAATGGTGTTACTATATATAATAAGCTACACCAGGTAATGCTGAACGGGAATAATATTGGCGGTAATATCTCGGCCTGCCAGTCTTCAATTATTATTCCTGTACCCGGTAATGACAGCATCTATTATGTTTTTACAACAGACGCTATTGAAAATAGCTTTACCACAGGATACTGTTACTCCATTGTCAATATTAAAAGGGACAATGGCAATGGTGAAGTAATTGTAAAACGTAATTTACTATGGCCCTCCTGTACCGAACGCTTAACAGCCGCCAGGCACAGAAATGGTACCGATGTATGGCTTATTACTAATGATAATAATTCCAATATTTTCCGGTCCTGGCTCATCAGCTGCAACGGACTTACTACAACACCTGTAGTCTCTGTCGCCGGTCTTGTTATGAATCAAACGATTTTGACAAACACCGGGTTTATGAAAGTCAGCCCGGATGGGCAACAGCTCTGCCAGGTTCATTTTCCGTTGATAGACCCGCCGGAAGTATATCCTAATTTCATCCAGCTATTCGATTTTGATAACACAACAGGTATTATAAACAATGCAAGGACGTTTAACCCGGGTAATGCCCTTTATACCAATTGTGAATACTCGCCTAATTCACAATTACTTTACCTGTTGAGGCCTTTTGAGAATAAGATAGACCAAATCGAATCAAGGCTGCCAACTATAGTAGCTATCAATGCATCAAGAGACAGTATTTTATCGACGACAAGTTTTTACGGTATCCAACTGGCTCCCGATGAGAAGATATATCTCATCCGGCAGGGAGGATTAATGAGTAGTATCAATAACCCGGATATAAAAGGTGCAGGATGTAATTTCCGGCTCAATAATCTCGCCATCGCACCCGGTGCCGGGCAATTGGGATCTCCCAATTTCATCAACGATGCCGCCATTGATCCGAACAATGGATTTATTTACAGCATTCTCGATAGTTGTGCAGGTATTGTCCGTTTCAATGCTTTTTCCACCATGAGTGGTATACTGTCCTGGTCGTGGGATTTTGGCGATGGGAATACTTCTAACCAGCAGAATCCTGTTCATACATTCAATCCCTCCAACCAGGCATATTCCGTTAAACTACGCATCAGTTCTTCCACCGGTTGTGAGGAGATTGTTCGTTCCCGTATTGTAAAAGCAGACACCACAAATGCGGAATTGTTCTTTGACCATTTGCGGGTTTGTGATTCAGGATATGTCCGCTTCACCAACAATAATCCTGTGCGGCCCGGGGACCTGTTTACCTGGAATTTCGGTGATGGTGATTTCTCAACTGATATTCACCCGGTACATGTGTATAGTCAACCCGGTAATTACCCTGTTACATTAACCCTAACTTCAGCTAATGTCTGCCGTAGCAGCTCTGTTACCGATACTATTACACTGGGATCCTTCACCATCAATATTCCAACTGACCAAACCATTTTCGCAGGTCAGAGCGTTCACCTGGTGACCAGCGGGCCCGCAGTTTCATATCAATGGTCGCCGCCCATTGGTTTAAATGATCCAAACAGTCCCAGCCCGGTTGCCACACCACCCGGTGATATTATATATAAAGTTGTAGCAACCGATACAGCTGGCTGTAAGACCGAGGGATTTGTAAAGATCACAATCGTTGATCCTGCAGATATTTACGTACCAACAGGATTTACTCCCAATAGTGATGGTAAGAACGATATACTAAAGCCCTTTTACCCGCTAACAACCCGGCTGGAGGAATTTTCTATCTATAACCGGTGGGGCGAAAAAGTATTTTCAACAACTAATCGGGGGGAGGGATGGAATGGAAAAATTAATGGGAAAGACCAGCAAACGGCTTTATATGTGTGGATATTCAACGCTACCGATGCTACAGGAAGATCAATCCTGAGAAAAGGGACGGTGCTGCTGATTCGATAAGCCCCGGAATTAAAAAGCCCTCTTTCAGAGGGCTTGAATATCAGCTTGGGCATTTTTTATTGTGATACCAAAGCAGCGAGGCTAAACTCGGCATTCAATCTTGCGATGTTGATAATGGAGATCCCTTTGGGGCAAACCGCTTCACAGGCACCCGTGTTGGTGCAGGCACCAAAACCTTCTTTATCCATCTGTGCCACCATGTTCAGGGCCCTTGATTTCCGCTCCGGTGAACCCTGTGGTAATAAAGCTAAATGGGAAACTTTTGCGGAGACAAATAACAAGGCAGAAGAGTTTTTACAAGCTGCCACACAGGCACCGCAACCGATACAAGCAGCCGCTGCAAATGCTGCATCGGCCTTATCTTTCTCCACGGGCATTGCATTGGCATCCACAGCATTACCCGTGTTGACTGAAATATAACCTCCGGCCTGGATGATACGGTCAAATGCAGAACGATCCACCACCAAATCCTTGATCACCGGGAAAGCGTTGGCTCTCCAGGGTTCGATAGTGATAGTGTCTCCATCCTTATAAGCCCTCATGTGCAATTGGCAGGTGGTGTTTTGTTCCCAGGGCCCATGCGGACGACCATTGATATACATGGAGCAGGCGCCACAGATCCCTTCCCGGCAATCATGGTCAAAAGCGATCGGGTCTTTTCCATCCCGGATCAGCTCTTCATTCAACACATCGATCATTTCCAGGAAAGACATTTCGGAAGAAATATTCTTTACCGGGTAAGACTCAAATCCACCTTTGTCGTTCGCATTTTTTTGTCTCCAGACTTTCAGCGTAAGATTCATCGTGTAGTGCTCCATAACGCAATAAATATTGTTCGTTATAAAAATTTTATTTGTAAGACCGTTGTGTTGGCTTCGCCACTTCAAATTCCAGGTTCTCTTTGTGCAATTCCCAGTTGCTTTCACCTTTATATTCCCAGGCTGCTACATACGCATAGTTCACATCATCTCTTTTGGCTTCTCCTTCTTCGGTTTGGCTTTCTTCGCGGAAGTGACCTCCACAACTTTCATTACGGTTCAGTGCATCCTTGCACATCAGCTCTCCCAATTCAATAAAATCAGCCACACGACCCGCCTTATCCAGTTCCGGGTTCATCTCAGTGATACCACCCGGTATCCTCACATCACTCCAGAATTCTTTTTTCAATTGCTGTATCTCCGTGATGGCTTCCTGCAGACCCTGTGCATTTCTTGCCATACCACATTTCTCCCACATGATCTTGCCGAGACGCTTGTGGAAACTCTCCACCGTTTGCTTTCCTTTAATATTCATCAGGGTATTGATACGATCCGCCACGGCTTTTTCTGTTTGCACGAATGCTTCATGCGAAGTAGGGATCGGTTTGGTGGCAATTTCGTCTGCCAGGTAATTACCAATGGTATAAGGGATCACAAAGTATCCGTCTGCCAGTCCCTGCATCAAGGCAGAAGCTCCCAAACGGTTGGCTCCATGATCGCTGAAATTAGCTTCACCAAGGCAATACAAACCTTTCACATTCGTCATGAGTTCATAATCCACCCAAAGACCGCCCATGGTATAGTGTACCGCCGGGTAGATCCTCATCGGAACTTCATAAGGATTTTCGCCGGTGATCTTCTCATACATGTCGAAGAGGTTGCCATATTCTTCTTTCACCACTTCCTTACCCAGGCGGATCAGGGTTTCGGTATCAGGATTTTCAATACCCAGTTTACCCGCTTCTGTTCTACCATATTTGTTGATCAGGTTGTATTTGAAATCCAGGTAAACGGCCTGTTTGGTGGTACCAACACCATAACCGGCATCACATCTTTCTTTAGCCGCTCTTGAAGCCACGTCTCTTGGTACCAGGTTACCAAATGCAGGGTATCTTCTTTCGAGGTAATAATCTCTTTCTTCTTCAGGAATATCGTTGGCTTTGCGGGGATCATCCTTTTTCTTCGGCACCCAGATACGTCCGTCATTTCTCAGTGATTCTGACATCAGTGTCAGTTTGGACTGGTGATCGCCGGAAACAGGGATACAGGTCGGGTGAATTTGTGTAAAGCAGGGATTACCAAAAAAAGCTCCTTTCTTGTGTGCTTTCCAGGCAGCCGTTACATTACTGCCCATGGCATTGGTAGAAAGATAGAATACATTGCCATAACCACCGGTACATAATAAAACGGCGTGACCAAAATGCCTTTCCAGTTCACCATTTACCAGGTTGCGGCAGATGATACCTCTTGCTTTACCATCAATCATCACCACATCCAGCATTTCATGACGGCTGAACATTTCCACATTACCCAATGCCACCTGTCTTTCCATGGCCTGGTAAGCTCCTATCAATAACTGCTGACCAGTCTGACCGGCCGCATAAAAAGTTCGTTTTACCTGCGTACCGCCAAAGGAACGGTTATTCAACAAACCGCCATATTCCCGGGCGAAAGGAACACCCTGTGCCACGCACTGGTCAATAATATTCACACTTACTTCTGCAAGACGATGAACATTTGCTTCCCTTGCACGGTAATCACCCCCTTTTACGGTATCATAAAACAAGCGGAATACGGAGTCGCCATCATTCTGGTAGTTCTTGGCCGCATTGATACCTCCCTGTGCTGCGATGGAGTGTGCACGGCGGGGAGAATCCTGGAAACAAAATGCTTTCACTTTATAGCCCAGTTCACCGAGTGCCGCAGCAGCAGATGCACCGGCAAGCCCGGTACCCACCACGATCACTTCCAGTTTGCGTTTATTGGCCGGGTTCACCAGTTTCACATGTCCTTTATAATCCACCCATTTCTGTTCTAACGGTCCGGCAGGAATTTTTGAATCAAGCATAACCTCTGATTACTTTGATATAAATGATTTATTCGATCTTAGTTTTACTGTCGCTTTGAAAATTCAACCGGTCTGTATCAACGGGATGATTTTTCAATATACTGGTATAACAACGGTCTGTGTAAATTTGTTCCTTACACCCATCCCAGGTACATACTCACGGGCATCATTGCAAAAGCCAGTGAAATAATAATGGAATACACGATCCCCGCTTTTTGAACAAGATTTACATATTTTGAATTGCTGACGCCCACTGTACGGAATGCACTTTGAAACCCGTGTATCAAATGCCAGCATAATGAAAAACAGGCAAAGACATAAGCAATCACCACCCACAATTCCTGGAAAGTATATTGCATCAGGTTGTACATGTTATGCATATGCACGCCGTTGATCTCTAATTCAGTTAATTCCTCATGGCCAATAAAACGTGCCGGTACCCAGAAATGCCACCAGTGCAGGATGAAGAATAATAACAGGATGGTACCTAATAAGCCCATACTGCGGCTGTACCATTTGCTGCCTTTATTGCCCATCGGAACGGCATATCCCTGTTTCCGCTTGCTGCGGTTCTGGAATTCCAGCATAAAGCCCTGGATAATATGCAGGAAGATGCCAAGAAAAAGGCCAATCTCTGCGATCCGGATAACAACAGTACTGCCCATGAAATGAGCGGCTTTGTTAAACATTTCGCCACCGTCGTTGGCCCAGATACAGGCATTGATACCTGCGTGTACAATTAGGAAAATTATCAGAAACAAACCCGTCAGCGCCATCACCAGCTTTTTACCAATCGAAGAAGTGAACATTTCAGACCATTTCATAAGCAATATTCTTAGAAGGAGAAATCAGATTTCTGCAAAAATAGTGTCCGGTGACCAAAAACGGTGAAAAGTTTTAAATGATAAAAATCAGGGCTGAAGCCGTCAGTTATTACTGGTTAGTAAGACGTGCCGTCAACTCGTTATCAATTTTTTTAAACAGGTGAAAGGGCTTATAGGTTCGCCAGTTTTCCAGTTCCATTAACTCAATATACCTGTTCAGTTTGGCATGTTTAAAGTCATACTGGGTTTGTTCGGGCATGTTTAAACACACGGCCCAGCCATTCTCATCGGCCAATTCATCATAGAGTTCTTCGTAATAATCCCGGCCATCGCTGTGGTAATTGAGTACATTTTCCCCTACCAGGATGAATTTATTGATCCCCTCGTACATAAATTTCTCCAGCACTTCCCGTTTCAGTTCCATGATATCATTTTCTACGGCATCATTCCACTCCCCGATCAGTTCAATGATAGCATAACGTTCATCATAGTCAGCCATCAGCACCTTCAGGTAAAGCGTACGGCTGCCAAAATCATCCCATTGCGGATGGATATAATAGTTATATACGGTTTGGGAAAACTCAAATTCAGAATACTGCCGGCCGGAAAATGGCGACCGCTGGTCTTCTTCACTCACATAAATGTGGCGCCAGTTATAAAAGGGTTCAAGCGTATGCATACACAAATTCCAATGCACAAATATACGCTAAGAGTCAAAGGAGAAAAAGAGATAAAGGGTAACAGCTATTTTAATAAATAATCTTTAAGTTCATCAAAGTCAGCTTTCATTACTATCGATTTTTTTTCTTTATTCATAATTGATTGTACAGCGGTGGGAATTTCAATGGATTGGCCGGTACAATTTTCCACCGCCTCCGGAAACTTGACGGGATGTGCTGTTTCCAGTACGATACCTTTTTGCCCGGGTTGATCCGCTAAATAACGTTGCAAGGCAAGGTAGCCTACAGCGCCATGCGGGTCTAATAGATAGTTATATTGCTGGTACACTTCACTGATCGTTGTTGTTGTTTCCGCATCTGAAATAGTAGCGGAGGATAATTTATTTTTCAGTTCAGGGAACCGGTGATTAAAAATTTCCAGTATACGGACGAAATTGCTGGGATTGCCCACATCCATCGCATTGCTCAGTGTAGGAACTGCCTGCCGGGGTTGCAGGTTTTGTGTTTCCAGGTATTCACTTACAATATCGTTGGCATTGCATGCAGCGATAAAATGCCTGATAGGTAAGCCTGTCTGCATAGCCAGAATACCGGCGCAGATATTCCCAAAGTTACCACTGGGTACAGCTATGACCGGCAAACCAGGCTTATCAGCCCATTGCTTATACGCAAAAAAATAATAAAACTGTTGCGGTAACCAACGGGCCACATTGATGGAATTGGCCGAGGTAAGAAACAACCGCTGATTTAACTCAGCATCCATAAATGCAGTTTTCACCAGTTGCTGGCAATCATCAAAAGTCCCGTTTATTTCCAGTGCATGAATATTTTTCCCCAGGGTAGTCAGTTGCTTTTCCTGTACCGGGCTTACTTTCCCGGAAGGATACAGGATGACCACTTCCACTCCGTCCACTTCATAAAATCCATTGGCCACAGCACCACCGGTATCGCCGGAAGTAGCTACCAATACAGTTACTTTTTTATTATTGTCTTTTAAAAAATATCCCAGGCAACGGCTCATGAACCTGGCACCAATATCTTTAAATGCCAGCGTAGGGCCATGAAATAATTCAAGCGATGAGATGGAGTCACTGACCTGAACTAATGGAATCGGGAAATTCACCGTTTCACTGACGATCTGGAACAGTTTATCTTCCGGAATCTCCTCTCCTATATAAGGTTTGATGACCCGGAAAGCAATTTCTTCGTTGGAATAGTTTTCAATATCCCTGATAAATGCTTTATCCAGTTGAGGCAGTGTTTCCGGGAAATACAATCCTTTATCCGGTGCCTGTCCTTTAATGCTGGCTTCTTTGAATCCAACGATTGGCGATTGCCTGTTTGTGCTGTAATAATTCATACCCCTGTCCCCTGAAGGGAACTTATTCTGTTAGTTAATAAAATTTGTTTGCTCTCATCAGATATGGCTTAACCAATGACTTCTACTCCATTTTTATTGATGGTTGTCACATAGGTGTTATGCTCAATACCTATCCTTGTATAAATAGCCTGCATGACAGCTTCCACTTTTTTTGCCGTTACTTCTTCTTTGCTCAGCATGAAAATAGAAGGCCCCGAACCGGAAATACCACCGCCCAATGCACCGGCTTCCCTGCATTTCTGTTTCACTTCATCAAAGCCGGGTATCAGGATACTGCGGACAGGTTCAATGATCACATCCTCTAAAGAACGGCCGATGAGTTCATGATCGTTCCGGATAAACCCGGTGACAAGGCCTGCAATATTTCCCCATTGCCGGATCGCATCTTTCAGCAATACTTTTTCTTTCAATATCTGTCTTGCATCCGATGTCCTTACTTCGATCTGCGGGTGAACCACCGTTACAAAAAGATCCGGTGCTGCTAAAGGAACAATATCCAACGGATGAATTGAACGTATCAGGGTAACTCCGCCCATGATACAGGGAGTGATATTATCGGCATGCTTTACGCCGGATGCTAATTTTTCACCCCACATGGCAAATTGTACCAGTTCATCAGCAGAGAAAATATTCCCCAGTAAATGATTAGCGGCTACGACGGCTCCCGCCGCACTGGCTGCACTGGATCCTAAACCACTGCCCGGTTTGATATGTTTTTCAATCGTTACTTCAAAACCAATATTACCCCCAACCTTTTCCATGATAGCCAGGAAAACAACACCGGCCACATTTTTTTCCGGGTCGGTGGGAAGATTAAACGCATCCCGGTTATGAATGATCACTTTGGGTTCATCCAGCAGTTTTACTTCCATCACATCATAGGGTGCTTTCAATGCCATACCGAGGATGTCAAAACCACAAACGAGGTTGGCAACTGTACCCGGGCAATGAATTGTTACTTGTTTCATGTGCTATAGAATTAAAGATTGGCTACCCGCATGATGTCGGCAAATACCCCGCTGGCGGTTACTTCAGCGCCGGCACCGGCACCTTTTACCACCATCGGCTGTTCTTTGTAACGGTCGGTATAGAATAATACCACATTATCTTTTCCATACAAATGATAGAGGTCATGTTTCGGATCGATATGTTGCAAACCAACTGCGGCCTTACCATCATTAAAGGAAGCTACAAATTTCAGTTTGCAGCCTTCTGCATATGCCTTTTCATATAGTTGTTTGAAATGCGCTTCTTCTTTGGCCATGGCGGCATAAAAATCTTCCACCGATCCCTGCATACAGGATGCCGGCATGAAAGAGTTATTAGCAATATCATCCATCTCGATCTGCTGGCCGGCTTCCCGGGCAAGGATCATGATCTTCCGCATCACATCGGTGCCACTGAGATCAAGCCTGGGATCCGGTTCGGTATATCCCTCGTCCTGCGCCTGCTTCACCACATCGGCAAATAATTTCGTACCGTCATAGTTATTGAAGACAAAATTCAAAGTACCACTTAAGACAGCCTCAATACGATGTACACGGTCGCCGCTGCGAACAAGATCATTTAATGTAGCAATGATCGGTAATCCTGCTCCAACATTGGTTTCAAATAAGAACCGGCAATTGTATTCACCCGCCAGGTCTTTCAGTTTTTTATAATTACTATATGCAGATGAAGCAGCCACTTTGTTACAGGCCACGACGGAAATACTTTTTTGCAATAATTGGTCATACACCGCAGCCACTTTATCATTGGCCGTTATATCAACAAACACCGAATTCCGGAGGTTACGGTCAATCATATGCTGAACGAATTCACCCAGGTCAGCTTTGCCTGCTGCATCTAATTTTTCTTTCCATACCGGCAATTCAATTCCTTCCTCATTGATCAGCATTTTTCGACTGTTGCTTAATCCCACCACTTTTACCTGTACATGTAACTGGCGGACGAGATAACCTAGTTGTTGCTGCAATTGCCCGAGTAATTTAGCTCCCACATTTCCTGTACCCACTATAAACAGGTTCACTTCTTTATAACTGGTCTCAAAGAATTCTTCGTGTAAAACGTTAATAGCTTTTTTTACATCACGGGTGGAAATAACTGCGGAGATATTTTTTTCCGATGAACCCTGTGCAATGGCCCGGATATTTACCCCGTTTCTTCCCATCGCACTGAACATACGTCCGCTGATACCGGGATGACTTTTCATATTTTCACCCACCAGCGCCACGATGGATAGATCTGCTTCCACTTTTAACGGTTCCACTTTTTCCAGGGCGATCTCATTGGCAAAAGCAGTATCAACGGCCAGTTTTGCTTTCGCCGCTAACCCGTTATCAATACCCACGCAAATAGAATGTTCCGAAGAACTTTGGGTAATCAGGATCACATTTATTTTTTCATTACTCAATGCCTCAAATAACCGCTTGGAGAATCCGGGGATACCGATCATTCCACTTCCTTCCAAACTGATCAGAGCAATATTATTGATGCTGGAGATACCTCTTACAATATTCCCATTCTTTGCAGAAACGGATTCGATCAGTGTTCCTTCATCTGCGGGAGCAAATGTGTTTTTGATCCACACAGGAATGGCTTGCCCCATCACCGGCTGAATAGTTGGCGGATAAATAACTTTCGCACCAAAATGCGATAACTCCATCGCTTCCTGGTAAGAGATACGGGGAATGATACGGGCATTGGCAGCCAATCTTGGATCAGCTGTCATCATCCCACTTACATCTGTCCATATTTCGAGCACAGCAGCATGCAGGGCTGAAGCAAGGATAGCAGCCGTATAATCGGAACCGCCGCGGCCCAATGTAGTAGTGATGCCCTGTTTATCCGATGCAATAAAGCCCGGCAAAATATATAAAGATGAAGAGGACGCAGCAAAAAAATCAGCCACTTGTTTATTGGTAATGGCAAAATCAACTTCTGCTGTAGTAAACGCAGAATTCGTACTGATCAGCTCCCGGGAATCTTTCCAGGTACAATCCACCCCGTCTGCTTTGAATTTGGCCGCAATGACCTGCGATGAGATCCATTCTCCATAACTGCCAATGCGGTCTTTGGAACGGGGTGTCAGTTCTCTTAATAAAAAGATACCGTTACAAATATCTTCGATCTCGTTACAACTTTTTTTGACCAGGCTAAGCAACTGGCTTTGATTAGCTACCGGTATCAGTTGTTTCACTGCTTCCAGGTGACGCTGTTCAATGACCGCTAATTTCTCTTTGTAGCTTTCATCGCCATCTGCTGCAAGAATAGCCGCACCCAATAAAAGATCCGTGACACCACCTAATGCGGATACCACCACCACTGTTTTATCTTTTTTAACCGCTTCTTGAACTACAGCAACTACCTTATTGATATTTTCTGCATTGGCTACCGATGTGCCACCGAATTTTAAAACCTGCATGAGCTATATTTTGAAATTGAAAAGAAATGATTGTAGCTGTATAGAAGACTTCCCGTCCTGGTACAGCAAAATTGCCCGTTGTTGATATGGAATAGTACAACCCTTAACGGGTTGTTGTAATTGTTGTGGTAATAGCAGCAATCGTAACAGGGATTGTTACAAAAGAAGAAGTGCTGATATGATGAAATGACTGTACCACTTGTTAAACAGGAGCACAATATACATCGCAATGATGAAAATGAAAATTATTTACTGAAAGAATCAGCTGCTTTTTTTACACTGCCGTATTTTAATAACAGTTGTTTGGCTTTCTCATAATCGTTAAGCTTCACTCTTTCCATCAGCATCTTGGTCCCACGGTCCACCAACTTATCGTTCGTTAGTTGCATATTCACCATCTTATTATCTTCCACCCTGCCGAGTTGTATCATCACTGATGTGGAGATCATATTGAGGACTAATTTCTGTGCAGTACCACTTTTCATTCTTGTGCTTCCCGTTACAAATTCAGGCCCTACCACCACTTCAATCGGGAAATCAGCGGCAGCACTTACCGGTGAATCGGGGTTACAGGAAATACTTCCCGTCACGATTCCTCTTTTCCGGCATTCATCCAACGCACCGATCACATAAGGTGTGGTGCCACTGGCAGCAATGCCGATCACCACATCTTTATCACTGACATTATATTCCAGCAGGTCTTTCCAGCCCTGGTCCTTATCATCCTCTGCAAATTCAACGGCAGAAGTAATGGCTTTTTCACCACCGGCAATGATCCCGATCACTAATCCTTTAGGAACTCCGTAAGTGGGAGGACATTCACTGGCATCCACAATGCCTAAACGGCCACTGGTACCGGCACCGATATAAAACAAACGGCCACCCATCAGCATCTTGTCACCTGCTATTTCGGCGAGTTTTTCAATTTGGGGGATCGCTTTTTCCACGGCTGCCGGAACGGTCTTGTCTTCCTTATTAATATTCATCAGCAGCTCGGCCACCGACATTTTTTCCAAATGACGATACCTGCTTGATTCCTCGGTTATCTTTTCAAATGCCATAATTCCTTTCTTTTTTCGTTAGCTATGGAATTCAACTAATCCTTCCATTGGGTTTTTAAGCACCCTGCCCAGTTCAAATTCATAACTGTCGCAAAGGTGCTGCAACACATCTTTAAAACCAAATGCAACTCCCCCGGTAAAATTGACGGGCAGGGTCCAGATTTCCCGGTACTTGCAGAGATGATTAAAGAAAAAATCATTCAGGCCATCCTCAATAATATTTTCAATCATATAGTGCCCCCGGTTATCAGCAAGAAATTTAGTAAATCCTGCGAGATAACGGTTTGGCAAGGGTTTTTTATAAACATTTTCTAATATCTCGGCCGCATTCGTAGTATAAGTAAGATCAAAACGTCCCCTTAATTCTTCATCAAACGTACCGTAGAGATAATACTGGATCACTTTTTTCCCCAGGTAGGCCCCGCTGCCTTCATCACCCAATACATAGCCAAGGCCGGGGCTGTTCTTTACGATCTTTTTGCCATCATAGTAACAGGAATTGGAACCCGTACCTAAAATACAGGCAATACCTTTTTTTCTTCCGCAAAGTGAACGGGCGGCAGCCACCAGGTCATGAGTAACCTCTGTTTTTGCACCTGCAAAAACCTGCAAAATGGCTTTTTTAACTGATTTGGCATTGGTAGTATTGGCACAACCGGTACCATAATAATACACTTCATCCACCTCCACATTTTTCAACTTTGGGGTTAGTTCTTTCAGCAAAATATCCCGTATCTGCTCCGTACTGAGAAAGTACGGGCTGATGCCCTGGGTGAAGATGGTCTTCTTTTTTCCCTTGTTGACCAGGCACCATTCGCCTTTAGTGGCTCCGCAATCTGCAATTAGTTTTACAACAGGCATATACCAGGTTTACTCCCTTTGTTTAGTTTGTACTTGATCGCATTCATTCCATTGACCAACCAGTTCACTACTAAAGATCAGCCTACCCGTACAAACTATAAACTTTTGGCTATTTTGCGTTCAAATTACATAATTAAGACGTACGATGCTGAATAAAAAATTGCAGGTGTGGCTGCCCCTGGTCTTTGCGGTGGTGATGGTGGTTGGAATGTTCTTCGGCTACCAACTGAATGATAAATCCGGTACTAAAAAAGGATTCTTTAGCAGTAACAAAAGAGGGTCTTTACAAGAAGCCCTTGATCTTATCAACCTGAAATATGTGGATTCTGTTCAACTAGATTCACTGGAAGGGATTGCCATCGAACAAATGATGAACGAACTGGATCCCCACTCCGTCTATTTTCCCCCGGTTGAATTACAGGCCGCCAACGAAGACCTGGCCGGCAACTTTGAAGGTATCGGCGTTGAGTTCAATGTGTTTGGCGACACGGTGAATGTTGTATATGTTATTCCCAATGGCCCCAGCGATAAAGCAGGTTTGAAGATTGGAGATAAGATATTAACGGTAAATGATTCCTCTCTCGTCAAAAGAAACCTGGAAACCGACCAGATCAAAAAACTGATCCGGGGTGAAAGAGGTTCCAAAGCGGTTTTGCAGATCTTACGGGATGGTAAAACTGCAACCTACACCGTCACCAGGGGCACCATTCCTGTACCTTCTATTGATGCGGCCTATATGCTGGATAAAACAACCGGCTATATCAAACTCAATAAGTTTACGGAGAGCAGTTACGAAGAATTCATGCAGGCGATGGAACGATTACAAAAAGAAGGACTACAAAAACTGGTGTACGACCTGCGGGGTAATGGTGGTGGCTTTATGAATGAAGCCGTGGATATGGCGGATGAATTTTTAGATAATGATAAACTCATTGTTTATACCGAAGGCGTCAACAGTAAAAAAAGGGAATACCGTTGCAAACGTCCCGGGCTTTTTGAAAAGGGAAAGCTCACCATTCTTATTGATGAATTATCAGCCAGTGCCAGTGAAGTATTAGCAGGTGCTTTGCAGGATTGGGACAGGGCTACTATCATTGGCCGCCGTTCCTTTGGTAAAGGCCTGGTGCAGGAACAATATGGATTGAGTGATGGTTCTGCGATCCGCCTTACTGTAGCCAGGTATTATACACCCCTTGGCCGCAGCATCCAGCGTCCTTACGAAAAAGGCAGAAAAGTGTATATGGATGAATTATGGCAACGTTATTCCACTGGTGAACTATTATCAGCTGACTCCAATAAGATCAGCAATGGTAAGCAATACAAAACAATAGGTGGTAAAACGGTATATGGTGGTGGTGGCATTATGCCCGATGTTTTTGTAGCCTTAGACACCAGCACCTACCAGCGCAGTGTAAACCGCCTGCTGATCGATGGGGGTTTCAACAGTTTTGTATATAATTATTACCTGCAGCACCGGCAGCAGGTGGATCAGTATGCCACGGCCACGGCTTATGCCAAAGGGTTTACTAACGGGGAGGAAATGTGGAATGGCCTGGTGAATTATGCGGCCAAAGATTCTATCAACCTCAGGGGTGTTGGTGAAAAAGAGAAGGAATCACTGCGCCAGCGGTTAAAAGCATTACTGGCCCGTTATAAATGGAGAAATGACGGCTTTTACCAGGTATTGAATATGGATGATGAAATGGTAAAAAAAGCCCTTGAAACGATGGCGCAATAATTCGCCGCTGCTCTTTTGTTAATCAGGTTCCTGCATATTGCCGGGGCGAAGTCCCAGGGCAATCATTTCTTTCAATGCACCAGTGAGAAAAGCCTTCCCCGCTGAATCAAGAGGAACCTTGCTGTCACCGCGGTATAGTTCATAGCTCAACTGTCCCTGTTCGTCACTTTCAATCACCACATGTTTATCATTGCCCCAATATTCGATATAACCATAGGGTGAAATACTTTTAATAGCAGATGTATCATCTGTAAAACGAATATCACCTGCACATTCGACCCTGGTCGTAGTTGTTCCATCATTAGTTTCAATAGTCGTATGACGGGGGCCGTTATGACAGGAGAAAAAAACTAAAGCGGTAAAGAGCCAGCCTGTTATTGTTGCACTCTTTTTCATAGTTCTGATTTTATAAACGAAACTGCAAACCCATTTTTAAAATGGATTTGCAGTACAAATTTGTTCTTTAAGCCGGTGATCATTGGTCTTTATTCTCATCCCACCACTTTTTCTCCATTTTGTAAGAACCAAAGAGGCCTAACCCGCCACCGATGGCAATCAGGGCAAAATAGATCGGTGCATTCCTGCCATCATCGTGGTAACGCATATTTTTAAAGCTGCTGTACAAGACATAATTATCCAGCACATAGGCCAGGAACAGGCCCACACCTGCACCAATCAACAACAGGGCCCATTTCAGGTTCTTGTAAGGAGCCGGCCGGTTGGCAAATTGTTTCGGGTTCATCCCTTTTTCAATCATGGCCAGGTTCTGCCGGGTTTTCAGGTAATAGATGCCAAAGATCATCGCAAATCCGCCGGCAAACATGGTTATCGGTATTAAAGCTTCTCCGCCGTCCATAAAATCAGTTTTATTGTTTTAAAATAGTTATTCCGTGTTTGAATCCTTTGACTACGATCGTTTCAACCAGGTTACAGCCTCCAGGAACAATTTTTCAAAAACGGGTTACAAGAACTAAGACTACAGCCCGGCCGGACAGGTTACAGCCTTTGGAATTCCCGGGTTTCGGCATACAGGTATCTATAATGGCAAGTCAAAATAAACGTACTTTGTATTGTAACCAAATCGCTTATGCTGTAGTCATATCAGCAGCATGTCTACCGGACTGAATGATAACGAGATCATTAGCAAAGTGCTGAATGGTGACCACCAGGCTTATGCCGGGCTGGTGAACCGTTACCAGAACTATGTATTCACCCTTGCCTTACGGATGGTTAAGAGCAGGGAGGATGCCGAGGAGGTAGCGCAGGATATTTTCGTGAAAGCGTACCGTTCACTGGCCGATTTCCGCGGGGCTTCCAAATTCAGCACCTGGCTCTATACGATCGTTAATACCACCTGCATCACTTTCCTGCGAAAGAAGAGGCTGGATATACATTCGCTGGATGATGATAAAGTAATGGAAGCGGCCGATAGCCTGGATTCCGGTTTCAGGGCCAACCTGGTGGAGCAAAAATCGAAACAGGCCATGGTGAACAATGCGATCAGCCTGTTGGGTCCTGATGATGCCGAGATCATCACCCTGTTTTATAAAGCAGAACAGACACTGGAAGAAATAGCGCAGGTATTACACATTGAAATGAATACCGCCAAAGTGAGATTGCACCGGGCCAGGACAAGGCTGAAAGAAAAAATGGAAACACATTTTGCAGCAGAAGTAAAGGATATTTATAATTAAATTGTAGTGTATGGAAACTAATCTTCATCATATGAACCATGACATGGAGGAGAGACTGTGGGGTTATATTGACGGCACTGCGCCGGCCGCCGAAAAAACGGTCATTGAACAATTACTGGCCTCTGATGCGGCCTGGAAAGAAAAATACAGCGAACTGCTTGAAGTGAATCAACTACTGCAGGCATCTGAAATGGAAGCACCTTCCATGCGTTTCAGCAAAAACGTGATGGAAGAAATAGCCAAATACCATATTGCCCCGGCCACTAAATCCTATATCAATAACAAGATCATCTGGGGACTGACGTTCTTTTTTATTGCCACGATCCTCGGTTTCCTTATTTACGGGTTTGGACAAACCAAATGGAACACTGGTAAAAGTTCGGCTATTTCAGAAAAGATTGATAAGATTGATTTCAGCCAGTTCTTTAATAATAACCTGGTCAATGCTTTTATGGTACTGAATATTATCCTGGGTTTATTCCTGCTGGATGCTTATCTCACCAATAAGCGAAAACAATATCGTAACGAAGCTTGATGATCTTGTATCATTAAGTCCGGTAACCCTCCCTGTTTTCGGGGAGGGCTTTTCATTTTAGTTAATTTCTGTATCTTTCTAAGACCATTAAACCTTAAAATCAAAAACAATGTCACAGACAGAAAACCGTGGCGGACTTATTTCAGCGATTAAGTCTCCGCTAGGCATTACAGCTCTGATCATACTTGTTGCAGAAGCGATTACTGTACTCGCCATGACAACAACGCCAAAATCTGACCCTTTTTATAAATGGTACTATATAATCATGATCGGGTTGTTGGCATTACTGATACCGGCCTATTACCTCTATATTGTTAAAACGAAAGGGGGTGAAGAAAAAAGCGGGGCTCAAACCGTAACAGTTGACAATAAAACTATCCAGGCGAATCCGGCCACATCTGATATTAACATACCAGTAAAGACAAACGAAGAGATTTTTACCGATTCCAATTATGGATTCTCGTTAATAGTATCCAATGATTTTAAGCGATCAGCATATCTTGATTACTTCCAATTTCTGGGGCAGAAAGGTCTTCTTTCTTCTCCCAACGATTCACAAAAAATGAGAGACAATCTTGAGGTGGCTCAATTTGGTGAGCTTCTTCTCAACTCTTCAAGTCTGACATTTCAATACGGCAATCCCACTGATGTGTACTTTACCAAAAATACCACTACCGAACCTATAGAAATACACTTAAAAAGAATTATTGCACAATACGGTAAAGATGGAAAAGTGCTCACCGAAGAGCAGATAGAAAAACTCCGGCATCAACTGAATTTTGGCGAATCATCAATAGAAAAAGTAGCATTTACCCAATCCTTCAGTATCACGATGATGCCTAAAAAGTTCAGCAATGGATATGGTATGGCGGCCAATATTTCAAATGTATTCCTTGTACTTTTACTATCCAACCCCCAGCCGATGGATAGTTTATCAGCGAATAACCAGTCCATTGTCTGGCATTCGACCTCAAAATTATCGAATGTAAAAGTTGAAGAAAAAGAAACAGATTTACTTATTTACCGTATAGAAAGGCTAATAGAAAGTGATAATCATTTTTTTCTTTTAACCATACAATGGAGCCCTAACCTGGTTTCTTCCCTGGATGTATGGAATAAATTGCAAAAGATGTTTGAATCCTTTCATATCCTCATCAAAAAGAACTAACAGTAATCTGATTTAGTTATATTTGGCCGCTCAAAAGAGTTGCGATGAACATCAAGAATAACATACTCGAAACGATTGGCAACACGCCGCTTATCCGCCTGAATAAAATTACCAAAGAGCTGCCCTGCACCGTATTGGCTAAAGTGGATTATTTTAACCCGGGCAATTCTATCAAGGACCGGATGGCCCTGAAAATGGTGGAAGTGGCTGAGAAAGAAGGTAAGCTGAAACCCGGCGGCACCATCATCGAAGGCACCAGCGGCAATACCGGCATGGGCCTGGCCCTCGCTGCGGTGGTAAAAGGATATAAGTGCATATTTGTGACGACCGATAAGCAATCCAAAGAAAAAGCGGATATACTGAAAGCCGTGGGTGCGGAAGTGATCGTTTGCCCCACCAATGTATTACCCGAAGATCCGAGAAGCTATTACAGTGTGGCCGCCCGGCTGGCGAAAGAAGTGCCCAACTCCTACCATATGAACCAGTATGATAACCTGGCGAACCGGCTGGCCCATTATGAAACAACCGGGCCCGAGATCTGGGAACAAACTGATGGCAAGATCACTCATCTTGTCTGCACAGCAGGAACAGGGGGCACCATTACCGGCACCGCACAATTCTTAAAAGAAAAAAATCCCAACATACAAATCTGGGCCATTGACGTCTATGGCTCCCTGCTCACCAAGTATTTCCGCACGGGTGAAATAGATATGAACGAAGTGCACCCGTATATCAGCGAAGGTTTTGGTGAAGACTTTGTACCGAAGAATTATGATATGAGTGTGATCGATTACTTTGAACAGGTAACCGATAAAGATGGTGCCGTGATGGCAAGAAAACTGGCGAAGGAAGAAGGTTTATTTTGTGGTTACAGTGCCGGCAGTTGTATCCAGGGATTGATGCAGTTAAAAAGCAAACTTACAAAAGACGACCTGGTGGTTTGTATTTTCCATGATCATGGCAGCCGCTATGTTGGAAAAATTTATAATGACCAATGGATGATCGAAAGAGGTTTCCTGGATGTAAAAACATTTAAAGATATTATCAGTGCAAGAGGTACCAGTAAGAAACTCGTAACTGTTGAGCCCACTCAAACGGTGGCCGAAGCGGTGGAACTGATGAAGAAATATGATATTGAACATATACCCGTCATGAATGGCAATGGCCTGGCCGGTGCCATCAGTGAAAGTGGTTTATTCCAAAAAATATTTGATAATCCCGAGATCAAAAACTCTACGATAGCTGAGGTGATCGAACCCCTGTTCCCCATGGTGGAGTTTGACACCCCCGTTGAACGGCTAAGCCATTTAATTAACAAAGAAAATGGTGCGGTGCTTGCAAAAGATGATGCCGGCAATTTCCATATCGTCACCAAGTACGATGTGATCCAGGCCCTCGGCAACTAAGCACAATAAAGCGTTTACCTCAATAAAAACAGCTACGACAACGTTTGCGTAGCCTTATTCCCGTAAAACTACGAATACAGGAATCGTTATACCCGCAAGATCGCCTTGTCCCGTTTACGATGAAAGCGGTAAAAACTGTCGTAAAATAATTGAGTTGTTTTGCTCTGTTCTGATAATGAAATGCTAATTACTTTTGTTGCAGAAGTTGATTGATAGCGAATCAATCTAAAGTCCAGAATCCAATATCCAACATTCGAAAAACCGTCCAGTAGTCCAAGTCCTGAAAAACCAAACCGATCCTGAGAAAGTTAGTCCAATTTAAAATCCAGTATCAATCAACTTCTTCTTTTTGAATTTGTCTTTGAAAAAACCAACAGTTTAGAATCCAACATCCTGAAGAAAGATCCATCCATTTCCTTGAAAAACATCACAGAGTCACCGTGTCCAAATCCCTTGAAAAGAATTAATCGTCCGGAACCCTCCTGCTACCCAACAAAGTAGCAGGAGGCGCGGTGATGTTTACCGCACTTCTTTTCCCAACAACTTTTATCGTTTTGTAACTTGCAGCAAATTGTTGCATGTTGTCATTTACCGACCAGACCGGGCAAATCATACGTCTACCCGCCACACCCAAACGGATCATCTCCCTGGTTCCTTCCCAAACAGAATTATTAGCCGATCTCGGTCTTACTGATGAGGTCGTGGGCATCACGAAATTTTGCATACACCCCAACGGATGGTTCCGCAGCAAGACCAGGGTCGGAGGCACCAAGCAGTTCAACACAGGCATTATTCATTCATTACATCCCGACCTGGTCATTGCCAACAAAGAAGAAAATGTAAAAGAACAGATCAACGAATTGCAACAGCAATATCCTGTCTGGATCAGTGATGTCAACAACCTGGATGATGCATATGTAATGATTGAACAGGTCGGTGCCATGACCGGGAAAGCAGAAAAGGCAATCCATATTATTGAACAGATCAATACTGCCTTTTCTCAACTCCCGGCTCCTGACTCAAGACCCAGGACTGCATACTTCATCTGGCAAAAACCCTACATGACCGTTGGGGGCGATACGTTTATCCATTCCATGCTGGAACTGGCAGGCCTTGAAAATATCTTTAAGGAGAAGACCCGTTATCCCGAAATAACTATCGATGAATTGAAAAAGGCGAACTGCGAACTCTTATTACTTTCTTCTGAACCCTTTCCCTTTCAGCAAAAACATATTGACGAGCTACAGCCTCTGTTACCCAACACCAGGATTATCGGTGTGGATGGGGAACTGTTCAGCTGGTATGGCAGCCGTTTACTAAAAGCACCTGCCTATTTTACGGCCCTGCAGCAACAATTGTTATAAGTTCTGATCAGTTCCCGGCTTCCCGGTTCTTCGTATCTTAGGCCGTCATGTTATTCATCAATAACCATAACGACCGGGAAAGCAAGGAAGGCGATAAACCTTCCCGGAAAAAACCGATGTATCCTGTCAGTGAAGGGCTGCGCAATTACCTCCGGCTGCATGGACGGGAAGTGAAACTGCCGGTGAGTTATAAGAATTTGCTGAATTATACCTGGTCGGTACCCATAAAAGATAAATACGGGAAAGACACTTTATGGGAAAAATTATCCTACGACAGCCGCGACTGGAATTATATCCGGGAAGGACTTGTAAAAATTTATGCGATCCTGAAAACGGAAGGTGATTTCAGTTTTGTCAGCCACCTGGATGTGGCAAGAATTGATTATTGCACGTTTGGCAACTCACATCCGTTCCGGATCCGCATCGTCAATAAGTTCAATGATAACTACGATCATTATTATATCAAGATCGCTGATGCTTCCCGGATCTATGGCCTGGAATTGGAGCATATCCTCTCCCCCAACCGGATCACTTTTTTTACAGACGAGAACACCCTGGTGGAAGAACATATACCCGGCATACCCGGTGATATCTTCATGCAGCAGATGATGAACAACCCGGAAACGAATAAGATCCGTTTTGCCAAAGAATTTGTGAAGTTCAATGAACGTTGTTTCGTGCGCCTGCTCGGTGATATGCGCAGTTATAATTTCGTAGTGGGCATCACCCCGGATATTGAAGATTATCAATACCGGCTCCGCAGTATTGATTTTGACCAGCAATCCTATGAAGGAAGAAGAAACCTGTACCTGCCGCAATTCTTCAAAGAAAATTATCCCTTTGTCCAGGTGGCGCTTGAACACCTGAACCGTGAATCCATTGAACAATACCAGGCCGAAGAAAGAACCATGATCACTTTCCGCCTGGCCACAGCCCGGTACCGGATCAAAGACCTGCTCGATAATATGACCGTGGATGTGATCTCCACCCCGGAGAAGATCAACCAGCTGAAAAAAGAACTGGGAGAATACCTGAAGACAAGTGCTTATGAGAAATGCCATTCCATGGGCGAGATCGTGAAGACACACCTGAAACAAACCCTGCGCAAAAACCTGCTGCTGGTGCAAAAAAACCTGGGCAAAGCCAAGCGATAGCCAATCGAACGCATGTTAGCTGCCCGGTTAAATAAATCCTTTATATTCGCTGCCTGTTAACGGTTGCCCGCCAGCTATCCATATTAATAATCCAAACTAAAACGATTTTTTGATCATGAAAAAGTACAGAGCCGGTGTGCTGTTCGGTGAAGAACTGGAAGCACTTTACAAAGACGCTAAAGAAAACCAGTTTGCCCTTCCAGCCGTTAACACTATTGGTACCAATACCATCAACGCTACCCTGGAAACAGCGGCCAAAGTCAACTCCCCTGTCATCATTCAATTCTCCAACGGTGGTGCCCAATTCATCGCCGGCAAAGGAATGCCGAATGATAAACTGCAGGGAAATATATCCGGCGGCATCTCCGGTGCTTTGCATATTCATAATGTAGCTAAATATTACGGTGTACCGGTTGTATTGCACACTGACCATGCGGCTAAAAAATGGTTGCCCTGGATCAGCGGACTGATCGACGCCGGTGAACAATATTTCAAAGAAAAAGGTCAGCCCCTGTTCAGCTCACATATGCTTGACCTGAGCGAAGAGCCGATCGAAGAAAACATTCATACCTCTGTTGAGTTCTTCAAAAGAATGCAGCCGTTGGGAATGGGTATCGAAATTGAACTGGGTGTAACCGGTGGCGAAGAAGATGGTGTGGATAACAGTGATGTAGAAAACTCCAAACTCTACACACAACCGGAAGATGTGGCTTTTGCGTATAAAGAATTAGGCAAAGTTGGTAAACTGTTTACTATTGCTGCTGCCTTTGGAAATGTGCATGGTGTCTACAAACCCGGCAATGTGGAATTGCGTCCCGTGATCCTGCACAACAGCCAGGTGCATATTGAAAAAGAATTCGGAACCGGTCCCAAACCTGTTTACTTCGTATTCCATGGTGGCAGTGGTTCCCCGCAGCACCAGATCCGTGAAGCCATTGGCTATGGTGCTATCAAAATGAATATTGATACTGACCTGCAATGGGCTTTCTGGGAAGGCATCCTGGACAATTACAAGAAATATGAAGCCTACCTGCAGGGACAATTAGGAAACCCGGAAGGTGAAGACAAACCCAACAAGAAACATTATGATCCCCGGGTGTGGCTGCGCAAAGGCGAAGAAAGTTTCAGCAAACGACTGGAAGTAGCCTTTGAAGACCTGAATTGCCTGAACCGTAACGCATAAGAAAAGTTACTGTCCGTTATACGACAACCCTGTATCAGCCTTCGGCGATACAGGGTTTATTTTTACCAGACCATTAGCAACCTGGCCTGCAATGCCCTGTTATAAAAAGAGGTAGTTTTGCTTACCCGATAAATGAAGTGGACTTTTATGAAGCAGGAATTTTACCAGCATATATTTCAGCAACAGCAGGCCACCGAAGCCGTACCCGCCAACGAAGAAATTGCCGGTTGGGTATTGCAACTCTTCTGTTTGTTATTTCCTGAGAGAGCAGATTGCCAGTTAAACAGTACAGCAGAAGTGGAAACAGCATTCGCCAAATTGCAACTGCAACTCAGCCGTATACTCAATGCCACGAAGGCCTGCGACAACTGCAATAATGCTGAAAAAGCAAAACAGTTTTTCGATACAGTACCGGAACTCTATGAAGTGCTGAATACCGACATCACTGCTTTACTTGAAGGTGACCCGGCAGCAAGAACAAGATTCGAGATCATCCGGGCCTACCCCGGTTTTTATGCTATCTTTTTTTACCGGGTGGCGCATGAGTTATTGTTACTTGATATTCCTTTATTGCCCCGCATCATGACCGAATGGGCTCATTCCAAAACAGGAATTGATATTCATCCCGGTGCTGAAATCGGAAATTATTTTTTTATTGATCATGGCACGGGAACAGTGATCGGTGAAACCTGCCATATCGGTGATCATGTAAAATTATACCAGGGCGTCACCCTCGGCGCATTGAGTGTGGATAAAGATATGGCGAATACCAAACGCCATCCCACGGTGGAAGATCATGCGATCATTTATTCCGGTGCTACTATCCTCGGTGGTGATACAGTGATCGGTCATCACAGCATTGTGGGAGGTAATGTCTGGCTCACAAAAAGTATTGCCCCCTACTCCACGGTGTATCACCGGCCGGATATTGAAGTGGTGGAGCAAATAAAAATATAAACGAAACTATGTGCACCTGTGAATCTATTGTGTCTGCCTGCCTGCCGGTAGGCAGGTGTGGTAAATATCCTCACCACATAGGATCATAGGCACATAGAGACACATAGACTGTAAATAAATTAATCAGCATGGCAAGTATCACAGATTTAGTAGGTAATACACCTTTGGTTGAACTAAAGAAATTGAATCCCAATCCCAACGTTACCATTTATGCCAAGCTCGAAGGCAATAATCCCGGTGGCAGTGTAAAAGACCGCCCGGCACTGAACATGATCCGCTCTGCTTTAGAAAGAGCTGATATCAAACCCGGCGACCAGCTGATCGAAGCTACGAGTGGCAATACCGGTATTGCTTTAGCGATGATCGCCAGGTTATACGATCTGAACATAGAATTAGTAATGCCTTCTTCTTCTACCAAAGAAAGGACGTTGACCATGGAAGCCTTTGGCGCTACGGTGACGCTGCTGGAAAATATTGAAACCTGCCGTGACTATGCCGATGCCAAAGCTGCCCGTGGCGAAGCCTATATCCTCAACCAGTTTGCCAACCCGGATAATTATGCAGCCCATTATAAAACCACCGGCCCGGAAATATGGAAAGATACCGGTCAGTCCATCACTCATTTTGTAAGTTCCATGGGCACCACCGGTACGATCATGGGTTGTTCCCGGTACCTGAAAGAAAAAAATCCTGCGATACAAATCATCGGCTGCCAGCCCACCGAAGAATCCTCTATTCCCGGCATCCGCCGCTGGCCCAAAGAATATTTACCGAAAATATTTGAACCCGAAAGAGTGGACAGGGTCATGGATGTATCGCAACAGGAAGCCACGCTGATGGCAAGACAACTGGCGAAGGTGGAAGGCATTTTTGCCGGGATGAGCAGTGGTGGCGCAGCAGCAGCTGCTATCCGTCTTGCTACAGAAATTGAAAAGGGTGTGATCGTCTTTATTGCCTGCGACCGTGGCGACCGCTACCTGAGCAGTGATCTTTTCGGATGATATTTTTTGAACACAGATGACACGGGTTTCTATTTTTCTGGAGAAATCTGTGTACATCCTTCCCATCCTTTTCATCCGTGTTTCCTGTATTTAATTAGCCGTAACGACTAATTTT